>DDKB01000014.1 GCA_002339675.1 Stutzerimonas stutzeri
TTCCCGCGACGAGGCGCGGACCGTGCAAACGGTGCGCTATGGCACCATCGAGTCGCTGCGACCGGTCAAGCTCGAAGGTACCAAGACGCCTATCGGTACCGGCGCCGGTGCGGTGGTCGGCGGCATCGCCGGCAGCGGCATCGGCGGTGGCCGCGGTAGTGCCGTGGCGGCTGTGATCGGTGCGGTTGCTGGCGGCTTGCTGGGCGCCGCGACCGAGGAGGGCATTACCCGGGCGCAGGGCGTCGAGATCACCGTGCGCGAGGACGATGGCAACATGCGCGCCTATGTTCAGGAGGTCGAGCCCAACCAGGTGTTTCGCGTGGGCCAGCGTGTTCGCATCATGACCGTCAACGGTACCAGCCGCATCGCCCCTTGATCGCCTCGCCGCCCGTCCCGCCTGCGTCATGCGTCGCGAGGCGTTGAGCGCTCTCTCGGTGGCGGCTCGACAGGGTTGCCGCGACAGGCAGGGGCGCTGCAGGTCGGCGCCCCGCAAAGCCTCTGGCGCAGGCCTGTTCGTGTTTCGAAATACTTGAATTCATGACGCTGCGCTGACCGATATGGATAATCCCCGCACATCGTATTGCCGTCGGGCTTTAGCCCGGCCGATCGAAAGGGATAACTGCCGCGTGCGTGCGCGACACAAGGGGTTCTGTTCATGGCGCTTGCGCTGATCATCGCTTTGCCATTCATCGGCATCTGCCTGCCGTTGCTGTTCGAGCGTTTCGGGCGCTCGGCCTGTGCGTTCGGTGCGGGGCTGGCGCCGCTGCTGGCGCTGGTGCTGTTGCTGTCCCAGCGGGCAACCGTTTTTGCGGGCGAGACGCAGATTCTGACCCTGCCATGGCTTCCGGAGCTGGGGTTGAACCTGAGCTTGCGCCTGGACGGCCTGGGCTTTCTGTTTGCCCTGTTGATCCTCGGCATCGGCCTGCTGGTGATCCTCTACGCGCGCTATTACCTGTCGAAAAGCGAGCCGATGGGACGCTTCTTCAGCTTCTTCCTGCTCTTCATGGGCGCCATGCTTGGCGTGGTGCTGGCCGAGAACCTGCTCCTGATGCTGATGTTCTGGGAGCTGACCAGTCTCTCCTCGTTCCTGCTTATCGGTTTCTGGAACCACCGCTCCGACGCCCGTCAGGGTGCACGCATGGCGCTGGCGGTGACGGGCGGGGGAGGGCTCGCACTGCTTGCCGGCATCCTGCTGATCGGCCATATCGTCGGCAGCTTCGAACTCAGCGCGGTGCTGGCGTCAGGTGATCTGATCCGTGGCAGCGCGTTGTATCCCGTGACGCTGATCCTCATCCTGCTGGGTGTGTTCACCAAGTCGGCGCAGTTCCCCTTTCACTTCTGGTTGCCGCAGGCCATGGCAGCTCCGACCCCGGTGTCGGCCTTTCTGCACTCGGCCACCATGGTCAAGGCCGGCGTTTTCCTGTTGGCTCGCCTCTATCCGGCACTCTCGGACTCGGAATGGTGGTTCTACCTGGTCAGTCTTACCGGTTTGGCGACGCTGCTGATCGGCGCGGTGCTGGCCCTGTTCCAACACGACCTCAAAGGTCTGCTGGCCTATTCAACGATCAGCCACCTGGGTCTTATCACCTTGCTGTTCGGCCTGGATTCGCGCTTGGGACCGGTGGCGGCGATCTTCCACATCATCAACCATGCGACCTTCAAGGCTTCGCTGTTCATGGCTGCAGGCATCATCGACCATGAGACCGGGACGCGCGACATGCGGCGGATCAACGGGATGCTCAAGTACATGCCGCACACGGCGGCGCTGGCGATGGTGGCAAGCCTGGCGATGGCGGGCGTGCCTCTGCTCAACGGCTTCCTGAGCAAGGAGATGTTCTTCGCCGAGACCCTGGATCAGCACCTGCTCGGCAGCTTCTACTGGACGATTCCAGCCCTGGCGACGCTGGCCAGCGCTTTCTCGGTCGCCTATTCGCTGCGCTTTGTGCACGACGTGTTCTTCAATGGCGAGCCCATCGACTTGCCGAAGTACCCGCCGCACGAGCCGGCCCGCTACATGAAGATTCCGGTGGAGATCCTCGTGTTGCTGTGCCTGCTGGTCGGCATGCTGCCGGCCTACACCGTTGCACCGCTTTTAGCTGCAGCGGTCGCCGGGAGCCTCGGCGGTGATGTGCCGGAATACAGTCTGGCCATCTGGCATGGGTTCAACCTGCCGCTGGCAATGAGTTTCGTCGCGCTGGGCGGCGGGCTGCTGATCTACTCCATGCGCAAGTGGGTGTTTCGCTGGTACGAGGGGCTGCCGCGGGTCGACTCGCTGCAGGTGTTCGCACGAGTGGTCAACGACATCGCCGCGACCGCGCGCTGGATTACTTCGCGCATGGAAAACGGCTCGCTGCAACGCTACCTGGCGCTGGTGCTGCTCAGTGCGCTGCTGCTGGTGATCTATGCGCTGACCCCGCTGCAGTCCTTGCGCGGGGTGGTGCCGATGACTCCGCTCGATGGCATCACCGTGCTTGGATTGGTGTTGCTGGGGCTGGCGTCGGTCACGACGGTGGTGCTTCATCGGCGTCGGCTCACGGCGCTGATGGTGCTGAGCGTGGTCGGCCTGCTGGTGGCACTGGTGTTCGCCCGGTATTCGGCGCCGGATCTGGCGCTGACGCAGATCTCGGTGGAGATGGTGACCATCATCCTGCTGATCCTTGCGCTGTTCTTCATGCCGGACCGGACGCCGGTGGAATCAAGCAGCCTGCGCAGCTTTCGCGACCTGATCCTGGCCGGCTCCGTCGGCACGCTGCTGGCACTGCTCGCCTATGCGGTGCTGACCCGCCCGTACGACAGCATCGCGTCGTTCTTTCTCGACAACAGCGTGCCGGGCGGAGGTGGACGCAATGTGGTGAACGTTATTCTGGTGGACTTCCGCGGCTTCGACACGCTCGGCGAAATCTCGGTGCTGGCGATTGCAGCGGTCGGCATCTACGGGTTGCTCCATGGGTTGCGCCTGCCGCATCCGGTGCGCGACTACGTCGGCCGGCTGTGGTCCACCGACCGTCACCCAATGGTGCTCGACACCTTGTCACGCGTGCTGCTGCCGATGGCCTTGCTGGTCTCCGCGTTCATCTTCCTGCGCGGCCACAACCTGCCCGGTGGCGGCTTCATCTCCGGGCTGATCACCGCGATCGCGCTGATCCTGCAGTACATCTCACACGGGGTGGTCTGGGCGCAACGCCGCCAGCCGTTCAGTTACCACAGCGTCGCGGGCCTGGGCGTGCTGGTGGCCGGACTCACCGGGCTCGGCAGCTGGCTTTTCGGCCGGCCGTTCCTGACGTCCGCATTCGGCCATTTCAAGCTTCCGCTGGTGGGCGAGTTCGAGCTGGCCACCGCTATGCTGTTCGACCTGGGGGTCTACCTGACGGTAGTGGGCGCGACCTTGTTGATCCTGTCCAACCTGGCCCACGTCAGCCAGGACGAGTCGTGCAAGGAGGTGCTCTGATGGAAGCGGTCTATGCGATCACGCTTGGTGTGATGATGGCCAGCGGCGTGTATCTGCTGCTTCGCGCCCGGATCTTTCCGGTGGTCATGGGGCTGACGCTGATTTCTTACGCGGTGAACCTGTTCATCTTCGCCATGGGCCGCCTGGCGACCGGTATCCCGGCCATCGTCGGGGCGAGCGCAGAGTACGGTGACCCGCTTCCGCAGGCGCTGGTGCTGACTGCGATCGTGATCGGTTTCGCCATGACCGCGTTCGTCGTGGTGCTGTCGCTGCGCGGCCTCGGCGAGCTGCGCACCGATCATGTCGACGGCCGGGAGCCGCGCGAATGAGCCACGCCTTGATCCTGCCGTTCCTGGTGCCGCTGCTTGCCGGCTGTGTATTGCTGCTGGCGCATCGGCGAGGGCTGGCGCTCAAACGCGGATTGTCCCTGGCCGCGACCTGGGCCCTGTTGCCGCTGGCGATCGTGCTGCTGGTGCAGGCCGACTCCGGCGTGTTGTCGGTCTATCGGCTGGGCGACTGGCAGCCGCCATTCGGTATCGTGCTGGTGCTCGATCGCCTGAGTGCGCTGATGGTCACGGTCACGGCCGTGCTGGCCGGTTTCGCGTTGCTCTATGCCGTGCGCGGCGACGACGAGCGGGGGCCAAACTTCCACGCGCTGTTCCAGTTTCAGTTGGCTGGCATCAATGGTGCCTTCCTCACCGGCGATCTGTTCAACCTCTTCGTGTTCTTCGAAATTCTGCTGATCGCGTCCTACGCCCTGCTGGTGCATGGGCAGGGGCCCAAGCGTGTCCAGGCCGGCATACATTACGTTGTGCTGAACCTGCTCGGCTCGTCGCTCTTCCTGATCGGCGTCAGCATGCTGTATGGCCTGACCGGCACCCTGAACATGGCCGATCTCGCCGTGCGGGTCGGTTTAGCGGACCCGGCCGAGGCGCCGTTGCTGGCCGCGGCCGGCTTCCTCTTGTTGGTGGTGTTCGGGCTCAAGGCCGCTATTCTGCCCCTGTACTTCTGGTTGCCGCGCGCATACGCCTCGGCCACCGCGCCGGTGGCAGCGCTGTTCGCGATCATGACCAAGCTCGGCCTCTATGCCATCGTCCGGGTGTTCGTCCTGGTGTTCGGCAGCGAGGCCGGGGTGCTCAGCAACATGGTGCTCGACTGGCTGTGGCCGCTGGCGATGCTCACCCTGGCGGGCGGTGTTTTCGGCGCGCTGGCTGCGCGCAACCTGCAAATCCTGCTCGCCTACCTGGTGGTGGTTTCGGTCGGAACGCTGCTTGCTGGCGTCGCGCTGGGCAGCGCGGCGGGCCTGGCGGCAGCGCTCTATTACCTGCTGCACAGCACCCTGGTATCCGGTGGCCTGTTCCTGCTCGCCGATATCATCGCCCGTCAGCGTGGCGACACCGCCTCGGAGCTGATCTCGGCGCCTGCGCTGAAGCAGCCGCTGCTGCTCGGGACGCTGTTTTTCGCCGCAGCGATCTCGATCGCCGGGCTTCCGCCGTTCTCGGGCTTTCTTGGCAAGGTCATGTTGCTGCGCGCGGTGCCGAACGGCATGGACGCCGCGATCCTCTGGCCTGTGGTGCTGATCGGCGGCCTGGGCATGCTGATCGCGCTAAGTCGTGCGGGCAGCATGCTGTTCTGGCGCCCGAGCGAGGCCGTCAGCGTTGGTCGGCCCGCCGACCGCATGCGCGTCGTGGCGGCGCTGGGGCTGCTGCTTGGCAGCGTGGTGCTGGTGGTCGCGGCGCAGCCGATCCAGGCCTATGCCCAGGCCACCGCGTCGCAGTTGCTTGACCTGGCGCCTTATCTGCAGATCGTCCGGGGGCAAGGCCTATGAGATCGCGTCTTTTGCCAAACCCGACGCTAACCTTGCTGCTGGCGCTTCTCTGGCTGATGCTCAACAACACCTGGAGCTTCGGTCATGCACTGCTCGGGTTGTTTCTTGGCTGGGCCATCCCGTTGCTGGTCCAAGGCTTCCTGATCGACCTGCCAAAGGTCCGCCAGCCGCTGCGGCTCTGTGGATTCTGCCTGAAGGTCTTCTATGACATCGGGGTCGCCAACCTGCACGTGGCCAAGTTGGTGATGGGGCCGACCGCGCGGCTGCAGCCGGCATTCGTCGAGGTGCCGATGGAGATCGAACACCCGTTTGTGCTGGCGATGCTGACCAGCATCATATCGCTCACCCCGGGTACGGTGTCTGCAGCCCTGCGTGCGGACCACCGCTTGCTGCTGATCCATGCGCTCGATGCGCCGGATGCCCAGGCCCTGGTGATCGAGGTAAAGACCCGCTACGAAAAGCCGCTGCTGGAGATGTTCGAATGCTCGCGTACGTGATTCCGCTATGCATGACGCTGATCGGGCTGGGCGCCGTGCTGAACGTCATTCGCCTGGTCAAGGGGCCAGACATGCCGGACCGTGTGCTGGCGCTGGATACCCTGTACATCAACGCGCTGGCGATGATCATCCTGTTCGGCATCTGGCTGGCCTCGGACCTGTTCTTCGAGGCGGCGCTGCTGATTGCCGTGATGGGTTTCGTCGGGACCGTCGCGGTGGCAAAGCATCTGCTGCACGGCGAAATCATCGACTGAGGGAAGAGCATGTCGTTCTGGATCGAGTTGCTGGTATGCGCGTTTCTGCTGGTGGGCAGCGTGTTCGCACTGGTTGGCGCTGTTGGGCTTTACCGCCTGCCGGATTTCTTCACCCGCCTGCACGGGCCGACGAAGGCCTCCACCATGGGCGTGGGTGGCATCGTCCTCGGGTCGATGATCTTCTTTTCCAGTCAGGGCAATGGCCTCAGCCTTCATGAATTGCTGATCACGCTGTTCCTGTTTCTGACCGCGCCGGTCAGCGCCCACGTCCTGGCCAAGGCAGCGATGCAGCAGAAGCTGCCCTACACCGAGCGCACCCACGGCAAGCCCTGGGACTGAGCCGCCACGCGTCGGGCCCGCAGCACAGCGCCTGGCTTCATATCGCGAAGCTGCTTGGCGAAGGCTGGTGCTCGTTATCCTGGGATAGCTGCTGGATCATCGCCTGCTGCAGCTGCATGCACAGTTGCGGGTCGGACAGCGGCTGGTTGTCCGCGTTGGTCACGAAGAATACGTCTTCGACCCGCTCGCCAAGGGTCGCGATCTTGGCGTTCTGCACCGAAAGGTCAAAATCGAGAAACAGCTGGCCGATGCGCGCCAGAAGGCCAGGGCGGTCGGGCGCCACCACTTGGATGATCGTCTGCGGTCGCTGCATGTCATTGTGGATGGTGACCTGCGGTGGAAAGGCGAAGTGCTTGAGCTGCCGGGGCACACGCTTCTGGATGATGGTCAGGTAGTCGTCAGGGTTGCGCAGCGCAGTGATCAGCCCTTGGCGGATTTCCTCGGTGCGCTCCGGGTCGTTGCCAATGGGCGTACCGTCGGCATCCAGCACGATGTAGGTGTCCAGGGTGAACTGGCTGCTGGAGGTGATGATGCGAGCGTCGTGGATGTTCAGATTGAGCTGGTCCATTGCCGCTACCGTCACCGCGAAGAAATCGTGCTGGTCGGGCGCGTAGATGAAAATCTGCGTGCCGCCCTCGAACTCGCGCTGGGTGGTTTCCTTGATCAGTACCAGCGGGCCACCGTCGCTCGGGTGCTCGATGATGGCTTCGGTATGCCAGGCGACATCGGTGGAGCTGTGGCGCATGAAATAGTCGTCGCCCAGTTGCGACCAGAGCTGTTCGGCGTCGTCCGGGTCGGTGCCGTTGCGCACCAGGCTGTCGAGCGCGGCGCGCTGTGTCTGGCGGATCTGCTCCTCGCGGTCGAGCGGGTTCTCCAGGCCACGCCGCAGGGCTCGCTTGGTCTCGGTGTAGAGCTGTCGCAGCAGGCTGGCCCGCCAGGAATTCCAGAGGGTAGGATTGGTCGCGTTGATGTCCGCGACGGTTAGCACGTAGAGGTAGTCCAGGTGGGTTTCGTCACCCACCAACTGGGCGAAGTCGTTGATCACCTGCGGGTCGGAGAGGTCCTTGCGCTGGGCTGTGGTTGACATCACCAGGTGGTGTTGCACCAGCCAGACTACCAGGCGCGTGTCCCAGGCCGGCAACTTGTGGCGCACGCAGAAACCTTCGGCGTCGGCGGCACCCAGTTCCGAGTGATCCCCGCCGCGGCCCTTGGCGATGTCGTGATACAGCCCGGCGATGTAGATCAGTTCCGGCTTTGGCAGGCGCTCCACCAGCTTGCTGGCCAGCGGATACTTTTCGGCCACGCCCGGCTTGCTCAGCTTGCGCAGGTACTTGATGACGTTGAGCGTGTGCGCATCGACCGTATAGATGTGGAAGAGGTCGTGCTGCATCTGCCCGACGATGTGGCCGAACTCCGGCAGGTAGCGCCCAAGGATCCCGTAGCGGTTCATCCGCCGCAGGTTGCGGTGAATGCCTTCCTTGCACTTGAACAGCTCGACGAACAGGCTGGTGTTACGGATATCGCTGCGAAAGTCGTCGTCGATGAGATGCCGGTGGTCACGCAGCAGCCGGATGGTCTCGGCACGCACGCCCTGGATCTCGGGATGTTGCGCCAACAGCACGAAAATCTCGAGGATCGCGAAGGGCCTGCGCTTGAACACGCGGTCGTCGGTCACCTCGAGGTAACCGTCGCGCACCAGGAATCGGCTGTTGAGCGGCACGGCCTTGCCGCTGTCGCCTTCCCAGAGAATCACCTCGGCGAAGTGCTGCCCTACCAGGTCGCTGAGTTCGGAAATGCTCATCACGACGCGGTAGTACTTCTGCATGAAGCGTTCGATGGCCAGCTTGGCGTCGCTGTCTTCATAGCCGAGCAGTGCCGCCAGGCTGCGCTGATGGTCAAACAGCAGGCGATCCTCGGCGCGGCCGGCGAGCATGTGCAGCCCGTAGCGGACGCGCCAGATGAATTCCTGCCCGGACACGAGCAGCGAATACTCGCCTTCGGTCAGGAAGCCCTGATCGAGTATCGCCCCCAGGTTGAGGCTGCCGAACTGCCGGCGGGCAATCCAGAGGATGGTCTGGATGTCGCGCAGCCCGCCCGGGGAGCCCTTGACGTTCGGCTCCAGGTTGTACTCGGTGTTGTTGTATTTGGAATGACGAGCGGCCTGCTCGTTGCGCTTGGCGAGAAAAAATTCCTTGCTCGGCCACATCTCGGCAGGGCTGGTGACCTGAAGCATACGCTGCCTCAGGTGCTCGGGTCCGGCGATGGTGCGGCTCTCCATCAGGTTGGTGATCACGGTCAGGTCGGCGCGCGCTTCTTCGGCGCATTCCTCGACCGAGCGCACGCTTTGCCCGACCTCCAGCCCGATGTCCCAGAGCAGGGTGAGAAAGCCCTCGATGGCGTCGCGCTGGCCTTCCTTGTCGGCTTTATCCAGCAGGATCAGCAGGTCGATGTCGGAGAAGGGGTGCAGTTCGCCGCGGCCGTAGCCGCCCACCGCTACCAGTGCGATCTCGGCGTCGTCGCGCCAGTCGAAGCGTTCCCAGGCCGCCCGGAGGATCTGGTCGACGAACCAGGCGCGGCCCTCGATCAGGCGGCGGATATCGTGGCCGGCCAGGTAGCGTGCATCGAGCACCTCTCGGGCCTGGCGGATGACCTTCTTGAACGCGGCGATGGGGCTGGCCTTGAGGGCCAGTTCGGCCTGGAACTGGCTGCGGTCGAACAGTTCTGAATCGGTCTGGCTCATGCCACGCCCTCGGTCAAAGCGTCAGGGTCGCACGCCGCTCATGGCGACGTGCGGGGAATGCTGTCGTCGCTGCGCAGCGTGAGGATTTCATAGCCATCGGCAGTGACCGCGATGGTGTGCTCCCATTGCGCGGACAGCTTGCGGTCCTTGGTGATGGCGGTCCAGCCGTCGCCCAGGGTGCGGGTTTCCGCGCGGCCCTGGTTGATCATTGGCTCGATCGTGAAGGTCATGCCTTCCTTCAGTTCCAGGCCGGTGCCGGCGCGGCCGTAGTGTAGGACCTGCGGCTCCTCGTGAAAGACCTTGCCGATGCCATGGCCGCAATACTCACGGACGACGGAAAAACCGTTCTTCTCGGCGTGCTTCTGGATCACCTCGCCAATGTCGCCGAGACGCGTGCCCGGGCGAACGATCTCGATTCCTTTATAAAGGCACTCCTGCGTGACCTTGCAAAGTCGGTCGGCCCATTCGGGCGCCTTGCCGACGAGGAACATCTTGCTGGTGTCGCCGTGGTAGCCGTCCTTGATCACGGTGATATCGATGTTAAGGATGTCACCGTCCTTGAGCGGCTTGTCGTTGGGGATGCCGTGGCACACGACGTGGTTGATCGAGGTGCAGATCGACTTCGGGAAGCCTTTGTAGTTGAGCGGCGCGGGAATCGCCTGCTGGACGTCAACGATGTAGTCGTGGCATAGCTTGTCGAGCGCCTCGGTGGTAATGCCCGGCTTGACGTGCTCGCCGATCATTTCCAGCACCTCGGCGGCGAGGCGGCCGGCGATGCGCATTTTCTCGATGTCTTCAGGCGTCTTGATGGAAACGGTCATGCAACCCTCTTGGCGCCAAGAGGCGCAGGCGGAAAAACGAAAGGACAGATGATAAACCAAAGCGCAAGCCGGCTGCAGGTCGCGCCGGGCCGGCGCTCGACGGTCGCAGGACGCCGGCGACCAAGAAGAGCTGCATGCCGCGCTAGCCTGCGGCCTGCCTTTGTGCTATAAAACGCGCCGCTCTGCGGGACTGCCCGCCGAGCCTGACCCCACACACGTGTCGGCACGGTATCCTGGGTGCTCGCAAGAGTTGGATATCGGGACACGTGGAGGCCTAACCCGACTTATTCTGAGGAAGTCCCATGTCTCAAGTCACCATGCGCGATATGCTGAAGGCCGGTGTGCACTTCGGCCACCAGACCCGTTACTGGAACCCGAAAATGAACAAGTACATTTTCGGCGCGCGCAACAAGATTCATATCGTCAACCTTGAGAAGACCCTGCCGATGTTCAACGACGCGCTGCGTTTCGTTGAGAAGCTGGCGGCCGGCAAGAACAAGATCCTGTTCGTGGGCACCAAGCGCTCGGCTGGCAAGATCGTGCGTGAAGAGGCCGCTCGTTGCGGTTCGCCGTACGTTGACCATCGCTGGTTGGGCGGCATGCTGACCAACTACAAGACCATTCGCGCCTCGATCAAGCGCCTGCGCGAGCTGGAAACCCAGTCCCAGGACGGTACCTTCGAGAAGCTGACCAAGAAAGAAGCCCTGATGCGCACCCGTGATCTGGAAAAACTGGATCGCAGCCTGGGTGGCATCAAGGACATGGGCGGCCTGCCGGACGCCATGTTCGTGATCGACGTCGATCATGAGCGCATCGCGATTTCCGAAGCGAACAAGCTGGGCATCCCGGTCATTGGCGTTGTCGATACCAACAGCAGCCCGGAAGGCGTCGACTACATCATCCCCGGTAACGATGATGCCATCCGTGCCGTGCAACTGTATCTGAGCTCCATGGCTGACGCCGTGATCCGCGGTCGTCAGAACACTGCGGGCGGCAACGACGAGTTCGTCGAAGAAGCAGCTCCTGAGGCGGCCCAAGGCTGAGCGTAGACAGACGCCTGGCTGATACCCGTTGAACAAGAAGGGGGCTATGCCCCCTTTTTGCCACTTCCGAATTGATCGTCCGATTGCTGGACGATGATCGAAAATCGAATCGAGAGGATTTGCGAACATGGCAGAGATTACTGCAGCCCTGGTTAAAGAACTGCGCGAGCGTACTGGCCAAGGCATGATGGATTGCAAAAAAGCGCTCACCGCTGCCGGTGGCGACATCGAAAAAGCCATTGACGACATGCGTGCCGCGGGCGCCATCAAGGCTGCGAAGAAGGCCGGCAACATCGCCGCCGAAGGTTCCATCGCAGTCAAGGTCGCCGACGACAACAAGCGTGCCGTGATCATCGAAGTCAACTCGCAGACCGACTTCCTGGCCCTGCAGGACGACTTCAAGAACTTCGTCAGCAGCAGCGTCGAGAAGGCGTTCGCCGAGAACATGACCGACGCCGCTCCGCTGATCGCCGCTCAGGAAAGCGATCGTGAAGCGCTGGTCGCCAAGTGTGGTGAGAACGTCAACATCCGTCGTCTGACCGCGGTCGAGGGCGAGCTGATCGGCTCCTATCTGCACGGGCATCGCATCGGTGTGCTCGTTGCCTTGAAAGGCGGCAACGTCGAGCTGGCGCGCGAAATCGCCATGCATGTCGCGGCGAGCAACCCCCAGTTCCTGGAGCCTTCGCAGGTATCCGAGGAAGCAGTCGCCAAGGAGAAGGAAATCTTCATGGCGCTGAACGAAGACAAGATCAAGGGCAAGCCTGCCGAGATCGTCGAGAAGATGGTCGCCGGTCGTATCAGCAAGTTCCTTGCGGAAGCCAGTCTGGTCGAGCAGCCCTTCGTCAAGGATCCCGATGTCAAGGTCGGCGAGCTGGCGAAGAAAGCTGGTGCCGAAATCGTTTCCTTCGTTCGTTATGAAGTGGGCGAAGGCATCGAGCGCGCTGAGGTCGACTTCGCTGCCGAAGTGGCCGCTCAGGTCGCCGCGACCAAGCAGTAAGTCGCTCCTGTTGTCCTCGAAGAGGCTGCCCGCTCACGCGCGCGGCCTCTTTGTCGAACTGCAGGGAAGAAAAGTTCGTTGTCACGTTATAGTCGTCGCTTGGCACCAAGTTGCAGCTTCGCTGTCATAGCGCAGATATTTTCGGGCTGGGCCGGCTGTCCAGTCATCAAATGCCGCAGGAGACACAACGCCAATGGCTCAGCAAATGAGTGCACGCAATCCCCGCTATAAACGCATCCTGCTCAAGTTAAGCGGCGAAGCCCTGATGGGTTCGGAAGATTTCGGCATCGACCCCAAGGTGCTGGACCGCATGGCGCTGGAAGTCGGTCAGCTGGTCGGTATCGGGGTAGAGGTGGGGCTGGTCATCGGCGGCGGCAATCTGTTTCGTGGCGCCGCGCTGTCCGCTGCCGGCATGGACCGGGTCACCGGCGACCACATGGGCATGCTCGCCACGGTGATGAACTCTCTGGCCATGCGCGATGCGCTGGAGCGCTCCAATATTCCGGCGCTGGTCATGTCCGCCATTTCCATGGTCGGCGTGACCGACCACTACGATCGGCGCAAGGCGATGCGTCACCTCAAGAGTGGCGAGGTCGTGATCTTTTCCGCCGGTACCGGCAATCCGTTCTTTACCACTGACTCGGCTGCGTGCCTGCGGGCCATCGAGATTCACGCCGATGTCGTGCTCAAGGCGACCAAGGTCGATGGCGTCTACACGGCGGATCCGTTCAAGGACCCGAATGCCGAAAAGTTCGAGCAGCTGACCTATGATGACGTGCTCGACCGCAAGCTCGGCGTGATGGACTTGACGGCCATCTGCCTGTGCCGCGACCACGCCATGCCGCTGCGCGTTTTCAACATGAACAAGCCAGGTGCCCTGCTGAACATCGTGCTCGGCGGCGCCGAAGGCACCCTGATCGAGGAAGCGAATCAATGATCAACGAGATCAAGCAAGACGCGCAGGAGCGCATGAAGAAGACCTTGGAATCGCTGGGGCATGCGTTCGCCAAGATCCGCACGGGGCGCGCGCATCCGAGCATCCTTGATGGCGTCATGGTGTCGTACTACGGCAGCGATACCCCGTTGCGCCAGATTGCCAATGTCACCGCTGAAGATTCGCGCACCCTGGCGCTTACGGTGTTCGACCGCGGCATGATCCAGGCGGTCGAGAAAGCCATCATGACCTCCGATCTGGGGCTCAATCCGGCCACCGCCGGAACCACCATTCGCGTGCCGATGCCTGCCCTGACCGAGGAGACCCGCAAGGGCTACACCAAGCAGGCGCGTGCCGAGGCCGAGAACGCTCGTGTGGCGGTGCGCAACATCCGCCGTGACGCGATTGCCCAGCTCAAGGATCTGGTCAAGGAGAAGGAAATCAGCGAGGACGAGGAACGTCGTGCCCAGGATGACGTTCAAAAGCTGACCGATAAGTACGTGGCGGAAATCGACAAGGCGCTGGACGGAAAAGAAAGCGACCTGATGGCCGTCTGATCTCTTGCTGGCGAGCCATCTTGCATGGCGCACGTCGGAGCGGGCCTGCTCGCCGCGGGCGGGTTCGCGAGGGGTTATCGAGTCGTATCCCCGGGAACTGCCACCGGCAGTTGCTCCTATTGTTCGCAGCGTGATTGAGCGCAGGTAGAGTCGTTACATGGAAAAGGTCAGGCCGATTGCCGGGCGGAATGTACCCCGTCATGTCGCAGTCATCATGGATGGCAACAACCGCTGGGCCAAAAGGCGCCTGCTGCCCGGTGTGGCCGGCCACAAGGCTGGCGTCGATGCGGTCAGGGCCGTCATTGAGGTCTGCGCCGAGGCCGGGGTCGAGGTGTTGACCCTGTTCGCCTTTTCAAGCGAGAACTGGCAGCGCCCGGCAGACGAAGTCGGTGCGCTGATGGAGCTGTTTCTCACGGCGTTGCGGCGCGAGGCGCGCAAACTGAACGACAACGGCATCAGCCTGCGAATCATTGGCGATCGCTCGCGCTTTCATCCGGAGCTGCAGGCCGCCATGCTCGAAGCCGAGCGGCTGACTGCCGGTCCCGGTCGATTCGTCCTGCAGGTCGCTGCCAACTATGGCGGCCAATGGGACATCCTGCAGGCCACCCAGCGGCTGGCACGTGAGGCTCAGGAGGGTCGGCTCAACCCGGATGAGGTGACACCGGCCTTGTTCCAGCGCTATCTGGCGACCGGCGACATGCCGGCGCCCGATCTGTGTATCCGTACCGGAGGCGAGCGCCGCATCAGCAATTTTCTGTTGTGGCAGCTGGCCTACGCCGAATTGTATTTCTCCGATCTGTTCTGGCCGGACTTCAAGCACGACGCCATGCGCACCGCCTTGGCGGATTTTGCCAGGCGCCAGCGGCGGTTCGGCAAGACCGGCGAGCAGGTCGAACAGGAGGTCCGCGCAGAATGCTGAAGCAGCGCATCATTACGGCCGCGATCCTGCTGCCCATCGCCCTGATCGGTTTTTTTCTTCTCGAGGGGCTGGCGTTCGCCCTGTTCATTGGTGCGGTGGTCGTGCTTGGCGGTTGGGAATGGGCACGCATGGCGGGCTTCGTCAGCCAGCCGGTGCGGGTGGCTTTCGCCGCGCTGGTCGCGCTGCTGCTGGCAGCCCTCTACCGGTGGCCGGGGCTCACGCCCTGGCTGCTGCCGCTCAGCGTGCTTTGGTGGCTGGTCGCGACGGCGCTGGTGCTTGGCTATCCGGAAAGCCGACGTCACTGGGGCGGGCGCTTCGGCAGCCTGCTGATCGGGCTGCTGGTGTTGCTTCCGGCCTGGCAGGCGCTGGTGCTGCTCAAACGCTGGCCCGAGGGTAACTGGCTGATCGTGGCAGTGATGGTGCTGGTCTGGGCGGCGGACATCGGCGCCTATTTCTCCGGCAAGACCTTTGGTCGCCGCAAGCTGGCACCCCAGGTGAGCCCAGGCAAGAGCTGGGAAGGCTTGGTCGGTGGGTTGGCCACCAGCCTGGTGATCACCCTGGCCGTCGGGCTCTACCATCACTGGGCGCCCCGTGCGCTTGTGCTGGCGTTGCTTGCCGCGGCACTGGTCGTGGTCATCTCGGTGGTAGGCGATCTGACCGAGAGCATGTTCAAGCGCAGTGCCGGTATCAAGGACAGCAGCCAATTGCTGCCGGGGCATGGCGGGGTGTTGGATCGGATCGACAGCCTGACCGCCGCCATTCCGGTGTTCACTGTTCTACTCTGGCTGGCCGGCTGGGGTGAATGGTGAGTGCCCCCTTGCAGGTTACCGTTCTGGGCGCGACGGGCTCGATCGGGTTGAGCACGCTGGATGTCCTGGCGCGCCATCCGGACCGCTACCAGGCGTTCGCATTGACCGCATTCAGCCGGATCGCCGAGCTGCGTGCCCTGTGTCTGCAGCACCGGCCACGATACGCCGTGGTGGCTGACAGCGCCCAGGCGCGCCAGCTGCAGGGCCAGCTCGAAAGCGATGGCCTCGCAACCCGCGTGCTGGTCGGCGATGGCGGTCTGAGCGAAGTCGCGGCGCACCCCGAGGTCGACGTGGTCATGGCGGCTATCGTCGGTGCTGCCGGCCTGCGGCCGACCTTGTCGGCCGTGCAGGCCGGCAAGCGGGTCTTGTTGGCCAACAAGGAAGCACTGGTCATGTCCGGTGCGCTGTTTATGCAGGCGCTGCGTGACAGCCAGGCGGTACTGCTGCCGATCGACAGCGAACACAACGCGATCTTCCAGTGCTTGCCACGCGACTATGGCCGGGGCCTGGGGGCTGTCGGCGTTCGCCGCATCCTGCTCACCGCGTCGGGCGGTCCGTTCCGCCAGTTGTCTGGCGAAGACCTGCATGCAGTCACGGCGGAGCAGGCCTGTGCCCATCCGAACTGGGCGATGGGTCGCAAAATCTCGGTGGACTCGGCGAGCATGATGAACAAGGGGCTCGAGCTCATCGAGGCCTGCTGGCTGTTCGATGCGCGCCCCGATCAGGTCGAGGTGGTGATCCACCCGCAAAGCGTCATCCACTCTCTGGTCGACTATGTCGATGGATCGGTCCTGGCGCAGCTGGGCAACCCCGACATGCGCACGCCGATTGCCCATGCGCTGGCCTGGCCAGCCCGTATCGACTCAGGGGTGTCGGCGCTGGATCTACTGCAGGTCGGTCGGCTGGATTTTGAGGCGCCGGACGAGCAGCGCTTCCCGTGCCTGCGCATTGCCCGGCAGGCCGCAGAAGAGGGCGGAACGGCGCCAGCGATGCTGAACGCGGCGAACGAGGTGGCCGTGGAAGCCTTCCTCAATGGTCGCATTCGCTTTACCGAAATCGCGAGTATCATCCAGGAGGTGCTCGCCCGGCAGGCGTCCGTTGCGGTCGGGTGCCTGGCGGACGTGCTGGCCGCCGATGCGCAGGCGCGTAAGCTGGCTGCGCAGTGGTTGAACGATCACGGTCGCTAATGGCTGCGGCAAGCCTTTCGGGGCAGAGGAAATTATGAGCGCGCTGTACATGATCATCGGCACCCTCGTGGCGCTCGGTGTGCTGGTCACCTTTCATGAGTTCGGGCATTTCTGGGTCGCGCGTCATTGCGGCGTGAAGGTCCTGCGGTTTTCGGTAGGCTTCGGTCATCCACTGCTGCGCTGGCACGACCGCAGGGGAACCGAGTTCGTCATCGCGGCGATTCCCCTGGGCGGCTACGTGAAGATGCTCGACGAGCGTGAGGGCGATGTGCCGCCTGCGTTGCTCGAACAGGCCTTCAACCGCAAGACCGTCCGGCAGCGGTTCGCGATCGTTTCCGCCGGCCCGGTCGCCAACTTTCTTCTGGCCCTGGTGTTCTTCTGGGTACTGGCGATGCTCGGTTCCGAGCAGGTGCGTCCGGTGATTGGCGCCGTTGAGGCGAACAGTTTGGCCGAACAGGCCGGGCTGGCTGCCGGGCAGGAAATCGTCGAGGTCAATGGCAAGCCCACCACGGGCTGGGCCGATGTCAATCTGCAGCTGATCCGGCGGCTCGGCGAGAGCGGGACGCTGGAGTTGCTCGTGCGTCCGGCCGGCAGCGAATCGCCACAGCGGCTGCAACTCGAGCTGAACGACTGGCTCAAGGGCGTCGAGGAGCCCGATCCGATCGGCTCGCTGGGTATCCGGCCGTGGCGGCCGCAGATTGCGCCGGTGGTTGCGCAGCTGGATCCTGAAGGCCCGGCGCAGGCGGCGGGCGTGCGGCTGGGTGATCGTCTGGTCGCGCTTAACGACGTCGACCTGGCTGAGTGGCAGGATGTGATCGAGCGTGTCAGGCCGCTCGGCGGGCGCACCGTTCGCCTACAGGTCGAGCGCGATGGCCAGTTGGTCGAACTCCCGGTGACCCTGGCTGAGCGTGGCGAGGGCGACAAGCGTCGCGGTTACCTCGGGGCCGGTGTGGCCGGCGGCGAATGGCCGCCGGAAATGCTGCGTACGGTCAGTCACGGGCCGCTCGAGGCGGTCGGCGAAGGGCTTCGCCGAACCTGGACAATGAGCGCTTTGACGCTCGATTCGTTGCGAAAAATGCTGTTCGGAGAGCTCTCGGTAAAAAACTTGAGCGGTCCGATAACCATTGCTAAAGTGGCGGGCGCTTCTGCACAGTCCGGCGTGGGCGACTTCCTCAACTTCCTCGCCTACCTGAGCATTAGCCTTGGAGTACTCAATCTATTGCCCATTCCGGTCCTGGATGGTGGGCATCTGCTCTTCTATCTGGTCGAGTGGGTTCGTGGACGTCCCTTGTCGGACAGGGTCCAGGGCTGGGGAGTACAGATCGGTATCAGCCTGGTTGTTGGGGTGATGCTGCTTGCGTTGGTCAACGACCTTGGCCGCCTTTAACTGCCATATACCTTGATGTCGCCGCGCCACGCGCAGGTCAAATGATCAGGTTTGAAAAGAAAGGACTTCATGAAACGTCTGCTGCTACCTGCGGTAATTTCCGCGCTGATGATTGCCGAAGTTCACGCCGAGTCCTTCACCATCTCCGATATACGTGTCAACGGCCTGCAGCGTGTTTCCGCCGGTAGTGTATTTGGCGCGCTGCCGCTGAACGTGGGCCAGGCTGCCGACGACAGCCGCTTGGTAGACGCGACCCGTGCCCTGTTTCGCACCGGTTTTTTTGAAGACATCCAGTTGGGTCGCGAAGGCGACGTGCTGGTGATTAACGTGGTCGAGCGCCCGTCGATTTCCGGCATCGAGATCGATGGCAACAAGGCCATCAAAACCGAAGACCTGCTCTCCGGGCTGCAGCAGTCCGGCCTCGCCGAAGGCGAGATCTTCCAGCGTGCCACCCTCGAAGGCGTGCGCAACGAGTTGCAGCGCCAGTACGTGGCGCAGGGGCGTTATTCCGCCACCATCGAAACCGAAGTCGTACCGCAGCCACGCAACCGTGTCGCGTTGAAGATCAACATCAACGAAGGCTCGGTCGCCTCGATCAAGCACATCAACGTGGTTGGCAACTCGGTCTTTCCCGAGGAAGACCTGACTGATCTGTTCGAGCTCAAGACCAGCAACTGGCTGTCATTCTTCCGCAACGACGACAAGTATGCCCGCGAGAAGCTGTCCGGGGATTTGGAACGCCTGCGTTCCTACTACTTGGATCGCGGCTACATCAATATGGATATCACCTCGACCCAGGTGTCCATCACACCGGACAAGAAGGACGTCTACATCACGGTCAATATCGCCGAAGGCGACCGCTACACCGTCAGTGACGTCAAGCTCAGCGGTGATCTGAAGGTGGCGCAGGAAGAGCTGCAGTCGCTACTGCTGGCCAAGAAGGGTCAGGTCTTTTCGCGTAAGGTCATGACCACCACCTCCGAGCTGATCACCCGCCGGTTGGGTAACGAGGGCTATACCTTCGCCAACGTCAATGGCGTGCCGGAGGCCAACGACGAAGACAACACCGTTGCGATCACCTTCGTGGTCGATCCTGGCAAGCGAGCCTATGTCAACCGTATCAACTTTCGTGGCAACACCAAGACCGAAGACGAGGTGCTGCGCCGCGAGATGCGTCAGATGGAAGGTGGCTGGGCATCGACCTACCTGATCGACCAGTCCAAGACGCGCCTGGAACGCCTCGGCTTCTTCAAGGAGGTCAACGTCGAAACCCCGCAGGTGCCGGGCACCGACGACCAGATCGACGTGAACTACAGCGTCGAGGAGCAGCCCTCCGGCTCGATCATGGCCAGCATCGGTTTCGCACAGAACGCCGGCCTTATCCTGGGTGGCTCCATCAGCCAGAACAACTTCCTCGGAACCGGCAATCGCGTCAGCCTCGGTTTGACGCGCAGCGAATACCAGTCGCGCTACAACTTCGGGTTTGTCGATCCCTACTGGACCGAAGATGGCGTCAGCCTCGGCTACAACGCGTTCTACCGGACCACCGACTACGACGAGCTGGATTACGACGTATCCAGTTACTCGGTCGACAGCCTGGGCGCTGGCATCAATGTCGGCTATCCGATCAGCGAGACGTCGCGCCTGTCCTTCGGTCTGTCCGCCCAGCAGGACACCATCGACAGCGGTCGCTACACCGTCGACGAGATATTCGACTTCATGGAGGAAGAAGGTGACAGCTACCTGAACTTCAAAGCCTCGGTGGGCTGGTCGGAATCCACGCTGAACCGCGGCGTGCTCGCGACGCGAGGTCATTCGCAGAGCCTGTCGCTGGAAAGCACCATCCCGGGCAGCGACCTGTCGTTCTACAAGCTCGACTACAACGCGCAGCTGTTCCTGCCGCTGACCAAGACCTATACCATGCGCTTGCATACCCAGCTCGGGTATGGGGACGCGTATGGTTCGACCTCGCGCTTGCCGTTCTACGAGCATTACTACGCAGGTGGTTTCAACTCGGTGCGGGGTTTCGAGGACAGCAGCCTGGGTCCGCGCAGCACGCCGAGCGATGGTAGCAGGCCCGGCACGCTCGCCGACCCGGATCAGGATCCGCTGCCGTTTGGTGGCAACGTCCTGGTTCAGGGGGGCGCCGAAGTGCTGTTTCCGATGCCTTTCGTCAAGGACCAACGCTCGCTGCGGACCTCGGTGTTTTGGGACATTGGTAACGTCTATGACACCAATTGCCCGTCCGGATCTGACAATTGCAGCGATATAGACTTCGGCAACATGGCCAGTTCCGTGGGCGTCGGCCTGACCTGGATCACTGCGATGGGCCCCTTGAGTTTCAGTCTGGCGATGCCGGTGATGAAGCCCGACGACGCTGATACCCAAGTCTTCCAGTTCTCGCTGGGGCAAACCTTTTAATCCTCTGGAGCCATGCTCCGGCGCATTCATGAAGAGTGATATATATCGTGCGTAAGTTGACCCGATTGTTAGTCGTTGCCGCTGCTCTCATAGCGACCCCCGCCTTCGCCGAGATGAAGATCGCGGTAATGAATTACCAGATGGCGTTGCTTGAGTCCGATGCCGCCAAACGCTATTCCGTGGATGCCGAGAAGAAGTTCGGCCCGCAACTGACCAAGCTCAAGGGGTTGGAGAGCGAAGCCAAGCGTATTCAGGATCGCCTCAACAAGGATGGCGACAAGATGCAACAGGCCGAGCGCGAGCGCCTCGAACTGGAATTCAAGCAGAAGGCGCGTGATTTCCAGTTCCTCTCCAAGGAGCTGAACGAGTCCAAGGCGTCCGCCGACCGTGACATGCTCAAGCAACTCAAGCCCAAACTCGACAAAGCGGTCGAGGAAGTGATCAAAGAAGGGTGACTATGACCTGGTGCTCGAGCGCGGCGCGGTCGTCGATGTCAAGCCGCAGTACGACATCACCCGCCAGGTCATCGAGCGCATGAACCAGCTGCGCTGATGAGCACGGTGGTAATCACGCTCGGCGACCTCGCCGACCAGCTGGGCGCCGAGCTGCGGGGTGAACCTTCCCTGCAGCTCCTCGGTCTGGCCACGCTGCAGGACGCCGGCCCCGAACAGCTGAGCTTCCTGGCCAATGCGCAGTACCGAAAGTTTCTTGCCACGACCCGGGCGGGGGCCGTTCTGCTGACCGCCAGGGATGCCGACGGTTACCCGGGTGCCGCCCTTGTGGTTGACAACCCTTACCTCGCCTACGCGCGGGTTTCACACCTGTTCGAACGGCGCCCGTTGGCGCCGGTGGGCATCCACCCAAGCGCCATTGTGGACCCGACTGCCCGCATCGATCCGTCGGCGCGCATCGCCGCCCAGGTCGTCATCGAAGCCGATGCGTGGATCGGGCCGGATGTCGAGATAGGCGCGCAGTCGGTCGTCGGTGCTCGGAGTCGGATCGGCGCTGGCGGCCGCCTTGCTGCGCGCGTCACTCTTTGCCATGACGTAATCATCGGCGAACGGGTGGTGATCCAGCCTGGCGCGGTGATCGGCGGTGAGGGCTTCGGCTTCGCCAATGAGCGCGGCAGCTGGGAGAAGATCGCGCAGCTGGGCGGCGTGACGATCGGCGACGACGTGGAAGTCGGCGCCAATACGACCATTGATCGCGGTGCGCTGTCGGACACCCTGATCGGCAACGGCGTCAAGCTCGACAACCAGATCATGATCGCTCACAACGTGCAGATCGGCGACAACACCGCCATGGCGGGTTGCAGTGGCGTGTCCGGCAGCACCCGTATCGGCCGCAACTGCATGATCGCCGGCGGCGTTGGCCTGGTCGGCCATATCGATATTTGCGACAACGTATTCATTACCGGCATGACCATGGTGACCAAGTCAATTACCGAGCCAGGCAGCTATTCGTCCGGCACGGCGATGCAGCCTGCGGCCGAGTGGCGCAAGAGCGTCGCGCGCATCCGGCACCTCGACGACATGGCCCGCCGCCTGCAAAACGTGGAAAAAAGCCTGGCCGCGGTGACCCGGGGCGGCGATGGGGCTTCTGATCCCTGACCGTTCCGTCTGTTCGTCCCGCTAGGTCCGTCCGCCAGTCGATGGCACTGCCTGCGCCGCGGTGCCGTCCCCCACATTCAGTACAGGCTCTTTTTTCCATGATGGATATCAACGAGATTCGCGAATACCTGCCTCACCGCTACCCGTTTCTGCTGGTTGATCGTGTGGTGGAGCTGGACACCGAAGCCAAGCGTGTTCGTGCCTACAAGAACGTCACCATCAACGAGCCGTTTTTCAATGGGCACTTTCCGCAGCACCCGATCATGCCGGGCGTGCTGATCATCGAGGCGATGGCGCAGGCGGCCGGTCTGCTTGGTTTCAAGATGATGGGGGTCAAGCCGGCCGATGGCACCCTCTACTATTTCGTCGGCTCAGACAAGCTGCGCTTTCGCCAGCCGGTTGTGCCGGGCGATCAGCTGATCCTCGAGGCCTCCTTCATCAGCGCCAAGCGGGGCATCTGGAAGTTCGATTGCCGCGCCAGTGTCGATGGCAAGCCGGTATGCTCGGCGGAAATCATTTGTGCGGAACAGAAGATATGAGTTTGATCGACCCGCGCGCCATCGTCGATCCGGCGGCCCGGCTGGCGGATGACGTCCAGGTCGGACCCTGGTCGATCGTGGGGCCGGACGTCGAGATAGGTGAAGGGACGGTGATCGCGTCACACGTGGTCATCAAGGGGCCGACCCGCATCGGTCGGCACAACCGTATTTTTCAGTTTTCCTCGGTGGGCGAGGATACGCCCGACCTGAAGTACAAGGGCGAGCCGACCCGGCTGGTCATTGGTGATCACAATGTGATCCGCGAAGGTGTAACCATCCATCGCGGCACCGTCCAGGACCGCAGTGAAACTACCCTTGGCGACCATAACCTGATCATGGCCTATGCACACATCGGCCACGACAGCGTCATCGGCAACCATTGCATCCTGGTGAACAACACGGCGCTCGCGGGTCATGTCCACGTCGGCGATTGGGCCATCCTCTCCGGCTACACCCTGGTCCATCAGTATTGCCACATCGGTGCCTACAGTTTTTCCGGCATGGGTACGGCCATCGGCAAGGACGTACCGGCATTCGTCACGGTATTCGGCAATCCGGCCGAGGCACGCAGCATGAACTTCGAGGGCATGCGCCGTCGCGGTTTCACTGCCGAAGCGATCACCGCCCTGCGTAACGCCTACAAGGTGGTGTACCGCCGAGGGCTGACCGTCGAGGCCGCGCTCGCGGCGCTGGAAGCCGACGCGCAAGCATTCTCCGAGGTGGCGCTGTTCCGCGACTCGGTACAGGCGTCCAATCGCGGCATCACCCGCTGACATGGTCAGGCCGCTGACAATCGCTCTGGTCGCCGGTGAAGCCTCCGGCGATATCCTGGGTGCCGGCCTGATGCAGGCATTGCAGTCGCAGCGTCCGGACATTCGCTTCATTGGGGTGGGTGGGCCGCGGATGGAAGCGCTGGGTCTGGACTCCTATTTTCCGCAAGAGCGCCTCGCGGTAATGGGGCTGGTCGAGGTGCTGGGTCGGTTGCCGGAATTGCTGGCGCGCCGCAAGCGCCTGCTCGCCAGCCTGCTGGCGGCGCGCCCCGACGTGTTCGTCGGCATCGACGCGCCGGACTTCAATCTCGATCTTGCCCTCAAGCTTCGGCAGGCCGGGATCAAGACCGTTCACTACGTCAGTCCCTCGGTGTGGGCCTGGCGGCAGAAGCGCGTCCTGAAGATTCGCAGCGCCTGTGATCTGATGCTGACCCTGTTTCCCTTCGAAGCGAGTTTCTATGAAGCGCACCAGGTCCCTGTGCGTTTCGTCGGTCACCCGCTGGCCGATACCATTCCGCTGGACGCCGACCGTGCCGCGGCTCGCGTTGCCTTGAGCCTGCCCGCCGATGGTCAGGTGGTGGCGCTGATGCCGGGCAGCCGGGGAGGGGAAGTGGCGCGGCTCGGTGTGCGTTTCCTGGATGCTGCCGATCGGCTGCGGGCGCTGAGGCCCGGGATCCGTTTTGTGGTGCCTTGCGCCAGCGCCGAGCGACGGGCGCAGCTGGAACAGATGCTGGCAGGGCGTGATCTGCCCTTGACCCTGATCGATGGGCGCTCACATGAGGCCCTTGCGGCCTGCAATGTCGTGCTCATTGCTTCCGGCACGGCAACGCTCGAGGCGCTGCTGTTCAAGCGACCGATGGTCGTGGCCTACTGCGTGGCGCCCCTGACCTTCCGTATTCTCAAGCGCATGGTGAAGAGCCCTTACGTCGCGTTGCCCAACCTACTTGCCCAGCGCCCGCTGGTGCCTGAGCTGCTCCAGGATGCGGCGACGCCCGAGGCCATGGCGCAGCTGCTGTCGGCGCTGCTGGACAATGGCGACGACCAGACCGAGGGTTTCGACGCGATACATCGGACATTGCGTTGCGATGCTTCGCGGCAGGCCGCCGATGCAGTCCTTCAGCTGGCGGGAGGGCACTGATGCAGATCGGTCTCGACTTCAACCTGGTGGAGGATCTGGTCGCCGGGGTCGACGAGGTGGGTCGCGGTCCCCTGTGCGGACCGGTGGTCACGGCGGCGGTGATCCTCGATCCGTGCCGTCCCATCGAAGGGCTTAATGATTCGAAGAAGCTTACCGAGGCCCGGCGCGAAGCGCTGTTCGAGGAAATCTGCGCCAAGGCCCTGGCCTGGTGCGTGGCCCGCGCCGAGGTCGAGGAAATCGACCGGTTGAATATCCTGCACGCCACCATGCTGGCGATGCAGCGGGCAGTTGAAGGGCTGAGCGTCACGCCCCGGCTGGCGTTGATCGACGGCAATCGCTGCCCTCAGCTCGCGGTGCCCAGCGCCGCGGTGGTGCAGGGCGATGCGCGGGTTCCGGCGATCGCAGCGGCCTCGATCCTGGCCAAGGTCAGCCGCGACCGTGAGATGTGCGCCCTGGAACTGTGCTACCCGGGCTATGGCCTCGCCTCGCACAAGGGTTACCCGACGCCCCATCATCTGGAGGCGCTGCAGCGGCTCGGTGCGACGGCGATCCATCGGCGCTCCTTCGCGCCGGTGCGGCTGTCACTCGAGCGCGCGGCGCTGGCCAGCGAGCGCTCCGCTGAAGTGCTGGACTCGGTCCTGCTCGTCTAACGCTTGCGCCCAGGGTCTTCAGCCCCGGGCCGGCTCCGGTCGCTTACCAGCCTCGGATTCTCCGCCAGCCGGCAAGCCTGCCGACAGCCCGCCGCCGGTTTTCCGGTACAATCGCCGGCTCTTCGTTTCACCCGTCCCAAGGTCTGTCCATGCCCGTTTCCTTCGTCCATCTTCGTCTGCATACCGAGTATTCCCTGGTCGATGGGCTGGTGCGCGTCAAGCCGCTGGTCAAGGCGGTGGCGGGCGCCGGCATGCCGGCAGTGGCGGTAACCGACCAGAGCAACATGTGCTCGCTGGTCAAGTTCTACAAGGCCGCTCAGGGTGCTGGCATCAAGCCGATCTGCGGCGCCGACATCTGGCTCGCCAGCCGCGAGGACGATGGTCCGCTGAGCCGGCTGACGCTGCTGGCGATGGATGCCCGGGGTTACCGCAACCTGACCGAGCTGGTCTCGCGCGGCTGGACCGAGGGTCAGCGCAACGACCAGATCATCATCGAGCGTGACTGGGTCAAGGCCGCCGCGGATGGGCTGATCGCCTTGTCGGGCGCCAAGGAGGGCGAAATCGGTCATGCCCTGCTGGAGGGAGAGGAGGCCTCCGCCGAGGCATTGCTGGCCGAGTGGCAGGCTGTCTTTCCTGATCGCTTCTACCTGGAAGTGCAGCGCACCAGCCGGGTCAACGACGAGGAACATCTGCATGCCGCCGTCGCGCTGGCGCAGCGTTGCGCGGTCCCGCTGGTGGCGACCAACGATGTGCGCTTCCTCAAGCAGGAAGACTTCGAAGCCCACGAGACGCGCGTCTGCATCGGTGAGAGCCGCACGCTCGACGACCCGCGTCGTCCGCGCAACTTTTCAGACCAGCAATACCTAAAGACGCCCGAGGAAATGTGGGCGCTGTTTAGCGATCTGCCCGAGGCGCTGGAGAACACCGTCGAGATCGCCCGACGCTGCAACATCGACGTGCAGCTGGGCACCTACTTCCTGCCTGATTTCCCGGTGCCGGCGGGCATGACCATGGACGAGTATTTCCGCAAGGTCTCGTTCGACGGTCTCGAGGAGCGCCTCGAGGTGCTGCTGCCCAAGGACACGCCCGATTACGAGGCGAAGAAGCAGGTCTATATCGACCGGCTGAACTTCGAACTGGACATCATCATCCAGATGGGCTTCCCGGGTTACTTCCTGATCGTTATGGACTTCATCCAGTGGGCGAAGAACAACGGTGTGCCGGTTGGACCGGGCCGGGGATCGGGCGCCGGGTCGCTGGTGGCCTACGTGCAGAAGATCACCGACCTCGATCCGCTGGCCTATGACCTGCTGTTCGAGCGCTTCCTCAACCCCGAGCGGGTCTCCATGCCCGACTTCGACGTCGACTTCTGCATGGACGGGCGCGATCGCGTGATCGATTACGTCGCCGAGAAGTACGGCCGCAACGCAGTCAGTCAGATCATCACGTTCGGCACCATGGCGGCCAAGGCGGTGGTGCGTGACGTGGCGCGGGTGCAGGGCAAGTCCTACGGCCTGGCTGATCGCCTGTCTAAGATGATCCCCTTCGAAGTCGGCATGACCCTGGAAAAAGCCTACGAGATGGAAGAGCCGCTCCGGGACTTCCTTGCCGTCGACGAAGACGCGCGGGAAATCTGGGACATGGCGCTCAAGCTCGAAGGCATCACCCGCGGTACCGGCAAGCACGCCGGCGGGGTGGTGATCGCGCCGACCAAACTCACCGATTTCGCGCCCATCGCCTGTGACGATGAAGGCGGGAGCCTGGTGACCCAGTTCGACAAGGACGACGTCGAGCAGGCTGGCCTGGTCAAGTTCGACTTCCTCGGCCTGCGCACCCTGACGATCATCAAATGGGCACTGGAAACCATCAACCGCGACCAGGCCCGCAAGGGGCTCGAGCCGGTCAACATCGACTTCATTCCGCTGGACGACAAGCCCACCTATTCGCTGCTGCAAAAAGCCGAAACAACGGCGGTGTTCCAGCTCGAATCGCGCGGCATGAAGGAGCTGATCAAAAAGCTCAAGCCGGACTGCCTGGAAGACCTGATCGCCCTCGTGGCGCTGTTCCGTCCTGGCCCGCTGCAGTCGGGCATGGTGGACGACTTCATCAACCGTAAACATGGCCGCGCGGAAATCTCCTATCCGCATTCGGACTACCAGTACGAAGGCCTAAAGCCGGTGCTGGCGCCCACGTACGGCATCATCCTGTACCAGGAACAGGTGATGCAGATCGCCCAGGTCATGGGGGGTTATACCCTTGGTCAGGCGGACATGCTGCGTCGCGCCATGGGCAAGAAAAAGCCCGAGGAGATGGCCAAGCAGCGCGGCGGTTTCATCGAGGGTTGTGCCAACAATGGCATCGATGCCGACCTGGCGGGCAACATCTTCGACCTGGTGGAAAAGTTCGCCGGTTACGGCTTCAACAAATCCCACTCGGCGGCCTATGGCCTGGTCTCGTACCAGACCGCCTGGCTCAAGGCGCATCATCCTTCGCCGTTCATGGCGGCGGTGCTCTCGGCGGACATGCACAACACCGACAAGGTGGTCACGCTGATCGAGGAGTGCCGCAGCATGAAGCTGCGCATCGACGCGCCGGACGTGAATAACTCCGAGTTCAAGTTCACTGTCAGCGAGGATGGCCGGATCATCTACGGCCTGGGGGCGATCAAGGGGGTCGGCGAGGGGCCGGTCGAGGCGATCTGCGAGTGCCGCATCGAAGGTGGCCCGTTCAAGGATCTGTTCGATTTCTGCAGTCGCGTCGACCTCAAGCGAATCAACAAGCGCACCCTGGAGGCGCTGATCCGCGGCGGCGCGCTGGACCGTCTCGGTCCTTATTTTTCCGACGAGCCCAAGGCCTATCAGGCCAATATCGACCGCAACCGGGCGGTGCTTCTATCAGCCATGGAAGAAGCCATCCAGGCGGCCGAGCAGACCGCGCGCAGTCTCGACAGCGGCCACATGGATCTGTTCGGCGGGCTGTTCGCCGAGCCGGAGGCCGATGTCTATGCCAACCACCGCAAAGCGCGGGAGCTATCGCTCAAAGAGCGACTAAAGGGCGAGAAGGATACGCTCGGGCTCTATCTGACCGGCCACCCGATCGATGAATATGAAGGCGAGGTTCGTCGCTTTGCCCGCCAACGCATCATCGACCTGCGGCCTGCGCGTGGCGAGCAGACCATCGCCGGACTGATCGTCAACTTGCGCGTCATGAAGAACAAGAAGGGCGACAAGATGGGCTTCATCACCCTGGACGACCGCTCCGGGCGCATCGAAGCCTCGCTGTTCGCCGAGGCCTTCAACAGTGCGCAGGCGCTGCTGCAGACCGACGCGCTGGTGGTGGTGGAGGGTGAGGTCAGCAACGACGACTTCTCCGGTGGCCTGCGCCTGCGTGCCAAGCGCGTGATGAGCCTGGAGGAGGCGCGTACCGGCCTGGCCGAAAGCCTGCGAGTCAAGGTGGCTGCCGACGCGCTCAAGGGCGATCGGGTACGCTGGCTGGCCGATGTCTGCGGGCGCCACCGCGGCGCCTGCCCGATCACCCTGGAGTACACCAGCCAGGACGCGCGAGCGCTGCTGCAGTTTGGAGAGGGCTGGCGAATCGACCCGGCCGATAACTTGATTCAAGCGTTGCGTGACCAGTTCGGACGCGACAACGTCTTTCTGCAATACCGATAGCGGGGGTCTGCACGGGCGTCGATAGCGGCGACCGCCAGTGACCGCCGAGCGGCCCGATCCCGGATCGGGCCTGATGCGAACATTTTGTTCGACCTGAATGCGTCCGTCCCGTAAGGTAGGGCGCAAAAAACAGCCTCCCGGCCGCCTGGCCGTCGACGCATGACGGATGACTATGAACCCGAATTTTCTCGATTTCGAACAGCCGATCGCCGACCTGCAAGCCAAGATCGAAGAATTGCGCCTGGTCGGCAACGACAACTCCCTGAACATCAGCGATGAAATCGCGCGCCTCCAGGACAAGAGCGAATCGCTCACCGAGAGCATCTTCGGTAACCTGACCAGCTGGCAGATCGCCCGTCTGGCGCGTCATCCGCAGCGCCCGTACACGCTCGACTACATCGGCCACCTGTTCACCGAATTCGAGGAACTGCACGGCGACCGGCATTTTTCCGACGACGCTGCGATTGTTGGCGGTACCGCCCGTCTCAACGGCGAGCCGGTGATGATCATTGGCCACCAGAAGGGTCGCGAGGTGCGCGAGAAGGTGCGCCGCAACTTTGGCATGCCGCGTCCGGAAGGCTATCGCAAGGCCTGCCGGCTGATGGAAATGGCCGAACGCTTCAAGATGCCGATCCTGACCTTTATCGACACACCGGGTGCCTACCCGGGCATCGATGCCGAAGAGCGCAACCAGAGCGAGGCAATCGCCTGGAACCTGCGCGTGATGGCCCGGCTGAAGACACCGATCATCGCAACCGTGATCGGCGAGGGTGGCTCCGGTGGTGCGCTGGCCATCGGCGTGTGCGACCAGTTGAACATGCTGCAGTACTCGACCTATGCGGTGATCTCGCCGGAAGGTTGCGCGTCGATCCTCTGGCGTACGGCCGACAAGGCGCCCGAGGCCGCCGAGGCAATGGGCGTCACCGCCGAGCGATTGAAGGACCTGGGTATCGTCGACAAGGTCATTTCCGAGCCGCTGGGCGGCGCTCACCGCAACCCGGCCGTCACTGCCGCGTCCCTACGCGAAGAGCTGACCGCTCAGCTTGAAATGCTCAAGGGGCTGGATACCGAGGCTTTGCTCAAGCGGCGCTACGACCGCCTGATGAGCTACGGCATCGTCTGAGGCGGCTCGACGATCATCGCAACGGCGGGCTTGTCCCGCCGTTTTTCGTGGGGCCGGCTGCCTCGTCCCGGTCGGCTCGCCCGTCTGCGTGACGCTGATCCGGTGAGGTGTGAAGTTTGACCATGTCCCTCCAGGCCCGTTTGCATGGCGCGCTGCAGCCGTGGCTGTCCGCCCCGCGATGGCAGGTCGCTTTTTCCGGCGGGCTCGATTCGACGGTCCTGCTCCACCTGCTGGTCGAACTCGGCCGATCGGTGCAGCTGCCACCGGTCGTTGCCATCCATGTCGACCACGGATTGCAACCGGCGGCGGCATCCTGGCCGGCGCATTGCGAGCGCTTTTGCGCGCAGCTGGGAATCCCGTTCGAACAGGTCCGGGTACAGGTCAGCGTCGGTGCCAGTCTCGAAAACCACGCGCGGGAGGCCCGCTACGGCGCGCTGGCGGCCCGACTGACCGAGAATGCGGTGCTGCTCACCGCACAGCACCGCGACGATCAGGCCGAAACCCTGCTGTTTCGCCTGTTGCGTGGCGCCGGGGTACTCGGCCTGGCCGGCATGCGCGGCGAACGCCGGTTCGGACCGGGATGGCTGGTCAGGCCGCTGCTGGATTGCGGGCGGGACGAGCTCGAGCGCTACGCACACGAACGGCAACTGCAGTGGGTCGAGGATCCGAGCAACCAGAGCCTGGCGCATGCGCGTAACTACCTCAGGCACAAGGTGCTGCCAACGCTGCAAGCGCGCTGGCCGCAGGCCTCGGCGCGTATCGCCAGTACGGCGCGGCATTGCCGGGAGGCCCAGCAACTGCTCGACGAGCTGGCCGACCTGGACCTCGCGACAGCGGCGACCACGTCGCGGCATGCCTGGCTGCCTCTGCCCAGTCTGGACCTGCAGGTGATTCGAGCCCTCAGCCCGGCTCGTCAGCGCAATCTGCTGCGCCGCTGGCTGGGCCGTTTTACCGCGCTGCCGGATAGCGAACACTGGGCCGGCTGGGATGCGCTGCGCGATGCCGCGGTTGACGCCGCGCCGGTCTGGCGGTTGGCCGGCGGCGAGCTCAGGCGCGGCGACGGTCGCCTCTGGTGGCTAGCCGGTCCCTGGCTGGATGGCCCGGCGGGCGGTTGCCACAGTCTGTCGGCAAAAGGCGCGCTGAGCCTGCCGGGTAATGGCGAGGTACGCGTGGCGGGGCCGCAGGATACGCAGGGGCTGGAAGTACGATACCGCGACGGTGGCGAGCGACTCGAGCTGCCAGTGCGTGGCGGGCGCGACCTCAAGCGCCTGCTCAACGAGGCGGGCGTGCCGGGTTTCGTCCGGCCGCGCTTGCCACTGCTGTACCGCGACGGGCAGTTGACCGCTGTGGCGAACCTGCCGCAGTACGATACCGGTCACCTCTCGCTGGCGTGGGCACCGCCGCCGATCCCAGGTTTGAGCTGACGGGTTTTTCCAGTAGACTACGCTCCCGTCCCAATACAGCTTCTGCGGTTTTCTTCGAAAGCCGTGGCAGTTCTGCTATTGCCGCCTCAGGCGCAGTGGCACCTTCGCTTTCCCCCGGCGGCGCTGGCCGCTTAACGCAGACTTCTAGGGTTTTTCATGACGCGCTACATCTTCGTCACGGGTGGTGTTGTTTCTTCATTGGGGAAAGGCATCGCCTCGGCTTCATTGGCGGCCATCCTGGAGGCGCGGGGCCTGAAGGTCACGATGCTCAAGCTGGACCCTTACATCAACGTCGATCCGGGCACCATGAGCCCGTTCCAGCACGGTGAGGTGTTCGTCACCCACGACGGCGCCGAGACCGACCTCGACCTGGGCCACTACGAGCGGTTCATCCGCACGACCATGACCCAGAACAACAACTTCACCACCGGCCGCGTCTACGAAGACGTGCTGCGTCGTGAGCGCCGCGGTGACTACCTGGGTGCGACCATCCAGGTGATCCCGCACATCACCGACGAGATCAAGCGCCGCATCATCAAGGGCGCCGGCGATGCCGATGTCGCGCTGGTTGAGGTCGGCGGCACGGTGGGCGACATCGAATCGCAGCCCTTCCTCGAGGCGATCCGCCAGCTGCGCGTCGAAGTCGGCGCCAAGCGCGCCATGCTGATGCACCTGACGCTGGTCCCCTATATCGCCACTGCCGGGGAGACCAAGACCAAGCCGACCCAGCACTCGGTCAAGGAGCTGCGCTCGATCGGTCTGCAACCAGACGTGCTGGTGTGCCGCTCCGACCATCCCATCGATGTCTCCTCCCGGCGCAAGATTGCGCTATTCACCAACGTTGAAGAGCGCGCGGTGATCAGCCTGGAAGACGTCGATACCATCTACAAGATCCCGGGCGTGCTGCACGCCCAGGGCCTGGATGATTTCGTTGTCGAACGCTTCGGCCTGGAGTGCGGCGGTGCCGACCTGTCCGAGTGGGACCGCGTGGTGGATGCCAAGCTGAACCCCGAGAAGGAAGTCACCATTGCCATGGTCGGCAAGTACATGGAACTTCTAGATGCCTACAAATCTCTGATCGAGGCAATGAGCCACGCTGGCATCCAGAGCCGTACCAAAGTGAACCTCCGCTATATCGACTCCGAAGACATCGAGAACCAGGGCACCGGCCTGCTGGAAGGCATGGATGCGATTCTGGTGCCTGGCGGTTTCGGCTTGCGCGGCGTGGAAGGCAAGATTGCCACCGTCAAATACGCCCGCGAGAACAAGATCCCCTACCTGGGCATCTGCCTCGGCATGCAGGTCGCGGTGATCGAGTTCGCCCGCGACGTGCTGGGCTGGACCGACGCCAACTCCACCGAGTTCGACAAGGACACCGGTCACCCCGTGGTGGGCCTGATCACCGAGTGGGAAGATGCCGCCGGCACCGTCGAGACCCGCAGCGATGCGTCGGATCTGGGCGGCACCATGCGCCTCGGTGCCCAGGAGTGCGGCCTCGAGGCTGGCTCCAACGTCTATGCCTGCTACGGCAAGGAGCGGATCGTGGAGCGTCACCGCCATCGCTACGAAGTGAACAACAACCTGCTGCCTCAGCTGCAGGCGGCCGGCCTGAAGATCACCGGTCGCTCCGGCGACGGTGCGCTGGTCGAGGTGGTCGAGGCGCCGAATCATCCATGGTTCGTGGCCTGTCAGTTCCATCCCGAATTCACCTCTACGCCCCGTGATGGCCATCCGCTGTTCAGTGGCTTCGTCAAGGCGGCGCTGGATTACAAGGCGAGCAAGGCATGACTCAGAAGACCATTCGCGTCGGCTCTATCGAAATCGCCAACGACAAGCCGTTCGTGCTGTTCGGCGGCATGAACGTCCTGGAATCGCGCGACCTCGCCTTGCAGATCTGCGAGGCCTACGTCAATGTCACCGAGAAGCTTGGAATTCCTTATGTCTTCAAAGCCAGCTTCGACAAGGCCAACCGTTCCTCGATCAATTCCTTCCGTGGCCCCGGGTTGGACGAAGGGATGCGCATCTTCGAGGAAGTGAAGAAGACCTTTGGCGTGCCGGTGATCACCGACGTGCACGAGCCTCATCAGGCACAGCCGGTCGCCGAAGTCTGCGACATCATCCAGCTGCCGGCTTTCCTGTCGCGCCAGACCGACCTGGTGGTGGCCATGGCCAGGACCGGCGCGGTCATCAATATCAAGAAAGCCCAGTTCCTCGCGCCGCAGGAAATGAAGCACATCCTCAACAAGTGCGAGGAAGCGGGCAATGACCAGCTGATCCTCTGCGAGCGCGGCTCTTCGTTCGGCTACAACAACCTGGTGGTCGACATGCTCGGCTTCGGCATCATGAAGCAGATGCACTACCCGGTGATTTTCGACGTGACCCACGCCCTGCAGATGCCGGGCGGCCGTGCCGACTCGGCCGGTGGGCGCCGCGCACAGGTCACCGACCTGGCCAAGGCCGGCCTCAGCCAGGGCCTGGCCGGACTCTTCCTCGAAGCCCATCCGGATCCGGACAGCGCCAAGTGCGACGGTCCCTGTGCCCTGCGCCTGGACAAGCTCGAACCCTTCCTCAGCCAGCTCAAGCAGCTGGATGATCTGATCAAGAATTTTTCGCCAATCGAAACGGCTTGAAGCTCGAAGCTATCTACGGAGTGTTAATAAAAATGGCAAAGATCGTCGACATCAAAGGGCGCGAAGTTCTCGATTCCCGGGGCAACCCGACCGTCGAAGCGGACGTTATCCTGGATAACGGTATCGTCGGCAGCGCCTGCGCGCCGTCCGGTGCGTCCACCGGTTCCCGCGAGGCGCTGGAACTGCGTGATGGCGACAAGAGCCGCTACCTGGGCAAGGGTGTGCTGAAGGCCGTCAGCAACATCAATGGCCCCATCCGTGACCTGCTGCTGGGCAAGGATCCGCTGGACCAGAAGGCGCTGGACCGCGCGATGATCGAGCTCGATGGCACCGAGAACAAGGGCAAGCTGGGCGCCAACGCTATTCTTGCCGTGTCGCTGGCCAATGCCAAGGCTGCCGCCCAGGACCAGGATCTGCCGCTGTACGCGCACATCGCCAACCTCAACGGCACGCCCGGTCAGTACTCGATGCCGGTGCCGATGATGAACATCATTAACGGCGGTGAGCACGCGGACAACAACGTCGACATCCAGGAATTCATGGTGCAGCCGGTCGGTGCCAAGACCTTTGCCGACGCGCTGCGCATGGGGGCTGAGATCTTCCATCACCTCAAGGCTGTGCTCAAGGCCCGTGGTCTGAGTACCTCGGTCGGTGACGAGGGCGGCTTCGCGCCGAACCTGGCCTCCAACGAAGATGCCCTGGCCGCCATTGCCGAAGCGGTCGCCAATGCCGGCTATACGCTCGGTGACGACGTCACCCTGGCCCTGGACTGCGCGTCCAGCGAGTTCTTCGAGAACGGCCAGTACGACCTCGCTGGCGAGGGCAAGGTGTTCGACGCGGCCGGTTTTGCCGACTACCTGGCGGGCCTGTCCGAGCGCTACCCGATCATCTCCATCGAGGACGGCATGGACGAATCGGACTGGTCGGGCTGGAAGGTGCTGACCGACAAGATCGGCAACAAGGTCCAGCTGGTCGGTGACGATCTCTTCGTGACCAACACCAAGATCCTCAAGGAAGGCATCGAGAAGGGCATCGCCAACTCGATCCTGATCAAGTTCAACCAGATCGGCTCGTTGACCGAAACCCTGGAAGCCATCCAGATGGCCAAGGCAGCCGGCTACACTGCGGTCATCTCGCACCGTTCGGGCGAAACCGAAGACCACACCATCGCCGACCTGGCCGTGGGCACGGCCGCCGGCCAGATCAAGACCGGCTCGCTGTGCCGTTCGGATCGGGTGTCCAAGTACAACCAACTGCTGCGCATCGAAGAGCAGCTCGGCGGAAAAGCCCCCTACAAGGGACGTGCCGAGTTTCGCGGCTGATCCCGGGCGTGATAGAAAGGGGCGGCGCTAGTCGCCCTTTTTTTGTGCGCCACGGTCGCCTGCCGGCGCGGGCGATTCCGGGTCCGGTAACTGCCAGGGAATCGCCGGCCACAGTCAAGGATGTCGGGCCATGTCGCTGAATACCGTCTATACACCGTTACTGGAAATCAACCGAATCCGTTCCATGCCCTCCATGCGCAGTCACTACTGGTTGTTCGTCGTTCTCATCCTGCTACTTGGCGGGTTGCAGTATCGTCTCTGGGTGGGCGAGGGCAGCCTCGCCCAGGTCAGCGGGCTGAACAAGCAGATTGCCGAGCAACAGGGTGAAAACCAGCGGCTGCTCGAGCGCAACCGCATCCTCGAGGCCGAGGTGAAGGAGCTCAAGCAGGGCATGGAAACCGTGGAAGAGCGTGCACGCCACGAGCTCGGCATGGTCAAGGAAGGCGAGACCCTCTACCAGTTGGCCGAATGAGCGCAGGCAGCCTTCCCCCGTTCTGGGTGGTCATCCCGGCAGCCGGTGTCGGCAGCCGCATGCAGGCCGACCGTCCCAAGCAATACCTGGCCCTGGCCGGGCGAGCAATCATCGAGCACACCCTGGACTGCTTTCTGAACCACCCGGCACTGCTCAGCGTGGTCGTGGTCCTGGCGCCTGCTGACCCCTACTGGCCGACGCTTGCATGCGCGCAGGATGCGCGGGTCGCCCGGGCCGATGGCGGCAGCGAGCGCGCCGACTCGGTACTGGCCGGGTTGCAGCGGCTGCAGGCGCTGGGTGCGCGGCAGCAGGACTGGGTGCTGGTACACGACGCCGCCCGGCCCAACTTGGCGGCCAGCGATCTCGACCGCCTGCTCGCCGAGCTGGCGGACGACCCGGTCGGCGGGCTGCTCGGTGTGCCTGCGCGTGACACGCTCAAGCGGGTCGGTGGCGATGGGCGCGTCGTCGAGACCGTCGATCGAAGCGTGATCTGGCAGGCCTATACGCCGCAGATGTTTCGCCTGGGCCCGTTGCATGAGGCATTGTCCGCCTCGCTGCAGGCGGGCGCGGCGATCACCGACGAAGCGTCGGCGGTGGAGTGGGCGGGTCGTAGCCCACGGCTGGTAGAGGGACGGGCGGACAACCTGAAGATTACCCGCCCCGAAGACCTGCAGTGGCTGGCGCAACGCTGGACGCCCTGAGCAGTTTCGCTTGAGCGCGCAGCCCGGTGGGGCGGGACGCGGACCGGCGGTGGCCCGCGTCCCGCCTGGCCGCTAGTAGCGGTAGATCGCCGCGGCGCCGCTTTCGGTGGGCATGCGTTCGGTGGGCACTGAAATCACTTCCCCGCCCTGTTCCAGGGTCCAGATAGTCAGCTCATCGAGCAGGTCTGGCGTGGTCGCGCTGTCGCCTTCGGCGGCCATCGCCTTGCCCTCGGCCTTGTTGGCGACGCCCGGGATCTGCCGGTCGGCTTCCACCAGGAGCGTCGCCACACGGCCCTCGACGCTGGCATGGCCGATCTCGTCGAGCCGGTCGGTCGCCAACCCCCGACCGCGGGATTCGCCGTACTGGTCGATGAACCCTTCCAACCGCCGGATGTAGCGCGGCTGCATGACCATCCAGCTCTTTTCCCGCAGCTGCGCGGCGCTGAGCAGCGACGCATCGTGCTCGATGCCTTCGGGCAACAAAAACTCGTTGTGGCTAAGCTTGCGGAAGTGGAACTGGTGCTCGGGCAGGGCGGCGAGAATCAGCGGCAGCCGTGACGGGCGGCTGTGGTGCTCGAGAATGGCGCGGTCCACTTCGCGGAAGAAGCGCTCGCGGTCGCGGTCGATCTCCTGCTGTTTGCCGGCGCCGCCGCTTTCCACCTGCATCGGGTCGCCGCGTTCACCGGCCCGGCCGAAGCCCTGGGGAAATCCGCTCTGACCCTTTTCGGTCAGCTCACGGCCCAGGGCTTCTTCCAGGGTCCTGGGCACGCCTTCGGCGAGCGGCACTTCGTCGACACCGTCTCGGTTGCCGGCGAACAGGCAGGCCGAATCAAGGGTGATGGCCAGTATCTGGTAGCGGTCGGCAGACTGGGCAATGCGCAGCAGCGGCTTGAGGTGCATGCGGTCGTTGGCCACGGCGAGTTCCGGCACGCTGCGTTGCAGGCGGAACACTTCGAAGTAATCGTCGGCGGCGAAGACGGCCAGGCCGTCACGGTTGGCGTTCCAGAACTCGTGATCGTCGATCAATTCGTGGAAGGGGCGCAGCAGCACCTTCGCCTGCTCGGCACGGCCTTGCTGTTTGAGGGCGTCCTCCAGCTGGCGGACCAGGTGCTTGAAGCGGATGGGGTCCTGCTGGCGCTCCGGAAAGCTGCGGTGGGTTGGCTGGTAGAGTGACAGGCAGGGTGCCTCGCGTTTGGCCAGCAGTTGGGACAGGGTTTCACGGTCGAGCAATCTGTTCATGAACGGCCTCTCTCGTGGTGGATGGTTCGCTCCCTGGGATCATCGAAGGTCTTTGGTGGCAGGACTGCCGACGACCGTCAATGGTGGTTCTGCTTCTTGTCCAGCGCATGCGCGAGGGCGTGGCTGAGCTTTTCCGCCGCGCCGTCGATGGCCAGGCTCAGCGAGTCCGCCTTGTGGCTCGCCGAGATCGGCTCATGGCCCTTGACGCGGGCTTCCATCTGGCAACGCTTGTCCTGCGGGCCGCTCTTGCCGCTGTTCTCGTCGTTGAGATGCACTTCGACCCGGGTCAGCTGATCGTCGAAACGCTCGAGCTCGCCCTCGACGGTCGCTTTCACCTGGTCTTCGAGCTGGCGGGATACGTCGACGCTGTGATTGCTGTTCACCAGAATCTGCATGATGGTCCTCCTCGTGGGTCGCCGGGCCGTTCAGGCAGGGGGCCGGAGGGCCGGCTACAGGCATATCGACGGGGCGGGTCGAAGTGGGTTCCCGTGCCGGGCGGGTGGTCAGACGCGCGGCGCCGGGGGCGTGCGGGCAAGGTATTCCGGCCGTTTCGCCAGACCTTCCCTGAGCGCCTGGACCAGCAGGCGCACCTTTGGCAACGGATAGCGTCGCTGCGGGTACACGGCCCAGACCGCGGTGTCTGGCGGCTGGTGGCCTTCCAGCAGCGAGACCAGGCTGCCGCGGCGCAGCGGCTCCTGCACGTAGTAGTCCGGCAATTGGCAGAGCCCGAAGCCCCGCAGCGCGGCGTCCAGTACCGCCTGGCCGCTGTTGCAGCGCCAGTTGCCGGTTGGACGGAACGGGTGCTCGCGGCCGTCGGCCTGCAGCATCCAGGTATCGCTCGTACCCACCAGGCAGTTATGCCGCGCCAGTTCCGACAGCGTATGCGGACGCCCGTAGCGCTCGAGATAGCTCGGTGCTGCGCACAGGAACATGGCGCGCGGGGCGATGCGCGTCGCCACCAGTCGCGAATCGCCCAGCCGACCCAGGCGGATCGCCAGGTCATAGCCCTCCTGCACCAGGTCCAGGGTGCGGTTGGACAGCTCGATTTCCACCCGCAGCTGCGGGTGCTGAGCCATGAAGGCGTTCACTAGCGGCACGATGAAGCGTTCGCCATAGGCGACAGCGGCGGTCATGCGCAGCAGGCCGGTGGGGGCCGTGTGCAGGTCGCTGATGACGTGAAAGGCCTCGTCGCGCTCCTCGATGAGTCGCTGGCAACGCACCAAAAACGTATGCCCTGCCTCGGTCAGCGAGACGCGCCGGGTCGTGCGATACAGCAGCCGCGCCTGCAGTCGCTCCTCGAGCCGCGCGACCTGCCGGCTGACATGCGAAGAGGACACCCGCAGCTGTTCCGCCGCTCGCATAAAGCTGCCGCACTCGGCGACAGCGACGAACTCGTCCAGTCCTTCCCAGCGATTCATGCAAACCTCGGTCTTGATGGGCCGGTGGATTATCCCTGTGCAGCAACAATGTTTCCACGGATACCCGATTAACCCTGTCGGCCGATGAACCTACACTGCGCTCACCCCATTCGTCCCTGAGGCCTTATCCATGACCATCAAATCCCGCGCCGCGGTCGCTTTCGCGCCCAACCAGCCCCTGCAGATCGTCGAAGTGGATGTCGAGCCGCCAAAGGCCGGTGAGGTGCTGGTGCGCATCGTCGCCACCGGGGTCTGCCACACCGATGCCTATACCCTGTCCGGCGAAGATTCCGAGGGCGTGTTTCCCTGCATTCTCGGCCACGAGGGTGGCGGTATCGTCGAAGCGGTCGGCGAAGGCGTGACCTCGGTGGCCGTAGGCGACCATGTGATCCCGCTGTACACCGCCGAATGTCGCCAGTGCAAGTTCTGCACGTCGGGCAAGACCAACCTCTGTAGCGCCGTGCGGGCGACCCAGGGCAAGGGTCTGATGCCGGACGGCACCACCCGGTTCTCCTACAACGGCGAACCGGTCTACCACTACATGGGCACCTCGACCTTCTCCGAATACACGGTGCTGCCGGAAGTCTCGGTGGCGAAGATTCCGCAAGAGGCGCCGCTGGACAAGGTCTGCCTGCTGGGCTGCGGTGTGACCACAGGTATCGGTGCGGTGATCAACACCGCCAAGGTGGAGGAGGGCGCCACCGTGGCGATCTTCGGCCTGGGCGGAATCGGCCTGGCGGCCATCATCGGCGCGAAGATGGCCAAGGCGAGCAGGATCATTGCCATTGACATCAATCCGGCGAAGTTCGCCATTGCCGAAGAGCTGGGTGCCACCGACTTCGTCAATCCAAAGGACCACGACAAGCCGATCCAGGAGGTCATCGTGGAAATGACCGACGGCGGCGTTGACTACTCCTTCGAGTGCGTCGGCAACGTGCAGCTGATGCGCGCCGCGCTGGAGTGCGCGCACAAAGGCTGGGGCGAGTCGGTGATCATTGGCGTGGCGGGTGCCGGCCAGGAGATCAGCACCCGCCCGTTCCAGCTGGTGACCGGTCGCGTCTGGCGCGGCAGCGCCTTTGGCGGAGTCAAGGGCCGCACCGAACTGCCGGGGTACGTGGAAAAGGCGCAAAACGGCGAAATCCCGCTGGATACCTTTATCACCCACAACATGGGCCTGGACGAAATCAACCAGGCGTTTGACCTGATGCACGAAGGCAAGAGCATCCGCACCGTCATTCATTTTTGAACGGCCGACTGGAAGCGCCCTAGGCTGATGGCTGGACGATTCGCTGCTTCGTTCAGCCGCCTGCCTCCTGCGCTTTGCCCGGTTTTCACGGAGGGTTCATGGAAAACATTTCCTGTCAGAAAAGCTTCGGCGGCTGGCACAAGCGCTATCGCCATCGCTCGTCCAGCTTGAACTGCGACATGGCATTTGCCGTGTACCTGCCGCCTCAGGCCGAGCAGGGGGAGAAGCTGCCGGTGCTCTATTGGCTGTCCGGCCTGACCTGCACCGATGAAAATTTCATGCAGAAGGCCGGCGCCCATCGCTTGGCCGCCGAACTGGGGCTGATCATCGTCGCGCCGGATACCAGTCCGCGTGGAGAAGACGTGCCGGATGATCCGGCTGGCGCCTATGACTTCGGCCTCGGTGCAGGCTTCTACCTGAACGCCACGCGCGAACCCTGGGCCCGCCACTACCGCATGTACGATTACGTGACCGAAGAGCTGCCGGCGTTGATCGAGGCGAACTTCCCGGTATCGGAGCGGCGTGGCATCAGCGGGCACTCGATGGGCGGGCATGGTGCGCTGGTCTGTGCGCTGAAGAATCCGGGGCGCTACCAGTCGCTCTCGGCATTTGCGCCGATCGCCAATCCGGCCGATTGCCCCTGGGGCGAAAAGGCCTTCTCCGGCTATCTCGGCGAGGATCGCTCACGCTGGCGCGAGTGGGACGCCTGTGCGCTGATCGCCCAGGCCGAGGAGAAATTGCCGATCCTGGTGGACCAGGGCGACCGCGACGACTTCATGGCCAGCCAGCTCAAACCCGAGGCGCTCGAAGCAGCCGCCAAGGCGGCGCAGCATCCACTGACCCTGCGCATCCAGCCCGGCTACGACCACAGCTACTACTTCATTGCCAGCTTCATCGACGATCACCTGCGCCATCATGCGAAGGCATTGAAGAACTGAGCCGGCAGGACAGCGGCGCGGGCTCGTGATCGGGTGAGCCTGTGCTGCGGCTCTGCTTTGCGCAGGAGCGCGCTGGCTCGCGAAGCCGCGTCCCAATGTGGAACGGCCTGGCCGTCAGCACCGAGGGACCTTGATCCCAGCCAAACAGTCGTGCACAAAAAAGCCCGACCGGGTAACGGTCGGGCTTTCCATCGCAAGGAGCTAGAGCGACGGATAATCGGTGTAGCCCTCGGCGCCCTTGGCGTAGAACAGCTCGGGGCGCGGCTCGTTGAGCGGCGCATCCTGGCGCAGGCGCCCGACCAGGTCCGGGTTGGCGATGTACGGAATGCCAAAGGCGACGGCATCGGCCTTGCCTTCGCCGAGCCAGGCGTTGGCCTGCTCCTTGGTGAAGCGTTCGTTGGCGATGTAGACACCCCCGAAGATTTGCTTCAGCTGCGGGCCGAGGCTGTCTTCTCCAGCCTTTTCCCGGGTGCAGATAAAGGCGATGCCGCGCTTGCCCAGTTCGCGGGCCACATGGCCGAAGGTTTCGGCGCGGTTGGAATCGCCCATGTCGTGCGAATCGGCTCGCGGTGCCAGGTGAACGCCCACGCGGCCCGGGCCCCAGACGCTGATGGCCGCGTCGGTGACTTCCAGCAGCAGGCGCGCGCGGTTTTCCAGCGAGCCGCCGTACTGGTCGGTGCGCCGGTTGGTGCTGTCCTGCAGGAACTGGTCGAGCAGGTAGCCGTTTGCACCGTGGATCTCGACGCCATCGAAGCCTGCCTCCCGGGCATTCTCGGCGCCCTTGCGGTACGCCTCGACGACGCCGGCGATCTCGCCGGTTTCCAGGGCACGCGGCGTTTCGTAATCCTTCATCGGGCGGACCAGGCTGACGTGGCCAGCCGGCTTGATGGCGCTCGGCGCGACCGGCAGCTGACCGTCGAGGTAGATCGGGTCGGAGATACGGCCGACGTGCCACAGTTGCAGCACGATCTTACCGCCCTTGGCGTGCACCGCATCGGTGACCTTTTTCCAGCCCTGGACCTGTTCGGCGGACCAGATACCGGGTGTGTCGGGGTAGCCGACGCCCATTGGAGTTACCGAGGTGGCTTCGCTGATGATCAGGCCCGCGTCGGCGCGCTGGGCATAATATTCGGCGATGAGGTCACCGGGTACGCGGCCGGGCTCGGCGCGGCAACGGGTCAGCGGGGCCATGATGACGCGGTTGGCCAGTTCCAGGTCGCCGATCTTGATCGGGTCGAAAAGCGTGGTCATTGCGATGCTGCTCCTGTTTGGGGCGGTGGAACGCTCAGAGCTGTTCGGTCAGGCGTGCCAGAAAGGCCGCGATGGCCGGCTCGTTGCGCTTGAAGAAATGCCATTGACCAACCTTGCGGTTGGTGATCAGCCCGGCCCTCTGCAAGGTGGCCAGGTGAGCCGAGACGGTGGATTGCGACAGCCCGGCGCGCTGGTCGATCTGCCCGGCGCACACCCCGTTTTCCAGCGAGTGGTGCTGCGCGGGAAAATACCGCTGCGGCTCCTTCAGCCAGTGCAGGATCTCCCGTCGCAGGGGGTGGGCGATTGCCTTGAGAATGTCGTCGAAGTCGTCGGGCATTGTCGGGGTCCGGTTCGGTGTATCGCGATGGGGCGAACTATATATCGTTGAAAAACGATACCGAATCGATTCGGTTGATGGTGCTTATCGCGTGCGTCGATCCGCATCCGTTGCGGTCCTTCATCAGCCGGCCGGGTCCTGTAGAATCCCGGGCTGTTTTTCCAAGGGGTAATGACGATGCGTATCGGTCACGGCTATGACGTACACCGCTTCGGCGAGGGCAAGTTCGTCACCCTCGGCGGCGTGCAGATCCCACATCGGTTCGGGCTGCTGGCGCACTCGGACGGTGACGTGCTGCTGCACGCCCTCTGCGATGCGCTGCTCGGCGCCGCCGCGCTGGGCGACATCGGCAAGCACTTTCCCGACACCGACCCGGCGTTCAAGGGCGCCGACAGCCGCGTGCTGCTGCGCCATGTGCGCGAGCAGGTGCAGGCGAAGGGTTGGCAGGTCGGCAACGTGGACGCCACCATCGTCGCCCAGGCGCCGAAGATGGCGCCGCATATCGAGGCGATGCGCCGGCTGATTGCCGATGACCTGCAGGTCGAGCTCGACCAGGTCAACGTCAAGGCGACCACCACCGAGAAGCTTGGCTTCACCGGGCGCGAAGAGGGCATCGCCGTCCACGCCGTCGCGCTGCTGGTCCGCGCATGACCGACGACCAGTTGCTCGGCCCGAAGGCGCACGGCGGTGCCTGCGGCTCGGCGGTGCTGAAGGCGGTGGCCGAAGACTTTCAGGTAGACGAGGTGCTGGACATTCCGCTGTCCGGCAGCGGCGAACACCTGTGGCTGTGGGTCGAGAAGCGCAACCTCAACACCGAGGAAGCCGCCAGGCGCCTGGCTCGGGCCGCCGGAGTGTCGGCGCGCAACATCAGCTATGCCGGGTTGAAGGACCGCCAGGCGCTGACCCGTCAGTGGTTCAGCCTGCACCTGCCCGGCAAGGCCGATCCCGATCTGGCGCGGGCCGAGGACGACACCCTGAGGATCCTCAAGGTCGGCCGTCACCAGCGCAAGCTGCAGCGCGGCGCCCATTCGGCCAACGGCTTCACCCTGCGGCTGACCGAGCTGCAGGCCGACCGTGTCGCGCTCGACGCGCGCCTGGAACGGATCCGACAGCTCGGCGTGCCCAATTATTTCGGCTCACAGCGGTTCGGTTTTGACGGCGGCAACGTACTGGGTGCGCGCGAGTATGCCGAGCGCCAGGAGCTGCCGGTGCAACGCAACCTGCGCTCGCGCCTGCTCTCGGCCGGCCGCAGCTACCTGTTCAACCGCGTGCTCGCCGCGCGGGTCGCTGCCGGCACCTGGGACCGCGCCTGCGTTGGTGACCTGTTGGCCTTCACCGACAGTCGCAGCTTCTTTCCGGCGGGCGAAGCCGAGTGCAACGACCCGCGTCTTGCCGTGATGGACCTGCATCCGACAGGCCCGCTATGGGGCGCGGGCGACTCGCCGGCCGGCGGCGACGTCCAGGCCGGCGAGCAGGCGGTGGCGGGCGCCGAACCGGCAATCGCCAAGTGGCTCGCAGAAGCTGGAATGAAGCATGAGCGGCGCATTCTTCGCCTCCCCATCGGCGGCTTGTCGTGGCATTATCCTGAGCCTGACATTCTGCAACTTGAATTCGTCCTGCCGACCGGATGCTTCGCCACAGCCGTGGTTCGCGAACTGGTCAGCCTGGCAGGGCAGACGGACATCTGATGCGTATTCTGATCGCCAACGACGACGGGGTGTATGCGCCTGGGCTCGCCGCGCTCTATGACGCGCTGGCGGATTTCGCCGAGTGCAGCGTAGTGGCCCCGATCCAGGACATGAGCGGCGCCAGCAGTGCGCTGACCCTGGATCGCCCGCTGCATCCCACGACCATGCCGAACGGTTTCATCGGCGTGAACGGCACGCCCACCGACTGCGTTCACCTGGGCCTGAATGGCTTGCTCGCCGAGGCGCCGGACATGGTGGTGTCCGGGATCAACCTGGGAGCTAACCTGGGCGACGACGTGCTCTATTCCGGCACCGTTGCCGCCGCGATCGAGGGCCGCTTCACCGGCAAGCCGGCCTTTGCCTTCTCCCTGGTGTCGCGCCTGACCGACCATTTGCCAACCGCTGCCTACATCGCGCGCAAGCTGGTCGAGCAGCAGCAGAGCCTTGCGCTGCCGCCACGCACGGTGCTCAGCGTCAATATTCCCAACCTTCCGCTCGACCATATCCGCGGCATCCAGTTGACCCGCCTTGGGCATCGCCGTCGCGCCAAGCCGCCGGTAAAGCAGGCCAACCCGCGCGGCAAGGACGGCTACTGGATCTCGGTTGCCGGCGACGTCGAGGACGGCGGCCAGGGCACCGATTTCCACGCCGTGATGCAGGGCTACGTCTCCATCACGCCGTTGCAGCTCGATCGCACCTTTCACGAGGCCTTTGACGGCCTCGACAGCTGGCTGGAGGGCGTGTTGTGAACCACCGCGGACCCGATGACCTGTTGCGCCACGGCACCGGCATGACCTCCCAGCGCACCCGCGACCGGTTGATCCAGCGTCTGTACGAGGAAGGCCTGTCCGATCCCCGCGTGCTGGAAGTGATTCGCCGCACGCCGCGTCATCTGTTCGTCGATGAGGCGCTGGCCCACCGGGCCTACGAGGACACCGCGCTGCCCATCGGGCATAACCAGACCATTTCGCAGCCGTTCATGGTGGCGCGCATGAGTGAGCTGCTGCTTGCCGACGGCCCGCTGGACAAAGTGCTGGAGATCGGTACTGGGTCCGGCTACCAGACCGCGGTGCTGGCGCAGCTGGTTGAACGCGTGTTCTCGGTCGAGCGCATCCAGGCGCTGCAGGACCGGGCCAAGGAGCGGCTGGTCGAACTGAAACTGCGCAACGTGGTCTTTCGCTGGGGTGATGGATGGGAGGGGTGGCCTGCACTGGCGCCCTACAACGGCATCATCGTCACAGCGGCTGCAGCCGACGTACCCCAGGCCCTGCTCGACCAGCTGGCGCCTGGCGGCCGGCTGGTGATCCCGGTCGGGGTCGGTGAAGTCCAGCAACTGATGTTGATCATTCGAGAGGAGGACGGCTTTTCCCGTCACCTTCTGGATACCGTTCGCTTCGTGCCGCTGCTCAATGGACCTGTGATTTGATCTCAGCGGAAGGAAGCATGAAAAACGCGTTGTTGTTGTACGCCAAGGGCGTCGCCATGGGCGCTGCGGATGTGGTGCCGGGCGTGTCGGGCGGGACAGTTGCCTTCATAACCGGCATCTATGATGAACTGCTGCGCTCCATCGGCGCAGTGCCGAATGCCGCCGGCCCCCTGTTGCGCGGCCGGCTGGCGGAGGCCTGGCGGATCGCCAACGGCGGCTTCCTGCTGGTTCTCTTCGCCGGGATCATCACCAGCGTGCTGACCCTGGCCAGGCTTATCAGCTACCTGCTCGAGCAACATCCCATCCCGGTCTGGTCGTTTTTCTTTGGGCTGATCCTGGTATCGGTTCACCTGGTCGGCAAGGACATCCAGCGGCGTAGCCTGTCGCGGCTGCTGAGCCTGGGACTGGGCATCGCGTTCGCCTACTGGATCACCGTTGCCGCGCCCATGCAGTGGAGCGCCAGCGGCAGTAGCCTGTTCCTCGCCGGTGCGATCGCGATCTGCGCGATGATCCTCCCAGGCATCTCCGGCAGTTTCATTCTCGTGCTGCTCGGGCTCTACCCGGTGGTGCTCGGCGCTGTGAAGAGCCTGGAACTGGGCGTCATGCTGGTCTTCGCCAGCGGATGCCTGGTCGGCCTGCTGAGCTTCGCGCGGGTGCTGAGCTGGGTGCTGCGCCGCTGGCGCGATCTGACCCTGGCCTTCCTCACCGGGTTGATGGTCGGTTCGCTGAACAAGGTCTGGCCCTGGAAGGAAACCCTGACCTGGCGCACCGATTCCCATGGCGAGCAGGTCCCGCTGTTGCAGCACAACCTCTTGCCCGGGGCCTACGGCCACCTGACCGGGCAGGACCCGCAGCTGTTGATCGCCATCGTGCTGGCAGTCGCGGGCATCGTCCTCGTGCTGGGCCTCGAGTGGGTCGCCGGTCGACGCCAACCCGTCGTCCAGAGCGCCTGAACCGTTTTGTCGATTCATAGGGAGCGGGCATTGAAGCTCATAGGCAGCATGCGCTGGATCGGCAGTTCGTCGGTGCGTTGCGCGCTGGTGGCGCTGCTGGCCGCCGGTGTTTTGGCTGGGTGCGCGAGTTCGCCGTCGGGCGGCGTAAGCGTGGTGGACCGCAACAAGCGCGACCGGGTGACCAGTGGCCAGTACATCGTCCAGCGGGGCGACACCCTGTGGGCGATCGCGTTTCGCTTCGGCTGGGATTGGCGCGACCTGGCGCGGGTCAATAATATTCGCCCGCCGCACGTCATCTATCCCGGGCAGACCATCCGCTTCGGCGGTAGCCGAGCCCCTCAGCGCGTTGCCACTCGTCCGGCCGCCACGCCACCGCCTGCCGCTCCGGCGGGCGACACCATCGTGACCACCCCGGTGCCGATTCCACCGCCGCTGACGCAGCCCGTCTTGACCCCAGCCAAGCCGTCCACGGCCACCACGCCGACCCGGCCCGTGGCGCGCTCTGCGAGCGGCTGGGCCTGGCCCGCAGGAGGCACTGTAATAGGACGATTCTCCTCAAACGGCAGTTTGAATAAAGGCATTGATATCGCCGGGGAATTAGGACAGCCTGTTTTAGCTGCTTCTGATGGGGCTGTTGTGTACGCCGGCAGTGGTTTACGGGGTTACGGCGAACTTGTGATCATCAAGCACAGCGATACCTATGTAAGTGCCTACGGCCACAACCGAAGGCTGCTGGTTCAGGAGGGTCAACAAGTCAAAGCTGGGCAGACCATTGCCGAGATGGGATCGACTGGAACCGACCGGGTGAAGCTGCATTTCGAGATTCGCCGCCAAGGCAAGCCGGTCGACCCCCTGCAATACCTGCCAAAGCGATGATTTGCGATTGCCTGTTCCGGCCTTAGGAGGGGCTTGAGCGATACCAGGGAACGCGTGCCGCCCGAGCCTGTTGTCGAACTCAGAACAGGAAAACAATAATGGCTCTCAAAAAAGAAGTGCCGGAGTTTGACGTAGACGATGCTGTTCTACTCATGGAACCAACCGCGGATGTAGCTCCGGTGAGCGAGCTCTCCCGCGCAGGTTCAGTTGGCACCAAATCCAAGACCGCAACGGTCAAGCAACACAAATTCATCGACTACACCCGCGCGCTCGACGCGACTCAGCTCTACCTCAACGAAATCGGCTTCTCCCCCTTGCTGACTCCTGAACAGGAAGTGCATTTCGCACGGCTTGCGCAAAAGGGCGACCCGGCAGGGCGCAAGCGGATGATCGAAAGCAACCTGCGCCTGGTGGTCAAGATCGCGCGGCGTTACGTCAATCGCGGGCTGTCTCTGCTCGATCTGGTGGAGGAGGGCAATCTCGGCCTGATTCGCGCGGTCGAGAAGTTCGACCCGGAACGCGGCTTCCGCTTTTCGACCTATGCCACCTGGTGGATTCGGCAGACCATCGAGCGGGCGATCATGAACCAAACCCGCACCATTCGCCTGCCGATCCACGTGGTCAAGGAGCTGAACGTCTACCTGCGCGCCGCTCGGGAGCTGACCCAGAAGCTGGATCATGAGCCGAGCCCCGAAGAGATTGCCAACCTGCTGGAAAAGCCGGTGGCAGAAGTCAAGCGGATGCTCGGGCTGAACGAGCGGGTGACCTCGGTGGACGTGTCGCTAGGCCCGGATACGGATAAGACGCTGCTCGACACCCTGACCGATGATCGGCCGAGTGATCCGTGCGAGCTGCTGCTCGATGACGATCTCTCGGAAAGCATCGACCAGTGGCTGTCGGACCTTACCGAAAAGCAGCGCGAAGTCGTGATACGACGCTTCGGTTTGCGTGGCCACGAGAGCTGCACGCTGGAGGAGGTCGGCCAGGAGATCGGCCTTACCCGGGAACGGGTGCGGCAGATCCAGGTGGAGGCGTTGAAGCGGTTGCGCGAGATCCTGGAGCGTAACGGCCTGTCCAGCGAATCACTGTTTCGCTAGCAAACGATCTGCCACGCGCACGCCGGGGTTCCTGTCGGCGTGCGTCTCGGCGCGTTTCGCCTTGTTGGCTGCGTACCTGCAGCGCGATAAGCCTTACGGCTTAACCCTTCCTGTGTTGCGCCTGGCTACTGGCTTCCTCGTATGTGAATGAAAGATATGGGGCGCGGGCAGAATCGGCTTTTCCTCCGTTGACGCCTACGTGTGTAAGCATTCGCTTACACGGCATGTAAGCCTGCCTCACTAATGCCGCTGCAAGATTGCCGCTAGTGACAAAAAATACAGTATATCTAATTGATTTATAAGGCTTTTATTATTTTGTCAGAATTGTGGCGAGATGCCACTGGGCATTTCTACGAGTTGCCGTTGTCGTGCAATGCCTTAAGATCAGCCCCGTGCCCAGGGACTGGCACAGCCGGCAGGGACGTCGGTCAGGAACAGCCGCCGGATGCGGTTCATCAGGATGATGAGCAGGACACCAAGGGAGCAGGGAAGGAGGCGGGCGGGGTTAATTACCCCGCCCCTTTTTTTTGCCTCGCGTTTGAGGTCAGGCGTGGCCCCGCCTGGCCTACGGCATTGGTTTCGCCGTCAGCGATTGTGCTGCCACCAATCCCGAAGCGCGGGCAGTACCTGTTCGCGTAGCAGGGGCGCGAGGTTGTCACGGGCAGGGAACCCGCATTCCAGCCAGTCCAGTTCCTCGATTTCCGCCCGGGCCACTGGCGTGCCCCGCAGCCTACCAACGAAGACCGCCGCTTCGACCCGATGATCGGGTTCGTTGGCAGCGCGTGCCTGGAAATGTCCCAGGGGTTCGAGTCGGGCCGTGTCGAGGTCGGGGCCGAGCTCCTCATTCAGCTCGCGGATGAGCGCCTCGCGGGGTGATTCGCCTGATTCGAGTTTGCCACCGGGCAGTATGAAGCTCCGCGTGGCGCGCTTGCGGACCATCAGCAGGCGGCCGGCCTCGTCGAGCAGGCAAGCTGTTGCGATTTTCAGGTGTCGTTCGGGCATGGACATGTTCCGGGAAGGTTGCAGAACGCCACAAGCGTCTTGTGCCGGTTGTAGTTTTCGAGTCGGGCAGCGAGGGCGGGCGGCAGCGCCTGGCACTCCGTGAATCCAAGTCGTTGGTAGAACGGGCCCAGCGCGGGTTCACAAAATAGCCAGATGGGCCGCTCGCAGGTGCGTGCCACCTGGGTAACCAGCTGCTGCGCCAGTCGCTGGCGGCGCCGGCCGGGCGCCACCAGTAGCCCGGTCAACCAGTGGCCTTCGTCCAGATCCCGCAGACAAAGCCCGGCGACGATCTCGCGATCCCAGAGCACCCAGCAACGAGCGCCGGCAGGCACCCGCATGTGACTGCGGTGGGCGCGGTAGAACTTGCCGAGCAGAGGGCGACATGAGTCCGGGAGCTGGCGCAGCTGAAGGTCGATCACGCGTCGTTTCCGATAGGTCGGCGGCCATATTAGCCGATGTGGTTCGGGCCGGCAGCGAAGGCTGGCGCGTGGCCGTGTGCCAGCTGTTCCGTGTATCCGAGGCATGCAATTTTTTGCGCTCGTCCGCGCTCTCAAGCTCAGACAGTCTCCAACCAGGACATAACAACATGTTGGACCTCCTGATCGTGTTCGCTTTTGTGCTCTACGGGCTGGCCTCGGGTATCCGGGCGCGGGACAAGGCTTCCCAGAGCCTGGATGAGTATTTCCTGGCGGGGCGGACGATCAAGGGCTGGAAGGCCGGCTTCTCCATGGGGGCGACCCAGTTTGCCGCCGACACCCCGTTGCTCGTCACCGGCCTGGTGGCCACTGCCGGCGTATTCGCCTTGTGGCGGCTGTGGATCTACGGGCTGGCATTCTTGCTCATGGCCTTCGTATTCGCTGTGGGCTGGCGCCGCGCCGGGGTGCTGACGGACGCCGAGCTGACCCGTGTGCGCTATAGCGGCAAGGGTGTCACGCCGTTGCGCCTGCTCAAGGCGATCTACTACGGCACGGTGATCAATTGCGTGGTGCTGGCAATGGTGCTGGTTGCCGCCATCCGCATTGCCGAGGTGTTTCTGCCCTGGCATGACTGGCTGCCGGCTGGCCTTTACCAGCCAATCGTCCAGTTCGTGTCGGCCAGCGGCCTTCAGCTGGGCGAAAGCATCACCGGGCTGACGCCGGCGATGATGAGCGCCAACAACCTGATCTCGATTCTGCTGATCCTGGCCTTCACCGCTATGTATTCCATCACAGGAGGCTTGCGGGCAGTGGTCCAGACGGATGTCGTCCAGTTCAGCCTGGCGATGATCGGCACCTTGTTGTACGCCTGGTTCGTGGTTGACGCGGCCGGTGGGCTCGGCGGCCTGACGGATCGGCTCGTCGAGCTCTACGGGGCCGAGCAGGCTGGGCGCATGCTGTCGTTCGCGCCACCGGCGGACGCCGGGGAAGCGCTGATGCCGTTTCTCGTGATCGTCGGCCTGCAATGGTTTTTCCAGATGAACGCCGACGGCACGGGCTACCTGGCGCAGCGCAGCATGGCCTGCCCAACCGACCGAGACGCGCGCATTGCCGCGCTGGTGTTCGCCTGGCTGCAGATATTCCTGCGCAGCCTGTTCTGGCTGGCCATCGCGATCGGCCTGCTGGTGCTGTACCCGTTCACGCCCGGCGACGCTGCCGGCGAGGGCTTCACTGCGGCGCGCGAGGCGCTGTTCGTGCAAGGCATCGAGGAGCTGCTGCCGCCTGGCGTGCGCGGACTGATGCTGGTCGGCCTGCTGGCCGCCCTGGCGTCCACCGTCGACACCCACCTGAACTGGGGCGCCTCCTACTGGAGTAATGACGTCTATGGCGGCGTGTTCGCGCCCCACGTGCTCAAGCGCAAGGCCAGTGGCCGGGAGCTGGTGCTGGTGGCCCGGCTGTCCAACGTACTGATCCTGGTGCTGGCGATGATCGTCATGGCCAACCTCGGCTCGATCCAGACGGCCTGGTTCATTTCCCTGCTGTTCGGGGCGGGGATGGGGTCGGTGCTGGTGCTGCGTTGGCTATGGGAACGGATCAATCTGTATGCGGAACTGACTGCCATGGCGGTGTCGCTGATTACCGCGCCTCTGTTGCTGTATTACCTCGGGACCGACCCGGACACCGAGTGGATGCGGCTCGGGATCATGGCGCTGACGACCACCACGGCGGCGATCCTGGTCACCTTCATTACGCCGGCGACGGATCACGCCACGCTCAAGCGTTTCTATCGCCGAGTTCGCCCGTTCGGTTTCTGGCGGCACGCTGCGGGCCTCAATGGCGTGGCCGCCTCGATACCGCTCAGGGCTCTGGGCATCCGCCTCGGTGCGGTGGCGGTCACGGCAGTTTCGTTGTTCTGTCTGCTGATCGGGGTGGGCCGCTGGCTGTTCCCGGCACCGTCGGGTAACGCATGGGTGGGCTGGGGTTGCCTTGCCGTGGGCTTGCTGCTGATACCGGTGTGGTTGCGTATCGCGATCGGTCGCCAGTTCGATGACGACCCAGCGCCCGAGCCACTGACGCAGGAGACTCCCGCGGGGCAGCGTGGCGTAGTCTGAGATCGGCTTGGCCGGCTCGGCAGAGGGCTGTCCACAGCGGTAAGCGGCCTGTGCTTGGGTGTGCAGCGTCACAAACTCTATCGCGCCTCCAGTAGTGCTGCATGACACCGCGTCAATTACCGGCCCGGTTCTGCTTTATGTCTGTTTGGACCTGTTGCGTTGCAGTTTCCCTATACGGCAATGCTGGCTCAATATCGTTAGTTCGCTTTCTGTACCGTCTCGTTTGATGGCATTTAAAAATCAATACTCGCGTATGGCTTGTTTGTTCGATTGCCGTTGCGCTTGTTTTTCGGGAGTCTGAAGTTTCTGCGGAAACTTCGTTTTTTCCAAAATTGTAGTGTGTATTTAATGGCAAAAAACCGTTTGTTTTTAAAGGGTTGGCCGACATACCTAAAATAAAATGAACAGTTGAGGCGAGCTTGTGTCACTAACTATGCGCACCGCGAGAGCGTCACTGCGTATTCCGCCACAACTTATAAAGAACAAGAGGTGTTGTCATGAACCGACTCTTCAAAACTTCCCTCCTGGTTGCCGCCATGCTTCCAGCGATCGCAGTAGCCGCTCCGGTGGCCGGGGACCGTGAAATTACATTAAGTGGTGCGGGCAGTAGCGACAAGGATTTCAACGACACTATCCTGTCGGTCCAGGGTAGTTGGGGTACTTACCTGGACGAGGCATCGATGTGGGGTGTCCGGCAAACGGTCAATGCCCGCGATTCGGAAGGTGAAAGCGTGCAGTTCGACGGCTCGACCCGGGTGTTTTACGACTACCACTTCGGCAATGGGCGGGCGCGTCCGTTCGTCGGTGTGAGCCTGGGTGGCCTCTACGGCGAGGAAGTGGACGAAACCTTCATGGGCGGTCCTGAACTTGGCGTCAAGTACTGGGTGCAGGACAAGACGTTCATCACCGCAATGGCCGAGTATCAATTTCTGTTCAAGAGCGGAAGCGATGCGCGTGACCGTTACGATGATGGCGCCTTCTTTTACAGCGTCGGTATCGGCTACAACTACTGAGTCGGTATGAAGTACCAGTCGGTGCGATGCCTGCGGGCATCGCACGCTTTGTTCCAGTCGCTCTTGGTGCGTTGAGTAAAAGAGCGAAGCTGGTCGTTCAATCCTCGACCAGCGACTTGAGAAAGTTGCGCAGCGCCAGGCCGGGTTCGTCATCGTCCGATGTGATCATGCGGATGCCCCATTGGCTGAGTATTTCTTCCTGCACCGGATTGGGCTTGTGCGAGAAGACATAGGAAATGGGCCGGACACCCATGGTTTCATGCTCGTTCCACATCTTCGCCAGCTTGTAGAACAACAACCGGATGTTGGTATCGGACAGGCTGTAGCCAATGAACAGCACGGCGCGGCTGAGTGTGTCCGCCCGCAGCTTTATATCCAGCGGCGTTTCGAACTGCAGCCGTTCGTAATAGCTCGTTTCATCCAGCACGATCGAATCATCGTCGTCGAAGTCGCCATGGAACTTGACGATCTGGCGTATGCCGTCGCGTGCCTTCACCAGATCGCTGGCATTGGCGATTTTCAGGTAATGCACGCCGTGGGCGTCATGGGCATTTTCCAGCCAGCGGTCGTAGTTGGTGGTGTAGATCGCGGGGAAGCGACCCTGCACGATCAGCCGGTGGATCTCCGACTCGCGGATATCGATGTTCTTGTGCCATTCGCGATCCATCCAGCTGCGCAGCGGGCCGATGTTGCCCTTCTTGATTCGGTAGTACTCGGCCAGCGAGAGGAAGTTGCCGTAGGTGTCGAACACGTCGGGGTCGTAATCGAGCTGCGCGGCGATTTCGTCGATCAGTTCGCGCCAGGGCGGCAGGCCGATGTTGGCCGAGACCCCCGAGCCGACGAAGAGGATCAGGCGATTGTCGCGATAGGCTTCCAGTAGTTTCTGCATGCCTGTTCAGACTCCGCGCAGGTGGGTGATGAATGCCTCCAGCGCGCGGCGGCGCATGGACAGGTCGCTGTGAACGCCGCCGAGTTCGGCGAAGGTGCAGCTGTAGCCGTCGGGGATGAACACGTTGTCCCATTCGAAGCCCTTGTCGCCTGCCGGCGTGCGGGAGATCCGCCCGGACACCTCGCCGGTGAAGAAATGCCGCTTGCGTCCGTCGCAATAGCCGATCAGCGTCCGGGCCACGGCGGATGGGTCCTCCAGGCTGCCGATGAGTTCAGAGAAGCGCACCGCGTGGAGTCGGTCCCAGAACGCCTGTGTCAATCCGCCGGGAAAGCCGTTGAGCCGGTTGATGAACAGCCCGGAATGTTCGACGAAGACGGGTTTGCCGATCAGCTTGAAGGCGTCGAGCAGCTTGTCGCTGACCAGCTGGTGCAGGTCTTCGGTCTGGGTTTCGACGATGCGCACCGGAAAGCTGACGATTTCGATGCCGCTCTGCTGCAGGAAGGCCCGCGCGTCGCGGATCTTTTGCTCGTTGACCGAGGCAAAGCGGATCTTCATAGCGGCTCCCATGACACGGCGCGACCTGCCGAATGCAGGGCGTCACAGCTATGACGCAGGGCAGCGCCGGGGGTTCGCCGGAAGCGGCAGCGGGCCGGCGGCGATGTCAGGCCGGCTGGTGCGGGTGGGCCGGGCAGCCGCTCCGCCCGGCCTGCAGGATCCGCTCGGCCGGAACCCGCAGTTGGGCCAGCAGGTATTCGGCGAATGCCGGCGCGTAGTCCTGGCAGGCGATCGCCTGCGCCATGCAGTCGAGCCAGGCGTCGCGCTCCGCTTCGCCCACCGGCCAGCGCCGATGGAACTGCGGAATGCTGATACTGCCGTAGCGCTCGGCGTAGCGGCGCGGCCCGCCCAGCCAGCCACAGAGAAACGCCGCCAGGCGCGTCGGTGACTCGCCCAGGTCCTCGGGGTACAGGCGGCGTACGCAGGCCGCGGCGGCGTGCGTATCCATGATCCGGTAGAAATCAGCGACCAGTTGGTCCAGCCCGGCCTCGCCACCGGCTGCCTGAAAAGAGGCGTCAGCGACACCGAAGGGTCGGTCCGTGGAGTGGTTCATGAGGGGCCTCGGGGCGGATGGTCCGCCTGGATTGATCCAGAGCAAGGGAAGCCGAACTGGCGGCCAGGCGGTGCAGGGGATGGACTATGCTGGGAGCTCCAACCGGTGGAGACTCGCTATGCGCAATATTCTTCTCGCTTTCGATGGATCGGACAACGCCAAGCGGGCGCTGCAGTACATCATCGACTTCGCGGCCGACCTCGCCAAACCCCTGCAGGTGCATGTCCTGAACGTTCAACAGGAGCCTGTGCTCTACGGTGAGTTCGTCACGGCCGATACCGTCGAGGACCTCAACCAGAGCTTTCTCGACCGCTCGCGACGGACACTGGCCGAGGCGGCCACCGCGCTCGAGGCGGCCGGCATTCCCCACGAGACCCACGCCATACTCGGCAACGTCGCCGAACAGGTCGGCGACGCGGTTAAGCGACTGGGCTGCGACACCGTGGTCATGGGCACCCGTGGCCTGGGCAGTTTCAGTGGCATGCTGCTGGGGTCGGTGGCCAACCGCGTGGTCCATGAGGTCTCGGTGCCGGTACTGCTGGTGAAGTAAAGGAGGGCGGGCAGGCCTGGCTCAGTCCGGCTTGCCCTTGAGCAAATCAGCCAGGTTGGCGAACGCCTTGAAGGTCTCCTTCGGCCCCAGGTCGCTGCCTGGCCGGGCTTCGGCCTGGTACTGGTTGTCGGTGTAGCGCGAGTGCTCGTTGTCGTGGCAGTACAGGCAGAGCAGTTCCCAGTTCGACCCGTCTTCCGGATTGTTATCGTGGTTATGGTCCTTGTGATGGACCGTCAGCTCACTCAGGCGCTTGCCGGAAAACTCCCGGGCGCAGCGGCCGCAGACCCAGGGGTACATCTTTAGCGCCTTCTCGCGATAGCCCTGTTCGCGCTGGGCGTAGGGCGTGGTTGGCTTGCCGCTCATCGATTCTTTCCTCCTGATGCGTGGCGCGTTCAGCCGGCCAGGCCGACGTAGACGTTCTGCACGTCGTCGTGGGCGTCGATGGCGCTGAGGAAGGCCTCGACCTCTTCGAGTTGCGCATCGCTCAGGTTGGCGACCGGGTTCTTCGGCCGATAACCCAGGTGTGCCGACTGCACCGTGAAGCCCTGCTCGGGCAGTGCACGGCACACCACATCCATATCGGTGGCATCGCTGATGAACAGGGTTGCGCCGTCGTCGGCGGCTTCGAAATCCTGTGCACCGGCCTCGATCGCGGCCAGTTCCGGGTCGGCGTCCGCGGTCGCGGGTGCGGCTTCGATAAGCCCGCAATGCTCGAAGTCCCAGGCCACCGAGCCCGACGCGCCGAGCTGGCCCTTGCGGAACAGCACACGGATCTCGGCCACGGTGCGGTTGACGTTGTCGGTCAGGCACTCGACGATCACCGGCACCTGGTGCGGGGCGAAGCCCTCGTAGGTGGTGCGTTCGTAGTGGACGCCCTCGCCCAGCAGGCCGGCGCCTTTCTTGATCGCCCGTTCCAGGGTTTCGCGCGGCATCGAGGCCTTCTTCGCCTGTTCCACTACCAGCCGCAGGCGGGGGTTCATGTCCGGGTCGGCACCGCTGCGGGCGGCAATCATGATTTCCTTCGACAGCTTGCCGAATGTGCGGCCCTTGGCGTTGGCCGCGGCTTCCTTATGTTTCGCTTTCCACTGTGCGCCCATGGTCGGTCTCGTGAGTCTGCTGGGGAATGAGTTTTGGTCCGGCGTCGATTCTAGCCGTTGCTGCGCTGGCAGGCACGGTCTTGGCGCGGCGCAGGGACCAGGCGCGACTGTATCGGGCATTTGCCGGCTGGCTGTATGTGTGCCGGCGCGGCCGGACCGGGCTTTAATGAGGTCTTTGCCTGGGGAGAAATGCCATGGCGCCGAAAGACCTGTTGCTGGCCTTGGTCGTGATCCTCGTCTGGGGCATGAATTTCGTGGTGATTCGCATTGGCCTGGACGGCATACCGCCGATGCTGCTCGGCGGCCTGCGGTTCGCCCTGGCGGCCTTTCCGGCGGTGCTCTTCGTCAAGCGCCCGCAGATGCCGCTGCGCTGGCTGCTGGCCTATGGCGCGACCATTTCCCTGGGGCAGTTCGCCTTTCTGTTCTCTGCGATGAAGGTCGGCATGCCGGCCGGGCTGGCATCGCTGGTGCTGCAGTCGCAGGCCTTCTTCACCCTGTTTTTCGCGGTACTGTTCCTCGGAGAGCGCCTGCGGGCGAGCAACCTGATGGGGCTGGTCATCGCCGCCGGGGGCTTGCTGCTGATCGGCCTGCAGGGCGACCACAGCATGACCCTGGCCGGCTTCGTGCTGACCCTGTGCGCAGCGTCCATGTGGGCGCTGGGCAATGTGGTGACGCGCAAGGTAGGGAAAGTGAACCTGGTCGGCCTGGTGGTCTGGGGCAGCCTGGTCCCGCCCGTCCCGTTCTTCCTGCTGTCCGCATGGCTGGAGGGGCCCCGGGAGGTCGAGCAGGCGCTGCGCGGAATCGGCCTCGACTCGGTACTGGTGCTGGTCTACCTCGCCTTTGGCGCGACGATTCTCGGCTATGGCCTGTGGAGCCGGCTGTTATCGCGCTACCCAGCCAATACCGTGGCGCCGTTTTCACTGCTGGTGCCGGTGGTCGGGCTGACCTCTGCGGCGCTGCTGCTGGACGAGCACCTCGGCCCCCTGCAGGCGGTCGGCGCGCTGCTGGTCATGCTCGGGTTGCTGGTCAACGTCGGCGGCGGCTGGCTGGTCGGCCGCCTGCGCATGGCGTTTGGTGGCGCGTCGGCCTGACAGCACAACGCCCCGCACCGGGACCCGGGCGGGGCGTTGCGGGCGGCCTGTCAGCGGGCGGCGTGGCTGCCCAGCAGCGGCGTGGCGCCGTTGGCTTTATCACGTTTGGCCGCGCGTTTCTCCTGCGCGGTCTTGAGCGGCTTCTTCTTGGCGTTCTTTTTTGTGTCCATACCCTTGCTCATGGTGTCGCCTCGCGTATCTGGATGGCTGGTCGGTGCATCCTTGCGTGGGTCTGCTCTGTGGCCTGGGCACCTCGGCGGTGAGCGTCGAAAAGACGGGCTGATCAATGTGAGACTACGCCTGATCGCATGGGCTGGATAGCGGCGCGTCGCCCCGCGCCGCCGCCATGACGGTCAGACCCGAAATCGTCCGATCATCGTCTGCAGCTCGCCGCCCAGCCGGGCCAGTTCCGCCGTTGATGCCGCGGTTTCCCGCGCCGCTTCGGCAGACTGGTCGGCCACGTCGCGCACGCTCAACACGCTGCGGTTGATTTCCTCGGCCACCGAACTCTGCTGCTCGGCGGCGGTGGCGATCTGCTGGTTCATCGCCTGGATCACCGAGACCGTCTCGGTGATCGCCTGCAGTTCCTGGCCGACGTCGCGCGCCAGTGCCACGGTCTCGACCGCCAGGCCGCTGCTGCTGTCCATCATCCCGGATGCGGTGCGGGCGCCTTTCTGCAGCGTGCCGATCAAGGCTTCGATCTGTGCCGTCGATTGTTGGGTGCGCTGGGCCAGCCCGCGTACCTCGTCGGCGACCACGGCGAAGCCTCGTCCCGCATCCCCGGCGCGTGCGGCCTCGATGGCGGCGTTCAGGGCCAGCAGGTTGGTCTGCTCGGCGATCCCGTTGATCACGGTCAGCACCGTGCTGATGTTGTCGGTCTCCTGGTTCAGCTGGCTCATGGCCTGGGCCGACAGGGTAACCTCGCTGGACAGCCGGTCGATCTGCGCCAGGGCGCGCTGGACCACGGCGTTGCCTTTCGCCGCCTGGGCGTCGGCGCGCTGGGCGGCACTGGAGGCCTCCTCCGCACTTCGCGCCACCTCCTGAACGGTCGCGGTCATCTGGTGCATGGCGGTAGCGACCTGGTCGGTTTCCTGGCGCTGGCTGTTGACCCCGGCACTGGTCTGCTCGGTGACGGCCGACAGCTCCTCGGAGGCGGTGGCCAGCTGGGTGGTGATCGCGCCGATGCGCCCGATCAGCGCGTGCAGGTTGCCGCGGGTCTTGGCCAGCGCCTGCAGCAACAGGCCGAACTCGTCGCGGCGTTCGTTCAGGTCCTGGCCGGTCATGTCACCGGCGCCGATGCGCTCGGCCATCCGTACCGCCTGGTTCAGCGGCTGAACGATCTGGCGGACGATCAGCACGCTGACCAGCATGCCCAGCAGGATCGCCAGCAGGGTCACGCCCACGACTTGCAGCTTTTTGCTGCGTGCCTCCGCGGTGCGCTTCTCGGTCTGGCTGGCGATGATGCCCTGGGCCTGTTCGTAGAGCGTGGCGAAGATCGTTTCCATTTCCTGTCGCGCCTGTTGCTGCTCGGCTACCAGCGGCGGCAGCTTCTTGACCAGCTCGACATATTCGGTGGCGCTGGCCTTGAGTACCTGCAGGCTGGCGGCCTGCGGGCCGATGAGTTCTTCTTCCAGCGGAGCGATGGCCGCATTGAGCGCATCGAACTGGGCGTTCAGCGCCTGCAGCGCTGGCTCGGATTCGTCCATGAGGTAGCCGCGCACGGTGAACCGCAACAGGCGGTTCTGCTTGGACAGTGCCGTGGTGAGCAGGGCGATGCCGGCGATATCGCTGGTCGGATGCAGCACCGGGTTGCCCGGCACCCCGTGCCAGCGCCGCTCCAGATCTGCGATCAGCTTGTCGGTGGTGTTGCCTGCGTCGACCCAGTTGGCCCGGGTCTGCTGCTTTAGTTCACGCAGCGCGGCCAGCCTGTCGAATGCGCTCTGGTAGCGGCGCGCCTGCTCGGCGATGGTCTGGAGGTACTGGCGGCTCTGGGCTTCGACGAAGCCGTCCTGCTCGCGGTCGACGGTGGTGACGATGTCCTTGACCGCATCGGCCACCCGGCTGACGTAGCGGGTGTCGCCGCGTTCTTCGAAGCGCACCTGCGCGTAGCGGATCTCGTTGGCGTTGTTGAGCAGGCGCTGGGCGATTTCAGCCTTGTCGCTGCGCGACACCAGCGCGTCCATGCTGAACACGCCGATCACGGCCACCAGAACGGTCAGAAACAGCACGGCGGCGAAGCCGAGCGCCAGCTTGTGGCTGACCTTGAGATTTTTCATTGTTGTGTCCTCAAGCGGGCAGGGAGACGATAAGTGGTAGTACCACATCGACTGATTCTGCCCGAACTTGAGGATGTTGTCTGATGACATTGCGTGGCCACGCGGGCCGCCTGCTAGCGTTTGTGGCGTTGCGCCTGTATCTCCGGCAGGTCCCGCCGGCGCAGGTAGACCAGCAGTGGCTCGCTGATGCCGAGGCGGTCATTGACGTTCTGCGCGAGCAGCAGCGCCAGCCGTTCACGGCGCAGGCTCATCAGGTCACCGTCCGCTGTCCAGACGAATTCGCTGGCGGGGGTGATGCTGGCCTCGACGACGTCCATGCCGAACGCGTCCTCGCTGAAGCGCACAATGTGCCGGGCGGCCTTGCCGTGGTAGCCGACGAAGCCCCGCAGTTGCTCGGCGGCGTTGCAGATGTCGTTGGAAGTGATGCTCATGTAGACCCTCGCGTCGGATGGCGGATGCTGAACACGCAGGGCAGCGGCCACCTGGCCGGCGGGCCCTTCTGCGAGGGCGCTCGATGCGGCGGCATTGTGCGCAGTGGCGGCAGGCTTGAACAGCGACAGGTCGCCGCCGCCAACCATTAGAACAGGCTGCCCTGGTCGCGCTGGCGCCGCCTGGCGTCGAGACGTGCGCGCAGCCGCGTGCGGTATTCGGTCGCCAGGGGTGGCAGCGCCTGGAGCCAGTCGAGGGTCGCCGCGTCGGCCGCCTCGTCGAGGACGACTCGCCAGACGCGCAGCACGCTGGCGTCCGGCCAGGGGCGTTCGAGTAACTGCAAGGTCGCGCCCGGGGCGACGCGGCCGGGCTCCAGGGTGCGATACAGCCAGCCGGTGCGGCCGCTGTGCGCCAGTTGCCGCGCCAGACCACGAACGCCATGCCGCCGGTCGAGGTTGGCGCAGGGTGAGCGCGGCTGGCTGAGCTCGATGAGCGCATCGCCCAGCCGGTAGCGATCGCCGATGCACGCCTGAGCCTCGCTCAGGCCGAGGGTCGACAGGTTCTCACCGAAGGCGCCCGGCACCAGCTGTTGCAGTTGTGGGTAGAGGCGATGCCAGTGGCGGTAGTGCTCGGCGGGGTAATGGCAGAGGCTGCGGTCGGGGCCGCCATGGAAGCGACGGTCCGCGACCCGGTCGCCGCGCAGGCCGTCCCGGTCGAGCCAGACCGGTTCTTCGGCGCGCTGCTTGTCCATCGCCGAAGGCTTGCCGGTGAGGGGCAGGGCCAGCAGTGCGTCACGCCGAAAGGGGCCGTCGATCGGCCAGCTGGCGTCCGGCGGCGTCAGGCTCATGGGGCGTCCAGGTCGGCCAGTGCACGGCGCACCATGGCGGCGTATTCGGGTGGGCTTAGCTGGTACAGCTCGGTGGCAACCCAGGCTAGCCAGCGCGGGCCGAGCACCGTTTTGCGCTCGAGCAGGCGCCGCGCCTCGGCGGTGGCCCGTTCGGCGTTGTGTTGGTGGAAGTCGGCTCGGGACATCGGGGGGCTCTCTCGACGGGGCAGCCGATTCTAAAGGATGTCGCGGCCCCGCGGCCGGCCGCGCTTGGTAATGGTGGTCGGCCGCGCTAGGCTCGCGGTTCAGTCGAAGAACGAGTGCCCAGCATGCCGGGACCTGTGAATTTCAAGAACACGCTTTCCTCCCAGCGACCCCATGGTCGCCAGGAGGTCGAGACGTTGGCGAGCGCGGCGGATCTGGCCCGCCTGGTGGACCAGCTGGAGAGCGACCGCGGCCGCATCATCCACTCGGCTGCAGTGCGCCGGTTGCAGCAGAAGACCCAGGTATTCCCACTCGAGCGCAACGCGGCGGTGCGCAGTCGACTCACCCACTCACTGGAAGTGCAGCAGACCGGCCGGTTCATCGTCCGCACGCTCTACAAGCAGCTTGGTGAGCGCGCTGGCGACTACGGTCTCGACGGCCTGGAAGCGGCGCTGGAAAGCCTGGTGGAGATGGCCTGCCTGATGCACGACATCGGCAACCCGCCGTTCGGGCACTTTGGTGAGTTCGCCATCGGCCAGTGGTTCGGGGGCCGGCTGCCTGCGCTGTTCGAACAGGCCGTCCCCGCCGGGCAGGGCGATGCCGCGCTGCGCGAGCGCATGCTGGCCGACCTGTCGCGTTTTGAGGGCAATGCCCAGGCGATTCGCGTGGTGGTCAGCCTGTCGCGGCTGAACCTGACCTACACCCAGACCGCCTGCCTGCTCAAGTATGTCCGGGTCGCCTATGCAGCGAAGCCGGTTGCGGGAGCGCCCGGCGCCTACCTGCAGCGCAAGCCCGGTTTCTACCTGTCCGAGGAGGCCTTCGTCGCCGAGTTGCGTGAGGCGCTGGGGTTGCAGCCCGGCACGCGGCACCCGCTGGCCTACATCATGGAGGCGGCGGACGACATCGCCTATTGCCTGGCCGACATCGAGGACTCGGTGGAGAAGGGCATCTTCAGCATCGAGCAACTCACCCAACTGCTGCTCACCCGGTTCGCCAGCCACGGCTCGCCCGACGAGCCGATCGCCGGCACCGGCCGCAGCTTTCGCGACATGGTGGCCTATGCCGAAGCGCGCGCGAACCGGGAACCGATCAACCGGGTCGGCGAGTTCTTCATCTGGTTGCGCGTCAATCTGGTGCACCCGTTGGTGCAGCATGCTGCCGGGCAATTCATTGAGCACATCGAAGCGGTCTACCGGGGCACCCTCGACCGTGCCCTGCTGGAGGACGCGAGCCTGCCGAACGCCATCGTCCAGACTTTCAAGGACGTCGCGATGGAGCATGTCTTCTGCCATCGCGAGGTGGAAACGCTGCAGCTACAGGGTTATCGCATTCTGCAGGGCCTGCTGGATTTCTACACGCCGCTGCTGCGGGTCGCGCCGGATACCTTCCAGGCGTTGACCGAAGGCGGCTGCCGCACCGAGCCGCACCTGCAGATGCTCGCCCGGCGCCTGCCCAGCCAGCTGGTCAGGGCCTACCGCGAGGCGCTGGTCGCGCGCCCGCTGGCATCACCGGATGGCCAGCTCTGGGAGTTCTATTACCGCTGCCGGTTGCTGCAGGACGTCGTCAGCGGCATGACCGATCAGCTGGCGCAGGACGAATTCCGCACCCTGTCGGCGCTGTAACGGTCGCCCCCGATTGGTTCACCGGTCGGTTTGCTGGCATAAAGCTTGCTTTGTTTTGGTGCGCCTGGTCTGGCTGCTGCCCTCAAACGGCGCGGAAGACCGGCGCGTTATCCGCTCGCGGCTGCGCCAGTGCGCCGGTTTGACCGGGTCCACCCGGACCGGTCGATCGTCACCAGCAGCCCGGCGGCCACAGGCGACGGCAGGTGAGCGTGGGCGCGTGACGCATGATGGTGCGCGAGCCGATCCTCATCGACCGTTTTGGTGCGTTTAGCCGCAGGAATGCAGTAATGGAAAACCCGAGTAGTGCAGTGGAGGTGCTGGTTCATGGTGCCAACACCCTGTTCATCCTCATGGGCGCCGTCATGGTGCTGGCCATGCACGCCGGATTCGCCTTTCTCGAGGTCGGAACCGTTCGGCTGAAAAACCAGGTCAACGCGCTGTCGAAGATCATCGCCGACTTCGCCGTCTCGACCCTGGCCTATTTCTTCATCGGCTACTGGGTCGCCTACGGCGTGACCTTCCTGCACCCGGCCGACCAGATGGTGGCCGAGAACGGCTACCCGCTGGTGAAGTTCTTCTTCCTGCTGACCTTTGCCGCCGCGATACCGGCGATCATCTCCGGGGGGATCGCCGAGCGGGCCAAGTTCGGACCGCAGCTGTGCGCCACCTTGCTGATCGTCGCTTTTGTCTATCCGTTTTTCGAAGGAATGATGTGGAACGGCAACTACGGGCTGCAGGCGTGGCTGGGCGCGCAGTTTGGTGCGCCCTTCCATGATTTCGCCGGGTCGGTGGTGGTGCATGCCATGGGCGGCTGGCTGGCGCTGGGCGCCGTCACGCTGCTGGGTCGCCGCAACGGGCGCTATCGCGACGGCCGGCTGGTGGCGTTCGCGCCGTCTAGCATTCCCTTCCTGGCGCTGGGCTCCTGGATCCTGATCGTCGGCTGGTTCGGTTTCAACGTCATGAGCGCGCAAACGCTCGAGGGCGTCAGCGGCCTGGTTGCGCTGAACTCGCTGATGGCCATGGTCGGTGGCACCGCGGCGGCCTGGGCCGTCGGGCGCAACGACCCGGGCTTCCTGCACAATGGTCCGCTGGCCGGGCTGGTGGCAGTCTGCGCCGGCTCCGACCTGATGCACCCGATCGGTGCGCTGGCCACCGGCCTGATTGCCGGCGCCCTGTTCGTCTGGGCCTTCACCGCTGCCCAGGCCAACTGGAAGATCGACGACGTGCTCGGTGTCTGGCCGTTGCATGGGCTGTGCGGCATCTGGGGCGGCCTGGCCTGCGGCATCTTCGGCCAGCACGCACTGGGCGGGCTGGGCGGCGTGAGCTTTGTCAGCCAGCTGCTTGGCTCGCTGCTGGGCATCCTGGTCGCCCTGGCCGGCGGCTTTGTGGTGTACGGGGTGCTCAAGCGTGTCGTCGGCATCCGCCTCAGCCAGGAGGAGGAGTACAACGGCGCCGACCTGTCGATCCACCGCATCGGTGCCCTGAGCCACGACTAGCGCGGCCCGGCACCGCGGCGATGCGCGCCGGGGCTCAACAGTCCGCCGGCCCGCCGTAGCCGCGCAGGAACAGCTCGACGCACTCGACGACGTGCTCCTGCGCTTCGGCCTGCGTCGGCGCCGAGGCGCAGCCGATCAGCAGGCGGAAGTGCTGCGCGCCCTTGATCAACGAGCAGAAATGCTCGGCGGCGTGGCCGGGCGCCTCCAGGCGCAACAGGCCGCGCCGGTCGGCCTGCACGAACAGTTGCTGCAGGTCGTCGAGCAGCCGCTGCGGACCGACATCGAAAAACATGCGTGAGAGCGCGGGGTTCTGCGTGCCCATGGCCACCATGACGCGGTGCAGTCCGATCGACTCCGGGCTGTTGACCAGCGCCTGGAACGCGTGGCCGATATCCAGGAGTACCTGCCGGATCGAGCAGCCCTCGGTCAGCACGAACAGGCTGCGCGGCAGGCGGGTCTCGCAGGTGGTCTTCACCGCTTCGGCGAACAGCGCTTCCTTGTCCCTGAAATGGCTGTAGAGCGTCAGCTTCGACACGCCGGCTTCGGCGGCGATGGCATCCATGCTGCTGCCCTCATAGCCCTTGGCGAGAAACAGCACCTGGGCTGCCGCAAGGATTGCCTCGCGCTTGGCAAGATCCTTCGGTCGGCCCGGTCCCTGGGGTGTGGGGGCAATTCGTGGCATGGCTTCACTAAAAACTAGACTGGTGAGTTCGGTATTTTTACTATACCGGCCAGTATAAGTATTAGAACCCGCCTTGCGACAGAGAGAGCCTCTCCGTGTTTCGACATGCCCCGCGTTTTCTCGCTGCCTTCGGTCTCGCACTGCTTGCCGCCTGTGGCGAGAGCGAGCCGCCAGCGCCTTCCTTGCGTCCGGTGATGGTCGTGCAGCCGCAACCGGCGGGTGAGGCCTTCGACAGTTACCCGGGCGAGGTACATGCGCGCTACGAGCCGGAGCTGGCGTTTCGCATCGGTGGCAAGGTCACGGAGCGGCTGGTTGAGGCCGGTGACCGGGTGCGCAAGGCGCAGCCGCTTGCCCGGCTCGATCCCGTCGATGTGCGGCTCCAGCTCGACGGGATGCGCGCCGAAGTTGCCGCCGCCGAGGCCAACCTGCGCGCCGTGCGCGCCGAATACGACCGCTACAAGACGCTCATGAAGCGCCAGCTGGTCAGCCGCTCCCAGTTCGATGCCGCCGAAAACGCCTATCGCTCGGCGCAGGCTCGCCTGCAGCAAAGCCGGGCGCAGGCAGACGTCGCCAGCAACCAGCTCGAGTATGCCGAGCTGCGCGCAAACCAGGCGGGCGTGATCGCCGAGCGCCGGGTCGAGGCGGGACAGGTGGTCGCCGCCGGGCAGACCGTCTTTGTGCTGGCCGCGGACGGCGAGCGCGAGGTCGCGATCAACCTGCCCGAGCAGGCATTGGCGCGATACCGCGTCGGACAGCCGGTCTCCGTCGAACTCTGGTCGCGGCCAGGAGAGCACTTTGCCGGCCATATCCGTGAGCTGTCGGCTGCGGCTGACCCGCAGTCGCGAACCTACCCCGCGCGCGTGGCCTTCGACTCGACTGCCGTGCCGGCCGAGCTCGGCCAGAGCGCGCTGGTTTCGATCCAGCGTAACGGCGAGGTCCCCTTGGCGCTACCGCTCTCAGCGGTAACGGCCGAGCAGGACCGTGCCTACGTATGGCGGGTCAAGGCCGATGCCACGCTGGAACGCGTTGCCGTCCGTCTCGGCGCTTTTGGTGATCGGCAGGTGCCGGTGTTGTCCGGTCTGGACGCGGATGACTGGGTGGTGCTCGCTGGCGTCCAGCTGTTGCATGACGGCCAATCGGTAAAACCGGTCGACCGCGAAAACCGGCCGGTCAACCTGGCGACTCAGGAGTAAGGCTGATGCGCTTCAACCTTTCCGCCTGGGCGCTGGGCAATCGCCAGATCGTGGTCTACCTGATGCTGCTCCTGGCCGTGGTCGGCGCGCTGTCCTACAGCAAGCTGGGGCAGAGCGAAGACCCGCCGTTTACCTTCAAGGCGATGCTCATCCAGACGCAGTGGCCGGGCGCCACGGCCGACGAGGTCTCCCGCCAGGTCACCGAGCGTATCGAGAAAAAGCTCATGGAGACCGGTGAATACGAGCGCATCGTCTCCTTTTCCCGTCCGGGCGAGTCGAACGTGACCTTCATGGCCCGCGACGCCCTGCGTTCCGAGCAGATACCGGAGCTCTGGTACCAGATCCGCAAGAAGATCGGTGACATTCGCCACACGCTGCCCGCCGGGGTCCAGGGTCCGTTCTTCAACGACGAATTCGGCACGACCTTTGGCAACATCTATGCCCTGACCGGCGAGGGCTTCGACTACGCGATCCTCAAGGACTACGCAGACCGCATCCAACTGCAGCTGCAGCGGGTGAAAAACGTCGGCAAGGTCGAGCTGCTCGGCCTGCAGGACGAGAAGATCTGGATCGAGCTGTCCAACGTCAAGCTGGCCAACCTCGGCGTCCCGCTCGAAGCGGTCAGGGAGGCGCTGCAGGCGCAGAATGCGGTGGCCCCGGCCGGCTTCGTTGAGACCCCAAGTGACCGGGTGCGCCTACGGGTAACCGGCCAATTCGAAACGGTCGAACAGATTCGGGCATTTCCCATCCGCGTCGCCGGCAACACCTTCCGCATTGGCGATGTGGCCGAGGTTCAGCGCGGCTTCAACGATCCGCCGGCGCCGCGCATGCGCTTCATGGGCGAACCGGCGATCGGCCTGGCCGTGTCGATGAAGGCGGGCGGCGACATCCTTGTGCTCGGTGAGGCGCTGCAGGCCGAGTTCGCCCGCCTGCAGGCCGAGCTGCCGGCGGGCATGGCGCTGCGCAAGGTGTCCGACCAGCCGGCTGCGGTAAAGGCGGGCGTCGGCGAGTTTGTCCGGGTGCTGATCGAGGCGCTCGTGATCGTGCTGCTGGTGAGCTTTTTCTCGCTCGGCGCGCGGACCGGCCTGGTCGTCGCCCTGTCGATTCCGCTGGTGCTGGCGATGACTTTCGCTGCCATGCATTACCTGGGCATCGGCCTGCACAAGATCTCGCTGGGCGCGCTGGTGCTGGCGCTCGGCCTGCTGGTGGACGACGCCATCATCGCGGTGGAGATGATGGCGATCAAGATGGAGCAGGGCTACGACCGGCTCAAGGCGGCGAGCTATGCCTGGACCAGTACGGCCTTTCCCATGCTCACCGGTACGCTGATTACCGCCGCTGGCTTTTTGCCGATTGCCACCGCGCAGTCGAGCACCGGCGAGTACACCCGCTCGATTTTCCAAGTGGTGACCATCGCACTGGTGGCGTCCTGGATTGCGGCGGTGATGTTCGTCCCGCTGCTGGGAGAGAAACTGCTGCCGGACCTGGCCCGGCGCCACGCGGCGAAGCACGGCGGCGGGGACGCGGCGCACGATCCCTATGCGACGCCGCTCTACCGGCGGGTACGGCAAGTCATCCAGTGGTGTGTGCGCCACCGCAAGACTGTGATCGTCATGACCCTGGTACTGTTCGTCGGGGCGATCGGCCTGTTCCGGTTGGTGCCGCAGCAGTTCTTCCCGGCCTCGGGGCGGCTGGAACTGATGGTCGACCTCAAGCTCGCCGAGGGCGCCTCGCTGAAGGCCACCGAGGCCGAAGCACACCGTCTCGAACGCTTGCTTGAAGATCATCCCGGTATCGACAACTACGTCGCCTACGTGGGCAACGGCTCGCCGCGTTTCTACCTGCCGCTGGACCAGCAATTGCCGGCGGCCAGCTTTGCCCAGATTGTGGTGCTGGCCAAGAGCATTGAGGACCGCGAGGCGCTGCGCAGCTGGCTGATCGAGCGGCTGCGTGACGATTTCCCGACCTTGCGCGGGCGCGTCAGCCGCTTGGAGAACGGGCCGCCGGTCGGCTACCCGGTGCAGTTTCGGGTCAGTGGTGAACACATCGACGTGGCACGCAAGTTGGCGCGGCAGGTGGCCGCCAAGGTGCGCGAGAACCCCTACGTAGCCAATGTGCACCTGGACTGGCAGGAACCGAGCAAGGTGGTCTGGCTGACGGTCGACCAGGACCGGGCTCGTGCGCTGGGCGTGAGCACAGCGGAACTGTCGGCGTTCCTGCAGCGTACGTTCACGGGTGCCACCGCCGGGCAATTCCGCGAAGACGACGAGCTGATCGAGATTCTCCTGCGCGGCACCGAGCAGGAGCGCGAGCAACTCTCGATGCTGCCCAGCCTGGCGGTTCCCACGGCCAGCGGACGTAGCGTGCCCCTGTCCCAGATCGCCACGCTGGACTATGGCTTCGAGGAAGGCGTGATCTGGCATCGCAACCGACTGCCGACCGTGACCGTGCGCGCCGACATTTACGGCGAGCAGCAGCCGGCGACCCTGGTGCGGCAGATCGAGCCGACGCTGAGCGAGATCCGCGCCGCCTTGCCGAGCGGCTACCTGCTGGAAGTGGGCGGTACCGTCGAGGACTCCACCCGCGGACAGGCCTCGGTAAACGCCGGGCTGCCGCTGTTCATCCTGGTGGTGATCAGCCTGCTGATGGTGCAGCTGCGCAGCTTCTCGCGCACCGCGATGGTGTTTCTCACCGCTCCGCTCGGGCTGATCGGCGTCGCGCTGTTCCTGCTGCTGTTCGGCAAGCCGTTCGGCTTCGTCGCCATGCTCGGGACCATCGCGCTGTCGGGCATGATCATGCGTAACTCGGTGATCCTGGTCGACCAGATCGAGCAGGACATCGGCGCCGGGCACGATCGTTTCAATGCGATTATCGACGCCACGGTGCGCCGGTTCCGGCCCATCGTATTGACTGCGCTGGCCTCGGTCCTGGCAATGATTCCGCTGTCGCGCAGCGTGTTCTTCGGACCCATGGCCGTGGCGATCATGGGGGGGCTGATCGTTGCGACCGCGTTGACGCTGCTGTTTCTGCCAGCGCTCTACGCGGCCTGGTTCAGGGTCAGGGAAGCGCCGGCCCGCTAACCGCCCTCGTCGAGCTGGACACCGGCGGCCTGCAGCAGTTGTTCGGCGGCCGCGCGTGCCAGCCGGGCCTGCTCCGCCGGACCTTCGATATGCGCCATGCTCAGGGCGCCCTCTATCAGATACTGCAGCTGCCGCGCCAGCGGCTCGGGTTGCGGTGCCTGCAACGTCTCCAGCAGCTCGCGCAGGTAGGCCTGAAACTCCGCCTTGTACGCTGCCGCGCGCTGGTGGATTGGATGCTCCCGGTCCTGATATTCGGCCGCGGCATTGATGAACAGGCAGCCGCAGAAGGCGTTCGGGTTGTGAATCATGTTGTGCAAACCGTCGAACACGCTCAGCAGCGCCTTGCGCGGCGACAGGGCGGCGCGCGCTTCGCGCAGGCGCCCGAGCATCGGCAGCTGGCGCGCGTCGAGCACCGCCAAGATCAGCTCGTCCTTGGACTTGAAGTGCTTGTAGAGGGTCATCTTCGCCACGCCCGACTCGCTGAGAATCCGGTCAATGCCGGTGGCGTGGTAGCCCTCGGTGTAGAACAGCCGCTCGGCGGTGGCGAGCAGCAGGTCGCGCTTGTTCGTAGCCATGTGGGTCTCCTCGGGCCGCCATTATGCGGGAGCGTTCGCCGTCCGACCAATTGACGGGGAGGGCATCGATCTCGCTTGAATATACAGACAGGTCTGTCTACTATCCAGTCGTGCCTCGAATCTCATCCCCTGCACGGAGCGACACGATGAAAATCTACGACCTGACCCTGTCCGGCAATTGCTACAAGGTGCGCCTGTTTCTCGGGCTGATCGGCCAAACGGCCGAGCTCGTGCCGGTCGACCTGCTCAAGGGTGAACAGCGGCAGGCACCGTTCCTGGCGCTGAATCCGCGTGGTCAGGTGCCGGTGCTCGAAGACGGCGAGGTACGGCTGGCCGACTCGCAGGCGATCCTCGTCTACCTTGCGCAGCGCTACGCTCCGGCCTGGTTTGCCGAAGGCCCGCTGGGCCAGGCGCGCATCGTCAGTTGGCTGAGCTTTGCCGCCAACGAGATGCAGCACGGGCCAGCTACCGCGCGGGTGGCGCGGCTGTTCAAGCGGCCGATCGACGAGGCGCTGACCGCCAGCCGCGCACAGGCGGCGATGCAGCAGCTCGAGCGACAGTTGACCGAACACCGGTGGCTGGCCGAAACCGCGACCCCGACTATTGCCGACGTGGCCGTCTATCCCTATGTGGCGCTGGCTGGCGAAGGCGGCATTGACCTGGCGGTGTATCCGGCGGTCCGCGCCTGGTGCGGCCGCATCCGCGAGCTGCCGGGCTTCGTCGGCATGCCCGGCCTGGTATAGCGGAGGTCGTCATGGGCTGCCCCTTCATGTCGGTGAACGCTGGGGCCAGCGCAGGCTGGCGCTGGTGCCGGGACGCTGGCGCTTGCGCCGCGCGTGGTTGCCGCTGGCTTTCTCGGCGCCCCGGCCGTCTCCCTTTCTTCCAGCCAGCGGAGCCTGAACCATGCGCATCCTGAGCCTCATCGGCCTGTCGCTGCTCCTGCTGACGAGCAGCGTGCAGGCCGCGCCCCTGCGCTTCAGCCTGGTGCGAACCGGCGAAAGTCTCGACGGCGGCGAATATGTTTGGCGTGACGGAGGGTTTGCCGAGCCGGCGCGCATCACTCACGTCGCGGTATTGATCGAGCATCGCGGCAGCCGTCTGTTGTTCGGCACCGGTCTGGGACGCCAACTGGACCGTCAGGTCGACAGCCTGTTGCCGTGGCGGGCGAAACGTTACCGTGGCGTCACTCCGGTCCGCGACCAGCTCGAACGCGACGGTCTGGCAATCGACCGCATCGTGCTGGGCTGCGCACGCTGGACCCATGCGTCCGGGCTGGCGGATTTCCCCGGGCTGCCGGTGCTCGCCAGCGCCGAGGGCATGGCCTATGCGCGCGAAGGCGCGGCGCCGGCGGTGCTGGCACCGCAGTTCGTGCCCCCGCCGGACTGGCAGCCGCTGGCCTTCGAGTCCATCGCCCGGGCGGGATTCGCCGAGAGCCTGGATCTGTTCGGCGATGGCCAGGTGGTGCTGGTCAAGCTGCCCGGCCACGGCGCGCTGGGCCTGTTGCTCACGCTGGATGGTGGCCATCGCTACTTTCTGCGCGGCGACAGCGACGTCGGGGAGGCGGTCGCGCCAGCCAGCGTCGAGGGTGCGGACACGCTCGCGGACCTGCAGCGCCAGGGGCGCCTGGCGTTCTACCCGTACCGTTACCGGTAGCCGCTGCCGTGAGCGGTTCCGGCGGTGTTTGGCATGGTGCGTAATGCCGCTCCGTTCGTCTGCTTGAACACGCTGGACGATGCGTCAACAGCTAAGCTTAAGCCTGTGAATTCACTAGAAAGCCAGGCCGTAAACGATGGGCGCAGTATGGCGGAACGACACATCCGGGAAGGGTGGCAGCACGCGAGCCGCCGTAGATGAACCCTCCGGCAGGAAACCTCCACAGGGCCGCCGACTGGCGCGCCGCATGGGCGTCGTGCTGGGCGTTTCCCTGCTCGCTGGGGGCGGCTATGCGGCCTGGTACGAGATGCACACCTCGAAGCTGCAGGCGCTATGGCTGAGCCGTTACGCCGGAGAGCTGGATTATGAAGTCCAGACGGGCAGCAGCACGGCGATCCGCTATCCCGACGCGGGCCCTTTCGATCGGCGACTGGGCTACGCCGCGCTGCCCACGTTCCTTGAGCGTTTGACCTCGCGTGGTTTCGACGTCGAGCAGCAGGTCCGCTTCTCGCCGGCGCTGATGCGCTACGTCGACCAGGGCTTCTTCGTGCCCTACACGGAAAAGCCGCAGGCCGGCCTCAGCATCGCCGATTGCCGCGGCGAGCCGCTCTACCAGAACAGCTATCCGCACCAGTACTACGAGACGTTCGAGGACGTGCCGCCGCTGGTGGCGATGAGCCTGATGTTCATCGAGGACCGCGGCCTGCTCAATGCGCAGCGGCCGCGGGCGAACCCGGCGGTGGACTGGCCGCGGTTCACCATGGCCGCGGTCAGCCAGGTCGAGAAGAAACTCGGCTTGCCGGTGCAGGCGGCCGGCGGCAGCACCCTGGCGACCCAGGTGGAAAAGTACCGGCATTCGCCGGAAGGGCGCACCGGCAACGCCGAAGAAAAGCTCCGGCAGATGGTGTCGGCCAGCGTCCGCGCTTACCGCCAGGGCCCGCTGACACTGGCCACGCGCAAGCGCATCGTGCGCGACTACCTCAACAGCGTGCCGCTGTCGGCGGCCTATGGCCACGGCGAAGTCCACGGGATTGCCGACGGCCTGCGCCTGTGGTTCGGCGCCGACTTCGCCGACGTCAACCGCGTGCTCGACTCCCGGCGCAACGCCGACGTCCCTTACGAGGCGCAGGGCTTGGCGCTGCGCCAGGTGCTGTCCTTGCTGATCGCCCAGCGCCGGCCTTCTTACTACCTCGGCGCCGGCCGCGAGGACATGGCGCAACTGACCGACAGCCATATTCGCCTGCTGGCCAACGGCGGCGTGATCGGCACGCGGCTGCGCAATGCGGCCCTGCAGCAGACAGTGTCCTTTCGTGACCTGCGCAGCGATCCGGGCATACGCGAGGTGCCTGCAAGCAAAGGCATCACCGCGGCGCGCATGCGCCTGAGCAGCCTGCTGGGCGTGTCCCTGTATCAGCTCGACCGGCTCGACCTCCAGGCCACCACGCCCCTGCACGGCGAACTCCAGGCCAAGGTCAGCGACTACCTGCATCGCCTGGCTGACCCGGCATTTGCCGGCCAGGTCGGGCTGTTCGGCGAGCGCATGCTGTCACCCGAGCGCACCGCCGACGTGCGCTACAGCTTTACCCTGTTCGAGCGCGGCGAGCAGGGCTTTCGGGTGCGCGTACAGACCGACAACACCGATCAGCCGTTCGACATCAACGAGGGCAGCAAGCTGGAGCTGGGCTCGACCGCCAAGCTGCGGGTCCTGACCACCTATCTCGAGATCATCGCCGAGCTGCACGACCGCTACGCGCAGAGCGACGTACCGAGCCTACGCAAGGCCGAGGTCAACGACCCGCTGACCCGCTGGGCGCTGGCGTACCTGATCGACCACCGCGACCGCAACCTGTCAGCGATGCTCGACGCCGCCCTCGACCGCCACTATTCGGCCAACCCCAACGAGCGGTTCTTCACCGGTGCCGGCATGCACCATTTCGGCAACTTCCGGCACCAGGACGACGGCCGCTTGCCGACCATGCGCGAGGCGCTGCAGGAGTCTATCAACCTGCCGTTCGTGCGCCTGATGCGCGATGTGGTGAGCTACAGCACCTACCAGACCACCAACGGAGCGGAGCTGCTCAAGCGCGACGACAACCCGCAACGCCTCGATTACCTGCGCCGTTTCGCCGATCGCGAGGGGTCGGTGTTCATCCAGCGGTTCTGGAAGAAATACCGCGACAAGAGCGCCGACGAGCGCATCGAGGTGCTGCTCGACGGCATGCGACCCACGCCGTCGCGGCTGGCCGCGGTGCACCGCTACCTGATGCCGGAGGCCGATCGCGCCACTTTCGATCGCTTCCTGACCAGCCGGCTGGGCAGCAGCGATCTCGACGACAAACACCTCGAGGCGCTCTACACGCGCTACGCTCCGGGCAGTTACAGCCTGCCCGACCAGGGCTACATTGCCCGTGTCCATCCGCTGGATCTCTGGTTGCTGGGCTACCTGATTAGGCACCCGGACGCCGGCCTGTCCGACGCGATCGCCGCGAGCACCGCCGAGCGCCAGGAGGTTTATGGCTGGCTGTTCCGCAGCCGCTACAAGCGTGCCCGTGACAGCCGCATCCGCATCATGCTGGAGGTCGAGGCCTTCACCGATATCCATCGCCGCTGGCAACGACTGGGCTACCCGTTCGACCACCTGGTGCCGTCGCTGGCCACGGCGCTGGGCAGTTCCGGTGACCGCCCGGCGGCACTGGCCGAGCTGATGGGGATCATCGTCAACGACGGCGTGCGCCTGCCGAGCGTGCGCATCGACAGCCTGCATTTCGCCGAGGACACGCCTTACGAAACGCAAGTGGGAATCCGCCCTGACCGCGGCGTGCGGGTACTGCACGCAGAGGTGGCGGCGGCCCTGCGTTCGGCGCTGGCCACGGTGGTCGAAGGCGGCACGGCGCGGCGCCTGCATGGTAGTTTCCTGCAGGCCGATGGCGAGCCGTTGAAAGTCGGTGGCAAGACCGGCACCGGCGACAACCGGATCCAGACGATGGGGACGGGCGGGCGACTGATCAGCTCGCTGGCGCTCAATCGCACCGCCACCTTCGTGTTCTACCTCGGGCCGAACCATTTCGGCACCCTGACGGCTTACGTGCCTGGCCGCGGGGCCGACAGCTTCCGCTTTACCTCGGCCCTGCCGGTGCAGGTGCTCAAGGGCATGGCGCCGCTGCTGCAACCCTACCTGCTGGCCGGGGCGCAGACCCTCTGCCAGCCGCCGGGCGACGCAGGCCAGGCCAGACTGACCGCCGCGGCGAGGCCCTGAGCGCCTGATCGGTGCTGGGCCGGTCTTGCCGGGCCGCGGGCGCTCGGCGAGACTGCCGGCTCCAGGCGCCTGTCACCGGCGCCATGACGGGGAGGCAAAGCGGCATGCAATTGGCTATCTATCAGATCGATGCGTTCACCCGGGAGCGCTTCAAGGGTAATCCGGCGGCCGTGGTGCCCTTGCAGCAGTGGCTGGATGAGGCCCGCATGCAGGCCATCGCCATGGAGAACAACCTCTCCGAAACCGCATTCCTGGTGCGCGAGGCGGACGGTGCCTATCGGATTCGTTGGTTTTCACCGCTCAGCGAGATCGACTTCTGCGGTCACGCCACGCTTGCCAGCGCGCATGTCCTGCTTGAAGAAGGCCTGGCCACCACGCCGCTGACTTTTCGCGCGGCGGCGGTGGGCGACATCCGCGTAGTCGCACTGGACGATGGGCGACTCGAGATGGATTTTCCCAACCGTGCGCCGGAGCCGGTGGACCAGCCGCCGGCCGCGCTGCTGGACGGTCTAGGCGCCGCGCCGTGCCAGGTGCTGAAGAGCCCGCAGGCCTGGTTTGCGGTGTTCAAGGATGATGCGCAGGTCCGCGACCTGCCCCCGACCTGGCGTTGTTCAAGACCCTTGCACCACTGGACGTGGTGGTTACCGCTCCCGGCCGCGAGCACGATTTCGTGTCGCGCTACTTCTGGCCGGCCAACGGCGGTGATGAGGACCCGGTAACCGGGTCTATTCATGCCGGGCTCGCTCCGTACTGGGCTGGACGCCTGGGGCGGTCGTCGCTGGTCGCGCTGCAGGCGTCGTGCCGCAGCGGCGAGCTCTACTGCCGAGTCGAGGGGGCGCATGTCTTTGTCTCAGGCCATGCAGTGCGCTACCTGCAAGGGACGCTCGAGTGTTAGCACCGACCGGTTCAACCTCGGTCGCCTAACGCCTAACGCCTAACGCCTAACGCCTACGCCTGCGCCTGCGCTTCGCCGCCGCCATCGTGCGGCGTTCGTCCCTTGCCCTCGTCTTCATCTGCCGCCGTACCCGGCGCTGGCGCGCCGCGCAGCATGAACCAGCCGATGCAGCCGGCCAGCACCGAGGCGACTATGGCGCTGGCCTTGGCCAGGGCCAGGTCGCCCTCATCGCTGAAGGCCGCGGTTGCCACGAAGATCGACATGGTAAAGCCGATACCGCAGAGGGCGGAGCCGCCGGCCAGCTGGCGCCAGCTGAATCCCCTCGGCTCGCTGGCGAGCCGGACCTTGACCGCCAGCCAGGCGCCCAGGGTAATGCCCAGCGGCTTACCGACAACCAGGCCGAGAATGATGCCGAGCCCCAGCGGGTGGTAGATGCGCAGCGCCTCGCCAGACAGCTCGACCCCGGCATTGGCCAGGGCGAACAGGGGCAGGATCAGGTAGGAACTCCAGGGCTGCATGCCGCGCTCCAGCCGCTGAGCCGGAGAGAGCAGCCGTTCGAGGACGGTTTCCAGCGTACTCACGGTGCGCTCGTAGCGCTGGCTGCCGGCCTCATTGCCGGCGGCGGGTGCTTCCAGGTTGGAGAAGGCGCTCACGGTCTGTCCGAACAGGCCTGAGGTGCTCGGCGATGGCCGAGACGGGATCGCCAGGGCCAGCAGCACGCCGGCGGTAGTCGTATGCAGACCGGATATCAGGATCGCCACCCACATCGCCACGCCCACCAGCGCATAGGGCAGCGGGCGATAGATGCGTACCCGGTTGAATACCAGTAGCAGGGCGAACAGGCCGGCTGCCACGGCCATCGCCGGTGGCGAAATGTGCTCGGTATAGAACAGCGCGAGCACCAGGATGGCGCCAATGTCGTCGGCGATGGCCAGCGCGGCGACGAACACCGTCAGGGCGATGGGCGCCTTGCGGCCGAGCATCGTCAGCAGCGCCAGCGCAAAGGCGGTATCGGTCGCCACTGGAACACCCCAGCCGTCGCTCGCCGATCCCGACGCGTTGAGCGCAAAGTAGATCGCCGCCGGCACCGTCATGCCGCCTATCGCCGCAGCCACAGGCAGGGCAGCGCGGCGTGGCTCGGCCAGGTCGCCGAACAGCACCTCGCGCTTGATCTCCAAGCCCACCACGAAAAAAAACAGCACGATCAGGCCGTCGTTGATCCATTCGTGCAAGCTCAGGGCAAAGCGTCGCTCGCCCAGGTTGAAGCCCAGTTCAGTCCCCCAGAAAGCCTCGTAACCGCCGAACAGATTGGCCCAGAGCATCGCCACGACCACCGCGACCAGCATCAGCAGCCCTGTCGAGATCGACAGACCGGCAAAGGCGCGCGCCAGCAGATGCAGTTTGAGTCCCAGCGGACGGTCCACCGCTTCCATCACCGAGTCGGCATCCCACGGCCCGTCGTAGCGATGCCCGTTGACATAGAACGTCGGGGTGGCCTCGGCGGTGCTGTCGCGGGCGGACTGGATGTCGGCTTCGACCCGGTCGCGGACGTAAGGGCTGTCAAGGTCGCGCTCGAACCGGTCGCGGTCGAGCTCCAGCGCCTCGGCGGCGGCCAGCAATCCCGCGCGGTCGAGCCGGTCCTGGTGCGCGAAGAGGTACTTGTGCATCGGCCAGAACGCACCCTGCAGCGCCGCAGATTCTGCGGCCTGGGCCGCGAGACGGGCATCCGGATGCAGCTTGGGATTGGGAAAGTGACGAAACACGTAGCGCAGTTGGCTGCCGAGTCGCTCGTCGCGCATGCGTCGGATGCCGTCATGGGCGCGACGGCAGTAGCGGCACTGGTAGTCGCCGTACTCCAGCAGTGTCACGCTGGCGCCTGGAGGACCGTCGATATGGTCGCGCTGCAGATCGACCGATGGCTGCAGCGTCTCGCCGCTCACCGCCATGCGCGCGTGACCGGTGAGCAGAGAATGGGCGATACGGGACCGCTGTCATGGGCGTGTGAAAGCCTGAGCATCCTGGCGCTCCTGGAAGGTTGATCGACGGGGCACGCGCAACCGGGCCGGGCGCGGGCCATTGCTAAATGCTGACCGTCAGGCGGCGCCGAGCGTTCCAACCGCTGCAAGGCGCCCGATCGAGGCGAGTGCCTCAGAAGGACCGAAGCATGCGGCCCAGCAGGGCCATTGCCGCTTCGCTGCGCGCATCCCAGGGATAGCCATGGTTGAGCCGCGCACAGTTGCGGAAGCGGCGGGTGGCCGAGAATATCGGGCCGGGCGCCAGGCTGATGCCTTGGGCAAGCGCCAGTTGCAGCAATTGCAGCGAGTCGACGGCTTCGGGAAATTCGAACCAGAGAAAGTAGCCTCCGCCTGGCCGGGTCACCCGCGTGCTGGTGGGAAAGTGCCGGGCAGCGCTGGCAAGCATGTCACCCTGCTGGCGCTCCAGGGCGTGACGCAATTTGCGCAGATGGCGGTCGTAGCCACCGTGCTGCAGGTAATCGGCGATGGCCGCCTGCGCCGGCAGCGAGGGGGAAAGGGTCGTCATCAATTTGAGCCGGCTGATTCGCTCTGCGAAGCGTCCGCCAGCGACCCAGCCGATGCGATAGCCTGGCGCCAGGCTCTTGGAAAAGGAGCCGCAGTGCATCACCAGCCCGTCGCGATCGTGGCTTTTCACCGGCCGCGGCGGTTCACGCGTGAAATACAGTTCGGCGTACACATCGTCCTCGATCAACGGTACCTGATGGCGCTGCAACAGTGCGTACAGGCGCTGTTTCTGCGCCTCGCCCATGCTCGCGCCGAGCGGGTTCTGCAGGCTGCTCATGAACCAGCAAGCCTTGATCGGCAGGTGTTCCAGGCTGCCGGCGAGGATGTCCAGATCGATGCCGTCGCGTGGATGGACGGGAATTTCCACGGCCTTGAGCTTGAGCCGTTCGAGTACTTGCAAGGTGGCGTAGAAGGCCGGTGCCTCGATGGCGACCAGATCGCCCGGCTCGGTAACCACCTGCAGGCAGAGGTTCAGGGCTTCCATCGCGCCGGTGGTGATGACCAGTTCATCCATGGGTAGCATCACGCCGCCAAGCATGTAGCGCAGGGCGATCTGCCGGCGCAGCGCGGGGTTGCCGCTGGTCATCTCGGCAACCACATCGCTCGCCGGCATCTCGCGCACCGTCTGCGCCATTGAGCGCGCAAGGCGCTGCAACGGAAACAGCTCGGGGCTAGGAAAGGCCGAACCGAATGGCACGGTGTCCGGATCGCGCAGCGAGGCGAGTACGGAAAACACCAGCTCACTGACCGCAACATCGGTGGTCTCGCTCAGCCTCGGGCTGATTTCCGGCTCGGGCAAGGCCCGCTGCGCGTGCTCGCGAACGAAGTAGCCGGAGCGGGGCCGCGCCTGGATCAGGCCGCGATCCTCCAGCAGGTAGTAGGCCTGAAACACAGTCGCCGGGCTGACCCCGTAGGTCCGACTGGCGTGGCGCACCGACGGCACGCGCGCTCCTGGCCCAAGCACCCCGTTGCGGATCAGTTCGGCGATTTCGTCGGCAAATTTCTCGTAGCGCTTCATCGTGTCCGATCGCATCCTGTCGGGCCGGCCAAGGTCTGCCGTAGCGGCCATCCTATCGAACCCCGGGGGCGATGAAAGTGCTCGAGGTGGCGACCCGGCTCGCCGGGTCATGACGGTCGGTCACAGTAAAGCGCGGCGCGCGAGGCGGCTCCCGGCGGTCGACCCAGGCCACGCTCACCGGCAGGTTGGCGATTTCACCAGGCGCCAGGCTGATCGCGTCTGGACCCTGCAGCGCGAACGGCCCGTCCGCCAGGCCGATGTGGTAATCGCGGCGCTGCTGCGTCTTGTTGATGACCTTGAGGCTGTACATGTTCTCGATCTGCCCCTGCATGTTCTCGCGGTAGAGCGTGCGGTCGCGGGTCACGTCCAGCGACAGCAGCGGCCGCTCGACCAGCGCCCAGGTGAAGCCTGCGAGCATCAGCAGCAGCGCGGCGGCATAGCCGAGCAGGCGCGGTCGCAGGAGCCGCGTGCGCCCGCCTTGCAGGGCGCGCTCGGAGCTGTAGCGCACCAGCCCTCGGGCATAGCCCATCTTGTCCATCACGCTGTCGCAGGCATCGATGCAGGCGCCGCAGCCAATGCAGTCGAGCTGCAGGCCGTCGCGGATATCGATGCCGGTGGGGCAGACCTGCACGCACAGGGTGCAGTCGACGCAGTCGCCCAGGGCCAGCGCTCGCGGATCGGCTTCCCGGCGACGGGCACCGCGCGGCTCGCCACGCGCCGCGTCGTAGGCGACAGTGAGCGTATCGGCATCGAACATCACGCTCTGAAAGCGCGAGTAGGGGCACATGTGCAGGCAGACCTGCTCGCGCAGCCAGCCGGCGTTGAGGTAGGTCGCGGCGGCGAAACAGAACACCCAGAACGCGGTGCCGGGGTCGACCTGCATGTGCGCCAGGTCGACTACCAGTTGGCGCACCGGGGTGAAGTAGCCAACAAAGGCGATTGCCGTCGCCAGGCTGATAGCCAGCCAGAGCGTGTGTTTGGCGGCGCGGCGCAGCAGCTTGCCGAGCCGCCAGGGAGCGGCATCCAGCCGGATGCGCTGGCTGCGGTCGCCTTCGGTGATGCGCTCCGCCCACATGAATATCCAGGTCCAGGTGCTCTGCGGGCAGGCGTAACCGCACCAGACACGGCCGGCCAGCACGGTGATGAAGAACAGTCCGAAGGCAGCGATGATCAACAGCGCTGACAGAAGGATGAAATCCTGCGGCCAGAACGTCGTGCTGAACACGTGGAACTGCTGTTTACCGAGGTCCCACAGCACGGCCTGGCGGCCTTCCCAATTCAGCCACTGGGTGCCGAAGTAGAGCAGCAGCAGAAAACCGGCGCCGAACAGGCGCAGGGTGCGGAACAGTCCGGCCATGTGTCGCGTGTGGATCGCACCGCCCGCTTGCGCGGGCGTCAGACGGACGGGTTGGCGCGGATCGAGGGTGTCGAGAAGTGTGGCCGGGATGCGGTCGGTCATGGGTATCGCCCCTATCAGGCTGAATCAGGCGGCGCCGATGATCGGGGCAACGGGCCTGGCATGACAGGCTCAGGTCTTTCAGAAAAATACGGATCAGATGGCGCGTCTGCTCGCTTGGCATGGCTCCGGCGTGAGGATCGAAGCTGCACGCGGCAGCCGCTCTGCGCTTTGGCAGCGACCGCATTGAGCGCGGGCAGACACCAGGCCACTTGTCTGCGACGCCAGGCCACAGGGTGAACAGCGGCTGATCTGGTTTTTTTGCATTCATCTGCACCTGTTTCGTGACAGGCCGGGCAGGCGATAGTCGCCCAGGTGCCGCCGGTGCGTGCCGTCGGGGCCCTTTCCCTGCATGATTGCCGGTTCCGTCGTACCGCTTAATAGGACCCCCTGATGATTCTCAAAGGCCTGACCTGGCTGGTCGTACTGCAGCTGCTTGGCAGCGTTATCCATTTGTCGTTGGTACCTGCGCTGCCGGGCCCGATCATCGGCATGCTGCTGCTGTTCGGCCTGATGTTGTTGCGCCGCGGGATTCCCGAGCCGGTGGAAAAGACGGCCGCGCTGCTTTTGCAATACCTGCCGCTGCTGCTAATCGTCCCCGCAGCGGGGATCATGACCAGCAGCGAGGCGCTGCTCGCGGACCTGCCGGCCATCGCGGCCGGTCTGGTGTTGTCGCTGATCGTGACCGTGCCGTTCTGCGGCTGGCTGATGCAGCGGCTGATTCGCCGCCTCGAGCGCCGTCAGGCGGACCAGGCATGAGCGGGGTCGACTGGCAGGGCGTCTGGACGCTGACGCGCGAGCATCCGCTGTTTTCCGTGGCCCTGACATTGATCGCCTTCCAGCTGGCGCTGGCGTTGTATCGGCGCAGCGGCTGGCTGGTCCTGCAACCGGTGATGGTGGGCATGCTGCTGGTCGTAGGCACCCTGAGCCTGCGCGGTATCGACTACGCAAGCTACCGCGCCGATGCGTCGATGATCGCTGTACTGGTTGGCCCGGCGACGGTGGCGCTCGCGGTGCCGCTGTACCGCCACGTCAGGCGCATCCAGCAGCTGTTCTGGCCGATCCTCATCACCCTGGTCAGCGGCGGCGTGCTGGGCGTGGTCCTGACGTTGGTCATCGCCGGCGCGCTGGGCGCGGACCTGAGTGTGTTGATGAGCCTGTCACCCAAGGCCGCGACCATGCCCATCGCGATGCTGGTGGCCGAACAGCTGGGTGGCCTGGCGTCCCTGGCGGCGGTCTTCGTGATGCTGACCGGTGTGATCGGTACGGCCCTGGGCCCATTGCTGCTCGGCTGGGCCGGGGTCGAACATCCCGCTGCCCGAGGCCTGAGCTACGGGATCAACGCCCATGCCATCGGTACGGCGCGGGCCCTGGAGGAGGGCGATGAGTGCGGCGCCTTCGCTGCGCTGGGCATGAGCCTGCTGGGCATACTCATCGCCCTGTTCCTGCCGTTGGCATTGGGCTGATCGGCGTCGTCGGCGCTGTTGCGCCCCGCGGATCTACGCCTAGGCTTAGGACTCGTCCTCCAGGAGCGGTCCCATGTTCGAGCAGTTCCAGCGTAGCGAGTGCCAGGTCAATGGCGTGCGGATCCATTATCGCAAGGGTGGCAGTGGGCCGCCCCTGCTCCTGTTGCATGGCTATCCCCAGACCCACGTGATCTGGCACCGGATCGCCGACCAGCTGGCCGAGCGATTCACCGTGGTCGCGGCGGACCTGCGCGGCTACGGCGACAGCAGCAAGCCCGAAGGCGGCGCCGATCACCTGGCCTACAGCAAGCGCGAGATGGCGCGGGATCAGGTCGAGCTGATGCGCAGCCTGGGTTTCGGGCGCTTCGACGTCCTCGCCCATGACCGTGGTGCGCGGGTCAGCCATCGGCTGGCGATGGACCATCCACAGGCCGTGCGACGGCTGATCCTGCTGGATATCGCGCCGACCCTGGCGATGTACAGCCAGACCGACGAGACCTTCGCGCGTGCCTACTGGCATTGGTTCTTCCTCATTCGCCCGGCGCCGCTGCCGGAAACCCTGCTTGAGGCCGACCCGGAGCTGGTGCTGCGCACCGCCGTGGCCACGCGTGCCGACCATGTGCAGCCCTTCAGCGAGCAGGCCTATGCCGAATACCTGCGCTGCATGAAGCTGCCCGGCACCGCGCACGCGTTCTGCGAGGACTACCGTGCCAGCGCCGGGATCGATCTCGAGCACGATCGCGAGGACCGCGCCGCCGGGCGGCTGATCGACGCGCCGTTGCTGGTGCTCTGGGGTGCCCATGGCGTGGTGCAACGCTGCTTCGACCCCCTGCGGGAATGGCGTGCCGTTGCGCGCGATGTGCGGGGCGAGGCACTACCGGCGGGCCACTACCTGCCCGAGGAGGTGCCCGAGGCGGTGCTGGCGCAGACCCTGGCCTTTCTGGCCTGAGCCTACTCATATCGGCTGGGTCGATTGGTTAGTACGGAAATATCCAACCATCGAGCGGAGGATCGGATAGAAGATCGTCTCATCCGCAGCCAGCGCGCCCCGCGCTGCGCCGTTGACCAGACAGAGGCCTGCCACATGATCGAGATTCGTCCCCGCGCCGACCTGGGCGCTGCCCAGCACGGGTGGCTGGATGCCCGCCACCATTTTTCCTTTGCCGACTACCATGATCCGGCGCACATGCACTGGGGGCACCTGCGGGTCTGGAACGATGACCGTATCGCCCCGCACTCGGGGTTCCCGACGCACCCGCACCGCGACATGGAGATCATCACCTACGTACGCAAGGGGGCGATTACTCACGAGGACAGTCTCGGCAATCGCGGCCGAACGGTGGCCGGCGACGTGCAGGTGATGAGCGCGGGTACGGGTATCGCGCACAGCGAATACAACCTGGAAGACGAGCACAGCGAGCTCTTTCAGATCTGGATCTACCCGGACCAGACCGGCCTGCCACCCGCCTGGGGTACCCGTCCATTCCCGGCTGGCGACCGCGCGGGGCGCTTCGTCGCGTTGGCCAGCGGCATGCCCGGCGACGGCGATGCGCTACCGATCCGGGCTGATGCACGGCTCTGCGCGGCGACACTTTCTGCCGGTCAGGTTGCCGAATACGAGATCGCCGCGGGCCGCCGGGTCTACCTGGTGCCTGCCAGCGGCCTGCTCGAGATCGACGGCCGGCAGGCTGCCGCCGGCGACGGCGTGGCCGTACGCGACGAGACACGGTTGCGCATCACCGCGCTGCAAGACACCGAGGTCGTACTGGTGGATGTGCGCTGAGCGCAGCCGCATCGACCCGGTTCCATCCGCATCACTACCCGAAAGAGGAATGATCCAAATGGCGAAGATTCTCGTGCTCTACCACTCGATGTACGGCCACATCGAAACCATGGCCAATGCGGTCGCCGAAGGTGCACGCCGCGTCGACGGCGCCGATGTCACGATCAAGCGCGTACCGGAAACCATGCCGGCGGACGCGTTCAAAAATGCCGGTGGCAAGGTCGACCAGCAAGCGCCCGAAGCCAGTCCGGCGGAGCTGGCCGACTATGATGCGATCATCGTCGGCACGCCCACGCGCTTCGGCAACATGTCCAGCCAGATGCGGACCTTCTTCGACCAGACTGGCGGCCTCTGGGCCAAGGGCGCGCTGCACGGCAAGGTAGCGAGCGTGTTTACCTCCACCGGCACCGGTGGCGGCCAGGAGATGACCATCACCTCCACCTGGACCACCCTGGCGCACCACGGCATGGTCATCGTGCCGACCGGCTATGGCATCGGCGAATTCTTCGACATTTCGGCCGTCAACGGCGGCACGCCCTACGGTGCGTCGACCATTGCCGGTGGCGACGGCTCGCGGCAGCCGTCGAACAAGGAGCTGACTATCGCCCGTTACCAGGGCGAGCTGGTAGCCAAGCTGGCAAACAAGCTGTTCGGCTGACGGGTGGCGAGGCGCCGGGGCGTGTTTAGCGCTGCCCCGGGTTCAACGCGTTCAGGGTGCCTGGAGCAGCAGCGCGTACATCAGCTCATCGACATAGCCGTCATCCGCCGCGCGCTTGTAGGCAGCGCGCTGGCGGCCTTCGTATTCGAAACCAAGGCGCTGGTAGAAGGCGATGGCGCGCGGGTTGTCCGCTTCGACGGTCAGCTCTACCCGGCGAATGCCGGCCCGCCGCAGCCGCTCGATCGCATCCCTCAGCATGGCACCGGCCACGCCGCGCCCGTGCATCGCTGGCGCGACGGCCAGGGTGCCGAGGTACGCGACGTGGGCCGCCCGGCCAACGTGGCGGCGTAGCTGGTAGAAACCCTGCACCTGTCCGGCGACTTCGTAGACGTAGAAACCACCGCTCTCGAACAGCGGATCGAACACCCGGGCGAAGGCATCACGGGGCAGCGGGTCGTGGCCCAGAAAGGGCACCACCTGGGGGGCCATGTAGATGGCGTAGACGCGCTCGATGTCGCTGGGAATTGTCAGGCGGCGCATGGCCGATCGTCCTCCGACTATGAGTTCAGGGCAGCGGGGCGAACAGCGCCTCAATGTCGTCCGGTTCCAGTTGCCAGCCGTCGTGTGGCTCCGCATCGAGCAGGCCCGAGGCCAGCGCAGCCTTGCGCTGCTGCAGCTGCTGGATCTTTTCCTCGACGGTGTCGCGTGCGATCAGCTTGTAGACGAACACCGGCTTGTCCTGGCCAAGGCGATGCGCGCGGTCGGTCGCCTGGTTTTCTGCGGCCGGGTTCCACCAGGGATCGTAATGGATCACCGTGTCGGCGGCGGTCAGGTTGAGGCCGGTGCCGCCGGCTTTCAGGCTGATCAGAAACAACGGCACCTCGCCGTTCTGGAAGCGCTGTACCGGGGTGCGTCGGTCCTGCGTGTCCCCAGTGAGGCGCACATAGTGTATGGCGCGGGCCTTCAGCTCGTCCTCGATCAGCGCCAGCATCGAGGTGAACTGGGAAAACAGCAGGATACGGCGGCCTTCGGCGAGCTGCTCGGTGAGCATTTCCATCAGGCTGTCGAGCTTGCCGGACGGGCTACCGCGCAGCGCCTGCTCGCCCTTGACCAGGCGCAGGTCGCAGCACACCTGGCGCAGCTTGAGCAGCGCATCAAGGATCACGATCTGGCTGCGCGCCAAGCCCTTGCGGTCGATTTCCGCACGGATCTTGCCGTCCATTGCCAGGCGCACGGTTTCATAGAGGTCGCGCTGCGCCGGGCTCAGCTCGACCCAGTGCACCATTTCGGTCTTGGCCGGCAACTCGTGCGCCACCTGCTCCTTGCGCCTGCGCAGCAGGAAGGGCCTGATCCGCGCCACGAGGTGCTGCAGCCGGTCGCGGTCGCCGTGTTTTTCGATGGGCGTGCGGTATTCCCGGGTGAAGCGCTTGGCGTCACCCAGCCAGCCCGGCATCAGGAAATGAAACAGCGACCAGAGTTCGCCCAGGTGATTTTCCAGCGGAGTGCCGGTCAGGCACAGCCGTTGCCGCGCGTTCAGGCGTCTGGCGGCCTGGGCGGCCTTGCTGGTGGCGTTCTTGATGTGCTGCGCTTCATCGAGCACGACCAGGTGCAGCGGCGTGGCAGCGAGCCGCTCGATATCCCGGGGCAGGAGGGCATAGGTGGTCAATAGCAGATCGAATCGATCTAGCTGGCTGAAATACTGTTGGCGTGCGGCGCCGTGCAGCGTGGCGATTTTGAGGCTTGGAACGAAACGCGCCGCCTCGTCCTGCCAGTTGGGGATCAGACTGGTCGGCATCACCACCAGCGACGGCCGGTCCATGCGGCCCGACTGTTTTTCCAGCAGCAGGTGAGCAAGCGTCTGCAGCGTCTTGCCCAGCCCCATGTCATCGCCCAGCACACCGCCGATGCCCAGATCGCGCAGCGTCTGCATCCAGCGCAATCCGTCCAGCTGATAAGGTCGCAAGTCGGCCAGTAGCCCGTCCGGCGCGGTAATCGTCTGCTGGCGAAAGTCACGCAGGCGTTGCGCGAAATCACGCAGCTGTTCGCCTCCCTGCCATTGCAGCGGCAGACCTTCGAGCTGCGCCAGCCGTGCGGCATCGGCGCGTCCGAGGCGAAGATGTTCCTCGCCGGTCGGCGTGTCGTGCAGATAGAGTTCGGAGAGTGTCGAAAGAATCGGCTTCAGCCGTCCGAACGGAAGGACCACCTGGACCGGTGGGCCGTCGGCGCCATGGCGTTTGTCGAGCTGCACGCGCAAGGTGTCCTCGTCGTCACGCTGAGCCAATGCCTGTGCCGACAGCAGGGCCGGGTTGCGCCGGATCAAACCGAGCAGAACCGGCAGCAGGCTGATCCGTTCGCCATCGACGACAATACCCAGCTCGAGGTCGAACCAACTGTGTTCGGGGGCATCGTCCACCTCGACATACCAGCCTTCCACTGGCGTGAGGTCGTAGGCAAAACCAGGGTGCACCTGGATCTGCCAGCCCTGTTCTTGCAGGGCCGGCAGCTGCGTCTGGGCGAACCGCAGCCAGGCAGCCTCGCTGGGCAGCTCGAACATTTCCGCCGAGTCCTTTGGCAGCGCCTGGCTCTGGCGCAGCGCCGGCTGGAACCCAAGCGCCCTGAGCTGTTGACGCAGGGCCTGCTCGGCGTCGGGCTGGCGCAGGATGCCAAGTACGCGCCCGCCCTCGAGATGACGGACGCGCTGGCCGGGGCGAAATTTGCCATGCACGGCGGTCGTGCCGTAGACGAAACTCAGCCCGGCGCGATGCTGATGTTCGCCGGCCATGCGCCCGCTGGCCGGCTGGTAGCTGACAGCGTGATGGCTACCAAGGCTGAGCCGCGGGACCGGTGCGATGTCGTCAACCAGCTCTTCCACCGTGCGTGCCGGGGCCGGTAGCTGCGGGGCGATCTCGTTGAGCGTGAGGCTGAACAGTGCCGCCTGGGCGGATGGCACCGAGGGGGCTTCGAGCAGGTGGCGAGCCAGCGGCGCCGGAAGGCTGTGATCGATTACACCGACTTCATTCTCCTGAAGGTCGAGGTAATACAACGGGTCGACTGCGGTCAGCAATGTGCCAAGGCCTTCGGTCATGACCAGCTCGGGCTGGTAGCTGCCGTCGGGCTGCAGGCTCCAGTTGAAACGCGCCGGACGCGAACGGCCCGCCGCCAGTGCCGGGCGGTCGGCAGCGAGGTGGGCGCGGCCGGTCTCGAGGATCAGGCGCAGGGTCTCGCCGCCATTCTCGCCGGCCAGCTGGAAACCGTGGCCATGCAGCCGGTTCAGCGACGCCAGCGCGGCGATCCGCAGATCCAGCGGCTGCATGAAGCCAGGCTGCCGGAAGCTGGCTTCGCGCATGCCATGGTAGGGGTGCCATTCGCCGGGATTGCCGTCGTCGCGCAGGCGCACCTTGTAGGTCTGCACGTTGACGTCACCCTGCAGCAGGTAATGCAGGCTCCAGCCCTGGCCGGGATTCGGTTCGCTGCCCAAGGCGTTGGGCAGTTGCGACAGCCACTGCTCAAGCGCTAGCGCCTCGTCCGGTTGGGTCGCGTCGTGACCGCCTGGTGCGGCCTGTTGTTCCAGCGACAGGATCAGCGCCACGCAGTGCTTGCAGTTGAGGCCCACCGGGCAGCTGCACAGGCAGCTGAGCCGGCCGTCCCGCGTCAGCTGCAGCGATTGGCGATACGACGCTCCGCCCGTTCCGACGCAGCTGGCCTCGACGAATTGTTCCGTCTCCCGCAGAACGCGCACGCGCCCTTCGGCGGCATAGCGCTGGCCCCTGGCCAGCGCATTCTCGGAAAAGGGCAGGCGCCAGGCGGCGGGCAGCGACGGCAGGAACCTAGCACGCATCTGCGGATTCCGGACAGGCTGCTCGGCCCATGAAGCGCATCAGGCGGAGCCCGATGCCAGGCGCTCCAGCAGGGCTTCGAGGTTGTTGAAGCGTTCCTCTGGCCGCTCCATCGGCACCTGGAACTTGAACACTGTCGCGCCTTCGAACTTGTAGCGTTTGGGCTGGCTCTGGATCAGCTTGATCAGCACCATCGGGTCGACCTTGGTGTCGGCGGCAAACTCGATCCGCCCGCCCTGCGGACCGGCGTCGATCTTGGTGATGCCGAGCTGCTCGGCATGCAGTTTCAGCAGCGTCAGGCGGACCAGGTTCTTGGTCGGTTCCGGCAGCAGGCCGAAACGGTCGATCATCTCGACCTGCAGCTCCTTGAGGCCGTCCTCGTCGGTGGCGTTGGCGATGCGCTTGTAGAGGATCAGCCGCGCATGGACGTCCGGCAGGTAATCCTCGGGGATCAGCGCCGGCAGCCGCAGGTTGATCTCCGGCCCGCCGCCCAGCGGCTGGTCGAGGTTCGGCTGTTCGCCTTTCTGGATCGCCTTGACCGCGCGCTCGAGCATTTCCATGTACAGCGTGAAGCCGACCGCCTGGATCTGGCCGCTCTGGCCGTCGCCCAGTAGCTCGCCCGCGCCGCGGATTTCCAGATCGTGGGTGGCGAGCACGAAACCCGCGCCCAGGTCCTGCGCATTGGCAATGGCTTCCAGGCGCTTCTGTGCGTCATCGGTCATCGCCTTGCGCGGCGGCGTCAGCAGATAGGCATAGGCCTGGTGGTGACTGCGCCCGACGCGGCCGCGCAGCTGGTGCAGCTGCGCCAGGCCGAACTTGTCGGCGCGTTCGATGATGATGGTGTTGGCGCTCGGCACGTCGATGCCGGTCTCGATGATGGTCGAGGCGATCAGCACGTTGAAACGCTTGTGGTAGAAGTCGCCCATTACCTGTTCGAGTTCGCGCTCGCGCATCTGCCCGTGACCGACGCCGATACGCGCCTCCGGCACCAGCGCGGCGATGTCAGCGGCGCATTTCTCGATGGTCTTGACGTCGTTGTGCAGGTAGTAGACCTGGCCACCGCGCAACAGCTCGCGCAGCAGCGCCTCCTTGATCACCGCGTCCTGCTGCTCCATCACGAAGGTGCGCACCGACAACCGGCGTGCCGGGGGCGTGGCGATGATCGACAGGTCACGCATGCCGGCGACCGCCATGTTCAGGGTGCGCGGAATCGGCGTGGCGGTCAGGGTGAGAATGTCGACTTCGCTGCGCAGGGCCTTGAGCTGTTCTTTCTGGCGCACGCCGAAGCGGTGTTCCTCGTCGATGATCACCAGGCCCAGGTTGGTGAACTTGACGTCGTCCTGCAGCAGCTTGTGCGTGCCGATGAGGATGTCCACTTTGCCTTCGGCCAGCTCCTGGACCGCGGCCTGGATCTCCTTGGCCGACTTGAAGCGGCTCATCACCTCGACGCGCACCGGCCAATCGGCGAAGCGGTCGCGGAAACTGTTGTAGTGCTGCTGGGCAAGCAGGGTGGTGGGCACCAGCACGGCGACCTGCTTGCCGCTGTGTACGGCGATGAAGGCGGCGCGCATGGCCACCTCGGTCTTACCGAAGCCCACGTCGCCGCAGATCAGGCGATCCATGGGTTTGGCCGCCAGCATGTCGCTGCGTACGGCCTCGATGGCCGCCTGCTGGTCCGGCGTTTCCTCGAACGGAAAGCCCGCGCTGAAGGTTTCGTAGTCGACCTGCGGATCGGCAAAGGCATGGCCTTCGCGCGCGGCGCGGCGCGCATAGATGTCCAGCAGTTCTGCCGCCACGTCGCGGACCTGCTCAGCAGCCTTGCGCTTGGCCTTCTGCCACGTCTCCGAACCCAGGCGGTGAAGCGGGGCCAGGGCGTCGTCGCTGCCGGTGTAGCGTGCGATCAGGTGCAGGCTGGAAACCGGCACGTAGAGCTTGGCTTCCTCGGCGTACTGCAGCATGAGGAATTCGGCGGCCTGGCCTTCGATTTCCAGCGTGACCAGGCCCTGATAACGACCCACGCCGTGGTCGATATGCACCACCGGCGCACCTTCGCGCAGCTCGGTGAGGTTTTTGATGACGTTTTCGCCAGCGTCGCGTCCTTTTTCGCGCCGCCGTCGCTGCATGATGCGCTGGCCGAACAACGGGCTTTCGGCGATCAGCGCCACGTCCTGCAACAGCAAGCCGTCGTCCAGCGGGGCGATGGTGATCGCCAGCCGCTCTTGGCTGTCGACGAACTCCGGCCAACCACCGACTTCCTGTGGCCGCAACTTCAAGCGCGCCAGTAACTCCAGCAACACCTCGCGACGGCCGGCCGATTCGGCGGTAAACAGCACCCGGCCGGAGAATTCATCCAGGAAGCGCCGCAGTGCGCCCAGGGGTTCGCTGGCCTTGGCGTCGATGGCCAGTTCCGGGAAGCGGCTGGCCGGGAATCGTTCGCGACCGATCCCCGTCTCCACATCGTCCTGGCTGACCACCACGCGCGGCCAGCTCTTGAGGTGCGCGAAGCAGTCCTCGACCGGCATGAACAGCTCGGCCGGCGGCAACAGGGGCCGCTCGGGATCGACGCGGCGGTCTTCGTAGCGGTTGCGCACGTCTTTCCAGAAGTGCTCGGCGGCCTGCTCGATGCCGGGTAGCGAGAACACCTGGGTGTCTTCCGGCAGATAATCGAAGAGCGTGGAGGTCTCGTCGAAGAACAGCGGCAGGTAGTACTCGATACCGGCCGGCGTAATGCCGGTGGACAGGTCCTGATAGATCGGGCAACGGCGGAAATCGACATCGAAGCGTTCCCGGAAGCGCGCCCGGAAGCCAGTGACCGACTCCTTGCGGACTGGAAATTCGCGCGCCGGCAACAGGCGGATCGACTCGACCTTGTCGATCGAACGCTGGTTCTCCGGATCGAACGTACGCAGCGTTTCGATCTCGTCATCGAACAAGTCGATGCGATAGGGCAGGGCACTGCCCATCGGGAACAGATCGATCAGCGCCCCGCGCACGGCGAACTCGCCGTGCTCGTAAACCGTGTCGACGCAGCGGTAGCCGGCCGCCTCCAGCCGAGTGCGCATCTGTTCGACGTCGAGCTTCTGGCCAATGTCGAGCACCAGGCTCGAACCGAGCAGAAAGCGCTTCGGTGCCAGTCGGTGTAGCGCCGTGGTAATAGGAACTACCAACACGCCGTGGGTCAGCTCGGGCAGGCGATACAACGCTGCGATTCGTTGCGAAATGATGTCCTGGTGCGGCGAAAAAACGTCGTAGGGCAGGGTTTCCCAGTCGGGGAAGTGCAGCACCGGCAATTCGGGCGCGAAAAACGCGAGCTCGTCCTGCAAGCGCTCGGCGCTCTGGCTGTCGGCGGTGAGGAGAAGGGTGAATCGCTCTGCGTTGCTGGCTGCTTCGGCGATCGCCAGGCTCAGCGCGGCTCCAGGAAGGTTGCCCCAGGTTTGCTTGCCGCTGGCGGCAGGCAGGGGCGGAAGGCGCAATACGGACACGGGTGGGCGTGACTCCGGTCTAAAAAATGGACCGCCGGGATTGTAACTATCCGCGCGGGACGCTGTCAGTGTTTCCGCTGCACAGATTGCCGGCGCTAGGGTGCCCCGGCATAATGTAGCCCTTTTTCTCAGCCCCTACATGTTGGAAGGAACTGCCCGTGACTCAGAAGCCCGACCAGTGTCTTGGTGAATGGATTGATCGAGAAGCCCTCGCCGAAGCGATGATTCCGCTGATCGGTCAACTGTATCGTAACAACAACGTAGTGACTTCCATCTATGGGCGCGGGCTGATCAATCGCTCGGTCATCGCATTGCTCAAGGCGCATCGTTTCGCCCGTCATCGCCAGGCTGACGAAGCCGAGCTCAGCGTGCACGAGACCCACCAGATACTCACCACCATGGCCGACATGAACCTGGGCGCCGCCTCGGTGGATCTGGGTAAGGTCGTGGCCAAGTTCAAGGCTGAAGGTAACGGTCGCACCCTTGATCAGTTCGTCCGCGACGAGCTGGCCGAGGTCGCCGACAAGCGCAACACGTCGGGTGTGCACAAGGGTACCGACGTGGTGCTCTACGGCTTCGGCCGCATTGGCCGTCTGCTGGCGCGCATCCTGATCGAGAAGACCGGCGCCGGCGACGGCCTTCGCCTGCGCGCCATCGTCGTGCGCAAGGGGGCGGAGAACGATCTGGTCAAGCGCGCCAGCCTGCTGCGCCGCGACTCGGTGCACGGCCCGTTCGACGGCACCATTCATATCGACGCCGAGAACAACACCATCACCGCCAACGGCAACCTGATCCAGGTGATCTACTCCAACGATCCGGCCTCCGTGGACTACACGAAGTACGGCATCGAGAACGCGTTGCTGGTGGACAACACCGGCAAGTGGCGTGACGCTGAGGGGCTCGGTCAGCACCTCAGGTGCCCGGGTGTTGGGCGCGTCGTGCTGACCGCGCCGGGCAAGGGCGAGCTGAAGAACATCGTGCATGGTATCAACCATGGCGAGATCACCGCAGACGACAAGATCGTCTCGGCCGCGTCCTGTACCACCAACGCCATCGTGCCGGTGCTCAAGGCGGTCAACGACCAGTACGGCATCGTCAATGGCCACGTCGAAACCGTGCACTCCTACACCAACGACCAGAACCTGATCGACAACTTCCACAAAGGCAGTCGTCGTGGTCGCAGTGCGGCACTAAACATGGTTATCACTGAAACAGGTGCCGCCACCGCGGCCGCCAAGGCGCTGCCGGTGCTCAAGGGCAAGCTGACCGGTAACGCGATTCGCGTTCCGACGCCGAACGTGTCCATGGCGATCCTCAACCTGAACCTCGAGAAGGCCACGACCCGCGAAGAGATCAACGAGTACCTGCGCCAGATGGCCATGCACTCCGACCTGCAGAAGCAAATCGACTTCGTCAATTCGCAGGAAGTGGTGTCGAGCGACTTCGTCGGCTCGCGTCACGCTGGCGTGGTGGACGCCGAGGCGACCATCTGCAGCGACAACCGCGTCGTGCTGTACGTCTGGTACGACAACGAGTTCGGCTACAGCTGCCAGGTCGTCCGGGTGATGGAAGACATGGCCGGGGTCAACCCGCCGGCGTTCCCTCGCTGATCCGGCTCTCCCGCGCTTTCACTGCGCTGGAACTGAACGGGAGCTTCGGCTCCCGTTTCGCATTTTCGGGCCGGTCGTTTATTCCGCGCCTGCCGGTGCCGAGCGGCGCCCGCCAATAGACTGCCGATTCGGGCCGCTTGTCCACAGTCAAATATTTGAAAGCCCTTGGGTGGTCAGTCGCGGGTCGTGACCTCTATAATCGGGCGGATTTCTACCTGGGCCCGCGGCATAGCGTCGCGCTGATATCGCATCAGTGCGCGTCGTGCAATTCGACTTTACGCTACCGCGCGGCTCGTAAAAAAGCATTCAAAATCAGTGGTTAGGCGAACCGATGATCAATATAAAACGTGGGCTCGATTTGCCCATTGCAGGTGCGCCGGCGCAGCGTGTCGAGGCCGGACGGCCCGTGCGAAGCGTCGCCGTCATAGGGTTTGATTACCCGGGCATGAAGCCGACCATGGAGGTCCAGGTCGGTGACCGGGTCAAGTTGGGGCAGGTGCTGTTCTCCGACAAGAAGACGCCCGGCGTGGCCTTCACATCGCCGGGCGCCGGTGTGGTCAGTGCCATTCACCGCGGTGAAAAGCGGGTACTGCAGTCGGTCGTCATCGACCTCGAGGGCGCCGACGAGGTGACCTTCAATCAGTACGACAACGGTGCGCTGGCCAGCCTCAGCGATACCCAGGTCCGCGAGAACCTGCAGCAATCCGGTCTCTGGACCGCCCTGCGTACGCGTCCCTACAGCAAGGTGCCGGCAATCGACGCGGTGCCCAGCTCGATCTTCGTCACCGCCATCGACACTCATCCGCTGGCGGCTGATCCGGCCGTTATCATTGCCGACCGCGGCGCCGAATTCGAAGCGGGACTTACCGTTCTGGCCCGTATTGGCAAGCTGTTCCTGTGCAAGGCCGAGGGTGTCTCGCTACCCGGCGAGCAACTGGCCAGCGTCCGGACCGAAAGTTTCGCCGGCCCGCATCCGGCCGGCCTGGCGGGCACGCATATCCATTTTCTCGACCCGGTAAGTGCCACCAAGAGCGTCTGGACCATCGGTTATCAGGACGTGATCGCCATCGGTGCGTTGTTCACCACTGGCCGCCTGTCGGTTGAACGTATCGTGTCGCTTGCCGGGCCTGTGGTGGAAAAGCCGCGGCTGGTGCGGGCCCGGCTGGGAGCCAACCTCGACGAACTGACCGCAGGCGAACTGCAGCCCGGCGCCAACCGGGTGATTTCCGGTTCGGTGCTCGGCGGCCGGACGGCCCACGGTGCCTTTGCCTTCCTCGGGCGTTACCACCAGCAGGTGTCCTGCCTGCGTGAGGGGAAGGAGCGCGAGATGCTGCATTACCTGCGCGCGGGCAGCGACAAGCACTCGATCCTCAACATTTATATATCCAAGCTGATGGGCGGCAAGAAGTTCGCCTTCTCGACCTCGACCAACGGCAGCCCACGGGCAATGGTCCCGGTCGGTAACTACGAGGAAGTGATGCCGCTGGACATGCTGCCGACGCAACTGCTGCGGTCACTGATCGTCGGCGACACCGAAGTGGCGCAGAAGCTGGGCTGCCTCGAGCTGGACGAAGAGGACCTGGCGCTGTGCACCTATGTCTGTGCTGGCAAATACGAATACGGCCCGATCCTGCGGGACAATCTGACCCGCATCGAGAAGGAGGGGTAAGGCATGGGCATTCGCGAATTCCTCGACAAGATCGAGCACAACTTCGAAAAGGGCGGCAAGTACGAGAAGTGGTACGCACTCTACGAGGCGGCCGATACCTTCCTTTACCGGCCTGGCAGCGTGACCAAGACCACCGCGCACGTGCGCGACGGCATCGACCTCAAGCGGATGATGATCACGGTCTGGCTGTGCACCTTTCCTGCGATGTTCTTCGGTATGTGGAACACCGGCTACCAGGCCAACCTGATCTATGCGCAGAGCCCGGATCTGCTTGCGGCGCAAGAAGGCTGGCGCATGGCGTTGATCAGCGCGCTGGCGGGCTTCGACCCGAACAGCCTGTGGGACAACTTCATCCAGGGCGCGGCCTACTTCATCCCGGTCTACGCGGTGACCTTCATCGTCGGCGGTTTCTGGGAGGTGCTGTTCGCCTCGGTCCGCAAGCATGAGGTCAACGAGGGCTTCTTCGTGACCTCCGTGCTGTTCGCGCTTACCCTGCCGCCTAGCATTCCGCTGTGGCAGGTGGCGCTGGGCATTAGCTTCGGCATCGTCATCGGCAAGGAAATCTTCGGTGGTACCGGGAAGAACTTCCTCAATCCGGCGCTGACCGGTCGTGCATTCCTGTTCTTTGCCTACCCGGCGCAGATGTCCGGCGACGCCGTGTGGACAGCTGTGGACGGTTTCGCAGGTGCGACCGCCCTGAGCCTGAGCTTTGCCGGCGGCATGGACAATGTGATCGCCAACGGCATCACCTGGATGGACGCCTTCCTCGGCACCATTCACGGATCGATCGGTGAGACCAGTACGCTGGCCATCTTCATCGGCGGCGCCGTGTTGCTGACGACCAAGATCGCCTCCTGGCGCATCGTTTCCGGCGTGATGATCGGGATGATCGCGCTGAGCTCACTGTTCAATCTGCTCGGTTCGGACTCGAACGCGATGTTCGCCATGCCCTGGTATTGGCACATGGTGGTGGGCGGCTTCGCCTTTGGTCTGATTTTCATGGCGACCGATCCGGTTTCGGCGTCCATGACGAATACCGGCAAGTGGGCGTTCGGCATCGTGATCGGCGTGATGGTGGTGTTGATCCGGGTGGTCAACCCGGCGTTTCCGGAAGGCATGATGCTGGCGATCCTGTTCGCCAACCTGTGCGCACCGTTGATCGACCACTTCGTCATCCAGGCCAATATCAAGCGGAGGCTGGCACGCAATGTCTAGTCAAAAAGAATCCACCGTCCGCACCCTGGTCGTGGCCTTGCTGGTCTGCCTGGTGTGCTCGGTGTTCGTGGCGGGGGCGGCGGTAGCGCTGCGCCCGACCCAGCTGGAGAACCGCCAGCTGGACAAACAGCGCAGCATCCTGGCGATCGCCGGGCTGGGCGAGCCCGGTATGTCGGCCAAGCAGGTCAAGACGCTGTTCAACGAGCGGATCGTCGCCAAGCTGGTCGATCTGAAAACCGGCACCTTCAGCGATGCCTTCGACCCGAGCGGCTTCGATCCATTGGTCGCGGCCAAGGACCCGGAACTGTCCAAGCCACTGACCGGCGAGGAGGACATCGCATCGATCAAGCGCCGCGAGCGGTACAGCGTCGTCTACATCGTCGAGGAAAATAATGAAATCGACACGTTGATCATGCCTATCCGCGGCTACGGCCTGTGGTCGACGCTGTATGGCTTCATGGCGGTCAAGGGTGACCTGAACACGGTCGCCGGCCTCGGCTTCTACCAGCATGGCGAAACGCCTGGCCTGGGGGGCGAAGTCGACAATCCAAAATGGCGCAACCAGTGGCACGGCAAGGAGCTGTTCGACGAGAACGGCAAACTGGCGGTGCAGGTCGTCAAGGGCGGGGTCGACCCCCAGAGTCCCAAGGCCGACCATCAGGTTGATGCCTTGGCCGGTGCCACTTTGACCAGCAATGGGGTCAATAACCTGTTGCACTTCTGGCTCGGTGAAAACGGCTTTGGCCCATTTATCGCGAACCTGCGCGCTGGGGAGGCTTGATCATGTCGCAACCTACCATCAAGGAAGTCCTGTTCAATCCGGTCTTCAGCAACAACCCGATCGGCCTGCAGATCCTCGGGATCTGCTCGGCCCTGGCGGTTACCTCCAACCTCAAGACGGCGCTGGTGATGTCCATCGCGTTGACGCTGGTGGTGGCGTTTTCCAACCTGTTCATCTCGATGATCCGTACCCAGATTCCCGGTTCCATCCGGATGATCGTGCAAATGGTGATCATCGCCTCGCTGGTGATCGTGGTGGATCAGATCCTCAAGGCCTATGCCTATTCGCTGTCCAAGCAGCTGTCGGTGTTCGTCGGACTGATCATCACCAACTGCATCGTGATGGGGCGCGCCGAGGCGTTCGCCATGCAGAACCCGCCGCTGCTGTCGTTTTGCGACGGCATCGGCAACGGCCTGGGCTACAGCGCGATGCTGATCGTGCTGGGCATCGTCCGCGAGCTGTTCGGTGCCGGCAAACTGATGGGCTACACCATCCTTCCGGTGGTCAACGACGGTGGCTGGTACCAGCCTAATGGGCTGCTGCTGCTGCCACCGTCGGCGTTCTTCCTGATCGGCCTCATCATCTGGGGCATCCGTACCTGGAAGCGTGAACAGGTCGAGAAGCCGTCCTTCAAGATGGCGCCGCAGGTCTCGAACAAGGAGGCTTACTAATGGAGCACTACATCAGCCTGTTCGTCCGTGCTGTGTTCATCGAGAACATGGCCCTGGCGTTCTTCCTCGGCATGTGCACCTTCATTGCGATCTCGAAAAAGGTCGAGACCGCCATCGGCCTCGGCATCGCGGTCATCGTGGTGCAGGCCATCACGGTGCCGGCGAACAACCTGATCTACACCTATCTGCTCAAGGCCGGCGCCTTGTCCTGGGCCGGCCTGCCGGAGGTGGACCTGAGCTTTCTCGGGCTGCTGAGCTACATCGGTGTGATCGCGGCGATCGTGCAGATTCTAGAGATGCTGTTGGACAAGTACGTCCCCAGTCTCTACAACGCCCTCGGCGTGTTCCTGCCGCTGATCACGGTGAACTGCGCCATCATGGGCGGCACCCTGTTCATGGTCGAGCGTGACTACAACCTGGCCGAGAGCACGGTGTACGGCTTCGGCTCCGGTGCATCTTGGGCGCTGGCGATCATGCTGCTGGCGGGCATCCGCGAGAAGCTCAAGTACAGCGATGTTCCGGAAGGCCTGCAGGGCCTGGGCATCACCTTCATCACCATCGGCCTGATGTCGCTAGGCTTCATGTCATTCTCTGGCGTACAGCTGTAAGGACGGGATGAACTGATGAGTTACGAAATTTTCCTTGCCATCGGCATGTTCACCGCCATCGTCCTGGCGCTGGTGGTGATCATCCTCGCGGCACGCGCCAAGCTGGTCTCCAGTGGCGACGTCAATATCGAGATCAACGGCGAGCGCACCATTACCGTTCCGGCGGGCGGCAAGCTGCTGCAGACCCTGGCGTCCAACAATATCTTCCTCTCGTCGGCATGCGGCGGCGGCGGCACCTGTGCCCAGTGCAAGTGCATCGTCGAAAGCGGTGGCGGCGAAATGCTGCCCACCGAGGAGTCCCACTTCACCCGTCGCGAGGCGGGCGAAGGCTGGCGTTTGTCCTGCCAGACCCCGGTCAAGGCGGACATGAAGATCGAGGTGCCGGAAGAGGTGTTCGGCGTGAAGAAGTGGGAGTGCACCGTGCTCTCCAATCCGAACGTCGCGACCTTCATCAAGGAGTTGACGCTGAAACTGCCGGAAGGCGAAAACGTCGACTTTCGCGCCGGTGGCTATGTGCAGCTCGAGTGCCCGCCCCATGAGGTGCGCTACAAGGACTTCGATATCCAGGAGGAGTATCGCGGCGACTGGGACAAGTTCAATCAGTGGAAGTACGTCTCGAAGGTCGACGAAACCGTGATTCGGGCCTATTCGATGGCGAACTACCCGGAAGAGGTCGGTCTGGTGAAGTTCAATATCCGCATCGCCTCGCCGCCGCCCGGCAAGGACCACTTGCCGCCGGGCAAAATGTCCTCCTGGGTGTTCAGCCTGAAGCCGGGCGACAAGGTCACGGTGTACGGGCCCTTCGGCGAGTTCTTCGCCAAGGACACCGATGCGGAGATGGTCTTCATCGGTGGCGGCGCCGGCATGGCGCCGATGCGCTCGCATATCTTCGATCAGCTCAAGCGGCTGAAATCCACGCGCAAGATGAGCTTCTGGTACGGCGCGCGGTCGATGCGCGAGGCGTTCTACGTCGAGGAATACGACCAGCTGCAGGCCGAAAACGAGAACTTCGAGTGGCACCTGGCCCTGTCCGATCCGCAACCCGAGGACAACTGGGACGGCCCGACCGGCTTCATCCACAACGTGCTGTACGAGAACTATCTGAAGGACCATCCGGCGCCCGAGGACTGCGAGTTCTACATGTGCGGCCCGCCGATGATGAACGCGTCGGTGATCAAGATGCTGACCGACCTGGGTGTCGAACCGGAGAACATCCTGCTCGACGACTTCGGCGGCTAGCATGATCCCGAAGACCTTTCGGCCCGTCATTGCCGTCGCCCTGGCGACGGCAATGACGGGCTGTCTGTTTCAGGAGCAGATCGAGAGTTTCAGCGGCCCGACCATGGGCAGCACCTATACCGTCAAATACGTGGCTGGGCGCGGCGCGCCCGACCCTGACACTTTGCGCCAGGACACCGAGTCGATCCTGGCTGAGATCGACCAGCAGGTGTCGACCTATCGTTCCGATTCGGCCATCGAGCTGTTCAACGAGCTGCCTGCCGGTCGCTGCATGGCGATGCCGGACGCGGTGCGTGCGCTGTTCCAGGCCGGCGAACGGCTGTCCGACGAGAGCGGCGGGGCGCTGGACCTGACCATCGAGCCGCTTCTCAATCTCTGGGGATTCGGCCCGCGGGGGCAGGGTGAGCGGGTCCCTTCGGCCGACGAGATTGCCCGGACCCGGGAGAACGTCGGGCAGCACCACCTGCGCCTCGATGGCGAGCAGCTGTGCAAGGACGCCGACGTCCAGGTGGACTTCAACAGCATCGCGGCGGGTTACGCCGTCGACCGGGTGGCGGCACGCCTCGAAGCCAAGGGCATCCACAACTATCTGGTCGAGATCACCGGTGAACTCAAGGCGCAGGGACACAAACCCGACGGATCGCCGTGGCGCATCGCGATCGAGGCACCACGCGACAACGAGCGGGTGGTGCAGCGTGTCATCGAGCTCGACGGGCGTGGCGTGTCCACTTCCGGGGACTACCGCAACTATTTCGAGCGTGACGGCCGGCGCTATTCGCATACGCTGGACCCGACCACCGGCGCGCCTATCACCCACCGGCTTGCTGCGGTGACGGTCGTAGATCCGTCGACCTTGCGTGCAGATGGGTTGTCCACCGTACTCATGGTGCTCGGTCCGGAGCGCGGCCTGGCCTACGCCGCCGAGCACAAGATTGCAGCGTTCTTCGTGGTACGCGAAGGGCAGGGATTCGTCAGCAAGAGCACCGAGGCTTTCGACAAGCTGTTCGGGGCGGGAGCAGAGCAATGACCTGGTTGATCGTTTTTCTAGTCATGGTGTTGGTGGTACTAGGGATGTCCGTGGGCGTGATCATGGGCCGCAAGCCCATTGCCGGTTCCTGCGGCGGTATCGCCAACCTGGGTATCGAAAAGGAATGTTCCATCTGCGGCGGTAGCCGCGAGAAATGCGAAGAGGTCAACGCCCAGCCTGAACAAGGCACCCGGGCCGACCTGGCCTACGACGCGAGCCGTCGCTAGCGCCGCCACGCCGGTTCGGGCGCAGGCCCGTGCGGCGCCGCGCCGGTCCTCGCTGGATCGGCGCCAGGATTCCGGGCAGTGGTGCGAAGGCAATGACACCGCTCCCGTTCGACCGATTTGTTTACAGCAGCGGGGTGTCCTGCTGCGTGTTCAGGGGTGACTATGGCTGTCTATAACTACGATGTAGTGATTCTGGGGTCGGGGCCTGCCGGGGAAGGGGCCGCGATGAACGCGGTCAAGGCGGGGCGCAAGGTTGCCGTGGTCGACAGCAGGCCACACGTCGGCGGCAACTCCACGCACCTCGGGACCATCCCGTCGAAGGCGCTGCGCCACTCGGTGCGGCAGATCATGCAGTACAACACCAACCCGCTGTTTCGCCAGATTGGCGAGCCTCGCTGGTTTTCCTTTCCGGATGTGCTGAAGAGCGCCGAGAGCGTGATCGCCAAGCAGGTCACCTCGCGCACCGGCTACTACGCGCGCAACCGCATCGATATCTTCTTCGGTACGGCCAGTTTCGCCGACGAACAGACGGTCGAGGTGGTCAGCGCCAACGGGATGGTGGAAACCCTGGTGGCCAACCAGTTCATCATCGCGACCGGTTCGCGCCCCTACCGGCCCACGGATGTCGACTTCACCCATCCGCGCGTCTACGACAGCGACACCATCCTGACCCTGAGCCACACGCCGCGGCGGCTGATCATCTACGGCGCCGGTGTGATCGGCTCTGAGTACGCCTCGATCTTCAGCGGCCTCGGCGTGCTGGTCGACCTGATCGACAACCGCGACCAGCTGCTCAGCTTCCTCGACGACGAGATCTCCGATGCGCTGAGCTACCACCTGCGCAACAACAACGTGCTGATTCGCCACAACGAGGAGTACGAGCGCGTCGAGGGCCTCGACAACGGGGTGATCCTGCACCTCAAATCCGGCAAGAAGATCAAGGCCGATGCCTTTCTCTGGTGCAACGGCCGGACCGGCAACACGGACAAGCTGGCGCTGGAGAACATCGGGCTCAAGGTCAACAGCCGCGGCCAGATCAAGGTCGACGAGCACTACCGTACCGACGTCGGCAACATCTACGCAGCCGGCGATGTCATCGGCTGGCCCTCGCTGGCAAGCGCCGCGTACGACCAGGGCCGTTCGGCGGCCGGCAGTATCGTCGACAACAACAGCTGGCGCTTCGTCGATGACGTGCCGACCGGCATTTACACGATTCCGGAGATCAGCTCGATCGGCAAGAACGAACGTGAGCTGACCGAAGCGAAAATCCCCTACGAGGTCGGCAAGGCCTTTTTCAAGGGCATGGCGCGGGCGCAGATCTCCGGCGAGCCGGTGGGTATGCTGAAGATTCTCTTCCACCGCGAGACGCTGGCCGTGCTCGGCGTGCACTGCTTCGGCTACCAGGCCTCGGAGATCGTGCATATCGGGCAGGCGATCATGAACCAGCCGGGCGAGGCGAATACGCTCAAGTACTTCGTCAACACCACCTTCAACTACCCGACCATGGCCGAAGCCTATCGCGTCGCGGCATTCGACGGGCTCAACCGGCTTTTTTGAGCGGCTCCGGCCGGTGGCCTGAGCCGGTCGGAGAGGATACCCAAAGCTGGCGCTGGCCCAACCGGGAAAGCTTCTGAAGGCAAACGGGCCGGGGCGCTACAGGCGCGCCTGGCTCAGCTATTTCGTAGGGTTTCGACCGCGCGGCCCGGATAATCGGTAATCAGGCTGTCCACCCCGAAGTCAGCCAGCCGACGCATGAGCGCTGGCTCGTTGACTGTCCAGACCGATACATGCAGGCCCTGCTGCCGCGCCTTGGCGATGCGTTCGGGCGTGCACAGCGTCCACTTCAGGGCCAGCAATGTGCAGTCGTACTGCCTGGCCACCTTCAGCGGGTCGAGCCAGCCATGTTCCGCGACCAGGCCGCAGGAGATTTCCGGCGTCAGGCGCTTCAGCGCCCGCAGGACTTCCCGCGAGCCGGACGTCACGGTGATCCGGTCGAGCAGGCCATGCGCTTCGGCCAGCGCCTTGATCGCCACCACCGTCCGCGCGGCCCGTACCCGGGATGCGCTCTTTACCTCGAGCTGCCAATGCTCGAAGTCGCATTTTTCGAATAGCTCCGCCAGGCGCGGGATCGGGCAGGGCTGTTTCCAGCCGGGTCCGCCGCTGCGGGCGTCGTATCGAACCAGCTCATCGGCATCGTGCTCCACCACCTTGCCGCGCCGTCCGGTGGTGCGCTTGAGGGTCGGGTCATGGATGACCATCAGTTCCCCGTCGCGGGACAAGTGAAGGTCGAGTTCGCAGCGGCGCACGCCGTGGGCGAGGCATTGCTGGAAGCTGGCAAGGGTGTTCTCGGGGGCTTCGCCTTTTGCGCCACGGTGGCCGTAGATGTGTGTCACGGTTCGATGTCGTCCTGTTGAGGAGTGGAGCGTCGATGATGCAGCACGCTGTCGATGACCCGGTCGTTTTCGAAATAGACCGAGAAATACCGGTAGTCCCAGCGTTTGATTGGCGGCGTGCCCACCGCAGGGTGCTCCTCGTCGGCGAGGCCGAAGCGCTCGAGCACCCGTCCGGTGGAATCGCCGCGGCCTGGCAGCGGCAGTTCGCTCTGGCCCTGCTGGCCGACCGGGATACGTAAGGTGTCGGCCGCCAGCGGGGCGGCGAGGGCGAAGGTTGAGAGGAGCAGCATGGTTCGGAGCATGGTCAGGTTTCCTGCAGGCTTTCACGGGCCAGGCGACGCTCTGTCGCCTGTTTTTGCAGGATATGCCGCGCCAACAGTTGCCGTTGTGCATCAGTCAACGCTTCGAAGGAGGTGCCGATGGCAAACCGGCCGTCATCCTGCAGCTGGCAACTGGCGATCCGGGCGTTGAGCAGCAGGCCAAGCCCCTGCGGCATGAGGACCAGTTTGAGCGCCCAGATGGAGCCCTCTTCCAGTGGCCGATCATTGACGAAACTGACCCCGCCTTCGGAGAGGATGACTTCGCGTGTCGGGCCTATTTCCCGCAACAAGTCACGTGCCAGCGCCTGGCCAATCAAGTCGATGCGCTTGTTCTGCACCTTCAGGTAGTTGGCCAGTGTGCGGTTGTTTTCTGCGATCTGCCGCAGCAGATGCTGCGCCTCGAAGTCCAGCTGGTGAAGCTCGCCCAGCAGGTCGAACAGGCGCGACGTCCCATCGCGCAAAGGTGTTTCGGCATCTTCCAGGGGCAGGATTTCCAGTGCGATCAGGTCCTCGATACGGTAGTATTCGCGGCGATCTTCGGTGTCTTCTGTGGGCATGTCGATCCCTGGGCTGCAGTGATGGCTTGAGTGTATCAGGCCGCCTGGCAACGTCATTCAGCTTGTTTTTTCCCGCCAGCGAAAGCGAACCCATCGAGTTATGTTCAGACCGCTGTCCGTGTATATCGGGGCACGCTACACGCGCGCCAGACGTCGCAGCCTGTTCGTCTCCTTCATTTCCTTCACGTCCATGATCGGCCTGGCACTTGGCGTGCTGGTGATGATCGTCGTGCTGTCGGTGATGAACGGCTTCGACCACGAGATGCGTACGCGCGTGCTGGGCATGGTCCCTCACGCCACCCTCGAACGCGCCACGCCGATCGAAGACTGGCAGGCGCTGGGCCAGCGTCTGCTGAAGGATCCGCAGGTCGCCGCCGTGGCGCCGTTCGTGCAGATGCAAGGCCTGCTGACCCACCGTGGCGAGGTCACCAAGACGCTGATCAATGCCGTCGACCCGGCGCGCGAACCGGACGTGTCGATCATCGGCCAGTTCTTTCTGCAGGGCTCACTGAGCGAACTGGTGCCCGGCGAATTCGGCATCGTCATTGGCGACAAGGCTGCTGAAAAGCTTGGCGTTGCCATCGGCGACAAGGTCACCTTCGTTGCGCCGGAGGTGGCCGTGACGCCCGCCGGTGTTTTTCCGCGCATGAAGCGGTTCACCGTCCGCGGGATCTTCCACGTGGGCGCCGGCGAGATTGATGGCTACGTGGCGATGGCCAACATCTCCGACGTGGCCCGCCTGCACCGCTGGAAACCCGACCAGGTGCAGGGCGTGCGCCTGCGTTTCGTCGATCTGTTTCAGGCGCCGCGGACCGCCTGGAAGCTTGCCGGTGAGCTGGGCGACGACTTCTACTCACGGGACTGGACCCGCACGCACGGCAATCTCTACCAGGCGATCCGCATGGAAAAGGCGATGATCGGGTTGCTGTTGCTGCTGATCGTTGCGGTGGCGGCGTTCAATATCATTTCAACGCTGGTCATGGTGGTCACCGACAAGCGGGGCGATATCGCCATCCTGCGCACGCTGGGTGCGACGCCAGCGCAGATCATGGCGATCTTCATGGTGCAGGGCACGGTGATTGGCGTCGTCGGCACGCTGGTCGGTGCCTTGCTCGGCATGTTCGCGGCACTCAACGTAAGCAGCTGGGTGGCGGCTCTTGAGCGGTTAATCGGTCACAAGTTCCTCAGCGCCGACGTCTACTTCATTGACTACCTGCCGTCCCAGCTGATGGCCGCCGATGTGATTCAGGTCTGTGTCGCGGCCCTGGTACTGAGTTTCCTGGCCACCCTCTACCCCGCGTGGCGTGCCGCCCGTACCCAGCCGGCCGACGCGCTACGCTACGAGTGAACTGGATATGAAAGAACACGCTTCGAACGAACAGTCAGTGCTCAGTTGCCGGAACCTGGGCAAACGCTACGAGCAGGGGCCGGAATCGGTGAACGTGCTCTCGGGGCTGCAGCTCGAGTTGTACCCCGGCCAGCGGGTGGCCATCGTCGGCAGCTCGGGATCCGGGAAAAGTACGCTGCTCAACCTGCTGGGCGGCCTGGATACGCCCAGCGAGGGCAGCGTCTGGCTGGCTGGAGAAGAGCTGTCGGCGCTGAGTGAGAAAGACCGTGGTCTGCTGCGTAACCGTGCGCTTGGCTTCGTCTATCAGTTTCATCATCTGCTGCCGGAATTCACTGCGCTGGAAAACGTTTGCATGCCGTTGCTGATCGGTCGGGCACCAATTCCGGACGCCCGCGCCAGAGCCAGTGAATTGCTCCAGCGGGTCGGATTGGGGCATCGCCTCGCGCACAAGCCTTCGGAGCTCTCCGGCGGCGAGCGGCAGCGCGTCGCCATTGCCCGGGCGCTGGCTAATCGACCGGCACTGGTGCTGCTCGACGAGCCGACCGGCAACCTCGATCACCATACCGCGCAGGGCATTCAGGATCTGATGCTCGAATTGAGTAGTTCGCTGCGCACCGCCTTTCTGGTGGTCACCCATGATCCGCAGCTGGCCGGCCAGATGGATCAGATCTTGCGCCTGGAAGATGGCCGTCTGGTGGCCGGCTAATGTTCAGACCGCTTAGCCTCTTCATCGGCAGCCGCTACACGCGCGCCAAGCGTCGCAATCACTTCATTTCGTTCATTTCGCTCACCTCGATGATCGGGTTGGCGCTGGGTGTGCTGGCGATGATCATCGTGCTGTCGGTGATGAACGGCTTTCAGCGCGAGATGAGCAACCGTGTGCTGGGCATGGTCCCGCATGCGGTGATCGCCGGCGACGGCCGGCCGCTGGACGACTGGAAATCGCTGGCTGAGCGGCTCCGGACGGACCCGCAGGTGCTCGGCGCCGCGCCGATCATCCAGCTCGAGGGCATGCTGTCCTACAAGGGCGTGATGCAGCCGATCGAGGTCAAGGGTATCGATCCGCAGGCCGAGGCCGATGTCTCGATTCTGGGGTCGCGGATGGTCGCGGGGCGGCTTGATGACCTCAAGCCCGGTGAGTCCGGCGTGATCGTCGGACTCATGACTGCCCGCCGGTTCGGCCTGAAACTGGGCGACCGCCTTACGCTGATCGTTCCCGAGCCCAGCGATACGCCCGGTGGCATCTCGCCACGCATGCAGCGCCTGAATGTGGTCGGGGTGTTCAAGGTGGGTGCCGAGCTCGATGGCAGCCTGGCCATGATTCACCGCAGCGACGCGGCGACCATGTTGCGCTGGCAGCCTGATCAGGTCGAGGGCGTGCGGGTGCGCCTGGCCGACCTGTACCAGGCCCCGAAGGTCACGGCCCGGTTGTTGGCGAGTCTGGGCGACGGCTATCGGGGCGAGGATTGGTCGCGAACCCAGGGCAGCCTGTTTAGCGCGATGAAGATGGAAAAGACCATGATCGGCCTGCTGCTGTTACTGATCGTCGCGGTCGCTGCGTTCAACATCATTGCCACCTTGATCATGGTGGTCGCCGACAAGCGTGCCGACATTGCGATCTTGCGAACACTCGGAGCAACGCCGCGGCAGATCATGGCGATCTTCATGGTGCAGGGCTCCATCATCGGCCTGATCGGAACCCTCATCGGTACGGTGCTGGGCGTGCTTGGCGCGCTCAATGTCAGTGCCCTGGTCGGCTGGCTGGAGCGTGTGACGGGGCAGCATATCTTCAGTTCGGACGTCTACTTCATCAACACCTTGCCGTCCGAGTTGCGTGCCGAGGATGTCCTGTTGATCACCCTGGCGGCGCTCGTGCTCAGCTTTCTCGCTACCGTCTTCCCCGCTTGGCGCGCCGCCCAGACCCAGCCGGCCGAAGCGCTGCGCTACCAGTGACGCCGGTTCAGCGCCGCCCGAGCTGGCGCCTGCGCCAGCTGCGGCCGACCCACCAGCGCCAGTAGACCTGGGTGCCGACGTAGCCCATTACGGCGGCCACCACGGCGACGACGAAGGATCCCAGGAACAGCGGTTGCCAGTGACTGTCGAGCATCTGCCGGACCCAGGCCAGGCTCAGTTCCATGGGCATTGGCGAGACCGGCGTGTCCATCAGCCAGGCGCCAAGCTTGTAGTTGCAGTAGAAGACGGGCGGCATCGTCAATGGATTGGTCAGCCAGACAAGCCCGACCGCGATCGGCAGGTTGGCACGAGCGGGCACGGCACAAAGCGCTGCCGCCAGCATTTGCATGGGCATCGGGATCATTGCCCAGAACAGGCCGATCGCCATGGCCCTCGAGACCGAATGCCGATTCAGGTGAAGGAGGTTGGGGTCGTGGGTCAGGGTGCCAAGAAATCGCAGCGACTTGTGCGTCTTGATGCGATCTGGGTGCGGCATGTAGCGTTTGAAAAAACGACGCGGCATGAAGATTCTCTGGCGGGGCGATAGCGCGCCCGATTATGCCTGAAACGAGACCCGGCGCTGAGCGAAGGATGTGGCGCCGATTCTACACTGTCGGTGCCGATGCCACCCTGGCAAGGCGACCGCGATCTGCGGTCAGGGTGTCGCAGACACCCGCCACTGGAATGGAATCCAGGAGACAAGATGCGCGCAGCGTTGCTGGCGCTGGCAGCAGGCGTCCTGCTGCTGCGCCTCGTGCCACTACTTCCGCCGTTCGCGCTGCTGCCCTGGTTGCTGGTCGGCGGACTCCTCCTGCTGGCTTCCCGGCTGCGCCTCCTTGGCTGCCTGCTGTGTGGCTTCGCCTGGGCATGCCTGTGCGGGCACTGGGCGCTGGAGGACCGCCTGCCCGAAGCGCTCGATGGGGGTACGTACTGGCTGGAAGGGACCGTAACCGGCTTGCCCGAGGCGAACAACGGCATCGTACGCTTCGAACTGGACCACATCCGCTCCCGGCACGCCGGCCTGCCATCGCGCGTGCGGTTGGCCTGGTATGACGGACCGTCCGTGCGAAGCGGTGAACGCTGGCGCCTGGCAGCCACACTGAAACGACCACGCGGCCTGGTCAATCCTGGCGCATTCGACTACGAGTCCTGGCTACTGGCGCATCGCATCTGGGCCACCGGAACGGTCAAGGCCGGCGAGCGGACAGCGTCGGCACAGGGCCTCCAGACCTGGCGCGATCAGCTGCGCCAACGGCTCGTCGGCCTTGATGCTCAAGGCCGGTCGGGGGCCATTGCGGCGCTGGTGGTGGGCGACGCCAGCGGCCTGTCGTCGACAGACTGGCGCATCCTGCAGGCGACCGGCACCGTGCACCTGATGGTGATATCCGGCCAGCACGTCGGCATTCTTGCAGGCCTTCTCTACGCGCTGGTGGCCCAGATGGCGCGCTGGGGTGCCTGGCCTCGACGTGTGCCATGGTTGCCGGTCGCGTGTGGGCTCGCCTTTACCGGCGCGCTCGGCTATGGCCTGCTGGCAGGTTTCGACGTGCCGGTTCAGCGAGCTGTCGTGATGGTCGCTCTGGTGTTGCTGTGGCGCCTGCGGTTTCGGCATCTCGGTGTGGCATTGCCGCTGCTGTTGGCGCTCGATGCTGTTCTGCTGATCGATCCGCTTGTCGTGCTGCGGTCCGGCTTCTGGTTGTCGTTTCTGGCGGTCGCGGTATTGGCCTTGACCTTCCGCGGGCGCCTCGGGCGGTGGCGCTGGTGGCAAACCCTGCCGCGGGCGCAGTGGAGCATGACGCTTGGCCTGTTGCCGGCCCTGCTCGCACTGGGTTTGCCGCTGAGTATCAGTGGACCGATCGCCAACCTGATCGCAGTACCGCTGGTGGGAGCGATAGTCGTCCCGCTTTCGCTGCTGGGCACGTCGTTGCTGTGGTTCCCGACGCTGGGCGAGTCGCTGTTGTGGTTGGCAGGTGGCTTGCTCGCGCTTCTGTTCGACGCACTGCAGTGGATCGCCGCTTGGCAGCCGCCCTGGTTGCCGGCCGCCTTGCCGATCTGGGGCTGGGCTTCGGTGGCCAGTGGCGTGTTGCTGCTGTTGCTGCCAGCGGGTGTGCCGGTCCGTCTGCTTGGTCTGGTGCTGCTGTTGCCGCTGGGTTTTCAATTGCCGGCGCGGATTGCATCGGGCGAGGCGGACGTCTGGGTGCTGGACGTTGGGCAGGGTCTGGCAGTTCTGGTGCGTACCGAAGGGCACACACTGCTGTATGACGCCGGGCCGCGCTACGGTGACTTCGATATGGGAGAGCGGGTGGTGTATCCGGCCCTGCGTACCCTTGGGCTTTCGAGCCTGGACCTGATGATTCTCAGTCATGCTGACACCGATCATGCAGGCGGTGCGCCGGCGATCCAGCAACGCATGCCGGTCCGGCGCGTGCTCAGCGGTGAGCCTGATGCCCTGCCAGCCTCGCTTGGTGCCGAGGCCTGTCGTTCAGGGCGGCACTGGGAGTGGGAGGGCGTCGGCTTTACCCTGTGGCGATGGCCGCAAGCGCAAACCGGTAACCAGTCCTCCTGCGTGTTGCTGGTCGAAGCGAAGGGCGAGCGCCTGCTGCTGACCGGCGATATCGATGTAGCGGCCGAGCAGGCGCTGGTGGCCACCGGATTGCCGAGGAAGCTGCGTTGGCTGCTGGTACCGCATCATGGCAGCCGCAGTTCGTCCTCGGAGGCACTGATCGCGACGGCCGATCCCTACGCGGCGCTGGTGTCACGCAGTCTGCATAACGCCTTCGGCCACCCTCATCCCGAAGTCGTGGCGCGGTTGCAGGCACAGGGCACGCGCATCCACGACACGGCCGAGGAGGGCGCGCTGCGCATCGCGCTTGGCCGTTTCGAGCCGGCGCGAGGGCTGCGTGAAGAACCGCGCTTCTGGCGGGAAAAATGAGAACCGGGGCCGTCGGCGGCCCAGCGCCCCTATGCTAGAGTGGCGCGACTTTTTCGAGGGGGATACGTCTCGTGTGGGAGCTGGTTAAAGCGGGCGGCTGGATCATGCTGCCGATCATCCTGTGTTCCGTCGCTGCCGCGGGCATTATCGCCGAGCGGCTGTGGACGCTTCGGCCCAGTCGCGTGACGCCACCCCACCTGCTCGGTCAGGTCTGGAAGTGGATCAAGGACAAGAAGCTCAGCAACCAGAAACTCAAGGAGCTGCGGGCCGACTCGCCGCTGGGCGAAATTCTGGCGGCCGGCCTGGCCAACTCCAAGCATGGTCGGGAGATCATGAAGGAGTGTATCGAGGAGGCGGCCGCGCGGGTCGTCCACGACCTGGAACGCTACCTCAATGCGTTGGGCACCATTGCGGGCATCGCGCCGCTGCTGGGTCTGCTCGGCACGGTATTGGGCATGATCGAAATCTTCGGCGCCTTCATGGGCTCGGGCATGGCCAACGCGCCGCTGCTCGCGTCCGGTATTTCGAAGGCACTGATCACCACGGCGGCCGGGCTGATGGTCGGCATTCCCGCGCTGTTCTTTCACCGCTTCCTGCTGCGTCGCGTCGAGGAGCTGGTGGTGGGCATGGAGCAAGAAGCGATCAAGCTTGTGGAAGTGGTGCAGGGCGATCGTGACGTCGATCTGGGCGAGGGCAAGGCGTGAAGTTTCGACGCAAGGCGCGGGAGAACGTCGACATCGGGCTGGCCCCCTTGATCGACGTCGTCTTTATCCTGTTGCTGTTCTTCGTGGTCACGACCACGTTTACCCGCGAAACGCAGCTCAAGGTGGATCTCCCGGAAGCGGCCAGCGGCACGCCGCCCGAGGAGGCGGACCGCAAGCAACTCGAAGTGGTGATCGATGCCGAGGGTACCTTTTCCCTGAACGGCAAGGCGCTGATCAAGCACGACCTCGCCACGCTGATGGCGGCGCTGGCCAAGGAATCAGGCGGTGACACAAGCCTGCCGATGATCATCAGCGCCGACGGCAAGACGCCTCACCAGGCCGTGATCACGGCCATGGATGCCGCCGGAAAGCTTGGTTTTGCGCACCTGCGCATCACCACCGTCGAGGCACAGCCGGAGCCCTGATGTCCTTTGCCGATCGTCTGCAGCGGGCCTGGTATCAGGACCATCGCGCCCTGGTCCTGCTGCGTCCTCTGGAGGCCGTCTATCGCCGCGTCGTGCAGGCCCGTCGTGCACGTTTCGTCAATGGCGAGACGCCCGGCTACCGGGCGCCGGTGCCGGTCATCGTGGTGGGCAATATCACGGTGGGGGGAACCGGCAAGACCCCGATGATCCTCTGGTTGATCGAGCATTGCCGGCGCCGCGGGTTGCGCGTCGGCGTGGTCAGTCGCGGCTATGGCGCGAACCCTCCGTCACTGCCCTGGCGCGTGCGGGCCGAACATTCGGCCGAGCACGCGGGTGACGAGCCGCTGCTGCTGGTGCGCCGGACCGGCGTGGCGATGATGATCGACCCCGACCGGGGGCGGGCTGCACGCAAGCTGCTCGAGGCCGAGCCGCTGGATCTGATCCTGTCCGACGATGGCCTGCAGCATTACGGCCTCGCCCGTGATCTCGAGCTGCTCCTGGTCGACGCCGTTCGCGGGCTCGGCAATGAACGTTGCCTGCCGGCAGGCCCGCTGCGCGAGCCGATCGAGCGGCTGCAGTCGGTGGATGCGGTGCTGTTAAACGGTGCTTCGGCCGACTCCGACAAGGGCTACGCGTTTACGCTGCAGCCGCAGCAGCTGGTCGACGTGCGCTCGGCGCAGCCTTTTCCCCTCGATCATTTCCCGCCCGGCCAGACGCTGCATGCCGTTGCCGGGATCGGTAACCCGCAGCGTTTCTTCGCTACGCTCGAGGCGCTACACTGGCGGCCGATTCCGCATCCATTCGCTGATCATGCCAGCTACAGCCTGGAGCAGCTGAGCTTTAGTCCTGAACTGCCGCTGGTGATGACAGAAAAGGATGCGGTGAAATGCCGGGCCTTCGCGCCCTCCGGTTGGTGCTATCTGCAGGTCCAGGCCAGGCCTTCGTCGGCTTTCATCGCCTGGTTCGATAGCAAGCTGGAACGGCTGCTTCCCCACCACCACCCATAGCCGCTTGCTGCCCTGCAGTCAGCTGCTCCAAGGACTGTGCATGGACACCAAATTGCTCGATATTCTCGCCTGCCCCCTTTGCAAGGGGCCGCTGAAGCTGGCCGACGACAAGTCCGAACTGATCTGCCGTGCCGACGGTATGGCATTTCCTGTGCGGGACGGCATTCCCGTCATGCTCGAGAGCGAAGCCCGTACGCTTGACGTGGACGAGCGGCTCGACAAATGACAGACGGCTATACCGTGGTGATTCCTGCCCGCTATGCCTCCAGTAGGCTGCCGGGCAAGCCGCTGCTGGACATCGCCGGCAAGCCGATGATTCGTCATGTCTGGGAACAGGCATGCCGAAGCAGCGCGCAACGGGTCGTGATCGCAACCGATGACAGCCGTATCGAGGCCGCCTGTAAGGCGTTCGGTGGCGAAGTGCTGCGTACCCGCAGTGACCACAACTCCGGCACCGATCGGCTTGCCGAAGTCGCCGAGGCGCTGCAGCTCGCCAATGACGCCATTGTCGTCAATGTCCAGGGTGACGAACCCTTGATCCCTCCTGCGTTGATCGATCAGGTGGCGCGGAACCTGGCCGAGCACCCCGAGGCGTCCATCGCCACTCTTGCCGAGCCGATCGCAGATGCGCAGGCGCTGTTCAATCCGAACGTGGTAAAGGTGCTGTGCGACGTCAACGGCCTGGCACTGACATTCAGCCGGGCTCCGCTGCCCTGGGCTCGCGATGCGTTCGCCCGGGATCGGGACGCGCTCCCTGCCGATACGCCTTATCGCCGGCACATCGGTATCTATGCCTATCGCGCCGGGTTTCTCGCCGACTTCGTTGCCTGGGGCCCCTGTTGGCTCGAAGACACCGAATGCCTCGAGCAGCTGCGTGCACTCTGGCACGGTCGCCGCATCCAGGTCGCCGACGCCATGGAGGCGCCTCCTGCCGGCGTCGACACCGCTGAGGATCTTGAGCGCGTTCGCCAACTGCTGGGAAGCTGAGCGTGAAGATCTTGTTCGTTTGCATGGGCAATATCTGCCGCTCTCCCACCGCGGAGGCGGTTTGCCGCATGCGCGTGGAAAAAGCCGGGCTCGCCAGTCGGGTCAGCCTGGACTCGGCGGGCACCGGCGACTGGCACGTCGGCAAATCGCCCGATCGACGCGCGACGCAGGCGGCGGCAAGACGCGGCTATGACCTGGCGCTGCAGACCGCCCGGCAAGTGCAAGACGCCGATTTCCACCGTTTCGATCTGATCCTGGCCATGGACCATGACAATCTGGCGCGGCTCCAGGCCATGCGGCCAGCGGGCTCGCGCGCGGAGGTTGACCTCTTTCTGCGCCGCTACGCGGTTGGGGTCGACGCGGTGCCGGACCCTTACTACGGCGGCGATGAAGGATTCGAGCAGGTGCTTGACCTGGTCGAGCAGGGGGCTGACGCGCTTGTGCGTGAAATCGGGGAACGCCTGTGACCTTGCGCATCGAGCGGCGGCGCTCGCTCAAACCGTTCAACACCTTGGCGCTCGAGGCCCGCGCCGCACTGTTCGCCGAGGCTCACGATGAGCAGGATGTCCGTCAGGCGCTAGCCGAGGCGATGCGCCTTGGTGTTCCCCTGCAGGTGTTGGGAGGCGGCAGCAATCTGGTCCTCACGTCGGATGTCGACGCGCTGGTCTTGCGCATGGCCAGTCGCGGCATCCGCCTGCTCGACGACGACGGCGAAACGGTAGAGATCGAGGCCGAAGCGGGCGAGCCGTGGCACCCGTTCGTGCAGCACTGCCTTGCGCTCGGCTTGTCCGGCCTGGAAAACCTCAGCCTGATTCCGGGCACGGTCGGTGCGGCGCCGATCCAGAACATCGGCGCTTATGGCGTCGAGATTAAGGACGTGTTCGCCGGTCTTTCTGCCCTGGACCGCGACACCGGGGAACTGGTCCACGTCGACCTTCAGGCCTGCGAATTCGGCTACCGGGACAGCCTGTTCAAGCGCTCTGCAGGACGTTTCATCATCCTGCGGGTGCGATTCCGCCTGCGGCGTACGCCACGGCTGGTCCTCGACTACGGTCCCGTGCGCCATTGGTTGCACGAGCATGGGATCGAGGCGCCGACAGCGACTGACGTAAGCCGTGCGATCTGCGCCATTCGTCGCGAAAAGCTCCCGGATCCGAGCGTTCTCGGCAATGCGGGCAGCTTTTTCAAGAACCCGGTAGTGACGCAGCCTACCCTAAACGCCTTGCGTGCGCGCTACCCCGATCTGGTTGCGTTCGTGCAGCCGGATGGCCAGGCCAAGCTCGCGGCCGGCTGGTTGATCGAGCGTGCCGGTTGGAAGGGCTTCCGCGACGGCGACGCCGGCGTGCATCGGTTGCAGGCGCTGGTGCTGGTCAACTATGGGCAGGCGACAGGGCTGCAGATCCTTGCGCTGGCCCGGCGCATCCAGGCCGACATCCACGAGCGATTCGGCGTGACCCTCGAAATCGAACCCAACATCCTCTAACGTCGGGTCCAAGTGGGTAAGCGGATCGCCTGATGCAGTGGCTGAGGTAGTCGCGGTTTGTGGCGCCACCTGTCCGACTGCAACGCTGCATCAGGCGGCCTGCTTCCTGCTTCCTGCAGTCCTCGCAAGGCCGAAGAAGCCGGGCGACTATCGACGCGTTTTTTGTCGCGCACAAAAAAGGGATGCCGAAGCATCCCATTTTCGTTAGCGCCGACCGGTTAGCGCTGAGGCTTTTCGGCCTCGTCCTGTGTCGTGGTTGACGCCTCGGTTCCGTCCGTCTCGGCCTGCGCCTGGCGATCTCCTGGTGCTGGGTCGGTGGCGGCTTCGCCAGAGGTGGCTTCGCTGTTGCTGTCTGGCGTCTCGTCGATTGCCTGTGTCGATGCCTCGCTGGCGCCCGACGGTTCTTCGGCGCTCAGCGGCTCGGCGGGACTTTCATCGACAGGCGCGCTGACAACGATTTCGGGAGCGGCCACTTCACTTGCAGCGGGCGCTTCGGATGCAGCCTTGGCTTGGGCTTCGGCAGCTTCCTTTGCGCGCCGCTCCTGCTCCAGACGACGGCGCCGTACTTCGCGCGGGTCGTTCGGCGCGCGACCGGACGCTGTAGGGGCAGCGGACTGCGGCTCGCTCGCCGGCGCAGCAGCCGTTACCTCGACGGGCTCGCTGGCTGCGACGTCGATGACCTCCGGTTGGGCGACCGTTGCGTCAGCCGGCACGCTGGCTTGTACGGGTGCCTCGGGTACAGGCTCGGCTTCGGCTTCGGCTTCGGCTTCGGCTGGCGCAGCGGCAGATGCTGCTGCCGGGGCGACGATTGCTTTGCTGCTGTCCTGCTTCGGCGTTTCGGCTGCAGCGGGCTCGGTGGCTGCTGCTTCCGGCTCGATGGCGCTCGGCGGCGTGGCTTGGGCCTGTGCGGACATCTCGGCGGGTACGCTGTCAGTGTCGGCCGTATTGGCGGCGAGTGCGGCCGCGGTTGCCGCGATCGCGACCTGCTCGGATTTCACCGGTGCGTTGCTTTCGCTGACCTCGACAGCAGCGCTTTCGCCTTCGGAGTCGATTTCGTTGCCGTTGGCATCGCGCTGGCGATCACGACGGTTGCTGCGGCGACGCTGGCCGCGTGAGCGGCGACGCGGGCGGTCGTTTCCGTCGGTCGCCTCCTGATCGTCCTGACCGGCTTCGGCTGTTTCATTCTGCTGCAGCTCTTCCGTTTCGGCTGCGGGCTCGACACGTGGTTTGCGCTCCTCGCGCGGTGCGCGCGGCTTGCGCTCGATGACGGCTTCCTCATCGGCCGCTACGGCCGGACCCTGTGGGGCCTCATCGAGCGGTGCGCGCAGTTCGCGCTTGCGCTCTTCACGTGGCTGGCGGTCTTCGCGGGGGGTGCGCTCACGGCGAGGCTGCGGGGCTGCAGCCGTATCGCTGGCTTCTACCGTTTCGCGTGGCTCGCGTGGCTTGCGCTCTTCGCGCGGTGGGCGAGGCTGGCGCTCCTCCCGGGCCGGTCGGTCTTCACGTGATGCACGCTCTTCGCGTGGCGCACGTTCTTCGCGCGGCTTGCGCTCTTCATCGCGGCCGTTGCGCGAGTCGCGACGACGGTTCTGCTGGCGGCCGCTGCGGCGTTCGTCGTTGCGCTGCGGGCGACTGCTGGTGGCGGGCTTCTTCTCGACTTCGGCGGCCTGCGGGGCTTCAGGCTTGCCGGCGAAAAGGCCGACCAGGGATTTCACCAGGCCCTTGAACAGGCTCGGCTCCGGGCTGGCTGGCGCCGCTACGGGAGCGGGGGCAGGGGCCTCGGCTGGTGTCGGGGCAGGAGCAGTGCGCTGCGGGGCGGTCTTGACCGCTGCTTCCTGGCGGACCAGTGTGCGGGTCGAGCTGACCGGCTGGACTTCCTCGACTTCGGTCGGGTTCATTTCATAGCTGGCGTGCCCGGCAAGGATCTCCGGGCTGTCGTCCCGCAGCCGCTGGACTTCGAAGTGCGGCGTTTCCAGGTGGTCGTCCGGCAGGATGAAGATGCGCGCGCGGGTTCGCAGCTCGATCTTGGTGATTGCGTTGCGCTTTTCATTGAGCAGGAACGCCGCAACCTGGAAGGGCACGCGGGCACGCACTTCGGCAGTGCGATCCTTGAGCGCTTCTTCCTCGATCAAGCGCAGGATCGCCAGTGACAGGGATTCGACGTCGCGGATAATGCCCTGGCCGTTGCAGCGCGGACAGACGATGCCACTGGTCTCGCCGAGCGAGGGCCGCAGGCGCTGACGGGACATTTCCAGCAAACCGAAGCGCGATATGCGACCGACCTGGATGCGTGCCCGATCGGCCTCGAGGGCTTCACGCACCTTTTCTTCCACGGCGCGCTGGTTCTTGGCCGGCGTCATGTCGATGAAGTCGATCACGATCAGGCCGCCGATGTCGCGCAGACGCAGCTGGCGGGCGATTTCCTCGGCCGCTTCCAGGTTGGTCTGCAGGGCGGTTTCCTCGATGTCGCCGCCCTTGGTGGCGCGCGCCGAGTTGATGTCGATGGACACCAGGGCCTCTGTCGGGTCGATGACGATGGAGCCGCCGGACGGCAGCTTTACTTCACGCTGGAACGCCGTTTCGATCTGGCTTTCGATCTGGAAGCGGTTGAACAGCGGCACGCTGTCTTCGTACAGCTTGATCTTGCTGGCGTACTGCGGCATGACCTGCTGGATGAAGGACAGCGCTTCGTCCTGGGCTTCGACGCTGTCAATCAGCACCTCGCCGATGTCCTGGCGCAGGTAGTCGCGAATGGCGCGGATGATGACGTTGGATTCCTGGTAGATCAGGAAGGGCGCGGCGCGGCCCTGGGAGGCTTCCTTGACGGCGGACCAGAGCTGCAGCAGGTAATCGAGGTCCCACTGCATCTCTTCGCTGGACCGTCCGAGCCCGGCGGTGCGCACGATCAGGCCCATGTCGGACGGGATGTTCAGGCCGTTCAGTGCTTCGCGCAGTTCGTTGCGCTCCTCACCCTCGATGCGGCGCGAAATACCGCCTGCGCGGGGATTGTTGGGCATCAGGACAAGGTAGCGGCCGGCGAGGCTGATGAAAGTGGTCAGTGCTGCGCCCTTGTTGCCGCGCTCTTCCTTCTCGACCTGGACGATGACTTCCTGGCCTTCGCTGAGTACTTCCTTGATGTTGACGCGGCCTTCAGGCGCCTTCTTGAAATACTCGCGGGAAATTTCCTTGAGCGGAAGGAAGCCGTGACGGTCGGCACCGAAGTCGACGAATGCGGCTTCCAGGCTGGGTTCTACGCGGGTGATCTTGCCCTTGTAGATGTTTGCTTTCTTCTGTTCACGGGCGCCGGACTCGATGTCCAGGTCGAACAGGCGTTGGCCGTCGACCAGTGCGACGCGCAACTCTTCAGGCTGAGTTGCGTTAATGAGCATTCTTTTCATGTAGTACCGTCGGTTTCCATGGCAGCGGAAACGGCGTTCGGCACACACGACTCTCGCGGTCGGTGTCAGGTGAGTCAGGAATGGTTGTAAGGCACTCCAGTGTCCAGCGATGTGAGGCCAGTTGGGCCGGCGTCGCGACGACGTCTCCTGCTTGCTGTCGGAACAGAAGCATTGGTTCGGGAGGAGGAATCAGCAATCGGTAGCGGACGGAATGAAGCGTCTATGAAAGCCTTTGCTACGCAATCCGATGACTGTACATCTCCACCCAACACTCATACTTTGAAAATCGGGTGCCGCTCGCAGTATCCGGGAGCGGGTTGTCGATTATCGCGATTCCCCTTCGGGGCACGCATCATGTCTTCAAGGCTTGTTTCGCTGCTTCCGCGAGGGAGGCACCGTCGGACGGCCTCACGTCCTGGAACACTGCTGGGTCGGGAATGGCGGTTTCGCCTGCATCCTGCGACCTGTCCGCTTTTGGCGGCGCCTGGACTATAACAGTAATGTTTAAGTGCTTCAAATAACGGAAAATTGATATCATTGGCCGATGACCAATACCCCCTCCCAGACCTCCGGCGTGCAGCTGCTCGAGGTGTCGCCGGAACTGGCCGGCCAGCGTATCGACAATTTCCTGCGTACCCAGCTCAAGGGCGTGCCCAAGACCCTGATCTACCGCATCCTGCGCAAGGGTGAGGTGCGGGTGAACAAGGGGCGGATAAAGCCCGAGTACAAGCTGCAGGCAGGAGACCTGGTACGGGTCCCGCCGCTCCGTTTGCCCGAGCGTGACGAAGTGGCGCCTGTCGCCCAAGGGCTGCTCGATCGCCTGGAGGCGGCAATCGTGCACGAGGACAAGGCGCTCATCGTACTAAACAAGCCGGCCGGCATTGCGGTGCATGGCGGCAGCGGGCTGAGCTTCGGCGTCATCGAAGCACTGCGCCAGCTCCGTCCGGAGTGCAAGGAGCTAGAGCTCGTGCATCGGCTGGACCGCGATACGTCCGGCCTGCTGATGGTCGCCAAGAAGCGCAGCATGCTGCGCCATTTGCATCAGGCGCTACGCGGCGATGGTGTCGACAAGCGCTACATGGCTCTGGTTCGAGGGCGCTGGGAGACGAGCAAGAAGCAGGTCAATGCCCCACTGTTGAAAAACACGCTGCGTTCCGGCGAACGCATGGTCGAAGTCACAGAGGAGGGGAAGGAAGCCCTGACCCTGTTTCGGGTACTGCGTCGCTTCGGCGATTTCGCGACATTGGTCGAGGCAAAACCGGTGACCGGACGGACCCATCAGATCCGCGTGCATGCGCGTCATGCGGGCCACAGTATCGCCGGGGACAGCAAATACGGCGATGAGGAGTTCACCGGTGTCATCCGTGATCTTGGCGGCAAGCGGTTGTTCCTGCATGCCTATGCCCTGAAGGTGCCGCTGCCTGACGGCGGCGAACTCGCTCTGGAGGCGCCTGTCGATGAGCTTTGGGCGCAGACGCTGGAGAAGCTGGGTGAATAGATACGACCTGTTGATATTCGATTGGGACGGCACGCTGGTGGATTCCATCGAGCGCATCGTCGAATCCATTTCCGCCGCTGCCGTGCGTTGCGAGTTGCCGGCGCTGGAGGAGCGCGCTATCAGGGGCATCATCGGGCTCGGCTTGCCGGAAGCGATCGCCGTGTTGTATCCCCATATCAATGAGGCAAAGACGGCCGAGGCATTCCGTCGCGCGTACGCCGATCATTACCTGGCGCTAGAAACCGAGCCGTCTCCACTGTATCCCGGGGTCGCGGCTGCGTTGCAGCGATTCCGTGACCAAGGGCACCTGCTGGCGGTGGCGACCGGCAAGGGCCGGCGCGGTCTGGACAGGGTGCTTGCCGGCCAGGGGTGGACGGACTATTTCGACGTGACCCGGTGTGCGGACGAGACGGCCAGCAAGCCGGATCCGCTGATGCTTGAGGAAATTCTGGCGCACTGCGGGGTCGCGCCCGAGCGCGCCCTGATGATCGGTGACTCGGTGTTCGATCTCGAGATGGCGCGTCGGGCGGGCATCGACAGCGTTGCGGTCACCTACGGTGCGCAGCCTGTCGAGGCGCTGCTGGCCTGTTCGCCGTGCCTGGCCATCCATCGTTTCTCGGAGCTCGCCGACTGGCTGTGCTCCGCTGGTACAACAGAGGTAGCTGTAAATGTCGGATGAATGGAAGGCGCCCATTGATGAGCGCAAGGAAGAGCGCAACAGCTGGCAGTTGCTGGAGAAGACGTTGCTCGCGGGTGTTCAGGAGCAGCGCCGGGCGCGGCGCTGGGGGATCTTCTTCAAGCTGCTGACCTTTGTCTATCTGTTCGGTGCGCTGCTGATGTTCTCGCCGCTGCTCCCGATCGGAGACAGTCATGAAACCAGCGGTAGCCATACGGCGGTGATCAACGTGCGCGGAATGATCGCCGACGAAGAGGCGGCCAGTGCGGACAATATCGTCGGCGCGCTGCGGGATGCCTTCGAGGACGCCAATACCAAGGGCATCGTGCTACGGATTAACAGTCCGGGCGGCAGTCCGGTGCAGTCGGGCTATATCTATGACGAGATTCGCCGGCTGCGAGGCGAGCACCCGGCGGTGAAGGTCTATGCGGTCATCACCGATCTCGGTGCGTCGGGCGCCTATTACATCGCCAGTGCTGCGGACGAGATTTACGCCGACAAATCCAGCCTGGTCGGCTCCATTGGCGTGACCGCGGCGACCTTCGGATTCGTTGGGACCATGGACAAACTGGGCGTGGAGCGCCGCGTCTACACTTCTGGCGAGCACAAGGCGTTCCTTGATCCGTTCCAGCCCGAAAAGCCGGAAGAAACGGCGTTCTGGCGGGAGGTGCTGTCGACCACGCATCGGCAGTTCATCGACAGCGTCAAGCGGGGGCGTGGAGACCGCTTGCAGGTGGCCGGCCACCCGGAATTGTTCTCGGGGTTGATCTGGTCGGGAGAGCAGGCTCTCGAGCTCGGGTTGATCGACGGGCTCGGCAGCACACGTTTCGTGGCGCGGGAGGTGATAGGTGCCGAGGAGCTGGTGGACTATACGGTCAAGGATTCGGCATTGGATCGTTTTACCAAGAAACTCGGTGCCAGCGTCGCTTCACAGCTGGCCTTGTGGATGGGGTTCCAGGGGGCTCAGCTGCGCTAGCGCTGTTTAGGGGACTTCGATGCCTGCCTCGTTGAGCATTGTCACCAGTCGGATCAGTGGAAGGCCGATCAGGCTGGTGGCGTCCTCACCCTGAGTGGCGCTGAACAGGCTAACGCCCAAGCCTTCTGCCTTGAAGCTTCCGGCGCAATCGAAGGGCTGTTCGGCATTCAGGTAGCGCTCGATCTGCTGCTCACTGAGGGGTCTGAAATGCACGGTGAATGCTACGCAGTCGAGCTGGATGGCGCTGCTTTGGCTATCCAGCAGTGCCAGGCCGGTCAGAAACGTTACGGCTTTACCGCTGCAGTCGTGCAGCTGTCGCCTTGCGCGCTCGAGCGTGTGGGGCTTGCCCAGGATGCGCTGGTCCAGTACGGCGACCTGGTCGGAGCCGATGATCAGGTGATCCCGGTACCTTGATGCCAGAGTCTGGGCTTTCTCCCTGGCGAGCCGGCACACGAGTTGGTCCGGCGATTCACCCGGTCGCGGGGTTTCGTCGATCTCCGGTGATGCGCAATCGAACGGTAGTTGCAGGCGTGAAAGCAGTTCGCGGCGATAGGCAGAGCTGGACGCAAGGAGCAGTTGGCGCATCTTTCTTCCTTTATATAAGGCGTAAGCGGGCAGGTCGTCAGGTGCCTGATTGTGCGGCTGAATTCCTTTGACAGTCGAGGGGCGCATCCCTAGAATGCCGCGCTTATGTTGAAAGGACCGATACCTCCGCACGTCGACCCGCGCAAGCTCGCTGACCGAGCGGCTACCCTTGAGGGTGAGCTGCCCTTGTCTGAGCTGAAGCGCCTTGTCGATCCTCTCGAGGATGACAAGGGTGCGGTGCGCGCCCGTCTTGAGTTTGGGCGCGACGAGCAGCGCACCGTGGTGATCCACAGTGCGCTGGATGTTGAGGTCACGATGATTTGCCAGCGCTGTCTGGAGCCGGTTGTTCTCCCCATTCATAGCGAGTGCGTCTACGCCGTCGTGAATGAAGGTGCGAGCAGCCAGCACCTGCCCAAGGGCTATGACGCGCTGGAAGTGGGAGAGGATCCTCTGGATCTGCTGGCGCTGGTTGAAGAGGAGCTGTTGCTCGCTCTTCCGATTGTTCCACTCCATGACCAAGAAATTTGCCAGCCGCCGGCCGGGCCCGATGAGCCTGAGCCGAGTGAGGACGAGGTATCGCGGTCCAACCCGTTCAGCGTACTGGCGCAGTTAAAGCGTGACCCAAACGTTTAGGAGTTGATCCCAATGGCTGTTCAGCAGAACAAAAAATCCCGTTCCGCCCGTGACATGCGCCGTTCGCACGACGCGCTCGAGCCGAATGCCCTGTCCGTGGAAAAGAGCACCGGTGAAGTTCACCTGCGTCACCACGTATCTCCGGACGGTTTCTACCGTGGTCGCAAGGTGATCGACAAGGGCGCTGACGAGTAAATCTTGTCTGCTCCGATCATAGCGATCGATGCAATGGGTGGGGACTTCGGTCCCCACTGCGTTGTTCCGGCCAGTCTTCTCTGTCTGGCTGAAGTCCCCTCGCTGCACCTGGCCCTCGTTGGCCAAGCCTCCGTTCTCGAACAGATCGTTGCTGCCCACCCGGGTGTCGATCGCGCGCGCCTGACGATCGTCGAAGCTGACGAAGTGATTGGCATGGACGAGCGTCCGACCCAGGCCCTGCGGACCAAGCCGCGGTCTTCCATGCGCGTGGCGCTCGAGCTGGTGCGCGACGGCTGCGCCCATGCCTGTGTCAGCGCCGGGAACACCGGCGCACTGATGGCCCTTGCCCGTCATCTGCTGAAAACCCTCCCGGGCGTCGATCGGCCAGCGATGATGACGGCAGTGCCTACGCTTGGTGGTCCCTGCCTGCTGCTTGACCTCGGTGCGAACGTAGACTGCACTGCTGAGCAGCTTTACCAGTTCGCGGTGATGGGTTCGGTGGCGGCCGAAAGCCTGGGCATCGAGCGCCCACGCGTCTCGCTGCTCAATATCGGTACCGAAGCGATCAAGGGTAACCAGCAGGTCAAGGCGGCCGCCGAACTGCTGCAGCAGGCCGAGGCGATCAATTATCAGGGTTTCGTCGAGGGGGATGCGCTGTTCCGTGGTGAAACCGACGTGGCCGTCTGTGATGGGTTCGTCGGTAACGTGTTGCTGAAGTCCAGCGAGGGCGTGGCGCAGATGGTGGCGGTACGTGTCGAGGCGCTGTTCGCACGGTCATGGATGGCGCGGCTCGTGGGTGCGTTCGCGCTGCCGCTGCTGCGCCAGCTGCGTGCCGATTTGCGTCCGGCCCGATACAACGGGGCGAGTTTCCTCGGGCTGCAGGGTATCGTGGTCAAAAGCCATGGTAGTGCCGGCGCCGAAGGCTTCCGATCGGCGATCCTGCGCGCGGCCGAGGATCTGGAGCGCAACATGCCGGAGCGATTGCGCAGTCGACTGGAGCATCTGCTTGTGACCAGTCGGTCGCCAAGCGACGATCCTGTGTGACCCCCGCTGCCGGATCGCCATCCAACTGAAATCGTGCTGCGCCTTTGCGGCGCCATTTGTTTGAACGTACAACCACAAGAGAGCTGTTTCATGTCCGCATCACTTGCATTCGTGTTCCCGGGTCAGGGCTCCCAAGCCCTTGGCATGCTTGCCGAGCATGGCGCCGGGCAGCCCGCGATTCGCGACACCTTCGCCGAAGCTTCCGCGGTGCTGGGTTACGACCTGTGGGCGTTGTGCCAGGAAGGACCCGAGGCACAGCTGAACCAGACAGACAAAACGCAGCCGGCGATCCTCTGCGCATCGATTGCGCTGTGGCGGCTCTGGCTTGCCGACGGTGGCGTGCGTCCCGCATTCGTCGCCGGCCACAGCCTGGGCGAATACTCTGCGCTGGTCGCAGCGGGTAGCTTGCCCTTTACCGATGCGGTGAAGCTGGTCGAGTTGCGTGGCCAACTGATGCAGCAGGCTGTTCCGGCCGGTACGGGCGGCATGGCCGCCATCCTTGGCCTGGACGATGCCGATGTCCTGGCTGCCTGCGACGAGGCGGCCCAGGGGGAGGTGGTCAGCGCCGTCAACTTCAACGCGCCTGGTCAGGTAGTGATTGCCGGTAGCGCGGCCGCGGTCGAACGCGCCATCGAAGCGTGCAAAACGCGTGGGGCCAAGCGCGCCATGCCATTGCCAGTCAGCGTGCCGTCGCATTGCGAGTTGATGCGTCCGGCGGCTGAGCGTTTCGCCAGCGCCATCACGGCCATCGACTGGCGTGTCCCTGAAATTGCGCTGGTGCAAAACGTCAGCGCGGCGGTGGTATCGGACCTGGACACGCTCAAGCGTGACCTCCTGGCGCAGCTATATAGCCCGGTCCGCTGGGTTGAAACCATCGTCGCCCTGAGCGAGCGTGGCGTGACCGAACTGGTCGAGTGCGGCCCGGGCAAGGTGCTGTCCGGTCTCAACAAGCGCTGTGTCAAAGGTATCAATACTTTCAACCTGGATACCCCTGAAGCATTCGCTGCCACCCGCGGCGCGCTGCTGTGAACAAGGAGAACGCTATGAATCTGCAAGGCAAGGTCGCGTTGGTGACCGGCGCAAGCCGTGGCATCGGCCAGGCAATCGCGCTCGAGCTTGGCCGCCAAGGGGCCATCGTGATCGGTACGGCGACGTCCCCTTCGGGCGCCGAACGCATCGCCGAAACGCTCAAGGAAAACGGTATCGAGGGCGCCGGGCTGGTGCTCGACGTAACCAGCGACGAGTCGGTCGCGACCACGCTTGAGCATATCCAGCAGCACCTCGGGCAGCCGGCGATCCTGGTCAACAACGCTGGCATCACCCGCGACAACCTGATGCTGCGGATGAAGGGCGACGAGTGGAATGATGTCATCAACACCAACCTGAGCAGCCTCTACCGGCTGACCAAGGGGGTGCTGCGTGGCATGACCAAGGCGCGCTGGGGGCGGATCATCAGCATCGGCTCGGTAGTAGGTGCCATGGGCAATGCCGGGCAGGTAAACTACGCCGCTGCCAAGGCCGGTCTGGAGGGCTTCAGCCGCGCCCTGGCGCGTGAGGTTGGTTCGCGCGGGATCACGGTGAATGCCGTGGCGCCGGGCTTCATCGATACGGACATGACGCGTGAGCTGCCGGAGGCTCAGCGTGACGCTTTGCTGGGGCAGATTCCGCTGGGTCGTCTCGGCCAGGCCGAAGAGATTGCCAAGGTCGTCGCGTTCCTGGCGTCCGATGGCGCAGCCTATGTCACCGGCGCTACGGTTCCGGTGAACGGCGGCATGTACATGAGCTGATGTGGCCGTTTGATCCCGTATCCGGCCCTGAAGGCTGAATATTTACGTTATAAAACCCTGGCTGGTTTATAGACAGATGGTAGAAGGCGAGGGCATGCTTGCCTGCTTTCAGCTTGAAAAGCGGAAAACGCTTTCTATACACTACCGCGCAGACCAGCTGCCTGCTTTTTCCATAGGAGTGAAAACAAGGTATGAGCACCATCGAAGAACGCGTCAAGAAAATCGTTGCCGAGCAACTTGGCGTCAAAGAAGAGGAAGTTACCAACAGCGCTTCCTTTGTCGAAGACCTGGGTGCCGACTCCCTTGACACCGTTGAGCTGGTGATGGCTCTGGAAGAGGAATTCGAGACCGAAATCCCGGACGAGCAAGCCGAGAAGATCACCACTGTTCAAGAAGCCATCGATTACATCAACGCGCACGCGCAGTAAGTTGTAATCCCGCTTCGAACCAGTAAGCCGCACTGCCTTCAACGGGGCAGTGCGGCTTTTGTTTGAGTCAGTCGAATTGAGCGGGTCGTGCCCTGCAGCACGCCCCGATAGGCGACTTCTGGTCCGCCGCTGATGGCGCAACCAGGCGAGTCGAATACTGTAAGGAGAATTGCTGTGTCGCGTAGACGCGTCGTCATCACCGGGATGGGCATGCTATCGCCGCTGGGTAACGATGTGCCAAGCAGCTGGCAGGGGATTCTCGCCGGCCGCAGTGGCATCGGCCTGATAGAGCACATGGACCTGTCCGCCTACTCCACGCGCTTCGGCGGATCGGTCCGGCACTTCGATGTCGAGCAGTACCTGCCGGCCAAGGAGGCGCGCAAGCTCGACCTGTTCATCCAGTACGGGCTGGCCGCGAGTTTCCAGGCGGTGCGCGACTCGGGCCTGGAAATCAACGATCAGAACCGCGAGCGCATCGGTGTCGCGATGGGCTCGGGCATTGGTGGGTTGACCAATATCGAGAACAGCTGCAAGGCCCTGATCGAGCAGGGGCCGCGACGCATTTCTCCATTCTTCGTTCCTGGTTCGATCATCAACATGGTGTCGGGATTCCTGTCGATCCACCTAGGGTTGCAGGGGCCGAACTACGCCATCGCGACGGCCTGCACGACCGGCACGCACTGCATTGGCATGGCCGCCCGCAACATCGCCTATGGCGAGGCCGACGTGATGGTTGCCGGCGGTTCGGAAATGGCAGCCAGCGGGCTGGGTATCGGCGGCTTTGCCGCAGCACGGGCCCTGTCCACGCGCAATGATGATCCGGCTGCGGCAAGCCGGCCCTGGGACAAGGGGCGTGACGGGTTCGTCCTGTCCGATGGCGCGGGTGCGCTGGTGCTCGAAGAACTCGAGCACGCCAAGGCACGCGGTGCCCACATCTACGCCGAGCTGATCGGCTTCGGGATGAGCGCCGACGCATTCCACATGACCTCGCCTCCGGATGATGGCGCTGGTGCGGCCCGCTGCATCCGCAATGCCGTTGTCGATGCCAAAATCGATTTCGACCAGGTCGACTACATCAACGCGCATGGCACCTCCACCCCGGCCGGCGATGCCGCCGAGGCCGCGGCCATCAAGACGGTATTCGGCAGCCACGCCTACGCGCTGTCGGTCAGCTCGACCAAGTCGATGGTCGGACATCTCTTGGGTGCGGCTGGCGCGGTGGAGGCGATCTTCAGCGTGCTCGCGATTCGCGATCAGGTGGCGCCGCCCACGATCAACCTTGATGAGCCGGACGACGGATGCGACCTGGATTTCGTGCCGCATGAAGCGAAGCCGCGGAAGATAGATGTCGCCGTTTCCAACTCCTTCGGCTTTGGCGGTACCAACGGCTCGCTGGTTTTCCGCCGGTTCGCCGAGTGACCTTGAGCTGGGTGGACGGGCGGCCGGCTGACGGCGTGCCCGTCCACGATCGGGGACTGGCATACGGCGACGGGCTGTTCGAGACCATCAAGGTCGGGCAGGGCCGCGCCGAATTGCTCGACCGGCACCTGCATCGCCTGGCAGTCGGCTGCCAGCGCTTGGGCATCGGGGCCGATCCGGCCGCGGTGCGCGCTCAGCTCATCGCCTTCTGCGCTGCCCTCGGCGACGGCGTGGCGAAACTGATCGTCAGCCGTGGCGACGGTCAGCGCGGTTATGTCCCGCCGGTGCCGTGCCGGCCGCGGGTCACGTTGCTGGGCGGTCCTGGCCCCTCTTATCCATCTACTCATGTCGATCAGGGTATACGCCTGTATCCCTGTACCACTCGGCTCGCCGAGCAGCCCCTGCTGGCCGGCCTGAAGCACCTCAACCGACTCGAGCAGGTCCTGGCGCGTGCAGAATGGCAGGATCCGCAGTTTGCCGAAGGCCTGATGCGCGACACGCAAGGGCGGGTGGTCGAGGGGGTGTACAGCAATCTGTTCATGGTTCGCGGCGGAACGCTCTGTACGCCGTCCCTCGAGCGCTGCGGCGTGGCCGGGGTCATGCGCGAGGAGATTCTTGCCCGTGCGCTGTCGGCCGGGCTGTCGACGCGTATCGGCGATTTCTCCCTCGCCCAGCTTGGCGAGGCCGACGAGGCTTTCATGTGTAACAGCCTGTACGGCATCTGGCCGGTGCGGCAGTTCGAGCAGCACGTCTGGCCGGTCGGGCCGCTGACCCGTAAACTTCAACACCTGCTCGCTGATCTCTTGGGTACCCCGTGATTCGAAAACTGTCATTCGCGATCCTGGCGCTCCTGGTGGTCGCGGCGATTTCGTTCGGTCTGATTGCCTGGAAATTCCATAGCGCGCTCGAGCAGCCGCTGCAGCTCGAGGCCGCCCGCACCCTCGACGTGCAGCCTGGCGACACGCCCAGCGGGCTATTCCAGCAGATGGAGCGCGAAGGCTTGCTGGACGACTCCTTCTGGCTGCGTGCGCACTGGCGTCTCAATCTGTCGGCGCACACCCTGCACAGTGGCGAGTACCCACTACGACCCGGCATGACCGCGGCCGACCTGATCGGGCTCTGGCAGCGAGGCGAGGTGGTGCAGCACACGCTGACCATTGTCGAAGGCTGGAACTTCCGTCAGGTCCGCGCCGCCTTGGCTGCTCTGCCGACGGTGGAGCAGACCCTCGGCGCTTCTTCCGACGAGGAGGTCATGGCGCGGCTGGGGCATGCCGGGCAACACCCGGAGGGCCGGTTTTTCCCGGATACCTACAGTTTCACGCGTGGCGTCAGTGACCTCGAACTGCTGCAGCGTGCCTATTCCCGCCTCGAGGCCGTGCTCGCCGAGGAATGGGAGCAGCGCAGCGAGGGCCTGCCGTACGCCGATGCCTACCAGGCGCTGATCATGGCGTCGATCATTGAGAAGGAAACTGGTGTACCCGCCGAGCGCGGCGAGATTGCCGGCGTCTTTGTGCGCCGGCTCGCCCGCGGCATGCTGCTGCAGACCGATCCGACGGTGATCTATGGCATGGGCGAGCGCTATACCGGGCGCATCACCCGTCGCGATCTTCGCAGGCCCACGCCCTACAACACCTATACCAATGCCGGCCTGCCGCCGACTCCGATTGCCATGGTCGGTCGCGAAGCCATCCATGCCGCACTGCATCCGGTCGAGGGCGACAGCCTCTACTTCGTTGCCCGCGGCGATGGCAGCCACGTCTTCAGCGGTACGCTGAGCGAGCACAATCAGGCCGTGCGTGAGTATCAGCTCAAGCGGCGCGCCGATTACCGCTCGAGCCCTGCTCCCCAAGCCCCCTCTGCCAGTGAGAAAAGCCAGTGACCGGATGCTTCATCACCCTCGAAGGGCCCGAAGGCGCCGGCAAGAGCACCAACCGCGAGTACCTTGCGCAGCGCCTGCGCGAGCAGGGCCTCGACGTGGTGTTGACCCGTGAGCCTGGCGGCACGCCGCTGGCCGAGCGTGTCCGGGAACTGTTGCTCGCGCCCGCCGACGAGCCCATGGCCAGCGACACCGAACTGCTGCTGGTGTTCGCGGCGCGTGCTCAGCACCTGGCCCAGGTAATCAGACCTGCGCTGGCGCGCCAGGCAGTGGTGCTTTGCGACCGCTTTACCGATGCGACTTACGCCTACCAGGGCGGCGGGCGCGGTCTGTCGGCGCAGCGCATCGGACAGCTTGAAACCTTCGTCCAGGGCGAGATGCGTCCCGATCTCACGCTGATCTTCGATCTGCCGGTGGAGATAGGACTCAGTCGCGCTGCGGAGCGTGGCCGGCTCGATCGGTTCGAGCAGGAGGGGCTGCCCTTCTTCGAAGCGGTGCGCAGCACCTACCTGAACAGGGCCCGTCAGTCCCCGGCGCGGTACCGGGTGATCGATGCGAGCCAGCCGCTGAATGCGGTGCAGCACGACCTGGACGAGCTGCTGCCGGATATCCTGGAGCGCGCGCGTGGCTGACCTGCTGCCCTGGCAGGGCGAGCTGTGGCGGCTGCTGGCCAGTCGTCAACAGCATGCGCATGCCTATCTGTTGCATGGTCCGGCTGGCATCGGCAAACGGGCTCTGGCCGAACGGCTGATGGCGTTGCTGCTCTGCCAGCAGCCGGTCGCCGACGGTGCCTGCGGCCGCTGCAAGGGGTGTCTATTGCTGAGCGCCGGTACGCACCCGGACCATCAGGTGCTCGAGCCGGAGGAAGCCGATAAGGCGATACGCGTCGATCAGGTGCGGCAGTTGGTGGGGTTCGTCAGCCAGACCGCACAGCTTGGCGGCCGCAAGGTGGTGCTGCTGGAGCCCGCCGAGGCAATGAACCTGAACGCGGCCAACGCCCTGCTCAAAAGCCTCGAGGAGCCTGCCGGCGACACGGTGCTGCTGCTGATCAGCCACCAGCCCAGTCGACTGTTGCCCACCATCAAGAGCCGTTGCGTGCAGCAGCGTTGCCCGCTGCCGAATCGCGACCAGAGCTTGCACTGGCTGGCTCAGCAACTGCCCGATTTGGCCGTTGCGCAGCGGCAAGAGCTGCTCGCCCTGGCGTCCGACTCACCGCTGGGAGCGCTCAAGCTGCACGGGCAGGGCGTGCTGGAGATGCGCGCCCAGGTGGTGGACGGCATCAAGAAGCTGCTCAAGCGGCAGCAGACCCCCAGTCAGCTCGCCGAAGCCTGGAATCCGTTGCCGTTGCTGCTGTTGTTCGACTGGTTTTGCGAATGGGCGCACCTGATCCTGCGGTTCCAGATGACCGGCGATGAAGCGGGGCTCGGCGCCGCCGATATGCAGAAGGTGATCCCGTACCTGGCGCAGAAAGCCGCGCCTGCCGACCTGCTGGTCCTACAGGATTGGCTGCTGGCCCACCGGCAGAAAGTCCTAGGCAAGGCCAACCTCAATCGTGTCTTGCTTCTCGAAGCGCTGTTGGCGCAGTGGGCAAGCCTGCCCGGGCCAAGCTAGAATCCTTGCAATCGTCGTTAGGAATACCGCATGAGCCTGCCTGCAAACCTTGGTCCGCGTAACGGCATCCTGTCCCTGACCATCAAGGACAAGTCGGTGCTCTATGCGGCGTTCATGCCCTTCATCAAGCACGGTGGGTTGTTCATTCCCACGAACAAGAGCTACAAGCTGGGCGACGAGGTGTTCATGCTGCTCAGCCTCATGGACGAGCCGGAGAAGATTCCAGTGGCCGGCAAGGTCGTCTGGATCACTCCCAAGGGCGCCCAGGGCAACCGCGCCGCCGGGGTGGGTGTTCAGTTCAATGAGGGCGATTCCACCGCCCGCAACAAGATCGAGACCTACCTGGCCGGTGCGATGAAGTCGGATCGGCCGACCCATACCATGTAGCCGCAGCCGGCTTCCGCCCTGTCTCGCCGCACGGTCGAGACCCTGCGACCACTTTGTTCTACAATCGCCGCTTTGTTTTCTGGTGACTGTTCATGTTGGTCGACTCGCATTGCCACCTCGATCGTCTGGATCTCACCGTCCACGGTGGCTGCCTGGACACGGCACTGGATGCCGCCCGTGCACGGGGTGTCGGGCATTTCCTCTGCATTGGCGTCAGCGCCGAGAACGCCGGGGCGGTCAAGGCGTTGGCGCGCCAGCATGCCGATGTCGACTGCTCCGTTGGCGTGCATCCGTTGGACCTCGCGCCGGGCGCCGAGCCCGCGCTGGACTGGCTGCTGCGCGAGCTGGACGAGCCACAGGTGGTGGCAATCGGCGAGACGGGGCTCGATTATCACTACGAACCCGACGCCGCCGAACTCCAGCAAAGGTCCTTCCGGTTGCACCTCGATGCCGCCCGCGTCTGCGGCAAGCCGGTCATCGTTCACACCCGCGCGGCACGCGCTGATACGCTTGCGCTGCTGGCCGATGCGGACTTGCCGCAGGCCGGCGTCCTGCACTGTTTCACCGAAGATTGGGCCATGGCACGTGCCGCCCTTGATATGGGCTACTACATCTCGCTGTCTGGCATCGTCACCTTTCGCAATGCCGACGCCCTGCGCGAAGTCGCCCGGCAGGTCCCGTCGGACCGGCTGCTGGTGGAGACGGACTCGCCTTACCTGGCGCCCGTGCCCTACCGCGGCAAGCCCAACCTGCCGCAGTACGTGCATGAGGTGGCGGCATTCATCGCCGAGCTGCGCGGTGTGTCGTTCGACACCCTGGCCGAACAAACCACTGCCAACTTCAAGCGTCTGTTTCCCCTTGCCCGGGTCAGGGCCTGATCGCGACCCAGCGTCGCGGGGCAGGCCTGGCCGATCCGCTCCCGGCGATGCCGTGTACAATCGCCGCCGCTTCGATGCCCGGGCGGCGTCGTGCATTCATTCATCCGGTTCGATCCGTGCCTCTGGCTGCTTCCGGCGTCAGTGACCTGCCATCGCACCGGTCATCGAACTGACAGGGTGATGGCATGTCCCGCGAAACGCTGCATACCGGGCCGCTTGAACGCGGCCTGAAAAACCGCCATATACAGCTGATCGCCTTGGGCGGCGCCATCGGCACCGGGTTGTTCCTCGGCTCGGCAGGGGTGTTGCGTAGCGCCGGCCCGTCGATGATCCTCGGCTACGCCATCGGCGGCTTGATCGCCTTCCTGATCATGCGGCAGCTCGGCGAAATGATCGTGGAGGAGCCGGTGGCCGGTTCCTTCAGCCACTTCGCTCATCACTATTGGGCACCCTTTGCGGGCTTCCTTTCGGGGTGGAATTACTGGGTGCTGTACGTGCTGGTAGGCATGGCTGAGCTCACCGCGGTGGGCAAGTACGTGCAGTTCTGGTGGCCGGACGTGCCAACCTGGAGCACCGCCGCGGCATTTTTCGTGCTCATCAACCTGATCAATCTGGTCAACGTGCGGGCGTTCGGGGAAACCGAATTCTGGTTTGCCATCATCAAGGTCGGTGCCATCGTCGGCATGATCGTGCTGGGGCTTTACCTGCTGTTCAGCGGACGCGGTGGCGAGCAGGCGAGCTTCAGCAACCTCTGGAGCCACGGCGGCTTCTTTCCCAACGGCGTCAGCGGGATGGTGATGGCGCTGGCCATCATCATGTTCTCCTTTGGTGGGCTCGAACTGGTGGGCATCACCGCCGCCGAGGCGTCCGATCCGAAGACCGTGATTCCCAAGGCGATCAACCAGGTCGTCTACCGCATCCTGATCTTCTACATCGGCGCGCTGAGCGTGCTGCTGGCGCTGTACCCCTGGGATACGCTGTTGCAGACCCTCGGTTCGGCCGGTGATCCTTACAGCGGTAGCCCCTTCGTGCAGATATTCTCCCTGATCGGGAGCGACACGGCGGCGCATATCCTCAACTTCGTGGTATTGACCGCTGCGCTGTCGGTCTATAACAGCGGTGTTTATTGCAACAGCCGCATGCTCTACGGCCTGGCCGAGCAGGGCGACGCGCCGAGGATGATGATGCGGGTGAATCGCCGCGGCGTGCCGGTGCTGGCCATTGCCTTCTCGGCGTTGATCACGCTGCTCTGCGTAGTGGTCAATTACCTCCTGCCACAGTCCGCGCTGGAATTGCTGATGTCGCTGGTGGTTGCCGCACTGCTGATCAACTGGGCAATGATCAGCCTGGCGCACCTGAAATTCCGCAAAGCGATGACGGCGCAAGGCATCGAGCCGTCCTTCAAAGCCTTCTGGTCGCCCCTGAGCAATTACCTTTGCCTGGCGTTCGTGCTACTGATCGCGGCGATCATGCTGTCCATGCCCGGCCTGCGGACCTCAATCTTCGCCATCCCATTCTGGGTGCTGTTCATCTGGGGCTGCTTTCGCATACGGCGCGCCCGGCGGCCGGTAGGCGCCATCGGCTGAACCTCCAGGAAGCGCCAAAAAAAACCCGGCTTCCAGAGGAGCCGGGCCAAGACCATTAGGAGTAAATGAGGTCACGTTCCTCGCTTCCTCAACTGGCCGGGCATTGGGGGAGTTGCACGGCCAGTGACTGAAGTATTGGTCCGTAATGCGAAGTCTGCTGTCAGATTGCCGACATTCTTAAACGGATTTGGAATAGTCACCCCGCAGGCTGATCGCTCAGCCTTTCGCCAGGGCGTGAATGCTGGCCAGCGTCTGTTCGATGACCTCCGCCCGAGTGTAGAAATGCGGCGACAGACGTACGCCACCCCCGCGCATCGCACAGACGATCTGCTGTGCCTTGAGCTGTTCGAACAGGCTCGGATTATCCATTCCTTCGATTCTGAAGGTCAGGATGCCGGCCCGCCGCGCAGGGGTGGCCGGGCTGAGCAGTTCGACCCGGGGCATGGCCGCCAGCGCCTGGTACAGCTGGTCGACGTTCTGCTCGAGCCGTTGGCCGACCTCCTGCATGCCCACTTGCTCGAGCAGCGAGAGGCTTGCGTCCAGCGCCATGGCCCCGAGCATGTTGGGGCTGCCGCACTCGAAGCGTCGGGCACTGCGTGCCGGTTGCCAGTCGGCACGGTCGTAGTCGCCGGCTTGTTCGAGCATGTGCCAGCCGAATTCATGGAGCTTCAGACGCTCGCGCCAGTCGCTGCGGCAGTAGAACACCCCGAGCCCTTCGGGGCCGAGCATCCATTTGTGCCCATCGGCCATGGCGAAGGCGCAGCGGTAGCGCTGCACATCGAACGGCAGCGCGCCGAGCTGCTGGATGGCATCGATGCACAACAGCACGCCACGCTGCTCGCAGCCTTCGCCAAGCCTGGCCAGGTCTAGTCGCAGCCCGCTCGCATACTGCACGGCGCTGATGGACATCAGGCGTACCCTGGGGCCGCAGGCGGCGAGCAAGGCGGCCTCGGGGTCTTCTCCCTTGAGGCCAATCTGTATGACTTCGACGCCGCGAGGCTTGAGCGCCTCCCAGACGACCCGATTGGACGGAAATTCCTCGTCGCTGATCACGACCTGATCGCCGACGTTCCAGTCCAGGCCAAAGGCCACGAAAGACAAGGCTTCCGAGGTGTTCTTCACCAGTGCGAGATCATCTGTGCCGGAAGCGTTTAGCAGCCGTGCGAGGCGTTGGCGCAGGCGGGTTTCCACCAGCAGCCACTGCGGATAGTCACGCGCACCCAGCGTGGCGTTCTGTTCAGCAAAGGCGCTGACGGCCGAGACCGCTCGCTGAGGCCAGGGCGCGACGGCTGCGTGGTTCAGGTAGCGCAACCCGTCGATTTGGGGAAATTCGTCATCTAATGGACTCATGGGCAATGTTCCGTGCTTTTTCTGACTAAATAGGCATAATCTTCCGCTTCTACTTCAACTGCAGCCGCTTATGCAAAACGAATCCCGCAAGGTCCGCGAATTCCGTCGCCGCGAACAAGAGATCCTCGATACGGCACTCCAGCTGTTCCTCGAACAGGGGGAAGACAGCGTGACCGTCGAGATGATCGCCGACAGGGTCGGTATCGGCAAAGGCACTATCTACAAGCACTTCAAGTCGAAGGCGGAAATCTACCTCCGGCTGATGCTCGACTACGAGCGCGACCTCAACGAGCTGCTGCACTCGCCAAGCCTGGATCAGGACAAGGAGGCGTTGTCGCGCGCCTACTTCGAGTTCCGCATGCGTGATCCGCAACGCTACCGGCTGTTCGACCGGCTCGAGGAGAAAGTGGTCAAAGGCAATCAGGTCCCGGATATGGTGGAGGAGCTGCACCGGATTCGCGCCTCGAACTTCGAGCACCTGACCCAGCTGATCAAAGGCCGCATCGATGAAGGCAAGCTTGAAGACGTGCCGCCGTATTTCCACTATTGCGCGGCCTGGGCACTGGTGCATGGCGCCGTGGCGCTCTACCACTCGCCGTTCTGGAGCAACGTGCTCGAGGACCAGGAAGGCTTCTTCCAGTTTCTGATGGACATTGGCGTGCGCATGGGCAACAAGCGCAAGCGCGACTGACCGACCGCCAGCTTCGCTGACGGTTGCGCTAGACGGTGCAGGATGCTCGCCGGCGCGCGTCGAGTGGGTCGTGCGGCGGGTGCGATTACCGCCCGGCCGAAACCTGGCGGAGGATGACACCTCGCCTGTGCGCGGGTGCCCGCTGCTGGACGACCGCCGAGCAGGCCTTCCTGATCTGTCAGCAGCTCGGCGTTGTGCAGATTGTCGTTGTCGATGCGATACAGGCGCCATTCATCCGCATGGGTGCTGATCCGCGCCTCGACTGCCGGCATGATGCCCAGCCAGCGGTCATCGCGTCGGTGAAGAAGCGCCGTTCCGTAGGGGCTGAAGTGCAAGATCGGTGTAGGGTCTTCTAACGCGGAGGTCATCGTGCACTGATCCGAAGGAGGTCTTTGCGGTGACCGTCCGCGAAAGCGACTCACGGCAGCCCTGGCAAAGCCTGGCGCTACGAAACCTATGCGGGTCTGGCCGGGTCGGCTGGCGGCGCGCCATTCTGCTCCTTCGTCGTGTGCGCCCTTGACGTGCGTGGCCGCCCTGGCGCAGCCAGATCAGCCGTTGCCCACGGGTTGGTATCGGTTTCGGTGATATTCGCCAGTCAGGAAGGTCGTCGCCTGCCGGGTGGTCATCAACATCCCCGGCTGATGGACGAACTGCGGCAGGTTGTTGTTCGGGTTGTTCCGTGTCTGGCTGGCCAGCACCATCGAGCGGAACGACTCGATGAACACCAGCGCCGGTGAATGCGTACACGAATCTCTAATGCGGATCGGCATCGGCCGGGCGGCCACGCAGTCATGGGGGCGCTACTGCGTAACTGGCGTGCTTAGTGCATTGCCTCGCCCGATTCGTCGGTTTTACGTCAGCAGCAGGAGCGGTCAATGAAAGTGGTGAGCCTTATCGTGGCTGTGCTCGCGTTGAGCGGCTGCATGAACGTCAGCGACTTGGCCGAGGGCGCGCGGTATCAGCTCAGCGACGTGGGTGTGCTAGACCACAGCGAAACGGTGCGGTCGGCTTCCTGGCGGCTGCAGCCCGACTCGTTCATCTACATCGCCCAGGGGCACTTCGTCCCGCCCGGCAATGCCTATCCGCGGCCGAACGTGGTTGCCGAGGAGGCGTTCAAGGGCTTCGTCGAATATTTTCCGCTGGTCAGGCGCGCGGCCGAGCCGGCCGGGCTCGAAGAAGCGTTGAACCAAGCGAGGGCGGCCGGTGCCCATTACTTGCTGTACACGCGATTCGCCGCGGCGGATGACCGTATCGGCAGTTTCGACGAGCTTGACGATCAGCGCGCGCTGGATCGCCTGGGTGTCGATACGAGCGTGATCCAGTTGATGCTGATCGAGACCGGTAATCGCTACCTGGTCGATACGGCACGAATCCGCAGCCGCGGGGGGCTGTTGAACATTTACGATGCGACGCCACAGGTCTTGCTGGGCGCGCCGTTGCGCGACTACGCCCGGCGCCTGACTGGCCTGAGTCGCTAAGGAGCGCACATGAGCGATGCTGGAAAGGCCGCGAACCTGCTCGAACAGATTACCCGGTCGCAGAGCAAGGGCCTGCCGCCGGTGCACCTGTGGAACCCTCCGTTCTGCGGCGACCTGGACATGCGCATCGCGCGTGACGGGCGCTGGTACTACATGGGCACGCCGATCGGGCGTCCGGCCATGGTCCGGCTGTTTTCGACTGTGATCCGGCGTGACGGCGACGACTATTTCCTGGTAACGCCGGTGGAGAAGGTGGGCATCACCGTGGATGACGCGCCCTTCGTGGCGACCGAGCTGCTGGTCGAGGGCAGCGGGGAGGCCCAGGTGCTGCGCTTCATTACCAATGTCGGTGACGAGGCGGAGGCCGGGGCGGACCATCCGATACGGGTCGAGTTGAATCCCTCAACCCAGGAGCCGGCGCCCTATGTGCTGGTGCGGTCGAACCTGGAAGCGCTGATCCATCGCAATGTGTTCTACCAACTGGTCGAACTGGCGGTGCCGCACGAGATCGAGGGGGACAGCTGGCTGGGTGTCTGGAGCCGGGGGCGCTTCTTTCCCATTGGGCGCGCCGAGTGAGCGAAGCGCGTGCGGCAGTGGGGCAGCGGCCAATGAGTGGGCTGGCGTTGCGGCCAGCCCGCCGCGAACGCCTCAGTCCGTGCGCCAGAGGATTTCCGCTTCGCCGCGCTCGCTGACGCTGATCCAGCGGTCCGCGTCTTCCACGGCTTCTTCTTCCTGCCAGCCGCCCGGCGCGCAGCGGATTTCCACACCCAGCGCCTGATAGGCCGCACGGGCACAGGCGACATCGTCTGCCCACGGCGTCGCGTCGCTTTCCAGCAACAGGCCGTGCCACTTGCCGACGGCCTTAGGCAGCCAGGTCACCGGAATGTCGCCGGCTCGGCACTTGAAGGTGTTGCCCTTGGGCTGCCAGGGCGAGCAGGAACCGACAGCCTGGCTGAGCCAGGCGGTGACAGCGTCCTGGCTGGCGTCCCTGAGGTAGATCTCGATATCCGGTTGACGCATGGGCGGTGGCCTTGTGTGTGGAGGGGGCAAGCCTGTGGCGGACGGCGGGACGTGGCGTCTGGCCACGTCGGACGGGTGACAGGGCCTAACGGTCTCGCTCGATCCAATCGTAGCGTATCGCAACCCGAACCTTGAGCGGTGTGTCGATCACCCTCGTCCGGCGCTCGGCACTGGCGCGCCAGCCATGCGGCGTCATGGCCAGCAGGTCGGCGCGTGCTTGCCGGTCGTCGAGCTGCAGCATGTAGCTCAGTGTTTCGCTATGCGCCAGATGCATACCGGCGGGGACCAGCGACAGGTGCTTCTCATCATCATAGGCGCGGACTTCGTCATACAGCAGCCCGCGCAGTTCCCACAGATGTTCGCGGGTCGGGCCCATGCGCAACAGGCCACCGCCGGGCGTGAGCAAGCGGCGGGCTTCGCTCCAGTCCAGCGGGCTGAAGACGCTGGCCAGCAGGTCGCAACTGGCATCGGCCAACGGCACCCGCGCCATGCTCGCCACCAGCCACTCAAGCTGCGGGGCGCGTTTGCAGGCGCGCTTGACCGCCTCGCGGGAAATGTCCAGCGCATAGCCATCGGCGTCTGGCAGCGCCTGGGCCATCTGCGCCGTGTAGTAGCCCTCGCCACAACCGATATCGAGCCAGCGGCTCGGCGAGCGCTCGGCGGCCAGCTGCGCCAGCCGCGCGGCCAGCGGTGCGTAGTGGCCGCCGTCGAGGAAGCGCCGGCGGGCTTCGACCATCGCCTGGTTGTCGCCGGGGTCGCGGCTGTTCTTGTGCTGCACCGGCAACAGGTTGAGATAACCCTGGCGGGCCCGATCGAAACGGTGATTGGCCGGGCAGGCGACGCCGTGGTCGATGGCGGCGAGCGCGCCCTGGCAGAGCGGGCAGATCAGCATGCGAGCAGGTTGACCAGGGTCTGGTAATAGATATCGGTCAGCAGGTCGAGATCGCTGGCCAGGATGTGTTCGTCCACCTGGTGGATCGTCGCGTTGACCGGGCCGAGTTCGACCACCTGGGTACCGAGCGTGGCGATGAAACGGCCGTCGGAGGTGCCGCCGCTGGTGGAGGCGGTGGTCTCGCGGCCGGTGACGCTGCGGATCGCCGCGGCCACGCCGTCGAGCAGTTCGCCTGGTTCGGTGAGGAAGGGCAGGCCGGACAATGCCCAGTCCAGGTGCCAGTCCAGGCCGTGCTTGTCGAGGATGGCCGCGGTGCGTTGCTGCAGGTCATCGACGGTGGATTCGGTGGAAAAGCGGAAGTTGAACACCGCTTCCAGGGTGCCGGGAATCACGTTGGTCGCGCCCGTGCCCGCATTCAGGTTGGAAATCTGGAAGCTGGTCGGCGGGAAGAAGGCGTTGCCGTCGTCCCAGTGCTCGGCAGCCAGTTCCGCGAGTGCCGGCGCGGCGAGGTGGATGGGGTTTTTCGCCAGATGCGGGTAGGCCACGTGGCCCTGCTGGCCGCGCACGGTCAGGGTGCCGCCGAGCGAGCCACGCCGACCGTTCTTGACCACGTCACCGACCAGCTTGGTGCTCGACGGCTCGCCGACGATGCACCAGTCCAGCCGTTGACCGCGTTCGCGCAACCGTTCTACCACCGCCTTGGTGCCGTGGTGGGCCGGGCCTTCCTCGTCGCTGGTGATGAGAAAGGCGATCTGGCCCTTGTGCGCGGGAAAATCGGCGGTAAAGCGCTCCACCGCGATGATCATCGACGCCAGACTGCCCTTCATGTCTGCGGCGCCACGACCATGGAGCATGCCGTGCTCGTCGATACGCGCCGCGAATGGCGGGTGTTGCCAGGCCTGCAACGGGCCGGTGGGGACCACGTCGGTATGGCCGGCGAAGCACAGCACTGGCCCTTCGTTACCGCGGATCGCCCAGAAGTTCTCCACGTCTTCGATATGCATCGGCTCGATGGCGAAACCGCAGGCAGCCAGGCGCTCGCTCATCAGCTGTTGGCAGCCCTCGTCCAACGGCGTGACCGACGGTCGATTGATCAGCTCACAGGCCAGTTCGAGGGTCGGGGAGAGGGCGGCGGCAGTCATCACGGCTCCGGGGCAAGGCGGGAAAGGGGCGTCATTTTAAAGCAAACCGGCCACACCCGGGGCGCGTTCGGGAAGGCATTCAGCGACCGCGGTCATCCGGTTGCCATGCGTCGCGATCGCGCGGTGCAAGGGCTGCGGAGGCTGTGTCGGCCCTGGCGAAGCGCCTATAATCGCGCGGTATTTTTCGGGGAACGACATGGCCATCGACGATCAACGGTTCGGCGGGATCGCCCGCTTGTACGGCACCGAGGGGCTCGAGCGCCTGGCGGCCGCCCATGTGGCGGTGGTCGGCATCGGCGGGGTCGGTTCCTGGGCGGCCGAGGCGCTGGCGCGCAGCGGTGTCGGCGAGATCAGCCTGTTCGATCTGGACGATGTCTGCATCAGCAACACCAACCGGCAGGTGCATGCGCTGGAGGGCGCCGTCGGCAAGCCCAAGGTCGATGAGATGGCGGCGCGGATAATGGCCATCAACCCGGCCTGCAGGGTGCACGCGGTCGCCGACTTCGTTACCCGTGAAACCATGGCTGACTACATTACCGAGCAGCTCGATTGCGTCATCGACTGCATCGACAGCGTGCCGGCCAAGGCCGCGCTGATCGCCTGGTGCAAGCGTCGCAAAATCCAGATCATCGCCACGGGCGGTGCCGGTGGACAGGTAGATCCGACACAGATCCAGGTCACCGATCTGAACAAGACCTTCAATGACCCTCTGGCGGCAAAGGTGCGCTCGCTGCTGCGCCGCGAGTACAACTTCTCGCGCACCCCCGGGCGCACCTACAGCGTGCCCTGTGTGTTTTCCACCGAACAGCTGCGCTATCCCAGGCCGGACGGCGGTGTCTGCCAGAGCAAGCAGTTCGTGGGGGAGGGCGTGAAGCTCGACTGCGCCGGCGGTTTCGGCGCAGCGATGATGGTTACCGCCAGCTTTGGTCTCGCGGCGGCGGCGCGGGCGGTGGACAAGGTGGTCGCCGGTGCTCGGCGGCCGTCGGAGCGCACACCCGGCGCGGTCGGCAGCTGAGGGTCGGCTCGTTCAGTCCGCGAGTGCCAGCGTGCGCATGCGCGCCAGCACGGCGGTCATCCCGTTGGCCCGCGACGGGCTGAGCTGTCGGGAAAGCCCCAGCTGATCGAACCATTCGGTCACGTCGAGCTGCCGCAGCTCGTCTGCGCCCAGCCCATCGACCCGGACCAGCAGCACCGCGAGCAGGCCGCGCAATAGCCGTGCCTCGCTGGTGCCGCGGAAGTGCCAGCCGTCACCGCGGTGTTCGCCAACCAGCCAGACCTTGCTGTCGCAGCCCGTTACCAGGTTGCCATCGCTGCGCTCGGCATCAGTGAGCGGCTCGAGCCGCTCGCCCCATTGCATCAACAGACGCGCACGCTGTTCCCAGCCGGCGGCCTGTTGAAAAGACGCCAGGGCGCCGGCCGCCGGCTCCGGCAGGCCGTTCATCGAAGTAACTCCAGCGCCCGGTCCAGCGCGCCGAAGAAGCGCTCCAGATCGTCGCCGTCGTTGTACAGTCCGAGGGACACGCGGGTCGCCCCGTCCACGCCCAACGCCTTCAACAGTGGCTGCGCGCAGTGCGTGCCGCTACGCACGGCGATGCCCTGTTCGGTGAGCAGGTGGGCCAGGTCGCCATGATGGATGCCGGCCACGGTAAAGCTTGCCAGGGCGACCTCCGGCTCACCGAGCAGCCTGACTCCGTCACGTACCGCCAGCCCGGCGAGCAGTTTCATGTGCAGCGCCTGTTCGTGGCCGGTGACCGCCGCGGCGTCGAGTTTCGACAGGTAGTCGAGTGCCGCGCCGAGGCCGATCACACCACCGATGGGCGGCGTGCCGGCCTCGAAGCCCAACGGCGCGGCGTGGAATTCAGCGTGCTGGTAGTCGGCGATGCGGACCATCTCGCCACCGAACTGCCAGTGCTTGAGCTTGAGCAGCGACTCGCCACGGCCGTAGAGCGCGCCGACACCTTCCGGTCCGTAGAGCTTGTGGCTGGACAGCACATAGAAATCGCAGGCCAGCGCCTGCAAGTCGTGGCGACCGTGGACCACGCCCTGCGCGCCGTCGACCACCGTCAGCGCGCCTTGCGCCCTGGCCAGGGGCAGCAGTTCGGCCAGTGGCTGCCAGGTGCCGGTCACATTGGACAGCTGGCTGACGGCCAGCAGCCGGGTGCGCGGGCCGATGAGCGATGCCGCCGCGGCCATGTCCACGCACCCGCGGGCATCCAGCGGCAGCACGACCAGTCTGGCCTCGCGGCGCTTGGCCAACTGCTGCCACGGCAGCAGGTTGGCGTGATGCTCGACGGCGCTGACGACGATTTCGTCGCCTGCTCCGACCAGATGCTCCAGCCCGTAGGCAAGCAGATTCAGCGCCTCGGTGGCGCCGCGGGTGAAGACGATCTCGGTGGGGCAGGCCGCGTTCAGCCAGCGGGCCACCTTGATCCGCGCGTCCTCGAACGCACGGGTGGCACGCTCGGCGGGCTGATGCTGGGCGCGATGCACGTTGGCGGTGCCACAGGTGTAGTAGCCGGTGAGGGCGTCGATCAACGCCTGCGGTTTCTGCGCGGTCGCGGCGCTGTCGAGGTAGGTCTGACCCTGGGTCTCAAGGATCGCCAGGGCAGGAAAATCGGCACGCCAGGGAGATAGAAGCGACATCGTTTTCGTCCTATGGCTTGTGCCCGAAGCGGCTGGAGGCTGGAGGTGACACGTGGGCTGCCCAGCGTCCGGCCTTCAGCCTCCAGCGCTTCGATCGGTTTTTGCCTCAGTTATGCGCGTGCAGCGCCTCGTTCAGCTCGATCGCGGATTTGTGCGTCTTGCATTCGACCGCGCCGGTCAGCGAATTGCGGCGGAACAGCAGGTCGGTCTGGCCGGCCAGCTCGCGCGCCTTGACCACCTTGACCAGTTCGCCTTGCTCATCGAGCAGGTTCACCTTGGTACCGGCGGTGATGTACAGACCCGATTCCACGGTGTTGCGGTCACCCAACGGGATGCCGATGCCGGCATTGGCGCCGATCAGGCAGCCTTCGCCAACGGAAATGACGATGTTGCCGCCGCCGGACAGGGTGCCCATGGTCGAGCAACCACCGCCCAGGTCAGAGCCCTTGCCGACGAACACGCCCGCCGAGACGCGACCTTCGATCATGCCCGGGCCTTCGGTGCCGGCGTTGAAGTTGATGAAGCCTTCGTGCATCACCGTGGTGCCTTCGCCGACATAGGCGCCAAGGCGGATCCGCGCGCTGTCGGCGATGCGCACACCGGCCGGCACCACGTAGTCGGTCATCTTCGGGAACTTGTCCACCGAGACCACTTCCAGCAGGTAGCCCTTGAGGCGTGCCTCGAGTTGGCGTTCGGCCAGCTCGGCCAGGTCCACAGCGCCCTGGTTGGTCCAGGCGACGTTGGGCAGCAGCGGGAAGATGCCGGTGAGGTTCAGGCCGTGCGGCTTGACCAGGCGATGGGAAATCAGGTGCAGCTTGAGGTAGGCCTCGGGGGTTGAGGTCAGTGCGGCATCGTCGGCCAGCAGGGTGACCACCAGCGGGCGCTGGCTCTCGGCCAGGCGGGTCAGCAGGGCGTGCTGGACGCTGTCGATCGGCTTGATGGCATCGGCCAGCTGGGCAGCCTGGGTGGTGGTGATGGCGATGGCCTGGTTGCCACCGGCATAGCCCAGCAGCGGGGCAATGGCATCGACCAGCTCGCCGGCCGGCCCCAACAGCGGTTGTGCGTAGAAGACTTCGAGCCAGCTGCCCTGGCGGTTCTGGGTGCCGACGCCAAACGCCAGGCTGAAAAGCGATGTGCTCATGGGGAATCCTTTTTATCAGTCGCGCTCGATCGCGGCGAGCGGTCTCAGTTCTGGGCTGCCAGTTCGGCAGCGTAGGTGTCCGGCTTGAAGCCGATCAGGGTCCGGTTGCCCAGGTCCAGTATCGGACGTTTGATCATCGACGGCTGGGCCAGCATCAGCTCGATGGCCTTCTGCTGATCAAGGTCGGCTTTCTGCGCATCGTCCAGCTTGCGGAAGGTGGTGCCCGCGCGGTTCAGGACGGTCTGCCAGCCGTGCTCGTCGCACCAGGCCTGCAGGTGGGCGCGGTCGATGCCGGCGCTCTTGTAGTCGTGAAAGCGGTACGTCAGCCCGTGCTGGTCAAGCCAGGTCCGGGCTTTCTTCATGGTGTCGCACGCCTTGATGCCGTAGAGGCAAAGTCCTTCGTATCGATCGGGCATTGTCAGGGTCCGCGGTCTCCTGGCTGGGCCGCGGATTATGCCACGATGCGCACAATGCTGCCCTGCAGCGAGTGTTGCCGGTCGCGGCGTTGATTCGCCAATCCCTGCCGGCTCACGCGGTGTCGCCCTTAGCCAGGTCGAGCAACTCGTCAATGGCCGCTGCCCGGGTGGGTCGTACCAGGCGCCCCAGTTCGGTGCCCTGGCGCATCAGGATCAGCGTCGGCCACAGCTTGACGCGGAACGAACGGCCCAGCGGCCGGCCGGGCCCGTCTTCGATCTTCAGGTGGCGCAGGTCGTGTGCCCGCAGGGCGCTCGCCAGCAGCGGTTGCGCGGCGCGGCAATGGCCACACCAGCCGGTACCGAATTCGAGCAGGGTGCAGCCGTCGAGCGCATCGACCGCGGCGCGTGATGGCGCGTCCGGGGAATACTGTTCGGTAAAAGACATGGCAGGACTCCTGATAACTGGGTGCGTTGCTCTGTGGAGTCGCGTTCGCGGCGACGGTTCAGCCAGTCTGTCCGGCGTACGACCTTTTCAGGGGTTGGCGTTGTCCATTGATCACACCCCTAACGATGAGGTCAGATATGGCACGCAAGCATTTCGAGCACCACGAGGCGATTTCGTCCGCTGTTCCCGCTGACGATGGCTTCGAGGCCGTGATCGCAGTCAAGCGGCGCGGTACCGACGACACCGCACGCGTGTTCACGGTCGCCAACGGCCAGCGCTACGACCTGGCGTCCGAGGCGGACGTGGCGGCCGAAGCGGCGTTGACCAAGGTGCGGGAGGTCGACGACGACGGTGAACTGATCTGGGAAGAGCACGCGATCTAGACCCAAGGGGATTCAGCATGAACCAGCCACAGCAGCCTGATGGTCACGAACTCGAGCGCGAACGCCGCGACGAACCCGGCAAGGCGGATATTCCCGAGCACATGAAACCGGAGAATCTCGAAAAGCTCCGTGATTACGGCAAGGACAAGATCCCGCCGGGCGTCGCCTGACCCGGTTCGCCGGCAGTGCGCGGCCGGCTCTCCGGCCTTGACCAGTACTAAAGTGTGCCGATGAAGGCACGGATTCGCTGCGCGGCCTCGATGCATTCGGCGAGCGGCGCGACCAGTGCCATGCGTACCCGGCCCGCCCCCGGGTTGTAACCCTTCACGTCACGCGACAGATAAGAGCCGGGGACCACGGTGACGTGCTCCTGGGCAAACAATTCGCGGGTAAACAGGGGATCGCTGACAGGCGTCCTGGGCCACAGGTAGAAGCCGCCATCGGGTCGCTGCACGTCCATGACCGGTGCAAGGATCTCCAGCACGGCGTCGAATTTCTCCCGATACAGGCGGCGGTTGGCCTCGACGTGGGCCTCGTCATCCCACGCGGCGATGCTGGCCAGTTGGGTCTGCACCGGCATCGCGCAGCCATGGTACGTGCGATACAGCAGAAACGCCTTGAGGATGTCCGCATCGCCGGCGACGAATCCGGACCGCAGGCCCGGCAGGTTCGAGCGTTTGGACAGGCTGTGGAAGACCACGCAGCGCTTGAAATCAGTGCGTCCGAGTTTCGCGCAAGCGGACAACAGCCCGGCAGGGGGATGCTGCTCGTCAAAATAGAGTTCGCTGTAGCATTCGTCCGCGGCAATCACGAAGTCGTGTTCGTCGGCGAGCTCAATCAATTTTTCCAACACATCAATCGGCACCAGTGCCCCGGTGGGGTTGCCCGGCGAGCAGAGAAACAGGATCTGGGTGCGTTGCCAGGTCTCGGGCGAGACGGCATCGAAGTCCGGATTGAAGCGGTTCTCCGCCGTGCACGGCAGGTAGTGCGGAGTCGCACCTGCCAGCAGCGCGGCGCCTTCGTAGATCTGATAGAACGGATTCGGGCTGACCACCAGCGCGCCGGGGCTACGGTTGACCACGGCCTGGGTAAAGGCGAACAGCGCTTCGCGCGTGCCGTTGACCGGTAGCACATGCCGCGCCGGGTCTACGCTGGTGGGTTGAAGCGCGAAGCGACGCTCGCACCAACTGGCGATGGCCTGGCGAAGCGCTGGAATGCCCAGGGTGGTCGGATAGACCGACAGCTGGTCGAGATTGTTGGCCAGCGCGCGGGCGACGAAGTCGGGCGACGGGTGTTTCGGCTCGCCGATAGACAGCGCGATCGGGCGCTTGCCCGCCGGCGGCTGTGTGTCGGCCAGCAGGGTGCGAAGTTTCTCGAAGGGGTAGGGCTGCAGCAGGGTCAGGTCGTGGTTCATGATCCGGTTCTTCGAAGCATCGGGGCGCGTTGAGTCGCGCGCCGAAGGGGTCATTGGTCGCGGGCGCCGCCTGCATAGGCGCAGCCGCGCAGGGTCTGCCCATCGAGCCGAAGCTCGGCGGTCAGGTGGCTGACGGCGCCGGTGGCGCGATCGACGCAACGTTGCGGGGCGACCCACAGGTCAAGGCGCTGCCCATTGGCTTCGCTGCTGAAGCTGCTTTGCCCGGCAGGCAGTTGTTCTTCCAGATAGGGCACGGCCAGCGGCTCGTGGCCGGGGCGCTCGAGCAGCAGACCCTCGGGGTTGATCTGTACCCGCCAATCCGGTGCATGGCCTACGGCGTGCACCACCAGCGTGTCGAAGTCCCCGGCGCCGCAGCCGTTTCGTGCCGGCGCCAGGCGATATACCTGGCTTACCTGTAATTGCTGGCGGCCCCCGGACGGTGAGCGGAGCTGGCCGCGAACATCAGCAAACAGTGGCAGGGCGCTCGCATCCAGCAGTGCCAGCGTGTCGTCTGGCAGGCCCGTCGCGCCGGCATCGAGCAATTCGACGGCCCTGGTGCCCTCGCAGGTATGCAGCAGCAATGCGCCGTCGCTGCGAGTCACTTCACCCTGCAGTCGCCCGGTCGGCGGCGCGCTGGGAGCCTGGCTCCAGGGCAACGATTGGCAGCCGGCAAAGACCGGCAGCAGAATGAGCAGCGAGACGGCGCGCAAGGCAGACATGGGGGCACTCGACGGCGGGCAAGAGAGGGGCGGGCCGGCTGACCGGCCCGATGCGGATCAGTTACCTTTGACGCGTTTGCCGTCGACGGTGCCTTCTTCGAGCATGATCTGATATTCCTTGCCGTCCTTTTCGATCTGATGCAGGCGGACCAGCAGGTAATCCCAGTCCTTGGCGAACCAGAGAATGGTCTGGCGCTTGCTCTGGGTCGGATCGCGAACCCGCTCGACCTTGATTGCGTCGACCTGGCCGGCTTTGGTGCTGACAGGCTCTTCACCCAGCACACGGAAGTCGTAGGTCTCCACTTCATCGCCGTCGACCACCTGGTAGCTCATGCTCTGCTCGCCGGCCGCCACGGCCTGCTGGAGCGCGATCTGGTAGGTGGACTTGTCCAGCAGTCCGGTATTGAGCGGTAGTTTGACCGGGTCGCCGCGGTCCTCGCCGACGACCTGCTTGGCCGTCCAGTCGAATTCGTATTTGATCGTCTTGCCCTTGCCCAGGCCGCTGCGCTTGAGGCGGTAGCTCTGCGGCACGAAACGATCGCCCTCGACCTTGAAGGTGCTGCGTTCGTTGAAGCTGGCGACCAGCATCGAGGCCTCGAAGTCCAGCCGCCAGGCGCCGGCGTCCAGCTTCTCCAGGCTGCGCTGGGCGGTGCCGCTGACCGGAACCTGCTTCCAGTCAGCCGTGTAGCTGGCGGAAAAAGGCTTGAGCTCCAGAGCCTGGACCGGCAGGGCCAGCACGGCGAGGGCGAGCAGCAAGGCGCGACACATAAATTCTCCTAGGTTCTGAGCGAATGGCCGGTGGCCGGCAGTAGGACGCCGTCCAGCATCGCGCCTTGTTCGGCAAGGCGCAAGCGGCCTTCGGCGAACCAGCGCACGGCAAGTGGGTAGATGACATGTTCGGCCGCATGCACGCGGTCGGTCAGTTGGACAACCGTATCCCCGGCTGCGATGGGGAACCTGGCCTGGACTGCCACGGGGCCGCCGTCGAGCTCCTCGGTGACGAAGTGCACGCTGCAGCCATGCTCGCTATCACCCGCCTCGAGGGCGCGGCGATGGGTGTCCAGGCCCTTGTGCTTCGGCAGCAGCGACGGGTGGATATTCAGCAGACGCCCGTGATAATGCCGGACGAAGACGGGCGTGAGGATGCGCATGAAGCCCGCCAGCACCACCAGCTGTGGCTGATGCGTATCGATGACTTCGCGCAGCGCGGCGTCGAAGGCTTCTCGGTCAGCGTATTCCCGGTGCCGGACCACGTGGGTGGGAATCCCCGCCGCCTGGGCACGCTGCAAGCCGAACGCGTCCTCTCGGTTGGACACGACGGCAGCGATGCGCACCGGGTTGTCTTGGGCGAGGCTGTCGATCAGCGCCTGCAGGTTGCTGCCGCTGCCGGAAATCAGCACGACCACTGCGCAGGTGGCCGACATTAATGGGCTTTCAGGTTGTTCAGCACGACCCGGTCGCTGCCAGCAGCGGCGGTGCCGATTTCCCCGATGACCCAGGGCTTCTCGCCGCCATCGCGCAGGTTCGCCAGGACGGTGTCGACCTGAGCCTGGGCAACGCAGATGACCATGCCCACACCGCAGTTCAGCACACGGTGCATCTCATGCTCGTCGACATTGCCCTGCTGCTGCAGCCAGTCGAAGACCGCCGGACGCTGCCAGCTGGCGACGTCGATGACCGCCTGGCTGCCTTCGGGCAGAACCCGTGGAATGTTGTCCAGCAGGCCGCCGCCGGTGATGTGCGCCATCGCCTTGACCGCCCCGGTGTCCTTGATCAGCTTGAGCAGCGGCTTGACGTAGATGCGGGTCGGCGCCATGAGCAACTCGGTCAGCGGCTGGCCATCGAGCTGCACGCTCTCGATATCGGCGCCGGCGACTTCGATGATCTTGCGGATCAGCGAATAGCCGTTGGAATGCGGGCCGGAGGAGGGCAGGGCGATCAGTGCATCGCCGGCCGCCACGGTCGATCCGTCGATGATCTCGCTCTTTTCCACCACGCCGACGCAGAAGCCGGCCAGGTCGTAGTCTTCGCCTTCGTACATGCCGGGCATCTCGGCGGTCTCACCGCCGACCAGCGAGCAGCCGGCCAGTTCGCAGCCGGCGCCGATGCCGGTCACCACGGTGGCAGCGATGTCGACGTTGAGCTTGCCGGTGGCGTAGTAATCAAGGAAGAACAGCGGTTCGGCGCCGCAGACCACCAGGTCGTTGACGCACATGGCCACCAGATCCTGGCCGATGCTGTCGTGCTTGTTCAGGTTCAGAGCCAGGCGCAGCTTGGTGCCGACGCCGTCCGTGCCGGAGACCAGTACGGGCTGCTTGTAGCCCGCCGGGATTTCGCAGAGGGCGCCGAAGCCGCCCAGCCCGCCCATGACTTCAGGACGCGCGGTGCGCTTGGCCACGCCTTTGATGCGTTCGACCAGCGCTTCACCTGCATCGATGTCGACGCCGGCGTCCTTGTAGCTGATGGAAGGTTGCTTGCTCATAATCCGGACCTGTGAGGAATGTGCGAGGCGACCGGTCGACAAGCGGATTGTCTCGACACGGCGAACGCGCCGGACCGGTCTGCGGAAAGCGCGCGATTTTATCAGGCTTGCCGGGCAGCAGCCATCCCGCGCGACCGACGCCGGACATCGGTCGCGTACCGGCTTGCCAGCGGTTGCCCCGATTCCGGTGCCTGTTTAAGGTATAACGCCTGAACCACCTAGCCGAAGCCTGTCGCTCCTGCGATCGGCGCTTTTTCATGACTGGCCTGCCAGCGAGTATCCCCATGCGCCTGATCCCTCCTTTCCTGGCCCTGTGCTGTGCGTTTGTGTCCACGCACGGCATGGCGGCTCCCTTGCGGGACCTGTATCAGGTGCGCGAGCCTGTGGCCAGCCAACAACCTGCCGAGCGTGACGAGGCGTTGCGCAAGGCGTTCGACACCCTGGTGCTGCGCCTGACCGGCAATGCCGAGTCCGACCGGCCGGCGCTGGCCGAGCTGCGCAAGGACCCGCAGCAGCTGGTCAGCCGCTATGCCTACGAGGACAACGCCGTCGTGGTGAGCTTCGACCCGACGACCACCGAGCGGGCGCTGCGCTCGGCGGGGTTGTCGTTGTGGGGCGCCGATCGCCCCAGCCTGCTGACCTGGTGGCTGAGTGAATCTCCCGAGGGCACGCAGCTCATCGGCGATGCCCAGTCGGGCGCATCCGAGCTGCGGGCGGCGGCGCAGCATCGCGGGCTGCCTCTGCTTCTGCCACTGGCTGACCTCGGTGAGCAGCTTGCGGCCACGGCCGATACGCTCACGGCGCAGGAGCCACAGGCCTTGCGCGAGGCCTCCGATCGTTACGATGCCGACGGCCTGCTGGCAGTGCTGGCAGAGCAGTCCGGTGAGACCTGGGCCGCACAATGGCGGCTCTGGCTCGGCGACAAGCAGACCCAGGGCAAGGCCAGCGCACCGAGCCGCGCCGCCCTGGCGGACGATATCTTGCTGGCCGTGAGTCGCTACCTGGCGCCGCAATACCGCGTGGCGCCCGGTGCGACTACCGAGCTGACCCTGGAGGTGCGCGGCGCTGACGTCGGGCGGTTTGCCGAATTGGATCGGCTGCTCGAGCCGTTCGCGGCGCGGTTGCAGCGGATCGAAGGCGACCGGCTGTTCTATCGACTCAACGCCAGCCCCGACCAGCTGCGCGCACAGCTGCAACTGGCGAGGCTGCAGGAAATTCCGCCTGAGGAACTCCAGGCGCCGCCCGCCGAGTCTGGCGCGACCGCAGGTGCAGACGACAGCGCACCGATCGACGCCGAGGCGGCCCCGGAGGCACCGGCTTCGGCCCCTGTCGTTCCTGCAGTCGAGCCATCCGAGCAGGGTGACGTGTTGCACTACCGCTGGTAGCCGGCAACAGCGTGCACCCAGCCGATGACCAAGCGGCAAAGGTCGGGGCGCGCTCGCCAATCCCATAGTGTCCAGCCTGCGGCCGTCCGGCCTCCAGGCAAGCTAAGCAAGGCGTTTCGAGCATGAGCATTCCTGACACCAACCGCTGGCTGTGGCTGGCGGCGCTGTTGCTGCTTGGCTGGTTGATCTACCAGCTCTCGCCGATCCTGTCGCCGTTTCTGGTCGGCATCCTGCTGGCGTATCTCGGCGATCCGCTGGTCGATCGGCTCGAGCGCTGGAAACTATCGCGCACCTGGGGCGTGATCCTGGTCTTTGCGCTGTTCAGCCTGTTGTGCCTGCTGTTGTTGTTGGTACTGGTGCCGATGCTCGGCAAGCAGCTGATGCACCTCTATCAGATCGCTCCGCAGGGGCTCGACTGGCTGCAGGTCACGGCGCTGCCCTGGGTCCAGCTGCAGTTCGGCCTGGATGAGGACTTCTGGCGGCTCGATCAGCTCAAGAGCGCGTTCTCCGCCAACCTCGGCAGCACGCGCGACGTGGTGGCGGTGATTGTCAGCCAGGCCACCGCATCCAGCGTGGCACTGCTGGCGTGGCTGGCCAACCTGTTGCTGGTGCCGGTCGTCTGCTTCTACCTGCTACGTGACTGGGACCTGATCATGGCCAAGTTGCGCGCGCTGTTGCCGCGGCGGCGTGAGCAGACGGTGATGACCCTGATGCGCGAATGCCACGAGGTGATCGGCGCCTTTTTGCGTGGGCAGCTGCTGGTGATGCTGGCGCTGGCCATCGTTTATTCCGCCGGGCTGATGCTCGTTGGCGTCGAACTCGGGCTGTTGATCGGGGTGCTCGCCGGGCTCGCCAGCATCGTGCCGTACATGGGGTTCGTGGTGGGCATCGGCGCCGCGCTGGTGGCCGTGCTGTTCCAGTCGGGGCTGGATCCCTATCCCTTGCTCGGCGTGGTGGCCGTGTTCAGCGCCGGCCAGATGCTCGAGGGGATGCTGCTGACGCCGCTCCTGGTCGGTGACCGCATCGGCCTGCATCCGGTCGCGGTGATCTTCGCGGTACTCGCCGGGGGCCAACTGTTCGGCTTTACCGGCGTGCTGCTGGCGTTACCGGTGGCAGCCGTGATCATGGTTCTGCTGCGCCACGTGCACGATCTCTATAAACTCTCGGACCTCTACGCAGAGCCACCGGTCGACCCCACCCGCCAGCCATGAAACCCATCCAGCTCCCCCTGGGCATCCGCCTGCGCGACGATGCCACCTTCGCCAACTTCTACCCCGGTGCCAATGCCGCGGCGCTGGGATATGTCGAGCGTGTCTGCTCGCCGGAGGCCGGTTGGTCGGATGAGCTGGTCTACCTCTGGGGGCATGCGGGTGTCGGCCGCAGCCACCTGCTGCAGGCCGCCTGCCTGCGGGTTGAGCAGCGCGGTGAGCGGGCGGTGTACCTGCCCTTGGCTGAGGTCGCCGAGTACGGCACGGCGCTGCTCGATAACCTGGAGCGCAGCGAGCTGGTCTGCCTGGACGACCTGGAAGCGGTGGCTGGCGATCCCGTCTGGGAGGAGGCGCTGTTCCATCTGTTCAACCGCCTGCGTGACAGCGGTCGACGGCTGCTGATTGCAGCGAGCGCTTCGCCGCGCGAAATCCCGGTACAGCTGGCCGACCTCAAGTCTCGGCTGAGCCTGTCGCTGGTGTTTCAGCTGCAGCCACTTTCCGACGAGGACAAGCTGCGCGCCCTGCAACTTCGGGCGTCGCGTCGCGGCCTGAACCTGCCCGACGATGTCGGTCGCTTCATCCTGACCCGGGGTGCGCGCAGCATGAATGCGCTGTTCGAGCTGCTCGACCGCCTCGACCAGGCGTCGCTGCAGGCGCAGCGCAAGCTGACCATCCCGTTTCTCAAGGAAACGCTGGGCTGGTAGTGATTGGGGCGAACGCTGCGGCGGCGATAGGTACAGCTTGTTGCCTGACGGACGCCCACCCTACGGTAAACCGAGCGAGCCGGTTCATCCGAACGAAGGCTGCCGAGAATCAGGCCAGGACTTTAGTCCAGCGATCTCGGCGCCGCCGCGCCATTCGGCCCGCTTCCTTTGCAATCCAGCGGCGCAGCGCTGCCGTACTGCGTGGCGGATCGGCCTCAGCTTTCGCCTGCTGCTTTGCGTTCGTACTGATAAGCCCAGCGGGTGTAGAGCAGCGCGCTGGTGAAGAGCGTCAGGCTGATGATCGCTTCTAGCCAACCGTAAAGCATCCGTGCCGGATCGATGGCCGCCAGAACGCCCTGGATGAAGTACAGGTTGACGATGAAGCAGGTCCAGGCATGGGCGCGCGGGCTGCCGGACAGCATGCCGGGAGCGACGAGCAGCAGCGGGATCAGTTGAATGCTAATGACCACCCAGATGCGTGCGCCATGCAGGTCGGCGAACGCCAGGTTCCACACGATCAGCAGGACCGCCAGGCCGATGAAACTGGCAAGGCTCACCGCCCGGCTGGCTTTCACCCGCGGCGTCAGCCATTGGATGGACGGCAGGGGTTTCGGTTGTTTAGCCACGGGCATGCTCCAGACGTTTGGCAGTGTCCGCGAGGCGTTGGCCAAGGGCGCGGCAAAGGCTGATTTCGTGTTCGTCGAGGGCTCGCTTGCTGTCTGCGCCGGCATGGTGGCTGGCGCCATAGGGCGTGCCGCCGCCGTGGGTCTCGAGCAGCGCCGTCTCGCTGTAGGGCAAGCCAAGCACCAGCATGCCGTGGTGCAGTAGCGGCAGCAGCATGGATAGCAGGGTCGATTCCTGGCCACCGTGCAGGCTGGAGGTCGAGGTGAACACACCGGCCGGCTTGCCGACCAGCTCCCCGGTCAGCCAGAGCCCGCTGGTGCCATCGAGAAAGTACTTCAGCGGGGCGGCCATGTTGCCGAAGCGGGTCGGGCTGCCCAGCGCCAGTGCCGCGCAGTGCTTGAGGTCGTCCAGCGTCGCGTAGACCGCACCCTGCTCCGGAATCGCCGGCGCCACCGCTTCACAGTCGGCCGATACGGCCGGGACCGTGCGCAAGCGGGCCTGCAGGCCCGACAGCTCGACGCCTCGTGCAATCTGGCGTGCCATCTCTGCGGTGGCGCCGTGACGGCTGTAGTACAGCACCAGTACGTAGGGCTCGCTCATGGCAGGATCTCCAGCATCCGTTCCGCCGGCCGGCCGATCACCGCCGCATCACCCACCACCAGGATCGGACGTTCGATCAGCTTCGGATGGGCGGCCATCGCCTCGATCAGCTCGGCGTCCGTGCGTGCCGGATCGGCAAGCTCCAGCTCCTTGTATTCCGCTTCTCCCGTGCGCAGCAGCTGCCGCGGGCTGATGCCCAGCCGCGCCAGCAGCCGGCGCAATTCATCGGTGGATGGCGGAGCCTCGAGGTAGCGGATGACGGTGGGCGCCAGGCCCCGCTGTTCGAGCAGCTCGAGGGCGGCACGTGATTTCGAGCAGCGTGGATTGTGGTAGAGGATCAGGTCGGTCATTTAGGGTTGCTTCGCGCCAGAATAGGCGGCCATTCTACCCTTCATTGCAGCGAGGCCTGAAACGCCGGTCGCGGCGCGCGGTCTGCCAAGGTAGGCTTGCGCGGGCCGGACGGCTGCGTACCCGCGTTTCCGGGCGTCGCGCGAGGCATCGAGGGGATTGAATGCAGCAACGGATCAAGGATTTCGTAGAGTTCGGCCGCTTTCTGGTGCAACGCTTCCTGGCGGACCGCGGCCCGAACAGTGCCGCCGCGCTGACCTATACCACGCTGTTCGCGGTGGTGCCGATGATGACGGTGACCTTCGCCATGTTATCGGCCATCCCGGCGTTCCAGGGCATCGGTGAACAGATCCAGGTGTATATCTTCAGCAATTTCATCCCGTCCACCGGGGCGACCATCCAGGACTATCTGGTCGCATTCACCGATCAGGCGCGCCAGCTGACCTGGTTCGGTGTCGGCTTCCTGATGGCGACGGCGCTGATGATGTTGCTGACCATCGAGAAGGCGTTCAACCTGATCTGGCGCGTGCGACAGCCGCGCCGGGGCATATCCAGTTTCCTCCTGTACTGGGCGATCCTGAGTCTCGGCCCGCTGTTGCTCGGCGCCGGATTCGCTATGAGCACCTACATCACCTCGCTGTCGCTGATTTCCGGCCCTCATGCGGTGATCGGCGCAGGCACGGTGCTCAAGGCCATGCCATTGGTGCTCAGCGTTGTGGCCTTTACCCTGATCTACGCGGCGGTGCCCAACACCCGGGTTCCGTTGCGCCACGCAGTCGTCGGCGGTGTGTTCACGGCGGTGCTATTCGAAGCCGCCAAGCAGCTGTTCGGCCTCTATGTCAGCTACTTCCCCAGCTATCAGCTGATCTACGGTGCGTTCGCTGCGGTGCCGCTATTCCTGCTGTGGGTCTACCTGTCCTGGATGATCGTGCTGTTCGGTGCCGAGCTGGTTTGCGGTCTGTCGTCCTCGCAGCGCTGGCGACGTCGCTCGGTGCCGCGGCTGTTGGTGATGCTTGGCCTGCTGCGCGTGCTCTATGAAAACCAGCAGGACGGACGAGAGGTCCGGCTGCGCGACGCGCACCGCAGTGGATGGCAATTGCCGGAGGACGAGTGGGACGAGATCCTCGAGTTCTTCGAGCGCGAGCAACTGGTCTGTCGAACCGGGTCCTCCGGATGGGTGCTCTGTCGCGACCTCAATCGATACAGCTTCGATCAGTTGCTGCGCTGCAACCCCTGGCCCCTGTCGGGCAAGCAGGCGCTGCCCGAGCAGCTTGACGAGCCCTGGTACCCGACGTTGCGTCAGTCGTTGGAGCTGCTGCGGCAGGAGCAGGCCAACCTGTTTGGCGGGAGCGTCGCCGACTGGTTGCAGGCGCGGCGGGTTTGACCACGTCAACCATCAGCCTTGAAAAGGAACCCCATCGATGATCACGCAAACCCTGGGCAGGTTCGGCCTGCTTGCCTGCCTGCTACTGGCCGGCTGCAGCGAGGACTGGGGCCCGGACCAACATGGCGAGGCGATAACGGCGCAACAGCTCGACGGCCGCTGGTTGGTCATCAACTATTGGGCGCAATGGTGCGGCCCGTGCCGTACTGAAGTGCCCGAGCTCAACACGCTCGACCGTTCGCTGGATGACGTCACGGTGCTCGGAGTGAATTTCGACGGGATCGAGGGCGACGAACTGGTGGCGGCTGCCGACGAGCTGGGCATCACGTTCAGGGTGTTGGCGGTGGATCCGGCTGAACGCCTGTCGTTGCCGCCCAGTGCCGTGCTGCCGGTGACCTATATTCTCGACCCCGACCGGGAAGTGCGCGCCCGGCTAGTCGGTGAACAGACGGCGGAGGGGTTGCGGGCCCGGCTGGCCGGCCTGCGCGCTGCGACCGACTAGGCCTCAGGGGCGCACGTACCAGATGTCCTGCCACAACCCGATCACCTTCGACGGGTATTGGGTCTTGCCCAGGCTGCCGTTGTAGCGAGCCAGCGCGCGCGTGAGGTCGCCGCGCTCCTTTTTCAGGTAGTAGCTGAGGATGGTGCAGCCGTAGCGCAGGTTGGTGGCGTTGTCGGTGAGGTTGTCCTGGGGGCGCCCCAGTTCGGCCTTCCAGAACGGCATCACCTGCATCATGCCTTGGGCACCAACGCTGGAGATGGCGAAGCGGTCGAAGCGGCTCTCGGCATGGATCAGTGCCATCACCATGTCCGGCTTGAGCCCCGCCTTGCTGGCTTCCTGATGCACCAGCCGCAGCAGCGACAGGCGTTCTTCAGCGTCCGGCACGTAGCGCTTGAGCCGTGTGGACATGTCCAGCAGCCAGACTTCTGCGTCGAAGCGGTCCTCGAAACTCTCGGCTTCGGCCACGGTGCGTTGCATCAGGGCGCGCAGTTCAGGTTCCGGCGCCTGGCGGATGGCGGCGGATGGCGGCGAAGGCCGGCGAGGCGGCCAGCAGCATCGACAATAGCAGGCAGGCGAGCGGCTTCACGGCTGGAACTCAGTCGTCTTCGCCCGGATCGCTGGCTTGCCGGCCGGCGTCCTGCAACAACCGGCGCAGGAACTCCTGCTGCAGGTCCGGGTCGTTGCGCGTCAGCTCGATCAGGCTCTGCTCGAGTTCACTGGCTTCCTCCTCGAGGCCGAGCTCGGACAGGCGCTTGACCCGGTGCACCCACTGGCTGACGTCGTCGCCCTCCAGGTCGTCGAAGATCAGGTCATGGGCCTCGAGCAGCTTGGCGCGCAGGTTGCGGCTGACCAGCAGGGTGGCGTCCGCGCGTGTCTGGTCCTGAGGATCCTCGACCTGGAGTTGCAGCTTGCCGACCGGGCTGATGTCCTGATCGGCAAAGGGGCCGTCGAGCAGGTTCAGGCGCAGCACGCCGTTGCGGTCGGTGGTCAGCTCGTGCGTCTCGCCGGCCGCGGTCACCATCACGGGGCGCTCGGCCCAGGGCAGGCTGGAATATTCGAGTCGAGCGTCGCCCTGTCGTTCATCCAGGCTGGCCAGGTTCTGCTGCGACCGGCCGTTGGACTCGACGTTGACGAAGGGGTTGAGGCCGGCGAAGCCATAGCTGATCCAGCCGCGGGTCGCGCTTTCCGGAAGGCTGCCCAGCATGACCACGTTGAGCACGTTGGCGCCGACGCCAGCGACCACCGCCACGGCACCCAGCGGAATCTCGTACAGCTCGCGCCACGCCTGGTAGGGGGTGTAGCGGTCATAGCGCCGGGTCACCTCGAACTCGGTGACCTCGAAGGTCTTCTGGTCAAGAATGCGAATCCGCCGTTGTGGCAGTTCCAGCACCGGCTCGCCCACTTCGATGCGCAGGCTGTGATCGAGCAGCTTGCGTTCGGTGCGTGCTTCGTTTTCGCTGCGCTGGGGCAGCTGATTGGCACAGCCACTTAAGAGAAGCGCCATGCAGAGCATGGCGCAGCTTGAAGCCTGGACACTTCGGTTGAGCATGATTTCCGTCAGCGTTCGATGCGCGATTTGATGAACTCGAGGATGTCGGCGGAGGGAACTGACTGGGCCTGGGCATCGCGGCGGTGCTTGTATTCCAGCGTGCCGTCGGCCAACCCGCGCTCTCCCACCACGATGCGGTGCGGGATACCCACCAGCTCCATGTCGGCGAATTTGACGCCCGGACTGGTCTTTTTGTCACGGTCGTCCAGCAGAACTTCGTAGCCGGCTTCGCAAAGCGACGCGTACAGGGCGTCGGTCGCTTCACGCACCGCTTCGTTTTCATACTTCATGGGCACCAGCGCGACCTGGAACGGCGCCAGCGCGTCGGGCCAGAGAATCCCGCGCTCGTCATAGTTCTGCTCGATGGCGGCCGCCACCACGCGCGACACGCCGATGCCGTAGCAGCCCATGGTCAGGGTAACCGGCTTGCCGTTCTCGCCCATGACGCTGCAGTTCATCGCCTGGCTGTACTTGGTGCCCAGCTGGAAGATGTGCCCGACTTCGATGCCGCGCTTGATCACCAGCGTGCCCTTGCCATCAGGGCTCGGATCGCCGGCGACTACGTTGCGCAGGTCGGCCACTTCGGGTAGCGGTAGGTCGCGTTCCCAATTGACGCCGAAATAGTGCTTGTCTTCCTGGTTGGCGCCAGCTGCGAAGTCACTCATCAGCGCCACCGAGCGGTCAATGACGCAGGTGATCGGAAGATTCAGCGGGCCCAGCGAGCCGGGGCCGGCACCCATGGTGGTGCGAATTTCGGCCTCCGATGCGAACACCAGCGGACTTTCGACCTGGGCGAGGTTCGCAGCCTTGATTTCATTGAGTTCATGGTCGCCGCGGACGATCAGCGCAACCAGTTCGCCTTTTGTGGCGCCGCGAACGAGCAGCGTCTTGATGGTCTTCTCGATGGGCAGCTTGAACTGCTCGACCAGTGCGGCGATCGTCTTGCAGTTCGGCGTGTCGACCAGACGCAGCTCTTCGCTGGGCGCGCCGCGCTCCGACTCCCGGGGGATGGCTTCGGCTTTCTCGATGTTCGCGGCATAGTCGGAGCTGTCGCTGAAAGCAATATCGTCTTCGCCGGACTCGGCCAGTACATGGAATTCGTGCGAACCGGTGCCGCCGATCGAGCCTGTATCGGCCTGCACCGGCCGATAGTCGAGGCCTAGGCGCGAAAAGATGTTGCAGTACGCCTGGTGCATACGGTCGTAGGTTTGCTGCAGCGACGCCTGGTCCAGATGGAAGGAGTAGGCATCCTTCATCAGGAATTCGCGCCCGCGCATCAGGCCGAAGCGGGGGCGGATCTCGTCCCGGAACTTGGTCTGGATCTGATAGAAGTTGATCGGCAACTGCTTGTAGCTGTTCAGTTCGTTGCGCGCCAGGTCGGTGATCACTTCCTCGTGCGTCGGGCCGACGCAGAATTCGCGATCATGGCGGTCTTTCAGGCGCAGCAGCTCGGGGCCGTACTGGACCCAGCGGCCCGACTCCTGCCAGAGTTCGGCCGGCTGGATCGCCGGCATCAGCACTTCCAGCGCGCCGGCCTTGTTCATCTCGTCGCGAACAATGGCTTCGGCCTTGCGCAGTGCGCGCAGCCCCATGGGCATCCAGGTGTAGAGTCCCGACGCCAGTTTGCGAATCATCCCGGCGCGTAGCATCAGCTGATGGCTGATCACCACGGCATCGGAGGGGGTTTCTTTCAGGGTCGAGAGCAGGAACTGACTGGTGCGCATCTGGCCGTTGTGTCCTTGCAAAGCTGGGAAATAAGCCGGGCATTGTACGGTGGCGGCAGGATGGCGTACAGAATCGGTGACAGGACGTTCCGGCTCGTGAAAAAAAGAAGCCCGGCATAAGCCGGGCTTCCTGTCTGTCGCGCCTACCTGCTGTCAGGCCTGTATTACAGGATGCTCAGCGGGTATTCGACGATCAGGCGGGTGTCGCTCAGGTCGTTATCCAGACCATTGGTGGCGTTATAGAACGCTTGGCGAACGCGCAGGGACAGATCCTTGGCAGGACCGTCCTGGAACACGTACTTGGCTTCCATATCCCATTCGCGCTCTTCCGCGTCCGAGTTGCCGGCGCCCATATCGATATTGCTACCGCTTACGTAGCGGGTCATGAAGCTCAGGCCGGAAACGCCGTAAGAGGTCATGTCCAGGTCGTAACGGACCTGCCAGGACTGCTCGTCCTTATAGTAGAAGTCCGAGTATTGAACGGAGTTGCCTAGCCAGATGGTGCCGCCGCCATCTACGCCATAGTCATAGCCAACCGGAGTCCCTGCGGCGTTGATATAGCCACCATGGGATTTCTGATAAGCGGCGGTGAATTTATGGGCTCCAACGCCGTAAGTGGCTGCTAAGCTCCAGATTGTGTTGTCTTCGTCGCTGCCGGTCGATGTGTACTCGGACTCGTAGTCGGTCTGGTAAATATTGAAGTCAAAAGCCAGCGACTGGTCTGCGTCGAGCGCCATGTTGTAATTAACGTTGCCGTAAATCTTCTCGAACGCGTCCTGCACATCCGAGTAGTACAGCGAGGAGCTCAGGCTTTCGCTGAACGCATAGGTGCCGCCGACGAGGTTGATCTCATCCAGGCCAACGGAATCATGGTCCGCTTCAGATTTTGCGCTCAGGGCTGTAAAACGACCGACATTCAATTCCAGGCCGTCGATCTCGCTGCTGGTGATCAGGCCGCCGCGGGCGGTTTCCGGCAGAAGACGCGCATCGTCGGTGGAGAAAACAGGCAGAGCGACGAACTGGGTGCCGTATTTCAGGACGGTGTTGGACAGGCGGAACTTAACTGCAGCGCCGGCTTCCGAGTAGTCATCCTGCGGGCGGCCTTCGCTGTCCTTGGGGAAGATGTCGGGCCAGGCGCGACCCTTGCCGCTGTCGAGCTTGACGCCCAGCAGACCGATTGCGTCAACGCCCACTCCGATGGTGCCTTGGGTAAAGCCGGACTCGAAGGTGCCGATGAAACCGTGACCCCAGGCTTCGCGGTAGCTCTGGCCAGCGTTTCCGCGGAAATCGCGGTTCATGTACAGGTTACGGTTCAGGATGGTCAGGCTGCTGCCTTCGACAAAGCCTTCCGATTCGGACTGGCTGGATGCCAGGGCCATTTGCGACGTGCCGGCCGCAACGGCCATGGCGATAACGCTCCACTTCATCACTTTCATTCGTGATTGCTCCTTTGGTTTCAAATTGGTGCTTGCTTTCCTGCGTGGGCCGGAAAGAGGCATCTTTATTTTTCAGTACACAAGCTCAATTGAGTCCTTGCTTCCCTAGCTGGTCGGAACCGACAGCATGGCCTGAAATTAGGCGTTCCAAGCACTACTGTGTAGCTGGGTAAACTAGCGCCGGCAAGCTTACCGCAGCTATTTCGGTTTTTCTCCCCCCGGCGATGCTGCTTTTTTGAACCAAAGCAAGAACCGTGCACAACTATCCAATCGCCATTTGAGGCGCACCGCGGGTGTTCGTTCGCCATGCGTTCGCTCTAAACCGGGGCTCCTTCGCGAGGCGCATGCGCCGGTCTGGTGCGCTGGCGCTGGCTGATGATCGTCCGGTGTTGGAGTATTCTGTCGCTCATGCTTGCAGGCTGCCTTTGCCGGCTCTAAACAAGAAGAGGGCTGATATGTTCGTACTCGATTCGCGTCTGGCGCAGGACACGCTGGAGTTGGGCGACTTTCCGTTGTGCCGGTTGTTGTTGATGAACGACGCCAACTATCCATGGTTCATCCTGGTGCCGCGTCGTGAGGAGGTCAGTGAGTTGTTCCAACTCGATGGTCCGGATCAGGCTGCGCTGTGGCAAGAAGCCGTTGCGCTGGCCGAAACCCTGAAGGATACCTTTGGTGCGGACAAGATGAATGTGGCAACCCTGGGCAATGTGGTCAGCCAGCTGCATGTGCATGTCATCGCGCGGCGTCGGACGGACCCTGCCTGGCCTGCACCCGTATGGGGACAGCAGCCCGCGCAACCCTACAGCGACGCGCAGATCGAGGCGATCAGGCGGAAGTTGAAGCTGGTCCAGACGGCCAATTTTCGGTTTGCGGAGTGAAGTCTATGGAGCTCGAGCAACGCATCACGGACCTCGAGGCGCGGCTGGCGTTTCAGGACGACACGATTCAAACCCTGAACGACGTGCTGGTCTCGCAGCAGCGAATGGTTGAACGGTTGCAGGCGCAGGTGGCGCTGCTGGCGAGGCGGCAGGAAGACTTGCAGAGCCGCGTAGGCGTTGAGGAGGACGAAGCGCCGCCACCGCACTACTGATCGCGGTGGCGGCAGGCGCGTGGCGCCGGGTTTGGGGTCAGCGGTCCTCGGTCGTCACGACATCTTCGGCTTGCAGGCCCTTGTCGCGCATCATGATGCTGAATTCGACGCGCTGACCTTCCACCAGGACCCGGTGACCCTCACCACGGATGGCGCGGAAATGGACGAACACATCGTCACCGCTGTCGCGGGAAATGAAGCCGAAGCCTTTCGAGGTATTGAACCATTTGACCGTGCCCATCTCGCGCGCGGCGCCCGGTGCGCTGGTGCGGGGTGCCTGCTTTTTGCGCGCCGCCGCGGGCTTGCGCTCGGTTCGTTGGGGCTCGCTGGCGTGTCCGGTGGCCAGTTGCAGCACGACGGCGATGAACACGAGCGCCAGGCTGGCGAGGGTGGCAGGCTGTCCGGCAATGGCGACGACCGGGATCAGGACGATCACTGCCTGCAGCACGACGGCCGCAATCAGCAGAAGGGAGGCGCCCAGCAGCACGGGATGCCGCTGACCGGCATTGCGCTGCAGGGAGGAGGCGAGCTGCACGTTCATCAGGCCGAGGAATAGCAGGCACAGGGCATCGGGTTGGACCAGGAGGGGCAGCGCGCCGGTCAGGCTGGGGACAAACGAGAGGACGAGGGCAGCTACGCCCGTCAGTACATGGACGACTTTCAGCATTCTTTATGGCTCACAGTTAAATAGCACGACAGAATCGCGGCAGGCATCGGGCGATGGAAAGCCGAGCGCGGAAAACGGCGCTCATCGGGTAATTGCCCGCCTGCGGCGCGCGCGAATTTAACAGTAAAGGAGGGTGGCACTCAAACTGCGTGCCAGTTGCCTGGTGGCCGAGTGTGGCGGTTGCCGCGAATCGGTGCGATGGTCGCCGGCGCGACCATCGCGATCCCGGGGTCAGGCTGCCAGGAGGCTGCGCAGCATCCAGGCGGTTTTCTCATGGATCTGCATACGCTGGGTCAGCAGGTCCGCGGTGGGTTCGTCGCTGACTTTCTCCAGCAGCGGAAAGATGCCGCGTGCCGTGCGGACCACGGCTTCCTGGCCTTCTACCAACAGCTTGATCATCTCGTCTGCCGACGGGATGCCTTCCTGCTCCTTGATCGAGGACAGCCGGGCGTAGGCGGCGTAGGTCCCTGGGGCTGGAAAGCCCAGTGCGCGGATGCGCTCGGCGATGTCATCCACCGCGACGGCCAGTTCGGTGTACTGGGTTTCGAACATGGTGTGCAGCGTGTTGAACATCGGGCCGGTGACGTTCCAGTGGAAGTTGTGGGTCTTCAGGTACAGGGTGTAGGTGTCGGCCAGCAGGCGAGACAGCCCCTCCGCAATAGCGGCGCGATCCTGTTCGGCAATACCGATGTCGATGTCCATGGTGTTCTCCCGTTTGGTGAATGCTCCGACAGTTATGCCAGAAAACGATGTTGAAAGGGGAGCGGTTCCCTTTCCGTGTTACCACTTCGAGCGGTTCGGGCCCGGGCCGTTCGATGGATCGCGGCTATCGGGCTCATCGGCTTGCGCTATCGGCCCCGGCTGCGCCCTCGACATTATCCGGATATAATCCCGCGCTTGTATCGAGCGGCTCGGTGGTCGAATGGATCGCGCCGGGCCTGCCGGAGGTTGGGCGCTCGCCGGGCGCCTGCCACGCGTCGCCGGACGGGCGACCCCAACGAATTTCCCAGTTAGAGAAGCGAACCCCCACATGATGCGCAGCCACTATTGCGGCCAGTTGAACGAAAGCCTGGACGGCCAGGAAATCACTCTTTGCGGCTGGGTTCACCGTCGCCGCGACCACGGCGGGGTCATCTTCCTCGACGTTCGCGATCGCGAGGGCTTGGCGCAGGTCGTGTTCGACCCGGATCGCGCCGAGACCTTCGCCGCTGCCGACAAGGTCCGCAGCGAGTACGTCATCAAGGTTACCGGCAAGGTGCGCCTGCGCCCGGCCGGTGCGGTCAATCCGAACATGGCGTCCGGCGCGATCGAGGTGCTGGGTTACGACCTGCAGGTGCTCAACGAGGCCGAGACGCCGCCGTTCCCGTTGAACGAATACAGCGATGTCGGCGAGGAAACCCGGTTGCGCTATCGCTTCGTCGACCTGCGCCGCCCGGAGATGGCCGAAAAACTGAAGCTGCGCTCGCGTATCACCGCCAGCATCCGCCGCTACCTGGACGAGAACGGCTTCCTGGACGTCGAAACGCCGATCCTCGGACGCCCGACGCCCGAGGGCGCGCGTGACTACCTGGTGCCGAGCCGCACCCACGCCGGGCATTTCTTCGCGCTGCCGCAGTCGCCGCAACTGTTCAAGCAGTTACTGATGGTGGCCGGCTTCGATCGCTATTACCAGATCGCCAAATGCTTCCGCGACGAAGACCTGCGGGCCGACCGCCAGCCGGAATTCACCCAGATCGATATCGAAACCAGCTTTCTCGACGAAACCGACATCATCGGCATCACCGAGGGGATGATCCGCAAGCTGTTCAAGGAAGTCCTCGGCGTCGAGTTCGGCGAGTTTCCGCACATGCCGTTCGAAGAAGCCATGCGGCGCTACGGCTCCGACAAGCCGGACCTGCGTATTCCGCTGGAGCTGGTCGATGTCGCCGATCAGCTGCAACAGGTGGAGTTCAAGGTGTTCAGCGGCCCGGCCAATGACCCGAAGTGCCGCGTCGCGGCGCTGCGCGTGCCGGGCGGGGCGAGCATGCCGCGCAAGCAGATCGACGACTACACCAAGTTCGTCGGTATCTACGGCGCCAAGGGCCTGGCCTATATCAAGGTCAACGAGCGCGCCAAGGGCGTCGAAGGCCTGCAGTCGCCGATCGTCAAGAACATCCCGGAAGACAAGTTGAACGTCATCCTCGACCGCGTCGGCGCGGTCGATGGTGACATCGTGTTCTTCGGCGCGGACAAGGCCAAGATCGTCTCCGAGGCCCTGGGTGCGTTGCGTATCAAACTCGGTCACGACCTCAAGTTGCTGACCTGTGAGTGGGCGCCGATGTGGGTCGTCGATTTCCCGATGTTCGAAGAGAACGACGACGGCTCGCTGAGCGCGCTGCATCATCCGTTTACGGCGCCCAAGTGCACCCCGCAGGAGCTCGAGGCCAACCCGGCCGGTGCGCTGTCGCGTGCCTATGACATGGTTCTGAACGGCACCGAGCTCGGCGGCGGCTCGATTCGTATTCACCGCAAGGAGATGCAGCAGACGGTGTTCCGCATCCTGGGCATCGACGAGGCCGAGCAGGACGAGAAGTTCGGCTTCCTGCTCGATGCACTCAAGTACGGCGCACCGCCACACGGTGGCCTCGCCTTTGGCCTGGATCGCCTGGTGATGCTGATGACCGGCGCCCAGTCGATTCGCGAGGTCATTGCCTTCCCGAAAACCCAGAGCGCCGCGGATGTGATGACACAGGCGCCGGGCACGGTAGACGGCAAGGCCTTGCGCGAACTTCATATTCGCCTGCGTGAGCAACCGAAGGCCGAGTGATGGCGGCGCCGGAGCCCAGGGAAACCTGGGCTCTTGGTTTCAGCACGATGACAACGTTGATCGGAAAGGGAGGCAGTTAATGGCTGGTCATTCCAAATGGGCCAACATCAAGCACCGCAAGGGGCGCCAGGACGCCAAGCGCGGCAAGATTTTCACCAAACTCATCCGTGAGCTGACCGTTGCGGCGAAGAGCGGGGGCATTCCTGCCGACAATCCACGCCTGCGTTTGGCGGTGGACAAGGCACTGGTTGCCAACATGACGCGCGAGACCATCGACCGCGCCATCGCTCGGGGTGCCGGTACCAACGAAGCCGACAACATGGCCGAGCTGACCTACGAAGGCTACGCGCCCAGCGGCGTGGCCATCATCGTCGAGGCCATGACCGACAACCGTAACCGCACCGCGGCGGAAGTCCGTCATGCGTTCAGCAAGCACGGCGGCAACCTCGGCACCGACGGTTCGGTCGCCTACATGTTCGATCGCAAGGGCCAGATCAGCTTCGCCGCCGGCGTGGACGAGGACGCGCTGATGGAAGCGGCGCTGGAGGCCGGCGCAGACGATGTGGAAATGGGCGACGATGGTTCGGCGTTGGTGTCCACCGGTTTCGCCGACTTCCACGCGGTGAACGAGGCGTTGAGCGAGGCTGGCTTCAAGGCCGAGGAGGCGGACATCGCCATGATTCCCTCTATCTCGGCACCGCTCGGCGACCTGGAAACGGCGCAAAAAGTGCTGCGCCTGATCGACGCGCTGGAAGACCTGGACGACGTGCAGAACGTCTACCACAACGCGGAAATCCCGGACGAGCTCATGGAACAGCTGGACTGATCGTTCAGGTCATCCGGGCCGGGAGCGACTTCGGTGCTCCCGGCTTTCCGTTGGGTTTGATCTGGCGGGACGGCGCCGCCTCGTTATCCGCGTTATCCGCTGGCCGCCCTGCATTGCGCTCCTTATACTGGCGGCTGGATAAATAGACAGTATGGCGGCGGCATGACGCTTATTCTGGGGATCGACCCCGGTTCACGAATTACCGGCTACGGCGTGGTGCGCGATACCGGTCGCACATGCGAATACGTGGCGTCGGGCTGCATCCGCACTGGCAGCGGCGAGCTGGCGGCGCGCCTGCAGGCGGTCTTCGTCGGCGTCAGCGAGGTGATTCGCCTGCACGGGCCGGTGACCATGGGCATCGAGCAGGTGTTTATGGCGCGCAACGCGGATTCGGCGCTCAAGCTGGGGCAGGCTCGCGGTGCCGCCATCGTCGCCGCAGCCGAGCAGGGGCTGCAGATTGCCGAATACACCGCCACCCAGGTCAAGCAGGCGATCGCCGGCACCGGCGGGGCGGACAAGCAGCAGGTGCAGCTGATGGTCATGCACCTGCTGAAATTGACCCAAAAGCCGCAGATCGATGCGTCCGATGCCCTGGCCATCGCGCTGTGTCACGCCCACCATCGCCAGAGCCTGATCCCCCATGGCCTGGCTGCAGCCAAGCGAAGGGGCGGGCGCCTGCGGCTGTAACTCAACCGGTGCCGGACTCGGTCCCAGGCTTGGGGCGCGGCCGGCCATCGCTCGGCTCGACAGAGGATGCAAGTGAAGTGATCGGACGTTTGCGCGGCACCCTGGCTGAGAAGCAGCCACCGCACCTGGTTCTCGACGTCAATGGCGTCGGCTATGAACTCGAAGTGCCCATGACCACCCTGTATCGCCTGCCGGCGATCGGTGAGCCGGCCACGCTGCACACCCATCTGGTGGTGCGGGAGGACGCGCACCTGCTCTACGGTTTCGCCGACAAGCGCGACCGTGAGCTGTTTCGCGAGCTGATCCGGCTCAATGGTGTCGGGCCGAAGTTGGCCCTGGCGCTGATGTCCGGTCTTGAGGTCGATGAGCTGGTGCGCTGCGTGCAAGCCCAGGATACGTCGGTCCTGGTGAAAATCCCGGGCGTTGGCAAGAAGACCGCCGAGCGCCTGCTGGTCGAACTGAAGGATCGCTTCAAGGCCTGGGAGACCATGCCGTCGATCGCGACCCTGGTGGTGGAACCGCGCACGACTGTGGCAGTCTCAACCGCCGAGACAGACGCCGTCAGTGCGCTGATTTCCCTCGGCTTCAAGCCGCAAGAGGCCAGCCGGGCCGTAGCCGCCGTGCAGGCCGCCGTACAGGAAGAACACTTGAGCAGTGAAGACCTGATCCGCCGCGCACTCAAAGGAATGGTCTGACGTGGCCGCCCTTGACTCCCTTGCAATCGCCCACCCTGGCCGTGCCGGCCTGTCCGCAGGCGCCGAATCATGATCGAAGCCGATCGCCTGGTGACCGCAACCGGTCGTGACCGCGAGGAACAGTTCGACCGCGCCATCCGGCCGCTGAGCCTGGCCGATTACGTCGGGCAGCCGGTCGTGCGCGAACAGATGGACTTGTTCATCAGGGCTGCCCGCGGCCGCCGTGAAGCCCTCGATCACACGCTCATCTTCGGCCCGCCGGGGTTGGGCAAGACCACCCTGGCCAACATCATCGCGCAGGAAATGGGGGTGTCGATCAAGAGCACCTCCGGGCCCGTGCTGGAGCGCCCGGGCGACCTCGCCGCGCTGCTGACCAACCTCGAGGAAGGCGACGTCCTGTTCGTCGACGAGATCCACCGGCTGTCGCCGATCGTCGAGGAAGTCCTCTACCCGGCGATGGAAGACTTCCAGCTGGACATCATGATCGGCGAAGGTCCAGCGGCGCGCTCGATCAAACTGGACCTGCCGGCCTTCACCCTGGTCGGCGCCACCACCCGCGCCGGTATGCTGACCAACCCGCTGCGGGATCGCTTCGGCATCGTTCAGCGTCTGGAGTTCTATTCCACCGAGGACCTGGCAAGCATCGTGCGGCGCTCGGCCGGCATCCTCGGGCTGCCAATCGAGGCTGACGGCGCTTTCGAGATCGCCCGCCGCGCCCGTGGCACGCCGCGCATCGCCAACCGCCTGCTGCGACGGGTGCGCGATTTTGCCGAGGTGCGCAGCAACGGCGAGATCACCCGCGCCACCGCCGACCTGGCCCTGAACATGCTCGACGTTGACGAGCGGGGCCTTGATCACCAGGACCGTCGCCTGCTGTTGACGCTGATTGAGAAGTTCGATGGCGGCCCGGTGGGAATCGACAGCCTCGCCGCGGCGATCAGCGAGGAGCGGCACACCATCGAGGATGTGCTCGAGCCCTATCTGATTCAACAGGGCTACATCATGCGCACGCCTCGCGGGCGCGTGGTCACCCGACATGCCTATCTGCATTTCGGGCTCAACCTGCCAAAAAACATGGGCGAATCGCCAGTAGCTGACCTCTTCGACGGCGACCGGACGTGACGAAAATATTGTTCTGCCACCTGATTGGCATTTGCAGAGCCTGGCACTAGTATGCGCGCGGAATCACAAGCTCAAGCGTTTACCCATCGCTGTCGCGTCTATTACGAGGACACCGATGCGGGCGGCATCGTCTATTACGTCAACTACCTCAAATTCATGGAGCGGGCCCGTACCGAACGGTTGCGCAGTCTGGGTTTTGCTCAGTCGCAGCTGGTTGGTGAAGACCTGCTGTTTGTCGTGCATTCCAGTGAGGCGCGCTACCACGCGCCGGCTCGTCTGGACGACGAACTGCTGGTGACCGCCGAGGTGGTCGAGGTCAAGCGCGCCAGCCTGCGCTTCAGGCAGCAGGTGCGGCGTGCCAGTGATGAGCGGCTGCTCTGCGAAGGGCATTTCGTGATCGCCTGTGTACGCACCGAGAGTTTGAAACCCCGTCCCATTCCCGAGGCGCTGCGCGCAGCCTTCGCCGGATCGGGTCTATCCCCTGCAGGAGAGTAAGCGTGGAAGCCAACGTCGATCATATGTCCATGTGGAGCCTGATCAGCAACGCCAGCTTTGTGGTCCAGCTGGTCATGCTGATCCTGGTGGGTGCCTCGGTCACCTCGTGGATCCTGATTTTCCAGCGCGGCAACATGCTGCGGGCGGCCAAGCGCGCGCTGGATGGCTTCGAGGAGCGGTTCTGGTCGGGCATCGACCTGTCGAAGCTGTACCGCCAGGCCGGCAGTAATCCGGATCCGGACTCGGGTGTCGAGCAGATCTTCCGCGCCGGTTTCAAGGAGTTCTCCCGTTTGCGCCAGCAGCAGGGCGTCGATCCGGATGCGGTGATGGACGGTGTCAACCGCGCGATGCGCGTGGCGATCTCTCGCGAGGAAGAAAAGCTCGACCAGAGCCTGCCGTTCCTCGCCACCGTGGGTTCTACCAGCCCCTATATCGGCCTGTTCGGTACGGTGTGGGGCATCATGAACTCCTTCCGCGGCCTGGCACAGGTCCAGCAGGCGACGCTGGCCACCGTGGCTCCGGGTATTGCCGAAGCGCTCATTGCCACGGCCATCGGCCTGTTTGCGGCGATTCCGGCCGTAATTGCCTATAACCGATTCGCGGCGCGTGGCGAGATGCTCATTGGTCGTTACTACACCTTTGCCGATGAGTTCCAGGCGATCCTTCACCGCAAAGTTCACACCACCGAAGATTGAGGCCGCTGGCCATGGCAAGAATTCGCAACAGGCGCAAACCCGTCGCCGAGATGAACGTGGTGCCTTACATCGACGTGATGCTGGTGCTGCTGGTGATCTTCATGGTGACCGCCCCGATGCTTAACCAGGGGGTGAAGGTTGACCTGCCGAAGGTCAGCAGCGAAGTGCTGCCGCAGGATAACGATGCGCGCGTGCTGACGATTTCCATCAAGGCCGACAAGACCTACTACTGGAACATCGGCAGCGAAGTTGATACCGACACCGTTCAAGACAAGGCGCTGACGCTGGCCGAGATGACCAAGGCGGTGACGGCGATCATGAACCAGAACCGCAGCCAGGGTAAGCAGGTGCAGGTCTTCGTACGCGGTGACAAGGCCGTCGACTACGGCTCGGTCATGTCCGCTATGGGTGGGCTGCAGGAAGCAGGCGTGGGCAATGTCGGCCTGATCACCGAGGCGCCGTGATGTCACGTCCGGAACCCTCGCGCTCGGAAAGCCTGTACTGGCCGACGATACTGGCCGTCGGGCTGCACATCATTATCTTCGCAATGCTCTTCGTCAGTTTCGCGATGACACCCGAGCTGCCGCCGTCAAAGCCCATCGTCCAGGCCACGCTCTACCAGCTGAAATCGCAGAGCCAGGCGAAAACCCAGACCAACCAGAAAATCGCCGGCGAGGCGAAGAAGACTGCAGCCAAGCAGTACGAAGCCGAGCAACTGGAACAGCGCAAGGTCGAGCAGCAAAAGCAGGCCGCGGCCAAGGCTGCGGAACAAAAAAAGGCAGACGAGGCTCGAAAGGCCGACAAAGCCAAGGCTGAGGCGGCGAAAAAGGCCGCCGAAGCCAAACAGGCCGAGGAAGCCAAGGCGGCTGAGCAGAAAAAACAGGCCGATATCGCCAAGAAGAAGGCTGCGGACGAGGCGGCTAAGAAAAAGGCTGCCGAAGAGGCAGAAAAGAAAAAGGCGGCCGAGGAGGCCAAGAAGAAGGCCGCTGCCGAGCAGGCAAAGAAAAAGGCAGCCGAGGACGCCAAGAAAAAGGCCGCTGCCGAAGCCGCCAAAAAGAAGGCTGCCGAGGAGGCCAAGAAGAAGGCTGCGGCAGAGGCTGCGCGCAAGGCTGCCGAGGACAAGAAGGCGCAGGCGCTTGCTGAGCTCCTGTCCGACGATACCGAGCGCCAGCAGGCCATGGCCGATACCCAGGGTGACCAGGTGTCCGGCAACTTCGACGACCTGATTCGCATGCGTGCTGCTGAAGGCTGGAGCCGGCCGCCATCGGCGCGCAACAACATGTCGGTGACCCTGCGGGTCAACATGTTGCCCGATGGAACGGTGGCGGCGGTGACCGTGTCTCGCTCCAGCGGAGACGCACCGTTTGATAATTCCGCCGTTGCGGCGGTCAAGAACATTGGTCGGCTGACCGAGATGCAGGGGCTGTCCGCCCAGGAGTTTCAGCCGTATCGCTCGTTCACGATGACATTCACGCCTGAGGATCTAGCGTTGTGATCAATTACTTCCGAGGTTTCATGGTGCTTCTGCTGGTCGTATGCGGCCAGGCCGGAGCGCAGGAGAAGAACATCGTCGTTACCAGTGGCGCCGATCGTGCGATACCGGTCGCCGTGGTGCCGTTCGGCTGGCAGGGCGGCACTGTGCTGCCCGAGGACATGGCTGAGATCGTCGGTAACGACCTGCGCAACTCCGGGATTTTCCAGCCGATACCCAAGCAGAACATGATCAGCCTGCCGACACGCGGCAGCGAGATCATCTTTCGTGACTGGAAGGCATTGGGTGCGCAGTACGTGATGGTCGGCAACATCGAGCCGTCTGGCGGCAAACTGCAGATCCGCTACGAGGTGTTCAACGTGAGCACCGAGCAGCAGGTCATGACCGGCACCGTGGGCGGCGCGCCGAACCAGTTGCGTGACATGGCGCACTTCGCTGCCGACCAGGCTTTCGAAAAGCTCACCGGCATCAAGGGCGCGTTCTCCACGCGGCTGCTATATGTCACGGTCGAGCGTCTAGGCGCGGCGAACACCCGCTACACCCTGCAGCGTTCCGACTATGACGGCGCGCGTGCGGTCACCTTGCTGCAGTCGCGCGAGCCGATCCTGTCGCCACGCTACTCGCCGGACGGTCGGCGCATCGCCTATGTTTCATTCGAACAGAAACGCCCGCGCATCTTCATGCAGCACATCGACACGGGTCGGCGCGAGCAGATCACCAACTTCGAAGGGCTGAACGGCGCGCCGGCGTTCTCGCCGGACGGCAATCGGCTGGCTTTCGTGCTGTCCAAGGACGGCAATCCGGAAATCTACGTGATGGACCTCGGTTCGCGGCAGCTGCAGCGGCTGACCAATCATTACGCGATCGATACGGAGCCTTTCTGGGGTGCCGATGGTCAAACCATCTACTTCACCTCGGACCGCGCCGGGAAACCGCAGATCTACAAGCAGCGGCTGGGCGGCAACAATGCCGAGCGCGTCACCTTCGTCGGTAACTACAACGCCAACCCGAAGCTGTCCGCGGACGAGAAAACCCTGGTCATGATCCACCGCCAGGAGGGCTATACCAACTTCAAGGTTGCCGCCCAGGACCTCAAGCGTGGCAACCTGCGGATCCTGTCGGAGACGAGTTTAGATGAGTCGCCCACTGTTGCGCCTAATGGCACCATGCTAATCTACGCGACCCGCCAGCAGGGCCGGGGAGTCTTGATGCTCGTATCCATCAATGGACGAGTTAGGCTCCCGCTTCCTACTGCTCAAGGCGAAGTCCGTGAGCCATCGTGGTCCCCTTACCTGAACTGATGCGGTATCAATGCTTTACCTAACCAAAAACACACCTGGGGTTGTTACACATGGAAATGCTGAAATTCGGTAAGTTCGCTGCGCTGGCGCTGGCTATGGCCGTAGCTGTTGGTTGTTCGTCCAAGGGCGGCGACGACTCTGGCGAAGGCTCCTCCGCCATTGACCCGAACGCTGGCTACGGCGCCAACAGCGGTGACGTCGACGGCAGCATGAACGGCGAAGAAGCCGCTCTGCGCGCGATCACCACCTTCTACTTCGAATACGACAGCTCGGACCTGAAGCCAGAAGCCATGCGCGCTCTCGATGTTCACGCCAAGGACCTGAAGTCCGCCGGCAACCGTGTCGTGCTGGAAGGCCACACCGACGAGCGCGGCACCCGCGAATACAACATGGCGCTGGGTGAGCGTCGTGCCAAGGCGGTTCAGCGTTACCTGGTTCTGCAGGGTGTGTCTCCTGCCCAGCTGGAACTGGTTTCCTACGGCGAAGAGCGTCCTGTTGCCATGGGCAACGACGAGCAGTCCTGGGCCCAGAACCGTCGCGTTGAACTGCGTAAGTAACAAGTCATGCTCAAGCACCGCTACGCTTTGACCCTTATCGCGCTTGGCCTGCCGCTCGTCGCGGCTGCCCAGGTGCCAGTGGTGGAATACGACGCGCAACCGCAAGGTGGTCAGCAGTCAGGTTATTCCTCCGGGGCCGACAACGGCGGTGCCTACGCGGGAGGCGGGGCGGTTGCCCCGTCTTCGGCGCAGGGCATGCTCTTCGTGCAACTGCAGCAGATGCAGGAAGAGATCGCGCAGTTGCGCGGCATGCTCGAGGTCCAGCAGAACGAGATCCAGCGTCTGAAGCAGGAAGGGCTGGAGCGGTATCAGGATCTGGATCGTCGTCTGGCGAACGCCTCCGTTGGTGGTTCGGCCAGTCAGAATTCATCCGCTAGCGGCAGTCTGGGCGGCGGTTCATCCCCGTCGGTGAATGGCTCCGTTGTGGAGAGCGGTGGTGCGGCATCGGCCGACCCCGAAAAGGAAAAACTGTACTACGACGCCGCCTTCGATCTGATCAAGGCGAAGGACTTCGATAAGGCCAGCCAGGCTTTCGCGGCATTCCTGCGCAAGTATCCGAACAGCCCGTACGCCGGCAATGCTCAGTATTGGTTGGGCGAAGTCAATCTTGCCAAGGGTGACCTTCAGGGGGCTGGGCAGGCCTTTGCCAAGGTCAGCCAAGCTTATCCGCAGCATAACAAGGTGCCGGATTCCCTGTACAAGCTGGCCGATGTCGAGATTCGCCTGGGCAATCGTGATAAGGCCAATGCCATTCTTCGGCAGGTCGTCGCCGACTACCCGAACAGCTCGGCAGCACAGTTGGCGCAGCGCCAGCTCAATCGCTGACCGTTGCTTGCCGTCTCCAAAACCCGCCGTTGGCGGGTTTTTTCGTTAGACTGCGCGGCCTATTCCAAGAACGGAGGCGGATGGCCTGTTTCGCCGTCGCGCCCGTGGTGCTCATGCAAGATAACCTGCGAATCAACGAGATTTTCTTCTCGTTGCAGGGCGAGGCCCGTACCTGCGGCTTGCCCACGGTATTCATACGGCTGACGGGATGTCCGTTGCGCTGCCAGTACTGCGACACGGCCTATGCATTCAGCGGCGGTGAGATCATGCCGCTCGAGGCGATCCTTGAGCGCGTCGCGTCCTTTAGTCCTCGCTACGTCTGCGTCACAGGCGGTGAACCTCTGGCTCAACCCAATTGTCTGCCGCTGTTGCGGCGCCTTTGTGATGCCGGTTACGAGGTGTCCTTGGAGACCAGCGGCGCGCTGGATATTTCCGGTACGGACGAACGGGTGAGCCGAGTTGTTGACCTTAAGACCCCCGGCTCCGCCGAAATGGGGCGGAATCTGTACGAGAATATCGGGCAGCTAACAGGCAACGACCAAGTGAAGTTCGTGATTTGCTCTCGCGAGGATTACGACTGGGCTGTGTCCAAGCTCATCGAATACCGGCTGGACGTTCGTGCGGGCGAAGTGCTGTTTTCGCCCAGTCACGGTCAGGTCGAGGCGCGTTCGCTGGCGGATTGGATCGTCAGCGACAATCTTCCGGTGCGCCTGCAGCTGCAGCTGCACAAGATTCTCTGGGATGACGCGCCCGGTCACTGACCCGGTCGACGGTTCCGCATGTTTCATTCCCTACAGGTGGGCGCTGATGGCTGACAAGAAGGCGGTGATTCTACTTTCCGGCGGGCTTGACTCCGCAACCGTGGCCGCGATGGCGCTAGCGCAGGGGTATGCCTGCTACACGCTGAGTTTCGATTACGGCCAGCGCCATCGGGCCGAGCTGGCCGCAGCAGCGCGTGTTGCGCAGCGGCTGTCGGTGGTCGAGCATCGGGTGATCAGCATGAACTTCGGCGGGATCGGCGGCTCGGCGCTGACCGATCCTGCACTGTCGGTGCCCGAGCAGCCGGGCGAAGGGATTCCGCTGACCTACGTGCCCGCGCGCAATACGGTGTTCCTTTCGCTCGCCCTGGGCTGGGCGGAAGTGCTGGGTGCGCAGGATATTTTCATCGGGGTGAACGCCGTGGACTATTCCGGTTATCCGGATTGCCGTCCGGCCTTCATCGCTGCCTTTGAGCGCCTGGCCAATCTCGCGACGAAGGCCGGCGTCGAGGGCCTTGGCTTCGCCATCCATGCGCCGCTGCAGCATATGAGCAAGGCCGAGATTGTGCAGGCGGGAGCGCAGCTGGGCGTCGACTATTCGATGACGGTGTCCTGCTACCAGGCCGATGAGAAGGGCCGGGCCTGCGGTCGCTGCGACAGTTGCCGGCTGCGCTCGGCGGGTTTTGCCGATGCGGGTCTGGCGGATCCGACACCGTATCGATGATATTTTTACGATTTGCCGTTGATTTACTCAATCAAATCAGTATCATGCGCACCGCAACGGGTCGTTAGCTCAGTTGGTAGAGCAGTTGGCTTTTAACCAATTGGTCGTAGGTTCGAATCCTACACGACCCACCAGATTGTCCCGCAAGGGAGCGAAGAGCCGGATGCCGAGAGGTAATCCGGTTTTTTTATGTCTATCCATTTGGTTCTTCTGGGCCATATGGATCGTTTGGCTATAACTGGTGTTTTTCACTACGACCTTGGTATGTGACCCGGGCCAGATCAAACGTAATAGACTGCTGCCTTCCGATTGTCCCGTTGGTTTGAGGCTCACATGTATTCCGATCGCATTCGCCTGTCCGCCCTGCAGAGCAAGGTCATGAGCGCCCAAGAGGCCGCTACCTTTATCCACGACGGCATGACCGTCGGCATGAGCGGCTTCACCCGCGCGGGTGAAGCGAAGGCCGTGCCGCTGGCACTGGTCGATCGCGCAAAAGAAGAAAAACTGAAGATCAGCCTCATCACCGGCGCCAGCCTGGGTAACGACCTCGACGGCAAGATGGCTGCCGCCGGCCTGTTGGCGCGTCGCGTCCCGTTCCAGGCCGATGCGACTCTGCGCAAGGCGATCAACCAGGGCGAGGTCATGTTCATCGACCAGCATCTGTCGCACACGGTCGAGCAGATGCGCAACCACCAGATCAAGCGCCCCGATGTCACCATCATCGAGGCCGTCAGCATTACCGAGCAGGGTCACATCGTGCCGACCACCTCGGTGGGCAACTCGGCCAACCTGGCTGTGTTCGCCGACAAGATCATCGTCGAGCTGAACCTGGCTCACAACCTGAATCTGGAAGGCCTGCACGACATCTACTTCCCGGGTGAGCGTCCCAATCGCGGTCCGATCCCGCTGACCAAGGTCGACGATCGCATCGGCACCACCGCGATTCCGGTCGATCCGGCGAAAATTGCCGCGATCGTCATCACTGAGCAGCCTGATTCCTACTCGACGGTCACTCCGCCGGACGAGGAAACCCAGGCCATCGCCAACCATCTCGTCGAATTCTTCAAGAAGGAAGTCGAAGCGGGACGTCTGCCGAAGAATCTCGGTCCGATGCAGGTCGGCATCGGTAACATCGCCAACGCCGTGGTCTGCGGCCTGATCGACTCGCCGTTCGAGGACCTGGTGATGTATTCCGAAGTGCTGCAGGACTGCACCTTCGAACTGATCGACGCCGGCAAGATGAAATTTGCATCGGGCTGCTCGATCACCCTGTCCGAGCGTTGCAACAACCGCGTCTTCGGTAACCTGGAGAAGTACAAGGACAAGCTGATCCTGCGCCCGCAGGAAATCTCCAACCATCCCGAGCTGGTGCGTCGCCTCGGTATCGTCGGCATCAACACCGCGCTCGAGTTAGACATCTATGGCAACGTCAACTCGACGCACGTCGGCGGCACCAAGATGATGAACGGCATCGGCGGCTCCGGCGACTTCGCCCGCAACGCGAACATGGCGATCTTCGTCACCAAGTCCATCGCCAAGGGCGGCAACATCTCTAGCGTCGTGCCGATGGTTGCGCATGTCGACCACACCGAGCATGACGTCGAGATCCTCGTCACCGAGCAGGGTCTGGCTGACCTGCGTGGTCTGGCGCCGCGCGAGCGGGCCCGTGTGATCATCGACAACTGCGTCCATCCTACCTACCGCGATGCGCTGAACCAGTATTTCGCAGGCGCCTGTGACAAGGGTGGCCAGACGCCGCATCTGCTGCGCGAAGCGATGAACTGGCACATCAACCTCGAAGAGCGCGGTCACATGCTCAAGGGTGAGTGATCGCTGCAGACAGACCGCCGGCCGATGCCGGCGGTTTTTTTTGCCTGTCAGAAACCCGGTAACCCCTCGCTTTCCCTTTTGCCGGGGCTTCGGCTAGTATTCCTCGCCCTTGGCGGGTGAGGTTCGCCGCGCGCTTGCGCAGTGGGCCGGTCCACCCCGTCGAGCCGATCCGGTCCTCCGGGCCGTGCTCGCGCTTGAAGAATGATGTGCCGTGCAGGACCGTTAACATGACGCAGATACCCGAACGCATACTGGTGCAGGCGCACCTCGCGGCTAAGCAGCCCAACCCGCTGACGCCCGAGCAAGAAGCGCAGCTGCGCAGCGAAATCGCCGTTGAGCTCAAGCGGCAAAACGCGGTCCTCGTCGCCCACTACTACACCGATCCGGTGATCCAGGCGCTCGCTGAAGAAACGGGGGGCTGTGTCTCCGATTCGCTGGAGATGGCTCGTTTCGGCAACGAACACCAGGCGCAGACGGTCATCGTTGCCGGGGTGAAGTTCATGGGTGAGACCGCGAAGATCCTCAATCCGGAAAAGCGGGTGCTGATGCCGACGCTGGAGGCGACCTGTTCGCTGGACCTCGGCTGCCCTGTGGAGGAGTTCGCGGCATTCTGCGACCAGCACCCGGAGCGCACGGTGGTGGTCTACGCCAACACCTCGGCGGCCGTGAAGGCCCGCGCCGACTGGGTGGTGACCTCCAGTTGCGCGCTGGAGATCGTCGAGAGCCTGATGGATAACGGCGAAAAGATCATCTGGGCGCCGGACAAGCACCTCGGCCGCTACGTGCAGCGTGAGACGGGCGCCGACATGCTCCTCTGGGACGGTGCCTGCATCGTGCACGAAGAGTTCAAGGCCAGCCAGTTGCAGGACATGAAAGCGCTGTATCCCGAAGCAGCTGTGCTGGTTCACCCCGAGTCGCCGGAGGCGGTCATTGCGCTTGCCGATGCGGTGGGGTCGACCAGCCAGTTGATCAAGGCGGCGCAGACGCTGCCACATCCGACCTTCATCGTGGCCACTGATCGCGGCATCTTCTACAAGATGCAGCAGCTTTGCCCAGACAAGCAATTCATCGAGGCGCCGACCGCCGGCAATGGCGCCAGCTGCCGCAGCTGCGCTCACTGTCCGTGGATGGCGATGAATACGCTGGAGCGGACGCTGGATTGCCTGCGCACGGGCAGCAACGAGATCCTCGTCGACTCGGCGTTGATCCCGCGGGCGGTCAAGCCGTTGAAGCGCATGCTCGAATTCACCCAGGCCGCGCGCCTGCGGCAGGCCGGCAACGCCTGAAGTTGACCGATCAGGTAGGCTATGCGCTCGATGCCTGACGCGTTGCAGGTATCAGCGCAACATTTCCTCGACCATGCGCTTTTCTTCCATGAGTGCCTGTTGCCGCGCGTCGATGCGGGCTGCCATCTGGAAGTTATTCGAGCGGCGCTTGGCAAAATCCAGTTGTTCGATGGCCTGTTCGTAATCACCAATAAGCGCAAAGTACTCTGCCCGGGCTTCGTGCAGGCCGATGATGTTGCCGGTCAGTCCGCGGATCTCTGACACCTGGTACCAGATGTCCGGGTCCTTGGGGCGCGCTTCGACCAGCGCATCGAGCTGTTGCTCGGCCTCCTGCAGCTTGTTTTCCTTGATCAGCAGATCGATGTTCGTCTGGCGCACCGGGTAGCTACCCGGATAAAGCCGGAGCAGGCTCTGGGTGCGCGCCCGAGCGGCGCCAAGGCGATTGGCGGTGATGTCCAGCTCGATCTGGGCCAGGTTGTAGATCGCGTCGTCCGGCTCCTTGGCCAGCAGCGGTTGCAGGTTGCCGGCGGCCTCGTCGAGCTGGCCGCTCTTGATCTGTGCCAGGGCCAGACCGTAGCGCGCGGCGTCCTGCTTCGGATCCTCGTTGAGCAGCGCCCGGAATCGCTTGGCGGTCACTCCCGGCGTACTCTCGAACTTCAGGTCGACCCGGGCGCGCATCAGCTGATAGCGCAGACTGTCCTCGACCCCGCCGGCAGGGTACTGCTCGGCGCGGTTCTTGGTGTCGGCGATGCGCGACTCGGTGACCGGGTGGGTCAGGAGGAACTCGGGCGGCTTCTGGTCGTAGCGATACTGGCGCATCAGCCTACCGAACATTTCCGGCATGGCGCGGGGGTCGTAGCCGGCGCGCTCCAGGTTGACGATGCCGATGCGGTCGGCCTCCTGTTCGTTCTGCCGGGAGAAGCGCCGCTGTGCCTGGATTGCTGCGGCCTGAGTCGAGACGATTGCTGCGATGCCGGCATCACCGGCGCCAGCGGCTGCGGCGACGACCCCGGCGAGCATGGCGGCCATCAGCGGCAGCTGCATGCGTTTCTGCTCCGCCAGCCCGCGGGCGAAATGCCGCTGTGACAGGTGCGCCAGTTCGTGGGTGAGCACGGAGGCGTATTCGGCCTCGGTCTGGGCATGCAGGAACAGCCCGCCGTTGACCCCGATGATGCCGCCGGGAGCGGCGAATGCGTTGAGTTGCGGACTGTCGAGCAGCACAAACTCCAGGCGCCGATCCTGCAACTGGCTGCTCTCGGCAAGCTTGTAGACGCTACGCTCGAGGTAATCCTTGAGCAGGGGGTCGGACAATTGCGGAACCTGGCCGCGCAGCAGGCTCAGCCAGGCGCGGCCGAGTTGGTGTTCCTGTTCCGGTGAGACGATCCCCGAGCTGGAGTCGCCCAGCGAGGGCAGGTCGTCGGCCATGGTCGGTTGTGCGATCAGGCACGCCAGTGTCAGCAGGGTTGGGCGCAGCAATTTCATCCAGACTGGCTCTTCGAGGCGGGAGCGATACTGTAGCCTTGCCTCAGGGTCACTGGCCAGCGGCGGTCGCAGGTCGGTATCCTGCGTGCCTTTTGAGGAGATCGACATGAGCCATGAGACTGAGCCAGACATTCATTGCGATGCCGAGCTGGACGCTGCCGGCCTTGCCTGTCCGATGCCGTTGTTGAAGGCCAAGCTCGAGCTCAACCGGCTCGCCAGCGGCCAGGTGCTCAAGGTGCTGGCGACCGATCCTGGGTCGCAGCGCGATTTTCGCAGCTTTGCCCGCCTGGCCGGCCATGTGCTGTTGCGCGAGGACGCGCAGGCCGGTGTGTTTCGCTATTGGTTGCGCAAGGCCTGAGAGGCCCTAGGGACGGATATGCTCAACGTGCTGCGCGGCTGGATACATCGCTACTTTTCCGATGAGGAGGCGGTGGTTCTCGCCGTCCTGCTGATCGTGGCATTCGCCGCGGTGCTGACGCTGGGTCAGATGCTGGCTCCAGTGCTGGCAGGGCTGGTGCTGGCCTTTCTGATGCAGGGCCTGGTCGCCGCGCTGGAGCGTGCGCGGGTTCCGCACCTGATCGCAGTCTGGCTGGTGTTCCTGATGTTCGTCGGCGCGCTGACCGTGTGCCTGCTGTTCTTCGTCCCGCTGATCTGGCAGCAGTTGCTGACGCTATTCAACGAGTTCCCTCGAATGCTGGTGGAGTGGCAGTCGCTGCTCATGTTGCTGCCGGAGCGCTATCCCCAGTTGCTCACCGAGGCGCAGGTGCTGCGCGGCATCGATTTCATGCGCGGCGAGATCGGTCGTTATGGGCAGATCGTGCTCACCACCTCGCTGTCCAGCCTGCCGCTGTTGCTGGGGCTGATGATCTACCTGATCCTGGTCCCGATACTGGTGTTCTTCTTTCTCAAGGACCGGCAGCAGATCAGCGAATGGTTCTGCGCCTACCTGCCGCGCGAACGCGGGCTTATCACCCTGGTGGCACAGGAAATGAACGTCCAGATCGCCAATTACATCCGAGGAAAGGCGATCGAAATAGTGATCTGCGGGGTCGTGTCATACGCCGTCTTTGCGGTGCTGGAGCTGAACTACGCCGCGTTGCTGGCCCTGCTGGTCGGGGCCTCGGTGGTGGTGCCCTACATTGGTGCCACGGTGGTGACCATTCCCATTGCCCTGATCGGCTTGTTCCAGTGGGGCCTGGGCGATCAGTTCATCTATCTGATGGTGGCCTACGCCATCGTGCAGGCGCTGGACGGCAACGTGCTGGTGCCGCTGCTGTTCTCCGAGGCGGTAAACCTGCATCCGGTGGCTATCATCTGTTCGGTGCTGCTGTTCGGAGGGCTGTGGGGCTTCTGGGGCGTGTTCTTCGCAATTCCCCTGGCCACCTTGTTCAAGGCGGTACTGTATGCCTGGCCGCGGCGGGCACCGGCAGTGCCCGTGGTCGAGCGGGTCGGCTAGCTCGCGGTGCGCTAGTCGCCCGGAGGGTTGTTGCCTAACCCGCGTGCAGCCTCTGGGCGGCTTCCAGCACGGCGTCGACGTGACCGGGTACCTTCACGCCGCGCCAGGCCTGGTGCAGCACGCCGGTCCGGTCGATCAGGAAGGTGCTGCGGTCGACCCCCAGATACTCCTTGCCGTAGAGCTTTTTCAGCTTGATCACGTCGAACAGCTGGCACAGCGCCTCGTCCTTGTCGCTGATGAGTTCGAAAGGGAAGCCCTGCTTGGCCTTGAAATTCTCGTGGGTCTTCAGGCTGTCGCGGGACACGCCGAAAACTACCGTGTTGGCAGCGAGAAACGCGTCGTGCGCGTCGCGAAAACCCTGGCCTTCAGTGGTGCAACCTGGCGTGTTGTCCTTCGGGTAGAAGTAGAGCACGACCTGCCGGCCGGCCAGGGTTTGGAGTTCGACCAGCGTGTCGCCGGTGGCGTGGGCCTGGAATGGCGGGACGGGTTGGTCGATGGCGACGGACATCATGCGTTTCTCGTTCAAGGGTTCTGTGGGCGCCAGGGCTCGATCAGTGCGTCTAGGTTCAACGCATCGGCGAAATCCAGGAACTGGTCCCGCAACCAGCTGATCTGCGTGCCGGCCGGTAGTGTGACGGTCAGTGTCGCATTGAGCATGGTGCCGCCGGTCTGGGGCGCCTGGTAGGTGTCGCAGGTCAGGCTCTCCAGCTCGACCCGGTGATCGAGGAAGAACTGGCACAGCTCATTGAGGATGTCCGGGCGGTAGACGGAGCTGACGTAGGCGACATAGGGCAGCGCCTGCGGACGGCTCTCGGCGGCTTCGCTGCGCACCACATGGGTGGTGAATTCGTGCTTTTTCGCCAGTGCCGGCAGCGCCGTCTCCATGCGGGCTAGCGCGTCCCAGGTGCCGGTTATCTCCAGGACCAGCGCGCAGCATTCGCCATGACGGGTCAGGCGCGAGTTGACCACGGCGCAGCGGTTCTCGTTGCTGGCCCGGCACAGCACGTTGGTGAGCGCCATCGGGCTTTTGCCCATGGCGCTGATGACGAGAAATTGTTCGCGGGGTACGGGAGGGGTGGACATGCAGGTTCCTGGCAGTGATGAATCGGGCGGCCAGCCAAGCCGAAACAGCTAAGGGTAGCGAAATACGCGGCCGGATGGAATGCGCGCACGGACGAGGATGAAGCCGCCGCGCTGGCGCAGCGCCCGCGCCCGATGCGTGCGCGTGCTCGCAAAGCGTTCAGGAGCCTTGTACCATTACGCCTCTCTTTTTCCGGCAGGAGTGGGTTGCATGATTGCGGGCAGTATGGTGGCGCTGGTCACTCCCATGGACGCGCAGGGCGGTATCGATTGGGCCAGCCTGAGCAAGCTGGTGGACTTCCATCTGCAGGAAGGCACCAACGCAATCGTTGCGGTCGGTACCACGGGCGAATCCGCCACGCTTGAAGTGCCGGAACACATCGAGGTCATCCGGCGCGTAGTCGATCAGGTGAGCGGGCGTATCCCGGTCATCGCCGGAACCGGCGCCAACTCAACCCGCGAAGCCGTCGAGCTGACCGAGACTGCCAAAGAAGCGGGCGCCGACGCCTGCCTGCTGGTCACTCCCTACTACAACAAACCGACACAGGAAGGGCTGTACCTGCACTTCCGTCATGTCGCCGAGGCCGTTGCGATCCCGCAGATCCTCTACAACGTCCCGGGGCGCACCGCCTGCGACATGCTGCCGGAAACCGTCGAGCGCCTGTCGAAGGTGCCGAACATTATCGGCATCAAGGAAGCCACCGGCGACCTCAAGCGCGGCCAGGAGGTGCTCGATCGCGTCGGCAAGGAGTTTCTCGTCTATTCCGGTGACGATGCCACCGCGGTCGAGCTCATGCTGATGGGCGGCAAGGGCAACATCTCGGTCACCGCCAACGTGGCACCGCGCGCCATGAGTGAGCTCTGCGCGGCAGCGATGGCGGGCGATGCGGAAAAGGCGCGGGCCATCAATGCCCTGCTGATGCCCTTGCACCAGACCCTGTTCCTCGAGGCCAACCCGATCCCGGTGAAATGGGCGCTACACGAGATGGGCCTGATTCCCGACGGCATCCGCCTGCCGATGACCTGGCTCAGCCAGCGTTGCCAGGAACCGCTGCGTGACGCCATGCGTCAATCCGGCGTGCTCGCCTGAACCGATCTCGGTGTACCTGGTTTATCAATGAAGGAACATGCATGAAGCGTTTGGCCGGCCTCTCGACCCTAGCCTTGATCATCTCTGGAACCAGCGGTTGTGGCTGGTTGTGGGGCGACGACGGGTACTTCCGTGACCGTGGCAGCGACTACCTCAGCGCCCAGCAGGTGCCGCCGATGCAGGTTCCGACCGGTGCCAACCTGCGCCCGATCGAACCGCTGCTGCCGATTCCTCAGCAGGTGGCCGACACGCGCGCGTCCGGCGACTACGAGGTGCCCCGTCCGCAGCGGCTGGTGATCGACGAAGAGGCCAGCGACTACACCCTGCAGACTTCCGACGATGCACGCTGGCTGGTCGCGATGCGCGCGCCGTCGCAGGTCTGGGCACCGGCCCGCCAGTTCTTCACCGACAACGGTTTCCAGATCGCCGACGAGCGCCCTCAAACCGGTGAGTTCGTCACCGCGTGGCAGACGCGCGGTCAGTTGACGCCGGGTCTGGTTCGTAACCTTGGGCTGGGCGACGCCGAAACCCGCGTTCGCGTGCGCATCGAGCCAGGCGTCCAGCGCGACACCAGCGAGATCTCGGTCCTAAGCGTCCAGCGTCCGGCCGGTAGCAGTGCCGCTGTGGCCTGGCCCGAGGTTACCGAGCATGCCGAACTGGATCGCGTGCTGCTCGACGAGCTGCAGGCCGCGCTGAACCAGAGCAGCGCCGAAGGCGGTTCGGCTTCGCTGTTGGCCGAGCGCGCCTACGATGCACCTAGCCGCGTCACGCTCAGCGAGGCGGGCAGTGGCGCCCCGGTGCTTCAGCTCGACACCGATTTCAACCGCGCCTGGTCCAGCGTCGGGCGTGCCCTCGCCGCCAGCGACATCCTTGTCGAAGACCTCGACAGAAGCCTCGGCGTCTACTACATCAACCTGTCCGAAGGCGCAGCCAAGCCGGACGAGAAGCCTGGCTTCTTTGCTCGCCTGTTCGGCAGTGCGCCGGACCAGGAGGAGATCGACGCACGCGCCGAGCGCTATCAGGTGCGCGTGACCGACGCGGCGAACGGCGTGCAGGTCACGCTCGACAAGGACCTCGACACCGTCGCCCCGGCGGACGTGGCGCGCCGCGTACTGAACATGCTCAAGGACAGTCTCGATTGATCTGGCCCGAGCAGCCTGCTGGACCTGTTCAGGCGAAACCTCACGGTTTCGCCTGTTTCGTTTGATGACAGACCCCGTCACCACGGCAGTCGGTTCGCTGCGCCGGGCGACGGCTCGGTAAGCGAGAACAATCCATGACCACTCCCAACGCCCTCAGCCTGAAGAAGATTTACTCGGGCAAGGTCCGTGACCTGTACGAAATCGATCAACAGCGCATGCTGATGGTGGCCACCGATCGGCTGTCGGCCTTCGATGTGATCCTCGCCGAGCCAATCCCGGAGAAGGGCAAGATCCTCACCGCCATCTCCAACTTCTGGTTCGACAAGCTCGCCCACCTGGTGCCCAACCATTTCACCGGCGACAAGGTCGAGGACGTGGTACGCGCCGAGGAGCTGCCGCTGGTCGAGGGGCGTGCCGTCGTCGCCAAGCGCCTGAAGCCCGTCGCGGTCGAGGCCATCGTGCGGGGCTATATCGTCGGCTCCGGCTGGAAGGAATACCAGAAGAACGGCACCGTTTGCGGTATCCGCCTGCCGGCGGGGCTGAAAGAGGCGGCCAAGCTTCCCGCGCCGATCTTCACCCCATCGACAAAGGCAGCCGTTGGCGATCACGATGAGAACATCTCATTCGAGCAGTGCGAAGCGATCATCGGCAAGGAGCTAGCCGCCCAGGTGCGCGACACCGCGATTGCTCTCTACACCGCCGCTGTCGACTACGCGGCGACACGCGGCATCATCATCGCCGATACCAAGTTCGAGTTCGGCCTGGACGAGCAGGGCACTCTGACCCTGATGGACGAGGTGCTGACGCCGGATTCGAGCCGCTTCTGGCCAGCTGACAGCTACCGGGAAGGCTGCAATCCGCCGAGCTTCGACAAGCAGTTCGTGCGCGATTGGCTGGAATCCACCGGCTGGAACAAGGAGCCACCGGCGCCACCGGTGCCGGCCGAGGTCGCGCAAAAGACAGCCGACAAGTACCGTGAAGCCCTGACCCGCCTCACCAGCTGAAACCGACGCAGGCCCCAACGCTGCACCGCGGCGATCGTCGAAGCGGTGCAACGCCCTGAAAGTTGAGAAAAAAGCCTGCTGTTGGGGTTCGACAATCGCTTGCGAACTGCTATGATGCGCGCCGCTGGAGAGATGCCGGAGTGGCCGAACGGGACGGATTCGAAATCCGTTGTACCCTCGCGGGTACCTAGGGTTCAAATCCCTATCTCTCCGCCACTATTTAACCTGAGAGCCCCGGATTCCGGGGCTTTCTCGTTTCTTGGGTCTGCCTAAGGGTCGTTGACCTACACTCTGACCTACACCGCGGCGTTGGTTTGGCGTTGTTGGTCGTTGCCTCTGCCGCTGCCTTCTTGTTTGAGGTTTCTTAGGATCTGCGACCGGGTGCTTCTTCGCGGCTCCAGTTGAGCGTCTGTCGTGACTGCTTACCATCATGGCCACGAACGAGTCTGCCGTATGACCTGGATGGATCGATTTAATGGATACCGGGCTGGATACCTTCGCGCTGACGACGGACCGAAGGTGCGCACGCAAGCCGAGGCCGCAAGGAGACCGTCTCGCTAGGAAGACTAGTGAGTGCCACAGGATCATTCTGAGCGGGCTGGGTTCATCGTCCACCCTTTCATCCAAGTCCGGGAGCGCAGATTCGGACGCAACGCCTCGTTCCACGTGTCGCCCCGATAGCGGCGCATCTTCACCGTCTGCCATTTCAGGCCGCGCTCTATCGCCCACTCTAATGCCTGCTTGGTCTGTCCTCCGAGTGTCACGGGCATCTCTGCCGCGCAGATCGCATTTCGCATGTCGCTGCCTCCAAGCCGTACTTTGGTGCGGATGATGCTATGTGACCGATCAAGGATCGATAGAAACGCGAAGATAAAAACTTTGCGGTTGTGTTTCACCTATGAAGTAGGCCCGTTTATTACGGCTTTTTGATAATCAATTTCGATGGATACCTAGCTAGGTACGGCTCGCGGCGAGGCGCTATAGCCTCCGTCGGGCTTGGCGATGTCAGAACAATTAGAAGTATCTACACACTCCAATTCGATGTTAATCGGTTTGTTAACCTGCGCTTGTTAAGCTTTGGCACTGCCCAGCGGTCCGTTACAGAGCGCAATAACTGGCCGATTCCGTGCGTACCAAGCTGCGTACCGCCCACTGCGTACTAATGATGCTACTTATCTGAGCGCTAGTTGCTGGGTGCGTCGAATGCTGGGTTCTCCAAAGCTTGATTGAAATGGATCGTAAGCAGACAGGCGCCTTTACGGTACCTTTTATGGTCCTACGAGATGCGAACGGCCGCGTTAAGTCGAAACAGCCGCTCACTGATGGGTGGGCCGAAAGGGGCGGTCATGACGGGCTGCGACCGGCCCAAAAGCTGACATTAACGCTGGGAATCAGCTGCGGCGATACGCAGTCCGCTGCATTGACTTGTTAGGCTGTTCTCCGTTTTAATCGCCGATGCTATTAATTTCTGTGAAAGTATTGCAGGATAATTGGTCTGTATTCTTTCCATATCTGGAGCCGTGGGAGGGCGGGCTTTAGCCCGCCCTAGTGCGCGCCATGTAGGCGAGGAGCTTAGCCGAGCGCAGCGATTGATAGCTAATCGAGTAGTGATTTACAGGCAGAAGACCTTTTCCACCCATGCATTATGTGCGAATGGGCCGTGTATTGATTTAAAGCACCCACGACTTTCTTCGATGTTTCTATTTAAGTCTGTCGCCACCCAGTCGACCGTGCAGATGATTTTATTGGCTTCTAGAATCACGCCCTTGATAATTCCGAGGTGAAATATTTTAATTCCAGTCTGGCCGCCACCCTTCATGCGCTTAATGGCGATTCTGTCGCCAACCTTAATTTCTAAAGCTTTTTTGTACTGTGCGGGCTGGTCGTCTTCTTCCCAGCCGAGCATCCATATTCCTTGCTCAATAAATTTCCTGTCTTGGTGTTCCACTCCGCCCCAAGATGCACCAACAACCCAGTAATTTGGCATATGTATTTCTCCTTTTGTGTGATTTGATTTTCCTAACACTGAAACTAAGGCTTCCAAGCTTGCGCGCGCCAAAGACGAAATGCCGCCTAACGCTTGGTTAAGGGGCCAGCTTTAGTCGGTCCCGAATGAGCGAAGCGAACGAGTTGAACCAGTGTCATGAGATTGTTATCGTTTCACCAAACCAGACCCAGCAGATCACCCACCCTAGAATTCCTATTACAAAGAAATACGACATAAAATCTAGGATGTAAGCCCAGCAGATGTGGAGCTTTGCTGTAAACCAATCAATTCCTTTGACTGTGTAATTTTCCGGCATTTCTAATTTTGCGCGGGTATAGTCAGCTCGGAAATCGTTGTTTGAGTGAGTTTCAAATAATTTTAAAATTCCGTGATAGTCCACCAAGAAGGTATCATAAGTCTCTTGATTGTGTTCCTTGCCTAGATGCGGGTGGATCTTTTGCTTTAGCTCACCCAGCTTTGACGCGCATGAGTACATCTTTTCAGAGAGACTGGAGTAATCATTTTTGTCAATTACTAGTGAGTAGACAAGCACTGCAATTGCTGAAAATACTTGAATTAGCCCAACCAGTTTGCTTTGGATGTTATTGCCTAGCTCATAAGCCTGCATAAGCGAAAGCAGGATTAGTCCGAGTGATATTAGGACGACAGTGTATGTAGCTAATTTGCTGTGTAACTTTAGCCTTCTGGATGCATGAAATCTAGTTTTTGAGGTTGCATCTACTTTTTTGTATAGGTTATTGAAGCTTTCTTCCTTCTTCAAACCATACTCCTTTCCTGGTTCACATAACGTTTGCTTAAGGGGCGGGCTTTAGCCCGCCCCAGCGAAGCGAACGGTTTTAATCACTAGTTAAGTTTCGCTACTCGTGCAGTTCTGACTCTGCTCGATTCTTTGCAACCGGTCGCGACCGGAAAAAACCGGCCATAAGTAGCCATTGAGCCATTACAAGATCAGCGGCCATTCCATCGGAGTGAGCCCAGCGTCGATCTTCGAAGCTGTATACGAATTTCGAAAAGGCCTCCCCGGCGGCTGGCGGCACCGCTAAAAACAGGTGACCGCTGTTCAAGCGGTAGACAACCTCAGGTTGCCCGGGCCGCATTCTAATCGAGAATCGTGGCCGTCCGTTCGTGCTCGTAAACAGATATCTGCTCCGCCATGCGCTTATCGATGTCCACAATCGCCCCGTTAATAATATCTTGGAGTCCTTCAAACAGATCCTGGCCATAATCACGGCGCCTCATGTGCGGTGCTCTCCGCATGGCTGTATAGAGGCGACGCAGGTACTCGCGGTTAGCCTCAAGTTCAAATGTAAGGAGCAACCGAAGACGACGGAGCTGCGCTAACGTTAGCGGACCGAGCTCCGCTTCCCACATGCTTCGATATAATGGTCGTATGACGCCACCAGAAGGCCCGGAATGTGATTTTTCTAAAACCCCCGAGAGGTGCGGAGCAAGGCTTCTAATATTAGCCTGGCGCTCCTTTCGGGATTTGCCGAACCCCTGAGCTTGCCGTTCAGGTTTCGCCTCAAAGCCGCTGCCATCGGTAGCCCTCGAAAACGATCTCCCTGAATTTTCTTTTGCCCACATCAGGGCCTGGGTAAATGTTCTGAAACGAGGGCGCGCTTCCGGTTCATCTTCATACTCGTTTTGTCCGACGTCTCCCGGTTTAGATATGTGAGACGAAGCCGTGCGGCTAGAGGTGAATGTGGCGTTGGGATCTCCGGTACGTGCCATATACTGCACACCTGCGGCCAGCTCGTCCTTCGTAAAGGCCGCATCTGGCAACCCAGCATCATCATCACCATCCCAGTTGTCTGAGCTCATTCGACTGCCTCTCAGATAGTTGCAGAGCCCGAGGTACAACTTCGCACGGCATGCAGAACTTGCTCGGGAGAAGCGTCAGGAGCAATCAAGAGCAGTGTTGCTGCGCATAGGAACGCCCCTTTGCTGTAGATGTGTGGATTTTTGACGTAATCGTTCTCCAGAGCAATCTCAATATTTCCAGAGAATTCATAGTTCCAAGAGAGATACGCGTACTCAATCTGCAACTCAGTTCTTGTTTTCATGCGTTTTAAGTCTCATATCTGTGCCCAAGCCCACAAGCGATACTGTAGTGGCGCAAATACCCATGGCTTTCAAAATATTCATGTTGCTTCATTTAAACAGCCCAAAGAAAACATGAAGGTATCAAATTGCCATCTAAGAGGTCGAAGCTTCTTTGGCTGCATCGACATGAGACGTGATGATGGCTGCTGTGGCTGTTCTGCATGCTGACCGGCCGCTTCTGGCCGATTCTGTTGAAAAAGTCCCGTCGCGATTTTTGCTAACGAAGGAGCGTGGTCGACGTTGAAATCTGGTTCGCTCAGAAGGCGGAACTGTCTTGGCTTTTACGTGGCAACGCCAAAATTGAGCGTTTTTTGACCTGCCGAAAGGCAGCTCTCCCCGAGGCCGACTTTTTCAACAGAATCGGCCAGAAGCGGTCATTGAGTGTGTACGAAACCAGCCGCGATTCAGAACCCGGATGTTTCTAGTCGCGCATCTGAGCAAAGCGGCTTTACATACGTACCAGTTCCTTCGATCACGGGGGTGGCCGATCAGCCCAGCATTGAGGCTACGGGAGTGGTAGTCCGTCGGACGCAATATTTATTGGAGAGCCATCAGCTGTCCTCTGGCGAGACTTCACTCGGGATGGCTAAGCCGAGACGTTGAACCATTGCCCAGTAGATCTAACAGTGCAGGATCCCCCAGCCGTATCTGTTGTCGAGAAACTCCACCGGGTCGGGCGGATGACCTTTGGGCGGTTTCTGATTGCGGTTTCGCTCTCACAAACGGCTCACTAGGCCACGCCAGAACCGGTAGAGGGGCGACCATCCAATCGTTTATGACCAAGCCCCACCGCACTAGGCTTGAAGAATCAACGCTCTAACGTTGGCTCAATTTAAAGCAGAACATCCACAAATTGGTCGCCGTGCTCGGGATAACGAGCCTTATAGAAAGGCCAGCCTAGAGGGCGATGCTTCCATTTTCCTGACCAGCCAGAGTTGTAGTTAAATATGATTTCTGGGTTCCGGCCATCTGCAACCAGACGTTCTATCAACTCATGGTCGGGATGGCTGTGCGTTTTGCCGCTGGTGCTGATCAGAAAGCGTTTGCACCCCATCAGAGTCAACAGGGACATGTGAGTGTTTCCCTTACTGCCGTGATGAGACACTTTAAGAAGGTCGATGGTACCTACGCCCAGGCCATTCAGCTCAAGCCCTGCCTGCACCACCTCTGCAAATGCGTCCCCGGCGAGCAACGCACGCTTGTTCTCAAAGGTTAGAAGCAAGGCGATGCTGCTTTGGTTTGGTATGGAGCGATCCGGCGTATACGAGTGGACGCGTGTAGCAGAAAACTCCTTCGGCGGCCATGCGTTGGCGCGACCGAGTGCATCTCCTGGTACCTGGTGCGGCTCGGTGGGCGGTACTGCCGGGTTTTGCCAAACCCTAGCCAATGCAGAAAGCCCGCGCTGATCAGGCGACAGCACTCGGATTTCGAGCCCGTCCGGCAGAAAGATTGGCTTCCGATTCTGCGAGACGGCTCGACCCGTGTTATCGCTCCCGCTTATTTGAAAGTACTTATTCCAGGGCAACCCGAGCTTGCAGATAAGGGCGGACAAGGCGTCAGCCTCCTTCACACCCAAGGCGTCGGCGGCGCCCAGATGATGGTAACCGTTGAACCAAACGTCTTCGATTTCCAGCCACGGTGGTAGCGATTCGAGCAGTTCAATTACGCCCCGAATATGGTCAAGGTCATAATGAGTGACCACCAATGCCTCGAGCTTCAGCACATCGTCCACCCGTGCGTGTTTAAGCACGGGCAACAGCGTGGTAATTGATTGGGATGGCCCGCCATCGACGAGCAGGTGGCGCGGACGCTCAGTCGTGCCATAGCTCACTAACAGCGCGTCGCCCTCTTGAACTTGAACTGCCCGTATTCGAAACATGCCAGCCTCTCTTGATCATGCTTCGCCGAGGACCACATCTGCATCACCGAACGCCACTACCGCCAAGCCAAGGGCCAGCCCGTCAGCGAGGAGTTTTCTGCGGATACTGCTCATGATAGTGCCTACATAAGCCGATTTGGGTGCCTGCGCCGCATCGCGCAAGGTGGTCGCCAGGTCTCGTGCTACGCGGTTGGCGTGGCGACCCAGTACGGTGGTCACTGCCGCTATCACCACACGGGCACCGTTTCTTTGGAGAATCGCTGGCAAGCTTCCGCCTCGCGCGTCTCCCAACCCGGTTGAACAACCAATGGCAATGACCACCTGAGCATCACGGACATGCCTATGATCGATAGCGCCCTGGTTGAGGTCTGAATTCGCCCCTACATAAAGGACTTTGTCCTCCAAGTGGATCAGTAGCAGCAACAGAGCAGGTGATGGTACGGAACACTCGAGGCTGGTTTTCCAGGTCTTCCAGTCCGTAATGCTATTGATACCCAAAGCCGCCTCGATGCCTGCAATTCTAACCACCTCGTGGGGCAGCACGTCTTCGTCTTCGAAATCGTCCGCCCTATCACTGGCAGCGAATGCAATGTTCGACAGATCCTTGATCCGGTGCCGCTCGAGTTGCTGTCCGCCTAATCCCCCCCACACTTGCGCAGCCTGTCCTACCTGCCAAGTATGGCGCTCGATAACCGCTGAAACGCCCAAAAATCCCATAGGACATAACGCGTCGCCAGACGCGCGAATGCTACAGCCGGCAATTGCCCTGCCCGCATTCAAGCACCCTGCGCTTTCTGAACACAACGGGGCCTGGGAAGAACCCGGCAAAGTGCCCTCGAACAGGTATTCGATAGGAAAGAAAGCATCGCTCTGAGTGACCAACTGCACTCTCTCAAGGTTGCTCGGCCATTGGGAAATCACTTCCCGCAACCCATCCATTATGATCTTGCCACGGTTGGCCAACTTGACCATCAGAGGTGCCAGCGGCGCGTCCGGGTTGGCGACGGCTTCGTCAAGCACATTCAGCAACTGCTGCCTCGCAGTTGTCAGATCGTACTCTTCGAGTGCGACATGCACAGCGCTCCCATCCGCGGTAATAGCGGTCAAGCTTGGCTGCTTCCCGAGGCTATCATTCACCAGCAGTGCAACGTCGAACCCTGTTTTTGCCCGGTCCAGTGGGGTAACGATAGTTTCAATGAAGAAGCGGATTGTTCTGCCCCGCTCCGCTTGAAGGCGGGCGGTTTGAAGAAGCTGTGCGCCGTCGCTAATGATAAAGCGCAGATCTATCTCACTAACGTCGGCGTCAAGGTTAAAGGTTACAACCGAAGAGTTCCCTGTTCTGGACAGCAGCAGCGTTTGACTCACCGGCTTCTGTCCTAGTTCGAACATGTGGACTTGAAGAAGCTTACTGTCCCCAAGCCACTCAATTCGGTCTTCGGGAAATACCGGGGTGCCCGCTCGCAAAGGAGTTTTCAGTTCAATGCCCACATTGATATCTACTGGGCCGCTTGTTGGCCATGCCTGTAACTGCTTGTTGCCTTGAACAACGGTAGCGGTCAGGACCCGCTCGGTTGGTGGCGCAGACAGTGCAACTACCTCAGGCGGAATAATTTCTTCATAGTCCCTGAGAAAAATATGATCGCCTAAATAGGTTCTGTATTCGGTCTCGGTTTTAAAACGAGCGAAGGATGTATTGGCCCCAATAATGAATGACTGAGTAGAGGACAGGATCAGCGTCTCCAAGCCCCAAACATTGTTGGCGATCTGCATAGAGTCCAACAAAGACAATTCGTGCACTACCCACAGTTCAACGACTTGTTGCAACCAAGCGGCAGCATGTTCTCCGTCTGCCTGCACGTGAACGACACTTTGCGCGTATAAATCCTTGCGCAGCACACTTACGTTGGCGAACGCATCCGCGGCCGGCTGACTATAGATGACAATTAACTTGGCCGCCCTTACATGCTGAACTGCCTCGACGGAGCCTACAATGGCAATGTCTGCTACCTCGCCATCATCGCGCCAATCCACATAATCAAGCGCTTTTATACCGAGGGCATCACGACCTAACGTGGGACTGGTTATCATGCAGCGACCGCTTGACATTGCCGGTCGCATTGGAAAACGCGGTCTCGCGTTAACTTCCCATTCCGGAATCACCTGCAATGGGCCAAGCTGCCTGGACAATTCAAGAACGGCGGCGTGAACCGTACCGCTTCCCCCAGGCCAGCTCCACACTGACCTAGCCACCTTGATGGTTAGATAACGCTTGCCTTTCACCTTCACAAAAGCTCGCGCCAGTGCCAAGGCCCGCAGCCGATCGACCCACTGATCGGCATCCAACAGACTGGCATCGCCGCCCCACGCAACAGTCCTGTTCTTAGTCACTGCGTCTACAAGGCAGTCGAAAGTCTTGGATGGGTCATGCCACCATGACCAACTCCTGGTCTCTAATAGAATTCCCAGCGCTGCACGGGCTGCCGGACCGAGGAGCGCATCCTCCTCGCCCAGCCACTGGATGTCCCTTTCCTGCGTGATCATCTCGAAGTTCCCTATGCTACTGATACGCTATAAGTGGAATCAGGTGTAGATCGGGGAGTGCGCAGTGGCGACGTCACCGCTGACTGAGCAAGTGCTCCGTCATCAGTGCTGTTGCCCCTAACCATACCTGTTGCCTTTTCTTCATATCAAGGTTGGCCACGGTGTCCTGCCTTCCATGGGGCGAGCCCGTGGTCTCCTATAGCCAGTCAAGGCATACGCCTGCTCACATCGTTGCAGACAAGCTCATCTGACTGGCGAAGGGTGATGATTGGGACATGCTAGACCACGATACTGGTGCTATTTGGGGAGTCCTAGGCTGACTCTGGCGACAGCCAACGACCGCTATTGGCCGGTTAGCGACGGCCTGA
>DDKB01000001.1 GCA_002339675.1 Stutzerimonas stutzeri
CCGGGAATTGTTGACCACTACACAGGGAACTGGAATGCACAGGTAAGGGTTAAGGGGAAGCCTGCTCAGTCTAAGACCTTCCCGACAGAGGAAGCAGCCCAGCATTGGGCCAAGCAGCAGGAAGCCCTAACGAAGGAACACAAGTCCCACACCATCTATTCCCTTGGTATGTCCTATTGCCAAGCTCGCCTCCTAGGAAGGGGAAGCTATCACCATGCTCTACAGATGGTGGAGCATCTGTCCGTAGCCTTCCCCCAGCCCATCCAAGACATCACCCCCCACCAGATAAACACCTACAAGCTTGAACGTCTCAAGACTGTTAAGCCCGCTACATGCAGGACACAGCTAGCCTTTATGTCCCGTCTCTACCGATGGGCTAAGCGTGAGCTGCTGATAAACATAGCCAATCCACTAGCAGACATAGCCCTTCCCCAAGCATCTAAGTCCAGTGACAAGGTGGTTACTAAGGGAGAGTTGTTCCTTGTGCTTGAGCATCTAAGCCCAGCTATGAAGCTGATAGCAGAGCTAGCCTATGAAACTGCTATGCGTAGGTCAGAGATAGTGAAACTAACTATTGAGCATGTGCATCTAGAGGATCGGATAGCCGATGTTATTGATGGTAAGAATGGAACAAGGTCTGTGCCTCTTACTAAGCGTGCTGTAGAGCTTCTACAAGAGGCTATACGCCTTGCTAAATCTAAACGCATACCAACGGGAAGGCTATTCAACATTACCCCTCACAGCGTCTCTACAGCCGTTAGAAGGGCTAGACAGAAGGCTAAGCTAGACAGTTCTGTAAAGCTCCACCAGCTACGACATACAAGGATAACCAACGTAGCTAAGAAGGGATTTAACAATGCACAGATAATGATTGTGTCTGGACATAGAGACACAAGGTCAGTGGCTAGATATTCTCATCTGAATGCTAAAGATGTTCTGCATCTAATAGACTAGCACCTACTAGCATAGCTAGAAGCTCCTGTAAGGCTCCGTAAGGGGCCTTTCTTTTATAAGCAATACCAACGTCAGGATGCACTAGCTATCGTCTCTTACAGAGGCTTACAGGAGCTAGCAGCTTAACGAAGCTATAAGTTTTAACACAATCCCTCTGCTACATTTACCTTAAATTTAAGTATAGGTAGATAGGACAGTGACATTAGTCAAATATATTTACTGAATGAATGGTATTTTTTACTGAAATTTAAGTATATACAGATATAGGTAGAGACATTAGTCAGAGTATTTTACTGAACGACTCGGCAATTTTCCTAAAAATTCAGTATACATAGGTAAGGGTAGAGACATAAGCGTAACTATCTTTACTGTATCCCCGATTAAAGATACTAAAATTTAAGTATATATAGGTAAGAGTAGAGACATTGGTCAAGGTATTTTACTGAACGACTTAGGGTTTTTACTAAAATCTAAGTATATATAAATACTAGATGTTCACATACACACCCACCTAGCATAACCAATCTCTAGCAACCAATCAGAATGCATCTAGCAATAGCGGCAGCACTCACCCCTGTGCTGTCTGTTACCTGATGGGGGATAAAGGGGGAATCTAACTAAAGGAAACAACATGATTACTCTAGAAGAAATCGTAGCAGTGCAGCATAAGAACCTAGCAACACTGACATCTAAGCTCATCTACCTAATGATTAGGAATGGAGCAGATGCAGAGGGTTGGTCTTCTATCAGCCTTAGCTACTTCTCAGAAGCTACTGGCATGGCTCGACGTTCTATCGTAAGAACTCTTGCACGTCTCCAGTCGGTAGGACTTATTGAGAAGAACCCAGTTAAATCTAAACCTAATGACGTTAACCAATACCGTCTAACAATTCTGTAAGGAACCATAATGACTAAGCAAATAAACCCCGCTGACATCTTCGAGCTTGCTCGATCTACAGGACGTACCCCCTCTGAGATTCTAGATATTGCTCAGCGAGAAGGCTGGGAGATTGTAGAGGATGCTACTCCTATGCCTACACAGAAAGCAGAACGTAAGTCTGTTATGCATGATCCGAAGGGAGCTATTGAGCTGATGCGTCAGCTTAAAGAAGACAACATTAAGAAACTGTACAAGAACGATCCTTACATTCGAGAAGGCATTGATGCTCAGCTAGCAGTGCAAGCAGCTAGGCACACCAAGACTAAGCCTTCTAACATTCAGTATAACGAGCAAGGGAACATTGAGAGCATCAAGTCTTCTGTTGTGTCTGGTATCCATGCTACCGAAGCTAACCAGATGGAACTGATGCAGGCTATCAAGGACAACATCTACAAGAAGTATGGTGTAGGGAGTCGAGCATGAGTTGCTATCTGTCTGAGACTGAGAAGGAATATCTACAGGAGAAACGTACACAAGCAGAACTATTTGATAAGCAAATAGCTATTAAGAATTCTGCATTGGTAGGTGAGCCTAAGGAATATAAAGGTGTAGAGTATTCAATGAATCAAAGGGGGCTTTATGAATGCATCAATGTCGATAGCTCATCACCTCTCTATGGTGTGTTTACCTCTGCTAGCGTTTTACATTCCATCATTAACAAGCTGGAAGCTAATGCTAGTAAGGCTAGCAATGTGAAAGGTAAAGGTGCTTAAGCATTTGCTAATCCCTGCTACGTTAGTCTTCATAGTCACCATAGCCTACCTGCTTACATCCCTCCTGCAATATCTAATGTAACCCTCCCCTATCCATCTTTCTAGCATTGGCTAGGAGGTTGATAGCTTATGCATCAGATAAAGCAAACAAGGATACGACTAGAAGACTCCTTAGCCCTGCTCATTGCCTGCAACCCTAGCACCACTAGACGTTGCCTGTGACTGATAGCCCACCAAGCTCTACGCCACCATTGATGCAGTGACTAAGCATAGAGGGATGACCCCCAATCAATACAGAATGAGAGACAACAACCATGATAGACGTTGAAGATGCTAGGCAACTTGTTGGGGACATAACCAAGCTTGAGCTAGAGCTTGTAGTTAAGACCTATAAGCCCTCAACCTTTCTCGGATATTACGCATGTAAAGAGCAAGAAGGTCCAATCCCCAACACCATAGGGGAAACCGTTTCAAGCTCAACATCTACATTCACCGATGAGGATGGATGCGTTTACATATTCGACAAGACTACCGGTGAAGTATTGCATAAGATTCCTTCCACTAATCCCACCAAGAAAGTGGTTAGCTTTAGCAAGTACGTTGGTAGTGATGTTAAATTCTTTTGGGAATGCAGAACAAAAGAAAGCTTGCTTCAAAGCCTTGCTTCTATCGACGGCTATGTAACTTCTAACAAGACAAGCAAAGCTAGTGATATGCTTGTGAAAGCTGTGGAATCAGACTGCTTTAACAAGACACAACTGAAACTGTTCTCCTACATCCTTGACAACCTTATTGGCTGGAATGAATACATAGGAAAGCTTGATGACCTGACAGCTTCTGGTGTTGATGCTAAGTATATCAATCGCACTCTTAAAGAACTTTCCCCTCATGCTATACGTATAGTGGAGAGGAACAAACCTTTTAAAGGGGATATTGTTATTCAAGTGAATCCTTTCTATGGCTGGAAAGGTGATAATGAATACCGGACTAGCATGCTTAAGTCATGGTATAGAACCTTAGCTAGCCATCAGGATTCAGATAACAATCGGGACTGATACAGAAAAAAACTTTTAAAGTCTTTTTGACCACCCTCTAGCCCAGCAAATACGGGCATTTGCAAATCGCCTATATTATATATAGAGCATCTACTAGGCTTCTACCATACAACCTAGACAACATAGCCAGCCCCTAAGAAATAAAAAAAGACTTTAATTGTCTTTTTGACTAGCCTCTAAGCCAGTAAATACGGGCAGGTCTACATTCCCTATATTATATATAGCACCTCTAGCCACGCCTGCTAACCACTGGTAAATACTAGAGAATAATTTACGCACCAACTTTTGCTGTTTTTTGGTGCGTGAATTAGATTTAGCCCAGTAACCATGCGGGTTGTAGAGCATCTCCCTTAAAGGAATGTATATATACTACTTAAAAGCAAAAGCATGCCTACGGCGTTTAAGAGCATGCATTTAAAAGAAGATCAAAAGCGACAGCACCTATACATACTTAGACATCAGTCGCTTCTTGCTTCTCTCTTTAATGCATGCTTCTGCCGCCGGCAGGCATATGCTTCTGCTCTACCACAATACAAGGATAACTTATGAATATTCCAGAAAATGGAAAACAGAAATATATAGAAGCTAAGTCGTTAGTAGCTTTAGCCAAAGAATGGAATGTCTCTTTAGCCACGTTAGAAGCTTATGCTAATGAGCAAGGATGGGATAGAGAACATAAGCTGTATTGGCAAGACAAGGCCATTGAGATGCTTAAGAATGCAGCTAGTGAAGATAACATCACAGCAGTGAGGGAGCTTCTTAAGGCTATGGGTATTAGCAGGCCAGTAGGTAGACCTAGTAAAACAGAAGTGACGAAGCAGATAGCTATCGAAGCTAAGATAGAACAGGAGTTCTCTGCCGATATTGCTAGGCTTGCCTCTTACACTAAGCAAGCATAATTATTTATTAAGGCAATAGACATCCAATGTACCTAAGCAATGCTCACCACATTGGCCTAGATAAATTCCGGTGGGATTCCGGTTGCCCTCTAAGGGTGAACCATTGTTACCAATGGGTCCGTTCTTCAATGGGAGCTTAGACACATGCTCAACATTGCCCGCTATTCGGTAGTGGTTCCCGTCCTGATAATTAGCCCATCAGGATAAAGGCGCCATCTATCAGTCAATGGCTAACTGGTGAGTTCTACTAACCATCCTCACGTGGTGGTTATAGCTTTCATGCATTCACTACACACATTTAAGGTTCGCTTCTGCATCTACTTACCACAACCCGCCTGCTTTCCAGACGTACAGATGTCAGCTCAAGGAGCTAACAGGGCCGTTTCCCTCTACCCGTAAAGGGTACTCAACATTCGGTTACTTATCAACCCGTAAACCTGCCGTCTGGCATGTAGAATCAGATCTTGCGAACCAAACTTATCTTCAAGAGTACGGAGCCCCGGAAGCAAGAATGGAATTGAGAAATGTGCGGCCTCTTCAAGGCTCATCCCGTCATCCTTCTGAGCAGCCAGCTTGATCATGTGCAGGCTGCATCCTCCCTCCTCCATAGCCCCATGGTAAAGGCTACGATGCATACCGATGTAATCAGCCACCTCGTTACCGAATGCCTTTCCCTTACGAGCAAGCAGCATAGACTTGATGAGGTTAAACATTTCATTCCCTTGCTTGATGGCATTTGAGCATCACAGCATCTAGCCATTTCTGCTAGAAAATCTCAAGCTGAAATGCATATATAAGCACACCCCCCATTCCCCCCTCCTCCCCCCTCTCGACATTTCCCCCACATTTCCAGCCATCATCAAGGGTAAGCCCCTGTACTCACGCATAAGGGCTGGTGGTGTCTCGCCTATGGCATCGGGTAGGCATCAGGTGTAACGCCTCGTATACGAGCTTACAGAGGCTCCCCATCGGAGGCACATAGCTCAGTTGGTTAGAGCACCTGAGCGTAGCGAATAGGAGACGAACGAAGTGAGGACCACCTTCACTAGGTGGGGATATTCCTATACAGAACATAGGCTTAGGTATGAACGTTCACACTAGAGTGGTGTGAATGAGGGGAGGTGTTCACACGTTCACATTGCCCATTGTGAAAACGGCCTGTAAATTGTGAAGGTTTTCTAGGGACAAACAAAAAGGGGAACCCGTTAGGATTCCCCTCTATGTACCGCGCTAAGCGGCTTCGGATTTGGTAGGCACAATTGGATTCGAACCAACGACCCCCACCATGTCAAGGTGGTGCTCTAACCAACTGAGCTATGTGCCTCCGATGGACGCGCATTTTAGAGATTCGCCAACTCGAGTCAAGCGCTTTTTTTGCTAAACCACTGATATTTGTAATTTTTGACCGAAACGGTTGATGCTGAGTGCGCTCTGGCATCCCAAGGCCAGCCGAGCTAGCATCAGCGTCAATTATTCGAAACAGGGCACACGATATGTCGCACACCGCCTACCCCTCTTCCTACTACGCGGCATCTGCTAATCCGGCACCGCTGCGCAGCGCACTGAATGACCAGATCGATACGGACGTGTGCGTGATCGGCGCCGGCTACACCGGACTGTCTACGGCACTGTTTCTGCTGGAGCAGGGCTTTCGTGTCGTTGTCCTAGAGGCCGCCAAGGTTGGCTTCGGAGCGTCAGGGCGAAATGGCGGCCAGATCGTCAACAGCTATAGCAGGGACATCGATTCGGTCGAACAGAGTACCGGTCGGGAGGAGGCACGGCTGATCGGTGCCATGGCATTCGAAGGTGGCGAGATAATTCGCGAGCGGATAGCTCGGTACGGCATCCAGTGCGACCTGAAGAACGGCGGCGTGTTCGCCGCGTTCAACACCAGGCAGATGCGTCATCTTGAAGCGCAGAAGTCGCTCTGGAACCGCTACGGCTATGATCAACTCGAAATGCTCGATCACGACGCCATCCGAAACGTGGTGGCCTGCGAACGTTATGCAGGTGGAATGCTCGATCACGGGGGCGGCCACATCCACCCGCTGAACCTGGCGCTGGGCGAGGCCGCTGCGATCGAGTCGCTGGGCGGCGTCATCTACGAGCAAAGCCCGGCCATCCGCATCGACCGCGGTAGCAACCCTCGCGTGCACACCGCGCAAGGCCAGGTCACGGCAAAGTTCGTTGTCGTCGCGGGCAATGCCTACCTTGGAGGCCTGGTTCCCGAGCTGGCGGCGAAGTCCATGCCCTGCGGCACGCAGGTGATCGCAACGGAACCGCTGTCGCCCGAGCTTGCCGCCACGCTGTTGCCGCAGGACTACTGCGTCGAGGACTGCAATTATCTGCTGGATTATTTTCGGCTCTCGGGTGACAAGCGCCTGATCTACGGCGGCGGTGTCGTCTATGGCGCGCGCGACCCTGCCGATATCGAATCGATCATCCGACCGAAGATGCTCAAGACATTTCCACAGCTGCAGGACGTCAAGACCGAATTCGCATGGACTGGCAACTTCCTGATGACGCTGTCGCGCCTGCCGCAGGTCGGCCGGCTTGGCGACAACATCTATTATTCCCAGGGTTGCAGCGGGCATGGCGTGACCTACACCCATGTAGCCGGAAAGGTGATCGCCGAAGCGCTACGCGGCCAGGCCGAACGGTTCGACGCATTCGCCAGCCTTCCTCACTATCCGTTTCCCGGCGGACAGGCATTCAGCGCACCCCTGAGCGCCCTGGGTGCGCTCTATTACAGCCTGCGGGACCGGCTCGGGGTCTGATTCGCTAAGGTGCCGGGCAAGCTGGGACGAACTCGCAGCGCTCCCCAACGGGCGTATCGCCAAGGCGCGACGACTTGAAACGGGCATCGTCTGGCGCAAGGCGTACCGCGCAGCGTTGCGCCGCCTGGGCGTCCAGCGGGCAGCCTCGCTCAGCGAGCACCTGGGACAGGTTGAACCAGGCGGGCGCAAACCGCCCCTCGCGATGCAGGCTGTTACGCAAGGCCTGTTCGGCGAGGCGTAGATCACCCTGTGCGTAGCGGGCATTGGCAAGGGCAAACCACGCCAGATTGCCGGACCAGCGCGACGCAGCCTTTTGATATGCCTGCACTGCCGCATCCCGATGGCCGGTCTGCTCCAGATCGCTCGCCGCCTTTAACCAGGACGTTTCCGTGGCGGTTGCCGGTAGCTGATCGGGCGCCACGACAACCACGGCCCAACGGTCGCCCCCGGCCCAGCTGCGCTCGAACTGACGGAAAGTGCCGATCCAGCGCCTCGAGGTACCCGAGCGCAGGATGATCTGTTGCTTGGCGAGGTCGTACCCCACGACCACAGCAAAATGCCATTGAGGCCAGCGCTCGAACGCAAGATTCTGCAGAACCAGCACCGGGTTGCCTTGTGCAACTTCGCTCAGCACGGCCTCGAGCCTGGGAGCCAGCGGATAAACCAGCAGATCATAGGCGCGCGCCGCTGCCACCATCTCGACCTGCAGGCTACCCTTGCGCTCCGGCAGGTATACGCGCCGCACCAGCTGCTCGGGATCGGTATCCACGCCCCGCTGTGTCAGCATGGTGGCCAGCGCAGCAGGCCCGCACTGATACGCCTGCTGCGGGAAGAACGGCACCGCCACAAGCTCGCCCCTGTCAGGAAGACCCGCCGCACCCATCGGAACGATGGGTGCGCGTGCGCACGCCCCGAGCAGAGCAACAGCCAGAAGCAGAACCAGGCGCGCTGTCACCGATTGATGCAGTTGATGAAGTTGAAGATGTTGGTGGCACAGAGCATGTCGGTGATGATGAAGATCACCAGGAACAGCACGATGATTCCAACCGCGCCTGCACCGGCCGGAGCCTGGTCGAGCTGCTGGTTGAATTGCGCGAGTTCCGCAGGGGTAAGGCTATTGATGCGCTGTTCGACCTGATCTCGATCCACACCCATGGCCACCAGTTTTTTCTGGACATCCTGATCATCGAGCATTGATCTCAGCTGCTGGCGATCCACCTGCTGTTGCTGTTCGGCGATGACTTCGGGCGTACCGATCATTGCCGCCTGCGCGAGGGGGATTTGGGCGAACAGCATGAAATGCAACGCAGCCAGCAAACTGGCCAACTGCTTCATCGGGCGTGACTTGATCATGGCGAAACTCCTTATCGTTGTTGTTCGATAGCCTGTCGCAAGGTTACGACGGACCGTCACAGCTAAGACGGTGTTGCCGTTCAGCCAGTTCCCGATCTACCGGCCAATAACTGCAGCTATCGCAATCAGGCACGTTTGCGCCGTCCGACCGGTCGAAGAGCACACCACCGCAAGAGGACACCCACATGCGTTTTACCCTTCGCGGGCTCGCCGTGATCCTGACCAGCAGCGCGCTGCTGGTTGGCTGCAAGACCTACACCTCGCTAACCACCCCAAGCGACCAGACGGACGCTTGCCATTCGCAGGCAGTGCAGCAGCTGATCGGCAAGCGGGCGTCACCGGCGGTGCTTGACCAGGCGCGACGCGATAGCGGTGCCGTCGAGGCACGAATCCTGCGCCCGGACGACATCACCACCCTCGAATACCTGGAACGACGCCTGACACTGACAGCCGACGAGGCGATGGTCATCCAGCGGGTCAGCTGCGGCTAATGGAGTTACACGCGTATCCGCCGTGCCACCGGCCAGGTAAGGCCTTCAGTTCGCCACCGCCAGTCGCGTCCGCAGGCCGGTGGCCGAGAACGCTTTCGGCGGAGTGAGCAGGAAGTAGAGGTCGTAGCGCTTGATGATCATCTGCGCTACCAAGGGCGCGAGCAGCCCAACAAGCGTGCCGAGCACCAGATGCAGCGGAACCGAGTCGATGCCCAGGAAGTGGCTGAGGATCACCCTAACGCCACTTCCGGCCAGGATATGCATGAGGTAGATAGTCATCGAAGACGCACCGATGAACAATAGCCATTCGATACGAACCTGTCCCAGCCACATCGACAAGCAGATAACGAAGAAAATCGAGATGGTTGCCAGGGCCAGTACCGGCAGACCGCCGACTTCCCAGTTGAGGCCGAAGGTGATGTGAAACAGGTACTGCCCTATCACGAACAACGCACCGAACAAACAGGTGAGCGGCACATGCCGAGCGAGGAAATACGCCTTGATATCGTTGAACCAGACGCCGAGGGCGAAGAACACCGCGTTGCCAAAGACGAACCGCCCGAAATTGCCAAACTCCAAGTCATGTTCGAACACGTAGAGCACCGCGAAACCAAGCAACAGCGGCAGGAAATACCGACGGTCGGCCCGGGCGTACACCAGTGAACATACGACGAATACCAGAAACAGCGCGTAGAGGAACCAGAACTGCGCCCGGGGGGACCAGAGCAGCGAGAAGACCCTTCCGAAGGTGAGGTCGCCATTGGTGTAGTTCGCCAGCAGCACCTCGATCGAGCCCTGCAACAAAGACCAGACGATGAAGGGATAGACGATGGTATCGACCTTGTTCACGACAAGGCCACCGGTACCGCGCTTCATCAATGAATCAAAGAAGAACAGACCGGACAGGAAGAAGAACAGCGGCATGTGGAAGCTGTAGATGATGCTGTCCACCAGGACATAGCTGTCCTCCTGCATCGGCAACCCCGCATTGAACACGCCTCGTGCAACGTGTCCGTACACCACCAGGATGATCCCGATGGCTTTCGCGTAATCGACCCAGGCATTTCTCTCCTGCATCACCATTCTCCTTGTTTCAGGCGGTCCCCGGACAATGCGCAGCCGACGCTGGCACGAAGTGGGGGTGTAGACAACGAAAATGGCGATCGGTTTTACCCGACAGCCTGGTGATGCCCCATCGCCCCCCCCCCGTTCGGCAGTTCGGCAGTTCGGCGCCGAACAGGGAGCTACGCACTAACTGAGCAGCTCGGAAAACGGGATGAACGTGACAGGATCGCCAGCTGTCAGCTCGCAATGCTCGCGCACCTCGACCAGCCCGTCGGCCCACGCCGCGCTGCGCAGAATGGAGGACCCCTGGTCCGGATGAAGCACTGCCCTGCCCGACTCCACGCGTGCCCGGACGAATTCGCGGCGCTTGCCCGGCCTGGGCCAGCTAAAGCCAGCAGGCACTTGTACGCCAAGCGGCTCGATGCGCAGCACGCCCATCCGGCGGAGCAGGTAGGGCCGCGCCAGCAAGGCGAAGATCACCAAGGTCGAGGCGGGATTGCCGGGCAGGCCAATCAGCGGAACGCCGCCGAACTGTCCGCAGGTCAATGGTTTGCCCGGCTTGATCGCCAGTTTCCACAAGGTCAGGTCGCCGGCTTCGCGCAACACCTGACCAAGGAAATCGGCCTCGCCTACGGAAACGCCACCGGTGGAGAGGATCACGTCCGCCTGTCCAAGCGCTGCCAGGCGACCTCGGACCAAGTCGAGATCGTCCGGCAGAATCCCCGCATCGATCACTTCGCAGCCCAGGCGCTGCAACCAGTGGCGCAGCAGCACCCGGTTGCTGTTGTAGATCTGTCCCGGCTGCAGCACCTGTCCGGGCTCGACCAATTCGTCGCCGGTAGACAGCAGTGCCACGCGGATTTTGCGCGTCACGGTCAGCGAGGAAACACCCAGGCTCGCCGCGAGACCCAGCTCGATGGGCCCCAGGCGGACCCCTGCGGCGATAACCTCTTCTCCCGCCCGGGCTTCTCCGCCTTGCGGCCTGACGTGCTGGCCGTTGCGAATGGGCTGGGCGAACCGCACGCGCCCATCCGCGAGCACTTCGACGTTTTCTTGCATTTCGACGCTGTCCGCGCCAGCCGGGAGGGGCGCGCCAGTGAAGATCCGCGCGCAGCTTCCCGGCTTCAACGCGGCAGGCTGGGTGCCGGCAAATACCTTCTGGCTGACAGCCATGGGCGCGTCGCCAAGGTCGGCGAAGCGCAGTGCGTAGCCATCCATTGCACTGTTGGGCCATGGCGGCAGGTCGAATCTGGCGTGCACGGGCTCGGCCAGCACGCGACCGTCGGCCTGATCGAGCGCTATGCGCTCGGTTTCGCTAATCAGGGTGGCACTCGCCTGTCGCAACAGGGCCTGGCACGCCTCTTCGACCGGCATCAGCTCCAACGCAGCCGCCATCAACCGCGGCTCCCGCACGGCGCCGCCTGCTTGAGGTGGGGCACGAAGTTGCAGGGCCTGTGACGCGCGTCCAGTTGCTCGGCCAGGATGCCGTCCCAGGCCGTGCGGCAGGCGTTGGTCGAGCCGGGAAGGCAGCAGACCAGCGTGGCGTTCGCCAGCCCGGCGAGCGCGCGCGACTGAACAGTCGAGGTGCCGATATCGGGAACGGATATCTGGCGGAACAGTTCGCCAAATCCGTCCACCTGCTTATCCAGCAGGCAGGCAATCGCTTCGGGCGTGCTGTCGCGGGCGGTAAAGCCGGTGCCGCCGGTGATCAGCACCACCTGCACCTCGTCTTCCGCAATCCAGCTCGCCACTTGGGCGCGAATACGATAGAGATCGTCCTTGAGCAGTACACGGGACGCGAGTCGATGGCCTGCAGCGCTCAGGCGATCCACGAGCAGTTGCCCGGACGTGTCGGTCTCGGTCGTGCGGGTATCGCTGACCGTCAGGACAGCAATATTCAGCGGAACGAAGGCTTGGTCAGCAAGGTGGCTCATACGGCTCCCGGTTGTTGGTTGGAATTGGCGGTGTTATATCACAGGCTTTTGGCGGAGCTTCCGATGCATCCAGACAGGCTTGCAGACTGTTCTATTCTTCTGTTGGCCGGCGGACGGGGACAGCGGATGAACGGCATGGACAAGGGCCTCGTACCTTGGCACGACAGGCCGCTGATCGCGTGGTTACACGATGTCGCCCGCCCTCTGACGGACGACCTTTTGGTTTCATGCAACCGTAATCAGACCCGCTACGCCCACTACGCCGACCAGTTGGTTGTCGATAACGAGCCGGACTTCTCCGGCCCCCTCGCCGGTATTCGAGCCGGCCTCGCGGCCGCCCGCAACCGCTGGCTGATGGTGCTCCCTTGCGATGCGCCGCTGATCGACCAGACACTACTCAGATCGCTGCGCACCACCGCACAGCAATCACCCGACACGCCCGCGATGGCGCGCCGGGACGGCCAATGGGAGCCGCTGTTTTGCGTGATACCGGTTTTGCATGCCGACGTCTTCGAGGACGCCTGGAGGCGCGGCGAGCGAAGCAACCGACGGATCCTGCTCGCTCTCGGCGCGCGCGCCCTCGACCTCAAGCCAGACGACCCCCGCCTGGCCAACCTGAACTCGCCCGAGTTGCTCGCCCGGCACCAGGCGCCGCCGGGAACTTAACGCCGCCAAGCCTCGTCACAGACGCATCTACCAGAGGAGGACAATCATGCGCGCAACCACCCTGCCGGCGCTGGCACTCACAGCGGGCCTGGCTTTGCTCACGGGCTGTGCCAACCCCAGCGTCATCACCCTGAACGACGGGCGCGAGATCCAGACACTCGATCGTCCCGATTACGACGAAGAAACAGGTTTCTACGAGTTCGAAAACCTCGACGGCAAGGCCGGCCGGGTGAACAAGGATCAGGTACGCACCGTTCAGGAACTCTGACGTGCCCGCGATAAAAACCCGGAGCGCTGCGCGCATTTTAAAAAGGCCTCGCCAAGCTCTTGTGAAACAAAACTTTTTCTGTAAAATGCGCGCCATCTTCGGAGCGTAGCGCAGCTTGGTAGCGCGTCTCGTTCGGGACGAGAAGGTCGCTGGTTCGAATCCAGTCGCTCCGACCAATTCCCGACATCCACTGCACTAGCGGTGATGCAAAAAAACCGGCCACTGGCCGGTTTTTTTTATGGATTCTAAACCGTCCCCATCTCGGCAGGCGCGCCCTAGCGCTGCAGAAATCGTACTACCTGCTCCGGTTCGAACGGCCAGTCCAATTCCTCACCCGTATCGACACGACGCAACACCGGAATTCGCAAGCCGTAGTCGTCAACCCATTCCGGGCGCTCTGCGATATCCAGCAACTCGACCAGCAAACCGTGCTCCACCAGCGGCAGCATGACGGTTTCCGCCTGCTCGCATAGATGGCAGCCCAGCGTACCGAATAACTGACATTCCGGAAGTTGCATGACCACGACTCCTTGTACCGAGCCTTGCATTCTAGCAGCCATACCGCCAGGCAATTGACCGCGTCGCAGCCGGTACTTTTGGACTAGGGCGCTGAATAAACGCTGACCGTGAACTCGATCAAACGATAGTTTGATTTCGACAATCGACGGAACGCTGGCAAACCGCTAGGATGCTGCCACCCAAGCCGCCACAGAGCTGCAGGGGCCTGAAGCGTCGCGTGTTTCGGTATTGATGGTGGTCTTGCTGCACTCGACCCGACACCAATGGCCGGACAAATTGATCGAGCTTCTCATGCTTAAGCCTTAACGACTAAGGTCTAAGGGCTCAACTACTGATGGAGTGCTTTATTGCACGGCGCCGTAAGAGCGACTTCAGAGCATCATCCAACGAGGAGAAATAAGAAATGCTCAAGACCCCCATCGCCCGGGGCGTGGCCCTTGCCACTCTGGGAGCTGCACTGGCCATCCCGACCATGGCTCAAGCTGCATTCGTTGACGACAGCAAGGTCAACCTGGAACTGCGTAACTTCTATTACAACAGCGACAACCGCACCAATGCATCCACTGCTCAATCGAAGTCGGAGGAGTGGGGCCAGGGCTTTATCCTTCGTGCTGAGTCAGGCTACACCGAGGGCACCGTTGGCTTTGGTGTTGACGCGTTGGGCCTGTTGGGTCTTAAGCTCTACTCCAGCGAAGATACCGCTGGCACCGGCTTGATGCCGAGCAAGTTTGGTAACGAGGCCCCCGGCGACTTCTCGTCGCTTGGCCTGACAGCGAAGGCGAAGATCTCCAAGACCGTACTGAAAGTTGGCACGATCGAACCGAAGAACATGGCGATCGCTCGCAGCGACTCCCGCCTGTTGCCGCAAACCTTCAAAGGCGGCCAGATCATCTCCAACGAAATCGATGGTCTGACCCTGGATGCCGGTTACCTGACCGAGGAAAACGACCGCGACTCCACTAACTATGAAGATTTGAAATTCAATGGGAAAGATGCTGCGCTCAGCGGCAAACCTGACGATTTCTTGTTCGCTGGTGCGACGTACTCTTTCACCAAAGACCTCAAGGGCGCGTATTACTACAGCAACCTAGAAGAGATCTACAAGCAGCACTCTTTCAACTTGATCCACGTGCTGCCTATGGGCGAGGATCAGTCGCTGAAGACTGACTTGCGCTATGCCCGTTCGACCGATGATGGTTCCTCCAACGTCGACAACAATGCATTCGGCGCCATGGTTACCTACTCGCTCACCGGACACAGCTTCGGTCTGGGTTATCAGAAGATGAGCGGTGACACTGGCTTCGCCTATACCGGTGCCAGCACTGACCCGTATCTCGTTAACTATGTGATGATCGCTGCGGACTTTGCGAACGCGGACGAAAAATCCTGGCAAGCACGCTATGACTACAACTTCGCAGCGATGGGCATTCCAGGACTCACCTTCATGACCCGCTACGTCACTGGTGACAACTTTGGCGCCAATGGCAACAGCAAGGAATGGGAGCGCGATACCGATATCGGTTACGTGGTACAGGAAGGCAGCCTGAAGAACCTCGGCGTGAAGTGGCGCAATGGCACCTATCGCAGCAACTTCACAAAAGATATCGACCAGAACCGTCTGATCGTCAGCTACACCATCCCGCTGATGTAACGATGCCTTTGGCAGATCGTCAGTACGCGTGAAAAAAGAAACCCGCTTCGGCGGGTTTCTTTTTGGGCTTCTTCTATAGTTCATCCAACCTGTCGGTTCGATGATGTTGCGAGGCGCGCAAACAATCGAGCCTGCGACAATGGCTTCCAACCGAAGCGGGAACCTTGCGCCACCCAGGCGCTCGAACCTTGAAGGCACCGGGACCTTCCGTCCCTGCACGACGCTAGAGGAACTGCAGATGTCTACCGAATCGACGTTTGGCACCAGCGACACCACGCCCATACCTGACGGCACCACCGGACACAGCGCCTCGTCCCTCATCGACAAATCTGCGCATCGCCGCAACATCCAGGCCGCACAGAACGCCCTGATCGAGGAGTTCCACACCCTGATCGGCGACACCGAGCGCCTGCTGAAGCACACCCAGGACACTGCGGGCACCCAGACCGAAGAGCTACGCACGAAGATCAATGGCAATCTGAATCGCGCGCGCCAGATGCTGAAGGATCAGGAAGGCAGCTTGCGCGAACAGAGCCAGGCCGCGATCCAGTGCACCGAGGAGTACGTGCACTCGCATCCCTGGCAGTCGATCGGGATTGCCGCGGGCGTCGGTTTTCTCTTCGGCCTGATCACCCGCCGCTGATGCAAGGGACCGATCCCATGGACAGCAAGCATGCCGACGAGGCGCCGACGCCGTCGATCAAGAAAATGGGCAGTGCGCTGGCGGGCCTCGTCCAGGGTCATCTGGAGCTGATCGGCATCGAGATCCAGGAGGAACGGGCTCGCGTCTTCAAGCTGTTTCTCCTGGCCAGTGTCAGCTTCGTACTGGGGCTGCTGATACTGGTAGGCTTGTCCGCCGCGATCGTGATCGCCTTCTGGGACAGCAACCCCATCGCAGCCATACTGGTGCTCTGTGCCCTGTATGGCATCGTCATGGCAATCTGCATCAGCCGCGCGACACGTATCGCCCGGGAAAGCGCATCACCTTTCCAGGCAACCGTCGAAGAACTGGCCCGCAACCGGGAGCGTCTACTGCCATGAGCCTTCCCTTGAGCAGCTCCAGCGATCTGGCCATGCGCAAGGACCTGATCCGTCTGCGCATGGAGATGAACCGTCAACAGGTCCTTTACCATTCGCAGCCATTGGTTCACCCCTTCCAGCGCGTCCGTAACATGGTCCCCGGGGGCGGCGAAACGTCCGGCCACTCAGGCCCCGGCAAGGGGCCCCTGCTGATTGCCGCCACCGTAGCCCTGGCGCTTTTCGGCAGGCGGCTGGGAAAGTTCGGTAAGGTCGCCCGGCTCGGCATCACGCTGTATCCGCTGGTCCGACGCCTGCGCCGATAGGCCGGCCCTAGGGGCAAGGCCTGCGCCTGCCCCTCTTTCGGCCCTTGAAGTTCCCGAAGCGCCGCTGGAAGTGCGGTAAGCTGCGACCCGTAATCGTGATGTTCGCTGCAACAGGCGAGCACGCGGGGTCGTGGCAACTAAGGAGTAGGTTCTTGGACTGGCAAACCCTGCTGAATCGTGAACGACTGGGGAAGTCCCTTCATAGCACCGATGAACTTGGCCGAAGTCCTTTTCACAAGGACCACGACCGGATCATCTTTTCCGGTGCGTTTCGGCGACTCGGTCGCAAGACCCAAGTGCACCCGGTTTCCAGCAACGACCATATCCATACACGGCTCACCCATTCGCTTGAAGTCAGCTGCGTCGGTCGCTCCCTCGGCATGCGTGTCGGCGAAGTGCTTCGTGACGAGCTGCCGAGCTGGTGCAGCCCGGCGGACCTGGGCATGGTGGTGCAGTCCGCCTGCCTGGCCCACGACATCGGCAACCCCCCTTTCGGCCACTCCGGTGAGGACGCGATTCGTCACTGGTTCCAGCAAGCCGCCGGCCGCGGCTGGCTGGACGACATGGGCGATGCCGAACGCGCGGACTTCCTCAACTTCGAAGGCAACGCCCAGGGTTTTCGCGTCCTCACTCAGCTGGAATACCACCAGTTCGACGGCGGCACGCGGCTGACCTACGCAACACTGGGCACCTACCTCAAATACCCGTGGACTTCGCGCCACGCCGAGGCGCTCGGCTACAAGAAGCACAAGTTCGGCTGCTACCAGAGCGAGCTGCCGCTGCTGGAGCAGATCGCCGGCAAGCTCGGTTTGCCGCAGTTGGACGACCATCGCTGGGCCCGTCACCCGCTGGTATATCTGATGGAAGCAGCGGACGACATCTGCTATGGCCTGATTGACCTCGAAGACGGCCTGGAGATGGATCTGCTCGAATACGGCGACGTAGAGGCTTTGCTGCTTAACCTGGTCGGTGACGACTTGCCGGAAACCTACCGGCAGCTCGGACCGGCCGACTCGCGGCGACGCAAGCTGGCGATCCTTCGCGGCAAGGCCATCGAGCATCTGACCAACGCTGCGGCGCAAGCCTTCGTCGAACAACAAGCCACCCTGTTGCGCGGGGAACTGGCGGGGGATTTGGTCGAGCACATGCACGGCGCTGCCAAGCAATGCGTACTGCAGGCCAAAGCCATGGCGCGGGAAAAGATCTTCCAGGACAAGCGCAAGACGCTGCATGAAATCGGCGCCTATACCACCCTTGAGATTCTGTTGAACGCGTTCTGCGGCGCGGCGCTCGAGCAGCACGGCGGGCGTGCGCTGTCGTTCAAGAACCGTCGAATCCTCGACCTGCTCGGCTCCAATGCACCAAAGCCCGACTGGACGTTGTACCAGTCCTTTGTGCGCATGATCGACTTCATCGCCGGGATGACGGACAGCTACGCGACCGAAATGGCAGGCGAAATGACCGGTCGTTCGAGCCCAACGTGACGATGAAAAAGCCCCTCTGGAAAGTCATCGGATGGGAACCGGGCCGCCCCGCCTGGGGCGCCGCGGCCGTGGCCGGCCTTGGCTGCGCGCTGCCGTTGTTGCTCGGGCTGTTCAGCGGGCATCCGGGGTTCCTCTGGGCCACGGTGGGCGCCTTCCAGGCGGCGAAGGCGAACCCGCTGCATCGCCTGGGCATGTTGCGCATGCTGTTACTTATCGGTCTCGGCGCCTGCAGCGCAGGCCTGGGATTCTGGTCGGCCACGCACCCACTGGCCAGTCTCGGCCTGTTCGCCTTCTACGGCTTGCTGCTGGCTTGGCTGCAACGCTACGGCAGCGAGGCCGGCAAGCTGGGCATCGGATTGGCGATATGCCTGTGCCTGGGCCAGGGCCAACAGGGCATCAGCGACTTTAACAACCCCCAAGCGATCGCCGTGCTGTTTGCACTGGGCGGCCTTTGGGTGACCTTGCTGGCGTTTGGCCTGCGCGGCATGCATGGGCTGCGCATGTGGCCGTACATGCCCCGCCTGCTGAGCCTGATGAAGGTATTGCACCGTCGGGCACGGCGTACGCCAATCCGGCAATGGCGTGTGCATGCCCTGACCTACATGCTCGCTGCGGCGGTGGGTGGCCTGGTCGTCAACCTGGGCAACCTGCCGCGCGGCTATTGGCTGACGCTTGCCGTCTTCACCACGCTGCAGATGGATCTGCAGCGCAGCCTGACCCGTGCGCTTCAGGCCGGCATCGGCATATTGGGCGCCGCGACCGTACTGATCTACATGGGCCACAGCCTGGCCGACCCACCCTTGATGGTCATGATCATGCTGCCGCTGGTGATGCTCAGCCGCGCCTTCCAGGCCCATCACTACGGGCTTTTCGTGCTGCAGACGACGCTGAGTTTTGTCCTGCTGGCAGAAACGCTGGCGCAGGACTGGGGATTGCCGCAGCTGCGGCTGGTCAACGCCGCGGTGGGCGTTGGCGTCGCCCTGGCGGTAACCTTGCTGATGGTCGGGCTTCGCCGGCTGGTCACCCGGATCGCGTTGCGCAGATCCGGGCGCGCCGCCGCCAATCGGCAGGCGCCCTAGGCTCCGATCAGGCTGGAGCGTTGATCTCGTTCTCGGGATACCAGACGTCCATCAACGCACTCACGTTGCACTCTGCCAGCTCATCGCGGCCCTTGAGCCACGCTTCCACCTGGCCGCGCTGCTCTTCGCTGACCGAGCCCCGGCGCGCCAAGCAGACGAAGCCGTAATCTTCGCCACCGATATAACCGAGCCCGTTGGCTTCGATCGCCTCGTTCAAAAAAGCCTCGAGAAAGGCATCGACACCCTTGCTATCCAGGCCGTCGCGGTAGGTCAGCGTGACCTCGAAGCCCAGCTCCTGGAATTCATCGACACAGAGTTTCTTGCGCAGGCGGCGCGAGCGATTGGTAGCCATTGAGATCGGTCCTTTTTGCCGAGAATGATGGCGCGCACTCTACCAGCAACGCCCGGCTTGTGCGACGACGGGCGTCGGCCGTTCCCGCCACGCAAAAAATACCTCCACGCCACCCCCCGGCCCTTTGCGCGCCCGGGGCCAGACCGTCTACGCTTGTCGGATGAGAAACGCGTCACGCTCGGGCGCGGGCATAATGCCCGCCATTTTTCCCTTAACGTTGTAGGGAACCTCCATGTCTCTTACCGCACGCCAAACCCGCACCGACCGCTGCAGCCTGCGACGCTGGCTCGCCGTGGCCGGCCTGTCACTGCCGCTGGCGCTTCCCGTGTTAGCCGAAACGGTCAACCAGACCCTGCCGCCGCGCGTGGCCCAGGCCCTGAAGGCGAACAAGATCGACAGCAGCGCGCTGTCGATCGTCATGCTGCCCCTCAATGGCGGCGGCGCCCCGACCTTCATCAACGCGGATGTCTCGGTCAACCCGGCCTCGACCATGAAGTTGGTGACCACCTACGCGGCGCTGGAGCTGCTGGGGCCGAACCACCAGTGGAAGACCGAGTTCTACGCCGATGGCCCCATCGAGCAAGGAGTGCTGAACGGCAACCTGTACCTCAAGGGGGGCGGCGACCCCAAGCTCAACATGGAAAAGCTCTGGCTGTTGCTGCGCGATCTTCGTGCCAACGGCGTGCAGACCGTGACCGGTGACCTGGTGCTCGACCGAAGCCATTTCGTACAGCCGAAGCTGCCCGTATTCGATGACGACGGCAACGACAAGAACAAGCCGTTCCTGGTCGGGCCCGATGCGCTGCTGGTCAACCTCAAGGCGCTGCGGTTCATCGCCCGAAACGAGGGCGGCAAAGTCCAGGTAACGGTCGAGCCGCCGATCGAGACGATACATGTCGACAACCGGATTCAGGCCCTGCCTGCAGCCAAATGCCCGGGCTGGCCGGATATCCGCTACAGCCCAAGCGAGACCGCAGACGGCGTGACCGTGGTGGTCACCGGAAAGCTGGCAGCCGGGTGCAGCGGGCAGACCTACCTGTCCTTGTTGGATCACCAGCGCTATGCGTCCGGCGCGGTCCGCGCGATCTGGAAGGAGCTGGGCGGCAAGATTCTGGGCGGCGATCGCGTCGCCGAAGTGCCGAACGACGCCCGGATGGTGGCACGGGCGTTCTCGCCGGACCTCGCCGAGATCATTCGCGACATCAACAAGTACAGCAACAACACCATGGCCCGGCAGCTATTCCTCAGCCTTGGCGCGGAGTTCCGCAACGCCTCGGATGCCGACGACTCGCTGGCCGCCCAGCGTGTGATTCGTCAGTGGCTGGCCAAGAAAGGGCTGATCTCGCCGCACCTGGTGATCGAAAACGGTTCCGGCCTGTCACGCGCCGAACGGGTCAGCGCCCGGGAAATGGCCGGCTTGCTGCAAGCCGCCTGGCGCAGCCCCTATGCCGCGGAGTTCATTTCCTCCATGCCCCTTGCCGCCGTCGACGGCACGATGCGCAAACGCCTGCGCAACACCGGCGTCGCCGGCAGGGCACACATCAAGACCGGGACGCTGAACACGGTACGGGCGATCGCCGGCTACAGCCGCGACGGCGACGGAAACACCTGGGCCGTGGTCGCCATCCTCAACCACCCGCGTCCCTGGGGCGCTTCATCGGTGCTCGATCAGGTGCTGGTCAGCCTCTACAACCGCCCCAGCAGCCAGAACACTGCACAGCGCTGAACAGCGGCGCTCACCGCTCTTCCCCGGCTTCATTCGATCACCGTGCCTGGATCTTCCAGGCGCGGTGTATTTTCTCGTTACGGCGGAAGTCCTCGTCCAGTGTTTCGCCAGTGATCTCGGTTACCGTGTAGCGTTCGCTGACCTGCGGGTCGAGGACGAAGCGCCGGAAGTTGTTCGAAAAATACAGGGTGCCGGAGGGTGCCAGGCGCGCCATGGCCAGATCGATCAGCGCGACGTGGTCGCGCTGGACATCGAACACGCCTTCCATTCGCTTGGAATTGGAGAACGTCGGCGGGTCGATGAAGATCAGGTCGTATTCGCCGCGATCCGCCTCCAGCCACGCCATCACATCCGCCTGCTCCAGTCGCTGTCGGTCAGACAGCCCGTTGAGCGCCAGGTTGCGCCTGGCCCAGTCGAGGTAGGTTTTCGACAGATCGACGCTGGTGGTCGAGCGCGCACCCGCCTTCGCCGCGTGCACGGTTGCCGTCGCGGTGTAGCAGAACAGGTTGAGGAAGCGCTTTCCCTCGGCCTCACGGGCAATGCGCAGACGCATCGGCCGATGGTCGAGAAACAGCCCGGTGTCCAGGTAATCGGTGAGGTTGACCAGCAGCTTTACGTCGCCCTCGCGCACTTCGCGGAACGCGCCCTGACTGGCCTGACGCTCGTACTGGCGCGTGCCGCTCTGGCGTTCGCGACGCTTGACGACGACCCGGTCACGGGCCACGCCCAGGGCCTGGGGGATGGCGGCCAGGGCATCAAACAGGCGGGTCTGTGCCTTGTCAGGATCGATCGAGCGTGGCGGCGCGTATTCCTGCACGTGCACCCAGTCGCCGTAGAGGTCGACGGCAACGGCGTACTCAGGCATGTCCGCGTCATACAGCCGGTAGCACTCGACACCCTGCTTGCGCGCCCACTTACCCAGCTGGCGCAGGTTCTTCTGCAAGCGGTTGGCGAACATCTGGCCGCCCTCGCTCAGGCGGGCCTGCTCGGTGACAAGCTCCTGCCCTGCTTTCGCCTCGCCTTCAGCGGTACGCTGCCCCGTTACGAACTGCTCGGTTTCGACCCTGATCAGCAGCAGTTTGCATGACAGTGCGCCGTTCCAGAACGCATATTGCTTGTGGCTGCGAATGCCCATGCGCTTGCCAAGCTCAGGGGCGGACGTCAATACCGCGGCTTCCCAGCCAAGGCAGGCCTGCCGCAGGCGTTCGCCGAGATTCTGGTAGAGGTAGACCAGGCTGGCCTCGTCCCCGAGACGTTCGCCGTAGGGCGGGTTGCACACGACCAGTCCCTTCTGGTTCTGGTCCGGGCGCGGCTCGAAGGTGGCGACATCGCCCTGGTAGACACGGATCCACTGCGCCAGGCCGGCGCGCTCGATGTTGTTGCGGGCAGGCTGGATCAGGCGCGGATCGGCCTCGTAGCCCCGAATCCACAGGGGCGGCCGCTCCATCCCCACCCTGGCTCGCTCCTGTGCCTCCTCGTGCAGCCGCGCCCAGAGCGCCGGCACGTGGCCAAGCCAGGCGCTGAAACCCCAGCGCTCGCGGCGCAGGTTCGGGGCAATGTCCGCTGCGATCATCGCGCCTTCGACGAGAAAGGTACCCACGCCGCACATCGGGTCGGTCAGGGCGCCGCCCGCAGCTGCGATCCGCGGCCATCCGGCGCGAATCAGCACAGCGGCCGCAAGGTTTTCCTTCAACGGCGCCGCGCCCTGCTGCAAGCGGTAGCCGCGCTGATGCAGGCTATGCCCGGACAGGTCCAGCGACAGCACGGCCTGGCCGCGATCGAGCCGCAGGTGTACGCGGACATCGGGGTTCAGCTTGTCGACGCTCGGCCGTTCGCCGGTGGCGGTGCGCAAGCGGTCGACGATGGCGTCCTTGACCTTGAGCGCACCGAAATGGCTGTTATCGATCCCCGAACCGTGCCCGCTGAACTCCACCGCGAGGCTCCCCGTAGCCAGCAGATGGTCGGCCCACTCGACCTGCTGCACGCCGTCGTAGAGCGTATCGGCATTGGTGGTGGCAAAACGGTGCAGGACCAGCAGCACCCGGTTTGCCAGGCGCGACCAGAGACACAGCCGATACGCGACCTCCAGGGTCCCGGCGCCTCGAATCGCGGCGGTCTGCTCGCGCGCCTCCTCGAGGCCAAGGGACGTGGCTTCTTCGAGCAGCAGGCCCTCGAGCCCCTTGGGGCAGGTCAGGATAATTTCGTGGCGTTCAGTCATGGCAGGTCCAGATAGTGAGCGGCACGAACGGAAAATCGGGCCGGTTTCGCCAGCGAGAGCTGAGCGAAACTGAAAAGTGTCTGCGCCACGGGCATCGTGGCGCGCCGAAGTGCGGCGTCGAAAGCAGGCCTCGCGGGGCTTATGGGACAGGCCATGGTTTCGTTACCTGCTTATTACAAAACGATCATTCCCGCATCCGAGCCATTGGGTTAGAACTCGACTCAGTCCGGCGTCGCAATGACGCGCGGTAGAACCCCGCCACGCCGGCAGCGGGGCTCGCTGGCAGTCTATCTGCCCGACCTCGCCATGAGGTCACAGGAACACCAGTCAACCACTGAGGGCAATACCCAATGAGAAGACTCAAGCGTGATCCGATGGAACGAGCATTCTTGCGCGGCTATCAACATGGCATTCAAGGCAAATCTCGCGACCTGTGTCCCTTTTCCCATACCGAAGTGCGCCAGGCCTGGATAAACGGCTGGCGGGAGGGACGCGGCGACAACTGGGATGGTCTGACCGGCGCCGCCGGCCTTCATAGACTCAACGAACTCCACGCGGTCGGCTGACACCACAGCCATCGTTTTCGACTGGCCGCCCCACCCGGGCGGCGGGCTTGAAGCCCAGGGGCTCCCGAGGGAGCCCCATCAGGCTATTGGTGATAGTCCTTCTTCCGAGCCTGCAGTGCCGCCACGGCGTCCACGGATGCGCGAATCAGCGCAGGTCCCTTGTAGATGAAGCCGGTGTAAAGCTGCACCAGGCTGGCGCCCGCCTCGATCTTTTCCGCCGCATGACGGCCCTCGGTGATCCCACCGACGGCAATGATCGGCAAGCGTCCCGCCAGCGTCTCGGCCAGCACCCGCACCGCATGGGTGCTCTTTTCGCGTACCGGCGCACCAGACAGGCCGCCCGCTTCGTCGGCATGGGCCAGGCCGGCAACGCCTTCGCGGCCTAGCGTGGTGTTGGTCGCGATGATCGCATCCATCCCGGCTTCCAACACGGCCTGGGCCACCAGTACGGTTTCCTCGTCGCTCATGTCAGGCGCGATCTTGATCGCCAACGGCACCCGCTTGCCGTGCAGCGAAGTAAGCTCCTCGCGGCGCAGGCGCAGGGCGTCGAGAAGCTGCTTGAGCGAGTCGCCGAACTGCAGGCTGCGCAGCCCGGGCGTGTTGGGCGAACTGACGTTCACGGTGACATAACTGGCCTGGTGATAGACCTTGTCCAGGCACAGCAGGTAATCGTCCTGTGCGCGCTCGACCGGGGTATCGAAGTTCTTGCCGATGTTGATCCCCAGGATCCCCTTGAAGCGCGCCGCCTCGACCCGCTCCACCAGCGCCTGTACGCCGTGGTTGTTGAAGCCCATACGATTGATGATCGCCTCGGCTTCCGGCAGGCGGAAGATGCGCGGCTTGGGATTGCCCGGCTGCGGCCGTGGCGTCACGGTGCCCACCTCGACAAAGCCGAAGCCGAGCTGGGAAAACCCGGTGATCGCCTCACCATTCTTGTCCAGGCCCGCCGCCAGGCCGACGGGGTTGGGAAAGTCCAGCCCCATGACCCGCACCGGCAGGTCCACAGGCGCCTTGTTCAGCAGCGCGTTGACGCCCAGGCGGCCGCCCGCGCCGATCAGGTCGAGCGACAGCTCGTGGGAGGTCTCGGGGGAGAACTTGAACAGCAGCTGGCGGGCCAGGTTATACATACGCAGCCTAGATCCTGAGGAAGAATGGCGCGGCAGTATAACAGCCGGCTGCGGACATCAGCAGGCCGAACGCGGCAGGCTCAGAGCCCATGCCTTCGCTCATCGAAGCCACTAGGCCAGCCGGCTGAGGCCTATCAGCTTTCCGTCCGACGAAAAATCCAGCCGGAATGAACCAAACACACCGGCCGAAGTCTGAAACGGTCGAAGATGGTGGGCCGGCAGGCTGACGCTTTTCCCTTCCCGGCTCTTCATCAGGATACGATTGGCCCGCCCCTGGTAGACCGCAAGCAGTCGCTCGGCAGGCAGCGCAATATCCAGCACGAGGCTTGGCATGGAGGCTCCTCAATGATCAGCTCGGCAATTCTGCCACACCGTTGCACCTGCACAGCGCGCTCCCGGCACGTCACGCAGCGTTCGTACAGCAAATACGGTGCGCGACGGCAGCGGCTCTGCCACACTTCGTCCATCGTCCTAGATGTTCATCCGCAATGATGAGCCTGCCCGAGCCGGTACCCCACGTGACCTCCCGAATCGCCAGATTTGCCCAGCGCCTTGGATTGACCGGCCAGTCGCCGCGCCAGGTGCTGGAGCGCGCCAGCCGGATCAGGCTGCCCTTCGCGCCGCTCACCGAGCCGGCGCCGAGCATCTTCTGGCAGGACGGGCCGTGCCTGCAACGCTTCGTCGACCTGCCCCGCAGTGCATTGTCCGGGCCGATCCAGGAGGACAAAGCGCGGGCGCATGCAGCTCTGACGCGGCTGGTGCGCCAGGAGCAGAGCGTCCATCCGTCGCTCGATCTGCGGCAGGTCGACGGCGTTGGCGGGCAAGGCGCCGAGGGTCGGACGTATCCGACCTTCGAAGCCTTTGCCGCCACGCCTGGCTGCCGCCAGCTACGCATCATCAGCTACAAGGATTTCGTCCGGACCATCACCACCGCACTGCCCGACTTCCACCAGCGAGGCGTCGTCGAACTGCGCCAGGCGAGCTGGCTGGGCGAGCGTATCTACTGGGCGGGCGAGCACCACGCCGAGGCGTTCGCCTGTGCGATCGCCTATGCGCGGCTGCGCGGCCTCGAAGTCGACCTGCCGTGCGAGCTGACCGATTACCGGCTGGACGCCGCCGGCCTACAAGCGCTGGACAACGACTACCATGCCGTGACGATGCCAGCCCAGGCATGGAGCGACCGCGCCTTCATGGGGCTGTTGCTCGAGGCGAAGATTCCCTATGCGCGCCTGACGCTGTTGCGCAATGCCAGCAATTCGGAACTGCTGTTGCTGGAAAAGCGCCAGCCAGCCGCCAACGCGCTTGGCGAGGGACTCAAGCTCGCCGGTGCGCCGGACATGGTCCGCTACCTGCGCGACCTGCCGCAAATCACCCGTTTCCGCCTTGGCAACCAGGCGCGGGCCGACGACTGAAGCCCCGCTTCTCGCACGTCTGCGGAATGCACGGCTGGCCGTGCCCGACACCCGACCAGAATGAAAAACGCCGGTGCTTGCGCACCGGCGTCGTCCGTTAGCGCGCGCCATCCGGCCTGACCGGACGGCGCTCGGCTTCAGCGCCTCGCGCTCTCCAACGCCAGGTCCTGCAGCTCGCGCCCCGCTACGGCGTACATGGCGTAATCCACGCTGCTGGCGCTGCGCAACTCGGCGAGCATGCGCCGCCAGCGCTCCACCTGGTACGTCCGCTGCTCCAGCCAGAGCTGCACCCGGGCGTCGAGATCATCCGGCGCATCGCTCATCTGCAACACCGACACCGTAATGGCACGCTGCTGGCTGTCGAGGTCATCGCGGAAGCCCTCGCGCGCCAGCCCCTGCCAGTTGTTGTCGACCGCAAGGCCCGTCAGCTGCTGCAGGTACCAGGGCAATTCCAGCGCACCGCCGACCGCGAAGTACGCCGCCGCAACCGTCGCCGGCGGCTGCCCGGTTTCGTCGGCCGCCTCGAGGATCGGCAGCAGCGTGTACAGGTGGTTGGTCCCCGCGACCATGCGCGCCAGCAGCTCCGGTACGCCGGCCTCGGTGTAGCGCTCGTAGCGGGCCTGCCACAGTTCCCGGGTCCCGCCTTGCAGCAACGCGTCGAGTTTCAGCCCGAGCGCCGCGACCCGCGGGCCGAAGTGGCCGACGTCGCGTGCCGCGTCCAGCTCGCTGCGGCGGTTGCGCAGGAACCAGCGCGTCGCACGGCGGCCCAGGCGCATCAGTTCCTCCATCAGGTTGAGCTGCAGCTCGGCGGGGATCTTGTAATCCAGCGCCTCGATCTGGCGGAACCAATGCGGCAGATGGAAGATGTCCCGCACGATCACGTAGGCGCCCGCCACGTTCGCCGCGCTGAGCCCGGTCGCTTCGCGCAGCCGCTGGACGAAGGTGATGCCCATATTGTTGATCAGGTCGTTGGCGATCTGGGTGCTGACGATTTCGCGGCGAAGGCGGTGCTGGAGCATCGCGTCGCGGTAGCGCTCGGCCAGCAGCTGCGGAAAGGCGCTTTCCATTTCGCGGGCGAGATAGGCGTCATCCGGTACCCGCGATTGCAGCAACGCCTCCTTCAGTTCGATCTTGCTGTAGGAGATGAGTACCGACAGCTCCGCGCGGGTCAATCCCTTGCCGAGGTTGGCGCGCTCGGCCAAGGCCTCGTCGCTGGGCAGGAACTCCAACGCCCGGTCCAGCAGGCCGACCGACTCCAGCGAACTGATCAGCCGCTTGTACTCCCCGCCGCCCTCCCGCGCGCGGTGCTCGGCCTGGGACAGTGCCTGGGTCTGCTTGTAGTTGTCGTGCAGCACCAGGTCGGCTACCGCATCGGTCATGTCGAACAGCAACTGATCGCGCTGCTTGCCGGTCATGTCGCCGGCACTGACGATCTCGTTCAGCAGGATCTTGATGTTGACCTCATGGTCGGAGCAATTCACCCCGCCGGCATTATCGATGAAGTCGGTATTGGCCGCACCGCCATGCAGGCAGTACTCGACACGGCCGAGCTGGGTGATGCCCAGGTTGCCGCCCTCGCCGATGACTTTGGCGCGCAGTTCGTTGCCGTTGACCCGGAGGATGTCGTTGGCTTTGTCGCCGACATCGGCGTGGCTTTCGACGGTGCTCTTGACGTAGGTACCGATACCGCCGTTCCAGAGCAGGTCCACCGGAGCCTTGAGCAATGCGTGGATGAGCTCGGCTGGGGTCAGGAAGTCGGCCTCAATATCGAAGCGCGCCTTCATTTCCGGGGTGATCGCGATGCGCTTGGCCGAGCGCGGGAACACGCCGCCGCCCGCGGAGATCAGCGACGCGTCGTAGTCGGTCCAGGCCGAGCGCGGCAGGTCGAACAGGCGCTTGCGCTCGACGAAGCTGCGCGCCGCGTCCGGATTGGGGTCGATGAAGATGTGCAGGTGGTTGAAGGCCGCGACCAGCTGCAGCGTCTCCGACATCAGCAGCCCGTTGCCGAACACGTCGCCGGCCATGTCGCCGATGCCGATCACGCTGATGGGGTCGCGCTGGACGTCAATGCCGCGCTCGCGGAAATGCCGCTGCACCGACACCCAGGCGCCCTTGGCCGTGATGCCCATCTTCTTGTGGTCGTAGCCGGCCGAACCGCCCGAGGCGAAGGCATCGCCGAGCCAGAAGTCGTACTCGGCGGCGATTCCGTTGGCGATGTCGGAAAAGGTCGCGGTGCCCTTGTCGGCCGCCACCACCAGGTAGGGGTCGTCCTCGTCATAGCGCAGCACGTTGGTCGGCGGCACCACCTGGCCATCCTTGAGGTTGTCGGTGATGTCCAGCAGGCCGCTGATGAAGATCCGGTAACAGGCGATCCCCTCGGCCAGCACTTCGTCACGCGATCCGCTGGTCGGCAGCCGCCGCGGCACGAAGCCGCCCTTGGCGCCGCCCGGCACGATGATCGCGTTTTTGACCTGCTGCGCCTTTACAAGGCCCAGCACTTCGGTGCGGTAATCCTCCTCACGATCGGACCAGCGCAGCCCGCCGCGCGCGACCTTGCCGCCGCGCAGGTGCACACCTTCGACGCGCGGCGAGTAAACGAAGATCTCGAACTTCGGCGCCGGCCGCGGCATCTCGGGAATCGAGCGCGGGTCGAGCTTGAAGCTGAAGTAGCTCTTGGCCCGGCCATGGGCATCGGTCTGGTAGAAATTGGTGCGCAGCGTGGCCTTGATCAGCGCCAGGTAGCGGCGCAGGATGCGGTCCTCGTTGAGCACCGCGACGTCGTCCAGCGCGGTGATGATGGCCTGCTCCAGGCGCGCCTGCTTGTCGGCCAGGTCGTCCTCGCCGAGCTTGCGTGCCAGATAGAAGCGCATCTTGAACAACCGCACCAGTTCGCGGGCGATCGCGGTGTGGTTGAGCAGCGCGCTGGCGATGTAGCCCAGATCGAAGCCCATGCGGATCTGCTTGAGGTAGCGGCCATAGGCACGCAGCAGGGCCACTTCGCGCCAGGTCAGCCCGGCGGTCAGCACCAGCCGGTTGAAGGCGTCGTTTTCCGCCTGGCCGTTGTGAATCGCGATAAAGGCGTCCTGCAGCGGCTCGTTGATCTCCATCAGGTCGATCTCGAGCCCCTCGGCGTAGGTGAACGCGAAATCGTGAATCCAGTATTCGCGGCCGTCCTTGCGCTTGAGGTGGAAGGGGAATTCACCCAATACGCGCAGGCCGAGGTTTTCCAGGATCGGCAGCATGTCCGACAGCGGCAACGGCGCGTTGAGGTGGTACAGCTTGCAGTGCAGGCGGTTTTCTTCGGCGGTGATCGGCTGGTAGAAGCTCATCACCAGCGGGCGCTCGTCGCTCAGGCTGAGCACGTGCTGCATGTCGACCGCAGCCGAGTGCGGGGCGAAGCGCTCGCGGTACCCGGCCGGGAAGCCCTTCGGAAAATCGGCCAGGATGCCGGTGCCCTGCGCCTCGCCGAAGCGCTCGACCACCACGCTGGAATAGTCGTCCTGCCAGGTACGGCAGGCCTGCACCACTTCGCGCTCCAGCTGCGCCGGGTCGAACTGCACCCGCTTGTTCGGGTCCAGGCGCAGGAGGAACTGCACGCGAATCAGCACCGATTCGGAGAAATAGGTCGAGAACTCGCAGTCGCTGGCTTCCAGCCGGTCGACCAGCACCTGCTGGATACGCAGGCGGGTTTCGGTGGAATAGCTGTCGCGCGGCACATAGGCCAGGCAGTAGCAGAAGCGGCCATAGGGATCGATGCGAAGGAACAGCCGCAGCTTGTTGCGCTCCTGGATCTGCACGATGGCGATGGCCGTGTCGAACAGCTGGTCCAGGGTCATCTGGAACAGTTCGTCACGCGGCAGCACCTCCAGGACCTGGATCAGCTCCTTGGCCAGGTGCGCCGAATCATCGAACTGGGAGCGCTCGACGACCTGATTGACCTTGCTGCGAATGAACGGGATACGCCGCACGCTCTGGGTATAGACGGACGAGGTGAACAGTCCAAGGAAGCGACACTCCTTGACGACACGGCCCTGCTCGTCGAATTGGCGGATGGAGACGAAATCCGGGTAGGCCGGCCGATGCACGCGGCTCGGCGTGGCGGCCTTGGCGAACGACAGCAGCAGCGGCTCGCGCAGGTAGGCCAGCGCTGGCGGCATGATCAACTGGTCACCTTCCTCCAGGCCGGTGCGCAAGGTGCGCGACAGGCCCAGCAGGGACGACTCGTCATAGATGATGCGCCCACCCTCGCCCTGCTCCACCACGGTGAATTCCTCGTAGCCGAGGAAGGTGAAGTGGTCGTCGGCGAGCCAGCGCATGAAATCCATGATCTCGTCCAGCTGCCCGTCGGCGGTTTCTCCCCGCAGGGTGCCCAGACGCGCGTGGTGCTCTTCGGCCTTGGCCTTCATCGACGGGAAATCGCTGACCGTGATCCGCACATCCGCCAGCACGCCATGCAAGGACTGCTCCAGTTCGCGCAACGCAGCGGCACTGGCGCAACGGTCGATCTCGACGAAGATCAGCGATTCGGCATCGCTATCGTCCGACGTGCTGCCCTTGGGCAGCAGTTCGATCAGGCTGCCATCGGCCTCGCGGCGCACCTGCAGCACGCTGTTCTGCAGCGTGTGGATCGCGTAGCCCCGGCGGGTCAGCTCCATGCGCACCGAGTCGACGAGAAACGGCATATCCGGATGCAGCACCTCGACCACGCTGTGGGTTGACTGCCAGCCGTGCTTCTCATAGTCGGGGTTGAATACCTGAACTTCCGGACGGCTCGGGTCGAAGCGCTCCAGCAGTCGCCAGCTCGCCAGCGTTGAACCCACCAGGTCGGTCATGCGCCGCTGGGTCAGCTCGGGCAGTGCGACGATTCCGAAAAACTGCTCGGCGAAAAGTCCCACTTGTGGCAGGAGTTTCTCGTCGACATGCTGCGCCAGGGCCACTTTCAGTTGTTGCTGAAAATCGGCTTTGCTGGCAGCTGTAAAGAACGCCATTTGTTCGCTCCATTCTGGCTTGGAATTGGACTGGGGCAGTCGCGTGACCTGACCGGCAACGCTGGCTGTAAGTTCAACGGTAGTTCAGCGGACCGGGATTGCATCGCTGCATGGCCCTCTCCTGTGTGGCGTTCTGCGCGACCAGGCGGTCACATTTAATTGCGGCGCGGGGCCGCCGCCTTGAACGACAGGCTTCACACCCGGGCCTGCGCCAGATGTCGATGAAGTTGCCGAGCGGCGCATAGCCGGCCCCTCGGCAAATGCATTAAAGTCATGCCGATCGGGCGCCCGCCCGGATACGCCCCAGCAAACGAGTTCAACGATGGACCACCGTGAAGCCCTTGTCGCCTTGCGACAGTTTCTTTCCACCCAGATTCTCGGCCAGGAACGGCTGATCGAGCGGCTGCTCATCGCTCTGCTGGCCGACGGCCACATGCTCGTTGAAGGCGCTCCGGGGTTGGCCAAGACACGCGCGATCAAGGAGCTGGCCGAAGGCCTCGAAGCGGAATTCCACCGCATCCAGTTCACCCCCGATCTGCTGCCGGCGGACATCACCGGGACCGAGATCTACCGGCCGGAAACCGGCAGCTTCGTCTTTCAGCAGGGGCCGATCTTCCACAACCTGGTGCTGGCCGACGAGATCAACCGCGCCCCGGCGAAGGTCCAGTCGGCGCTGCTCGAGGCAATGGCCGAACGCCAGGTCAGCGTCGGGCGCAGCACCTACGACCTGTCACCCCTGTTCCTGGTCATGGCCACGCAGAACCCGATCGAGCAGGAAGGCACCTACCCGCTGCCCGAAGCCCAGCTCGACCGCTTTCTGCTGCACGTCAAGCTCGGCTTCCCGGACGCATCGGTTGAGCGGCGCATTCTCCAGCAAGCCCGTGGCGAGGCCATCAATGGCGAGACGCTGCCCGAACAGCGCGTCTCGCAACAGGCGATCTTCTCCGCCCGCAAGGAAATCCTCGGCCTGTACATGGCCGACGCCGTGGAGGAGTACCTGGTGCAGCTGGTCATGGCCACGCGCACCCCGGCCAAGTTCGACAGCGAGCTGGCCGGCTGGATCGCCTACGGCGCCAGCCCACGCGGCTCCATCGCGCTGGATCGCTGCGCCCGCGCCCATGCCTGGCTGGCCGGCCGGGACTTCGTCAGCCCCGAGGACATCCAGGCGATGCTCTTCGACGTGCTGCGTCATCGCCTGATCCTCTCGTTCGAGGCCGAAGCCGCCGGCATCGACCAGGACCGCGTGCTGCAACGGATCCTCGACGTGGTGGCGGTGGCCTGATGCCAGCCCCCAGCCAGGATGCGGCGGCCGCTCCGGGTGTTCGCGTCAGCCTGAGCGAGCTCATCGACATGCGCCATCGGGTGCGTGAAGTGCCGTTGTTCTCCACCCCGCATCGCCGCAGCCCGCTGGTTGGCCTGCACCACTCGAAGCTGCGCGGGCGCGGCGTGGACTTCGACCAGGTGCGCATCTACCAGGCCGGCGACGACGTGCGCACCATCGACTGGCGCGTGACGGCACGCACCCAGGAGCCGCACACCAAGCTGTTCCACGAGGAGCGCGAGCGCCCCATCTACGTGCTGGTCGAGCAGAGCCCCCGACTCTTCTTCGGCAGCGGCCTGGCGCTCAAGTCGGTGGTCGCTGCGCGTGCGGCCAGCCTGGTCGGCTGGGCCGCACTGAGCCACAACGACCGCGTCGGCGGCCTGGTCTTCGGGACGCAGGAGCCCCAGGAGGTCAAGCCCCGGCGCAGCAAGCAGAGTCTGCTGCAGCTGCTCGACCGGCTGGTACACGCCAATGCGGGTCTGGCCGCCGACCAGCCCGCCGATTCCGACGCCTTCGGCCTGGCACTGCGCCGCGCGCGCGAGGCACTGCGGCCCGGCAGCCTGGCCGTGGTGATCTGCGACGAGCGGACCCTGGGCGACGCCGCCGAACAGCAGCTGACGCTCCTGGCCCGGCACGTCGACCTGCTGATGATCCCGATCCACGATCCGCTCGACCACGCACTGCCCGCCGCCGGCCTGCTGCGTTTTGCCCAGTCCGGCGCCCGCCTGGAGCTCGACAGCCACGACGCCACCATTCGCCAGGCCTACCGAGCCCAGGGCCAGGCCCGCGCGGCCCGCTGGCAGCGCCTGGCCGACCGCCTTCGGCTCCCGCTGATGCCACTCGACACGCAGCGCGACCTGATCGACCAGTTACGCGAGCATCTCAACGTGCAGCACCCCGGAACCGCGCGATGAACCCGCTGGACAACCTGGAGCCACTGATCGCGCCTCCGCCGGTCAGCGCTTGGCCGCTGGCGCCCGGCTGGTGGTTCCTCGCCGCCCTGCTACTGACAATCCTTCTCCTGCTGCGCCTGCGCCCCTGGCAACGGCGCAAATCCGACAGGGAGGCACGGCCGGCCGACGCCGTGCTCGAGCCGCAGCGGCAACTGGCGCTGGACGAGCTCGCCGGGCTCGGCAAGCCCTACGGCGGCCAGCCGGCCAATCAATGGTTGCAGCAGCTCAACGCGCTGCTCAAGCGCCTGTGCCGCACCCGCTACCCGGACGACAACCCGCACACCCTCAGCGGCCGCGCCTGGCTGGCTTTTCTCGACAGCCGCTGCCCGGCGGCCGGCCTGACACGCTGGATGGTCCTGGTCGAAGGTGTCTACCGCTCCGAATGCCGGCTGGACGACAAGGCCATCGAGGGCCTGGAGCAATCGGTACAAATCTGGATCCGCAAGCATGTTTGAGCTGGCCTGGCCCTGGGCCTTCCTCGCGCTGCCGTTGCCCTGGGTGATGCGTTGGGCGCTGCCGGCTGCGGACAGCGGTGACTCGGCGCTAAAGGTCAGTTTTCTCGGCGACCTCGAGCCGCTCGCTGGCCACCGCGCGGCGGTCGCCCTGCCCGCCTGGCGCCAGCAGCTGCCCTATCTGGTGATCTGGTTGTTACTGCTGTTCGCCGCCGCGCGCCCGCAATGGCTTGGCGAACCGCTGCCGTTGCCCACCAGCGGCCGCGACCTGCTGTTGGCGGTGGATGTGTCCGGGTCCATGGACTACCCGGACATGCAGTGGGACGGCGAGGACATTAGCCGCCTCGAACTGGTCAAACAGCTGCTGGGCGACTTCATCATCGCGCGCCGGGGCGACCGTGTCGGGCTGATTCTGTTCGGCAGCAATGCCTACCTGCAGGCGCCGCTGACCTTTGATCGCCAGACGGTTCGCACCTGGCTCGACGAGGCGCAAATCGGCATCGCCGGCGGCAACACCGCGATTGGCGACGCCATCGGCCTGGCCACCAAGCGCCTGCGCGAGCGGCCGGCGCGCAGCCGCGTGCTGGTCCTGGTCACCGACGGCGCGAACAACGGCGGCGAGATCGAACCCTTGCTGGCGGCCCGGCTGGCCGCCGCTGAAAAGATCCGCATCCATACCATTGGCGTCGGCACCGATGCGGCGTCCGAAGGCGTCCTGCAGCGCTTCGCCTTTGGCGCCGGGACCGAGCTGGACGAGCCAACGCTGCGCGCCATCGCGGCGCAGACCGGCGGCCGGTTTTTCCGCGCCCGCTCGGCCGAAGAGCTCGAAGAAGTCGGCGCCGCGCTCGACGAACTGGAGCCGGCCGCCCAGCAACCGACCCAGGCGCGCGTCGCCGAAGCGCTCTATGCGTGGCCCCTGGCGGCCGCCTTCCTGATCAGCCTGCTGCTGGTCGCCAACAACCTCTGGGGCGCGCTGCTGCAGCGGCGCGTCTGGCGTGGTGGGCAGCGATGAACGAGCTGCTACCACACCTGCTGCGGCCCGGCTGGCTGCTCTTGCTGCCGGTGCCGATCTGGCTGCTGTGGATGCTCTGGCACCGCCAGCGGCAGATCGGCAGGTGGCAACGCCTGTTGCCCGAGGCGTTCCACAGCGTCCTGCTGACCCGCGGCCGCCTGCGCACCAGCCGCCGGCCCTGGATCGTGCTCGGCACGGCCTGGCTGCTCGCCGGGCTAGCACTGCTGGGCCCGAGCTGGCAACACGCCGAGCAGCCCGGTTTGTCCCGCACCGATCCGCTGGTGGTGTTGCTCGACACCACGCCCGCCATGCTCGCCGCCGATGCCAGCCCCAACCGCCTGGCAAAGGCCAAACGCAAGATCCTCGACCTGCTGCAGGCGCGCCCGGATGCGCAAACCGCGGTGGTGGCCTTCGCCGGCAGCGCGCATACCCTGGTGCCGCTGTCCAATGACATTGCCACGACGCAGAACCTACTGGATGCGCTGCAACCGGAGCTGATGCCGGAGCCGGGCCGTCGTGCCGACCTGGCCGTCGCGCGCGGTCTCGAACTGCTGGCGCAAGGCGCCAACGGCCGCGGGCGGCTGCTGCTGATCGGCAGCGAGCTGAGTCCCGCAGAGCGCGACGCGATCAGCACCGCCCTCGCCGCCAGCGACCAGCGTCTGCTGGTCCTCGGCGTTGGCACCGAACAGGGCGCGCCCATCACCCGCGAAGATGGGAGCTTCTTCAAGGACGCGCAGGGCGCCATCCTGATCCCGCGGCTGGACGAGCACGCCCTGCGCCAGTTCGCCGAGCAGGTCGGCGGCCGCTACCAGCGTGCCCGTCTGGACGACGCGGACCTGAAAGCCCTCGGCCTGCTGCGCAGCGAGGGCCCGCTCCGCCAGAGCCAGGACACCACCCGCCTCGAGACCTGGCTGGACCAGGGCTACTGGCTGCTGTTGCCGTTGCTGCTGCTCGCCTCCACCGCCGGGCGCCGCGGCTGGCTGTTCTGCCTGCCGCTGCTAATGGGGCTTCCCCAGCCTGCCAGCGCATTCGACCTGCAGGATCTCTGGCTGAACCACAACCAGCAAGGCAAGCGGCTGCTGGAAGCGCAGCACCCAGCCGAGGCCGCGCAGCGCTTCGACGATCCGCGCTGGCAGGGTTACGCCCGTTACCAGGCAGGCGATTTCGCCGGCGCCGCCGAGCAGTTCGCCAAGGGCGACAGCGCGGCCGACCACTACAACCGCGGCAACGCGCTGGCCCGCGACGAGCGGCTCGAGGCCGCGATCGAAGCCTATGAACAGGCGCTCGACCTCGACCCCGAGCTCGACGTAGCCCGGCGCAATAAGACCACCGTCGAAACGCTGCTGCGCGACCGTCAGCAGCAGGCGGCGCAAGCGGCCGAGCCGGATGCACAGGACGCAAAACCGGACGAAGACGTCCGCAGCGAACCCCGGCCGACCACCGGCGGCACGGCCGAGAAGCCCGCCCCACCCTCCCGCGCCAGGGACGCCGATCAGCCCGCCGGCGGCCAGGACGCGCCACAGCAGCGGGCAAACGAGCCCCAGGCGCCCGCCGAACCCGAGCAGTCAGACCCGACGGATGCCACGCTGGTGCAGGCCGACGAGGGTAGCCTGGACCCGGAAACCGGTCAGGCACTGGAACAATGGCTGCGGCGCATCCCCGACAATCCCGGCGAGCTGCTGCGCCGCAAATTCCTCTACGAACAACGCAAGCGCCAGGAACCCGAACGATGAAGCGGCTGATGATGCTGGTGGTTTTGATCTTCCTTGCCGGCCAGGCAAGCGCCGCCGGCCTGGTCGCACGCGTCGACCGCACCCAGCTGAGCCTGGACGAAACCGTCGAGCTGACGCTCGAGACCAGCGACACGGCGGTGTTCGGCAAGCCGGACCTGCAGCCGCTCGAAGGATTGTTCAAGGTCTTCGGCACCCGCCAGGTGAACCAGCTGTCCGGCACCAGCGGTGACGCCCGCGCCCTCACCCGGTGGCTGATCACCCTGCAACCGCAGCGCACCGGTTACGTGGTGATTCCGCCACTGCAGCTCGGCGAATGGCGCAGCACGCCGATCACCCTGTATGTCAACGAGTCCAGCACCGACGGCAGCGACACGCTGGCGCCGATCTTCATCGACTCCAGCCTCGACCAGGACAGCGTCTACGTGCAAGCCCAGGTGGTTCTCACACTGCGCATCTACCACTCAGTCTCGCTGTACGACGACAGCACGCTGTCTCCGCTGCAGATGAGCGATGCCCTCGTCGAGCGCCTCGGCGAGCCGCGCACTTATGAAAAGGACATCAACGGCATCCGCCACGGCGTGATCGAAATCCGCTATGCGCTGTTCCCGCAGAAGAGCGGCACCCTGACGATTCCGGCGCAGCTGTTCAGCGCCACCACGGTTGCGCCCAACGGCGATTACTACGGCTCGCGCTTCGGCACCTCTACCCAGGTCAAGTCACCGGAGATCCCCCTGCTGGTCAAGCCCAGGCCCGAGGCCTACCCCGCCGACGCGCCCTGGCTGCCGGCCACCCGCGTGACGCTGGTCGAGGCGTGGAATCCGCAGCCGCAGCAGGCACGCCTCGGCGAGCCCCTGACGCGCAGCCTGCTGGTTCAGGCCGACGGTCTGTCCAGCGCACAGCTGCCGCCGCTGGAGTCATCCGCGGTGCCCGGCCTGCGCCGCTACCCGGACCAGCCCAGCCTGAATGACACCGTGGGCGAGCATGGCCTCGCGGGCAGTCGCGAGCAGCGCGAAGCTCTGGTCGCCACCCGCGCCGGCAACTACCGCCTGCCCCCCGTGGAACTGGTCTGGTGGAACACCACCGAGGATCGCCTCGAGCGCAGCAGCCTGCCGGCCCGCGACCTGCAGATCGCCGATAATCCCGACCTTCTTTCGCCCGGGGAGCCCGCCGCTCCGGCCACGCCACCGGCGAGCCGGCCCGTTTGGCCGTGGCAGCTGAGCAGCGCCGTGCTGGCAGTCACCACCCTGCTGGGCTTTGCCCTCTGGCTGCGGGCACGGCGTCAGCCGGCCGTGGTCCGCACCGTGCAGAGCGGCCCGACACCGCGCACGCTGCTCGATGACCTCAAGCGTGCCTGCCTGGCCAATGACACCCTGGCCACCCGCCATGCACTGGACGCCTGGGCCCGTCAGCAGCCCGAAACCCTGGCGGACATGGCGGCTCGCTTCGTGCCGCTGTCCGACGCACTGGACGGCTTGAACGGCGCGCTCTACAGCGAGACCGGTCAGCGCTGGCAGGGCGATGCCCTCTGGCAGGCGATTCAGAACCTGCCCGCAGCCGAGCCAGGCGCTGCAGCACGCGACGGTGCACTGCCGCCGCTCTACCCCCGCTAGGGCGCGCCGAACATCCGCGGACGCAAACGCGCGGCAGCTCCGTCACTTGCGTAACGCCAAAGTCGCGTTGCCCTACCCGCGTTCTGGCCGCCATGGCAGAGCTACCGGTTGCGGTGCCTCGAGCCGCTGGCATATGCCTTGCTTGTCCCCTTGCATGGTTCTTCTGCGGGCCAGCGCCTCCGGGTGCCCGGCCTGCCTTCCGCACGCTGAAGGTGCTCGTCCGTATGACCCTGTCCCCTCCCCCCTCACGCCCCGACTCGCTGGCCTGGGTTGCCGGCAGCGATGCACCGGAAAAGCGCGTCGTGAACCTGGGTTTCATGGCGCTGACCGATGCCGCCTCGCTGATCGTCGCCGCGACCCAGGGCTTCGCCCAGCCTTATGGCCTGACGCTCAACCTCGAACGGCAGAGCTCCTGGTCCAGCGTGCGCGACAAGCTGGTCGAGGGCCAGCTGGATGCGGCGCATGCGCTGTACGGGCTGATCTATGCCGTCGACCTGGGCATCGGCGGGGCCGCCCCGCGGGACATGGCGGTGCTCATGGGCCTGGCCCAGAACGGCCAAAGCATCAGCCTCTCCACGGCCTTGAAGGATGCCGGCGTGACCGATCCTGACGCGCTCGCACGCTGCGTGCGCCACAGCGGTGCACGCCTGACCCTCGCCCAGACCTTTCCCACCGGCACCCACGCGTTGTGGCTCTATTACTGGCTGGCCGCTTACGGTATCCACCCGCTCAAGGACGTCCGCACGCGCGTGGTGCCGCCCTCGCAGATGGTTGCCCACCTGCGCGCACGCCGGATCGACGGCTTCTGTGCCGGCGAGCCCTGGGGCGCGGAAGCCATCGAAGAAGGCATGGGCTTTACCCTCGCCACCAGCCAGTCGATCTGGGCCGACCACCCGGAAAAGGTGCTCGGCTGCACCCGCGAATTCGTCGACCAGTACCCCAATACCGCGCGCGCGCTGGTCATGGCGCTACTCGAAGCCAGCCGCTTCATCGACGCCAGCCAGGAAAACCGCCGCAGCACCGCCCAGCTGATCGCCGGCCGCGACTATGTCGACGCGCCGGTGGCCGCCATCGAACCGCGCTTTCTCGGCCAGTACGAGGACGGGCTGGGCCATGCCTGGCTGGACCCGCACCCACTGCGCTTCTTCGGCAACGGCGAGGTCAACATGCCCTACCACTCCGACGGGCTCTGGTTCATGACCCAGCTGCGCCGCTGGGGCCTGCTGCGCGACGACCCGGACTACCTCGCCGTGGCGCAACGCGTCCAGCAGACCGGCCTGTACCGCGACGCAGCTACGGCGCTGGACATCCCGGTGCCCGACTCGCCCATGCGCAGCGCCACGCTGATGGATGGCAGCCGCTGGGACGGCAGCGACCCGGCCGGCTACGCGCGCAGCTTCGCCCTTCACGCGCTGGCCGACGACACGCCAGTGCGCCAGCCTTGAAGAGAGGACAGCCATGCTTCGCGTTCTCCTGATCGACGACACGCCGCGCAAGGTCGGCCGCCTGCGCAGCGCCCTGATGGAAGCCGGCTTCGAGGTCATCGAGGAATCCGGCCTGACCATCGACCTGCCCGAACGGGTCGAGGCCGTGCGCCCAGATGTGGTGCTCATCGACACCGACTCCCCTGGCCGGGACGTCATGGAACAGGTGGTGATGGTCAGCCGTGACCAGCCACGCCCCATCGTCATGTTCACCGACGACAAGAACCCCGACGCCATGCGCCAGGCGATCCGCGCCGGCGTCAGCGCGTATATCGTCGAAGGCATCCAGGCCCAGCGACTCAAACCCATCCTCGACGTGGCCATGGCCCGCTTCGAAAGCGACCAGGCGATCCGCGCCCAGCTGCAAGCGCGCGACCAGCAACTGGTCGAACGCAAACGCATCGAACTGGCCAAGGGCATGCTGATGAAGATGCGCAGCTGCAACGAGGAAGAGGCCTACACCCTCATGCGCCGCCAGGCCATGAGCCGCCAGCAGAAGCTGATCCAGGTTGCCGAGCAGATCATCGCGATGAACGATCTGCTGGGGCAGTAAGGCCGCATCACCTGAAGGAGCATGCTCTGCCTGCGACCGTGACCGCGCGGTGGATGCCTCAAGACCGCGCCGGTTGGATGTTCCGAAGGTCGCGGGCAGAGCCCGCTTCTACAGAAGCGGACCCCCGTCACGCATCATCGGCACGCTGCAGTCCGCGTAGGAGCAGGCTCTGCCTGCGACCCTGGCCACGCCGGCCTATGCCTCAAGGCCGCGCCGCTGGATGCCGAGAGGCTGCGTCGACAATGCCCCAGTGCACGCATTGTCCGGTCTACCGAGCGGCCCGGCCTGGTCCGATGCGTTGGCTGAGCCAACCGCAAGCACTTCGCCATGACCCAAAAGCGCGCCCGACCGCCTCGTACTGCACGAACTTCGCTCGCCTCGCTTAGTTACTCGCCGCACCGCCGACTGGCGACACCTCGCCGCTCAACGATCGCAACTCACTGTTTTACCGTGACTTTTCAACGCGTACCGCGCCGAAGCAGAACCTGGCAAGCCCCTTGCAATCATTCCGATACCACGTCTTCGGGTCGCCAACGGCGGTGATCGGGACGAATTGACAAAGGCGTCAACGGTGCCCGCTTTGCTCACGCAGAGGGTGTGTCCGTGACGCCTTTTTTCGTTTCGCGATCGAGGGATCAAACATGCGCGCTACCCGCCGTACCCTGCTGAAATCAGTCCTGGCCGGCCTCGGCTGCTCGGCCCTGCTACACCTGTTGCCCGCGGCTGCCTGGGCCGCTGAGCCGGAAAAGGAAGAGCTCAAGTTCGGCTTCATCAAGCTCACCGACATGGCGCCGCTGGCGATAGCTTACGAGAAGGGCTTCTTCGAAGACGAAGGGCTCTACGTCACGCTCGAAGCCCAGGCCAACTGGAAGGTGCTGCTCGACCGCGTGATCGACGGCCAGCTCGACGGCGCACATATGCTCGCCGGCCAGCCCTTGGGCGCGACGATTGGCTTCGGCACCAAGGCCGACATCATTACCGCGTTCTCCATGGACCTGAACGGCAACGCCATCACCCTCTCCAACGCCGTCTGGAACGAAATGAAGCAACACCTGCCGATGGAGAACGGCAAGCCGGTGCATCCGATCAAAGCCGATGCGCTCAGGCCGGTAATCGACAAGTACCGCGCCGAAGGCAAGCCGTTCAATCTGGGTATGGTCTTCCCGGTGTCGACCCACAACTACGAGCTGCGCTATTGGCTGGCCGCCGGCGGCATCAACCCCGGTTACTACGCGCCGGCCAAGGGCGATATCAGTGGTCAGATCGACGCCCAGGCGCTGCTCTCGGTCACCCCGCCGCCGCAGATGCCGGCCACCATGGAAGCCGGCACCATCAGCGGCTACTGCGTCGGCGAACCCTGGAACCAGCAGGCCGTGTTCAAGGGCATCGGCGTGCCGGTGATCACCGATTACGAGATATGGAAGAACAATCCGGAGAAGGTTTTCGGCGTATCAAAAGCCTGGGCTGATGCCAACCCGGAAACCCACAAGCGCGTGGTCAAGGCGTTGATCCGTGCCGCCATGTGGCTGGATGCCGACAACAACGCCAATCGACAGGAAGCGGTGGAAATTCTCGCGCGGCCTGAATACGTCGGTGCCGATGCCAAGGTCATCGCCAATTCCATGACCGGTACCTTTGAGTACGAGAAGGGCGATATCCGTGAAGTCCCTGACTTCAATGTGTTTTTCCGGCACAACGCGACCTACCCCTACTACTCCGACGCCATCTGGTACCTCACCCAAATGCGCCGCTGGGGCCAGATCGCCGAGGCCAAGCCGGACAGTTGGTACATCGACACTGCCAGGCAGGTGTATCGCCCAGACCTGTATCGCCAGGCCGCCGAAGCACTGATCGCCGAAGGCAAGGCCAAGGTCGGGGACTTCCCCGCTGCAAGCGAAGAAGGCTTCCGTGCGCCGACCGCTGACTTCATTGACGGCATTACCTACGACGGTCGTAAGCCAAACGCCTACATCGACAAGTTCCAGATAGGTTTGAAGGCCGACGCCACCCTCTGACTGCATCGCAACCGGGAGCCTCGGGCTCCCGACGCCCAGCACCTACCAAGAGGAACCGACGATGAGCAACCCCGCTATCGCCAAGCCCATCGCGCAAACCCTGCAAGCCGGCCGCCGCATGCGACTCAAGCGTTTGCTGCCAAGCGTCATCATGCCGATGGTTGGCGTGCTGGCATTCCTGCTGTTCTGGCAGCTCGTGGCCGGCAATATCCACACCAGCCTCGGTCAGTTTCCAGGCCCCGTGCAGGTTGCTGAACAATTTGACGGCCTCGTCGCTGCACACCTGCGAGACCGGGAAAAGGCTGCGGCCTTCTTTGAGCGTCAAGCGCAACGCAATGCCGAAAAACTGGCGAAGAACCCCGACGCCGAGGTGAAGATCCGCCCGTACACCGGCAAGCCGACCTTTTTCGAGCAGATCTTCACCAGCCTCTATACGGTGATGACCGGCTTTGCCATCGCCTCGCTGATTGCCGTTCCGCTGGGCATCGTCTGCGGGTTGAGCAAGACGGTGTATAGCGCGGTGAATCCGCTGATCCAAATCTTCAAGCCGGTGTCGCCGCTGGCCTGGCTGCCGCTGGTGACCATGGTGGTCAGCGCCGTCTACGTCAGTGACGACCCGCTGATGGCGAAATCCTTCGTCACCTCGGCGCTGACCGTAGCGCTGTGCTGCCTGTGGCCGACCGTGATCAACACGACCGTTGGCGTGGCCAACCTCGACAAGGATTTGCAAAACGTCAGCCGCGTGCTGCGCCTGTCACCGCTCAGCCATGTGCACCGCATCGTCTTGCCCGCTGCGATTCCGATGATCTTCACTGGCCTGCGCCTGTCGCTCGCAACCGGCTGGATGGTGCTGATCGCCGCGGAAATGCTGGCGCAGAACCCCGGCCTCGGCAAATTCATCTGGGACGAGTTCCAGAACGGCAGCTCCAACTCGCTCGGCCGGATCATGGTCGCAGTGGTCGTCATCGGCCTGATCGGCTTCGCCCTGGATCGCATCATGCTGATGCTCCAGCGCCGCGTGAGCTGGGACAAGAACGCAGACCTGCGCTGAGGAAATAACATGAACAACGCCCATCTCGAACTCACCGGCGTCGGTATCAGCTTTCCCACGGACAAAGGGCTCTACTGCGCGCTGCAGAACGTCAACCTGCGCATCGCCAAGGGCGAGTTCGTCTCGCTGATCGGCCACTCCGGCTGCGGCAAGTCGACGGTGCTGAACATCGTCGCCGGGCTGTATCAGGCCACCACCGGCGGCGTGATCCTCGACGGCCGTGAGGTCAACGAACCCGGTCCGGAGCGCGCCGTGGTGTTCCAGAACCACAGCCTGCTGCCCTGGCTCAGCTGCTACGAAAACGTCGAACTGGCGGTACGGGAAGTCTTCCGGGGCCAGAAGAGCAAACGGGAAATGCGCGACTGGATCGAGCACAACCTCGAGCTGGTGCACATGACCCACGCCCGCGACAAACGCCCCAGCGAGATCTCCGGCGGGATGAAACAGCGCATCGGCATCGCCCGCGCGCTGGCCATGCAACCCAAGGTGTTGCTGATGGACGAGCCCTTCGGCGCCCTCGATGCGCTGACCCGCGCGCATCTGCAGGACTCGCTGATGGAGATCCACGCCGACCTTGGCAACACCGTGATCATGATCACCCATGACGTTGACGAGGCCGTGTTGCTCTCGGACCGCATCGTGATGATGACCAACGGCCCCTCCGCAACCATCGGCGAGATCCTGAGGGTCGAGCTCGAACATCCGCGCGACCGCATGACCCTGGCCCACGACGCCCAGTACCACGCCTGCCGGGCGCAGGTTCTGGAGTTCCTCTACCAGCGCCAGCAGCGGCCTGCGGCCTGACAAGCCACCAGGAAGCTAATCGAAAAAGGATCACGAGCATGGACAGAGCCTTGAACACCACGCGTCCGACGCAGGCCGTATCGCAAGCCACCGCCGCTGCCCTGCAGTTCTACATGGACTGGCTGTTGCTCGCTGCCTGGGCGATGGCCTGTATGGCGGGGCTGTGGCAGCAGCAACTGCTGTCGCTGGCCCTAGCCTGTCTCGCCGCAGGTCTGCAACTGACACAACAACGCAAACGCCGCGAGCATCAGCGCCACAGTGAGCATTTGCTGGCCGTGCTCGGCCAGCAGCAGGGGCTCATCGAGCCTCGTGAGGATCTGGTCGCCGCCTTTGGCGCTCAATCGCTGCGCAGCGAACGTTTACGAAGTGAAGTGCAGTTCGCCAGCGATGCCCTCGAGCGCATGGCCGCAACCGCCGAGCACAGCAGCATCGGCCAGGGCGAGCGAGTGCTGGCGATGACCGACGCCAGCAAGGCGCTGAGTCACAACCTGGAGCGGGTCAGCACACTGGGCCAGCAAGCCATGCAAGCCTTTGCCGACACCCACCGGCAAAGCCAGGCCGGCCGCGACAACGCGATGTCGGTCAGCACCCGCATGACCGAGGTACGCCAGAGCATGCAGCGCACCTCGGATGCGGTCGGCCAGCTGTTGCAGGACACGGCTGCCGTCGGCAAAGCCGCCCTGAGCATCCAGAACGTCGCCAAGCAGACCCAGTTGCTCGCCCTGAATGCATCCATCGAAGCGGCGCGAGCCGGCGAGCACGGTCGCGGTTTCGCGGTGGTGGCCGACGAGGTCCGCCAGCTGGCGCTGACCAGCGACTGCGCCGCCCAGGACATCACCAGCGTGGTCGCCACGACCGGCAACGCAGTTCGTCGCGTCGAGGCCGAGGTCGTCCAGCACCAGCAATTGCTCGAACAAAGCGGCGAGCAAAGCAGCGCCTTGGCCGCCGAACTCGATCAGTTGGCGCGGCGCAGCCAGCTGAGCCTGGCCGAACTCAATCACCTGCAAACGGCCCTCGAAGAACAGCGACAGGGCAACCGTCTGTTGCGCGACCAGCTCGATCAGGTCGAGACCGGCGTCGAGCGCCAGCGCACCCAGGCCGAAGAGCTGCACAGCCTGACCCTCTACCTCACCCGTCTCAGCCGTACGGAAGCCTGACCATGGAAGTATCGATCGCCCTGATCCTGGCCGCTGGCCTGGTGCTGCTCGGCAACCATCTCAGTCGCGTTGCAGCCGAGCGGCATCGCAAGCGTCTCAGCGCAACCGATGTACAGGCGCTGCAACATGCGCTGGAAGTCCTTCAATTCGTGCAGAAACACCGTGGCCTGGGTGGCCAACCTGATGCCGCAGCCGCCGCGCAGCGGTTGGAGGTCGCACACCATATCGACCGGCTCTGGCAGGAATGGAAAGGTCAGGAAAACCGTCCGGCGATGCGCGCTTTGTGGCAGCAGATACGGCGGACGCCGGCGGATTTCGAGCCGCACTGCATCCTGATCGAGCAACTGCTCGAAAGCATCCATGTGCTTGAGCTGCGCCTTGTCTTCCAGGGCAATCCGCAGGTGTCAGGCATGTGCGAGGCCTGTCGCGCACTGGAAGACCTCGGACGTTTGCGCGGCCTGGCAGTGCGTGCAGCCAACTTTGAAAAGTGCCCGTTGGATATGCAGATCCAGATGCGCTATCTCTGCCTGCGCCTCACCGACCCGATCAGTGGCGACAGCCTGCGCAACCTCATCGAACACCTGGAGTGCAACCTGATCGACGCACCGCGGGTCAGCCTGGCGCCAGCCGAATGCTACGCGCTGATCACCCCAATCATCGATGAGCGCCTGCAAGGCATTCGCCATAGCATCGCCTGACGCACCGAAGGACATCGTACGGGCCATCAACTCGTTGAATCATGCTTGGGCCGGCCGGGCGGACGCGTAGAATCAGCGCCCGCGTCGGGCCGGCAGTCGGCCAACGCCCCGCACCAAGCCTTCAGCACGACGAGAGCACCATGGCCCGCCTGACCCTGCAGTTTCCCGAAGACCAGTTCTGCTTCAGCACCCAGCTGACCGTTCGCATCACCGATATCAACGCCGGCAACCACCTCGCCAACGACTCGATGATCTCGATGATTTCCGAGGCCCGTGCACGCTTCCTGTTCGCCTACGGCATCGCCGAGACCAGCAAGGATGGCGGCGGCATCATCGTCACCGACCTGGCGACCACCTACAAAGCCGAAGCCCATGCACGGGACGCCCTGCTGTTCGAAGTCGGCGTCATGGATTTCAACAAGTACGGCGGCGACATCACCTTCCGTATCACCCGGCCGGCGGACGGCACGCTGATCGCCATGGCCAAGTCCGGCTTCGTCTTTTACGACTACGTGCAGAGCCGCGTTGTCGCTATGCCTGAGGCATTTGCTGCCAAATTCCCGCGGGTGAACCGGATCGACTAGATCAACCGTTGTCGTCACCGAGCTGCAGCAGTCGCTGCACATCCTCGCGGTGGCAGAGCTCGGTACCGGGGCGCATCACGGTGGCGGCTCCGGCGGCGATACCGTAGCGCACGGCCTCGTCCAAGCTGCGCCCTTCGGCTAGCGCCAGCACGATGGCACCGAGCATGCTGTCGCCTGCGCCTACCGCACTAACCACCGGAACCTGTGGCGAGCGCAGCCGCTGCAATTGCTCGCCGCAAGCCACCAGCGCCCCATCCGCGCCCAGCGACAGCACAATGATCTGCGCACTGCCCCTCGCCATCAGGCCTCGCAGCGCTTGCTCCTGCTCCAGTTCGCTGGTGATCGGGCGACCGACCAGGGTCGACAGCTCGTTGAGGCTCGGCTTCAGCAGATACGCGCCGCCCTGACGTGCCACGTAGGCCAAGGGCTCGCCAGACAGGTCGACGACCAGCCTGGCGCCGATGCGGCGCGTCAGGCTGAGCAGATCATCGTAGAACGTAAGCGCCACACCCGGCGGAAAGCTCCCGCTCAGCACCAGATAAGCCGGCACCGGGTCCAGCGACGTCAGTGCATCGAGACAACGGGCCAGCTCCTCGGAGGACAAGGAGGGCCCAGGCAGTACAAAACGGTACTGCAGCCCGGTCTCAAACTCGTCCACGGTAAAACTTTCACGGGTGTCCCCAGCGATCGGAACGGGTCGGTGCGCCAGGCCAAGCTCATCCAGCGCTCGCGTCAGCAGATCGCCGAACGGACCGCCCGCCGGATAGACGGCCACCGCCTCGCCACCCAGCGTGTCGACCACCCGCGCGACGTTGATCCCGCCGCCACCCGGGTCGTGGCGCGGCAGCGAGCAGCGTAGCTTTTCGGTACTGGTTACCCGCGCAGTGCTGACGGACAGATCCATTGCCGGGTTCAGGGTCAGGCTGGCAATAACGGGCATCGATCACTCCTCGAAGCGTGGCAGGTAAAGCCTAACAGCCGACGTCAGGACAAGGACAATCGGCAAGACATTGCCCTGAAATGGCGCCCACCGCACAACGGCTGTGCAACCGACGTCGACTGGCCGGGCGAGACCAACGACACGAGCCGCATGGAACGGGGCTGGAGGCTGACTGGCACGTTAGATGCTTCGCTATCGATACGGTAGGCCAACGGCGGTCTCCACCCTAGACAAAGGCGTCGCACCATTCCTGCTCCGGCAGGCGTGATGCGGCGCCTTTTTGTTTTCGCCTCGAAGTTGGGGCGGCCTCTTTTGCACAAGACGAATGCCTGGAGCCCACCCGATGAACACCAGTTTCTGGAAAGCCGGCCACACGCCGACCCTGTTATCCGCCTTTCTCTATTTCGACCTGAGTTTCATGGTCTGGTACGTGCTTGGCCCGCTTGGCGTGCAGATCGCGGCCGACCTCGGCCTCACCACCCAGCAGCGTGCCTTCATGGTTGCCACGCCGATCCTTTCCGGTGCCGTGCTGCGCCTGGTGCTGGGCATGCTGGCCGACCGCACCTCCCCCAAGACCGCCGGGCTGTTCGGTCAGGTCGTGGTGATCGCTGCGCTGTTCGTGGCCTGGCTCCACGGCATTCACAGTTATGAACAAGCCCTGCTGCTCGGCCTTTTCCTTGGCATGGCGGGAGCCTCCTTCGCCGTCGCCCTGCCACTGGCTTCGCAGTGGTACCCGCCGCAGCACCAAGGCAAGGCCATGGGCATCGCCGGTGCGGGCAACTCCGGTACCGTTTTCGCGGCGCTGTTCGCACCTGTGCTGGCGACGATGTTTGGCTGGAGCAATGTGTTCGGTCTCGCGCTGATTCCACTGGTCCTGGTGCTGATCATCTTCGCCACGCAGGCGAAGAATGCACCGAATCGTCCCGCGCCCAAGTCCTTTGCCGACTACATGAAAGCCCTCGGCGACCGAGACAGCTGGTGGTTCATGTTCTTCTACAGCGTCACCTTCGGCGGCTTCCTCGGTCTGGCCAGTACCCTGCCGGGCTATTTCCATGATCAGTACGCCCTCGACCCGGTCAAGGCCGGCTATTACACCGCCGCCTGCGTCTTTGCCGGCAGCATGCTGCGCCCGCTCGGGGGGGCACTGGCCGACCGAATCGGCGGCATCCGCTCGTTGCTGGTGATGTACACGGTTGCTGCCGTTTGCCTGTTCGTTGTCGGCTTCAATCTACCGAGTTCGACGGCTGCACTGGCCTTGTTCGTGGTCGCCATGCTCAGCCTGGGAGCGGGCAACGGTGCTGTGTTCCAACTTGTGCCGCAGCGCTTCCACAAGGAAATCGGCGTGATGACCGGCCTGGTCGGCATGGCTGGCGGCATTGGTGGTTTCCTGCTCACCGCAGGGCTCGGCGCCGTCAAGCAGGCCACGGGTGACTATCAGATGGGTCTCTGGCTGTTCGCCAGCCTGGGTGCGCTGGCCTGGTTCGGCCTCTATGGTGTAAAGCGTCGCTGGAGAACCACCTGGGGCTCTGCCGCGATGACCGCTGCCCGCGTCTGAGTTCATCCAGGCAACACTTGGAAGGCAGGCCTCAGGGCCTGCCTTCGTCGTTCGTTTTTGCAGGCGCGCCATTGGAGTTTCGCCCATGCCCTTGCAGCTGTCGTTTGGTGAAGCCACCGCCACCGGCCCCCGCGAAGAGAACCAGGACGCCCTGCGAATCGTGACGCCGACCCCGGGCCTCGCTGCCAGCAAGGGGGCGCTGTTCGCCATCGCCGATGGCGTCAGCCACTGCGCTGACGGCGGCCTCGCCGCTCGGGCGACCCTGCAGGCATTGGCGACCGACTACTACGCCACGCCGGAAACCTGGACCGTCGCGCAGTCTCTGGATCGACTGTTGGTCGCGCACAATCGCTGGCTACAGGCCAATGGTGGCGGGCTGCCTTTGCTGACCACACTGACCGCGCTGGTACTGCGCGGGCGCCGCTTCACCCTCGCCCATGTTGGCGATTGTCGCGCCTACCGTTGGTTGGATGGCGAGCTGCAGCGGCTGAGCGAAGACCATGTCTGGGAACAACCCGGCATGCAGCACGTGCTCAAGCGCGCGATGGGGCTGGACCAGCACCTGGTGGTGGACTATCTCGACGGCGAACTCAGGCTTGGCGAAAGTTTTGTGCTGCTGAGCGACGGCGTCTGGGCCAGCATTACCGAGGGCGATATTCAGAACATCCTGCGGGCCGAGCCGGATCTCTCACGCGCGGCCCATGCGCTGGTCCATCTCGCCCACCAGACCGGCAGCCAGGACAACGCCAGCGCGCTGCTGCTACGGGTCGACGAACTGCCGGAAACGGCGCTGGCTGACTCACTCGCGCAACTTGCGAGCTGGCCGCTGCCGCCAAAGCTGCGCCCGGGGCAGGTGTTCGAAGGCTGGACCGTCACGGCGTTATTGGCCGAGTCGCGGCAATCGCTGGTTTACCGGGTCAGCGATCAGCAGGGTCAGCCCTGGCTGTTGAAGACCTTGCCGCCAGATCGTCATGACGAGCCTGAAGCCGGGCCGGCACTGCTGCAGGAAGAATGGTTTCTACGCCGCGTCGCGGGTCGACACTTTCCGGAAACCCACGGCCTGCCGCAGCGCCAGCACCTGTACTACGTGCAGCGCGAGTACAGCGGCCAGACCCTCGCCCAGCTGTTCACCCAGCAGGGCCCGATGGCGATGGTCGACTGGTTGCAGCTGACGCCACGCCTGATTCGCACGCTGGGTATGTTGCATCGGCGCAACATCCTGCACCGCGACATCAAGCCGGAAAATCTGCACAGCGATGATGCCGGTGAGCTACGCCTGCTGGACTTCGGCCTCGCCTACTGCCCGGGCCTATCCCAGGATCAACCGCACAACCTGCCGGGTACGCCGAGCTATATCGCCCCGGAAGCCTTTGCTGGCGCAGAGCCAAGCCGGGAACAGGACCTCTACGCAGCCGGCGTCACGCTTTTTTATCTGCTCACAGGCCACTACCCCTACGGCGAAATCGAAGCCTTCCAGCGGCCGCGTTTCGGCAACCCGGTGCCGGCCAGTCGCTATCGCCCCGACCTGCCCCAGTGGCTGGACGACATGCTCAAACGCGCCGTCGCGGCTGATCCCTCACAGCGCTTCGAAACCGCGGAAGAATGGCTATTGACCCTGGAACAGGGCGAGCGCCTGGCAGGCGCTGCACCCAAGCTGCCGCTGCTGGAGCGTGAACCGTTGAAGGTCTGGCGCAGCCTGGCCTTGTGCTCACTGCTGTTGAACCTGGTCATGCTCGTCTGGTGGGCGAAAGGCGCTTAGCGCACAACTCGCCGTCAAATGCTGACGCGTCGGACGATCAAGCCTTGCCGAGAAACGCGCGTCAGCTGCCGCACACACTCCTCCAGACGCTCTGCGCTCGGCGCCTGGACGACCGCCAGGTCAAAACTGTTGGAGGCGAAGTGGGCCAGCGATTCATCAGCTCCGGTGAACTGAACGACAAAGGCGCGCGGCCTGCCCCAGCGCTTCGGCCAGCCGTCCAGATAGCGCAGAAGCGAGGGCTGATGGCTACCGCCAAGGAGGATTTTCGGATTGCTACGAACCAGCCCGCTAGTGATCGGGGCCAAGCGTAGGGGAGCGCGTTGCAGTGCATTCATTGGAAGAAGTCCCGCCTCAAGAATTCCGCTGGGCAGCGGTGGGAGGCGACACCGAACCAGCGCTTTAGCGGTATTTCGAAGCCTTCGGCTCCAGGCGCCCCGCAAGTAGCTGACTAAATCGGCGCATGGGCTGAACAATAGAAAAGCGGCACGGCGGCTGTCAACGGCCAATTTCCGGCAGGCTTGGGTGGCGGCTGCACCAGTGCTGCGCAGATCGCTTCATCGGGGTGCAATAAATCGCCAATTGCGTTCGCATAACGGCTGCTAAACCGCTGAAAACACCTCAAAAGCCCGGTTGGCACAGCCTCTGCATTACCTGCCTCACATAGGCCAGACCTTCAACGTGGAGGGTCGGGCTCCGAATACGGGAAAAAGGACAAAGGCGTCCTCACTGGGAGATCAGTGGGACGCCTTTTTTCGTTCTGGATTTTTACAACGGCACGGCAGGCAGCTATCGACTGCTCGGTCTACGGGGAGAACGGCATGAAGAAACTCAAGCTGGTGATGATCGGCAACGGCATGGCCGGGGTACGCACCCTGGAGGAGCTGCTCAAGCTTGCCCCCGAGCTTTACGACATCACCGTGTTCGGTGCCGAGCCGCATCCCAACTACAACCGAATCCTGCTCTCCCCTGTGCTGGCCGGAGAGCAGACCTTCGAGGAGATCGTGCTCAACGATCTCAAGTGGTACGCCGACAACAACATCCGCTTGATGCTGAACCGCAAAGTGGTCGAGATCGACAGGGTCAAGCGCCGTGTGATCGCTGAGGATGGCAGCGAGGCGGAATACGACCGACTGCTGATCGCCACAGGGTCGAATCCCTTCATCCTGCCAGTTCCCGGCAATGATCTGGAGGGTGTGATCGGTTATCGCGACATCGCTGACACCCAGGCGATGATGGACGCTGCCAAGACCCACAAGCACGCCGTGGTAATCGGTGGCGGACTGCTTGGGCTGGAAGCAGCCAACGGTCTGAAGCTGCGCGGCATGGACGTCACGGTTGTGCACATCGGTGAATGGCCGATGGAGCGCCAGCTCGACAAGACGGCCGGCACCCTCTTGCAGAACGCCCTGGAAAGCCGCGGCTTGAGCTTCAAGATGAAAAAGCAGACCGCCGAGCTGATCGGCAACGAAGCCGGTCGGGTCAAGGCCGTGCGCTTTGCCGATGAGGAGGTCATCGACGCCGATCTGGTGGTGATGGCCGCCGGCATCCGACCCAACAGCACGCTGGCCGAGAAGGCCGGCATCCCCTGTGACCGCGGCATCCTGGTCAATGACACCCTGCAAACCTATGACCCGCGCGTGTATGCCGTCGGCGAGTGTGCCAACCATCGCGGCACCGCCTACGGCCTGGTGGCGCCGCTGTTCGAGCAGGCCAAGGTCTGCGCCAACCACCTGGCGATGCTCGGTTTCTCGCGCTATCTCGGCTCGGTGACCTCGACCAAGCTCAAGGTCACCGGCATCGATCTGTTTTCCGCCGGCGACTTCATTGGCGGCGAAGGCACGGAAACCATCACCCTCTCCGATCCCATCGGCGGCGTGTACAAGAAGCTGGTGATCAAGGACGACATCCTCGTCGGCGCCTGCCTTTACGGCGACACGGCCGATGGCGGCTGGTACTTCCGTCAGGTTCGTGAAAATCACAACGTGGCGCAGATTCGCGACCACCTGATGTTTGGCGAAGGAGCCATCGGCGACACCGGCCACCAGGGTCAGAACAAGGCCATGGCGATGCCCGACAGCATGGAGGTCTGCGGCTGCAACGGCGTGTGCAAGGGCGACATCGTCAAGGCGATCCAGGAACATGGCTTGTTTTCCGTCGATGACGTGAAGAAGCACACCAAAGCCGCCAGCTCCTGCGGCTCCTGCGCCGGGCTGGTCGAACAGATCCTGATGAACACCGTCGGCGGCGCGGCGGACGTAAAGCCCAAGAGCGAAAAAGCCATCTGCGGGTGCAGTGATCTCCCGCATGGCCAGGTGCGCAAGGCCATTGTCGAGCAGCACCTGATCAGCATTCCGGATGTAATGAGCTACCTGAACTGGCGCACGCCCAACGGCTGCGCCACCTGCCGCCCGGCGTTGAACTACTACCTCATCTCCTCCTGGCCGGGCGAAGCGAAGGACGACCCGCAGTCGCGCTTCATCAACGAACGCGCCCACGCCAACATCCAGAAAGACGGCACCTACTCGGTGGTGCCCCGCATGTTCGGCGGCGTGACCAATGCTGCCGAGCTGCGCCGCATTGCGGATGTTGCCGACAAGTACCAGGTGCCGATGGTCAAGGTCACCGGTGGCCAGCGCATCGACCTGCTGGGCATCAAGAAAGATGACCTGCCGAACGTCTGGCAAGACCTGGACATGCCGGACGGCCACGCCTACGGCAAATCCATTCGCACCGTGAAGACCTGCGTCGGCAAGGAATTCTGCCGTTTCGGCACCCAGAACTCGACCGCGCTGGGCATCGATCTGGAGAAGGCGCTGTTCGGTATGTACTCGCCGCACAAGGTCAAGCTGGCCGTCTCCGCCTGCCCGCGCAACTGCGCCGAATCGGGCATCAAGGACGTCGGCATCATCGGCGTGGACTCGGGCTGGGAGCTCTACGTCGGCGGCAATGGCGGGATCAAGACCGAGGCCGGTGAATTCTTCGTCAAGGTCAAGACCACGGACGAAGTCGCCGAGTACAGCTTCGCCTTTCTTCAGCTCTACCGCGAAGAAGCCTTCTACCTCGAGCGCACCGTGCACTACATGCAGCGTGTAGGACTGGAATACATCAAAAAGGTCGTTCTCGAGGACGAAGCCCGGCGCAAGGCATTGGCCCAGCGGCTGATGTTCTCGCTGAGTTTCGAGGGCGACGGCTGGAAGAAGGCCATCGCCGAGCAATCGTTGAAGAAAGAGTACGAAACCATCCAGTTGACCCAGATCGAGCCGGCATGAGCGGCCGCCGTCAGCTCCAGCCGATCACCCCATCGCGAGGAAACATTCCATGAAATGGTTCGATATCTGCTCCCTGGACGAGATCAACCCACTCGGCGCACGCATTGTCGCCGGGCCGAAAGGCGACATTGCGGTGTTCCGCACCGCCGACGACCAGGTGTTCGCGCTGGACGACCGCTGCCCGCACAAGGGCGGCCCACTGTCCCAGGGCATCGTGTTCGGTAAGCAGGTCGCCTGCCCGCTGCACAACTGGCAGATCAACCTCGACAGCGGCGAAGCGGTCGCGCCCGATGTTGGCTGTGCGCACCGCCATGAAGCCCGCATCGAGAACGGTCGCGTGCTGCTTGCGCTGAACAGCGCAACGGAATGCGCCTGAGTGCCCCATTTGTCGACGATCACCCTACTAAACGGAGCGACTGCATGACCCGGCCGACCCAGACAACCGCCTCGACCTGTTGCTATTGCGGCGTGGGCTGCGGCGTGCTGATCGAGCACGACGGCGAGCGCATCCTTGATGTCACCGGCGACCCAAGCCATCCAGCAAACTTCGGCAAGCTGTGCAGCAAGGGTTCGACCCTGCACCTGACCGGCGATCTCGACGCCCGGGCGCTCTACCCCGAGCTGCGCTTGGGCAAAGCCCTGGCCCGTACACGTACCGGCTGGGACACCGCGCTCGATCATGCTGCCAACGTATTCGCCGAGACCATCGCCGAGCACGGGCCGGACAGCGTTGCCTTCTATATCTCCGGGCAGTTGCTGACCGAGGATTACTACGCGTTCAACAAGCTGGCCCGCGCGCTGGTGGGCACTAACAACATCGACTCGAACTCGCGCCTGTGCATGTCCTCAGCCGTGGTTGGCTACAAGCGCAGCCTCGGTGCAGACGCGCCGCCCTGCAGTTACGAAGACATCGAGCAAAGCGACTGCGTGCTGATCGTCGGCAGCAACATGGCCTATGCGCACCCGGTGCTGTTTCGCCGCCTCGAAGAAGCCAAGGCTAAACGACCCGAGATGCAGGTCATCGTGGTCGATCCACGGCGCACCGACACCGCCGAGCTGGCCGACCAGCACCTGGCGATTCTTCCGGGCACGGACGTCGCGCTGTTCCACGGCATCCTGCACATACTGCTGTGGGAGGGCTGGATCGACCGCGATTTCATCGAAGCCCACACCGACGGTTTCGAGGATCTGAAGCGCCTGGTTCGCGACTACAGCCCGGCCCTGGTCGCGGACCTCTGCGGCATCAGCGTGACCGAGCTGCAGGATTGCGCGCGCACGATCGGCAGCGCGCCGAGCTTCCTCTCGCTCTGGTGTATGGGCGTCAACCAGTCCACGGCCGGCAGCGCCAAGAACAGTGCATTGATCAACCTGCACCTGGCTACCGGGCAGATCGGCAAGCCTGGCGCCGGCCCCTTCTCCCTGACTGGTCAGCCCAATGCCATGGGTGGCCGCGAGACCGGCAGCCTGTCCAACCTGCTGCCCGGTCATCGCGAAGCTGGCAATGCCGAGCATCGCGCTGAGGTCGCCGACTATTGGGGCGTGCCCGCACTGCCGGAAACCGCTGGTCTCTCGGCCATCGAGCTGTTCGAGGCGGTGCGCAGCGGCAAGATCAAAGCACTGTGGATCGCCTGCACCAACCCCGCGCAATCGATGCCGGACCAGCAGAAGGTTCACAACGCCCTGGCGGCTTGCCCGTTCGTGGTGGTGCAGGAAGCCTTCTTCACCACTGAAACCTGCCGCTACGCCGACCTGCTATTGCCCGCCGCCAGTTGGGGCGAAAAGGAAGGCACGGTGACCAATTCCGAACGCCGCGTCAGCCATGTGCGCTCGGCCATCACCGCACCGGGTGAGGCGCGTGCCGACTGGTCGATCACCTGCGATTTTGCTCGGCGCCTGGAAAGCCTGATGCGTCCCGGTCAGGCCGGCCTGTTCGACTTCAACAACCCAGCAGCGCTGTTCGAGGAATACAAGCTGCTCACACAGGGCCGCGACCTTGACCTGTCCGGCCTCAGCCACGACGTGATCGACCGTCTCGGCCCGCAGCAATGGCCCTTCCCCGCCGGTGCTCGGCAAGGCACGCCGCGACTCTACGAAGACGGTGTGTTCCCGACCGGCAACGGCCGTGCACGTTTCCTCGCAGAGCAATATCAGGCGCCGAAGGAGAAACGCGAGGCGCGGTTCCCACTGACACTGAACACCGGCCGCCTGCGTGATCACTGGCACGGCATGAGCCGCACCGGAACCGCTGCGCGCCTATTCGGCCACGTCGAAGAAGCACTGCTCAGCATGAACGGCGATGACATGCGCCGTCGTCGCCTGCTCGATGGCCAACTGGTCAAGGTGCGCAGCCGCAGAGGCGAGCTGCTGTTGCCGGTTCACAAGGACGACAGCCTGCGTCCGGGCCAGGCTTTCCTGCCGATGCATTGGGGTGACCGCTTCCTCAAGGGCCTGGGCATCAACAGCCTCACGCTGACGGCTTTCGACCCGATTTCCAAGCAGCCGGAACTCAAGCACGCCGGGATCGAAGTGGAAAAGGTCGAGCTGCCGTGGCAGTTCTTCGCACTCGTCGAAGGCTCCGTGCAGAAACGCTTCGAAGCGCTGCGTCCGCTGTTCGAAGGCTTCGCCTACGCCAGCTTCAGCCTGACCGGCCGCGAGCGGCCGGCGCTGGTAATCCGCGCGGCATGCAACGAGCCGCCTAGCCGCACGCAACTGGCGAAACTTGAGCAACTGCTCGGCCTGGATGAAGGCCCTGTGCTGGTCTATGACGACCCGCGACGCAGCGTCGGCAAGCGGGTGCGTATCGAGGATGGCCGCATTGTCGCCCTCAGCCTGTCCGGCGAAACCGCCGCGCGCGACTGGCTCAAGCAACTCTGGCACGACGGCAAGGCCGACCAGGCACTGCGCCGCTGGTTGCTCGCGCCATTGAGCACGCCGCCAGGCGGCGACGTGCGTCCCGCCAAGACGCTATGCAACTGCATGAACGTCAGCCAGGAAGCGATCTGTTCAGGCATCGAGCGGGGCCTGGATTTGAATGGATTGAAGCGGGAGCTGGGGTGCGGCACCAGTTGCGGCTCCTGCGTACCGGAAATCAAGCGGCTGTTGGTGAAACAACCGGCAGTGGCTTGAACATCAACAGTTGGCGATGCATGGCGCGTCGCCGACGTGAATAAAGCAACGGGTGAGGTGGAAACATGAGCGCAAAAGTCTGGCTGGTTGGCGCGGGGCCCGGTGATCCGGAGCTGCTGACACTCAAGGCCGTACGCGCCATGGGTGAGGCACAGGTCGTACTGATCGATGATCTGGTCAATCCCGCCATGCTCGAGCACTGCCCCAACGCACGGGTGATCCCAGTGGGCAAACGTGGCGGCTGTCGGTCGACACCACAAGCCTTCATCCATCGGTTGATGCTGCGCTATGCGCGCCAGGGCAAATGCGTGGTGCGCCTGAAAGGTGGCGATCCGTGCATTTTCGGCCGCGGTGGCGAAGAAGCCGAATGGCTGGCCCAGCGCGGGATAGAGGTCGAACTGGTGAATGGCATCACCGCCGGCCTGGCTGGTGCCACACAGTGCGGTATCTCGCTGACCCAGCGCGGCGTGGCACGCGGCGTGACACTGGTTACCGCGCACACGCTCGACGGCAGCAGCCCCGAGTGGCATGCGCTGGCGAAGTCCGGCACTACCCTGGTCGTCTACATGGGTGTGAGCAGCCTGCAGCAGGTTCAGACAGGGTTGCTCGCGGGAGGCATGCCAGCCGGTACGCCGGTGGCGATGATCGAAAACGCATCCTTGCCGGCGCAACGCGAATGCCGCTCGCGCCTCGACGCGCTGTGCACGGATGCCGCCGCCTTCGGCCTTAGCAGCCCGGCCATTCTGGTCATCGGCGAGGTGGCTTCCCCCCGCATGGCGCTCACTGCCGCCGCAGTAGGGGTTCTAACCGGCTAGACGCCCCCTTGCAGAGCGGCGGTGTTCCTCGATCGGCAGCGGCGGGCGATGTGAGTGCGGCCGCGTTGCCTGGCAGGAAAATATTTCAACAAGTTTCACTGACATCATGTACTTGCCCCTTTTGTGGGCATAGAATGTGCGCCCATCTAGAGCTTGCGACGCTTAGCCGCAGCTGCACAATCACGCCGTTCCGCCAAGGAGTCCGGCATGCCTGATGTTTCCCTGTCCCACAACTGGGGCTTCGCGGTCTTTCTTCTCGGTGTCGTCGCGCTGTGCGCCTTCATGCTTGGCGTGTCCAGCCTGCTCGGCAGCAAGGCCTGGGGCCGCGCCAAGAACGAACCCTTCGAATCCGGCATTCTTCCTACCGGCAACGCCCGGCTGCGGTTATCCGCAAAATTCTATCTGGTCGCGATGCTCTTCGTGATCTTCGACGTAGAAGCACTCTATCTCTTTGCCTGGGCGGTCTCGGTGCGCGAAAGCGGCTGGGCGGGCCTCATTGAAGCTACCGTATTCATAGCAATTCTGTTGGCGGGTCTTGTCTACCTTTGGCGGGTGGGTGCGCTCGATTGGGCGCCATCCAGCCGTCGCGAGCGACAGGCGAAGCTAAAACAATGAGGCTCTTCGCATGCAATACAAACTTACCCGGATCGATCCGGATGCGGTCAATGACCGTTATCCGATCGGCCAGCAGGAGACTGTTGCCGATCCATTAGAAGACCAGGTTCATCGCAACATCTACATGGGCAAGCTGGAAGACGTGCTGAGTGACGCGGTCAACTGGGGGCGCAAGAATTCCCTCTGGCCGTACAACTTTGGTCTTTCGTGCTGCTATGTGGAGATGACCACGGCCTTCACCGCGCCTCATGACATCGCCCGCTTCGGTGCCGAAGTCATTCGCGCCTCGCCACGCCAGGCCGACTTCATGGTCATTGCCGGCACCTGCTTCATCAAGATGGCACCCGTCATCCAGCGCCTCTACGAACAAATGCTCGAACCCAAGTGGGTCATTTCCATGGGTTCGTGCGCCAACTCCGGTGGTATGTACGACATTTACTCGGTCGTTCAGGGGGTCGACAAGTTCCTCCCCGTGGACGTGTACATACCCGGCTGCCCGCCCCGCCCCGAGGCGTTCCTGCACGGTTTGCAACTGTTGCAGGAGTCCATCGGCAAGGAGCGTCGTCCGCTTTCCTGGGTCGTCGGCGATCAAGGCGTCTATCGCGCCGAGATGCCCTCGCAGAAGGAACAGCGGCGCGAACAGCGTATCCAGGTCACCAACCTGCGCAGCCCCGACGACGTGTGAGCCCGGCTTTCCGTCTGGAAAGCCTCTCCACACCCAACCGTTGACCGAAAGCGACCGAGATCATGACTGCAGGCAATGCGCTGTACATTCCGCCTTACAAGGCTGACGACCAGGACATCGTGGTCGAGCTGAACGCGCGCTTCGGCGCCGAAACCTTCACGCTGCAACCCAGCCTGACCGGCATGCCGGTGCTTTGGGTGCCACGCGAAACGCTCATCGAGGTGCTGGGGTTCCTGCGCCAGGTCAGCAAGCCCTACGTGATGCTCTACGACCTGAGCGCCACCGATGAGCGCCTGCGCACCCATCGCCGCGGCCTGCCGTCTGCCGACTTCAGCGTGTTCTATCACCTGATGTCGCTTGAGCGAAACAGCGATGTGATGATCAAGGTCGCGCTCAAGGAAGGCGATCTCAACCTGCCCACCGCCGTCACCATCTGGCCCAATGCCAACTGGTACGAGCGCGAAATCTGGGACATGTTCGGCATCACGTTCGAGGGCCACCCGCTCCTCACCCGTATGCTGATGCCCTCGACTTGGGAAGGTCACCCGCTACGCAAGGATTACCCTGCGCGGGCCACCGAGTTCGATCCCTACAGTCTGAACGCCGCCAAGCAGGACCTGGAACAGGAAGCCCTGCGCTTCAAGCCCGAAGACTGGGGCATGCAGCGCCACGGCGAGCACGAGGACTACATGTTCCTCAACCTCGGCCCGAACCACCCTTCGGCGCACGGTGCCTTTCGCATCATCCTGCAGCTCGACGGCGAGGAAATCCTCGATTGCGTGCCGGAGATCGGCTACCACCATCGCGGCGCGGAGAAGATGGCCGAGCGCCAGAGCTGGCACAGTTTCATCCCCTATACCGACCGCATCGATTACCTCGGCGGGGTGATGAACAACCTGCCCTACGTGCTGGCGGTGGAGAAACTGGCCGGCATCACCGTGCCGGACCGCGTCGACTTCATCCGCGTGATGATGGCCGAGTTCTTCCGCATCCAGAACCACTTGCTGTACCTGGGCACCTACATCCAGGACGTCGGCGCGATGACGCCGGTGTTCTTCACCTTCACCGACCGCCAGCGCGCCTACAAGGTCATCGAAGCCATTACTGGGTTCCGTATGCACCCGGCCTGGTACCGCATCGGCGGTGTCGCGCACGATCTGCCGCGCGGCTGGGACAAGTTGGTTCGCGAATTCCTCGACTGGATGCCCAAGCGCCTGAAGGAATACGAAAAGGCGGCGCTGAAGAACAGCATTCTGATCGGCCGGACCAAGGGCGTCGCGTCGTACACCACCAAAGAGGCGCTGGAATGGGGCGTCACCGGTGCCGGCCTGCGCGCCACCGGCCTCGACTTCGACATCCGCAAGGCCCGTCCCTACTCCGGCTATCAGCATTTCGATTTCGAAGTCCCGCTGGCGGTCAACGGCGACGCCTATGACCGTTGCATGGTCAAGATGGGCGAGATGCGCGAAAGCCTGAAGATCATCGAGCAGTGCCTCAAGCACATGCCCGAAGGCCCCTACAAGGCCGACCACCCGCTGACCACGCCGCCGCCGAAAGAGCGCACGTTGCAGCACATCGAAACCCTGATCACCCACTTCCTGCAGGTGTCCTGGGGTCCGGTGATGCCGGCCAACGAGAGCTTCCAGATGATCGAGGCGACCAAGGGCATCAACAGCTATTACCTGACCAGCGACGGCAGCACCATGAGCTACCGCACGCGCATCCGCACGCCCAGCTTCCCGCATCTGCAGCAAATCCCCTCGGTGATTCGCGGCAGCATGATCCCGGACCTGATCGCCTACCTGGGCAGCATCGATTTCGTTATGGCCGACGTGGACCGCTGATATGAGCACGCTGATCAAGACTGACCGTTTCGTTCTCAGCGAAACCGAACGCTCGGCCATCGAGCACGAGCTGCACCATTACGAAGATCCACGCGCGGCGTCCATCGAAGCGCTGAAGATCGTGCAGAAGGCCCGCGGCTGGGTGCCGGACGGCGCTTGCGATGCCATCGGCGACATCCTCGGCATCCCGGCCAGCGACGTCGAAGGCGTCGCCACCTTCTATAGTCAGATTTTCCGCGTGCCGGTGGGCCGCCACATCATCCGCGTCTGCGACAGCATGACCTGCTACATCGGCGGACACGAATCGATTCTTGGCGCCCTTGAGCAACAGCTCGGCATCGTACCCGGCCAGACCACTGCAGATGATCGCTTCACCCTGATCCCGGTGTGCTGCCTGGGCAACTGCGACAAGGCGCCGGCGCTGATGATCGACGACGATACCTTTGGGGACGTACAGCCCGCCGGTGTCGCCGCCCTGCTGGAGGCCTATCAATGAGCCAGCCCAACGCGTTGAAGATGCTTCAATCCTTTGGCCCAGCCAACCGAACCGCCCGTCGCGAAGAAACCCACCCGCTGACCTGGCGTCTGCGCGATGACGGCGAGCCGGTCTGGCTCGAGGAGTACCAGCAGAAAGACGGTTACGCGGCGCTGCGCAAGGCACTGGCCGACATGGCCGGCGCCGATATCGTGCAAACCGTCAAAGACTCCGGGCTCAAGGGGCGCGGCGGCGCAGGCTTCCCCACCGGGGTGAAGTGGGGCCTGATGCCGGCGGACGAGTCGCTGAACATTCGTTATCTGCTGTGCAACGCCGACGAGATGGAGCCCAACACCTGGAAGGACCGCCTGTTGATGGAGCAGCTGCCGCACCTGCTGATCGAAGGCATGATCATCAGCGCGCGCGCACTCAAGGCCTATCGCGGCTACATCTTCCTGCGCGGCGAATACGTCGATGCAGCACGCAACCTCAACCGCGCCGTCGAGGAAGCCAAGGCCGCCGGCCTGCTTGGCAAGAACATCCTCGGCAGCGGCTTCGACTTCGAGCTGTTCGTGCACACCGGCGCCGGCCGCTACATCTGTGGCGAGGAAACCGCGCTGATCAACTCGCTGGAAGGCCGTCGCGCCAACCCGCGCGCCAAACCGCCCTTCCCTGCCGCCGTCGGCGTCTGGGGCAAGCCGACCTGCGTCAACAACGTCGAAACCCTGTGCAACGTGCCGGCAATCATTGGTCACGGTGTGGACTGGTACAAATCCCTCGCCCGCCCCGGCAGTGATGACATGGGCAGCAAGCTGATGGGCTTTTCCGGCAAGGTAAAGAACCCCGGCATCTGGGAGTTGCCCTTCGGCATCACCGCGCAGGAGCTGTTCGAGGACTACGCCGGCGGCATGAAGGACGGGTACCGCCTCAAATGCTGGCAACCCGGCGGCGCTGGCACCGGCTTCCTGCTACCCGAACATCTCGAGGCGCAGATGTACGCCGGCGGGGTGGCCAAATTCGGCACGCGGATGGGCACCGGCTTGGCACTGGCGGTGGACCACACCGTGAGCATGGTCTCGCTGCTGCGCAACATGGAAGAGTTCTTCGCTCGCGAGTCCTGCGGCTGGTGCACCCCGTGCCGCGATGGCCTGCCCTGGAGCGTGAAGACCCTGCGTGCGCTGGAGCGCGGCCAGGGTACGTCCCAGGATCTCGACATCCTGCTACGCCTGGTGGACTTCCTCGGTCCCGGCAAGACCTTCTGCGCGCATGCGCCCGGCGCGGTAGAGCCGTTGGGCGCCGCGATCAAATACTTCCGACATGAGTTTGAAGCGGGTGTTGCCCAGACCACCGTCCCACCCGCGCAGCCGGCACTAACGCATTAAGAGACGCTGAAGGGCCAGAGGCTGGACGAAAAGGCAACTCGAGCCTCGTCCACCTCGAGCGTTCAGCCTCTAGAAAAAGAATCCTATTAGCCAGACCCGCGCAAGCGGATGAGAAGACCCTGAAATGGCCACTATCCATGTAGACGGCAACGACTACGAAGTCGACGGAGCGGACAACCTGTTGCAGGCCTGCCTCTCGCTCGGCCTCGACATCCCGTACTTCTGCTGGCACCCGGCGCTCGGCAGTGTCGGCGCGTGTCGCCAGTGCGCGGTCAAGCAGTACAGCGGCGCGGACGACACCCGTGGCCGGCTGGTGATGTCCTGCATGACTCCCGCGACCGACAACAGCTGGATCTCCATCGACGACGAGGAAGCCAGGGCCTTTCGCGCCAGCGTGGTGGAGTGGCTGATGATCAACCACCCGCACGACTGCCCGGTGTGTGAGGAAGGCGGTCACTGCCACCTGCAGGACATGACGGTAATGACCGGCCACAACCAGCGCCGTTACCGCTTTTCCAAGCGCACCCACCAGAACCAGGAACTCGGCCCCTTCATCGCCCACGAGATGAACCGCTGCATCGCCTGCTACCGCTGCACCCGCTACTACAAGGGCTACGCCGGCGGCACCGACCTGGGCGTCTTCGGCGCTCACGACAACCTGTACTTCGGGCGCGTCGAGGACGGTGTGTTGGAAAGCGAGTTCGCCGGCAACCTCACCGAGGTCTGCCCGACGGGCGTGTTCACCGACAAGACCCACTCCGAGCGCTACAACCGTAAGTGGGACATGCAGTTCGCGCCGAGCATCTGCCATGGCTGCGCGGCCGGTTGCAACATCAGCCCCGGCGAGCGCTACGGCGAGCTGCGGCGTATCGAGAACCGCTTCAACGGCGAGGTGAACCACTATTTCCTCTGCGATCGCGGTCGCTTCGGCTACGGCTACGTCAACCGCAAGGACCGCCCGCGCCAGCCGCAACAGGACGACCAGGTGCTGGGTGTCGATGCCGCCCTGGACGCCGCCGCGGCACTGCTCGACGGCAAGCGCGTGATCGGCATCGGCTCGCCGCGCGCGAGCCTGGAAAGCAACCATGCCCTGCGCGAGCTGGTCGGCGCCGGGCACTTCTACAACGGCATCGCCGCCGCCGAGCTCGCGCATATCCAGCTGATCCGCGAGCTGATCGAAAAGGGTCCGCTGCCAGCGCCCACGCTGCGCGATATTGAAAGCCACGATGCGGTGTTCATTCTCGGCGAGGACCTGACCCAGACCGCGGCGCGCATGGCGCTGGCCGTCCGCCAGGCGGCAAAGGGCAAGGCCACCAAGATCGCCGCCTCGATGAAGATCCAGGACTGGCACGCCGCCGCCGTGCAGAACGTCGGCCAGCACGCCTTGTACCCGGTGTTCATCGCCAGCGTCAGCGAGACGCGACTCGATGACATCGCCGCACAGAGCGTCCAGGCCGCACCGGCCGATCTGGCCCGCCTGGGCTTTGCGGTGGCCCATGCCATCGACCCCGCAGCGCCAGCGGTGCAGGGCCTGGAGCGCGACGCATCCGAACTGGCGCAACGCATTGCCGACGCCCTGCTCGCGGCCAGGCGTCCGCTGCTGATCGGGGGTGCGTCGCTGGGCGAGCGGTCCCTGATCGAGGCGGCCGGCAACATCGCGCAGGCCTTGAAGAACCGCGGCAAGAACGGCTCCCTCAGCCTCGTGGTGCCGGAAGCCAACAGCCTCGGCGTGGTCCTGCTCGGCGGCGAGTCGGTCGATGCTGCGCTGGACGCGCTGATCGACGGTCGCGCCGATGCCGTGGTGGTGCTGGAGAACGACCTCTATCGCCGCGCCGACCCGGCGAAGGTGGACCAGGCCCTGGCGACCGCTCAGGCGGTGATCGTCGCTGACCACCAGCGCACCGCAACGGCGGCCAAGGCGCATCTGTTGCTGTCGGCCGCGAGCTTCGCCGAGGCCGACGGTACCCTGGTCAGCCTCGAGGGCCGCGCGCAACGCTTCTTTCAGGTTTTCGAGCCCAGCTATTACGACAGCAGGGTGCTGGTCCGCGAGGGCTGGCGCTGGCTGCATGCGGTGCACTGCACCCGGGCGGGCAAGCCGGTGGACTGGACCACGCTGGACCAGGTCACCGCGGCCTGCGCCGCGGACCATCCGGTATTGCACGGAATTCTCCAGGCTGCACCGCTCGCCTCGTTCCGCATCAAGGGACTGAAACTGGCCCGCGAACCGCTGCGCTACAGCGGCCGCACGGCCATGCGCGCCAATATCAGCGTGCATGAGCCACGGCAGCCGCAAGATCCGGACTCGCCGTTCGCCTTTTCCATGGAAGGCTATTCCGGCAGCGTCGAGGACCGCCAGCAGATCCCGTTCGCCTGGTCCCCGGGCTGGAACTCGCCGCAGGCCTGGAACAAGTTCCAGGACGAAGTCGGCGGCCACCTGCGTGCCGGCGATCCGGGCGTGCGACTGCTCGACGGTGCGCGCCAGGACCTGGCCTGGGCAGCGGCCCCCGGCGCCTTCGCCCCTGCGCCCGGGACTTGGCAAGCGGTGCCGCTGCACCAGTTGTTCGGCAGCGACGAGACCTCGGCACTGGCCGCCCCGATCCAGGCACGCATGCCATCCGCCTACGTGGCCCTGTCCGACGTCGAAGCCAGCCGCCTCGGCGTGTCGGACGGCGACTCGCTGGGGTTCCGCATTGCCAATGGTCGCTGGCAATTGCCGGTGCGCATCGACGCATCGCTGTGTCCCGGCCTGATCGGCCTGCCGGTGGGGCTGGCGGGCGTCCCGCTGCTGCATGGCAAGGACCTGGCAACCGAACTGGAGGCCGTCCGATGAGCTGGCTGACTCCCGAGGTGATCGATGTGTTCATCGCCGTCGTCAAGGCGCTGGTGATCATGCTCGCGGTGGTGGTGTCTGGGGCACTGCTCAGCTTCGTCGAACGTCGCCTGCTCGGCTGGTGGCAGGACCGCTACGGCCCCAACCGGGTCGGGCCGTTCGGTATGTTCCAGCTCGCCGCGGACATGCTGAAGATGTTCTTCAAGGAAGACTGGAACCCGCCGTTTTCCGACCGGCTGATCTTTACCCTGGCGCCGGTGGTGGCGATGAGTTCGCTGCTGATCGCCTTCGCCATCGTGCCGATAACGCCGACCTGGGGCGTGGCGGATCTGAACATCGGGCTGCTGTTCTTCTTCGCCATGGCCGGCCTCACGGTATACGCGGTGCTCTTCGCCGGCTGGGCGAGCAACAACAAGTTCGCCCTGCTCGGTGCACTAAGGGCCTCGGCGCAGACGGTGTCCTACGAGGTGTTCCTGGGGCTGTCGCTGATGGGCATCGTCGCGCAGGCCGGCTCGTTCAACATGCGCGAGATCGTCGAGTATCAGCACCAGCACCTGTGGTTCATCATTCCGCAGTTCTTCGGCTTCTGCACCTTCTTCATCGCCGGCGTCGCGGTCACTCACCGCCATCCGTTCGACCAGCCGGAAGCCGAGCAGGAGCTGGCCGACGGTTACCACGTCGAGTACGCCGGCATGAAGTGGGGCATGTTTTTCGTCGGCGAATACATCGGCATCGTGACCATTTCCGCGCTGCTGACCACGCTGTTCTTCGGCGGCTGGCACGGTCCGTTCCTCGACGCCCTGCCCTGGCTGTCGTTTTTCTGGTTCGCCATCAAAACCGGGTTCTTCATCATGCTGTTCGTGCTGCTGCGCGCCTCGCTGCCGCGCCCGCGCTATGACCAGGTGATGGCGTTCGGCTGGAAGTTCTGCCTGCCGCTGACCCTGATCAACCTGCTGGTGACCGGCGCATTCGTGCTGGCCGCGGCCCAGTAAGGAGAGAATTCATGTTCAAGTACATTGGCGCGGTGCTCCACGGCACCTACACCCAGTTACGCAGCCTGGTGATGGTCTTCAGCCACGGCTTTCGCAAGCGCGACACCCTGCAATATCCGGAAGAGCAGGTCTACCTGCCGCCGCGCTACCGCGGTCGCATCGTGCTGACCCGCGACCCCGACGGCGAGGAGCGCTGCGTCGCCTGCAACCTGTGCGCGGTCGCCTGCCCGGTAGGCTGCATCTCGCTGCAGAAGGCCGAAACCGAAGAAGGCCGCTGGTACCCGGAGTTCTTCCGCATCAACTTCTCGCGCTGCATCTTCTGCGGCCTGTGCGAGGAGGCCTGCCCGACCAATGCCATCCAGCTCACGCCGGATTTCGAGATGGGCGAGTACAAGCGCCAGGACCTGGTGTACGAAAAGGAAGACCTGCAGATCTCTGGCCCCGGCAAATACCCCGATTACAACTTCTACCGCGTCTCCGGCCTAGCCATCGCTGGCAAGCCCAAGGGCGCTGCGCAGCACGAAGCTGAGCCGATCAACGTCAAGGGGCTGCTGCCATGACGGCTTTCGATGTCCCGCGCAGGTGGCACGAGAGGCGGACACGCCTATCCAGCCTTCCGTTCAGCTTTCAGCCTTCAGCCTTCCCGCGCTCCAGGAGCTCCTGATGGAATTCGCCTTCTACTTTTCCGCCGGCGTGGCGGTCGTCGCCACGCTGCGGGTGGTGACCGGCAGCAACCCGGTGCATGCCCTGCTCTACCTGATCACCTCGCTGCTGGCGGTATCGATGTGCTTCTTCAGCCTTGGTGCACCCTTTGCCGGCGCGCTTGAAGTGATCGTCTACGCCGGCGCCATCATGGTGTTGTTCGTGTTCGTGGTGATGATGCTTAACCTCGGCGGCGATGCGGTCAGGCAGGAGCGCATCTGGATGGCACCGCGCGTCTGGATCGGGCCGTCGGCATTGGCTCTGCTGCTGCTGGGACAGCTGCTCTGGGCCCTCTTTTCCGCCCGCACCGAGTCACCCGCCGGATTGCTCGCCGTCGGCCCGAAACCGGTCGGCATCGCCCTGTTCGGGCCCTACCTGCTGCTCGTCGAGTTGGCGTCCATGCTGCTGCTGGCGGCATTGGTCGCTGCCTTCCACCTGGGCCGCCACGAGGCAAAGGAGTAATCCCATGCAGTCGATCCCCATGGAGCACGGGCTGGCCGTTGCCGCCGTGCTGTTCTGTCTCGGCCTGGTCGGCCTGATGGTGCGACGCAACATCCTGTTCATGCTGATGAGCCTGGAGGTGATGATGAACGCCACCGGCCTGGCCTTCGTCGTGGCCGGCAGCCGCTGGCAGCAGGCAGATGGGCAGGTGATGTTCATCCTGGTCATCACCCTGGCGGCAGCGGAGGCGGCCATCGGCCTGGCGATCCTGCTGCAGCTATACCGGCGCTTCAATACCCTCGATGTCGACGCTGCAAGCGAGATGCGCGGATGAACCTACTATTCCTGACCTTCGTTTTCCCGCTGCTTGGCTACTTCCTGCTGGCCTTTACTCGTGGACGGATGTCCGAAACGCTCGCCGCGATAATCGGTGTTGGCTCGGTCGGCCTGTCCGCGCTGATTGCGGCCCTGTGTATCTGGCAGTTCAACACCGCACCGCCCGCCGGTGGCGTCTTTACCCAGCACCTGTGGCAATGGCTGGACGTCGAGGGGTTTCGCGTCGCCTTTGGTCTGCACCTGGATGGCCTGTCGCTGACGATGCTCGGCGTGGTCACCGGGGTGGGCTTTCTCATCCACCTGTTCGCCAGCTGGTACATGCGTGGCGAAGAGGGCTACTCGCGCTTTTTCGCCTACACCAACCTGTTCATCTTCAGCATGTTGCTGCTGGTGCTCGGCGACAACCTGCTGCTGCTGTACTTCGGCTGGGAAGGCGTCGGGCTGTGCTCCTACCTGCTGATCGGCTTCTATTTCAAGGAGCGCAAGAACGGCAACGCCGCGCTCAAGGCCTTCATCGTGACCCGCGTCGGCGACGTCCTGATGGCGTTCGGTCTGTTCATCCTGTTCATGCAGCTCGGCACACTGGATATCCAGCAGCTGCTGGTGCTGGCGCCGCAGAAGTTCGCCCGTGGCGACCTCTGGATCACCCTGGCGACGCTGGCGCTACTTGGCGGGGCGGTCGGCAAGTCGGCGCAGCTGCCGCTGCAGACCTGGCTAGCCGATGCCATGGCCGGCCCGACGCCGGTCTCGGCGCTGATCCACGCCGCGACCATGGTCACCGCCGGCGTCTACCTCATCGCGCGGACCCACGGGCTGTTCCTGCTGGCGCCGGACGTCCATGAGCTGGTCGGCATCATTGGCGGCGTGACACTGCTGCTGGCCGGCTGCGCGGCGCTGGTGCAGACCGATATCAAGCGCATCCTCGCCTACTCGACCATGAGCCAGATTGGCTACATGTTCCTGGCACTGGGCGTTGGCGCCTGGGATGCGGCGATCTTCCACCTGATGACCCACGCCTTCTTCAAGGCCTTGCTGTTCCTCGCCTCCGGCTCGGTGATCAACGCCTGCCACCATGAGCAGAACATCTTCCGCATGGGTGGGCTGTGGAAGAAGCTGCCGCTGGCCTACGCCAGCTTCCTGGTCGGCGGCTCCGCACTTGCGGCCTTGCCGCTGATCACCGCCGGCTTTTATTCCAAGGACGAGATCCTCTGGGAAGCCTTCGCCAGCGGCCACGACGGCTTGCTGTATGCCGGCCTCGCCGGCGCGTTCATGACCTCGCTGTATACCTTCCGGCTGATCTTCATCGCCTTCCACGGCCCGGCGCACACCGATGCCCATGCCGGGCGCGGCATTGCCCACGGCCTGCCGCTGGTGGCGCTGATCGTGCTCTCGACCTTTGTCGGCGCGCTCATCGTGCCACCGCTGGCCGGCGTCCTGCCGGAAAGCGTCGGCCAAGCCGGCGGCGAGGCCAAGCACAGCCTGGAACTCGCGTCCGGGGCGATTGCGCTGGCGGGCATCCTGCTGGCCGCCTTGCTCTTTCTCGGCAAGCGCAGCCTGGCAGGCGTCATCGCCGGCAGCGCCCCGGGTCGCCTGCTGAGCCGCTGGTGGTACGCCGCGTGGGGCTTCGACTGGCTCTACGACAAGCTCTTCGTGCAGCCCTACCTGTGGCTCTGCCGGCTGCTCGGCCGCGACCCGGTCGATGCGACCTTCGGCCTGGTTCCGCGCGTCGCGCGCGGAAGCCATGCATTGCTGAGCCGCAGCGAAACCGGCCAGCTGCGCTGGTATGCCCTGTCCATCGTTGGCGGAGCCGTGCTGTTGCTCGGCATCGTTCTGCTCTGAAATTGCGCAAGGACTCGAAACCGTGATTCTGCCCTGGCTCATCCTGATTCCCTTCATCGGCGGCCTGCTGTGCTGGTTCGTCGAGCGTTTCGATAAAAGCATGCCGCGCTGGATCGCCCTGCTGACCATGGTGCTGCTGCTGGGCATCGGCCTCTGGCTGTGGGCCACCGGCGACTTCCAGCTCGCCCCCGCGCCGGGTAGCGAGGCGAACTGGGCGCTGCAGTTCAAGCACGTCTGGATCGAGCGCTTCGGCATCAACCTGCACCTGGCACTCGATGGCCTGTCGCTGCTGATGATCGTGCTCACCGGGCTGCTGGGGGTGCTCTCGGTGCTCTGCTCCTGGAAGGAGATTCAACGCCACGTGGGCTTCTTCCACCTCAACCTGATGTGGATCCTCGGCGGCGTGGTTGGCGTGTTCCTGGCGCTCGACCTGTTCCTGTTCTTCTTCTTCTGGGAAATGATGCTGGTGCCGATGTATTTCCTCATCGCGCTCTGGGGCCACAGCGGCGAAGGCAAGCGGTCGCGGATCAATGCCGCCACCAAGTTCTTCATCTACACCCAGGCCAGCGGCCTGATCATGCTGGTGGCGATCCTCGCCCTGGTGCTGGTCAACTACCACTCCAGCGGTGTGCTGACCTTCGACTACGAGCTGCTGCTCAAGGCCCAGCTGCCACCGGGCGTGGAGTTCCTGCTGATGCTGGGCTTCTTCATCGCCTTCGCGGTGAAGTTCCCCATCGTGCCGTTCCACTCCTGGCTGCCCGACGCCCATGCCCAGGCGCCGACCGCGGGCTCCGTCGACCTGGCGGGGATTCTGTTGAAGACGGCCGCCTACGGCATGATCCGCTTCGCCCTGCCGCTGTTCCCACACGCCTCGATGGACTTCGCTCCGGTCGCCATGGGGCTGGGCCTGCTCGGTATCTTCTACGGTGCCCTGCTGTCATTCGCCCAGACCGACATCAAGCGCCTGATCGCCTATTCCAGCGTGTCGCACATGGGCTTCGTGCTGATCGGAATCTATTCCGGCAGCTCGCTCGCATTGCAGGGCGCGGTGGTGCTCATGATCGCCCATGGCCTGTCGGCTGCGGCGCTGTTCATCCTAAGCGGCCAACTCTATGAGCGCCTGCATACCCGGGACATGCGCGAGATGGGTGGACTGTGGTCGCGCCTGCCCTGGTTGCCGCCACTGAGCCTGTTCTTTGCCGCCGCGTCACTGGGCCTGCCCGGCACTGGCAACTTCATTGGAGAATTCGTGGTGCTGTTCGGCAGCTTCGCCAGCTCGCCCTGGGTCGTGGTGATCGCCACCTTCGGCCTGGTGCTGTCGTCCGTTTACTCGCTGGCAATGATCCACCGGGCTTACTTCGGCCCGACCAGTGCTGAAGGGATGCTGCAGGGCCTGGACGGGCGCGAGGTATCCATGGTGCTGCTGCTGGCGCTGCTGCTGGTCTTGCTCGGCGTCTTCCCGCAGCAGGTGTTCGATACCTCGCAGGCGACTGTCAGCGGCGTGCAGCAATGGCTCGCCGTCACCCTCTCCCCCACCGTTTCGGCCCGGTAGTTCTGATCATGCCATTCACCTCGAACTCGCTCATCGCCCTGCTGCCCCTGTTGCTCACCGGAGCCACCGCGGTGGCGGTGATGCTGACCATCGCCTGGCGCCGCCACTATGGGCTGACCTTCCTGGTCACCTCGGCCGGCCTGACCCTGGCGCTGCTGTCCATCGTCCCGGCGCTGCAGGTGGCACCACTGACTGTCACACCCATGCTGCGCCTGGACGCCTTCGCCTATTTCTACAGCGCGCTGGTGCTCGTCGCGACCCTAGCCTGCGTGACGCTGGCGCATGCCTACCTCGGCGAGCAGGACGACGCCCACGGCTTCCCGGGCAACCGTGAAGAGCTGCTGCTGCTGATGTCACTGTCGGCGGCCGGCGGCTTGGTGCTGGTCAGCGCGCAGCACCTGGCCGGGCTGTTCATCGGTCTGGAGCTGCTCTCGGTCCCTGTCTACGGGCTGGTGGCCTATGCCTTTTTCAACCAGCGCTCGCTCGAGGCCGGCCTCAAGTACATGGTGCTCTCCGGTGCCGGGAGCGCCTTCGTTCTGTTCGGCATGGCCCTGCTATACGCCGAGTCGGGCAGCCTGAGCTTTGCCGGGATCGGCGCCAGCCTGGCCGCCGAAGGCTCGTCCGTGCTGGTGCAGGCCGGCATCGGGCTGTTGCTGGTCGGGTTGGGCTTCAAGCTGTCGCTCGCGCCCTTCCACCTGTGGACACCGGACGTCTACGAGGGCGCCCCGGCACCGGTCGCCGCGTTTCTCGCCACCGTCAGCAAGGTGGCGGTATTCGCTGTTCTGCTGCGCCTGATCGAGATGTCCCCGGCGACCAGCGGTGGCTGGCTGACCGACGCGCTGAGCCTGATCGCCATTGCCTCGATCCTGATCGGCAACCTTTCGGCGCTGAATCAGACCAACCTCAAGCGGCTGCTCGGCTACTCCTCCATTGCCCACTTCGGCTACCTGCTGGTGGCCCTGACCGCCAGCGACGGCCTCGCGGTGGAAGCCATCGGCGTCTACCTGGTGACCTACCTGCTGACCACCCTCGGCGCGTTCGGCGTGGTCACGCTGATGTCGAGCCCCTACAAGGGCCGCGATGCCGATGCGCTCTACGAGTACCGCGGGCTGTTCTGGCGGCGTCCGTACCTCACGGCCGTGCTCACCGTGATGATGCTGTCGCTGGCCGGGATTCCGCTGACCGCCGGCTTCGTCGGCAAGTTCTACGTGATCGCCTCGGGCGTCGAATCGCAACTCTGGTGGCTGCTGGGCACGCTGATCGTGGGCAGCGCCGTGGGGCTGTTCTACTACCTGCGCGTGGTGGTGACGCTGTATCTGGTCGAATCCGGCATCCGCCGCCACGATGCGCCCACCAACTGGGGCCAGCGTGCCGGCGGCATCATGCTGCTGGCCATTGCCCTGCTGGCGTTCTTCCTGGGCGTCTACCCGCAGCCCCTGCTGGAGCTGGTGCAGCAGGCGGCGGTGGCCGCGCTCTGAGCCGCGGCGCCCGCCCCGGCAAACCGGCCGGGACGGTGGCGCCACCCGCGATGTCACCCCCGCCCCGCGGCAGTCTGACTGACTGACCCACGCCCTGCTCGCCCAATGCGGCACAAAAAAAACCGCGGCAGGGCCGCGGTTTTGTTACCTCTTCACTCCCTCACGCCTGCTGGCGCAGCTTCTCCGGTTTGATCAGGAACCGCGCCAGTGCCGGCAACAGCCAGATCGCGCCGACCATGTTCCAGAGGAACATGAAGGTCAGCATCAGGCCCATGTCGGCCTGGAACTTGATCGCCGAGAACACCCAGGTGAAGACGCCGATCGCCAGGCAGATGCCGGTGAACACGACGGCCTTGCCAGTGGACTTGAGGGTCTCGTAGTAGGCGTCCTGCAGCGTCATGCCCTGGCGCAGGTAGGTCTCCAGCCGGCTGTAGATGTAGATGCCGTAATCCACGCCGATGCCCACGCCGAGAGCGATCACCGGCAAGGTCGCGACCTTCACGCCAATTCCCATGAAGGCCATTAGCGCGTTGCCGAGGATCGACGTCAGCACCAGCGGCAGGATCACGCACAGGGTCGCCGCGATGGAGCGGAAGGTCAGCAGGCACATGAAGCTGACCGCCAAGTAGACCGCGATCAGCATCGTGGTTTCCGAAGCGGCGATGACTTCATTGGTCGCCGCTTCGATGCCGGCGTTGCCCGCCGCGAGGACGAATTCCAGGCCTTCGCGGTTGTTCTCCTCAGCGAACTCACGCGCCGCCGAGACGACGTGGTCCAGGGTTTCAGCCTTGTGGTCGTTGAGGAACACCAGCACCGGGGCCAGCGAGCAGTCGCCGTTGTACATGCCTTCGGCACGGGCGATGGAGCTGTTGAGCACGAACTGGTTACGCGACAGCGTTTCCCACTTCAGGCTGCCCTCGTTCATGCCCTTGATGCTCTGCCGCGCGACGGTGACCATGGACACCGCCGACTGCACGCCTTCGGTGTTTTCCATCTTCCACATCAGCTCATCCATGGCGGCCAGCGTGTCGTAGTGCGCGCAACCTTCGGGCGCGGTCTTGACCATCACCACCAGCACGTCGGAGCTGGTCGAGTAGTTGCGGATGACAAAGTCGTTGTCCAGGTTGTAGCGCGAATCGGGGTGCAGCTCCGGCGCCCCCTGGTCGAGGTCGCCGATCTTCAGGTTCTGGCCGTACCAGAGGCCGCCGAGGACTGCGAGCAAAGCGATGACCACCGACACCGAGGCCACGGTCGGGCTAGCGAAGTTGGACAGTGCGCGCCAGAACGGGTGGTTGCGCGCCGCCTCTTCACGCGCCTGCTTGACGGCGCGCTGGCTGATGCCAAGGTAGGAAATCGCCACCGGTAGCAGGATCAGGTTGGTCAGGATGATCACCGCCACGCCCAGCGAGGCACCGATGGCCAGTTCGCGGATCACGCCGATGTCGATCAGCAGGAGCGTGACGAAGCCGACCGCGTCCGAGGCCAGGGCCACCATGCCGGGGATGAACAGCTGGCGGAACGCCAGGCGCGCGGCCGACAGCGGGTCGTTGGTTTCCCCCGACGCCATGGCGATGCCGTTGATCTTCTGCACGCCGTGAGAGATGCCGATGGCAAATACCAGGAAGGGCACCAGCATTGAGTACGGGTCGAGACCGAAGCCCAGCGTGTGCAGCAGGCCGAGCTGCCAGACCACTGCAATCAGCGTGGTGACCACCACCGCGACCGTGCTCTTGATGCAGCGGGTGAACCACAGCAGCAACGCCAGGGTGATGCCGATGGCGACAAAGAAGAACAGCGCCACGCCGACCAGCCCGTCGATCAGGTCGCCCACCTTCTTGGCGAAGCCGATGATGTGGATCTCGACGTTGGGATTCTGCGCTTCGTACTTGTCGCGGATCTTCTCTTCCAGCTCGTGGGAGAACTTCTGGTAGTCCAGCTTGATCTGCCTGCTGCGGTCATCCGGATCGGAATAGGACTCCATCAGCGGCACGTCGATGATGCTGGACTTGAAGTCGTTGGCCACCAGGCGGCCGATCTGGCCTGACTTGAGGATGTTGCTGCGCAGGTCGTCGAGGCTTTCCGGCGAACCGTCGTAGGTCTGCGGGATCACCTCGCCACCGGCGAAGCCCTGCTCGGTGACCTCGGTCCAGCGCACGCTGGGACTCCACAGCGACTTCATGTTCGAACGGTCGACGCCCTGGATGTAGAAGACCTCGTCGTGGATCTGCCGCAGCGTCTCCATGTAAGGCTTTGAGAAGATGTCACCATCCTTGGCCGCCACGGAGATACGCACCGTGTTACCCAGGTTGGCAAGGTCATCCCGGTGCTCGAGCATGTTCTGGATATAGGGATGACCCAGCGGAATCATCTTCTCGAAGCTGGTCGACGGGCGGACCTGGGCAGCCTGGTAGAAGAGGAACACGCTGATCAGCAGGCAGATGAGGATCACCGCCGGCCGGTTGTTGAAGATCAGGCGCTCCAGAAAGGACGCCGGCTTTTGCTGGTGCTTGGACATGGTGGCTCCGGCTTATTGTTGTTGTGCGGGCAGGTTGGCGCCTTCGGGCGATACGACCCGGACGCCGCTCTGGCCAACGAGGACCAGCTTGCCGTCCGGGTTGGCGACGACGCCGGACAGGGAGCGCCGATCGGGCCGGCTGAACAGTTTGAAGGTCTGACCCTGATCATCGCTGCTGAGCACAGTGCCACCGTGCCCGACCACGACGATCCGCCCGTCCGGCAGCAGGTTGCCGTCGGCCAGGCCGGATTCGATGGGGTAGCCATCGTCGAGCAGTTCGATGGCCTGCCAGCTGTCGCCGAAGTCCGCGGAGCGGAACAGATGGCCGCGCAGACCGAAGGCCACCACGACACCGGGCGCTCCCCCACCAACGACGCCGAAGAACGAGCCCTGGTACGGCGACTCGACGCGCTCCCAGGTCGCGCCCTCGTCGGCGGAACGGAACATACCGCCCATCTCGCCAACGATGAACAGGCCGGAGCCGGGAACTTCCGCGATGGCATTGAGGTGGGTGCCGTCCTCGTTGTCGAGGCGGTCGGCGACGTCTTCCCAGTGCTGGCCGCCGTCGGTGGTTTCCAGCAGCACCCCGTAGGCGCCGGTAGCGAATCCGTGCTGGGCGTTGGCGAACCAGACGTCAAGCAGCGGCACCTCGCCTTCGCGGTTCTCGTACTGCCGCGTCCAGGTCTGGCCGCCATCCTCGGTCCCGAGGATCAGTGCGTCGTGGCCCACGGCCCAGCCGTGCTGCTCGTCCGAGAAGGACACCGCGGTGAGCAACTGGCGCGTCGGCACCTTGGCCTGGGTCCAGCTGGCCCCGGCATCGTCGGAATAGAGAATGTGCCCGCGATCACCGACCGCGACCAATCGCTTGCCGGCGTGGGCAATATCGAGCAACAGGGTGGAAGCCGCCTTTTGTGATTCGATCGCGTAGCGGATGCCCGGCTCGTTCGCCTGGGCATAGGCCGGCACCTGAGCGAGCAGCAGCATGGCGAGGACACTGCAGAGCGAGAGCGTTCTGGACGATGGCGATAGACTGCGGAACTGCGGCGTGCGGAATGTTTTTTCCGCGCGGCCAACCGGTGTGCGCCACATGACGGGCTCACTCATACATACCCCCTTTATTCTTATTAGGCAGGGCCTGCGTATGGAGACAGGCGGGGCCATGCTATCGGGCTTTCGAAAGCGCCGGCAATTGCCTGGACGTTATGTTTTGTTAAACCGGGCTGATTGATGTTGCCTGATAGGTGAGCCTTATGGCATGCGGCCTGCAGAGCATTGAGGTATCACTTGGAGGCGCGGGCGAAGCAGCCTGTCAGAACGAAAAAATCCCGCGCCGGGGCGCGGGATTTCGGGTGGGTTACAGCCGTGTCGCGAGCAGCGGTATGCCTCAGGCGAGGCTCTTGCTGACCACCTCGTAGACGTCGCTGGAGAGCTCGCCGGATGCCAGAATCCGCTCCAATTCGATCTTCATTAGCTCTTGGCGGCTGGCGTCGTATTTGCGCCAGCGGGTCAGTGGCGCCAGCAGGCGCGAGGCGATCTGCGGGTTGAGCCCGTTCACCACGATGACCTGGTCGGCCAGGAAGCGGTAGCCCGCGCCGTCGGCCCGGTGGAAGTTGACCAGGTTCTGGTTGGCGAAGGCACCGATCAGCGCACGTACCTTGTTCGGGTTCTTCAGGGTGAACGCCGGATGCTGCATCAGCTGCTGGACCCGCTCCAGGCCACCCAGCTGGGTGTTGCCGGCCTGCACGCTGAACCACTGGTCCATCACCAGTGGGTTGTCCTTGAAGTGATCGGCAAAGGCTTCCAGCGCCTTGTCGCGCTCGGCAGCGAAGTCGGAATTGACCAGCACCGCCAATGCGGTCAGACGCTCGGTCATGTTGTCGGCCTGCTCGAACTGCTCGACGCAGGCGGCCACCGCTTCGGGCTTGCCGCTGAGCATCAGGTAGGACAGCGAAATATTCTGCAGCGCACGGCGGGCGAAATGGCCCGCCTCGGCCACGTAGGGCGTCTGCCGCGACAGCTCGCGGTTGGTCTGGTAGCGCGCCCAGAGCAGATCGAACAGCGCGCTGGTGATGCTCTGGCGGGCAAAGTCACGCGCGACGTGGATCGCATCCACGTCTGCCACATCGCTGATCTCGGTGAGGTAGGCCTCGCTCGGCAGCGACAGCATCTCGGCGACCATCGCCTGATCGAGGCTTTCATCCTCGAGCAGGGTACGCAGCGCCGCGACCAGGCGCTGGTCGAGCTGCAACGCTTCGCCGCGCTGGTGCTGGCCGATCAGCTCCTGCAGCACCTGCACCGACAACTGCTGACCCGCTTCCCAGCGGTTGAAGCCATCGGAATCGTGCTGCATGAGGAACATCAGCTGATCGCGGCTGTAGGGGAAATCCAGCTTTACCGGTGCGGAGAAGCCGCGCAGCAACGACGGCAGCGGCTGCTCGGGGACGTCGACAAAGGTGAAGGTCTGTTCGGACTGGTCCACCGCCAGCACGCGGGTGGTCCCGACCGCGGCGTCCTCGCCCTGCAGGCGCAGTGAGATCTCGTTGCCCTGCCCGTCCAACAGGCCCAGCGACACCGGGATCACGAACGGCTGCTTCTCGCTCTGTCCCGGTGTGGCCGGGCAGCTCTGGCGGAACGTCAGGCGGTAAATTTTTGCAGCAGCGTCGTACTGCTCGCTGACGGCCAGGCGCGGCGTGCCGGCCTGGCTGTACCAGCGTTTGAACTGGCTGAGGTCGGCGCCGTTGGCGTCTTCCATGGCCTTGACGAAATCGTCCACGGTCACGGCCTGGCCGTCATGCCGTTCGAAGTACAGATCGCTGCCCTTGCGGAAGCCCGCTTCACCCATCAGCGTCTGGATCATGCGCACCACTTCGGCGCCCTTCTCATACACGGTCAGGGTGTAGAAGTTGGAGATTTCGATGAAGGATTCCGGACGCACCGAATGCGCCATCGGTCCGGCGTCCTCGGCGAACTGGTGGGTGCGCAGGTAGGACACGTCCTCGACGCGCTTGACGGTCGGCGAGTTCATGTCGGCGCTGAACTGCGAGTCGCGAAAGACGGTGAAGCCTTCCTTGAGCGACAGCTGGAACCAGTCGCGGCAGGTCACGCGGTTGCCCGACCAGTTGTGAAAATACTCATGGGCGACAATGGCCTCGACGCGCTGGTGGGAGGCATCGGTGGCGGTTTCAGCGCGCGCCAGCACGGCGCTGGAGTTAAAGATGTTGAGGCCCTTGTTCTCCATGGCGCCCATGTTGAAGTCGTTGACCGCGACGATCATGAAGATGTCCAGGTCGTACTCGCGGCCGTAAGCCTCTTCATCCCACTTCATGGACTTCTTCAGGCTGTCCATCGCGTGCTGGCATTTGTCGACGTTCTCCGGCTCGACGTAGATGCGCAGCGCCACCTCGCGCCCACTCATGGTGGTGAAGCTGTCTTCGATGGCCCAGAGGTCGCCCGCCACCAGAGCGAACAGGTAGGCCGGCTTCTTGAACGGATCTTCCCAGGTCGCCCAATGCCGACCATTGTCCTCGCTGCCGCTGGCAATCGGATTGCCGTTGGAGAGCAGCACCGGATAGGCCTTCTGTTCGGCGCTCACGGTGGTGGTGAATTTGCTCATCACGTCCGGGCGGTCGAGGTAATAGGTGATCTTGCGGAAGCCCTCGGCCTCGCACTGGGTACAGAACATGCTGCCGGACTTGTAGAGCCCTTCCAGCGCAGTGTTGGTTTCCGGATGGATCACCACCGAGGTGTCGATGACGAAGGCGTCGCTGTCCGGCTGCAGCGTCAGGCAGTCTTCGCTGATCTGGTAATCGCCCAGGCCCAGCTCGCGGTCATTCAGCGCGATGGACAGCAGCTCGAGCTGCTGGCCGTGCAGCTCCAGCGGCGGCAGCTTGCCGGCCGGACGTTCGGGATTGCGGCGCATCACCAGCTGGGCGTGCACCTGGGTGCGGTCCTCGTACAGCTCGAAGGTCAGGTGGGTTTCATCGATCAGGTAGTCCGGAACCTGGTAATCCTTGAGATGAATGACTTTCGGTTGTTCGGTACGCATGGAAACCTCGTCGGCTGAGCTTCAAGCGGCAAGCTTCAAGCAGGAATATGGCGATGGATGACCAGCCCGCATGACGGGCTGCAGATGGGTTCGAGCTTAGCGTCTGTCGCGGCGGACTTGTAGCGTGGAAAACGGCGAAGCCGTTTCTACGCGATTGCTCTGGCCGCCCGACTTGAGCCTCAGGACGGGGCCAATCGGTGGATAAGCGAAGCGTTATCCACCCTACGCCGTAGCGCTGGCAGCCACCTGGTAGGCGGTGAACTTGCGGATGTTGATCACGCCGGTGTCCAGCATCAGGTATTGACCCTTGATGCCGCGCAGGGTGCCTTCGACGATCGGGGTCTTTTCCAGATCGAGGCTGACGACCTTGGTCGGGTAGGCCTCGACCGGATAGCGGATCTCCAGCACCTCGGCATCCGCCACTGGCTGGATCGCCTGCAGCCCGTAGCGCTGCTGCAGTTCGCGCAGCCCTTCGGCGCAGGCGTCGAATATGCGCTCGCGCACCTCGATCAGGTCGAGGGGTTCGGCATCGCCCTTGAGCAATGCACGCCAGTTGGTGCGATCGGCCACCTGGCTGCGCAGCAGGTCTTCGACCATGCCGGACTGCTGGCGCGTGGCGACGCGCATGATCGGCAGCGCCTGGCTGGCGCCTTGGTCGAGCCAGCGTGTCGGCAACTGGGTGGCCCGGGTGATGCCGACTTTGATGCCGGACGAGTTGGCCAGATAGACCACGTGGTCGGTCATGCAGAAGTCCATGCCCCACTGCGGATCGCGGCAGGTGCCGAAATCGTGGTGGCACTTTTCCGGGCTCATGATGCAGACGTCGCACTGCGGCAGCTTCTTGAAGCAGGGATAGCAGTAACCCTGACTGAAGCTCTTGTTGGTCTTGCGCCCGCAATGGCTGCAATGGATGGCACCCAGGTATTCCAACCGCAGGGTCTTGCCGATCAGCGGATTGACCGGCACCAGCTGGTCATTCAAACGGAATGAATACTGTGCCTGCTCGCCCAGCTGGATTGACATCTTGCTCAGCGCGCCGCGTCCAAGTTCGAGCATCAGTGGCGGGTCCCGGAAGCCGGGGAGAACAGACTGGTGTCGATGGGGGCTTTGCTCTTGCTCTTGGACGCACATTCCTGTCCGCCCATGTAGCCGGTGCGCTGCTCTTCGGGCAGGTTCTTCATTTCCCAGGCAATCATTGCGCCTAGGCAGGTTTCCTTCTGCTCGGGCGTCAGCTTGCGCCCGTCGCTCCACTTGCCCAGTTCGACGGCTGTCTTGAGGTTCTCGTAGATTTCAGGGGTGATGTTTTCGATGGCTTCGATAAAGGTCGACATGGCCGGCTCCCAGGGAAACAAGCGCGCATTCTAACGGAAGAAACCGCATCCGGCCGCAGGCTTCGAGCGGCCACGCGGATCGCGCAACGACGCGCCGTAGCTCAGAACAACCCGTGCAGCCGGCGGCGGGCTATAAAGCCGCCCGCGACGCCGGTAACACATCCAGCGACCAGCCCGCCAACATGCGCCGCGTTGGCGATGGCCAGCGAGCCAAAGCTGACGACCTCGATAACCCCGGTGAGACACACCACCAGCCAGACCAGCATCAGCACCACCACGCCAGGCGGCAGGCGGTAGGCCTCGTCCGGCGCCAGCTTCTGATACAGCCAGCAATGCCCCAGCAGGCCGTAGAGCACACCGGACAGGCCGCCGAAGATTCCCGGACCACCGAAACCGTATTGCGCGAGGTTCGAGACGACCGCGAACAACAGCGTCAGGCCGAGGAGCGCCCAGGCGCCCTGGCGATGCTCGATTCGCCGGCCGAGCTCCCAGTACCACATGGCATTCATCGCCAGGTGCAGGAAGCCGAAGTGCACGAAGATCGGCGTGACAAGGCGCCACCACTCGCCTGCAGCCAAGCTCTGCTCGAGGGTGGCGAAGTAGGCGTAGTCACCATCGATGCGGAAATCGGTGAAACTCAACCAGCGGATCGCTGCGAAGTTGTCACCCAGCATCGTGACCGCGGCGCCGATCAAAGCCACCAGCAGCACCGCTGCGGTCAGCGGGCTGCGCCGCAGGCTGGCGACGAAGCCACCGCCGGGCCGCCGGGCAGGTGCGGTTACCGCGGCACCGTCACCATGCGGGTAGCGCTGATACAGCTCGCGGACCTGCTCGACGATCTCCGCAGGCACCCGCACGACCTGCTCGCCGGAGTCCTCCGAGACACGACAGGGCACCTGCAGCCGGCGCAGCAGCGCCACGAAACCGCTCAGGTCCTCGGATAACGGCAGGCGCAACGCCTCGATCACAGCCATCTACTGCTCCACGTCCACCCAGACGAACTTCGCCGGGTCGAGTCGGGTTTCCTGATCAAGCCGGTAAGCCACCAGCTTGCCGTATTTCACCGCGCTGTAATCCAGGCACGCCAGGTTCGCCCGGATCGGCGCCGGCATGCCACTGCGCCAGTAATGCCCGACGAACAGCAGTGGTTCGTCCGGGCCATAGAGAAACAGGCGACTCTTCTGGCTTTCGCTGAGCGGCAGGCGCGCTGCCTTCTCGGGTAAGCCGTCGGGCTGAAAAACCACATCGCCATAGGTCTTCGGGTTTTCCTCCCAGAACTTGGTGCGGAAGAAGTTGCGCGTGAAGCCTTCCGCGCTGGTCAGTGTCAGGCCAGCGGGAAGCGGCATGTCGGTGCCACGCAGCAGGCGGTCCAACGATCGGGCGGCGAAACCACCAGCAAAGGCCGCGTCGCGCAGGAACGCGGAGTCGAGCCGTCCCGCCGCCAGCCGCTCGCGCAGCTGATCGATGACCTGGTTGTCCCAGCACGCATGCACGACGCGAAAGCGCTCGGCCTCGATGAACAGCGGCAGCTCCATGAACCAGCCGAGGAAGGCCTTCCACTCGTCGGCGTAATGCTCGAACTGCTCGAAGGTCTGGCGCAGCAGCATCTCGTACCGCGGCGAGTGATCGCGGACAAAGGCCTTGCCGCTCTCCGCCGGCGCCGGCGTATGCCAGCCCAGCGCATTGAATTCATGGTTGCCCATCGCACAGTGGGCCTGGCCCGCCTCGACCATGTCGTGTACCAGATGCAGGGCCTCGCGGATGCGCGGGCCACGGTCGATGATGTCGCCGAGAAAGATCACTTGCCGGCTCGGATGGCGCCAGACACCGGCATGGCGTCGATAGCCCAGCAGGTCGAGCAGGTCCGCCAGGGTATGGGCGCAACCGTGCACGTCCCCAATCAGGTCGTAGCTGCGCTCCGGGTCGACGATCACTATTCCCCTCCACCGAGGCGGCTGCCCCAGCCAAGCTTGGTCCTGCATACCTCATAGTAGTTGTGATCGAGCGGGTGGATCAGATGCAGCTTCTGCGGCTTCTTGCGCACGGTGACGGTATCGCCCGGCGCGCAGGTGAAGTGGTTCTGGCCGTCGCAGGAGACCTGCGGGTAGATCTGCATGTTCGGCGACACCACGATCTTCAGCTCGCTGTTGCCGTCCACCACGATCGGCCGGCTCGACAGGGTGTGCGGGTACATCGGCACGATGACGATGGCGTCCAGACGCGGGTGCATGATCGGCCCGCCCGCTGATAACGAGTAGGCCGTCGAACCGGTGGGCGTCGCGACGATCAGGCCGTCGGCCTTCTGGCTGCAGACGAACTGGCCGTCGATGTACAGCTCGAACTCAATCATCCGTGTCGACTTGCCCGGGTGCAGCACGACGTCGTTGAGTGCATCGCCCTCGCCGATGGATTCCTCGAAGCGCCGCACCTGGGCCTCGAGCAGAAATCGGTTCTCCAGGGTGTACTGGCCGCTGAGCACCTCGGCGACCTTTTCTTCCAGCTCGTCGGGACGGATGTCGGTAAGAAAGCCCAAACTGCCCCGGTTGATCCCCAGCACCGGGACGCGATGCCGCGCCATCGCCCGCGCGGCGCCGAGCAGGCTGCCATCGCCGCCGACGACGATGACCAGGTCGCAGGAGTCGCCCAGCCGTTGCCGCGACGAGGTCTGCATGCCATGCCCGGGCAGCACCTCGGCGATGTTTTCTTCGAGAATCACGTGCAGATGCCGCGCCACGAGGAAGCGTTTCAGTCGGCGAATCGTGTCCAGCACCTGCGAGCTGCCCAGGCGGCCGATGATGCCGATGTTGCGGAACTGGTCCATTGAAGCTCCCTGAAAGGCGTGACTGATGACGGGCAGGCACAAGGACGGGCTGGCCGGCCGCAGCGAAACAGGCACTGGATTGGTGTCACGCGACGGCGCTCGAGTTCCGCCCGCGCGCCGCGCGGACCCTCGTTGCCATGCGGCTGCGCGATTATGGGCGAAAGCCGGAAGTGGCAGCAAACCATCGCGTCTATGCTTGTGGCATGAGCCGTTCCTGCCTTGCCGAACTTCTGCCTCGCCTGGCGCACCCCGAAGTGCGGGACCTTGCCTGGGCGCTGCTCTCGCCGCCACTGCTGAGCGACACCCCAGCGCCGCAACGCAATCCGCTGGCGGCCAGCCGCTGGGCCGAGCGCCCCGCGGAGCTGGCCGACTGGCTGCTGTCCCATGACAGTCAGCCAGGTGCGCTGCAGGCCTGGCTCGCGCAACGCAGCGTTCGCCGGCTGGGCCTGTACTACGAGCGCCTCTGGCAGTTCGCGCTGAGCCAGGCTCCCGACGTCGAGTTGCTGGTGGCCAATCTTCCGGTGCGCGAAGGCGGCCGTACCTTGGGCGAGCTGGACCTGATCCTCCTCGATGCCGAAGGCGTGCATCACCTCGAACTGGCCGTGAAGTTTTACCTGGGCCTGGGTAACGGCGACCGGCACCGGCATGATCACTGGCTTGGCCCCGGCAGCCACGACCGGCTGGACATCAAGCTGCGCCACCTGTGCGAACGCCAGCTGCAACTGACGTCCAGCGAACCGGCTCGGGCGCTGCTGCGCGAGCTGACCTGCCGCGAAATCCACAGCGCGCTCTGGCTAGGCGGCTACCTGTTCCAGCCCTGCGCGGCCGACCAGGCGCTGCCGAGCGGGGCCAACCCGCTGCACCTCGGCGGCCGCTGGCTGCATTACCGCGAGTGGCCGCAGCTGGCCGCCTGTGACACCACGGCGAACTGGCAGCCGCTGCTGCGCGGGGACTGGCTGGCCCCGGCACGTCTGGCGCCGGCTCAGCGGTGGACAGCCGAGGCCGTCGCCCAGTGGGTAACCGAGGTGCAGCACAAGGGCGCGCGGCTGTTGATCCGGATCGAGCCGGACGCTGACGGGCACTGGAGCGAGCGCGAACGTCTGTTCGTCGTCCCGGATGGTTGGCCGGCGTGAAGGCGCGCCGGGCATATCCGTCATATACCGCCTGCTAGACTTCGCCGCCGACCCGCATCCTTGAGCTCGATCGATGCCAGCTGCCCCGCCACACCCGCCGCCAAGCGAGCGCGCCCCGGAGCGCGTCTGGCTCCTGTTCGGCATTTTTCTGCGCCTGGGACTGATCGCTTTCGGCGGCCCGGTGGCGCACCTGGGCTATTTTCGGGAGGAATTCGTCCACCGCCGCCGCTGGTTGGACGAGGCAAGCTACGCTGACCTGGTTGCGCTCTGCCAGTTTCTCCCAGGGCCAGCCAGTAGCCAGGTCGGGCTGGCCCTCGGCCTGCTACGCGGTGGTTATCGCGGGTCACTGGCAGCATGGGCCGGATTCACCCTACCCTCCGCGCTGGCGATGACGCTGTTCGGCCTGACCCTTGGATACGCCAACAATCCGCTGCACGTCGGCGTGCTGCATGGACTGGAGCTGGTTGCTGTTGCCGTCGTGGCGCTGGCCGTCCTGAACATGGCACGCACCCTGTGTCCCGACCTGCCGCGTCGAGTGATCGCAGGATTCGCGGCCATCGCCGCGCTGTCCATGCCCGGCGCCTGGGTGCAGCTGGGGATCATCGCGACAGCCGCCGCCATTGGCGCGAGCGGGCTGCGTGCAAGCCGCCCAACGCAGGCCAACACGATGCATCACGCCGGTTCGCACAGGGTCGCGCTGAGCTGCCTGCTGGCCTTCTTCGCGCTGCTGCTGGCGCTGCCCGTGCTGGCTAGTCTATCCGGCCTGCAAGGGCTGGCGCTGATCGACAGCTTCTACCGTACCGGCGCCCTGGTGTTCGGCGGCGGTCACGTCGTGCTGCCGATGCTGCAGGCTGAAGTGGTTCCGCACGGCTGGGTAAGCGAGGACAACTTCCTGGCGGGCTATGGCGCCGCGCAGGCGGTGCCCGGTCCGCTGTTCACCTTTGCCGCCTTTCTTGGCGCGGCGATGCACGACGGCGTGGCCGGTCTGGGCACGGCTGGTCTCTGCCTGCTGACGATCTTCTTGCCGTCGTTCCTGCTGGTCTTCGGCGTGTTGCCCTTCTGGAGCCGGCTGCGCGCAGCCCAACGCGCGCAGGCTGCGCTGGCGGGGGTGAATGCGGCGGTGGTCGGCCTGCTGCTGGCGGCTCTCTACGATCCGCTGTGGACACACAGCGTGGCGAGCACAGGTGATGTGATATTCATCCTGATCGCCCTGTTTGCGCTGCATCTCGGCAGGCTGCCGCCCTGGCTTGTCGTCGTGCTAGGCGCGCTGGCCGGCAGTCTGCTGAAAGGCTGATGAGTACCTCGGACCCGTCGCACCTGGCGCACTGGGCCTGTGCCACCTGAGGCTCAGCCGCTGCGTTCGGTGCGCCCGCCGGAACGCGCCAGATAGCCGCTGCCCTGCTCAGCCATCAGCGCGGCGTAGTCAGCGGCCGACAGCCCGGCGATCCCTGCGCGCAACGGGTAGGCGGTGAAGCCCATCTGGGTGAGCAGGAAGACCGCGCTGGCGCTGCGTTTGCCACTGTCGCAGTAGCACAGATAGACGCGCTCCCTGTCCAGCAACCGGGTCTTCAGGCGCAGCAGGTGCAATGGCATGTTCAGCGCCCGGGCCGCATGGCCCTGCTCATATTCTTCCTGCAGACGCACGTCCAGCCACTGGGCACCCTGCGCGATCAGGACGCCAGCCTGCTCGAAGTCGACTTCGGCGACCACCGGGGCCTGCAACAGCTCGATGAAGTCCTGCCGCTCCAGACGCAACACACAGGCGTCCTCGAGCAGCGTGACCGTCGCATTGCGAGGCCGCTCGGTCAGCAATGCCTCCTCACCGAAGCAGGCGCCGATCTCCAGTTCGGCTACCACCTGGCGCTCACTGCCGGCACCGGTCATGACTTCTGCACGGCCGGACTGAAGAAAATAACAACAGTCGCCGACATCGCCCTCACGCAACAGCACATGGCCCGCCGGCAGATGGATCTCGCCGAGCCTGGCCAGCATGGCGCGGACGTTCTGCGCTGGCACCCTGCCGAACAGCGGATTGTCCAGCAGGGCCTCGAGCCAGTCGGGCAGACCATCCTCCGATGCGAGTTCGAGGAGCAGGTCGGCATGGTTCTGTTGCCAGTTGACCAAGCGATCCAGCTCACGGCTGTCGATGACCAGGACTCTCGCCTCGTCGAGCGCCTGGGCCCGCTGCACCCCACTGCCGACACCAAAGGCATGGGCGCTCTGCGCCGAGCCGCCGACCAGGATGCGCTGGCTGCCATCCGCGGCGTACAGGGCCAGCTGTCCATCCAGCAGGAAAAACCTGGACCCTGCGCACGGTTCGTCATCGAACAGCCATTCAGCCGCCTTGAGGGTCCGCGGCTGCAGTTGTGCGCGAAACGACTGCAGCTGGCGGGGCGATAGAACGTTGAGCGGTATCAGGTGGCGTAGCGAGTCGGGGAGCAGCGGCTTGTTCATCCAGAAGTCCGGCAGTTCGTGGGTCAGCGCAGCAGCTCGTCCAACTGCGCCTGGGCGGCCCGACGGCCCTGCAGACCGCCGGTATGCACGAAGATGAGCCGCGTGCCGGCGGCAAAATACCCGGCCTCCACATAAAGGCGCAATGCCATCATTGCCTTGGCGGTGTAGACCGGCTCGAGCGGAATCCCACTGAGGCGCTCGGTTTCGACCAGAAATCGCGCCAGCTCCCGATCGAAACGGCCGAAACCGCCACGGCAGGCATCGATCAGTCGGTATCCCGCCCGTGGCACGCCGGCGGCGTCGAGCAGACCGTCGACCGTCTGCGAGACGCCGCGCAGCCAGGGGCCGGCCAGCGCGCCATGTACCGGATGCCCCATACCAACGGCCTCGCCCATTACCAGGCCCGCCAGCGTGGTGCCGGTTCCCGCGGCGAGCCACCAGCCGTCGTGGTCTTCCCAGCCAAGAGCGGCGAGTTGTTCGCGTACCTGCGCCACCAGCGGTGCGCAACCCTGGGCGCCGGCCAACCCCCCGCCGCCTTCCGGCAGGCAGAGAAACTCGGGGTAGCGCTCACGCCAGAGGTCGAAGAAGTCAGCGCGGTGGCGTTCGCGGTAGCCACCATAGCCCAGCCAGTGCAACCGCATGCCGAACGCATGCAGATCCTCAACCGTCGGCGTCGACTGCGGCTCGCCGCGCAGCAGGCCGACACTGGGCAGCCCGGCGCGCCGCGCGGCGGCAGCCAGAGCGTGCAGGTGGTTGGAATGGGGCCCGCCGAGGCTGATCAGCCCGCGCGCGCCGCTGGAGCGGGCGGCGCGTAGCGGCAGAGCAAGCTTGAACCACTTGTTGCCGGAGACCTCGGGATCGATGAGGTCCAGGCGCAGAACCGCCAGGCGCACCGCAGCCTGAGTCAGCCACGGCAGCTCGACTGGCTGCAGCGGGACATGCGCGGGCTGCATCAAGATGCGATCCGGCAACCGCTCAGCTCCCGGTGCGCAGCCGGTCCTGCGACCGATGCCTGGCGCAGCAGTTGGATTCACCGACGATGAAATGGGCTGGCGCGTCCACCTTGTCCAGCGGCATGTTGCAGCGCTCGCCAGAGCTCAGGGTGGCGACGCAGGTTGGTTGCTGGTAGTGCTGCACCCACTGGCCGTATTGCGCTTCGGACACCGCGCACTTGGCCGCCGCGTAGGCCAGCGGATTGTCTTGGTAACGGGCGATGTCGGACAGCGGAATGGTCAGGTGGCCGGCGCCGGGATGGTAGGCCATAAACGCCACTCCCATCGTCGCAAGCCTTGCCAACACGCGCTCGCCGCTGTGCTCGAGCAGGCTGTCGCGCTGCGCCTGGAGCGCATCGATTTCACCCTGCAACTGACTGTCCAGCTCGTTGCGGTAGGCCAATTCAACATCCCGGATGGCCACCTGTTCCCGGTATTCGCTGACCGCGGCGGCCACCTGGCGCTGCAGTTCCTCCTCGAACCCGGCGCGAATGACCTGCGCCTCGGCCCGACTGCTCTGTTCGAGCGCGCGCAGCTGCCGACTCATCTCTTCCCGGGACTTCTGGAAACCTTCGGTCTGCTCGCCGAGCCGGCGCTCGAGCTCGAGGGTCTGCTGCTCCTTGACCAGTAGCTCGCGCTGCAGGCGTTCGAGCTCGGCTTGCAAACCAGCCTGTTGTTCGGCAGCCAGCTGGCGCAATCGAGCGATGTCGGCGTCGCGCTGCTGCTCGAGACTGGCGATGCGCAAGCGCTGTTGCTTGATCAGTTGGGCCGCCTTGAGCCGCTGCTCCTGCTCGAGCTTTTCATCACGGCGGCTGCTCGCCTGCCGCGCGGGATCGCTGGCGTACCAGGTTTCCTCGGCGACCATCTGCAGGCGCTCAGTGGGTACCGCCTGCGGCGCATCCTCCTCGACCAGCAAGCCCAGCTGGTTGCGCTTGATGCGGTCACGCAGCATCACGAAGTGATTTCTGCCCGGCGCCAGTTCTGGGTCCCACAAATGCATTTGGTACCAGGAGACCGGGCACTGGCTGCGGCAGGCCAGCCGAATGGGACCGGCGCCCAGGTCGGGGCCACGTCCGGTGCGCTCGGCCAGATTGCGCAACGGGATATTCCAACCGCTGTCGGCCGAGCCGTCCTCGTTGAAATCGAGATAGAAGAACACGGCCGCGCGAACCTGGAGACGCCCGTTGATCAGCACGTAGGCGACTCGCATCTGCTGGTCGGCGAAGGCTGGCATGCTGACGACGCCGTCGAGCATGGCCTCGAACTCCGGGTAGAGCATTTCCTTGCAGATGCCGCCATCGTTGAAGAACAGCACGGCCTCGACCGTCTGCGGTTTGATCTGCATGCTCGCGCCCTCAACGGCCTGGTCAGCCAGCGGATGGTCCACGGCGGTAGGCGCCGTGGTTCAAGGTTGGCGCAAGTTTAGGGGAAAAACCGCGAGCGACGATGTGACTGGGTTGGCAGCGAGTCGCGCCCTCGCACAGCCACCCAGCGTGGCGACTTCCGGCACCTGTCAGCACGCCTTGAGCGCGGCTAGCTGCGGCCCCAGACGTTGCCCAATCACCTCGCCCAGCGCCTGCAGGCCGCTCATAGGCCGTACCATGACTTCGAACTCGATGATCCGGCCGGTCGCATCGAAGCGGATCAGGTCGATGCCCTTGAGCTGCCGTTCGCCAACTCGCGCACTGAACTCCAGCACCAGGCTCAAGCCATCATCCGAGGCCAGTTGGCGGTGATAGCGGAAGTCTTCGAATACGGTCACCACGGTGTTCAGGATCAGGTTCACCGCGGCCGATCCCTCGTACGGCGTGAACGCCATGGGCGAGCGGAATACCGCGCCGTCATCCAGCAGATCGGGCAAGGCGCTGAGGTCGCGGGTGGCGATCATTTCGTGCCAACGCCGCAGCGAAGCTGCAACCGGCGCGGGCAATGCGAGGGATGCGGTCATTCAGGGCACCTCCGGGACACAAAAAAGAAGCCCCGCAGAAGCGGGGCATGATGAAGACTCAGAGCTCGGCTGCGAGGCGGGAGCCTTGGTTGATGGCGCGCTTGGCGTCGAGTTCGGCCGCTACATCAGCTCCGCCGATCAGGTGCACCCGGGCACCGCCGGCCTCGAGCTCCGCCTGCAATTCGCGCAACGGATCCTGCCCGGCGCAGACGATCACCGTGTCCACCGGCAACAGCTGCGGCTCGCCGTCGGCGACACGCACGTGCAGGCCCTGGTCATCGACCTTCAGGTATTCCACTGCGCTGATCATCTGTACCTGCTTGTTCTTCAGGCCGGTGCGGTGGATCCAACCGGTAGTCTTGCCCAAGCCGTTGCCAACCTTGGATTTCTTGCGCTGCAACAGATAAACCTGGCGCGCGGGCGCATGGGGTACAGGTTCGACGCCGGCGATGCCACCACGGGCTTCGAGTCCCAGGTCAATGCCCCACTCCTTCCAGAACGCCTCACGGTCCAAGCTGGTGGACTCGCCCTGATGGGTGATGAATTCCGACACATCGAAGCCGATGCCGCCGGCGCCGATCACCGCGACGCGCCCCCCGACCGGCTTGCGTTGCAGGATCGCGTCGAGATAGCCGATCACCTTCGGATGCTCGATGCCGGGAATGTCTGGCGTGCGCGGCGCGACGCCCGTGGCGAGAATAATCTCGTCATAGCCGCCAGAGAGCAGGTCTTGTGCAGTCGCTCGGGTGTCCAGTCGAACCTCGACGCCGGTGCTCTTGAGCTTGCGATCGAAATACCGCAGCGTTTCATAGAACTCTTCCTTGCCCGGGACGCGCTTGGCAACGTTGAACTGCCCGCCGATCTCGCTGGCCGAGTCGAACAGCGTGACCTGATGGCCGCGCTCTGCGGCAACCGTGGCCGCCGAGAGCCCGGCCGGGCCGGCACCGACCACGGCGATGCGTTTCACCGCGGCAGTCGGGATGTAGTTGAGCTCGGTCTCGTAGCAGGCGCGCGGATTGACCAGACAGGTGGTCAGCTTGCCGCTGAAGGTGTGGTCCAGGCAGGCCTGGTTGCAGCCGATGCAGGTGTTGATGGTGTCGCTGCGATCCGCCGCCGCCTTGTTGACGAAGTCCGGATCGGCGAGAAACGGCCGCGCCATCGAGACCATGTCGGCGTCGCCCTCGGCGAGCACCTGTTCGGCAATTTCCGGCGTGTTGATACGGTTGGTGGTGACCAGCGGAATTCCGACCTCGCCACGCAGCTTGGCGGTGACTTTGGTGAAGGCTGCACGCGGCACCTTGGTCGCGATGGTGGGGATGCGTGCCTCGTGCCAGCCGATGCCAGTGTTGATCAGGGTGGCGCCCGCCTGCTCGATCGCCTTGGCCAGCTGCACCACCTCGTCCCAGTTGCTGCCGCCCTCGATCAGGTCGAGCATCGACAGACGATAGATGATGATGAAGTCGCGCCCCACCGCCTCGCGTACGCGGCGCACGATCTCCACCGGCAGGCGCATGCGGTTCTCGTAGCTGCCGCCCCAGCGGTCGGTGCGGTGGTTGGTGTGCGCCACCAGAAACTGGTTGATGAAATAGCCTTCGGAACCCATCACCTCGACGCCGTCGTAGCCGGCCTCGCGGGCCAGACTGGCGCAATTGACGAAGTCGTTGATCTGCTTCTCGATCCCCTCCTCGTCCAGTTCGCGCGGCGTGAAGGGATTGATCGGCGCCTGGATGGCGCTGGGCGCGACCAACTGTGGGCTGTATGCGTAACGCCCGGCGTGCAGGATCTGCATGCAGATCTTGCCGCCTGCCTCGTGGACGGCCTGGGTGACCACCTTGTGCTCCTCGGCCTCTTCGGCGGTCGAGAGCTTGGCAGCGCCGGCCCGCACGGAGCCTTCTTCGTTCGGCCCTACACCGCCAGTGACGATCAGCCCGACACCGCCCCGCGCGCGCTCGGCGAAAAAGGCCGCCATCCGCTCGAAGCCATTAGGCATTTCCTCAAGGCCGGTGTGCATCGAGCCCATCAGGGTGCGGTTGCGCAACGTGGTGAATCCCAGGTCCAGCGGGGCAAGCAGGTGGGGAAAGGCGGTCATCTTCAGTCCTCGATCGGGTCGCCCCGACGTCTCACGCCGGGCTGCATAACGGTTCAATCGCCCCGGCTCGTCTGGCCGTGGTCGTTGCAGGGACGATAAACAGGCTAGGAAGGCGGCTCAATGATCGAAAATTACAACTACATGACCCAATTGCGCATCGAGCCCTTGGCAAGCGGCGAAAGGCGGCCTAGGCTCGTCGCACCTTGAATCGATCAGCCACCGATGCGTACCCACAGCAAACTGCTCGGCCTCGCCGTCATCGCGCTTGCCGCGCTTATCCTCTACCTGGACTGGACGCAGGAACGCGACGGCGGCCCACTGCTGTCCGACCTGCGTACCCGCCCTATCGAAATACTGGGCACGCCGGGCACGCCGGGCACGGCGGGCAACCTGCTGGGCGTGCAGACGCGCCTGACGCCGGCCGACTACCAGAGCCGCGAGCGCCTGCAGCGAAAGTTCGTGACCTACCTCGACCAGGCGCGTGACCAGGGCCTGCTGAATCCGCGCACGGTGGTGGTGCTGCCCGAGCACGTGGGTACCGGCCTGTTCGCGCTCGGCGAAAAGCCAGAGGTGCAGCAGGCACGGACGCTGCGCGACGCCATGCAATGGACGGCGCTGAGCCACCCATGGCGCTTCCTGCGTGCACTGTTGAACAACCGCAGCGACGACAACTGCACCGAAGCCGTGCTGCGTATCAAGGCCGCGCAGATGGCCGACAGCTACCAGCAGATCTTCGGCGAGCTGGCGCGCCGCTACCGGGTCACCCTGGTCGCCGGATCCATTGTGCTGCCCGAGCCGCGCCTCGAAGAAGGACGCTTGCGCATCGGTGATGGCCCGCTACGACAGGTCAGCCTCACGTTCGGACGCGACGGAGCGATCATCGGTCCGTTGCAGTACAAACTTCATCTAAGTCGCTACGAGCAACGCTACAGCAAGTCCGGGCCGACGCCTGCTCCAGCCCTGCCGACGCCCGCGGGCCGGCTGGCGGTGCTGATCGGTTGCGACGCCGATGCGCGTCCGCCGTCGGCCGATGCCGATTTCGTCGCTGTACTCGGTGCACGCGATGAGCTCGCGGAGCTCTGCACTAACGCTTCGTCCCCCCCCATCGACCTGCCGGAGATCCGGGTCCGTACCTTCGGTTTGCCCTGGGGCCTGGTCGGTTCGCCGCATCGACCGGTACGCGCGCTGCCCGACAGCCCCGTGCAACTAACCAACCGCTGGCTGCCGGAGCGACCATGAGTGGCCAGCGCGTACGCCTGGGCGATTTGTCGGTCGGCTTCGTGCACAGCCTGGTCAGCGCGCTGCAGGCCAGGCAGCTCGACCCGCAACCGCTGCTCGATGCCTTCGGCCTCGACCATGCCCGGCTGTCGGAGCCAGGCGCCCGACTGTCCATTCCGCGCTACATGCGCCTCGGGCATGCCGCCATCCAACTCGCCGACGATCCGGCACTGGGCCTGGAAATGGGGCAGTTGCGCAAGGCCGGGCACCTGGGGCTGGTCGGGGTGACCTGCGCGCAGGCACCCACGGTGCGCGAGGCCGCGCGTGCGCTGATCCGCTTCGAGCCGCTGTACGCGTCCAACTACCGGGGCGCGTCCGGGTTCCACGAGGACAGCACCGGCGCCTGGCTCCGGTTCTATTCCATCAGCCCGTACAACGCGTTCAATCGGTTCGTGGTGGACACGGTGCTGGCCAGCTGGCTGACCCAGCTGGGCGCGATCGCCGGGCGGCCGCTGGTGCCGGTCGCCGTGCAGATCGAATTCGAGCGCCCGGCCTATGCCGACCGCCATGATGCGTTCTTCAGCCGTCCGGTGGAGTTTGCCGCCGCCCATAACCAGCTGCGACTGGACCAGGCGACTCTCGCATCGCGCAATCCCGAGCACTGCCCGGGGACCTGGCGCGAGCTGCTCGAGCTCTGCGAGGCGGAACTGGAGCGCCGGACCCGAACCCGCAGCTTGCGCGAACGCGTGACGCAACTGCTTGGGCCCCTGCTCAAGGGGCAGGAGCCCGACCTGCAGCAACTGGCCAACCGCCTCCAGCTACCGCCCTGGACCCTGCGGCGCAAGCTGGAAGAGGAAGGCACCAGCTACCGCACGATTCTCAACGAAACCCGCCGCGACCTGGCCATGGCCTACATCCGCGATACCGAGTCGGCGTTCGGGGAGATCGCCTGGTTGCTGGGGTTTTCGTCGGCGGAGGCCTTCCAACGCGCCTTCAAACGCTGGAGCGGGCAGACGCCGGGGGAATACCGGCGCGCGCAACGGCGCGCCGTGGAGGCTCAGAGCTCGAAGGCGTCGTCCGCCGGCTCCGGCCCGTCCTGTTCGGATGCGTGCCGCTCGAGCAGCTCGTCCTGATAGTCGTCCATCGTCATGTCCTCTTTCGGGAGTGGCCCGCGTGGCCTTACAAGGTCCATGCCAGCCACCCTAGTGCGTGAAGATGACCGCCGCGTGAAAGCAGGCAGCGGTACCTGACGCCATCAATAGCCCGCGCCGGCCCGGCCGACAACGCGATAAATCGCCGCAGCGCCGCTCAGGGCGTGGTCAGGCCCGCCGCATTCATCGCCTGACGCAGCAGCCAGGCGACAAATCCCAGCGCCAGCACGCTGCCGGCCCAGATCACGACCAGCCAGGTCATGCGTTTCCACAGGGGCGAGCCTGCCCCCTTTTCGTGCCTACCGTGCATGGGATGCTCCAGCGCGAACCGTTCAGTGATAGCCATCGTCCACGCTCACCTTGCCGCGGAACACGTAGTAGCTCCAGGCGGTGTACATGAGGATCAGCGGAATGATCAGCAGGGCGCCGACCAGGGTGAACCCCTGGCTCTGCGGCGGGGCAGCCGCCTCCCAGATGCTCACCGACGGCGGGATGATGTTCGGCCACAGGCTGATTCCCAGGCCGCTGTAGCCGAGAAAGATCAGTGCCAGGGTGTAGAGAAACGGCGTGTAATGCGCGTAGCGCGCGATCGAGCGGAGCAGGCCCAGGGTGCAGACCAGCACCAGGACCGGCACCGGCAGGAACAGCAGCAGGTTCGGCATGCTGAACCAGCGCTCGGCGATGTCCGGATGGGTGAGCGGTGTCCACAGGCTGACGATGCCGGTCACCGCCAGCACCGCCCAGACCAGCGGCGTGCCGATGTCGTGCATGCGCTGCTGCAATTCGCCCACCGTCTTCATGATCAGCCAGGTGCAGCCGAGCAACGCATAGGCGACGATCAGGGCCAGGCCACAGAACACCGAAAACGGGCTGAGCCAGTCCAGCGGCCCGCCGGCATAGGCGCGCCCTTCCACCGGGAACCCGTGAATGAAGGCGCCCAGGGCGACACCCTGGAAAAAGGTCGCGACCAGCGAACCGCCAATGAAAGCCTTGTCCCAGATATGCTGGCGCGAGGCATGGACCTTGAAGCGGAACTCGAAGGCGACGCCGCGGAAGATCAACCCCATCAGCATGAAGATGATCGGCAGGTAGAGCGCCGAGAGCACCACCGAGTAGGCCAGCGGGAACGCAGCGAACAACCCAGCGCCGCCCAATACCAGCCAGGTCTCGTTGCCGTCCCAGATGGGCGCCACGGTGTTCATCGCGACGTCGCGCTCGGCGCTGTCCTTGAGGAACGGAAAGAGTATCCCGATACCCAGGTCGAACCCGTCCATCACGACGTACATCATGATGCCGAAGATAATGATGATCGCCCAGATCAGCGAAAGATCGACGCCCATATTCAATTCCTCTCGCCCAGTTGATCGCCGTGGTCATGCGGAATCGCCTCGTCGGCAGCTGACAGCGGCCGCATCGGCGTGCGCTTCTCGCCCGGGCCGCCCGCGCCCTTCTCGTCCCCTTCGTTGACGATCGGACCCTTGGCGATCAGCCGCAGCACATACAGCAGGCCGACGCCGAACACCGCGAAGTAGATCAGCACGAACATGGCCAGGGTCAGGCCGAGCTGGTCGGCCCCGTGGTCCGATACCGCGTCGGCGGTGCGCATCACCCCGTACACCACCCACGGCTGTCGCCCCACCTCGGTGGTAACCCAGCCGGCAAGGATCGCCAGCACGCCGGAAGGCCCCATACAGAGCGCCAGCCGCAGGAACGGCCGGGTATGGAACAAGCGACCGCCACGGCGCAGCCAGAGGCTCCAGAAGCCGGTGAGCATCATCAACAGGCCCAGCGCGACCATGATGCGGAAGGTCCAGAACACGATGGTCGAGTTGGGCCGGTCTTCAGGCGCGAACTCCTTCAATGCCGGGATCTGCTCGGTCAGGCTGTGCTTGAGGATCAGACTGCCCAGGTAGGGGATTTCCAGCTTGTAGCGCGTCTGCTCCTCTTCCATGCCCGGCCAGCCGAACAGCAGCAACGGCGTGGGCTCGCCCGAGGCGTTGTCCCAGTGACCTTCCATGGCCGCGATCTTGGCTGGCTGGTACTCCAGCGTGTTGAGCCCATGAAAGTCACCCACCACGGCCTGGATCGGCGCGACGATCAGCGCCATCCACATGGCCATGGAGAACATCTTGCGAATCGCCGGGTTGTCGTTGCCGCGCAGCAGGTGCCAGGCCGCCGAGGCGCCGACCATAAATGCCGTGGCGAGAAACGCAGCGATGGCCATGTGGGTCAGGCGGTACGGGAACGACGGGTTGAAGACGATGGCGAACCAGTCCACCGGCACCACGATCCCGTCGATGATTTCATGTCCCTGGGGCGTGTGCATCCAGCTGTTCGACGCCAGGATCCAGAACGTCGAGATCAACGTGCCCACCGCCACCATCAGCGTCGAGAAGAAATGCAGGCCCGGCCCGACGCGGTTCCAGCCGAACAGCATCACGCCGAGAAATCCCGCTTCGAGGAAGAATGCCGTGAGCACCTCGTAGGCAAGCAGCGGTCCGGTCACGCCGCCGGCGAATTCGGAGTAGGCGCTCCAGTTGGTGCCGAACTGGTAGGCCATGACAATGCCGGAGACCACCCCCATGCCGAAGTTCACCGCAAATACCTTCAGCCAGAAGTGATACAGGTCGCGATAGACCTGGCGCCGGGTCTTGAGCCACAGCCCTTCGAGAACGGCGAGAAAGCTCGCCAGACCGATGGTGATCGCCGGAAAGATGATGTGAAAGGAAATGGTGAAAGCGAACTGGATCCGCGCAAGCTCGAGAGCTTCCAAACCGAACATGTACAACCCCTCGTCTGTTAGCCGCCTGCCGCCGCTGTTTTGACAGCCCGGAGTTAATGACAGCGAGATCGTCCAAGGGTGCGTCAACCAACCGCTACAGATCGACGCAGGCAGTGGCCTGCGCCTGCCTCGCGAGTACGACCACTGGCAGCGCCCGGTGGCCCGTGCGTCGCGCTGCGGTCATCCGCGGAAGTAGCCCACCCGACGGCTGAGTTCTTGCGCCAGCGAGGCCAGGTCCCGGCTCGACGACGCCACCTGGTTGGCCGCTGCAGAGCTCGTCACTGTCGAGTCGTGGATCCGTGTCACGCTCTGGTTGACCTCTTCGGCGACGGCACTTTGTTCTTCAGATGCCGTGGCGATCTGCGCGTTCATCTCGTTGATCGAACCGACCTCCTGGCGAATCTTGGCCAAGGCGTTTTCGGCCTGGAGCGTCTGCTCGACGGTCTGCTGCGCCAACTGCTTGCTCGACTGCATCACCGCCACGGCCTTGCCCGCGCCCGCCTGCAGCGAAGTAATCATGTCGCTAATTTCGCTGGATGATTGCTGGGTGCGATTGGCCAGCGAGCGCACCTCGTCGGCCACCACCGCGAAGCCGCGCCCATGCTCACCGGCGCGGGCAGCCTCGATGGCCGCATTCAGGGCCAGCAGGTTGGTCTGCTCGGCGATGGCGGTGATCACCTGAAGAATCTTTTCGATGTCGCCGCTCTGCTGCGATACCTGGCTGACGGTATCGCTGGCACTTTCCAGCACCTTTGCCAGGTTGTGAATGGACAGCGCCGTTTCGCCGACGATGCGCGTACCGGTCTCCACCTGTTCGTCCGCACTCTTCGCGGCGGTTGCCGCGCGGGCCGCGAAACCGGCCACCTCGCTCACCGTCGCGGCCATCTGGTTGATCGCGGTGGCCACCTGCTCGGCCTCGGCCGACTGGTGCTGGATCTGCGCATTGCTATTGGCGGAGGAGCCAAGCAGCTCGCCGGAGGCGACGCCGACACCGTCCGCCGCGCTTCGCACCTCGGCGATGATCGCGCTCAGGCGGCTGGCCATCTTCGCCGTCGCGCCCATGACGCTGTCCGGGTAGCGGGTCACGATGGCCTGGCCAAGATCCCCCTCGGCCAGGTTGCCGATGACACGCGCCACCTCATCCGGCTCGGCACCAAGCGTCGAGCGCAGCTTGCGGACGATCAGCACCGCGATGGCGGCGCCCAGCAAGACTGCCGCGCCGGTCACCGCGATGATCAGCGTCAGGAACCCGCTGGCGGTGTCGCGGACCACTGTGACCTCCGCGTTGATCGAGGCCTCCTCGTGATCAATGAAAGCGTTGATCAGACGAAGCCACTCACTGTAATTGCCGGCCACGTTCTCCAGCAGGAACGCATAGCCACTCGCTGAGCCCTCGGCAAAGCGCAGATCGATCACCTGCCGCGTCAGTGCGTTGGTCTTGGCCTCGATCGCGTCGATCTGGGCCATCAGCTGCAGCTCGACCGGATCGGCCGACGGCTGCGCCAGCATCGCTTTCATGGGCACTGCGGACTCGGCGTACTGCTTGGCCAGGCGTTCGATATCCGCGATCCGGGTGCGGGCGAGCTCTTCATCGGCGGCACTCACGGCGTCGCGAACGGCGATGGCCCGGTCATGAACGCTACCGCGAAAGTTGATCGCGTAGCGCTGCTTGAGGCCCGACTGCGATCCGATGTGGCGCATGGATCGGTCGATGACATCGACTTTCAGTGCACTGACCATCGCCACGACCACCATCAGGGCAAGAATGACCGAGAACCCCAGCCCAAGGCGCCTGGACACCGACATCTGCTTGCTCATCGTTTTACTCCGCGCCGTGCTGCACGGCTGCCAAATACACTATTTCATCGGCGGCTCCCGAGGGGCCGCCAAAACCTGTACGAATAATGTCACCATAACATCACTTGTACAACTTTTTTACCCGCGAGGCCGCCAAAACATGGCGAGACAGGCAAGCAGTGGCCTCGCCGAGGCATCGGCGTTATGCAATGAGCTGGATTTGTACAAGGTCACGGGAGTCTGGCTGCAGGTGCGGACCGCTATGCGGTAACCCCGCGGTACCGAGAGGGCAGACCGCCGGCGGCAACGGGTGAAGGTACGATGGCGGCGGAGCCTGCAGGGCCTGGAAGGCAGAAACGAAAAAAGCGGCCAATGGCCGCTTTTTTCGGGAGCCTGGCTCACAGACGAACCAGGCGAATGATGGCGCAGCGGACGGGACTCGAACCCGCGACCCCCGGCGTGACAGGCCGGTATTCTAACCGACTGAACTACCGCTGCGCGTCGGCCGGACTTTCGTCCGATTCGCAAGACCTGTCTAAACAGGGCCATCCCGTGCCGGGTTGGCTTTTCGCCTTGCGAGGCGCGCAATTTACGCAGGCGCCCTACCCAAGTCAACAGGCGAACCGCGATTTTTTCAAAAAAATGGCGGCCCTTTGCGATCACCTGCTGGACCAGGCTGCCGTTGGGCACCTTTTGCCTGAAAAACAGTCAGTTGCACTGGCATACTGAGGCACTGCTTGTCATGGTCTGGACCTAAACTGGCAACAAGGCCCGAATCCTCAGTCCCTCGGCTGGCTGACGATCCCGCGTCTCTGCGCATCGTTCATCTGTATGGAGTGCCCCGTTTGGCCGCCCCCGCCGCCCTGCAACGGCTTCGCCAGCACGCGCCGCTGATTCTCAGCGCTGCCATTGTGGTGCTGTTCGCCCTTTACCTGGCGGGCCAGATCAGTGCCTGGCGGGCACTGACCCGCGAACCAGTGACCAATGCCGTCGACGCCGGCAACCCCGCCGGCGCGGCGCCGGACCTGAGCCGCATGGAAACACTCTTCGGCACACCGACCGGGCAAGCGTATACGCCCGACGCGTCGAATTCTGATCTAACCTTGCTCGGCAGCTTCGTCAATGCGAACCCGGCGCGGTCGACCGCGATCATCCAGCTGGACGGCAACCCACCGCAGCTCTATCGCGTCGATCAGGAACTGGAGCAGGGTGTGCGCCTGCACAGTGTCATGCCAGACAGCGTGGAAATCCTGCGCGGTGGGCGGGTCGAGAGCCTGCAGTTCCCGACGACACGGTCGGCGGCGGTCGTGCCAGACAACCTGACGGACTACAGCGATCCGGCCCAGCAGGCGCAGCCCGATCCGCAAGCCGAGATGCTTCAGCAACAGATGGAAGCACTGCGCCAACAAGTGGAGGGCAGCGACAGCCCGCCTGACACCCCGCCATCCGATGAACCGCCCACGGAAGACAACTGACCGATGCTGCCCAATTGCTCCCGCCCGCTCATTGTCCTGCTCGCCGCAGGCATGCTCGCCGCCCCGCTTCCGCTGTTGGCGGCCGACCCGGGCATCGAGCCCAGCGACAGCCAGCAGGATGGCTGGACAATCAACCTGAAGGACGCCGACATCCGCGCCTTCGTCGACCAGATCAGCCAGCTGACCGGGCAGACCTTTATCGTCGACCCGCGCGTCAAGGGCCAGGTCAGCGTGGTGTCCTCGACCACGCTGTCGCTGCCGGAGGTGTACCAGCTGTTTCTCTCGGTCATGGCGACCCACGGCTACAGCGTGCTCACCCAGGGCGACGTGGCGCGCATCGTGCCGAACGCGGAGGCCAAGTCCGAGGCCGGCGGCGGCCCGACCGGCGGCGATCTGCTCGAGACCCGGGTCATTCAGGTCCAGCACACGTCGGCCACCGAGCTGATCCCGCTGATCCGCCCGCTGGTCCCGCAATACGGGCACCTGGCCGCCGTGCCGTCCGCCAACGCGCTGATCATCAGCGATCGCAGCGCCAACATCGCCCGCATCGAGGATCTGGTGCGCCAGCTCGACCGGGCGCAGAACGACGACTATTCGGTAGTGAACCTGCAGTACGGCTGGGCGGTGGACATTGCCGAGGTGCTGCACAATACGCTGGCGCGGGGCGAAGCCAAGGACACCGCAGGCGCGCAGATCATTGCCGACTCGCGGACCAACCGCCTGATCTTCACCGGCCCGGAACAGGCGCGGCAAAAGCTCGCCAGTCTGGCCAAGACGCTCGACACGCCCAGCACGCGGTCTGCCAACACCCGAGTCATCCGCCTGCGCCACAACGATGCCAAGTCCCTCGCCGAAACCCTCGGCGACATCTCCGAGCGACTTGCCGCGCCGGCCGAGGGTGAGACCCAGGGAGGCCGCCAGCAGGACATCCTGATTCGCGCCGATGAAAGTCTCAACGCACTGGTGATGCTGGCCGAGCCGGAAGTCATCGGAACCTTGGAATCGATTGTCCGTCAACTCGACGTGCCGCGAGCGCAGGTAATGGTCGAAGCGGCCATCGTCGAGGTTTCCGGCGACATCAGCGATGCCCTTGGTGTGCAGTGGGCCGTCGACGCAAGAGGCGGCACCGGCGGCGCTGGCGGAGTCAGTTTTGGCAACACCGGACTGTCCATCGGCAGCGTGCTGAACGCCATCAGTGACAACGAGATTCCCAGCAACCTGCCGGACGGCGCGATCATCGGCGTAGGCACGCGCAGTTTCGGCGCGCTCATCACGGCGCTATCGGCAAACAGCAAGAGCAACTTGCTGTCGACACCCAGCCTGCTGACCCTGGACAACCAGGAGGCGGAGATTCTGGTTGGCCAGAACGTGCCATTCCAGACCGGCACCTACACCACCGATGCCTCGGGTGCGAACAACCCTTTCACCACCATCGAGCGACAGGACATCGGCGTCACCCTCAAGGTCGTCCCGCACATCAACGAAGGCGCGACCCTGCGCCTGGAGATCGAGCAGGAAATCTCCTCCATCGCGCCCTCAGCCAGTCTCTCTGCACAAGCCGTGGACCTGGTCACCAACAAGCGCTCGATCAAGAGCACCATTCTTGCCGAGGACGGCCAGGTCATTGTCCTTGGCGGACTGATTCAGGACGACGTGACGCGTACCGACTCCAAGGTGCCGCTGCTGGGCGACATTCCGCTGCTGGGCGCGCTGTTCCGCTCCACGCAGGAAAGCCATGTGAAACGCAACTTGATGGTCTTCCTGCGGCCAACCGTGATCCGCGACCGGGCCGGGCTGGCGGCGCTGTCCGGCAAGAAGTACAGCGACATCCGCGTCATCGAAACCGGCTCGGACAGCCCGAGCATCCTGCCCACCACCCCCGAGCGGTTGTTCGACGGACAGGGACAGCCGGCCCCGGCGATCGACCTGCGCTCCAACGATGCATCGTCGCGCAATTCACGGTCGTTGCCCCCGGCGGCCGTGCCGCCGCAGGGGTTCACGCCGCAGCGCTCGTCTCGCGCCCAACCGCCCGCCCGCTCGGGCTGGGCGGTTCAGCTGGCGAGTTTGCAGAATGGGGACAGCGCCCGTTCCCTGGCGGAGAAATTGCGCAAACAGGGTTTCAGCGCCTACCTGCGCACCACCGGACGGACCCATCGGGTGTTTGTCGGACCGATCGACAACCGCCAGGAAGCCAGCCGTATCCGGGACGAACTGGCCATCGAACAGCGCCTCGACGGGTTCGTGGTGAATTTCGAACCTGCAGGCGCCTGAGCCCCGACCAGCCGTCAGCGCGGCCGCCGCGCTGGGCCGGTGAATGAAGGCGCTCTGGCATCGGGCGCAAGGGCCTACGCTATCCGTTAGCCCTGGCGTATTTGGCCAGCCGGCACGACAAGCAGGACTCGCCGCCACGTGAAACCGGCCGGGCTGCCGATCAGAGTGCGGCCAGGCCCCTGGCGAGATCGATCTTCAGGTCGTCCACCTCCTCGAGCCCCACGGCGATGCGGATGAGGCTGTCGGCGATGCCTGCCTTGGCGCGGTCGTCAGGCGAAAGCCGACCGTGCGTGGTCGTGCCTGGGTGTGTGATGGTGGTCTTGCTGTCACCGAGATTGGCCGTGATGGAGATCAGGCGCGTCGCATCGATAAAACGCCACGCCTCGTCCTTGCCACCGGCGACCTCAAAGCTGACGACCGCTCCGTAGCCCGACTGCTGACGCTTCGCCAGTTCGTGCTGCGGATGGCTGGCCAGGCCGGCGTAATACACACGCGCGACGCCGGGCTGCTGCTCCAGCCATTCGGCCAACGCCTGTGCACTGGCGCAGTGGGCCTGCATTCGCAGCCGCAGGGTTTCCAGCCCCTTGAGGAATACCCAGGCGTTGAACGGGCTGAGCGTCGGCCCCGCCGTGCGCAGGAAGCCCACCAGCTCCTTCATCTGTTCGGCACGCCCTGCCACCACTCCACCGAGACAACGGCCCTGCCCGTCGATGTATTTCGTCGCCGAATGGATGACGATGTCGGCGCCCAGCGCCAGCGGCCGCTGCAGCACCGGCGTACAGAAACAGTTGTCCACAGCCAGCAGCGCGCCATTGGCGTGGCACAGTTGCGCCAGCGCCTGGATATCAACCAGTTCAGCCAGAGGATTGGATGGCGACTCGACGAAGACCAGCCGGGTGTTGGGCTTGAATGCCGGCGCCCAGGCCTCGACCACGGTGAGCGGCACGTAGTCGACTTCCAGTCCGAATCGCTTGAGGTATTTCTCGAACAGCGAGACCGTCGCGCCGAAGACGCTGCGCGAGACCAACACGTGGTCACCTGCTGAGCACAGGCTCATCACCATCGCGAGAATCGCTGCCATGCCCGACGCGGTGGCGACGGCTTGCTCAGCCCCCTCCATCGCCGCAATTCGCTCCTCGAATGCGCGAACCGTGGGGTTCGTATAGCGCGAATAGACGTTGCCCGGCACTTCGCCCGCAAAGGTCGCGGCGGCATCGGCCGCGCTGCGGAAGACATAACTGGAGGTCAGGAACATGGGGTCGCCATGTTCGGCTTCCGGCGTGCGGTGCTGGCCCGCCCGGACGGCCAGCGTATCCATGCCGGCATCAGTCAGGTCACTGTCCAGGCGTCCGGCGTTCCAGTCGGTTGTCATGGTCGCTCACCCCTCTAAGGCCGGCGGGTCAATCCGCCGGCGCCTGATCAATTGTTATACAGGTCGATGATGGCGCTGCCGGCCAGGCTGTTACTCTTGCTCTGGTCGTTGCGCGCCTGCTCGATCTTGTGCAGGTAGACATCGTCGATATCACCGGTGACGTAGTGACCGTCGAACACCGCACAATCGAACTGGTCGATCTTCACCTTGCCGCCACCGACCGCGTCGATCAGGTCGGACAGATCCTGGTAAACCAGCCAGTCGGCACCAATCAGCTCAGCCACCTCGTCGGTGGTGCGGTTATGCGCGATCAGCTCATGCGCGCTCGGCATGTCGATCCCGTACACGTTGGGGTAACGTACGGCTGGCGCGGCGGAGCAGAAGTAGACGTTCTTCGCCCCGGCTTCACGGGCCATCTGGATGATCTGCTTGCAGGTGGTACCGCGCACGATGGAATCGTCCACCAGCATCACGTTCTTGCCGCGGAACTCGAGGTCGATGGCGTTGAGCTTTTGCCGCACAGACTTCTTGCGTGCTGCCTGGCCGGGCATGATGAAGGTCCTGCCGATGTAGCGATTCTTGACGAAGCCTTCACGGAACTTGACCCCCAACCGGTTGGCCAGCTCCAGGGCCGCGGTGCGGCTGGTGTCGGGAATGGGGATGACTACGTCGATGTCGTGGTCCGGCCGCTCACGCAGGATCTTGTCGGCCAGCTTTTCACCCATGCGCAGGCGCGCCTTGTACACCGATACGCCGTCCATCAGGGAGTCGGAGCGCGCAAGATAGACGTGCTCGAAGATGCATGGCGCGTATTGCGGATTCGGCGCGCATTGACGGGTGTGCAGCTTGCCGTCGGCAGTGATGTACACCGCCTCTCCGGGCGCCAGGTCGCGAATTAGCGAAAAACCGAGCACGTCCAAGGCGACGCTTTCCGAGGCGATCATGTACTCAACGCCCTGGTCGGTATGCCGCTGGCCGAAGACGATGGGGCGGATCGCGTGGGGATCGCGGAAACCGACGATGCCATAGCCGGTAACCATCGCCACCACGGCGTAGCCGCCGACGCAGCGCTCATGCACCTTGGCCACCGCGGCGAAAACGTCTTCCTCGGTCGGTTGCAGCTTGCCCCGCACCGCCAGCTCGTGGGCGAAGACGTTGAGCAACACTTCCGAATCGGAATTGGTGTTCACGTGACGCAGGTCTGACTCGTAGATTTCCTTGGTCAGCTGATCGACGTTGGTCAGGTTGCCGTTGTGAGCGAGCGTGATGCCATACGGCGAGTTCACGTAGAACGGCTGCGCTTCGGCCGAACTGGAACTGCCCGCCGTCGGGTAGCGCACATGGCCGATGCCCATGTTGCCGACCAGGCGCTGCATATGGCGTTGCTGGAAGACGTCACGGACCAGCCCGTTGTCCTTGCGCAAGAACAGCTTGCCACAATCGCTGGTCACGATTCCGGCGGCGTCCTGTCCGCGGTGTTGCAAAACGGTAAGCGCGTCGTACAACGCCTGATTGACGTTCGACTTACCGACAATGCCGACAATGCCACACATGCAAGGAACCTCTCAGTTATTACAGGCTGATCCGGACGCCGCGGGCGCGGCGTCCTGGTACATCCGCTACAGAGCGCCCGCCTCAGCCGGCAGGGCCGAGCGAGCCGGCAACCCACTGACTGCCGAACCCGAGGATCAGGTTCTTCGACCAGTCGGCCACCAATAGAAAATGCGGCAGCAGTGCCGACTCGCGCCACCAGGGGTCCTGCTGTACCGGCGCCAGGCTCAACAGCCCGACCAGCACTACGATAAGCAAGCCGCCGCGCGCCGCGCCGAACACCATACCCAGGAAACGATCGGTACCGGACAACCCGGTCACGCGCACCAGCTCCCCGATTAGAAAATTAATCAGTGCACCGACCATCAACGTCACCACGAAAAGGATGGCGCATGCCGCGATGACCTGAAAGGAAGGGGTACTGATGTAATCAGCCAGATAATGTGACAACGCGCCACCGAACATCCAGGCGACGACCCCGGCGACGATCCAGGTGAGCAGTGAAAGCGCTTCCTTGACAAAGCCGCGCTTCAAGCTGATCAGGCTGGAGATGAGCACAACGGCGCAGAACGCCCAATCGACCCAGGTGAACGTCACAGGGGTTCCTGCAAATTGGAAAGGCCGCGCATTTTAGCAGAGCGCCAGCGCGCCCGTAACCACCGCACTCGCCTGCCCGCTATCCGCGCTCGGACGTGAGCGACCGAGGCCCAGACGGTCCCGCTCAGCGGCTTTCAGGCTTGAAGCGCACGACGAAGCCCTTGAGCTTCTGCTGGCGCTCCAACTGGTCACGAAGGCGATCGGCCTCGTCTCGCTCCACAAGCGGCCCGACGAAAACCCGGTTCATGCCGTCGGCGGTACGGATGTAGGCGTTGTAGCCCTGGGAGCGCAAGGTCTTTTGCAGCTTGTCGGCGTTGTCACGACTCGACAGGCTGGCCAGCTGCACCGACCAGCTGACCGGCAGGTCTGCGCTGTCCAGGTGCGATTCGGCCGAGGGCGCCGGGGCCGGTTCCGGTGCGGGCTCGGCCGGCTGCGGAGCAGGCTCAGGGGCTTGCGGTTGCGGAGCTGGAGCCGGGGCGGGTGTGATAGGCGCAGGCGGTGTCGGGGCGTCTGTCGGGCCCTGTTCGACGATCTCGTAGTCATCGTCGACCGGTGGCGCCTCGGGCACCTCGACGGGCTGCGTCTCGGTCGCCGGCATTGGGGGCGCTTCAGGCATGCGCGGCGCATCAACCTCCAGCGAGCCGGCCGGATCCTCACGATTGAAAAGCATCGGCACGAATATGACCGCCAACGCAACGAGTACCAGCGCGCCCACAATGCGCTGCATCAATCCTCTGTCCACCACCGTGTCGCCCCCCGCTATGCCGCGTTCTGCTCAAGCCATGCCAGCGCCTGCGCGACGCAATAAAAAGACCCGAACAGCACGATCTCGTCACCGTCGGTCGCCTCGGCGAGCTGACACTCCAGCGCCTGCACGATTCCCTCATGGATACTGACGCGCGCGCCGCGTTCTTTCAATGCCGCACCGATCTCGGTTGCCGGTCGCGAACGTGGCGTCGGCAGGGGCGCAACGGCCCAGCGGTCGAATCTCGCCAGCAACGCATCCAGCACCCCGGGCAGATCCTTGTCCGCCAGCAGCCCGAACACAGCCAACCGTCGCCCGCGCAGGGACTGCGAACCGAGCTGGCGCGCCAGGAACGCCGCCGCGTGCGGGTTGTGCCCGACATCCAGCACAACCGGCACTTCGCGCCCCTTCCAGCGACAGACGCGGCGATCCAGGCGCCCGACCATTTGGGTCTTTTCCAGCGCCGCTGCCAGGCGGTCGGGCTGCCAGGGCGCGTCCAGCAGGGCGTAGGCCTGCAACGCCAGCGCCGCATTTTCTAGCGGCAGACGCGGTATCGGCAGATCTGCAAGCTCACGTGTATGACCGGCACGGTCCCGGCCCTGCCAGCGCCAACCCGCACCATGCGGATGGAGGTCGAAATCCGCGCCCGCTACCCACAGCGGCGCGCCGATGGCTTGCGCGTGCTGGCGCAGCGTGTCGGGCGGCTCGCGGTCACCGCACACGGCAGGCCGCCCCGGACGAAAGATACCGGCCTTCTCGACTGCGACGCTCTCGCGCGTCGTGCCCAGATACTCGGCATGATCCAGCCCGATGTTCGTCACTACCGCGACGTCCGCATCGACGAGATTCACCGCGTCAAGGCGGCCACCCAGCCCGACTTCCAGCACCGCGACATCCAGGTGCTCACGCTGGAACAGCCACAACGCCGCCAGCGTGCCGAACTCGAAATAGGTCAGGGAAATGTCACCGCGCGCCTGCTCGACGGCCTCGAACGCCTGGCAGAGTGCCGCGTCGCTCGCCTCCAGGCCGTTCAAGCGGACCCGTTCGTTGTAGCGCACCAGGTGCGGCGAGCTGTAGACGCCGACCGACCTGCCCTGCTCCGCGAACAGCTGCGCGATCAATGCACAGGTCGAGCCCTTGCCATTGGTGCCCGTGACGGTCACCACCTGCTTCGCCGGGCGAGTCACACCGAGCCGTGTCGCCACGGCGCGACTGCGCTCGAGCCCCATGTCGATGGCGACGGGATGCAGTTGCTCGAGAAACGCGAGCCAGTCCTGCAGGGTCCGCGGGGTCATGCGTCGGCCGTGACCAATGCCTGCTCGGACGGGGTGCGGCGATGTTGCAGTTGCGCCAGCAGTCGCGCTAGACGTGGGCGCAACTCGGCCCGATGGATGATTAGGTCGATGGCGCCGTGGTCGAGCAGAAACTCGCTACGCTGGAAGCCCTCTGGCAGCTTTTCACGTACCGTCTGCTCGATGACGCGCGGGCCGGCGAAGCCGATCAGGGCCTTGGGCTCTGCGACGATCACGTCACCGAGCATGGCAAGGCTGGCGGAAACGCCGCCGTACACCGGATCGGTGAGGACGGAGATGAATGGCAAGCCTTCTTCGCGCATGCGCGCCAGCACCGCGGACGTCTTGGCCATCTGCATCAGCGAGATCAGTGCTTCCTGCATCCGTGCCCCGCCGGAAGCGGCAAAGCACACCAGCGGGCTACGCTGCTCCAGCGCCACGTTGGCGGCGCGAACGAACCGCTCGCCGACGATGGCGCCCATCGAGCCGCCCATAAAGGAAAACTCGAAGGCACAAGCCACGACCGGCACGTTCATCAGCGTGCCGCGCATGGCGATCAGCGCATCCTTTTCCCCAGTCTGTTTCTGCGCAGCCGAGAGGCGATCCTTGTATTTCTTCGAGTCGCGGAATTTCAGGCGATCCACCGGCTCGAGCTCGGCGGCGATCTCCTCCCGGCCTTCCTTGTCGAGGAAAATGTCCAGTCGCGCGCGCGCGTCGATGCGCATGTGATGCTGGCACTTGGGGCAGACGTCGAGGGTCTTCTCCAGCTCAGGGCGGTAAAGCACCGCCTCGCAAGACGGGCATTTGTGCCAAAGCCCTTCGGGCACCGAGCTCTTCTGCGTTTCCGAGCGCATGATCGAAGGGATCAGCTTGTCTACCAGCCAGTTGCTCATGCTTTTATTCTCCACAGCTTGTCAGTCCCGCGCGTAACGGCTGCACGCACCGGCAAATTGATCGTTGCGACCGACCGACACTCGGTGCGGTCGATGTCGCCTGGGCGTTCGCCCTCAAACAAGGGCGTTGTCGCTATAAACTGGCCGCCTGCTCCGGACAGCGAGACCTGGATGGCTAAAGGCCGCGCCAGCGAATGGTAACTGGACGGTAATGCCTGCCGACTCGTCACATCGCGCCTCTTGTCAGCCGCACGAATTCGCGAACCTTGGCTGCATCCTTGATGCCTTTGTTCGACTCGACACCGCCACTTACATCCACCGCATAGGGACGTACCTGCGCAATCGCCTGCTGGACGTTCGCCGGCGTCAACCCCCCTGCAAGGATCAACGGCAAGGCCAGATCGGAGGGTATCAGCGACCAGTCGAACACCTCGCCCGTACCACCCGGCACACCGGCGACATAGGCATCCAGCAGAATGGCACTGGCCCCGCTGTAACGTGCAGCCTCACGGCGAACCTCTTCGGCCGACTGCACGCGCAACGCCTTGTACCAGGGCCGATGAAAACCGTCGCAGGACTCGGGCGACTCGTCTCCATGGAATTGCAATACATCGAGCGGCACCGCATCGAGTGTCTCGCTGATCTCGCAGCGCGACGCGTTGACGAACAGGCCAACGGTCGTGACGAATGGGGGCAATGCCGCGATGATCGCCCGCGCCTGCTGGACACCAACCGCACGAGGACTGGCGGGATAGAATACCAGCCCGATCGCGTCGGCACCGGCTTCGGCGGCTGCCAGGGCATCTTCGATACGTGTGATTCCACAGATCTTGCTACGAACGATTGGCAACGGCGGGCACCTGCGGCAGCGAATCCCGGATGGTAGCAAAAGCGCCGCCGGCTGCAACCCACCGCCAGCGACATGTCAGCGGCCGGACGTGCAGCGCCATCAAAGCGGCGACTGGCGCACGTCGGGCAGACCGGAGAGAAAATGCGGCCCCAGGAAGCGATCAGGCAGTTCGAAGTGCTCAGGGTAATCGACCTGGACCAGGTACAGCCCGTACGGATGCGCGGTGACGCCCCCGGTCCGCCTGACGCGTGATTCGAGCACTTCCCGCGCCCACTCCACCGGACGCTCACCCGCCCCGATGGTCATCAGCACGCCGGCGAAGTTACGCACCATATGGTGAAGAAAAGCATTGGCCCGCACGTCGATCACGATCAGTCGTCCGTGCTCGAGCAAGTGGAGGTGATGGATGGTCTTGATCGGCGACTTGGCCTGGCACTGACGCGCCCGGAAAGCGCTGAAATCATGGGTGCCGACAAAGGCCTTGGCCGCCTCGCGCATACGCTCGATGTCCAGCGGGCGATGATTCCAGGTGACCTCTTCGGCAAGGTGCGCGGGACGGATCTGATCGTTGTAGATCACGTAGCGGTAACGCCGCGCCATGGCACTGAAGCGCGCATCGAACGTGTCCGGCATCTGCTTCGCCCAGGTCACGCTGATATCGCCGGGCAGGTTCATGTTCGCACCCATGACCCATGCATGCATGGAGCGCGATACTGGCGTATCGAAATGCACCACCTGCGCGCAGGCATGAACAAGCGCATCGGTGCGTCCGGCGCAGCTCAGGCTGACCGGATGGCCACCGGCGACCTTGCTCAGCGCGTTTTCCAGTGCCAACTGGATCGAAGGCACGCCGTCGCGCTGCCGCTGGAAGCCACGGTAGCGCGAGCCCTTGTACTCAACGCCCAGTGCGATTCTGTAAACGCCAACGGCAGCCGTCGAGGCTGCCGCTTGCTGTACTGCATCGGACATTGTCAGGCGAGCTTCGCGAGCATCTCGCGCGCCTCCTGCTGCTGGGTATCGCTGCCTTCGCTCATGACTTCGTCCAGGATATCGCGGGCACCTTCGGCGTCGCCCATGTCGATGTAGGCGCGCGCCAGATCCAGTTTGGTGGTGGTTTCGTCGGTATCGGCGAAGAAGTCGAAGTCCTCGTCCATCGTTTCCGGGGCAGGTTCGACCGGATCAATCGCCGCAGCCGGCGCCTGAATCGGCTCGTCAAGCGGCTCGGACAGATCCCGGGACAAATCACCCAGCTCGGCCTCGACCTGCTCGAGCTCCGAGGCGAGCGTTTCCGGTGCCGCTTCCGGCCCTGCGGCGTTGTCATCATCAAGGGACAGGTCGAATTCGTCCGGCATGTCCGCAGACTGCGGTGCGTCGGTTAGACCGAAGTCGAAATCATCGTCCGCGTCCGTCTCGAGCGGTGCAGACTCCACGGTCTCTGAGCGGTCGTCAGCGACACTGCTGGACGCTGCGGACTGCTCGTCGAGGTCGAGGGAGAAGCGAGCAAGCTCATCTTCGAACGAGGGATCACCCGCCTTGGCTGGTTCATCCAGGTCGAACGAGAAGTCATCGATCGACGATTCCGCTGCAGCCGTCTCAAGCTCCAGCTCGTCGAAGTTGAAATCATCCAGCTCCGAAGCCGGCTGCTCGGCAGGCGGCTCCGACGCACCGACCACTTCATTGTTCCGCTCAGAACTATTCAGCTCGGGGCCGTTCAGCTCACTGTCCAGTCCGAGGTCGTCCAGGCTCAGATCGAACGCATCGTCCGCCAGGGGTTCCGGGGTAGTCGAAGGAGCATCCAGCTCAAGATCGTCCAGACTGAAGCTGTCCAGGTCGCTGCTCGAAGCCGCGCCAGCCACCGCCAGCCCCAGCCCGGCGCCAACCGCCATCGCCGGATAGCGCGCACGCATCTGCTCGATGGCCGCGGACGAGCCGCCAATGTCGCGAAGTTCCGCTTCCTGCCGGGCAAACCCTTCGCGGTCGCCCAGCTCGGCATAGACTTCCATCAGCTTTAGGCGCAGGTCACTGCGCTGCGGCTCGTCGTTCAATGCGTTATGCAAGAGGTCGGCGGCCTGGTTGAACCGACCGTAAGCGATATAAATGTCCGCTTCGGCCAGCGGATCGCTGTCAGCAGCGGCGAGCGAATCGGTCGGCTCCGCCTCACGCTCGTCTTCAGCCAGGGCGGCAGCGTGTTCGTCATCGCGATCATCCGCAGCGACGAAGAAGGTATCCGACGAGTTCTCCGCGAGCAGGCTTTCCTGCAACTCCGCCTCTTTCATCGCATTGCGCCGCGACAACGCCATCAGGCCAACCAGCAGCAGCAACAGGGCGCTGCCTCCGAGCACGCCCAACAGCACCGGATTGGCCATCAGGTCGTCGAGGTAGCTGGGGCTTTCCGCTTCAGACTGGACAGGCGCAGCCGCCGGTTCGGCCGGTTTCTGCTCGGGCTTGGCGGCGCGCGCCGGTTCTGCGGCAGGCGCGGCTTCGGGTGCGACCTGCGCCTCAGCCGGATCTGTATCCGCCTCGTCTGGCGCTGCTTCAGCAGCCGCAGCCGCAGGCTCTGCGCTGGCCTCCGCGCTCGTCTCACCCGCTGGCGCCGACGATTCGCCTGCCGGAGCCCCGTCAGTGGCCAACTGGGCCTGGAGTTTGGCCAGCTGGTCATCCTTCATCTGCATCAGCCGCTGCAACTTGTCCAGCTGGCCCTGCAAATCGTTGAGCCGATCCTTGAGATCAAGGTTCTCGCGTCGACTGGAGTCGAGGTTCTCCTCGGTGACCGCAAGCTTGTCGCGCAACGCGGCTGCATCGTTGCCGTTTCCGGCCTCGCTTCCGGCTTTGGCCGAACCGGCCTCCGGCGCGACCAGGCGCAGGCTGTCGCCCTGCTCACTGCGTGCGGGCGAGGCCCCTGCCGAGCCACGCTGCGTCGCATCGAGCTGACGAGTGCCAGCCGGAGCAGCGCCCGCCGCTTGCCGCCAACTGGCGTTCTGCTGCGCGACCTGCTGGATCGCTTCGGCCTGGCTGCGGCTGGCCACCTGTTCGGCGGTCGGCAGGCGCAGTACCTGACCATTCTTCATCCGGTTGATGTTGCCGCCAATGAACGCATCGGGATTCAGATCCTGAATCGCCAGCATTGCCTGATGCACCGTACCGCCTTGGCGCGCGCGCTCAGCAATCTCCCACAGGGTGTCATTCGGCGTGACTTTGTATTGATCGCCTTGGCCGGTAGCAGTCGGTGCAGCTGGCGCGGAAGCGGGCCGATTGGCTGCGCGCGGCGCAGCGGCTTGACGCGAAATGGGCGTTGCCACCGGCAATTGCGGTGCCGCTGAGGCGGCGATCTCGGGCGAGTACAGCGGCGGATCGAGCAGCAACGTGTACTCACGCAGCAGGCGGCCACTCGGCCAGAGCACTTCGATCAGAAAGTTGAGGTAGGGCTCGCGAACCGGTTTGGTCGAGGAAACGCGAATGATGCTCTTGCCATCCGGACGCAACACGGGGGTGAAGGTCAGATCGGTTAGAAAATACTGGCGATCGACACCCGCACGGTTGAAATCTTCAGCCGATGCCAATACCGGAACCACCTCCCCAGGTGCCAGGCTCTTTGCATCCAGCAGTTCGATTTCAGCGACCAGTGGCTGATTCAATGCGGACTTCAGCTTGACCTCTCCCAAACCCAGCGCATAAGCCATTTCGGAAGTCAGCGCGGTAGCAGCCGCGATTGCCAGCACCAGATTGCGAACCCGAACCATGTAGAAATCCTTGTTTTGACTTTTCTCGGACCTTCGAGAGGGTCTTTTAATCACTGCTGCGCCCGCCAACTGGCGGTCCCCCATCAGCAATAAGCTAAACAGCGTCGTTGGCTAGAATAGTTCTTCGAATGTTCAGCAAGTATCTTTTACAGATAGTGTTTTATCAACAACCCACCCGACCAGGCGACGCGGGGCGCCGGGCCTTTTAGCACGTTATCAGACACAATCCACAAATTGACTCGACGAACAGCCTGCCGGCACCGAGTGCCGTCGAAACGCATTCGCGGCATTGGACGATGCGCGACAGGGTGGCGGCTGCGATTCGACCAGACGAACCCTTGCTGCCAGTGGGCCAGAGCCGGTCGCGCACGCATAAAAAAACGCCGCGGCAAGGCCGCGGCGTTTTAGGAAACCAGCCGATCAGCGTTCCAGCAGGATACGCAGCATGCGGCGCAGCGGCTCGGCCGCCCCCCACAGCAGCTGGTCGCCTACGGTAAAGGCGCCCAGGTAGTGGGAGCCCATGTTCAGCTTGCGCAGGCGGCCGACGGGCACATTCAGGGTGCCGGTCACCGAGGTCGGACTCAGCTCCTGCATGCTCGCGTCGCGGTGGTTGGAAACCAGCTTCACCCAGGGGTTGTGCTGGCTGATCATGCCCTCGATGTCGGAGATCGGGACGTCCTTGTTCAGCTTGATGGTCAAGGCCTGGCTGTGGCAGCGCATGGCGCCGACCCGCACGCAGATGCCGTCAACCGGGATCGGGCTCTTGAAGCGGCCCAGGATCTTGTTGGTTTCTGCCTGCGCCTTCCACTCTTCGCGACTCTGTCCGTTCGGCAGTTCCTTGTCGATGTACGGGATCAGGCTGCCGGCGAGCGGCACGCCGAAATTGTCCACCGGGAAACCCTCGGAACGCTGGCACTCGGCGACCTTGCGATCAATGTCCAGTATCGCACTGGCCGGATCGGCAAGCTCGTCGGCAACCGACGCGTGGATACTGCCCATCTGCTTGATGAGCTCGCGCATGTTCTGGGCACCGGCGCCGGAGGCAGCCTGGTAGGTCATGGCGCTCATCCATTCCACCAGGCCGTTTTCGAACAGCCCACCGAGCCCCATCAGCATCAAGCTGACGGTGCAGTTGCCGCCGATGTAGTTAAGAGTGCCCGCATCGAGCTGGTGGTCGATCACCTTGCGGTTCACCGGATCGAGCACGATGACCGCGTCGTCAGCCATGCGCAGCGTCGAGGCCGCATCGATCCAGTAACCCTTCCAGCCCGCTTCGCGCAGCTTGGGGAAGACTTCATTGGTGTAGTCGCCACCCTGGCAGGTAAGGATCACGTCGAGGGATTTCAGCTCCTCGATGCTATAGGCATCCTTCAGCGGTGCGGTGTCCTTGCCGATGGCAGGGCCCTGGCCGCCGACGTTCGACGTGGTAAAGAACACGGGCTCGATCAGGTCGAAGTCCCGCTCCTCCAGCATCCGCTGCATGAGCACGGAACCTACCATGCCGCGCCAACCGATCAGTCCTACACGTTTCATCACAACAATACCTATAAATGTGGCCCGCCCGGCAGGCCGTCGATGAACAGAAATCCGCTTTCGGGTTGAAAGCGAGGGCGCAGGAACTTCATCGCTGCGCCTCGCCATTACTCGGCGTTTCCGCCTAGCCGTCGCCCACAAGCTTGCTCAACGGCCGGTGCAATGGGACCCGGAAGATTACAACGTCGAGAGGGCCGCGACTACCGCGTCGCCCATGTCACGGGTCGTGGCCCGCCGATTGCCCTCCGACCAGATGTCACCGGTGCGCAGGCCCTGGTCGAGTACCTTGCTCACCGCGCGCTCGATAGCATCGGCCGCTGCGACCTGGTTGAAGCTGTAGCGCAGCATCATCGAGACCGACAGGATGGTCGCCAGCGGGTTGGCGATGCCCTGCCCGGCGATGTCCGGTGCAGACCCGTGGCAGGGCTCGTACATGCCCTTATTGCTGGCGTCCAGCGATGCAGACGGCAGCATGCCGATGGAGCCGGTCAACATGGAAGCCTCATCAGACAGGATGTCGCCGAACATGTTGTCGGTGACGATCACGTCGAACTGCTTCGGCGCACGGACCAGTTGCATGGCGGCATTGTCGACGTACATGTGGCTCAGCGCGACCTCCGGGTAGTCCTTGGCGACCTCCTCGACCACGGCGCGCCACAGCTGGCTGGAGGCGAGCACGTTGGCCTTGTCTACCGAGCAGAGCTTCTTGTTGCGCACCATTGCCATGTCGAAGCCGACCTTGGCGATACGCCGGATCTCGCTTTCGCTGTACGGCAGCGTGTCGTAGGCCATGCGCTCGCCATTTTCGAGCACCGTGCTTTCGCGCGGCTTGCCGAAATAGATGCCGCCGGTCAGTTCGCGAACGATGAGGATATCCAGCCCGGCCACGATCTCCGGCTTCAGGCTCGAGGCGCCGGCCAGCTGCGGGTACAGCAGCGCCGGGCGCAGGTTGCCGAACAGCCCCAACTCGGAGCGAATCTTCAGCAGTCCACGCTCAGGGCGAATGGCCGGATCGATCTTGTCCCACTTCGGCCCGCCCACGGCGCCAAGCAGGATGGCATCAGCGTTGCGAGCACGTTCCAGGGTTTCGTCCGCCAGCGGCACGCCATATTTGTCGACCGCTGCGCCACCCAGCTCGTCGTAGCTTAGCTCGAAGTCCAGCTGGAACTTGTCATTGGCCAGCTGCAGGACCTTGACCGCTTCGGCCATGATCTCCGGGCCGATACCGTCACCGGGCAGAACCAGAATCTGTTTGCTCATTGCATTCCTCAATCTATCCGTAGGGTGGATGACGCTGTTTCATCCACCAAAACCCAGCACGGTGGATGGATCAAGCGCCATCCACCCTGCCCTCTATTCTTACTTGATGGCGCCGAACAGCCAGGGCTGACGCTGTTGATGTTCGCTTTCGAAGGCCTTGATCGCATCCGCGTCCTGCAGGGTCAGGCCGATGTCGTCCAGGCCGTTGAGCAGGCAATGCTTGCGAAACGCGTCGACCTCGAAGCTGTACTGCACGCCATCGGGGCGCGTCACGGTCTGCGCCGCCAGGTCAACGGTGAGCTGATAGCCTTCGGCGGTCTCGGCCTGTTCGAATAGCGCATCGACCTCTTCTTCCTTCAGCACGATCGGCAGCAGGCCGTTCTTGAAGCTGTTGTTGTAGAAGATGTCAGCAAAGCTTGGCGCGATGATAGTCCGGAAGCCGTACTCCTCGAGCGCCCAGGGCGCGTGCTCACGCGACGACCCGCAACCGAAATTCTCGCGTGCCAACAGCACGCTCGCACCTTGGTAGCGAGGAAAGTTGAGTACGAACTCCTGGTTCACCGGCCGGCTTGTGCAATCCTGGTTGGGCTGGCCCACGTCCAGGTAGCGCCACTCATCGAACAGGTTGGGGCCGAACCCGGTGCGCTTGATCGACTTCAAGAACTGCTTGGGGATGATCTGGTCGGTGTCGACGTTGGCCCGATCGAGCGGCGCGACGAGACCGGTGTGCTGGGTAAATGGCTTCATGTCGGTTTCCTCAGGCCTGGATCAATTCACGTACATCGACGAAACGACCGGTCACCGCGGCCGCCGCGGCCATGGCCGGGCTGACCAGGTGCGTCCGACCGCCGGCGCCCTGCCGGCCTTCGAAGTTGCGGTTCGAGGTCGAGGCGCAATGCTCGCCGCTGCCGAGCTTGTCCGGGTTCATTGCCAGGCACATCGAGCAACCCGGCTCGCGCCACTCAAAACCGGCCTCGAGGAAAATCTTGTCCAGCCCTTCCGCCTCGGCCTGCTGTTTGACCAGCCCCGAACCCGGCACGACCATCGCCTGTTTCACTGTTGCAGCGACCTTGCGCCCTTTCGCCACTTCAGCCGCTGCTCGCAGATCTTCGATGCGCGAGTTGGTGCAGGAGCCAATGAACACGCGATCGAGTCGAATCTCGGTGATCGGCTGATTGGCGCTCAAGCCCATGTACTTGAGCGCACGGGTGATGGAGTCGCGCTTGACCGGATCGGCTTCGGCGGCCGGGTCCGGCACGGTCTGATCGACGGCCAGCACCATTTCCGGCGAAGTGCCCCAGCTGACCTGCGGTTTGATATCCGCAGCATTCAACTCGATGACGGTGTCGAACACCGCATCGTCATCGGACACCAGGTCCTTCCAGGCGGCGACGGCGCGCTCCCAGTCGGCGCCCTTGGGTGCATACGGCCGCCCTTCGACATACGCGATGGTCTTCTCATCGACCGCCACCATCCCCACGCGCGCACCGGCCTCGATGGACATGTTGCAGATGGTCATGCGCCCTTCCATGGACAGATCGCGAATGGCGCTGCCGGCGAATTCCAGCGCATGCCCATTGCCGCCGGCCGTACCGATCTTGCCGATCACCGCGAGGACGATGTCCTTGGCGGTCACGCCGAAGGGCAGCTCGCCCTCCACCCGCACCTGCATGTTCTTCATCTTCTTCGCCACCAGGCACTGGGTAGCGAGCACGTGCTCGACTTCCGAGGTGCCGATGCCGTGGGCCAGCGCACCGAAGGCGCCGTGCGTCGAGGTATGGGAATCACCACAGACCACCGTCATGCCCGGCAGGGTCGCGCCCTGCTCCGGGCCGATCACGTGCACGATGCCCTGGCGGATATCGTTCATCTTGAATTCAAGGATGCCGAAGTCATCGCAGTTCTCGTCGAGGGTCTGCACCTGGATGCGCGAAACCTCGTCGGCGATGGCTTCCAGCCCACCCTGGCGCTCGCCCTTGGTGGTCGGTACGTTGTGGTCCGGCGTGGCGATGTTGGCATCGATGCGCCATGGCTTGCGACCGGCCAGTCGCAGCCCCTCGAAGGCCTGCGGCGAGGTCACTTCGTGAAGAATGTGACGATCGATATAGATCAGCGACGAGCCGTCGTCGCGCCGCTTGACCTCATGCATTTCCCAGAGCTTGTCGTAGAGCGTTTTGCCAGCCATCGGACTTTCCTCATCAGTGCGTACGGGCAATAGCCCTTGTGCTTATGGGGCCATCCTATGGGGCTGGATTGGATTACTCAAATTCATATTTTTCATCCTTCGCATTCCATGCTGGAATAGCGAAAAACCACCCGAGCGAGTCTCCATGGACCTGGCCAACCTCAACGCCTTTATCGCGATCGCCGAGACAGGCAGCTTTTCGCTCGCCGCCGAACGCCTGCACCTGACACAGCCGGCGGTGAGCAAACGCCTGGCCTCGCTGGAGTCCCAGCTCAATGTGCGCCTTTTCGATCGCCTTGGCCGGGAGATCGGCCTGACCGAAGCGGGCCGCGCACTGCTGCCGCGCGCCTACCAGATCCTCAATGTGATGGATGACACGCGTCGCGCCCTGGCCAACCTCAACGGCGACGTCAGCGGCCGCCTGTCGCTAGCAACCAGCCATCACATCGGTCTGCACCGCCTGCCACCGCTGCTTCGCTCGTTCACCCAGGCGTATCCGGCGGTCAACCTGGACATTCGCTTCCTGGATTCGGAGATCGCCTACGACGAGGTCCTGCATGGCCGCGCCGAGCTCGCCGTGATCACCCTGGCGCCGCAGACCGCCGTGCCGATTCGCGCCGTCGGCGTCTGGGACGATGCGCTGGACTTCGTCGTCGCACCTGAGCATCCACTGGCCCGCAAAGCAGAGATCACCCTCGCCGACATTGCCGATTACCCGGCTGTATTTCCGGGCGGCAACACCTTTACCCATCACGTCGCCCAGCGCCTGTTCGAGCGCGAAGGGCTGCAACCGAACATCGCCATGAGCACCAACTACATGGAAACGATCAAGATGATGGTGTCCATCGGGATCGCCTGGAGCGTACTGCCCCGTACCATGCTCGACGACCAGGTCGTGCGGCTCGCCGTGCCCGGCGTGCAGCTGTCGCGCCAGCTTGGCTACATCACACATATGGACCGCACGCTGTCTAATGCAGCCAGGGCCTTCATGGCGCTGCTCGACGCCGACTAACCGCACTTGCACTTTGCCACTAGCTACGGATAAGTTCGGCCGATAACCACAAGATCACGGCGCAGCCTCAGCATCGCCTGTCATCGACCGACCCGCCCTACGCTGATCCCTTCGATCGAGGCCGTTCATGTTGCCCCTTGAGCCTGCACCCAACACGACGGAACCCCACGCAGCAAGCCCCTGGCAAGACACCCATCGCCTGCTGTCGGTGCTCGGTGACGCAGGCCTCGGCCTCTGGTCCTGGAACCCACGCAGCGCCACCCTCCTGTGGTCACAGTGCACAGCGCGCCTGCTAGGTCTGCACGACGGGGTCGCCGAATTGAGCCTGGACGACTACCTGGAACGGGTCGCAAGCGATGATCGTGCCCTGGTCGCCGACCAGTTGAAAGCAGTGCCGGCAGGCCCGGGCGCCCGCCTCTGCCTACGCCATCGCGTCCGCTGGCCGGACGCCAGCCTGCATTGGCTGGAACTCGAGGGCCAGTGGCAGGACAGCGACGGGCTGCCAGTGCTCGTTGGCGTCATGCGCGACATCACCACCCAGCACACCCAGGCGCAAGCACTCGAGGACAGCCAGGAGCGGCTCGAACTGGCACTCGCCTCGGCCGGCCTGGGCAACTGGGAGTGGCACATCCAGAGCGATCGCCTGTACGCCTCGGCACGCGCCTCGGAACTGCAAGGACTGGTCGAGGGCCCGTTCGATGGCTCCTTCCGTGAGTTCTTCCGCAGTGTCGCGGCGCGCGACCGCCAGATCATGCGCGCGGCGTACGCCGATCTCCTGGCCGGGCGGCGCAAGACCTACCAAGCCACCTACCAGGCGATCCACGCCAACGGCCGGGTGCGCCACCTGGAGAGCACCGCCAAACTGTATCGCGACGAGCACGGCCAGCCGCTGCGCATGGCGGGCATCATCATCGATGCCACCGAGCGGGTCCTGCGCGAACAATCGCTGGCCGCCTCGGAAGCCAAGTTTTCCGCCCTGTTCCAGGGCAGTCCCGACCCGATCGCTCTGTCGCGCATCCGCGATGGCGTATTCATCGACATCAACCCGAGCTTCAGTGCGGTGTTCGGCTGGCAGCACGCCGACATCGTCGGCCGCTCGGCGCCGGAAATCGGCATCTGGAACGACGAGAATCAGCGGCGCGCTCTTTATCAGCAACTGAGCCGCGACCAGCATCTGGAAAACGCCGAAGCGCAGTTCCGCACCCAGGCAGGCGATACCGTCACCTGCGTGGTATCCAGCCGCTTCATCCGCATCGAACGGCGGCTGTGCATCGTCACCACGTTTCGCGACATCACCAAACGGCAGCAGGCCGAGGCGGCGCTCAAGGCCAGCGAGGCCAAGTTCGCCAAGGCGTTCCACTCCAGCCCCGATGCCATCATCATCAGCGAGCGCCGTACCGGGCGTTTCATCGAGGTCAACGAAGGCTTTCGCCGGCTGTCTGGCTACCGGCCCGAAGAAGCCATCGGCCGCACCTCCACCGAGCTGGGGATCTGGCCCGGCTCGGAGCGCCAGGAAATCCTGCGCCGCCTGGAGCGCGACGGCCGTGTCGCCAACTGGGAGATGGTCGGCCAGGACCGCCACGGGCGCCCCAAGCACATCGAGGTCTCGGTCGAACCGATCCAGCTCAACGACACCGACTGCCTGCTGCTGTCGGCACGCGACATCAGCCAGCTCAAGGCTGCCCATGCGCAGATCCAGCACCTGGCCTACCACGACCCGCTGACCAACCTGCCCAACCGCGCCCTGCTGATGGACCGGCTGAACCAGCAGGCCGCGCTGCACAAGCGGCACAACCTGCGCGGCGCGCTGCTGTTTCTCGACCTCGACCACTTCAAGCACATCAACGACTCGCTCGGCCATCCGGTCGGCGATGCGGTACTGAAGATGATCACTGCACGGCTCGAAGCCAGTACCCGCCAGGAAGATACCGTGGCACGCCTGGGCGGTGACGAGTTCGTCGTGTTGCTCACCGGCCTGACAGGCAAACGCTCGGCAGTGACGCGCCACGTGCGCGAGGTCGCTGAAAAGCTGCGCATGCTGCTGGCCGAACCCATGGTGTTCGAAGGCAACCGGCTGCAGGTGACGCCAAGCATCGGCATCGCACTGATGCCTGACCACGGCGACAGTCCGGCCGATTTGCTCAAGCGCGCCGATATCGCCCTCTACCGCGCCAAGGATGCCGGGCGCAACGCCATCCAGCTGTTCCGCACAACCATGCAGCAGGCCGCCAGCGCCCGCCTGCAGCTGGAAAGCGAACTGCGCCAGGCCCTGCAGCGGCAGGAGTTCGAACTGCACTTGCAACCGCAGGTCGATGCACGCTCCGGCCGGGTGATCGGCGCCGAGGTGCTGTTGCGCTGGCACCACCCGGAGCACGGTCAGCGTTCGCCGGCGCAGTTCATCGACGTGCTGGAGGAAACCGGACTGATCGTCGAGGTCGGCAACTGGGTCATCAAGGAAGCCTGCCGCATCGGCGCCGTGCTGGTGGCTCGTGGCCTGGCGGAGGCCGACGCGTTCAGCCTCTGCATCAACATCAGCCCACGCCAGTTCCGCCAGAGCGAGTTCGTCGAGCGCATCCTCGAAGCGCTGAAAGCGGCCGGCATTGCCCACCAGATGATCAAGCTGGAAATCACCGAAGGCATCGTCATCCAGAACCTGGACGACACCATCGCCAAGATGCGCCGCCTGTGCCGACACGGCGTCAGTTTTGCCATGGACGATTTCGGCACCGGCTATTCCTCGCTCACCTACCTCAAGCGCCTGCCGGTCAACCTGCTGAAGATCGACCAGTCCTTCGTCCGCGACGCGCTGGACGACCCCAACGACGCCGAGATCATCCGCGCCATCGTCGCGATGGCCCGCAGTCTGGGGCTGGAAGTGATCGCCGAAGGCGTCGAGCAGCAAGCCCAGCTCGAGCTGCTCGAACAGCAGGGCTGCCACCTGTACCAAGGCTACCTGTTCAGCCAGCCACTGCCGCTATCGGGCTTCTGCGACCTGCTGGAGGCCCGTCGGCCGCTACCCTGAACCCCAACATCCACCCCAAAAACGAGAAGCCCCGCCGGACGGCGGGGCTCGTGGTTACGCGGCAACGGTGGCGAGCTGAGCCGCTCAGGCCTCTTCCAGCGCCAGGCGTTCGCCGTTGATCGGGATACGCTTGGGCTTGGCCTCTTCCGGCACTACGCGCTCGAGCTCGATGCTGAGCAGGCCGTTGTTGAGCGCGGCGCCCTTGACCTCGATGTGGTCGGCCAGGCGGAAGGACAACTTAAAGGCCCGCTGGGCGATGCCCTGGTGCAGGTAGGTGACGTTGTCGCCGGCGCTCTCGCGCTTGCCGCCACTGATGGTCAGCACGCCACGCTCAACCTGCAGGTCCAGGTCGGATTCCTGAAAACCGGCAGCTGCTACGATGATGCGGTACTGATCATCGCCGTGCTTTTCCACGTTGTAGGGTGGGAAGGAGCCGTTCGCGTCATTGCGCAGGGCGGATTCGAACAGATCGTTGAAACGATCAAAACCAACGGATTGGCGGAACAGGGGGGCCATCGAAAAAGTGGTCATGGTGCAATCTCCTGACAGTCAGCGAGTGGTTACGACAGGACCCGACTTCGGCATCCTGTCGAGGCTCTAGATAGGCGCTGCCCGCCCATTTTCAAGACCGTTTGTCGGAGTCTTTGTCATGCCAAAAGTCATGCTGATCACCGGTTCAAGCCGCGGCATCGGCGCCGCCACCGCCAGGCTGGCGGCTCGCGAGGGCTACGCCCTGTGCCTGAACTACCGCCACCGCGCCGATGCCGCGCTGCATTTGCTGGAAGAGCTCCGCGACACCGGCGCGCATGCCATCGCGGTGGCCGCCGACGTGGCGGACGAGCGCCAGGTCCAGGCCATGTTCGCCGCGATCGACACCGAATTCGGCCGCCTCGATGTGCTGGTCAACAATGCCGGCATGCTCGAGCAGCAGATGCGCCTGGAAGACATGGAGGCGGCCCGCTGGCGGCGCGTGTTCGAGATCAACGTCACCGGCAGCTTCCTCTGCACCCGCGAGGCCATCCGCCGGCTGTCGACCCGCCACGGCGGACGCGGCGGCGCCATCGTCAACGTCTCGTCGATCGCCGCCAAGCTCGGCGCACCGGGCGAATACATCGACTACGCCGCGGCCAAGGGCGCCATCGACAGCATGACCCTTGGCCTCGCCAAGGAAGTCGCGGCTGACGGCATTCGGGTCAACGCGGTACGTCCGGGCGTGATCCGCACCGAGATCCATGCCAGTGGTGGCGAGCCCGGGCGCGTCGACCGCGTGGCCGCCAGCGTGCCGCTGGGACGGGGCGGCGAAGCCGAAGAAGTCGCCGAAGCTATCCTCTGGCTGGCCGGCGACAAGGCCAGCTACACCACCGGCGCCCTGCTGGATGTCAGCGGCGGGCGCTAAGCGATGTACTGCACGGGTGCAGCCTGATCCGCATGCCAGGCGGTGCCCAGCAGTCGGTCGATCCGCTGGCAATCGTTCTCCCGGCGCAGCTGGGCGAACAGGGCAACCGCCTCGGGATAATGGCGGGTCAGCAGCGACAGCCACTGCTTGAGGCGCCCCGGTGCGTAGCGGGGCGACATCTTGCGCCGCGCCTGCAGCCAGAACTTGGCCAGCAGCGGTTGGAGCTCGTCCCAGCGCATCGGTTCGACCTCGGTGCCGTGGTGCGCCGCCCGGATCTGCCGCGCCAGGTCCGGCCGGCAAACCAGCCCGCGGCCAAGCATGATGTCTTCCACCCCACTCACCTCGCGGCAGCGCCGCCAGTCGTCCACCGACCAGATGTCGCCGTTGGCGAACACCGGTACGGCGACGACCTCGTCGACCCGCGCGACCCACTCCCAGTGCGCCGGCGGCTTGTAGCCCTCGACCTTGGTGCGTGCGTGCACGACCAGTTGCTGGGCGCCGCCGTCAACCAGTGCCCGGGCGCAGTCGAGCGCGCCGTCCTTGCTGTCGAAGCCCAGGCGCATCTTGGCGGTGACCGGGATCGCGTCCGGCACCGCTTGGCGTACCGCCTGCATGATCGAATGGAGCAGTTCCGGCTCTTTCAGCAGCACGGCGCCGCCACGGGACTTGTTCACCGTCTTGGCCGGGCAGCCGAAATTCAGGTCGATAGCCGGCGCGCCGAGGCTGCAGGCCAGGGCGGCGTTGTCGGCCAGGCAAGCCGGATCAGAACCCAGCAGCTGCACGCGCAGCGGCGTGCCGGCCCGGGTTACGGCACCACCGGCGAGCTCCGGTGCCAGCTTGTGGAAGGCGGACGGCGGCAGCAGGCGGTCTGACACACGAACGAATTCGGTCACGCACCAGTCGACGCCGCCAACCGCGGTCAGGATGTCGCGAAGAATGTCGTCGACCAGCCCCTCCATGGGTGCCAAGGCGATTTGCATCTGGACAGGTTCCCCGCCGCAAAAGCCGCGCATTCTACGGCGATCGCGGTGGGTAGCAAATGACCGCCCCGCTGCTCCAGGGGCTACTGGTCGCGCCCTTCCTCGTCATTGTCGATCGAGTCGGTGCCAGTGGTCGCGCCCATCCCACCGGTGGTCCCGCGGGCACCTGCGCCCATGGTGCCGATCCCGGTGCCCTCGGCCGTGTCGGACGGGTCGCTGCGATCATCATCACCGGCATCATCGATCTGCGATGAAGGCTGCTCCATGGCACCCGTCCCGTTGGTGGACGGTGCGCTCAGGTCAGCATCTTCACCGACGGCGGCCAACGCTGCCCCTGACAGCAGGGCCAGTCCAACACCGGTCAACATCAGTCTGTTCAGCATCTGTGATTCCTCCAGTCAGTCATCAGGCTCGTCGTCATCACCGAGCGTGCGATGCCGGCGATGCTCCATGTCCGGGTCGATATCGCCATGGCTCGATTCGTCGTATTTCGATGCGCGCGGCGCCTGGTGCGGCACCTCGGGCGCCTCGCCCTGCCTGTGCTGCTCGGGCAGGCGTTCGATTCCCTCGCCCATGCCCATCGAGCCATTGCCCAGGCTGCGGTCCACCGCACCCGAGTTTTGCGCCAGCCGATAGCCATCGGCACCCGGCGCTGCATCAGCCAGACCGGCCAACGCCAGCATCGGCGCCAACACCACGCCCCATGAAATTCGCATCCTCTTCTCCCGTTCCGGTAGCCCTTCATTAGGCAGCGTCGGGGCACCAGGGTGCGACCCGGCACGGCGCGCACCGACGGAAGGCAAGCGGAACCCTTGTTTCACCCGTGGGGTCCGATCTTCAGAGCACGTCATTCGCGTTAGAAAGGAATCCAACAATGATCACACCCGCGCTTGAAATCCTGCTGTTCGTGGTTGGCTGGAGCGCCGCAGCCGCCGCCATGCTCTGGGGCATGCTGAGAATCGCCCGTTACCATCACCGTCCGGCGCCACGTCCCCGGCCGCAGCATCAGGCCGCCGCGCCCCAACCGCTCAGCGTCTCCTTGTCCGCCTGAGCGCCGTTTGCGGGAAAGCACCGGCGCGTTGCAATTAACCCGTGACAGCGCCGTCGAAAGCTGTAGAATGCCGGCCCACAGACGCGGGATGGAGCAGTCTGGTAGCTCGTCGGGCTCATAACCCGAAGGTCGTCGGTTCAAATCCGGCTCCCGCAACCACATACGAAAGGCCACTCGAACGAGTGGCCTTTTTGTTTGCGCGCGTGTCAGGCCGGCCACGTGCACACGGCGCTGGCGAAACGGCTAAATATCTGAAAATAGTCCATTTTTTGTCGCTGGCGGTTGACAGGCAGTCCATGGTCTGTAGAATGCCGCCTCACAGACGCGGGATGGAGCAGTCTGGTAGCTCGTCGGGCTCATAACCCGAAGGTCGTCGGTTCAAATCCGGCTCCCGCAACCAAACAGAAAAGGCCACTTAAACGAGTGGCCTTTTTTTTGTTCGCAGAATGCCTCTTCCCTTCCCTTCCCATCCCTTCTCTTCTCATCCCCTCTCTTCTCATCCCTTCCATTGCCGAGTCTTGCCTTGCCTGCAGGCACGCATGCAGGCGGTGAAATACCGGTCACTCAGATACCGTTTGTTATTACCTGCCGTAATTATGGATGATCGATTCATGCTTTAGTCGCGTGACCATAAATACGCTAGACCGAACGGCTTAGTTCAAACGATGGATAACTTTCACCCTCTCTTATCGACGTTCTTTTCTGGCTCCTAAGATAATTTCTTTTTGCATCAAGGCATTGGCATCCGCCTGCGGAAAACTGCCGAAAAAGTTTTCGGTTTTATCTTGACGGCAATCACTTTCTGAATGATAACTACGCCGCAGAACGACGAGACAGGATGTTGCTGGTCGCCAGCCGCACACAGGGTGCCGGCCGGGTGATCCGAACGCGCAAGGACGGCGTCCTCTCTTGCAGCTTCCCAGCTGTAACGCCTGCAATGAAGGTTTTTTTGACGCTTATCTCGTAGCCTGGCCGAGTGCGGTAGCCATGCCTGGGACCAGGCTACGCGGGAGCCGCCCGTGCGTACGCCCGAAAACCGACCTCACTCCTCCGTGCAGTCGATGGCGGTAGCGTTGTTCAACTTCATATAAATAACCCCTGTACCCAGACGTGCCGGAATACTTATGGCTGCAAGTAATACGCTCGCGCCTTTCTAACAGCAATCAACAACTTATTTAATTATCGAACTGCCTCAGCCGTTGAATTTAAACGGCAAGTCCTATCTGGATAACCAATCAACTTTCGGAGCGCCCCGTGAATACCCAGTTCCGCCTTCCAGTCAGCGCCGCGCATGCTTTTATCGCCGATGAAATGAATAGAAAGGGAAGTGCCTGCGTGGCGAACTTTCTATCGGCTGAACAACTCGATTCGTTGCGCGAAATGGTCCGCAACGACGCGGCAAAACACAGCGGGCGCTATTTCGCACACCACGGCGGAGCCGAGATCGAGGCTTCGCTGCTGGGGCTGCTGGGTGCCTCGCCGGCGTTTCGCGAGTTGCTGGCCGAGGTCTACCGAATCGGCGCCGGCGAGCCGGCCTACAGTGAGCAACTGCTGACGGTATTGCGCTGCGTTCAGGGTCATTCAGGCCGACGCGAGTCCAATTGCTTTCACTACGATGCCAGCCTGGTCACCGCCCTGTTGCCGATCGACATCCCGCAAGAGGGCAAAGACCGGGGCGACCTGATCCTGTTCCCAAATCTGCGGCGCATACGCGCGAACGTGGCAATCAATGTGCTGGAGAAGGCATTGCTGCAGAACCGCGTGGCGCGCCGCCTGGTCACCGCCGCCATTGGCCGGGGATGGCTGAAGCCCGAGAAGCTCAAGCTGGTACCAGGCAACCTCTACCTGTTCTGGGGCTACCGGACCCTGCACGCCAACGAAGCCTGCGACCCGGCCACCCGGCGCGCGACGGCGATCTTTCATTTCGGCGATCCGCACGCCGGCAGTTTCGCGACACGCATGATCCTCAAGATGAACCAGCGCCGTGCCCGCCGTGCCACGGCCATGGGCAACCAGCCGACCGCCTGATCCGCCACCTGGCCGCCTCCCGCTGCGGCTCGACAGACCCTCGATAAGGACGTCGTGATGATCAACGTCACCCAATCGTACCTGGGCAACAAGGCCCGGTTCCTGCGCTACGTGGACAGCATCTACGCCTCCGGCTGGCTCACCAACCACGGCCCGCTGGTCACCGAACTCGAAGAGCGCCTGCGCGACTACCTCGGCGTGCGCAACATCATCCTCACCAACAACGGCACCCTGGCGCTGCAGATCGCCTACCGCGCGCTGAACCTGACCGGCAGCGCCATCACCACGCCGTTCAGCTTTGTCGCGACCACCAGTTCGCTGCAGTGGGAAGGCATCCGGCCGATCTTCGCGGACATCGACAAGGCGACCTGGAACCTCGACCCGAAGGCGATCGAGGCGCGCATCGACAGCGACACCCAGGCCATCGTCGCCACCCATGTGTTCGGCAACCCGTGTGAGGTCGAAGAGATCGCCCGCATCGCCGCACGGCATCGGCTGAAGGTCGTTTACGACGGCGCCCACGCGTTCAGCGTGCGCTACCGGGACCGCTCGGTCTTCAACTGGGGCGACATCAGCACGCTCAGCTTCCACGCGACCAAGCTGTTCCACACCATCGAGGGGGGCGCGATCGTCACCGATGACGACGACCTGGCCGCGCGCATCCGACTGCTGTGCAACTTCGGCATCGTCGACACCGATCTCATCGACGGCATCGGCATCAATGCCAAGCTCAACGAATTCGCCGCCGCGATGGGCCTGTGCATCCTCGACGACATGCCCCTGATTCTCGAGCAACGGGCGGAAATCGCCCGGCGCTACGAGCAGGGGCTCGGCGACCACCTGGACCTGCAGCAACCGCAGCTGCATGCACAGCGCAACCACAGCTATTTCCCGGTCGCGCTGGCCGGCGAGGACCAGCTGCTGCGCTGTCGCAGCGCGCTCAACGCCAAGGGCATCAACCCGCGCCGCTACTTCTACCCCTCGCTCGACACCCTGGCCTACCTGCAGCCGCAGACGCCGCAACTGCACTCGCGCGCGCTGAGCCGGCGGGTGCTGTGCCTGCCGATCTACCCGGGGCTGCCGCGGCACGTGCAGACGCGGGTCATCCAGACCGTGCTGAGCGAGGTGGCCGGTTGCAGCACCGAAGCGGCCGGACGGCTGTGGCCGCCCACACCCTGGTCGAAACCCCGTTCAGCCTGATCTACCGCGCCCGCACGCGCCCCTAACGACTTACCGGCGGCCCGATTCATGTCCGATCGACAGCGTTCGATGCTCCGCAACACCGGCCTCAGCTACGCCGGGCAGGCCTATGCGCTGCTCATCGGCATCCTGATCCTGCCGTTCTACCTCGGCCATCTGGGCGCCGAGGCCTACGGCCTGATTGGGTTCTTCGCCGTGATGCAGGCCTGGATGCAATTGCTCGATGCTGGCCTGTCGCCCTCGCTGGTACGCCAGATCGCCCATCTGCGCGGCCGGGCAGTCGATGCAACGACGCGCTACGAGGCCGGCCGGCTGATGCGCTCGTTCGAGCTGATTTTCGCGCCGGTGGCGGTGCTGGTCACCCTGGGCATCTATCTGGGAAGCGGCTGGATCGCGCAACGCTGGCTGCAGGCGGAGTCTCTGAGCGTCACCACCTTGATGCAGTGCATCAGCCTGATGGGGTTGATGACGGCCCTGAAGCTCTACGCGACGCTCTACAAAAGTGGTCTCCAGGGGCTGGAGCTGCACGCCTGGCTGAACGGGGCAAACGTGCTGGTGGCGACGCTGCGCTACTTCGGCGGGTTGTTCCTGCTGGCCTTCGTCAGCCAGGCGCCGGTAGACTTCTTCCTGTTCCAGGCGGTGGTCGGCCTGATCGAGACGTCGTTATTCGCCGCCAAGGCTTATGGGCGAATGCCCACGCCGCGTCTGCTCACGGGCTTCGACTGGACCCTGGTGCAGCCGGTGCTGCCCTTCGCAGCGGGCATTTCGCTGACCTCGGTGCTGTGGATCCTGCTGACCCAGCTGGACAAGGTGCTGCTCTCCAGCGTGCTGCCGCTCACCGAGTACGGCTACTTCTCGCTGGTCGCGCTGATCACCACCGGGATCATGACGCTGATCAACCCGCTGGTGCAGACGCTGCTGCCGCGCCTGACCATGCTCGTCGCCGAAGAGCGGCTTGGCGAGATGCAGGCGCTGTACCTCAATGCAACACGGTTCGTCTGCAGTCTGCTGTTTCCCCTGGCCGGGGTGGTCGCCTTTCATGCCTACGAGCTGATCTTTGCCTGGACGGGCGACAGCGAAGCGGCGCAATGGAGCCGCACGATCCTGCCCTGGTATGTGCTGGGCAGCGCCCTGATGGCGGTCACGGGCTTTCAGTTCTACCTGCAGTACGCCCATGGCCAGTTGCGCCGGCATGTCTGGTTCAGCCTGGTCAGCGCAGCGATCAGCATTCCGCTGGTGAGCTACGCCGCGCTCGAGCATGGCGCCTACGGGGCCGGCCTGGTCTGGTTCGGCCTGCGCCTGGTGACCCTGCTGATCTGGCCGGCCATGGTGCATCGGCACTTCGCGCCTGCCCTGCAGCGCCCCTGGCTGCGCGACATGCTGCGCATCACCGCCATGACCGGCCTGGGCCTGCTGATCAGCGAGCCACTGTTCGCTGCCATTGCCAACGACAACCGCTTCGACATCCTCCTGGGCCTCGCAATCAGCGGCCTGATCTGCCTGACCCTGGTGGCCTTTACCTCCCGCCCCGTTGTGATGCGGCTTTACCTTCTCATGACCCGATCGAGTGTTTGAATGGATATCCAAGCCAAAACCGAACAGGACCTCATGGCCGGCTGGCGAGAACGGCGAGCGCCATTGCTGAGCATCGTCTGCCTGGCCTACAACCACGCCGACTTCATCCGCGACACGCTGGACGGCTTTATCGGCCAGCAGACGGACTTCCCGTTCGAGGTGATCGTCCACGACGATGCCTCGACGGACGGCACCGCGGCGATCATCGCCGAGTACTCGGCGCGCTACCCGAATGTGATCCGGCCGATCTACCAGCGGGAAAACCAGTATCAGAGAGGCGTTCCGTTCAGCACCGCGCTTTTTGCGCAGGCCGGAGGCAAGTACATCGCCTATTGCGAAGGCGACGACTACTGGACGGACCCGCGCAAGCTGCAGCTCCAGGTCGACTTTCTCGAGGCGCACCGCGACTACGTGATGACCTACCACGACGCCTTCATGTTCAACAGCCAGGGCGTGGTGCGCAGTCCGCACCTGCAGGGCCGGCTGCGCCGCGATGCCAGTGCCCGCGACCTGAAGCGGGCCCGCTCGGTGTCGACGCTGACCGTCTGCTTTCGCAACCTGATCCATGAGCTGCCCCCTGAGCTGCATGGCGTCGAAGTGCTCGATATCTGCTGGTGGTCCCTGCTCGGTGCCCACGGCAAGGGCAAGTTCATGGCCGAAATCGAGCCGGCGGCCTACCGCGTACACGAGGGCGGCATCTTCTCCATGCGCAGCAGCAAGCAGCGCATCCAGATGACCATGCATGCGTACTACTGCTTGGCGCGCTATTACCAGCGGATCGGCGACGCCTCGCTCTACGAATATTTCTTGACCCAGGTCTTCGCCCAGGCGCTGGCCTCGATCTCGCCAATGAGCAAGCTGGCGGCACTGGGTCAAGTGTTTCAGAACATCAGCGTCAACCTGTTTCGCCGCCTGACGCCAGGCGCATGACCGCGCCTCGCCGCGCTGATAGCGATCGCTCAAGGAAGGAACCGCAATGACCGTTATGGCCCGCTCGTCTCTGGATTACGACGTCGACAACCGCATCGACCTGGCACGCATTCTGCGCGTGGCATTCGATCACAAACGCCTGATCGGCCTTATCACCACGTTCTTCGCGCTGCTGGGCGTGGCTTACGCCATTGTCGCCACCCCGGTCTACGAGGCGACGGCGATGATCCAGATCGAGCCGAAGAAGGCCGGTATCACCGGCGTGCCCGAGTCCGTGCCGCGGCCCAATTCGGTCTCGCAGGCGGTCACCGAGATCGAGCTGATCAAGTCGCGCTCGGTGTTGGGACGCACGGTCAACGACCTCAAGCTCTACATCGACGCCCGGCCCCGCTACGTGCCGCTGCTTGGCAGCTACCTGGCGCGCCAGCATGACCCGGTCAAGGACGGTGCCCTCGCCGAGCCCCTGCTGGGCCTGTCCCGTTACGCCTGGGGCGGCGAGAAGCTGGACGTCTTCCAGTTCGACGTGCCGGAGGCCTATCTCGGCGAGCGCCTCACGCTGCGCGCCGGGCCGGCCAACGCATTCAGCCTGTACGACGATGACGAGAAACTGCTGCTCAGTGGCCGCACTGGCGAAACCGTGCAACGTGACGGCTTCACCCTGCAGATCGCCGAATTGATCGCCCGCCCCGGCACCGAATTCAGGGTGGTGCGCAACCGCCCGCAGACCACGGCGCTGGACTACCAGAAGCGCCTGAAGGTGGGCGAAGCGGGCAAGGATTCGGGCATCGTTTACCTCAGCCTGGAAGATCCGGACCCGGAGAAAGCCAACCGGGTGCTCGACCAGATCAGCCGCCTGTACGTGCGCCAGAACATCGAGCGCAGCTCCGCCGAGGCCGCGCAGCGACTGGAGTTCCTGCGTTCGCAGGTGCCGCTGGTGCGCAAGGAGCTGGAAAAGGCCGAAGCCGCGCTCAACGACTACCAGACCAGCGCCCAGTCGGTGGACATCAGCATCGAGACCAAGGGCGTGCTCGACCAGATCGTGGCGCTGGAAGCGCAGATCTCCGAGTACAACCTCAAGCGCACCGAATACAACCAGCTCTACACGCCCGAGCACCCGACTTACCAGACGCTGCTGACCAAGATCAATCAGTTGCAGAAGCAGAAGGAGGGTCTGATGGCCAAGGTCAACACCCTGCCGATGACCCAGCAGGAGCTGCTGCGCCTGAACCGCGACATGCAGGTGACCACCCGCACCTATACCCTGCTGCTGGACAAGGCCCAGGAACAGGACATCCTGCGGGCCGGGACCATCGGCAACGTGCGGGTGATCGACAGCGCCTACGCCGTGGTGGAAAAACCGGCCAAGCCGATCAAGCCGCTGGTGGTGCTGGTCGCCGTGTTTGCCGGGCTGCTGGCGTCAGCGCTGGTGATCCTGTTGCGCCAGGTGTTCTACCGCGGCATCGAAAGCCCCGAAACCATCGAGCACCTGGGCGTACCGGTGTATGCCGCGCTGCCCTTCTCCGCCAAGCAGGACGCGCTATACCGGCTACGCAAGCTGCGCGACGGCCGCAGCAAACTGCTCGGCAGCACCGACCCGGCGGACCTGGCCATCGAGTCCCTGCGCAGCCTGCGTACCAGCCTCAAGTTCGCCATGCTCGAAGCGCGCAACCAGGTGCTGGTGATCACCAGCCCGACGCCCTCGGTGGGCAAGTCCTTTGTTTCCAGCAATCTGGCCTCGGTGATCGCCCAGTCCGGCCAGCGCGTGCTGCTGATCGACGCCGACATGCGCCGCGGCTACCTCGCCGGGGTGTTCGGCCTGACGCCGCGCAACGGGTTGTCCGACGCGTTGGCCAGCGGGCTGCACCTGGCGGCGGTGGTGGCCAAGACCGACCAGGCCAACCTACACGTCATCGTCAGCGGCCATTCGGCGCCCAACCCGTCCGAGCTGCTGATGCATGACAACTTCGCCCGTCTGTTGAAGGAGGCCGAGCGCGAGTACGACTTCATCGTCATCGACACGCCGCCGGTCCTGGCGGTGACCGATGCGGTGCTGGTCGCGCAGCAGGCCGGTACCTGCCTGCTGGTGGCGCGCTACGGGCTGAGCACCGCCAGCCAGATCGAGGCGTCCAAGCGGCGCCTGGCGCAGAACGGCGTGCTGCTCAAGGGCGCGATTCTCAACGGCATCCGGCGCAAGGCCTCGAGCTCCGCCTACGACACCGGTGCCTACGGCTACTACAGCTACTCACAGAAGGCCTGATCGCAGGCACGCCGCGGCCACGCCCGCGCGCATGCCACCGACCACCACGCGAGGGACCCGCCATGCTCAGAACTGCCGCAATGATGCAGCCCTACCTGTTCCCCTACCTGGGCTATTTCCAGCTGATCGCCCGCAGCGACGCGTTCGTGCTGGGCGACGACCTGCAGTACGTCAAGGCCTCGTGGATCAACCGCAACCGCATCCTGGTCAACGGACAGCCGAAGCTGGTGACCTTTTCCCTGCGCCATGACGATCCCTACCTGTCGATCAACCAGCGCTGGCTCAGCGACGACTTCGAGGCGCACGCCGGACGGCTGCTCAAGACGCTGGCATTCAGCTACGCCCGGGCGCCGCACAAGACCGAAACCCTGGCCTTGCTGACCCGCATCCTCGCCAGCCCGGAACGCAACCTGGCGCGCTTCGCCGAACAATCCATCCGCGCCCTGTGCGCGCATCTGGAGATCGAGACGCCGATCCACCTGGGTTCCGACATGGGCCTGCCGGCGCGCATGGACAAGCAGGAACGCGTGGTGCGCATCGCTCACCGGCTCGGTGTCGAGCAGTACATCAACCCTATCGGCGGTACGGCGCTGTACTGCCCGTCCTACTTTCGCGCGCAGGGGCTGGTGCTGCGCTTCCTGCGCATGGACGAGCTGAGCTACCCGCAGTTCGGCCAGCCGTTCGTGCCCTCGCTGTCGATCATCGACGTGCTGATGTTCAACGGCCGCAGCGGTACCCGGGCGCTGCTCGATCGCTTCTCGCTGGTCGAGGGGCAGCCGCATTCGGGGGCGCTCCAACGGGCGTGATGCCCCGGGCCACACCACACACGGATTTCGTAGACGCTCTGGAAGGCAATAGATATGGATGCGCCCGTCAACAACCCACGCTGGTACCTGCTGCAAACCCGACCACGCCAGGAATGTCGTGCTGAAGAGCACTTACGCCGGCAACACTTCGAGTGCTACCGCCCACAGAAACCGCCAGCGGCGGGCCACGGCAAGGCGCAGGAAGCCCTGTTCCCCGGCTACCTGTTCATCCGTCTCGATGCGCAGCGGGACAACTGGTACCCGATCCGCTCGACCCGCGGCGTGGCCCGCGTGGTCGCCTTCGGTGGCGAACCCGTTCCGGTCAGAGACGAACTGATCGAGCAGCTGCGTCAGCGCCTGGCGACCGAACCCAGCCGGAGCGAGCCGCTGCCCTTTAAACCCGGCGACCGGGTGCAGCTCAACGGTGGCAGCTTCCAGGACCTAGAGGCGATTTTTGTCTGCCGCGACGGAGAAGCGCGCGCGGTCATCCTGCTCAACCTGCTGCAACGCGAGCAGAAGGTACGCGTTCCGACCCGCTACCTCAGTGGCGGGCCTTGCCATCGAGCGGCAGCGCCTGCCTGCAAAGCCGACTGATCACGGAGCCTGTGATGAAAATACTGATCTTGCACAGCCTGTATGCGCCGCATATCGGCGGAGGTGCGGAGGTCGTGGTCCGCCAACTGGCCGAAGGACTGCAGGCAAGAGGTTGCTCGGTAGTGGTGCTCGCCACCGGGCCGGAGCCCGGCCTGAACCCGGAGCACGTCGGCAATGTGCTGGTTTACCGCGCCGGCTTGAGCAACCTCTACTGGCACTTCACCCAGGCCAAGCCCAACCCCCTGCTGCGCCTCGGCTGGCATTACCGGGACCGCTACAACCGACGCATGCGCCACTATGTGCGTGAGGTCATTGAGCACGAAGAGCCGGACCTGGTGCTGTGCAACAACCTCGTCGGCTGGTCGATCTCAGCGTGGGATGAGATCCATGCGGCCGGGCTACCCATCGTGCAGGTGCTGCACGACCTGTACCTGCTCTGCCCAAAGGACACCATGTTCAACAAGGGGCGCAGCTGCGAGCGCCAATGCGGACTGTGCGCGGCCTTTCGCCATCGGCATGCGCCAGCGTCAGAGCAGGTCAGCGCCGTGATCGGGGTCAGCCGTTTCGTCCTGGAGCGGATCACCGCCGAAGGCTTCTTCGGACGAGCCAGCCAGCATGTCGTGTACAACTGCATCGACGCCGACGCCAGCCGCCAGGCCATGCCACGGGTTCAACACAGCGGCCTGCTGCGCTTCGGCTATATCGGCACGCTGTCCGCAAACAAGGGAGTGAGCTGGCTGATCGAGCAGTTTCAGGCCCTGTCAATCAACGCCACGCTGCAGATTGCCGGTCGCGGCAAGCTGGATTACGAAGCACAACTCATGGCGCTCGCCGATCCGGCCAAGGTGAGGTTCGTCGGTTACCAGCAATCCGAACGCTTCATGCGCGACATCGACGTGCTGGTCATTCCGTCGATATGGGCCGAGCCCTTTGGGCTGGTCGCCGTCGAGGGGTGCGCCCAGGCGCTGCCGATCATCGCCACCGAGATGGGTGGACTGCCGGAGATCATCCAGGACAACGTCAACGGGCTGTTGTGCTCGCCAAGCGACCCCGAATCACTCGGCAGAGCCATGCTCAGGCTCTATCTGGACAGCGATCTGCGTCAACGGTTGTCCGCGCATGCACGCGACAGCGTCAGCGCGTTTCTCAATACGGAACGGATGCTCGATCAGTACGAAACGATCCTGCAGACCACGCTTCATGGCCGGAGAGCCCTCGATGAGCCCCAACGCGCTAACCCTCGCATGCCCCAGGTCGAGCCCGCTGGCGATTGACAAGCCCACCGTGCTGGCGCTGATCGCAGCGTCGCTGCTGGTCAGCGAGACCTTTGCCGGCGCCCTGCGCTACTACCTCGACGTGGCGGGCATCGGTGCCCTGCTGTACCTGCCGAAGCTCGCCTGCCTGGCCGCGGTGGCGCTGGAGCTGCCTCGCGCGCGCAGCCAGGCCGGGGTCTGGCTGGTGCTCTTCGCGGTGGTGGTCTGGAGCCTGCTCGCCCTGCTGCATGGCGCGGCGCCCGGCAATGTCGGCTTCAGCGTCTTCATCTACGTGCCGCTGCTGTTCGGGCTGTTCTGCGGCCCTTACCTGGAACGCCGCACGGCGCTGCTGGGCTGGGCGATCGGCTTCTGCCTGCTGGCCTCGCTGGTCGGTGTCGCGCTGGACATGTACACCTCGGTGCCCTGGAAGGGCTACAGCTACATGATGGGTGACGTCGAACTGACCGCCAACAAGTCCTGGGCCTTTGGCAGCACCGACCGGCTGGCCGGATTCGCCCGGATGTCGACCAACCTGGCCGTGATGATCGCCCTGTACAGCCTGTATCTGGCAGCCTTCCTGCGCATGCGACTGCTGCGCCTGATGCTCTATCCGGTCGCCTTCGTGGCGATCTACCTGACCACCAACAAGTCCACCGCCGCGGCCTACCTGCTCACCCTGGTGATGCTGTTCCTGGCGGGCTACCGGGTCCCCAGCGCAACGGCGTTCCTGCTCGTCGTGCTGACCGGCATGGCACTGCCAATCGCCAGCCTGCTGCTCAACATCCCGCAGAGCGAAGCCTACAGCGCCAGCCTGCTGGCTTCGTTCAACGACCGTCTGATCAACAGCTGGCCGAATTTCATCGACGTACTGGTCAACCAGGGTTGGGGCTGGACTGGCGCGGGGTTCGGCGCGGTAGGCAGCAGCGCGGCGGCCTTCCCCCTGGCCTGGCTGGAACTGCTGAGCATCGCCGACAACACGGCGTTGTATCTCTGGGGCATGCTCGGCGTGCTCGGCGTAGTGCTCTACCTCATGCTCTTTCCGTTGTTGCTGCGCTTGCACGACCGGGGGCCGCGCATCCGCGACGCTCTGCTGGGGATCGTGTTCTGCACCTGCCTGATCGGCTGGGCCACCGACGTGCTGGAAGTGACCACCGCCACACTGTTCCTTGGCATGGCCATCGCGCACGTGCAGTTACCGCGCCTCAGGTCCGGCAGACCCTACGAAACGACAGGGGCACCTTTGCACGACGGGTTCCGGGCTGGCACGGACCACGGCGTCAGGGGGGAGAAGCCATGAGCCGTCGTTCTGGTATTGGCCGCCTGGCACTGGCGGCTGCGCTGCTTGGCAACGTCCTGCACGCGCCGGCACAGGAGACTGAGGAACCGTTCATCGTCGGTGTCTGCTCCCATGAACTGCACCTACCGGGCAGCCGCGCCAAAGGCTACGAATTGTTGCGCAAGGCCGGCATCGCATCGGTACGCACGGACGCGCACTGGGCGTTCGTCGAGCGCCAGCGCGACAAGCTGGCCCTGGAGCCGCACTGGAACGACTACCTGCGCAAGACCCAGGCCCAGGGCATCGACAGCCTTCTGATACTCGGCTACGGCAACATTCACCACGGCGACGGTGAAAAACCGCGCAGCGAACCGGTGCGTGCGGCCTACAACCGTTATGTGGCGTTCATTGCGCAGCAGCTGCGTGGCCGTGTGCAGCATTACGAAATCTGGAATGAGTGGGACCTCGAGAACCCGGACGACCCCGCGTTCACCCAGGACTATGCGCGGCTGGTGGCCGACGCGGCCGGAATCATTCGCCAGCAGGACCCCGATGCCAAGGTGCTGGCCGGGGCGGTGACCAGCCAGGGCATCCGGTCGGGGTTCGCCGAACGGCTGGTCGAAGCCGGCGTCATGCAGTCGGTCGACGGGATTTCGCTGCACCCCTACGTCCACTGCAATCGCGGCGATCAAGCCACGCCGGAGGCCTGGATCGAGTGGCTGGATGGCGTCGCACTGGACCTCTCCCGCGCCGCCAACCAGCCGGTACCGATCTACCTCACGGAAATGGCGTGGCCTGCGCACCAGGGCGCCTGCGGCATCGATGAAACCCTGCAGGCGGCGTACCTGGCCCGCAGCTACTTCCTCGCCCGGACGCTGCCCAACGTGCGCGGCTATTGGTGGTACGACCTGCGCAACGACGGCACCGACCCACGGGAGCGCGAGCACAACTTCGGCCTGCTGCGCCAGGACTACAGCCCCAAGCCGGCCTATGCCGTGCTGCAGGCCATCAGCCCGATCATCGAGCGCTATCGCTTTGTCGGGCGCGTCGGCGATGCGGACAGGGACACTGTGCAGCTGCGCTTCGCCAACGCCGGGGACCAGCTGCTGGTGGCCTGGAGCACGGGCAAGCCGCAGTCGATCAGCGTGTTCTCGACCGCCCAGAGCGGCGGCGGCCCGGTGGAACTGCTCGACACCGCGCAGCCGGACCGGGGACGAGTCGCCACCGCTGCCCACTGGCAATGCGAGGCCGCCGGTGGCGGTTGCTCGGCGCGGGTCGAGCTTGGCGAGTTTCCCAAGATCATCCGTCTTGCAGCAGCCGGTCCGGTTTCGCTCGCCAGCGAGCCCGCGAGCTCGACACTCGATTCAAACGAACCTTAAAGGAAAAGGTGATTCCCGATGATCGTGATCAATGCACGCTTCCTGACCCAGGAAATGCGCGGTGTCCAGCGTTTCGCCGAGCAGCTCTGCCTGCAGCTCAAGACCCTACGCGACGACCTGGTCTTCGTGGCACCGCAGAACATCTGCCTGCACGAAAGCGCCAAGCGTTTGCAGGTGCGCCGCATCGGTCGCCATCGCGGCCACCTGTGGGAGCAGGTCGACCTCCCCCTTTGGCTGGCCCGTAACGGCAACCCGCCCCTGGTATCGCTCTGCAACACGGCGCCGCTGGCCTACCGCAACCAGATCGCGACGCATCACGACATCACCTATGTCAGACATCCGGAAAGCTATTCGAGGACCTTTAGAGCCATGTATCGCACCCTGACACCGCTGCTGCTCGGCCGCGTCAAGGCACTGATCACCGGGAGCGAATTCTCGCGCATGGAACTCGCCTCTCACTACGGGTATCCGGCCAGCAAGATCAGCATCGTGCCGAGCGCGGTGGACGAGCGGTTTCAACCATTCTGCGTGGATACGGCGCCCCGCGGAACGACGCCCTATCTGCTGGCCGTGTCGTCCCCCAGCACACACAAGAACTTTGCCCGCATGATCGCCGCCTTCCTGCGCGTCGAGGGCCACAACGACGTCGAGCTGCGCATCGTCGGGGACTCCAACCGGGTCTTCGCCGGAAGCATTCACGACGTGGCCGGCAGCCGGCGCATCCACAACCTCGGCCGGTTGCCGGACGACGAGCTGGTCAAGGCCTATCAGGGCGCGACCGCCTTCGTGTTCCCGTCGATCTACGAGGGCTTCGGCATTCCGCCGCTCGAGGCGCAGGCCTGCGGCTGCCCGGTGATTGCGGCGCGCTCGGCCTCGATACCGGAAGTCCTCGGCGAAAGCGCGTTGTATTTCGATCCGCTGGACGTCGGGGACATCAGCCGGGCCATGGAGCGAATCCTGAGCGACGAAGCCTTGCGCCTGGACCTGCGCAGGCGCGGCAAGGCCAACGTCGCGCGCTTCTCGTGGAACGCCTCGGCGCGGCAGCTTTCTCGGCTAATCGACCAGGTCTTCATCGGCGAACGCGACATGAACACCGCCACCATCACGGCGCTGCCCGTGGGGCAACCCAAGCACTAGCCGCGCCGTTCCGGCGCCCCGGTTCGCAGCCGGATCCCCCTCGACATGCGTGTCCACCCGGATCTGCGCTGGTTGCCCGATCTGCAGGCAGCCGAACGCTATTCCCCTCACTCAAAAGGACTTCCTATGAAAATCGCCATTGTGCACGACTGGCTGGTGACCTACGCCGGGGCCGAAAGGGTCCTGGCCGGGCTGCTGGACGTCTGGCCGGAAGCCGATCTGTTCGCTGTCATCGACTTTCTTTCCGACGAAGACCGCGCCCACCTCGGGGGCAAGCGCGCCACCACCACCTTCATCCAGCAACTGCCCAAGGCCAGGACGCACTACCAGAAGTACCTGCCGCTGATGCCGCTGGCCATCGAGCAGCTGGACATGTCCGCCTACGACCTGGTGATCTCCAGTAGCCATGCCGTGGCCAAGGGCGTACTGACCGGGCCCAACCAGCTGCACATCAGCTATGTGCATTCGCCGATCCGCTATGCCTGGGACCTGCAGCACCAGTACCTGCACGAGGCCAGCCTGGACCATGGCTTCAAGGCCAAGCTGGCGCGCATGCTGCTGCACTACATGCGCATGTGGGACCAGCGCACCGCCAGTGGCGTGGACGACTTCGTGGCCAACTCGCACTTCATCGGCCGGCGGATCAACAAGAGCTACCGGCGCGAGTCGACGGTCATCTACCCGCCCGTGGACACCCGCCAGTTCACCCTGCACGCGACAAAGGAGGATTACTACCTGACCGCCTCGCGCATGGTGCCCTACAAGCGCATCCCGATGATCGTCGAGGCGTTTTCGCGCATGCCCGATAAAAAGCTGATCGTGATCGGCTCCGGCCCGGAAATGGACAAGGCCAAGGAACTGGCCTCGCCCAACGTGACCCTGATGGGCTATCAGAGCTTTGCCGTGCTGTTGCACCACATGCAGCGCGCCAAGGCCTTCGTGTTCGCTGCCGAGGAGGATTTCGGCATCGCGCCCATCGAGGCCCAGGCCTGCGGCACGCCGGTCATCGCCTACGGCCGCGGTGGCGTGCTGGAAACGGTGCGCGGGCTCGGCCAGCCGGAACCGACCGGGGTGTTCTATGGCGAGCAGACCGCGGCGGCGCTGGTCGAGGCGGTCGAGTACTTCGAATCGCAGGCACATCGCATCCTGCCTGAGAGCTGCCGCACAAGCGCAGAGCGATTTTCAACCGAACGATTCAGGCGCGAGATCAAGGCGTTCGTGGAAACTAGGGCTCTGGAGGTGTCGTTGCTTAACGGACAGGACGCACCTGCGGAGCGACCGGCCATTACAGCGGTCAGCGTCGCGCCGGTCTACCCGACGGCAGTGCCCATGAAGCACGCCTAGCGGCCCCTCACCCACCTGCGAGGTTTCAAGGATGAACACAGCAACCGTATCGCACCGCATTCCGACCCTGACGGCATTAAGCATCGCCTTGCTGATCAGCGGGACGACCCACGCCAGCCACCGTGCCGACTCATCCCAGACGCTGCATCCACAGGACGTGGAAAACGCGACGTCGAACCGTGCCGATTGCGGCACCGGGATCAGCGGACCAATCGCCGACACACCCGATAGCCGTCCGGCTGGGCCGGCGTGCGCTGACGATGGCCGCGCGGGCACCGCCACGCCGGCACCGATTCGCCTGGCCAAGCCGTTGCTGGGCAACCCCTACCGCCGTTCGGGCGAAGGTATTCGCTACACCTTCTAACACTGAGTTTTCTCGGAGGCACCATGGACAGTGCAGATCAATCACGGCAAACGCTGGTGTATGCCGACGGCTATTCCTACACGGAGATTTTCGAGGCGCCCGACCTCGCGGGCACGGCCGGCGTGACCCGGCTGATCAGTGTGTTCCACGCCTTTTTCAACCCCGACGCCGATTCCGCCTGTAGCCAGCCCACGGCCGTCGCCCGGGCGGGCGACCCGCAAAGCGCCGCCTGAGCGTCACCACCGCCCCTTTCGTTCCACCCAGACTGTCCTTCCCCTACGCCACGCCAGCGGCATCCGATCGCTGACGTGGCGGCGTGCCCGCTCGTTCGAGCGGGCGGTATCGACCCGAGTCCGAACATGACACAGACAACCACAGTGGTGACCGTCACCTACGGCGATCGGCTGCCCTATTTGCAGCAACTGGTCGAGCGCGCGCTGAGTTTCGAGCAGATCCGCGACGTCGTGGTGGTGAGCAACGCCTCGAGCGCACCGCTCGATGCGCTGGCGGCGCGCTTTGCCGGCCGAGTCAGGCTGATCGAGCTGCCCAGCAACACCGGTTCGGCCAATGGCTATGCCGTGGCACTGGATGCCGCGCTCGCCAGCGGCGCCGAGTACATCTGGATGATGGACGACGACAACGCGCCGACGGAGGCAGCCGTGGCGATCCTGCACCGCGAAGTGACACGCCTCGGCGACAGGCTCGGCGCTGCCCAGGTCGCCGTGCTCGGCTACCGCGCCACCCAACAGGCGGACGTGGCCCAGGGCGTGCCGTCCCGGTTCCTCTGCCAACCGCGATCGAGTTATTTCGGCTTCCACCTGGCGCAGTTGCCCTACAAGCTCTGGCGCCGCACCCGCTGGGGCAAACGCCCCGGGGTGCGCGCGGACCGGGTCAGCCTGCCCTTCGCGCCCTACGGTGGCATGCTGGCCCACCGCAGCCTGTACCAGCGAATTGGCCTGCCCCGCCGGGAGCTGGTGCTGTATGTCGACGACACTGAATACACCCGGCGTATCACCGCTGGCGGTGGCCAGCTGTGGCTGTTCACCGAGGCGGTGATCGACGAACTGGAGCATTCCTGGAACATCAAGGCGCGTACCGGCAGCATCTACGAGACCTTCCTGCTCGGGGATTCGGATTTTCGCGCCTACTACACCGCGCGCAACCAGGCCTGGTTCGACACCCACGTATGGGCCGCATCGCCCGCCGTGCACCGGCTCAATCGCGCGGTCTTTCTCGGCCTGCTGCGCCTGTTCAGCCGGCTGCGCCACAGCCAGGCTCGCCTGGCGCTGATCGAGCAGGCGATCCGTGATGGCGAACGCGGCGCCCTGGGCATGAGCGAGCAGTTTCCACTTCGTTGACGCCGGCCAGCCACGGAGGGACGTGCAGGCTTTCTATCTTTGAAAGGGGGGCGGGACATGGACATCGCATCGGTTAGACGCGACGGCAACAACTTCGATTTCCTGCGCTTCTTCGCCGCCTCGGCGGTGGTGCTCGGACATTGCTACTGGCTGTCGGGCCGCGGCGCGGTCGAACCGGTACGGCTGTTTACCGGCTCGATGGACGCCGCCGACATCGCGGTGAACCTGTTCTTCGTGATGAGCGGCTTTCTCATCGCCGCCTCGTGGCTCAACAGCCACAGCCTGCTCGACTTCGTCGCCAAGCGGGCCCTGCGGATCTTTCCGGCATTGGCCGTCTCGACGCTGGTCACGGTGCTGGTCATCGGTCCGCTGGCGACCGGGCTGCCACTCGGCGACTACCTGTTGAACACCCAGACGGTGCGCTACCTGTCGAACGTGGCGCTGGTCACCCAGTTTCACCTGCCGGCGGTATTCAGCCACAACCCCTTTCCCGACACCGTTAACGGCTCGGTCTGGACGCTGCCCTATGAAGTGATGATGTATGCGACGCTGTTGTTGCTCGGCCTGCTCAGGCTGTTCGGCCGGATCGCGACCCTCGCCGTGCCGCTGGGGCTGATGCTGGTGCACTTTTTGGTCGCGCCCTCGTTCGGCCTGGAGAGCGACATCCTGCGCAAGGCAACGCGTCTGGGCATGTTCTTCTTTTTCGGCTCGGCGCTGTACCTGTACCGCCAGCGGCTGCCATGGAACGGCAAGATTGCGCTGCTCCTGCTGGTGCTATCGCTGCTCAGCGCCCAGACGCCCTGGTGGTTATTCGTCCATGTGCTGACCCTGCCGTACATCACCATCTACCTGGCGCATCTGCCGTGGCCGCGCCTGTCGCGCTTCGGGCGCTACGGTGACTTTTCCTACGGCCTGTACATTTTCAGCTTTCCGTTTCAGCAATTGCTGGTGCACTGGCTGGGTTCGCAGTTATCGCTACCGGCGTTCATGCTGCTCAGCCTGGCCGGTAGTGTCGTCATCGCGGTGGTGTCCTGGCACTTGATCGAATCGCCTGCACTGCGGCTCAAGCGCTACCTGCCCGCCCGTGCGCAGCTGGCGGCCAGCGCGCTGTAACGGCCGAACTCTCGGCACAGCAGCGGTGCTAGGCGCGGTCAGCGCCTTCGATTAGCTGGCGGATGGTGCTGACCAGCAAGGTCAGGCCACTGCCCTTGGGCAGAAACGCATCGACCAGCTCGTCCACCGGGAGGTGCGACGGCAGGGCAGCGCTGGTCATCAGGATGGGGATGGTGTCGTACGCAGGATTGCGCCGAATGGTACGGACCATCTCGTAGCCGTTGAGCTCGGGCATCATGTAATCGGTGATGATCAGTGCCGGGCGTTCCTCGGCGAGCCGGGCAAGGCCCTGGGCGCCGTTCGCTGCGTCAACGACCCGGTAACCCTCATCTTCGAGGATCATCCCCATCAGTTTGCTCAGGCCGAGCTCATCTTCCACCAGCAATACCAGTGGCTTGCGCTCTGCGTGCGGGTCACGCATCCCGTCCCCCTGCCGATGGCAAACGGTGGGGTTGCCCCGTCACCACCCCCTCGGTATCGCTCATGCGCTCGCCGAGCCGGAACCCGCCAGCACCAAGGGAAAACTCGTAGACGTATGGGTCGAAGCCGCTCTCGCGCATCTTGAGGATCGCCAGGGTTCGGTAAAGCCGCGACTCGAGTTCGGCGTAGCGCAGCAGGACGATGTTTTCGGCGATCGAGGAAACGGCCGTGAAACGCAGGCCTTCGTCCCCACCGACAATTTCCGCCAGCTCAGCCGTGAATACGGTGGTAACCCCTTCGCTGCGGAGGATGGCGGTCAGCGTGCTGAGGAAGCGCCCCAGCCGCTGGTCGTCGACTGCGCCCTGTTTGAAAGCATCCACGCCGTCGATGAACAACCGCTTCACGCCGCGGCAGCGCACACGGTCAAGAATCTCCTCGGCCAGCTGGTCCTGCAACAATTCGGTCGGCGAATGGTGGATGACCTCCACCACCCCGTTGTCGATCAACGCCCCTAGCTCCAGCCCCAGCGCACCGGCGCGGCGCCGCAGACGATGGGCATCTTCGTAGAAGCCAAAGATCAGGCCGGGTTCGGCGTCGCTGCTGCTGCAGATGAAGCTCAGCCCCAGGGTGGTCTTGCCGACTCCGGTGGGTCCGACCAGCAGCGTGGTCGAGGAGTACGGAATGCCGCCTTCGATGATCCTATTCAGCCCCGGGACGCCAGTAGTCAGGCGGGTATCGCGCATCACCGCGGAGTCGATCTCGCCGGTGACTGCCTCGAGCCGCGGGAACACCCGGAAGCCCTCATTGGAGATCAAGCTCAGGTGACGGCCGGAAATGAAGTCGCTGCCGCGGAACTTGCGCACCTGCAGGTAACGGTAGGTGCGGAAGTGATCCTCGTCGCTGCCCAGCTGGATCCAGCCGTCGACCATGGTGAACTCAGGGCTGCCCGAGTCGCGCTTGCTGTTGGTCAGCAACAGGATGGTGCAGCCGACCACGTCGGCATAGATCGACAAGTCATTGATGAACTCGCGGAAGGCACGTTCCGACGCGGCGTTCTCCTCCAGCGCGAACAGCCCGTCGATGACGATCAGCGAGGCCTGCTGGCGTTTGCCGTTGCGCGTCAGGTAGCGAAGGATGCCTTCCAGGCCGTCGCTGCGCAGGATGTCGAACGCACTTTCGTAGACGACCGAACTCCCGGCGTACTGGTTGTCCATGAACGCCATGTTCTGCAGGTGCCGCAGCAACCGATGGTGGGTTTCGGCCAGCAGGGTCACGTAGAGCGAGCGTTCGCCGCGCGCCGCCCAGCCGTAGCAGATCTGGTTGGCGAGAATGGTCTTGCCCTCGCCTGGCCCGCCCTGGACGATATACACCGCGCGGGGCAGCAGGCCGCCCTTGAGCACCGCGTCCAGCCCGGGCACGCCGGTTGGTACATGATCTGGCGCCGTAGCCACGCAAGTCGAAGTCTCGGTCACAGCAGTCTTCCGTCCGAATCAATTCGGAGATGGTAACAGGGGGAGCCGCCGTTTCGCGCAATCGCGTACCCGTTGGTCAGTTTATGTACAGGTACGTTCAGGGCGCGCGCGGTTCTTTTCGCCGGGCCTGTTGACGCGCGCACCCGGAAATCGGACTGATGGCTGGAGCAGCGCGACCAAAGGCCCTACCATGCGTGACGAACTCTTGATCGCCGTCCCTAGCGCCCCATGCCCCTGACTTCCCTGTTTCGCATCGACCTGCGGCGGCTCATCGTGCTGCTGGCGATCCTCAGTGGGCTGGTCACGCTGAGCATCAGCTTCTACGCCAGCTATCAGGTGCAACGCCAGTCGCTGATGGACAACACGCTCGAGGCCAACCGGGCCTATGCGGTCAAGCTTGCCTCCAGCACCGAAACCTTCTTCGCCTCGGTGCAGCAACAACTGGCGTACAGTGCCACGCGCCTGGCCGGCCGGTTCGACGACCCGGACGCTCTGCAGGCCGAAGCCGACCGCCTGCGGCTGCAGACGGATAGCTTTAACAATACCGTCATCACCGACGCCCACCGCGTCGCGCGTGCGACCTCACCGCGCTCGGTCAAGCTGGTCGGCCAGCGGCTGGACTCGCCCGGCGCGCAGGCAGCCGTCGAGGCGCGCAGACCGTTGGTCAGCAGCCCCTACATCTCGGCCATCGGCACCCTGGTGGTATCGATATCCCAGCCAATCGTCAGCCGCGACGGCACCTACCTTGGCTACATCGGCGGGATCATCAACCTCAAGGAGCCGAACATCCTCAACAGCATGCTCGGCGAACACTACTACCACGACGGTTCCTACCTGTATGCCGTGGACCGCAGCAGGCGCCTGCTCTATCACCCGGACCCGGCGCGCCTGGGCGAAGTGGTAGGCGGCAACACAGTGATCGACCGAGTGCTGCGCGGCGAGTCCGGCAGCCAGCGGGTCGTCAACAGTCGCGGCCAGGACATGCTCGCCGGCTTCGCCCCGGTGCCCACCGCCGGCTGGGGCATCGTGGCCCAGCGCCCGACGGCCGCCACCCTGCATCCGCTCGACAACCTGATGCTCGCGGTGCTGCGCCAGACGGCGCCGATGGCGCTGCTGACTTTCTTTGGCGTCTGGCTGCTGTCCGGCCTGATCTCTCGGCCGCTGTGGCAGCTGGCCCACACCGCGAGCGAAATGGACGCACCGGACAGCCCGGAGCGCATCCAGCGCATCCGTTCCTGGTACTTCGAATCCGACCAGCTCAAGCGCGCCATGCAGCTGGGCGTCAACCTGATGCACCAGCGCATCGGCAAGCTAAACCTCGACGTCCAGACCGATCCGCTCACCGGCCTGCTCAATCGCCGCGGCCTTACCCAGGCCCTGGAGCGCCTCAACGCCGAGGGCCGTGCCTTCGCCGTGGTGGCCCTGGACATCGACCACTTCAAGCGGATCAACGACAGCTTCGGCCATGACGTGGGCGACCAGGTCATCCGCCACGTCGCCGAGCTGATGACCAGCTGCTCGCGCGGCGCCGACACCCTGTGCCGCAGCGGCGGCGAGGAGTTCCTGATGCTGCTGCCCGATGCCGGGCTCGACGCTGCCTGGCGCGTGGCCGAGCGGTTGCGCCAGTGCGTCGAGCAGGAGCCGATCGTCGCCGTCGGCCACGTGACCATCTCGCTGGGCATCGCCGCGTGGCCGGGCCATTCGGAACGCATCGAGGAGGTGCTCAAGCTGGCCGACGCCGCGCTCTACCAGGCCAAGCAGCGCGGTCGCAACCGCTCGGAGATCGCGCCGCTCGGCCCGGACGCAGATACGAACGGCCACAGCGGCTGAACAGCCTGCCGCCCGGCGCCTGCCCTCAGCGGGGCGCCGAAAACCGGGCAAATAGCTGTATACTCGCGCGCCTTTTTCATGCGCGGTTTTCGAGGTTCAAAAGTCGATGAGCAAAACGCCAACAGTCGGGTTCGTCAGCCTGGGTTGTCCCAAGGCAACCGTTGACTCCGAACGCATCCTGACGCAGCTGCGCATGGAGGGGTACCAGATCGTGCCCACCTATCAGGACGCTGACGTGGTGGTGGTCAATACCTGCGGTTTCATCGACAGCGCCAAGGCCGAATCGCTGGACGCGATCGGTGAAGCCATTGCCGAGAACGGCAAGGTCATCGTCACCGGCTGCATGGGCGTGGCCGAAGACAGTATCCGTAACGTGCACCCCAGCGTGCTGGCGGTCACCGGCCCGCAGCAGTACGAGCAGGTGGTCAACGCCGTGCATGAAGTGGTGCCGCCGAACATCGATCACGACCCCTTCGTCGACCTGGTGCCGCCGCAGGGCATCAAGCTCACGCCCCGGCATTACGCCTACCTGAAGATCTCCGAGGGCTGCAACCACACCTGCAGCTTCTGCATCATCCCCTCCATGCGCGGCAAGCTGGTCAGCCGTCCGGTGGGCGATGTGCTCAGCGAAGCCGAGCGTCTGGTCAAAGCGGGCGTCAAGGAGATCCTGGTGATTTCCCAGGACACCAGCGCCTACGGCGTCGACATGAAGTACAAGACCGATTTCTGGAACGGCCAGCCGGTCAAGACCCGCATGCTGGAGCTTTGCCAGGCGCTGTCGAGCATGGGCGTGTGGGTGCGCCTGCATTACGTCTACCCCTACCCGAACGTCGACGACGTGATTCCGTTGATGGCCGAAGGCAAGCTGCTGCCGTACCTGGACATCCCGTTCCAACACGCCAGCCCGAAAGTACTCAAGGCTATGAAACGCCCGGCCTTCGAAGACAAGACCCTGGCGCGCATCAAGAAGTGGCGCGAGATCTGCCCACAACTGACCATCCGTTCGACCTTCATCGTCGGCTTCCCCGGCGAGACCGAGGAGGATTTCCAGTACCTGCTCGACTGGCTCACCGAAGCCCAATTGGACCGTGTCGGTTGCTTCCAGTACTCCCCTGTCGAGGGCGCACCGGCCGAGGCACTGGACCTGGCGCCAGTACCGGATGACGTCAAGCAGGACCGCTGGGACCGCTTCATGGCCCATCAGCAGGCCATCAGCGCCGCGCGCCTGGAGCGCAAGATCGGCCAGGAAATCGAGGTACTGATCGACGAGGTCGACGAAGACGGCGCGATTGGTCGCTCCTACGCCGATGCGCCGGAAATCGACGGCATGGTCTACGTCGACAGCGCGCAGCCACTGCAGCCCGGCGACAAGGTCTGGGTCCGCGTGACCAATGCCGACGAATACGATCTCTGGGCCGAAGTGATCTGAGTCGTCCCACCTGAAAAGCCCCGTGTCCACGGGGCTTTTTCGTATCCAGCGAACGCCGAACCGCTCCGCCTGACCGTGGCTGGCGCTAGCTGCCACCGTCCCGCGGACTGATCCGGTGATAGCGATGGGCTTGCATCAAGATGAGGCATTTGTCGATGTGGTCAGGTTTGTTCTGGGGCAAGCCAGCCTGGTGGGGGCTGGCCGACACCGGAAAGTACTCAGATGAACGACCTATAGCCTTGTTTAATAACAAATAAGCCGGACATATCGGGGCAGGATCGAGTTGGCTCAAGACTTGCTTTCTCAGCCACACCTGACCGTTCGGCCAAGAAATAACACACATAACGCAACAGGAGCTCCCATGAAAGCCACACTCACCCCTGCCGCGGTCGCCGCTGGCATGTTGCTCGCCGGCCAGGCGATCGCCTCCCCCATGCTCTGGCAGGACAACAGCCTGACCTATCTGTATGGCAACGATTTCAAGGTCGATCCCGATACCCAGCATACGCTGACCTTCGAACATGCCAGCGGCTGGACCTACGGGGACGTGTTCCTGTTCGTCGATTACAAGTGGAACGAAAGCCAGGACGACAGCGACGCCGCGCGCACTTACTACGGCGAGTTCAGTCCGCGCCTGTCGCTGGGCAAGACGACCGGTGCCGATCTCTCGTTCGGCCCGATCAAGGATGTGCTGGTGGCGTTTACCTACGAGCGCGGCGAAGACGAAGTGCAGAACTACCTGCTCGGCCCCGCCGTGGACCTCGCTGTGCCGGGATTCGACCGCCTCGCGATCAACACCTACTACCGCAAGCCCGACGGCATTCGCAACAAGGCATCCGGCCAGTGGCAGATCACGCCGACCTGGGCCATCACCGTTCCGGTGGGCCGCTCGGACATTCTCTTCGACGGCTTTATCGACTGGGTCGTCAATGACGCTGGTAACGAAGATGCCGACGACTTCCAATCGAAGAACCTGCACATCAACCCGCAGGTGAAGTACGACCTGGGCAAAGCGCTCTACCAGAAAGCCGGACAGCTGTATGTCGGTATCGAGTACGACTACTGGTCGAACAAGTACGGCATCAAGGATGGTGGCTACGTCAGCAAGAACTTCGTCGGTTCGACCGACCAGAGCGCCTGGAACGCAATCGTCAAGGTGCATTTCTAAGGCGCCACGGCGTGCTCCCTGCCGAGGCCCGCGCTTCGGCAGCAGCGCCGGCGGCGTCGCGGATGCTGCCGGCTCTCCCGACACGGCCCTCAGGCGGTTGCCGTCAAACGCTCGAGCGAGGCGGTCGCTCCCGTCAGCGCGAGCCTGGGCTACCATCCAACAAGCGCATCGGGCCTGATGCCGCCGACACAGGGAAAGGACCTTATGACGACCTCTGACGCGACGCTTCCGCAAAGCGCTACCGACAACAAACGCACCGGCAGGATTCGCCAGAAGAACGAGGAGCTGATCCTGTCAGCCGCGGCGGAAGAATTCGCCCGACATGGCTTCAAGGGCACCAGCATGAATGCCATCGCCCTGCGCGCCGGCCTGCCCAAAGCCAACCTGCACTATTACTTCACCAACAAGCTGGGCCTGTACGTCGAGGTCATGCGGCACATCCTCGAGTTATGGGACAACGCCTTCGACCACCTCACGGTCGACGACGACCCCGCCAGCGCACTGGCCGGCTACATCCGTACCAAGATGGCGTTTTCGCGCCGCCAGCCGCAGGCCTCGAAGATTTTCGCCATGGAGATCATCAGCGGCTGCGAATGCCTGTCGGCTCACTTCAACGATGACTATCGCGAGTGGTTCAGGGGCCGCGCCGCGGTGCTTCAGGCCTGGAGCGATGCGGGCAAGATGGACCCGGTCGATCCCATGCACCTGATCTTCCTGATCTGGAGCAGTACGCAACACTACGCAGATTTTTCCGATCAGATCCGCCGCATCACCGGGCGGAGCCGGCTCAGCCGGGATGACTATGAGCGCGGTACCGAGACGCTGATCCATATCGTCCTTAAGGGTTGTGGGCTGACCCCGCCGAGCTGACGCACTGCGCCGTCGTTCAGGTCGTGAGGTACAGCAAGCGCAGCGGCTGTCACCAGGCCCGCCGGCCTTCTCCCTGTCTTGACTATCCGCACCACCGCTGGCTGCGCCAATCTGGTCATGCTCGCCCGCCTCACGCACCACCACGAGGCAAACAAGCACAGCGACCGCGGCGGGCCCGGTACTGCGCGCTGCGGCAGCACCGCATGCCAGATAAATCCTGACTAACTGGCCAGCTTTTTGCTTTGGCGACTGCACTAACTTTTCTGCGGATCGCCATTCATGCCCACGCCCATCCCGCCACCGCGCCTGACCCTGCGCGGTATCACCAAGCAATACCCCGGCACCCTCGCCAATGACCGGGTCTCGCTGAGCATTCACGCCGGCGAAATCCACGCCCTGCTCGGTGAAAACGGAGCCGGCAAGAGCACGCTGATGAAGATCATCTACGGCGTGACGCAGCCCGACGCGGGCGAGATCGTCTGGGAAGGCGAACCGCTGACCATGCGCGACCCGGCGCAGGCGCGTGAACGGGGCATCGGCATGGTGTTCCAGCACTTCTCCTTGTTCGAAACGCTCAGCGTCGCGGAAAACATCGCCTTGGCGCTGGGTGCCGCCGCGGGTACGCCGAAGCAGCTGGAGCCGAAGATCCGTGAGGTGTCGCAGCGCTACGGCATGCCACTGGAGCCGCAGCGGCTGGTACACAGCCTGTCGATCGGCGAGCGGCAGCGGGTAGAGATCGTTCGCTGCCTGATGCAGGACATCAAGCTGTTGATCCTCGATGAGCCAACCTCGGTGCTCACCCCACAGGAAGCCGACGACCTGTTCGTCGTGCTCAGGCGACTCGCCGCCGAGGGCTGCAGCATCCTGTTCATCAGCCACAAGCTGGGCGAAGTGCGCGCACTCTGCGAGAGCGCCACCGTGCTGCGCCACGGCCGTGTCTCCGGTGACTGCGTACCGGCCGAGTGCTCGGACCTCGACCTGGCGAAGCTGATGGTTGGCGAGGCCGAGGGACTGGAAGCCGAGTACCCGAAAGTGACAGGCGGCGCGCCCTTCCTCCGGATTGCCGGGCTGTCATGGCGCAACGCCGACCCTTTCGGTGTTTCCCTCGACGCACTGGAGCTGGAAGTGCGCGCTGGCGAGATCGTCGGCATCGCCGGGGTCGCCGGCAACGGCCAGGACGAACTACTCGCGTTGCTCAGCGGTGAGCAACCGCTGGCGCGTGAACAGGCCGAGCGCATCCGCTTTCTCGATGCCGCCGTTGGTCACCTGCGACCCGATGCGCGGCGTGCCCGCGGCATGGCCTTCGTTCCGGCCGAGCGCCTTGGCCACGGCGCGGTGCCGGACATGAGCCTGGCCGACAACGGCCTGCTGACGGCTTTTCAGCGTGACGGGTTGGTGCGCGGCGGGCTGATCCGCCAGGGCCAGGTGCTGGGCTTTGCCAAACGCATCATCGAGCAGTTCGCGGTCAAGACGCCGAGCGCGCAAACCGCGGCGCGCAGTCTCTCCGGCGGCAATCTGCAGAAATTCATCCTTGGCCGGGAAATTCTGCAGCAGCCGAAACTCCTGATCGCCGCGCATCCGACCTGGGGCGTGGACGTCGGCGCCGCGGCGGCAATTCACCGCGCGCTGATCGCGCTGCGCGATGCCGGCGCGGCGATCCTGGTGCTTTCCGAAGATCTGGAAGAGCTGTTCCAGATCAGCGACCGCCTCGGGGCGCTGAGCCACGGCCGGCTATCTCCGCTGCGCGCGACCACAGAAACCAGCACCACCGACGTCGGCCGCTGGATGGCCGGCCAGTTCGATCCCATCACGTCCTCCGCCGCCTGAGAGTTCCGACATGTTGTTTACCCTCGAACCACGTGGCCACGAGTCGCGCCCGATGCTTTGGCTCTCGCCACTGCTGGCCGCGCTGTTGACCCTGATCAGCGGCGCCCTGTTGTTTGCCGCACTCGGACATCCGCCCCTGGAAACCCTGCGTGTCCTGCTGATCGACCCGGTGAGCGACCTCTACGGCGTGTCCGAACTGCTGGTCAAGGCGTTGCCGATTCTGCTCTGCGCGCTGGGTCTGGCGGTGGTTTACAACGCGCGTATCTGGAACATCGGTGCCGAAGGCCAGTTGTTGATCGGCGCGTTGGCCGGTAGCGCCCTGGCGGTACACATCATTGACTGGGACTCGCGCTGGGCGCTGGTGCTGACACTGGTGGTCGGTACCCTCGGCGGCGCGGCCTGGGCCGGCGTCTGCGCCTGGCTGCGCACGCAATTCAACGCCAACGAAATCCTCACCAGCATCATGCTCAATTACATCGCGCTGAACCTCTTGCTGTTCGCCGTGCACGGTCCGCTGAAAGACCCGGACGGCTTCAACTTCCCGGAGTCGGCGATGTTCGGCGACGCCACGCGGCTACCGCCGGTGTTCGACGATCTGCGCCTGCATGTCGGCCTGTACTTTACCCTGCTGGCCCTGGTGGTCGTCTGGGTGCTGCTGCAGAAGAGCTTTCTTGGCTTCCAGATCAAGGTGCTGGGGCTCGACAAGCGCGCCGCCGGCTTTGTCGGCTTCCGCGAGAAGCGCCTGATCTGGGTCGCGCTCCTGATCAGCGGGGGCCTGGCCGGACTGGCTGGTGTGGCGGAGGTGACCGGGCCGATCGGCCAGCTGGTTCCGCAGATCTCCCCCGGCTATGGCTACGCGGCGATCACGGTGGCCTTTCTTGGCCGCTTGAATCCGATCGGTATCGTTTTCGCCGCGCTGTTGATGGCGCTGCTCTATGTCGGTGGCGAGAACGCCCAGCTGGCGGCCAACCTGCCGCAGTCGATCACCCAGTTGTTCCAGGGCATGGTGCTGTTCTTCCTGCTGGCGTGCGACGTGCTGATCCACTACCGGCCGCGACTGAGGCGATCGCGCGCCAGCACGCACGGCGCCGGCGATGTGCCGCAGAGTTCACCCGCCGCCGCCCTCAAGCCTGAAGTCTGAGACTGGAGCCATCATGGATATCGATCTGCTCACCAATATTTTCTACGCCATGGTCCGCACCGGCACCCCGCTGCTGCTGGTCGCGCTCGGCGAGCTGGTCTGCGAGAAGACCGGCGTACTCAACCTTGGTCAGGAAGGGATGATGCTGTTTGGCGCGGTGGCCGGGTTCATCGCCGCCTTCGCCACCGGCAATCTCTGGCTCGGCGTGCTCTTCGCCTGCCTGGGCGGGATGTTGCTGTCCCAGCTGTTCGCGCTGGTGGCGCTGGGCTTCAACGCCAATCAGGTGGCCACCGGCCTGGCGCTGACCATCTTCGGTGTCGGCCTGTCGTCCTTCATTGGCGCCGGCTGGGTTGGCAAACCGCTGGCCGGGTTCGAGCCGGTGGCAATCCCGCTGCTGAGCGAGATCCCGTTGATCGGCCGCATGCTGTTCGCCCAGGATCTGCTCGTCTACCTGTCGTTCGCCCTCTTCGCCCTGGTCGCCTGGGTGCTGCTCAAGAGCCGCGTCGGGCTGATCATCCAGGCGGTCGGCGAAAACCCCAACGCTGCCAGCGCCATGGGCCTGCCGGTCCTCCGCGTGCGGACCTTGGCGGTGCTGTTCGGCGGCGCCATGGCCGGGCTCGCCGGCGGCTACCTGTCGCTGGCCTACACACCGATGTGGGCCGAGAACATGACAGCGGGCCGTGGTTGGATCGCGCTGGCCCTCGTCGTGTTCGCCAGCTGGCGCGTTGGGCGTGTGCTGCTTGGTGCTTACCTGTTCGGCCTCGCCAGCATCTTGCATCTGGTGGCGCAGGGCATCGGCCTGGCGATACCCGGCAACCTGCTGGCGATGCTGCCGTACGTGGCCACCATTGTGGTGCTGGTGCTCCTGTCCCGCGACGCCCTGCGCACCCGCCTGTATGCCCCGGTCTCACTTGGCCAGCCGTGGAAGGCAGGGCATTGATCACAAGCTACTGCTGAAGCCCACCCTACCGGTCGGAATCGGAGCGGTTTCGTGGGGTGGGCTTCAGCCGCCGGTGTTTAACGACCGTGATCAGTAACGCGGCCTGAACGCGTCGGCGAGGCGCTGCAGTGCAACGCGGGCGTCGCCTGCGACGACCTCGGCGGGCACTGCGAGCATGAGGTTCAGCGGCAGGTCGAAGGCCTCCAGCTGCAGGCCATTACAGTCCAGGCCTGGCTGCCCGCACAGGTGCGGTAACTGGCGCTGCAGGCGCTCGGCATAGCTGCCGTGGCCGTCCAGGTAGCCCACCACCGGTTTGCCGCGAGCGACCGCAAATCCCACCTCGAAGCTGGTGCCGCTGTCCGGTTCGCCGCCACGAAAGAAGTTCAGGTCGGCAATCAACGCATCGGCCTGCTCCAGCAGGTCCAGGTTGGCCTGGTAGATCCACGCCGCCCGGGCGCGGGCGGTGGTGATGTGCGAGGGCACCTGCTTGTCCAGCGGATAGAGGCCAGTGAAGCCGAACTCGACGCAGAGTGCCTTGAGCCGCTCGCCATGTTCGATGGCGTCCGGGCGGAAGACACCGGGCCCGGCGAGGTAGATGCGTACGTCCATGAAGTCCAACTGGCTGATGGACCTCAGAGGCCGATCAGCGAAAGCATGATGAAAGTGGCGAACAGCACGAAGTGGGTCATGCCCTCGATCGCGTTGGTTTCGCCGTCATTGAGGTTGATGGCCGCGACGATCAGGGTGATGAAGACCATCACCGTCTGCACCGGCGTCATCGCCATCTGAAATGGTTGGCCACTATACAGCGCCAGCGCTTCCATGACCGGTACGGTGAGGATGACCGTCGACAGCGAGGCGCCGAGGGCGATGTTGACCACCGATTGCATGCGGTTGGCCATTGCCGCGCGTAACGCCGTGAGAATTTCCGGACTGGCGGAGATCATCGCCACCAGCAGCGCGGCCAGCATCGGCGGCGCCCCGCTGCCCTTCAGGCCCACGCTAAGGGTTTGCGACATCACCTCGGCCAGAGCGCCGATCAGTACCACCCCCACGCAGAGCATGATGATCGAGCGGGTCCGGCTGGTTGGTTGGTGTTCGGCGTCTGGCTGCGTCTTGCGACGGCGCTTTTTCTCGGGGTAGCTGTAGCTGAAGAAATAACTGTGCGCGCCGACCTGCATGCGCAGGAAGACGCCGTACAGCAACAACATGGCGCCGATGGTGAAGGCCGAATAGAGGTGCCACTTGCCTTCAGGGATGAACTCAGGGACCACCATCGACACGCTCATGGCGGTCAGGATCATCACGCTGTAGGTCCGCGCCGAATCGTCGTTATAAGGCTGCTCGCCATGGCGCAGGCCGCCCATCAGCGCGGCGAGGCCGAGAATGCCGTTCAGGTCGAGCATCACCGCGGCATAGATGGTGTCTCGCACCAGCGTCGGCGAGGGTTCGTGGGACATCATGATGCCCAGGATGACCACCTCGACCAGCACCGCTGAGAGCGTGAGAATCATGGTGCCGTACGGGTCGCCTACCTTTTCCGCCAGCACTTCCGCATGGTGCGCCACCCGCACCGAAGCCAGCACGATGGTCAGCACCAGCACCGCCGCGGCCACCAGGGCCATCACGCGCCCACCATGCAGCAAGCTGCCTTCGAGCGCATACGCGAGCACCGCCATCGCCAGCGCGACGATGAGAAAGGCTTCGTCCTTCAGGGTCTGCAACATCATGAAACCTCTTTCAGCGTGTCTGCATCCGACGCACCAATGGGTGGCAAATATCCCTTCATCTGCACCTTGTCGGATCGATGGTGACGGATCGGCCGAGGCGCGCCCACAGCAAAACGGCGTCTGGCTTGCGGAACTGTCCAGTTGGTCAGCTTTTTGCACTCACCGGTTCAGCCCAAGAGGCGCCACGCACAAGCCAGCACAAGGAGCGACACCGCATGCAGAAGAATACCCGGACATCCGTGCTACGCGGCCTCGCCGCCGCGCTCGGTTTCACCACTGCCCTGACCGCCGCCGCGGCCGATCCGCTAAAGGTCGGCTTCGTCTATGTCGGTCCGATTGGTGACCATGGCTGGACCTACCAGCACGAAATGGGCCGCCAGTACCTGGAAAAGCAGATGGGCGACAAGGTCCAGACCACCTTTGTCGAGAATGTCGCCGAGGGAGCGGATGCCGAGCGGGTGATTCGCAACATGGCCAAGGGCGGGTATGACCTGATCTTCACCACATCCTTTGGCTACATGAACCCGACGGTCAAAGTCGCCAAGCAATTCCCGAAGGTGACCTTCGAGCATGCCACCGGCTACAAGCAGGCGAAGAACCTCGGCACCTACCTGTCGCGCTCCTATGAAGGCCGCTACGTCGGTGGTTTCCTCGCGGCGAAAATGACCAAGACCAAGAAGATCGGCTACGTGGCCTCCTTCCCGATCCCGGAAGTGGTCCGCGACATCAACGCCATCCAGCTGGCGCTGGACAAATACAACCCGGGCACCGAGATCAAGGTGGTCTGGGTCAACTCCTGGTTCGACCCGGGCAAGGAAGCCGACGCCGCCAACGCGCTGATCGACCAGGGCGCCGACGTGATCTTCCAGCACACCGACAGCCCCGCACCGATCCAGGCCGCCGAACGTCGCGGCGTCTATTCGGTCGGCTACGCGTCGGACATGGCGCATTTCGGGCCCAAGGCGGTGCTGACCTCGATCGTCAACAACTGGGGCCCGCACTACGAGAAATCGGCGCAGGCGGTGATCGACGGCACCTGGCAGTCGCAGGACTACTGGGGCGGTCTGGCGGAGGAAACCATCGAGCTGCCGATCAGTGACCTGGTGCCAGCGGACGTGAAGACCGAGGCCGAGCAAATCATCGCCAGCATCAGGAGTGGTCAGTTCCATCCGTTCACCGGGCCGATCAAGGACAAGACCGGTACCGTGCGTATCCCGGAAGGTGCTACGGCCAGCAATGCCGACCTCGCCTCGATGGATTATTACGTGCAGAACGTCGCCGCCGACCTGCCGAAGTAAGCCGAACGCCGGCCGCCCCTGCCGCCGGCAACCCATCCGCCCGCTGCTTCCTGCGCAGCGGGTTCTGGAACACGTCGTGCCGTCCCTCCATTCGGAGAACCGCACACAGGGGCGCCGCCCTCAACGGCTGCCGGTACGAGAAGACCGCAGCGACCGTTCCATGGAGTCACCTATGAATACACTTCCCATCATCGACATCGCCCCGCTCTTCGCCCGCGACGAAAGCGGCCTGCAGGCGGTGGCCAGGCAGATCGACGCGGCGTGCCGCGACTGGGGCTTTTTCTACATCCGCAATCACCCGATCAGCGCGGCGCGTATCGCCGAACTGAAGACGCAGGCCGAATACTTCTTCGGACTGCCAGCCGAACAGAAGCTGGCCATCGACATCACTCAGAGCAAGCACCACCGCGGTTATGGTGCGATCGCGACCGAGCAGCTCGACCCGAGCAAGCCGAGCGATCTGAAGGAAACCTTCGACATGGGGTTTCACATGCCGGCCGATCATCCGGACGTGCTCGCCGGCAAGCCACTGCGCGGACCGAACCGTCACCCCGATATCGACGGCTGGGCAGCGCTGTTCGAGGCGCATTACCGCGACATGCATGCGTTGTCCTGCACACTGTTGCGCGCCATTGCCGTGGCCCTGGGCATCGAACATGGCTTTTTCGACAAGCGCTTCGCCGAGCCCATCAGCGTGTTCCGCATTATCCATTACCCGCCTCGCCGCACCGCCTCGAGCCCCGAGCAGCAAGGGGCCGGGGCGCACACCGATTACGGCTGCATCACCCTGCTCTACCAGGACGACGCTGGCGGTCTGCAGGTTCAGGACGTGCGCGGTCAGTGGATCGACGCGCCGCCTATCGAGGGCACGTACGTGGTCAACATCGGCGACATGATGGCGCGCTGGAGCAATGACCGGTACAAGTCGACCCCGCACAGGGTAATCAGCCCGCTAGGCGTCGATCGCTACTCGATGCCTTTCTTCGCCGAGCCGAACCCGGACACCCGGATCAGCTGCCTGCCGGGGTGTGAAAGTCTGGACAATCCCTCCCGGTACGCACCGACTACCTGCAGCGCCTACATGCTGTCGCGCTTCGCCGAGACCTACGCCTATCGGCGCAAGGCCGCCGAGACCGTCTCATAAAGACGGCACGGCGAGCAGCCACAGGTTGTTGAGCCAGCGGCGGTCCACCGGGCGAGCTAGCTGCGCTGCGGCGGCTGGCGCACGGGCGCGCCATCGGCCACGTAATATGCGGCGGTGCTGCGCGGCAACGGCTCGCGGCCACGAATCCGGTCGGCGATCTTCTCGGCGATCATGATGGTCGTGGCGTTGAGGTTGCCGGTGATGATCTGCGGCATGATCGATGCGTCCACCACGCGCAGCCCTTCCACGCCATGCACGCGGCCCTGGCCGTCGACCACCGCCATGTCATCCGGGCCCATCCGGCAGGAGCAGGACGGGTGATAGGCCGTCTCGGCGTGCTCACGCACGAAGGCGTCCAGATCTGCATCGCTCTGGGCCTCGGCGCCGGGGCTCAATTCCCTGCCGCGGTAAGCGTCGAGGGCCGGCTGGCCAATGATCTCGCGGGTCAGACGGATGCCGTCGCGAAACTCCTGCCAGTCCTGCGCATGGGCCATGTAATTGAACAGGATGCTCGGATCGACCCGTGGGTCGGTCGAGCGGATCTCGATACGGCCGCGGCTGGGCGAGCGCATCGATCCCACGTGCGCCTGAAAGCTGTGGCCGTCATGCGCATTGCTGCCGTTGTAGCTGACCGCCACCGGCAGGAAGTGGAACTGGATGTTCGGCCACTCGAATTCATCGCGGCTGCGAATGAAGCCGCCCGCTTCGAACTGGTTGCTGGCGCCGATCCCTGAACCCAGGAACAACCACTCGGCGCCGATTGCCGGCTGATTCCACCACTTCAATGCCGGATACAGGGACACCGGCTGTTTGCACTCATACTGCAGGTACATCTCCAGATGATCTTGCAGGTTCTGCCCGACGCCGGGCAGCTCATGCACCAGCGGAATACCCAGGCCTTTGAGCAGGGGCGCCGGCCCGACACCCGAGCGCTGCAGGACCTGCGGCGAGGCGATGGCACCGCCGCAGAGCAGCACTTCGCGACGCGCCCGCACGGTGGTCGGTTGCGCGCCCCCGCGAAGGTAGTTGACGCCGATGGCACGCTTGCCTTCGAACAGGATGCGATCGGTCAATGCGTGGGTCACGATGGTCAGGTTCGGGCGTTCCTTGGCCTGGTCGAGGTAGCCACGCGCCGTGCTGGCGCGGCGGCCGTTCGGCGTGACGGTACGGTCCATCGGCCCGAACCCTTCCTGCTGATAGCCGTTGAGGTCCTCGGTACGCGGATAGCCGGCCTGCACGCCAGCCTCGACCATGGCATGGAACAGCTCGTTGTTGCCGGGCTTGGGCGTGGTCACGCTGACCGGGCCGTCGCCACCGTGGTAGTCGTTGGGGCCGATGTCGCGGGACTCGGCTTTGCGGAAATACGGCAGGCAGTCGAGGTAGGTCCAGTCCTCCAGCCCCGGCGTTTTGGCCCAGTTGTCGTAGTCCAGCGCGTTGCCGCGGATGTAGCACATGCCGTTGATCAGCGACGAACCACCCAGCCCCTTGCCGCGGCCGCAGTCCATGCGGCGGTTGTTCATGTGCGGCTCGGGGTCGGTCTTGTAGGCCCAGTTGTAGCGCGTGCCCTGCAGCGGATAGGCCAGCGCGGCGGGCATTTGGGTGCGGAAGTCGAGGCGGTAGTCGGGGCCGCCGGCCTCGAGGAGCAGGACGCTGACCTCGGCATCCTCGGTCAGGCGCGACGCCAGGGTGTTACCGGCGGAGCCCGCGCCGACGATGATGTAGTCGTATTCCATGGTTCCTCCTCGCCATGCCTGGCTTAGCCAGGGCATGGCCGGTGCGGGTGCTAGAAAACCGAGGTGAAGTCGCCCAGTTCCACCTGCACGGATTTCAATCGGGTGTAGTGCGCCAGCGACGAGATGCCGTTTTCGCGGCCGATTCCGGACTGCTTGTAGCCGCCGACCGGCATCTGGGCGGCCGACTCGCCCCAGGTGTTGATCCAGCAGATGCCGGCCTCGACCCGGTGAATGATGCGGTGCGCGCGCGCCAGGTCGCGGGTCACGACACCAGCAGCCAGGCCGTACTCGGTGGCGTTCGCCCGGCGTATCGCCTCCTCTTCGTCGTCATAGGTCAGCAGGCTGAGCACCGGGCCGAATATCTCCTCACGCGCGATGACCATGTCGTCTGTGCAGTCACTGAAGATGGTCGGCGCGACATAGGCGCCGCGGCCGAATTCGCCGCGGGTGACACGCTCACCGCCACACAGCAGCCTGGCGCCCTGCGCCTTGCCCCGGGCGATGTAGTCGAGCACCTGCTGCATGTGAGCGAAGCTGACCATGGGGCCGAAAGTGGTCTGCTCGTCCTGCGGGTCCCCCAGGCGAATGCGCTTGACGCGCTCCAGCAGCTTGGCCTCGAACGCGCCTAGCAACGGCCTCGGCACGAACACGCGCGTGCCGTTGGTGCACACCTGACCGGAGCTGAAGAAATTGGCCATCACGGCGATGTCCGCCGCGCGATCGAGGTCCGCGTCGTCACAGACGATCAAAGGCGACTTGCCGCCCAGCTCCATGGTCACGTCCTTGAGCGACGAATCGGCCGCGCTGGCCATGACCTTCTTGCCGGTGGCCACGCCGCCGGTGAAGGACACCTTGGCGATGCGCGGATGCGCGGTGAGCAGTGCACCGATCTCCGCGCCGGTACCGGTCAATACATTGAACACGCCTGCCGGCAAGCCCGCTTCGGTGAAGAGCTCCGCCAGCTTCAGCGCGCTCAGCGAGGTCACTTCGCTCGGCTTGAAGATCATCGCGTTGCCGGCTGCCAGTGCCGGTGCGGCCTTCCAGAGGGCAATCTGGATCGGGTAGTTCCAGGCGCCAATGCCGGCGACGACGCCCAGCGGCTCGCGGCGGGTATAGACGAAGCTGCTGTCGCGCAGCGGGATCTGTTCGCCTTCGATGGCTGGCGCCAGGCCGGCGTAGTACTCGAGCACGTCGGCCCCGGTGACGATATCGACGGTGCGGGTTTCCGACAGGGGTTTCCCCGTGTCCAGGGTTTCCAGCAAGGCCAGCTCGTCGTTGCGCTCGCGCAGCAGGTCGACCGCCTTGCGCATCACCCGGGCGCGCTCGATGCCGGTGAATGCAGCCCAGACCTGCTGGCCCTCTTCCGCGCTGCTGACCGCCTGCTCGAGATCTGCCGCATCCGCCTGCGCCACTTCGGCGAGCACTTCGCCGTTGGCGGGGTTGATGCTCTCGAAGTAGCGGCCGCTACTGGCGTCGACATAGCGACCGTCGATATAGAGTTGTTGCCGTGGGTAACGGGCCATGATGTTGTACCTCATAGAAATCGCACCGGCGTCTCGTGAACGCCGCTGCAAGGTATGAAGCCAGGCACTGGCGGTAGCACAGAGCCGGGGTCGGATCGGGTTCAGCTAACGCCAGCGGCGCCGGGCTCGGATGCGCCGTCGGAGAGCGTGCCCTTTTCACGTTGCAGGTGCAGGAACTGCATGTGGTGCTCGTAGTGATCGAGGATGTCCTCGATCAGCTGACGCCGTGAGTAGCCCATCAGGTCATAGCCGAGGCTGCCCTGGCGCAGGTGCGCCTCGAGCCGGTAGTAGTGCGCGCTGCTGCTGGAGGTGCGTACGGCAAAGGACGGCATGACGCTGCGCACCGGCCAGATCTGGTAGGTGAAATCCATCTCACTGCCCAGGTTGACGTTCAGGATCAGGTGCTCGTTGCCGGCCTCGCCTTCGACGATGTCCACCGGCACGCCCTTCTCGCCCAAGGCCTTCTGGATCTCCTCCATCGCCGGTCGGCAGGTTTCCTTGAGGTAGCGCCGGGTCTGCGCGAGGTTCGGGAAGCTCATGGCGCGCGACAGGCGCTGGCTCCAGTTCATGTGCGCATGCTCCAGCGTGGCGCGGCCGGACAGCTGCCCTGACAGGCTCTTCTGGTAGCTGTCGGCCATGACGCCCTCGACGTGCAGCGCCTTGAACAGGCCGACCATCATGAACAGCAGCACGATGGAGAACGGCAGGCCCATGATCACTACGGTGCCTTGTAGCGCGGTCAGGCCGCCGGCCAGCAGCAGCGCCAGGGTCAGCACGCCGATGATGGCGGCCCAGAGGATGCGCATCCAGACCGGTGCATCGCTGTTGACGTCCTTGAGGATGGACGTGAAGTTGGACAGCACCAGCGACCCCGAATCGCCGGAGGTGACGAAGAAGACGATGGCCAGCACCGTGGCGACGGCCGTGGTCAGCCCGGCCCAGGGCAGGCTCTGCAGGAAGATGTAGATGGACGAGCCGGGGTTGCTGACCGCCTGGGCACCGAACTCGACGGCGCCATTCATGACCATCTCGATGGCGCTGTTACCCATGATGGACATCCACGCCATCATGAACGCCAGCGGTAGCAGCAGCGTGCCGACGACGAACTCGCGGATGGTGCGTCCGCGTGAGATGCGCGCCAGGAACAGGCCGACAAAGGGTCCCCAGGCGATCCACCAGGCCCAGAAGAACACCGTCCAGGCATTCAGCCAGTCGGTGGGCTGGTCGTAGGCGTAAGTATCGAACGAGAGGCTGATGAAGTTGGAGAAATAGTCGCCGATGTTCATCACCAGCGCGTTCATCAGGAAGGTGGTCTGCCCGGCGAACAGCACGAACAGCAGCAGCATCACCGCCAGCAGCATGTTGAACTCACTCAACCGGCGAATGCCCCGCTCGACCCCGGTAGCCGCCGAGATAGCCGAAAACATCACGATGAACACCACCAGGATCGCCTGGGTCAGCGTCCCCTCGGGCACGCCAAACATGTAGTTGAGCCCGAAGTTCAGCTGGATGATGCCGATTCCCAGGCTGGTGGCGATGCCGAACACCGTGCCGAGCACGGCGGCGGTGTCGACGGTGTGGCCGATGGGGCCATGGATCGCCTGGCCGAAGATGGGGAACAGCGACGAGCGGATCGACAGCGGCAGACCCTGACGGTAGCTGAAATAGGCCAGCGACATGCCCACCAGGGTGTAGACGCCCCAGCCGGAAAGGCCCCAGTGCAGGAAGGTCAGCTCCATCGCATGACGTGCCGCCTGCACGGTGCCGCCCTCGCCCACCGGCGGCTCGAGGTACTGGGTGATGGGCTCGGCGATGCAGAAAAACAGCAGGTCGATACCGATCCCCGCAGAGAACAGCATCGCCGCCCAGGTGATGACGTTGAACTCGGGTTTGGAATGGTCCGGACCGAGGCGGGTCTTGCCGTAACGGCTGGTGGCGATTACTACCACGAACAGCAGGTAGACCAGCACGGCGAGAAAGTAGAACCAGCCAAAGGTATTGGATAACCAGCCCAGCGCTGTGTTGATCACGACCAGGGACGAGTCGGTGAAAAACATTGTCCAGATCGCGAAGGCCACGATGCCGATGGCGGAACTGTAGAAAACGACCGGGTTGACGCGATCTGGCGGCGTGTCGGTGTCATGCGGTGAGAGCTCAGCCTCGTTCATCCGTTTTTTCTCCTGAACTTGTTCTGGCTTTGTAGGGCATCGCCGAGGCGATGAAGCGGCAGTCGTTGCGCACTGCTGAAGACGCAGCGGCGGCTGCACGTGAGAGGGTCTGGCGAATACGCTCCGTTCCGTCGAGGCTGCCAGTTACCAACCTGAGCCTGGCGAACGACACATCTTTAAAATAGCCCATGTTCTAAAAAAGGGCGGCTATTCTACCGGAATTTGCATAACTTTGCACACCGCCCGGTTGCGCCGAAAATCCCAGGCCGCAATTCGTTCGGTTTTACATACACAAGGCCCGACAGCGGGAGGCAATGCCGCCGGGCTGGTGCGGTTAAGATGATCGCTTTTGCGAACGCACTTGCCACCATGAACCACACCGTCTCGCCGATCGGCTTCGTCCGCTCCTGCTTCAAGGAAAAATTCGCGATACCGCGCCAGCCACAGCTCGCTCCGGCGGCCCGGGGCGTGCTGGAACTGGTGGCGCCGTTCGACCAGGCGCAGGCGCTCGACGGCCTCGAGCAGGTCAGCCATGTGTGGCTACTGTTTTTGTTTCACCAGGCACTCGAGGCCGAGCCGCGCCTGCGTGTCCGGCCGCCGCGCCTGGGCGGCAACCGCATGGTGGGTGTGTTCGCCACGCGCTCGACGCATCGGCCCAACGGAATCGGTCAATCGGTGGTCCGCCTCGAGGGGATCGAGCCGGGTCGCCTGCTGCTGTCGGGCATCGACCTGCTTGACGGCACGCCGGTGCTGGACATCAAGCCGTACGTGCCCTACGCGGACGCTCTCACCGACGCCAAAAACGCCATGGCCAGCGATGCGCCACCGCCGATCGCAGTGAACTGGACAGCCACCAGCCTGGAGCAGGCCCAGGCCGAGGCACGGCGATTGGGCGAACCCTTGCAGGCACTGATTGAGCAGTGCCTGGCCCAGGACCCGCGGCCTGCGTACCAGACGCCGCCACCGGAACGGCGCTACGGCACCCGTCTGTGGGACGTCGAGGTTCGCTGGCACTACCCCGCTGCCGATGCGATCACCGTACTGGAAGTCGTGAGGGCCGCCGACTAGCCCGGACCACTTAGTGCGCGCCGGCAGCCGGCCCGTGGCGAAACGGGCGCCAGCCGGCGCGAGAGCGGCTACCGGGGAGCCGGCGTCAGCAGCAGGCGCTGGGTGCCGTAGACCTTGTCCAGGTTCGCGGCCTTGAACGGGAAGCTCATGTAGCTGCCCTTCAGCCAAGCCTCGATGCCGTCGGCGTAGTGAGGACTGGCCGGGTTGCCGGACTGGCCCGAACTGTTCAGACCGAGCATCGGCTCGTCACGACCGAAATCGACCAGGATCCGCATCGCCGGGATCAGCCAGGTATCGAAGTTGTCGCCCCAGCGATAGGCCGAGACGTTCAGGGTGCTGTGATCGCCACCCGCCGGGAACGGGCCACGGTCCAGGTAGCCACTGATGGCGTTGATCCCGGCACGCTGACCGGCGGACATGTAGGGCGCAAGCTGAGTACTGCCGGACCGCCAGCTGTAACGGTGCATCGCCCCCCAGCGCCAGGCGCTGCGATCGGTGCCCTGAGCGGTCTCCATCCGGGTCACCGCCGCGGCGAGCGTACGCGCGACAATGGCCGGTTTGTCTTCGCGTTGCGCGGTGCGTACATCGTCCCAGAACGGACTGTCATCGCGCCCGAGCAGATGGTCGGCCTGTGCGGAGTAAGAGGCGTTCGCCGTCTCCACCAGTGCCTTCCAGGCGGCCCCGGTTTCCGGCCCCAGTTCATCGAGGAAAGTCTGACGCGCCGATTCCATGAGGAAGGCCTCGTACAGCGCCGCATCGGCGGAATCCGCGGCGAGCTTGCCGTCGAAGGCAAGCAGCCGGGACAGTGCCTCGCGCGCCCGGCCCCGCTCGGGTTCAGCCAGCGCCTCCACGGCCTTGTGCAGCGGCGCGGCCATGCCCGGCGCCTCGAGCATGGCCTTCAACTTGGCGGCAAACGGCGTCGTCTGGTCATACTGCATCGCCATCGCCTGGCGGCTGTCCTGCCCACCCTGCCCCAGCAGTTCGGCCAGACGCTCGGCACGCTCGGGGTAATACCACGAGTTGGACAGCTGCATCCCGTAGCCTTGCGGCACCGTGCGCTGGTTGGCGGTGGCCAGCCAGCCCTGGGCGGGGTCCTGGTCATAGGGGTGCAGCATCGGATCGGCGAAGCCGTCCCAGTCATAGCGACCGTCCCAGCCGGGCGATGGCAGCAGGCCGAGCCCTTCGCGGCGGTTGGGAAAGCGCCCCGTGACCTGCCAGCCAATCCCTTGCTCATCGGCAAACAGGATATTCAGCGCCGAGGCACGAAATTCGCGCGTGGCCTCGAAGGCCTGGTCCACCGATTGCGCGCGGGTCAGGTCGAAAAACGCGTCCAGCGAGCGGTCGCCCTCGAAGCGGAGGGTATTGAGTGCCAGCCCGTAGCCGCTGCTCAGCGACAGCGGCTGCAGCGGCAGCTTACGCTCGCCCAGCGCGCTGTTGAGCAACGGGCCGTGGCGGGTCTCGTAGACGGTTTCGCGGATCGGCCGCGCACCCTTGACGATAAACGTCTCGTGGCGCTCGCGTGCCGGCAGCCACTGCCCGTCGGCCAGGTAGAGCAGACGCCCGCCTTCGCGCCGAACCTGCTCGAGGAAGATGTCCTGGGTATCGCCCATGACCATCGTCATGCCCCAGCCCAGCTTGCCATTGAAGCCGGCGATCACCATCGGTACGCCGGCGATGGTGACGCCAGCGGCCTGGAACTTGGGCGAGCGGATCTGCACGAAATTCCAGTAGGAGGGCATCGACAGCGGCAGGTGCGTGTCGTTGGCCAGCAGCGGCTTGCCGCTGCGGGTGTGGCTGCCGGCAACCGCCCAATTGTTCGACGCCGCGATGCCCAGCGATCCGACGCGTGCCGCGGCACGGTCCAGCGCGGCCAAGCCGGGTACCTCGCCACCGAGACGCAGCCCCTTGAGTTTCTCGGCTTCGGCAAAGGGCAGCGGCTCGTCGGGATAGGTCGGCAGCAACCAGGCCAGCTTGTCGGTGCTGACCTGCTGCGCCAGTGCCAGCGACGCGATTTCTTCCTGCAGGTTGATCGCCAGGCCGAAGTTCAGCAGGCAGAACACCAGCACCGAATCCTCGGCTTTCCAGTATTCCGGCGTGTAGCCGGCGGCGGCGAGGTCCATCGGCAGTTTGTCACGGTGCCGATACAGGTAGGCATTGACCCCGCGCGCGTAGACGTCGAAGAACCGCTTCATCCGCGGCGAGGCTTCGCGGTACAACTCGGCGGCGCTCTGCCGCAGGTTGACCGCGCGCATGAACCGATCGACTTCGAGCACGCCGGGACCGGCCATTTCCGCCAACCGCCCCTCGGCCAGCAGCCGCAGGCTGACCATCTGGCTCAAGCGATCGGTGGCGTGCACGTAGCCAAGGGCGAATAGCGCGTCATGGAAACTGGCCGTCTCGATCAGCGGCATGCCCAGCGCGTTGCGGCGGATACTGACGCTCTTGTCGAGCCCCTTGATCGCCTGGACCCCCTGCGCCGGCGGCAGGCTGTCGCTGTAGCGGCTGTCGAGGTAGGCCTGGCAACCGCTGAGCCCGCCAACCAGCAGCACGGTGCCCAGGGTCGCACGAAGCAGGAAATACGGCAGGCGCAATGACATGGACGGCTCCTTGAAGACAGGGCGCAGGGGAAGAGAAGAAGGATAGATGCAGTGCGGCGCGGGGCGCTGCCGCTACGCGGCGCTACGGTGATTGGGCAGGGCTTCTTCGAGCAGCCAGCGTGCAGAACGCCGCGCTTCGGCCTTGTGCTGCAGCTCCAGCGCGCTGAAGCGCGCCTCGTGACGGCGCCGCTCGGTGCGGTCCAGCGCCTTCCAGGCATCGTGGGTCGGCACCTGCTCGGTGGCCTCGAACAACACCTGGAAGACTCGGCAACGCGGGTCCTGGCCAAGCGCCGAATCGTAGTTATCGAGCAGGACCTTGATCCGAATCGCGCCCTCGATAAGCGGCACCTGCTCGTCAAGCAGGCTGCCGGCCAATACCCGCAGGTCGTCCGCCAGCGCGGCGTGCTGCTGCGCCTGCATCGCCGCGATCTGACGGTCCCGCTGCCAGACGCGCCGCCACAGGTGCAACGCATAGCCCGCCAGCGCCAGGATCAGCAGCAGGCCGGCAATCAGCAGGGCGATGGCGAACGGGCTCATGGACGGGTCAGGCTCCGTGGCACTTCTTGAACTTCTTCTGGCTGCCGCACGGGCACGGGTCGTTGCGACCGACGTCCTTCAGCGGATTGCGCACAGGGTCATGGCTGTGGTTGCAATGCGGCCCGTGGACGTGGGGTGCATGGTCGTGATCGTGGTCGTGATTGCAATCGGGACCGTGCACGTGGGGTTCTTGGCTCATCGATGTCGCTACTCCGGAATGAATTCGCCGGGGATTATCTCGCCATTGGTGGCGATGTGCACGCTCCGGCCGATCATCAGGCCGGTTTTCAGTTCGCCATCCAGACGGTAGGCGATCGGCCGGTCGGGCTTTTCCAGCAAGCGGACGATGTATTTCATATGGCGCCAGAGATTGGTGTAGACCGGCACCTCGTAATATTCAAAGCCATGGGCCGGCACGGTCGCCCATCCACTCGACTCACCGCTGGCGAGCTCGACATCGTTAAGGTGCACCCGATACACCAGCCCCCGCACCGGCAGGCTCTGCTCATTGGGATTGTCGATACGGAAACGCAGCATAAACTCCTGTTCCAGCAGCCTCGCCTTGACGATCTCGACGTCGGCGAGCTGCACGCGTGGGTCCTTGAAGTCGCTGCTGAACCAGGTCGAACAACCCGCGACGCCGGCCAGCAAACCCAACAAAACCACCGCGCTCGATATTCTTCTTATAGGTGCGTGGCAAAGCATTCCGATACTCCAGAGGACGGCCAAGTGTAACAAGCGGCCGATGGCCTGCAATCGTTGTTTGGCGAAATTAGCACGCCCCTGCTACGGCTTTGCTACCACCGCGGAGGACGGCAACATCGCCCGGCCGGCAAGCCGTCCCGTTAGCGGTTCAACCCGCCAGCGCACGCGCCAGGACCGCACGGACCCTGCCGATGCCTTCGGCCAGCGCCGCCTCGATTTCCGCCATGGTAATGATGCCGGTGCTCTTGCCCGCGGCCGGATTCACCACCAGCGCGAGGCAGGCATAGGGTAGCTCGAGCTCACGGGCGAGCACCGCCTCCGGCATGCCGGTCATACCGACAATGTCACAGCCATCACGCTCCATCCGGGCGATTTCGGCGACCGTCTCCAGTCGTGGCCCCTGCGTGCAGCCGTACACGCCATGGCTGCTGAACAGCACGCCTTCGGCCGCCAGCGCCGCAATCAGGCGCTGGCGCAGGGCTTCGTCGTAGGGGTAACTGAAGTCCACATGGGTGACATGCTCGATGTCGCCCTCGAAAAAGCTGTGGGCCCGCCCGTAGGTGTAGTCGATCAGCTGGTCGGGCACGCACAGATGCCCGGCGCCCATCGCGCTGTGGATGCCGCCGACGGCATTGACTGCGACGATCGCTTCGGCACCGGCCTGCTTCAGCGCCCAGAGATTGGCGCGGTAGTTGACCTGATGCGGCGGTATCCGGTGAGGGTGGCCATGACGGGCAAGAAACAGCACCTCGCGACCAGCATAGCGGCCACGCAGGATGTCGGCTGATGGCGGGCCGAATGGCGTTTGTGCGGGCACGGCCTCGTGCAGGGTCAGCCCGGGCAATTCGGTCAGGCCGGTGCCGCCGATGATGGCGTAGACAGTCATCAGTATTCCTTGGTCAAACAATCAGTTCGGCTGCCCTGAGGGCAGCGATGGAAGCGCGCCAGCGCGGGTCCTGCTTGTAATCCTGCGGGGTCGCCCGGCCGCGCATGCGCTGCAACCGCGGCGACGGGGGAACCCCGAGGCGCTGTAGCGCCGACAGGGCGAGCTCGGCCGCGCCACGGTCGTTGCACACAAGGCCCATGTCGCAGCCGGCAACCAGCGCCGCTTCGATACGGCAGGCCGCATCGCCTGCCACATGCGCGCCGGCCATGGACAGGTCGTCGCTGAAGATCACACCCTTGAAGCCCAGCTCGCCACGCAGCACGTCCTGCAGCCAGCGGCGGGAAAACCCGGCGGGCCTGTCATCAACCTGCGGATAGATCACATGGGCCGGCATCACCGCATCCAGCCGGTCGGCCAGCTGGCGAAACGGAACCAGGTCGCGCTGACGCAGCTCGTCCAACCCGCGCTCATCTCGCGGAATCGCCACGTGGGAGTCGGCTTCGGCCCAGCCATGACCGGGAAAATGCTTGCCCGTCGCGGCCATGCCGGCAGCATGCATGCCCGCCACAAAGGCTCCGGCCAGCTCGCTGGCGCGCTGCGGATCGCCTTCGAACGCACGCGACCCGATCACCGCGCTGCGCCCATGGTCGAGGTCGAGCACCGGCGCAAAGCTGAAATCCAGCCCCACGGCCAGCACCTCGGCCGCCATCACCCAACCGCCCAGTTCCGCCAGGCGCACGCCGTCCGGGTGCGCGGCAAAGGCGCGCATCGGCGGGAGCGCAACGAATTCGCGGCGTAGTCGCTGGACGCGCCCGCCTTCCTGGTCCACGGCCAACAGCAGATCCGGCCGGATGGCGCGAATGGCGCGGCACAGCTCCAACACCTGACGCGGATGATCGACGTTGCGGGCGAACAGAATCAGCCCGCCGACTTGCGGTTGTCGCAGCAGCTGGCGATCCTCGGCCGTGAGCCAGGTGCCGGCGATATCCAGCATCAAAGAGCCTTGCATAGCGTAAGCGGATCCTTAAATCAGGGAAGTGGCGACCATTGCGGACAGGCCGCCTCGCCGATCTGCACGGCGCAACCGACCGGCACCCGTGCGAAGAGGTCGAGCAGGTCGGCGTTGCGCAGCCGAACGCAGCCGTGGGACAGCGGGATCCCCATGGGCTCGGTGTCCGGCGTGCCGTGCAGGTAGATGTAACGGCGGAACGTATCGACCTCGCCCAGCCGGTTATGGCCGGGCTCACAGCCGCTGAGCCAGAGAATTCGGGTCAGGATCCAGTCGCGCCCGGGAAATTGCGCGTGCAGTTCCGGTGACCAGACTTCACCCGTCCAGCGCCGTCCGCGCAGAACCGCACCAAGGGGCAGCCCGCCGCCGATTCGTGCACGCACCCGATGGCGGCCGCGCGGGGTGCAGCCCGACCCATTGCGCTCACCCGCGCCGTTGCGCGCCGTGGACACAGGCACGCAGAGTTCCAGCGCGCCGGCGCAGAAGCCATACAGCCACTGATCGGCAATAGAGATATGCAGGAAATCGAGATCGGACATGGAGCAAGCTTAGCCGATCATCATCGGGTCACGCACCTCAGCCCTTGGCCGGCATGGCCAGCGCGTTGCGCCGGGCAATGGGGTGTGCCTGTGCCAGGCCGGGGTCTGCCACGCCCGAGTCGGCACGCATGCCGGCCGCCAGGAACGGCACCATCATGCGCATGACCTGCTCGATGGACGTGCGGGCGCCGAAGTCGTTCTCGGCGATGGCGCGCAGTGCCTTGATGCCCGACATGCTGAACGCGGCGGCGCCAAGCATGAAATGGACGCGCCAGAACAGTTCAATGGGAGGAATCGAGGGCGCCGCCTCGTGGACCCGCTGCATATAGCGGCGGAAGACCTTGCCATACATGTCTTCGAGATAGCGGCGCAGGTGGCCCTGACTCTGGCTGAACGAAAGCCCCAGCAGCCGCATGAAGATGGACAGGTCGTCGCCGCTGCGTGGCGTCACCGCAAGCGCCTGCTCAACGAGTATCTCGAGCAGCTCCTCGAGGTTTTCCTTGCGGTCGGACTGCGCCTCGCGCCGATCCAGCTCACGCTCCAGACTGACGCAGAAAGGCCCAAGGAAGCGCGAGAACACCGCTTGGATAAGGGCCTTCTTCGAGCCAAAGTGATAATTGACCGCGGCCAGGTTGACGCCAGCCTTGCTGGTGATCAGGCGCAGCGATGTCTCGGCGAAGCCTTTCTCAGCGAACAGCTGTTCCGCTGCGTCCAGAATACGCTCCACTGTTTCCGACTGCGCCATGCCTCCCCCTCCGACGAACAACTGTTTGAAACTTACGTTTCAACCCTACCCAAGTCAACCGGCAAATCGCCGGAACCCGACCACCGCCGCAGAGCTTGCACCAAGCCCGCCGGAGCCTCAACCAAACAGCGATTGCCACGGGCCGATCACTGTATATAATCCCAGTCACTGTACAAAAGAACAGAGACCGCTCCCATGATCAAGCTGACCCCTCGCCAGTCGGAAATCCTGGCGTTCATCAAGCGCTGCCTCGATGACAACGGCTACCCGCCGACCCGCGCCGAGATCGCACAGGAGCTGGGTTTCAAATCGCCGAACGCGGCCGAGGAACACCTCAAGGCACTGGCACGCAAGGGCGCCATCGAGATGACGCCCGGCGCGTCCCGCGGGATACGTATTCCAGGTTTCGAATCCGCTACGGAAGATCACGGCCTGCCGGTGATCGGCCGCGTGGCCGCGGGCGCGCCGATCCTGGCCCAGCAGCATGTCGAGGAGTCGTGCCAGATCAACCCTGCATTTTTCCAGCCCAGGGCCGACTACCTGTTGCGCGTACATGGCATGAGCATGAAGGACATCGGGATTTTCGATGGCGATCTGCTGGCGGTACACACCACGCTTGAAGCGCGCAACGGCCAGGTCGTGGTGGCGCGTATCGGCGACGAGGTCACTGTCAAGCGCTTCAAGCGCGACGGCAACAGGGTATGGCTGCTGGCGGAGAATCCGGACTTCGCCCCGATCGAAGTGGATCTGGAGCAAGAGGAACTGGTCATCGAAGGGCTCAGCGTCGGCGTGATCCGGCGCTAGGGCGTGGCAATGACACATTGCGCGCCAGTCGAGACGGCGCAGGTCAACGATGTATAGGCGATGCAGGCAGCGCTCGAAGGCCTGCCAAGGAGAGGTTCATGCAGTATCAACCCCAACCCACCGCAGTTAATCCGCCGCAGTTGTCCTTGTTCGACGGGCTGATCGCACACCGCCTCTCGCCGTTCGGCGAGGTGGCCAGCGCCCCTACTGTGGCCGACGATTGCCTGAGCGAAATGAGCCTGAGCGGCAGTGGCGACCATTGCCGTTCGCTGCTGGCGCCGGTTCTCCGGGAACTCAGCGAAGCGGCCGACACGCGCTGGCTGACCCTGATCGCGCCGCCCGCAGCGCTTTCCCTTGGCTGGCTGCGTGAAAGCGGGTTCAACCGCGACCGCATCCTGCTGCTGCAGGCCGACAATACCCAGGCAGCGCTCGAACTGGCGTGCAAGGCGTTGATGTCCGGCTGCAGCCACACCGTGATCACTTGGTTCGCGCGGCTAGACAAGGCCAACCGCCTCAAGCTCCGCGTCGCGGCGACCCAGGGCAATGCCCAGAGCCTGAACGTGCGCCTCGGACACTGAGCGATTCCGGCATAAGGACATGCCGCCCCTTTCAGACCACGACGCGACGCCCCATCGCTGATACTCAGTGCAGTACGCGCGGCCCCTCTTCCTCCTGCTCGAACTCTCCCTCGGTCACCCGGCCGGCCATCTGCACGCCAATGTTGAACATGGCCTTGGCAATCTCGACATGCTGTCCTTGCAGGAACGCCTTGGCATCGTCGGAAAAATCCAGCGTAACCAGTACGCCTTCATCGTCAGCGCGACGCAGCACGATGCTGCCGTCGGGCAACTCGACGATTTCCAGAAAAGACGTAGGCATGTGTCTACTCCCCGATTAAACGACGCATTGTATCAGCGAGCCCGATTACCGATAGCCCTAGCGGCATGCACATGGCAAAACCGCCACGGCGTCTGTTCAGAGCGCTGCATTGGCCACAGCGCAGCGGTACGATGGGCGCGAGGCCAGCGACGTGCTGCCCACCGATCGACAGGAGCCCGCACCAACCGGCGCCCCTCCTGCAAGCCTTGATGCCAGAGCCTGAACGATGACCACACGAACGCTGCTGCTGACCACCCTGGCCATGCTCGCCTTCGCCGGCAATTCACTGCTCTGCCGGGCCGCGTTGCGCGACAGCGGGATGGACCCGGCCAGTTTCACCGGCATCCGGCTGTCGGCCGGGGCGGCAGTGCTGTGGATGCTGCTCGCACTGCGCAGCCGCCCTGCCGCTACACACGGCAGCTGGTGGGCCGCTGTCGCGCTGTTCACCTACGCCGCCGCGTTTTCCTATGCATACCTGCACTTGGACGCTGGCGCCGGCGCCCTGCTGCTGTTCGGTGCGGTACAGCTGAGCATGACCGCCTGGGGCCTGTTCAAGGGCGAACGACTCCATCGCTGGCAGGTGACAGGGATGCTGCTTGCCAGTGCCGGGCTGGTCGCCTTGCTGCTGCCAGGCTCGCGTACCCCCTCGCTGCCGGCCTCGCTGCTGATGCTCGCAGCCGGGGCCGCCTGGGGCGTGTATTCATTGCTGGGACGAGACGCGCCAGACCCGCTGGCCGCCACAACCGGCAATTTCCAGCGCACCTTGCCGATGGCCGCGCTGCTTGGTCTGTTCGCGCTTGACGGCCTGGACTGGAACGCCAGCGGGGTGATCTATGCCTTGCTCTCGGGCGGGCTCGCGTCAGGCGTCGGCTATGCGCTCTGGTACGCAGCGCTGCCCGGCCTGGCGGCCATGCAGGCGGCAAGCGTACAACTCAGCGTGCCGCTACTGACGGCACTGGCCGGCAGCCTGCTGCTGGGTGAAAACCTGACCACCCGCCTCCTGCTGGCAGGCGTGGCGATCCTCGGCGGAATCGCGCTGATCCTACGCTTCAAACAACGCGCATGACGCTCATGCGGCTGGCTTGACCGGGGCCGGCTACCACTCGGTCAAGGATTCGCGAAAGCGCAGCGCGAGCGCTTTGAGCTCACCGCGCCAGGCCTCCACCTCGCCGCGCACCAATGCCGGCGTCTCTTCTTCGACGCTGACCGCCTCAATCAGCGGCACCGTCGGGTCGGTCTTTGCCTTCGCCGGCGCCCGTGGTGGCTCGAATAACGCCGCGTAGGCCTTGAGCAGCTGCGCCAACCAGGTTTCCGGGTTCTCGGCCAGCTCGGTCAACTCGGCCAGTTCCGGACTCGACGAAGCGCTGCTCGTCGAGCGCACCAGCAGCATTTCCGCCCGCGGCGCGGTCGCACCTGGCAGCCGATAATAGCCGGCGATCTCGTGACACAGGCCGAGCAAGGCGCCGTAGAGCTGGAACAGGCTGGCTTCACGCTCGGCCTGGATCAGGCCCGGTGCATTCATTGCGCCCTTTTCCTCGGCGCGCCGCCAGTTATCCAGCGCGAGCCCGGCGAAATAAATCTTCTGATTGGTACGGGTGTAGAGCTCATGAGCCATGGCGATGGCCTCCAGAGGTTGAACGTGACGGACCGGAGCCGGCTCGCGGCGCCGATCCAACGCTGCACTTACTTGCCGGTGCTCTTGTCTTCGACCTTCCACTTGCCGCCATCGAAGAACGCTTTCCAGCCTGTCGGCTTGCCATTGACCTCGGTCTGCACGTATTGCTCCTTGGTCTTGCGGCTGAAGCGGATCACCGCCGGGCGGCCTTCCGGATCCTTCTTCGGTGCGCTCAGCAGGAAGTGATACTTCGGGTCGATCTCATCCTTGTGCGGAATCAGCTCCTGCACCAGCGGCGCGCGCGTCTCGCGGTTCTTCGGAAACTGGCTCGCGGCCAGGAACAGCCCGGAAGCACCGTCGCGCAGCACGTAAGTATCGTCAACCTTCTCGCACTTGAGCTCGGGCATTTTCACCGCGTCCATCTTCGGCGGTGCAGCCTCGCCGTTGCGCAGCAACTTGCGGGTGTTCTTGCACTCGGCATTGGTACAGCCGAAGAACTTGCCGAAACGGCCGGTCTTCAGTTGCATCTCGCTGCCGCACTTGTCGCACTCCAGGCTCGGGCCTTCGTAGCCCTTGATACGGTACTGGCCTTCCTCGATCTCGTAGCCGCTGCAATCGGGGTTGTTGCCGCAGATATGCAGCTTGTGGGTTTCGTCGAGCAGGTAGGCATCCATGGCCGTGCTGCAGATCGGGCAGCGATGCTTGCCCAGCAGCACGCGCGACTCGGACTCGCCCTCGTCATCGGCGGCGATCTCGTCGCCCGGAATCAGGTTGACCGTGGACTTGCAGCGCTCCTTCGGCGGCAGGCTGTAGCCGGAGCAGCCCAGAAACACGCCCGTGGAGGCGGTGCGGATCATCATCGGCCGGCCGCAGACCTTGCACGGAATGTCGGTCAGCGTCGGCAGGTTGGCGCGCATGCCGTTCTCGCTGGCCTCGGCCACCTCGAGCTTCTTGCGGAAATCACCGTAGAACTCGTCAAGTACGTGCTTCCATTCCCGCTCGCCCTGGGCGACGTCGTCGAGGTTTTCCTCCATCCCGGCGGTAAAGCCGTAATCCATCAGGTTGTTGAAGCTCTCCGAGAGGCGCTCAGTGACGATGTCGCCCATCTTCTCGGAGTAGAACCGGCGGTTATGCAGTGAGACGTAGCCGCGGTCCTGGATGGTCGAAATAATCGCCGCGTAGGTCGACGGACGGCCAATGCCGCGCTTTTCCATCTCCTTGACCAGGCTCGCTTCGGAGTAACGCGCCGGCGGCTTGGTGAAATGCTGGCTCGGGTCGACCTTGATCAGCGTCATCCCGTCGCCCTTGTTCATGTCCGGCAGCACGTCGTCTTCACCGCTCTTGCTCTGCTGCGGCATCACCCGGGTATAGCCGTCGAACTTGAGGATCCGGCCCTTGGCGCGCAACTCGAAGTTGCCAGCGGTCACCGTGACGCTCGTCGACAGGTACTGCGCAGGCGGCATCTGGCAGGCCACGAACTGGCGCCAGATGAGGTCATACAAACGTTCGGCATCGCGCTCCATGCCCGAGAGCTGCGCCGGACGCAGGTTGACGTCGGACGGGCGAATCGCCTCGTGGGCTTCCTGGGCGCCTTCCTTGCTCGAATAGACGTTCGGCTTCTCCGGCAGGTACTGGCCGCCGAACTCCGCCTCGATGAAGCCGCGCACCATCCCAACGGCATCGGCCGACAGATTGGTCGAGTCGGTACGCATGTAGGTGATGTAGCCCGCCTCGTAAAGCCGCTGGGCCATCATCATGGTCTTCTTCACGCCAAAGCCCAGGCGGTTGCTCGCCGCCTGCTGCAGGGTCGAGGTGATGAAGGGCGCCGACGGCTTGCTGCTGGTCGGCTTGTCTTCGCGCTTGGTGACGCTGTAGCTCGACTGCTTCAGGTGTTCGAGCGCCGCCATGGCATGGGCTTCGTTCAGCGGCTTGAACGCCTCACCGTTCTCGCGTGCCACCTCGAAGCGAACCTTGGCCTGGTTCGCCGTGGCCAGGTCTGCATGAACCTCCCAGTACTCCTCGGGCACGAAAGCGCGGATCTCGCGCTCACGCTCGACCACCAGCTTGACGGCAACCGACTGGACACGGCCGGCGGAAAGCCCGCGTGCAATCTTCGACCACAGCAGCGGCGACACCATGTAGCCGACCACGCGATCGAGAAAGCGGCGTGCCTGCTGGGCGTTGACCCGATTGATATCCAGGTCGCCGGGCCTGGAGAACGCTTCCTGGATCGCCTTCTTGGTGATCTCGTTGAACACCACGCGCTTGTAGCGGCTGTCGTCGCCGCCAATGGACTCGCGCAGGTGCCAGGCGATGGCCTCCCCCTCTCTATCCAAGTCGGTCGCGAGATAGATGGTGTCGGCTTCCTTGGCCAAGCGGCGCAATTCTTCGATCACCTTTTCCTTGCCGGGCAGGATCTCGTACTTGGCCTTCCAGCCATGCTCCGGGTCGACGCCCATGCGCGCCACCAGCTGGCGCTTGGCTTTCTCCTTTGGCGTAAGCACCGGCGCATCGGCAGCCGCCGCCTTGCCACGCTTGACGGGCTCCTTGTTCGCCGAGCCGCTGGTGGGAAGGTCGCGGATGTGGCCGATACTCGACTTCACCACGTACTGGTTGCCCAGGTACTTGTTGATGGTCTTGGCCTTGGCCGGTGATTCCACGATGACCAGCGATTTACCCATGGAGAGGAGAGTTCCTGAATCGAGAAGTGAACGAAGAGGGTGTGAAAACCGACAGGAGCCGAGCGCTCGGACTGGCGGAAAAGAAGCGGTACGCATCACGTTCCGCCGGGGCAATCAATCGCCCAAGATACTTCCTGCCCACCGATGCCGCCGTCGAGAGACGTGCTGCCAACTAGGTGTGCAAGGCTCGAATACAGGCGGCAACGCCCAGACTCGGCCAGAAAGCACCGCTATATATAGTGGCGAACGAGGGCAGGTCAAGGGCGCGGGTTAAGCCAGGGCGCCCCGACCAGCCTCAGAAACGACTCGGCTCGGCCTCGATCAGCGCGAATCGAGGCAGGGTTTCGCCTTCAACCTCGACCGTTTCGGTGAACATTGACAGCGGCCGCACCCAGAGACCGAAATCCCCGTACAGCGCCTGATAGAAGACCACCGGCTCTTCGGTTTCGGAGTGCCTGGCAACGGCATATACCCGATACTCGGGCCCCTTGTAATGGCGGTAACGGCCGGGCGTGATCTGCATCTCGACTGCCTCTGAAAAAAATGGTGTGTTCACAATGAAAAACCGGGGCACGCGGCCCCGGTTCTCGTGTCACGAACAGCTTAGACGCGTTCGAACACCGTGGTGATCCCCTGACCGAGGCCAATGCACATGGTCGCCACGCCGAGGGTGCCGCCGTTCTGCTTCATCACGTTCAGCAGGGTGCCGGAAATCCGCGCGCCGGAGCAACCGAACGGGTGGCCCAGCGCGATGGCGCCGCCGTGCAGGTTGACCTTCTGCTCCATCTTGTCGAGCAGCTTGAGATCCTTCAGTACAGGCAGTGCCTGGGCAGCGAAGGCCTCGTTCAGCTCGACGAAGTCGATATCGTCCATGGTCAGACCGGCACGCTTGAGCGCCTTCTGGGTGGCCGGCACCGGGCCGTAGCCCATGATCGCCGGGTCCACGCCCGCCAGCGCCATGGAGCGAATCACCGCCATCGGCTGGATGCCCAGGTCCTGCGCACGCTGGGCCGACATGACGATCATGCACGAGGCACCGTCGGTGATCTGCGAGGAGGTACCCGCAGTCACGGTGCCGCCCTTCGGGTTGAACGCCGGCTTGAGTGCGGCCAGGCTTTCAAGGGTGGTTTCCGGACGAATGGTTTCATCGTAGTCGAAGACCTTGAGGAAACCGTTCTCGTCGTAGCCCTCCATCGGGATGATCTCATCCTTGAACATCCCTTCAACCGTGGCCTTGTGCGCCAGCCGGTGCGAACGCTCACCGAAGGCATCCTGCTGTTCGCGGGTGATGCCGTGCATCTTGCCCAGCATCTCGGCGGTCAGGCCCATCATGCCGGACGCCTTGGCCGCGTACAGTGACAGCTGCGGGTTCGGGTCGACGCCATGCATCATGCCAACGTGGCCCATGTGCTCGACCCCACCGACGACGAAGACATCGCCGTTGCCGGTCATGATCGCCTGGGCGGCCGTGTGCAGCGCGCTCATCGACGAGCCACACAGGCGGCTGACGGTTTGCGCGGCGCTGGTGTGGGGAATGCGGGTCAGCAGCGAGGCCATGCGGGCGATGTTCCAGCCCTGCTCCAGGGTCTGGTTGACGCAGCCCCAGATCACGTCTTCCACTTCGGCCGGGTCGACCTTGGGGTTACGTGCCAGCAAGCCATCGATCAGGTGCGCGGACATGGTCTCGGCGCGGGTGTTGCGGTGCATGCCGCCCTTGGAACGACCCATCGGGGTACGGCCGAAGTCGACAATGACGACGTCTCTCGGATTAAGGCTCATATCTCGTAATTCCTCGATTAACCGTAGAAGCGCTGGCCGTTGGCAGCCATTTCACGCAGCTTCGCAGTCGGGTGGTACAGCGGCCCCAGGTCGGCGTACTTGTCGGCCATCGCGACGAACTCGGCGACGCCGATCGAATCGATGTAGCGAAGCGCGCCCCCACGGAAGGGTGGGAAGCCGATGCCATAGATCAGGCCCATGTCGGCTTCGGCAGCTGTTTCGACGATGTTGTCTTCCAGGCAGCGAACGGTTTCTAGGCACAGCGGGATCATCATGTAGTTGATGATGTCCTCGTCGGAGAGCTCGCGCGTCTCGGCAACGATCGGCTTGAGCAGCTCGTAGGCCTGGGCATCGACCACTTTCTTCGGCTTGCCCTTCTTGTCCATCTCGTAGGCGTAGAAGCCCTTGCCGTTCTTCTGACCGAGGCGGTTGGCCTCGTACATGACGTCAACAGCGGTCTTGCTGTCATCCTTCATGCGGTCCGGGAAGCCTTCGGCCATCACGTCACGGCCGTGGTGGCCGGTGTCCATGCCGACGACGTCCATCAGGTACGCCGGGCCCATCGGCCAGCCGAACTTCTCCATCACCTTGTCGGCGCGAACGAAGTCGACGCCATGGGCGATGGCGCGAGCGAAGCCGCCGAAGTACGGGAACAGCACGCGGTTGACCAGGAAGCCCGGGCAATCGTTGACCACGACCGGGCTCTTGCCCATCTTCTTGGCGTAGGCAACGGTAGTGGCGATAGCGGTTTCGCTGGTCTTCTCACCACGGATGACTTCCACCAGCGGCATCATGTGCACCGGGTTGAAGAAGTGCATGCCGCAGAAGTTTTCCGGCCGCTTGAGCGCCTGCGCCAGGTAGCTGATAGAGATGGTGGAGGTGTTGGAAGCGATGATCGCGTCTTCGCGAACGTAGCCTTCCACCTCGGCCAGCACAGCGTGCTTGACCTTCGGGTTCTCGACCACGGCCTCGACAACGATGTCGACGTGGCCGAAATCACCGTAGGACATGGTCGGGCGGATCGCGTTGAGCGCCTGCGCCATCTTGTCAGCGGTCAGACGGCCTTTCTCGACACGCTTGCCGAGCAGCTTGGAGGCCTCGTCCAGACCCATCTGGATACCCTCTTCGCGGATATCCTTCATCAGGATCGGCGTGCCCTTGACGGCCGACTGGTAGGCGATGCCGCCGCCCATGATGCCAGCGCCCAGTACGGCAGCCAGTTTCACGTCGCGGGCCTGCTTATCGTAGGCCTTGGCCTTCTTCTTCAGTTCCTGATCGCTGAGGAACAGACCGACAAGGCTCTGCGCAACCGAGGTCTTGGCCAGTTTGACGAAGCCCGCGGCCTCGACTTCGATGGCCTTGTCGCGGCCGAAGTTGGCAGCTTTCTGGATGGTCTTGATCGCTTCGACCGGGGCCGGATAGTTCGGACCGGCTTGACCTGCCACGAAGCCCTTGGAGGTTTCGAAGGCCATCATCTGCTCGATGGCGTTGAGCTTGAGCTTGTCCAGCTTCGGCTGACGCTTGGCCTTGTAATCCAGCTCACCGGAGATGGCGCGCTTGATCAGGTCCAGTGCAGCGTCCTGCAGCTTCTCAGGGGCGACCACGGCATCAACCGCACGCACTTTGAGGGCGTCTTCAGCGCGGTTTTCCTTGCCCGAGGCAATCCACTCGACGGCGTTGTCCACGCCGATCAAGCGCGGCAGGCGCACGGTCCCGCCGAAGCCCGGGTAGATGCCCAGCTTCACTTCCGGCAGACCGACTTTCGCAACGGTGGACATGACGCGGTAGTCGGCCGCCATGCACATTTCGAAACCACCGCCCAGGGCGATGCCGTTGATCGCGGCGACCGTGGGTACGCCCAGGTCTTCGAAATCGCTGAAAATCTTGTTCGCTTCGAGGTTACCGGCGACCAGCTCTTCGTCCGGCAGCTTGAAGTTGTCGACGAACTCGGTGATGTCGGCGCCGACGATGAACACGTCCTTGCCGCTGGTAACGATGACGCCCTTGACCGACGCGTCGGCCTTGATCGCGTCGACCGCCTGACGAAGGTCGCTGAGAGTGAGACGATTGAACTTGTTGACGGACTCACCCTTGAGGTCGAAATTCAATTCGACGATGCCGCTCTCAAGAGCCTTAACCGTGATGGCTTTACCTTCGTAAATCATCAACTGATCTCCACGGTATGGAAGCTGAACGTTACGTGCCGCACGTCATTGGCCAAGAAGGCCACCACCGGGGCGCGATGCGCCACCCGATGAAACGACACCCACCGACACGATAAACCGGGCTGACGGCGTCTGCATGGCAAACGCTCGATTCATACGCCCGTTTGATTTGGGTGCGCACACCTTCATGGAAAAGCCCGTCAATGTCAATCGGCCGCCTGGCCCGCCTCGATCGACTCGGCCTTGTCGCAGGGAAGCGCCCGCCGTATCCAGCGGCCGCGCCGTCCTGGCCGTACCATGGCCAGGCATCGCGGCCCATTCACGCGGCTGATGGCGCTACCGGAACCCCACCGGCCGCCGGCCGTCACAAAACCCATGATGCAGCTTGTACACTCGCTGCCTGCCCAACCAACCCACGGCGCGCGCTGCCGTCGCGTTTTCAGGAGTTCTTCATGTCTGCCCCCCTCGCCCGCATCGAACACGGCCCGGACCCCTACAAGTGGCTGGAGCGCCGCGACGCGCCGGAGGTGCTCGACTACCTGAAGGCTGAGAACGCCTATCTGGAGGAACAACTGGCCGGCGAGGCCGGGCTGCGCGAAGCCTTGTTCCAGGAAATCAGGGGTCGTATCCGCGAAACCGACCTGTCGCTACCCTCGCCGTGGGGTCCCTGGATGTACTACCAGCGCACCACGGCAGGCGACGAATACCCGCGCCATTATCGGTGCCCGCGTCCGGACGACGGCTCGTTCTCAGTGGATGAACAGGCCGAGCAACTGCTGCTCGATCCCAACGAACTGGCAGCCGGGGGCTTCCTGTCGCTGGGCGCCTTCAGCGTCAGCCAGGACCACGGCAAACTGGCCTACAGCCTCGACACCCAGGGCGACGAAATCTACCGCCTGTTCGTCAAGGACCTGACGAGCGGCGAGATCACCGAGCTGCCGTTCGACGACTGCGACGGCAGCATGACCTGGGCAAACGATCACCGGACGCTGTTCTTCGGCGAACTGGACGACACCCACCGTCCACACAAGATCTACCGCCATCGACTGGGCGAAAGCGGCCGCACGGAGGTCTACCACGACCCGGACGGGCGCTTTTTCGTGCATTGCTACCGCTCCAGCTCCGAGCGCCAACTGGTGATCCTGTCCAACAGCAAGACCACCAGCGAAGCCTGGGTCCTATCGGCGGATCAACCCGAAGGACACTGGACTTGCCTCGCGCCGCGCGAGGATGATCATGAGTATTTCCCCGATCACGGTCTACTCGACGGCCAGTGGAGCTGGCTGATCCGCAGCAACCAGGCCGGCATCAACTTCGCGCTGTATCAGGCACCGGAACGCACGCCGCAACGCGAGCATTGGCAGGAACTGATCGGCCATCGCGATGCGGTGATGCTCGAGGACGTCAGCCTGAACGTCGGCGCGCTAACCCTGAGCCTGCGCGAAGCGGGCTTGCCGATCATCGAGGTAAGGCCCTCGGCCGGCGAGCCCTACCGGCTACAGCTGCCCGATGCGGCCTACAGCCTGCACGTGCACAACACGCTCGAATTCGACAGCCCTGTCATCCGGCTGCGCTACGAGGCCCTGAACCGCCCGGCGCAGATCCGCCAGCTGAATCTGGCGAATGGCGAGCAGCAAGTCCTCAAGGAAACCCCGGTCGAAGGGCCCTTCGACGCCGACGCCTACGAGAGCCGGCGCATCTGGGCGACCGCCGGGGATGGCACCCAGGTGCCGATCAGCCTGGTCGGCCGGCGCGAGCAGCTGGGCAAGCCTGCCCCGCTCTACCTGTACGGCTACGGCGCCTACGGCCACAGCCTCGACCCCTGGTTTTCCCATGCGCGGCTGTCACTGCTCGACCGCGGTTTCGTCTTCGCGATCGCCCACGTGCGCGGAGGCGGCGACCTTGGGGAAGCCTGGTACCGCGCTGGCAAGCTGCAACACAAGGCGAATACCTTCTCCGATTTCATCGCCTGTGCCGAACAGCTGATTGCCGACGGCTACACCGAGCCCACCCGACTCGCCATCAGCGGTGGCAGCGCCGGCGGCCTGCTGATCGGCGCGGTACTGAACCTGCGCCCGGAGCTGTTTGGCGCGGCCGTCGCCGAGGTGCCCTTCGTCGACGTGCTGAACACCATGCTCAACGCCGACCTGCCGTTGACCGTGACCGAATACGATGAATGGGGCGACCCGAACGAGCCTGAGGTTTACGAGCGGATCAGGGGCTATGCGCCTTACGAGAACGTGACGGCCCAGGCCTATCCGCCGATTCTCGCGGTGGCCGGCTATAACGACAGCCGCGTGCAGTACTGGGAGGCGGCCAAATGGGTTGCCAAATTGCGGGCCAGCAAGACCGACAACCACCTGCTGCTGCTCAAGACCGAGTTTGGCGCCGGACACGGCGGCATGAGCGGGCGCTACCAGGCGCTGAAGGACGTGGCGCTGGAATACGCATTCGTGCTCAAGGTATTCGGCATGACTGGTCGTTAGGCCTGCGGCATCGGACGCCGAGGCTGCTGCCTCTCGGCCGACTTGCGGTCGGAACGGCGCGCATGTCCGGCGGTCACTGCTCATACCACTGTTTGGAGTGAAAAGGCATGAACAGGACATCGCAGAATGTGCACGGCTGGGAGCGCGCCGCCTCGGTCATCGGCGGGCTGTATTTCGTCGGCAAGGGCCTTGGCCGTGGCGGGCTCGGGGGGCTGGTTCAACTGGCAATGGGCGGTATGGCCCTGGCACGCGGCTTCACCGGCCATTGCGAAGCCAAACGCGTGCTGTGTGAGGTAACCGAACAGGCCAAGATGGCCGAAGGCAACTCCCGCAGCATGCCCTTCGAACGCAGCGAAGCCGACGACGCACGGCTGAAGGCCAATGCCCAAGCAGCCACGAGCACGTCCGCAGTGACCGGCAACGACTCGCTGAACAACCCGCCCGCCGGCGTCTGACCGTCCCGTCTGTGAGCGCGCTCCGCAGCAATTGCGGAGCGCTCCGAGCCCGCCTTTTTAGGGCGACGCGAGCCGCGGGGAATGCGGAACTCCACAATACGAAAAGCAAAAGCTTCGCCTCGAGGGCGGGCCTCCCACAGAAATAGGTCCCGTGCAGCACGTCCTCGTGTGCCGGTGCCACGCTTTCTTGCGGGAGGCGCGACCCGCGGCGAACTGCGCTGGCTCGGTGTCCGAAACGCTTCGCCCCGGAGGGCGGCTCCCACAGTCCCGCAGCCGATCAAACCGCATCCGCGGCTAGCGCGGCTCTAGCCGCGAGGCACCACGATCAGGCCGGCGCGTTCGCCGATCGCGACGTCAGCCTGGGGGAAGAGGATATGCGCGTCGGCTTCTTCGACGACCCAGCGCACGCCGCCTTCGTCCTCGGCCAGCAGACTGCCGAGCGGCAGCGCGGTGAAATTCTCGATATCCGCGGGCAGCCGTAGCACAAAGGCGTCACTGCGCTTGATGACTTCCCGCGCCAGGCGGAAGGTTTTCACCGGCGGCAATGGCTGCGTCGGCTCAGGCGGGATGACCGCCTCAATCCAGCCGCGAGCCGCGTGGAGAAACCGATCGAGGCAGACAGGCCAGGTCCCGTCGGGCGCCTCGGCCACTTCCAGCGTAAAGGCTTCGGCGCCATGGCGGGTTGCGCTGTGGGCGCTGAAGGTTGCGGAGGGCTTTTCCTGGATCAGCAGCGCGTCCACCGCCGCCTCCTGCAGACGCGCCAGGCCGGCAGGCGAGACGTCCCGATCCGCGACCCAGGGGCAGACGGCGAATTGCGGCAGCTTCGAGGCGCGCATTGCCGAATGCAGATCATAGTGCCAGCGGCGACGACCCGGCTCCCGGAAGAACCGCGCCACCCACGCTTCGAGCTGCGCCGCGCGGCCCGATTCGTAATCGGTCCCGCCGGCGTGCTTGCCGCAGAACAGCCGATTCAGGTCGGCGCCGACGCGGCGCGTACCCTGGCGCATGGCCGGTGGATTACAGAACAGCAGCAGCAGGCGAGCGCGCGGCCGAATATCGCCGCGCCCAATCGCATCTATCAGTCGGTCGAGCAGTCGGATCGGCACGACTTCACAGCCATGCACACCGGCAGACAGTATCAGGTCCAGACCGGTGTCCTGACCGGGCGGGGGCATCACTTCGAGCGCACCCTCCCCCAGCCACTGCAGCCGGGCGCCCTGAGCCGTGAACTGGACGTCTCGTTCCGGCTCCCGCCCGGCCAGCGTCAGCTCCAGCAGCCGGCCGAGTGGCGGCGTTGCGCCGTCAGTGGTCGTGCTGACAGTCGGGACCATGCACGTGATCGCCGTCGGCTGGCTCCACCGGCTCCATCTCGAGCTCAAGACTGACGAGATTGGTGGCCAGGGGGCGCAACAGCAGGTTCGCGTATTCGGTGTCGCCGTCCTCGACGTCCACGCCGATCATGAGCTGGTTGTTGCCGACCTGCTGGATCCAGACCTCCCGCCCCTGCCACATGACCGCAAACCGCGTGCAGGACGTTTCCAGCTGGGTTCCGTCCACGTCTTCCAGGATCAAATGCAAGCTATCGCTCATGTCAGGCTTCTCGATAAAAAGGAAAACGGCAGGACCGTCGCAGCCCTGCCAGGGGACCCGGGCTTCACGCCCGGGTCAGTGTGGCCGCAGCGCGCTCGAAGCGTGCAAGGCCCTCGGCAATGTCAGCCTCCTCGATGATCAGGCTGGGCGCCAGGCGAATCACGTCGGGCCCGGCCTGCAGGATCATCAGCGCTTCCCGCTCGGCGGCATCGAAGATTTCCCGGGCCCGCCCCTTCCATGCGTCATTCAGCACGCAACCGATGAGCATGCCCATGCCGCGCACCTGGCTGAACAGCCCGTGGCGCTGACCGATCTCCAGAAGACCCTGCTTGAAACGCTCATGGCGCGCCTTGACGCCGGCGAGCACGTCCGGCGTGTTGACGATATCGACCACCGCTTCGGCCACGGCGCACGCCAGCGGGTTGCCGCCGTAGGTGGTGCCATGGGTGCCGACGCTGAAATGCGCGGCGATCGCGTCCGTGGTCAGCATCACGCCGATGGGGAATCCACCGCCCAGGCTCTTGGCGTTGGTGAGGATGTCCGGCGTGACGCCGTAGTTCATGTAGGCGTACAGCTCACCGGTGCGGCCCATTCCGGTCTGCACCTCGTCGAGGATCAGCAGCGCGTCGTGCTGGTCACAGAGCTCGCGCGCCCCCTCCAGGTACGCCTGGTCGGCTGGCAGAACACCGCTCTCGCCCTGGATCGGCTCCAGCACCACGGCACAGGTCTTGTCCGAAATGGCCGCTGCGAGGGCGTCGAGGTCGTTGTACGGAACGTGGCTGATACCCTCGATCTTCGGGCCGAAGCCGTCGGAATACTTCGGCTGGCCACCCACCGTCACGGTAAACAGGGTCCGGCCGTGAAAGCTGTTTACCGCGGAAATGATCTCGTACTTCTGCGCGCCGTGCTTGTCATGGGCATAACGACGGGCCAATTTGAAGGCCGCCTCGTTGGCTTCAGCGCCCGAGTTGCAGAAAAACGCGCGGTCGGCAAAGGTCGCCGCGGTGAGCTTCTTGGCCAGGCGTAGCGCAGGTTCATTGGTGAAGATGTTGGAAATATGCCAGAGCTTGCCCGCCTGTTCGGTCAGCGCCGCCACCAGCGCCGGGTGCGCGTGGCCAAGCACGTTGACGGCGATACCACCGGTGAAGTCGATCAGCTCTCGCCCGCTCTGATCCCAGACTCGCGAGCCCTCGCCGCGCACCGGTATGAAGGCGGCGGGGGCAAAGGTGGGAACGATGACCTGGTCGAAATCGGCGCGTTCTACCGGGGTGTGCGGGGCGGACATCAGGGCTCTCCTGCGGGGCGACACGAATGAATGAAAACGCCCCACCGTGGCGGGGCGCTGCAGGCGCAGTTTAAACGCAGGGTCACCGGGTTTGGGCGATCCGCAGAAAATTCTCTTCAGGACAGGACGGAATGCTGCTGGTCCAGTTCGATGGCGCGGTCGAGGGTCTCGAGTAGCGTCTTGCGGGCCTTGAGTTTGGTGTTCTTGTGGGCCGTCATGTTGAGCTTCTTCAACTGCGCTGCGGTCGCCTTCGCCACGGCCATCAATTCGCCGGCCGGCACGATCCGATCGAGGAAGCCCGCCTCGAGCGCGGCCTTGGGATTGAAGATCTCGCCGTTGATCACCGAGCGATGAAAAGCCGGCTTGGTCAGGCGATCACGCGCCACTTCGATCCCCGAATGGTGCATGGTCATGCCGATCTGGACCTCGTTGAGGCCGATATTGAAGGCGCCCTCCGTGCCGATCCGGTAGTCGGCCGAGAGCAGCAGGAACGCGCCCTTGGCGATGGCGTGCCCTGGGCAGGCGACAACGATGGGAAACGGATGGGCGAGCATGCGCCGGGTAAAGGTCGATCCGGTGGTGACCAGTGCGATAGCTGCCTCGGGGCTGGCGGTCATCACCTTGAGGTCATAGCCGCCGGACAGAATGCCAGGCTGCCCGGTGAGGATGACCACGGCGCGGTCCTGCTCGGCGCGATCGAAGGCCTGGTTGAGTGCGTCAAACACGGCGGGCGACAGCGCGTTTACCTTGCCGTTGTTGAGAGTCAGCGTAGCGACGCCGTCGTCGAAGTCGTAGGCAACCAGATCACTCATGGCGGATGATTCCTTGTTAGAAGATCGCAGACGTTACCCAGCGCAAAGGGCGAGGTAAAGCGCGGTGACTGACCGGCGGGTCATCCGGCGCGCGCCAGCGGCACGGGGCCGGGCGCGCACCAACTCAGCTGTCGGTCGGCTCCGGCTCGAGTTCGAGGACGGCAAGCAGCTCGGGATGCAGGATGGTCTGCAGCTCCGGATCGGCGATGAACAGGCCGTGGGAGCCGTCCGGAATTCCGCCGCTGATGCGGTAAGGTGTCCCTTCGGCATCCACCGTCAGTTGGGACAGGTCCAGGTAGCGCGGCTCACAGGGTTGCTTGCTTGCATTGCGCAGCACCACGACCTTCGGCCGCAGGTGCAAATGGGGGTGTTTTTCCAGCACCAGCCCCACCTCCCCGGTGTGCAGTTCCACCAGCGTTCCGACAGGAAAAACGCCCAGCCAGCGGATGAATTCCTGCACCAGGGTTTCATCGAACTGACGCCCGGCGCTGCTGCGCAGCACGTCGTAAGCGGCCTGGATGGGGCGCGCATTGTCATAGGCACGGTGGCTGGTGATGGCGTCGAAGGCGTCGACGATGGTGATGATGCGCGTGGTGAAGGGAATCTGGTACGCATCCAGTCCCAGCGGGTAGCCCTTGCCGTCCAGCCGCTCGTGATGGCCGTGCGCGGCCTGGATCGCTGCGGCCGGAATGTCGTCCTGGGTGCACAGCGCCTCGTAGCCAAAGGTCGGGTGCAGCTTGATGTGGTCGAATTCGGCCTGGGTGAGCTTGCCCGGCTTGTTCAGGATCGCCGGATCGACCTTCATCTTGCCGACGTCATGCAGCAAGCCAGCGATGCCGAGCGTCTCGATCTTGTCGTCGGGAAGCCCCAGGTGCGTACCGAAACCCATGGCAAGGATGGACACGGACAGGCAATGCAGGCTGGTGTAGACGTCCTGGGACTTGAGCCGCGTCAACCAGAGCATGGCGCTTTCGTTGCGCAGCATGCTTTCCAGGTTGCGCTTGACCAGTGCCTGGCAAGCCTTGGTGTCGATCGCCCGGCCCTGCTGGACGTCGAGAAGCACCTGATCGAGCACCAGCGCACTGCTGCGATAGGCCTCATGCGCTTCCTGTACCTCGAGGGACAGCGGGATGCGGGTCATCCGGCGGGTGACCCGCAACGGCGTGGCACTGGGCACGATCAGGTGGCCCTGATCGACGAGCACGCGGCGAGTGTCGTCGACGAACACGAAGTCGCAACGCTCACGAACCGCCTGGATGTGCTCGACCTTCAGCAGGGGAAACCCCTGGAACAGAAAGTCGGTCTGCCGCCATGGTCGATCCAGCTCGCAAATGTACATGCCGAGCTCAAGATGACTGACGTGCAGACGCCGCTTCGTGGCCACCTGCACCACGTCCGGCCGCTTGCGCTTGCTTTTGAATAAATTCATCAAAGCCTTTCCCGGCTCTTATATATTCACTACGCACGATTGCGAAGCTGGCGTCTATGCCTTGGCCATTTCGAACCCTAGAACAGCGATAGGTTCATTGCCACACTCGCTTGGGCGGTTTTCCAACCGTTCCTTAAGCGCATGAAAAAACTAAAAAACTTTTTGCCATCCGGAAGCTGTTCGGCTACATTAGCGCGCCTCGACGGACGCAAGCCCGGCGAGATCCGGTGAGGTGTCCGAGCGGTTGAAGGAGCACGCCTGGAAAGTGTGTATACGAGAAATCGTATCGAGGGTTCGAATCCCTCCCTCACCGCCAGATCGAACACAGAGCCCCGCCCAGCGGGGCTTTGTCGTTTCAGGGGTTCGCATTGCTCTGGCCTGCATAGCTTCCTGACCCGCATAGCGCCAGGTCCGCCTGGCTTCCAGCGGTCGCATGGCTCTACCGACCAGTCCAGTGGCATATCCCGGGCCAACCTCGGCCAAGCCGCGCGAGGCGCGGCGTAAGCGCATCTGCGCCAGACCGGGTCGCGGCCCGGCGCCAGCGACTGTTTCGAATCCACCCGAGCCCAGCACAGGTCCGCGCGTGACGTTCCCATTCGATCCATCGTTCGGTTGACTCTGACGAGGCGCGCCCTCGCGTGCCGCCCGGCGGTCGCCTCGCACCCCCGCCACCGACCAACGGTGCGGCACAACCGCCATACCCCGGTCCATTCCGCCAGCCGGAAACCAGGGACGCCGAGGCCCCAGCCTTGAGCGCATCGGGCTCGCACAGGGCCTCTTCGATAGCGAAACGCCACCAACGCATCGGGTACTGCCTGCCTTGCGGGCATGGCTTCATGACCGGCGTGCTGGTCCGACTATTGCTTGAAAAGCTGCGTCGGAGCCGCCGTATCCCTTGCGCCCAAGCCCGATGCAGCGTGCGCAACCATTGCCGTGACGGGCGAGCCATCACGTTCCAACGCGCCCCGACAGCACCTTGCGTGAATCACCCAACCCATAAGGCCGCTAGCATGTTCAAGCAGAAGAAAATCAGGCAGGCCACCTTCATCCTCCTCGCCACGGCGGTCATTTTGATCCTACCGAACCTGACCCGGCTGATCGGCTGACCCATCCTGCCTCCGCCTCGCCGCCCCTACTCAGGGGCCCGGCGCGGTGCGCCACAACCCATCGGCGTTTCGCCTGTCAGGACGCACCCCGGGAACTAATGCGCGGCATGGGCTACTGAAAAGGGAGCCACTGCTTCAGCGCTTGGTCGCGCGTACCCGGAGGATTCGACTTGATGAATTGGGATGTGATGTTGAACGAGGCACTCTGGATCAACATCTCCATAATCGCCGGCGTCACCCTCGTCAGCTACCTGGTCATGCAGGCCATCCTGCGGATCATCACCAACCGGCTGAGAAAGTTGGCCAAGGGCTCGAGTACCGGCTTCGTCGCGATTGCGGCGGAAATGCTCAGCCACACCAGCCATCTGCTGCTCATCGCCTTGTCGCTGCTGATCGCCCTGAAAGTGGTGGAGTTGCCGCTGCGCTGGGAGTCGGCCATGGCGCATGGGTGGTTCATCGCGCTGGCGTTCCAGATCGCGCTCTGGCTGGACCTCGGGGTGCGCCTGTGGATGGACAGCCTCACCCACGACGGCAAGCCGCGGAACCCGGTGACTACCACCATCATCGGAATCATGGTGCGCATCGTGGTCTGGACCATGATGCTGCTGTCGGTGCTGGCCAACCTTGGTGTCGACATCACCGCCATGGTGGCCAGCCTCGGCGTGGGCGGTATCGCCATCGCGCTGGCGGTACAGACCCTGCTCAGCGACGTGTTTGCCTCGCTGTCGATCGGCCTGGACAAGCCCTTCGAGGTGGGCGATTTCGTGGTCTTCGGCGACGTGGCCGGCAACATCGAGCACATCGGCCTAAAGACCACGCGCATCCGCGCGCTCAGCGGCGAGCAGATCGTCTGTTCGAACACCGACCTGCTGCGGCAGACACTGCACAACTACAAGCGCATGAATACGCGGCGCATCGTGTTCCGCTTCGGCATCACCTACAACACCCCGTCGGATAAGGTCCTCGAGGTATCGGCACTGGTGAAACGCATCATCGACGGCGTGGAAAACGCCAACTTCGACCGCGCGCACTTCCTGGCCTTCGACGACAGCCAACTGACGTTCGAAGTCGTCTACATCATGCAGGTCTCGGACTACAACGCCTACATGGACGCCCAACAGGCCATCAACCTGAAGCTGCTCGACGGCATTCGCGAAATGGGCGTGCAGTTCGCCTTCCCGACCCGCAGCGTGGAGTTCATCGGCGGCAGCTTTCCGCAGCTGAGCGTCGCTGGCGTCCCGCAGGACAAGGCCGCTGCCAACCAGGAACCGCGCGAGGCCCAGCCGCAGCGATAAGCGCAGCGCCGTGCCGGAAGCCCTCCGGCGCGGCAAGCAACACCGCGCTCAGCGCGGCCGCATCTGCTTGTGGGTTTCGATCAGTTGCGGCACCACGCCCGGGTCCGCCAGGGTCGAGATATCGCCCAGCGCATCGTATTCATCGGTGGCGATCTTGCGCAGGATGCGCCGCATGATCTTGCCCGAGCGGGTCTTGGGCAGCCCCGGCGCCCACTGGATCACGTCCGGCACCGCAATCGGGCCGATCTCCTTGCGCACCCACTGTTGCAACTCCTGACGCAGCTGGTCGGACGGCTCCTCGCCCGACACCAGCGTCACGTAGACGTAGATCCCCTGCCCCTTGAGCGAATGCGGCACACCCACCACCGCCGCCTCGGCCACCTTGCGGTGGGCGACCATGGCACTTTCGATTTCCGCAGTGCCCATGCGGTGCCCGGACACGTTGAGCACGTCATCGACCCGCCCGGTGATCCAGTAGTAGCCGTCCTCGTCGCGGCGCGCACCGTCGCCAGTGAAGTACATGCCGCGGAAGGTCTTGAAGTAGGTGTCGACGAAACGGTCATGGTCGCGGTAGATGCTGCGCATCTGGCCCGGCCAGGAATCGAGAATCACCAGATTGCCCTCGGTCGCGCCCTCGAGCAGGTTGCCCAGGTTGTCCACCAGGCCCGGGACCACGCCGAAGAACGGCCGCGTTGCCGAGCCCGGCTTGAGGGCCGTGGCGCCCGGCAACGGTGTGATGAGGATGCCGCCGGTCTCGGTCTGCCACCAGGTATCCACGATCGGGCAGCGCGACTGGCCCACCGTGTCGTAATACCAGTGCCAGGCCTCGGGATTGATTGGCTCGCCTACGGTGCCCAGCAGGCGCAGGCTGGAGCCGTCGACACCTTCCATCGCCGCGCTGCCCTCGGCCATCATGGCGCGGATCGCGGTCGGCGCGGTGTAGAGGATGTTGACTTTGTGCTTGTCGACGATCCTGCCGATCCGGGTGACGTCCGGGTAGTTCGGTACGCCCTCGTACATCAGCGTGGTCGCGCCATTGGCCAGGGGACCGTAGAGCAGATAGCTGTGCCCGGTGATCCAGCCCACGTCCGCGGTGCACCAGTAGATCTCGCCCGGGCGGTAATCGAACACCCGTTCATGGGTCAGCGCGGCGTACAGCAGGTAACCGCCGGAGGTGTGCATTACGCCCTTGGGCTTGCCGGTCGAACCGGAGGTATAGAGGATGAACAGCGGCTCTTCGGCGCCCATCTCCTTGGGCGCGCAGACGTCGCCGGCCACGCGCATCAGGTCCTCGTACCAGATGTCGCGGTGCGGGTGCCAGCGGATATCGCCGCCGGTGCGCCGCACCACGATGATCTTCTGCACGCAGTTGGTCTGCGGGTTGGTCAGCGCCTCGTCCACATTGGCTTTCAGCGGGATTCGCTTGCCACCGCGCAGCCCCTCGTCGGCGGTGATCACCACTTTGGAACTGCCGTCGACGATGCGCCCAGCGAGCGCCTCCGGTGAGAACCCGCCAAACACCACCGAATGGATCGCCCCGATGCGTGCGCAGGCCAGCATCGCCACCGCCACCTCGGGAATCATCGGCATATAGATGGTTACTACGTCGCCGCGGTGCACGTCCTGGCCACGCAGGGCGTTGGCGAACTTGCTCACCTCATGGTGCAGCTCGCGGTAGGTGATGGCGCGATGCTGCGAGGGATCATCGCCCTCCCAGAGGATCGCGACCTCGTCGCCGCGAGCCTCCAGGTGCCGGTCCAGGCAATTGGCCGACACGTTCAGCGTGCCGTCGGCGAACCACTTGATATCGACATGGTGGTCATCGAACGAGGTCTGCTTGACCCGGGTGAAGGGCTTGATCCAATCGATCCGCTCAGCCTGCTCGCGCCAGAAGCCGTCGGGGTTGACCACCGACTGCTGATACAGGGCTTTGTAGCTGGCTTCATCCGTCAGCGAACGGGCCGCCACTTCCGGATTCACGGGATACAGGGACGCAGCGCTCATGGGTAGTACCTCACTCGTCGGTCTCGTTATCTGTTCAATAACCCCTGTCCTACAGGCGAACCCTACGAATCACACCACGCGCCTGGCAGACATCCTTTTGAGCGATGCGGGGCTACAGCGTTCCGCCGGACCACGCGCCCGGCCTCTGCTCAGCATAGACGCTTCGGCGGTGGCGTACTGTTAGCGGTGGCCGTCACGGCATTTCGGGGCCGATGCACGCCGTGCCGGGTGAGCGGGTTCGCGGCCGTTTGATGGTCCGCATTCGCCGCGGGGCGCGCCTACAGAAGCGGGCTCGGTGTGGGCCTCGGCGGCGGCTTTTGCCGCTGCTTTGTGCTTCTGCTCTGCTTCTATTCGCGGGAAGCCCGCCCTCGGAGCGAAGCGTGTTGCTTGTCAGGCAGCACGGCGCCCTGCACTTGCCGCGGGGCGCCGGCACCACTGTTTACTGCGGTCGGTTCGCCGCCTCCGCGGCCTCGATCAGATCAGGCCCGATCTCGGCTTCGAACTTCTTCCAGGCCGGGCGGACCGCGTCGCGCCAGGCGTTGCGCTGCTCGTCGGTAAGCACCAGGATTTCGCTCTTGCCAGTGTCGATGATGTTCTGCTTGGCCTTTTCGTTCAGTGCCTCGGCCTGGCGATTCACCTCAGTCGTCACCTCATCGATGATCTGTTCCAGCTCGGAGCGCACCGGCGCCGGCAAGCCCTTCCAGAACTGGGTATTGGTGATCAACAAATAGTTGCCGATGCCATGGTTGGACTCGGTCATGTACGGCTGCACTTCGTAATATTTCTGGCTGTAGATGTTCGACCAGGGGTTGTCCTGGGCATTGACCACGCCGGTCTGCAGGCCCTGGTAGATCTCGGCGAACGCCATCTTGCGCGGCACCGCGCGCAACGCGGCGTACTGTGCCGCCTGCAAATCCGACGGCTGCACGCGGAACTTCAGGCCGCGCGCATCGCTCGGCTCACGCAGCGGCTTGTTCGCCGTGAACTGGCGCATGCCGTTGAGCCAGTAGGCCAGCCCGGTGATGCCCTTGTCTTCCATCGACTTGAGCATAGCCTTGCCCTTGTCCGACTGCTGGAAGCGTTGCGCGGCGGCGACGTCATCGAAGAGGAACATCAAGTCGAACAGCTGCAACTGCTTGGTGTACTGCTCCAGCTTCGACGGTGCGGGCGCCAGCATCTGCACCTCGTTGAGCAGCAAGGCTTCCATCTCCTTGCCATCGCCATACAGCGATGAGTTGGGATAGACCTCGACCTTGACCTGATCCGGCAGCCGCTCCTCCACCAGTTTCTTGAACAGCAACGCACCCTGCCCCTTCGGCGTGCTGTCGGCGGTGATGTGGGAGAACTTGATCAGGATCGGATCGGCGGCCTGCACGGCGAACGCACCGAACAGGGCCGACGCAGCGAGCAGATGAGTGATACCGCGGGTGAGTCGTGCCATGGGAAAGCTCCGTCTTGTAGTTGTGTGAGCCGGATAGCTGGCACGACTCTACCCCGCGGCCCTTTGCCGGCGACATTCACATTTGGCCAAGCAAGGCTTCGCTGCTGGCGAAGGCAACCGCAGACTAATGCAGCTTTGCGCCGCTTTTCAGCCGCTGCCTTCGCGCGCGGTGAGGTGCTCGAGCATTTGCCGTGCCGTGACCGACAGGCTGTCCAGGTTGCGCACGCCGAGCTTCAACTCGCGCCGGGCCCAGTCATCGGTCAGCGGGACGACCGCCACATCCAGCGCTGGCAGGTACTTGCACACCACCTGTTTGGGCAGCACGCCAATGCCCATGCCCGTATGGATCATCCGGCAGATGGCCTCGAAGCTGCGCACCTGAATGCGCAATCGCAACGGCGTGCCCACCTGTTGAGCGGCCTGCTGCAGCAACGCATGCAGCGAGGCGTCCTGCTGCAGGCCGATAAAGTCGAAGCCGGCCGCATCCCGCAGCGCAATGTGTTCACGCGCGGCCAGCGGGTGCTCGCGTGGCGTGACCAGAACCAGGTTGTCTTCGCGGTAGCCGAACACCTGCAGATCCTCGGCTGGCATGTGTCCGGCGAAGATGCCGATGTCGGTCAAGCCTTCGCGCAAGGCACGCAGGGTATCGCTGCTGACGCGCTCCTCCAGATCGATCTTCACCTCCGGATGCCGGCGGGCAAAGGCGCTCAAGTCTTCAGGCAGGAACTCGATCACCGCCGAGGTGTTGGCGTGGATGCGCACATGGCCCTTGACGCCCTGGCTGAACTCGCTGAGGTCGGCGTCCAGCTGCTGCAGGCCATCGAGCAGGTGACGAGCATGGTGCAACAGCGCATGCCCGGCGGGGGTGAGGTCAACGCCTTTGGGCTGGCGATAGAGCAGGCTGACACCCAACTGGCTTTCCAGATCGCTGACGCGCTTGCTCACTGCCGCCAGTGCCAGGTGTTCGCGCTCGGCGGCGCGGGTCAGGCTGCGCGCGTCGGCAACGGCGACGAACAGGCGCAGGGTAACGAAATCGACACGCCGCATGGTGGGCTCTCGCATTCGCAGGCTACGAAGCGGCCACCATAAACCGCCATTGCGGGAAAGGCATCCGCCGATTGCCTTCGCGTTACGCGAAACCGGCCTTGGCTATTCGGTAATTGTCCGTGGGGCGGGCCTCGTTCATCCTGCGCACATGAATCGACCCGCACAGGTGTTGCGATGAACGAACAGAACGGAAACGGCTTGCCGCTGCAGGGCCTCAAGGTCCTCGAGATGGGCCAGCTTATTGCCGGACCCTTCGCCAGCAAGATGCTCGGTGAGTTCGGCGCCGAGGTGATCAAGATCGAACCACCCGGAGTGGGCGATCCGCTGCGCAAATGGCGCAAGCTCAAGGACGGTACGTCGCTCTGGTGGCACGTGCAGTCGCGCAACAAACAGTCCGTCACGCTCGATCTCAAGGCCGCCGAAGGTCAGGCGATCGTCCGCCAGCTGGTCGCTGAGGCCGATGTCCTGGTGGAAAATTTCCGCCCCGGCACCCTCGAAGGCTGGGGCCTGGGCTGGGACGAACTGTCCAGGCTCAACCCACGGCTGATCATGCTGCGTATCTCCGGCTACGGCCAGACCGGCCCCTACCGCGACCTGCCCGGCTTCGGCGTGATCGGCGAAGCCATGGGCGGCTTGCGCCACCTGTCCGGCTACCCGGGCCAGCCGCCGGTGCGGGTCGGCGTCAGCATCGGCGATTCGCTGTCCTCGCTGTATGGCGTGATCGGCGTGCTGCTCGCCCTGCAGGAGCGCAACCGCAGCGGCCAGGGGCAGGAAATCGACGTCGCGCTGTACGAGTCGGTGTTCGCCATGATGGAAAGCCTGGTGCCCGAATACGATGCCTTTGGCTATGTGCGCGAGCCGGCCGGCAGTGCCCTGCCCGGCATCACGCCGTCCAATTCCTACCTGTGCAACGACGGCGCCTACGTGCTGATCGCCGGCAATGGCGACAGCATCTACAAGCGCCTGATGACCCTGATGGGTCGCCAGGACCTGGCCGAAGACCCGCGCTTTGCGCACAACGACGGTCGCGCCCAGCACGCCGAACTGATCGATGCGGCCATCGGCGAATGGACCATTCAGCACAGGCGCGACGACGTCATCGAGGCGCTGAAAGCGGCGCGCGTCCCGGCGGGCTATCCCTACACCGCGGCCGATATCGTCAAGGATCCGCACTACCTGGCCCGACAGATGATAGAGCAGGTGCAGACCTTCGCCGGCCCGCTCAAGGTGCCGGGCGTGCTACCCAAGCTCAGCCGCACGCCCGGTCGCATCGGCGCCGGCGGCCCGCAACTGGGCGAGCACACCGACGACGTGCTGGCGGGCCTCGGCCTGACGGAAGCACAACGCGAAGGGCTGCGCGAGCGAGGGATCATCTAACCCACGCAGCTCTCGTAGGGTGGATGACGCTTTTCTTCATCCACCGTGAGACCCAACAGATGGGTGACGCGTCAACCACCCTACGCTCCATGGAAATACTTGTGGAAGTCCGCCCCCGGCGCGACGCGTTCGGCTTGTACCAAGCTCTAAGCGCAGCACCCGTAGGGTGGGCTTCAGCCCACCGCCGAACACTATCAAAGTGCTGCACCGTTCAAAACCGCTTGCCTCTTCAACGAGACAATCGCTTCCGCAGGAGCTCACCATGACCAAACGCCTCTATATCCAGGATGTCGCCACCCGTGACGGTTTCCAGATCGAACCCAACTTCATCCCCACCGAGGACAAGATCGCCCTGATCGATCGCCTGTCCGAAACCGGCCTGGCGAAAATCGAAGTCACCTCCTTTACCTCGCCCAAGGCAATCCCCAACCTGCGCGATGCCGAAGACGTGATGCGCGGGATCCGCCGTGCACCCGGTGTCGAATACACCGTACTGGTCCCCAACGACAGGGGCTGTGAGCGTGCCCTGGCCTGCGAAGTAGACGAAATCAACCTGGTGATGTCCGCCAGCGACACACACGGCATGGCCAACCTGCGGATGACGCCGGAGCAGTCACTTGCTCAGTTTCGCGACATCATCGAGGTGACGCGCGGCAGCGGCGTATTCATCAACGCCTCCCTGTCCACGGCATTCGGCTGCCCGTTCGAAGGGGAGGTGCCCGCGGCGCGGGTTCATGAGCTGATCCAACGCCTGCTGGACATCGGCGTACAGGGCATCACCCTGTGCGACACCACTGGCATGGCCGACCCAGCGCAAGTCGAGCGCCTCGGCCGCCACGCCGTGACCCAATGGCCCGACGCGGTATTCACCGCGCACTTCCACAACACCCGTGGCATGGGATTGGCTAATGCACTGGTTGCGCTGAACGCCGGCATCAACCGCTTCGACGCCTCGCTCGGCGGCCTCGGCGGCTGCCCCTACGCGCCCGGCGCCAGCGGCAATATCTGCACCGAGGACTTGGTGCATATGTTCCAGCGCATGGGCCTGGATACCGGCGTCGATCTGGACCGTTTGCTGCAATGCGCCGCCAGCCTACCGGAGCTGGTTGGCCATGACGTCCCCGGCGCAGTGCTCAAGGCCGGTAAAGCCGACCGCCGCTATCCGAAACCGAAGTGGATGGAATAGGCTGTAGAGGGGTTTCCGGCTGATGGCCTCGAATTTGAGCTACTCCCAGCGCGCACCGGGATAAATCCATAACTCGCATAAGTCGGACGTGACGTCGTCAGCAGGCCGTTAGTACGGCTCAATCCGATCAAGAGAAGTGCATAAACCTACATGCGTACTGCCGTTGTCCTCACTCGTCCTCATTCACCCGATCGCGCAGCTCCTTGCCCGGCTTGAAATGCGGGACGAACTTGCCATCGAGCGGAACGGATTGGCCGGTCTTTGGATTGCGACCGACGCGGGGGGCGCGATAGTGGAGGGAAAAACTGCCGAAGCCGCGGATTTCGATGCGGTCACCGGTGGCCAGTGCCTGAGCCATCTGCTCGAGCATGGTCTTGATCGCCAGCTCGACATCCTTGGACGAAAGCAGGCCTTGCTGGGTGACGATACGTTCGATCAACTCCGACTTGGTCATGGTTTTCCCTTCGTTTTCAAGCGGCTAGATCATTTCGGTTGCGTTCGTTTGTAGCATGTTGTTCAGAGTTTGAACAGCCTGAACGTTTGGGTCAGGTTTTTGAATGTAGTGCAGGGTTGGGACGTTTAGCTTTGGCTCGCGGTAGGGGTGAAGCGCGATTCACCCCACCCCTCCGCCAGCGGTACGAGTCGCTACGGGGGCGATGGGTTTCATTCGCACGGCACAACCCAGCCGAAAACCGGGCAACTACCGCAGGGTGGGCCACACTTTTTAATTCACCATAAGCCGCAGCGGTGGCGTCGCCTTGCTTGGTGGATCGGTGGAGCGTGATCCACCCTACCGTTCTCGCTTCAACGAGCTGAACACCAAAAAAAAGGGTGGACCGAAGTCCACCCTTTTCTATTTCTGACGAGGCCCAGCCTCATCGCGTGCCGCTACATCCAAGCATCAATCCTCGCGATAGCGACGCAGCTTGAGCTGCTTGCCGCCGACGCGGGTGTCCTTGAGTTTGCCCAGCAGGCGCTCGAGCCCCTCTTCCGGCAGTTCGACCAGGCTGAAGCTGTCGCGCACCTGGATGCGGCCGATGTCTTCACGGGCCAGGCCGCCTTCGTTGAGGATGGCGCCGAGCAGGTTACGCGCGGCAATCCCGTCGCGAGCGCCGAGCGCGGTGCGGCAGCGGGCGCGGCCTTCGGCCAGCGGCACCGGGGCGCGACGCTCGCGGTCACCGCTGCGCTCGGGGCGGTCGGAGCGCTCACGCGGGCCGCTGGTTGGGACCAGCGGTTGCTCTTTTTCGACTTCAGCCAGGGTCAGCGCCTGGCCGTTGGTGGCCTTGCGCAGCAGGGCTGCGGCCAGGGCACGCGGGCTGCAGCCGATATCGGCCACCAACTTGTCGAGCAGTTCGCCGTGGCTGGATTCGGCATCGGCTACCAGGGGCGCAAGACTGTTGGTGAGCTTCTTAATGCGGGCATCCAGCACCTGCTGCGCATTGGGCAGACGGGCTTCGGCGACCTTCTGATTGGTGACGCGCTCGATGACCTGCAGCATGCGGCGCTCGCGCGGGGTGACCAGCAGCAGCGCGCGGCCTTCACGACCGGCACGGCCGGTACGGCCGATGCGGTGTACGTAGGACTCCGGGTCGTAGGGCATGTCCACGTTGAACACGTGGGTGATACGCGACACGTCCAGGCCGCGTGCGGCGACGTCGGTGGCGACGACGATGTCCAGGCGCCCATCTTTCAGCGACTCGATGACGCGCTCGCGCTGGTTCTGGGCGATGTCACCGTTCAACGCGGCAGCCTTGTAGCCCTTGGCTTCCAGCGCGGCGGCCAGATCCAGGGTGGCTTGCTTGGTCCGCACGAAGGCGATCAGGGCGTCGAAGTCTTCAACTTCCAGCAGGCGCAGGACGGCCGCGATCTTCTGGTCGGCATGGACCATCAGATGGGCCTGCTCGATGCGGGCGACGGTCTGGGTCTTGGTGGCGACCTTGATGTGTTGCGGCTCGCGCAGGTGCTTTTCAGCGATGGCACGAATGGAGTGCGGCAGGGTCGCGGAGAACAGCACGCTCTGGCGGCTTTCCGGCATGGCTTCGAAGATCACTTCGAGGTCGTCCATGAAGCCCAGCTTGAGCATTTCGTCGGCTTCGTCGAGGACCAGGTACTGGACGGTTCCGAGCAGCGCGCTGTTGCGGCTCAGGTGGTCGACCAGACGACCAGGCGTAGCGACGATGACTTGCGCGCCCTGGCGAATGGCTTTGAGCTGTGGGCCCATCGGCGCGCCGCCGTAGACCGCAACGACAGTCAGACCAGGCATCTGCTTGGAATAGGTTTCGAATGCGGTGGCGACCTGCAGGGCCAGCTCGCGAGTTGGCGCGAGAATGAGCGCCTGGACTTCCTTACGGGCGGGATCGATCTTCGACAGGATGGGCAGCGCGAAGGCTGCGGTCTTGCCGGTGCCGGTCTGCGCCTGGCCGATCATGTCGTGGCCGCCGAGGATTACCGGAATAGCCTGGCTCTGGATCGCCGAAGGCTCTTCGTAACCGACTGCGGCAACGGCAGCAAGTACGGAGGGATGAATACCGAGTGCGGCAAAGCCGCCGATTTCCTGGGTCATGGGTCTTTTCCTGATGCTCCGCAAAGACCCATGTTCCGAAGCTGCGCATGCCATGCAAAACCCGAAGGTCACCCTGGCAGCCTGGTCGGCGGGGTTTGCGAAAACGTAATGAATGATGAATCGTCAAGGACAGCCGCGAGAAGCGGACAGCAGCCGAAGCAGCGCTTCGTGTGTTGCAGTACCTAACGCAGGCTGAGTTTCAGCCGGCGCGTACTATACCGGAATTCTGTGAAGCTGTGCGTGTAATTTGTCTTGAGGGTTAGGTTCCAAAGGCCGGCCGAGAGCGGTGCAGGCGGGCTGATTCAAAGGGGTCGCCTGGGTATATGGGCGGCTGGTCTGCGTGATGCCTTTTTCGCGAGCGAACTCGCTCTTACAGGGTCAGTGCGCGAATTGGTCAACTGCGCTCACGTGACGGCGATCCGGTCCTTTTGTGGGAGGCACGACCCGGGGGCTCGTGTTACCTGATTTCCCGAAACCGCTCCCCTGCTCAACTCGCCGGACGTAGCGCGTCGATCAAGGTGCTCAGCGAGTAGCCCAGGCGCGGGGCAAGCGCGGCGGCGCGCTCGCGCAGGGCGGCGCTGTCGAGCGCCTGCTCCAGGTCGGCGGGCACGAAGAGCACGACGTTGCCCTCCTTCACCGGGCATTCCCAATAGTGCCGATGAAACAACCCGCGCAGCAGCGCCGCGCCCAGCGGCTTGTCGTCGTCGGTCCCCCACTGGTTGATGATCAGCCAGCCGTCGGGGTTGAGCTTCTGTTGGCAACGCTCGAGGAAGCGCCATGCCAGATGCGCGGCGGCCGGACCGACATCGGTGTAGAGGTCGACGAAGATCAGGTCGGCAGTCTCGGCCGAATCCAGCAGCTCCACCGCATCGCCGATGCGGATGTACAGCCGTGGATCGTTCTGCAGGCCGAGATAGCGCATGGCCAGCTCAGGCACCGCCGGGCGCAGTTCGATGGCCTCGACGTCTTCCAGCGGCAGGAATTGCAGGCACGCCTGGGTCAGCGTCCCAGCACCGAGCCCCAGAAACAGTGCCGTCTCGGGCGCCGGGTGCAGCAGCGCGCCCATCAGCATGGCGCGGGTGTAGTCGTATTCCAACCAGGCCGGGTCGCGGGTAAAGACGCAGCTCTGCTCCACTGCTGCGCCGAACTCGAGGAACCGGTAGTCACCCACCTCCAGCACCCTGATCAAGCCGAACGCATCCTTTACCTCGGCCAGCAACACTTCCTGCTTGTCCATCTTGGGCACTCCAAACCGGTCGATGCATGGTAGCAGCCCGAATCGCGGCAGCCACCAGCGCGGGCCCGGCGCATCGGGTAAAATCGGCGCACTTTTCGCTGACGGAACCACGTCCATGAACCACGCCTGGAGCCCTACCAGCTGGAGATCCAAACCGATCCAGCAGCAGCCCACCTACCCGGATGCCACGCACCTCGAGCGGGTCGAAAGCACCCTGGCGGGCCTGCCACCACTAGTGTTCGCCGGCGAAGCGCGCGAGCTGCGCCGGCAGTTCGCCGAGGTCACCCAGGGCCGCGCCTTCCTGCTGCAGGGTGGTGATTGCGCCGAGAGCTTCGCCGAATTTTCCGCACCCAAGATCCGCGACACCTTCAAGGTGCTGCTGCAGATGGCCGTGGTGATGACCTTTGCCGCCGGCTGCCCGGTGGTCAAGGTAGGCCGCATGGCCGGGCAGTTCGCCAAGCCGCGCTCATCCGACAGCGAAACCATCGATGGCGTCAGCCTGCCCGCCTACCGCGGCGACATCGTCAACGGCATCGGCTTCGACGAGACCAGCCGCGTCCCTGATCCGGAGCGCCTGCTGCAGGCCTACCACCAGTCCACGTCCAGCCTCAACCTGTTGCGCGCCTTTGCCCAGGGCGGCTTTGCCGACCTGCATCAGGTGCATCAGTGGAACCTGGACTTCATCGCCCATTCGCAGATGGCGGAGAAGTACCACCAGCTCGGCGCACGGATCGACCAGGCGCTGCGCTTCATGCGCGCCTGCGGCATGGACAATGCGCCGCAACTGCGCGAAACCAGCTTTTTCACCGCCCACGAGGCCCTGCTGCTCAATTACGAACAGGCCTTCGTCCGCCAGGACAGCCTCAGCGGCGGCTGGTACGACTGCTCGGCGCACATGCTCTGGATCGGCGACCGCACGCGGCAGCTCGACGGCGCGCATGTCGAATTCCTGCGCGGGGTCGGCAACCCGATCGGGGTCAAGGTCGGGCCGAGCATGGCCAGCGACGAGCTGATCCGACTGATCGACATCCTCAATCCGGACAACGACCCGGGCCGCCTCAACCTCATCGTGCGGATGGGCGCCGACAAGGTCGAGGCCGGGTTGCCGCGCCTCGTCCGCACGGTCCAGGCCGAGGGTAGGCAAGTGCTGTGGAGCTCCGACCCGATGCACGGCAACACCATGAAGGCGTCCAGCGGCTACAAGACGCGGGATTTCGAACGCATCCTCGCCGAAGTGCGGCAGTTCTTCGACGTGCATCGCGCCGAAGGCAGCTACCCGGGCGGCATCCACATCGAGATGACCGGGCAGAACGTCACCGAATGCATCGGTGGTTCGCGGCCGATCACTGAGGACGGCCTGTCGGATCGCTACCACACGCACTGCGACCCGCGCCTCAATGCCGACCAGTCGCTGGAAATGGCATTCATGATCGCTGAGACCCTCAAGCAGGTACGACGGAGCTGAGGCTAGCGGGGCGTTGTTTAGGGACTTTGGGGAGCGCCTGGGCACGGTGGGCTGATGGGCAATCGCTATAGCGGACGGAGCATGCCCCGCTTCTAGTGGGGCGCGCGCCCCGCAGCGAACGCGCTTTTTTGCGAAGACCCGAACCCCACGCTTCGCCCCGGGTCGGGCCTCCCACACGATCAAAAGCGACCGGCCCCTGCCGCTTCTAATATGCGGGCGCGCCTCGCAACGAATGCGCTTTTTTGTGAAGACCCGGACCCACGCTTCCCCCCAGGTCGAGCCTCCCACAACGCGTGAAAGAGCAAAGGCACCCGGCCCCTACCCGCTTCTGGTGGAAAGCGCGGGCTGCGGCAAACACGCGGGGGCGAAAACTCCGCGGCCGGATTTCACCCGGGATGGGCCGACCGCTGAGCACAGAATCAGCCAGCCCCGGACCCGCCCCCCCTGAAAACACGAAACCCCGCCAAGGCGGGGTTCGTTGTCCAGCGGCCCGGCACGAGGACGGGCGTGTCCACGCAGGCGGATCAGCCCTTGACGCGGGACTTGTACTCGCCGGTGCGGGTGTCGATTTCGATCGAGTCGCCGATTTCGCAGAAGGCAGAAACCTGCAGCTCGGCACCGTTCTTCAGGCGGGCGGTCTTCATGACCTTGCCGGAGGTGTCGCCGCGCACGGACGGTTCGGTGTAGACGATTTCACGAACGATGGTAGTCGGCAGTTCGACGGAGATCACCTTGTCGTTGTAGAACACGGCTTCGCAGACGTCGGTCATGCCGTCTTCGATGAAGGTCATCACGCCTTCGAGGTCGTCTTTTTCGATTTCGTACTGGTTGAATTCGTCGTCCATGAACACGTAGAGCGGGTCGGCGAAGTAGGAGTAGGTCACTTCCTTGCGCTCGAGGATGACCGGCTCTAGCTTGTCGTCCGCCTTGTAGACGGTCTCGGTGGCCGAACCGTTGAGCAGGTTCTTCAGCTTCATCTTGACGACGGCACTGTTACGACCGGACTTGTTGAACTCGGCTTTCTGGATGACCCAGGGTGCGCCGTTGATGATGGCCACCTGGCCGGCACGGAACTCTTGTGCGGTTTTCATACGAAATATCCGAAGGAATTAGAGACAAAAAACAGGCCGCGTATCATAGGGTCTGTGCCCGTCTGGTCGCAAGCCACGTTACGGTGCCGGGCGTCAGCCCGGGCGCCACGCGGCCGAACCCGCAATCCCGCTGCCATGGCCGCTTCGGCGAGGTGAGGACCTAGGCGCCCGCGGCTGCGACCCAGTCCGCATGGAACAGCACCAGCTTGCCGGCGAGGTCCCCATGGGCGACCTGCTGGTGCGTCCAGCGATCGGCGTGTTCGTGTAGCTCGGCTTCGTGCTCCAGCAGGCTGCGCCAGGCGCTGCCGCTGTCGACGCCATCGTTCCAGGCACGCCAGAACCCGCGCAGCGCCGCCGCAGCCTGGGCGGACAGGCCACGCACGTAGAGATCAAGGAAGGCGTTGAGCTTGTCCCAGTGCACATCCTCTTCCTGCGGGTAGATGTGCCAGGCCAGCGGGCGCCCGGCCCATTGCGCGCGGATAAAGGATTCCTCGCCGCGCACGGCATTGAAGTCGCAGCACCACAGCAGCATGTCATAGCGGTTCTGCGTCATGAACGGCAGCACCGCCACTTCGAGCGCTCCGCGCCGGTGCCGCTCGCCCGCCTGCAACCCGTCCAGCGCCAGCCAGCGGGCGACGTCACCCAGCACGCGTCCTTCGGGCACCAGCAACTGCGACGGGCGCGAATCCGCCGCCAGCGCATCGAGCCAGCCGGCGACGGCCGGGTTCTCGTAGGCGAACAGCGAGAGCAGCCGCGCACCGGGCTGCAGTTGCAGGCCGAAACTCTCGAGAAAGGCTTCGCGCAGCGACGGATCGGCCTGGAAGGCTTCGCGGCGCGCCAGCAGGTCGCCCTCGCGAATCAGCCCACCGGTGCCCGGTGCGAACCCGGGAAAGAAGAAATATTTCTGCAGCCCATCCGCCTGCATCGACGGCAGCGCGTGGCAGCCCACGACCCAGTCCTCGGCGCTGAGGTATTCGAGGTTAAGCCAGAGGATCCGGCGACCGCTGCCTGCCATCCGCCAGATATAAGCGGTGGGCAACTGGCAGGCGAATGCTTCGATCACCACGTCGGCCGGTTCGGCATCCGGCCATTCGGGCAGCCAGTGCCGCACGTCGACGCCCTCGTGCCACTGCTGCACCGCCGTCGCGCTGGTGCCGGGACAGAGCCGGGCGAAGGTCTGCAGGTCATCGACCCAGAGCCGGACCTGCTGCCCATGCTCGGCCACTAGCTGTCGCGCCAGGCGCCAGGTCACGCCGATGTCGCCAAAGTTGTCGACCACGACGCAGAAGATGTCCCAGTTCGCCTTGATCGACACGGCCATGCCCCTTGGAAATCAAAATGCCGCGCCCGGGTGGGCCGGCCGGCTAGCTTAACGCAGGTCCCCTGCATGGCATCCGCAGTGAACGGCGCGCACTGCGGCAAGGGCTGCCCGACGCGCCGAAGCGGCGCTCACGACTACACCCACCATCAGGGTGCGGCGCCGTCATGGCAAAGAATTCAAGCGCCACGGCCAGCGATCAGACACAGGATTGCGCCGAGCGAAGCTAAAAGCCTGTTCGTGCGGCACATCAATATGGGGGAGAAGAAGCACGTCATGGAGGTGAACCCTACCAGCCACACCCCGGCACACAATGTCACCGCTGCGGCTGCTCCCTTCCGGGCCTGACCGGGTTCACGGCTGATCGTTGCGGGGGGACCGGCAGGGCCCACCATGACGCACCCGCCTGGCGGCGAGCGGCGCCATTGTACCGGCTTATTCCCAACTTACAACCAGTGCCTGCAGCCGCGTCTCGAGCACGCTGAGCGGCCAGGCACAGCGATGACGGCAGCAGCAGCCGGCGGTAGCCCATCTGCGCTCGACGGGGTGACCGCACGCCCGCCACCGCTGGTCAGCTCACGGACGAAAACACGCCAGCCGCGCCGTGGCGTGCGAACCGAACCCCTATGCAAACGCAGTGGTCTGCTTGAGGATAGGGCGGGCATCAGCTTTGCCGTTTCCCGTCCGGGCAAGCGGCATCAGGACCGAACGAACCAGCGCAGTTGTCGTGCAGCGGAGCCTGACGGCGCGATCGAATGAGGTAAGCATGAGCAACGCACCCATTGCCATCATCGGCACCGGCATCGCCGGGCTTTCCGCGGCGCAGGCGCTGCAAGCCGCCGGCCAGAGCGTCCAGCTGTTCGACAAGAGTCGCGGTTTGGGCGGCCGCCTGGCGAGCAAGCGCAGCGAAGTGGGTCATCTCGACCTGGGCGCCCAGTACTTCACGGCGCGGGATCGCCGTTTTACCGAAACCGTTCACCTGTGGCAGGCCAATGGCTGGGCCGCCGAGTGGTCGCCCAATCTCTACCAGGCCCGCGAGGGGCAGCTGTCGCCCTCGGCAGACGAGCAACTGCGCTGGGTGGGTGTCCCGCGCATGAGCGCGATCGCCACCGGCCTGCTCGGCGAGCTGCCGGTCACCCTCTCCTGCCGGATCACCGAGGTGTTCCGCGGCGAGGAATACTGGACGCTGGTCGATGCCGGCGGCGCCAACCACGGCCCCTTCAGCCAGGTGGTAGTCGCCATTCCGGCGCCGCAGGCGGCGGGACTGCTGGCCACGGCGCCCAAGCTGGCCGCGGTGGCCGCCAGCGTCGCCATGGAGCCGACTTGGTCCGCTGCACTGGGCTTCGCGCAGCCGCTGGAGACCGATGTCGAGGCCTGCTTCATCCAGGACGACGCCCTCGACTGGCTGGCCCGCCACCACAGCCGCCCGGGCCGGGACGATCCGCTGGATCTCTGGGTGCTCCACGCCAGCAGCGCCTGGAGCCGGCAACACCTGGACCAGCCCCGCGAAGCGGTGATCGAGCGCTTGCACGGCGCCTTCGCCGAGCTGATCGACTGTGTGGTGCCGGCGCCTGCCTTCAGCCTGGCGCACCGCTGGCTCTACGCGCGCCCCAGCCAGTCCCATGAATGGGGCGCGCTGGCCGACGCCCATCTGGGCCTATATGCCTGTGGCGACTGGTGCCTGTCCGGCCGCGTCGAAGGCGCCTGGCTCAGCGGCCAGGAAGCCGCCCGCCGGCTGCTCGAACAGCTATAGCGATATCCGGCGCCTGCACACCCGCAGGCGCCCTCCCCGCCGGCTCGCCTCAGCCCAGCGCGGTATCGAGGAACATCATGACCGCGAAGCCCAGCATCAGGCCCAGGGTCGCCGGAGTCTGGTGGCCATTGCGGTGGGTTTCCGGGATGACTTCATGAGACACCACGAAGATCATCGCGCCGGCCGCCAGCCCCAGGCTGATCGGGTAGGCGATGGCAAATCCGCTGGACATGCCGATGCCGACCAGCGCGCCCAGTGGCTCCATCAGCCCGGAGGCGATGGCAATTAGCACCGAGCTGCGGGCCGACAGCCCGGTGGTGCGCAGCGCCAGTGCCACGGCAAGCCCCTCGGGAATGTCCTGAATCGAGATCGCGGTGGTCAGGGGCAGGCCGACACTCAGGTCGCCCTTGGCGAAGCTCACGCCGATGGCCATGCCTTCGGGGACGTTGTGCAGCGCGATGGCGAGCACGAACAGCCACACCCGGTTCAGGCGCTCGAACTCAGGTCCGCGCGGGCCGGTACTTTCGTGTTCGTGCGGCGTGAAGTAATCCAGCCCGAGCATCAGCAGCACACCAAGGCCGAGCCCGACCACCACGGTCAGCGCTGCGGCCGGGCCGTTCCCGAAGAGTTGGCGGCCGGCCTCAAGGCCCGGCAGGATGAGCGAAAACATGCTCGCCGCCAGCATCATGCCGGCAGCGAAGCCGAGCATGCTGTCCTGCGCCCGGGTCGAGATATCGCGCAGCCCGATGGCCAGGAAGGCGCCGGCTGCAGTCGCGGCGAACCCGGCGCCGCCGCCCAGCATGGCGTAGCGAACGTGACCGGTGTCGCTTAACCGGAAGGCGTTTACGCCGCCGGCCACCAAAAGCGCCAGGATCGCAAGCGCCGTAGCGATGAGGCTCGCGGTGATCAGCGGGCTGGCTTGCGCCTGGGCCGACCAGACGGCACGCAGGCGCGCCGCATGGCGACGCGAGGGAGTCGGGGCGGAGGGGCTTTGCACTGTGGACGCCATGGTCACCTGATCCTGGAAACGCACCGCTGCCGCTGGCCTCGCGGATCGGGACAGCGATGCATTCCGACATTGTCGATTTGTCATTCGAGTGGCGACAGCGGCCGATGATTCCACGCAGCAGGCTCCGCGCCGCCGTCCTGCGCGGCGCCCTGTACCCAGCGACGTTATTTGTCCGTAAGCTTGCAGGGGTCTTTTGGCCGTCAAGGGCCGTTTCGAGGAGTGGTCCGACTTGCCTGCCGCACCCACCATCCGCCGCGCCATGCTGCCGCTTGTCGCCCTCCTTTTGCTGGGCGGCTGGCTGCTCTGGCGTCACCTGCAAGGCCCGCTGCTGCCAGCCTACCGCGTCGAGGCCCGACCGCTGGTGCAACAGGTGGTGGCCAGCGGCGAGGTCGACAGCCAGTCCCTGGCGCAGGTCGGCAGCGAAATCACCGGCGTCGTCGCCACACGCCAGGTGCGCGAGGGCGCCGTGGTCCATGCCGGCGACCTGCTGCTGACGCTGCGCGACGACGAGCCGCGCGCTCGGCTGGCCGAAGCCGAAGCGGCACTGCGGCAGCTGGTCGAGTCCACGCGCCCCCAGGCCGAGGCAAGCCTGCGCGAGGCGCAGCACAACCTGGAACAGGCCCGCCGCGAGCGCAGCCGCCGCGAGCAACTGTTCGACCGCAAGCTGCTCGCCTCCGAGGCGCTGGAGCAGGCCCGCCGGGCGGAATCGAGCGCACAGGTCGCCCGCGACCGCGCACGCCTCGCCGCAGCAGCCCTGGCGGCGGGCGGCAGCGAGGAGCAGCAGCTGCGTCAGCGCCTGGCCGCGGCTCGTGCGGCACTGGACAAAACCCGTATCCAGGCGCAGGTCGACGGCATCGTGCAGACGCGTGACGTCGAGCCGGGCGATCTGGTCCAGCCCGGGCGTACGCTGTTGACCATTGCCCGTTCGGGCAGCCGCGAGATCCTCCTGCCGCTGGATGAGAAGAACCTTGCGCCGGTTCGGCTAGGGCAAGCGGCTCAGGTCATCGCCGACGCCTATCCCGAACGCACGCTGCTTGCCCGGATCAGCTTCATTGCGCCCCGGGTCGACAAGGCCCGCGGCACCCTCGACGTGCACCTGGAACTGCTCGAAGCCGCGGACTTCCTGCGCGAGGGCATGACGGTCTCGGTGAGCATCGAGACCGGCCGCCGCGACAGCGCATTGGTCGTCCCCAACGACGTCCTTCGCGCGCGCGACGGCCGCCGCGCCGAGGTGCTGCGGGTCGCTGACGGCTTGGTCGAGCGGGTACCGGTGCGCCTGGGTTTGCTCGGCACCGCGTTGAGCGAGGTGGCGGACGGTCTGTCCAGTGGCGACTGGGTGCTGGCGGGCGAGGCTGAGGAAGGCCAGCGCGTGCGTCTGCGTGAACAGCCGATGCCCGGACCTCGCCCGGAGTGACGCCGTGCGCCTGACCGAATCGCTGTGGACCGAATGGACGATCGCCGTGCGGTTCCTGCTCGACAACCGCATGCAATCGCTGTTGATCATCTTTGGCATCGCGGTCGGTTCCGCCGTGATCGTGTTCATCACCGCGCTGATAACCGGGCTGCAGGCCAATGTGATCGAACGCACCCTGGGCACGCAGGCGCACATCCGCATCCTGCCCCCGGACGAGGTCAACCGCACGCCGGCCAGCGAACCCGGCGGTTGGTCGCTGGTGCTCGAAAGCCCACGCGCGCAGCGCTTGCGCTCGATCCTCAACTGGCAGGCCGTGCGCGACGTGCTCGACCAGGACGCCGAGGTGCTCGCCGTTTCACCGGTCATCAGCGGCCCGGCCATTGCCCGCCGTGGTGTCGCCCGCGCATCCGTGGCGCTGCTCGGCATCGACCCGCCGCGCTACCAGCGCATCATTCCGCTGGCGGACGACCTGGTCACCGGCCGCTTCGAAGTGGGTGCCGGTCATGCAGTGGTCGGCAAGGAGCTGGCGCGCGACCTGGGGCTGGGCATCGGTGACAAGCTGCGCCTGGATGCAGGCGACGGGCGCGAAGCGGTGGTGGACATCACCGGCATCTTCGAACTCGGCGTCCGCGACCTGGACGCCCGCTACGTCTATCTGGACCTGAAGCAGGCGCAGACGCTGCTCGACCTGCCGGGCGGGGTCACCGTGATCGATACCCGCGTGGCCGAGCTGTTCGAGGCCGACCGCATCGCCAGGCGGCTGGCCCGCCTCACCGGACTGCGCGCCGAGAGCTGGATGGAAACCAACGGCCAGCTGCTCAACGCCCTCAGCTCGCAGAGCATGACCACCGAGATGATCCGCCTGTTCGTCGGCATCTCGGTGGCCTTCGGCATTGCCAGCGTGCTGGCAGTGAGCGTAGTGCAGCGCACCCGGGAGATCGGCATCCTGCGCGCCATGGGCAGCCCGCGCGGGCAGATCTTGCGCGTGTTCCTGCTCCAGGGCGGGCTGCTCGGGCTGGTCGGCTCGGCCTGCGGCGGCGCGGTCGGCTGGGGCCTGGTGCAGGTCTTCAACCTGTTCGGCCCGGGGCTGTTCTTCATCCCGGTCGACCCGACCCTGGTGCCGCTGGCCATGCTGGTCGCGACAGCCGCCGGCGTGTTGGCCGCAGCCATGCCGGCGCGGCGGGCGGCGCGCTACGATCCGGCGGTGGCGATCCGTTATGTCTGATCGCAGCGTCTCATTTTCCGTCGATGCGGTGCTCCGCCTGGAAGGGCTGCGCAAGGTGTTCAACCCGGGCACCGCGCTGGAAGCCGAGGTGCTGCATGGCATCGACCTGCAGTTGCTGCCGGGCGAACTGGTGGCCCTGATCGGCCCGTCCGGCTCGGGAAAGAGCACGCTGCTGAATTTGATCGGCCTGCTCGATACGCCCAGCGCCGGCGAACTGTTTCTGCTCGGCCAGCCTACACGCGACAGCGACGACCGCGCACGCACGCACCTGCGCAACCGGGCCATCGGCTTCGTCTTTCAGTTTCACCACCTGATCTCGGCGTTCAGCGTGCTGGAAAACGTGCTGATGCCATTGATGATCCGCCAGGGCAAGCCGTCGCGCACGGACGTCGAGCTGGCGCGCAGCCTGCTGGACGAAGTCGGGTTGAGCGCCTTCGCCGACAAGAAACCCACCCAGCTGTCAGGCGGTCAGCAGCAGCGGGTCGCCATTGCCCGGGCGCTGGTCACTCGCCCGCCGCTGCTGCTGGCCGACGAGCCGACCGGCAACCTCGATACGCGCACTGCCCAAAGCGTGTTCGAACTGTTTCACCGCATCAACGCGCAATTCGGCTGTGCAGTGCTGGTTGTCACGCATGACCCGCGGCTGGCCGCCGATTGCCAGCGCACCATCCAACTGGTCGACGGACAGATCGTCGGCGTTGGCGCCCCGAGCACTGAAGCCTAGGTCGCGCCCCGGTAGAGGCCGCCGCGAAGAGACCTGCGCCCGGCTCGGCTCACCTCCGAAACGGCAGAGGCCGACACGCTGGCCGGCGTCCTCTCTTCAGCAACCCGAAGGGTCGCTCAAGGCTGGCTCTGGCAGCGCCCGCAGGTTTTCAAGCCAAGCAGCCGGTAAGCCGGGCAGAAGCGGAAGATGCCGGTCGCCAGGGGCACCAGGCCGATCCAGCCCCACAGCCCGATCACTCCTGCCAGACTCAGGCCGATCAACGCCAGCCCAACGACAATTCGCAATGCCCGATCGATGCTTCCCACGTTGCTTTTCATCATGACCTCCCGGTCTTCAATCACGCCGGAATACCCGGCACAAAACCCATCCCGCACCGTTCTGTCTACGCGGACGTCATCGGCTCAAACAATCTACATGAACACAATATATTCTTGTGTATATTGAAAGGCAACGCGAGATTGTTCGGGACGGCGGATGTCGAGATGCGGCTGCGTGCGGAGGATGGACAGAGCGTCTGGCCCGGGCGGGCGAAGATCCGCTGCAGCCTGCACGGCTAGCGGGAAAGACGGGCATCACGAGCCGGCGGGCAGCGCGCCGGCAGCAACAATGAGGCTAGACGCCAGCGTGGGCGGAAACGAAAAAAGCGACCCTAAGGTCGCTTTCTTTGGCAACACGCTCATACGAGCATGGTGCAGATTTGGAGCGGGAAACGAGACTCGAACTCGCGACCCCGACCTTGGCAAGGTCGTGCTCTACCAACTGAGCTATTCCCGCATTACTTGCAGCAAAAATGGCGTCCCCTAGGGGA
>DDKB01000002.1 GCA_002339675.1 Stutzerimonas stutzeri
GGCCACTAGACGAAGGGGACGCTGCCCGGAAGCTACTGCTTTATTCCGGCTTTCAGCGTGTCGCGTTGTGCTTCACGCTGCAAGTGGCGCGCATTCTATGGACGTCGCTCAGGGTCGTCAAGCACCATCTCAAAAAAAATTACGCGACCCGAAAGCCGCGCGCATCGAGCTATCAGCTTGCCATACAAGGCTCTACACTCGGCCAAAACCGTGCGGTAAGAGAGGTGGGAATCGTGTCTCCAGTTCTGATTGCGGGATTGGTCATCGCTGGCCTGTGCGTCCTGATAGCGATCGGCGTCATCAATCAGATTGTCGAGAAGAACAATCTCGAGAAGGCCCGTACGCGTGCCGAGCTGAGCGATCGCATGCGTCGCTGCGCCAATCTGTCGGATGGTTTTCCGGGACAGATGATGACGCCCGCGCTCAAGCTGCTGCTGAGCCGTCTCGAACTGCACCTGGGAGAACGGCTGCAGCCGCTCGACAAGAAGAACACGGCGCTTGAGGCGCGCCTCAGCAAGCTGCGTGGTGCCGTCGCCAAGGGTGAGGACATTCCGCTGGAGAACCCGCCTGTCAAGGTACTCACCGAGGCTCAGGCCAAGGAGATACGGTTGCTGCTCGAAGACCTGCACACACAGATCGTCTGGGCCAACCAACACAATCAGCTGGACACCCAGTCGGCCAAGGCCTGGATCCAGCAGATCCAGCGCATGATGGTCCTGCTGCACATCGAGTACTTTTCCAACGTCGGCCAGCAGTCCTTGCAGCAGGGCAGCGCCCACAAGGCCCGACTGGCCTTCGAGCGCGGCATCCAGCATATCCGCAAGCAGGCGAATGCTGCCGACTACCAGCCACAGCTGGCAGCGCTCGAAGCCAGCTACGCCCACGCCAACAAGCTCGAACAGACCCAGCAGAAACCCAAGCTCGACGAACCCAGCGAGCTGGCCGAAGGTCTCAAGAGCCTTGAAAGCGAAGAAGACTGGAAGAAGAAAGACATCTACTGACCTGCCGCGCACACGGCCCACGGGCTGAGGATGCCGACGCCTATGCAGCGCCGCCACGCGCACGCCTTGCCACGGAGAATTCCCAATGTCGATTACGGTTTACGGTGCCCCGCTGTCACCCTTCGTCCGCAAGGTGCGGCTGTGTCTACTGGAGAAAGACCTGGCATACGACCTCGAAATGGTGATGCCTTTCACCCCGCCCGACTGGTACCTGCAGCTCAACCCCCTCGGCCGCATCCCGGCGCTCAAGGACGGTGAATTCACGCTGGCCGACTCCAGCGTCATCTGCCAGTACCTCGAGGAAACCTATTCGCAGACCATCCGCCTCTACGGCGACACGCCCACCGAGCGAGCGCTGATCCGCTGGCTGGAAAAATACGCCGACTACGAGCTGGCGCCTCTGACCACCTTTGGCGTGTTCCGTAACCGCCTGCTCAAGCCGAGCAGCGGGCACCCCTGCAACGAGGAAAGCGTGCAGGCTGCGCTCAACGAAAAGCTCCCGCCGCATTTCGACTATTTGGCGCGACAACTGGGCGAACGGACCTATTTCGTCGGCGAGCGGTTGAGCATGGCTGACCTGGCCTTCGCCTGCCAGCTGATCAACATGGAGCATGGCGGCGAGATTATCGATGCCGAACGTTGGCCGGCACTGGCAGCGCACTTTGACCGGGTGAAATCGCTCGCGTCGGTGCAAAGCCTGCTCCCGGGTGAACAACGAATGACCGCCAGGCTCGTCGAAATGGGCAAGAAGGCAATGCAGTCCCGCTGACGCTAGGCAGCCTGCCCTGTCGCAGAGCGAAAGCCTCGCCGCAAGATCCGCACTGCGGCCGCGAATGCGCGACAAGGCGTGTGGGAGACGCGACCGGCGGCGACTGGTCCTGTTGGCCTGGAGCGATTCAAGGCTCGCATCTGCAGCCCCAGGCACGCGCTACCCGTCATGGCAGCGCTCAGAGCAGGCGAATACCCACCCATTGCCGGGCGAACTGGTAGGCGCAGCGGCCGTTGCGGTTGCCGCGCCCGGTGGCCCAGCGGATGGCGTCCTTTTCCAGCGCCTCATCCCATTCCCAGTGCAACCCGGCCTGGGCGGCGAGCGAGTCGATCCAGTGCCGCACCACGTCCAGGTAGTGCTCCTGGCTGAACGGGTAGAACGACAGCCAGAGACCGAAGCGGTCGGACAGCGCGATCTTGTCTTCCACCGCTTCGTTGGGATGGAGTTCGCCATCCACCATCTGCCAGTGTTCGTTGTCGCTCTGCCGTTCGGGCACCAGGTGCCGGCGATTGGACGTGGCATAGAGCAGCACATTCTCCGGCGCGCGCTCCAACGAGCCATCCAGCACCGACTTGAGCACCCGGTAGTCGCCCTCCCCAGCCTCGAATGACAGGTCGTCGCAGAACACCACGAAATACTGCGGCTGGCCGGCGAGCTGCTCGACCAGCCGCGGCAGGTCTGCCAGGTGATCGCGTTCGATCTCGATCAGCCTAAGGCCGGCAGCGGCGTGCTCGGCCAGCAGCGCACGGATCAGCGACGACTTGCCGGTGCCGCGCGCGCCCCAGAGCAACACGTGATTGGACGGCAGGCCGGAGACGAACTGTCGGGTGTTGTTGGCGAGAAGCTCGCGCTGCCGATCGATGCCGATCAGGTCGCTCAGCGCCAGATCGAGGGAGACCTTCAGCGGCTGCAGATAGCCCCCCGCCCCTTCCCGGTGCCAGCGTGCCGCCAGGCTGGCGGTCCAGTCGATAGCCGTTCGCGCGGCCGGCAGCAACGGCTCCAGGCGGCTCATCAGGCTGCTGGCCTGTTGCAGAAAGGCTTTCAGTTCTTGGTCCATAGTGGATTCGGTTACTCCAGAAAGAGGGGCTCGTGGTGCGTTACAGGCGGGCCTCGATCGGCGCCGCCAGCGCGTCCGGCGCGGTGCGCGAAGCGAAGCGCTCGACCGAACGGCCATCATCGGCAATGAGAAACTTGGTGAAGTTCCACTTGATCGCCTTGCTGCCCAGCAAACCGGGGGCGCGCTTCTTCAATTCACGAAACAGCGGGTGCGCATCGCCGCCATTGACGCGGACCTTGGCGAACAACGGAAAGCTCACCCCAAAGTTGCGCTCGCAGAAGGTAACGATCTGCGCCTCGTCTCCCGGCTCCTGATGGCCGAACTGATCGCAGGGAAAGCCGAGCACGACCAGACCGCGATCCCGGTAGCGGCTCCAGAGCGCCTCCAGCCCCTTGTACTGCGGGGTGAACCCGCACTGACTCGCGGTGTTGACCACCAGTAGCGCCCGGGCGTCGAAATCGCCAAGGGTGACCTGCCGACCGTCGATGGTCTGGCAGGGAATGTCGAACAGAGGGTCGCGCATGGCGGCGTCCTGATGAGGCGTTACAGGGCCGTCAGGCCTCGCGCGGCTTGTGGTTGAGAGAGGCCGAATTGATGCAGTAGCGCAGCCCGGTCGGCGCCGGGCCATCGGGGAACACATGGCCCAGATGCGCCTCGCAGCGGGCGCAGCGGACTTCGATGCGGTGCATGCCGTGGCTGTAGTCGTCGAGGCTGGCGATCGCCGTCTCGCTGACCGGCTGGAAGTAACTCGGCCAGCCGCAACCGGAATCGAACTTGGCGTCCGAATCGAACAGTGGCGCGTCGCAGCAGACGCAGTGGTAGATGCCGGGGGTCCGGGTGTCGTTGTAGCGGCCACTGTAGGGCCGTTCGGTGGCGCCCAGGCGGCAGACCTGGAACTGCTCGTCGGAGAGCTCGGCGCGCCAGGCTTCCAGCGGTTTTTCAAGCTTGTCCATCGGTACACCTCGTGTTCTCAAAAAAGCCGGATCTGTACCTTTTCCGGGGGTCGGGCCGCACGTATGATGCGTGGCTCTCAGACGCCTAGTCTGGCAGTGGGGATTCCAGCTGCCAAGGCGCCCGGATTCACGCCACCGTTGCCGGCCAGCTCCTGCCGGACGCGCCTTCATTTCGGGACACTCACGATCATGCAGGTCAGCAAATCGAACAAGCTCGCCAATGTCTGCTACGACATCCGCGGGCCAGTGCTCAAGCACGCCAAACGCCTGGAAGAGGAAGGCCATCGCATCCTCAAGCTGAACATCGGCAACCCGGCGCCGTTCGGTTTCGAAGCCCCCGAGGAAATCCTTCAGGACGTGATCCGCAACCTGCCGACCGCACAAGGCTACAGCGATTCGAAAGGCCTGTTCAGCGCGCGCAAGGCGATCATGCAGTACTACCAGCAAAAGCAGGTGGAAGGCGTGACCATCGAGGACATCTACCTCGGCAACGGTGTGTCCGAGCTGATCGTGATGTCCATGCAGGCCCTGCTCAACAACGGCGACGAAGTGCTGATCCCGGCGCCCGATTACCCGCTGTGGACCGCCGCGGTAAGCCTGGCCGGTGGCAAGCCTGTGCATTACCTGTGCGACGAGCAGGCCAACTGGTGGCCCGACCTGGCCGACATCAAGGCCAAGATCACACCGAACACCAAGGCGCTGGTGCTGATCAATCCCAACAACCCCACGGGCGCAGTCTACCCCCGCGAGGTGCTGGAAGGGATGGTGGAACTGGCCCGCCAGCACAAGCTGGTGCTGTTCTCCGACGAGATCTACGACAAGATCCTCTATGACGGCGCGATCCATGTCTGCACCGCTTCGCTGGCTCCCGACGTGCTCTGCCTGACCTTCAACGGTCTGTCGAAATCCTACCGGGTGGCGGGCTTCCGCTCCGGCTGGGTGGTGATTTCCGGCCCGAAGCACAAGGCGCAGAGTTACATCGAAGGCATCGACATTCTGGCCAACATGCGCTTATGCGCCAACGTGCCGTCCCAGCACGCCATCCAGACCGCACTGGGTGGTTACCAGAGCATCAACGACCTGGTGCTGCCGCCGGGCCGCCTGCTCGAGCAACGCAACCGTACCTGGGAACTGCTCAATGACATTCCCGGCGTCAGCTGCGTGAAGCCCATGGGCGCGCTCTATGCTTTCCCGCGAATCGATCCAAAGGTCTGTCCAATCCACAACGACGAGAAATTCGTGCTCGATCTGCTGCTGTCGGAAAAATTGCTGATCGTCCAGGGCACCGCGTTCAACTGGCCGTGGCCGGATCACTTCCGGGTGGTCACCCTACCCCGCGTCGATGACCTGGAGCAGGCCATCGGCCGCATCGGCAGCTTCCTCAAAACCTACAGCCAGTGACCGGCGGTGGATCTGCAGGTCGACGACTTCTACCGTGACGCCGCGGCCGGCCTGTTGATCCTTTACCAGGCTTTTCCGCGCAAGGTCACGCTCTACGTCGACGACCTGATCGGCCACCAGGAGCTCGATGAGTTCGGCCTGCCCAGCACACGCCACCAGAGCTGCCTCGGCGCCCTGCTGTGGCTCGCCGAAGAAGGCTATCTTCGGTTCGACAGCACCCTCCAGTACCTCGCGCTCGAGCAGGCCGTACTCACCGAAAAGGCCTTCCTGCGCCTGACCGCCACCGCTGCCGGCGCGGATTCGCGCGAGCCATTACCGCCAAGCGTTCGACGCGTCCGATCGAGCCTGGCCAACGAGCTCCGCCAGGCGTTGCGCGATGGCGATGGCGAACGGCTCGCCCAGCTGACCCATCAGCTGCTCGGCGCCGGCTTGCGCGGCGAGCCCTGACGCCAGCGGCGACAGGCGACATAGCTTGAAATAGTCGCCCGGTTGAATAGCACCGCCCCGCCCCTTATATAGCCTATCGTTCTTTACTGTTCTCCCTGGAGTCTGCCGCAACATGATGCGCATTTTCTTGTTCCTGGCCACCAACCTTGCTGTGTTGGTCGTTGCCAGCATCACCCTGAAGCTTCTCGGAGTGGATCGCTACACCGGCCAGAATTACGGCAGTCTGCTGATCTTCTGCGCCGTGTTCGGTTTCGCCGGTGCGCTGGTATCGCTGTTCATCTCCAAGTGGATGGCCAAGATGAGCACCGGGACCGAGATCATCAGCCAGCCGCGCACGCGCCACGAGCAATGGCTGCTGCAGACCGTCGAGCAGCTTTCCCGCGAGGCCGGCATCAAGATGCCGGAAGTCGGCATCTTCCCCGCCTACGAGGCCAACGCCTTCGCCACAGGCTGGAACCGGAACGATGCGCTGGTCGCCGTGAGCCAGGGCCTTCTGGAGCGCTTCTCGCCGGATGAGGTCAAGGCCGTGCTGGCCCACGAAATCGGCCACGTCTCCAACGGCGACATGGTTACCCTTGCGCTGATCCAGGGCGTGGTCAACACCTTCGTGATGTTCTTTGCGCGGATCTTCGGCAGCTTCGTCGACCGGGCGATCCTCAAGAACGAGGACGGCCATGGCATCGGCTACTTTGTTGCCACGATCTTCGCCGAGCTGGTGCTGGGCATCCTGGCGAGCATCATCGTGATGTGGTTCTCGCGCAAACGCGAATTCCGCGCCGACGAGGCCGGCGCGCAGCTGGCCGGCACCTCGGCGATGATCGGCGCGCTGCAGCGCCTGCGTGCCGAACAGGGCGTGCCGGTGGACATGCCGGACAGCCTGAAGGCGTTCAGCATCAACGGCGCCCTGCGCAACGGCCTGGCCGGCCTGCTGATGACCCACCCGACCCTGGAAGACCGTATCGAAGCCCTGCGCCAGCGCGGCTGAATCGGCGACCGGACAACAAAGGGCGGCTTCGGCCGCCCTTTCTCATGCAGCGCACGACACCGCCTAACGGGGCGTCTCACCCGTTATGCCGCAACCGGCGTACCGATCCGGTAACAACGCTCCTCCAGGCGAGTCAGCCCGCGCTGCAGGAATTTCCAGTTGCTCTCATCGAGCACGTCGGCCTGCTCCAGCAACTGCAGCGACCAGTGCGCGCCCAGCAGCTGCCGGACCTCGGCGTCACCGACGGCGAACGGCGGACCGGCCATCTGCTCCTGGGGATAGTCGAGGGTCACCAGCAATCCCACGGTGGCCGGCGCCAGGATCCGTACCAGATGAGCGACGTAACGCTGGCGCATCTCCACCGGCAGGGCGATCAGCGCGGCACGGTCGTAGAACCCCCGGCAATGCGCGACGTCAGCGGCCTGCAGTGCGAAAAAGTCGCCGCAGCGAAGCTCCAGCGTACCGGCGCGGTAGACCCGGAACGCACCCTGTTCACTCACCTCGGGCACCAGTTCCTGCTCCGCGAAGAAGTCCTCCACGGCGCGCTCGCTCAGCTCGACACCCAGCACCGGATAGCCCGCCGCGGCCAGCCACGGCATGTCCAGGCTCTTGCCACACAGCGGCACCAGCACCGGGGTACCTTCGGGCAGCCCGAGCGCAGACCAGTGACGGCGCAGGTAGGGATTGACCTCGTGCAGGTGAAAGCCGATCTCGTTGCGTGCCCAGCGGCGCTGCCAGAATCCTTCATCCATAACCCGATCCTCGTCGACGGTGATCGCGGCAGCTTATCAGAGCCGCCGGATCCGCTCAGCGACCGGCGAGCATGGCTTCGGGGTCCATACCGGCGTCACGCATTTGCGCCAGCTTGTAGCGCAGGGTGCGCGCGCTGATACCCAACCGGTCGGCGGTTTCCTTGCGCCGCCCGCGTTCGGCGCGCAGGGTTTCGAGGATGAGTTCGAACTCGCGCCGCCGCAGGTCGTCGCCGAGCGCACCGGCCGGCTCGGCCAGGTCGGCCGACGGCAATGGCGCGACCCCCGGGGTCGGCGGCAAAGGCGGCAGAGTCAGTCCCGGCGCAGCTTGCAGACACAGATCAGCGGGACGGATCGCGCCGCCGTCCTGCATGATCAGGGCGCGCTGGATGGCATTGTCCAGCTCGCGCACGTTCCCTGGCCAGGCGTGGCCCAGCAGGCACTGCCGGGCCTCGGCGGTCAGCCGGACCGACGGCTGGCGCATTTTCTTCGCATGCTTGGCCAGCAGCCGCTCGGCGAGCGGGACGATATCGGCCGGACGCTCGCGCAGCGGCGGCCAGGCCAGCGGAAATACCGAGAGCCGGTAGAACAGGTCCTCGCGGAACCGGCCATTGCGGACCTCCGTCGCTAGATCGCGGTTGGTGGTGGCGAGGATGCGCAGATCCAGGGCGATCGGCTTGCGCGCTCCGACCCGCTCGACCTCACGCTCCTGCAGCACACGCAGCAGCTTGGCCTGGAGCGCCATGGGCATCTCCGAGATCTCGTCGAGCAGCAAGGTGCCGCCATCGGCCAGTTCGAACTTGCCAGGCTGGGCGGCGATGGCGCCGGTAAAGGCGCCTTTTTCGTGGCCGAACAGCGTGGCTTCGAGCATCTGATCAGGGATCGCGGCGCAGTTGATGGCGACGAACGGATGGCTGGTACGGGCCGACTGCTGGTGGATATAGCGCGCCAGTACTTCCTTGCCGGTTCCCGACTCTCCGGAAATCAGCACGGTCGAGTCGCTCCGCGCGACCCGGGCTGCCAGCGCCAGCAGTTGCCGGCTGGCCGACTCCACTGCCACCGGTCCCTCGTCGTCGTCCGCGCCCGGGTGGCCGCAGGCATGCCGCGCCACCAGCGCCAGCAAGGTAGCCGGCTCGAACGGCTTGACCAGGTAATCCACCGCGCCCTGGCGCATCGCCTCGACAGCCCGCTCGACGGCGCCATAAGCAGTCATCAGCAACACCGGCAAGTGCGGATAGCGCTGACGTGCCACAAGCTGCAGCGCGTGGCCGTCCATGCCGGGCATGTTCACATCGCTGACCAGCAGACCAAAACGTTCCTGCTCCAGCGCCCGCAACGCCGCCTCGGCGCAATCGACCGCGCGATAGGCATAACCGGCCAGTTCGAGGGTGTCGGCAAGCGCCTGGCGCAGCGCGCGGTCGTCCTCGACCAGGAGAACCTTCGCAGCCATGGCGCTCATCCTGCCGCTCCCGGACCGCCGCCCTGAAGCAGGGGCAATTCGAACGTCACGCACGTGCCGCGGCCAGGACGTGAGCGCAGGTGGAGGCTGCCAGAGTGCGCGCGCGCCACCGATTTGACGACAGCCAGGCCCAGCCCGGTACCGGTCGCCCGGGTGGTGAAAAACGGCTCGCCAAGCCGTGCCTGCGTCGCCGCATCGATGCCGGTGCCGTTATCGCTGACGCAGATCCGCAACTGGCCCTCCCGGGCGAAACAATGGACTTTCAGCCGCGGCGTGCAGGTCGCCGCCTGCAGCGCGTTCTCGATCAGATTGAGCAGCGCGCCCACCAGTGTGTCGCGGTTGCACAGCAGCGCGCCGGCATGCGCATCGCACTGCCAACGCACGGCGCAACCGTTAAGCCGGACCTCGGCGGCGGCGCGCAGCGCGACCAACAATTCGGCCGGGGCGAGGCGGTCCTCCAGCGGCAGGTCGCCTCGGGCGAACACCAGCATGTCGCGAACCTGATGCTCCAATGCCTTGAGCCGGTCTTTCACATGGCCGGCGAACCGTCGCTGCTGCGCCTCGGACAACCCACCCTGCTCGAGATGACTGGCATAAAGCAAAGCAGAGGAAACCGGCGTACGGATCTGGTGGGCCAGCGAGGCGACCATCCGCCCAAGTGCCGAAAGCCGCTCATGCCGCGCCAGCTGCTCTTGCAACCGGCGTGTCTCGGTGAGGTCGGTGAGCAATACCAGTTGGCCGGGTTCAGCACCGAGCGAGCGCGTGGCGATGGACACACGGCGGCCGTCGCGCAGGGAAATCTCGTGGCCGTCGTCACGCCGGGGCGCAAAGCTGCGGGCAATGACGTCACGCCAGAGCTGACCTTCAAGCGGCGTGCCGAGCAGTTCGACCGCCACCGGATTGGCCTCGCGTACGACACCCTGGCCATCGATCACGATCACCCCGCCCGGTAGCAGGTCCAGCAGGCTCTGCAAGCGGTTGGCCAGACGCTCCTTTTCGTCGAACTCGCGCAGCCGCTGCGCAGCGCTCTCGGCCAACTGGCCCTTCAGATCGGCGACCCGCGAATGCAGCAGCTGCCGGGATTCGCTCAGCCGCCCGGACAGTTGCGTGAACCGCTCGAGCGAACGGGCCAGGTCTTCGTCGCCGGGGCGGGTTGGGAATGGGGGTACGGTCGGAGCGATAGCTGAAGTCACGGCACACGTATCCGTCAAAAAGATGGTCTGTGTGGTTCCGGTCAGCAAGGATCATGCCGCGAGCGCAGGAACGCCGGACATCGGCCGCCACCCGAACGGGCGGCGGGGCGCGCCAATCAGTCGTCGAGATCGTCGTCGCGGCGGTTCATGCCGTACTTGCGCATCTTCTCGACCAGCGTGGTGCGACGGATCCGCAGGCGCTCGGCCGCGCGCGCAACGACGCCACCGGCGTCCTCCAGCGCCTGTTGGATGAGACCCTGCTCGAGGTTGCCCAGGTAATCCTTGAGGTCGAGCCCCTCGGCCGGGAGCATCGCATGGGCGTCGCTGGCGACGATAGGCGCGTTGATCGCGGCGCGCTCTTCCATCTCGTCATGCACGCTGGTGGCGTACTGCTCGTCGTCATCGTCGACATGGCGAAACTTCTTCGGCAATTCCATGACGCCGATGACCCCATAGGGATGCATGATCGCCATGCGCTCGACCAGGTTGGCCAGCTCTCGCACGTTGCCCGGCCAGTCGTGGCGGCACAGCGACATGATTGCCGCAGAGTTGAAGCGAATCGAACCGCGCTTCTCATGCTCCATGCGCGAGATCAGCTCGTTCATCAGCAAGGGGATGTCCTCGATCCGCTCGCGCAGCGGCGCCATCTCGATGGGGAAGACGTTGAGTCGGTAGTAGAGATCCTCGCGGAAGCTGCCGTCGACGATCATCTTCTCCAGGTCCTTGTGGGTCGCGGCGATGATGCGGACATCGGCATTCTGCGTGCGATTGCTGCCGACCCGCTCGAAGGTGCGCTCCTGCAGCACGCGCAGCAGCTTGACCTGCATCGGCAGCGGCATGTCGCCGATCTCGTCGAGAAACAGCGTGCCGCCCTCGGCCAGCTCGAAGCGCCCGGCACGCGAGGTGATCGCGCCGGTGAACGCGCCTTTCTCATGACCGAACAGCTCGCTTTCCAGCAGCTCAGCCGGAATGGCACCGCAGTTGACCGGCACGAAGGGGCCACTGCGACGCTTGGAATGGTAGTGCAGGTTGCGTGCGACGACTTCCTTGCCGGTGCCCGACTCGCCGAGGATCAGCACGCTGGCCTCGGTATCGGCCACCTGCTGCATCATTTGGCGGACGTGCTGGACGGCCCGGCTGGTGCCGACCAGGCTGCGAAACAGATTGGGTTCACGCTGGCGCCCCCGCGCCTTCGCCTGGTCGTTCATCTCCCGGTAGATCTGCGCGCGGTGCAGGGAGTCGAGCAGCTTGTTGTAGCTGGGCGGCATCTCCAGACTGGTCAGCACCCGCCGGCGGATCTCGTCCGGCCAATCGGCAGGTGCGGGTTCGCCAATGAGCATGATCGGCAGGTTCTCGTCCCACTTGCTGATCTGCTTGAGCAGCTCGACCGCACCCCCCTTCGCCGCCACGTCGCCGAGCATCAGGCCCAGGATGCTGCGGCTCGACTCCAGCGAGTCCACCGTGGCCTGCCAGTCGGTACTGGGACAGGCCAGGTGGTCCTCGCTGAGAAAGTTGAGAATGACCGTCAGGTCACGGCGACGATCCTGATCGTCGTCGACCAGCAAAATCTTGGTTTCACGCCACATCTTGTTTTTTGCTCTGGAGGCTGAAAAGAGGCCCACGCCGTGTCGGCAGAAACGGCGGCGTCATCGGCAGATGCCCGGTAGTTAATTAAAAAAAACCACTCGAGTCAAATTTATGACGTGATTCAACGACAAAACGACAAGTTTTGCCGTCTGTCAATTGATCCAAAGCAAGCCTGGCGGCAGCCGGACGCCGGCTATTCCGCTGTGGCTGGGGACGGAAGAGAGAGCAATCCTTGCACGGGACCGGATAATGGCTCGCCGGTGGTCGGCATCCAGTCAGCCGTAGAGTTTGTACAGCTTGGCGCCCTGCCGGGACTGATTGAGCTGGATCATCTCGCTGGCCACTCGCCGCTTCTCCGCCTGGCAAGTGTTCACCAGCTCGCGGTACAGGTTGACCAGCTCCTGCAGGCGCTGGCGGATAGCCGGCTCGTCTTCGCGCGGCTCGACCAGTGCCGCTTCGACCACCTGCCGGCACTGCAGGTCGAGCACGCTGATCGCCGTCCAGTCCTGTTGGGCCATGGCGCTGCGTAGCGCGTTGCCGGTTTCCTCGAGACGTTTGGCTGCTGCACTCATGAGTCCGCTCCGGAAGGGGTGGTGGCGCGCCGTGTCGATGGGACGGCGTTGCCGGTACCCGAAGCTTATCGGCCAGCGCCCGCCCGGCTTTAGCGACCGGTACGGAAGATCCCCCTGCCAGGCCTCAATGCAACCCGCGCAGGCCGGGCGGTACACTTGGTGGCGCGACCGGATCCCAGGGACCGCTCGGGCGGCCCGCGCAGTACCAATCGCCGTCCCAGCGGTAGTAGAGCCGCTCACGGTAGTACAGGTCGCGTCCCTCGACGACGTACACGCCCAGGCGATTGTCCCAGTGCGCGGCGGCATCCGGCGGCGGCGCATAGCGCGGATGGCTCTTTTGCGTGGCCGGCGGGCGCGGCGCCGGCGGGGTCCGCACCGGCGGCGGCACCGTGACTGGCTCGCGCGGCGCCGAGGCCGGCGGTGCTGGCCGACGCGACGCCGGCTCGGAAGATTCGTACGGATTGCCGGCGCAGGCGCCGAGCAGCAGCGCCAGCGCCGCCACCCCGCTGAGGCGGGCTAACCGATAGGAGATGGACGGAACGCAAGCGCGCATCATGGCAAGGACCTCTGAGCCCTGCGTATCAGGGCGCCTCGGGTTGATCAATGGTCAGCTGGGTGACGCCGGCCGCGCCAGGCGCCAGGGGCTCGCTACTGCCCTGCCACTGGCCATGGGTGGCGTTGCCATCGCGGGAAATCCGCGCGACCAGCTTGACCTGTTCGAAGTTGGACAAGCGAAGCTGCGGAGTCATTGCATCGGCGTCGCTGAGTTCGACCGTCGCCGGCAGATCCGCCACTGTCAGCCGCTTCACCGCGAGCGGCATCGGCGGGCCGGAGAGCGCCCGGGCAAAGACAAAGACGGTATCGGAAGGCTGCACCTTGTCGCTCAAGGAGGCGTCGAGGCGAACCTCGACGCTCAGGCCGGCCGCAGCAGCCGCTGTAGGCTTGTCCGCCGGTTTCCCGGTTGCGGCACTGGCCGGCTCGCCAAGCTGTTCACGTGCCCGGGCGATGCCGCCCTCGATCGCTGCCCGAGACGGGTCTTCGACCGGCAGGGTCGCCACCAGGCGTTCCCAGAACCCGATCGCTTCTTCGAAGCGCTGTTCCTCGAATGCGGCGATACCCAGCAGACCGAGGCTCGTCACCTCATGCGGATCGCCCTTCAGCGCCTCGTCGGTCAGTTGTTGTATCTCCGGCGACCACTGGCGATTACCGGCGAAGTACAGTGCCTGCGCCCACTGCCCGAGCAGGTCGGGCTGGCGGCCGGCAAGCTTGATCAACTGCTCGTAGGCCGAGGCAGCATCGCCAGGACGCTCCTCGCGCATATAGGCGCGTGCCAGGAAGTACCAGGCCTCCGCCGAGTCGGGTTGCGCCTTTACCGCGCGCTCCAGCCGGCCAACCATTTCCTCCATGGTCCGGGGCTGGTCGGCGAACTCGCGGGCTAGTTCAAGCTTGTCGCTGGCGCCCCAGTGCAGATAGAGGCCATAGCCCAGCAACGGCATGACGAACGCGGCAAGTAGCGGGATGGCCCGGCCAAGGCTGCCACGGCGCCGGGTATCGCTGCCCTCGGTGTCATCGAGCAACTCGCGCGCGGCATCCGCCCGCCCCGCTTCGAATTGTTCGGCAGTCAGCGTGCCGGCGGCCTGTTGCGCGGCGAGTTCGGCCAGCCGCTCCTGATAGAGGGCGACGTTGAGGGCCGTGCGGTCCTCTTCCGTCTGAACATGACGTCCCCGCATCAGGGGCAACAGCAGGAACGCCAGGGCGACCAGCACCAGCAGGCCGGCACCTATCCAGAAATCGATCATGGTTGTTTTTTATCCAGCAACGTGGCGAGGCGCGCACGCTCGGCCTCTGAGAGTGAATTTGACGAGGGGTCGCTTGCACTGCGGCGGCGCCGCGCCAAGATGTACGCGAGCACGCCCAGGCCTAGCAGCAACAGTGCAAACGGGCCGTACCAGAGCACCAGAGTCTTCGCATTGACCGGCGGTTTGTAGCGCACGAAGTCACCGTAGCGGGCGACCAGATAGTCCACGATCTGCTCGTTGCTTTGCCCGGACTCGACCATGCGGTAGATCTCGCGGCGCAGGTCCATCGCAATGGGCGCGTTGGAATCGGCGATGTTCTGATTCTGGCACTTGGGGCAACGCAACTCCTCGACCAGCGTGCGGTAGCGCTCGCGCTCGGCGTCGGTGTTGAACTCGTAGGCATCGATGGCCGCCTGTACGCTGCCCGCCAGGCAGAGCGCCAGCAGGATGCCGCAGATCAGCTGCTTCATTGGTCGGCGAGCTCCTGATACAAGGCGGCCAGCTGTTCGCGCCAGACACGCTCGTCGATGACCCCCACGTACTTGTGCCGGATGATGCCCTGCTTGTCGACCAGGAAGGTCTCCGGCGCGCCGTACACGCCGAGGTCAAGCCCGAGGCTGCCTTGGGCATCGCTGATGTTCAACAGGTAGGGATCGTGGAATTCGCGCAGCCATTTCTGCGCCGCCGCCGTGTCGTCCTTGTAGTTCACCCCGTAGATGTTCACGCCCTGCTTCGCCAGCTGGTTGAGCACCGGGTGCTCGATCTTGCAGGCCACGCACCAGGTTGCCCAGACGTTGACCAGCGCCGCCTTGCCCTTGATGTCCTCAGCACTGATCAGCCGGTTCGGGTCTTCCACCGAAGGCAACGAGAACGCCGGGAGTGGCTTGCCAATCAGCGCCGAAGGCAGCTCTGTCGGGTCAAGGAACAGGCCGCGGTAGAGAAACACGGCCACCAGCAGGAAGATCGCCAGCGGCAACAGCATCAACAGTCGTTTCATCTCAGGCTCCTTGCTGTGCCAGGCCGAGCGCGTCACGGACCCGTGCGCGCACCTTCACGCGGTAGCGCTTGTCGCTGACGCAGCAGACGCCCCCGAGCGACATCAGCAAGGCGCCTAGCCAGATCCAGCGAACGAACGGTTTGACGTGCACGCGCACCGCCCAGGCGCCATCGCCCAGTGGCTCACCCAGGGCCACATACAGGTCGCGGAACAGACCAGCGTCGATGCCGGCCTCCGTCATCGGCATCTGCTGCACGGTGTACAGCCGCTTTTCCGGATGCAGGGTCGCGACCTGCTGGTCCCCGTCGAAGACCCGGATGGTGCCCCGGTCGGACGTGAAGTTCGGTCCTTCGAAATGCTTGGCCCCGTCGAAGACGAAGTGGTAGCCGCCCAGTTCGGTCGACTCGCCCGGCGCCAGGCGCAGGTCGCGCTCGTCGCTCTGCTGGCTGGTCAGGACGACACCCAGCGCACAGACGACCAGACCGAAATGCGCCAGCTGCATCCCCCAGTAGCTCGGCGCCAGGCTGCGCATGCCGCGGATCAGTCCCTTGTGGCGTGTCTTGTCGAGCAAGTCGCGCACCCCGGCGCTGACCACCCAGGCCGCCAGCAGCGAGACTGCCAGCACAGCCCAGTGGAAGTCACCGAACAACATCGAGCCCAGCCCGCCAAGCACGGCACTGGTGATCAGCACCGGCGTGAGCATGCCTATCAGCCATTTCACCGGGGTGTCCTTCCAGCGGGCGAGCACGCCGACGCCGAGCGCCAGCATCAGCGCGCCGACGAGCGGCAGGAACATGGCGTTGAAGTACGGCGGACCGACCGACAGTTTGCTGTTGGACAGGGCATCGAGCAGCAGCGGGTACAGCGTACCGAGCAGGATCATCGAGGTCGCGACGACCAGCAGCAGGTTGTTGACCAGCAATAGCGTCTCGCGTGACCAGAGGCCGAAGCCGATCTGACTCTTGACCACCGGCGCACGCAGTGCGAACAGGGTCAGCGAGCCGCCAATCACCACCAGCAGGAAGGCGAGAATGAACACGCCGCGTGCCGGATCGGTGGCGAACGCATGGACCGACGTCAGCACACCGGAGCGGACCAGGAAGGTGCCGAGCAGGCTGAGCGAGAAGGCGGCGATCGCCAGCAGCACCGTCCAGCTCTTGAACGCACCGCGCTTTTCGGTCACCGCCAGCGAATGGATCAGCGCGGTCCCGACCAGCCAGGGCATGAAGGACGCGTTTTCGACCGGGTCCCAGAACCACCAGCCGCCCCAGCCGAGCTCGTAGTAGGCCCACCAGGAGCCAAGCGCGATGCCGGTACCGAGAAAGGCCCAGGCGATCAGCGTCCAGGGCCGCGACCAGCGTGCCCAGGCGGCGTCTAGGCGGCCACCGAGCAGCGCGGCGATCGCAAAGGAGAAGGCCACCGAAAAACCGACGTAGCCCATGTACAGCATGGGCGGATGGACCACCAGGCCGAAGTCCTGCAACAGCGGGTTGAGGTCACGCCCGTCCATCGGCGCCTGTGGCAGCAGGCGATCAAAGGGGTTGGACGTGACGATCAGGAACAGCAGGAAGCCGGTGCTGATCAGCCCCATCACCCCGAGCACCCGCGCCAGCATGTCTTCCGGCAGCTGACGGGAGAAGATCGACACGGCAAAGGTCCAGCCCGACAGAATGAACGCCCAGAGCAGCAGCGAGCCCTCGTGCGCGCCCCAGACGGCACTGAACTTGTAGTACCAGGGCAATGCGCTGTTGGAGTTCTGTGCCACGTATGCGACGGAGAAGTCGTCGACCACAAAGGCATAGGTCAGGCAGGCAAAGGCGAACGCAAGGAAGGAAAATTGCCCCCAGGCTGCCGGCTGGGCCAGGCCCATCCATTGGCGATCGCCGCGCCAGGCGCCGATCAGCGGCAGCGTGCCCTGCACCACGGCCAGGCACAGCGCCAGGATCATGGCCAGATGACCAAGCTCGGGAATCATTTCGCGTACTCCTGCTTGCCGTTTTCGTAGTGCTTCATCATGCCGCTCTTTTCCAGTGCCTGGCTGACTTCCGGCGGCATGTAGTTTTCGTCGTGCTTGGCCAGCACCTCGTCGGCCACCAGCACGCCCTGGTCATTGATGCGGCCGAGCGCGACGATGCCCTGCCCCTCGCGGAACAGGTCGGGCAGGATGCCCTGGTACTGGATGGTGACGGTTTCGTGATTGTCAGTGACGCGGAAGGAAACGGTGAGCGAGTCGCTGCTGCGCGTCAGCGAACCGACTTCGACCAGCCCACCGGCGCGGATGCGCGTGCCCTTCGGCGCCTCGCCGGTGGCAATCTGGGTCGGCGTATAGAACAGGTTGATGTTCTCCTGCAAAGCCGACAGGGCCAGTGCCACCGCGATACCGACCCCCGCGAGGATGGCCAGCACAATGTACAGACGCTTCTTGCGCACAGGATTCACTTCATTTCCTCCCGGCGCAGACGACGCGCCTCGTCTTGCAGGTAACGACGACGGGCCAGCATCGGCAACGCCACGTTCAGGATCAGGACCGCCAGGCTGATGCCATAGGAGGTCCAGACATAGAGGCCATGGTGACCCATGGCGACAAATTCAGAAAACGACGAGAAATTCATGCCTTGCCCACCAGCGACCTGATCTCAGCCTTGACCCAGCTACTGCGAGCCTCGCGCCGCAGCACCTCCAGACGCATGCGCATCATCAACACGACGGCGAAGAAACAATAGAAGCCAACCACCATGACCAACAGCGGCAACCACATTTCGGCAGGCATGGCGGGCTTTTCCATCACGCTGAAGGTGGCCGGCTGGTGCAGGGTGTTCCACCATTCGACCGAGTATTTGATGATCGGGATGTTCACCACGCCGACGATCGACAACACGGCGCAGGCCTTCGCGGCGCTGTCGCGGTTACTGATCGCCTGGCCGAGAGCGATGACCCCGAAGTACAGGAACAGCAGGATCAGCATCGAGGTCAGGCGTGCGTCCCAGACCCACCAGGCGCCCCAGGTGGGTTTGCCCCAGACGGCGCCGGTTACCAGCGCGATAAAGGTCATCCAGGCGCCGATCGGCGCGGCCTGCTGCAGCGCGACGTCGGCCAGCTTCATCTTCCAGATCAGCCCGACCGCGCCGGCGACGGCCAGCATGACGTAGATCGACTGGGCCAGAAACGCGGCCGGGACATGGATATAGATGATGCGGAAACTGTTGCCCTGCTGGTAGTCCTGCGGGGCAAAAGCCAGGCCCCACACCACGCCGGCAGTGACCAGCAGCACGGCCGCCCAGGCGAGCCACGGCAACCACCGGCCGCTGATCTCGTAGAACCATTTGGGCGAACCCAGCTTGTGGAACCATGTCCAGTTCATAGCGCCTGCCTCACCTCGACTACGCGAACCGATACTGCGCCGAAACCGGGCAGTCGCCGCTTATTCGCAATCAATAAATCCATCATTGTCCGGCCGCCCTTCCGTTCATGGCGTCTCCGGCTACGCATCGCTTCGTGCAATCCGTCATTCGCCGACGCTGATCTTCAGGCCGGCGGCTATCGCAAAGGGCGTCAGGGTAACCGCCAGGACGGTGAGACTGGACAGCCAAAGCAGATAACCGGCCGCAGGCAATCCCTGCAACGCGGCCTGCAGCGCGCCGCTGCCCAGGATCAGCACCGGGATATAGAGAGGCAGGATCAGCAGCGCCAGCAGCAGACCGCCCCGCTTGAGCCCGACCGTCAGCGCCGCGCCGACCGCGCCCAGCAGGCTGAGGATCGGCGTACCCAGCAACAGTGACATCAGCAACACCGGCAGCGCGCTGGCCGGCATTCCCAGCATCAGGCCGAGCAACGGTGCCAACAGGACCAGCGCCAACCCGGAAAACAGCCAGTGTGCCAGCACCTTGGCAAGCACCAGAAGCGCCAGGGGGTGCGGCGAAACGACCCACTGCTCGAGCGAGCCGTCCTCGAAGTCGCTGCGAAACAGGCCGTCGAGCGACAACAGTACCGCGAGCAAGGCGGCGACCCAGATCAGCCCGGGAGAAATCGTTTGCAGCAATTGCGATTCAGGACCGACCGCCAGCGGAAACAGGGCGATGACGATGGCGAAGAACACCAGCGGGTTGGCCAGCTCCGCCGGGCGGCGAAACAGCAGGCGCGATTCGCGCGCCAGCAACAGCGTGAAGACCGTGCTCATGCGGCGCGCTGCCCCAGGTCAAGCTCGCGGAAGCCGGCTGGCTTCTCCACCAGGGTGTGGTGGGTCGTCAGCACCACCATGCCACCGGCTTCGCAGTGCACGGCCAGGTGCCCCTCGAGCTGCGCGACGCCTGCCTTGTCCAGCGCAGTGAAGGGCTCGTCGAGAATCCAGAGCGGCGGCGGGGAAAGAAAAAGCCGGGCCAGGCCGACACGCCGCTGCTGGCCGGCCGACAGCGTATGGCAGGGCACGTCTTCGAAGCCGCGCAAGCCAACCGCGGCCAGTGCTTGCCAGATGGCCTCGCGCGTTGCAGGCTGATGCAACGCACACAGCCAGGTGAGGTTTTCCTCGGCGCTGAGCAGCCCCTTGATGCCGGCGGCATGGCCGATCCAGAGCAGGTTGCGCGCCAGTTCGCCGCGCTGGCTGTCCAGCGCCTGGCCCTTGAGCATGACCGCCCCGGCAGTCGGTTGCATCAGCCCGGACAGCAGGCGCAGCAGGCTGGTCTTGCCGCTGCCGTTGGGACCGGCGATCTGCAGCATGTCCCCTGCGGCGACCTGCAGGTCCAACCGCTCGAACAGGAGCCGCCAGTCCCGTTCGCACGACAGCGCCACTGCTTCTAGAAAGGGACTGGACACGCTAGGACCACCTCAAGATGAAAGAAGCCCGGCCGCTACAGCGTGGCAGCCCGGGCGGCCGGAATTATACATGCCGGGCCCCGGCACCAAAGACCACAACGTCGAAAGGTTGTAAGAGCATTTAAGGAAAATGACCGAGATCAAAAGCACTCCGGCAATTGCCGCCTCAGGCCCATCTCGTCCCGTGACGTCATCGGCAGAGCTGGCGCTGAAGCTGCTGCAGCCGATGCAGGGGCTACTGGCGGCGGGTGAAACTGCCGATGCCGAGGTCATACAGATCAAGGAAGCGCTGCAGACCTTTCAGCTTACGCTGCGCCTGACCCTGGGCAGCGGACGCCAGGCGACCGTCGAAACCAGCAGCCCAAAGCCCGCGGCACCCGGCGCCGCAATGCTCGTCACGGCACTGTCCGATACCCGCCTGATGGCCACGCTGCAGCCACCCGGCCGCCAGCCGCTGGGCAGCCTCGACCTCTCCCAGCTGCCGCTGGGCAGCGTCGTTCAGGGCAAGGTGACCGCCAGCCAGCAGACTCTGCAGGACGGCAAACCGCTGTTCAAGGTGGTGATCACGCTGCTCAACTCGCCGCTCGCCGGGCAAAAGCTCAACGTCGAATCGGCATTGCCGCTGGCCTCCGGCGCACTGGTCACCGCGCGCGTCCAGGGCGACCAGTCGCTGGCGTTCATGCCGCTCAGCGGTCGCCTCGACCAGCTGGCGCTGGGCCAGCAACTCACCGCGCAGCACGGCCGGCAGGGTTCGATCGAGGGTCTGCTTGGCCTGCTGGGCGCCGCCAGCGGACTGTCGGAACCATTGCGCGGTGCGGCCGAGCGGCTGCTCGGACTGGTCCCGGAGATGCAGCAGCTGGGCGATGCCAAGACCCTGGCCCAGGTCCTGGCGCGCAGCGGAATGTTTCTCGAGGCCGGCCTGCTCGGTGGCGAGACCGAAAGCCTGCCCAGCGACATGAAGGCGGTGCTGCTGCGCCTGATCGCCCAACTGCCCGGCCTGCCCGGGAGCACGCCGCTGGCCGCCGCGCAGGCCGGCGCCGCCCTGGGGCAGGCGCTACCGGCGTTTGCCCGCAACGCGCTCGGCGCGCTGGGCCAACCCAACGGCAGAATGCTCGCCCAGCAGTTCCCGCTGCCCAGTCGCTCGCCGCTCACCGGTGAAGAAGATGCGGACCTCGAGCAATTGCTGAAACTCGCCGCCGCGGCGGTGTCCAGGCTGCAGACGCACCAGCTGTCCAGCCTGGCGCAGACCGAAACCCAGGCCGACGGCACCCAGGTCACCACCTGGCAGATCGAAGTACCGATGCGTGACCAGCGCGATATCGTTCCGCTGCAGGTCAAGTTCCAGAGCGAGCAGAACCCGTCGCATACCCGCAAGGACAAGCCGGAAACGCTGTGGCGGGTGGAACTGGCTTTCGACGTGTCGCCGCTCGGTCCGCTTCAGGTTCAGGCGCAGCTCGCACAGGGCACCCTGTCGGGCCAGATATGGGCCGAGCGCGGAAGTACCGCCGCGCTGATCACCGCGGAGCTGGATCAGCTGCGCCAGCGGCTGGTCGGCGCCGGTCTGAACATCGGCGAACTGGCCTGCCGCCAGGGCATGCCGCCGCAAGGCCCGCGCACGAGCCTCGACCAACGTTTCGTGGATGAAACCGCATGAAGCACAACGCGCCACGCCAGGCCATCGCGCTGACCTATGACGGCGCCAGCGCACCGACGCTGTCGGCCAAGGGCGACGATGAGCTGGCCGAAGCGATCCTGGCGATCGCCCGGGAACACGAGGTGCCGATCTACGAGAACGCCGAACTGGTCAGGCTGCTGGCGCGCCTGGAGCTGGGCGACGCGATACCCGAGGCGCTGTACCGCACCATCGCCGAGATCATCGCTTTCGCCTGGTACCTGAAAGGCAAGTGCCCGCCGGGTTTCAGCGAACGCGAGGACACTCCGCCCCTGCCTCTACCCCGGCTCAATGCGCCTGAGCGCTGAGCGTATCGATTTCGGCGTAACGTCCCTTTTCTTGCGGATAATCGGCAAGCATCCAGGCGAAATAGCCTTGGCGAAAATAGAACACCTGGGTATAACCCCAGCCGACCGCCAGCCGCACCGCCTCGGCGCTCTCCGGGCAGACATCGCTGTCGCAATACAGCACCAGCGGCACGCTGCGTGGCCATTCGGACCGGGCAAGGCCGACGAAGTCACGCGCCAGATCGAGATGCACCGCACCAGCGACATGCCCCCAGGCCCAAGCCTGCCGCGGCCGCACGTCGATGAACACTGCGCCCAGGTCGTGCAACTGACGGGCCTGGTACAGGTTGATGGTCATGGCCCCATCTACCCCGATCGGGGCTTCAGCCGCTCCTGCCGCCGCAGGTCCCAACAATAGGCACAGCATCAGAGTGCGCAGCATCGAGCCTCCTCGCCCGCAGGCGTCGAGATGCGCCAGACACGGCGGCACCTTGTCCAGTTTGGAGGGAATCGAGGGGGATATGGTTCAAGTGGCAGCCAGGCCGGGGCGGCCAGGGCGACCGCTGGCTGCCGCACGAGACGGCGCGGGCGCGGTTCAGTCGGGTTTTCGTCGGCTCTGGTGCAACTTGCGCATCAGCTCTGCTTCGGACTGCGACAGGCCGCAGGACTGGGTCAGATCGTCGACGCTGGCGCCCATGCCGACGAGCTTTGCCGCCTGGGAAAAGGCGACATTGTTCGGGTCACGTTGTTCGAGCTGGGTGAGCTTGTCGGGCAGCGGCGCCACCAGGCGCGACAGCTCGTGGAGCTCATTGCCCATGCGCACGCTGCCCTGCAGATAGGTGTCGAGACGTGCGCCAAGGGTCTTGATCCGCTCATCACGGGCTGCATCCTCGCGCGCCTGGCGCTCGGCCTGCTGGCGCTGGCGGCGAAACAGCCAGACGCAGCAGCCGAGCAGTGCCAGGCAGCACAGGGCCAATGCGACGATCGCCACCACCAGCGACGCGATCATGGATCAGATGCTCTCCAGTTCCGCCCACTCTTCTTCGCTCATCATCTTGTCGAGTTCGACCAGAATCAGCAGCTCGTTGTTCTTGTTGCACACGCCCTGGATGAACTTGGCCGACTCGTCGTTGCCGACGTTGGGCGCCGTTTCGATCTCCGACTGCCGCAGATAGACCACCTCGGCGACGCTGTCGACGAGAATGCCAACCACCTGGCGATCGGCCTCGATGATGACGATGCGGGTGTTGTCCGAGACCGGCGCGGGATCGAGCCCGAAGCGCTGACGCGTATCGATCACCGTGACCACGTTGCCGCGCAGGTTGATGATGCCCAACACGTAGCTCGGCGCACCCGGGACAGGCGCAATCTCGGTATAGCGCAACACTTCCTGGACCTGCATCACGTTGATGCCATAGGTCTCGTTATCCAGACGGAAGGTTACCCATTGCAGGACCGGATCGTCGGAACCCTGCGCGGAAGTCATCTTCATAGCCCCACCTCTTTTCTTACCGCGATGGCGGTCGATTCTATCGGTTAGTCGGCCGCAGCAGTGCGCCCGAGATTCAGTCAACCAGTTAAGACGGCACGCCCTTGAGGTGCCGGGTGGCACCGCTGGCAATCAGTTCGGCGAGCGCCGTGACGTCCACCAGCGCGCACATGTGATCGATCACCGTTCCGGCCAGCCAGGGTCGCTGGGTTCGTTGCGAGCGCCATTTCACCTCTTTCGGATCCAGGCGGATCGAACGGCTGACCTGGTGCACCGCCAGCCCCCACTCGTAGCCCTGCACCGAGATCACGTACTGCAAGCCTTCGCGGAAGTCGTCGCGGTAGCGCTCGGCCATGACCCAGCGCGCCGTGTCCAGCACCTTCAGGTTACCGGCCTGGCTCGGCAGGATGCCGAGAAACCAGGCAGGCTGTCCGAACAGCGGGGTGAGCTCCTGACCGGCGAGCGGGTAGATCGAACCGAGGCACACCAGCGGCACCGCAAGGGTCAGCCCCGCGACGTCGAACAGCAGGCACTCGAAGGGCTCCTCGCCCCATTCGGGCTGGGCGCTGCGCGTCGCCGGCGGACCGCCAGGCGTCTGCCCTTGGACTACCAGCTCGGCGACCGGCTCGACGGGCGCGACCGGCGCGCGCACCGGCACGTCGGGCGGCAGCTCCAGCAGAGGCAGCGGCTCGCTGATTGTCGGCGACGCCGGCGGTACGGCAACCGGCGCAGCCTCGGCGACGACCAGCTGGCGCAAGGGCACCACACGCTGGGTGTCGCGTTGTTGTTCCTCGAGCACGGCGGCCTGGAATTCGTCCTGGCTGACCGATTCGGCCAGGCCGATCACGGCATCCTGCAGCAGCGCGTCGAGGTACGACTGCAGCGTCTGTTGCGAGCGGCTTTCTTTTAGAACGGTACGGCTCATGGAAAAAACTCGTGCGAACCCACTGGTGAGGCTATCGGCCGCCACCGCGGCGAACTTGAACCGGGAACGACGCCACACGTCGCCATTCAGGCCACCTGCGGCGAGGCTTGCGTCGCCAGCAGCGACTTGAGCAGGGCGCGGTAGGCGATCACGCCGCGACTGCCCGGATCGAACTGCGACGGCGTCAGGCCGGCACGACTGGCATCGCGCAGACGGGTATCGATCGGAATGAAGGCCTGCCACAGGTGCTCGGCGTAGCCATTGCGCAGCACCTTAAGCGTGTTCATCGAGGCCTGGGTCCGGCGATCGAACATGGTCGGCACGATGGTGTAGGGCAGCGCCTGTCGCCGTGAACGGTTGATCATGCTCAGGGTGCTGACCATCCGCTCCAGCCCCTTCATCGCGAGGAACTCGGTCTGCACCGGAATCACCAGCTGCTGGCTGGCGGCCAGCGCATTGACCATCAACACGCCAAGCAGCGGCGGGCTGTCGATGATCGCATAGTCGAAATCCTGCCACAGCTGCGACAGGCTCTTGGCGATCACCAGGCCCAGCCCATTCTGGCCCGGCGACTGGCGCTCCAGGGTGGCCAGCACGGTGCTCGAAGGCAGCAGCGATACGCGCTCGTGACTGGTCGGCAGCAGCAGTTGCCAGGGCAGTCCTTCGGGCACCGAGCCCTGATGCTGAAACAGATCGAAAACGCTGTGCTCGAGGTTGTCCGGATCGTGCCCGAAATAGCTCGTCATCGAGCCATGCGGATCCAGATCCAGCGCTACCACGCGCTTGCCTGAATCGGCCAGCAGCCCGGCGAGCGCGATGGAGGTGGTGGTCTTGCCCACCCCGCCCTTTTGATTGGCAACAGCCCAGACTCTCATAACTCTTCTTCCAACCGGATCGAAGCAGACCGGGAACAGCGCCGCAGGCTCGGCCCACGACGAACATTTGACGGCGCCACGCCGTGGCGCCCGATGACGGTTACGCCCAGCACGTTATGTGCCAGAACCGGGCGTGACCACCGCGGCGCGGGCATTCGCGCTGCCGCCACCGGTGACGCTGCGGCGCACATCCAGGTTGCGCGAGATCACCAGCACCACACGCCGGTTGCGTGCCCGACCCTCGGCCGTTGCGTTGTCGGCGATCGGCTGGAATTCACCATAGCCCACCGCGGCCAGGCGCGACGGGGCCACCCCATCGGCGGCCAGCATGCGCACGACGCTGCCGGCGCGCGCTGCGGACAGTTCCCAGTTGGTGGGGAACTTGTCGGTGGCGATCGGCAGGTTGTCAGTAAAGCCCTCGACGTGGACCGGGTTGTCGAAGGGCGCCAGAATCCTGGCGACCTTCTCCAGCAGGTCGAAGGCGTGGTCGTTGGGCAGTGCATCGCCGCTGGGAAACAGCAGGCTTGAGTTCAGTTCGATTTCCACCCACATCTCGTTGCCACGAATGGTGAGCTCCTTCGAACCGATCAGGTCGGCAAACGCCGTCTGCATGCTGTGCATGATGCTCTGCAGCGGATCATTGGCATCCGATAAGGACTGCGCCTCGTCCACCTCGGATACATCGGGCTGGGTCGTGCGCGGGCGTTCCTCGCCGATCGGGATCGGCTTGACGGCGCGGTCAGCCTGGTTGAATACACCCACCAGCGAATCGGAGAGGATGCGGTACTTGCCCTCGTTCAGAGACGAGATCGAGTACATGACGACGAAAAAGGCGAACAGCAGCGTGATGAAGTCGGCATAGGAAACCAGCCAGCGTTCGTGATTCTCCGGCTCCTCGTGGATTCTGCGGCGCGCCATGATCAGCGGAGCTCGGCAGCAACGGGCTGCACGGCCCGAGCGCGCTCAGGCGCTGAGCGGTGGCGGTCGACCGTCGTGGAGGCGCCTGCCCCGGCGGTCCTGCAGCCTGCGCCGTTCAATCGATGAACCCTTGCAGCTTCATTTCGATCGAGCGCGGGTTCTCGCCTTCGGCGATCGAGAGCACCCCCTCGAGGAGCATTTCGCGGTAGGCCGTCTGCTTCTGCACCACGCTCTTGAGCTTGTTGCCGATCGGCAGCACCAGCAGGTTGGCGAAGGCCACGCCGTAGATGGTGGCGACAAACGCCACAGCGATACCACTGCCCAATTGGCCGGGATCGGCCAGGTTACCCATTACGTGGATCAAGCCCATTACCGCACCGATGATGCCCACCGTCGGCGAATAGCCGCCCATGCTTTCGAACACCTTGGCCGCGCGCAGGTCACGGGTTTCCTGGGTGTAGAGGTCGACCTCGAGGATACTGCGGATCACCTCCGGCTCGGCGCCGTCCACCAGCAGTTGCAGGCCCTTGCGGGCATAGGGGTCCGGTTCGGACTCGGCGATTGGCTCGAGGCCCAGTAGCCCTTCCTTGCGGGCCGTGGCACTCCAGCCAGTCACCAGGCTGATGCCACGGCCCATGTCGATCCGCGGCGGGAACAAGATCCAGCCGATCACCGACATCGCGCGCATGAACACGGCCATCGGCGTCTGCAGCAGCACCGCACCCAGGGTGCCGCCCAGCACGATCAGTGCGGCCGGGCCATTGACCAGGGCGGACACGTGGCCGCCCTCGAGGAAGTTGCCGCCAACGATGGCGACAAACGCCAGGACCAGCCCGATCAGGCTGAGGACGTCCATTACATGCAGGCCTCGCCAAGGTGGCGGCCGATCTCGTCGAGGTCGTACACGGCATCGCTGAGGTTCGCCTTGACCACGGCCATCGGCATGCCATAGATGACGCAGCTGGCTTCGTCCTGCGCCCAGACCTGGCTACCGCTCTGCTTGAGCATCCGTGCGCCTTCGCGACCATCGGCGCCCATTCCGGTCAGCACCACCGCCAGTACCTTGTCGCCGTAGGCCTTGGCCGCGGAGCCGAAGGTCACGTCGACACAGGGCCTGTAGTTGAGCCGCTCATCGCCCGGCAGAATGCGCACCGTGCCGCGTCCGTCGACCATCATCTGTTTGCCGCCCGGGGCCAGCAGCGCCAGACCGGGGCGCAGCAGGTCACCGTCCTCGGCTTCTTTGACGCGGATTTTGCAGAGCTTGTCCAGGCGCTCAGCGAACGCCTTGGTGAAGGCCGCCGGCATGTGCTGGATCAGCACGATCGGTGCCGGGAAAGCGGCAGGCAGCTGCGTCAACACGCGCTGCAACGCCACCGGCCCGCCGGTCGAGGTGCCGATGGCCACCAGGCGGTAGGCCTTGCGTCGAGGCGCCACGGCCGGCGCGACGGGTGCGGGCGCCGGCCGCGTCGAGGTGGAGGCAGTGGCATGCGACTGGCCGAGCGGACGCGCGCTCAATGCAGCGGCAGCCGGGACGGCAGGCGCGCTGCTGAAGCGACGGTTGCTGCGCGAGATGGTATGGATCTTCTCGCACAGCAGCTGCTTGACCTTGTTCGGATTGCGAGAAATGTCCTCGAAGTTCTTCGGCAGGAAATCCACCGCGCCGGCGTCCAGCGCATCGAGGGTGACCCGGGCGCCTTCATGCGTCAGCGAAGAGAACATCAGCACGGGCGTCGGGCAACGCTGCATGATCTGGCGGACCGCGGTGATGCCATCCATCATCGGCATCTCGTAGTCCATGGTGATGACATCCGGCTTCAATGCCAGCGCCTGGTCGATGGCCTCGCGTCCGTTGGTCGCGGTGCCGATCACCTGGATATTCGGATCGGAGGAAAGGATCTCCGAGACGCGGCGGCGGAAGAACCCCGAATCGTCCACCACCAGCACCTTTACAGCCATAACGCACTCCTAGCCGCAGCGGCCCGTAGCGGCCGCCGCCAGTGATCAGATCCGGCGCGCGTAGCGCTTGAGCATGCTCGGTACATCCAGGATCAGGGCGATGCGCCCGTCGCCGGTGATGGTCGCACCAGACATGCCCGGTGTGCCCTGGAGCATCTTGCCGAGCGGCTTGATGACCACTTCTTCCTGGCCGACCAACTGATCGACGACAAAGCCGATGCTCTGGTTGCCGACGTTGAGGATCACCACGTGGCCCTCGCGCTGCTCCTCATGTTCCGCGCCCTGCACCAACCAGCGCTTGAGGTAGAACAGCGGCAGCGCCTTGTCGCGCACGATGACCACTTCCTGGCCGTCCACCACATTGGTGCGCGACAGGTCGAGGTGGAAGATCTCGTTGACGCTGACCAGCGGGAAGGCGAAGGCCTGGTTGGCAAGCATCACCATCAGGGTCGGCATGATCGCCAGGGTCAGCGGCACCTTGATCACCACGCGAGAGCCCTGGCCCTTGTTGGAGAACACGTTGACCGTGCCATTGAGCTGGGAAATCTTGGTCTTGACCACGTCCATGCCGACACCGCGCCCGGAGACGTCGGAGATTTCCGACTTGGTCGAGAAACCCGGGGCGAAGATCAGGTTGTAGGACTCCAGGTCGCTCAGGCGCTCGGCGGCGTCCTTGTCGAGCAAGCCCTTCTCCACCGCCTTGGCGCGCAGGATCTCCGCATCCATGCCCTTGCCGTCGTCGCTGATCATCAGCAGGATGTGGTCACCCTCCTGCTCGGCCGACAGCACCACCTTGCCGATGCGCGGCTTGCCGGCGGCTTCGCGCTCCTCTGGCGTTTCGATGCCGTGGTCGACCGCGTTGCGCACCAGGTGTACCAGCGGATCGGCAAGGGCCTCGACCAGGTTCTTGTCCAGGTCGGTCTCTTCGCCGACCAGCTCCAGGTTGATCTCTTTCTTCAGGCTGCGCGCCAGGTCCCGGACCAGTCGTGGGAAGCGCCCGAAGACCTTCTTGATCGGCTGCATGCGGGTCTTCATCACCGCGCTCTGCAGGTCGGCGGTGACCACGTCCAGGTTGGACACGGCCTTGGCCATCGCTTCGTCGGCGCTGTTGGAGCCCAGCCGTACCAGGCGATTGCGCACCAGCACCAGCTCGCCGACCATGTTCATGATCTCGTCGAGCCGGGCGGTGTCCACGCGCACGGTCGTCTCGGCCTCGCTCGCCGGCTTTTCCGCCGCCGGGGCGGCTTTCGCCGCCGCATCAGGCCTGGCCGCTAACGGCTTGGTCGCGGCAGGTTTGGACGGCGCAGGCTTGGCGGCAGCAGCGGGAACCGCTTTGGCCGCCGGAGCCGGTGCGGCAGCGGGTGCGGCGGCCGGGGCCACCACTTCGGGCTCGAACTTGCCCTTGCCGTGCAGCTGGTCCAGCAATGCCTCGAATTCGTCGTCGGAGATATCATCCCCTGCCGCAGCGGCAGGCGTGGTCTCGCGGTCGGTAGCTGGCGCTGGCGCGCTGACAGCCGGCTCGGCGAACTGGCCCTTGCCGTGCAACTGGTCCAGCAGCGCCTCGAACTCCTCGTCGGTGATCTCGTCGCTCGCCGGGGCATCGCTGGTCACCGGGGCAGACACAGCACTTGGCGCGCCGGTCTCCACGGCGAACTGGCCCTTGCCATGCAACTGATCGAGCAGCGACTCGAATTCCTCGTCGGTGATCTCGTCGGTCGCGCCACCGGCGGGGACCTCGGCGGGTTCGTCCAGGGCGCCAAGGAACTGCTCGAATTCGCTGTCAGCGGTCTCGGCGACCGGCTCGGGCTCGGGCTGCGTGGCCGCTTCCTGCGGCGCCGCACCGGCCGGCTCGGCCAGGCGCGCCAGCGCGGCCAGCAACTCCGGCGTGGCGGGGGTGACTTCGGTGCGCTCGCGCACCTGGGCAAACATTTCGTTGACGGCGTCCAGCGCTTGCAGCACGACGTCCATCAATTCCGAGTCGACGCGACGCTCACCCTTGCGCAGGATGTCGAAGACGTTTTCAGCAATGTGACAGCATTCGACCAACTCATGCAGTTGGAGGAAACCGGCACCGCCTTTGACCGTGTGGAAACCGCGAAAGATCGCATTGAGCAAGGCGGTATCGTCGGGGCTGCTTTCCAGCTCCACCAGTTGCTCTGACAATAATTCGAGAATCTCGCCGGCCTCTACCAGGAAGTCCTGGAGGATTTCTTCATCGGCGTCGAAGCTCATAGTCACCTTCCCTTAAAAGCCCAGGCTCGAAAGCAGATCATCGACATCGTCCTGCCCGGATACGACATCCTCACGTGTATCGGCATGCATCTGCGGACCTTCACCATTGGAAGGCGTTTTTTCCTGTTTTTTCTTTTCCTGCTCGGCGCGCATCGCGTCGCGGTCATGCTGGATGCCCGCCACCCGATCCACCTGGCCCGCCATCAGCACCAGATTAAGCAGGTTACTTTCGAGTTCGGTAATGAGCCGGGTCACCCTTTTGATCACCTGACCGGTCAGATCCTGGAAATCCTGGGCCAGCATGATTTCGCTGAGGTTCTGCGACAGCTGGCTGCTGTCGTTCATGCTGCGCTGGAGGAACTGGTCGATCCGCTTGACCAGCTCGCGGAACTGCTCAGCGTTCATATCGCGTCGCATGAAGCGCTGCCAGTCGGCGGTCAGGCTCTGGGCCTCGTAGCTCACGTAGTTGACCAGCGGCGCGGATTCCTCCACCAGGTCCATGGTGCGGTTGGCGGCCTTCTCGGTCATTTCCACCACGTAGGAGAGGCGATCGGTGGCGTCGGTGATCGGCGACGGGTCGCCGCCCGTGGCGCAGGTATCCATCTCCAGCTTGACGATGGCGTTGTGCAGCTCCCGGGTGAGCTTGCCAACTTCCTGGTAGAGGCCGTGGTTACGCGCCTGGTTGAGCTCGTTGAACATCTGCGCGGCTTCGTCGAAGCGACCCTGCTGCAGACTGTCGATCAATTGGGGTGCATGCGCCCTCAGAGTTGCTTCGAACTCTGACAGGCTCTGGTCTGCTTGCGTCATAGTGCCCTCGCGGCGTTACTGCTTCAGCCGTTGACGCGCTCGAAGATCTTTTCAATCTTCTCTTTGAGCACTTGCGCCGTGAATGGCTTGACCACGTACCCGTTCACACCGGCCTGGGCGGCCTCGATGATCTGGTCGCGCTTGGCTTCGGCGGTCACCATCAGCACCGGCAGGTGCTTGAGACGGTCGTCGGCGCGAACCGCGCGCAGCAGATCGATCCCGCTCATGCCAGGCATGTTCCAGTCGGTGACCAGGAAGTCGAAGCTTCCGCTCTTAAGCATCGGCAGCGCCGTAGTGCCATCGTCTGCCTCGGCAGTATTGGTGAAGCCCAGATCGCGCAAGAGGTTCTTGATGATCCGTCTCATGGTCGAGAAGTCGTCGACGATGAGGATTTTCATGTTCTTGTCCAAGTACACCTCCGTAAAACCCGAATCTCGGAACCTGCTCACGGCCCGTGGCGGGCCTCATGCATGAAGCTCGTAAGCGGTCGATAAAACGCTGTTTTGAAACCGGCCGTCAGCGGCTGCGCCATTCGCCGAGCCGTGCCCGCAGTCGCGCCGCGCACTGGCTGTGCAGCTGGCTGACCCGCGATTCACTGACGCCCAGCACCTGGCCGATTTCCTTCAAGTTCAACTCTTCGTCGTAGTACAGCGACAGCACCAGCTTTTCGCGTTCGGGCAAGTGGCTGATGGCCTCGGCCAACGCCTGCTGGAAGCGCTCGTCCTCCAGATCGCGCGACGGTTCCGGATGCGTGCTGGCGGCGTCCTCGTCGAACTCCCCATGCTCGCCTTCGGTCAGCAGATCATCAAAGCTGAACAGGCGGCTGCCCAGGGTGTCGCCCAGAATGCCGTAGTACTCATCGAGACTCAATTTAAGTTCGGCCGCAACTTCCTGATCTTTAGCGTCGCGACCCGTTCTGGCTTCGATCGCCCGGATCGCCTCGCTGACCATCCGCGAATTACGGTGCACCGAACGCGGTGCCCAGTCGCCCTTGCGGACCTCGTCGAGCATCGCCCCACGGATGCGAATACCGGCATAGGTCTCGAAACTCGCGCCCTTGCCCGCGTCGTATTTCTTCGACGCCTCCAGCAGCCCGATCATGCCAGCCTGCATCAGGTCGTCGACCTGCACGCTCGCCGGCAGCCGCGCCAACAGGTGGTAGGCGATGCGCTTGACCAGCGGCGCGTACTGGTCGATCAGCTGGTATTGCGAGTCTTTCGCCTGAGCTTTGCTGTAATACATACCGAATCCAGCCCGCTGTTCTATTCGTTAGGCTCGGTGGCGGGCCTGACCAGGCGCTCCACAAAGAACTCCAGATGACCGCGCGGCGTCGCCGGCAGCGGCCAGGTGTCGACCTTCTGCGCGATGGCCTTGAAGGCCAGCGAGCATTTGGCCCGCGGATAGGCCTCGTAGACCGCCCGCTGCTTCTGCACCGCCTTGCGCACAGCCTCGTCGTAGGGAATCGCGCCGACGTACTGCAGCGCCACGTCGAGGAAACGCTCGGTGACCTTGGTCAGCTTGGCGAACAGGTTGCGCCCCTCCTGCGGGGCGTGCGCCATGTTCGCCAGCACGCGGAAGCGGCTGATGCCGTAGTCGCGGTTGAGCAGCTTGATCAGCGCGTAGGCGTCGGTGATCGACGTGGGCTCGTCGGTTACCACCAGCAGCACTTCCTGGGCCGCGCGGACGAAGCTCACCACCCCGTCGCCAATGCCGGCGGCGGTGTCGATGATCAGCACGTCGATGTCGCTGCCGATGTCGCTGAAGGCCTGGATCAGCCCCGAATGCTGCAGCGTCGACAGCTGCACCATGCTCTGGGTACCGGACGCCGCCGGCACGATGCGGATGCCGCCAGGCCCCTGGATCAACACGTCACGCAGATCGCACTCGCCGGAAATCACGTCGGCCAGGGTGCGCTTGGTGGTCAGACCGAGCAGCACGTCGACGTTGGCCAGACCGAGGTCCGCGTCGAGCAGCACCACCCGGCGACCGAGTTCGGCCAGCGCAAGCGCCAGATTGACCGATACGTTGGTCTTGCCGACGCCACCCTTGCCGCCGGTCACTGCAATAACCTGTACGGGATGCATACCCATGTTCACACGCCTATCTCTTGCTGGAGCCCTTGGGCCATCGATGCGTTCTGCCCGAACGCGTCTTCGTTGTGTCGCTCATGGCGCACGCTGTTCATCCGACTTTCCTTGAACCGTTGTACAGATCGGAGAACAGGTCGGCCATGGTTTCCTCGCTTGGATTCTCTTCAGCCTGCAGGCTCACGGCACGGCTCACCAGTTGGTGGCTGCGCGGCAGATGCAGGTCGTCGGGGATGCGCGGCCCGTCGGCGAGGTAGGCGATCGGCAAGTGCTGACTGATCGTCAGACCGAGCACGTCACCCAGGCTGCCCGCTTCATCCAGTTTAGTCAGGATGCAGCCGGCGAGCCCGCACCGGCGGTAGTTGTGCCAGGTCGCCTTGAGCACCTGGCTCTGGCTGGTAGCCGGCAGCACCAGGTAGTTCCTGGCACGAATGCCACGATCGGCCAGCGCCTCGAGCTGCACGCGCATCATCGCATCGCCCGCCGGCAGGCCGGCGGTATCGATCAGGATCACGCGCTTGCGCGCCAGGGACGCCAGTGATTGGCTCAGCGGCTGCGTCGGGTCGATCTGCACGACCGGAACGTCAAGAATGCGGCCCAGGGTCTTGAGCTGCTCCTGCGCACCGATGCGGTAGTTGTCCATGCTCGCCAGGGCGATGCTCTGCGAGCCGTGCTTGAGCACATAGCGCGCGGCGAGCTTGGCCAGCGTGGTGGTCTTGCCGGCACCGGCCGGGCCGACCAGCGCGATCACCCCACCCTCCTCCAGCGGCTCGACCTTGGTCACCTTGATCGACTGCGCCAGGTACGCCAGCACCATGCGCCAGGCCTGGCGGGGTTCGGCTACCGTTGAAACTTTCTCCAGCAGGCTGCGCGACAGCTCGGCCGGCAGGCCGATGCGCTGCAGGCGCCGCCAGAGGCCGGCCTGCTGCGGGCGACGGCTCTGCTCCTGACCCCAGGCAATGGAGCCAAGCTGCACTTCGATCAGCTCGCGCAGGCCCTGCAGTTCGGACTGCATCGCTTCGACCGCACGCGAGTCCAGCGAAGCGGCGGGCGCGGCGATCGGCTGTGCAGCGGCGGCCGGCTTCTCGTCAAGCAGTTGACGATCCTGGCCGGCCGGGCTGCGTGCCGGCGCGCTCATCTCGGCGTGGGCGCTGGCGATGCGCGCCTGGGTCTTGCGCAGCTCGGCTTCGAGGGCGGCATTGGGCTGCGGCTTGGCCGCCGGCGCTTCCATCGGATAATCGAGCACCGCGGTCAGCTCGACGCCTCCGGCCACGCGACGGTTCCCCGTGATCACGGCGTCGGCGCCCAGCTCGTCACGAATCATCTTCATGGCGATACGCATGTCGGCTGCGAAGAAACGTTTGACCTGCATGGCCTGTAACCCTCAGTTAATTCTGACCCACCGTCGCAACGATGGTGACCTGCTTGTTATCCGGTATTTCCTGATAGGCCAGGACCTGGATGTTGGGTACCGCGAGCCGGGCGAAGCGCGACAGCATCGCGCGAACCGGGCCGGCCACCAGCAGGATCGCCGGCTTGCCCAACATTTCCTGACGCTGTGCCGCATCTACCAGAGAACGTTGCAACTTCTCGGCCATGCCGGGCTCCAGGAGAATGCCATCTTCCGAGCCCTGACCTGCCTTCTGCAGACTGTTGAGCAATATCTGTTCCAACCTTGGCTCGAGCGTGATGACAGGCAGCTGCGGCTCAAGCCCCACAACGTTTTGCACGATTGCACGCGACAGCGCGACCCGCACCGCCGCCACCATCGCGGCGGGATCTTGACTCTTGCTGGCCACGTTCGCGATGGCCTCGGCGATGGTCCGGATGTCCCGCACAGGCACCTGCTCCTGCAGCAATGCCTGCAGTACCTTCAGCAAGGTCGACAGCGAGATCATTCCCGGCACCAGCTCTTCGGCGAGCTTCGGCGAGCTCTTGGCCAGCAGCTGGAGCAATTGCTGGACCTCTTCATGCCCGAGCAGTTCATGGGCGTGCTTGTGCAGGACCTGGTTCAGGTGCGTGGCCACCACAGTGCTGGCATCCACCACGGTGTAGCCGAGCGATTGCGCCTGGTCGCGCTGGCTGGCTTCGATCCAGACGGCCTCCAGGCCGAACGCCGGATCCTTGGCGGCGATGCCATTGAGTGGGCCGAACACCTGACCGGGGTTGATCGCCAGTTCACGGTCCGGATAGACCTCAGCCTCGGCCAGGCTCACGCCCATCAGCGTCAAGCGATAGGCGTTGGGCAGCAGGTCGAGGTTGTCGCGGATATGCACGGACGGCATCAGGAAGCCCAGGTCCTGGGACAGCTTCTTGCGCACGCCCTTGATCCGCGCCAGCAGCTGGCCACCCTGGTTGCGGTCGACCAGCGGGATCAGCCGGTAGCCGACCTCCAGACCCACCATGTCCACCGGCGTGACGTCGTCCCAGCCCAGCTCCTTGGTTTCCGCCGCGCGCTGTGCCGGCAGCAGTTCCTGCTGCTTTTGCACGTCCTGCTCGGCCTGCTCCTTGACCTGCCGCTGGCGGTGCCAGATCCAGTAGGCGCCGCCGGCGGCGATTCCGCCGAGGCCGAGAAACGACAGGTGCGGCATGCCCGGCACCAGGCCCATGGCGATCATGATCGCCGCCGCGACCGCCAGCGCCTTGGGCGAGGCGAACATCTGCCGGTTGACCTGCTGGCCCATGTCCTCGGAGCTGGTCACTCGGGTGACCATGATCGCGGCCGAGGTCGACAGCAGCAGCGACGGAATCTGCGCGACCAGGCCGTCGCCGATGGTCAGCAAGGCGTAGACCTGGCCCGCCTCGCTGAAGCTCATGCCGTGCTGCGCCATGCCGATGGCGACGCCGCCGATGAGGTTGATGAACAGGATCAGCAGGCCGGCGATGGCATCGCCGCGCACGAATTTGCTGGCACCGTCCATCGAGCCGTAGAAGTCGGCCTCGGACGCCACTTCGACACGGCGAATCTTCGCCTCGGCCTGGTCGATCAGGCCGGCGTTGAGGTCGGCGTCGATGGCCATCTGCTTGCCGGGCATGGCATCGAGGGTGAAGCGCGCGCTGACCTCGGAGATCCGCCCGGCGCCCTTGGTTACCACCACGAAGTTGATGATCATCAGGATCGCGAACACCACGATACCGACCACGTAGTTGCCACCGATCACCACGTTGCCGAACGCCTCGATCACATGGCCGGCCGCCGAGCCGCCGTCGTGCCCGTGGATCAACACCACCCGCGTCGAGGCGACGTTCAGCGCCAGGCGCATCAGCGTCGCCACCAGCAGGATCGTCGGGAATACGGCGAAATCCAGCGGGCGCAGCGCATAGACGCTGACCAGCAGGACCACGATCGACAGGGCGATGTTGAAGGTGAACAACAGGTCCAGCAGGAACGGCGGGACGGACAACATCATCATGCCCATCATCACCAGCAGCAGCAGCGGCACACCCAGGTTGCCGCGCCCCGCGCCGGTCAGGCCGTTGCGAATATTGATGAGTTGCGTGCGATCCACGTAGACCCCGACAGAACATAACCAAAGAATTGACGCGAAACGCGTCCTGTCGGGGCTATAGCAAGAAGGGGTCCAACTTTTCTGCGGCGCGACCGGCGCGCCAGACGGCTGCAGGGATCATCAGGGCGAACCGACCCGCAAGCCGGCAGTCTCATCGGAAGCGGGTTACCAGAGCCACACATTACGCCCGCCGCCCCGATTGGGGCGTCATTCAACAGGAGACTCGTCATGAAACAGTGGATCATCGCAGCTCTCGCCGGCTGTACGGCCATGGGCCTGCATGCCGAAACCCTCAGCGTCCCGGTCAAGGCGGTCAGCGCCGACGGCGTCGGCACGTCGGTCGGCACGGTCAAGATCGAGCGCACCGAATACGGCCTGGTGTTCCGGCCGGAGCTGACCGGCCTGGAAGCCGGGACCCACGGCTTCCACATCCACGCCAAAGGCAGCTGCGAGCCCGCCGACAAGGACGGCGAGACCATCGCCGCGGGCGCCGCCGGCGGCCACTGGGACCCGAAGAACACCGGCAAGCATGGCGAACCCTGGGGCGATGGCCACATGGGCGACCTGCCGGCTCTGATGGTCGGCAGCGACGGCAAGGCCAACCAGCCGGTGCTGGCGCCCCGCCTGAAGGACCTGGCCGAGATCAAGGGCCACGCCCTGATGGTGCACAAGGGCGGCGACAACCACTCCGATCATCCGCAACCACTGGGCGGTGGCGGCGCGCGGGTCGCCTGCGGTGTGATCGAGTAAGGCCGGCCGGACGCTGCGATCCGGCGATAGAGGCGGCGCTGCGGCAAACCGTGCCGCTGCCGGCTCGAGCGGATTGCAGCTGGTGGACTGAAGCCCACCCTACTGATCCGCGCTACCCATAGGGTGGGCTCCAGCGCTTAGCGCAGGGTGTCAAGGGCGCCGGGCGCGGCACGGTCACTCGTCGCGGCGCAGATCCGGCGGAATCGGCAAATTGCCCAACGGGTCGGGGCGCTTGCCTTTACCCGAGCGGTACTGGCGCAGCTGATAGACGTAAGCCAGCACCTGGGCAATGGCCAGGTACAGGCCCGCCGGGATTTCCTGATCGAGCTCGGTGGAGTAGTACACCGCCCGCGCCAGCGCCGGGGACTCGAGCACGGTCACCTGGTGCTCACTGGCGATCTCGCGGATCTTCAGAGCGACGAAGTCGCCGCCCTTGGCCACCAGCATCGGCGCACCACCCTTGCTGCCGTCGTATTTCAGCGCCACCGCGAAGTGGGTCGGGTTGGTGATGACGACGTCGGCCTCCGGCACCGCCTGCATCATCCGCCGCTGTGCCGCGTCACGCTGCAACTGGCGAATCCGCGACTTGACCTCGGGCTTGCCCTCGCTGTCCTTGTACTCGTCGCGCACTTCCTGCTTGGTCATCATCAGCTTCTGCTTGTTGTCCCAGAGCTGGAAGGGCACGTCCACCGCGGCGATGAGGATCAGCCCGCAGGCCATCCATAACGCGCACCAGCCCACCACTTCGGCGCTGTGCATGATGGCCAGGTCCAGCGGCTGCTTGGCAATGGACAGCAGGTCGTCCTCGTAAGCCGCCAGCACCGCCAGTGCCACCAACAGCACGACGAGGAACTTGGCCAGCGCCTTGAGCAGCTCCACCAGCGCCTTGGTCGAGAACATCCGCTTGAGCCCGGGACCGGGGTTCATCCGGCTGAACTTCGGCGCCATTGCCTGAGCCGAGAACAGCCAGCCGCCCAGCGAGATCGGGCCAATGATCGAGACCAGCAGCAGCACGATCAGCAGCGGCATGATCGCGTCGAGGGCGATCATGCCGCTGTTCATCAACAACCGGACCATGGCGCCTTCGTCCAGCAGCGTCTCGCGGCTGAGCTCGAAACTGCCCTGCATCATTGCCATCAGGCTGCCGGCCAGGCTGCCACCGGAGGCCAGCAGGCCACCGATACCGCCCATGGTCACCGCCACGGTGTTCAGTTCGCGCGAGCGCGCCAGCTGCCCTTTTTCCCGCGATTCCCGACGGCGTTTCTCCGTGGGTTCCTCGCTTTTGTCGGCACCGCTTTCGCTTTCAGCCATCAAAGGCCTCCGGACGCAGGATGAAAAGCCGCGCCATCAGCGCAGCGCGATGAGTTCGCGCAGCATGGCCAGGGCCTCGCTGACGAAGGTCTGGTACTGCGCCAGGATGTCCGCCATCCCGATCCAGACGATGATCAGGCCGAGCACCAGGGTCAGCGGAAAGCCAATGGAAAAGATGTTCAGCTGCGGCGCCGCCCGGGTCATCAGGCCGAAGGCCAGGTTGACCACCAGCAGCGCAGTAATCGCCGGCAACACCAGCAACAGCCCGGCCCCGAGTACCCAGCCCAGCTTGCCGGCCACTTCCCAGAAGTGATTGGTGCCGACCAGCCAGCCGCCGATGGGCAAGGTGGTGAAGCTCTCGGTGAGGATCTCCAGCACCACCAGATGGCCGTTCATGGCGAGGAACAGCAGGATCACCAGCATATTGAAGAACTGGCCGATCACCGGCACCGAGATGCCGTTGGCCGGGTCGACCATCGAGGCGAAGCCCAGGCCCATCTGCATCGCCAGCATCTGCCCGGACACGATGAACACGTGGAAGAACAGCTGCAGCACGAAACCGAGCATCACCCCGATCAGAATCTGCTCGGCGATCAGCACCAGCGCCTGGGCGCTCAGTGCCTCGACCACCGGCACCGGCGGCAGGCCCGGCACCACGACCACGGCAATGGCGACGGCCAGATACAGCCGCACGCGCATCGGCACCAGCTGGGTGCCGATCAGCGGCATGCTCATCAGCAACGCGGCAATGCGAAACAGCGGCAGCAGGAACTGCCCGACCCAGGCGCCAATCTGCGCATCGCTGAGCTCAAGCATCGGGGTCGACCATGCGCGAGGCGATCATCCGGTCAGCCGATGATCAAGGGGATGTTCTGGATCAGCCCCTGGGTGTATTCCATCAGCTCGCGGACCAGCCAGGGTCCGGCCCAGATCAGGGTCACCAGCATCACCAGCAGACGCGGCAGGAAGCTCAGGGTCTGCTCGTTGATCTGCGTGGCGGCCTGGAACATCGCCACCACCAGGCCCACCAGCAGGCTGGGGACCACCAGCACACCGACCATCATCGCGGTCATCCACAAGGCTTCGCGAAACAGGTCAACCGCTACTTCTGGCGTCATGCGCGTCTCCCCCGTGGCTAGAGCGTGCCGAAACTGCCGGCGAGCGTCCCGATGATCAGCCCCCAGCCGTCGACCAGCACGAACAGCATGATCTTGAACGGCAGCGAAATGATCAGCGGCGACAGCATCATCATGCCCATGGCCATAAGCACGCTGGCGACCACCATGTCGATGATCAGAAACGGGATGAAGATCATGAAGCCGATCTGAAACGCCGTCTTCAATTCCGACGTCACGAACGCCGGCACCAGGATCACCAGCGGCGCGGCATCCGGCGTCTGGATGTCGGTACGCCGCGACAGCCGCACGAACAGTTCGAGGTCGCTCTCGCGGGTCTGCGCCAGCATGAAGCCCTTGAGCGGCACCTCGGCGCGGGCGATGGCGTCGGGCGCAGACAACTGCTCGTTCAGGTAGGGCTGCAGCGCCTCGGTGTTTATCCGCTCGAACACCGGCGCCATGATGAACAGCGTCAGAAAGATGGCCAGGCCGACGAGAATCTGGTTCGACGGCGTCTGCTGCAGGCCCAGCGCCTGGCGCAGGATGGAAAACACGATAATGATGCGCGTGAAGCTGGTCATCAGCATGACGAACGCCGGAATGAAGCTCAGCGCCGTCATGATCAGCAAGATCTGCAGGCTGACCGAATATTCCTGCTGCCCCGCTGCATCGGTGCTCAAGGTGATCGCCGGGATCGACAGCGGGTTGTCGCCCCCGCTGATCAAGCCGCCGGCGTCCTGACCCATGGCGAACGGGGCGGCCAGCACCAGCAGGGCCGCCAGCAACAATCGAAGCATCAGTGCTTGTCCTTCTGGTCCCTGCCGAGCAGCTCCATCAGGCGCTGGGCAAACTCCGGGTTGGCGGGCTCGGCATCCGGCAGGTGCACCGGTTCCTCAAGCACGTGCAAGGGGGTGATGCGGCCGGCACTCAGGCCCAGTAGGACCTGCTCGCTGCCGACCTGAACCAGCACCAGCCGCTCGCGCGGCCCCAGTGCGTGGCTGGAGATCAGCTTGATCGCCTGGTTGCTGCGCGGGTTGATCTGCTGCACGCGGCGCAGCAGCCAGGCGAGCAGAAAGATCAGCCCGATCACCAGCAGCAGCCCCACCAGCAGCTTGGTCATCTGCGAGCCCATGCCGGTGCTGCTCATGCTCGCGGCCGGCTCGGCGGCCAGGGCGGGCAAGGCGGTCAACAGCGGGACGAAGGCCAGGATTCGCATGTCAGCGCAGCTTCTTGATGCGTTCGCTCGGGCTGATCACATCGGTCAGCCGGATACCGAACTTCTCGTTGACCACCACCACTTCGCCGTGGGCGATGAGGGTGCCATTGACCAGCACGTCCAGCGGCTCGCCGGCTAGCCGGTCGAGCTCGACCACCGAGCCCTGGTTGAGCTGCAACAGGTTGCGGATGCTGATTTCGGTGCTGCCCACCTCCATGGAAATGGACACCGGGATGTCGAGGATCACGTCCAGGTTCGGCCCTTCAAGACCGGCCGGCACGCCGGTGGCCTTTGGGCTGCTGCCGAACTCCTCCAGCGGCGCCCGCGGTGGCGCAGGCGCGGCGGCCGGGCCCTGGTTCAGCAGGGCGTCGATGTCGTCCTGGTTGGCATCGCCCGCCTCGGCCAGTGCCGAGGCCCACTCGTCGGCCAGCGCCTGCTCTTCAGCGGAAGTGTTCTGTTCGTCTGCCATCGCTAATCCTCGACCGGCTGATAGTGTGGGGAAGTTGAATCAACGGGGTCGCAGTACCGATTCAAGCACCTGCAGCGCGAGGTTGCCCTTGTGTGCGCCCAGCTTGACCTTGAACGCCGGCATGCCGTTGGCACGCATGATCATGTCTTCCGGCATCTCCACCGGGATCACGTCGCCCGGCTGCATGTTGAGGATGTCGCGCAGCTTGAGCTGGCGCCGGACGACCGTGGCGCTCAGCGGCACACTCACGTCCAGCACGTCTTCGCGCAAGGCATTGACCCAGCGCTCGTCCTGGTCGCTGACATCCGACTGGAAGCCGGCGTCGAGCATTTCGCGGATCGGTTCGATCATCGAGTACGGCATGGTCACATGGAAGTCGCCGCCGCCGCTCTCCAGTTCGATGTGGAAGGTGGAGACCACCACCACCTCGCTGGGACTGACGATGTTGGCCAGCGCCGGGTTGACCTCCGAGTGCACGTATTCGAAGTTCACATCGAGCACCGCGTGCCAGGCTTCCTTGAGATCGACGAAGGCCTGGTCCAGTACCATCCGCACGACGCGCAGCTCGGTGGGTGTGAATTCGCGACCCTCGATCTTGGCATGGCGACCATCACCGCCGAAGAAATTGTCCACCAGCTTGAACACCAGCTTGGCGTCCAGGATGAACAGCGAGGTGCCGCGCAGCGGCTTGATTTTCACCAGGTTGAGGCTGGTCGGCACGTACAGCGAATGCACGTACTCGCCGAACTTCATCACCTGCACGCCGCCCACCGACACATCGGCCGAGCGGCGCAGCAGATTGAACATGCTGATGCGGGTGTAGCGCGCGAACCGCTCGTTGACCATCTCCAGGGTGGGCATGCGCCCGCGGACGATGCGGTCCTGGCTGGTCAGGTCGTAACTCTTGATGCTGCCCGGTTCGGCGTCGCTTTCGGTGTCGACCAGACCGTCGTCGACCCCGTGCAGGAGCGCGTCGATCTCGTCTTGCGAGAGCAGGTCTTGAACAGCCATCTGCGGCGGCCTCTATTGCAATACGAAGTTGGTGAACAGCACTTGCTCGATGGCGACCTTGCCGACTTCCTTCTGCGCCAGCTGTTGGACGCTGGCCGTGGCCTGCTGACGGAGCATTTCCTGGCCCACCGGGGTCGCCAGCGTAGCGAAGTCTTGGCTCGAGAACAGCATGACCAGTTGATTGCGCAACAGCGGCATGTGTTCCTTCAGCGCGTCGAGTGCCGCCTGGTCGCGCGACATCAGGGCCACGCTCACCTGCATGTAGCGCTGACGCCCGCCGGCATTGGCGAAGTTGACGATGAACGCCGGCGCCAGCACCTCGTAGATGGCCGCCGGATGCGCATTGGCCGCTTCGCCGGAAGCCGCCTCCTCCACAGCTGGAGCCTCGCCAGCGTTTCGCGACATCAGGTAGACCGTCCCGCCGATCGACAGCCCGACGGCCAGCAACAGCCCGAGCACGACCAGGATGATCAGCTTCAGCTTGCCCTTTCCGTCGGCAGGAGCGGCGGGGCTGGGTACGTCCGGGGGTCCCTGTTTCTTAGCCATGCCAAATATCCGTCATTACCGAAGTTCTTAGATGCATCAGCGCATTACGAGCAACTGCTGTGCCAAAGTATCGGCCACGCGACCGGCCGCCGTAAACGATTCGCCGGTGCCGTGCCGTATTTGCTGACGAACAGTGGCCGACGCTCTGGCAAAAGGGCCGCTCGCCGTAACCGCGCCCTTGACGAATTCCCCGGCCGCAAACACAAACCCCGCCAGCGCGGCGGGGTCTCGTTCGTTGCACAGGGCGCTGTCAGGCGTAATAGTCCACCAGCCCGCGGCCACCCGTGGCGCGGCTGCTGCCAATCTCCAGGCTGCCGCGCACGACCTCCTCGTCGCCGGCCACCGCCGATCCCGCGCCCCGCCGGCCGCGTCCATCCCCGTCACCGCCTCCTTCGCCACGCCAGCCGCGGGACTGGTCAGAGACGTTGACGTCCATGCTCATGCCCTGCTGGGTGAACATGTCGCGCAACCGCTGCATCTGGCCTTCCAGCGCGTCGCGTACGCCGGCGTGAGGGCTCATGAACGTGACCTGGGCCTGGTCCTTGTTCATGTCGATGCGAACCTCCATGCGCCCCAGCTCGGCCGGATCCAGCTGAATTTCCGCCGACTTGAGGTTCTGGCTCGACAACCACATAACCCGGTCGACCACCGCCTCGCTCCAGCCGGACTGCTGCATCTGGACCGGCTGGCCCGGCACCAGGGTCGGCCGCGCCGTCTGCAGCACCTGGTTCTGCTGGGTGATCGCCTGAGTCAGCGGACTGAGGCGGTTGAGCGCCGAGTCGCCAGCCTCCGTGCGGCTCTCGCCTGGCGCCGTGAGACTGTCCAGCACGTCGCCGAAGTCCGGCTCCAGCGACGAGTCCTCGGCGTCCTTGCCCAGCGTTTCGCCCAAGACCAGCTCGTCGGCGGGCAGCGCTTGTGCCGCATCGGCACTGGCATCGGGCGCCTGCCCGGGCAGCAACGAAACGCTGCCGCCCTTCTGACCGCCTGGCTCGATGCCCGCCGTGCGGGTCGCGACCGTCGCGGCCTGCGCATCGCCATCCGGCGTCGCCGCCGCGGACGTCAACGACAGATTCGCGAGCAGCGCCTCACCGGTGACCGCCGGGTCCTCGGGCAGGGCCTCGGTCGTCTCGGCTGGCGCACTGCCGCCCATGCCGAACAGCAGCAGGGGATCGAGCTCGGCCTCGAGCCCGTCCTCAGTGCCGTCTTGCGCACCTTCGCCGGTGTCGGACCCGGCGTCAGCGGTCGCCTCGACAGGCAACTCCTTGCCGTCTTCGGTGGCGGCCGGCGCATCCGTGCCGCCCGCCTCGTCGGTTTCCTGACTCGGCTTGTCGGCCACCGGCTTGTCGCGGGCGGGCTTGGCAGCCGCCTGCTGGGGCTCGGCAGGCTTGACCTGACGCTCGCGGGCATAGACGTTGGCAAAGCTGGAAGGCTCGTCCCGGCTGGGTTGCGTGGCGGGTCTGGCCGCGGCGCCGGCGGCTTTGGCAACCGCAGCCGGTGCCTTGAGGTTGAGCAACAGATCAGGTGAGACAGCCATGGGTCGTTCCGCTGGAAAGGTTGACGTGACTTGACTTAAGCAAGCTCCACGCCAACTCGGATGCTGCCGGGTCGACGGGCGTCGCCGCGACTGCAAGCGCCAATAAAACAGCGGCGCCAGGAGGCAGCCCTGCCGCGCCTTAGCCGCGTGTCTTCCAGCGCTGGCGCTCGGCGCGATAAAGAATCCGCACAATGGCGAATTCGCGCTCGATCCGCTCGATCAGCTCGGGCGCAGCCTCGAGCTGTTCGCGGCGGGCGCTCTCCTCCAGCTCGCGGCACAGTTCAGCGAGCAGCGTGGCGCCCATGTTGCTGCAACTGCCCTTGAAGCTGTGCGCGGCCTGGCGCAGGTCGTCCGCCTGGCCCGCCTCGGTGGCCGCCTGCAACAGGCGCAGGCGCTCTTCCGAGTCGACCAGAAAGGTGTCCAGCAGCACCGGGTACTCCGCGTCCATCACATCCTGCAGCACCGCCAGTACACGGTTGTCGAGATGATCCACGGCTCAGCTCCTGGCCGGAAACGGCGGATTATGCATGAGCGCCCCAATGAAACTCCACGCTCAGGCGCCTGCCGTCCGGCTCCCAGTAGAAGCGTTCGCTCAGCTGGTGAATCATGCGCAGCCCGCGCCCACCCAGGCACTCGGCGCTGTACTGCCGGTCCAGGGTGGCCTGCACGTCGAAGCCGGAGCCGCTGTCGCGCACGACGATGCACAACACGCCGCTGGGGCCATCGGACTTGACGCTCAGCTCGATAGCGACGAAGCCCTGCTCAAGCGCCTCAAGCCGCTGCCGGCGGGCCTCGTAGTAGGCCGAGAAGCCCTGTGCGTCGCACTTCATCGCTGAATCGAGGTGCAGCACGCCGTGCTCCAACGCGTTGGAATAGAGCTCGGTGAGCACCGTGTAGATGATGCCGGCGCGGTGGCGCAGCGGAGCGATCTGCAACAGCAGCTGCATCGCCATCGGCAGCGGATTGGCCTGTCGCAGGCTGCTGGGCCGCAGTTCGAACGCAGTGCTCCAGTCCCTGGCCCGCAGCGCCTTGGCGCCCAGCGGATAGGGTTCGAGCGGTTGCACGGCCAGCGGTGGCCGTTCGGCGAGCACGCTCACTTCCACCAGGCTGAGGTCGTCAAGGATTTGACCATGGAAGGCGTGCAGCGCGGCCTGGATCTCGTCGAGCAATGCCGAGGGTTCCCGGTTGGCCTCCAGTACCTCCAGCAGCCGTCCCTCGCCGAACAGCTCGTTATCGGCGTTGAAGCTTTCCAGCACGCCGTCGGAGAGCAGCAGCAGGCGATCGCCGACGGCCAGCGGCAGGGTCTCGAAACTGTCGTCAAAACTCGACGCCTCGCGCACGCCCAGCGGCAGGTGCCGCGAGGGCAACGCCACTAGTGCACGGCTGCCGGCCTTGAGCAGGTAGCCATCGGGCAGCCCGCCGTTCCACACCCGCAGCGAGCCCTGCTCGAGGTTGATATCCAGCAGCGTGGCGCAGCAGAACATCTCCACCGGCAGGATCAGCTTCAGCTTGGCGTTGATCTCGCGAAGGATCTCGTTGCTGGTGTAGCCCTTGGCGGTCATCCCGTAGAAGGTCTCGGCCAGTGGCATCGCGCCGATGGCCGCCGGCAGCCCGTGGCCGGTGAAATCCCCGAGCAGCACGAACATGCGCCCGGCCGGCGCCTGTGCCGCCAGCAGCAAGTCGCCGTTGAACAGCGCGCGCGGCGATTGCCGGTAGCGGATGTTAGGCGCGTTGAGGCAGCCGGCATGGGCCACCTTGTCGAAGATCGCCTTGGCCGCGCGCTGTTCGTCCAGCAACTGCTGGTTGCGCCGGGCGATCAGGTCACGCTGCTCCAGCACTGTGGCCTGCAACCGGCGCAGGCGGTGCATGGCCTGGATCTTGGCTTCGAGGATAATCGGGTTATAGGGCTTGGCGATGAAGTCATCGCCGCCCGCCTCGAGGCAACGCACCAGCGCTTCGTGCTCGGTCAGCGAGGTCAGGAAGATGATCGGCACCAGCTCGTTGCCGGCCAGGCGCTTGATTTGCCGGGCCGCCTCGAAACCGTCCATCACCGGCATCAGCGCGTCCATCAGGACCAGTTGCGGACGCTCGCTCTCGAACCGCCGCACGGCTTCGGCACCATTGGAGGCGGTGGTGACCCGGTGCCCCTGGCGGCCAACAATCGCCGCCAGCAGCATGCGATCGGCCGCACCATCCTCGGCGATGAGTATGGATAGCCGGCGAGGCATTCAGGAGATGGCGAACAGTTGTTCGAAATTCGACACCGAAAGCACCTTGCGCACGGCCGCGTTGCAATGGGTCAGGCGGATGTCGGCCTCGTCACCGCCGGCGTGGTCGCGCAGCAGCAGCAACATGCCGAGCGCCGAGCTGTCCAGGTAGGTCGCGCCGTCCAGGTCGACGACATAGCGCCGCGGCGTCGCGGCGAGCCGCTGGTAGGCGTCGCGAAAGGCCTGGTGGGTGTTGAAGTCGAAGCGCCCCTGGATGGAGATCGTCAGCTGCTCCCCATCCGCCGACAGCCGTGAACTGATGGTCATCTAGCACTCCTGTTGCAAAACGGTAACGTGGCGGCCGCGACGGCGGAAGGTTGCTGACGGATCGAACCGACGCGCGGGCCAACCGGCACCGCAGCGCCGGACGGCATCGCCCGGGCACGCAAGTGAAGGAAGATTTAGCACCCAACGCCCGCTACAGCAAGCTTCATTCCTGTCTGCTCCGGCCTGCCAGGCGCTGGGAAAACTCGTCGAGGATCTTTTGCTCGCGCTTGTCGGCGGCGGTGCGCGCCTCTTGCAGATAGCGTTCTACCAGTTTGCGCAGACCATCGAGCCGGGCGCGGCGCTGGGTCCACTGCTCGCGCAGCTTGTCGAGGTTGTTGCGGTGCCAGTCGACGCTGCGCTGCTGCTGGCCGATGGCCGACTCGAGCTGGGAGAGAAATCGCTGGTAGTTCATCAGCCACTGGCCGGACACGCCCTGGCTGCCCTGGCTCAGCCACTGCTGCTGGTAATCGCTGAAATACTGGCGCAGCTCCCCGAGCTTGGCCTCGGCCTGGGCGACCTGGGCCTGGCCCTGGCCGAACAGCCGGGCTGCCTCGCGCTCGGCACGCTCGGCCATGTCGATGACCGGCGCCAGACGCGCCGCACGGCTCGCGGGCAAGGGTTAGCTCGCTGCCTTCGGGTTGAACACGCTGACCAGCAGCGCCTCGCTTTGCGTCAGATGCTCGGCCTCGTCGAGGCTCTGACGCAGGTAGCGCACCATCTCCGCCTGCCGAGCGATAGCCAGGTCGGTCTCCGGATCGCCACCGGGCACGTAGGCGCCCACGCTGATCAGGTCGCGACTCTGTTGAAAACGCGACCAGAGCTGCTTGAAGCGCTGGGCGTTGCGCATATGTTCGGCGCTGACGACCTGCGGCATGACCCGGCTGATGGAAGCCTCGATGTCGATGGCAGGATAGTGCCCCTCCTCAGCCAGGCGGCGAGACAGCACAAAGTGCCCGTCGAGTACACCACGCGCGGCGTCGGCGATCGGGTCCTGCTGGTCGTCGCCCTCGGACAGCACGGTATAGAACGCGGTGATCGAACCGCCGCCCTCCTCCGCGTTGCCGGCGCGCTCCACCAGGCTCGGCAGCTTGGCGAATACCGACGGCGGGTAGCCCTTAGTCGCCGGCGGCTCACCGATGGCCAGGGCGATTTCGCGCTGGGCCTGGGCGAAACGGGTCAGCGAGTCCATCAGCAGCAGCACGTTCTTACCCTTGTCGCGGAAGTATTCGGCGATGCGGGTGCAGTACATTGCGGCGCGCAGGCGCATCAGCGGCGCGTCATCGGCTGGCGAGGCGACCACTACCGAGCGCTTGATGCTTTCTTCGGTGAGGATGTTCTCGATGAACTCCTTGACCTCGCGGCCCCGCTCACCGATCAGCCCGACCACGATGATGTCGGCCTCGGTGAAGCGCGTCATCATGCCGAGCAGCACCGATTTACCCACGCCGGTCCCGGCGAACAGGCCGAGGCGCTGGCCGCGACCCACGGTGAGCAGGCCGTTGATGCTGCGGATGCCGACGTCCAGCGGCACGCTGATGGGGTGGCGCTTGAGCGGGTTGATCACCGGCCCATCCATCGGCACCCAATCCTCGGCCTTCATCCCGCCCTTGCCGTCCAACGCGCGGCCGGCGCCGTCGAGCACGCGGCCGAGCATCGAGGTGCCCATGGGCAGACGGCCGGTGTTGGCCAGCGGCACGACGCGAGCGCCTGGTGCAATGCCCGCGAGGCTGCCGACCGGCATGAGGTACAGCTTGCCGCTGGAGAAGCCCATGACTTCCGCCTCGACCTGAGTCGGGTGGTAGCTGTCCTCGTTGATCACCAGGCAGCGACTGCCCACGGCGGCGCGCAGGCCCTCGGCTTCCAGCGTCAGGCCGACCATGCGCAGCAGGCGGCCTTCTAGAATCGGCTGGCTGGGCAGCCGGATCGCCTCGCCGTAGGTGTCGAAGCGCTTGGCGAAGCTGGTGCGTTCAAGGCGCATCGGATGGCTCCACGCCAGGGTTCAGCTCCAGATGCAGATCGGCCTCCGGCGGGCTGGTGGCGTTTTCTCGCTGCTGTTCGAACAGCTGCTTGATGGCCTGCGCCAGGCGCGTCTCGATGCTCGCGTCGATGCGGCTCTGCTCGGTCTCGATACGGCAGCCGCCGGGCAGCAGGTCGCTGTCCTCGACGATTTTCCAGGTTTCTTCGTGGCGCTCGCGCAGGGCTTTGACCAGGTCGAAATCCTGCGGGTTGATGTAGATGCGCACGTTGCTGGCGCCCATCGGCAGCAGCTTGAGCGCCTCGCGCAGTACCTGGCGGATCTGGCTGGAATCGATCAGCAGGTCGCGCTGGATCACCTCACGCGCCAGCTGGCTGACCAGGGTGACCATGGCGTGCTCGAGATTGCGGTCCTGGTCGGCGATGGGCTCGAGCAACTGCGCCATCAGCCGCTCCAGATTCTCGAGCCGGGGCGCCAGGGCGGCGTCTGCCTCCTGGCGCGCCTTGAGCTGGCCGGCATGGAAACCGTCCTTCTCGCCGGTGCTGAAGCCTTCGTTGTAGGCCTCCTGACGGATGGCCTCGAGCTCGTCCAGCGTCAGCGGTTTGACTTCCTCGACCGGGACGTCCTCGCTGCGCGACACCTCGTCGACGATTTCCGACGCAGGTTCGCCCACCTCCGGCTCGGCCGGCTCGGCGCCCAGCGGGTCGAAGCTCGGCAAGGCCCAGCGGTCGAAGACGTTGACGTCCTTCGCGCGGATCACATCGCTGGGGTTTTCCTTGGACATATGGCTCGCTTAGCTCTAGACCATTTCTTCGCCGCCCTTGCCGCCGAGCACGATCTCGCCGGCTTCGGCCATGCGACGGGCAATGGTGAGGATTTCCTTCTGGGCGCCTTCGACTTCGCTGACACGCACCGGACCCTTGGCTTCCAGGTCGTCACGCAGCAGTTCGCCGGCACGTTTGGACATGTTCTTGAAGATCTTTTCCTTGATGGCGTCGTCGGCGCCCTTGAGCGCCAGCACCAGCACGTCCGAGGATACTTCACGCAACAGCACCTGGATGCCCCGGTCGTCGACATCGGCGAGGTTGTCGAAAACGAACATCAGGTCCTCGATCTGCGACGAGAGGTCCTCGTCCACATCGCGAATGGCGTCCATCAGCTGGCCTTCGACCGAGCTGTCGAGGTAGTTCATGATGTCCGCCGCGCGCTTGACGCCGCCCAGCGTCGCCCGCGTGGTATTGGCGTTGCCGGAGAACTGTTTCTCCAGGATCAGGTTCAGCTCCTTCAGCGCCGCCGGCTGCACGGTGTTGAGCGACGACACGCGCAGTACGATGTCGAGCCGTACCTTGTGGTCGAAGTGCGAAAGCACCTCGCCCGCCTGATCGGGGTCAAGGTAGGCGACGACGATCGCCTGGATCTGTGGGTGCTCGTAGCGGATCACGTCAGCGACCGCCCGTGGCTCCATCCACTTGAGGCTGTCCAGGCCGCTGGTGTTGCCGCCGAGCAGAATGCGGTCAATCAAGCCGCCGGCTTTGTCCTCGCCCAGCGCCTGGGTGAGCATCTTGCGGATATAGCCATCCGAACCGACCCCGAGACTGGTCTGGTCGCCAACAATCTCGACGAACTCGCCCATCACCTGTTCAATCTGGTTTTTTTGCACGTTGCGCAATTGCGCCATCGCCGTGCCGACCTTCTGCACTTCCTTCGGCCCGAGGTGACGCAGCACCTGTGCGGCATCGGCCTCGCCCAGCGAGAGCAGCAGGACCGCAGCCTTGTCGACCTTGTTCAGCTTGACGGGATTTCGAGCATCACTCATCTGCGTTGATCCAATCTTTGACGACCTGAGCCACCCGGCCCGGATCTTCGGCTACCAGATTCTTGATGGCATTCAATTGCGCATCGTACCCCTCGGTCGGGCTCGGCAGCAGGATACTCTGCGGCCCGCTCAGGCTGACCCGATCACTGGCCAGGCCGCCGTCTATGCCATCCATGTCGCCCAGTTCGGTGTCGCCACCGGTGGTCTGCAACTCCTTGCCCTTGCCCGCGTTGGTCAGGTTGTTCAGCACCGGCCGCAGCACGCCGAACACCAGCACCAGGATGAACAGCACGCCGAGCACCTGCTTGACGATGTCCCAGAACCAGGGTTGTGAATAGAACGGTACATCGATGATGCCTTCGTCGAGCGAGTCATCGGCGAACGGCGCGTTGATCACGCTGACGCTGTCGCCCCGGCTGGCGTCGTAGCCGACCGCGTCCTGCACCAGGCGGGTGAAGCGCGCCAGTTCGTCGGCGGTCCGCGGCACCCGTGTGGTCTGGCCGTCGGCCGAGACCGTCACCTGGTCGTCGAGCACCACGGCAACCGACAAGCGACGCAGGCGCCCCTGCTGTTGCTTGGTGTGGCTGATCGAACGATCCAGCTCGTAATTGCGGGTGGCCTGCTCGCGTTTGTCCGCCGGATACGGCGCCAGCATCGGCTGCCCTGTCGCCGGGTCCATGACCTGCTGGCCATTGGCGTCCAGCAAAGGTTGCCCCGGGGCGATGGCGCCGGCCGGTGCGGCCTGGGCCGCGGTGGCATTCTGCGGCGCGCTCGCCGGGCCCGGCGGCTGGTTGCTCAGCGCCCCGGGTACGCCCTGCGGGCCGAGGCTGCTCTGGCGCTGTTCGCTGACGCTCTGCTCGCTGCGCAACGCCGGTTGATCGGGGTTGAAGGTTTCAGAGGTGGACTCGACCGCGCTGAAATCCACGTCCGCCGACACTTCGGCCTTGTAGCGGCCGCTACCCAGCACCGGCTGCAGGATGTTGTGCACGCGCTGGGTGTAGAGGCTTTCCATGCGGCGGCTGTAGTCGAACTGCTTGCCGGCCATGCTCAGCTCGGTGAGCTCCTGCTGGTCGGACAGCAGGTTGCCCTTCTGGTCGACCACGGTGATCTGCGACTTGCCCAGCTCCGGCACACTGGTGGCGACCAGGTTGATGATCGCCATCACCTGGCTCGGCTCGAGGCTGCGACCGGGGTACAGCTCGACCAGCACCGAGGCGCTGGGCTTGCGCTCGTCGCGCACGAACACCGAACTCTTCGGGATCGCCAGGTGCACACGCGCACCCTTCACGTTGTTCAGGCTGGAAATGGTACGGCCCAACTCGCCTTCCAGGCCGCGGCGATAACGGGTCGCTTCCATGAACTGGCTGGTTCCCAGGCCCTGGTCCTTGTCCAGGATCTCGAAGCCGATATTGCTGTCGGTCGGCGCGATACCGGCGCTGGCGAGCTTCAGGCGCGCACGGGCCAGGTCATCGGCCTTGACCAGCAGCGCGCCGGAATTGGGCTCGACGGTGTAGGCGATGTCCGCGGCGGCCAGCGTCTCCATGACCTGGTTGGCGTCCATCCCGGCGAGGCTGCCGAGCAGCGGCCGGTAGTCGGGCTGCTGCGACCAGAGCACCACGGCAAAGCCAATGGCCACGCTCGCGGCGAGGCCAACCAGCAGGCCGATCTGGCGCAGCATCGACATCTCGGCGAGATTTTCCAGGAACGACAGGCCCAGCAGCGGCTTCTTCGGGGCTTCCGAATCGACCGGCACGGGAACCTTGCTAAGTGCTTCAGCCATTGTTCAAACCCTGCCTTAAACCGGCATCTGCATGATGTCTTGATACGCCTGGACCAGCTTGTTACGGACCTGGGTCATGGCCTGAAAGGAAACAGTGGCTTTCTGCGACGCGATCATGACATCGGTGAGATCGACGCCGCTCTGGCCCATTTCGAACGCAGTAGCGAGTTGGTTGGAGGCCTGCTGGGTTTCATTCACTTTGTTGACGGCCTGGCCGAGCATGTCGGAAAAGCTCGGTGCGCCAACCTCGGGAGTTGCCGTCACGGGCTTGGCGCGCGCCATGGCATCGGTCTGCATGGCCCGCATTTCCAGCATCAAGCGATTGAATTCGATACCCTGACTCATCGTTCCTCCAACAGCTGCGGTTTTTTTGACGCCTCGCAGCAGGCATGGAGGTAATAGCAACATCGGTGCCAGATCTTCCCCAAGGCCGACGCAGAGGGACGACGCACCCGACAAGCCGCGCTTAGGGCCGCGACGCGCGCGCCTGCACCAGCTGTTCCGCCGATCGGCCCGGTCGCTGTACCGTGACGGCGGGCGCCAGGCCCCCTAGCCTAGGCGTTCAGACTTCAAGGGAACCGCCATGCCGGCCACCACTCATTCGCACCCTCAGCTGCTCACTGACAGTTCCGTTTCCACCGTCGTGGCGGGCTTCATCGCCATGCTCACCGGCTATACCAGTTCGCTGGTGCTGATGTTCCAGGCCGGACAGGCCGCCGGGCTCAGTGCCGGGCAGATCTCGTCGTGGATCTGGGCGCTGTCGATCGGCATGTCGCTGTGCAGCATCGGCCTGTCGTGGCGTTATCGAACCCCTGTGGTGATCGCCTGGTCCACACCGGGCGCGGCGCTGCTGATCGGCAGCCTGCCCGGCGTGCCCTATGGCGAGGCCATCGGCGCCTTTATCTTCGCCTCGGCGCTGATCGTCCTGTGCGGTCTCACCGGCAGCTTCGAGCGGTTGATGCGGCGCGTGCCCGCCTCGCTGGCCGCCGCGCTCCTGGCCGGCGTGCTGTTCAACATAGGCAGCGAGATCTTCCGCGCGGTCGAGGTCCAGCCGCTGCTGGTGCTGGGCATGTTCTTCAGCTACCTTCTGGCCAAACGGCTGGCGCCACGCTACGCCGTGCTGACGGCACTGCTGGTTGGCGGCGCCCTGTCGGCGATGCTGGAATTGCTGGATTTCAGCCGGTTCAGCCTGGAGTTGGCGGTGCCGGTCTGGACCACGCCGAGCCTGTCGGTCGCAGCGGTCCTGAGCATCGGCATCCCGCTGTTCGTCATCGCCATGGCCTCGCAGAACATGCCGGGCCTGGCCGTGCTGCGCGCAGAGGGCTACGTCGTGCCGGCATCCCCGCTGATTTCGGTGACCGGTATCGCCTCGTTGCTGCTGGCGCCGTTCGGCTCCCACGGCATCCACCTGGCGGCGATCACCATGGCCATCTGCAGCGGTCCGGAAGCGCACCCGGACCCGGCACGGCGCTACACCGCAGCGGTTTGGTGCGGCGTCTTCTATGGCATCGCGGGAATTTTCGGCGCCACCTTGGCCGCACTGTTCGCCTCCTTTCCCGCAGCGCTGGTGCTGTCCATCGCCGCGCTGGCCCTGCTCGGCTCGATCGGCTCGGGTCTGACCCAGGCCATGCAGAACGCGCGGGAGCGCGAGGCAGCACTGATCACCTTCATGGTGACCGCATCGGGGCTGACGCTTTTCGGTGTCGGCTCGGCGCTGTGGGGGCTGATTGCGGGGGTCGCGACGCTGCTGATCCTGCACCGCCCGGATTGAACCGGCCCGCCGGAGCAAGACGCCGGCGCCGCAAAGGCGCCAGGCTTGGGCGGCGCGGCTAGATCGCGGTTGCGCCGCCGTCCACTGCCAGCGCATGCCCGGTGGTGAAGGCCGCCCCATCGCTGCAGAGGTAGAGCACGGCAGCGGCTATCTCCTCGACCTTGCCGATGCGGCCGACCGGGTGCATCGCGGCGGCGAACTCGGCCTTGCGCGGGTCGGCCTCGTAGGCACGGCGGAACATGTCGGTGTCGATCACCGCGGGGCACACCGCGTTGACCCGGATTTTCTTTTTCGCGTATTCGATCGCGGCGGATTTGGTCAGGCCGATCACCGCATGCTTGGACGCGGCATAGATGCTCATCTTTGGCGCTGCGCCCAGGCCGGCAACCGACGCGGTGTTGACGATGGCGCCACCGCCCTGGGCAAGCATCACCGGCAACTGATGCTTCATGCACAGCCAGACGCCCTTGACGTTAACGCCCATGATGACGTCGAACTCGGCCTCGCTGCCCTCCGCCAGACGGCCCTGCTCGATCTCGATGCCGGCATTGTTGAACGCGTAGTCGATCCGCCCGAAGCGGGCCACGGTCTGCTCGACCAGCGCCCTGACCTCGGCGTCACGGGTCACGTCGCAGCGCACGAACAGCGCCTCGCCCCCGGCCTCGGCGATTGCCGCGGCGCAGGCCGCCCCGCCTGCTTCGTCCAGGTCCGCCACTACCACCTTGATCCCTTCGGCGGCGAATGCCAGCGCGGTTGCGCGACCGATCCCCGCTGCCGCCCCCGTCACCAACGCTACCTGCCCGGAAAAACACATGCTCATGCTCGCACCCTGATAGCTGAAGTCGAATGGAATCGCGGCGCCGCGTCCGAAAATGACCACAAGCAACCCGCGGGTCATGGTTATACCGCCTTCGCCGGTCCCGCTTAAGCGCAGGGCGGCGATATCACTCAGGCGGATGCCAATGCATTCCAGCCATCCCCTCTTGCTTGCGACACGGCGCCGCGCGGGCTACACCAAGGTTTTCGCACCGACCCCGAGGTATCCATGGACAAGACTAACCGCCAGTTTCTGCTGGCCAAGCGCCCGGTGGGCGCGCCCGATCGCGACACCTTCGATTTCGTCGACAAGCCCCTGCCCGAGCCAGGCCCGAACCAGATCCTGGTGCGCAATGAGTACCTCTCCCTTGACCCGGCCATGCGCGGCTGGATGAACGACGCCAAGTCCTACATCCCACCCGTGGGCATCGGCGAAGTCATGCGTGCGCTGGGCGTCGGCCGGGTCGTCGCGTCCAACCATCCCGATTTCGCCGAAGGCGACTGCGTCAACGGCGCGCTCGGGGTCCAGGATTACTTCGTCGGCGAGCCCAAGGGCTTCTACAAGGTCGACCCCAAGCAGGCGCCACTGCCGCGCTACCTGTCGGCCCTCGGCATGACCGGGATGACTGCCTACTTCGGCCTGCTGTCCGTGGGCGAGCCCAAGGCAGGCGACACCGTGGTGATTTCCGGCGCGGCCGGGGCGGTCGGCAGCGTGGCCGGACAGATCGCCAGGATCAAAGGCTGCCGCGTGGTGGGCATCGCCGGCGGTGCCGACAAGTGCCGCTTCCTGATCGACGAACTGGGCTTCGATGCCGCCATCGACTACAAGAGCGAAGATGTCGCCGCAGGCCTGAAACGCACCTGTCCGAAGGGCGTCGACGTGTTCTTCGATAACGTCGGCGGCGACATCCTCGACGCCGTGCTGACCCGCCTCAGCGTTGGCGCGCGAATCGTCATCTGCGGGGCCATCAGCCAGTACAACAACAAGGAAGCGGTCAAGGGGCCGGCCAACTACCTGTCGCTGCTGGTGAACCGCGCGCGGATGCAGGGCATGGTGGTGATGGACTACGTCTCGCGTTACCCCGAAGCCATGCGCGACATGGCCGGCTGGCTGCAGAGCGGCGAGCTGAAGAGCAAGGAGGATGTGGTCGAGGGGCTGGAAACCTTCCCCGAGACGCTGATGAAGCTGTTCACCGGCGGCAACTTCGGCAAGCTGGTGCTGAAGGTCGACTGAACGCCGCGCCCGCCCGCAACGGGCGGGCCTGCTGTGCGTCAGGCCAGCTCGGCGACCACCGCTGCCAGCGCCTGCGCCGGATCGGCGGCCTGGGTGATGGGCCGGCCGATCACCAGGTAATCCGAGCCGGCAGCCATCGCTTGCGCCGGCGTCAGGATCCGGCGCTGATCATCGGCCTGGCTGCCGGCGGGACGGATACCGGGCGTCACCAGTTGCAGCTGGGCGAAGCCGGCCTTGAGCGATTCGGCCTCCTGGGCCGAACACACCAGGCCGTCGAGCCCGGCCCTGGCCGCCAGTGCGGCGAGACGCAGCACCTGCTGCTGCGGCGCGATGTCCAGGCCGATTTCCGCCAGATCGGCCTGCTCGAGGCTGGTCAGCACCGTGACCCCGATCAGCAGCGGCTTGGGACCGCTGCTTCGCTCCAGCTGTTCGCGGCACGCGCTCATCATCCGCAGGCCGCCGGAGCAATGCACGTTGACCATCCAGACACCCAGTTCCGCCGCGGCGTGCACCGCCATCGCCGTGGTGTTGGGGATGTCATGGAATTTAAGGTCGAGAAAGACCTCGAAACCTTTGTGCTGGAGCGCCTCGACGACCTGCGGACCGCAGCGAGTGAACAGCTCCTTGCCGACCTTGACGCGGCAGAGCGCCGGGTCAAGCCGACCGGCCAGCGCCAGTGCGGCCTCATGGGAAGGAAAGTCGAGCGCAACGATGATGGGGGTCTGGCAGGTCATGGCGAGTCCTCGGCGATTTTTCGGCGCGCATTGTCGCAGAAAAACACCCGCGCGGCGCTGCACCCCGGAGCATCCGGGCCAGGAGAGCTGAGCCGTAAGCAACGGGCGATAGCCCCCCGGCGGGGCCTGGCGTAAGGTTGAATGCGACGTCCCTTTCCTTCAGGAGGCAACCATGCCCTGGTATATCTGGCTATTGATCATCGTCGTCATTGGTTCGATCGTCGGCGGCTTGATGATGTTGCGCGCGACGGCCTACAAGGTCCCGCTGACCGAGGAACAGAAGCAGCGGATCGCCGAGCGCAACGCCGAAGCGGACGCCAAGGACGCCCGCAACCGCTAGCGATTCGCCCCGTCTGGTACGCCGCGTGGGGATGCCGCGTTGGGGTCGGCGGTCCGCCACGGAACTGACCGGACGGTCAGTAATGGCTTTCTGCCCTCACTCAAGAGATCATTCCGCCTCCCTTCAGGATGTATCGATGGCATCAGACCTCTCCCCGCCCGGCGCCGCCCCAGTCGACGCGCATACCCGCTTCGCTCGTCGGTTCCTGCCCGGCGTGGCCGGCTTGCTGGCCATTGCCCTGCTGGTCGCCGCCGTCGCCATCGTCCTGATTGCCCGCAATATCGACCAAGACGACCTCGAGCAGGAACGTTTCCTGATCGGCAAGGCCTTCTCCGCGCAGCTGCAGGGCATGTCCCGGCACGTGGCAGACAACGCCTTCTGGGGCGATGCCTACGCCAACCTCAGCAAAACGGTAAACCTCGACTGGGCCTATGACCAGGCCAACCTCGGCCCGTCGCTGTTCGACGATTTCGGCTATGAGGCGGTGTTCGTGGTCGACGCCCAAGGCAAGACGACCTACTCGGTCATCCGCGGCGCCCTGAGTGACGTCGACGCCCACCAATGGCTCGGTCCCGGCCTCGACCGGCTGCTGGCCAGCGCGCGGCAGGCGGTCGAGCAGGAGGATACCGCCGCCGGGCTGCTGACGGCCGAGGGCTCGCCGGCCATGGTGTCCGCCGCGGTCATGACTGTCGGTGGCAGCGACGTGGAAGAGATGCCCGGCCCGGCCGCGACGCTGTTGTTCGTCGACGTGTTGGACCGGGACCGGCTACTCGCGCTGGGTGGGGACTACGCGGTTGCGGGCCTGCGGGTCGCCGACGACCGCGCCGATCCCCTTGCCGCCAGGGTCACGCTGGAGCGGCTCGACGGGTCGCCGCAGGCGTTCAGCTGGACGCTGTCGCAGCCAGGACGCCTCCTGCTGTGGACCACACTGCCGGTGCTCGGCGTGGTTGCGATCGGTCTTGCAATCCTCGCCTGGCTGCTGCTGCGCCAGGCCTACCGGAACCTGCGGCTGATGGAGGTCAGTTACACCCGCCTGGCCAGAAGCCGGCAGGCGCTGGCTGCCAGCGAGGAGCGCTTCCGCGATGTCGCCGAAGCGGCCTCGGACTGGATATGGGAAACCGACCAGAATGCACGCCTGACCTACCTGTCGAGCCGCTTCGAAACCATCACCGGACATCTGCCGGACGCCTGGATCGGCCGCCCGCTCATCGATCTGGTCATCAGCGACCACGCCGCCCTGCAGGAATGGCTGGCCGCACCGCACCTGGCCGCACTGCGCTGCAGCTACCAGGCAGCCAACGGCTGTGAGCGCACCTGCCGGCTCTCGGCACGGGCGATCTACCGCGACGACCAGCTGCTGGGCTACCGCGGAACTGCCAGCGACATCACCGAGGAAACCCGGGCTCAGGCCCGAGTGCAATACCTCTCCCAGCACGACGCCCTGACCGGCCTGCCCAACCGCAACCGCCTGCGCGACCATTTGGAGGCGCGCCTGGCCGCACTCAACGAAGGCTCCCGGCTGGCGGTCCTGTACATCGACTTGGACCGTTTCAAGCCGGTCAACGACACCCTCGGCCACGGCGCCGGCGACGAGGTGCTGGTCGGGGTGTCCAATCGCCTCAAGCAGTGCATCCGTGGCGACGATCTGGTGGCACGACTGGGCGGCGACGAGTTCGTCATCGTGATGGGCCGGGTGCAGCACGATGAAGACCTGGAAAAGCTCTGCCAGCGCATCGTCGCGGCGATCAACGAGCCCTTCGTCTACGAGCACACACAAATCTTCATCGGCGCGAGCATCGGCGTCGCGCTGGCGCCAATGGATTCGCTGCAGGCCAATGAGCTGCTGCGTTGCGCGGACATCGCGCTCTACCAGGCCAAGGCCGACGGCCGCGGGACCTGGCGACGCTATGCCCGCGAACTGGACAAGCGCCTGCTCGAGCGACACGCACAGGAGGAGGAGCTGCGCCAGGCCATCGCCGACCAACAGTTCGAGATCCACTACCAGCCGCGTTACCTGAGCCAGGGCATGCGCATCAACGGCGCCGAGGCCCTGCTGCGCTGGCGGCACCCGATACGCGGCCTGTTGCTGCCCGAGCAGTTCATCCCGCTTGCCGAGGAAACCGGCCTGATCGTGCCGCTCGGCGGCTGGGTGCTGCGCCAGGCCTGCCTGGAGGCGGCCGGCTGGGCGAGCGGGATTGGCGTGTCGGTCAATCTGTCACCACTGCAGCTGCGCAGCGACGAACTGTGCGCCTTGGTCGGTGCCGCCCTCAAGGAGAGCGGATTGCCTCCCGGCCGCCTCGAGCTGGAAGTTACCGAGACGGCCCTTCTTCAGGAAAACCAGCGCACCCTCGATGTGCTGCGCGAGCTCAAGGCGCTGGGCGTGCGCCTGGCCATGGACGACTTCGGCACCGGCTATTCGTCCCTCAGCAATTTGCGCAACTACCCCTTCGATGCGATCAAGATCGATGGCAGTTTTGTTGCCGGCATGGAGCATTCGGCCGAGGACCAATCCATCGTCAAGGCCCTCATCGACCTCGGACACGGCCTGCGCATGCGGGTGACCGCCGAGGGGGTCGAGACGCTGGCGCAACTGCAGCGCCTGGTCGATGACGGATGCGGCGAACTCCAGGGCTTCCACATGAGCCATCCGCTGCCGCCTGCCGAGCTGCGCGCCCTGCTGGTCGGCTTCGACGACCTCGAACGGCCCGATCTTTCGCTCGCGTGACCGCGCTCAGCGCTTGAATTCGAAATTGAGCTCAGCGCCGTCGATCAGGGTCTCGTCCTCGGCGTCGCCGGGCAGCAGCCGGCCGCTCAACTGAACTCCGCCAGAGCGCCCCTCGGCGCCGAACAGCGGCGGCAACAGGTCGCTGCTGGCAGCCTCGCGTTCCGGCTCCAGTTCCTCGGTCCAGTCATCGGGCAGGCTCAGGTCGAGTTCCGCTTCAGGTAGATCGACCTTCTCGACGGCGACCGCCTTCCCTTTCTTCACCGGCTCCGGCACCGGCGCGGGACGTTTGCTGGCGGACGAAGCCTGCGCGGTACGCCTGGAAGGCAGCGTCTCAGGATCGCCCTCGGGCTGCGGATCGAGCGTCACCTCCAGGGTTGCCGGCGGTTCGGGCTTGGCGGCGGACGCTGCCGGGGCGCTCGAAACACGTGGCGCAGCGGGCGTAACGACGGGTTTGGTCACAGGCCCGGCCGACGGCGCAACGGTCGGCTTTGCCGGCGGCGTCGCGGGCCGGTCCGGCACCTTGTCCGCGTCGCACGCGGCCACGAGCAGTGCCACGTAGAGCAGCGCCAGATGTTTCATACGCCATCGCCTCCCTTGAGCCGCTCAGTTCGACTGTCGGCACAGCGCCTCTGCCAGGTCGCCGAGTGTCTTGAGTGCACGCTCCGCTTCGGCGGTCCAGGGCAGCCCGCAATTGAGCCGGATGCAGTGGTTGAACTGCTCGGTATTGCTGAAGATCAGCCCCGGCGCGATGCTGATGCCGCGCGCCAGCGCCTGCACGTGAAGCTCCTTGGTGTTGACCCGTGCCGGCAGGCTTACCCAGAGGATGAAGCCACCGGTCGGCCGGGTCATCTGGGTGCCTTCCGGAAAGTACCGCTGCACCGCAAGCTGCACGGCACTAAGGTTCTTGCGGTACTCGTGGCGAATGTAGCGCAGATGCCGGTCATAACCGCCATTTTCCAGATAGGCCGCGACCGCCATCTGTGTGACGCTGCAGGCCGAATGCGTACTGAAGGTCTGCAAACGCTGAACCTCGTCGCGGTACCGCCCGGGTATGATCCAGCCAATCCGCACGCCCGGCGAAATGGTTTTGGAAAAACTCGAACAGTAGATCACCCGCCCGTCCAGGTCGTTCGATTTGAGCGCCCTGATCGAGCCAACGTCGAAGAGCAATTCACCATAGATATCGTCTTCGACAATCTGGATGTCGAAATTCGCCGCCAGCTTGAGCAGTTGCTTCTGCCGCGCGTCCGGCACGCTGCCACCGAGCGGATTGCTCAAGCGCGCCGTCAGCACCAGCGCCTTGATCGGCCACTGGCTGGCGGCCAGTTGCAGCGCTTCGAGGCTGAGCCCGGTATCCGGGTCGCAGGGGATCTCGATCACCTTCAACCCGAGCAGGTCGGCCAGTTGCAGCAGCCCGTAGTAGCTCGGCGATTCAGCCGCAATCAGGTCGCCGGGCTTGGTCAGCACGCGCAGGGACATCTGCAGCGCATCCACGCAACCGTGGGTGATCACCACCTCGTCGGGGCCGACCACCACGCCAGCATCGCGCATGCGGATGGCGACCTGACGGCGCAGCGGCTCGTAGCCGGGACTGAACATGTAGCTGAACGCACGCTGACTCTGGAAGCGGGTGACCTTGGCCAGCTGCTGGTGCAGTGCACGTGCCGGCAGATAATCCACGTGGGGCACGGCGGCGCCCAGAGGGATCAGCCCGTCGCGGCGCGATTCGCTGAGCACCTGGTTGATGATGCTGCTGCGGGTCACCAGGGTGGGCCGCTCGACCTGGGCGATATCCGGCGTCGGCGCGGTCAGTGCCGGCGTGTGATGCACATAGAAGCCGGACTGCGGACGCGCCCGAATCATGCCCTGGTCTTCGAGATTGGCGTAGGCCTGCAGCACCGTGGCGTGGCTGACGTTGAGCTGCATGCTCATCTTGCGTACCGAGGGGACCCGCTCGCCTGGGCGGTAGACACCGCGCCGAATGTCCTCGGCGAGCTGATGAGCGATGCGCTGATAAAGCAACAGATTGGTCATATCGTACGTCTCCGCCAACTGGACCATAACAGTAGTACAACACTTTTATGCCCAACCGATACAGTTGGCGGATAACTCGGCGAAACAGTCAGCCCGTGGCCTTCCGTCAGCGCGGCGCGCTCAGCCGCCCCTGCTCATCGGAAAACAGGATCTCGACGCGACGGTTCTGCGCGCGGCCGCGTGCCGAGGCGTTCTCGGCGACCCGGAACTGCTCGCCATAGCCAATCACCTCCATGCGCCCGGCCTCGACACCGAAGCCGCGGATGAAGTCAGCCACCGCCTGCGCTCGCGCCTGGGACAGGGCCAGATTACCGGCAGCATCGCCACGGTTGTCGGTGTAGCCCTCGATCCTCACCCGCCGCCTGGGGTTGAGTTGCAGGAAGCGCACCACCTTCAGCAGCGTCGGGTTCGCCGAGGCGCGCGGCTCGGCGCTGGCGGCGGCGAAAAGCACGTCACCGAGGGTCATCACCAGGCCGCGGTCGGTTTCCTCGGCCGCGAGCGTGATCAGCGGGTCTTCCGGCAGGCGCCCCTGGTCCTGTCGTTCGGCGGCCTTGGCGTCCTGCAGGGCGCGCCGCAGCCGCTCATGCTCCATCGCCAGCTGGGTGGCCCGCTGCTGGTTCTGCAATTGCTCGCTGTGCTGGCGGGCGATCTGGCTGTAGCGCCGACTGAGGTAGGCGTAATGGGCGACATCCTCGGCACTGCCCCAGTAACCAGCAAAGCGCCTGGCGCGCTCGAGCGATTCCTCGGCGCGCTCGACATCCTTGGGAGCATCGCGGCCAATGCGTGGGTCGGCACTGACGCGCTGAAGCGTGGCCGCGGCTTGCTCGAGCTCGCCGGACGGCGCCGATGTACACCCCTGGAGCGCGCCAAGCGCAACGAACAGAACGGTTACTACATGGACGGATTTCACTCTACCTCCCCCAGTTGCTCGCGCAGGCGCGCAATGCGACGGCTGAGTTCGGTGACCTGCAGCGCGCTCTTGTCGTTCAGGACCCGGGCTTCGGCCAGCCGCGCATCGAGCTCCGCCTGTTCGGCGTACAACCGGGCCGCCCGGTTGTCTTCGTCGTCCAGCGCGGCGCGCGCGGCCTGCAACTTCTGCTCGGCCATTGCCAGTTCAGGCGTCTGCTCCGACGCGCCCACCGAACGCGCCTGGCTCAGCGCCGCCTCGGTCAGGCGCAACTGCTCGGTGGGCAGCGGATCGCTGGCGCAACCAGCTATTAGCACCAGCATCAGCAGGCAGGAAGGTGTCTTCATCGATACGGATCGTTCCAAGGCAGGGCTGGCGGCAGTTACTGCTGCTTCCAGCGCTCGAGATTATCCACCAGCAATTGCTCGGGTACGCCGGCGGCGCGCAATTCTGTCATTTTTATGGCGAGTTGTCCGCGCAACCAGGGCCCGTTACAGGCTGAATCATGGGCGATAGCCAGGTGCAGGCCGCGGCTCGAGACCGGGGGATCGAGGCGCTGGATCTTGTCGAGTACACCCTGCTGGCCTGCCCTGGCGACAGTGCTGTAGCGCTCGTGCAGCACATAGTCGGTCTTGCCGGCGAGCAGCCGCTGCAGGGCCTCGCTGAGGCTGGGAACCGACTGCAGACGCAGGGCATCCTGGGCGTAGCGCTGAAAGGCGGCGTCGAACGGCGTCGTACGGACATAGCTTCCGGCACGTCCGGCCAGGTCTTGCTTGCCGGCATAGAACAACCCCGGCGCGATGCGAACCCAGGCCGAGACCTGCAACGCAGCGATGGAGGGGTGCACGAAGTCCAGGTAGGCGAGCTCGTCGGGCGCCAGTACCGCATCGGCCAGAATATCCACTCGTCCGCTGCGCACCTGCTTGCGCGCCTCTTGGGCATCGCCGGTGTAAAGCACTTCGAGTTTCAGGCCGAGGTCGTCGGTGATGCGCTTCAGCAGGTCCGCGTTAGCGCCGATCAGGCGCTTGGGATTCTGTGGATCACGCCAGAGAAACGGCGGGTTGTCAGCGCTACCGGTGGCGATCAGCCGGTCGCACTTGGCAGCCGCCGCATTGGCCACCAGCGGAAGGGCCAGCAGCACGGCGCTCAGGGCGAAGGTCAGCGGAACGGCACAGCGCATGGAAAACCTCTTCGTCGGGAATCGGGCAGGCGCCGACCGACGCCTGCGCGGATATTACCATCGGCCAACCCCGGCGAGCGCCCAATAAAAAACCCGCTGCAGGAGCGGGTTTCTTGGCTGCGACTCGGTCAGACGAGACGCTCAAGCTCCGGCAGGATCTCGAACAGATCGCCCACCAGGCCATAGTCGGCTACCTGGAAGATTGGCGCTTCCTCGTCCTTGTTGATCGCGACGATCACCTTGGAGTCCTTCATGCCCGCCAAGTGCTGGATCGCGCCGGAAATGCCGACGGCGATGTACAGCTGCGGTGCCACAATCTTGCCGGTCTGACCGACCTGCATGTCGTTCGGCACGAAGCCGGCGTCAACCGCGGCACGCGAGGCACCGACCGCCGCGCCGAGCTTGTCGGCCAGCGAGTACAGGTGCTTGAAGTTGTCGCCGTTCTGCATGCCACGGCCGCCGGATACGACGATCTTGGCCGCGGTCAGCTCGGGACGGTCCGACTTGGCCAGCTCTTCACCGACGAAGCTGGAGACGCCTGCGTCGCCCGAGCCCGAGACCTGCTCGACGGCGGCAGAGCCGCCTTCGGCGTTGACCGGATCGAAACCGGTGGCGCGGACGGTGATGACCTTGATCGGGGCGCTGGACTGCACGGTGGCGATGGCATTGCCAGCGTAGATCGGGCGCTTGAAGGTGTCGGCACTTTCAACGGCGATGATCTCGGAGATCTGATCGACGTCCAGCAGCGCGGCAACGCGCGGCAGGAAGTTCTTGCCATTGGTGGTGGCCGCGGCCAGCACATGGCTGTAGTTCTTCGCCAGTTCGGCAATCAGCGGCGCGACGTTTTCCGGCAGCTGATGGGCGTAGGCGGCGTTGTCGGCGACCAGTACCTTGGAAACGCCGTCGATCTTCGAGGCCGCTTCACCGATGGCGGCGCAGTCGCTACCGGCGACCAGCACATGGATGTCGCCACCGATGGCTTTCGCAGCGGCCACAGTGTTGAGCGTGGCGGCAGCCAGGACGGCGTTGTTGTGTTCAGCGATAACCAGGATAGTCATTTAGATTACCTTCGCCTCGTTCTTCAGTTTCTCGACCAGTTCTTCTACCGACTTGACCTTGATACCGGCGCTGCGTGCAGCTGGCGCTTCGACCTTGAGGACCTTGACGGTGGAGGTGGTGGATACACCCAGCGCATCGGGCGTCAGGACTTCCAGCGGCTTCTTCTTGGCTTTCATGATGTTCGGCAGCGAAGCGTAGCGCGGCTCGTTCAGGCGCAGGTCGGTGGTAACGATGGCCGGAAGGTTCAGCGCCACGGTTTGAGCGCCGCCGTCGATTTCGCGCTCGACATTGACCTTGTCTCCACTCACCTCGACCTTCGAAGCGAAGGTGCCCTGGGCGAAGCCGGTCAAGGCGCCGAGCATCTGGCCGGTCTGGTTGTTGTCGCTGTCGATGGCCTGCTTGCCAAGGATGACCAGTTGCGGCTGTTCCTTGTCGACCACGGCTTTGAGGAGCTTGGCCACAGCCAGGGAATTGAGCTCGTCGCTCGACTCGACCAGCACGGCACGGTCGGCGCCCAGCGCCAGCGCGGTACGCAGCTGCTCCTGGGCAGCGGTCGGACCAATGGAAACCACGACGATTTCACTCGCCACGCCCTTCTCTTTCAGGCGTACGGCTTCTTCCACGGCGATCTCGCAGAAGGGGTTCATCGACATCTTGACGTTGGCGAGGTCGACGCCGGAGTTGTCCGCCTTGACGCGGACCTTGACGTTGTAATCGACCACTCGTTTGACAGCTACAAGAATCTTCATGGATTCCTCGTTACTCTCCGGTGAATAGAATTTCGCCGAGGCGAACCGAGCCATGCTCGGGATCCAGCGCCGTCAATTCAGCCACTGAACCCGTTCGGCGAGCACAAAACTGCCCGTATCTTGACTGCAGCCACAAGCCGGGGTCAACAATGCGAATGACCCGCCATAACAGGCCGTGTGAAAACTACTGCGCTTGGTTATGCCGCGTTGAAACCACGCTCGGAATGCTCATTTACAGCCCGCGAACTGCGCCCCCTCGCTTGTTTTCGCCTCGCCTAACCGTCGCTCGCTACGTTTTCGCCCGGTCTGATGCGCCGCAGCTTCCGGATTCTAACAGGCTGACGAGAAATTCAAACAAACGTTTGTATTGGACCCTTCCGGGCGTCTATATATAATGCGCCAGCTCGGCTTGGTCAGGGATACGACTCAGCCCTCCACTTTCTATAAAACAATCAAGCCTCGAGTAGGAGATAGCCAATGGAACGCGAATACATGGAATTCGACGTAGTCATCGTCGGCGCCGGCCCCGCGGGCCTGTCCGCTGCCTGCCGACTGAAGCAACGCGCCGCCGATGCCGGAAAGGAAATCAGCGTCTGCGTCGTCGAGAAGGGTTCCGAGGTAGGCGCCCACATTCTATCGGGTGCGGTGTTCGAGCCGCGCGCGCTGAACGAACTCTTTCCCAACTGGAAAGAGCTCGAGGCTCCGCTGAACACGCCGGTCAAGCGAGACGACATCTACCTGCTCAAGAGCGCTGACGGCGCGCGCAAGCTGCCCAATGCACTGGTTCCCAAGACCATGCACAACGAAGGCAACTACATCATTTCGCTGGGTAACCTCTGCCGCTGGCTCGCGCAGCAGGCCGAGAACCTCGGCGTCGAGATCTACCCCGGCTTCGCCGCCCAGGAAGCGCTGATCGACGAACAGGGTGTGGTGCGTGGCATCGTCACCGGTGACCTGGGTGTCGATCGCGAAGGTAACCCGAAGGAAGGCATGTACACCCCCGGCATGGAACTGCGTGCCAAATACACACTGTTCGCCGAAGGCTGCCGTGGCCACATCGGCAAGCAACTGATCAATCGTTTCCAGCTCAACGCCAACGTCGATCCGCAGCACTACGGCATCGGCATCAAGGAGCTCTGGGACATCGACCCCGCCAAGCACGAGCAGGGTCTGGTCGTGCACACCGCGGGCTGGCCGCTGAATGACGACAATACCGGCGGCTCGTTCCTGTACCACCTGGAGAACAACCAGGTCGTGGTCGGCCTGATCGTCGACCTCTCCTACAGCAACCCTTACCTGTCACCGTTCGACGAGTTCCAGCGCTACAAGCACCATCCGGTCATCAAGCAGTACCTGGAAGGCGGCAAGCGCGTCTCCTACGGGGCGCGCGCCATCGCCAAGGGCGGCCTCAACTCGCTGCCAAAGATGGTGTTCAACGGCGGCGCGCTGATCGGCTGCGACGCGGGCACTCTGAACTTCGCCAAGATCAAGGGCAGCCACACCGCGATGAAGTCCGGCATGCTCGCGGCTGAAGCCGTGGCCGACGCGCTGTTTGCCGGCCGCGAGGGTGGCGACGAGCTGACCGGCTACGAGGAAGGCTTCAAGGCCAGCTGGCTGTACGAGGAGCTGCACGCCAGCCGCAACTTCGGGGCGGCGATCCACAAGTGGGGCGCGGTCAAGGGCGGCGCCTTCAACTTCATCGACCAGAACATCTTCGGCGGCAAGATTCCGTTCACGCTGCACGACACCAAACCGGACTACGCCTGTCTGAAGACGGCCGCCGAGTCGCAGAAGATCGATTATCCCAAGCCTGACGGCAAGCTCAGCTTCGACAAGCTCAGCTCGGTGTTTCTGTCGAACACCAACCATGAGGAAGAACAGCCGGTTCACCTCAAGCTGATCGACCCGAGCATTCCGATCGAACGCAACCTGCCGCTGTATGACGAGCCCGCGCAGCGCTACTGCCCGGCCGGCGTGTACGAGGTGGTGGACAACGATGACGGCAGCAAGCGGTTCCAGATAAACGCGCAGAACTGCGTCCACTGCAAGACCTGCGACATCAAGGACCCGTCCCAGAACATCACCTGGGTAGCCCCGGAAGGCACTGGCGGGCCGAACTACCCCAACATGTAAGCTCGGCACCTGCTGTACGACGAACCCCGCCTGCTGGCGGGGTTCGCGTTTCCGGGCGGCCGTCAGCCGCCCGCCGATGCATCCGCAGAATCAGAGCCCGGCCACATCCTCGGCCTGCAGGCCTTTCTGGCCTTGCGTGACGGAGAACTCGACGTGTTGTCCCTCAGCCAGCGAGCGGTGCCCCTGACCCCGGATCGCCTGGTAGTGGACGAACACATCTGCCCCGCTGCCCCGCTGAATAAACCCATACCCCTTGGCGTCGTTGAACCACTTGACGGTTCCGGTCTCGCGCTCAGCCATACTGCTTCTCCAACATGATTATTGTTATTCCCGCGACGGGAGTGATCGGGCCTGACCCTGAGCGGTCAGTGCCGGACCAGTCTAGGCCGCTGGCGTGACACGTGGGTTTCAGCGCGATCGCAATCGAGTATAGATCGGCTGGCGTGCCGCTCCAGCAAGCCGACACCTCGCGGGCGGGGTGGCGGCTTGGGCAAGGCCGGTGGCGCGATGAGTTGCGGCGTCAGTACGCGGCCCGTCGGCGCCGCCACAGCCAGCGCAGCACTACCGCCAGCGTCAGCAGCAACGGCACCAGGGCGATATTGAGGAATTTCAGTGTGCGCCCCAGCGCCTCGATATCGGCGTCCAGCTGGTAGCGCACCTCGCGCAGTTCCTTGCGGATCCGCAGCTTTTCCTCCATGTACCCCTGCAACGCTGCCTGCTGTTGCGGGGTCAGCTGGAGCTGGCCGTCGGCATCGGGCCCCTGCAACTCAGCGAGCTGGGCCTCGGTCGCCGCCAGGCGTTGCTGCAACGCATCTTCTTTTTCGCGAAAACGATTCTCGGCCTGACGCCGCAGCGCCTCGACCACCACGAAGGGACGAGCAAAGCGGCCGCGCGAGCGCACGCTGATCAGCGCGTCGGTACCGGAAAGGTTATCCAGCGCATTGACCACGAAGGTGCCGTTGTCGGCCCAGGGCTGCGGCATGCGCTGGCCAAAGAAATCCTCCACCTGCACCCACATGCGGTCGGCGAGGATATCGGTGTCCGCCACCGCGATGACGTTGATGCCCGCGCTCTCCTTTAGCCCATCCTTGCGACCTTCGATGCCGTCCGGATAGGCCGAACGCGCCGGCCCCTGGATACGCGCCGCGAACGTATAGCGATCGCCGGTCGGCACCAGCCCCTTGAGGAGCTCGGCCGGGTTGTCCAGCGTATTGAAGCGACCTGCGGCAATCGGCATTGCGTAGCTGGAGCTCTGCACCAACGGCGTGAAACGGGTGGTCGCGCCCGGCAACGGCTCGAGGTAGCCAGCGGTGCCCAGAGTCAGGTTCTCCAGCGACGCGGTGGTCACGTCATCGGTGTCCAGCGCCTCCTGCGGCAGGCTCAGCCAGCCCGGATGGCGCACTGGCCGACGCGCTTCACCCACACCGACCGACATGGCATTGGCCGCGTCCAGCACCACCTGGTCCGCTGGCATGCGAACGCCCCATGCGTTGAACAGCGGCTCGAGGTCGGACGCCTTGCGCTCGTCGATCTCCCCCGGGCCGATGCCCATGCCCGGATCCGTTTCGCTGTACGGATCGAGGAAGACCAGCAACTTGCCGCCCCGCATCACGAACTGGTCGATGGCGTAAAGCGTCTGCTCGGGCAGTTCCTTCGGATGCACCAGCAGCAGCACCGAAACATTCGCCGGGATCATGTCGACGTCGCGCTTGAGGCTTTCGATGTGAAACAGCTGACGGATGTTCTCCAGCACCATCCACGGCTGGCTGGCCTGCTGCGTACGGACATCGAACCCACCGGTCAGGGGCAGCGTCGACAGCACGCCGACCACCGGCCGCTTCGCCTCCGACAGGGACTGCACCAGGCGGCTGATCTCGTATTCGAGGAAGGCCTCCTGGTCCAGCGGGAAGAACGGAATGCTCTGCGTCTGCCCCTCGGCGTTGCGCCCGGCGAGTCCGAAATAAACCTTATCTCCGCCGCGGTCCAGCGGCACGGCCTGCAGTCCGAGCGCCGCGGCCTGGTCTTCTTCCTCGGAGAATGGCTGCGGGTCGATCACCTGGACCTTCAGCTTGCCCCTGGCCTGCCGCGCGTAGGCGTGCAGCATTTCTTCGACCCGCCGGGCATGGTTGCGCACCGCGACCAGGTCCTTGGTGGCGTCCTCGGAGTAGAACAGCTGCAGAGTCACAGGCTCGTCGAGCCCGTCGAGGATGGCCCGGGTACCGTCCGACAGGGTGTACAGCTTCTGTTCGGTCAGGTCCAGGCGCGCGGCGGTGAGCAGCAGGCCGGCCGCAGCGTTGACCACGAGGAAGATCAGGGCGATCAGCAGCAGCCCGGCGCCGGAATACATCAGTCGTTTCATGAGCGCGCCCCTAATCCGCTTTCTTCAGATCGACGACCACGGCGGTGGCCGTGAGCCAGGCGGCGATCAGCGTGACGAAATACAGCAGGTCGCGCAGATCGATCACGCCCTTGCTGAGCGCGTCGAAACGGATCAGAAAGCTCAGCGAGGCGATGGCATCCACCAGCCACTGCGGTGCCCAGGCGAAGGCGTCAAGCACCATCGGCAGACCGCTGACGATGAACAGGAAGCAGACGCTGACCGACAGGATGAAGGCAATCACCTGGTTCTTCGCGAGGGCCGACATGCACGAGCCGATGGCCAGGAAGCCGCCGGCCAGCAACCAGCTGCCGACGTAGCCGGCAACGATGGCCCCGTTGTCCGGCTCGCCCAGGTAGTTAACCGTGATCACCATGGGAAAGGTCAGCAGCAGCGCGATTCCGGCAAACACCCAGGCGGCGAGGAACTTGCCGGTCACCGCCTCGAACAGGCTGACCGGCAGGGTCATCAGCAGCTCGATGGAACCGGATTTGCGCTCTTCGGCCCACAGCCGCATGGCTATCGCCGGGATCAGGAACAGATACAACCAGGTGTGGAAACCAAAGAACGGATCGAGGTCGGCCTGGTCCCGTTCGTAGAAGCCACCCAGGTAAAAGGTGAACACCCCGGACAGCACCAGAAACATCAGGATGAAGACATAGGCGAGCGGCGTGGCGAAATAGCTGCCCAGCTCGCGCTTGAAGATCACCGGCAACTGCCTCATTGCGCCTCTCCCCGGGTCAGTGTGCGAAACACTTCGTCGAGCCGCCCGCGCTCCACATCCAGCTCTTTCACCGCCCACCCTTGCTGGGTGATCAGTGCATTGATCTGCGGGAAGATCACCTCGCCGGGCTTGGCCAGCACGGTGAGGCTGTGTTCCGGCTCGTTGCGCTCCACGCCCGCGACCCCCGGCAGCGCGGCCAGGGCGATGTCGTCCAGTGGCGCCGTACCGACCAGGGTCACCGCCTGGTGATAGCGCGAACGGCTCTGCAGTTCGAGCGGCGTGCCGTCGGCCACCAGCCGTCCGTGGGCGATCACCACGGCGCGGGTGCAGACCGCGCTGACCTCCTCGAGAATATGCGTCGAGATGATCACGATCTTGTCCTGCGAAAGCCCGCGGATGAGCTCGCGCACCTGGTGCTTCTGGTTCGGATCCAGACCGTCGGTGGGTTCGTCCAGGATCAGCACGCGCGGGTCGTGGAGGATCGCCTGGGCCAGGCCGACGCGACGCTTGAAACCCTTGGACAGGGTATCGATGGTCTGGCCCAGCACGCTCTCCAGCTCGACCTGGCCGGCGGCGGTGTCGACGCGCACGCGCTTGTCCGCGCCGCGGTAACCGCGCACCTCGGCGATGAACTCGAGAAACTGGCGAACCGTCATGTCGCCGTAGCAGGGGGCGCCTTCGGGCAGGTAACCGATCTGCCGCCGGGCCTGCAGCGCTTGGGTCCGGATGTCGCAACCAAAGATGCTCGCCGTGCCCGCGCTCGGCGCGAGAAAGCCGGTCAGCATCTTCATGGTAGTGGACTTGCCGGCACCGTTGGGCCCGAGAAAGCCGAGCACTTCGCCCGGCGCGACCTGGAAGGACAACCCGTCCACCGCCGTGTGGCGGCCGAAGCGCCGAGTCAGATTCTTCAGTTCGATCATCGCTCCCACCCCTTGATGGTCCTTGGCCGAACTCCACAGAGGGGCCAGTGCGCGCGGGACTATAAGAAGACCTTGACCGGCACGCAACCGCCGCGATGGGTGACGGCCGCGTCACAGACGGCGCCGGCCCGTGCCCTCAGGCAGCAGAGACTGACGAGGCTGAAGCGTGCCGGGATTTTGCCCGGCCCCACCGCATGCGGCACACTGGCGGCTTCGAGGGCGCCAGGCCCTCCCAGCCGAAGCTGCCCGATGACCCGTTCCCCCTTTCGCCGCCTGATCTTCTCCCTGTTTCGCCGCGTGCTCTACGCCTGGGTTCGCTCGGAGACCATCAACCAGTCCGCGTTCACTCTCAAGCTGGACCGCAGCAAGCCCGTGTTCTACGTGCTTCAGCGCGCTTCGCTGAGCGACCTGGCGGTGCTCGACCATGAGTGCAGCAAGGCCGGACTGCCGCGTCCAGTGGCCGATGTCGCGGTGGGCGATCACATCGAGCCGGCGGCGTTCATCTTTCTCAACCCGGCCGCCAGCTGGTTCGGCACCCGCCCGCGGGCAGTCACGCCGGCGCCGCTGGTTCGCCTGGTCGCGGCGCTGGAGCAAAACGCGGTCGACAACGCGCAGATCGTGCCGGTAAGCGTGTTCTGGGGACAGAATCCCGCGCGCGAGACCAGCCCGTGGAAACTGCTGTTCGCCGACAGCTGGGCAGTCACCGGGCGGCTGCGCAAGCTGCTCAGCATCCTGATGCTGGGCCGCAAGACCCGCGTGCAATTCTCCACGCCCATCCAGCTCAACGAACTGGTGGCGCAGAACAAGGGCCACGCCCGCACCCTGCGCATGGCGCAGCGCATGCTGCGGGTGCACTTCCGTCACCAGAAAACCGCGGTCATCGGGCCCGACCTGTCGCACCGCCGCAACCTGGTCAAAGGCCTGGTACATGGGCCGCAGGTGCGCCAGGCGATCCGTGATGAAGCCGAGCGCGAGGGCATCACGCTGGACAAGGCCGAGGCCCGCGCCCTGCGCTACGGCAACGAGATCGCCTCGGACTACGCCTACACGGCGGTCCGTTTTCTCGAGGTGGTGCTGTCCTGGTTCTGGAACAAGATCTACGATGGCATCCGCGTCAACCACCTTGAGCCCCTGCAGGAAGCCGTGCAGGGCCACGAAGTCATCTACGTGCCCTGCCACCGCAGCCATATCGATTACCTGCTGCTCTCCTACCTGCTGTTTCGCAGTGGCCTGACGCCGCCGCACATCGCCGCGGGGATCAACCTCAACATGCCAGTGATCGGCGGTTTGCTGCGCCGCGGCGGCGCCTTCTTCATGCGCCGCACGTTCAAGGGCAACCCACTCTATACCGCGGTGTTCAACGAGTACCTGCATACGCTGTTCAGCCGCGGCTTCCCGGTGGAGTATTTCGTCGAGGGCGGTCGCTCGCGCACCGGGCGCATGTTGCAGCCCAAGACCGGCATGCTCGCCATCACCTTGCGCAGCACGCTGCGCTCCTCACGCCTGCCGATCCTCTTCGTGCCGGTGTACATCGGCTACGAGCGGGTCCTGGAAGGTCGCACCTACCTGGGTGAGCTGCGCGGTGCGGCGAAAAAGAAGGAGTCGATCTTCGACATCTTCAAGGTCATCGGCGCGCTTAAACAGCGCTTCGGCCAAGTCTGGGTGAATTTCGGCGAACCGCTCGCGCTCAATGCGTTTCTCGATCAGCAGCAGCCCGGTTGGCGACAGCAGCAGCTGGCGCCGGACTTCCGCCCCGACTGGCTCAACGGGACCACCAACACGCTGTCCGAGCGCATCGCCCAGCGACTCAACGAAGCCGCCGCGGTCAACCCGGTCAACCTGGTGGCACTGGCAATGTTGTCGACCAGCCGCCAGGCCCTCGACAGCCGCTCCCTCGCCCGCGTGCTAGATCTCTACCAAAGCCTGCTCCGCGCGGTGCCCTACTCGCCCCATGTCACCCTGCCCGAGGGCGACGGGGCAACGCTGATCCGCTACGTGAAAGACCTCGGCCTGCTCGCCGAACAAAAGGATGCGCTGGGCGACATCCTCTACCTCGACGAGCAGAACGCCGTATTGATGACCTATTACCGCAACAACGTGATGCACATCTTCGCGCTGCCGGCGCTGCTCGCCAGTTTCTTCCAGAGCAGCGCGCGGATCAGCCGGGAACAGATGCTGCGCTACACCGAGGCGCTGTATCCCTACCTGCGCGCCGAACTCTTCATGCGCTGGGAACCCGACGCCCTCGAGGCGGTGGTCGACCAGTGGCTGGCGGCGTTCGTCGAGCACGGACTGCTCCGCCTGGACGGCGAAACCTACGTCCGGCCGGCACCCAGCTCGCGGGAGTTCGTGCTGCTGACGCTGTTGGCGCGGGTCATCGTGCAGACCCTGCAGCGCTTCTACATGGCCATCTCGCTGCTGCTCAACAGCGGCCAGCACAGCCTCACCGCCGAGGCGCTGGAAAACCTCTGCACGGTGATGGCCCAGCGGCTGTCGATCCTCCATGGGCTGAACGCACCGGAGTTCTTCGACAAGAGCCTGTTCCGCCATTTCATCAAGAGCCTGCAGGACCAGGACGTCTTGCGCCAGGATGACCAGGGCCGGCTCGGTTACCACGACAAGCTCGGCGAGCTGGCCGAGGGCGTGGCCAAGCGCGTACTGCCGGCCGAGATTCGTCTCTCGATCCGCCAGGTCGCGCTGGAGCGGCACGATGAAGAACAACCCTCGGACTGACTGGTACAGCGCACCCCGGGCTTCTGCCGCTTGCCGAGTGATCACCAGGCAGTCAGGAGCATTGATCCTGCCTGGAGCAGGTGATCAGGCGCCGAGAACCTCCAGCTTGGCGCGGATGAAGTCCGAATGCGGTACATACAGCAGATCGGCGATACGGCGTATCAGGTGGTCTTCGTATCGATGAATGTCGCCATCGGCGGCGGCGACGCGCCATAGGGCGCTGATCAAGGCGAACTTTTCATCTGCCGAATACTGCGCATTGATCAACGAGGTGAATTCGTACAGTGAGGTTGATCGCTCGGCAGATTCCTGCGCCGAGGCGACTAGCGATGCGAGCTCGGCGTCCTCCAATCCAGAGCCCAGGCGGACTGCTTCGATAATGGCTTTCTGTTCGTCTGCATCACTTTCATAATCCGCACGGCCGAGCTCGATCAGCAGCGCCGCAGCGGCCACCTCGACACGGGATGGCGTGGCTTGAACGTCTCCACGGAGATCGAACAGCGACTTGAGAGCCTTGAGCATGGTTTCTTTCCTTTGCAGGGGTTGATACGCAAGCGGGTCCGCGGCGACGGCTCAGCCTCGATCGTGTCGCTCCGGTAAGCACGTAGCGGATGTCCAGTCAGGCGAGATAACGCCACCTCCTGAGAGGTTTTGTAGCCAGGAAGCGTCTATAAGTTGCACCCACGCGACCGTTATAGCGCTACTACGCTTGCGCTAGACTGCGCGGCCCATATCGTCTATGCCGCCGACCAGCAGGGAACGGCGCGTACCTGCGTCACGATACGCTCGACACAAGCTACCGCCACCGTTTGGCACGCCGCGCCTGGCTGTTTAAGCTCTGCCCCGCCGGCGGCATCACTCAGAGGATATCTCCATGCTGCGCACCACTGCATTGCTCACCTGTCTGCTGCTCTCCGCCAGCGCTTGGGCGCTTTCGCTGTCTGACCTTAGCCAGGGCGACGCCAACAAGGCGCTGAAAGACGCGTTGAGCCAGGGGACAAAGGTTGCCGTCCAGCAACTGGGCCGCCCGGGCGGCTTCAGCAACGATCCCGACGTGCGCATCGAACTGCCGGGCAATATCGGCAAGGCCTCGCGCATGCTGAAGATGATGGGCATGGGCAGCCAGGTCGAGGCGCTGGAAAACGGCATGAACACCGCGGCCGAAGCCGCCGTGCCGGAGGCCCAGGCGCTGCTGCTCGAGGCAGTGCGGAACATGACGGTGGCTGACGCCAAGTCGATCCTCGCCGGCGGCAAGGATTCGGCGACGCAGTACCTGAACAAGAGCAGCCGCGAGCAGATCCGGGCGAAGTTCCTGCCGGTCATCAAGCGGGCTACCGACAAGGTCGGCGTGGCGCAGCAGTACAACGCGCTGGCGGGCAAGGCGTCGGGGCTCGGGGCGGTCGATTCGCGCTATGGCTCGGTCGAGGGCTACGTCACCGAGCAGGCGCTGGACGGCCTGTTCACCGTGATCGCCGAACAGGAGGCGAGCATTCGTGAGAACCCGGCGCAGGCCGCTACGAGCGTCGCGAAGAAGGTCTTCGGTGTGCTGATGGGCAACTGATCGCCGTTCGGATCCAGGGTCGGACAACGATGTATCACGGTGAAAAATTCAATGCCTGGACGCACCTGACCGGCGGCGTGCTGGCACTGATCGGCACCGTCTGGCTGCTGGTTCTGGCCGCCATGACCGGCGACGTGACGCGGATCGTCAGTGTGGCGATCTACGGCTTTACCTTGGTGCTGCTGTACAGCACCTCGACCCTCTATCACTCCGTGCGCGGCCGTGCCAAGGCGGTGATGCAGAAGCTCGACCATCTCTCGATCTATCTGCTGATCGCCGGCAGCTACACGCCCTTCTGCCTGGTCACGCTACGCGGCAGCTGGGGCTGGTGGCTGTTCGGCATCGTCTGGTCGCTGGCAGTGATCGGCATGCTGCAGGAGATCAAGCCGCGCTCCGAAGCACGCGTGCTGTCGATCGTCATCTACGCGGTGATGGGCTGGATCGTGCTGGTGGCGGTCAAGCCTCTGCTCGCGGCACTCGGCACAGCCGGCTTCGTCTGGCTGGTCGCCGGCGGGGTGTTCTACACGGTGGGCATCATCTTCTTCGCCTACGACCAGCGTTTCCGCCACTGGCATGGCATCTGGCACCTGTTCGTCATGGCCGGCAGCCTGACGCATTTCGTCGCGATCCTGCGCTACGTGGTTTGAGCGGCGCTCAGGCACCGGTGCGAAAGCGGATCTCGAAGCACGTCACCCCGTTCTCGCTGGAGCAACGGATGTCGCCCCGGTGTGCCTGGACGATCGACCGGGTGATCGCCAATCCGAGCCCGGCGTTGCCCGGTTCACCCTCGCGCCGCGCCGGGTCGACCCGGTAGAACCGATCGAACAACCGCGGCAGGTGCTCGGCGGCGATGGGCGCGCCCGGATTGGCGATACACAGGCGCACCTCGCCGTTGCCGCTTTCGATGTCGAGGCGGATCACGCCGCCGTCCGGGGTGTAGCGCAGCGCGTTGGCCAACAGGTTCGACAGAGCCCGGCGCAGCATCGCCGGATCGCCGTCAAGGGACGCCGCGCCATGCTGCTCGATGCCCACGCCGCGCTCCTCGGCGGCCAGCTGATGGAACTCGATCAGCCGGGCGCAGAGCCGGTGCAGCTCCACCGGCAGCATCGACGGGGCGATCAGACCGTTGTCGGCCTTGGCCAGGAACAGCATGTCGTCGATCATGCGCGCCATGCGCCTGAGCTCCTCGAGATTGGAATGCAGGTTCTCCTGGTACTGCGCCGTGTCACGGTCGCGGCTGAGCACCACCTCGGTGTGGGTCATCAGGTTGCTGAGCGGCGTGCGCAACTCGTGGGCGATGTCCGCGGAAAAGTTCGACAGCCGCACGAACGACTCTTCGAGGCGCGCCAGCATCGCATTGAACGCCAACACCAGCTGGCGCAGCTCGGCCGGTGTCGATTCCGCCGGGATACGCTCGGTCAGCGACCTGGCCGACACCGATGCCGCCACCTGGGTCACCTCGCGCAAGGGACGCAACCCGCTGCGCGCCAGCAGCCAGCCGAGCAAGCCGCTCAGCAGCGCCCCGAGCGCCAGTGCGGCCCAGAGCCAGCCCGCCAGCGTCTGGAAAAACACCTTGTGGGTGGTGACATCCAGCGCCAGTTCGATGCGCAGCGGTCGCCCCGCCACGTCGATCACCTCACTGCGGCGGCGCCAGGCCCGTGTGTCGGAAGCCGACGCCGCCGTCCCGTCCGGGCTCGCGCCCTGCCCAGCGAACAGCACCCGGCCATCGCCGTCGACGATCCGTACCGCCAGGTCGCTATGCCCGCCCAGCAGAGCCTGCAACTGCGGGCGCAGAGCGTCGAACTGCGCCAGATCGTCGAGACTCTCCAGCAACATTCGGCTGGCCTGGAGCTTGTCTTCCAGGGTGTGCCGGTCAAGCGCGTCGAAATGGTGCTGGCTCAGCTGGTGGAAGAAAAAACCCGCCGCGCCCAGCACGCCAGTCACCGCGAGCATGAACATCAGGCTGAGCCTGGCCGTCAGCGACAACGGCTTCACAGGGCGTCCGGCTCGTCGAGCATGTAGCCCATGCCGCGCGCGGTGTGGATCAGCTTCGGCTCGAAGCCATCGTCGATCTTCACGCGCAAGCGACGGATCGCCACCTCGATGACGTTGGTATCGCTGTCAAAATTCATGTCCCAGACTTGCGAGGCGATCAGCGACTTGGGCAGCACCTCGCCTCGGCGGCGCAGCAGCAATTCGAGCAGGGCGAATTCCTTGGCGGTCAAGTCGATGCGTTGCCCGCCACGCACCGCGCGGCGCTTGAGCAGATCGACCTGCAGGTCGGCGATGCACAGGCGGGTCTGCACGGCGGCGCCCTGCCCGCGGCGCAGCAGGGTGCGCACGCGGGCCAGCAACTCGGAAAACGCGAACGGCTTGACCAGGTAGTCATCCGCACCCAGTTCCAGACCTTTGACCCTGTCCTCGACCCGATCGCGCGCAGTGAGAAACAGCACCGGCACGTCGCGGCCGGCGGCGCGCACCCGGCGCAACACCTCCCAGCCGTCCAGGCCCGGCATCATCACGTCGAGGATCAACAGGTCATAGGCGGCACCCAGCGCGTGCTGCAGCGCCTCGGCGCCAGAGGTGACGCGGTCGACCGAGAAGCCCGCCTCGGCAAGCCCCTGCTGGACATAGATTCCGGTCTTGGGTTCGTCTTCGGCTAGCAGCAGTTTCATCGGCGAATCCTCGTCGGCGGGCGCCCAGTGTGCAGCGATCGCCCGGCAGCGGCCACTCGCTGACAAAAATGTAATCTTCGCATCAGCCCGGCGACAGCCGCGGCGCGCTAGGCTAACCCCACCGCCAGACCGAACGGCCGCACCGTCACCTCGGCCGTCGAGCGCCAAACCTGATACGCGACAAGCCGCCGCGCGCCGGCATCCGGAATACTAGCTGCCATGGCCGCGACAAACGGTGCCTTGACCTTGCCACAAGGTAAAGGTTGATGATCCGCCCAGTCCGATAAGACGGCACCGGAGGAACACCATGAATACCCTCAAAGTATCTGGCATGAGCTGTGGCGCCTGCGTTCGCCACGTCACCGACGCCCTGCAACCGCTCGACGGCGTCGACACGCTGATGCTCGATCTACAGGCTGGCCTCGTGAAGGTCCAGGGCCCGGCCGACCCCGCCACGCTGATCGCCGCGCTCGACGCCGCCGGCTACCCTGCCGAAGTCGTCGCCGCGCAGGCCGCGCCGGCTGCAGCCAAGACTGGCTGCGGCGGCAACAGTGGCTGCTGCTGCAACTGAATTTGATCTGGAGAAACCGCATGAAAGCTCATCTGACCCTGTTCGCTGCCCTGCTGATGACCGGCGCCGCGCATGCCGCCGACGTGATCGACGTTCACCGCGACGCCAACTGCGGCTGCTGCAAGGACTGGATCAAATACCTGCAGGCCAACGGCTTCGAGGTGCGCGACCATGTCGAGGCCAACATGTCTGCCGTCAAGCAAGAGCTGGGTGTGGTTCCGCGGCTGGCCTCATGCCACACCGGCGTGATCAACGGCAAGTTCGTCGAAGGCCACGTGCCGGTGGCCGTGATCCGCGACCTGCAGCAGCGCGACGACCTGCTCGGTGTCGCCGCGCCCGGCATGCCCGCCGGCTCGCCGGGAATGGACTATGGCCAGACAGCGCAACGCTACGAAGTGGTCGGCCTCACCACCGCGGGCCGCGACCTGGCGCTGGGCGAATATCAGGGCGACCAGATGGCGCACTGAGTTGCCGGAGTTGGGCTGGATCGTCACCAAGTACCTGCTGACCGCCGCGGTGGTCGTGCTGGTCTCCGAAGCCGCCAAGCGCAGCGACCGGCTGGGCGGCTTTCTGGCTGCCCTGCCGCTGGTCACGGTACTTGCGATGATCTGGCTCTACGTGGAGCGGCAGCCAATGGAAAAGATCGCCAACCACGCCTGGTACACCTTCTGGTATGTGGTGCCGACCTTGCCGATGTTCCTGGTGTTCCCGCGTCTGCTGTCACGGCTGGGCTTCTGGCCCGCGCTGCTGGCCGGCGCTTTGCTGACCCTGGCCTGCTTCGGGCTGCTGGCGCTGTTGCTCCGCCGTGTCGGTATCGAATTGTTGTAGCCGCCGATCAACTGACTGAACCGTCATCCCGCGATCAGCCGGCCGGCGGCAACTCCGACTGGGTGGCAGCCGCGCCCGACGGATGGCTTCCGGCTGGACGATCAACTGAACAGGACCTGAATGCAATTGACCAGTTCACGTCGCACCTTCGTCAAGAGCCTCGCCGCGGGTAGCGCCTTTGCCGGACTCGGCCTCTGGCGCCAGCCGGTCTGGGCATTGACCAGCCCTGGCCAGCCGACCGTGCTCAGCGGCACCGAATTCGACCTGACGATTGATTCGATGAGCGTCGACTTCAGCGGCCGGCGCACTACTGCCATGGCCATCAACGGCAGCATCCCCGGCCCGCTGCTACGCTGGCGCGAAGGCGATACCGTAACGCTGCGCGTGCGCAATCGCCTGCCACAAGACACATCCATTCACTGGCACGGCATTGTGCTGCCGGCCAACATGGACGGCGTACCTGGCTTCAGCTTCGCCGGTATCGCCCCGGACGGGATGTACGAGTACCGGTTCCAGATCAGGCAGAGCGGCACCTACTGGTACCACAGCCACTCCGCTTTTCAGGAGCAACTCGGGGTCTACGGGCCGCTGGTGATCGATCCGCTCGAACCCGAGCCATTTGCCTACGAACGCGACTACGTCGTGATGCTCAGCGACTGGGCCGATGAAGGCCCCGGGCGGGTGCTCGACCGGCTGAAGAAGCAGTCCGACTACTACAACCGGGGCCGGCGCACCCTCGGCGACTTCATCGCCGACGTGGCCGCGCACGGCTGGGGCGACACCCTTGACGAGCGCTGGGCCTGGGCCCGCATGAGGATGACGCCCACTGACCTGGCCGACGTCAGCGGCGCCGCCTATACCTACCTGCTCAATGGCCAGGCGCCGGATGGCAATTGGACCGGCCTGTTCCAGGCGGGGGAGCGAATCCGCCTGCGCCTGATCAACGGCTCGGCCATGACCTACTTCGACTTCCGCATCCCTGGCCTCAAGCTCACCGTGGTCGCTGCAGATGGCCAGCCGGTCGAGCCGGTCGAGGTCGACGAGGTGCGCCTGGCCGTGGCCGAGACGCTCGACGTGCTCGTCGAGCCGGACGGCAGCCGCGACGCCTACACGCTCTTCGCCCAATCGATGGACCGCAGCGGTTATGCGCGCGGCACCCTGGCCTTGCGCGAGGGCCTGCAGGCCTCGGTGCCCGAACCGGATCCGCGCCAGGACCTGAGCATGGCGGACATGGGCCACGGCACCCATGGCGGCGCCAGCGAGATGCCCGGGATGGACCACCGCGGCGCACCACACCAGGCGATGCCTGATGCCGGCATCCACCCGCACTCGGGCACGGTGGTGGCAGGCATGGATCATGCGAGCGCTGGTCATGCGGGGATGGATCGCGCGGGCATGGCCGGTGGTTCGACGGCTCACGGGCGGATGGAAGACGGTGCTACCATGTCCGGCAGCTCGATGCAGACCCACCCGGCCAGCGAAGCCGACAACCCGCTGGTCGATATGCAGACGATGATGCCGGTGGCCAAGCTGGACGATCCCGGCATCGGCCTGCGCGACAACGGCCGTCGGGTACTGACCTACGCCGACCTGCGCAGCGCCTTCACCGATCCGGACGGCCGCGAGCCCAGTCGCACCCTCGAACTGCACCTGACCGGGCACATGGAGCGGTACAGCTGGTCGTTCGACGGCATTCCCTACGCCGATGCCAAACCAATCCGCCTGCACTACGGCGAGCGCGTACGCCTCGTGCTGGTCAACGACACCATGATGCACCACCCCATCCACCTGCACGGGATGTGGAGCGACCTGGAGGACGAGCAGGGCCGGTTCAAGGTGCGCAAGCACACCATCGACATGCCGCCCGGGTCGCGCCGCAGCTACCGTGTCACGGCCGACGCGCTGGGGCGCTGGGCCTACCATTGCCACATGCTGATGCACATGGACCTCGGCATGTTCCGCGAAGTCCGCGTCGACGAATGACGGAGAAGCCCATGCACCGCACCCTGCTCGCCTTTGGCCAGTCCCTCGCTGCCGGCCTGGTCGCGGCTTGCGCACAGCCCTCGAAGGGCGCCGAGTCGGCGCCGAACGCCGTGAGCGCCTCCTCGTCCGGCGCGCTACCAGGCATGCCGATGCGGGGGGTGGATAAACAGCGGATGCCGAACAGGCGCAAGTCCATGAGCGCTAGGCCGCTACCCCTTGCCGTCGCCTTGGTCTGCATCACCACCGCGGCTCAGGCGCAGCAGCCCATGATGCACAGCGGCCACGGCGCACCGTTGCCGCAACAACAGGGCGCGCCAGATCACCCGGACATGCAGATGGACCACGGGAGCATGGATCACGGCAACATGGACCATGCCATGCCGCATCCACCGGCCACTGGCATTCCTCCCGGGCAGGCCGTGCGACCACCGGTTCCGACCCTCCGCCCCGAGGATCGGGCTGCAGCCTTTCCCGCGCTGCCGGCGCACGCCATGCACCGGGCCGGCACTCACGCACTGTTCCTCGCCGACCGGCTCGAATGGCAGGATGCCGACGACGGCAGCGCCCTGGCCTGGGACTTGTCCGGCTGGGTGGGCGGTGACATCGACCGCCTGGCGTTTCGCTCGGAGGGCGAGCGCAGCGAGGGGCAGACCGAAGAAGCCGAGCTGCAGCTGCTCTGGACCCACGCCATCGGCCCCTGGTGGGAAACTGTTGCGGGCCTGCGCCAGGACTTCAAGCCCGGTTCGCCGCAGTCCTGGGCTGCATTCGGCATCCAGGGCACGCCACTGTATGGCCTGGAGACCGAAGCCACGGCCTACCTCGGCGAGGGCGGGCAGACTGCGCTGCGCCTGGAGGCCGAGTACGACATCCTGCTGACCCAGCGCCTGGTGTTGCAGCCCCGGGCAGAGGTGAACCTGTATGGGCGCGACGATGACGAACGCAGGGTGGGCGCCGGTCTCGGCGACACGAGCCTTGGGCTGCGACTGCGCTACGAGATCAGCCGGCAATTCGCACCCTATATCGGCGTAGACTGGGCCCGCGCCTACGGCCACAGTGCCGACCTGCGGCGTGCCGAGGACGAAAACATCGACGAAGCCCGCCTGGTGGCGGGCGTCCGCTTCTGGTTCTGAGAACGACAAGCTTATGCTGAAAACCCTGACGACCCTGCTGCTCACCCTTCTGGTACTGGTCGTGCTGGGCGGGGCCGCGGTGTACCTGGGCGCGGTCAACGTGGCCGCGGACAAACCCCACGGAGCAGTGCTTGGCGGCTTGTTGGCGTTCGCGCGCGAGCGCTCCATCGAGGTCCGCGCCGCCCGCATCGAGGTGCCCGACTTGAGCGACCCCGAGCTGATTCGCAGCGGCGCCGGCAATTACGACGCCATGTGCACCTCCTGCCACCTCGCACCCGGGCTGGAGGGCACCGAGCTGAGCCAGAACCTCAACCCGGCGCCGCCGAACCTCACCGATGCCAACCGCAAGCACGAGCCGGCAGAGGATTTCTGGGTGATCAAGCACGGCATCCAGGCCACTGGCATGCCGGCGTGGGGCCGGAGCATGTCCGACCCCTACGTCTGGGGCCTGGTCGCTTTGCTCGAGCAATTGCCGGCACTGACTGCCAGGGAATACCGCGCGCTGGTGGCCACCAGCGACGGCCATGCGCACGATGGCGGCGCAATGCAGGGAGTCACCGCCGGTACGGCCAAGACCGAGGTATCGCCCCATCACCATTCGGCTGGAACGGAGCAGCACGGCGCAGCGTCGGCTGACGCCAGTGATCCGCACGAGCACAGCCACGACGGCGACCACCACCACTGACCGCAGCCAGTCGACCTACACCCATACCGGGCTGTCCGCAGGTGCTACCAGCCCGGTACGCGGTCAGTCCTGAGCGACGGGCGCCTCGGGCGCCGGGCGTGCATAGGCGTCACGCCAGCTCTGGTACTGCGGATCTTCCCAGACGCGCTGATGCAGTCGCGCCATGCCAGCCGGATCGTTCAATAGCCGCCAGCGGGCCGCTTCGGCCGCTCCACGCGGGCCCGCGTCGAGAATCTGCTGCATGCGCTGCTCGCGCAGCGTCTCGGCGCCCGGCACCACCTTGGCGTGACGTGCCCGGGCCATGCCGCACACCAGCGCGTTGTAGATCGGATCGACTGTCGCGGCGAGAAAGCCGTCGGTCAGCGCCTGGGTCTGGTTCTGCACCGTATAGCGGTCCGTCGAGGCCAGCTCCAGCGGCGGGTTGGTCTCCTCGGGAATGAGGAACAGCTTCAGGCGCCGCGTGGCCAGCCCTGGTGCCGTCCGGCTGGTCAGGACCGAGACCGGCGCAGACAACATCAACGACACCACAATCGGCGCCAGCCACCAGAGAAATGCTGGGTCGAGCCAGCCGACCAGTCCAGTCCAGAGCGCGCCGAGGAGCATCTGCGGTCCGTGCCGGCGCAGCGCTTCGCCCCAGGGCGTGGCGTTGTCTGCCCGCTGCGGCGAGTTCCACTGCACCGACCAGCCGAGAAACGCAGCGCTGACGAATACGGTGTGGAACAACATCCGCACCGGTGCAGCCAGCATCGAGAACAGGCTCTCCAGCAGCATCGACATCAATAGCCGAAGGCGCCCACCGTACTCCTGAGCACCCTGGATCCAGATCAGCAGCACGCTGAGCAGCTTGGGCAGAAACAGCAGGGTCAGGGTCGCGGAGAACAGCGCGATCGCCTCCCGCGGATGCCATTGCGGCCAGAGCGGATACAGCTGGTTGGGCTGCAGGAAGTACTCCGGCACCATCAGCGTGTGAATCGCCAGCAGGCCCGTGGACAGCGCCAGGAAGATGAACCACAGCGGCGCCGACAGGTAGGACATGACCCCGGTCAGGAAGACGAAGCGATGCACGGTGTGCATGCCCTTGACCAGGAACAGCCGGAAGTTCATCAGGTTGCCGTGGCACCAGCGACGGTCGCGCTTGAGCTCGTCGAGCAGGTTGGGTGGCAGTTCCTCGTAGCTGCCCGGCAGATCGTAGGCAATCCACACCCCCCACCCTGCACGACGCATCAGCGCCGCTTCGACGAAGTCGTGGGACAGGATGTCGCCTGCGAAGGCACCTTTACCAGGCAACGGCGCCAGGGCGCAGTGCTCGATGAAGGGTTTGACCCGGATGATCGCGTTGTGCCCCCAGTAATGGGACTCGCCCAATTGCCAGAAATTGAGGCCGGCCGTGAACAACGGACCATAGACCCGCGTGGCGAACTGCTGCATCCGCGCATACAGCGTGTCCATGCCCGAGGCCTTCGGCGCGGTCTGAATGATGCCCGCCCCGGGGTTGGCTTCCATCAGCCGCACCAGGCTGGTCAGGCATTCGCCGCTCATCACGCTGTCGGCATCGAGCACCACCATATAGCGGTAGCTGCTGCCCCAGCGGCGGCAGAAATCGTCGATGTTGCCGCTCTTGCGCTTCACTCGCCGCCGCCGGCGGCGGTAGAAGATGTGGCCGAATCCGTCGACCTCCCGGCATAGCTCCAGCCAAGCCTTCTGCTCAGCCACACAGGTGTCGGGGTTGTTGCTGTCGCTGAGCACAAAGATGTCGAAATGCGCGAGCTGTCCGGTTGCCTTGAGCGACTCATACGTCGCGCGCAATCCAGCGAACACGCGCGGTACGTCTTCGTTTGCGATCGGCATCACCAGCGCGGTACGCGCCTCGCGCGGGATCGGCTCATCGCCAACCGTGGTGGCCGAGATGTTATAGCGGTCGCGCCCCTTGAGCAGCTGCACGAAGCCCATCAGGGCGGTCCAGAATCCCACCGAAACCCAGCAGAACAGCAGCGCGAACAGCAACAGAATGCTGGTCTGCACGACGTACGGCAGGATTTGGCGCGCGGACTCGGCCAGGGGCTGGGCGAAGACCTCCTGCAAGTCGACCAATGCCCAGCCCTGATAAGGCAGCACGGATTTCATGTGCCATGTGGCAATGACCGTTTGAACCAGCATCAGGATAAGCAGTGTCGATCGGCGAAAGGCAGCGACCTTGCGCCAGCCCGAGCGGTCGACCAACTGCGGCGGTGGCATCTCCACCTCGCGGTTTTTCTTTCGCAGGAAACGCCACCAGCTAAGCCGCAACACGTTGGTGTGCCACGGCTCGGGGACCATTCGGGTGCGTACGATTGGCGGCGTCGAGCGGATGCAGACGTGCCCTTGATGGTCACGTGCCAGCGCGTCGGCACGCTCGAAGGTATCGCCCCAACCAAGGCGCAGCCGCGCTGCGACCGACGCCAGGAAACCACTGCGGGCATCGGCATCGACGTCAGTCGCTTCACTGCGGGCGAGCGCCTGATGCAGCGCCGGAAGCTCGCCGCCGGCCTGCGTCACGTCATCAGCAAGCGACTGGCGCTGCTCGGCATCCAGCGGCAACCACTCAAGGTAGCCGCCGGTAGGCGAAGACGGGGAAGAGTTATTCATGGGTCGGGATCTGGTAGCTCCAGGTTTCGGACAGGGTCTTTTCACCGTCCACCAGTGCTGCTCGCAACTCGACCGGCCGCTTTGCATCACGGACCTTCAACCGCAGCGTCAGCCTCCACCCCTGAGTGACCGGGTTGTAGCGCAGGTTGTTTTCGACCAGCTCGGCATTCTCATCAACACTGACGCGCGTGCTGACCGGCGCGTCGCTGGGCAGCTCCGCCAGGTTGGGACCGACGAAGTCCACGATCAGCGCCGTGCTGCCATCAGGCTGGCGAATGAGGTTGGACTGCTTAACGTCTCCCGTGGACAGACGGGTCTGCTTGACCCAGGCCAGCGCCGGGTCGTGCAGCGCCGGCTCATCCATGGTGAAGTGCAGGCGATACGACAGGTCCAGCGGCTGGCCCGGCTCCGGGCGTTGCTCCGGGACCCAGAAGGCCACGATGTTGTCGTTGGTTTCATCAGGGGTGGGAATTTCGATCAGCTCTACACGACCCTTGCCCCAATCGCCCTTGGGTTCGACCCAGCCACTGGGACGCAGGTCGTAACGGTCGTCCAGGTCTTCGTAGCGACCGAAGTCACGGGTGCGCTGAAGCAAGCCGAAGCCACGCGGGTTCTCGACACTGTAGCTGCTGATCGCCAACCGCTTCGGGTTGTTCAGAGGGCGCCAGATCCATTCGTCAGCGCCGGTGTGGATTGCCAACCCTTCGGAATCGTGCAGCTGCGGACGATAATTGAGCAGCTCGCTCGGCTGATTGGAGCCGAACAGGTACATGCTGGTCAGCGCCGCAATACCCAGTTTCTCTACCGGCTCACGCAGATAGATGCGCGCTTCCACATCCAGCGTGCTGTCTTTGCCCGGCGTCAGCACCATGCGATAGGCACCAGTGGCGCGAGCGGAGTCGAGTAGTGCATAGATGACCAGGTTGCGGCGGTCGGCCTGCGGATGCTCGATCCAGAACTCCTTGAAGCGGGGGAATTCTTCCCCGGTGGGCAGGGCAGTGTCGATGGCCAGGCCGCGGGCCGACAGGCCATACACCTGATCCTTGCCGATCACGCGGAAGTAACTTGCGCCGAGCAGCGTCATCACCTCATCAGCCTTGTCCGCCTTGTTCAGCGGATAGAGCACCTTGAAGCCTGCAAAACCGAGGTTTTCCAGCGCCGGCGGTTCGACATGGACATTACCGAAATCGAACATTTCCGGTGAATAGCGGACTTTTTCGACACCGGTGGCCGTGATCTCGTTGATCTTGACCGGCACATCGAAATGCATGCCCTGATGATAGAACTGCACCTCGAATGGCGTCGGATCGTCATGCCAGAGCGCCTTGTCCGCACGGAAATGCAGCTGCTGATAATCGGCGAACGCCATATTGCGGAACGCCGACGGCAAGTTGCTCTGCGGCACTGCGTAGTCCTGCGCGGCCAGCTTTTCAGCCTTGGCTGCCACATCATCGAGACTGAACGCCCAGCCCTGGCTGGCGAACAGCCCAAGGCAAAGACTCAACGTCATTCCCAGTGCCCGACGGTTGCGGGCGCCTGTTGCGAAATGAAAGGAACGTGACACATCGCCTCCTGAGCTATCACGATTACCGCCGACCCTACCGCGGCGCGGTTTGCAGACGTTGGTCTACCGCACGGGCAAATGATTCCCTGCAGGCCAAGCCAAGCGGCGAATCATCCCATGCCGGATGAACGCCGGATAGCTACTTGCAGCGGTCTTTTTTCAGCGGTTCGAACGCGGTGAAACGCCGGCCCGACAGAGCGAAGCCGGCAGCGCCAGGGCGGAATGTGGCGAGCTATTGAAGCGTGAAGCTGACGCGTTGGACCTGTTGCGAATCGAGTCCGATCTGCAGTTCGAAACCACCGGGTTCGGCGACGTGCTGGAGCTGCGCATTGACGAACTTCAGGTCGTCCTCACCGAGGTCGAAACGCAACTCCCGGCTTTCCCCGGCCTTCAGGAAAACCTTGCGAAACGCCCGGAGCTCCTGCACGGGGCGAATCACCGAGGCGACCTCATCGCGGATATACAGCTGCACGACGGTCGCACCGTCGCGTTTGCCGGTATTGCTCAGCGTCACGCTGGCGCGCAGCCCGTCGTCGCGGCTCATGGTCGGGCTCGACAGGCGGATCTCCGACAACGAGAAGTCGCTGTAACTCAGGCCGTAGCCGAACGGATACAGCGGTCCGGTGGGCTCCTCGAAATACTGCGAGGTGTAGTTGCCGGGCTTGCCCTCGACATAGGGCCGACCGACACGCAGGTGATTGTAGTAAGTCGGGATCTGCCCCACCGAACGCGGAAACGAGATCGGCAGCTTGCCGGAGGGGTTGTAGTCGCCGAACAGCACGTCGGCAATCGCATGCCCGCCCTCGGTACCACTGAACCAGGTTTCGAGGACCGCATCGGCATTCGCCTTGGCCCAGTTCAGGTCCAGCGGGCGGCCATTCATCAGCACCAGCACCAGCGGTTTGCCGGTTTTCTTCAATGCCTGCAACAGCGCCTGCTGGCTCTGCGGAATTTGCAGACTGGTGCGGCTGGAGGCTTCGTGGGACATGCCACGCGATTCGCCCACCGCGGCGACGATCACATCTGCCTGCTCGGCCACCGCCACGGCTTCGGCGATCATCTCCTCCGGCGAGCGCGGGTCCTGCACCACCTCGGGGTTGTCCCAGTTGAGGAAGTTCAGGTAATCGACCATGTGCTTGTCGTCGGTGATGTTCGCGCCTCGTGCATAACGCAGCTCAGCCTTCGAGCCCAGGGCATCGTGCATGCCCTGGCGCAGCGTCACTGACTGTTTGGCCACCCCGGCGGCCGACCAACTGCCCATCATGTCGATCGGTGAATCGGCCAGCGGGCCGACCAGCGCGATGGTGCCGCGCTTGGCCAGCGGCAGCGTGCGATCGTGGTTTTCCAGCAGCACCAGCGACTCACGCGCCACCGCCCTCGCCTCCTCACGGTGCAAGCGGCTTTCGGCGTTGACGTCCGCGGGATCGCCGGCGGCACGGCCGATGCGGCGGAACGGGTCGTGGAACAGGCCCATGTCGTACTTGGCGCCGAGCACCTCGCGCACGGCGGCGTCGATTTCCCGCTCCTCGACGTCGCCCGATGCCACCAGCCCCGGCAGCTCCTGCAGGTACAGCGAGTCGGCCATGCTCATGTCGATGCCGGCCTTGATTGCCAGGCGCGCCGCCTCGCGACCGTCCTTTGCCACGCCGTGGCGAATCAGCTCGCTGATCGCCCCATGGTCGCTGAGCGCAACGCCCTTGAAGCCCCAGTCGCGCCGCAGCAAGTCCTGAAGCAGCCAGGTATTGGCACTGGCCGGCACGCCATTGATCGAGTTCAGCGCCACCATCACCCCGCCCGCGCCCGCCTCGATGGCGGCATGGTAGGGCGGCAGGTAATCCTGGTGCATGCGCATCGGGCTCATATCCACCACGTTGTAGTCACGTCCGCCTTCCACCGCGCCGTAGAGGGCGAAATGCTTAACGCTGGCGGTCACGCTGTCGGCTGCCGCCTGGGATTTGCCCTGGTAGGCGTGGACCATGGTGCGAGCGATCTGAGAGACCAGATACGGGTCTTCGCCAAAGCCTTCGGAGGTCCGCCCCCAGCGTGGGTCGCGGGAAATATCGACCATGGGGGCAAAGGTCATGTCCAGCCCGTCGGCGCTGGCCTCAATGGCCTGGACCCGCCCGCTGAGCGCGATGCTGTCGAGGTTCCAGCTCGAAGCCAGACCGAGTCCGATCGGAAAGACGGTCCGGTGGCCGTGCACCACGTCATAGGCGAAGAAGATCGGGATGTGCAGCCGGCTGCGCAGCGCCGCTTCCTGCATCGGCCGGTTATCGTGCCGCGTCACCGTATTGAAGGTGCCGCCAATGCGGCCGGCGGCCAGCTCGTCGAGGATACGTTCGCGCGGCATGTCGCCGCCGATGCTGATCAAGCGCAACTGGCCGATCTTTTCCTCGAGGCTCATCTGCTCCATGAGATGGGCGATGAACGCCGGCTTGTCCTCCAGCAACGGAGACGGGGACGCGGCAGCGAACGCATGCAGCGATAGACCGGCCATCAGACCGAACAGATACAGCCTTTTCATGATTGGAACGTTCCCGGGGCGTTGATGCGATGGGCAAGCCGGCAAGCAGCCGACACCGGCTCGAGCCAGCAGAGTATGGGCATTGCCGCAGCCAACCACTAGCGGGCCGGCGAAAAGTTCCTGCCGTCGGATGCCGCCTTCGCCGCGCGGCCCCGGCAGTCCCCGTGCCGGGACCCGCCAGGCAGCCTCCTCAGCGGCTCGCGGCGAAGCGCTTGACCGAGGTTAGCCAGGCATCGTCCAGTTCGCGCTGCTCGAGCGATATGCCGAGGGCTTCGAGCCGCTCCTGGTGCCGCTCGATATCGCCCCTGACCTCGCCGAGCGACGCGGTGTTGCCGTCCAGTTCGTGCATCTGGATCAGCCCCAGGTGATAGAAGCGCAGCAGCCGGAGCGCGTCCGGATCGTCCGCGGCGACGCCCGCAGTGACGTGGTGCATGACGTTGGTCACGCGCATCAGGCTGCGCTTGAGGCGCCAACCGTAGGCGGCAGCGTCCATCCACGCCTGGTGCCAATAGACGAAGCGCACCAACGTGGCGGTCAGAAGCAACCCGAGCACGACGCCGCCGATATTCCAGCGCAGGTTGTCCGCGCCCGGTTCGCCGAACAGCGCGACGGCCAGCGCTGCCAACCCCATCGCCAGAACCGCAAAGGTGGCTACTACCACCACTGTGCTGCGGCGGGTTTGCCGACGATAGGCGATCGGGTCGATCGGCCTGATTTCGAATACCACCATGTTCGCGATCCTAGATTGGCAGGTTGTAGAAAGGGGCTGCATTATCACTCAGTCCGCCACCGGCACGCTGACGCCGGACAGTGATTGCACGCCCGGGTGATAGCGCCTCGCCTCAGCCGAGGCCGCAGCGCCAAGCAAACGTGACCGCGCTACCGAAGCAAGGAACTCGACTTTCGTGGCGCTTGGACAGCCTCTATGATCGACCCATCGTGACCGCCCACCTCTGCAGAGAAGAAAGGACCCCCAACCCCATGAGCCGCTACGAGATTTCCTTTTCCGGCGAGCTCGCGCCGGGCGCGACCCTCGAGCAGGTCGAGGCCAACCTGGCCCGATTGTTTCAGGCCGACGCCCAGCGGATTGCCTTGCTGTTTTCCGGCCGGCGCGTCGTGATCAAGCAGGACCTCGACCACGCCAGCGTGGAGAAATACCGCTCGGCGATGGCTCGCGCTGGCGCGATTGCCGAAGTCCGTCCGATGCCGGTCGCGGTCGAGGAGATCGAACTCGCCCCGCCGCCCACGGAAGAGCCCGTCACGGCGGCGCAGGCCTCTGCCGCGCCAACAACGCCTCCAGCGCTGAAAGTGGCTCCACGGGATGAGTACATGGCCGCGTTCGCCGACGTCGAGGCACCAGACTTCGGCATCGCGCCGGTCGGCGCGGACCTGCAGGACGCACAACCCGAGCCCAAGGCGCCGTCCATCGACCTGTCGCAGTTCAGCCTGGCCCCGGTGGGCAGCGACATGGGCGAACAATCCCGATCCAAGGACGCGCCCATACCAGACATCTCCCACCTGAAGCTGGCCGACTGACCCGCCCCGCCCTTTGCAGGGTGGGGTTCAGCCACACCGCTCACCGGGTGGGCCTCAGCCCGCCACCCCACCCGCATCCCGCCGCCTCGCCGTCGACACACCAACCGACGCCTCAGGCGAACTCCCAGCGCCGACCCGGGCTCCAACCCTACAAGCCCGCAAAGTGCCGCTCAGTTCATGGACCTTGTCGTTGCCCGCCCCGAAGGCCTCTACTGCCCACCCGGTGATTTCTACATCGATCCCTGGCGCGCGGTCGATCGCGCCGTCATCACCCACGCTCATGGCGACCATGCGCGCTGGGGCATGGGACATTACCTGGCTTCGCGCGACAGCGAAGGCATCCTGCGCTCGCGCATCGCCGCCGACATGCCCTTGCAGACGCTGGCCTATGGCGAATCCGTCGATCATCACGGTGTAAAGCTCAGCTTCCACCCCGCCGGTCACGTACTCGGCTCGGCCCAGGTGCGACTGGAATACAAAGGCGAAGTCTGGGTCGCCTCGGGTGATTACAAAGTCGAGCCGGATGGTACCTGTGCGCCCTTCGAACCGGTGCGCTGCCACACCTTCATCACCGAATCGACCTTCGGCCTGCCGATCTACAAGTGGCCGTCACAGGCGCAGGTGTTCCGCGACATCAACGACTGGTGGCGCGCCAACGCCGCCGCCGGCCGTGCCAGCGTGCTGTTCTGCTACGCCTTCGGCAAGGCGCAGCGCATCCTGCACGGCCTGGACGAAAGCATCGGCACCATCGTGGTCCACGGCGCGGTGGAGCCGCTGAACAAGGTCTACCGCGAAGGCGGCATCTACCTGCCGCCAACCGTTTATGCCGGTGACCTGAAAAAGGGCGACCCACGGCTGAAACAATCGATCATCCTGGCTCCTCCATCCGCTGGCGGCAGCACCTGGATGCGCCGCTTCGGTGACTACGCCGACGCCTTTGCCAGCGGCTGGATGATGCTGCGCGGCACCCGTCGTCGGCGCGGGGTCGATCGCGGCTTCGTGCTCTCCGATCATGCCGACTGGCCGGGCCTGCTCTGGGCCATCGAACAGACCGGCGCCGAGCGAGTGATGGTGACTCACGGCTCAGTACCTATCCTGGTCCGTTACCTGCGGGAGATGCGTGGGCTCGATGCGCAGGCCTTCGAGACCGAATATGGCGAGGAAGACGACGCCGCTCAGGAGGCCGAATGAGCCGTAGCCGTGCTATAAACGTCCTTCACAAAAGCTTCGGTGTCGAGACTCGAAACAACCCTCCTTGTAGGAGCGCGCTTGCTCGCGATCCGTTATCACTGCGCCGGCCCGGCCGCGCTCACGAGCAGCTTGCCACTGCTCTTGAAGACGGACCGCGATGAAAGCCTTCGCCACCCTTTATGCCCGCCTCGACGCCACCACCTCGAGCAACGCCAAGCTCGCGGCGATGCGCGATTACTTCCGCGATGCCGATCCGGCCGACGCGGCCTGGGCCGTGTATTTCCTGGCCGGAGGTCGGCCGCGCCAGCTGGTGCCGACCCGCGTACTGCGGGAAACCGCGATGCAGGCCTCTGAACTGCCGGAATGGTTGTTTGAGGAGAGCTACCAGGCGGTCGGCGACATGGCCGAAACCATCTCGCTGCTGATGCCGGAAGCCGAGCACAGCTCCGATGACGGGCTGGCCGTGTGGATGCAGGACAAGTTGCTGCCGTTGCGCGGCTTGCCACCGGAAGAGCTGGCCGAGCGATTGCCCGCGCTGTGGAAGCAGCTGGACCGCCTGAGCCTGATGGTCTGCATCAAACTGATCACCGGCGCCTTTCGCGTCGGCGTGTCGAAGCTGCTGGTCACCCGCGCGCTGGCCTCGCTGGTCGACCTCGACCCCAAGCGCGTGGCGCAGCGGCTGGTGGGCTATACCGATCTGTCGCACCGCCCCAGCGCCGAGGGCTACCGTGCGCTGATCGCCGACGAATCCGAACACGAGCACGCTCAGCGCGGCGGCCAGCCCTACCCCTTTTTTCTCGCCCATCCGTTGCAGGCGCCTGTTGAAGAATTCGACACCCTGCTCGGCGCACCGGAAAACTGGTTCATCGAATGGAAGTGGGACGGCATCCGCGCCCAGCTGGTCAAGCGTGACGGGCAGATCTGGGTCTGGTCGCGCGGCGAAGAGCTGGTCAGCGAGCGCTTTCCGGAACTCTGCGAACTGGCCGGCTGCCTGCCGGACGGCACGGTGATCGACGGCGAGATCCTGGTCTGGAAGCACGCGCCCGGCGAGCCCGCGACCGAGCTTTTTGAGCAGCCGAATGACGATGACGCGGGAGCCACCGAGCGCTTCGGGGTACAGCCTTTCGCTCTACTGCAGCAGCGTATCGGCCGCAAGAGCCTCACCGCCAAGGTGCTGCAGGACGCCCCCGTCGCGGTGCTCGCCTATGACCTGCTGGAATGGCAGGGCGACGACTGGCGGCAACGCGAGCATCGTGAACGCCGGCAGCAGCTCGAAACGGTGGTCGGGCAATGCCCCAACCCACGTCTGATGCTTTCGCCGCTGGTTACCGGCAACGACTGGAACGATCTCGCGCAACAACGCGAGGCGTCACGTGCCCGCGGCGTCGAGGGCATGATGATCAAGGCGCGCGCTGCCCAGTACGGCGTCGGCCGGACCAAGGACGTAGGCGTCTGGTGGAAGTGGAAGATCGATCCGTATTCGGTCGACGCCGTGCTGATCTATGCGCAACGCGGCCACGGGCGCCGCGCCAGCCTCTATACCGACTACACCTTCGCCGTCTGGGACGGAGAACCGGGCGATCCGGAGCGCAAGCTGGTGCCCTTCGCCAAGGCCTATTCCGGCCTCACCGACGAGGAAATGCGCAAGGTCGACGCCATCGTGCGCAAGACCACCGTGGAAAAATTCGGCCCCGTGCGCAGCGTGACCCCGACCCTGGTGTTCGAACTCGGCTTCGAAGGCATCGCCGCCAGCAGCCGCCACAAGAGCGGCATCGCCGTGCGCTTCCCACGCATGCTGCGCTGGCGCCTGGACAAGCCGGTGGACGAAGCCGACACCCTGGAAACGCTGAAGGAATTGCTGGCATGAGGTCGACGCACCTGGCGACCACCGCGCCCAAACCGCCCTCACCCCAGCCCTCTCCCGGAGGGAGAGGGAGCAAAAGCGGAGCAGCCGCGTGTGGCCGTTCAGACTCGCGGCGTAATCTCCCTGATATGGCTGAGATAGAAGCGACGGTGATCGCCAGAAAGCCCCAAGGCTCCATACGCAAATCGCCCTCACCCCAGCCCTCTCCCGGAGGGAGAGGGAGCAAAAGCAGAGCGGCCGTGTGTGGCAGATCAGACTCGCGGTGTAATCGTCCTCATCTAACCGAGATAGAAGTGAAGGTGGTTGCCAGAAAGGCCCGAGGGGCCGAACGCAAACCGCCCTCACCCCAGCCCTCTCCCGGAGGGAGAGGGAGCAAAAGCGGAGCAGTCGCGCAGCCAGTAACAGACCGGGCACGTAACTGCTCCCCTCTTCCTGAGGGAGAGGGGCTGGGGGTGAGGGGGAAGGCAGGCCGCTGGGAGTCAGTTGGTTCGAGTGAGCACACTGATCTGGCCAAGGCAGCAGTCTCGGCGGTCACCAAAACGACTCGGGGCTCCGCACGCAAACCGCCCTCACCCCAGCCCTCTCCCGGAGGGAGAGGGAGCAAAAGCGGAGCAGTCGCGCGCGCAGTGACAGACCGGCCACCTAACTGCTCCCGTCTCCCTGAGGGAGAGGGGCTGGGGGTGGGGGGGAAGGCGGGCCGCTGGGAGTCAGTTGGTTCGAGTGAGCGCACTGATCTGGCCAAGGCAGCAGTCTCGGCGGTCACCAAAACGCCCCGGGGCTCCGTACGCAAACCGCCCTCACCCCAGCCCTCTCCCGGAGGGAGAGGGAGCAAAAGCGGAGCAGTCGCGCGCGCAGTGACAGACCGGGCACGTAACTGCTCCCCTCTCCCTGAGGGAGAGGGGCTGGGGGTGAGGGGGGAGGCAGGCCGCTGGGAGTCAGTTAGTTCGAGTGAGCGCACTGATCTGGCCAAGGCAGCAGTCTCGGCGGTCACCAAAACGACTCGGGGCCCCGCACGCAAACCGCCCTCACCCCAGCCCTCTCCCGGAGTGAGAGGGAGCAAAAGCGGAGCAGTCGCGCACGCAGTGACAGACCGGCCACCTAACCGCTCCCCTCTCCCTGAGGGAGAGGGGCTGGGGGTGAGGGGGAAGGCGGGCCGCTGGGAGTCAGTTGGTTCACACGGCACTGTGTGGCCTCGCCGCATCAAGCGCTCCCAGGTGACATCGACCTATCCACCCCGCCGTACTGCCAATGAGTAAGAGCGAAGATCTCTTGGCTGAACGCTGGTTCGCCACCCGCGGTTGGCAACCCTTCCCTTTTCAGCGCGACGTCTGGCAAGCAATCGACCAGGGTGAATCCGGCCTGCTCCACGCTACCACCGGTTCGGGCAAAACCTACGCCGTCTGGATGGGCGCGCTCAACCGCTTCGCTTCTATGGGAGCGGGCATGCCCGCGAAGGCGTCGCAGGCCTCGGTCCCGCCTTCGGACAAACCCGCCGCACTCACCGTCCTCTGGATCACGCCCATGCGTGCCCTGGCCGCCGATACCGCCCGCGCCCTGCAGGCCCCGCTGGATGATCTGCAGATCAGCTGGAGCATCGGCCTGCGCACCGGCGACACCAGCAGCGCCGAGCGGCAGCGCCAGGGTCGGCGATTGCCCAGTGCGCTGGTCACCACGCCGGAAAGCCTCACTCTGCTACTGACCCGCGCCGACGCGCGCCAGGCGTTTGCCGGCTTGCGCATGCTGGTGGTGGATGAGTGGCACGAGCTGCTGGGCAACAAGCGTGGGGTGCAACTGCAACTGGCGCTGGCCCGGCTGCGTCAGTGGATGCCGGAGCTGATCGTCTGGGGGCTTTCGGCCACCTTGGGCAACCAACCGCACGCGCTCGACGTGCTGCTGCATCCGGGCACCGGCAAGCTGGTGCAAGGCAAGGTCGACAAGGATTTGCGCGTCGACACCCTGCTGCCGCCAAGCATCGAACGCTTCCCCTGGGCCGGCCACCTGGGGCTGCGCATGCTGCCGCAGGTCGTCGAGGAGATCGATTCGGCCGCCACCACGCTGGTCTTCACCAACACCCGTTCACAGTCCGAAATCTGGTATCAGGCGTTACTCGAAGCCCGCCCGGACTGGGCCGGACTCATCGCCCTGCACCATGGCTCGCTGGCACGCGAGGTGCGCGACTGGGTGGAAATGGGCCTCAAGCAAGGCGCCCTGAAGGCAGTGGTTTGCACCTCGAGCCTCGATCTCGGCGTCGACTTTCTGCCGGTCGAGCGGGTGCTGCAGATCGGCTCGCCCAAAGGCGTGGCGCGCCTGATGCAGCGCGCCGGTCGCTCTGGTCACGCACCCGGACGGACATCTCGAGTGACGCTGGTACCGACGCACAGTTTCGAGGTGGTGGAAGCCGCAGCGGCCCAGGTGGCCATCGCCGAGCGCCGCATCGAAGCCCGCAGCGCCCCGCATCGTCCCCTCGACGTGCTGGTGCAGCATCTGGTCAGCATGGCGCTGGGCGGTGGCTTCCGGCCGGACGAATTGTTTGCCGAAGTGCGCCAGGCCTGGTCGTATCGCGAACTCACCGACGATCACTGGGAATGGGCGCTGGCCTTCGTGCGCCATGGCGGCCACTCCTTGACGGCCTACCCGGACTACCAGCGCGTCGAGCCGGACGAGACCGGGCTGTGGAAAGTCCCCAGCCGCCGCGTCGCGCTTCGCCATCGGATGAGCATCGGCACCATCGTCAGCGACGCCAGCCTGACGGTGAAGTTCTGGGCCAAGGGTGGCAGCGGCCGGTCACTGGGCACCATCGAGGAAGGCTTCATTGCCCGCTTGCGCCCTGGCGACAACTTTCTCTTCGGCGGGCGCCTGCTGGAATTGGTGCGCGTCGAGAACATGACCGCTTACGTAAGCCGCGCCACCGGCAAGAAAGCCGCCGTGCCGCGCTGGAATGGCGGCCGCATGCCGCTGTCCAGCGAACTGGCCGACGCGGTGGTCGAGCAGCTCGGTGCTGCTTCCCGCGGCCAGTTCGACAGTGCCGAGATGCGCCTGGTAGAACCCCTGCTGCGGGTGCAGCTGGACTGGTCGACGTTGCCCACGGAAAGCACGCTGCTGGCCGAGGTGATGAAGTCGCGCGAGGGTTGGCATCTGTTCCTCTATCCCTTCGCCGGTCGACACGTGCATGTGGGGCTGGCCAGCCTGCTGGCCTGGCGCATGGGCCAGCGCCAACCGCTGACCTTTTCTATCGCCGTGAATGACTACGGCTTCGAGCTGCTTTCAGCGACCGAGGTGGATTGGCTGCAGTGGCTGACGCCCTCGCTGTTCAGCCAGGACGAATTGCTCCACGACGTGCTCGCCAGCCTCAATGCTGGCGAGCTGGCCCGTCGGCGCTTTCGCGAAATCGCGCGCATTGCTGGGCTGGTGTTTTCCGGCTACCCCGGTGCGCAAAAGAGTGCGCGCCAGCTGCAGGCCTCCAGTGGGTTGTTCTTCGACGTCTTTCGCCAGTACGACCCGGCCAACCTGCTGCTGACCCAGGCCGAGGAAGAGGTGCTGCGCCAGGAACTGGAGGTCGAGCGGCTGGAGCAGACGTTGAGCCGCTTGCAGCAGCGCGAGTTGGACGTGCACGTCGTCAAACGCACCACGCCGCTGGCCTTTCCGCTGATGGTCGAGCGCTTCCGCGAAAGCATGACCTCGGAAAAACTGGCCGACCGCATTCGCCGGATGGTCGCCGAGCTGGACAAGGCCGCGGGGCCCGGCGGCTACCAGCCGGAAGCGAATGCCAGCATCATGGTCGAACGCGAAACTGCCCCCAAACGTAAACCGCGCCAGACCAAGGACGGCACGCCCCGCCAGAAGAAAACCGCTCGCTGACTGTAGTGGTCAACAATTCCCGG
>DDKB01000006.1 GCA_002339675.1 Stutzerimonas stutzeri
GTTTTTACACACTCTGGGCCAGGAGCGGACACCTGCGTATAGCCGGTGCCGACCTGAGGCGAACAGTATACTGTTGGCACCGACTCAGCTTTGAGTCTCCGCGCCGTCAATCTAGTGAGTCATCTGATATGTGCGCGGCACCTACAAACATGCGAGATTGAGCTCGATGTTAGCGGACGTCGATAAATCTCCCCTCAAGGTGGCTTATTCCAGCGTTGGGTTCACATGAGAATACGGAAAGATACTCGAAAGGAATCAATGGCTCCTACGCTAGATGCGCTGCTCAACGATGATCGGCTGGCGCGGCTGTTTTCAACGGATGCTCGCGACTGTGCCTTGCAGTTGTGGATCTTGCAGATCAGGTCCGAGCAGCAGATCGAAAATCGCATCGTCTATGGCCGCTTGCTCCCCTACAGTTATTCCAGTGATAGCTGGTCATATAGCGACGACAATAAATTTCAGGACTTCGGGTTGTTCCAGTCGCAGATTGTCCGGCTCAACCTGTACGTACGCAGCGTCCACTGTGCGGAGCTTCTACGACAATTAAGCGTCGGCCACTCCATCTCAACAATCAGCGAAAACCTGAATATTGGGCTAGCGGACCAATTAAAAGCGCGGTTCGGCACGACCGCACTCGCTGCAGACGGTCTGGTTTATCGACCCGTAGCCTATCTGCTCAACAGAGATGCGCATGACCGGCATTCACTCTCCAGCCCTCACGGTTGCTCTGGTGCTTTCAGTGCATCGATCTCTCAGAGAGACAAGGGGGCGCTGTTTCATATGGGGCAGGGCTATGATGTCGCCTTGACCGAATCAGTAGTGAAACACCTGAGCGCAGATACAGGCCTCGACTTTGGAGGGGCTGATACCGTCAGGTTTGGCGATCTTGAGCTGCTAGTGTTTCCTGCGCTGGACGACCTAGAGCGGTGCTTACTGAGCGTGACCTGGGTTGATACACCTCGTGCCTTGATCGCCCGCTTCAATCCGGCACAGATACCGCACTTCAAAGGCTTCCAATTTCACCTAAAAGTCACGAACGACAACCAAATCGTCTACTCAAATATCATCACTGCGGAACGTGATGCAGAAGGAATATTTGAGTGCAAGTTCGTTCTGGGCGACCATTTGCACGCCAGGGTCGACGGCACGGAGCTAGAGGTTTTCGGCATTCATGATGACCCTCTTCGCGGGAGCACGCTGTGTTGCCGATGGGGAACCGGATACGTTAGAGAGATTCATTTTCAGGGGCATGCGGTGGGTCAGGGACCCAACCCAGTCAAGTTCGATTGGCTAGAAAGAACTACTCGCCCCGCCACGTCACCCCGGGTGAAAGCTGCCCTGACGATCAGCCGCGGAAATATCGATCTCGCCAGCCGTGTAGGCGGACGCGAGGCGGATCCTTGGGTCCCTGCTAACCGCGACCTCGCATCTTTGTTTACGCGGCTCCATCCACCTAAGTCAGAGGGGCGTTTTTTCCAACGTTTTAGCCAAGGCAGTGGCGAGGGGCGGCTGCAGTTTGTGGAGTGGTTCAAGACACTGCTAACCAAATACCAGCAGCATCAGGTGATTATCTTCGATCCGTATTTCGACTCCGCCGGTTTGGGGTTGGTATTGATCTGTGCAGCACAGCAGACTGACTACATCGTCTTCAGATCCCTTCCAAAACCCATCAAGGAAGATAAACCCCTACGCCGTAAGTCCGATAAGATAGGCCAGGAAGGCGTTAATAACTTGCTGGCAAACTGCGAACAGAACCGCCATCTCATGGCGCGCATCAAGCTACGTATCTACGGGCTTAAGGAAGGCCGGCTGCATGACCGCTACATTCTAGTCATGGGATCAGATGGGCTACCGGTCGCGGGCTTCAATCTATCCAACTCGTTTCAGAAAGCCGCAGAAAACTATCCCTTACTGGTTACTCCGATTCCAGCGGATGTCCTGCTGCAGGTTGAACAATACAAGTCCGTGCTGTTACGGGAAGCGGAAGCCGTACTGCTTGAGGGCGAAACCGGGAATCCTTTCATGCGGATTCTATTCGACTCCACAGCGTTGCCAATGGCGCCGCGCCGTTATGAACCACTACGCTTCTTAGGAAAGCCCCAGGCAGGTGACGTACTAAGCGTATGGGCCGGAGAACCATCACTAGAAGGGTTGAGTGGCGATCCGTTGAGGGAGCGGATGGTGGCACTGAACATACTCAAGGGGGACTCGCTCGCCCTGCCTGAGACGGAAAGCCTGCGCAATTGCCTGGAGCGGCAGACTGGCGATTTAGAAGGCTTCACAGCGACTTGGGAGGTGCTCGGCGAGTTGCTTGCACATTCAAGCACTGAGGACAGCCACTTTCATGAACTCGAATCCGAGCGCGGCATTCTGGAGCGCTTGGTACAGTTCCTTAATTCATCGTTCAACCGAACGCATGAGCGGGTGGATGAGGAATTAGCTGTGGCAGACACTCGGTTCTTTCAGGAGCCGGTTGAGACGTTACTACGCGGCTCTTATCAACCACACCACTTTTTTCATGCAACAAAGTATGCAGCTCTCACCTGGGCGGAGTATTTCACCATTAAATTTCTTTGGTGGTATGCCTCAGACGCTCTGCTGGAAATTGCCGAGACGCAGATGGTCGACGTACCGATGGAGCCGCAAGAGTCTGATGCAGTGAGGCTGTCCCTCTTAAGCCAGATCATTAACGAAATTGCACTGTCACTGCAGTTCCAAATCAGTGAGGTACAACAGCGTCGGCTCGTCCATAGCAGTAGCGGTCTGCTGCAATGGATGGGACTTAACGCAATTGAGATGAAGTTGGAAAATTCTGGGGGGCTCAACAGCGTACTGCAGTTGGTGTCCGATTTTCCGTACGACGAACAGGTGCGAGCTCTAGGCTGGATGATTTGCCGCGCGGCCGGGAGACCAGATAAAGGTGAGATATACAAAGGGCTAATCGCGGCACTCGATGGGGTACTGGCGGCGAACATCTCTGGCAAAGAACTAAGACATATAGTCGACTCCATGCGCGGACATATGCGGCACCTAACTTGGGCCGAGCCGTGGCTCCCTCAGGATGTAATTTTCCCCTTGCTGCAAAATGATCGCGCAAATACCGACGATGCTTGCGGTATCTGGGTTCACGAACTGACGAGTTTACTGGAGCCAAAGCCTAAAAATCAGTCAAGGCTGTTTGAGCTTTCACGTGAGGGGCAGATGACCAACACAGCTGCTTTTCTCTTTGCCTATAGCGGCCACGAGCAGCAGCAGGGCTGTCTGAATGAGATGTGGAACATCTTGAGGCGGCAGCAACGGATCGTGCGGCAGCCTCTCGCTAGCACTTCCGATTGGACAAGATGGCACGATGCTTTAGTCGTATCGATGTGGATACTGACCTTTGCCCGTTGGAGTGAGTATTACTTGCGTGAGCGCGGTATTACTGACAACGAACTTGAGCGACTGTCGTTGGGCACCCGCGAGTTAGCGATGGTTAGACCGATGGACGAATGGCGGTCGGGGGGCGCCGGCGACAGCAATCTTGCTGTGTTCCTTGATCAAGTGGAAGAGCTCTTAGCCTTAGGTGCCGAGTAAGAAACGGGCGGGCTACTGTAAGCAGGCTGTCCGATTTTGGCCGACAGCTGCCTGTTGCTTAACGTTCCAACCGCCGCATAGATTGATTGCTGGCAAAAAGGCGACATATCTATTTTCAGAAAACCATGCGCTCTAGTACGAACGCTGCAATGGCTGCCTATCCTTGCTTTCCCGCCCACGGCGCTACGATCTGCAAATCCCCCATCAGCAGATGCGCTGCCACCATCCAAACCACCGCACCAATCAACCCCAACGACAAATGCCCGACCACGATGCCGATGGCGATCTGTTTCCAGAGCCCGGCGTATTGATTGGATTGGGCCGCTGTGGAGGTGCGGTAGGGCGTTTCGCGCTCGGCGCGGATGTTGTCGAAGTCGTCTCTCATGGTGCGCTCTCGGTGCAGTTGGCTAAACGACGGGCACAAAAAAAGGGCTCAGTTTTCACTGAACCCTTTTTGAATTTGGTGGCTACGCAGGGACTTGAACCCCGGACCCCAGCATTATGAATGCTATGCTCTAACCAACTGAGCTACGTAGCCAAGTGGCGCGCATTATTCGCGCCGCGCGGTTGGCTGTCAACCCTCCTCGCACAGTTTTTCTACCTGCTTTTTCAATTGCTTATGCCGCCCGTCCGACGGTGGCTGGCGTACGTTCGCTCAGTCCCACTCGGGGGCGAAGCCGGGGTTGGCCAGTCGCTCGTTGCGGTCCAGCGTGGCGATCTGCTGCATCTCCTCGTCGGTCAGGCGCAGCTGCTGCACGGCGAGGTTGGCGGCGAGGTTCTCGCGCTTGGTAGACGAGGGAATCACGGCGAATCCGTGCTGCAACAGCCAGGCGAGCGTGACCTGCGCGGGGCTGGCGTTGTGTGCCTGGCCGATGCGTTTGAGGGTGTCGTCCTGCATCACCTTGCCGTAGGCGAGCGGCATGTAGGCGGTGATGTGAATGCCGTGTTGGCGGGCGAAGTCGATGACTTTGCGATTTTGCAGAAAGGGATGCACCTCGACCTGGTTGGTGGCGATGTTCTCGGCGCCAATGGCGTCAATCGCTTGTTGCATGTGCGCGACGGTGAAGTTGGAGATGCCGATGGCGCGGGTCAGCCCGCGCGCCTTGGCTTCCATCATCCGCGCCAGGTAGTCGGCAACCGCGAGCTCATCGTTCGGTGAGGGCCAGTGCACCAGCGTCAGGTCGACGCGTTCCAGGCGCAATTTGTTCAGGCTCTCTTCAAGGCTGGGTAGCAGCCGATCCGCGCCGAGGTTGCTCGTCCAGATCTTGGTGGTGACGAACAGTTCTTCACGCGGCACGGGGCTTTCGGCGATGGCCTGCCCGACTTCCGCTTCGTTCTCGTAGATCTGCGCGGTGTCGATGTGCCGATAGCCAAGTTCGAGGCCCATGGTGACCGAGTCGATGACTTGCTGACCCTTGAGGCGGAAGGTGCCGAGGCCAAACGCGGGAATGGACATGAATTGTCTCCTGTGGGTTGGTCAGTGAGAGGCGGCGAGGGCTGGCTCGCGCGCGGTGAGGTCCGAGGTGGTGCGCTGCGCATCCAGTCGGCCGCTCCGATGGGTAAGCGCCAGGGCGATCAGGACGACCAGCGAACCGATCCAGGCGGTATGGATGAGACCCATGGACGCGACGATATGTCCGCCGACCCATGCGCCGCCGGCGATGCCAAGGTTGAACGCGGCGATGTTCAGGCCCGAGGCGACATCCACGGCGTCCGGGGTGTAACGCTCGGCCTGGCGCACCACGTGGACCTGCAGTCCGGGCACGTTGCCGAAGGCCACTGCGCCCCAGAGCAGGACGGTCAGCACCGCCAGCCAGGCGTTGGCCGCTGTGAAGGTGAGCGCAAGCAGCACGGCTGCCAGCAAAAGGAAGATCAGCTTCAGTGCGCTGATCGGCCCGCGTCGGTCGGCGAGCCGCCCGCCCCAGATATTGCCCAGGGCAACGGAGATGCCATAGACCAGCAGCACCAGGCTGACCGCGCCTTCGCCAAAGCCGCTGACCTGCTGCAGGATGGGCGCCAGAAAGGTGAACGCGATGAAGGAGCCGCCGTAGCCGATCGCCGTCATCGCATAGACGAGCAGCAGGCGTGGCTGTTTCAGAACGGCCAGTTGCTTGACGATGGAAGCGGGTTTGCTGTGCCGGATGTGCCGGGGCACGAACAGCAGGCTGCTGAGAAAGGCGATCACGCCGAGCAGCGACACGGCAAGGAAGGTTTCGCGCCAACCGAACTGCTGTCCGATGAAGGTGCCCAGTGGCACCCCTGTCACCAGTGCGACGGTCAGGCCGGTGAACATGATCGCGATGGCGCTGGCGGCCTTGTCCTTCGAAACCAGGCTGGTCGCGATGGTCGAGCCGATGGAAAAGAACACGCCGTGGGCCAGGCCGGTAACGATCCGCGCCAGGATCAACGACTCGTAGCCGGGCGCCTGCCAGGCCAGGAGATTACCCGCGGTGAACAGCACCATCAGGGCCAGCAACAGCGGCTTTCGCGGCACCGTTCCGGTCAGCGCGGTGAGCAGCGGTGCGCCAACCGCAACGCCCAGGGCGTAGAGGCTGACCAGCAGCCCGGCCGAAGGCAGGCTGACCCCGAGGTCTCCGGCAATGGTGGGAATAAGGCCGACGATGACGAACTCCGTCGTGCCGATGGCGAATGCGCTGAGTGTCAGCGCGAAGAGAGCGATGGGCATGGTTTTGAAACTCCGGTCGATTGCATGGCGCGCAGTGTCTACCGCAGACTCATGCGGAAAAACCGGGTCTCAGGCCAAACATAATTGACTGTGAGTCACAGATGAAAACCACGCTCGACGAACTGCAGGCGTTCACGGCCGTCATCGACACCGGTTCCATTTCAGGCGCTGCGGTCCAGCTGGGGCAGACCGCCTCGGGTGTCAGCCGGGCCTTGGCGCGTCTTGAAGCCAAGCTCGCGACGACGCTCTTGCGCCGCACGACCCGTCGCCTGGAGCTGACGGAGGAGGGCAGTGCCTTTCTCGTCCAGGCCCGCCGCATTCTCGAGGCGGTGGAAGAGGCCGAGGAGCAGATGTCGCGGCGTTTGCAGCATCCGGCCGGACGGCTGCGGATCAATGCGTCGGCGCCGTTCATGTTGCATGTGCTGGTGCCGCTGGTCGGTGGGTTTCGTGAACGCTACCCGGAGATCGAGCTGGAACTGCACAGCAGCGACCAGATCATCGACCTGCTCGAGCACCGTACCGACCTCGCGCTGCGCCACGGCCCGCTGCGCGACTCGACGTTGCGCGCGCGCCCCCTTGGCCGCGCGCGGATTCGGGCCGTTGCCAGCCCCGATTACCTCGCAAGGCGCGGCAGGCCGCAGCAGGTCGAGGACCTGGCGCGACATAGCCTGATCGGTTTCACCCAGCCGGAAAGCCTCAATCATTGGCCGCTGCGTCATCCGCTCGGCGAGACCTGGGCCATCGTGCCGAGCCTGTGGGCATCGAGCGGCGAGACCGTGCGGCATCTGACGCTGGCCGGGCAGGGCATCGCCTGCCTGTCGGACCTCATGACCGCTCGCGATCGCGCCGAGGGTGCGCTGGTCGAAGTGCTGGCTGAAGCAAACACCCGGATGGTGCAGCCGATTCACGCGGTGTACTACCGCAACACCGCGCTGGCCGCGCGCATCACCTGTTTCCTCGACTACCTGAGCGAATGCCTGGGCGAGCAGGAGTGGGCACAGTAGGCGGGCATCTAGCTGGGCACGCGAGGGACGACCGGGCCGAACCATGCCCGCCGAGGCCTGCCTAACGCAGCAGGCACACCTGCGAGGAGACCCTTATGCTCAGCACTGTCCTTCCAAGCGATCCGCCGCTGTATCCCTGGCTGGCGGACGAATCGCCACTGAACGACCTGGATGACGCCGAAAGTGACACCGAGCTGGACGACGGCGACACACTGCCCGACGAGGTGCTCGAACAGCTGGAAAAAGAGCCGCCACCACCGGATCCGATGCCTGATCCGGGTGTGATGTAACGCTTTACTGACCTAGGGTCTGTCGCTGGTTCGATCCGATCCAGCGCGGTTCGGCTCAACCAAGCCGCTAGCGTTAGCACCCTCAGGCGAGGTGCTGAGCGCGGGATATGACCGTTCGGGTTACCAGCGACGGCCGAGGCACATGGCGCCCTCTACATGGATCGGCGCTTCCTGGGTTTCAGTGCAGTCGCCGCTTCGCTTCCAAGGCCCCGCTGCGGTGAGCGTGACGATCTATAAGAGCGATGTGATGGCAGCCTTTATAGATAGAGGCACGCCGCAGCTCGTGTCGCGTATCGTGGGCACTGGCGTAGTGGTCGTCAGCCTCAGCGCATGCGACCTGACATTCGATTGAGTGGGCCTGAGGCGAATGCTGGATCGCTTCCAGCGAGGCACGTCTGGCTAACTTTTGACGGATTAAGCCGCACCCTTCCCGCTCGCTGCATAACAATGCCTTTCCTTATCAAGAGACGTAACGCATGAACAGGCGGTTATTGGTTGTCGTGTTGCTGATTGGCTTGCATGTGTTCGTCGGCGTCACGCTGATTCCCGCTCTTTCGCTCGGGCTTGTTGCCAGCGTTCTCGCGTGGGGCTACCTCGCGCTTTCGGCTGTGCTGATGCGATATGGTGTGCTGGTGCGCGGCGCGGGCAGTGCACTGCTGGCGTGGTGCGGGTTGCTGGCGATGGGCATCTTTTCCAGCTTGGCGATTTTTGCATTGCTGCGCGCCTTTGGTTTGGCGGTGGCTTCGCTGCTGGGATGGGAGTCGGCTGCCATCGAGCGGGGGTCCGCGCTGGCAGTCATCGTTGCGGTTGCAGCGGTCACGCTGTTCGGCGTGTTCAATGCGCGGCGTACGGCTCGGGTGGTCGAGCGCGACATCGTCCTGCGCAATCTGCCCGCCGGGCTGGAAGGGTTCAGTATCGTCCAGCTCAGCGACATCCATGTCGGCCCGACGATCAAGCAGGGGTATATCGACGCGATCGTCAAACGGGTCAATGGGCTCTCGCCGGATTTGATCGCCATCACTGGCGATCTGGTGGACGGCAGCGTCGCCGACCTGGCCGATGACATTGCGCCCCTAGCGCAGCTCAGCGCCCGTCACGGCACCTACGTGGTGACCGGGAATCACGAGTATTACTCCGGCGCCGACAGATGGATCGCGGAGTTCGAGCGGTTGGGCATGGCCGTGTTGCTCAACCGTCATGTTCTGATCGAGCACGGTGACGCACGCATGGTCCTGGCGGGCATCGCCGACTACTCGGCCGAACTGTTCCGGCCCAGCCATAAAAGCGATCCGGCCGCCGCGTTCGTCGGCGCACCCGACGGCGTGCCGCGCATCCTGCTGGCGCACCAGCCGCGTTCCGCGAAGGCGGCAGTGGAGGTGGGCTGCGACCTGCAACTGTCGGGGCATACGCACGGCGGCCAATTCTGGCCCTGGATGCATTTCGTGCGCTGGCAGCAACCCTGGGTAGCGGGGCTGCAGCGCGTCGGTGAGATGCAGATCTATATCAGCCGCGGCACCGGCTATTGGGGACCGCCGATGCGCTTCGGCGCGCCGTCGGAGATCACGCGGATTCGCTTGGTCAGCGCCAGTTGATCGAGGGCTAGCTCGCCAGCAGCTCGCGGCGCAGCATGACGTAGTCCTGACCTTCCTGCTGCCCGCGGCGCAGCGGATTGCGCGTGCAATGAACGGCAAAGCCCGCGTCGACGAAGCGGTACGGCAGGTGTTCGTCGCGGCCGGCTGGGATGCCCAGACGTGTGGTCTGCACGATGTCCGGACGCGCCCCGACATCGTCCACGCGCAGCCGGGTCGGGTCCATGCGTTGTGCGTTCCACTCTGTCACGGTCAGGCCCAGCGCCTTGCACAGCAGCGTCTGGCCGGAGCAGAGGCGAGTCAGGGGGCGAGGGCCGCCGGCTGCGGCGGGGCTGTTGCTGCGCATGCGCTCGATGGATTCTTCGCACGACAGCGAGTCGACCCAGGGATAACCGGCCTTGATGCAGACGGCATTGCCGTCGCCTTTCACACTGAAATTCAACGAGTCTCCACCGCGCGAGTAATAAAGGTAGAGATGGCCCGCCGGCATGAACATGGCTCGTCGCGAGGGGCTAAAGCCGAGCGAGGAATGACTGGCCTTCTCGTCGACGTAATAGGCCTCCGTCTCGATGATGCGCGCCGACAACCACAACCCATCGACGCAGTGCCGAATCACGGTGCCTAGCAGATCCTGGGCGACGATCTGAGCGTCCCGGTCGAAAAAGGTGTCGTCGAGATGCTGCTGGGGTGGTTCGGTAAGGCTGCTCATCGGGGCTCCGGCTTCGGCAAGTCTGCCTGTTCCGACCGCATAAGCGGGGCGAATATTCCGCGCCTCATGGTGGGATTACATGCCAGTCGTCCGACAAACGAGCTCTGTCCCGCTTAATGCAACGCTTTCGCGGCAAGGCTTTGCACAGTTCGCGCCGCAATCACTTGGTTCGATTCGGCGCCTGTGTGCGCTCGCACTGATTGCCATCACGCGCTCGATTAACCGTTAAACTGTGTCGGTTTTCTGTTAGGCATCGACGTCCATGAAGAAACATCTGAATGATCAGTTGTACGAGATCATCGCCGCCAGCATCCGTGATCGGCGCTTGCGGCAAGGCACTCTACTGCTTGAAGGTCATTTGGCTGAGCTTTTTGAGGTCAGTCGTTCCCCGGTACGCCAGGCGCTTACTCGTTTGTGTGAGGAACAGCTGATTTGCACGTTCGATGGGCGAGGCTATTTGGTCGGCGCGACTCCCACCGAAATTAACCGCAGCAAGTTCGATATGACGGTCTTTGGCACTGTCGCAAAAACGAGCCGGCCAAAGAAAACCGAATCCTGGCAGCGCGTCTATAACGATATCGAGCGTGAACTGCTTCATCACTCGCTGTTCGGTTCGCACCGCATCAACGAACTTGAGCTGTCGCGCTATTACAAGATCAGCCGTACGGTTTCTAACCAGGTCCTGACGAGGCTGCATTTGCTTGGCTTGGTGGAAAAGGACGAGCGTTCTCGCTGGCAATTGCTCGAATGGGATGAGCGGCGCCTGGAAGAGCTCTACGAGGTGCGTCGCCGGCTGGAACCCTACGTCCTCCTGCGCGCGGCTGAGCACATTCCGGCAGAGAAGGTCCGGCTGTTCATCGAGCGGTTGCAGCGGGCGGTCGAGCAATATCCGGATATGGAAAGCCGTCAGTTCGATGACCTGGAGAGCGATTTGCACATCCGTACGCTGGGATACTGCCCAAACCGCGAGATGTTGCAAATGCTCCGGCGAACCCACTCGCTGCTGCTGTCCGGCAAGCACATTCTGTTGGACAAGAGCTGGTTTCCGGAGGAGGAACCGTTCTTTCAGGAGCATCTGGAGATATTCCGCCACCTCGATCGCAAGGATGCGAAGTCGGCGGCGCAAAGCATGGAAGACCATCTGCTGATCGCCGAACGCAAAGTAGGCCAACGTCTGGCCTACTTCAAAAGCCATAGCAGCGTGGCTGATCTGCCTTATCTGGACCGGCAGAGCTGAATCACGTCACTGCACCGACCGGCCAGGGCACAAACTCGTTGTCCCCGTAGTTGTAGGTCTCGCTTTTCGACAGCGAGCCCGAGGCAATATCGATCAGGACTTCAAAGATCTTTTCACCGGCCTCGGCGACGCTCAGCTCGCCATCGACGATCCCGCCGCAATTAATGTCCATGTCCTCTTCCATCCGCTGGTACATCTCGGTGTTGGTAGCCAATTTGATGCATGGCGCCGGCTTGAAGCCCGATACCGAGCCCCGACCGGTGGTGAAGCAGATCATGTTCGCACCGGAGGCGATCTGCCCGGTTACCGAGACGGGGTCGTAGCCGGGGCTGTCCATCAGCACGAACCCCTTCTCGGTAATCGGCTCGGCATACTCGTAAACGGCGTTTAGCGACGTCGAGCCGCCCTTGGCGGCGGCACCCAGCGACTTCTCCAGAATGGTCGTCAGCCCGCCGGCCTTGTTACCCGGCGACGGATTGTTGTTCAGCTCGGCGTTGTTGATGCGCGTGTAGTTTTCCCACCACTGCAACCGGCCAAGAAGCTGCCGGGCCACGTCATGGCTGATTGCGCGGCGGATCAACAGATGTTCTGCGCCGTAGATTTCAGGCGTTTCACTGAGGATTGCCGTGCCGCCGTTTCGCACCAGCAGGTCGGCGGCATAGCCGAGCGCCGGGTTGGCGGTGATGCCCGAGTAGCCGTCGGAGCCGCCGCACTGCAGGCCCAGCATCAGGTGCTCGACGCTTTCTTCGGTCCGCTCCAGCCGGCCCAGCGACGTGATCATCGCATCGACCTGTTCGATCGCCTTTTCCACGCTGCGCCGCGTGCCGCCGGCGTTCTGGATGTTGAATACGCGGAAATTATCGGTCTCCACCAGGTTGTAACGCTTCATCAGCGATGAAATCTGGTTGGTTTCGCAGCCCAGCCCAATGATCAGCACGCCCGCCAGGTTCGGGTTACTGGCGTAGCCCCAGAGGGTTCGCTCGAGAAATTTGAAACCTTCGGATTCGGTATTGATGGCGCAGCCGCTGCCATGGGTCAGCGCAACGACGCCGTCGATATTCAGTGCCCTGAGCCGATCCGAGCCGTTGAAGTGCGCGGCCACCGCACGCGAAACGGTTGCTGAACAGTTCACGGTCGAAAGGATGCCGATGTAGTTGCGCGTTCCGACCCGGCCATCCGGGCGCCGGTACCCCATGAATCGGCGGCGTTGTTCAGGCGGCAGCACCGGGGTGCGCTCGATGGCAGGCGGCAGCTCGCCGTTCGCATGGCTGGTGGGCATCACCACGTTGTGGGTGTGCACGTGCGAGCCGGCGGCGATGGGCTGGCTGGCGACACCAATGACCTGACCGTATTTCAGGACGCTTTCACCTTCGTCGATATCACGCCGGGCAATCTTGTGGCCGCTGGGAATGGCGTCGCGGGCGGTTAAGCCGATCTCCGCAACGGCGGTGTTCTGGGCGATCGGCTTACGCGCGACCGCCACCGAATCCTGTTCGCTGAGGACGATCACGGACTGGCTGCTGGTAATGAGCTGCATGGCGGAATCTCGTTCTTGTTGTGAAGAGGCGTCATCGATACTGACAAAAACGAACATTGCGCGCAATGTTTGCCGATGCTAAGGTCGATCGAAATCGCGCTGCCCGACAGCCGGCTAGAACAAGAAATCGAGGTGACCCAATGTGCTACCAGCCCGCATCGCTCTGCAGATTCCCGCTTCGTTCCCCAGCCCTTCGTTCGCCTCGTCTGGTTCTGGCTGCGAGTTGTACCGCACGCTTCATGGCGCATGCGGTATGCGCGCAAGAGCCCACCGTCGCGAAGCTGTTCGGGGGTTGCGATGAGTAAGTTGGTCGAGGGGTATTTCGCGCTGCTGAAGCTGCTGGCCGTGATCTGTCTGGTGGTAATGGTGGTACTGGTATTCGGCAATGTGGTGCTGCGCTACGGCTTCAACGGCGGGATCACCGTCTCTGAAGAGCTATCGCGTTGGGCGTTCGTCTGGATGACCTTTCTTGGCGCCATCGTGCTGCTGCGCGAGCGCGGGCATATGGGCGTCGACATCCTGCTCAAGAAGCTTCCGGAGACCGGCGAGCGGATCAGCTTGATCATCTCGCAACTCCTGATGCTGGCCTGCTCGCTGCTGTTCTTTTGGGGCAGCTGGCAGCAGATGCAGATCAACCTGAGTTTCCCGTCGCCGGTCACGGGCTTGTCCATGGGCTGGTTCTACGGAGTGGGCGTCCTGTTCGGTCTGTCCGCTGCCGTCATTCACCTCTACGAAGTCATTCGGCTGGCTCGGGGCAAGGCAATCCACCTTTCTGACGCGAGCAAATTGGAAGCCCATCTGTAGCGCGTCTTCCTCTGTCTCAGTCCGTTGCCCGCCCGGATTCGGTGGCGGTTGATCCTCAGAACAACAAGAACGGAGTGTTTCAATGGCCATCATCGCCATCTTCGTATGCTCGCTGCTGGGCGCCATGGCTATCGGCGTGCCCATCGCCTACTCGCTGATCATCTGCGGCATCTCGATGATGTATTACCTGGATCTGTTCGATGCCCAGATCATCGCGCAGAACCTGATCAACGGGGCCGACAGCTTCCCGCTCATGGCGGTGCCGTTCTTTATGCTCGCCGGCGAACTGATGAACGCCGGTGGCCTGTCGAAACGAATCGTCAACATGGCGGTAGCGCTGGTCGGGCACATAAAGGGCGGCCTCGGCTATGTAACGATCCTCGCCGCCTGCCTGTTGGCGAGTCTATCTGGCTCGGCCGCTGCGGATGCCGCCGCGCTGGCCGCGCTGCTGGTGCCGATGATGGTCAAGGCCGGGCACGATAAAGGCACCTCGGTTGGTCTGGTGGCGTCCGCCGGGATCATTGCACCGGTCATTCCGCCGTCTATCGGGCTGATCCTGTTCGGCGTCGCGGGCAACGTTTCCATCACCAAGCTGTTTCTCGCCGGCATCGTTCCCGGCCTGCTGATGGGCGGGTTCCTTTGCGTCGCCTGGTACCTGGTCTCGCGTCGCGAAACCATCAAAACCACCCCTCGAGCGTCTGGCCGCCACGTGCTGAAAACGCTTTATGAAGGCATCTGGGCACTGCTGCTGCCGCTGATCATTCTGGTCGGTTTGAAATTTGGCGTGTTCACGCCAACCGAGGCGGGCGTTGTCGCAGCGGTTTACGCGCTGTGCATCTCGCTGTTCGTCTATCGCGAACTGAAGATCCGCGACATGTATCAAGTCCTGGTATCGGCGGTTTCGACTACCGCAATGGTGATGTTTCTGGTTGCGGCGGCGATGGTCGCGGCCTGGGTCATCACCGTGGCGGACCTGCCCAGCGAAATCATCGCCTTGCTCGAGCCGCTGATGGACAGCCCTCGGCTGCTGATGCTGCTCATCGTGGTGATCGTCGTGATCATCGGAATGGCCATGGACATGTCGCCCATCATCCTGATTCTCGCGCCGGTGATGCTGCCGGTAGCGGTAGCCGCGGGAATCGATCCGGTGTACTTCGGCGTGATCTTCGTCATGACCTGCGCCATTGGCCTGATCACACCGCCGGTGGGGCTGGTGCTTAACGTCGTGGCGGGTGTCTCGAGGGTCGATTTCGTTGCCACTGTTCGAGGCACGCTGCCTTTCCTGTTTGCCGAACTGCTGGTCGTAGCGTTGCTGCTGATCTTTCCCCAGATCCTGACCGTTCCGGCAGCTTGGCTGGCCTCCTGAATTCCCAGACCGTGCGGAGCTCAGGCTGCGCCGGAAGAATTAATGCGGCATGACGTCATGCCGGTGAAGCTGCACCTATAAACAGAAGGAAACGTCATGAAAATAATTCCAAAAGCCCTGACAGCTCTGCTGTGTTCAAGCCTGCTGTTCTCCGCTACGGCGAGCCATGCCGATGAAATCAACCGGCACACGTTCAAAATCGCGTTCGTACAGGCCAAGAATCACCCACATGGCTTGGGCGCTGTGAAGTTTGCCGACCTGGTCAAGGAGAAAAGCGACGGCAAGATGAAGGTGATGGTGTTCGCCAGCGGCACCCTGGGTGGCGATACCCAAGTGATCTCATCACTTCAGGGCGGCACCGTCGACATGACACTGGTCACGCCGGGCCTGCTGACCGGTATCGAGAAAGGCTTTGGTGCCTACGGCATGCCCTTCCTTTTCCAAGATGAGAAGGAGGTGGATGCCGTGCTGGACGGCCCGGTTGGCCAGCAGCTTCTGGAGCGCCTGCCCCCGCACGGCATCATCGGCCTGGGGTACTGGGACCATGGCTTCCGCCATGCCACTAACAACAAGCATCCCATCAACAAGCTGGAAGACTTCCAGGGCCTGAAGCTGCGCGTGCAGCAGATTCCGACGGCCATCGAAACCTTCAATCGGCTTGGCGCCAACCCCGTTCCGCTGTCGTTCACCGAGCTCTACACGGCGATGGAAACCGGCACCGTGGACGGCCAGGAAAACCCGCTCGCGGCGATCGAGACGTCCAAGTTCTATGAAGTGCAGAAGTATCTGTCGCTGACGGGCCACTTCTACGATCCGCTGGTGGCGATCTTCAGCAAGAAGACCTGGGACGAGCTCAACGAATCCGAACGCACGATCATCAAGGAGGCGGCAACCGAAGCCCAAGCCTACGAGCGTAAGGTTTCCCGCGAGATGGACGTAACCTCCCGCGCGGCGCTGGAAAAGGCGGGCATGCAGATCAACGACGTGGCGCCGGAGGAAATTCAGCGCATGCGCGAGCACCTGCAGCCGGTCACCGACAAGTTCACCGAGGAATACGGTGCCGAGCTCGTGGGCCAGTTCATGGAAGAAATCAACAAGGTACGCAACGCCAAATAAGCCCTGGTAGCGATAAGCCGGCGCCTATCGAAGGTGCTGGCTTCGGGTACATGGGTTGCTGCCTCTGGAGGACTGTTCCGCATGAATGATTTGAACGTAGGTTTTATCGGGCTCGGTTTGATGGGCCATGCGATGGCCTCGAATATCCTGACCAAGGGCTTCGGCCTGACCGTCATGGCGCATCGTCGTCGTGAGCCGGTCGATGATCTGGTAGGGCGCGGCGCCGCGGAAGTGTCCAACGCCGCTGCGCTGGCGCAACGCGCAGATGTGGTGCTGCTGTGCCTTCCCGGCTCGAATGAAGTCAGTCAGACGCTGACTGCGGAGCAGGGTCTGCTGGCGGGGCTGCGAGCCGACCAGATCGTGGTCGACTGCAGCACCGGCGATCCGGCGCGCACCGCCGAGATAGCGCAGATGGTCGAGGCGCGAGGCGCGCATTACCTCGACACGCCGGTCAACCGGACACCCAAGGAGGCCGCTGAAGGCCGCCTCAATGTCTTGGCCGGTGGCGATGCGAACGTGCTGGAGAAGGTTCGGCCGATCCTGCAGTGCTTCTCGGAAACGATTCATCACCTGGGTGCGGTGGGGTCTGGCCACAAGGCCAAGGTCATCCATAACTTCATCGCCCAGGGCAACGCGACGGTTCTAGCTGAGGCCTTCTGTACGGCGGCAAAGAACGGCCTGGACCTGGCCGCCTTTGCTGACATTTGCAGCCTCAGCGGCGGCCACAGTCGGACCTTCGACCGGATCATTCCGTTTGTATTGAACGGCGACGATTCGGGGCAGCGGTTCGCACTGAGCAATTGCGTAAAAGACATGCGCTACTACACCGATCTGGCCAAGGCGACGCCATCGACCGGAATCATCGCAGAGTCGGTCTACCAAACCTTTCAGCTCGCCAAGAGCCTGGGCCACGGCGACAAATACGTGCCGCACCTGTTCGATGTGCTGGGCGAAATCAACGGCGTCAGCGTACGCGCCAAACAAGAGGGCAAGGCATGAAGCTGCTGCGATATGGGGCGGTGGGTCAGGAGAAGCCGGGGCTGCTGGGAACCGACGGCGTCATTCGCGACCTGTCCGCGGTGGTCGCCGATATCACCGGGGATGAGTTGTGTGCCGAGCGTCTGGCGCAATTAGCTGCGCTCGATGAAAACACGCTGCCCCGCGTCGAGGCAGAGGTGCGCATCGGCGCGCCGGTTGCCAATATCGGCAAGATCGTCTGTGTCGGCCTGAACTATGCGGATCACGCCAAGGAGTCCGGTTTGCCGGTACCCAGCGAACCCGTCCTGTTCATGAAAGCCACCAGCGCGATTACCGGTCCCAACGATACGGTGATCATCCCGCGCGGTTCGGAAAAGACCGATTGGGAAGTCGAGCTGGGCATCGTCATTGGCCGCAAGGCCCAGTATGTCGAGCGCGATGAGGCCCTCGACTACGTGGCGGGTTATTGCATCGTCAACGATGTGTCCGAGCGCGCCTTCCAGACCGAGCGTGGCGGCCAATGGGACAAGGGCAAAGGCTGCGATACTTTCGCGCCGATCGGCCCGTGGCTGGTGACCGCGGATGAAGTTGTCGATCTGCGCAACCTGGACCTGCGGCTGGAAGTCAGCGGCGAGCTGCGCCAGCAGGGCAACACCCGGACGATGATCTTCGGTGTCGATGAAATCGTCAGCTACATCAGCCAGTTCATGACGCTCCATCCTGGGGATGTGATCAGCACCGGCACGCCGCCCGGTGTTGGCGCGGGCATGAACCCGCCGACATTCCTCAAGCCCGGCGACCGGATGACCCTGAGCATTTCCGGGCTGGGCGAGCAGCGGCAGGACGTTCGGGCCTGGCAAGCCTGACGGGACTGCGACGGCTGAAGGTTTGCTGACTCACGCCGCCTTGAGCCGACATTCAAGCGTTACGGCGGGAGCGGTCCAGCGCTCGCCGCTTTGATGACAGGTCATACCATGAAAAGACGACTTCATACGGGTCGCGATTATCGGCGCGCGCAAAACATCGAAGAGCTGCGCGAAATCGCACGGCGGCGACTGCCGAATTTCTCGTTCGAGTATGTCGAAGGCGGCGCCGACGACGAGTTCACGCTGCGCCGCAATCGCGGCATTTTCGAGAGCATTACGCTGCAGCCGCGTACCTTGCGGGACGTAGGCACGCGCGATCTGCGGCGTTCGTTTTTTGATCGGCCGTCTGCGCTGCCATTCCTCATAGGCCCCACGGGCTTCAACGGGCTGTTGACCGACCAGGGCGACCTGCGCCTCGCCGAGGCCGCCGCCAGGGCAGGTATTCCTTTTGTCCTGAGCAATGCCTCGACCACATCCATCGAGGATATTGCCAAGGTCGAGGGTATTCGGGCCTGGATGCAGATCTACCTGTATCGAACCCGTGAGCACGTCGCCAGGCTGGTCAAGCGCGTCGAGGCGCTGGGCTTGGAGGCCATCATGGTGACGACCGACAGCGCCATCTTCGGCAATCGCGAGTGGGACAGGCGTAATTACGTGCGACCGCTCAAGCTCGACCTGCGCAACCAGCTCGACGTGCTGTGCCATCCGGAATGGATCTGGGATGTGCTGGTACCCAACGGGGTGCCGCGCTTCAAGAATCTTGGCGATCTGTTGCCGCCCGGCCGCGACACGGTGAAGGGGGCCGCCAGCGCGCTCGCAGCGGAGCTCGATCCGACGCTCAGTTGGCAAGATATCGCCTGGCTGCGTGATATCTGGAAGGGCAAGCTGATCGTTAAAGGCATGATCCACCCGGAGGATGCGAACCTTGCCCTGCACTATGGCGTCGATGGCGTCGTGCTCTCCAATCATGGCGGGCGCCAGCTCGACGGCTCGGTATCGGCCATGGAAACGCTGCCGGACGTCGCGCAGTTGGCCAAAGGAAAACTGAGCATCTTTCTCGACGGCGGCTTTCGTCGCGGCAGTGACATCGTGAAAGCGCTGCTATTGGGCGCCGACGGCGTTTTGTTAGGCCGGGCAGGGTTATATGGCCTCGCGGCCGGCAAAGGTCCCGGCGCGACGCACGCCATCGAAATCCTGCGTACCGAAGTCGATCGAACTCTGGGCTTGCTGGGTTGCAGCACCCTGGACGAACTGAGTCCGAACCTGATTCATGAGCCAAAGTGGCAAGCCGCAGCGCAGGCTGTGCTCAGCGCACAAATGGCCGCAGCGGATATCACGCGCCGCGCTTAGGCGCGGCGTGTCGTTCGCAGCGGGCCGCGATCAGATCGGGCAATCCAGCCCGCCGTCTCGAGCGGCCGTGCGGACCGAATCCAGGACGTCGGCGGGAAGCGGAATACCGTCTTCGAGATACTGACGGCGCCTTGCGATTCCGGCATGCCCGGGCATGCGCACCGGCTTGCCCGCCTCGCGCGGACGGCTGTCGAGACAACGCTGGACGAAATGATCCATCTCTGCCCTGAAGGCGTCCAGACCGCCGAAAAACGCCGGGTCCAGTGTCAGCACGCACACCGCCGCGCCCCACTGGCTGACGCCGTCACGACGCCCGAACCCACCCAGGCCAGCCGTTAGCGCTTCGACCATGACGCCAAGGCCAAAGCCCTTGTGACCGAACTCCAGACCACCCAGCGGCAGGATGCTGCCCGGCGGATCGGTGAAGAACGCGGAGGGATCGCGGGTCAGGCTGCCGTCATTGGCTTGGATGACGGGATGGTCGAGCTGGCCACCGGCCTGGCGCGTCTTGTTGACCAGCCCGTTGGTGATGGTCGACATACTGACGTCGATCAGGATCGGGTCGCCGCCGGTGGGAATGCCGATGGCGAGTGGATTTGGCGTGTACACCGGATCGAGCCCGCCATAGGGCGCAACGGAAGCCACCGCGGGGTCGGACGTCAGGATGATCGGCACCAGCCCCTGATCGGTGGCGGCCTGGAGATAAGCCGCGAGGCAGGCAATGTGATGCGAACGTCGAATGTTCGCGACGCCGACCCCAAGCGTCCTGGCCGCGTTGATCGTGAAGTCCAGCGCCTGGCTGACAGCGTAGGGGCCCAGCAGGTAGTTGGCATCGTAGAGAACGGCGGCTGGCGACTGTTGGACCACCTGCAAATGGGCCACATCGACTTTGGCATGGCCGGATCGGATGTCCTTGAGGTAGCCCTGCGCAAGTTTCACGCCATGGGTGTGGTGCCCGAGCAGATCGCCTTCGATCAGCACTTTTGCGACGGTGGACGCTACGTCTTCCGACGCGCCTTCCTGTCGAAACAGCTGATTGATGAGCTGTTCCAGCGTGCTCGCATTGACCTTCATCGAACGTCTCCTTGAGGTGCGTTAGGGGCTGCCATCTGGCCGGTACGCCTGGCCCACAGCCTGGAGAACACCGGAAAGAGGGCAATGATCAGGACCAACCCGCCAAGCACGGCGCTGATAGGCCGCTCGACGAACGCAAGTGCGCTGCCGTTGGACTTGAGCATGGAGGTCATGAAGTTGTTCTCCAGTACGCCGCCCAGCACCAGTCCCAGAATTGCCGGTGCGACGGGGAAATCCGCGCTGCTGATGAAGTAAACCGCTGTGCCGCACAGCAGCATGATCCAGATGTCGGTGACCGAGTTATTGATGGCGAAGGCGCCGACGATGCAGAAGCAGAGGATGATGGGCATCAGCAAACGTGCCGGCGTGATGGCAAAGATGTGCGCGCTGCGAATCGCCAGGTAACCGACGGGAATCAGGATCAGGTTTGCCATGAAGAAGGCACTGAACAGGCCGTACACCATCTCGCCGTTGTTCATGAAGATAGTCGGGCCGGGATTCATGCCTTTCATATACAGAACGCCGATTACGATGGCGGTAATCGAGTCGCCCGGGATACCAAATACCAAGGCGGGCACCCAGGCTCCGCAAACGGCCGCATTGTTCGCACTGCTGGCATCGACGATCCCTTCCATGTGGCCGGTGCCGAATTTTTCCGGCTCCTGCGAGCGCTTCTTGCTGATCGCGTACGTGATCCAGGCGGCGATATCCGCACCCGCACCGGGCAGCGCACCAATCAGCGCGCCGACGGAGCTGCCCCTTATCAGGTTGCGCCAGTAGCGCTTGAGGTAATGCGGCACCAGACCGAACACCGTGCCGGTCTGCTTGACGGCTGGCTCCGGAGCTTCATCGGCTGCTTGGCGAGGGCTGGCGAACAGCTTCATCACTTCGTTGAGTGCGAAGAAACCGATCATCACCGGGATGAAGTTGATGCCCGCAAACAGGTCCGGCACATCGAAGGTAAAGCGTGGCGTGCCGCTGATCATGTCCAGCCCGACGGTGGAGAGCAGCAGGCCCACCATCAGGGAGAGAAAGGCCTTGATCACCGAGCCCTGCGAAACGAACACGGCGCTGCTCAGCCCAAGGACAGCCAGCCAGAAATATTCGAACGAACTGAAGTTGAGCGCGAACTCGGCGAGTTTCGGCGCGATCATCACCAGCACAACAGTACCGGCAAGCCCACCGGTAACCGAGCACACCAGATTGACGCCCAGGCATTCGCGGGCGCGCCCTTTACGACCGAGCGCGGCGGAGTCGCCAACGTACGCTGCTGAAGACGGTGTACCCGGAATATTGAGATAGGCGCCCGGAATGTCCCCGGCAAATATCGCCATCGCCGCCGTCGTGATAATCGCGGCGATAGCGGCGATCGGGTCCATGGAGAATGTGATCGGAACCAGCAGCGCGACGGCCATGGTGGCCGAGAGGCCGGGAATCGCGCCGACGAACACACCAAACAGAGCGGCAAGCAGCACGACGATGATCGTTTTGAAATTGAGGACCAGTAACAGGCCGTCGACGAATTCTTGCATGTCCGTACTCCTAGAGGCCTAGCATCCCTTGTGGCAGCGGTACCGAAAGTAGATTGGTGAAGGCGTACGTGATGACGAGTGCCGATACGGCAGAGATGATCAGCGCCAGCAACAAGCGAACGCCGCGCAGGCAGAACAGGACGAACATGATCAAAGCCATGCTCAGCAGCGCGCCAAGCGTGTCGCTGACATAGATGTAGGCGACGACTGCGACACACGGCACGAAAGACAACAGCCAGCCGAAGCCCAATCGCGGAAGCAGACTTGCCGCACCATTTGCAGAGGCGTCTCTGCGCATCTGGCGGGTGGCACCGAGCGAAAGCAACAGGCCGCCGATGGCCATGCCGGATCCGATCAGGGTGGGGAACAGGCCTGCGCCGTAGCTAAGGCCGCCGACGTTTGGAAACGCCTGGGACGCAACAATCACAGCGATACCCAGCGCCAGGAAAATCAGGCCAAGAGAAAGATCTTTCATCGTTCTGTCCTTCGCGCTCGAGAGGAGCGCAAACGCGACGTACCGGGAAAAGCCGGCGCTGGCGCGCCGGTTTGCAGGGGTTGGCGCTGGCTTATTTCTTCAAGCCGATCCCGTCGATGATGCCGCCCATGTACGCATCGTTCTCGGCGAGGAATTTCTTGAAATCCTCGGCGTTGCGCCACTCCACGCCGAAGCCCTGCTTCTTCATGAAGTCCTGGTAGAGGTCGCTCTTGTAAGCGGCTTCCAGCGCTTTTTCCAGTTTTGCCACGACGGCCGGATCCATGCCTTTCGGCCCGGCAATACCACGCCACTCACCCAGCGTGTAGTCGCTGCCGGTTGCTTCCTTGAGGGTCGGAATGTTCGGGAAGCTGGGGTTGCGTTCGGGAGAAACGACTGCCAGCCCCTTGGCTTTGCCTGCCTCGATCATGGCGCGCGCTTCAGGCACCGACGACGGCACGATTTCCAGACCACCCGCCGCCAGCTCGACCATCGCTGGCGCGGCGCCCTGGCTCGGAATCCACGTCACTTGGTCGGGCGCAATGTTCTGGTCCATCAGCAAGCCGGCAAAAGCGACATGCCAGATGCCTCCGAGGCCCGTACCAGACGCCTTGAACGTACCCTTGGGCTTCTCCTTGATCGCGGCGAGCAAGTCGTTAACGCTGTTGTACGGCGCGTCCGCGCTGATCTGCACGCCCGGGTAGTCGTAGTTGGTCATGCCGATAGGAGTGAAATCCTCCCGGTTGATCTTGGTCAGCCCCTGCCAGTGCATCATGTTCAGCTCACCCGTGATAAAGCCCAGGGTGTAGCCATCCGGTTTCGCCGTCGCCATCACGGTGTGGCCGACGACTCCGCCACCGCCGGTACGGTTGACCACGTTGATCGTGGTACCGAGCTCCTCTTCCAGCGCAGCGGCGATGCCGCGTGCGGCCGCATCGCTGCCGCCGCCGGCTGCCCAAGGCACGATGAGCTGGATGGGCTTGTCGGGGTATTCAGCGAATGCCATCAGTGGCGTAGCCAGCAAGGCAGAGAGCAGGAGGGTTTTGAGTGGGCGAAACGGGCGGCGCGCGCTGTGCTTGGTATCGGTCATGTGCTCTACCTATGAATTATTGTTGGACTTGCGGCGTTCGGGGAATGCCGTGGTGGGTCAGAACCGGGCTGCTCTGGCGCATTACGCTTCGTACGAGACGCCACCAGAGCTGTCACGAAACTAATTACCCGGGCTGGTTTCTGTCCAGTGACGCCTGCTCATCGCAATATAACGACAGGTTATCGGCTCTGACCGACCGTCTTGCTGAGCGCGGCGGGATGTGACGGCGAGCGAGGGAGCAGGCCAACAGATGGCGCGGCTTTCGTTACGGCGCAGGCAGCGGGCTGCCGGCAAGCAGGATGCTGACAAGCTCCAGGGCCGCGGCGGACAACATTGCTTGCCTGTGAGTGAGGATCCCGTAGCACAACGGTTGCATGTCTAGCGGTGTTGATAACACCGACAGTGCGCCTTGTTCGACCTGTCGCCGGGCAATCGCCTCTGGCAACAGCGCGAGGGTTTGGCTGTTGCTGAGCAGGTGTAGCGTGGTCTGTACCGATGTGGTTTCAACCACATTACAAGGCTGGGCGATGTCGAGTTGGCTAAGCGCGTTGTCCAGCATCTGGCGCATGGGCGTGTCAGGCGGGTAGAGCACCCAGGGCCATTGCGTCAGTTCTCCTGGCGGAATCTCGCTTCTCGCGCTCAGCGGGTGGTTGCGATTGGCAACGAGCCAGAAGGGCTCCTGCGCTAGAGGCTGGAAATTCAAGCGTTCGCGCTGTCGAGTCTCGGTGTAGCGCGCTATGACCACATCCAGCTTTTTGTCTTCGAGCATGTGCAGGAGGTAGTCGCTGGTACCCTCGATCAGCTCGACAGCCAGCAGTGGCCGCCGGCATTTGAGTTCGGCTAATGCCGTGGGCAGTGTCTGAGCCGTGGCGGCAAAGATTGCCCCAATTCTGACGGTGCCATGACCGCCCTTACGCATGACGTCCAGCTCATGGCCGAAGCGCTGCGCATCGTTGAGTGTGCGCTCGGCGTACTGAATCACCACCTGCCCGAGGTCGCTGGGAGACAGCTTGCGCGTCTGGCGCTCGAACAATGCAAAGCCGAACAGGTTCTCGATGTCCCGCAGCATCTTGCTGACAGCCGGCTGGCTAAGGCCCATCTGCTCGGCCGCGGCATGCATGTTTCCGGTACGCGCTAACGTGGCAATGAGCGACAGGTGGCGGAACTTCAGCCAGTTTTTCAGGGACGGCAGGTTGCTGGAGTCGCTGCTCATGACCGGATACTCGTTGTGCAGGTGATAACGGGTTCGTATCGAGCCCTGAGAAAAAGTCATTAGAAGCCGGGTGCCTGGCATGCGTAAGTTGCGCTGCCAGTGCCGTCGGGTTTGCGTGGCGATACTACTGTAACCGGCCAGCTCTCGGTTTCGGCTTGTCGTTGTGCAGCCCGGCCGATCGCATCATCCTGCGAAGGGAAAACAACAACTATGTACAACCCGCTTTTGCTCACCATGGACAACACCCTGCCGACCGACGGGCTGCAGGGCACTCTTGTTGGTCGCTGCTGGCTGCCAGGCAGCAGCGCCGGCCCCGCGCCGATCTTGTTGCGCGAGGACGGCGTGTACGACCTATCTCAGCTGGCCTCAACCCTGAGCGGCCTCTTCGAGCTGCCTGACTTGCTGCGACAGCTCCGCCAGGCGAACCCGCCCCGTATCGCGAGCGTCGAGGGGCTCTTGGCGAACAGTGGCAGTGATCGCGACCCGACGAAGCCCTACCTGCTGGCGCCGGCTGACCTCCAGGTGATCAAGGCGGCCGGTGTCACCTTTGCCGCCAGTATGGTGGAGCGGGTGATCGAGGAGCAGGCGGCTGGGGACCCGGCAAAGGCTGACGCAGTCCGCGCCAAGGTGCGGAACACGCTGGGTGAGGATTTCGCTCGTATCAAGCCGGGTTCCGAGGCGGCGCTTCGACTCAAGGAACTGCTGATCGAGCAGGGCCTTTGGTCGCAATACCTTGAGGTGGGCATTGGGCCCGATGCCGAGATTTTTACCAAGGCGCCAGTGCTGGCAGCCGTGGGCAGCGGGATGCAGGTGGGCATTCATCCAAAGTCGGAATGGAATAACCCGGAGCCGGAAGTGGTACTGGCGGTCAACAGCCGGGGCGAGGTGATCGGCGCGACGCTCGGCAACGACGTTAACCTGCGCGACTTCGAGGGGCGTAGCGCCTTGCTGTTGAGCAAGGCCAAGGACAACAACGGGTCGTGCGCCATCGGCCCGTTCATTCGTCTGTTCGATGACAGTTTCGGGCTCGACGATGTACGCGCTTGCGTAGTCGATCTGCGTGTCGAAGGCGAGGACGGATACGTGTTGCAGGGGAGCAGTTCGATGAACCAGATCAGCCGGGATCCGCTGGATCTCGTCGGGCAGGCGCTTAACCGCAACCATCAGTATCCCGACGGATTTTTGCTGTTTCTCGGCACGCTGTTCGCGCCAACCGAGGATCGGGATGCACCGGGCGCAGGCTTTACTCACAAGCTGGGCGACCGTGTGACCATTCGCAGCGCGCAGTTGGGCGGCCTACACAACCAGGTCAATCATAGCGATGAGGTGACACCCTGGGAGTTCGGTCTGCTCGCCCTGTTCAAGAATCTCGCTGCGAGAGGCTTGGTCTAGTCTGCGGCGACAACCATGCTATTGCTCTGGAATTCGTCGAGCAGCAGGCGCGCGGCGGATGACAGTCGGCTGCCGTGACGGGCGACAACCCCGTACGGCTCGCTGCGCGAATGCAGGTCCAGCGGCAGGCGGCGGATCATGCCGAAGCCTTCGCTAAACTTCGCCACGGCGAGCGGCATGACGGCTACCAGCTCGGGGTCTTCCTGAATCAGGCTCAACATAGTGAAGGTCGATGCTGTTTCAACCGGGTAGCGGGGAAACCCCAACCCGGCATGGCTGAACTCGCGCTCCAGCACCAGGCGCATCGGCATATTGGCGGGGTAGACGACCCAGCGATAGCCGATCAGCTCGACCAGCGATAGCGAGTTGGCGTTACCCAGAGGATGTTGCGGGTGTGCCACCACTGCCAGCGGTTCGTCATGTAGCGTCAGGCAGTCATAGGCGTCCGGACGGTGACTCACGCTGCTGCGGCAGATCGCCAGGTCAAGGCGGCCCTGATCAACCAAACCCAGCAATCGGGCGCTGGTGTCCTCGACGATCTCCACCGAAAGCTCGGGCTGTTTACGACGCAGCCGGCCCAAGGCTCCCATCAGTAAAGGCACGGCTCCCATGATGACGCCAATGGAGAGCCGCCCTCCCTGACCCTGGATGATGCCCAGCATCTCTTCGCGTAGATGGGCCAGATCGCTGTGGATCAGCCGTGAGTAGCGAATAACGCAACGGCCCAGGTCATTGGGTGTCAGGCCCTGGGTGGTCCGGGTGAACAACTCGGCGCCAAAGGTCGCCTCGATCTCACGCAATGCTTTTGTCGCGCCGGGTTGGCTGATCGCGACCTGCTCCGCCGCGCGATGCAGGGATCCCTGCTCGTCAAGGGCGATGAGCAGCCGCAGTTGCTTGAGGCGCAGGCGAGACACGATGGAGGGGAGGGCGGCGATCATGGGGATGACTCAAGGTTATTGCTCAATCAGAAGCTTTCATTAGGCATCAACCTTTTCGATTTTTAAAGTGACCGCTAGCCAGATGCCGCCACCGAGGCGGAATGTCCAAGAGGAGCGCGTCATGCGATTGATCCAGTTTGAAAACGAGCAGGGCCTGCGTCAGGTCGGCGTGGTCGAAGGTGGCCAGATCGAAGTCTTGCGCGGCGTACGGAGCACGCGAGAACTTGCGCTTTCCGCGATTCGCAATCAACGCTCCCTGGCTGCTGAAATCGACACGCTTGCGCGTGACAGCGGCCCGGCTTACCGCGAACTGCTCGATACCGGTCGCGTGCTGGCTCCGCTGGACCACGAAGACCCTACCCATTGCCTGGTCAGCGGCACCGGCCTGACCCACCTGGGCAGTGCGTCGACGCGAGACAAAATGCATCAGCAGGCGGAAGTGGAGGAAAAGGTCACCGACACCATGCAGATGTTCCGCTGGGGCATGCAGGGTGGTCGTCCGGAGTCGGGTACGCCTGGCGTCCAGCCCGAGTGGTTCTACAAGGGTGACGGCAGTATCGTCGTGCGGCCAGGCGAGGACTTTCCTGTCCCTGATTTCGCGGAGGATTTCGGTGAGGAGCCCGAGCTCACGGGGCTTTATGTGATCGGCGAAGATGGCAAGCCGTACCGGGTCGGGTTTGCGCTGGGCAACGAGTTTTCCGACCATGTGACCGAGCGCAAGAACTACCTGTACCTGGCGCACTCGAAGCTGCGGTACTGCTCGTTCGGGCCTGAGCTGCGCGTAGGTGAGTTGCCAGGACACCTTGCCGGGATCAGCCGTATTCGCCGTAAGGGCGAGGTCCTCTGGGAAAAAGAGTTTCTGTCGGGCGAGGAAAATATGTGCCATAGCCTGGAGAACCTCGAGTACCACCACTTCAAATACGCACAGTTTTTGCGCCCCGGCGATGTGCATGTGCATTTCTTCGGTACCGCAACGTTATCCTTTGCGGACGGTATCAAGGCCCAACCGGGCGATCAGTTCGAAGTCAGCCTCGACGAATTCGGCGAACCGCTGCGCAACGGAATCAGCGTGAAGCAGTCTCCTATTCGTCCCGGTGATGTGAAGTCGCTCTAACCCGAATTTGGTTTGTGCTCATATCGCGATCGTCGGCTCGCCCCGCTCCAGGCGTGACGGGCCCTGTCTCTTCGGGCCGCGGCCCGTCCTTCGCGCCATGCGAAGGTCTGAACTCTCAAACTAGGAGTTTCAATGCCCACCATTCTTGGTCACAACTTCATTGCCGGCGGCCGCTGTGCGGCTGGCACCACTACTCATCAGAGCTTCGATGCTACGACAGGTGAAGCCCTGCCATTCCACTTCACCCAGGCCACTGCGCAAGAAGTAGATGCGGCAGCAGAGGCAGCGGCCCGCGCTTACCCGTTGTACCGCGCCCTGCCGGCCAGCAAGCGCGCCGAGTTTCTTGACGCAATCGCTGATGAACTCGACGGATTGGGTGACGACTTTGTCGCGTTGACCTGCCAGGAAACCGCTCTGCCGGCAGGCCGTATCCAGGGCGAGCGCGGCCGTACCAGTGGACAGATGCGCCTTTTCGCCAAGGTGCTGCGCCGCGGTGATTTCCACGGAGCTCGTATTGATCGTGCCATGCCTGACCGTAAGCCGCTGCCGCGCCCCGATCTGCGCCAATGCCGCATGGGGCTTGGCCCGGTCGCCGTGTTCGGTGCGAGCAATTTCCCGCTGGCGTTCTCCACGGCCGGTGGCGATACGGCCGCAGCGTTGGCAGCTGGCTGCCCGGTAGTGTTCAAGGCGCACAGTGGCCACATGGCCACGGCTGAACAGGTAGCCGATGCAATCATCCGCGCGGCCGAAAAGACCGGCATGCCCAAAGGCGTGTTCAACATGATTTACGGCTCCGGCGTCGGCGAAGCGCTGGTCAAGCATCCGGCTATCCAGGCTGTCGGTTTCACCGGCTCGCTGCGTGGCGGTCGTGCGCTCTGCGACATGGCCGCAGCGCGCCCGCAACCGATCCCGGTATTCGCCGAGATGTCCAGCATCAACCCGGTCCTGGTACTGCCCGAGGCATTGAAAACCCGTGGTGACACCATCGCCAACGAGCTGACGGCCTCGGTAGTCATGGGTTGCGGCCAGTTCTGCACCAACCCAGGCATGGTCATCGGCATCCGTTCGCCCGAGTTCAGCGCATTCCTCGAGCGCCTATCCGGCTTCATGGCCGAGCAGCCTGCGCAAACCATGCTCAACGCCGGCACGCTGAAAAGCTACGTCAAGGGGTTGGAGCATTTGCAGGCGCATCCCGGCATTACCCAGCTTGCCGGTCAGGTGCAGCAGGGCAATCAGGCCCAGCCGCAACTGTTCAAGGCGGACGTGAGCCTTCTGATCGAGGGCGATGAGCTCCTGCAGGAGGAGGTGTTCGGCCCTACCACGGTCGTCGTGGAAGTAGCCGACAAGGCCGAGCTGATCCGTGCGCTGCATGGTCTGCGCGGCCAGCTGACGGCTACCTTGATCGGCGACGAAGCCGACTTCACTGCGTTCGCCGATCTGGTTGCCGTGCTGGAGCAGAAGGCCGGCCGGTTGCTGCTCAACGGCTATCCGACCGGCGTCGAGGTCTGCGACTCCATGGTCCACGGCGGCCCGTACCCAGCGACGTCGGATGCGCGCGGCACGTCGGTTGGTACCTTGGCCATCGACCGCTTCCTGCGGCCTGTGTGCTACCAGAACTTCCCCGATGCACTACTGCCCGAGGCGCTGAAGAACGCCAACCCGCTGGGTATCGACCGTCTGGTCGACGGCCAGACCACAGACGCTGCGCTGTAAGACGAGACCTCATTGACTGACGTGGTGCACCTCCTCAGGCACCCGTCAGCCGACCACGAGGGATGCCGTTCAGGTGTCTCTTTTAGCCCGCCTTTCGGCGGGTTTTTTTCGCCTGGTGCCGGCGGGATGCGCTCAACGCCATCGACCCCGCCTACCGCATTGCCGGACATTGGCTGCGCGATATATCTGCCGGTTATCGCTGGATCAACGGCTCTCATTAGTCAGCAGGTCTCCATTGTCATAGGGTCGAGCGCATCCACTGCAAACGTGGAGTACGGACGGACAAAACGCGCTGGCCGCGCCCAGCACACAAAAACCATCACCCGACCCGACAGAGGTGCGCCGCCATGGCTCTCATCAATTACATCACGCAGGTTCAGTTCGCCTTCGGTGCAATAGCGCTGGTGCAACAGGAATGCGAGCGGATCGGCATACGCCGTCCGCTTGTGGTCACGGATGCCGGCGTGCGCGCCACCGGTATCGTGGACCGGGTGATCGCCAAGCTGGCCGATCCCTCCGCCGCAGCGGTCTTCGATCAGACACCACCCAATCCCAACGAAGCGGCCGTGCGCCAGGCGGCGGAGCTGTATCGCGCCGGTGGCTTCGACGGGATTATCGCGGTAGGTGGTGGTTCGTCCATCGATCTGGCGAAGGGTGTCGCGATTTGCGGCACCCATGAAGGGCCATTGAAGCAGTTTGCAGTGATCGAGGGCGGCGCCGCCCGCATAACGGCCGCGACCGCGCCGGTCATTGCCATTCCCACCACGGCGGGAACCGGCAGCGAAGTGGGCCGCGGTGCAATCCTGATCCTCGATGACGGACGCAAGGTCGGCGTGTTGTCGCCGTACTTGATTCCCAAATCTGCGATTTGCGACCCGGAATTGACGCTTGGCCTACCGCCCTTGATGACGGCTGCGACGGGGATGGACGCGATTGCGCATTGCCTGGAAACCTTCATGTCACCTGCCTTCAATCCGCCGGCCGATGGCATCGCGCTGGACGGCTTGCGGCGGGGCTGGTTGCATATTGAACGGGCTACCCGCGAACCCGGCGATCGGGAGGCGAGGACGAACATGATGAGCGCTTCCATGCAGGGCGCTATGGCATTCCAGAAAGGGTTGGGTTGCGTGCACAGCCTCAGTCACTCCCTCGGTGGCCTGAATCCGCGTCTGCATCACGGCACGCTCAACGCGATCTTCATGCCGGCAGTTATCGAGTTCAACGCCAGCAGCGAGTCGATGCGCGCCGACGACAAGCTCAATCGCATTGCGCAGGCCATGCAGCTGAACAGTCCGTCGCAGATCATTCCCGCATTGAAAGCCATGACCGAGCGGCTCGGCTTGCCTACCGGGCTGACTCAGTTGGAAGTGACCGCCGACCTGTATCCGCGGATCGTCACGGGTGCGCTGGCGGACCATAGCCACAAGACCAATCCGCGCGAAGCCAGCCAAAACGACTATGTCTGGCTGCTCGAGCGCTCGATGTAAGCCGGGTTGTGTTCGGGCCGGCGCGGTCGTGGAGCGGCCCGCCATGCTGCATATATCGAGGAAATAACAATGGATCTTGGCATTTCAGGACGTTGGGCAGTGGTGTGCGCGGCCAGCAAGGGGCTGGGCCGTGGCTGCGCCGCGGCGTTGGTTAGAGAGGGCGTGAATGTGGTGCTCAATGCGCGCAGCCGCGACGCACTGGAATCCACGGCCAGCGAATTGCGCGCATTGAACCCTGCAGTTGAGGTACGTACCGTGGCGGGCGACATAACGCGTCCTGACGTGCAGCACGCGGCATTGGCAGCGTGCCCACAGGTCGACATTCTGATCAATAACGCGGGCGGCCCGCCGCCGGGCGATTTCCGCAACTGGAATCGGGACGACTGGCTCGCTGCCATCGACGCCAACATGCTCACGCCGATCGAGCTGATCAAAGCCTGCGTCGACGACATGGCCGCCCGCGGTTTTGGCCGCGTCGTCAACATCACCTCTGGCGCGGTAAAGGCACCGATCGATATCCTCGGGCTGTCCAACGGCGCGCGCAGCGGACTGACGGGCTTCGTTGCCGGCCTGGCGCGGCAGCCGCAACTGGCCGGCAATAACGTAACCATCAACAATCTGCTCCCCGGAGCATTCGCCACCGAGCGCCTACAGAAGACACTCGATGCCGGCGCGAAGGCCAGTGGCAGGTCGCTGGACGACGTCGCCGACGCGCGTCGGCAGGGGATTCCCGCGCGCCGCTTCGGCAGCGCAGACGAATTCGGTGCGTTCTGTGCGTTCATTTGCAGCGCGCACGCCGGTTACCTCACTGGACAGAACCTGTTGCTCGACGGTGGCGCCTATCCGGGCGCGTTCTGATACGCGACAGGAGCGGGGATGATCTGCCGCGCCACGTCACGTAAAAGCTCCAGCACGTTGTGCGCGGCCGGTGAGAGCAACCGCTGATCCTTGGTGATGATGCCAAACGACATCAGACCTTGATTCAGGTCGATGTCGATGCGGCTGTCGACTTCGATCTCGACGAGCATGCCGTAACGCGCGTAGTGCGCCAGCACATCGCGCGGCAGTACGGTCAGCATGTCGTTCTTTTCCACCAGTGTCGTGACCATCAGCAGGTTTTCTGCGTTGACTACTTTCGTTGGCGGACGCATGCCGACGCGCTGGAAAAGTGCGTCGAACTCCTGCCGCAGCACGCTCCCGGTCGGCGGCAGCACCCAGTCCGCTGCGTTCATCTGTGCACGAGACAACGCGCCGTTGACGAGGCCTGCACGTCCGCATATACGCAGCGGCTCCTTTGCAAGGGGTTCGAAGTGCAGATCGTGCTGCTGGCTGTTGGCGAAAAAGCGCGCGACGAGAAAATCCAGTTCCCCATCGTCGAGGATCGCCATCAGGTCACGGCTCGACCCGGTACGGATGGTCATTTCCAGATTCGGAAAGCGCCGCTTGGCGCGGCTCACCACTTCGGGCAGCAACTCGGCACAGGGCGTGAGGATCGTACCGATGCGCACGTGGCCCTGCTGCCCCTGGCGGAGGGCATCCACTTCACGGTAGGCATTGTCCAGGGTGCTTTGCAGGCGTCTGGCCTGGCGGATCATGGTTTCGCCATAGATCGTCGGGACCACGCCACGTGCGTGTCGCTCGAACAGCGCGACACCGAGGCCGTCTTCCAGCTCTTTCAACAGTTTGGAAATGGCAGGCTGGGAGATACCCAGGCCTTCGGCCGCACGGTTGAGGTTGCCAGTGTCGCCCAGCGCGACCAGGAGCGGGATATGGCGATTTTTCAGGCGGGCGCGAACGAACCAGTTGCTGTTGATCGGCTTCATCGAGGTATATCCGTTTTATTATCGGAGCGGACTTATTTTGTATTTGTTGATGATGGCTGCCCTGTTTATTCTTTTCAACAGCGGGCCAGGCCGTGTGCGAAGCGCTTGAGCCGCGGACTGATAACGCCTAACAAAAATAATGGAGAGGCAGCTATGCAATCAAAGTGTCAGCGTGTCGGATTCAGCCTTGCGGCAGCCCTGGTTTTGGCTTCGGGCAACGTATTTGCCAAGCAGGAATGGAAATTCCAAATCAACGTCAATGCCGGCGACGACGAATACCGCATCGCGCAGGAGTGGGCCAAGAGCGTTGGTGAAAAAACCAACGGCGAAATCACGGTCGAGGTCCTGCCGACCGGCACCATCGTTGGCAACAACGAGACACTGGATGCCGTGGGTGCAGGCATCATTCAGGGCCACATTACCGATCCTGGTTACTTCTCTGGAAAGAACCCAGCCTTCGCGGTGTACGGGAACATGGTCGGTGCCTGGAACGGCCCGGCGCCGTTCCTCGACTACATGCGCAACGCGGGCGGGGAGGCGGGCTACAACCGTCTGGTCGAGCCGTATAACGTCCATCTCATCCGTGCCGGCGCTGTCGGTGCCGAATCGCTAATCAGCAAGCGCAAGATCGAGACCCTCGATGACTTCAAAGGGCTGAAGGTGCGCGCGCCGGAAGGCATGGTTTCGAACATCTTCAAGCTCGTCGGTGCGGCACCCGTGAATCTGCCGACTTCCGAGGTATATACCGGTCTGGAAAAAGGCGTGATCGACGCGGCCGATTACACGGTGTTTTCCACCAACTACCAGCAGGGCTATCACAAGTACGCGCCGTTCGCTGTATACCCCGGCTTTCATTCGATGCCGATGAAGGACATTTCGGTAAACAAGGCGCTATGGGACGACCTGTCGCCCGAACAGCAGAAAATTCTCGAAGACTCCGTCGATGCCTTCACCGAGCAGTTGGTCAGCGATCTGCAGAAAAAAGATGAAGAGCAGGTGGCGCTGGCCAAGCAGAAGGGCGACGTGACCCTGACCTCGCTTTCCGATGAGGAGCTGAAGAAGTTCCGCCAGTCCGCTCGCGAAGAGTGGGCGCGTTGGCGTGAGCGCAGCCCTCAGGCCAAGGAGGCGGTGGATTCGATCCAGGCCTACTTGCAGGACAAGGGCATGCTCTGAGCTGCCCCACGGCGGCCACTTATCATCGATGAACACCGACTTTCCGGCTGCGGCCGGAAGGTGCGAGGAGTCTCGCTGTGAAAAAAAATCAATCTTCGTCCGACGATCATCTGGATGCCTGCGCTCCCGAGCCGGGCCACGGTTGGCTCGACCGCGGCATTCAGCGCGGCGGCCAGGTTATTGCCTGGCTGACCTTCATTGCCATGCTCGTCAGTGTGTACGAAGTCATCATGCGTTACGGCTTTAACGCACCTACCGAGTGGGCGCACGAAACCACGACCTTCCTGGTCGCCGCCATCTTTGCACTGGGCGGCCCCTACGCATTGGCCACTAATCGGCACATTCAGATTCGCATCCTGCTCGACCGTCTCTCGCCGCGGAAGCGCAGTTGGCTCGAGCTGTTGAACCTGGTGCTGGGCGTCCTGTTCTGCCTGGCGATCGGCTATGCCGCCTGGGTGCTGGCTTACAACGCGACTCACGCACCCACCGGAAACTGGCGACTGGAGACCTCAGGCTCGTCGTGGAACCCGCCGCTGCCGGCGTTTACCAAGATCGTCATTCTGGTCTCCATCGCACTGATGTGCGTGCAGCAAGTGGTGCGTATCGCGACTCACCGACGTGCACGTCTTGATACGGATGCCACGAAATGAGTATCGAGATCGCAACCTACCTGATGATTTTCGCGATTTTCGCGCTGCTGGTGCTGGGCCTGCCGCTGGCCTTCGTCACCGGCCTGGTTGCTGCTGGCTTCACCTTTGGCTGGTTCGGTCCGGTGGCGGTGCCGCTGGTGGCCAGCCGCATGTTTGGCTTCATCACCGAATATTCGCTAGTGGCGGTACCGATGTTCGTCTTCATGGCGGGCTTGCTGGACCGATCAGGGCTGGCGCGGGACCTGTTCAATTCCATGCGCTTCTTTGCCGGGCGGTTGCCGGGCGGGGTCGCGGTACAGACCATCGTCGTGGCGTTCTTTCTCGCCGCCATCTCCGGAATCATCGGTGGCGAAATCGTCCTGCTTGGTGTACTGGCGCTGCCGCAAATGCTGCGCCTGGGCTACGACAAGCGAATCGCCATCGGCGTGGTTTGTGCCGGTGGTTCGCTGGGCACCATGGTGCCGCCCTCGATCGTGCTGATCATCTACGGCCTGATCGCCAGCGTCTCCATCGCTGATCTGTTCAAGGCAGCTATCGTTCCTGCCGCGCTGCTGATGGGCAGTTACATGCTCTACGTGGTGGTGATGTGTATGCGCTATCCGCACATGGGCGGCGCACATCAGGAGAAGGACGCCAGCGTGCCGCGACTGACGCTCGGCGAAGCCTTCAAGGGCATGTTCTTTCCAATCGCCATCGCCGGCCTGGTACTCGGCAGCATCTACGCCGGTATCGCGTCGGTCACCGAGGCGGCTGCCATGGGCGCGCTGGGCGTACTGCTGGCGGTCCTGGTGCGCGGTGAGTTCAGCGTCAAGCTGCTTCAGGAAAGCCTGACCCAGACCCTTGAAACCTGCGGCATGATCGTCTGGATCGGCATCGGCGCTGCCTGTCTGGTTGGGGTTTACAACCTCATGGGCGGCAACCGTTTCGTTTCGTCAGCGATTACCGGTCTGGACGTCGCGCCCTTCGTCATCGTGCTGGTGATGATGCTGATCTTCCTGCTGCTGGGCATGTTCCTCGACTGGATCGGCATCGCCATGCTTTGCCTGCCGATTTTCGTGCCCATCGTCGTCGAGCTCGGCTACGACCCGGTGTGGTTCGGCATCCTGTTCGCGGTGAGCATGCAGGTGTCCTACATCTCACCCCCGTTCGGCCCTGCTGCCTTCTACCTCAAGAGTGTGGCGCCACCCGATATCACGCTGACCGACATCTTCCGCTCGATGGTGCCCTTCATCGTCATCCAGATCGCGGTACTCGGCCTGCTGTTGTACTTCCCGGCCATTTCGACCTGGCTGCTTTGACCCCACCCACAAACGATCAACCCGGCTGGCCCGTGCGGCCTGCCGCTGGAGAGGTGCACGCAAAATGACTGATAAACGCCCCCTGCGCTCCGCTCAATGGTTCGGCACCACGGACAAGAACGGTTTCATGTACCGCAGCTGGATGAAGAACCAAGGCATTCCGGATCACGAGTTCCAGGGCAAGCCGATCATCGGCATCTGCAACACCTGGTCAGAGCTGACCCCCTGCAACGCACACTTTCGCAAGATCGCCGAGCACGTGAAGAAGGGTGTGCTGGAGGCTGGCGGATTCCCGGTGGAATTCCCGGTATTCTCCAATGGTGAGTCGAATCTGCGGCCCACGGCGATGCTGACGCGCAACCTGGCCAGCATGGATGTTGAGGAATCGATTCGCGGCAATCCGGTGGACGCCGTGGTGCTGCTGGTGGGCTGTGATAAGACTACCCCGGCGTTGCTGATGGGCGCGGCCAGCTGTGATGTGCCCACCATCGTCGTCACCGGTGGGCCGATGCTCAACGGCAAACACAAGGGCCGTGATATCGGCGCAGGCACTATCGTCTGGCAGATGCACGAGCAGTACAAAGCCGGGCAGATCGACCTCAACGAGTTCCTCTCTGCCGAAGCTGGAATGTCTCGTTCGGCGGGTACCTGCAACACCATGGGGACCGCCTCGACCATGGCCTGCATGGCCGAAGCGCTGGGTACGTCATTGCCGCATAACGCCGCGATTCCGGCGGTGGATTCGCGCCGTTACGTACTGGCGCATCTGTCCGGCATGCGCATCGTCGAGATGGTTCAGGAAGATCTTCGGCTGTCGAAAGTGCTGACTAAGGAAGCCTTCGAAAACGCCATCCGGGTCAACGCGGCCATCGGCGGTTCAACCAATGCGGTGATCCACCTCAAGGCTATCGCCGGGCGGATTGGCGTCGAACTCGATTTGGATGACTGGACCCGTATCGGCCGGGGCATGCCGACTATCGTCGATCTTCAGCCGTCGGGGCGCTTCCTGATGGAGGAGTTCTACTACGCCGGTGGGCTGCCCGCTGTGATCCGTCGTCTGGGTGAGAACCAGCTGCTGCCGAATCCTGATGCGCTGACCGTCAACGGCAAGTCGCTGTGGGACAACTGCGCCCAGGCACCTATTTACGGCGAGGACGAGGTCATCCGCGCGCTGGACAACCCATTGCGCAAAGACGGTGGCATCTGCGTATTGCGTGGCAATCTGGCGCCCAGCGGCGCAGTGCTGAAACCCTCGGCAGCAACGCCGGAGCTGATGAAGCATCGCGGCCGAGCGGTGGTCTTCGAAGACTTCGATGACTACAAGGCGCGCATCGCCGACCCGGACCTCGACGTCGACGAAACCTGCGTGCTGGTGATGAAGAATTGTGGACCCAAGGGTTATCCGGGCATGGCCGAAGTCGGCAATATGGGCCTGCCACCCAAGGTACTGGCCAAGGGAGTAACCGACATGGTGCGGATCTCCGATGCCCGTATGAGCGGCACGGCCTACGGCACGGTGGTTCTGCATGTTGCGCCGGAAGCCGCTGCGGGGGGGCCGTTGGCGGTAGTGCGTAACGGGGATTTCATCGAGCTGGACTGTTATGCCGGGCGGCTGCATTTGGACATCCCGGGTGCCGAGCTGCAGGAGCGCCTGGCCGGCTGGCAAGCCCCGCAGGGCCTCTTGTGGGATGGTGGTTATCGCCGACTGTTCGTCGAACATGTGATGCAGGCCGACGAGGGGTGCGACTTCGACTTCCTGGTCGGTTGCCGAGGTGCGCAGGTGCCACGTCACTCGCACTGACCACATCAGGCGCTCCATAGATAGCCGTATTGGAGCGCCGCGCAACCGTGCCCGGATGTCCGATTGATCTAGAACTCTACGGAGCGCTTGTTAACAGAGGGAGACGCGTCGTGACAGATTCACTGCAAAAAATTGCCCTGGTCACAGGTGCAGGAAGCGGAATTGGCCGAGCCGCTGCGCTAGCGCTGGCCGGCGACGGCTACACGGTCGTTCTGGCTGGTCGTCGATCTGATCGGCTGGAGGCGGTACAAGCGGAGATCGAAACACGGTTCGGTCCCGGCGTTCGGGCTTGGCCTTTCGCAACTGATGTGAGCGATCCGCAAGCCGTCGCCAAGTTGTTCGAATTTATCGAACACAAGCAGGGGCGATTGGATCTGTTGTTCAACAATGCCGGTCGCGGCAATCCGGCCGGTTCGTTCCTCGACTGGACACCGCAAGATTGGCAGGCGGTCGTCGCCACCAACCTCAACGGCATGTTTTATTGCTTGCAGGCTGCCTTCAGGCTGATGAGCAAACAGGCACCGAGAGGAGGGCGGATTATCAACAACGGCTCGCTCTCCGCCTACAGCCCTCGTCCGAACTCTGTCGCCTACACTGCCACGAAGCATGCGATCACAGGGATGACCAAAGCCGCAGCGCTGGACGGGCGGCAGTTCGACATCGCGGTGGGTCAGATCGACGTCGGGAACGCAATGAGCGATCTGGCCGGGCGGATGGCCGACGGAGTACCACAAGCGAGTGGTGAGATCCGTCCTGAACCGCTTATGGACGTCGAATTGGTAGGCAAAGCGGTCATGCAAATGGCTCGTTTGCCGCTGGATGCAAACGTGCTATTCCAGACCATCATGGCGACCAAGATGCCTTACGTTGGAAGGGGCTAGCCGGGCGGCAGATGGCCCTCGGTGGGGAAGGCCATCTGACGAGCCATTCTGCGCTTGGGAAAAAACCTTACTCGCCGCTCATGGCGTATGGGCACGGCGGCGATTCGGCGAGGCCAGTACGGCAGGGAGGCTCGCCGAATCAAACAGGCCCTGCACAAGCGCAGGGCCTGACTCGCTCGCAAGTCGACTGGGCGAGTGTGGCTAGACGTTAGACGGTAAGTGTCTGTGTCTAGCGCTCTAAATATCGGTGTTTCCAAACTTTCAGTAATATTTGTACCCGGTTATGTACCCGGTTTTAATTTCCTGGTTCCCTCTCGTAGCGCAGAGCTGTTCAAACTAAATCCAGGCTGCCTGGCGGTGCAAGTACTCTGCTGCAGCGATCTGGGAAAAAGGGCGCGCGACCAACCGAAGGCGACGCTGCCAGAAAGCTAGCTTTGGCTTCACTCGAGATTAACGTTATAACATAGCATTAATATCAAGTTTTTTTCTCGCTAATTTAAATGACTGGAATAGTGTCGCAACCTTCTAGCCACATAAAAAAGCTGAGTCGCTAACGAGCTTTAATATAGTACCCGGCGGTAGAGGCAAAACCTCGCTGGGGCGTCCAGAATTCTTGCTCACTAAACAGCGGAAGCTCTTTGACCTCAACTATCTCGCCATTCTTTAATTCGGGTTCCTGCCTAAGTAGTATCGATTCTTGGAATCGGTAACGGCTTCCTTCTTTTGCGATGTGGCCAAGCTTGCTTAACAGATCAATCGCTCCTTCTAAGCGAGCCGTGTTGGCGCGTCCTCTAAGGCTGCTGGGACCGAATTGTTTAAGTTGAGTTATGGTGAATGTGGCCCTGACTCCTGAAATCAGACCCCTAGGTAGTTCGGAAGGGCGTGTGTCGTTGGAAGAGCCTCTGCTGTGTCGTTCCTCTTTCCTAAGAGCGAAAGGGTCTTGTTTTTCTGCAAGTTTTAGTAGGTAGTGCACTAGGTGATTCGCATCAGTGACGATCTGTGGTTCGTTTGCCAAGTGGGCTATAAAGTGCTTGGAGCAGCGCTGAGTGAAATTCCAGCAGAATTCCAGTGTGGAACAATCTATCTCGGTATGGATGTTCGAGCTACGCTCGAAGGTATGTACTATTGCTGCTAGGCGGCTGGTGTTTTCTAGCAGCTTAGAAGCGTGATCCTTAAGATAGTAATACAGTCCGTTTTCCTTCATTTGCAATTCGAGAAAACGGCTGTACTGGAACCAACGATCCTTTGCCTGCTCGGAGAAAGACAGTACTTGTCGCTCAGTCAATAAAGGAGAGCTCAGTAGTTCGTGGATGCGGGCATTAAAGCTCTTTAGACGGAGCAATTCAGATAGCTGTTGATCGGTGCGTTGTCCGGCCATCAAGCGAGGCTTCGCGATCAGGAAGCGTGCTAAGAAGCCCGTGCCACGTGCCTCTTCGCCGCGTTTGGCCATGAAGCGGCTGATCACACTTGGCTGTGCCATCAGTGATAGGGTGAGACGCGCATTTTGGAGTACGAAGCCTTCTCTAGAAATGCGGTCAACAATTACGCTGCTGCCATCCCATAGAGTATTGAGTTTATCGAGCTCTCCTAAAGCCTTGCCGCTGAAAATACTGTTGGCTTCACTGGTCAGCACACAGCCATCGGGTGCGTTTTCGTAAAGCATCTGCACAAGAGCCTGAGGAGTGGTGTCCTCATACAGAAATTTACCGGAGCGGGCAGGCGTTGGCTCAGCTCGCACGTGCTCAGCAATTTTCTCCAGAGCTGCTAGCGCGCTGGCCTCGTCTTCTTGGGCTGCATGTTTGCTGTACATGCGTTCCAGATGCCGTTTTTGCGTGGTCCACAGCTGGTGTTCGACCCGATGCTCTAATGAGGCGGTCTCGCTGGCGCGGTGCGCAGCATCATTCAGCTTCGTAATTGCCTGGAAGAAGTTTTTCTGTGTTGTGGTCTTGCGCTCACCAGAGTCCGCAATGGTCAGCAGCATCAGGGATGTAGGGATTGTGTGCCCTGTGGGCATCTGTACGTCGACATGCCGTTGGCAGGCGGTGGCCATAGCTCCGAATGCACACATCAACGCCATTTCACGCGCAACCTGAAGCTCTCGAGAGGCCTCTGTCACAGCGGCCTCGACCAGGCTGTGCTCATCAAGCGAAGGCCAATAGTCCCCAGTGTCGAGCGCTTCGTCACCAGCCGCTTTCGCTCGCGTAGTCGTGGGTAAATTCATCTTTTATCCGCTATTGCTGCTATCAAATAGCGAGAATAGCAGCGTTAAGAAACTTTCTGTTGCTGAAAATCCCGTGCCTCTAGGAGTAGCGCAAAATTCAAGGCGTGATTTGGAGCCAACGTCAAAGCGGTCTTTTTTTACCGCGCTTGCACATCCTCTGAGCCATACAGAGGAGCCCGCTCATGCGAATCATGCGATTGAAAGAGGTAATCGATACAACCGGTCTTGCCCGGTCAACCATTTACAAATACATCGGGGACGGAATCTTCCCCAGGCCTGTCAGCCTGGCCCCCGGCGGTATAGATGTGCCGAATACCCGAGGCGTTGGTTGGATCCAAGCGGAAGTCGAAGATTGGATCTTGGCGAGAATCGAGGAGCGCGATTTGGCTGAGTGAGCTGCAGAATGCTCAATCGGCCATTTGAACGTGGCCAGATAACACTCACAACGCCATGACTGGTCTCGGCCAGTCATGGCGTTTATGTCGCAGCTCAGAATGCTGTGCTCTCAGCTAACTCTCCCAGAGTGCAATTCGGAAAATCTCTCGGCGGGCTTGGCAATGCTGCTCCCCATTGCCCGGCCTGGTCGTTCGGTCGGGAGTAGGCAGGGCTGCATCTATTGATATAGCCACTAGCTGTCTACTCTAACCATCCAATGGTAACCATCACCATCCTCAGTGCTGACTACGACCAGGGGAAGGAAGGCCAGTAAAAAGAAACACACCACGTACCTGATATGACAACCATCAGGTACCCACTATGAACAGCCGCAAGCTCAACACCTACTTCTCTCAGTCCGACATAGCCCTGCTGATCGAGTCACTCGTCCAGGCTATCGAGCATAGCGACACGCCCGCATTCCGCATCATGCATAAGCGTTCAGGCTATGAACGGATCGAGCAGACCAGGCTCTCTCGCTACTTCACCCACATCAAGCAGATGCTCGACATGTTCGATGATCGAGTGCCTTACGAATACTGCGAGCAGTTGCAAGCGTTCGGGGAAGCCTGCCATGACATCGGCCTTGAGCGCTCTCCAGATGGCCCTATTTGCCTGAACGATCGGGGTACGTATTGGCTCAGCCATTACCAGAGCATGAATGTCCTGACTGAACGGATCCGTGAGTTGACCCGTCAGCAGTGGTATCGGCGCAGGGCTGGGGATCGTCGGGAATTGGCAAAGCAACAGGCGAGGGAGATCACGGAATACACCGATGCAGTGATGAGTCTTTACTCTCGCACCACTATCGTCAGGGCCAATCTTTACTATCATCCAGAGGCCCAGGCTAGGCAACGAGTCGAACAGGCGTTCGATGACTTGAATGATCTGGTTGCCAAGCACAGCCGCCATCCTATCTTCGACCACCTCATCGGCTATATCTGTTCAGTAGAGCAGGGAAATCGCAATGACGGTCGGGGCTACCACATTCACGCTGCCTACTTCTTCAATGGGAATGTGGTGTGCCGGGACGTCTGGAAAGCCATTGAAATTGGCGAGCTGTGGAACGAGATCACGTATGGTCGAGGCTACTTACACAGCTGCAATCACGACAAAGGTCAGTATGGCGACAAGCGAGGTATCGGCCATATCCAGAGGAGTGATCAGTCGATTCGGCCTCATACCCACGAGGCTATGAAGTATTTGGTCAAGGATGGCCAGCACCTGCGCTTGAAGCCTGCAGGGGCACGCCGCCTGCGTAAGGGCACGCGGAGTCGTTTTCCTCGGCAATGACTCGGTGCTGCTTGCCCCGTGTGAAAGCTACGGGCACTCGGCATCTATTGCATAGCACAGTCATGCGCCCTGGAGACGGCTTAATCTATCTGATTCTTCAGCCCTAGTGCCGCTTCCGCTCTATATATCACGCCTCGAAGCGGACGCCTTTCAGTTGCGCTGGATGGCGTCTCAGGCAGTGGTCCAGTGCCTTCATGGGCTCGGGAGGCAGAGAGCGAGGGCAGTTAGTGATTGCGAAGATGGTCCAGGTCGCTGCGTGTGCGGCTGCGAATGGTCAGGTCATCGTTGGTGCCTTTCTTTACAACGGAAAAGAAACCGAATTTGGTAAACAGCCACATGTGCCTGCCCGTCCCTGAGTTTGTGGGTCGGGCAGTTGGCGCCCGACGATTGCCTTAGGCCATTGCGAATCAAAATGATCTGTAAATGGTACGTTCGTGATTTTTAATTGCGGGCGTTGTGATCGCAATTTATGCTGTCCAGGTTTTAACCGCGACTAGTCCACAATGACCACTGCAGCTCTCTCGCAACTAACGCAAGCCCAGCGCGATCGCCTGGCCTACCTGGAGTTGCGCCTGCGATTCGTGGGGGAGATAGGACGGCAGGACCTGATTCAGCGCTTCGGCATTCAAACGGCGGCCGCTACCCGTGACCTCGCCGCCTATCGTGAGCTCGCCGGCAACAACCTGGCCTATGACCGCAGCAGCAAAATCTACACGCCGACCAAGGAGTTCCGGCCGATCTTCACCTTCTCCGCTGACCGGGTTCTGGCCTGGCTGGCAGAGGGTTTTGGTGATGGTGAGCCGGCAAGCAGTGCGCCGGGAATCTCATGCGTAACGTCCGGGCGCCTTGCTCAGCCGGATCTGGACACGCTGGGTATCGTGACGCGTGCCATTTACCACCGCTGCCCTCTGCGTGTGGAGTACTACTCCCTAGGCAGCGGCAAGACCCAGCGGGAGATCGTGCCGTTTGCCCTCATCGATACGGGCTTGCGCTGGCACGTGCGCGGCTATGACCGCAAGCGCGGTGCGTTTCGGGACTTCGTGGTCACGCGCATCAAGCGGCCGAAGCTGCTGATGGAGTCTCCCGTCGCCGAGCACGAGCGGCCGGAGCAGGATGTCCAGTGGAGCCGGATAGTGGAGGTCGAACTGGTGCCGCACCCCGACCAGCCGTATCCGGATATCACCGCCATGGATTACGCCATGCAAGACGGTGTGCTGCGCCTGAGGCTGCGCGGGGCTACGGCGGGTTACGTACTGCGCAAATGGAGCGTCGATTGTTCGCCAGAACATCGGCTGCGTGATCCAGAGTACCGCCTCTGGCTGAAAGACCCCCTGCTGCTCTACGGCGTGGAAACAGCGGTGCTGGCGCCCGGTTACCGAGCGGCCTGAGCGAACGATTACCTACACGCCGTGATGCGTTAGTCATCCGGCGACACGAAAACTGAGAGTGATTACCGTCCCATGAGCAATACCAGAGATCTTGAACGCGCCGAGCTGCACAAAACCATCTGGCGCATCGCCAACGACCTGCGTGGCAGCGTCGATGGCTGGGACTTCAAGACCTACGTGCTGGGCATGCTGTTCTACCGTTTTATCTCGGAGAACCTGACCAACTACCTCAACGAACAGGAGCGTCGGGCGGGCAGTGCGGATTTTGACTACAGCGATTTGGCAGACGCTCACGCTATCGTGGGGCGTTACGAGACAGTTCAGGAAAAGGGCTTCTACATCCTGCCGTCGCAACTGTTCGCCAATGTGCGTAAGCGCGCCCGCCATGATCCGAACCTCAACGAAACCCTGTCGAAAGTGTTCAAGGACATTGAAGCCTCGGCGTTGGGCGCTGGTAGCGAGGACGACTTCAAGGGGCTGTTCGATGACCTTGACGTCAACAGCAGCAAGCTCGGCCCCACCGTGGCCAAGCGCAACGAAAAACTGGTGAAGCTGCTCGACGCCATCGGCGATCTTCCGCTGGGCAACAGCTCGGGCAATTTTGCCGACAACAGCATCGACCTGTTCGGCGACGCCTACGAGTACCTGATGCAGATGTATGCCTCCACCGCCGGCAAGTCCGGTGGCGAGTTCTATACCCCGCAGGAAGTCTCCGAACTGCTGGCCCGCATCACGGTGGTCGGCAAGAAGGAGGTCAACAAGGTTTATGACCCAGCCTGCGGCTCTGGCTCGCTGTTGCTCAGCTTTTCCAAGGTGCTGGGGCACAACAAGGTGCGTCAGGGCTTCTACGGCCAGGAAATCAACCTCACCACCTACAACCTGTGCCGGATCAACATGTTCCTGCACAACGTGAACTACGAGAAGTTCAACATCGCCCATGGCGACACGCTGACCGATCCGGCGCACTGGGATGACGAGCCCTTCGAGGCCATCGTTTCCAACCCGCCGTACTCGATCAAATGGGAGGGCGATGCTAACCCGCTGCTGATCAACGACCCGCGCTTCGCTCCGGCCGGCGTGCTCGCGCCCAAGAGCAAGGCCGACCTGGCCTTCACCTTGCACATTCTCAGCTGGCTGGCGGTCAACGGCACGGCTGCCATTGTCGAGTTCCCCGGCGTGCTCTATCGCGGCGGTGCGGAAGCCAAGATTCGCAAGTACCTGATCGACAACAACTACGTCGATGCCGTCATCCAGTTGCCGCCGGACCTGTTCTTCGGCACCACCATCGCGACCTGCATTGTCGTGCTGAAGAAGTCCAAGCGCGACAACGCCACGCTGTTCATCGACGCCTCCAGCCTGTTCGTGCGCAGCGGCAACAAGAACAAGATGTTGCTCGATCACCAGCGGAAAATCCTCGACGCATTCACCGCTCGCCAGAACATCGACCATTTCGCACGCATGGTTGAGAACGGTGACATCGCTGCCAACGGCTACAACATCGCCGTCTCCAGCTATGTCGAGCAGGCCGACACCAGCGAAGCGGTAAACATTCGTGAGCTCAACGAGAAAATCAGCGGCATCGTTGCCCGGCAAACGGAGCTGCGAAAGCAGATCGATGCCATCGTTGCGGATCTGGAAGGAGCCCAGGCATGAGCGAGCAACCAGCAGGCGAGATCATTCTTTACCAACGTGGCGATGCAACCGCCATCGATGTGCGGCTAGACGGCGATACGGTCTGGCTGACCCAAGAGCAGATGGCGGAACTGTTCGGCAAGGCCAAGTCGACCATCAACGAGCACATCAAGAACGTCTTCGAGGAAGGCGAGCTGGTACCGGAGCAGGTGATGAGAAAAATCGGAATTTCCGAATTTTCTACCAAACCGACCAACTTCTATAACCTCGACGTCATCATTTCGGTCGGCTACCGGGTCAAGTCGCAGCAGGGCACGCGCTTTCGCATCTGGGCCACCGAGCGCCTGCGCGAATACCTGGTCAAGGGCTTCACCATGGATGACGCGCGCCTGAAGAACCTGGGCGGCGGCAGCTACTGGAAAGAACTGCTGGATCGCATCCGCGATATTCGCTCCAGCGAGAAGGTGCTCTACCGTCAGGTGCTCGACCTGTACGCCACCAGCGTGGATTACGACCCCAAGGCCGAAGCCAGCGTAGTGTTCTTCAAGGCTGTACAGAACAAACTGCATTATGCGGCCCACGGCCAGACGGCGGCGGAAGTGGTCAGGCAGCGTGCCGATGCCGGTAAGCCCTTCATGGGCCTGCTGTCCTTCAGTGGCAAGCAGCCCACCAAGGCCGAAGTCACCAACGCCAAGAATTACCTCAATGCCGACGAGCTTAAACGCCTGAATACGCTGGTTTCGGCCTATTTCGATGCCGCCGAGTTCCGCGCCATGAACCATGAGCCGACCTATATGAAGGATTGGCTCGCGCACCTGGAGCAACTGATTCTGGTCATGGGCGGCAAGGCCCTGGAAGGTGCCGGCAAAGTCAGCCACCAGCAGGCCCTTGCTCACGCCGAAACGGAATACGCCAAGTTCCGTGCCCAGTTGGCTGAGCAGCCGAGCGAGGTGGAAACGGCCTATCTGGAAACCGTGAAGACGGTGCAGAAGAAAATTACTGGGAAGAAAAAGCCATGAGCCGGATCGATGCGTTGATCGCTGAGCTTTGCCCGGAAGGAGTGGAGTTCAAATCAATTGGCGAAATTGCCGCCGTTGGCACTGGCAGCAGTGACCGGAAAGACGCAAAAGCCGACGGTGCATTTCCGTTCTATGTGCGCTCTCAAGACGTATTCCGTATCGACAAATACGAGTTCGACGAAGAAGCAATCCTGATCCCCGGAGAGGGTGGAATTGGCGAGATATTCCACTATGTATCCGGTAAGTATGCTCTGCATCAGCGGGCCTACAGAATTTGCTTCAATCTGGCCGAGCTCAACACGAAGTTTGCGTACTACTACTTTGCCGTTCATTTTAAACGCTTCATCTTGTTGAAAGCAGTCAGTGCGACCGTTACTTCGATTCGTAAGCCGATGATTACTGACTTCTATATTCCCATTCCGCCGCTCGAAGTGCAGCGCGAAATCGTGAAAGTGCTCGATACGTTTACGGAGCTTGAGGCGGAGCTTGAGGCGGAGCTTGAGGCGGAGCTTGAGGCGCGTCGCAGGCAGTACCAGTACTACCGCGACGCCTTGCTCGCTTTCAGCGATCAAGATATTCGCTGGGCCGCGATGGCTGAGCTCGGCGAGTTCATCCGGGGTCGGCGTTTTACCAAGGCTGACTACGTCGAAGACGGCGTGCCTTGTATCCACTATGGCGAGATTTACACCCGCTACGGTACGGCCGCAGATACGGCCATCTCGCATGTGCGTTCGGATATGGCTACTTCACTGCGTTATGCCAGGCCCGGTGATGTGGTGGTTACCGACGTAGGGGAAACCGTGGAGGACGTTGGCAAGGCTGTCGCCTGGGTTGGCACCGAGGATGTTGCCATCCACGATCACTGCTACGCATTCCGCCATTCGATGAATCCGAAGTTCGTTTCCTACTGCATGCAAACAAGCTCATTCATTGCAGAGAAGGCCAAGTATGTGGCGCGTACCAAGGTCAACACCTTGCTGATTGGCGGTTTCTCCAAGATTCGTATCCCAGTCCCATCGCTCGAAGAGCAAGAGCGCATCGTCGCCATCCTCGACAAGTTCGATGCGCTGGTAAATGACATCTCCATCGGCCTGCCTGCTGAGATCGCCGCACGCCGTCAGCAGTACGCGTACTACCGCGACCGTTTGCTCACATTCAAGGAAGCCGCATGAGCATTGAGAACCAGCCCTATCGCTACGAGGCCATTGCACTCTCCAACGAGAGCACCGTGGTGGCCGAGTTTCTGCCGGATGCGCTGGGTGTGCGCGAGGCCGGCTACCAGAGCGAGGCGGCGCTGGAGAGTGCTTTTATCGAACAACTGCAGCGGCAGGCCTACGAGTACCTGCCGATCAGTTCGGAGGCCGAGCTGGTCGCCAACCTGCGGGCCCGGCTGGAGCAGCTCAACAAGATCGAGTTTTCCGACACCGAGTGGCAGGGCTTCTTCGCGACCTGCATTGCTGGTAGCAATGACGGCATTCTGGAAAAAACTGCGCGCCTGCAGGAGGATCACGTCCAGGTCTTGAAGCGCGACGATGGCAGCAGCAAGAACATCTACCTGATCGACAAGGCCAATATCCACAACAACGTCTTGCAGGTGATCAACCAGTACGAAACGCCAGCCGGCGAGCAGGGCGGCAAGCACGCCACGCGCTTCGATGTGACGGTACTGGTCAACGGCCTACCGATGGTGCACATCGAGCTCAAGCGCCGTGGCGTGGACATTCGCGAAGCATTCAACCAGATCAACCGCTACCAGCGCGACAGCTTCTGGGCGGGCTGCGGCCTGTTCGAGTACGTGCAGCTTTTCGTGATCAGCAATGGCACGCTGACCAAGTACTACAGCAACACCGTGCGCGACGGCCATTTGAAGGAGCAGTCCGGCAAGCGCAGCAAAAGCAAAACCTCCAACAGCTTTTCCTTCACCAGTTGGTGGGCCGACGCGCGCAACCAGCCCATCACCGAGTTGGTGGGCTTTACCAAGACCTTCTTTGCCAAGCATTCTCTGCTGAACGTGCTGACCAAGTACTGCGTGTTCGATGTGGATCGCAAGCTGCTGGTGATGCGGCCCTACCAGATCGTGGCCGCCGAGCGCATCCTGCAGCGCATTGCCACCTCAACCAATCACCGCCAACTGGGCACTGTGGCGGCAGGTGGCTACATCTGGCACACCACAGGCTCGGGCAAGACGCTGACCAGCTTCAAGGCCGCCCAGCTCGCCCGTGGCCTGCCGGACATCGACAAGGTGCTGTTCGTGGTCGATCGCAAGGATCTGGACTACCAGACCATGCGCGAATACGAGCGCTTCGAGAAAGGCGCGGCCAACTCCAATACCTCGACCTCGGTGCTGCAAAAGCAGCTGGAAGACCCGAACGCGCGGATCATCATCACCACCATTCAAAAGCTCTCGCGCTTCGTGGCCAAGAACAAGAAGCACCCGGTGTACGACGCGCATGTGGTGGTGATTTTCGACGAATGCCACCGCAGCCAGTTCGGTGACATGCACAGCGAAATCACCCGTGTGTTCAAGCGCTACCACCTGTTCGGTTTCACTGGTACGCCGATCTTTGCGAAGAACTCGGCAACCGGCGGCAACCCGTTGCGCCGCACCACCGAGCAGGCCTTTGGCGACAAGCTGCACACCTACACCATCGTCGATGCGATCAACGACAAGAACGTGCTGCCGTTTCGTATCGACTACATCAATACCCTCAAGATGCAGGCGCGGATCAAGGACAAGCAGGTCTCGGCCATCGACACGGAGCGCGCCCTGCTGGCGCCGGAGCGCATCAGCCAGATCGTCGGCTATATCCGCGAGCATTTCGATCAGAAGACCAAGCGCGCCAGCACCTATCGCCATGACGGCAAGCGGGTGGCGGGCTTCAACTCGCTGTTTGCCTGTGCCTCGATTGATGCGGCCAAGCGTTACTACGCGGAACTTGCCGCGCAGCAGCAGGCGCTGCCCGAGGCCCAGCGGCTTAAGGTTGGGCTGATCTACAGCTTTGCCGCCAACGAGGACGACGAAGACGGCCTGCTTGGCGAGGAGGAGTTCGAGGCCGAGGGGCTGGATCAAAGCTCGCGGGATTTTCTGGACGCCGCGATCAAGGATTACAACGCGCTGTTCGCCACCAGCTTCGACACCTCGGCGGACAAGTTTCAGAACTACTACAAGGATCTGTCGCAGCGCCTGAAGAAGCGCGAGCTGGACCTGGTCATCGTGGTCAACATGTTCCTGACCGGCTTCGACGCCACCACGCTGAACACGCTGTGGGTGGACAAGAACCTCAAGGCGCATGGCCTGATCCAGGCGTATTCGCGCACCAACCGCATCCTCAACTCGGTGAAGACCTACGGCAACATCGTTTCCTTCCGCAACCTGGAGCAGGAAACCAACGATGCGCTCGCCCTGTTCGGCAACAAGGACGCCAAGGGCATCGTGCTGCTGAAGCCTTACGCCGAGTATTACGCTGAATACCAGGCCCGAGTCGGCGAGCTGCTCGACAAATTCCCACTGGGGCAGGCCATCGTCGGCGAAGCGGCGCAGAAGGCGTTCATCAAGCTATTTGGCTCCATCCTGCGGCTGAAAAATATTCTGACGGCCTTCGACGATTTTGCCGGGAACGAGATTCTCAGCGAGCGGCAGTACCAGGACTACCAGAGCGTCTATCTGAATCTGTATGCCGAGTTCCGCACGACGTCCGAAGCGGAGAAGGAGTCGATCAACGACGACGTGGTCTTCGAGATCGAGCTGATCAAGCAGGTCGAAATCAATGTCGACTACATCCTGTTGCTGGTCGAGCAGTACCTGAAGAAAAAGGGCTCGGGAGAAGACAAGGAAATCCGCGCCACCATCGAGCGTGCCATCAACGCCAGCCCCAGCTTGCGCAACAAGAAGGATCTCATCGTTCAGTTCGTGGAGACGGTTAATACCAAAGGCGCGGTGGATGCTCAGTGGCAGAGCTTTATGGCCGCCAAGAAGACCGAGGAGCTGGAGCGCATCATCACGGAGGAGAACCTCAACGCCGAAGCTGCGCGTGACTTCGTTGAACATGCTTTCCGCGATGGCGCTATCCCCACGGCGGGCACCGCTATCACCAAAATCTTGCCGCCTGTTTCACGGTTCTCACAGGGCAACGGGCATGCAGCCAAGAAGCAGACAGTGCTGGGCAAGCTGGCAGTGTTCTTCGAACGTTATTTCGGGTTGGTTTGACGCTGAGAGAGCAAAAAAGAAATGTGCGAACCAACAGCATGAGCAGTCTCAGACCGCTCATGCTGCTTTTATTTGGTCTCATGGAGATGGATTTTCTTGGGTGATAGCAGCCTGCTGAGGATCCAGCACGCCAGCATCACCGCGATCAGCAGCGGCGTAAAACGCACCATTAGGATCACCAGCAGCAACATCGCCAGGCAACCCGCGAGGATGCCGGCAAACACGAACACCGCAGCGAAGGTCCATAGCAGTAGCTTCATGCTTGTTCGTCTCCTATAGGTAACCCTGTTCCGCCAGCGACACGCATCCTTCGTGGCCCACGATGATGTGATCCAGCGTTCTCACGCCGACCAGATTCAGCGCCTCCTTTAGTTTGTTGGTCAGTGTGCGGTCCGCCTGGCTAGGTTCGGGATCGCCGGAGGGGTGGTTGTGCACCAGGATCATGGCGGCGGCGTTGTGCTCCAAGGCAATCTTGATGATTTCCCTGGGGTAGACGCTTGCACCATCCAAGGTGCCCATGAACAGCTCGTGGAAGGCAATGACCCGGTGCTTGCTGTCCAGCATCAGCAGAGCGAAGACTTCGTATTCATAGGCCTCCAGCAAGGCCTGCAGATGGCTGAATACATCCCGTGGCGCGGTCAGTTGTCGTCCCCGTCGTAGGCGCAGGCTGGCCAGCTGCTTGGCCATCAGCAGGATGTCAGCTTCGGTGACCGGTGATTCGATCAGGTAGGTGCCAGCGGTCTCGCCGGCCTTGATTTTGTGCAGTCTCATCATCAGCTCCTTTGGCCGGGCGGCCCGACTCAGGCATTCAGGGGTTGGTGCTGGGCTTCCAGCTTTTCAGCCAGACTGGGTTTGCCTGAACGCTGCGTAGTGGATCTGGAACGTTGTTCATCGCTGCTGGTTTCAGCGGAGAAGAACTCCTCGACGATGGCTCCGACGTCTTCCTCGCTGTCTTCGAAGGCGCCGTTGCTGAAGCCGCGCTTTGCCGCTTCGTCTAGCGCGTTCTGATCGAAGCCCGCCGCTTGCCGCCGATCATCAAGCTGACTGGCAGCTTCGAGCGCCTCGGTCATGTCGATGCCGCTGCGCACGGTGAGGTCGACGTAGAAGATCGGCGTGCCATGGCTCTGCCGAGTCGACTTGCCACGCAGCCTTAGCTCCAGCGGCAGGCAGGCTAGGCGGTTGCCGGAGATGGCCTGGAAGTAGTGCAGACGAGCAGCTAGGGTGCGAATGCTGTTGAAGCCGGTGGTACGGAACACAAAGCTGCCCAGCGGATCTTCATCGCCGATAACCACGTTCAACCGACCGTAGGGCTTGCACGCACTACCTTTAGCCAGCGGGCAAGCGTCCGGTGTAGGGCAGGGCAGGGACTGCATGCCGTCCTGGGTGACGCGCTTGCAGGTCTCGCCATTGCCCACGCATAGCGGTCGCCCGGATTGCCGGTCGAACAGCGTGTAGTCAGCACGGAAGTTCAGCTCCGGTTCGTTGAACAGCAGCCGTACCGGAATGCTGCGCAGCTTGTCGTCCTTGCTTTGGCGCAGCTCATCGTTGAGCGGATGCACAAGCCAGCCCTCGCGGCTCTGTACCTGAGAGGTGATGGTGAATTGGTCATCCTTTTCCGGCAGGCGCTTGCCGTTCTTCTCGATAACCTTGCCGATGGAAATCCGCCCGAGTACCGGCGGCGTGATAGCTAGGCCTTTAAGCATGGTGGTTCTCCTTTGAAACGAAAAAAGGCCAGCCACGCAGCGCGGACTGCATGGACTGACCAAGGGCGAGGGGTAGTAGGGAGGCGAGAATCAACCGATCAGGAAGCGTCGGGCACCGGGCTTGAGAAGTGAGTATTTGTCGCGCAGATGAGGCCTGTCCTGGAGCAGCCGGGCCACATCGAAGCCGATGCTGTCCTTGGCTTTGCGCCAACTGACGTAGCCGTTGCTGAACTCTGCCCGCGTCGCCTCGCCCATCGCTTGTTGCAGCATCTGCTTGAGCTGAGCCTCGCGCGCATGTTTTTTATCGATGAACTGACGCAGGGCCTTGAGCTCGACGTAGGCAGCGGTCAGCCCCGGATTGTCCCTGAAGTCCACCGTCTGACCGTCGTCTTCGGGATACAGGCAGCGCAGCGCAGTTTCAGCCGAGGCCGTCCCATCGGCGGGTGGCGGCGTGTCGGTCTCGACGTATGTCCAGAACGTGCGCTCCAGCTCGATCAGCCGAGCGATCATTTCCTCGTCGCGCTCGATGCGATGGATTTCCAAGTGCTGACCACCGAGCACAACCGCCACATCCGCGGCTTGCTTGCCGGTGACGGCGAGCTGGTGCATCACCTGTAACTGCACATATTCGGGCACGCCTTCTTTCCAGAGGCGCGCCCCGTTTATGCCGGCTGTCTTGCATTCGAGGATCTGCACATCGTCGGCGCCGATCACTTCGCGGTCGATGTTGGCCAGCATCCAGGACATCTCCGGGTCGGGGTGCTGCAGCACGGCGTTCACACGGCGGACCTTGTTGCCGGTGCGCTTGCCGTAATGCCAGGCCACGATGGGTTCCAGCACATTGCCCCAGTACATCGGGCTTTCGTCATCGTCGGGGTCGGTCTTCGGCAATCCAGTGTCACGCCCGGTCTTCTCCAGCCACAGTTCCAGCTGCGACTTGTAGGGGTTGAGGCCAACGGCGGCAGCGGCATCCGAGCTGCCGATACCGCGTTTGCGCACCTCCAGCCACTCTTCGCGCGGCAGTTCTTTGGTACTGATCAGGCGCAGGGCCGAGCGAGGTTTGCTGGCGTTGCGGTTCAACGAGATTGTGGTCATGTGGTCACCTTGCAGGCGTAAAAAAGCCCGATCAGCACGAAGCTGACCGGGCGATACGATTGAGAGAGAAGTGCTTAGGCGGCGAGCTGCAGGGCGGCGTCCAAAGCGCGCTGCTTGATCTGCGCGCCCTGGCCGAACCAGGCGGAGTCCAGCCGGTACTCAGTGCTGCGCGCTCGTCGTTCGTGGTCGACGTACTCGGTCACGGCATTGAGCAGGCCCCAGGCGGTACCGCGTGCCGATTCCAACTGACTGCCTCGGCCACGGCCCTCGTACAGCTCCTGAACTTTGCGCAGGGCACGTTCGTTGGGCAGCTGTTCGGGTAGTTGGCCGGTTGGGCTCACTTCGCACATGACGTTCATGAAGAAGCCCATCGCCTCATGCCACTGCACCTTGCGCTCAGCCAGATGACGCATGCGGTACATGAAGTCATCCCATTGTGATACCGCGATCCCGAGCTGCTTCTTCACCGTGTTGGGATCGAAGCGAGTGTTGTGCGGCACCTTGATCGCTCGACTGGTGCCGTCCAGGGCGATGGTCAGGGTGTTGTTGCACACCACGCGAACAGTGGTCGGCGTTGCGGTGGTAGCCAAGGTGCCGTCGCATGACGTAGCCAACAGCAGGTAGCCGTTGACCTGGTCGTTACCCTTGATCGCTGTGCCTTGCCCGGTGCGTGCCAGTGCCCAAAACTTGCGGCCGCCCTTGAGCACACCAGCCGTCTCTAGCTCGTAACCGGAGACTTCGGTGAGATCCCGGTAGAACTCCAGCACCTCACGCGGCTGCACGGTGTGGTAGCGGTTGGAGACGACCGATAGGGGAGCTTTGGTATCGGAGCGGTACAGCACTTTCTGCTCGGGGTAGGAATGGATAGCGCCGAGGTGACCCACCGCATCGGATTTGAAATGGACCGGGCTTTCCAGGATCTGCCAGTCCATGCCGGCTTCGCGTTGCCAGATCTCGATGGGTTGTTTGCGCGGCAGGTTGTTGCCTAGTCCGTGCCACGGGGTGGCGCCGACATAGGCCATTTGCTCGATGAGATGTGCCATGAGAACGATTCCTTGGAATGTAAGCCGGCATAAAGCGCCGCGCAGAGCGCAGCACCGGCGGTAGGGATAGAAGAAGGTGAGAAGAGGTAGCGGACGGATCAGGCCGGCAGGTTGAAGCGATGCCCGCAGAGCAGACACAGGTTGTTAGCCAACACGTGGCGGTCGAGTTTGTCGCCAAGCTGGGCGCCCAGCGCACAACCGCTAACGCCGCCAACCAACCCACCGATGATGGCGCCGGAAACTGAACCGATGGCGATGCCAACAGGGCCGGCAATAGCGCCAATGGTCGCGCCAGTCTGACCGCCTGCTAACGCAGCACTGACGCCACGAGCCGCGCCGCCGGCGGCGCCTACCGCAGCGGTGATCTTCATGGCGTGATGGAAGGAAGCGACTTTGGGGGAATGACAGCGAGGACACTGCAATGACATGGGAGCGATCCTTCTTGGTGGTGATGTCATTGCGGTTATGTAGGGCTGAGTTTTTTTCGAATCGAATGGAAAGTGTCGTAGGTGGAAACCCGCCGGTAGCGAGTCGTTGCGTCAGCTGTTTTTGGCCACTGGTGGCAGGAAGCGGCCGATTCTGTTGAAAAAGTCCCGCCACAATTTTGGCCCGCGAAAAAGCGTGGTCGACGTTGAAATCTGGTTCGCTCAGAAGACGGAGCTGTCTTGGTTTTTACGTAGCAACGCCAAAATCCAGCGATTTTTGATCTACCGAAAAGCAGCTCTCTCAGAAGCCGACTTTTTCAACAAAATCGGCCAAAAGCGGTCATCTAGCATCTACGAAACCGGAGGCGATTCAGAATTCTGCTGTGCGCTCACCAGAACTTGGTCGACAGTTGCTCGGAGCGCAAGAAGTTGCGCTGGAGGTGGCAAGGCGGATCGACTGGAGGTCGACTTGAATGCGCTTGCCGAGCACGGCGGTTACAGGCCGCTCTTGATCCGCTCGCCGAGGATGAAGGCTTTATTCATATCGGGCGCGACCACAACGGGCAGCAGGTTCAGACTACCTTCGGGATAGTTTCCACCACCGCCGGCACCATATTCGACCACCAGAGTAACCTGGTAGCGCTCACCGACTCCCTTCTCGCGCAGAGGACTGCCATCCGGCCCTTGCACGATCCAGGCGGTCATCGGTATCTCGGGGTCTTGGTGGGGCTGAAAGCGGCTTTGCATGCTTCCCGATCCGATAAAGACGATGGGCTCGCCTTCACCCTCATAGAGGTAACGACCCTCGATTTGCGCCGGGAGCGTTGCACCGACGCTGTAGCTCTGGCCATTGACCGTCTTGATGAGTCCGCCATCTTTCGCGGGTGCAGCCTCGGCGACAGGCTTCTCGGGCTTGGCGGTTGGAGCCTCGTCTTCCTGCTCTTCGACAACGCTTTGCGCACGCCCCGAAGCCTGCTGGCGCTCAATCTGCGCCAACATGGCCGCCGCCATGGCACTGGCCTCGCTCTCGATGCCCATCTCGCGCATCAGTGCTTGGTTCTGCGCCATCAGGGCTGCCACCTGGGCGTCCTGCGCGGAGCTATCGCCGCTCGATAAACTGGACGTTTGGCTGGATTGCACGGATGGACTTACCGGCGGTTGTGCTCGGGCCTGGACGAGTGTGGCGGCCAGGCTGGCACTGGATTGAGCAGCGTTGGCGCTGGCTGCCTGGTTGGCCGCTGTCAGTCCCTGACTCAAAACCCTGCATTACGGCACCTAATAATTGCGCGTTCTCGGCGCTGTTTGCGGCGTCTTGCCGTGATTTTGCTTGATCGAAGGAAGTCCGCTCGGCCTGAGTCACCGCCCACAGTGCATTGCCTGCTGCTCCCTGTTCGACCACCAAGCCATAATCGAGCCTGCCATTGCTCTCCACCTTCAGCACCTGATGGTCTTCAGTGAGGGTGAAACGGTAGGCCTTGCGCTTTGGTGCATCGATCATCGCTTCGTAGGTGTTGCCGTAGCCTTCGCGCAGGTTTACGAATGTGTAGTAGCAGCCGTAGAAACTGTAGATATCGCAATCGAGGCCCACTACAACGCTTTCACCTTTGCGCGCTGGCAGACGGTAGAGGTCATAGCGCGTTCGCATGATCGAGGTTTTCTGACTGTTGTCATCCAGCTTGCCGATGATCTTTTGCCCCAGCACCAACGGCTTCACGCCCGCGTCGGTAGGGGGCTGAGGCGTTGCGACGCCCGGTACCTCAGCCACGGCTGGGTCCGGACCACCCGGCACGGATTCGACCGGATAGGGCGTCGAGTAGATGACATTCGACAGCGAGCCATTCACCCACTGCATATTCTGCACAAGCATCTCGCCACGCGATGACAGGCGAATCCGGTAAGGAAATTCACCCGCTCGCGGCGTAACCGCTTTAAACACCACTGAGCCATCCGATTCGATCGTGCCGAGCCACGGCGTGCCATTGAAGTCCATATTCAGTTCGCCGGGCTTGCTGCCCGGGCGAATAGTCCGGCTCCATTTCACATCCGGCCCAACGATTGCGCCCTCTAAGAACAAGCTGGTCTCAATGATGGCTTTACCGGGCTCGCTCCAGCGCACCTCAAAACCCGGAAAACCACCGGTTGCTGGGGCGTAGCGATGCCCAACGAGGCGGGAATAGACCCCCCATACCTCCGGGTTGGCCTGCGGGTCGACGGTGAAGCTGGGCGGAGGCGTCTGTGGGCCGAGGTGTTGCGGATCAACCGCTGAGGCGACGCAACCGAAAAGGGCGGACTGAAGAACAACTAAGGCAGCAAAGGCTGTGATGGCGCGCATCATCCAGACCCCAATGAAGAAGATGGCAGAACGCTATTAAAACTACATGAGATCTGTCTAGTGGAGCAGGGCGGCTTAAAAGCTGCTCTCATCGTGGGTGGCAGCTCCTGGCCGGTTAGCGACGGTCTGACTTCGACCGTCGCAATATATGGTCAGACCTCGGTCTGCTCCGCCATTTCCAGAGCGTCATCGACCTCAATCCCAAGATATCGGACGGTGCTCTCAAGCTTCGTATGGCCGAGCAGAATTTGAATCGCCCGTAGGTTCTTCGTCCTGCGATAGATCAGCGATGCCTTCGTACGTCTCATCGTGTGTGTGCCATACATGGCAGGATCTAGGCCAATGGCTTTTACCCAGCCTTTGACGATACGAGCGTATTGACGAGTGGATAGATGGTCTGATGTATGCAGCCTGCTCGGGAAAAGGCAGTCCTGGCTCCGGAGCTGTGCTTGATGTATCCAGGCGGCGAGAGCAGAACAGTCGGTTCCGTCGGGCGTTAACCTGCGGAACAGAAACCCATGCGACTTTCAGGTCGCACTGCCGAAGTAGTACTGGTTACCCTTCTTGGTCTGATGCATTTCCGGGTCGCGCTTACCGTCCTTGTTCTTGGTCGAACTCGGCGCATTGATCAGCGTGGCATCGACGATCGTGCCTTGGCGCAGCGACAGCCCTCGGTCGCCCAGATAGCCATTGATGACAGCCAAGATGCCGGCGGCTAGTTCGTGCTTCTCCAGCAAACGACGGAAGTTGAGGATGGTGGTTTCATCGGGGATACGCTCCAAGCTCAGCCCCGCGAACTGGCGCAGGATGGTGGTCTCGTACAGCGCCTCTTCCATCGCTGGATCGCTGTAACCGAACCAGTTTTGCATCAGGTGCACGCGCAGCATCGCCATCAGCGGATAGGCCGGACGACCGCCTTCACCCTTGGGATAATGCGGCTCGATCAAGGCAATCAAACCCTTCCACGGCACCACCCGATCCATCTCGATCAGGAACAACTCTTTGCGGGTTTGTTTGCGCTTACCGGCGTACTCGGCGTCAGCGAAGGTCATCTGCTTCATGGGGAAACTCAGCGGGTGGAATCCGGGTATTTTGCCAAAATCTGGAAGTCTTCTTCAGAGTTTCCCTAGTGTGCGCTCTCTTGCTTGGATGGCATTACGTTCTGGCCCAACGTTACTGTAGCGAATCCGCAGCAGTATCAATCAAAGCCTCCTGTATCCCGCGTGAAGAAAGACGCTACGTTGCGCCCGTTCTTCCACGGCTTCGCTTGCCGCCCCGCTACGGCAGATTCGAAGTATTCATCGAAATGTCATCCTTTAGAAGCAGTGCGTTAACAAGGAATTTCTACCCTTTGCATCGCGAACCGCAATTGTGCGGCCAGCAATATTGCGAAAGGTGATCAAATGACGCCCCATCCGATACAGGACGCCGTGCTGCGGGTCGACCGGTTGAGCGTCGTCTATCCAGGCGGCGTGACAGCCCTACGCGATACCTCGATTGCATTTCGGCGTGGTGAGTTCACCGTGCTGCTTGGTCTCTCGGGCGCAGGCAAGTCGACCTTGCTCCGTAGTCTCAATCGACTCGTCACGCCCACTGGCGGCAGTGTCACCAGCGAACTCGGTGAGCTCGGCAGCGGCTCGGCCTTGCGTCAGCATCGTCGGCGTACCGCCATGATCTTTCAGCACCACCAGCTAATCGAACGTCAAAGCGCACTGGCTAATGTGCTTACCGGTCGGCTGGCCTTTCACAACACGCTCCGCTCGCTGTTTCCTCTGCCGCGTGCCGATCAGGAGATTGCGCTCAGTTGCCTCGCTCGGGTCGGTCTGGCAGACAAGGCGCTAAGCCGGGTGGACAAACTGTCCGGTGGCCAGCAGCAGCGGGTAGGCATCGCGCGTGCGCTAGCGCAACAGCCGGCGATCATTCTGGCCGATGAGCCGGTAGCCAGTCTCGACCCGGCCACTTCGGTCCGTGTTCTCGGATTGCTGCGCGACATCTGCAAGGAAGACGGCATCACCGCCATCGTTTCGCTGCATCAACTCGAATATGCCCGCCGCTTCGCCGATCGCGTCGTCGGGCTGGCCGATTCTCAGATCGTTTTCGATGCCGCGCCCTCGGAACTCACCGATGCGCAGCTTGAGCGCATCTATGCAGGCCGCTCTACGACTCAGCCAGCGAATGCTCCGGCTGAACCACCTGTCATGCTCGAACCTTCACTGGAGATGTCCCGATGAAACGCTTATCCGCGCTCTTATTGACTTGCTTGCTGTCCGCTGTTTCAAGTTTGTCCGCCCTAGCGGCCGATGCCGATCCGGATGTGCTAAAGGTTGCCCTGCTGCCGGACGAAAACGCCTCCGAGCTGATCAAGCGTAACCAGCCGCTGAAGGATTATCTGGAAGAGCATCTGGACAAGAAGGTGCAGCTGATCGTAACCACCGACTATTCCTCGATGATTGAGGCGATGCGCTTTGGCCGTATCGACCTGGCGTATTTCGGTCCGCTGTCCTACGTCATGGCCAAAAGCAAAAGCGACATCGAGCCCTTCGCTGCCATGGTCATCGACGGCAAGCCGACCTATCGCTCGGTGATTATCGCCAATGTGGCGTCAGGCGTGAATGAGTATGCCGACCTTAAGGGCAAGAAGATGGCCTTTGGTGACCGGGCATCGACGTCCAGCCATTTGATTCCCAAAACCGTGCTTCTTGAGACGGCCGATTTGACGGGTGGGCAGGACTACGAACAACATTTTGTGGGCACGCATGACGCCGTTGCCGTCAACGTGGCGAACGGCAACGCCGATGCGGGTGGGCTGTCGGAGGTAATTTTCAATCACGTAGCCGAACGTGGCCTAATCGATCCGAGCAAGGTGAAAGTACTTGGTTACAGCGGCGAATACCCCCAGTACCCCTGGGCGATGCGCTCGAACCTGAGCCCCGAGCTGAAAACCAAGGTGCGGGATGTATTCGTCGGTATCGACGATCCCGAAGTGCTGCGCAACTTCAAGGCCGAGGCCTTCGCGCCAATCACCGACGCCGACTACGATGTGATCCGCAACATGGGATCGCTGCTCGGCCTCGACTTCGCCACGATGTGAGCACCGATATGTCTACTCATTACGACGTGCAGGCGCTGCCTGCAGAGCAACGCGAGCACATCCTTCGAGGCTTCGGCCTCGGTTGGTGGCGCCAGCTGGGGCAGGTGGCGATTGTATTCGGAGTGGTGCTGTTGGCCTGCTGGTACGTGGGGCTGCTCGATGCCACCACGCTGCTGAACGGGCTGCCCTCCATCGCGACCCTGGCAGGCGAGGCCATGCCGCCAGACTTTTCGGGCTATCGAAGCTGGATTCGCCCCTTGATCGACACCTTGGCGATGAGCATCGCCGGTACGGCCATCGCAGTGGTGTTCTCGCTGGTGGTGGCCTTCGTTGCAGCGCGCAATACGGCGCCGCACCCCCTTGTGTTCGGTGTTGCCCGGGTGCTGCTCAATGCCCTGCGGTCGGTGCCGGAGCTGATCATGGGCATCATCTTCGTTGCAGCCGTAGGGTTCGGCGCCTTGCCGGGCGTGCTTGCCCTGGGTCTGCATTCGGTCGGCATGGTCGGCAAGTTCTTCGCCGAGGCCATCGAGCACGTCGACGAAGCGCCGGTGGAAGCCGCTCGGGCGGCGGGGGCTACGCCGATGCAAGTGCTGCTGCACGCGGTTTTGCCACAGGTGACGCCGCAGTTCGCCGACGTGGCGATCTACCGCTGGGAATACAACTTTCGCGCCTCCACCGTGATGGGCATGGTTGGCGCCGGCGGTATCGGCTTCGAACTCATGGGCTCGCTGCGCATCATGCAGTACCAGGAGGTTGCAGCAATCCTGCTGGTCATCCTGGCCATGGTCACGCTAGTAGACGCCTTCAGTGGCGTGCTGCGCAAACGTTTCAAATAGGACAAACCATGCTGCCGAAACTCGTTATAACTCACCGAGTACACGATGAGATCCTGCAACTGCTGGCGCCACATTGCGAGCTGATGACCAACCAGACCGACAGCACGCTGACGCGCGAGGAAATTCTGCGCCGCTGTCGCGATGCTCAGGCGATGATGGCGTTCATGCCCGATCGGGTCGATGCAGACTTTCTTCAAGCCTGCCCTGAGCTGCGTGTAGTCGGCTGCGCGCTCAAGGGCTTCGACAATTTCGATGTGGACGCCTGTACTGCCCGCGGGGTCTGGCTGACCTTCGTGCCTGATCTGTTGACGGTCCCGACTGCCGAGCTGGCGATCGGACTGGCGGTGGGGCTGGGGCGGCATCTGCGGGCAGCAGATGCGTTCGTCCGCTCTGGCGAGTTCCAGGGCTGGCAACCACAGTTCTACGGCACGGGGCTGGATAACGCTACGGTCGGCATCCTTGGCATGGGCGCCATCGGACTGGCCATGGCTGATCGCTTGCAGGGATGGGGCGCGACCCTGCAGTACCACGAGGCGAAGGCTCTGGATACACAAACCGAGCAACGGCTCGGCCTGCGCCAGGTGGCGTGCAGCGAACTCTTCGCCAGCTCGGACTTCATCCTGCTGGCGCTTCCCTTGAATGCCGATACCCAGCATCTGGTCAACGCCGAGCTGCTTGCCCTCGTACGGCCGGGCGCTCTGCTTGTAAACCCCTGTCGTGGTTCGGTAGTGGATGAAGCCGCCGTGCTCGCGGCGCTTGAGCGAGGCCAGCTCGGCGGGTATGCGGCGGATGTATTCGAAATGGAAGACTGGGCTCGCGCGGACCGGCCGCGGCTGATCGATCCTGCGCTGCTCGCGCATCCGAATACGCTGTTCACTCCGCACATAGGGTCGGCAGTGCGCGCGGTGCGCCTGGAGATTGAACGTTGTGCAGCGCAGAACATCATCCAGGTATTGGCAGGTGCGCGCCCAATCAACGCTGCGAACCGTCTGCCCAAGGCCGAGCCTGCCGCATGTTGAATCCGGTCTGGCTGAAGAGCCTGGTAGCGATCGTTCAAACAGGCAGTTTTCAGAGCGCGGCGAGGGCGTTGGGGCTGGCCCAGCCGACGGTGTCGCAGCACTTGCAGAAGCTTGAAGAGCAGGTCGGCGTAACGCTGGTGCAGCGCAGTCGTAGCGGCTGCCAGCCTACCACACGGGCGCTGGCCTTCATGCCGCATGCGACCGCCTTGCTCGACATGCACGCCCGGGCGCTAGAAGCCCTGCATGGCAATCGTGAGCGCGTCGGGGCCAGCTCCAACATCGGCACCTACCTTCTCCAGCCATTCGTGCGCAACTATCTGACGACCGCAAATGAGAGGGGCGAGGTGGATCTGCGCATCGCCGCCAACCCGGATGTGGCCGACCAGCTACTGGCGGGCCAGCTCGACGCCGCGATCATGGAATGGTGGCTACCTCACCCCGACTTCGAACACCGCCTCTGGCGGGTCGAGCCGCTGGTGCTTATCGTCAGCCCCGACCATGCGCTGGCTGAAGCAGGGTGCATAGAACGTGATCGTCTGGTGGACCTGCCGATGCTGGGAGGTGAACCGGGTAGCGGTACCGGACGGCTTCTGACCGAATACTTTGGCGAACTGGGCGTGCCTCGCAGCGGTATGCAGCTAGGCAGCACCGAGGCAGTCAAACAAGCAGTGAGGGCGGGACTCGGCGTGTCGTTGGTGATGGCTTCCGCAGTACAAGACGAAGTTCGCAGTGGCGCGCTGGTAGCTCTTCCCATCCCGGGGCTTGAAAAGCGTCTCCAACTGATCTGGCGCAAACCTCCCGGAAATCTGCACCCGCCGGGATTTGTGCGGCACTTATTGGAGGAGGCAGATCTAGCTGGATAAGGTGATGGATGGTTGCGATCCAGCGCTTGGCTTGTCAGCCTAGGGAAACTCTGAAAAAGACTTTCTGATTTGGCAAAATACCGCGACCCCACCCACCGAGTTTCCCGATGAAGCAGATGACCTTCGCCGACGCCGAGTACGCTGGCAAGCGCAAGCAAACCCGCAAGGAGTTGTTCCTGATCGAGATGGATCGGGTGGTGCCGTGGAAGGGCTTGATTGCTTTGATCGAGCCACATTATCCGAAGGGTGAAGGTGGCCGTCCGGCCTACCCGTTGATGGCGATGCTGCGTGTGCATCTGCTGCAGAACTGGTTCGGCTACAGCGATCCAGCGATGGAGGAAGCGCTGTACGAAACCACGATCCTGCGCCAGTTTGCCGGGCTGAACCTGGAGCGCATCCCCGACGAAACCACCATTTGTTGGCGCTGATGGAAAATTGACCCACCCTGCCGATTGAAATTTGACCCAGGGCGGATTGCTGATTTTGTTACCAGCAACTGTGGATAAGTCTACCAGCGCAGCTGCTGTTGCCCCCACTCCTTCGCTAGCCCAGTTCAGTTGTTTAAGACCTGCCACACGCAGCCATGTAGCAGGCCGTCGTCGCCATGAAATCAGAACGGCTCATCGTCCTCCGGTTCTTGGCCGCCCTTACGCTTTCGCTCCCGTGATTTGATCTTGGCCTGGGCCGCCAAGCTACTGTGTTGCAGGCGATAGGACTCGTTACCGGTTTCGACGATGTGGCAGTGGTGGGTCAGCCGATCCAGCAGGGCGGTGGTCATCTTGGCGTCGCCGAACACGCTCGACCATTCGGCGAAGCTCAGGTTGGTGGTGATCACCACGCTGGTGTGTTCGTACAGCTTGGACAGCAGGTGAAACAGCAACGCACCGCCAGCCTGGCTGAACGGCAGATAACCCAGTTCGTCGAGGATGACCAGATCCATGCGCAGCAGTGCCTGGGCGATCCGCCCGGCTTTGCCGTCGTGTTTTTCGCGCTCCAGCAGATTGACCAGATCGACCGTGGAGTAGAAGCGCACGCGCTTACTGAGCAACGTCGCACACACGGAGTTTGGTTAAGTCGCAGGCTCGAAGCTTGCTGTCGATGGCCAGATCGAAGAGAGCCAGATCCCGGGATCTTTCTGCAATTTGAAGCCTTACTCGGATGGCCCAGATATCTCTCAGTCGGAGTGGGGTTTTCTGCCCGACCAACTTACCTTTGTTCCAGGGCTGACGGCTACAGGTAGCAATGATGTTTCATGGCAAGTCCTCCACATGTGGGAGGGCAAGCATGGCTAGCCAGAGCAGTGGTCGCTAACCGGCCCAGAGCGTGTAAAAACG
>DDKB01000020.1 GCA_002339675.1 Stutzerimonas stutzeri
GGAAGTCTTTTTCAGACCTTCCCTATATGCACTCGGTCGCCGTGTGCGCGCTGATGATCTCGTTGTCCCGCCAGCTCGGGCTCGACGAGGACACCGCACGCGCGGCCGGCCTGGCCGGGCTGCTGCACGACGTTGGCAAGATGGCCATGCCCGAGGCGGTGCTGAACAAACCAGGGCACCTTACCGATGCCGAGTTCGCGGTGATGCGCAGCCATCCCGAGCGCGGTCACGCGATGCTCTTCGCGGCCGGATCGATCCCGGAGTCGGCGCTGGATGTCTGCCTGCATCACCACGAGAAATTCGACGGCAGCGGTTATCCGCATCGCCTGCAGGGCGAGGCCATCAGCCTGTTCGCGCGCATGGCCGCAGTCTGCGATGTCTACGATGCGATCACCTCCAACCGGCCCTACAAGCAGGCCTGGAACCCCGCCGAATCGCTGGCGCGCATGGCGCAGTGGAACGGCCATTTCGACACCCGCGTGTTCCACGCCTTTATCCGCTCGGTGGGCATCTATCCGCTCGGCTCGCTGGTGCGGCTGGAATCCGGCCGGCTGGGTGTGGTGATCGACCAGCACCCGGAAAAGCTCACCGAGCCGCTGGTGCGGGTGTTCTTCTCGGCGAAGGCCAAGACGCCGATCCAGCAGCTGGACCTGGACCTCTCGCGCCGCGGCGTGACCGACCGCATCGTCGGCCGCGAAGACCCGGCGCAATGGGGTTTCAGCAACCTGGACGACTTCTGGAAGTAGCAGCGCAGGCCGAGCGTCTCGGCTGGCGCCCTCTCGATGGGCGCGCCAATTGCCTGACCGCTCGCCGCGTCGGGTCGTCAGTGAGGGGTGGGTGCGCTATCCTTCGCCGCCTGTTTTTGCCGCTTCGATACCTCGAAGCCCAACCGAGCGTGTCCGTTACCATGACCTGGCAGCCCAGTCCGCCATAGCGCAACGCCCCCTCGCATGTCCCCGACCGCCCTGCGTGTGCGGTCACAATGCTGTGTGCCTGCTGGCACCTCAGCCAAAAGACACTAGCCTTGCATCAGCCTGCGTGCCGCTGCCATGCCCGCCGGTCATGCCTTTGCTCTGGAAACTCCGATGCTCCATTCGATCAAGCAAAACTGGTTCTGCAACATTCGCGGCGACGTGCTTTCCGGTCTCGTCGTCGCCCTGGCGCTGATCCCGGAAGCGATCGCCTTCTCGATCATCGCCGGGGTCGATCCACGGGTCGGTCTGTATGCCTCGTTCTGCATCGCCGTGGTGATCGCCTTCGTCGGCGGCCGCCCCGGCATGATCTCCGCGGCCACCGGGGCCATGGCGCTATTGATGGTGACACTGGTGCGCGAGCACGGCCTGCAATACCTGCTGGCCGCGTCCCTGCTCTGCGGCGTGTTGCAGATCGGCGCGGGTTACCTGCGGCTCGGCTCGCTGATGCGCTTCGTCTCGCGCTCGGTGGTCACCGGCTTCGTCAACGCGCTGGCGATCCTGATCTTCATGGCACAGCTGCCGGAACTGACCAACGTCACCTGGCATGTCTACGCCATGACCGCCGCGGGCCTGGGCATCATCTACCTGTTCCCCCATGTGCCGAAGCTCGGCCAGGTCATCCCTTCGCCACTGGTGTGCATTCTTTCGATGACTGCCGTGGCGGTGTATTTCGGGCTGGACATCCGCACCGTCGGCGACATGGGCGATCTGCCCGATACGCTGCCCGTGTTCCTCTGGCCAGACGTGCCGCTGACCTTCGAAACCCTGCAGATCATCCTCCCGTATTCCGCCGCGCTGGCCGTGGTCGGGCTGCTGGAATCGCTGATGACCGCCACCATCGTCGATGACCTGACCGACACCGGCAGCGACAAGAACCGCGAGTGCAAGGGCCAGGGGGTCGCCAATATCGTCTCCAGCCTGTTCGGCGGCATGGCCGGTTGCGCGATGATCGGGCAGTCGGTGATCAACGTGAAATCCGGCGGCCGCACGCGTTTGTCGACGCTGATCGCCGGCGTCGTGCTGCTGCTGATGGTGGTGTTCCTCAGCGACTGGGTCGGGCAGATCCCCATGGCCGCGCTGGTGGCGGTGATGATCATGGTTTCCATCGGCACCTTCAGCTGGGATTCGCTGCGCAACCTCAAGCATTACCCCCTGTCGACCAACATCGTCATGGTGGTCACCGTGGTGGTCGTGGTGTTCACCCATAACCTGGCCTACGGCGTGCTGGCCGGCGTGCTGCTGGCGGCCATGTTCTTCGCCAACAAGGTCGGCCACTACCTCGACATCCGCTCGGAGCTGGATGGCGACAGCAATGGTCGAACCTATCGGGTGGTCGGGCAGGTGTTCTTCAGCTCTTCGGACAAGTTCACCGCTGCCTTCGACTTCAAGGAGGCCCTCGCGCGGGTCACCATCGACCTCAGCCAGGCGCACTTCTGGGACATCACCGCCGTGTCCGCGCTGGACAAGGTGGTGCTCAAGTTCCGCCGCGAAGGTACCGAGGTCCAGGTGCTGGGCTTGAACGAAGCCAGCGCGACCATCGTCGACCGCTTCGGCGTGCACGACAAACCCAACGCCATCGACAGCCTCATGGGCCACTGACAGGGAGAACGACATGAACCAGGTAATGGCTTGCATCGACGGTTCACCACAGGCGGCGGCCGTCTGCGATTGCGCGGCCTGGGCCAGCCAGCAGCTGGATGCACCGCTGACGCTGTTGCACGTGCTCGACCAGCAGCAGTACCCGGCAACCGGCAACCTCAGCGGCATCATCGGCCTCGGTAGCCGTGAATACCTGCTCGAGGAACTGGCCGCGCTGGACGAGAAGCGCAGCAAACTGGCGCTCGAAGAAGGACGGATGATGCTCGACGCCGCCCGCCAGCGGGTGATCACCGCCGGCGTAGCGCAACCGGAGGTGCGTCAGCGCCACGGTGATCTGGTCGAAACCCTGCGCGACCTCGAGTCGGACACCCGGCTGCTGGTGATCGGCAAGCAGGGCGAGGACAGCGGCACCGACCTGCAGCTGATCGGAAGCCAGCTCGAAAGCGTGATTCGCACCCTGCACCGGCCGATCCTGGTGACCCCGGCCAGCTTCAGCGCGCCTACCAGCGTGATGCTGGCCTTCGACGGCAGCGCGACGACCCGCAAGGGCGTCGAGATGCTCGCTGCCAGTCCGTTATTCAAGGGCATTCCGCTCCACTTGGTGATGGTCGGCGAAGACACCGCCGAGCACCGTGCGCTGCTCAAGGCCGCCAGCGATGCTCTGGAGGCGGCCGGGTTCGAAGTGCATACCGCGATTCGCGGCGGAGACGTCGAGCCGGCCCTGCACGCCTACCAGGCCGAGCATCAGGTCGGCCTGCTGGTGATGGGCGCCTACGGTCACTCGCGGATTCGCCAGTTCCTCGTCGGCAGCACCACCACCCAGATGATCCGCTCGACCACCACGCCGCTGCTGTTGCTGCGCTGATAGGGGCGACCCACGGGCGGGCTGGTCAGTAGGGAGCCCTTAGGCCTCGGGGCAGGGCTCCCGCAGCGCCTCCAGACACCACTCGAATTTCCGTGGGAGGCGCGACCCCGCGCCGAATTGGCTTGGGGCTCACCCGCTCTGTATGGCTCGCATCGCCTAGCGATACAGGTCCGCCCGCGACCAAGGCAGTTCATGGGAGCCATCCGGCAGCGGCTTGCTTGCCAGGATCTGGTGCAGGTTGATCCAGTTGCGGCGGAAGCCATAGGCGCAGCCCGCCAGGTAGACCCGCCAGATGCGCAACGCCCGCTCCGGCACCATCCGCTGGGCTTCGGCCAGGTTCTGCTCCAGGCGTTCGCTCCAGAACTGCAGCGTGCGCGCGTAATGCAGGCGCAGGCTCTCCACGTCGACGATCTCCAGGCCCGAGGCGCTGATGCAGGCGCCGATCTCGGTCAGGTGCGGCAGCTCGCCGTGGGGGAATACATAGTGGTCGATGAATTCGCCAGCACCATGGCTGACCGGCCGGCCATCGAGGTAGCGCGAGGTGATGCCATGGTTCATCACCAGCCCGCCGGGGCGCACCGCGTCCGACAGCTGCTTGCAGTACAGCGGCATGTTGGCGTGCCCCACATGCTCGAACATGCCGACACTGACCACCTTGTCGAACTGGCCCTCCGTGGGCAGATCGCGGTAATCCATCAGCTCCAGCTGAACCTGATCCTCCAGCCCCTCGGCAGCCACGCGCTCGCGCCCCAGCTTGAGCTGCTCGCGGCTGAGCGTGATACCGAGCACCTGGGCGCCGAACTCGCGCGCCGCAAAACGTGCCAGCCCACCCCAGCCGCAGCCGACATCGAGCAGCCGGTCACCCGGTTTGAGCCGCAGCTTGCGGCACAGATGGCGCAGCTTGGCCTGCTGCGCCTGGTCGAGGTCTTCGGTGCCGGTCTCGAAATAGGCACAGGAATAGACCATGTCGCGGTCGAGCCAGAGCTGATAGAACTCGTTGGACAGGTCGTAGTGGTAGGAAATCGCCTCGGCGTCGGTGGCCTTGTCGTGCGCTTCGCGAGTCGGCAACGCCGAATGCTCGTCGCCCAGCGCGCGGGTGATCTCGTCGCCGATGCGGATGATCTCTTCCAGCGGCCCGTGGAGGTCGATCTGGCCTTCTACATAGGCACCGCCGAGCAGATCGAGGCTGGGATGCGCGAGCTGCGGTACCAGGTTGGGATCGCGGATCTCCAGCGTCACCGTGGGTGCCGGGCCTAGGTCGATCGCCTTGCCATCCCACAGCTTCAGGCGCAACGGCAGGTCAAGTTCCTTCAAGGTCGGAAGTAATGTGGCCAACATACTCGATCTCCTGATTTCACGTGCCTGAAAGCCTAGACCAGCTTTTTTGCGCTTGCGCTCGCTCCCCGGATCGGTTTTTTCAATGAGGCCAATAGGCTTGCCGGCCGGCGCGTTACCGGACGGGCACAACGACGTTTGGGGGGTGGTGAGCGCGCGGAAAAGAAGGACGGCAGGAAATGGCGGAAGGCAGTGGGAGTCGAACCCACCCAGGAACGGCTGCCGCCCCCAACCGGGTTTGAAGCCCGGCCGCACCACCGGGTGCGATTGCCTTCCTCATTGATCTACAAAGGTTTTTAGCTTGGCTGATGCTCTGGCCCGGAGAGTGTAGAACAAGTGTCAAATTTCCGAGAGCAGTGCCAGTGCGTCTTGCAGATAAACAGGCGAAGGTGAGCGTACCGCATTGTCGTGGTGGGTGACGAACGCCAGGACGCTTTTTGCAAAGCTGGCATGGCCACGCTCGTAGTGATCCATTCATCTGGTCCTCGTGGCTCAAAGAACTTAAACCCACTGGCCGCGCCTGGCACCCCGCTACAACCAGTTTTTGGTGGTGTGCTTGCTAGACGTAATGAAGTAGGCTTCGGAGCTGCAATAGGACCTGTCAGCAGGTCGTCCACGCTTAGGCCCAACAGTACCGCTTACGACGAGGCCAACCGAAACTTGACCAGTCAGGACGCGGGATAGCGATCACAACGGAAGTGACTAGGCGCTAATACGCCCGAAGGACAGGACAGGGGAGGGAAGGGAATGAAAGCTAACAGGGACGATATGCCGGATTATCTTCGCGCCAGGAAGAAAGCGGGACCTTGGCGCTTTCTAGCGCTGCTCGGGTTGTGCTCTGCGATCTTCTGGATGCTAGCTTTGATGTTCGGTAAAGAGATCATCATCGATGTTAACCAGATCAAGAATGGCATCAGATTCGCGGACAAGCCTGTGTTCGACGCTGAGCCGGAGGCCCCGCAGGTATCGGCTCTCGAAGAGCGAAAAGTTAGCGTTGACCGCAAAGCTATGGCACTTGCCGAGATGCTCGCCGAACAGAGGCAACCAGCGATCCGGCAAACGTCCTTCAACGATCAAAACTATCAGCCAACCGGCGCAATCAACACCATGCCGGCCCCAAAGCCGACGTTGTACGTGGCGAGCATTCAAGCAAAGCGAGTGCAGCACGAGCCAGTACTACAGACTGGTTACTGGACTTGGGCGGGTGCAGATAAGAAGAAGGCTCGACTTAAGATTCAATGGCAAACGGTGAATGGCTGGATTGAGTACCACACCGTATGCCAAAACGAACGACGCGGATCACTCGAATATCGAGACTGCCGCAAAGCCGCTAAGGAATACTTCGTACATCGCTGCCGCACCGAAAAGCGTAAGGCATTCTGCGCAGCTGAGAATAATTACAATCCATTGTAGTTGAAAAACCAATGTTAAAAACCGCGTCTCAAATTTATGCAGCAATGGCCCGAGTGATAGTCGCAAGAACCGTCAAACCACCAGCCGGATAACATTGCCCATAGACAAACAAGGCAAGCGAGCTTTAATCCAAAATAGCGATAAAAGTAAGGGAAAATATGGACCGCAGTGAAATTAGGGAATCGACAAAGATAGCCTTACTCAAAAAAGTTCGTGACCATGATTATGGGAAATATTTATACAAGGCGAGCATCCAGAAAATCCGCGGCTTTGTCGGCGAAGACATATCGTTCGAATTTCCTGTAACGGCACTTATAGGTCCCAATGGAAGCGGAAAGTCATCGGTTTTAGGTGTCGCCGGCTGCGCGTACAAGCCAATTAAGCCCGGTTACTTTTTCCCTAAAAGTACCATTGGTGACGAGTCAATGTCAGGGTGGAGAGTTGAATACGAGCTCATAGACAAAGACATCAGCCCGAGACAGATGGTGAAGCGCAGCAGTAATTTTCGACAAGCAAAATGGGTACGAGGAGATGTGGTAGATCGTACGGTTCTTTTTTTTGGTATCGAGCGAACCGTTCCAGCCGGCGAAAAGACACGATTCAAAAAGTTAACGAAATCATCATATGTTCACCAAAATAAACTAGTAAACCTCGAAACCGGCGTAGTAAAACAAGTTGAGCATATCCTTGGGAAGTCCGTGCAAGACTTTTTGATAACTAATATTGGACAAGATGATAGCTTCCTTATCGGAAAGCATGGAAGCAATCAATACTCTGAATTCCACTTCGGAGCTGGAGAGTCGTCCATTATTCGTATGATTTCACAGATAGAACAGGCACCTGAAAACTCGCTTATCCTGATTGAGGAAATTGAAAACGGACTTCATCCAATAGCAACCCGTAGAATGGTTGAATACCTCATAGATGTGGCCGAACGCAAGTCAATACAGACGGTGTTTACAACTCATAGTGACTATGCTCTATCCCCACTCCCCACCGAAGCGATATGGGCATGCATTGCTGGTAAATTGAAGCAAGGAAAGCTTTCGGTCGAGGCACTTAGGGCTGTATCAGGGCGTGTAGACAAGAAGCTTGCAATCTTTGTTGAGGACGAATTCGCGCAGGCCTGGGTTACTTCAATTCTGCGTGAAGAGCTGGGAAGCCAGCTTGAACAGATTGAAATTCATGCGGTTGCTGGCGATGGAGCAGCAGTAAGCACGCATAAGAGTCACTCCAGAAACCCTTCAATCTCTTTTAAATCGCTATGCGTAATAGATGGAGACTCTAAACAAGTAGGTGACACCGATCCCAAGAGCGGAATCATAAGACTCCCCGGAGGGCAGCCAGAAATAAGCGTTTATGAATCGGTAGTATCAACCATTGACCAAGATCTTGCTGTTCTCACTGTTTCGTGTCAGCGACCACCCGAAGCGCAGAAACAAGTTCGAGAAGCAATTGAAGAGATAGTAAAAACGAATCGAGACCCTCATCTCCTATTCGTTCAGTTGGGGATGAGGATTGGTTTCGTTACTGAAGCTATTGTACGAGGCGCATTTTTCGCTTTGTGGATCAGGAACAACCGTGCTTTCTGCAACTCATTGGCAGAAAAAGTTCGTGAGCTTATTGAAGATTAAGAGTTGGGAAGACGGATTGGCTCAATTGCATATGTGTCGAAAAAGTGTCGAAAGCATATGCAGGAAATGACCGGCAAAAACCAGTCCGGCCAATCTGTTTACCAGCGAATGAGCATCTTTTGCCAACATACGCCATTGATGGATAAGGCGAAAACAGGATTTGAAGCCCGGCCGCACCACCGGGTGCGATTGCCTTCCATAAGAGGCGTGACCGGCGTTTGGCGCCAGTCAGTGTGCAAGCAGCCTACCTGAGCTCTACCTCCGAGGCCAAGGCGCTGTCGGGGCGGATTTTGCGTTCGTTGCCGAAGCGGCGGGTCAGGCCGATGCGGTCGAAGTGTTCGAGCAGCTGGATGCTGCGTTTGCGGCCGAGCTGGATCTGGTCGCGGAAGGCGGCGGCGCGGATCACGCCGGCCTGGCGTTCCATCTCCAGTATCTGGTTGGCCAGTTGGCGGATGGTCGCGTCGGGGTAGAACAGGTCCTTGACCACTTGTTGCAGCTCGCCGATGCGGGACAGTTTGCGCAGCAGGTGGCGAACCCGCTCTTCCTCGATCTCCAGTTCGCCGGCCAGGTCGCGAACCCAGGGCGGGTTGAAGCGGGCTGATTCGAGCAGCGGCCAGAGCCGAGCTTTCAGGGCTTCCTCTTCTTCGCTCAGGCGCACCCGGTGGCCCGGTAGGTGCAACCAGGGGCCGCTGGCTTCGACCTTGCCGGCTGTCAGGGTTTGCTCCAGCAGGGCCAGGTAGACCGGACGATCCAGCTGGGACAGCGCATAGCGGCGCAGGCGGTCGCGGTCGGGGCCGAGCTCATCGGGTTGGGCGTCATGGAAACGCTGCAGCGCCATGACCAGGCTTTGTTCGAGGTAGTCCCAGGTGCCGCGGTCGAACAGCCGTGGGCCGACTCGCGTGTTGATTTCCAGCGCCTCGTCCGGCAGGCGCCAGGTCTGCCGCGGCCGGTTGAACTGGCGCTCCAGCAAGGCGGGCTCCAGGCCGTTGATGGCGCTGGGCAGCAGTGCCGGCAGGATGTCTTCGAGCGTTTCCCCGGACAGCGCGCGCAAGACCGCCAGCCGCGCCTGCCGGTGTCGGTTGCGGGGCGGGGCGAAGGGGTCGAGGACCCGGCCGCCGCCGAGGGTGCGTTGGGCGGACTGGTCGCGCAGCACGACGCGGTCGCCATGCACGGCGTGGGCCGGTGCGTTGAGCAGCAGCTGGGCGTGGACGTGGCCGCCGGGCGCCAGGCATTCGCCTTCCAGCAGGGCGATCCGGCCGGTGACGTCCTGGGCGCCAAGGTGGATGTGCACCGGGGTCCAGTGCCGCAACTCGCGCGCTTCACTGGGCAACAGGGTGAATTCGATATCGATGCGTCGGGTGGGGGCCTGCAGTTCGGGCTTCAGGAGCCAGTCGCCGCGGTTGATCTGCTCGACGGCCAGGCGGTCGCCGGCCAGGTTGAGAGCAACGCGCTGGCCGGCGTGCGCCTCTTGTGCCGCCTGATTCTGGGCGTGCAGCCCGCGTACCCGCACGGTGCGGCCAGCGGGGCTCAGCGCCAGTTCGTCACCCACCTGAACCCGGCCGGAGAATGCCGTGCCGGTCACCACCACGCCGGCGCCGGTGACGCTGAAGGTTCGGTCGATGGCGAGGCGGAAATGCCCGTCCTCGCTTCGCGCACGCACCTTTGCGGCCTGTTCGATCAGCGCGGCACGAAGCGCGTCGACGCCCTCGCCGGTGATGCTGGAGACGGGGAAGATCGGTGCTCCGGCCAGCGGGCCGGCTTGCAGCAGGGCTTCGACCTGCTGGCGTACCTCGGCGATACGCGGTGCTTCGATGCGGTCGATCTTGGTCAGCGCCACGAGCGCGCGGCGGATGCCGAGCAGCTCGACGATGGCCAGATGTTCGCGGGTCTGCGGCATCACGCCGTCGTCGGCGGCGACCACCAGCAAGACGCAGTCGATGCCACAGGCGCCGGCCAGCATGTTGTGCACGAAGCGCTCATGGCCGGGCACGTCGATGAAGCCGGTGAGGTCGGATTCGCCCAACGAGGCATACAGGTAGCCGAGGTCGATGGTGATGCCGCGCTGGCGCTCTTCGCGGCGGCGGTCGCCTTCCTGCCCGGTCAGGGCCTTGAGCAGTGCGGTCTTGCCATGGTCGATATGGCCAGCGGTGCCGATGATCATGACGCCAGCTCCTGCTGCAGGTGCGGCAGCTGTTCCAGCAGCGCCGGCTCGTCGTCCAGTTGCCGCAGGTCGAGCCAGAGCGCATCGTCGGCGGTGCGGCCAAGAATCGGGATCGGCAGGCAGCGCAGCGCTTCTTCCAGCTGACGCAAGCTGCGGCCGCGCAAGCGCCTGGGTTGCAGCGGGCGAATGCACAGCGCGGCGCTGGGCAGGCGTGCCACCGGCTGCGCGCCACTGCCGATCATGCCGAGTGCGTCGCTCGCGGTGACCTGCCAGGTCTCGCCTAGGGCGCTGGCCAGTGCCGGCGCGAGCCGTTCGGCCTGCGCGCGGATATCGGACTGCGGGCGACTCAACAGGCGCAGGCTGGTCAGGCGCTCGCCGAGGCGATCGGGGTCGCGGTAGAGATTGAGCACCGCCTCGAGCGCCGCCAGGGTCAGTTTGTCGACACGCAGCGCGCGCTTGAGCGGGTTCTTCTTGATCTTCTGGATCAGCTCGCGACGCCCGACGATCAGGCCCGCCTGTGGGCCACCGAGCAGCTTGTCGCCGCTGAAGGTGACGATGTCGGCGCCGTCCCGCAGGGCTTCCTGCACGGTCGGCTCTTTCGGCAGGCCCCAGCGGGACAGGTCGACCAGGCTGCCGCTGCCCAGGTCTTCGAGCAGCGGCAGCTCATGGGCGCGGGCGATGGCGGCCAGTTCGGCGGTGGCGACGCTGCTGGTAAAACCCTGCACGCTGTAATTGCTGGTGTGCACGCGCATCAGCAGGCCGCTGCGCGGGCCGATGGCGTTCTCGTAGTCGCGCGCATGGGTGCGGTTGGTGGTGCCGACCTCGTGCAGCTTCACGCCGGCACGGGCCATGATGTCGGGGATGCGGAAGGCGCCGCCGATCTCGATCAGCTCACCGCGCGAGATGATGCCTTCCTTGCGCGCGCCGAGGCTGTTCAATGCGAGCAGCACCGCGGCGGCGTTGTTGTTGACCACGGTGACGGCTTCGGCGCCGGTCAGCTCGCGGATCAGGCCTTCGATCAGGTCGTCGCGGTCGCCACGCTTGCCGCTGGCCAGGTCGAACTCCAGGTTCATCGGGTAGCGCGCCGCCAGGGTGATCGCCTCGATGGCTTCATCCGGTAGCAGGGCGCGGCCGAGGTTGGTGTGCAGCACGGTACCGGTGAGGTTGAACACGCGGCGTACGCGGCTGCGATGCTGGTTGGCCAGGCGTTCCCCGGCACGGCCGGCGAGTACCGCCTCGGACAGCTCCAATGCGGCGAGCTGGCCCTGACGAGCCGGTTCGCGCAGCTCGTCGAGCAGGTCGCGCAGGGTGCCGAGCAGCGCCTCGCGGCCATAGCGCTGCTGCAGCGGCTCGCAGGCGGGGGCACGCAGTAGGCGGTCGACCGACGGCAGGCGAGCACTGCTCATGGCTGAGGATCCGGATGGCGATTCGGTGTGGACGGGGCGGCGGGCGCGCGAGCCGTGCTGACGGTGCTGCACCCGGTGGCGAGGTTGCCTGGCACGCAGGACTCCAATCTTTTTCTACTTCGCGATCAGCATAGACGCTTAATTGTTCACAGGGTTCAGCTCAGCCGGTCGGTAGAGCGGCGACGTGCTTCACAGGTGCGCGCGGGCATTACGAGGGCGATCGCGCGCGGGTGTGGTGATGAGGAGCGCCGGCGGCAGGCGGCTCACCGCCGGCGTGGGGTGGGGAAGGGATGGGTCGATGGGCTCGAGCGTCGAGCGGGCGTCTGGTGGGGCTCGCCGTGGTGCCGGATCGGGCGGCGATTTGCAGAAATGACAAACCCGGGCGAGCCCGGGTTTGTGGGTGACCGCTGCGCGGGTCAGGCGTTCTGGCGGATACCCGCGACCAGCCAGGGCTGGTTCTCGCCCTGCGCGCGCTCCATGCGCCAGCTCTCGCTGAACGGCTCGCCCTGGTCGAAGCGCGAGTTCTTCGAGACGCCGGCAAAGGTCAGGGTGGCGACGGTCTTGTCGGCCTGGTCGTCCACGCCATCGAGCTGAATCTGCAGGTTGTCGATGTAGGTCGACTGGTAGGCGTCGCCAATCTCGGCGCGTTCACGCTTGAGGAAGTCGAGCAGCTGCGGCGTGACGAACTCGGCGATCTTGTCCATCTCGTTGGCATCCCAATGCTGCTGCAGCGACAGGAAGTGCTCGCGTGCTGCCGCGACGAAGCTCTGCTCGTTGAACCAGGCGGGCGCGTTGATCACGGGCGCGGCCGGAGCGGCGCTGCTGCCACCGAAGATCGAGTGCTGCGCTGGCATTTCACGCTGCATCGGTGCGTTTCCATGCCCGTGTCCGGCCATGGCCGGCTGTTGCTGGCGGCGGCGGGCGGCGAGCAGGCGGAACAGCAGGAAGGCGATACCGCCGAAGATCAGGATGTCCATGAACTGCAGGCCTTCGAAGCCATCACCCATGAACATCGAGGCGAGCAGGCCACCGGCGGCGAGGCCGGCCAATGGGCCCAGCCAGCGCGAGGCACCGCTGGTCGCGGCCGGGGTCTGGCGGCCTGCCTGTGTGGTGGTGGCCTGGGTCTGCTGGGGCGCCTGGCGAGTTTGATGGCTAGGCGCCGAGCCGAAGCTCTTGCCGCCGCCGAAACGCTTGGCGTTGGCATCGAGGCTGAGGGTCAGGCCGATACACAGCGCCATGAAAATGCTGAGCACACGTTGCATTTGGTAGTCCTGGTCGGATGGAGATTCGGAGCAGATGGTGCACGCCCCGGTCGGGGCGCGCCAGTTGCAGAGTGTTTCGGGCTTTTGCGTCGCTGCGTTTGCCGGGGCGGATGGCAAACGCAGCGGGGCGGGGGGTTAGCGCCAGTTGTACAGCTCTTTCTCGGAGATCTCGTGCATCGGCGTGACCTGCGCCTGGAAGGCTTTCATCGATGCCCAGATGCGGCCGTTCAACTCGCTCTGTGCGGCCAGGTCGCCGAGTACGGCATCGGCCTGTTCGCGCATCGCATTCAGCACCTCGTCGGGGAAGCGCTTGAGCTGCGTGCCTTGCTGCTTGAGCTGCTCGAGGGCCAGGGCGTTGTTGTAGACGTAGTCGTCCATCATGTCGCGGCTGGCGGCCAGGGCGGCTTCGGTGAGGATCGCGCGCAGGTCCTCGGGCAGGCTGTCGAGGGCCTTCTGGTTGACCAGCAGCTCGAGTACGGCCTGCGGCTCCTGCCAGCCCGGGTAGTAGTAGTACTTGGCGGCTTTGTGCAGGCCGAAGGCGAGGTCGTTGTACGGGCTGACCCAGTCGGTGGCGTCGATGGCGCCCGTCTGCAGCGCGGTGAATACCTCACCGCCCGGCATGTTGACGGTGGTCGCGCCGAGGCGGCTCAGCACTTCACCGCCGAGGCCCGGGGTACGGATCTTCAGACCCTTGAGGTCGTCGAGCGAGTTGATTTCCTTGTTGAACCAGCCGCCCATCTGCATGCCGGTATTGCCGACCACCATGGGTTTGACGCCGTAGGGCGCGTAGGCCTCGTCCCAGAATTTCTGGCCGCCACCGTGGGTTAGCCAGGCGTTCATTTCGCTGGTCGACAGGCCGAACGGCACCGAGGTGAAGAACTGCGCTGTCGGCACCTTGCCCTTCCAGTAGTAGGCGGCGCCATGGCCGAGCTCGGCAGTGCCGCGCGAGACCGCATCGAACACTTCCAGCGCCGGTACCAGCTCACCGGCCGCATAGACCTTGATGGTCAGGCGGCCGTCGCTCATGGCGCTGACGCGATCGGCCAGCCGCTGCGCGGCGGTGCCCAGGCCCGGGTAGTTCTTCGGCCAGGCGGTGACCATCTTCCAGTTGTAGGTTTGCGGCGCTTCGCTGGCAGCGGCGGCCTTCGGTTCGGGGGTGGGCTCAACCTTCTTTTCGTCTTTGCAGCCGGCGAGGCTGAGCGAAGCAAGCAGGGCAGCGGCAACACCAAACAAGTGACGGCGTTTCATGAATGGCTATTTCCTTTGGCGATTTTATTAGTATGGGTACAGGTTGACGTAAACGTCATAGCGCTTCCAGTTTGGCATAACTGAGCATCAACCACTTGCTCCCTTCGTCTTCGAAATTCACCTGCACACGGGCCTGGGCCCCAGAGCCTTCGAAGTTGAGGATGGTGCCTTCGCCGAACAGCGAATGGCGCACGCGCTGGCCGAGGCTGAACGGCGTTTCCGGCACGCTGGCGCCGTCGAACAGTGAGCCGCCGCCCATGCCGCGGGTGTTGAAGCTGCGGCTGACGGTGTTGCTCAGGCGCACTTCGCTGATCAGCGCCGGCGGTACTTCGCGGATGAAGCGCGAAATCTTGTTGTAGGTCTCGCTGCCATACAGGCGGCGGGTCTCGGCATAGGTCACGATCAGCTGCTGCATGGCGCGGGTGATGCCGACGTAGGCCAGGCGACGCTCTTCTTCGAGCCGGCCGGGTTCCTCCAGGCTCATCTTGTGCGGGAACAGGCCTTCTTCCATGCCGACCAGGAACACCAGCGGAAACTCCAGGCCCTTGGCGCTGTGCAGCGTCATCAGCTGCACGCTGTCCTCGTGGTCACCGGCCTGCTGCTCGCCGGCTTCCAGCGAGGCATGGTCGAGAAAGGCGGCGAGCGGGGTCTGCTCGTCTTCTTCGTCTTCGCTGTAGTTGTCGAAGGCGCGTGCGGCGGAGACCAGTTCCTCAAGGTTTTCCACCCGTGCCTGGGCTTTCTCGCCTTTCTCGTCGCGGTGATAAGCGAGCAGCCCGGATTGCTCGATGACCAGCTGCGCCATGTTGTGCAGCTGCATGCCCTCGACCTTTAGCGCGAGGGTATCGATCAACTCGACGAAACCGTTCAACGCGCTGGCGGCGCGACCCGAGACCACCTTGGTGCCGACCGCCTGATGCAGCGCGGCCCACAGCGAGGTTTCCTGCTGGCGGGCCAGCTGGCGCAGGGCTTCGACCGTCTTCTCGCCAATGCCGCGTGCGGGCACGTTGATCACCCGCTCCAGCGCCGCGTCGTTGTCGCGGGCCTGGATCAGGCGCAGGTAGGCCATGGCGTTCTTGATTTCGGCGCGCTCGAAGAAGCGCTGGCCGCCATAGATGCGGTAGGGAATCCGCTCGCGCAGCAGGGCCTCTTCAAGCACCCGCGACTGGGCGTTGGAGCGATAGAGGATGGCGATTTCGCTGCGGCTCATGCCGTCGCGGATGGCTTTTTCGATGCTCTCGACCACATACCGCGCTTCGTCATGTTCGTTGAAAGCGGCATAGAGGCTGATCGGCTCGCCCTCGCAGCCTTCGGTCCAGAGTTCCTTGCCCAGGCGGCCCTGGTTGTTGGCGATCAGCGCGTTGGCGGCCTTGAGGATGCAGGCGGTGGAGCGGTAGTTCTGCTCCAGGCGGATGGTTTCGGCGTCCGGAAAGTCTTCGCTGAACTGGTGCAGGTTCTCGACCCGCGCGCCGCGCCAGCCGTAGATCGACTGGTCGTCATCACCCACCACCATCAGGCTGTCGCCGCCCTTGGCCAGCAGGCGCAGCCAGGCGTATTGCACGGCGTTGGTGTCCTGGAACTCGTCCACCAAGATATGGCGGAAGCGCCGCTGATAATGGTCGAGCAGCCCCGGGTTGTCGCGCCAGAGGTCCAGCGCGCGCAGCAGCAGTTCGGAGAAATCAATCACCCCGGCGCGCGCGCAGGCCTCTTCATAGGCCTGGTAGATACTCAGCATGGTGGACAGGAACAGGTCGCCGCCGGCCTGGATGTTGTGCGGGCGCAGGCCTTCGTCCTTTTGCCCGTTGATCCACCACTGCGCCTGGCGCGCCGGCCAGCGCTGCTCATCGAGGCCGAGCTCGCGGATCACCCGCTTGACCAGCCGCTGCTGGTCGTCGGAATCGAGGATCTGGAAGTTTTGCGCCAGCTTGGCTTCCTGCCAGTGCGCGCGCAGCAGCCGATGCGCCAGGCCGTGGAAGGTGCCGACCCACATGCCTTGCGGGTTGACCTTCATCAGCTGTTCGATACGCTGGCGCATCTCGGCAGCCGCCTTGTTGGTGAAGGTCACCGACAGAATCGAGTGCAGCGAGGCGCGTTCGACCTGATGGAGCCAGGCGATGCGGTGCACCAGCACCCGGGTCTTGCCCGAGCCGGCACCGGCGAGAACCAGTTGACGACCCAGCGGCGCGGCCACGGCCTGGCGCTGGGCATCGTTGAGGGAATTCAGGAGGAGGGAGAGATCGTCGTGCATGGGCGCCATTCTATCCGTAAACCGCTGCGTACCGCTCGCGCAACGGACGGGCGCACCGGCAGCCGGCGGCCACCGGCCGGGCCGGTCTACGCTACGAGAGTCTCGAGTTGCCGGGCCGTTCTCGTTCGTTGGTCGGAACGGGCTAGGACGGGCGGCTGTCACCGTGCCATCATCGGCTGGAGGATGCATCGTCAACACGCCATTCCGCCAATCGGACACGCTAATAAGAACGCATGATGATCGACTCCATCCAGGCCACCCAGCCGGCGCCCGTGGGCCAGGACGACCCTGCCGAGCCCCGCGATATCGATCAACGGACTGAACGAACCCGACTGCTCTATCAGGGCTCACCCATCGCCTTGCTGCTGACCCTGTTCAGCTGCCTGGCCTTCGTCGTCCTGCTGTGGGGCGTCGCGCCCGCCGGCCCGCTGCTGGGCTGGGCCAGCATTACCCTGCTGCTGGCGCTGCTGCGGTTGCAGCAGGTTCGGCGATTCGACCGCGCTGAAGCGGCCGACCAGCAGCGGTACTACTGGCGTCACGCCTTCCTGCTCGGCAGCGCCGCCACGGCCGCGGCGCTGGGCTACGGCATCGTCGCGCTGGTGCCGGGCGACGACCTGTTGCGCCAGGCGTTGCTCTATAGCGCCGCGGGTTCGGCGATCGTGGCCGGCAGCGTGACCAGCGGTGTGTCGGTTCGTGCCTTCCTGGTGTTCGCGATTCCCGCGCTGCTGCCGGCGGGCGTCGTGCTCCTGACCCGCGAGCAGCCGCAGCAGCAGGCCTGGGGCATCCTGGCCCTCGCGGTGCTGCCGACGCTCGGCCTGATCGCGTGGCAGACCAGCCGCTTGCTGGGCGCCAGCCTCGAGCAGCGCAGCCAGAACCAGCAGCTGATCCAGCGCCTGCAGCGCATGCGCCTGCAGGCGGCCGAGCTCAATGGTGACCTGGCGACCGAGGTCGAGCAGCGGCGGTTGGCCGAAGGCCGCCTGCAGGAGGCGCTCGACGGTCTCGAGCGGAGCGTCGCCGAGCGCACCGCAGAGCTGCGCGAAAGCGAGGCGCGGCTGACCCTCGCTCTCGAGGCCAGCGAGCTGGGCATGTGGGACTGGGACCTGGCCCACGGCGAGGTGCATCACTCGCGCATGGAGGTGATCTTCGGTGTCGGGGCGAGCGACCGGCTGCGCCTGGTCGGCCATTCGCGCCCGGAGCTGCATGCCGACGACCTCGCACGGGTGCGCCGCGACCTGATCGCGCACCTCAAGGGCGAGACCGACACCTATGCAGTCCAGTACCGGGCCTTGCTGCAGGACGGCAGCACCGTGTGGATCGAGGACCGAGGCCGGGTGATGGCGCGCAACGCCGATGGCCGCGCCACGCGCATGATCGGGACGCGCCGCGACATCAGCGAGAGTCACCGCCAGGCCGAGCAGCTGCGGCTCGCGGCGACCGTGTTCGAGGCGGCGAGCGAAGGCATGGCGATCATGGACGCCGAGTTTCGCCTGTTGGCGGTCAACCAGGCGTGCTGCACGCTGTCGGGCTACGCGCGCGATGAGCTGGTCGGCCGCAGCGTGGCGCGGCTGGCCAGTTCGGAGGACAGCCGTCAGCAGTACGCCAGCATTCGCGAATGCCTGGCCCGCGACGGCTACTGGCAGGGCGAGCTGATCGAGACCCGCAAGAATGGCGAGGTCTATCCGCAGTGGGCGCAGATGCGTGTGGTACACGACGGCCGTGGCCAGGTCAGCAACGTGGTGGCCTTCGTTTCGGACCTGAGCGTGCGGCGACAAGTGGAGGAGCGGCTGCGCTACCTCACCCATTTCGACGAGCTCACCGGACTGGCCAACCGCAGCCTGCTCAAGGAGCGCCTGCAACTGACCTGCGAGCGCGCCCGTGCCAGCAACCGCGGCGTGGCGGTGCTCTACATCGACCTTGACCGGTTCAAGGTACTCAACGAAAGCCTTGGCCATGAAGCCGCCGACCAGCTGCTGCGCGAAGTTTCGCGGCGCCTGTCCAACACATTCTCGGACGCCGACACCCTGGCGCGCCTGTCCGGCGACGAGTTCGTCGCGGTGCTTGAGGGCTACGGCAGCCTGGCCAGCCTCGCCCACAGTGGCAGTCGGCTGCTGGCGCGTATCAGCAAGCCAATGCTGATCGGCGAGCAGGAGCTGGTGATCAGCGCCTCAATCGGCGTCAGCCTGCTGCCGGACAACACCCGCGATGCCGCCACGCTGCTGTTGCAGGCCAACATGGCGATGCAGCATGCCAAGCACCTGGGCGGCAACACGCTGCAGTTCTTCACCGAGCGCCTGCAGGTCTCGAGCCTGGAAAACCTCAAGCTGGAAAACCAATTGCGCCGGGCGCTCGACGAGCAGCAGCTGGAAGTCTTCTACCAGCCACGGTTGAACGTCGCCGAGGACCGCCTCGACGCCGCCGAGGCGCTGGTGCGCTGGCGCCACCCGCAGAAAGGCCTCATTGCCCCGGGTTTCTTCATTCCGCTGGCCGAAGAGACCGGCCTGATCCTGCCCCTGGGCGAGTTCGTGCTGCGCCAGGCCTGCCGGCAGGCGCGGCAATGGCAGCTGGACGGCCACGCGCCGCTGCGCGTCTCGGTGAACCTGTCGGTCAAGCAGCTGCGCCAGGGCAACTTCGTCAGCCTGGTGCGCCAGGTACTGGAAGAAACCGGCCTGCCGGCCGATCGGCTGGAACTGGAACTGACCGAGAGCCAGCTGCTCGATGACATCGACAATGCCATCAACATCAGCCGGCAGTTGCGCGCGCTGGGCGTGAAGCTGGCCATCGACGACTTCGGAACCGGCTACTCCTCGCTCAGCTACCTCAAACGCTTCCCGGTGGACTACGTGAAGATCGACCGCTCCTTCATCTGCGAGCTCGACCAGGTCGGCGAGGACTCGGCGATCGTACGCGCCATCATCGCCATGGTTCACAGCCTGGAGCTGAAGGTCGTGGCCGAAGGCGTCGAAACCCAGGCTCAGATGGATTTCCTCAAGTCCCACGGCTGCGACGAAGTGCAGGGCTACCTCATCAGCCGACCGGTGCCGGCTGACGAGTTCGTCGAATTGCTGGGCTGATCGCCCGGGCCAGAATGCCATGCTCATCCTTGGCGCCCGGTCGCACGCAGCGCGTGCTCCTACAGTCCAGTAGGGTGGGCTTCGGCCCACCGCTTGCCCCGGCGCTACAGCCACTGATGGTGGGCTGAAGCCCACCCTACAACCGTCGCGGCGAAACCCGCCACGCGGTTGAGCGGGTCTTGGCTGGCGCGCCGTGCCGGCGGCTAGCCGCGGGTGGTGCTGCCGTCGAGTTCGCGCATCAGCAGGGCGTAGCGCAGATCGACGTCGTCCGGCACCGCCAGGTACACCGTATGGCCGTCGCCCGGTGCCACCTCGGTGCGTTCGCCGCGCTTGTTTTCCAGAGCGTCCAGGCGGAAGTTGAGGTTGCCTTGGGGCGTCATCAGCTCCAGGCGGTCGCCCACAGCGAAGCGGTTCTTGACGATGACCTCGGCCAGCCCGTTGCGCCGCTCGCCGGTCAGTTCGCCGACGAACTGCTGGCGCTCGGAAAGCGAGAAGCCGCGCTCGTAGTTCTGGTATTCGTCATGCACATGGCGGCGCAGGAAACCTTCGGTGTAGCCGCGGTGGGCCAGCGATTCGAGGGTGTCCATCAGCGACCTGTCGAACGGCTGGCCAGCGAGGGCGTCATCGATGGCCTTGCGGTAGACCTGCGCGGTGCGTGCAACGTAGTAGTGGCTCTTGGTGCGGCCCTCGATCTTCAGTGAGTGCACGCCAATCTGCACCAGGCGCTCGACATGCTGCACGGCGCGCAGGTCTTTGGAGTTCATGATGTAGGTGCCGTGCTCGTCCTCGAAGGCGGACATGAATTCGCCCGGACGGCTGCTGTCTTCGAGCAGGAATACCTCGTCAGTTGGCGCGCCGACCCCGAGGGTCGGTTCGGGGCGGCCCGGCTCGGCCGGTTGCACGACGATCGGCTCGTACTTATGCACGATGTCGCCGACTTCGTTTTCCTTCGCCTCGTGGGTCTTGTATTCCCAGCGACAGGCGTTGGTGCAGGTGCCCTGGTTGGGGTCGCGCTTGTTGATATAGCCCGACAGCAGGCAGCGGCCGGAATAGGCCATGCATAGGGCGCCGTGGACGAAGACTTCCAGCTCCATGCCCGGCACCTGTTCGCGGACTTCGCCGATCTCCTCCAGCGACAGTTCGCGGGACAGGATCACCCGGCTGACACCCTGGCTTTCCCAGAACTTCACCGTCGCCCAGTTCACCGCGTTGGCCTGCACCGAGAGGTGAATGGTCTGCTGCGGGAAATGCTGGCGCACCAGCATGATCAGCCCGGGATCGGACATGATCAGCGCGTCCGGTCCCATCGCCACCACCGGCTCCAGGTCCTTGATGAAGGTCTTTAGCTTGGCGTTGTGCGGCGCGATGTTGACCACCACGTAGAACTGCTTGCCCAGCGCATGCGCTTCGTCGATGCCAAGCTTGAGGTTGGCGTGGTCGAATTCGTTGTTGCGCACCCGCAGGCTGTAGCGTGGCTGCCCGGCGTAGACGGCATCGGCGCCGTAGGCGAAGGCGTAACGCATGGCTTTGAGGGTGCCGGCGGGCGACAGCAGTTCGGTGCGGGGCAGGGGCATGGTGCGGTGACTCGGTACAGGAAAGGCGCGAATTCTACCGAGTTGATCCGGCGTTTTCCCCCTGTCCGGTCAAGTGGAGGTGCACCACGCCGCGCCGTTTGGCGCGGTTGGTGATCCCCTCGTTCGGCCCTGCCGGTGGACGAGTGGCCGGCAGCGGCGCCGGCCAGGTCGCGGCGGCGTCAGGCCGCGGCGATCACGTCACCGTGGTTTTCCGGCTCGATCAGCGCGCGATGCAGCGCGGCGACGGCGTCGTCGTAGTCTTCCTCGTTGACCACGCACTGCATCTCGACCTGACGGATCGACTGGTGCACCGCCTGGATGCTGATGCCGGCGCCGGCCAGCGCGGCCACGGTCTTGGCGAGGATGCCCTTGACCTTGAGGTCCGAGCCGATCGCCGAGACGATCGCGACGTTGTGGACCGTGACCTCGGCCGCCGGGTACTTCTCTTCGATCAGTCGTGCGGCGCGGTTGATCAGCTTGCGCGAGCCGGAGGCGTAGTAGGTGATGCTGTTGGCATCGGAGTCCTTGTTCACCACATAGAGGCGCAGCTGCTTGAGTAGGCGGCTGATCTCGATGTCGTAGCCGATGTCCCCGAGCATGTCCTGGTCGAACACCTCGATGCCGAAGACGTCCTTGCGCCCGGCGATGATTTCGACGCAGGGCCGCTCACTGCGGTAGTCCTGGCTGATGAGGGTGCCGGCATGCTCGGGTTCGAAGGCGTTCTTGATGCGCAGTTCGATGCCGGCGCGGCGCAGGGTCTTGGCCGCTCGCGGGTGGATCGCCTCCATGCCCAGGTTCGACAACTGGTCGGCCACGTCGTAGTTGGTACGGCCGATGGTGACCACCTTGTCCGCGCCGACCAGATTCGGGTCGGCGGAGGAAAGGTGGAACTCCTTGTGGATGATCGCCTCGCGGGCGCCGGTGGCCGCGGCAATCTGGGCAAAGGTAATCTCGCTGTAACCGCGGTCGAAGGTGTTCATCAGGCCTTCGCTGCAATGGGTGTAGCCGGTGGCGACCACCAGTTCGCGGGACAGGTCCACTTCCTCGAAGCTGTGCCGCACCATTTCCTCGAACGGCAGCGGCGCGTCACGGTGCCAGCCGGTGAGGTCGACCATCTTGGCGTTGACGCCGCGGTGCTTGAGCGCCAGTACCGAGTTGAAGGCACTGTGCGCTTCGCCGAGGGAGGCCAGCATCTCGCGGACCTTCATCAGGTGCTCGTCGAGCTGGAAGTGGCCGTAGGCGCAGAGGCGCTGCAGGCTGCTCATGCACTCGCGGGCATCGTCGATGCGCGAGTTGATGAACTGGTTGGCCGCCCGCCGCTCGAACTCACCGAACAGCTCGGCGTTCTTGTCGAGCATGCGCGTGCGCACGGTTTCCAGCGCGTCGAGCCAGGCACCCTCGTTGCGTGCGTCGGCGAAGCGTTGATAGACGCCAGGCTCGCCGGTCTTCTTGTGCTCGAGCAGCAGGTTGGTCATGCCGCTGTAGGCCGAGACGACGAACACGCGCTGGTACAGCGCAGCGCCTTCACGGCCGCCGATGAAGATGTTGTCCAGCAGTTCCTCGAAGCGGCTCATGGATGTGCCGCCGATTTTTTCTACGGTATGCATCGATTCAACTTCCCGTCTTGGGGGTGAATTTTCATCCCTGGGCCGCCTTTATCCGGCCGCCAACAAAGAGCAGGCCCGGTAGTCGGGCCTGGTCGGGTACATCAGAGATAGTTCTGTTTCTGGATGTGCAGCGGCTCGAAGCGTTCGCGTTCGGCAACGAAGGCCGGGCGCGGGGCCAGGCCGCAGAACGGCGCCTGCGCGGCATTATCCACGTGGTTGTAGACGTAGAACAGGTTGCTGCGCGCGCTGGGCGTGATGTTGCTGTTCGAGCCGTGCATGGTGTTGCAGTCGAAGAACACCACGCTGCCCGCGGGACCTGTGGCCGTATCGATGCCGTAGCGATCGGCGAGGCGCGCCAGGCTGTCGTGGTCCGGTACGCCGAACTCCTGCTTGCGCAGCGACTTCTCGTAGTGGTTCTCCGGCGTCGCGCCGACGCAGCGGATGTAGTGCTTGTGCGATCCGGGCACCAGCATCAGCGGGCCATTGTGCGGCTCGTTGTCGGTGAGCAGGATCGAGCAACTGAGGGTGCGCATGCGTGGCAGGCCGTCCTCGACGTGCCAGGTCTCGAAATCCGAATGCCAGTAGAACTCCTTACCGGTAAAGCCGGGTTTGAAGTTCATCCGCGACTGGTGCACATAGATGTCGCCGCCGAGGATGAAGCTGGCGATGGCGGCAATGCGCGCGTCGCAGGCGACACGGGCGAACAGCGGGTTGTCGGCGTGGATGGCGAACACCGAGCGGATCGCGCCGCTGTCGGGTTCCTTGATGGTCTTGCCGGACTCGGCGACGGCCGGGTCCTGGCGCATGCGGTCGAGCTCCTCGCGGAATACCGCGACTTCCTCGGCGCTGAAGAGATTGGGGATGACCAGATAGCCGTCTCGCTCGAAGCGTTCGATCTGGTCGGGTGCGATCGGGGCGTTGGCCAAGTCATTGCGATAGACGACCGGATCCAGACGCTCCTGCCAGCTGGGTTCATCGTGCTGGCGCGAAGGGTACAGGTCGGCTTGCACGGGGTTCACTTCACTTCTCCTCGATATAAATGCGCAAGGCGGACATGCCGCCCTGCAGGGTCGCCTCACACGACGGTTTCGGCCTCAAGCGGATAAACGCCGCTGGCGTCATGCACTTCCTTGCCGTTGAGCGGCGGATTGAAAACGCACGCCATCTTCATGTCCTCGGAGCCGCCGCGCAGCAGGTGCTCGTCGTGCTTGTCGAGGATGTAGAGCGTGCCGGGTTCGATCTTGTAGATCTTGCCGTCGGCAATGGTTTCGACCTCGCCGTTACCGCTGATGCAGTACACCGACTCCAGGTGGTTCTGGTAATGAATATGCGTCTCGGTGTTGGCGTAGATGGTGGTGATGTGGAACGAGAAGCCCATCTTGTCGTCCTTGAGCAGCATGCGGGTGCTGTCCCAAGTCTCGGTGGTGATCTTGCGGTTGGACTGCTCGCAGTCAGCCAGGGTACGTACGATCATGAATTCGGTCCTCTTGATAGGCGGATGGCTGGTGGTTGGCAGCGCGCTGCGCTGTCGATGACCGGCGGGAACGGTTCGCTCCCGCCGGCCAGACCCCGCGCAGGGGCCTGACCACCGCGTCAGGCGGTCTGTTCGCTCGCCTGTTCGGACATCACGGCCGCGAAGGCCTTGTCCAGGGTGCTCATGGCCTTGTCGATCTGCTCTTCGCTGATCACCAGCGGGCAGAGGCACTTGACCACTTCGCTGTGGGCGCCGCTGGTTTCCACCACCAGGCCGTTCTCGAAGGCGTGGCGGCAGACCGCGGCGGCCGTGTCGCCGTCCGGGCAGCTGATGCCGATCATCATGCCGCGGCCCTTGACGAACAGCGAATCGGGGCCGTAACGGCGGACGATCTTGTGCATGCCGTCGGCGATGCGCTTGCCCTTGGCCTGGACGCTCTTGGCGAAGGTGTCGTCCTTCCAGAAGTGCTCGATCGCAGCAGCGGCAGTGACGAACGCGTGGTTGTTACCGCGGAAGGTGCCGTTGTGCTCGCCCGGCTTCCATTGATCCAGCTCCTTGCGCAGCAGCACCATGGCGAACGGCAGGCCGTAGCCGGAAAGCGACTTGGACAGGGTAATCATGTCCGGCTTGATGCCCATCTCTTCGAAGCTGAAGAAGGTGCCGGTCCGGCCACAGCCGGCCTGGATGTCGTCGACGATCAGCAGCATCTCGTGCTTGCGGCAGAGTTTTTCCAGCTTGCGGACCCACTCGGCGGAGGCGGCATTCAGGCCACCTTCGCCCTGGACCACCTCGACGATCACCGCGGCCGGCTTGTCGATGCCGCTGGACGGGTCGGTCAACAGCTTGTCCATCATCGCAATGGTGTTGACCTTGTCGCCGAAGTAGTTGGCGTAGGGCATGCGGCTGACGTCGGTCAGCGGAACGCCGGCGGCGCCACGGTGGTGCTTGTTGCCGGTCGCCGCGAGCGCGCCGATGCTGCAGCCGTGGAAGCCGTTGGTGAAGCTGATGATGTTGTTGCGGCCGGTCACCTTGCGCGCCAGCTTCAACGCGGCTTCGACGGCGTTGGTGCCGGTCGGGCCGGTGAACTGCATGACGTAGTCCATGTTGCGCGGCTTGAGGATCAGGCGATCGAAGGTCGAGAGGAAGGTTTCCTTCGCCTCGGAGTACATGTCCAAGCCGTGGGTGATGCCGTCGGCTTCGATGTAGTCGAGCAGCGCCTGCTTGAGCACCGGATGGTTGTGGCCGTAGTTGAGGGTGCCGGCACCGGCGAGGAAGTCGATGTAGTGCTTGCCTTCGCGGGTGATGAGTTCGGCGCCACGGGCCTGCTTGAAGACCACGGGAAAGGAGCGGCAGTAGCTGCGAACGCCAGATTCGTGCAGTTCGAAAGTTTTCATGCGGTTTCCTCTAGTTCTTCTTCTGAATGGGGTGCGGCGAACGGGCCGGCGCGGTAGAGCACTTCGTCTTCGTGCTTGCCGGCGAAATGTTCGGCACGGGAGAACAGGGTGCGGGTGCTGTAGTCGACGCCAAGTTTGGCGAAGGCTTTCTTGAACAGCGCCTGGGATGCCCCGTTGTCCGGCGAGATGGTGGTTTCCAGGTTTCTGATGCCCTGCTCTTTGGCGACGCGTGCGATCAATGCCATCAGCATCCGCAGCGCCAGACCCTGGCCGCGCATCGAAGCGTCGACCGCAACCTGCCAGACGAACAAGGTGTCCGGGCGGGAAGGGGGGCAGTAACCGGAAATGAAACCGACCAGTTGGCCATCTGCGTTGACGGCAGCGATGGCGGTGTCAGCGAAATCGGAGCATTGCAGGAGGTTGCAGTACGCCGAATTGGTGTCCAGAGGTTGGCAGCGCGCTACCAGCTCATGGAGGGGATAACCGTCGCCGTCGGTGGGGCGACGGAGCGTTACGGTAGGAATACTCAAAACAAGACCTTTGGGGTTGCTGATTGAAATCCTTTACTAGAATAAACACATCGAAAATTTAATCTCAACCCAACTCGCCGATCTTGGCCATTGAATCGCCGCTGATATCTCCGAAGTTCACCGTTTATCGCGAAAGTTGAACTCTCGGTGCAGCGCCGCTGGCAGGGGAAGTTCAGGGTGTAATCTGACGAGCATATGTCCGCTGATATTCGCCTTGCGATTCGCACCTCAGATCCGTTGAGGCTTAGGGCGAAACCGGCGCCCTCGATGGGCGGTCATCTTTTGGTTGCAGGCGCTCTATTCCGGGGCTTTCGGCTTGGCGAGCCGTGGCCGTGCGAACCTCCGCGGACGCGCGCCGCCAGACCGGCCAGAACTTCGCGAAGTTGCGGCCGTTGGCGACACCCAACTAAGCCCTGAAGTGGCTTAGTTCGGTTGCGAATATTAGACGGGAGACGGCGCCGGGCGCCTCGTGAAGATCGCGACTTCATCGCAACAATGAAATTTTCGTGGCAGCAGAATAATCTCGCCGCCGCGGGAAGTTGCCGACGCGTTGTTCGCCAGGCAACTTCCGATGCAACTAGACCGCCACCGCACCCTCTAGCCCGGTGGCTGGAGACGGCCGCTGCGCTGGTCGTCCGGGCTGCGGCGGCGGGCTTATCGCCACCACTGCCTGCCCTGGTGTTCGATCAGCTGTCGGGCCTGGTCTGGACCGTCGCTGCCGGCGGGGTAGGGGCGTGGCTTGCGGTAGTGACTGTGCCAGCCGCGCAGGATCGGATCGACCCAGTGCCAGGCGGCCTCGACCTCGTCGCGGCGCATAAACAGCGTCGAGTCGCCCTCGATCACGTCCAGCAGCAGCCGTTCGTAGGCTTCCCAGCGGCGCGTGCTGCTGAAGGCCTTGGCCAGGTTCAGGTCCAGCTCCACTGGTTCCAGTTGCATGCCTTTGCCCGGCGCCTTGGCCATGAGCTGTAGGCTGATGCTTTCCTCGGGCTGCAGGCGGATCACCAGGCGATTCACCTCGCCCTGGGTGAACAGCTGGTGCGGCACCTGCTTGAAGGTAATGATGATTTCCGAGCGCTTGCGGGCCATGCGCTTGCCGGTGCGCAGGTAGAAGGGCACGCCGGCCCAGCGCCAGTTGTCGATCTCGGCCTTGACCGCGACAAAGGTTTCGGTGTCGCTGTCGTTGTCGACGTCCTTCTCGAAGTAGTAAGCCTGCACATCGTGGCCGCCGATGCGGCCGGCGGCGTACTGGCCGCGCACGGTCTTGTCCTGGACGTCATTGCCGGTGATGGGCTTGAGCGCTTCGAGGATCTTCACCTTTTCGCCACGGATGGACTTGGCGTCGAAGCGCACGGGCGCCTCCATGGCCACCAGGCAGAGCAGCTGCAGCAGGTGATTCTGCAGCATGTCGCGCATGGCGCCGGCATGGTCGTAGTAGCTGCCGCGGTTCTCCACGCCCAGGGTCTCGGCCACGGTGATCTGCACGTGATCAATGTGGCCGCTGCGCCAGATCGGCTCGAACAGTGCATTGGCGAAGCGCAGGGCCATGAGGTTCTGCACCGTCTCCTTGCCCAGGTAATGGTCGATCCGGTAAATCCTCGATTCGGGGAACACGCGGCCGATGGCGGCATTGATCTCGAGCGCCGACTCCAGCGAGTGGCCGATGGGCTTTTCCAGCACGATGCGTGCGTTTTCCCCTGCCAGCCCGGCACTTTCCAGATTGCTCGCGATGGGCTCGAACAGGTTTGGCGCGGTTGCCAGGTAGTGCACCCGGACCCGCCCTTCCGGCTGGCCGAGGTAGTGCGCCAGGCCGATGAATTCGCTGCGCTGGGTGGCGTCCATGGCGTAGTAGTCGAGGCGCCGGCTGAAGGCATGCCAGGTTGTCGCCTCGAAATCGCTGGGCACGATCTGCGCGCGGCAGTGCCGCTCGGCAAGCGCGAGGTAGGCCGGTAGCTCCATTGGCTGACGGGCAATCGCGGCGATGCGTACGTCGTGGTGCAGGCGGTTTTCGCGGTGCAGGTAATAGAGCGCCGGGATGAGTTTGTGCAGCGCCAGGTCGCCGGTGCCGCCGAACACCAGCATGTCGCAGGAAATGGACAAGGCATCACTCCTCGAAAGATGGACAGGCTCGAAGGCGTGTCGCGTGGGAAACGACCGATAGTGCGCGGTCATGCTGCGCCGCGGGTCGAAGAGCCGCTGCCCGGCCGCATCGACCGCTCGCCTGGCGCACGTTTCGCGTGCAGGTAGGTGGGCGATACTGCGAGCCTTGTAGTATAACTACAAGCCCACTACAGCCAGCCGGCACGGCGGTTGCGCGCATCCGCGCCGTATTCGACCCCGCATGCCTGCCTTTGATCATAGCGAGTCCGCCCCGTGAACCTGCTGCAACACATCGCTCAATCGAGAAGCTCACTGCGCAAGTCGGAGCTGAAGGTGGCCGACCACGTGCTCCTCGATCCGGCCGCGGTGATGCACAGCTCGATGGCGGATCTGGCCCACGTCGTCGGCGTCAGCGAGCCGACCATCGTGCGCTTCTGCCGGGCCATCGGCTGCCTCGGTTTCCAGGACCTCAAGTTGAAGCTGGCGCAGAGCCTGGCGGCGGGAGCCAGCTTCGGCCAGTTCGCCATCAGCGAGAACGACTCGGTCACCGACTTCGCGTTGAAGATCTTCGACACCACCCTGCACACCCTGATGGAAGTGCGGGAAAAGCTCGATTCCGATGCGCTGGAGCGCGCCGTGGCGGCGATGGCCAAGGCCGAGCGCGTCGAGTTCTACGGCTTCGGCGCGTCCGGCGCGGTGGCCACCGACGCGCAGCACAAGTTCTTCCGGCTGCTGCTCAGTGCGGCCGCCTATTCCGATCCGCACATGCAGGCGATGTCGTCGGTCACCCTCAAGCCCACCGATGTGGCGATCTGCATCTCCCAGTCCGGCCGATCCAAGGATTTGCTGATCACCGCCAACGTGGTCCGCGAATCCGGCGCCACGCTGATCACGCTGTGCCCGAGCCAGACGCCGCTGGCGGAACTGGCGACCATCAACCTGGCGATCGACGTCCAGGAAGACACCGAGATCTACACGCCCCTGACCTCGCGCATTGCCCACCTGGTGGTCATCGACGTGCTCGCCATGGGCGTGGCCATGGCGCGCGGGCCGAGCCTGGTCAACCACCTCAAGAGCGTCAAGCGCAGCCTGCGCAGCCTGCGCCTGTCGCCCAAGTCGGTGAAACCGCACGAGGACTGAGCTGCGCCGGCATCATGCGTCATGCAGCTGTCATGCGCCTGACCTCAAGGTGTCACCCGCCGCGCTGATGCTGAAACTCCCAGTACCTTTCCGGGAGACCAGCATGTCCCAGCACCGTGTAGCCGGCGTCAATCTCGATGCGCGTGCCCGCCGCAAGCAGCAGGACGAACGTCGCATGCATTTCCGCCGCGCCATTGAAAGCTATGACGAGCAGCGCCAGCTGCACGCCCAGTTGATGGAGTTTCCGGACCTGGTGCTGGTCAGTCCGCTTTTGGAGGGCTTGCCGAGGGGCCATCGAAGCGGGCAGCCAGCTCACTGATCCTCGCGCGTTCGCCGCGGATGAAGGCGAAAAACGCCTGGGCAACCGGGCTGAGCCGCTTCGATCGCGGATGGACCACGCACCAGCTGCGGTAGAGCGGCAGCTCTTGCACCGGCAGTTCGCGTAGCAGGCCGTGGGCCAGCTCCAGGTAAACCGCGTGGCGCGGTACCAGCGCCACGCCGAGCCCGGCCACCACCGCCTCGCGCAGCGCATCGAGGGAGGCCACCTGCACGGTCTGGGCGAAATGCGCGCGCTTCTGGCGCAGGTATTCCTCGCCGGCCTTGCGCGTACCCGAGCCGGGTTCGCGGACCAGCAGCGGGTAGGGCGTCAGGTCCTGCAGGGTCAGTTCGGCCGCCAGGCTCAGCGGATGTGCGACAGGCGCCACGGCGATGATTGGGTTGTCGAGGAACGGCAGGAATTCCAGGTCCATGTCCGTTGGCACCTGGGACATGATGAGCAGGTCGTCGCGGCTCACCGAGAGGCGCTTGACCGCCTGCGCATGGTTGACCACGGTGAGCTCCAGGCTGACCTCCGGGTGCCGCTGCTTGAAGGCCGCGAACAGGTGCGGAGTGATGTACTTGGCGCTGGATTCCACCGCCAGCGTCAGTTGTCCCTGCAGCGAGCCCTGCAGGTCCGACAGCTGCATGTCGAGGCTGTCCAGGCGGCCGAAGATGTCCGTGCTGGCACGCTGCAGCGCCTCGGCGGCGGGCGTCAGGTAAAGCTTCTTGCCCACGTAATCAAACAGCGGCTGCCCGATCAGCTCCTCGAGCTGGCGGATCTGCAGGCTGACCGCTGGCTGCGTCAGTGACATCTCGTCGGCGGCGCGGCTGTACGAGCGGCTTTCGCACACGGCGCGAAAGACCTGCAGCTGGCGCAGTGTGATTCGCATCATGGTCTTGCGCATGGTGAATGCCGCCTTCTGCAGGTGCCGGTTCGAGAGGTGGCGCGGCCCGATCAGCCCGTGTTTCGCATGATGTATAAGTTTTTACTTATGTCGGGTCAAACAAATATTCATTTTCAGTAATTCCGCGGCCGGGGGTAGTGTGGTCGGGCTTGCGCTACAGCAAGTACAGGAACCCCGGATGGGGTTTGCCTGCTCACCTGATCCGAGGGATGACAGCGTGATCAAGAAGCTGCTGATCGCCAACCGCGGTGAAATCGCCGTCCGCATCGTGCGGGCCTGCGCCGAGATGGGCGTGCGCTCGGTGGCGGTGTTCGCCGAGCCCGACCGCCATGCCCTGCACGTCAAGCGTGCCGACGAAGCGCACTTCATTGGCGAGGACCCGCTGGCGGGTTACCTGAACCCACGCAAGCTGGTCAATCTGGCCGTGGAGACCGGCTGCGATGCCCTGCATCCGGGCTATGGTTTCCTTTCCGAGAATGCCGAGCTTGCCGAAATCTGCGCCGAGCGCGGAATTCGTTTCGTCGGGCCGAGCGCCGACGTGATTCGCCGCATGGGCGACAAGACCGAGGCGCGGCGCAGCATGATCAAGGCCGGCGTACCGGTCACGCCTGGTACCGAAGGCAACGTGGCGGATGTCGACGAAGCCTTGGCCGAGGCCGAGCGCATCGGCTATCCGGTCATGCTCAAGGCGACCTCCGGCGGTGGCGGCCGCGGTATTCGCCGCTGCAACTCGCGCGAGGAGCTGGCCCAGGCCTATCCGCGCGTCATCTCCGAGGCGACCAAGGCCTTCGGTTCGGCCGATGTGTTCCTCGAAAAATGCATCGTCGAGCCCAAACACATCGAGGCGCAGATCCTCGCCGACTCCTTTGGCAACACCGTGCACCTGTTCGAGCGCGACTGCTCGATTCAGCGGCGCAACCAGAAGCTCATCGAGATCGCGCCCAGCCCGCAGCTGACCCCCGAACAGCGCGCCTACATCGGCGATCTCGCCGTGCGCGCCGCCAAGGCCGTGGGCTACGAGAATGCCGGCACCGTGGAGTTTTTGCTCGCCGAGGGCGAGGTGTACTTCATGGAGATGAACACTCGCGTGCAGGTGGAACACACCATCACCGAGGAAATCACCGGCATCGACATCGTCCGTGAGCAGATCCGCATCGCCTCCGGGCTGCCGCTCTCGGTCAAGCAGGAAGACATCCAGTACCGCGGCTTCGCCCTGCAATTTCGCATCAATGCCGAAGAGCCGCGCAACAACTTCCTGCCCTGCTTCGGCAAGATCACCCGCTACTACGCCCCCGGCGGCCCGGGCGTGCGCACCGACACGGCGATCTACACCGGCTACACCATCCCGCCGTACTACGACTCCATGTGCCTGAAGCTGATCGTCTGGGCGCTGACCTGGGAAGAGGCACTGGCCCGCGGCTCGCGTGCGCTGGATGACATGCGTGTGCAGGGCGTGAAGACCACGGCCAGCTACTACCAGCAGATCCTCGCCAACCCGGATTTCCGCAGTGGGCAGTTCAACACCAGCTTCGTCGACAATCACCCCGAACTGCTGAACTACTCGATCAAACGCAAGCCGGGCGAACTGGCCCTGGCCATCGCCGCCGCCATCGCCGCCCACGCAGGCCTGTGAGGAACGAACCATGACTGCTCAGAATAAAATCACCGTTACCGACACCATCCTGCGTGACGCCCACCAGTCGCTGCTCGCCACCCGCATGCGCACCGAGGACATGCTGCCGATCTGCGACAAGCTCGACCGCGTCGGCTATTGGTCGCTGGAAGTCTGGGGCGGCGCGACGTTCGACGCCTGCGTGCGTTTCCTCAAGGAAGATCCCTGGGAGCGCCTGCGCCAGCTCAAGGCGGCGCTGCCCAACACGCGTCTGCAAATGCTGCTGCGCGGGCAGAACCTGCTCGGTTACCGGCATTACGCCGACGACGTGGTCGAGGCGTTCTGCGCCAAGGCGGCGGAAAACGGCATCGACGTGTTCCGCATCTTCGATGCGATGAACGACGTGCGTAACCTGGAAACCGCCATCAAGGCCGTGAAGAAGACCGGCAAGCATGCTCAGGGCACCATCGCCTATACCACCAGCCCGGTGCACACTGTCGAGGCGTTCGTCGAGCAAGGCCGGGCGATGCGCGACATGGGCGTCGATTCCATCGCGATCAAGGACATGGCCGGTCTGCTGACGCCGTTCGCCACCGGCGACCTGGTCCGCGCGCTGAAAGCCGAGATCGACCTGCCGGTGTTCATCCACTCGCATGACACCGCCGGCGTGGCCAGCATGTGCCAGCTCAAGGCGATCGAGAACGGTGCCGACCACATCGACACGGCGATCTCCTCCATGGCCTGGGGCACCAGCCACCCGGGCACCGAGTCGATGGTCGCCGCGCTGCGCGGCACGCCGTACGACACCGGTCTGGACCTCGAGCTGATCCAGGAGATCGGCCTGTACTTCTATGCGGTGCGCAAGAAGTACCATCAGTTCGAAAGCGACTTCACCGGCGTCGACACCCGCGTGCAGGTCAACCAGGTGCCGGGCGGGATGATTTCCAACCTCGCCAACCAGCTCAAGGAGCAAGGTGCGCTCAACCGCATGGATGAGGTGCTCGCCGAGATCCCGCGCGTGCGCAAGGACCTGGGTTACCCGCCGCTGGTGACCCCGACCTCGCAGATCGTCGGTACCCAGGCGTTTTTCAACGTGCTCGCCGGTGAGCGCTACAAGACGATCACCAACGAAGTGAAGCTCTATCTGCAGGGCCGCTACGGCAAGGCACCCGGCACCATCGACGCCAAGCTGCAGCGCCAGGCCATCGGCGGAGAAGAAATTATCGACGTGCGCCCGGCCGACCTGATCAAGCCGGAACTGGACAAGCTGCGCCAGGAGATCGGCGCGTTGGCCCACAGCGAAGAGGACGTGCTGACCTACGCCATGTTCCCGGATATCGGCCGTAAATTCCTCGAGGAGCGCGAGGCCGGCACCTTGCAACCCGAGATGCTGCTACCGATCCCCGACGGCACCGCGGTGAGCGCCGCCAGTGGCGAAGGCGTACCGACCGAGTTCGTCATCGACGTGCACGGCGAGACCTACCGGGTCGACATCACCGGCGTCGGCGTCAAGGGCGAGGGGAAGCGACACTTCTTCCTGTCCATCGATGGCATGCCGGAAGAGGTGGTGTTCGAACCGCTGAACAACTTCGTCGGCGGCGGCAGCGGCGGGCAGCGCAAACAGGCCAGCGGCCCGGGCGATGTCAGCACCAGCATGCCGGGCAACGTGGTGGATGTGCTGGTCAAGGAAGGCGACGTGGTCAAGGCCGGACAGCCGGTGCTGATCAGCGAAGCCATGAAGATGGAGACCGAGATACAGGCGCCGATTGCCGGCAAGGTGAAGGCTGTGCACGTGGCCAAGGGCGACCGGGTAACCCCGGGTGATCTGCTGATCGAGATCGAGGCCTGACCGATGTCCCCTGGGGAGCCGCAAGGCTCCCTTTTTTTGCTCGCGTCTGCCGCTGATCAAGCGATCCGGGCGAAACCGGAGACGCCCGAATCAGTGGTGCGGGTCAGCTCATGCAGACCGCGGTGCAGGGGACGGTGCCTAACGGCAACTCAGCGCTTCAGGCGGGTTTGCTTGCGCAGCTCCATCAGATCGCCTTCGGTGCAGGTCAGCGGTGTAGCGCCGGTCAGGTCATAGCAGCGCTGACCGAAGCCCATCGGCCAGTAGATGATGCCGCCGGGTGGCCAGAAGATCGACGCCACGCGAAAGCGCGCATGCAGCTTGCCTTGCTGAAGCAGTTCGCCCTGATCATTGCTGAGCTTGTAGGGGAGGCCGTCAGCGGCGGTCCAGAAGAACGGACGGGTTTTGACCAAGCCTTGGGAGTATTGCTGCGGTCGCTCATAGACGGAGACCTGACTATGTTCCGGCAGCTTGAAATAGGTCGCGGTGGAGCAACCGCTAAGGATGATGGCGAAGGCCAACAGGCTCGCCGCGCGTTTCAACGTCATATCGATTCGTTCCTTGTGGTGATGCCCAGGGCACACACCGTGCCCTGTAAAGCGGGCGGGACTATACCCGGTGCAAGGATGATGGCGAAATCGTGGCGCTAAACGGCGCAGCGTAAAGCGAGGCCGAGCGCTATCTAGTCATGTTTGCTGGATCCGGAGAGGCCATATGGGTGTCTGCGTCGATGGGGGCACAGTAAGGCCGGCGGCAGAGGTTGAGGTCGACTGTGATGATCCTCGTCTGCCTGGCGTCTGTAGCCTGATTGGCAACTGGCCTGCGCGGCAATGCTCTGGCGTGCCCCGACTTTCCATCCATGGGAGCTGTATGCAAAACCTGTTGAGCGAAATCCTCGATGACGTTCGGCCGCTGCTCGGTCAAGGCAAGGTAGCCGATTACATCCCCGCACTGGCGGACGTGCCGGCCGACCAGCTGGGCATCGCCGTCTACAGCGCTGACGGCGAGCTCTTTCACGCCGGCGATGCGAAGACGCCGTTCTCCATCCAGAGCATTTCCAAGGTGTTCAGCCTGGTGCAGGCGATCCAGCATGGTGGCGAGTCGCTGTGGGAGCGGCTGGGTCACGAGCCGTCAGGGCAGCCGTTCAATTCGCTGGTGCAGCTGGAATTCGAGCGCGGTCGGCCGCGCAACCCCTTCATCAACGCCGGGGCGCTGGTGATCTGCGACATCAACCAGTCGCGCTTCGCCGTGCCGGCGCTGTCGATGCGCGATTTCGTGCGGCACCTGTCGGGCAATCCGCAGATCGTCTCGGACACCCGGGTCGCCGACTCGGAGTACCAGCATCGCGCACGAAACGCGGCGATGGCCTATCTGATGCAGGCGTTCGGCAACTTTCACAACGATGTCGAGGCAGTGTTGCGCAGCTATTTTCACCACTGTGCGCTGCGCATGAGCTGCATTGACCTGGCCCGAGCCTTCGGTTTCCTGGCCCGCGACGGCGCCTGCCTGGACGGCGGTGAGCCAGTGCTGAGCGCGCGCCAGGCCAAGCAGGTCAACGCGATCATGGCCACCAGCGGTCTCTACGACGAGGCCGGCAACTTCGCCTATCGCGTCGGACTGCCGGGCAAGAGCGGCGTCGGTGGCGGCATCGTCGCGGTGGTGCCCGGACGCTTCACCGTGTGCGTCTGGTCGCCGGAACTGAACCGCGCCGGCAATTCGCTGATCGGCATGGCGGCGCTGGAAAAGCTGTCCCAGCGCATCGGCTGGTCGGTGTTCTGACCCGCCGTGGTCACTGAAATCCCCGGGCCGACGCCGCTTGCGGCGCAGGCCTGCGTGCAACCGGGTACGGCGCATGCCTTGCGCGCACCCGACAACCAGAAGAGAGAGCGCCATGAGTCTCGAAGAAAATAAGCCCGAAACCGCGCAAGAAGCGCTCGACAACCTGATCGCCGGCGTCATGCAGTTCCGCGAGGACATCTACCCGCAACAGCGCGAACTGTTCAGCAAGTTGGCCAACGAGCAGACGCCCCGCGCCATGTTCATCACCTGCGCCGACTCGCGCATCCTGCCGGAGCTGATCACTCAGAGTTCGCCGGGCGACCTGTTCGTCACCCGCAACGTCGGCAACATCGTGCCGCCCTATGGCGTGATGAACGGCGGCGTGTCCACCGCCATCGAGTTCGCCGTGATGGCGCTCGGGGTGCATCACATCATCGTTTGCGGTCATTCCGACTGTGGCGCGATGAAGGCGGTGCTGAATCCCTCGAGCCTGGAAAAAATGCCGACCGTAAGAACCTGGCTGCGGCATGCCGAGGTGGCGCGCACGGTGGTGGAGGCCAACTGCGGTTGCGCCGATCACAACACCCTTGGCGTGCTGACCGAGGAAAACGTGCTGGCGCAGCTCGATCACTTGCGGACCCACCCTTCGGTGGCGGCGCGGCTCGCCAGTGGTGACCTGTTCATCCATGGGTGGGTCTACAACATCGGCACCAGCGAGATCCGCGCCTATGACGCCTCGCGCGGCGAGTTCCGCCTGATCGGCGACGGACCGCTGCCGATGGCCACGCCCAAGTCGCGCTACGTCTGAGCCGCGCCCGGCCAGGTGGCTGGATGCGGGCCGGGTCGCGACCGCCGATACCGCTCAGGGCACTTTGCGGTCGCGAATCAGGTAGCAGAGCTCGGGGGTCTTGCTGCAGCCGGCGTAGCCCTCGCCGATGATGGCGTTCAGGGCCGTCTGTAGGCGCTCGACGGCTTCGTCCGGGGTGTCCTTGTGCAACGCCAGATAAAGGTCCTCGCGGCGAAAGGTCAGCACCGGCACCAGCTCCTCGGTGCCCTGCTCCTTGACGTGGTAGCGCCACACCGGGTCGGCCGAGGCCCACAGGTCCAGCTCGCCGCTGAGCAGCTTGCGCAGGTTTTCATCCTCGCTGAGGCTGGCGATCGGCCGCAGGCCCTCCTCGGCGAGACGCTGGCCAATGCCGCTGCTCTTCTGCACGCCGATGGTCAGCCCCCTGGCCTGAGTCAGCGAGGTCAGGGCGCCCCGGCCCTTGCGTGCCAGCAGCACGGCGTCATAACGCGCCAGCGGACCGACCCATTTGAACTGGTCTTCGTTTTGCGCGGTGCGGGTGACCGAAAACAGGCCGTGGCCCGTATCCGAGAGGGTCTGGGTGTAGATGCGGTCCCAGGGCGAGCGCAGCGTCAGGCTGTAGCCGATGCCGGCGCGCTTGAAGACTTCACGCACGGTGTCGGTGGCGATGCCCTGGACCTCGTCGCCACGGGCGAAATGCTTGTGGCCGGGGCCCATGTTGAAGGGCGGAAAGTTGTCGGTTTGCAGGATGATCCGGTAGTTCGCCGGCAGCTCGGCATGCGCTGCGCTGGCGAACACCAGGCAGAGCGATAGAACAGCTATGCGGGACTTGCCCATGGCATCGGCTCCTTGACGCTGTTTTTTTATTGTTGGCCGTTGCAGCGTAGCGCCCCGGTCCGCTCGTTGCCAGCGCAGCCGCGAAGCGCGGTCAAAAACGGTCAACCAGGGCGGGCGAAGCCGGCGAGCGCCAGGGCGGCGCGGCGGCAGCAGTCGAAGCAGGGGGCAGGCGTGCCGCCCTGGGGCGGCACGCACCGAAGCGGGGCGGGCGAAAAACTACTTGTGCAGCACGAACTGGCCGGTGAAGCGCACTGCGTCGCGGCCATCGGCGGCGAGAATGCGGCTGTTGAGCGTCAGGCGCGAGCGGCCGCGGCGGCGGTAGATCACCTCGAAGCGGTTCCAGGCCTCGTCGCTCGGGGCCGAGCAGATGGCGGTCGCGTCATCCACCACCGGCAGCGGGTAGTCGATCTGGCCTTCCTGGATGACGATGTGTCCGTCCTCGATCCCGGCCTCGCGCAGGCGCAGGTGCAGCCAGCCCCAGCCTGCGAGCACCGAGGCGCAATACAGGCTGCCACCGAACATGCTGCTCTTGTGGTTGATGTTCGCTTGCAGCGGCACCTTCAGGCGCAGCTCGTGATCTTCCCACTGCTCGACGCGCAGGCCCATGGCCCGGGTCAGCGGGATATCGTGATGAAGAATGGCTTCCAGGTAGCGGCTGTCGCGGCTCATGCCGGGTCGATTCCTAAATCGGATGCAGATACAGGCAGACGTCAAGCATGACTGCTGAGTCACGAGATTGCCAGTTTCCGGCCGCGGTTTTTGTCGGTTTCAGCGGTCCGATTCCGCCTGCGCCGCGGCGCGATCAGCGCGCCGAGGATTTGCGCTGGTAGGCGCAATACCCGGGGCGCGGACCGACATGCGGGTGATTGCGGCAGGTGTCCGGCCGCTTGGCATAGACCGTGCAGAGACGCGTCTGGCGGTCGAGGTACAGGCAGTCGCCGTTGGCCAGGCGAGTCAGGGTGAACAGGCCGTGCTTCTGGTTGTGGTGCTCGATGATGCCGGCTTTGCTCAGGCGCCGCGCCACCTGCTTGGCCGGCTCGTCGCGCTCGAAGGGATCGGCGACGCCCAGGCGGATCAGATCGTCCAGGCGCACCTCGACCGGCAGGGTGCAGCAGGTGGCCCGGCAATCGCCGCACAGCCCGTTTCTGTAGCGGGCCCAGGTTTCCAGGCGGTCGGGGTCGGCAGAGGCGATCAGTCGGGTCTTCACAGGGCGGCTTCGGTCGGCAGGGCGCGCGATCATAACGGGCCGGCGCGGAATTTCCAGCCGATCCGACGAGTCGAACGCCGGACAGACGGTCACGCAAACTCCACGGAAACCTGCAAACCTGTTTGCATTGCCCGTTTCGCCGAGGTGGCCCGGCGCTGCCATGTACCCCTCATTCTTCCTCATTTCGCTGCACGAGGCCTGTCCATGACGCAAGAATCAACCACCGCCGCTGCCGATGAGGTCGCCGCGTTCCGCGACAGCGTGATCAGCAAGCTGACCTATTCGATCGGCAAGGACCCCGAGCACGCATCGGACCACGACTGGTTCGAGGCCGTCGCCCTGGCGACACGCGACCGTATGATCGACCAGTGGATGGACCGCACGCGCCAGGGCTACCGCGAGGGCAAGAAGCGGGTCTATTACCTCTCCCTGGAGTTCCTAATCGGGCGTCTGCTCACCGACAGCCTGAGCAATCTGGGCTTGCTCGATGTGGCGCGCGAAGCGCTCGCCGGTGTCGACGTCGATTTCGAGCGCATCCGCGTGCTCGAGCCGGACGCTGCCCTTGGTAACGGTGGCCTCGGCCGGCTCGCAGCCTGCTTCATGGAAAGCATGGCAACCCTCGGCATCGCGGCGCACGGCTACGGCATCCGCTACGACCACGGCCTGTTTCGCCAGGCGATCGTCGACGGCTGGCAGCACGAGCAGACCGAGACCTGGCTGAATTTCGGCAACCCCTGGGAGTTCGAGCGGCCCGAGGTCACCTACCTGATCGGCTTTGGCGGCAGCTTGGCGGCGGTGCCGTCGGACGGTTCCGGCCAGGACCAGCCCAAGCATTTCTGGCATTGGGCCGAAGGGGTGCGGGCGATCGCCTACGACACGCCGGTGGTGGGCTGGCGCGGTGCCAGCGTCAACACCCTGCGCCTGTGGCGCGCGCGCGCCGAGGCGGATTTTCATCTCGAGCGCTTCAACGCCGGCGATCACATCGGCGCGGTCGCCGAGGAGGCGCGCGCCGAGAGCATTTCCCGCGTGCTGTACCCGGCCGACAGCACTGAAGCCGGCCAGGAGCTGCGCCTGCGCCAGGAGTACTTCTTTGTCGCTGCCTCGCTGCAGGACCTGCTGCGGCGCCACCTCGACCAGCGCGGCACTCTGATGAACCTGCCGGAATTCGCCGCGATCCAGCTCAACGATACGCACCCGGCAATCGCCGTGGCCGAGCTGATGCGGCTGCTGGTCGACGTGCAGGACATCCCCTGGCGCAAGGCCTGGGAACTGACCGTCGGCACGCTGTCCTACACCAACCACACGCTGCTGCCCGAGGCCCTCGAGACCTGGCCGGTGGGGCTGATGGAACGTCTGCTGCCACGCCACATGCAGATCATCTACCTGATCAACGCGCAGCATCTCGATGCCTTGCGCGAGCGTGGCATCCACGACCTCAACCTGCTGCGCTCGGTCTCGCTGATCGAAGAAGGCCACGGCCGTCGCGTGCGCATGGGCAACCTGGCCTTCCTCGGCTCGCATTGCGTCAACGGCGTGTCGGCGCTGCACACGGGGCTCATGCGCGAAACGGTCTTCACTGACCTGCACTCGCTCTATCCCAAGCGGATCAGCAACAAGACCAACGGCATCACATTTCGCCGCTGGCTGTACCAGTCCAACCCGCAGCTGACCCGACTGCTCGTCGAGCATGTCGGGGAAGAACTGCTCGATTCGCCGGAAACGCTGTTGCGCCAGCTCGAGCCGTTTGCCGAGCAGCCCGATTTCCGCGCGCGTTTCGCCGCACAGCGGCTGGAGAACAAGCAGTTGCTGGCGCGGATGATCCAGGAGCGGCTGGGTATCACTGTCGACCCGCGCGCGCTGTTCGACGTGCACGTCAAACGCATCCATGAGTACAAGCGCCAGCTGCTCAACCTGTTGCACACCGTCGCGCTCTACCACGCGATCCGCGCCGATCCGGGCGGCCACTGGGTGCCGCGGGTGAAGATCTTCGCCGGCAAGGCGGCGGCCAGCTACCACACGGCAAAACTCATCATCAAACTGACCAACGACATTGTCCGGGCGATCAACGATGACCCGACCGTACGTGGCCTGCTCAAGGTGGTGTTCCTGCCGAACTACAACGTCAGCCTCGCCGAGCGGATCATCCCGGCGGCGGACCTCTCCGAGCAGATCTCCACCGCGGGGCTGGAGGCGTCGGGCACCAGTAACATGAAGTTCGCCCTCAACGGCGCGCTGACCATTGGCACGCTGGACGGGGCGAACGTCGAGATGTCCGAGCAGATTGGGCGCGAACACATGTTCATCTTCGGCATGACCGCGCAGGAGGTCGAGGCGCGCAAGCAGGCCAACGAGTACAACGCTGAAGCCACTATCATTGAGTCGCCGCGGCTTAACGAGGTGCTGATGTCGATCCGCAACGGGGCGTTCTCGGCCGACGACCCGGCGCGCTACACGGCGCTGATCGACGGGCTCAAGTGGCACGACACCTTCATGGTCTGCGCGGATTTCGAGGCCTACTGGAAGGCTCAGCTGGACGTCGAGGCGCGCTGGCGCGACGCTGACAGCTGGTGGCGTTCGGCGGTGTTGAACACGGCGCGCACTGGCTGGTTCTCGTCGGACCGGACCATCCGCGAGTACGCGCAGGAGATCTGGAAGGTGCTCTGAAAGCAGACGGGACGGGCGCGCAGGCGTGGCGGCGAGAGCGGCTGCAGGCACTTTGCCGCTGCGCTGAACTCTGCGGGGACTGGGCGGGTCTGAGGGAAGGTTAGTTTCCCCCTGGCCTGCTAAACTGCGCGGGTTTTTCCATCCTCCGGAGCCATCCCATGTCACGCGTAACCCTGAGTCGCTACCTGATCGAGCAGACCCGCAGCAACAACACCCCTGCCGATCTGCGCTTCCTTATCGAGGTGGTGGCCCGAGCGTGCAAGGAGATCAGCCACGCCGTGTCCAAGGGCGCGCTGGGCGGTGTGCTCGGCTCGACCGAAACGGAGAACATCCAGGGCGAAGTGCAGAAGAAGCTCGACGTGCTGTCCAACGAGATCCTGCTGGAAGCCAACGAGTGGGGCGGCCACCTGGCTGGCATGGCCTCGGAGGAGATGGACAACGCCTACCAGATACCCGGCAAGTACCCCAAGGGCGCCTACCTGCTGGTGTTCGACCCGCTGGACGGCTCGAGCAACATTGACGTCAACGTGTCGGTCGGCACCATCTTCTCGGTGTTGCGCTGCCCCGGCGAGTGCTTTACCCAGAACGATGCGCTCGGCGAGGAAGCCTTCCTGCAACCGGGCACCCGCCAGGTCGCCGCCGGCTACGCGATCTACGGACCGCAGACTATGCTGATCCTGACGCTGGGCAATGGCGTGATGGGCTTTACCCTCGACCGCGAGCTCGGCAGCTTCGTGCTGACCCACGAGAACCTGCGCGTGCCGGAATCCACCGGCGAATTCGCCATCAACATGTCCAACCAGCGCCACTGGGAAGCCCCGGTGCAGCGCTACGTCAGTGAGTTGCTCGACGGCGCCGAGGGGCCGCTGAACAAGAACTACAACATGCGCTGGATCGCCTCGATGGTGGCCGACGTGCACCGCATCCTGACCCGCGGTGGCGTCTTCATGTATCCGCGCGATTCGCGCGAGCCGGGCAAGGCCGGCAAGCTGCGCCTGATGTACGAGGCCAACCCGATGTCCTTCATCATCGAGCAGGCCGGGGGCGCCGCCACCAACGGTACCGAGCGCATCCTCGACATCAAGCCCGAGTCGCTGCATCAGCGCGTGCCGGTGTTCCTCGGCTCGAAGGAAGAGGTCGATCGCGTCACCGGTTACCACCGGGGCTGATGATGGCGGCGCCCTGGACGGATCTGCTGGACTGGTGGTTCGGCGGGGGCGCCACTGCCAAGGCCATCGCCGAGGAGAAAAGCGGACTCTGGTTCGGCTACAAGCCGGAGCAGGATGCCCAGGCGCGCGAGCGCTTCGGTGCGCAGGTCGAGCAAGCCCTGGATGGCGGTCTCGACGCCTGGGCCGAATCACCGGATGGCTGGCTGGCCCTGGTGCTGTTGCTCGATCAGCTGCCGCGCATGATCCACCGTGCAACCCCGCGTGCCTTCGCCGGCGATGCCCGCGCGCTGCAGCTGGTGCGCGAAGGCATGGCTCAGGGTGGCGACATGCTGTTGTCGCCGATCCAGCGGGTGTTCATCTACCTGGTGCTCGAGCACGCCGAGCACTTGGGCATGCAGGATCAGGCGGTGGTCCAGTTCGAGCGCCTGCTCGGCATCGCCCCGGATGAGGAGCGGGAACTGTTCCGGGGGTTTCTCGATTTCGCCGAGCGGCATCGGCAGGTGATTGCCCGCTTCGGGCGCTTTCCCCACCGCAACGAAGCGCTCGGCCGGCCGTCCACAGACGCCGAGCAGGCCTTTCTGCGCGAGCCGGGCTCGCGCTTCTGACCGGCGTGAGCGAAGGAACCTTCGCCGGCCGCCTGCTTCCTACACTTATATAACCGGCGCGGCCAAGCATGGGCAGCGGCCGCAACCAGCCAGAAGGAAACCCTCATGTCGTTGCGTCATCTATCGCTGCTTGCCGTTGTCGGTCTGCTGGCAGCCTGCAGTCCGGTAACCCAGGAGAACTTCGCCAAACTGCACGCCGGCATGGCGCGCAGCGAGGTCGAGGCGCTGCTCGGCAAGCCGGGCGAATGTGCCGGCGCGCTGGGCATGTCGAGCTGCACCTGGGGGCAAAAGAACCGCTTCATCAGCGTCCAGTTCGCCGGTGACAAGGTGATGATGTTTTCCGGCCAAGGTCTGAAATAGGAGGGCGTATGCGCCTGTTGATCCTGTTGTGTAGCATCCTGCTGCTGGCCGCCTGCGCAGGCTCTTCGTCCGAGCGCGGCGAGCCGGATACCGTCGGCCGGGTGGATCTGCAGCGCTACCAGGGCACTTGGTATGAGTTGGCGCGCCTGCCGATGTTCTTTCAGCGCAACTGCGTGCGGTCGCAGGCCGAATACCGGCTGCGCGACGACGGTCGCCTGGCGGTAAACAACCGTTGCGAGACCACGTCCGGCGAATGGGAGCAGGCCAGCGGCGAGGCGTTCGCGCAGCAGCCAGGCGAGACCGACAAGCTCTGGGTGCGCTTCGACAACTGGTTCAGCAAGCTCTTTCCCTGGCTGACCAAGGGCGATTACTGGATCCTCTATCTGCCCGATGACTACAGCGTGGCGCTGGTCGGCAGCCCCGACCGCGACTACCTCTGGCTGCTTTCGCGCACCGAGCAGGTCGGTTCGGCGACTCGCGAGCGGCTGCTCGACGAAGCCCGCGCGCGGGGCTACGACACCGACAAGCTGATCTGGCGCGGCGAGTCGAACTGAAGCGCGGCGAAGCGGGGCCAGCCGGGGCTCCGCCGCTGCCGGCTTGGCCGCCGCGGCTAATTTCCCGCAGGGCATGCCGAACCTCTCGATCCCCGTTATGATGCCGGAAACGTCCGGCGGGCCCCCGAGCCCGCGCACCGATCATGGAGTGTGCCATGCAGACCTTGTACCCGGAGATCAAACCCTACGCACGGCATGAGCTGGCGGTCGAAGCGCCGCATGTGCTTTACGTCGACGAGAGTGGGTCGCCGGAAGGTCTGCCGGTGATCTTCGTCCACGGCGGCCCAGGTGGCGGCTGCGATGCCCTGAGCCGTCGCTTCTTCGATCCCAACCTGTACCGGATCATCACCTTCGACCAGCGTGGCTGCGGCCGTTCGACGCCGCATGCGAGCCTGGAAAACAACACCACGGCGCACCTGATCGCCGACATGCAGCGTATCCGCGAGTATCTCGGTGTCGACAAGTGGGTGCTGTTCGGCGGCTCCTGGGGCTCGACCCTGTCGCTGGCCTACGCCCAGGCCTTCCCGGAGCACGTGCACGCGCTGATCCTGCGCGGCGTGTTCCTCTGCCGCGAACAGGAACTGTCGTGGTTCTACCAGCAGGGTGCCAGCCGGATATTCCCCGACTACTGGCAGGACTTCGTCGCGCCGATTCCCGCCGAAGAGCGCGGCGACCTCATGCAGGCCTACTACAAGCGCCTGACCGGCACCGACCAGATCGCCCAGATGCATGCGGCCAAGGCCTGGTCCTGCTGGGAAGGGCGCACCGCGACCCTGCGCCCGAATACGCAGGTGGTCGACCGCTTCTCCGACACCCACCGGGCGTTGGCGATGGCCCGCATCGAGTGCCATTACTTCGTCAACCAGGCGTTCCTTGAGCCGAACCAACTGCTGCGCGACGTGCATAAGGTGGCGCACCTGCCGTGCATTATCGTCCACGGCCGCTACGACGTGATCTGCCCGTTGGAAAACGCCTGGGAGCTGCACGAGGCCTGGCCGAACAGCGAGTTGCAGATCATCCGCGAGGCCGGCCATTCGGCCGCCGAGCCCGGTATCTGCGATGCGCTGGTGCGTGCCGCCGCGGATATTGCCCAGCGCCTGCTGGATCTGCCTCCCGAGGAAGCCTGATGCGCGCATTGATCCAGCGCGTGCGTCAGGCACGCGTCGAGGTCGATGGCGAAGTTGTCGGCTGCATCGACCAGGGGCTGCTGGCGCTGGTCGGTGTCGAGCGTGACGACGACCAGGCGCGCGCCGACAAGCTGCTGCACAAGCTGTTGCGCTACCGTGTCTTCAGCGACGACCAAGGAAGGATGAACCGCTCGCTGCAGGATGTCGGCGGCGGGCTGCTGCTGGTGTCCCAGTTCACCCTGGCGGCGGACACCGGCAGCGGATTGCGACCCAGCTTTTCCAGCGCCGCGCCTCCGAAGACGGGCGAGGCGCTGTACGACTACCTGCTGGCGCAGGCGCGGCGCCAGCACGCGACCGTTGCCTGCGGGCGCTTCGGTGCCGACATGCAGGTGCACCTGCAGAACGACGGGCCGGTGACCTTTCTGCTGCAGAGCTGATCAGGGCGCGCCAGCCCCTCAGCGTCGCGACGGTTCCAGCCCGTTGTCGTGCAGCCAGGTGATCGCGTACTCGCGCAGCTGCACGGCCTGGTAGTCCTGCCATGCCTGGCGCGCATCGGGGAAATCCTCCAGCTTGAAATCGAAGGTTCGCAGCGGCTTGCGGCCCTGCAGCGCGTGGCTGAGTACGGCGTGTGCGCTCGGGTCGTGCAAGGTGAACAGGAACGCCTCGCGCATGGCGATCGATTGCGCCAGCCCGAGCGGTTCGATCGGCAGGTAGCGGTCGTCCTGCACGTCGTATTTCTCGTCCGCGCCAGGTGGTGGCTCGCCGGGAAATACCGCACGGATCTCGCCGGACTCCAGGTCCAGGTAGTGCGCGGTGGCGTCGCGGCTGTCGAGCGCATACTCCAGGCGGTGCAGGTCGATGGTCAAAGGTCGCATGGCGATGGGCTGCCTGTAAGGATTCACAGTGTCTGACCCCGGTGTACTGTAGTCGTGCACGACGTTCATCGGTGCTGCGCCGGCGCCCGACGAAGCGGGCGCCACGGCTGGGGCTCGTGCGCTGGCCTGCGGCCTGATGACTCGCGCCTCGACAGCGCCCGCTAGAACAATCGTGCCAGCAGGGCGGGGACAGCCGATTCGACCCGCAGGATGCGCTCGCCCAGCTGCACCGGCTGCAAACCGGCCGCGGCGAGCCTGTCCACCTCGTAGGGAATCCAGCCGCCCTCGGGCCCGATGGCCAGTGTCACCGGCTCGCTCAGCGCCCGCGGGCAGGCCGGGTAATCGCCTGGATGGCCAACTAGACCCCGGGTCCCGGCGGCAAGGGCTGGCAGGCGGTCCTCGACAAAGGGCTTGAAGCGTTTCTCGATGCTGACCTCGGGCAGCAGGGTGTCTCGAGCCTGCTCCAGGCCCAGCAACAGCTGCTCGCGGATCGCCTCGGGGGCGAGGAAGGGCGTCTGCCAGAAGCTCTTTTCGACACGATAGCTGTTGAGCAGCACCAGCCGAGGCACGCCCATCGCGGCGACCGTCTGCAGCACGCGGCGCAACATTTTCGGCCGAGGCAGCGCCAGTAGCAGCGTGACGGGCAGCTTTGGCGGCGGTGGCTGGTGCAGCTCGATGGTCAGTTCGGCTTCGTTGGTATCGAGGCGAACCAGCCGTCCGCTGCCCATGCGATCGCCCAACAGGCCGACACGCAGGGTCGCCCCGGCCTCGGCGCGGTGGACGTCATGGATGTGTTGAAGGCGCCGGTCGCGCAGCACGACCCGATCGGCGGCGACGAAGTCGGCCGCCTCCAGCAACAGCAGGTTCACGGGCGCGGTGCGGGCGGCTGGTTGCCGGGCTGCGGTTGCTCATCCTCGGCATCGGCGTCGCCGCGGAAACCCTCTTCGCGCTGCTTGACCATGCTGCCGCAGATCAGCCCGGCCTCGAACAGCAGCCACATGGGGATCGCCAGTAGTGCCTGGGAAAACACGTCCGGCGGGGTCAGCACCATGCCGATCACGAAGCAGCCGACGACGACGTAGGGCCGGCTCTTGCGTAGGCTCGCGACGTCGACGATACCGACCCAGATCAGTAGGAAGGTCGCCACCGGAATCTCGAATGCGACTCCGAAGGCGAAGAACAGGGTTAGCACGAAATCCAGGTACTGGCCGATGTCCGTCATCATCGCCACGCCTTCGGGGGTCACGCTGGCGAAAAAGCCGAACATGATCGGGAACACGACGAAGTACGCGAAGGCCATGCCGCCGTAGAACAGCAGGATGCTGGAGATCAGCAACGGCACGGCGACGCGCTTCTCGTGCTTGTACAGGCCCGGTGCGATGAAACTCCAGATCTGGTGCAGGATCACCGGCATCGAGAGGAACAGCGCCACCATCATGGTCAGTTTGAAGGGCGTCAGGAATGGCGAGGCCACGCCTGTGGCGATCATCGTGGCGCCTTCGGGCAGGTAGGCGCGCAGCGGTGCGGCCACCAGCGCGTAGATCTGCTGGGAGAAATAGAACAGCCCGCCGAACAGCAGCAGAATGGCGACCACGCACCGCAGCAGTCGCTTGCGCAGCTCGGTCAGGTGCGCGACCAGCGGCATTTCCTGATCGTCGATGGATGTCTTGCTCATGGTTCAGGCGATCGGTCCGGGCGGGGTACGGGGGTGGTGTCGACGGGTTGGGCCTCGCTCGTCGGGGCGCTCAGGTCGCTGGCCTCGGGCGGGGGCGTCGCCGACTGCGGGGAGGGCGCGCTGGCGTTGCCCGGTGCGCTGGGCATGATGCTTTGCTTCATCTCCCGCTCGAGGTCGAGGATCCGCTCGTTATGCAGCTGCCGGCGAATCTCGTCGGCGCCGATCTCGCGCTCGACCTCGGCCTTGATGTTGGCGAAGCTGCGCTTGGCCCGGCCTACCCACAGGCCTGCCGTGCGGACCGCGCCCGGCAGGCGCTCCGGTCCGAGGACCACCAGTGCCACTAGGCCGATCAGCAGCAGTTCGGTGAAGCCGATATCGAACATGAATCAGTTCTTCTTCGCCGGATCGTCGACCTTGCGGGTCTCGGCATCGATGGTGTGGCTCTGTTTTTCCTCAACGCTGGGCTTGTCGTCATCGGTGCCCATCGACTTGCGGAAACCCTTGATGGCATCACCCAGGTCCGACCCCAGCCCCTTCAGGCGCTTGGTGCCGAACAGCATGACCACGATCAGCAGGATGATCAGGAGTTGCCAGACGCTGATTCCACCAAAACCCATGCTGCGTTACTCCGAATTGACTATCAGGATTGTGGGCGCGCGGCTTTTTCCGCATGCCCGGAAAGACCGAAACGCCGGTCCAGTTCGTCGAGCACAGCCTGTGGATGCTGGCCGAGGGCGGCGAGCATCACCAGGCTGTGAAACCACAGGTCGGCGGTCTCGTAGATCAGGTCGCTGGCATCGCCGCTGGCCGCTGCATCCTTGGCCGCGAGGATGGTTTCCACCGACTCTTCGCCGACCTTCTCGAGGATCTTGTTCAGGCCCTTGTGGTACAGGCTGGCCACATAGGAGCTGTCCGCCGCGGCGCCCTTGCGGGCTTCGAGCACCTCGGCGAGACGGGAGAAGGTGTCACTCATGTGTGTGCTCCGCGTAAATGGCGTGCGGGTCCTTCAGCACCGGCTCGACGGTTTTCCACTGGCCCTGCTCCAGCACACGATAGAAACAGCTCTGGCGGCCGGTATGGCAGGCGATGCCGCCGATCTGCTCGACCATTAGCACGATCACGTCGGCGTCGCAGTCCAGGCGCAGCTCGTGCAGCTGCTGCACGTGACCGGACTCTTCGCCCTTGCGCCACAGTTTGCCGCGCGAACGTGACCAGTAGATGGCGCGGTTCTCGGCAACGCTCAGCGTCAACGCCTCGCGGTTCATCCAGGCCATCATCAGGATGCGCCCGGTGCGATGGTCCTGGGCGATGGCCGGCACCAGGCCGTCCTCGTTCCAGTTGATCTGCTCCAGCCAGTTCATCGAATTCTCCACTCAGTGCGCGCAGTGTGCCAGTCCGACCGACCGCTGGCTATCGGCGCACCACGATGTAGACGCCTGCTGCCAGCATCAGCCAGGCCGGCCAGGCGCTCAGGGCGGACAGGCTGTCGGCCGCCGCCGCCAAGGTGGCGCCACCGGCCAGCAAGGCGGCCCCGACGAGGCGCAGCGGCCAATGCCGGTGGTCTTCGCGCCAGGGTGGCGGCAGGTTGTTCGCATGGGGGCCGGACATGCGCTCGAGCAGCTCGCGGGTCATGCCGGCCAGGTGTGGCAGCTGTTCGATCTGCGCCTGGGCATTCTTCAGCAGCTGTTTCGGGCTCATGCGTTCGCGCATCCAACGTTCGAGGTACGGCTGGCCAGTGGCCCAGAGGTCCAGTTCGGGATAGAGCTCGCGGCCCAGGCCCTCGATATTCAGCAGGGTCTTCTGCAGCAGCACCAGCTGCGGCTGGACCTCCATGTTGAAGCGCCGGGCGACCTGGAACAGGCGCACCAGCAGCTGGCCGAAGGAGATGTCCTTTAGCGGCTTTTCGAAGATCGGCTCGCAGACGGTGCGGATCGCCGCCTCGAATTCGTTGACCTTGGTTTCGGCGGGCACCCAGCCCGAGTCGATGTGCAATTGCGCGACCTTGCGGTAGTCGCGCTTGAAGAATGCCATCAGGTTGCGGGCCAGGTAGTCCTGGTCCTCCGGTGTGAGACTGCCGACGATGCCGAAGTCCACCGCGATGTACTGCGGGTTCCAGGGCTGGTGGGTGCTGACGAAGATGTTGCCGGGGTGCATGTCGGCGTGGAAGAAGCTGTCGCGGAAGACCTGGGTGAAAAAGATCTCCACGCCGCGTTCGGCCAGTTGCTTCATGTCGGTGCGCTGCTCGGCCAGACGGGTCATGTCGGTGACCGGCACGCCGTAGATGCGCTCCATCACCAGAACCTGCGGGCGGCACAGGTCCCAGTAGATCTGCGGCACATAGAGCAGGGGCGAGCCCTGGAAGTTGCGCTTGAGCTGGCTGGCGTTGGCCGCCTCGCGCAACAGGTCGAGCTCGTCGTAGATAGTCTTGGCGTAATCGTCTACCACTTCGACCAGGTGCAGGCGGCGCGCCTCGTTGGACGCCCGCTCGGCGGTTTTGGCCAGCAGGAACAGCCACGCCAGGTCCTGGCTGATGATTGGTCGCAGGTTGGGGCGCACGACCTTGACCACCACTTCCTCGCCGCTGCGCAGCTTGGCCGCATGCACTTGGGCGACCGAGGCGGAGGCCAGCGGCTTGCTATCGAAGCGGGCGAAGATCTGCCCGACCGGCGCGCCCAGCTGACGCTCGATCAGCGCGGTGGCGACGGCCGAGTCGAAGGGCGGAACGCGGTCCTGCAGCATCGCCAGCTCCTCGGCGATGTCCAGCGGCAACAGGTCGCGGCGGGTCGAGAGGATTTGCCCGAACTTGATGAAGATCGGCCCCAGCCCTTCGAGCGCCAGGCGCAGCCGCGCGCCGCGAGACAGCTCGGAATGGCGCCGCGGCAGCCAGCGCCAGGGCAGCAGGTAGCTGGTCGCGCGCAGCCACCAGGGCATGGGCAGGTCGAGGATGATGTCGTCCAGGCGGTAGCGGATCACCACCAGCAGGATGCGAAACAGGCGGCGGGCCGCGGCGAACAGCTTCATTCGGATCGATCTGGGTTCAGGGAGTGGGCAAGCCGATCGACCCGGGCTTCGAGGCGGTCGAGGTCGAGCTTGAGGCGGTCCAGTTCGTCAAAGCGCGTATTGGCTTCGGCACTGCCCACCAGGGCTCGCGATTCTTCGTTGAGGTAGTCGGCCAGGTCCTGGCGCAAGCTGTCGGCGCTCTGCCGCAACCAACCGACTTGCCCGCGCAGTCCGGAACCGAGCAACTGGGTCGCGACCGGACCAAGCAAGCGCGACAGCTCGTATTCCCAGTCCAGCTCCAGGTCCTGGAGCACTTCGGCAAGGCTCATCAGTACACTGCTGTCGCCGTCGATCTCGACATCAGGTCCATGCAGGATTGCGGTTTTCTGGCGGCTGATGGCCAGGCGCACCAAGCTGCTGGCGCTCGCGCTCAACCGGCAGTCGGCGTCGCTGCCCCAGTCAGTGGCCAGGCGCAGGCCCTCGCCGTCGGCGAGCACGAAGACCCGCCACGCCGGAGCGCGGCAGTCGATCTCGATGATCCGGCCGCTGAGCCGGGCCAGGCGCGGCAGCGCAGTCGGGTCCAGGCGCAACGCACGGTTGATGCCGTGCTCGGCGCCGGCCAGCAGGGCCGTGCGCAGCATCAGGGTTTGATGCCGCGGTGCAGGGCGACGATGCCGCCGGTCATGTTGTGGTAGGTCACGCGCTCGAAGCCGGCATCGGCCATCATGCCCTTGAGGGTTTCCTGGTCCGGGTGCATGCGGATCGACTCGGCGAGGTAGCGGTAGCTCTCCGAATCGTTGGTGATCAGCTTGCCCATCATCGGCAGCAGGCTGAACGAGTAGGCGTCGTAGGCCTTGGAGAACAGCGCATTGGTCGGCTTGGAGAATTCCAGCACCAGCAGCCGCCCGCCCGGCTTGAGCACCCGCAGCATGGAGGCGATGGCGTCTTCCTTGTGCGTCACGTTGCGCAGGCCGAAGGCAATGGTGACCACGTCGAAGTGGTTGTCGGGGAAGGGCAGCTTCTCGGCATCGGCCTGGACGAAGCTGACGTTGCCGGCCACGCCCTTGTCCAGCAGCCGGTCACGTCCGACCTTGAGCATCGAGGCGTTGATGTCGGCCAGGACCACCTCGCCGGCGGGTCCGACGATGCGCGAGAACTGCCGGGTCAGGTCGCCCGTGCCGCCGGCAATGTCCAGGATGCGGTTGCCGTGACGGGCACCGGACAACTCGATGGTGAAGCGCTTCCACAGGCGGTGTACGCCCGCCGACATCAGGTCGTTCATCAGGTCGTACTTGGCCGCGACGGAGTGAAATACCTCGGCCACCTTCTGCGCTTTCTCGCTCTCCGGCACGTTCTTGTAGCCGAAGTGGGTGGTGGGCTCTGCGTCACGCTCTTTGCGGGGATCGGTCATGTCACTGTCACCGGAAGAATGTGCCGGCATTCTAAACCTAAAAGCGGCGGCAGGCCTCAAGCGGCAGGCGACAAGACAGCGCAAGGGCGCGGCAGCGGCTCCCCGCCGCGCCGACCGCCAAACGCGGGTCGGTCGGCCGGGGGATTGGCGGATCGATAAAGCGGTGGATCGATGACGCGTGATCCACCCTACGTCTGGCTGTCGGTGCGTTCGGGTGCCGACAGATGGCCGCGCGCGCGGTTCGCGGCCGTCACCGGGGCGCCGAAGAGCGTAGAGTGGATGTCGCTGTTTGCATCCACCGTGCTTTTTGGCGGCCGGCGCGGATCGGTTGACTGGCGGATTGGTGGGTTGGTGGATCGGTGGATCGGTGAAGCGTGATCCACCCTACGTCTGGCTGTCGGTGTGTTCGCGTGACCGAAGATAGCCGCGCCGGGCGCTCCTGTCAGAGCATCAGCTTGACCGGTGAGATGTCCGGGTCGCGGGACTTTCCGGCGGCGGCCAGGGCGGCGAGGTAGTCCGACCACAGCTGCTCGTGGTGCGTGGCCAGGTGATGGAGATAGTCCCAGCTGTACAGGCCGCTGTCGTGGCCATCGCTGAACGTCAGCTTCAACGCATACTGCCCGGCCGGCTCGATGCCCTCGAGCGCGACATTGATCTTGCCCGTCTGCAGCACCGGATTGCCGTGCCCCTGGACCTCGGCCGACGGCGAATGCACGCGCAGAAATTCGGCCGGCAGCACGTAGCGCTGGTCGGGGCCATATTCGAGCTCCAGCGTCTTGGACAGCTTGTGCAGCTTGATGGCGGTGGGGATGTGCATGGGCCTACTCCGTTGGAGCCAGAAGCCAGAAGCCCGGGCTTCGACTTCCGGCTTGAAGCTTCGCGCTTCCAGCTGCCTTAAAGGATATACCGCGACAGATCTTCGTCTTCCGCCAGCTCGCCGAGGTGGCTGTTGACGTAGGCGGTGTCGATGCGGATCGGTTCGCCATTCTGCTGGCCCGCCAGATCGCCAGCGCTGAAGGAGACTTCCTCGAGCAGGCGTTCGAGCAGTGTATGCAGGCGCCGCGCCCCGATGTTCTCGGTCTTCTCGTTGACCTGCCAGGCGATCTGCGCCAGACGCTTGATGCCGTCCTCGGTGAATTCGATCCCCAGGCCTTCGGTCTTCAGCAACTCGCGGTACTGCTCGGTGAGCGAGGCATGCGGCTCGGTGAGGATGCGCTCGAAATCCTCGGGCGACAGTGCCTTGAGCTCGACCCGGATCGGCAGGCGACCCTGCAGCTCCGGCACCAGATCGCTGGGCTTGGAGAGGTGGAAGGCGCCGGAGGCGATGAACAGGATGTGGTCGGTCTTGACCATGCCGAGCTTGGTGTTGACCGTGCTGCCCTCGATCAGCGGCAGCAGGTCGCGCTGCACGCCTTCGCGTGAGACGTCGGCGCCGCCCGTGTTGCCGCGCTTGGCCACCTTGTCGATCTCATCGATGAAGACGATGCCGTGCTGTTCGACCGCTTCGAGCGCGCGGGCCTTGAGCTCTTCCTCATTGACCAGGCGCGCGGCCTCCTCGTCACGCACCAGCTTGAGCGCGTCCTTGATCGTCAGCTTGCGGCTCTTTTTCTTGCCCTTGCCCATGTTGGCGAAGAGGCTCTGCAGCTGGTTGGTCATCTCTTCCATGCCAGGCGGGGCCATGATTTCCACGCCACCCGGGTTCTCCGCGATTTCGATATCGATTTCCTTGTCGTCCAGCTGGCCTTCGCGCAGGCGCTTGCGAAATAGCTGGCGGGTGTTCGAATCGCTGCTCTGTACCGGCTCCTCGCTGAAGCCCACCGGGCGCGCCTGGGGCAGCAGGGCATCGAGGATGCGCTCTTCGGCTGCATCTTCGGCGCGGTGGCGCATCTTCACCACCTCCTGCTCGCGGAGCATCTTCAGCGCGGCGTCCGCCAGGTCGCGGATGATCGACTCGACGTCACGCCCGACATAGCCGACCTCGGTGAACTTGGTCGCCTCGACCTTGATGAAGGGCGCGTTGGCCAGCTTGGCCAGGCGACGGGCGATCTCGGTCTTGCCGACACCGGTGGGGCCGATCATCAGGATGTTCTTGGGGGTGACTTCCGGGCGCAGCTCGGCGGACAGCTGCATGCGCCGCCAGCGGTTGCGCAGGGCAATGGCGACGGCGCGCTTGGCGTCGTCCTGGCCGATGATATGGCGGTTGAGTTCGTGGACGATCTCGCGGGGCGTCATGGACATGGTGCGGTACTCCGGGGCTCGAGGGCGATCAGTTCGCGCTGTCGAGCTCCTCGATGGTGAGATTCTGGTTGGTGAAGACACAGATGCTGCCGGCGATGGTCAGGGCCGTCTCGGCGATTTCCTGGGCGCTCATCTGGTCGCCGCCTTTCTGCATCAGGGCCATGGCCGCGGCCTGGGCGAAGCCGCCGCCGGAGCCCATGGCGATCAGGTCGTTCTCCGGCTGCACCACGTCGCCGTTGCCGGTGATGATCAGCGAGGCGTCCTTGTTGGCCACGGCGAGCATTGCTTCCAGGCGGCTCAGGGAACGGTCGGTGCGCCAGTCCTTGGCCAATTCGACCGCGGCGCGCACCAGATGGCCCTGGTGTTTTTCCAGCTGGCCTTCGAAGCGTTCGAACAGGGTGAAGGCATCGGCGGTCGCGCCGGCGAAGCCGGCCAGCACCTGGCCGTGATAGAGGCGGCGCACCTTCTTGGCGTTGCCTTTCATCACGGTATTGCCGAGGGACACCTGGCCGTCGCCGCCCATGACGACTTTGCCGTTGCGGCGGACTGAAACGATGGTGGTCAAAAGAAGAGTCTCCACGCAGCGGGGCGAGCGTCGCCCGAATGCGCTTGATATGGGGGACCCTTCCAGGCATTTCAACCGGTGGGTGGCAAAGCGGCCCGGACTGTCCGGCATGCCAGCGAAAGCGCGGGGCGCTATTGCAGGGCGAAGTCCAGTTGCCGCCAGGCTTCGTAGACCGCAACCGCGACGGTGTTGGACAGGTTCAGGCTGCGGCTGTCCGGCCGCATCGGCAAGCGCAGGCGCTGCTCGTTGGGCAGCGCGTCGCGGATCTCCGGCGGCAGCCCGCGGCTTTCGGGGCCGAACAGAAAGGCATCGCCGCGCGCGAAGCGGACCTTATGAAAGGGTTGCGAACCTTTGGTGGTGAAGGCGAACAGCCGCGGCTGGCCGAGGCTCGCCAGGCAGCTATCGAGGTCGGCGTGGCGCTTGAGCGGGGCATACTCGTGGTAGTCGAGCCCGGCGCGGCGCAGGCGTTTGTCGTCCAGCTCGAAGCCGAGCGGCTCGATCAGGTGCAGGCTGCAGCCGGCATTGGCGCAGAGCCTGATAATGTTGCCGGTATTCGGTGGAATCTCCGGTTGGAACAGGATCACATGGAACATGCGCGGCACCCGCTCTGAAAACGACCGGCATTCTACTGCGGCAAACGACCTTGCGGCAGGCGACGCCGCGGCTGACGATCCGTTACCGCGTCTGCGTCGACGCTTTTTCGGTTCGCTGGTGCTGCTCGGTCTGCTGTTCGGCTCGCTGCTGGGCCATCTGCTGCGCCCCGAGCCGGTAACGCTGTTGCGGGTCGAGCCGATAACGGGCGGGCTGCAGCTCTGGTTCGACCGCGAGCCGGAGCTCTTCAGCCAGGACGTCCGCGGTGCGGTGGGCATGCTGTTCCAGGCCCGCGGCAGCGATGCGGCCGGCCAGCTGGTGCTGGACGGCGCCCCGGTCGGCTGGAAGGTACAGACCACCGACAAGGGGCTGCTGCTGCATCTGGTGGCCGCGCGGCCCCTGCAGGCCCGCTGGTCCGGCGCGCAGACCGACGGCAACTGGCGCCTGGACATACAGGTCGCGCCGCGCTAGCCGGCGCGTCCGGCTCAGCCTTCGTCGGTGTCGTCTTCGTCGGCGCTGTCACCCCCCATGCCCAGTTCCTTGATCTTGCGCGTCAGGGTGTTGCGCCCCCAGCCGAGCAACAAGGCGGCATCGCGGCGGCGGCCGGCGGTGTGCTTGAGCGCGGTCTCGATCATGATCCGTTCGAACGCCGGCACCGCTTCGTCGAGCAGGTTGGACTGGCCGCGTGCCAGGGCCTGGTCAGCCCAGTGGCGCAGGGCCTGTTCCCAGTTGTTCGAGGGCATGGCGTCGGCCGGCTGGCTGAGCAGCTCCGGGGGCAGGTCGTCGACGTGCACCTCGCGCCCAGATGCCATTACGGTGATCCAGCGACAGGTGTTTTCCAGCTGGCGGACGTTACCGGGCCAGGGCAGGTTCTGCAGATACTCTTCGGTTTCCGGTTTAAGCAGCTTGGTTTCGACCGCCAGTTCCTTGGCCGCGTTGGCGAGGAAATGCCCGGCCAGCGTCGGAATGTCTTCACGGCGGTCGGACAGGCGCGGAATGTGGATGCGAATGACGTTCAGGCGATGGAACAGGTCTTCGCGGAATTTGCCGGCCTGGACCAGGGTTTCCAGGTCCTGGTGGGTCGCGGCGATGATTCGTACGTCGACCTTGACCGGCGTGTGCCCGCCGACGCGGTAGAACTCGCCATCGGCCAGCACGCGCAGCAGGCGGGTCTGGGTGTCGGCGGGCATGTCGCCGATTTCGTCGAGGAACAGGGTGCCGCCGTCGGCCTGCTCGAAGCGGCCGCGGCGCTGGTTGGCCGCGCCGGTGAAGGCGCCTTTCTCGTGGCCGAACAGCTCGGACTCCATCAGGTCCTTGGGGATCGCCGCCATGTTCAGCGCGATGAACGGCGAAGCGGCGCGCGGGCTGTGGCGGTGCAGGGCGTGGGCGACCAATTCCTTGCCGGTACCGGACTCGCCGTTGATCAGCACGGTGATGTTCGAGTGCGAGAGCCGACCGATCGCGCGGAACACCTCCTGCATCGCCGGCGCCTCACCGATGATTTCCGGCGTGTGCCGCTGGTCGGCCGGCGCCTTCAAGCCCTGTTGCTCCTGGGCATGCTGGTTGGCGCGTTTGACCAGCGACACGGCTTCGTCGACGTCGAACGGCTTGGGCAGGTATTCGAACGCACCGCCCTGGTAGGAGGCCACGGCGCTGTCGAGGTCCGAGTGCGCAGTCATGATGATGACCGGCAGTCGCGGATAGAGGTCGCGGATCTGCGCCAGCAGGTCAAGGCCGCTGACGCCGGGCATGCGAATGTCGGAGAGGATCACGTCGGGCTGCTGCCGTGCGAGCTTGGCCAGCACGCTGTCGGCGCTGTCGAAGCTCTGCGTGGTCATGCCTTCCTGCTGCAGGGCCTTTTCCAGGACCCAGCGGATGGAGCGGTCGTCGTCGACGATCCAGACAGTTTCGCTGCGGCTCATGCGGTTGGTGCTCCTTGTTCCAGCGGCAGGAAGATCGAGAACGCGGTATGCCCGGGATGGCTTTCGCATTCGATCAGGCCCTGGTGCTGACTGATGATGTTCTGGGTGATGGCCAGGCCCAGTCCGGTGCCGTCCGGACGGCCGCTGACCATCGGGTAGAAAAGCGTGTTCTGCAGTTCGGCGGGGATGCCCGGGCCGTTGTCGATGATCTCGATGCGCGCCACCAGGCGATGCCGGATGTGACCAATGGTGAACTGGCGCAGGGTGCGGGTGCGCAGCGTCAGCCGTCCAAGCCCGAGTTCGGTTTGCCCGGCGAGCGCCTGCATGGCGTTGCGCATGATATTGAGCACCGCCTGGATCATCTGCTCGCGGTCCATCAGGACCTCGGGGATGCTCGGGTCGTAGTCGCGCACCAAAATGAGGCTGCCCTGGCATTCGGCTTCGATCAGGCTGGCAACGTGTTCCAGCACTTCGTGGATGTTGGTCATCGACAGCGACGGCAACTTGTTCGAGCCGAGCATGCGGTCGACCAGGTTCCTCAGGCGGTCGGCCTCCTCGATGATGACGCCGGTGTAGTCCTTCAGGTGTTCCTCGGGCAGCTCGCGGGCCAGCAGCTGCGCTGCCCCGCGAATGCCGCCCAGCGGGTTCTTGATCTCGTGGGCCAGACCGCGGACCAGCAGCTTGGTCGTTTCATGCGCCGAGAGTTGTGCCTCTTCCTTGGTGATGCGCAGCAAGCGGTCGCGTGGCAGCACCTCCAGCAAGAGCATGGTTTCCTGCCGCGTGAGGATTGGGGTGACGGCATAGTCGACCGTCAGCGCCTGGCCATTGGTCGAGGTCAGGGTCGCTTCGCGCTTGGTGAAAGGGTGTGCCTGTTCGACCGCCTGGCGCAGCGCCGCCAGCGCCTCGGACGATTCGGTGAACAGCTCGCTGATGAACTGGCCGTGGCTGCGCTGGCCGCTGACGGCCAGTAGCATCTCGGCCGCCGGGTTCATGTATTCCAGGCGCAGCCGCGAGTCGAGCAGCAGCGTCGCGGTGGTGAGGTTCTCGATCAGCAGGCGCTGTAGGGCTTCGTTGATCATGGCAGTCTGCATCCGGTGGGTAGGTCGGGAAATGCAAGAAGCAAACCAAGGCGCTCCGTTTCGGCGCGGCGCCGTAATCACTCGCGCTCCAGAGCGGGGCACCGCAAATCCCAATGGGCTTGGATCAGCTCATGCCAGTGTATGCACCATTTCGGTGCGCTGCATGGTCAGAGAAAGGGCACGAAAGGGATATCGCGTTTTTCCTTCGGCTTGTCCTTGAGTGGACATTCCGGCCGTACGCCGTAATCGGCCCGTTTGCAGGGGCGGGCCATGCGCCGCTGGGCCAGGGAGGTGCGCATCAGGTGGAAGGTGCTCGGCAGGCTGCTCTGCACGGGCTCACCCTGGGCGTCGATCACCTCCAGCGTCAGCTGGTGCGTGCCGCGATCGACATTCTCCAGCGCGAAGGCCGCCTGCTCGGTGGGTTCCCCGGTGGCGGCGCCGTCGAGCAGCAGGCGGTATCGATGGCCGGGATGCAGTCCCGGATCGCTGGTGGCGGTGACCGACAGCTCGCCGGCGTTGTTACGGATGGTCGCGTCGGGCTCCGGCTGGATCAGGTCCAGAACGGCATAGCCCGGTGTGGGCGCCTTGATGACCCTAGTTGGCGGCGGCGCCGGCTCGGGCAGCGGCTGTGCGGGCATTCGGTTGGAGGGTCTGGTCTCGACCGTCTCGGTTGCATGGTTGCCGGGGCGATCGGTAAACACCCGATTGCCCGCCTCGTCGATATAGCTGTAGATCGCCGCGCTTGCCGGCAGGGCAGGCATCAGCAGCAGCGCGAGCAGGCCGAGTCCCGGCAGGTGTGTCATCGCCGGGCCGGGCTGTTGGTATGGACGCGCTGCACGGTGAACTGCTCCGAGGCGCGCTGCACCACTTCACCGCCGCTCAGCACCTCGACTTCAAGCAGGTGCGTGCCGCGGTCGACGTTGTTCAACTGCAGCGCCGTGCTGGTGCTGGCGTCGTCTTGCGGCTGGCCATCGAGCAGGAAGCGGATCCGGTGGTTCTGGCGCAGTGGCGGGTCCAGCTGGGCATTGACCACAAAGGTGCCGTTGTTTGCCCGCAGCGCCTGCTCGTCGGGAATGCCGCCAATCGATAGGCTGCGGTACGGCGGCTGGCCTGCTTCGTCCTGCCCCTTTGCTAGGGGTGGCGGGGCGTCCGGGGTCTTGATGTTCACCGTATTGGCCGGTGGCAGCTCCACGGCGTCCGCGGCCACGCCTTCGGGCGGCTGGTTGGTGAAGACCGTGTTGCCACGGTCGTCGGTGTATTTGTAGATCTGCGCCAGGGCTGGCGCCGTGAGCACGAGTAGCAGGCTGAGCAATGCAATGCGCATGGGAAGCTCCGCAGGTGGGTTGGGCAAGCCTTGCACCGAGTGGGCGAGCAGGCAAGGGCGAACGCTGCGATTTGGGATGGAGGCCCATGGCTGGGCGCGTCCGACACAGCGGCATTGCCTAATGACATCGCAGAAACGAAAAAGCCTCCCGAAGGAGGCCTTTTCTGTCACACGGTCTGGATCAGACGCTGTAGTACAGGTCGTATTCCAGCGGGTGAACGAAGGTGCGGACCTTGATTTCTTCCTCGCTCTTCAGCTCGAGGTAGGCATCGATGAAGTCGTCGGAGAACACGCCGCCCTTGGTCAGGAACGCGCGGCCTTTGTCGAGTTCTTCCAGGGCTTCCTTCAGGCTGCCGCAGACCTGCGGGATCAGCTTGCCTTCTTCCGGCGGCAGATCGTACAGGTTCTTATCGGCGGCATCGCCAGGGTGGATCTTGTTCTGGATACCGTCCAGGCCAGCCATCAGCAGTGCGGCGAAGCACAGGTAGGGGTTGGCAGCCGGATCCGGGAAGCGCGCTTCGATGCGGCGGGCTTTCGGGCTGGACACGTACGGAATACGGATCGAGGCGGAACGGTTGCGTGCCGAGTAAGCCAGCATGACCGGTGCTTCGAAGCCCGGGACCAGGCGCTTGTAGGAGTTGGTCGACGGGTTGGTGAAGCCGTTCAGCGCCTTGCCGTGCTTGATGATGCCGCCGATGAAGTACAGGGCGGTCTCGGACAGGCCGGCATAGCCTTCGCCAGCGAAGGTGTTCTTGCCGTCCTTGGAGATCGACATGTGTACGTGCATGCCCGAACCGTTGTCGCCGTACAGCGGCTTCGGCATGAAGGTCGCGGTCTTGCCATAGGCGTCGGCGACGTTGTGCACGCAGTACTTCAGGGTCTGAACTTCGTCAGCCTTGTTGACCAGGGTGTTGAACTTCACGCCGATTTCGTTCTGACCGGCAGTCGCCACTTCGTGGTGATGCACTTCGACGACCAGGCCCATCTCTTCCATGGCATTGCACATGGCAGTACGGATTTCGTGGTCGTGGTCGCACGGCGGAACCGGGAAATAGCCGCCTTTAACAGCGGGGCGATGGCCCTTGTTGCCGCCTTCGACGTCCTGGTCGGTCATCCAGGATCCCTGCTCGGAGTAGATCTTGAACATCGAGCCGGAGATGTCCGACTTGAACTTGACCTGATCGAAGATGAAAAACTCCGGCTCCGGGCCGACGAATACAGTGTCACCGATGCCGGTGGACTTGAGGAATTCCTCGGCGCGCTTGGCGATGGAGCGCGGGTCGCGGTCGTAGCCCTGCATGGTGCTCGGCTCGACGATGTCACAGACCAGAATCAGGGTCGGCTCTTCGGTGAACGGATCCAGCACGGCGGTCTCGTCGACCGGCATCAGGATCATGTCGGAGGCTTCGATACCCTTCCAGCCATGGATGGACGAGCCGTCGAACATCTTGCCGTGTTCGAAGAAGTCTTCGTCCTGAGCGTCACGCGCCGGGACGGTCACGTGGTGCTGCTTGCCCTTGGTGTCGGTGAAGCGCAGATCAATCCACTTCACATCGTAATCTTTGATCAGTTGAAGCGACTTCGACATGGTGCTCTCCAAGTGGTGGAAGCGTTGACTGGCAGGCTTCCGAAGTCAGGGGGTGAAGGCGGGCGGTGATGTTCCGCCATGGCGACCTGCCTCACAAGGGAGCAAATTGCATGCCAGTGCTCCGTGATGGGTCCTGGCGCCGCCGGCGGGCCTCTGCTGCGGATGGTGAGATCAGGCGAGCCGATTTCTCAGCAACAGAGGCGCCAGATTGGTGCGTATCTAGTTGCAGATGACCCATTATGGTGCATATGGCGGTCGCCCGATAAAACTGACTAAAGCTTGATCAAATTCCGATATACTCCGCCCCCCTCTTTTTACGCCTGACCGGCGCCGCGCTGTCCATGAAGCTGATCGTCAAGGTTTTCCCCGAAATCACCATCAAGAGCCCACCGGTACGCAAGGGCTTCATTCGCCAGTTGGCGAAGAACATCCGTACCGTGTTGCGCGACCTCGATCCCGAACTGCGGGTGGAAGGGGTGTGGGACAACGTCGAGGTGGAAACCGCCTGCAGCGAGCCTAAGCAGCTGCACGAGATGATCGAGCGCCTGCGCTGCACACCGGGCATCGCACACTGCCTGGAGGTGCACGAGTACCCGCTGGGGGATCTGGACGACATCGTCGAGAAGTGCAAGTCGCACTTTGCCGAGCGGCTGGCCGGCAGGATCTTCGCGGTGCGCTGCAAGCGCGCCGGCAAACACCCGTTCAGTTCGATGGACGTCGAGCGCCACGTGGGCAGCGAGCTGCGTGTGCAATGCGGCGCCGCCGGTATCTCGCTGAAAGCGCCGGAGATTGAAGTGCGGATGGAGATCCGCGACCAGCGCCTGTTTGTCGTGCATGCGCAGCATGACGGCATTGGCGGCTATCCGCTGGGCGCGTTGGAGCAGACGTTGGTGCTGATGTCCGGTGGTTTCGATTCCACCGTGGCGGCCTACCAGATGATGCGTCGCGGGCTGATGACCCATTTCTGCTTCTTCAATCTCGGCGGCCGTGCCCATGAGCTGGGCGTGATGGAAGTGGCCCACTATTTATGGAAGAAGTACGGCAGTTCGCACCGGGTACTGTTTATCAGTGTGCCCTTCGAGGAAGTCGTCGGTGAGATCCTCGAGAAAGTCGACGATAGCCAGATGGGCGTCGTGCTCAAGCGCATGATGCTGCGGGTGTCGACCCAGATAGCCGAGCGGCTGCACATCGACGCCCTGGTCACCGGCGAGGCCATTTCCCAGGTTTCCAGCCAGACCCTGCCGAACCTGTCGGTCATCGATTCGGCCACCGATATGCTGGTGCTGCGGCCGCTGATCGCCAGTCACAAGCAGGACATCATCGACACCGCGTTCGAGATAGGCACCGCCGAGTTCGCCAAGAACATGCCCGAGTACTGTGGCGTGATCTCGAAAAATCCGACGACCAAGGCCAAGCGCTACCGCATCGAACATGAAGAAAAGCAGTTCGACATGGCGGTGCTCGAGCGGGCCATGGCCAACACGCGTCAGGTGGCCATCGATCGCGTGATCGACGAGCTGGGCCAGGATGTGCAAGTTGAAGAAGTGGTCGAGGCGAGCGCTGGGCAGGTGGTAATCGACATCCGCCACCCCGACCTTGTCGAGGACGAACCTCTGCAGCTGCAGGGCATCGAAGTGCAAACGCTGCCGTTCTATGCGCTGAACAACCGCTTCAAGGAGCTGGATGAGAACCGCCAGTACCTGCTGTATTGCGATAAAGGTGTCATGAGCCGCCTGCATGCTCATCATTTGTTGAGCGAGGGGCATGTCAATGTGCGCGTTTATCGTCCGAGCTAAACAGCCCGGCCTGCTGGGCGGCAGTATCCGCCATCGCCCTCCCGACCCGCTTCGCGGCTGAATGCTGCGACACGTCGTTGAAACGAACCTCCTTCTTCATCCAATTTTTCGCGTTGGGCCGCTCGATGCACCTGCCGAGTCGCCCGACCCAACTACGAGACCGCTACTGTGATCGAGAATCTACGCAACATCGCCATCATTGCTCACGTTGACCATGGCAAAACCACTCTGGTCGACAAGCTCCTCCGTCAATCCGGCACCCTGGAGCGCGGCGAGCTCAACGACGAGCGCGTGATGGACTCCAATGACCAGGAAAAAGAGCGTGGTATCACCATCCTGGCCAAGAACACCGCCATTCGCTGGAACGATTACCGCATCAACATCGTCGACACCCCCGGCCACGCCGACTTCGGCGGCGAAGTAGAGCGCGTGATGTCGATGGTCGACTCCGTACTGCTGCTGGTCGACGCCCAGGACGGTCCGATGCCGCAAACCCGCTTCGTGACCAAGAAGGCCTTCGAAGCCGGCCTGCGTCCGATCGTGGTGATCAACAAGGTCGACCGTCCGGGCGCGCGTCCTGACTGGGTGCTGGATCAGATCTTCGACCTGTTCGACAACCTCGGCGCCACCGAAGAGCAGCTGGACTTCCAGGTTGTCTACGCCTCGGCCCTGAACGGCATCGCCGGTCTGGATCACACCGACATGGCCGAAGACATGACGCCGCTGTACCAGGCCATCGTTGATCACGTACCGGCACCGAACGTCGACATCGACGGCCCGTTCCAGATGCAGATCTCCGCACTGGACTACAACAGCTTCCTCGGCATCATCGGCGTAGGCCGTATCGCCCGTGGCCGTGTCAAGCCGAACACGCCGGTTACCGCCATCGACATGCATGGCAAGAAGCGCAACGGCCGTATCCTCAAGCTGATGGGTCACCACGGCCTGCACCGCGTCGACGTCGACGAAGCCACCGCCGGCGACATCGTCTGCATCAGCGGTATGGACGAGCTGTTCATCTCCGACACCCTGTGCGACCAGAACCACGTCGAAGCGATGAAGCCGCTGACCGTCGACGAGCCGACCGTTTCCATGACCTTCCAGGTCAACGATTCGCCGTTCTGCGGCAAGGAAGGCAAGTTCGTCACCAGCCGTAACATCAAGGAGCGTCTGGACAAGGAACTGCTGTACAACGTGGCCCTGCGCGTCGAAGAAGGCGATTCGGCCGACAAGTTCAAGGTCTCCGGTCGCGGTGAGCTGCACCTGTCGGTGCTGATCGAAACCATGCGTCGCGAAGGCTTCGAAATGGCCGTGGGTCGTCCGGAAGTCATCATCCGCGAAGTCAACGGTGCCAAGCACGAGCCGTTCGAGAACGTCACCATCGACATCCCTGAAGAATCTCAGGGCAAAGTCATGGAAGAGATGGGCCTGCGTAAGGGCGACCTGAGCAACATGGTGCCGGATGGCAAGGGCCGTGTTCGCCTGGAGTACAACATCCCGGCTCGCGGCCTGATCGGTTTCCGTAACCAGTTCCTGACCCTGACCAACGGCGCCGGCATCCTGACCTCGATCTTCGACCGTTACGACGTGATGAAGTCCGGCCACATGTCCGGCCGTCAGAACGGCGTACTGGTATCCATCGATACCGGTAAAGCACTGACCTACTCACTGGAAACCCTGCAGGCGCGCGGCAAGCTGTTCGTCGAGCACGGCCAGGAAATCTACAACGGTCAGATCGTCGGCTTGAACAGCCGTGACAACGACATGGGCGTGAACCCCACCAAAGGCAAGAAGCTCGACAACATGCGCGCTTCGGGCAAGGACGAAACCATCGCCCTGGTCCCGCCGGTCCGCTTCACGCTTGAGCAAGCACTGGAATTCATCCAGGACGACGAGCTCTGCGAAGTGACCCCGAAGTCGATCCGTCTTCGCAAGAAGATCCTCGACGAAGGCGAGCGTAACCGCGCTGCGAAGAAAGCCAAGGCTTGATTCCCGCTTAGCTGCAAACGAAAAGGCGCCTTAGGGCGCCTTTTTGCTGGATCGGAATCCACTCCTGTCGCTGCGTTTTCCTAATAGGTCCGTGAAATTCGCGCTTAATCGCAGAACCACGTGAGAGTCGGCCTTGGTCAGTTGATGAAAACGCTCGACGTACGAGCCACACGGTATCGGAATCGATTGGAAGGCCGGTCTGGACGCTTTGGAAAGCCGCCTCAAACCTCGTGTGGGTCAGATCCACCTGTCTACTGGCAGGTCCTCGCTGTATCGAGCTCAACGCTGCAGGCTGTGCAACGCGCACGCAGGCCTGATGCAGCCGCGCAAATGTTACTCAGCGATCAGGCGCAATGGTTGCGGCTCTCCGCATGACGCGGAGGGGCAATGATGAGCGTTCTTCTCCGTCGCAGACTTATTCCTGCCACACCGGCCATGGTTTCGCCCGGCCAAAACGTGCCCATGGCCCCCTTTCCTGCCGTTTCGAAGTACCAGAACGAAGGGCTTCCTGTAATGCATCTAACGTATTTATAATACGAACAATTCGCAGATGCATTCACAGTAAAGGACGCACTTATGCCTCACTCGTTCGATGTTCCGAGACACCGTCACGTTGGCGATGGCTCGCCGATGACCCTGCGGCCGTTGGCGTTGGCCGTGAAATTACTGGCGGTGGGTGCCGCGCTTGCGGTGTTGCCTGTGCACGCCCAGGATGCCACAGGCGAGCAACCGCAGAGCCCTGCGGCGCTTGACGCCGTTACGGTGACAGGCGAACGGGTGCTGGATACGACAGAAGGCACAGGCTCCTACACCACCGGCACGGCGCGCACGTCGACCCCGCTGAGCATGTCGCCGCGCGAGACGCCGCAATCGATCAGTGTGGTGACCCAGCAGCGCATGGAGGATCAGGACCTGCGGACGATCCTCGACGTGGTCAACAACACCACCGGCGTGTCGGTAAACCGCTACGAGACCGACCGCGCACAGTTCAACGCGCGCGGCTTCGAAATCAATTCGCTGATGGTCGACGGCGTGCCCACCATCTGGGAGCAGCCGTGGAGTTCGGGCGAGATATTCAGCAGCCTGGCGATGTATGACCGGGTAGAAGTGGTGCGCGGCGCGAACGGCCTGATGGCCGGGGCGGGCGATCCGTCTGCCTCGCTGAACCTGGTGCGCAAGCGTGCCAGTAGCCGCGAGCTGACTGGCTCGGTGGAAGTCAGCGGGGGTAGCTGGGATACCTATGGCACCACCGGAGATTTGTCGTTTGCGCTGAACGAGGCGGGCACGGTGCGTGCGCGCCTGGTGGGTGAATACACTGAGGGCGACAGCTGGATCGACCTCAAGTCCAACCAGCGCGAGACCTTCTACGGGACCATGGACATCGACCTGACGCCCGACACGACGTTGTGGTTCGGCCTCAGTCGCCAGGAAAACGATTCGGATTCACCCATGTGGGGCGGGTTGCCGATCTGGTATGCCGATGGTAATCGGACGCACTGGAGCCGTTCCAAGACCACCTCGGCCGAGTGGAGCAAGTGGGACAGCACTTATGAAACCTATTTCGTCAATCTGGACCACGTCTTCGCCAACGACTGGCAAATGAACCTGAGCTACAACCGGGGCGAGCGCAATTCCGATTCCTACTTGCTCTACCTGTCCGGCAACCCCGGCCGCAACGGCAGCTCTCCCATGTTTTCCTTCCCGGGCTCGTACCAGACGCGGACCGTGCAAGACGACTACAGCCTGCGGTTCAGTGGCCCGTTCGACTTGCTGGGCCGCGAGCATGAGCTGGCGGTCGGCTATATCCACAGCAAGCAGGACTTCGACGCGGACAGGCGTGTCGCGCAGACCGGCTTCGGGGGCGTGGCCAATTTCGACGCCTACGACGGCGACTTCCCGGCGCCGGTCTGGGGCGGTCGGACGCCCTACAGCTACGGCGACCTGACGCAGAAGGGCCTCTATGCAGTGACCCGCCTGAACGTCACCGACGCGCTCAAGGTGATCGTGGGGGCGCGCGACAACCGCTATGAAAAGGACAGCGACGACACGCCCTTCGACAGCCCGTCGCGGATCGACGAGCACGAACTGACGCCCTATGCCGGCGCGATCTACGACCTGACCGACACCCTGTCGGCCTACGTCAGCTACACCGAGATATTCCTGCCCCAGGCCGAGCGGGACGCCAGCGGCCAGCAGCTGGCTTCGATCATTGGCGAAAACTACGAGACGGGCCTGAAGGCGGAGTTCTTCAACGGTCGCCTCAACGCCTCCGCGGCGGTGTTCAAGATCAAACAGAACGGCCTGGCGGCCAGTACCGGCCTTCCGGTGCCCGGTGGGATGCCGGGTGAGTTCGCCTATGAAGCGACCGATGTCACCAGCGAAGGGTTCGAGCTGGAGGTCAACGGCGAGCTGGCCCCCGGCTGGAACCTGATGGCCGGCTACACCCAGTTCGATGCAGAGAATGCCGATGGCAGCGCTGCCAGTACCCGCTATCCGACGAAGCTGGTGCGCACTTTTACCACCTATCGTCTGCCGGGCCTATTCAACAAACTGACCGTGGGTGGCGGGGTGAACTGGCAGGACAGTATCTACACCTACGCCACCAGCCCGGCGGGCAATGCGGAAAAAATCGAGCAGGAGGCCTACGCGCTGGTCAATCTCATGGCCCGTTACGAGGTGAGCGAGAACCTGACGGCGCAGCTGAACGTCGACAACCTCACCGACGAAGAGTACTTCGACATGTTCGAGGCCTACGGTGCTCTGACCTACGGGGCGCCCCGCAGCGTGACCGCCTCGGCGAAGTACCGCTTCTGAACCGGCACGAGCGGGCGGCAGCTGCCGGCTCGCTCGTCTCCCGGGCTATTCCCGGCGTCGGACAGCGTGCGCCGCTTTCGTCCGGCGCTGGCGCCCACGCCGTAACGCCCGTCGCGGGGCAGCCGAGGGCCAGGTCATCACCTGGCCCGGCGCGCCGCGTCAGCCGAAGCGGCCGGTGATGTAGTCCTCGGTCTGCTTCTGCTTGGGTTGGGTGAAGATGATGTCGGTCGAGCCGACCTCGATCAGCTCGCCCAGGTACATGAAGGCGGTGATGTCCGAGCAGCGCGCGGCCTGCTGCATGTTGTGCGTCACGATGACCACCGTGAACTGCTCCTTGAGGTCGGTGATCAGCTGCTCGATCTTCATGGTCGAGATCGGGTCGAGGGCCGACGTCGGCTCATCGAGCAGCAGCACGCGCGGGCGCAGGGCGATGGTGCGGGCGATGCACAGGCGCTGCTGCTGGCCGCCGGACAGGCCCAGCGCGCTCTGCTGCAGCTTGTCCTTGACCTCGTCCCAGAGCGCCGCGCCGCGCAGGGCCTGTTCTACCCGTTCGTGGGTTTCCCCGCGCGACAGCCGTTCGTGGTGGCGGATCCCGTAGGCGACGTTGTCGAAGATCGACATCGGGAAGGGCACCGGCTTCTGGAACACCATGCCGACGTTGCTGCGCAGACGGCTCAGCGAGTACTTCGGATCGAGGATGTTCTCGCCATCCAGCAGGATTTCGCCGGTCGCCGTCTGCCCTGGATATTCAGCGTAGATGCGGTTGAAGATCCGCAGCAGGGTGGACTTGCCGCAGCCGGACGGGCCGATGATCGCGGTGATGCGGTTGGCCGGAATGTCGAGGCTGATGGATTTGAGCGCGACGTGTTGGCGGTACTGGAAACCGACGTTGCGCGCGCAGATTTCGGGCATTTGGGTCTGAAGGTTGGTCATTGCGCACCTTTACGGCGTGAGAATACGAAGCGGGACAGCAGGCTGAGCAGCAGGACGAACAGGGTCAGCAGCAGCGCGCCGGCCCAGGCCAGTGCTTGCCAGCTGTCGAACGGACTCATGGCGAACTGGAAGATGGTCACCGGCACGCTGGCCATCGGCTTGAGCAGGTCGCCATTCCAGAACTGGTTGCCAAAGGCGGTGAACAGCAGCGGTGCGGTTTCGCCGGTGATGCGCGCCATCGACAGCAGCACGCCGGTTACCACGCCGGCTTTGGACGCGCGCAGCAGGATCTGCAACGTGACCTTCCAGCGCGGAATGCCGAGCGCCAGCGCCGCTTCGCGAAGCGAGGCGGGCTGCAGTTGCAGCATTTCGTCGGTGGTGCGCGTCACGACCGGGACGACGAGCATGGCCAGCGCCAGGCCGCCGGCCAACCCGGAAAAGCTCACCGAACCACCGGTGAGCTGGTTCATTGGGATGACGATGGCGGTGTAGACGAACAGGCCGATCACGATCGAGGGTGCCGAGAGCAGGATGTCGTTGACGAAGCGCACCAGCGTGCCCAGGCGTGAAGTCCGCGCGAACTCGGCCAGCCACAACCCTGCGAGGATGCCAATCGGTGCACCGATGCCCAGGGCCAACAGGGTCATCAAGACGCTGCCGAACAGGGCGTTTGCGAGGCCGCCTTCGGCGCCCGGAGGCGGCGTCATTTCGGTGAACAGGTCCAGGCTCAGCGCGCTGCCGCCCTTGATCAGCGTCGTCAGCAGTATCCAGACCAGCCAGCCGAGGCCAATCAGCGCAGCGCCGCTGCTCAGCACCATGGCAAGCGCGTTCTTGAACCGACGCGCGCGGTAAAGGCTTTCGTTTACGTTCATCAGTTGCCCGCCCTGCGCGACATGCGGGCCAGCATCAGGCGGGCCAGCAGCAGCACGAAAAAGGTGACCACGAACAGCAGGAAGCCCAGCGCGATAAGCGATGAGCGATGCAGGTCGGTGTAGGCCTCGTTGAACTCGTTGGCAATCACCGAGGCGATCGAGCTGCTCGGCATCAGCAGCGACATCGACAGCTGGTGCGCATTGCCGAGCACGAAGGTGACGGCCATGGTTTCGCCAAGCGCGCGGCCGAGACCGAGGAATATGCCGCCGACCACCGCAGAGCGGGTGTAGGGCAGGACGATGTCCCAGCAGACCTCCCAGGTGGTCGAGCCGAGGGCGTATGCCGATTCCTTCAGCGCGGGCGGGACGGTGCGAAATACCTCGTACATGACCGAGGTGATGAACGGCAGGATCATGATTGCCAGGATGATCCCCGCGCTGAGCATGCCGATGCCCAGTGCCGGCCCCTGAAACAGCCCGCCGATCAGCGGCAAAGCACCGAGGTATTCGCTGATGACCGGCGACAGGTACTGCGCCATGAACGGGCCGAACACGAACAGGCCCCACATGCCATAGATGATCGAGGGGATGCCGGCTAGCAGCTCCACCGCCGAGGCCACCGGCGTCCGCAGCCACGGCGGCGCAATCTCGGAAAGAAACAGGGCGATGCCGAAGCTGACCGGCACCGCCAGCACCAGGGCGATAAAGGAGGTCATCAGGGTGCCGTAGATCGGGACCAGCGCGCCGAACCGGCCGTTGATCACGTCCCACTCGCTGCTGGTCAGAAAGGACCAGCCAAAGGTTGAGAAGGCCAGGCGGCCGCCCCACAAAGTCGAGGCGGCGGCGCCGAGCATGACCGCCAGAACCAGCAGGGCGGCAGTCAGCAGGATGAGTCGAAACCAGCGGTCATGACGCGTGTCGCACTGTGCGCGGTGTTCACGTTGGTCGCGGGTCAACGGCAGGTGCGCGACCGGCATGGGGTTGGCGGTGGCCATGGGTAGTCCTCAAGCAAAGCACCCCGCGCCGTTACCGGCGCGGGGTGGTTTCAGGTGCGGCTGTTCAGTTCTTGAAATCAGACGACCAGTAGGACTCGATCTTGTCGACCAGCGAATCCGGCAGGGCGACGTAGTCGAGTGCGGCGGCATCCTTCTGGCCATTTTCCAGCGACCACTTGAAGAAATCGAAGGCGGCCTTGCTGCGCTCGGGGTTCTTCGGGTCCTTGTACATGATCACCCAGGTGGTGGCGGTGATCGGCCAGGCCTGCTCGCCGCTGGCATTGGTCATCAGCAGGTTGAAGTCCTTGGCGCTGCCCCAGTCGGCGGTGTCGGCGGCAGCCTGGAAGCTGTCGGAGTTCGGCTGAACGAATTTGCCAGCGGCGTTTTTCAGTTGCGCGTGGGCCATCTTGTTCTGCAGGGCATAGGCGTATTCGACGTAGCCGATGGAGTTCTTGATCTGCTTGACGTAGGCCGAGACGCCTTCGTTGCCCTTACCGCCAACACCGGCCGGCCAGTTGACCGTGGTGCCGAAGTCGACCTTCTGCTTCCACTCCGGGCTGACCTTGGCCAGGTAGTTGGTGAAGTTGTAGGAGGTGCCGGAACCGTCCGAGCGATGCACGACGGTGATGTTGTCACCCGGCAGCTTCAGGTCGGGGTTGAGCTTGGCAATCGCCGGATCGTTCCAGGTCTTGATCTCGCCGAGAAAGATCTTGGCCAGCGTTTCGCCGTCAAGCTTGAGCTTGCCGGGTTCGATGCCTTCGATGTTCACCACCGGGACGATGCCACCGATGATGGTCGGGAACTGGCCAAGCCCGGACTTCTGCAGGTCTTCGCTCGACAGCGGGGCGTCGGAAGCGCCGAAGTCCACGGTGGCAGCCTTGATCTGTGCGATACCGCCGCCCGAACCGATCGACTGGTAGTTGATGCGGTTGTCGGAGTTCTGGCTGTAGGCCTGCGACCACTTGGACAGGATCGGATAAACGAAGCTGGAGCCGGCGCCGGTCACGTCGGTGGCGTGTGCAAGCGAGCTCAGGCAAAGCGCCGACAGCAGAGCGGAAAGGCGGAAGGTGCGTCCCATGTACGTAACTCCTTGGTTTCGAGCGGGGTGTGCGAGCACTCTAGGACGACTTTGTGACGCTAAGATGACGGTGAGGTTGCAGAACGAATTTGCGACGTTGCGAGCGGCCCTGCTGGCGCAGTGAGGCCACTGTCGCAGCCATTGCACGGCGTTCGGTGAGGCTGAGGAACGGAGCTCTGACGACTGCCAACGCCGGTATAGCGCGTGGCTCCCAGACACCGGGGCGCGGCAGGTCGGGTCGTGCCTGGTAGCCAGCCCACGCCACAGGCGCAGGTACAGGCTTTAGAGCGTCAGGCTGGGAGGAGTTGGCCCTTGGGCGAACCCAGTGGAGAGAAAGGCGCGCACTTAATCAGCGGTACTTCGTCAATGAACTCGGTGACAGGATGGCGCTCGTCGATGCGCGAGGCGATGACCTCGCCATCGGCCAAGCAGAGCACTCGGTTGATCGAAAAGAAGCCGCCGTACCATCGTCGACGTGCACGCCGCCGTGCTATGGCGATTTTCGCCGGTCGGGTAATAACGGCTTTTGCCGTTGGCCGTATGGGCAAGGCGCTGCGACAGACTGCTGTTCGGCTCCTTGCTTGGGAAAGGAAAAGTCCTGCGGATCGGTGTGCCCGCGGCCATAGCGGACCCTGCCCGACGGGCACCCTTGTCCCTTTCTCAGCCCGAAAAACTGAGCGAGCGCCTGTGCCGCTGCGGCTTGCCGCCCGCTTGCGCTTGCGCCTGCGCCTGCTGCAGCAGGTCGCCGGCCTTGTCGCTATCCGCCATCCCCGGCAGCACGGGCGGTTTGATCTTGATGCCCGAGCCCTTGCCAGGCGCACCACCGGCATTGATCTTGATTAGCGGGCCGGACAGGGTAATGCCGCCCGGGTCGAGCTTGATGAAGCTGCCACCGGCCTGCAGGGTCAGCTCGGTGCCGGCTTCGATGACCAGTTTCTGGCCGGCCTTGAGGTGGATCTCTCGGCCGGCTTGGGTGAGCTGGGCGGTGTCGAGCCTGACGTGCTGGTTTTGGCCGACAGTAAGGTGGTCGTCGAGTTTGACTTCGACCTTGCGGTCGCCCCCAACGGTCAGGTGTTCTTCGGCGTGCAGTTCGGCGTAGCTGTTCTTTTCGACGGTGTCGTGGCGTTCGTGTCCGACGCGAATTTTCTGGTCATGTTCGATGTGTTCGTCCCAGTCGCGCTGGGCGTGCAGATAGATCTGCTCGGCGCCTTTGCGGTCTTCGATACGCAATTCGTTGTAGCCACCGCCCCCGGGGCTGCTGAGCGTCTTGAAAACGCTGCGGGTCTTGTGTGCCGGCAAATCGTAGGGGACTTGGTGTTCGGCGTGGTGGAGGCAGCCGGTCACCAAGGGTTGGTCAGGGTCCGCCTCGAGAAAGCTAACCAGCACTTCCATGCCCACGCGCGGGATGGCGATACCGCCATAGCCGTCTCCGGCCCAGCTGTTGGAGACACGCAGCCAGCAGCTGGTTTTGTCGTCCGCCTGGCCTTCACGGTCCCAAAAAAATTGCACCTTGATGCGACCGTACTCATCGCAATGGACCTCTTCGCCAACGGGGCCAGTGACGACGGCGGTCTGGGCGCCAAGCACGCGAGGCTTTGGGTGGTTCAGGGCGGGTCGGTACGGAACATCCCACGGGGTCGCGACGAAGTGGTTGCGATAGCCTTGGGTGAACCGATCGGTGGCTGAAGTCAGGTCGTTTGCCGAATGGGCTGTATGGGATCGCGCGTGCTCAACTGAGCCATCGGTGATCGACTCCTCCAGCACCTGCGGCTGTTTACCTTCGTGAATCACCTCGGTCAGCAGCCAGAGGTCGTTCCATTCCTGGCGGGGGTGATCGGAGATTTCCAACAGGTGACCGCTGACGAGTGCGGGCTGGTCGCTGCGCCCTTCAGCCCGCCGATAGTCGGCACGGTGGCGTTCCAGGGCACGCTGAGAGAGATGCTTGCCGCGGGTGCGGTCCATGAAGCGCCCTGGGTAGTCGTAATCTTCCAGGTCAGGTCCTGGTGCGCTCTGCTGGCCGGAACCCTGGTGGCCGGCTTCCATCACCAGGCGCGGCTGCTGGAAATCATAGTCGCGCCGGCTGACGCGGTTGGTACGGGTCTCCAGACGCACGGAGAAGCGCTTGATCACAGGTTCGTCGGCGACCAGTCCGCTGTCCGGCAGGTACGCGGTGGGCTGGCCAAGTTTGGGAAAGCTCGTCTGGTCATCACCGAACACCAGTACATGACCCTGCGGGTTGTGCTCGAAGTGATAGTGGATGCCTTCTTCCTCACAGAGGCGCTGGACGAAGTGCAGGTCGGATTCGTCGTACTGGGTGCAGTAGTCGCGCTCGGGATAGACCACTGGGCCGAGCTGGAAGCGATAGGCGTTCGCCTGGATGCCATGGCGTTCTAGCACCTGGGCGATGATCTGCGGCACGGTCAGGTGCTGAAAGATGCGCTGATCGGTACGGTGCGTGAGGTAGGCAAGCTGCGGAACGAGGGTCACGCGGTAGCGGGTCAGGCGTTTGCCGGACTCGCCCTGTGCGACCCGATGGATCAACCCGTGAATGCCTCCGCCGGCCGGGGAGAGCGCCAGGAACGCTGGCTTGTGCAGCAGGCTCTGCAGATCCAGATCGGGGCGTTCGCTGATCAGCTCAAGATCGAAACGATAGGGTTGGCTGATGGCTTCACGACCGGTGAACGCGAGTACCTGCAAGTCGTGCTCGACGCCTTCGATAGTGAGGCTGAAATGGGTGTCGTTGGCCGCGTTGAACATGGCGCTTCCTTGTTCTCATGTCATCCGTGGGTGCGCCCGAACCAGCGCCGCAGGCGGCTGGGTGCCGGGCGGCAAAAGATATTCGCTAGTTGGGTCAAGCTGGCTGTGCGCTCATGAGCGTCAAACGCCAGTGCTGCGCGCAGTGCGGGCCAGCCATGAGCCAGGTTCGGCGGTTGACGCAATTCTTTATCCAGAGCCATCGCTTTTGCCTGCTTGGCACTCAGGCGCCGGAACGGGTGGCGTCCACTGGCCATTTCATAAAGCAGGCAGCCAAGTGCATACACATCGCTGGCCTCAGATGGCTCGGCGCCGTCAAGGAGTTCGGGAGCTGCATAGCGCGTGGTCCAGGCCTTGAAGCGGTTGCGAGACAGCCGCGGCAGGCGTTTGAGTACGCCCTCGATCGGCTGGCCGAGGCCGTAGTCGAACAAGCGCAGCCCGTCCTGCGCGAGTATTACGTTGCTTGGTTTGATGTCACCGTGAATCACGCCGCGACTATGGGAGTAGGCCAGCGCTTCGGTCAGCGGCACGGCAATGTCGCGCAACTCGTCCCAGGTGAGACCTTCGGGGCGTTCGCTGAGCAACTGGTCGAGGGTTGGCCCCTTGAGCAATTCGAGGGTGATGAAGGCGCGCTGGCTGGCCGCATCCACGTCGAAACCATACAGCCGCACGACATGGCGGTGGCTCAGCCGTGCGGTCAGGGCGAACTCTGTGTAGAGCAGCGCATGGGCGTCGGGGTACTCGGCGAAATCATCGCTCAGCGTTTTGAGCGCGACATAGGGGTCCGGGTCGCCAAACTGTTCGCGCAGCAGGTCCCGAGCACGGTATACGGCGCCCATGCCGCCGACGCCAAGTAGCCGTTCGATCAGGTAGCGCCCGCCTAGGACCTGCGGCAGCTCGCCGGTACTGATGGCCGGTGGTGCCGGAGCGCCCTGCGCTGCAGCGGCCGTGGAAGCGAAGGCGAAGTAGGTCAGGTCCGAAGCCGGTTCGGCGCGCAGGGGCTCGTTCATCGGCGTACGACCACCGCGCTGAGGTTGTCCCGCGCCGGACCGTCCATGGCTTGGTCGAACAGCCGTTGCAGCGCCAGCGCCGTGGACGGCGAATTGAGGGCCGCACCCAGTGCGTCTGGCGACAGGCTCTGGTAGAGCCCGTCACTGCACAGCAGCAGGGTATCGCCTGGATAAACGTCGAACTCGAGGATATCCAGCACCAGTTGTTCACTGGCGCCTATCGCGCGGGTGAGCGCATGCGCAGCGGGGTGACGTGCCGCCTCCTCCTGACTTAGCTTCTGGTCGTCGACCAGTTGCTGTAGCAGCGAATGATCACGCGAGAGCTGGTAGAGACGGCCGCCACGCCAGAGATAGCAGCGACTGTCACCTGCCCAGACACATGCGGCACGATTGCTTTCCATCAGCAGGGCGACCACCGTACTGCCGGTCACCGGATCGGGGCGGTCGGCAGTGACCGTCAGTTCCTGGCCGAGCCTGCGGTTGAGGTCGTGCAGACAGCGGCGCAGGTTGGCTAGGCGTTCGGCCAAGGTACCTGGCGGAAGTTCGGCCAGTTGCTCGACGATCAGGCGGCTGGCGAGCGCGCCGTTGTGGTGGCCGCCCATTCCATCCGCCACGACCCAAAGGCCTTGCTCGGGGAGGTCGAGAAAGGCGTCTTCATTGCGAACGCGGACTTTGCCCGTATCGGTCCGCGCGGCGCTGCGCCAGCTGTACGCCAGGCTCGCAGTGGCTGACATTACAGGGTCGCCGGAAGTTTGAAGTCGCGCAGCACGGCGATGTCGAACGGGTTCGGCGAACGCTGGCTGTGTAACAGGTAGTTGGCGTTGCGGCCGCCCAGATTGGCCTTGAGCATCAGCACGTCGCGACCGCTGTGGTAGTCGACCTGCATCAGATCCAGCAGGCGGAATAGTGACCAGGGGCCGGTGTTCTTCTCGATGCCCACACGACGGCCGCCAAGTTCTTCGACCACCAGGCTGGTGCGGCCTTCCTCTGCGTCGGCTGGCCAGCTGAAGGCTGTCTGCACGATCGGGCCGTGGCGGTACTCCATCTGCTGATTGCCAAAGCGGAAGTCAGCGCGACCCAGGCTCGAATCGAGCGAGTAGGGCTCTAGCTTGAATCGGATCTGCGGCTCGTTCGGGGTTTCTGCGAAGAAACTGCGGCGGATGGTTTGCGCGTTGCTCATCTGCGACAGGAACTCGCGTGACAGGGGCAAGCCACGGCCGTCGACTCGACGAAGCTGATATTGGCCAGCGCTCCCGCTGACGAATGCCTTCAGGTAGCGATCAAAGAACCCGTCAGCCACACCTTGCGCCTTAAAGAACTCCCGGAAGTCAGCAATGGCGACGTCGCTCTCGCTGTGTGCGCTGAATGGATAGCGCTGGCGTAGGGAACCTTTGTAGAACGCGTACAGTTCGCTCTGGTAGCGCTGGTTGAGGTAGTGGTAGGCGTCGTTCAGGACCAGCGTCCAGCTGTTTTCGGCGAGCAGGCCGAGCCAGTTGCCGATCGGTTGCGGTAAGCGGGCTGCGCTGGCGCGCAACTGGTTGATGGCGTCACGCTGACCAGCCATGCGCGCCTTGGCGAGTTCGAACGCCGCCTGATCAGGCGCACTGGCGTGGGCCAGACTGGCCAGTTGCAATTGCAGTGCATCGAGGGCTTGCAGCGTTGGCGCCAGCTCGGCGCTGGCGCCTGCGTTGTCGTCGAGCAAACGATGCAGCGGCTCGAAACGGCGCTCGAGTGTTTTGCGCGCCGTGTCAGGCAGGTTCCTGGCCAACGCGACCTGAGCCTGCTCGGCAGCGGCTGATGCCAGCTTGGCGGCTTTGCCCAGCTTACCGTCAGCGCCCCTGAGTGCGTCGGCGGTTTCTGCAGCATCGCCTGCGGTGTCAGCCGCGCCGGCAAAACGGGTGTTGTCGCGCACTTCGACCAGCAGTTGCAGCAGCGGTGAGTTGGCTGCGCTCAGCCCGCTGAGCAATGTCGCGCCCTGGCCTGCACCCGTGATTGGCTCCAGTGCCAGTTGCGCGACTGCTTCGCTCCAATAATTGGCGTAGTCGCGGAAATAGAGCTGCTCCATCTCGCCCATCAGGCGTCCGAGATCTTTCAGGCTCAAGCTGTCGCCTTCGCCGAGCACCCAGTTGTCGCGCAGGATCTCGCGCACCAGGTCGCTACCCTGGGCGACGTAGAATTTCTGATAGCCATTCTGGGTATAGAAACCCGGGATGGTGTAGTCACTGCCGCTGAACAGCGCGCCCTGCGGCCCCAGACGCTGACTGAAGCGGTAGTCGGGCAGGCTGCGGGCTTGATCGCGCAACATGCGATAGACGACCGTGGCCAGCGACTCATTGCGCAGCACCTGGCGTGCCTCGGCGACGAGCTGGTCGTTGAGCGCATAAGGCGCGAAGCCGTCATTGAGTAGCCGCTCGAAATGGGTGTTGAGTCCGTTCTGCGCGACCGCGTTGCCGGCGTAGCGCAGCGACCAGTCGGCAGCCATCCAGTCCTTGAGGAAACTGGCGTCGCGACGCGCTTCCAGGTTGAGCATCAGGTAAGCGCGCAGGCTGCCAAGCAGGCGCTCCCGATCGTTGAGATTGGCACGGATCTGGGCTTCGAGCTGGTGCGCCACGCGAGGCAGCAGCAGGGTCTCGAGCTCACGGCGGTAGGCCTGGTGAACGGTGGGATCGACTGCCTCACCTTGATAAAGCCCGCCGCGTTGCAAGTAGGACACGTCTGCCTTATCGGGAAACACCTGGGTGGCGGCATAGCTGGTATCCAGCGCCTTGAGCGTACGCAGTGCATCGTCTTGAGCCGTAATGCTCTGATGCTCGCGGCCCAGCTGGTCGGCGAGGCCGCGCAGCTGCTCAAGCCGTTCATGGTTGTTGGAGAAGCCATTGGCCCAAAGCGCGCCGAACAGCGCCAGGCAGGCGAAACCGGTGGCATACAGGGCGCGCTGGCCCCAATCGATGCGGCGTACTTCCTTCTGATCGAGACCGGCGAGGTCGGCTTCGGGGAAGATCACACGGCTGAGCAAGTGATTGATGAAGCGAGCGCGTCCGCTGCGGAATGTCGGCAACGCGCTGCTCGACAGACCAAGGTTGCGACCTATGCCGCTGGTGAGCGGATCGAGCCCACCTTGGAGTTGCGGTGCGCTGGTGAGGTAGAAACCACGCAGCTGGCTGGCCCGCTGGTAGCGGTTGCCTGAGAACGCCAGCTCGACGAACAGGCATAAACGCTCGCCAATCTGGCCAAGCTGGTGCGGGAAATCGAGGATACGACCCCTGCGCTGGGTGTCGCGCTCTTGATGCATGCGCAGGATGACCTGGCTGTTTAGCCGGCGCAGCAGCTCCTCGAATTCATTCCGAACGACGTTGACGTCGGTACCATCCTGCTCCTTGCGGAAGCTCGCGCCGAGCACCTGATCGCTTTCCTCGCGCGAAAGTTGGTCGAAGAACTCGTCGAAGCCAAGCACCTTGTCCGCTTTGCTCAGCACCAGATAAACCGGTACGTCGGCACCCAGGCGCTGGTGAACTTCGTGTAGGCGCTGACGGCTCTGCCGCGCCAGCGTTTCGAGCTCCAGTTCGCTCGCGTGCAGCAGCTGCTCGACCGGGATGTTGATCAGCACACCATTGAGCGGGCGGGCACGGCGGCGGCGCAGCAGGCCGAGTAGTGTTTCCCAGGCCTTGCCATCGACACCCGAGTCGGGCTGAGTCAGGTAGCGGCCGGCCGTATCGATCAGCACGGCATGGTCGGCGAAGTACCAGTCTGCGTAACGGGTGCCTGAGACATCCTTGGTCAGTCGCTGGTTTTCACCGCGGTTGAGCGGAAAGTCCAAGCCGGAAAAATCCAGCAATGAGGTTTTGCCGCTGCCTTGAGGACCGAGCAGCAAATACCAGGGCAGGTCGTTGCGCCATTTCTCGCTGCGGCCGCGGTACAGGCTCGAACTCTTCAGGGTACGAACGGCGTCGCGGTAGCGCTGGCTCAGGATGCCTTGCTCTTCGCTGACCAAGCCTTCACGGCGAAGCCGCTCCTGAACCTCTTCGTCGCTGGCTTCGGCCTGCTTGCGACGAGTGCTATGCCAGCTGGCGAACACGATGAACAGGCCCCAGACCAGGCAGAGGCCGGCGATGGTCAGCAGGCGACTGCTGGACGACTCCCAGAACTTATAGTCATTTACCGCCAGCAGCGGCCCAGCGAGCCACACGAGCAGGGCCAACACCAGCAAGACGCACAGGCTCCATACCCAGGTCTTGCGGAAAAACGCGGCAAGCTTGCCGAAAAAAACCTTCATGGCAGTACGTCCTTGTTACGGCTTGGGCTCGACCTGAACGGTCGGATCGACAGGTTGATACGGTTGCAGTACGGCATCGCGTTGCTCACCCAGCACCCAGGCGAAGCCCGCATACAGCGTTACCAGGCAGATCAATGTAAACAGCGCGACCAGCCACCAAGGCACGATGCGCACCAGGCGCCGACGCGTATCGCGCAGCCCCTGCCAGTGCGGCGAGACCTCACGTGGCACGTCGCCACGCAGCTGGCGGATCTGCCGGTAAAGACTGTCGCGTACCGCTTCGAGCTCGAGCATGCCGCGTGGCATCACTCGGTATTTGCCTTCGAAACCCAGCGACAAGCACAGATACATCAGTTCCAGCATCGGCAGGTGCTTGACCGGGTTGCGTGAGAGACGCTCGAGCAACTGAAAGAACTTCTCACCGCCGAAGGTCTCGTTGTGAAAGCTCGACAGCAGGCTCATCTGCGACCATTCGCTCTCGTTGCCCCAGGGCGTGGTCACCACCGCTTCGTCGATCGCGGTGCACAGCACGTAACGGGCAGCCATCACCTGGCTGCTTTCGGCGCCGTCGTGCAGGGCGCGGTGCTCGAACAGCTTGAGTTCACCGGACAAACGCTGGTTGAGGGCGTGCAGGTCTTCGCCTTCGTAGCTGTGTTTGAGCCGCACCACTTCTGAAAGCAGCGAGGAAGCGGCTGCGACCAGCGGATTGAGGCTGATGTTGAAGGTTTCCGCCGGGCGCAGGCGCGCGGCATAGATCATCCGTTCCTCGAGCTGCTCGAATTTTGGTGGCGCGTTGAAGTCGGTCAGCGGGCTCTGTGCCGGTGCGTCGCCGTGGCGATTGAGGATGACCGTCTTGTCGTCCTGTCCGTAGTCCATTTCTCTGATCATGTCGGTCAGTTCCTGATCGCCCAGAATTTCAGCTCAAGCCCGGTAAATTCACCGGACACGTGGAAGGCGAAGCCGCCAGAGCGCTCCAGTTGCGCCAGCTCCTCGGAGTTGAGTTCCAAGGCGAAGTAGGTTTTGCCGGAATGGAACGGGATCTGCCGTGGCGCGACGGGCAGTGGCTTGACCTTGATTCCCGGCAGATGGAGGTTGACCAGCTGGCGAATACGCTCAACCGGACCGACCTTTAGGTGAGCCGGCAGGCGCGTGCGCAGCTCTTCGGAGTCGCATTGGGCGCTGGCTGCGAGCACGAACGAGGCGCTGCCGAGTAGCTTGTGGTCGTGCAGTGGCGAGACCTGAATGCCGTATTGACGCTGTTGCAGTAGCAGCTCGATGGCGTGCTGCTCGAGCACCATCGACAGCACTTGGCGAATCGCATCCATCAGCTTGCGGAACGACAGGCCCTGGTCGTTGTGCAGGTAACGGCCGTCCAGGCGAGGTCGTTTGGTCTCGCTGGAGAACGTCGCCAGTTCGCCCAGCAATCCCAGCAGCTCACGGTAGATGTGTTCGGGATGGATCCGGTCGATGCCCATGTAATGGCGTAGCACGGGCTCGTAGCGGTTGATCAGCTGCAGCATCATGAAATCACCGACTTCCGCTCCGCCGACTTTACCGGTGGCGCGAATACGCTCTGCCAGGATGTCGCCGCGATGGCCGAGCATGCTGATCACTTCTTTCAGGCACGACAGCAGGTAGCTGGACGCCTGAAAGTCGATAAAGGTAGGGATGTACTCAGGGTCGAGGCTGATCACGCCGTCCGGCGTGGTGTCGAGGATGTCGCAAAGCTTGAGCTTGACGTAAGCCTGATCGCTCTGCTGCTCGCCCAGCAGCAACCGAAAGTCCGGACGCCCGGTGCTGACTTGGCTGCTACTGCTATCGCCGGCGTTGGAATCAGTGACCTCTTCGTCGAACGCGGTGTAGCGCGCCAGTACGTCCTTCTGTTCGGGGCGGCGGCTCTCGATGTGGTTACCGGTGACGAGCGGTAAAGCCAGATACACCGGCGTGTTGCCAGTGTTGGGCGGTACGTCCAGGGCCAGCGGCTCACGCTCAGCACCTATCTCGAAAAGGCTGCCATCGGGAAGCAGCCCACTCGCGTGGCTAAGCACGAGCTTGCCCATGTTGAGGAACTGACGGTCGATCTCCAGCCCAAAAAAACCCCAGGCGTAGTGACCCAACTTCTGGGTCCGCAGCTTTAGCTGCGCGTCGTAATAGCGGTCGCTTTGCTGGAAGTGCTGCGGACGCAGCAGCATGCCTTCCTGCCATACGACTTTGTTCGTGCTCATCGATCAGTCTCCTTTCACGAGCGGATCGATGGACTTGATTCCGTGTTCATCGAGCCTTAGCTCGATTCGGTTCTGCGCCTTGTGTTGAAGAGGAATGACGAAGCGCCAGCTTGATTCGGGCAGATCCCGATAGGCGGCCAAGACGCCGACGTAGCGGCTACCATCCTGAACAAACAGTTTGAGCTCGCGCTGCTCGCCCGGACGCAGTTCCAGCTCTTCCTGAATGACGAGGTCCGGGGACAGCGCTTCCTTGGGACGCTGGTAGAGCGAAAAGAAGTCGGCATTCTCGAAGGCCACCGGGTGCTTGAGTTCCAGGAGGCGAATCACGATGGGCGAGGGGCGGCCGTTGAGGTCGGGGTTGAGCTGGTCGCTGCCCTGCAGTGACAAGTCCAGCTTCGTCAAGTCAGAGTTGGGCGAGAGGGCAGAACAGCCACTCAGAACGGCAAGCGCCGCGAGCGCCGCGGCAGGAAGAAAGCGAGACATGAGTATCATCCTTGAAGGTCTGTATTGAGCGTGGCGATCAGACGGGCCTGCTCCTCGTAAGCCTGGGCGAAGTCACGAGCGAACAACCGTTCGCTCCAATCGTCGTCGCGTTGCATCGCAGAATGCAGCCGTTTAAAGGCACGCCAGCGGCTACCGGAAGTGGACATAAGCGGCTTGTTATCACGCTCGAAGCGCAGCGCCAGCTGATCCGGTGAAAGCTGCTCAAGGATGCCTTTGACCGCGGTGCGACTGGCAGCCAGCATGGCTACCTGATGCGCCTGCAGATCCCGATAGGCGCGTGCCACGGCCTGCTCGGCTGGCAGCTGACCCGCTTTGCCGCCGCGTAACAGGAGATTCAGTGCTTCGCCGCTGTCGATACTGTGTTTGAGCGGGTTGTTGCCGGCGCTCTGCACGGTAGTCAGCGACAGGCGCATCTCGTTTTTCAGTTCCCCACGGATGCGCAGTGTCTGCTGCAATCCGCCGACGCTTTGCTTGAGCAGGCTCGCCGCCTTGAGGGCCAGCGCCTGGCGGGCCTCCTCGCCCAGGTCGTCCAAATTGACACCCAGCGCCTCGCCGAAGCGCGTCCAGAAACCCTGCGGTAGCTGCTCGGGCTCTGCCGGAGCCTTGGCGGAGACTGCTGGCTTGGGCATCACCAGTTCAGGAACCTGCAAGTTCTCTTCGTCGATCTGGGCGTAGTCGCGCTGCTGTGTATGCGTCCGAGACGGGGCGAGCACGACAGTAAGATCGTCGACCTCGGCATAGACTCGCTCCTGCTGGTCCATTGCATGCAGCGGATCGAGATCGAGAAAGGCATCATCCGGAATGATGCTGCCGGCTGGCTGTGGGCGGCCGATATCGCCTTCGAAAGAGGCGGGGTCCTGAATCAGTCGCGCCCGGATTTCAAAGTCGCCCAGACAATACACACTGCCGTGTTCGATTCGCTGCGCCCGGCCTTTATCCAGGCTGGCGCTCGTATCCTTGAGCTGAATGCCGTTGCTGCTGATGTCGGTGATGAAGAAAGCACCGTCCCGGTAATTCACTTCAGCGTGGCGGCTGGACAAGACACGTTTGCGGTCCGGTATCACCCAGTCGCAATCCTCGGCACGGCCAATGATGCCGCCGGCCTGCTTGAAGGTCTTGCTGCTGATGAGGCCTGGCGCAAATTGCTGCGCACTGACCATATCGAAAACCAACTCCATGGTTCCTTTCTCCTGGTGGGTCAGTTGCTGCGGGCAGGCGCCTGCGGATCACCCAGCGGGCGATATTCGTCATCATTGAATGTGTAGTTACCGGAGCAACCGGCGAGGGCGAGGGCGAGGGATGCGGCGAATAAAACGAGGGCGCAATAGCGGGCTAGCACGCGATTTCCTCCTTGAAAGCGTGTGGGCAGACGGCCGCGCTAGCCGAAAACGGCGGAGCGAGACTCAGGCTGAGTATTGAAGTTCACACGCTTGGCTGCATGGGTGAACGGGGTCACGAAAAAGGGCGGGGCCGGTACCGAAACGAGAGCTAAGGCTATAAATGTGGCTCGCCGGGCCGACGCTACCGCCTCTAGGCGGGGACATTGGCCGTATCCCTTTTAACTGCAGCCAGCCGCTCCGCTATCTTGTTATCTTCGATGTCCCGCCATTGTGCTACCAGCTCTGCGAGGTCGGCTCTTTCCGCATGCTCACCAAACACGCTGCGCCGCGTTACCACGCGCTCCGCCTGCGCCAGCAGACGCTGCTGAGTACGGGTAAGGGCAGGGCTTTGTTCGGCTCGGACGCGCTCGCCTTGTTCCACTGCGTCGGCATAGATGGCGCGCAGTTCCAGATCGCTCTTGCCGTAAAAACGCATCTCACCCCTGCGCCTGATTTCCCAGCGGAATTCGTTGAACGAGCGTGCTTGCCAGCTATCCAGCAGCTGCGCGGTGCTCAGAAGCTGGGCATTGATGTCACGGGTTTCAGCTTCGGTGAATAACTTTCCGTTTCGCTCCTCGACGCTGGTATTCCAGCGCAGCAGGTTAGCGAGTGCCGCCCGTGCATAGCCGCGGTCACTCAGATGGTGCGTAACCGCGAGCGCGAGGCGGTTCGGCATATCACCATCCAGCCCGATTCCTCCGACGTAGCGTGCACAGCTTTGCTCGTCTACCAGCGCACAACCTGGTTGCCATAGCACTGAGGCTTCGCTCCCACCTCCAGGCTTGCGCGGCATAAAATGCCATTGCTCCCCGTGATGCTCGTAGGGGTCGCCTTGAAGGTTGACGATCCCCGCCAGCAGCAGCGCAATGCCGATAGCCGGTGAGCTATACACCAGAGCTGCAGCGGGAAGCGCCAGCTTCCATTCGGCGTCCATCCACGGCAATGGAAGCGCTGGAACGGGGTCGTTGTGGTTGACGATACGGTGATGCGTAAGAGGCTGAGCCGCCTTGACGAAGGCCGCGTCGGCGGCGCGTGGGGCGCCGAAGGTGTAGAGGATTACGTTCGGCTTGGTGGGCTTGCGACGCAACCAGTCTGCCAACAGCAGTGCAATCGCCCCGCCAAGGCTATGGCCACAGATGATCAGCGTTTGGTCACCTGTGTAAAAGGCATTGAGGTAGCGCTCTACGAATGGTTTTGTTGCTTGAAAGCTTTCATAGAAGCCGCGGTGCGCCTGGCCTTCACCTTCTGCGTACGACACCTGGCGCGCATCAGCGTCTCGACTGGCGTCGGCCAAAAATTCCTGCGTACCTCGGACGGAAATCAGTACGACCTTGTCGTTATGGGTAATGAATGCCTGGGTGTCAGTGTCTGTTTCGTTATTCGTGTCGCACAGGAAGTGCACGTCCTCGGGATTTCGCCAGCCCTCTTGTGCTTCCTTTTCATAGCGCGCCGGATCGTAGGGCATGATTTCGAGACGCTTCGAATAAGGCACCTCTTCACAGAGCAGGTGATAGGGGGAGGCGGTGTTGAATTGCGTTGGCCGAATCCGGCGCCCTAGCTGGTTCTGAAGCACGTATCCGATGCTGCCAAGCCCTGAATAGGGCGGCGGTGCTGAAGCGTAAGGGTTGCTAGCTGTACTGAAAGGCGCATAGACGAAAGCGCTCATGACCGCCAGGTGATAGGCGTTCAGCGCACAGAAATCAGCGCCGCGGGAAAGCAGGGGGCTGTAGGCGCGTAGCGCCTTTATCTCGATGACAGTGTGCCTGTTACAACCAAGTGCAACGCCGGGTTGGGCTGCTGCTGAGCCTGCGTTTTGTTTCAGTGCAGAAGCGGTCGTCCAGTTTGAGTCTGGCGTCGGGAGATGGCTGTTGCTCTTTACGAAGTGGCTTACTTCGGCCCGTATGAAGTAAGCCTCTTCCTTCGCTGCACGTTCTTGCGCTAGATAGGTCATCCCATCAATGCGTCGAGGGCCGGCGGGTGATTGTTCGGCTGCAACTTGAAGAGCCGAAAGAGGCACTGGAAAATATTGCCTGTTAAGTAAGCCCGTGTACCATGGGTCGTTGCCGACATAATCAGTTGGAAAAGATATAACTAGTGGTCCGCCGTTTACGTTATGCACTTCTGCATAGCCGTCCTCATCTAGCGTCGCGGAGCAATCAAACCCCTGGCGATCTGTAACTTGGCAGGTTAGTCCGGCGTAGGGCTTGCCGCTTCCATGCTCGTCTACTAAACGAAAGCTTACCCGGGCCAAGCGAATCGGACATTGGAGCAAAGGTTGCGAGGTTGAGTTGCTCATCCTTTAGTCACTCTATGCAGTTCGGATAGACCGTGCATTCACGGCCATCCATAGTGAAAGTACGAAATTGCGGCGAAGCTGTACAAAGCTCTTCGAACTTCGTTCCCCATCGTCCCGTGCACGGCTTCCAGCCTGTCGCTGTTTTTGACCAATAGTTCCTCATATAAGGACGGTCATTGTTACTTAGTTCAAAGCTGAGCCTAACATCGGTTTGCGAGAGAGAATTTCGTAACAAATACGCCCCGGCGCCTTTACAGTCCAGCATTTTGGCTATCCCTAACTCCAGCTTGCTGATTTGAAAAAGCCATGAACATTGAGCCGTTTTAGATAGAGCTTCGTCGCGTTGATGACGTGTGGCATTCGGCGGAAGTTCTTCAACAACCACTAACCCGCCGTTATCGTAGCTATGTTGCCAATCCTGCTCGCCGTACTTCGCATGAATAAAAAGCCCGACCCTGGTCAGTTGCAGTTCACAAAGCCCGTCGCGATAACTAACTGGTATCTCGAACTCATACCCATGCGGCACCTTTTCGTAATTCTTCTTGAAACCCTTCACATGACCGCGTCCACTGCATTCCTCGGACCCGCCGTAATGCGCTTGGGCTTTTAGTGCGAAGTCAGCCGGTAGCTCGCCCTTCAAGGTAAAGGTATCGGCGCCGACCGAACCGAGTGTGCTGCAGCCGCTGAGCAGAAGGCCGAACAGTGCAGACCATGCGTGAATTGGCAGGAAGCGGCTTCGAGAAAAGGTGTGAGACGTCATCTGATCAATCCCGTGCAGAAAGGCTTGAAGTCAGCACTGAACTGACTCGTGAATAATGGGCGTCCGGTGTTTCCTGGTCAGCTGGCGGCCAGGCCGGATGGTCCGCCAGTGCGGGGTCGAGCTGGTAGCGGAGCAGAAACTCCAGTTGCGGCTCGCTGTGCCAGTTCCATTCCGTTGCCTTGTCGAGCTGATGGTCCAGCCACTCACTCAGCACTTGGGTCTCGGCGAGCTGAGTGGTTGCCTGCGTATGGTTCTGCCATAGCCACAACTCGAGATTGTGATGTGCTACAGCGCGCCCTACGTGCTCGGGTTCTGCGATGGACAGCCAGGGCTTTTCGAAGGGTTCCGGGTAGTAGCCAGGCCGGCCATTATCGAACCACTGCCAGTCTTGACCATCCCAGCAGAGCACGCTGGCCAGTGGACCAAGCAGCAGAGGAAATTGTGAAGCGTCCATCTCGCCGAGGTGACGCGCGACGATGCGGTTGTCCTGGAATCGATAAAGCGACCGTTGCCCTTGTTCGTCAGCAAACATACGGGCGTGCCAGTGTTGCGTGAGCGCCGCGAGGTCTGCGTGTTCGACGCTGGCGAGCCAGCCCCAGTTATGCTCAGGTGCATCGGTCAACGAGCGTAGTTGCGTGAGATTCAGCTCGTTCAGCACTATCAGCCAGGGGCCGATGTCGGCCATTTCGTCAACCTCGGTGCCCTGATAGAGATTGGCATAGCTGTGCACCAGGTCTGTTGAGAACAAGCCTGGCAGCGGAGCGGGTTCTGCCAAGGTATCGACAACGAGCAGCAGCTGCCGGCGCTGGGCTTGTTGCTCGCTGAGCCATTGTTCAACCCTATCGTTCATCGGCTTGCTCCAATTTCACACATCCCCGCGCGGCACGCTTCGCATATCGGGCAGCGGCTGGCGCCGATCTGCTTGGCCTTGCGCGCCAGCTGCAGTTGGGTATTGGCCAACGCCAGTCTCGGCTTAGTACCGGCCTTGTCCTGATCTGCCGCCCATGGAATTACCGGTGCGAGAATGTGCAGTCCTGAGCCCATGCCCGGCGCGCCACCCGAATTCATCTTGATGGTCGCGCCGTTCAATGTGACCCCGCTGGGGTCGAGTTTGAGAAAGCTGCCGCCGCCTGACGCGGTGAGTTCCATGCCGGCGTCGATGACGACTTTGCTTCCGGCGTAGTAGTGAATTTCGTGACCCGCTTCGACGAACTGCCCGGTGCCGATCTTCACGTGCTGGGTGCTGCCCACGGTGAGGTGATCGTTGGCGCGGATTTCGGTCTTGCGGTCGGCGTGGGTGGTGCGGTGTTCCTCGGCTTTGAATTCGCTGTAGCTGTTGGCCTCGACGGTGTCGTGGCGTTCGTTACCCACGCGGATCTTCTGGTCGTGCACGATATTTTCGTCCCAGTTGCGCTGGGCATGAACGTAGATTTGCTCGGCACCTTTGCGGTCTTCGATGCGCAGTTCGTTGTAGCCGTCTCCGCCGGGGCTCGATAGCGTCTTGAAGACGCTGCGGGTCTTGTTGGCGGGCAGGTCGTAGGGGACGACATGTTCCTTGTGGTACAGGCAGCCGGTCACCAGAGGCTGGTCGGGGTCGCCTTCGAGAAAGGACACGAGGACCTCCATACCGACGCGGGGAATGGCGATGCCGCCGTAGCGATCGCCGGCCCAGTTTGAGCTGACACGCAGCCAGCAACTGGTCTTATTGTCGGCCTGGCCTTCTCGGTCCCAGTGGAACTGGACTTTCACACGGCCATATTCGTCGCAGTGGATTTCTTCACCTGGTGGGCCGGTGACCACGGCGGTCTGGCTGCCAAGTACCTTCGGCTTGGGGTGTTTCAGGGGCGGGCGATAGAGGATATCCCAGGGCGTGGCGGTGAAGTGGTTGCGGTAGCCGTGAGTGAAGCCGTCACGTGACAACGCATCGCTTGTCACTGACTCTTCCAGAACCTGCGGCTGTTTACCTTCATGGTGAATCTCGTTGAGCAGCCAGAGCTGGTTCCAGTCGCCGTTCGGGTGCTCATTCATGGTCAGGAAGTGGCCGGTGACCAGCTGCGGTTGGTCGCTCTCGCCTTGGGCCAGTTCGCAGTCGCTGCGGTGGCGTTCCAGGGCGCGTTGCGCCAGGTGCTTGCCGCGGACGCGCTCGGTGAAGCGGCCGGGGTAGTCGTAGTCTTCCAGGTCTGGCTGGAACTCGCTCTGGAAGGTGCCCTCGATAGTCAGGCGAGGTTTTTCGAAGTCGTAGTCACGGCGGGTAACGCGGCTGGTGCGGGTCTCCATGCGCAGCGCGAAACGCTTGATAACCGGCGTGTCAGCGACCAGACCTGAATCCTGCTGATAAACAACCGGCGCAAGCCTGGGGAATCCCGTCTGGTCGTCGCCGAAAACCAGCACATGACCCGAAGTGCTGTGCTGGAAGTGGTAGTGAATGCCTTCTTCCTCGCACAGGCGCTGGATGAAGTGCAGATCGGTCTCGTCGTACTGCACGCAATAGTCGCGCTCGGGGTACACCGAACCGAGCCCGAAGCGAAAGGCGTTGGCCTGGATGCCGTGCTCCTCGAGCACCTGGGCGATGATCTTCTCTACCGTGAGGTGCTGGAAGATGCGCTGGTTGGTGCGATGAGCCAAGTAGGCGAGCTGTGGGCGCAGGGTGATCTGATAGCGCGTCAGACGCTTACCGGAATCGCCTTGGGCGACCCGGTAGATCAAACCGTGGATGCCGTTGCCGGCCGGTGAGAGTGCTAAAAAAGCTGGCTGATGCAGCAGCCGCTCCAGGTCGAGATCAGGGCGCTCGCTAACCAGTTCGAGCTCGAAGGCGAAGGGCTGCGAAAGCGCCTCGCGCCCTTTGAATTCTAGAACCTGCAGATCGTGCTCGATGCCTTCGATTGCGAGGCTGAAGTGGGTGTCGTTGGCCGGGTTGAACATGTGAAATCCTTGTCGGAGCGCTTCCATGAAGCCGTTCGGGGCGAAGGGCGAGGCTACGGGTTATCGGTTCGCGCGTTTGCGATGTTCATCAGGTCAACCGGTAGCTGCATCGTATCGATTGCCGCGGCTACGACGTCAGCCAAGACAACTGCTGCCAGCAATCGATGAAGATTCATGCTCATCTCCTTGAGCTCAAAGGGTGCTGGCGCTCACACCCAGGCGCTCCATGCGATAGAGCAGGGTGCGGCGCGGCAGTCCTAGCTCTCGTGCGGCTTGGCTCTGGTTGCCGCCGTTTTTGCGCAGGCAATCGACCAATAGATTGCGTTCGACTCGTTCGAGCCGCGCGCGCAAATCCAGCGTGCTGTCCAGGTCGTTATCCACGGTGCGCAGGCTGAAATGTTCCGGTAGTAGTTCGCCGCCGTCGCACAGGAGGACGGCGCGTTCGACCAGCCCCTTGAGCTCACGCACGTTGCCGGGAAATGCATAATCGGCCAGTTGTTCGAGCGCCGCGTCTGACCAGCGCACGGTATCGCGCTGCAAAAAACCGCAGGCTTTGTCGGCGAAATGCCGCGCCAGTCGAAGGACGTCCTGATCGCGCTCCCGAAGCGGTGGCAATTCGATCGGGAAGATGGACAGGCGGTAGTACAGGTCTTCACGAAAACGACCCTCCTCGACGCGCTTGTGCAAGTCCTGATGGGTAGCAGCGACGATTCGGACGTCAACTTTATGGGTGCGCGTGCTGCCGAGCGGCCGGACCTCGCCTTCCTGCAGGACTCGCAGCAGCTTGGCTTGTAGGGTCAGCGGCATGTCGCCAATTTCGTCGAGGAACAACGTGCCGCCGTCGGCTACACCGAACAGACCCTCATGGTCGCGCTCGGCGCCAGTGAAGGCGCCCTTTCGATAACCGAACAGTTCGCTTTCGAGCAGGTGTTCGGGCAGGGCCGCACAGTTCTGCACGATGAAGGCTTGGCTGCGCCGCGAGCCGCAATCATGGATAGCGCGGGCCACCAGTTCCTTACCGGTACCTGTTTCACCCGTCAGCAGAACACTGACCGGGTTGTGCAGGACTTTGCCGATCAGCCCGTAAACCGCTCGCATGCGCGGGCTCTCACCAATAAGCCCGTACCCGCTGGCGCAAGGGCGCTGTGGAGCGATTTCCGCAGGCGCAGGTTGCGCTGCGCCGCGCAGTCTATTGAGCAGATGCGCCTGGCCAAGGGCGAAGCGGCCAAGGTTGGTCAAGGTTGCCGCTGCGATGGCGAGGTCCTGGGTGGCGGGACTGGCAGCCACCATCAGCCCGATCGCATGACCTTCGGCGCTTTCCAGCGGCAGACAGAGCAGGCTGCGCCAAGGGCGCGACGACTCGGGAAGAAATCCGGTCTGATGCAGGTCGGCGTCGAGCTGCGCGATGCTCAGCTGGCGGTTCTGGCTGAGGCAATATTGCAGCAGTTGTTCGTCCCGGTAATCGCTGGGCAGGCTCGCGCGTTCATGCCGCTGTGAGCCGTCGAACCACTCGGCTGACAGGGTCAGGCGTGTGTGGGTCGCATCCAGCAGGTAGAGCTGAACAAGCGGGCAGCCAGCCAGTTGCGCCGCCATCTGCACCAGTCCGTCGAGCCAGCCGCGTGTATCAGTTGTCCAGGCCAACTCGGCGAAGCGATTCAGCAGCGCATCGGTATGCGTCGAAGCCTCGGTAAGCATTGGCGGAACCTTAAGCGAACTCACAAACCACCGCCCCGTTGCCGTTGAGGGTTGCATGCACACGTTGTAATGCTTGGCCACTCGCCATGGCGTCGAGCAGCCGATCGACGACCAGTGGCTGCAAATGCTGATCGATCAGATGATCGATCAGGCGCGCCCCGCTATCGCTGTGAGTGCAGCGCTCAGCCAAGTGCTCGACCAGCGCCTCGCAGTGGCTGAACTGCAATTGGCGGCGCGTTAGGCGTTCACCGAAGCGCGACAGTTTGAGCGCCACCAGTTCGTTGAGCACGTCGCCCTGGATCGGGTAATAGGGCACCACGCGCATACGGGCCAGCAGGGCTGGTTTGAAATGCTGGGTCAGCGCAGGTCGAATCGCCAGCTCCAGGTCTTCGGTCTCTGGTCGCTGGCCGTGCTGACAAAGATCGGCAATCCGGTCGCTGGCGAGGTTGCTGGTCATCAGGATCAGGGTGTTGCGGAAGTTGATCTCCCGCCCCTCGCCGTCATTGGCCACGCCCTTGTCGAAGATCTGGTAGAAGACGTTCATCACCTCCAGATCGGCTTTCTCGACTTCATCAAGCAGCACGACCGAGTAGGGCTTCTGGCGAACGGCCTCGGTGAGCATGCCGCCTTCGCCATAACCCACATAACCCGGCGGCGCCCCGATCAGGCGGGATACGCTGTGCTTTTCCTGAAACTCGGACATGTTGATGGTGGTGAGGAAACGCTCGCCGCCGTAGAGCAGGTCGGCCAAGGCCAGTGCGGTTTCGGTCTTGCCGACGCCGCTTGGGCCTACCAGCAGAAAGACGCCGACCGGCGCATCGGGCTTGTTCAGTCCAGCAGCCGTGGCACGCATGGAGCGGTCCAATGCTTCGATGGCCTGTTCCTGCCCGCGTACACGTTGGCGCAGATCAGCGGCAAAGCTGAGTACCTTGCTGTTGTGCTCGCGCGCCAGCTGGGAGAGCGGTACGCCAGTCCAGTGGCTGATGACCTCGGCCACCAGGCGCGGGCAGACCTCGAAACTCACCAGCCGCTCGGCGGCTTGGGCACTGGCAAGCTCGACCTGAAGGTCCCTTAGCTCGGCTTCAAGTTGTTTGAGATCAGGATGGGTTTCGTCATCGGATACGCGCTCGGGCGATGTCCGAGCAATCGCGCATTGCTTGCGCAGATCCAATAGCCGCTCGGCCAGCGCACGTTGACCGGACCAGCGGGTTTCCAACTGCTCGAGTTCAGCGCGGGTTGCCGCAAGGCGGGTTTCTAGGTTGTCCAGACTATCGGTGTCAATGTGCAGGCCTGCATCGAGGTCACGGCGTAGCGCGAGCCCCTGGCGTTCACCCTCGGCGATCTCGCCGCGCAGGCGCTCCAGCGCTTCAGGTGCGGCCGCTAGGCTGATGCGTACCCGCGCGCAGGCGGTATCGAGAACATCCACGGCCTTATCAGGTAATTGGCGGCCGGCCAGGTAGCGGGCCGATAGCTCGGCGGCGGCCACGACGGCGTCGTCGCGCAGGTAGATGCCGTGGCTCTTTTCATACACCGGTGCGAGCCCGCGCAGGATGGTCACGGCTTCGTCTACGGTGGGCTCGTGAAGCTGGACCGGCTGGAAGCGTCGTGCGAGGGCCGGATCCTTCTCGAAATACTTTTTGTACTCGCTCCAGGTGGTGGCGGCGATGGTGCGCAATTCCCCTCGGGCCAGTGCCGGTTTGAGCAGGTTGGCGGCGTCGCCACTGCCGGCCTGACCGCCAGCGCCGATTAGGGTGTGCGCTTCATCGATGAACAAAATGATCGGCTTGGGGGAGGCCTTGACCTCGTCAATCACGCCTTGCAGCCGCCGCTCGAACTCGCCTTTAACGCTCGCGCCGGCCTGCAGCAAACCAAGGTCCAGGCACAGCAGCTCGACGCCCTTGAGCGCGTCTGGAACTTCTCCATTGGCGATGCGCAGCGCCAGGCCTTCGACGATGGCTGTCTTGCCGACGCCTGCTTCGCCCACCACGATCGGATTGCTTTTGCGACGGCGTGCAAGGATGTCGATCATCTGGCGGATCGCCGCGTCGCGGCACAGCACCGGGTCAAGCTTGCCGTCGCGGGCTTGTTGGGTGAAGTTGTGAGTGAAGCGCGCCAGGTTGGTCTCGCCCGCTGGCGCCGCGTTGCCACAAGCCGCCTTCGGTTGCTGAGCCAAGGCGAACTCGCGCAGCCGTTCAGCGTTCAGGCGCGACAATAGCGGTTGGTAGTGGCTGCCGGCATAGCGCATCGGGTTGCGCAGCAGTGCCAGGATAAGCGCGGCTTGGTCGATCTGGCTCTGGCCGAGTTCAAGGTTCCCGACCAAAAGAGCGTCCTGCAGCCACTGCACCAGTTCTGCCGAAAACACCGGGTTGCGTGATTCACTGTGTTCGCCACGCGGTTGCAGGGCCTGGGAGAGCGCACCCGCGTCGACCTCGGCGTCCTGCAGCGCGCATACCAGCAAACCTTCGGGGCGCTCCAGCAATCCGAGCAGCAGGTCTTCGACGAGTATCTTGCTGCCGCCACGCACTACACAGCGCTCGGCTGCAGTTTCAAGATCGCGCTTGGTCTCGGCGTCCAGCGCCTGGACCAGTTGTTGCAGGTCTACGTTGATCATTTCATCTTCCTTAATGAGTCTGGCTGCCCAGGGTGACCATGCCGTCGGCGCGTTCGCTGCCAAGCCAGCTGGTCCAGCCAAGGCGACAGGGGTTTTCGGCGCCGATGCGCATTTCGCGGATTTCCTCGTGACGCAGTTCCAGGCGTATGTCGTAGTCGAGGGGGTCGCGCAGCGTGAAGCGCACCAGTGCGCACAGTGGCTGGTAACCGTTGCCTACGGGCAAAAACTCGTGGAAGCGGTCCCAGCTGAGCTGGCGGATGTGGATCCGGAATTTGCCGCCACGATCGCGAACCCGCTCGCCCAGCACCAGGCTTTCACCCAATTGGCTATTGGCACGGCCGAGGCGGTTCTGTTGCTCGGTGAGAATCTCGACCTGGCGCTCCAAACATTGCTCGATGCGAAGGTCGGCATGTTTGAAGTAGTAGCGCAGCACCGACTCAATCAATGCTGCCGAATGCGCGCGCAGGCTGAGCAGGCCCAAATAAGGTAGCAAGCGCTTCCAATTAAGCTCGGTGGCGGCGCGAATCTGTTCGCCGCCCAGTCCGATCAGGGCGAACAGCTGCTCGGACAGCGGATCACGCGCACCGCTGGTGAAGCGCGCACGGTAGCGATACTTCTGCCAGATCGGCAGCATCAGGCGCTGCAAGCGGTTGTTGAACAGATCGAGAAATTCGCGTGTCGGGTTTCCTTCGGCGCTGTCGCCCAGAGCCTGTTCGCCGTAGAACGCAGGCAGCGGCGACCCGGCGCCGAACAGGCTGACCAGATTGATGCGCAGGCGCGCACGCAGCTCGCCGTGCTCCTGAAAAAACTCGACGCGATCAACGTCGCTGCCGGGAAAGCCCAGGCTCGGGTTGGCCTGGAATTCAACGTGCTCGTAGAGCGCTTCTTCGTCCAGGTCCGGATGCGCGGCTTTTAGACGGTCCATCACCAGCAGCACACCCTGGAACAGGCTGTACTCGCGGATGTCCCGGCTGATCCGGCTTAGAGCAGGGGCTGCTGCCCCATGCGCGGCGTCCATTGGTACACCTCTCCCTGTGTGCTCCTGACGCGCAGCTCGTGGTACGAGTTGAGGCTGGCGTACAGCGCAAAGAATTCATTGAGTATCGAGGCGAAGAGGAACAGGTCGCCTTCGCCCAGATAACCCTCGGGGTCCATCACCAGCTCGGTTCGCACGCCGCGCACCGGCAGACCACGGTGCAGCCGGTCGACATGCTGGTGCCCGATCTGCTTGAGGCCGCCGAGCAGGCGCTTGCTGACCTTCTCGGCGTGCTGGTCGTAGTAGCGCGGCAGGTCGTAGGTTTCGAGGATGACTTTGAGCGCCTCGACGTTGGCCAGCGACAGGTAGTTCAGTGACATGTTGCTGATCAGCTTCCAGAGAAAGTCGCGGTGCAATGGCGGCGAGTAGCTGGGCGTGACTGGGCTGATGTTGCGAAAGGTCAGGAACTCGGGCGTTTCTTCGCTGGGCATACAGATGTCGCCCAGACGAAGCTGGCGCGGCAGATTCTGGTTGGTGCAGGTGAGCTCGATGGACAGCGTCTCGTGTTCGTCCAGATTGCGCAGGCCGAAGCTGAGGTATGTCTCCAGGCCATCGCCCAACATCGAGGGTTGCTGGCGCACGCTGTAGTGTGGGCGTGCCACGGGGACGTCGAAACTCGGGTCGTGCTCGAAGGACTCGAACGGTACGTATTCTTCGTAGCCCATGCCGCCGGGTTTCCAACCGGTGACGCGGTCAACCGAAAATACACCGCAGTGGCTGCTGTCGAGCTCGGACGGCAGTAGCAGATACTGATCCTGCTTGCCGTCGAGGCGAATCGGGATGGCGTCGTGCTCGAACAGATTGACCACCGGCGTGCAGTACAGGCGCACGTTGTCCAGCGTTGGCCTGATGCGCTGTACACCGGCCTTGTGAATGTCGAAGCGCAGCTCAAAGCCGCGGGCTTGCTCGAGCACCTCTTGCGGAAGACGCTTGAGGCCATCGAGGCCAAGCAGGTCGACAAACAGAAATTTTTCCTGAAAGGCAAAGTATTCCTGCAGGTAGCGGTAACCGCGGAACGTATTGAGCGGGTAGGGGATCAGCGCCTGGTCTTCGGTAAATCCCACCGGTTGCAACTTCGTCGGATCGATATGGAGCGCGGGCAGGTCAACACCGAAACCGTCGGTGAATGGTTTGCCCTTCGCATCCAGCGCGACCAGCTGCACGCCGGCGATATTGCGCAGCAGGCTCAGGTAGAGCATCTGGCTGATATAACGCTCGCCTGCGAGATGAAGGCGCAGTTGCTTGAGGTTCAATTCGCCGAGATGACCGTCGGCCGTCATCTGCAGGCGAAGACTGAGCAGCGCGCCGCCGCCCTTGACCGAATAATCCAGGCCATCGAGCGCCAGTGGTAGAACCTCCGTGGCGTAGGCGGTGCGAAAACGGCAGGTCACGCCCTGGATCGGCTTGGACTCGACCGGTGTATTGCGCGGCACCATGAGTGCGGGCCCTGGGCGTTTGACCGGGTCGAACTGCAACATGCTGAACGCCGGCAGCGGGCGCATGTAGTTCGGCCACAGGAGGTGCATCAGCGAGTGAGTCAGCTCCGGCAGCTCGTCATCGAGCTTCTGCCGCAGCCGTCCCGTGAGAAAGGCGAAGCCTTCTAGCAGCCGCTCGACATCCGGATCGCGTCCCGCTTGCCCCAAAAACGGCGCCAACGCCGGGCTGCGCTCGGAGAATCGCTTGCCGAGCTGGCGCAGGGCGGTGAGTTCGCTCTGGTAGTAGTGGTTGAAGGACATCGAGTTTTACCTATGGAGCTGTTCGTGGGCACAACGAGGTATCCCTGATCGCCCAGGTATGTATGGCGTTGCCCTTTCGCTGGTAGTCGGACCGCTTCAGTTGCGCGAGAAACTGCTGCTTGTTGAGCGAACGCTGGGAGCCGTTGGCCGAGAGGGTCAAGCGATACGTGGAGGGAAAGCTGCTCTCCAGGTCGTCACCGAAGGAGATGTAGGAGAGCACTTCCGCGACGCTTCCAGGCTCCAGGTGTTGTTTCTGTGCGCCGCTGCCCTTGGCGTTGGAATAATCCTGAACCCAGATCTGGACCGGGAAGGAACAGGCATTTTCGAAGTCTGCGATAAATACGGTTTTGGTCTGAGCACTGCAGCCAGCCAGCAAAGACGCGCACAGGAAAGCGATAGTTTTAGTCATTGAAACGTACCCGGGAGAGCCACAGCAGGCCTTTGACGTCTTGCTCGGAGGCTACCGAGCGGCTCCAGTAGTTCTGATACCCCTGGGGGCCGCGTGGATAGTCGGAGTGGTAATGCATCACATCGATTTCACCGTTGCCGGGAACCGGATGGTTGTCGTTCGGGGATTGGGTGAGAACGCTGGAGGTTTGCTTGTGGCTCCAGGAATACTCCGGAATCAGTCCGCCATCGCCATAGTCGTTCAGCACCAAGTGGCCGAACTCATGGGCGGCGGTATGTTCAAGGTCGCTGTCGGCGAAACCGGTCGGATAGCGAGCGGCATCCCAGAATCCGGCGTTGTGATAGATCTTCTTGAACATGGAGAAGCTGGTGGAGCGGCCGAAGTTAGCGTCCAGTTTTTCGATCAGAGGGAAATCCCTGGCGCCGGGGTGGCCATTGACGTCCGCGATGACGGTTATTTCCATTTCCCCGTTTGTCGTTCTAATTGGGGCGCCAATGCCATTCGGCCGACTGCCGTTGCGAGACCAGTAGTGCTCGATGCCGGCTTTGGCCATGGTCTTCAGCTGCTCGTAGGTCTTGGCGGTGAGGCTGGTGTTTCGGCCGCTGACGCCTCCGTCGGAGAAACTGGGGCGGACGTCAATCTGTGCCGTCGCGGCGTTTCGATCAATCCGTACATCGACCCAATCCACCTCTTCGCTTTCATTTGCTAACGGCATGTCCACAATCTGCTGTACGCCGCCCTTTACTGCAATCAGCCGCACCTTGAGTGCGGCGCTCTTGAGCACCTTGGTATCAAGGACGCCGGCCAAGCTGTAGCCATCCCATTGCCAGGGGTGTTCGCCGATGGGCAGCAGCTTGGCGGTATCGGCCTCGGCGTAGATCAGTGTGCTGCCGTCCAGTACCTCCAAGGTAAGGCTATCGGCGGGCTGCTCGCGGTTGCAGACCAGGAAATCGATAGTTTCCAGATTCTTCGTGATGCCGTGGGCTAGCTCGTCGTAGTCAGGAATTTCCAATGGAGTCAGGATGCGATTACCGCCTGATTTCAACTCCAATCGATAATCCAGCGCCTCGCTGTTCTGCTCGGCGGCTTGGGCGCTTGGGATTAGTGCGTCAGCGAGCGCGGCTACGGCACTCGCTACAAAAGACACTGGCCCGACCGGCCCGATGGTTGCGCCGCCCCCATTGAGCCCTATCAATACCGTTCCGGACCCCGCCACCACCACATTGCCGTGGCTGCCCACGGTGCCGATGGTTGTGGCCGGCTTGCCATTGATCAGTACGGTCGCGATTACGCTGCCCGACAGCGCACCGCCGCAGGCGGAGGCGTCGCCCATGCGTGCGGCGGGCATTCCGTCGAATACCACATTAGGAGAGCCAGTCGCGATCGGGTTAGTGCCGTGACCCTTTTTCGGGCAATCGGTGGGGTCGCCCAGGCGGGCTGCGGGTTTACCGGACATCTGGCTCTCCTTAATGGACTTTCACTTGTCCGCTGCCATCCAGGCTCGCGGAAAAACTCACGTGACGCTTGAGTCCGTCGATTTCCAGCAGGCCTTCGATGGCGAAAGACAGGCTCAGCGGGTCATGGTCGCGGGGCAGGGATATCACCCGGACCTGACTCAAGCGCGGTTCGTACGCCTCGATGAAGCGTTCGATGGCGATGCGTGCCTGTTGCAGCGAGTCGTGCAACGACAGGCGCATATCGTTCAAATCGGGCAACCCGTAGTTGGGCAACGTTTGCACGCTGCCCGCTCGGGTGCTGAGCATTTTGGCCAGATGGGCAGCCACCGAAGCCATTGCCGCGACTTCGCGACTCCAGCCGGTGCGCTTGTCGGCGTCACCGCCGAGGCGTTCGAACAGGCTGCCGTAGGCCATGGGTGCTTATTCCCTGTCCAGCTTGCCAACCAACGACAGGGTGAAGTCAGCACCCATGTACTTGAAGTGCGGGCGCACGTTCAGGCTGACGCGGTACCAGCCCGGCTCACCGTCGACATCGCTAACGACGACCTGCGCGGCGCGCAATGGACGACGGCTACGGACTTCGGAGCTTGGGTTCTCCTGGTCGGCCACGTACTGGCGGATCCACTTGTTCAGTTCCAGTTCCAGGTCGGTGCGCTCTTTCCAGGCGCCGATCTGCTCGCGCTGCAGCACCTTGAGGTAGTGCGCCAGGCGGTTGACGATGAACAGGTAGGGCAGCTGCGTGCCGAGCTTGTAGTTGAGCTCTGCATTCTTGCCTTCTTCGCTGTTGCCGAAGAATTTCGGCTTCTGCGCCGAGTTGGCTGAGAAGAATGCGGCATTGTCGCTGCCCTTGCGCATGGTCAGTGCGATGAAGCCTTCTTCGGCCAGCTCGTATTCACGACGGTCAGAGACCAGCACTTCGGTCGGGATCTTGGTTTCGATCTCGCCCATGCTTTCGAAATGGTGCAGCGGCAGGTCTTCCACCGCGCCGCCACTTTGCGGGCCGATGATGTTCGGGCACCAGCGGAACTTGGCGAAGCTGTCGGTCAGGCGGCTGGCGAAGGTGTAAGCGGTGTTGCCCCTCAGGTAGTGCTCGTGGCTGTTGGCAACGTTCTCCTTGTAAACGAAGGATTTGACCGGGTTGTCTTCCGGATCGTAGGGGTTGCGCAGCAGGAAGCGAGGTACGGTCAGGCCGACGTAGCGGGCATCTTCCTGTTCGCGGAAGCTCTGCCACTTGGCAAACTGCGGGCCTTCGAAGTGATCCTTCAGATCCTTGAGGTCAGGCAGACCGGTGAAGCTTTCCAGGCCGAAGAACTTCGGGCCGGCCGCGGCGATGAAGGGCGCGTGGGACATGCTGGCAACCGATGCCACGTACTGCATCGTCTTGATGTCCGGGGCACTCGGGTCGAAGAAGTAGTTGGCAATCAGCGCGCCGACCGGCTGGCCACCGAACTGGCCGTACTCGGCGGTGTAGATGTGCTTGTACAGTCCGGATTGGACGACTTCCGGGCTGTCCTCGAAGTCATCCAGCAGGTCCTGCTTGGATGCGTTGAGAACTTCGAGTTTGATGTTTTCGCGGAAGTTGGTTCGGTCAACCAGTAGCTTGAGGCCGCGCCAGGAAGATTCCAGTGCCTGGAACTGTTGATGGTGAAGAATCTCGTCCATCTGACGGCTGAGCTTGGCGTCGATTTCCGCGATCATGCGGTCGACCATGGCCTTTTTGACCGGCTCGTGCTCGTTCTGGGGCTTTAGAAGTTCTTCGATAAAGGCTGACACGCCGCGCTTGGCGATGTCGTAGGCCTCGTCATCGGGTGTCAGTTTGGTTTCGGCGATGATGCGGTCGAGGATGCCGACCTCGGCGAGGTTGTTGCCGCGTTCGACGGCTGCTGCGCTAGTGCTCATTGTGTTGGCTTTCCTTGTCGGGGGAATCAGGCGTCCAGTTGTTCTTTCGCGGCGAGGCCCAGCTCACCGAGTACGCGGTCGCGCGAGTCATCGTCAGCGAGCACGCTTTCGATCGCTTTGCGGAAGGCTGGTGCATTACCCAGCGGCCCTTTCAGGGCGACCAGCGCGTCCCGCAGCTCCATCAGTTTTTTCAGCTCCGGAACTTGCTCGACCAGGTTGGCCGGATTGAAGTCTTTCATCGAATTGATATTCAGCTGCACGGCCAGCTCTTCGTCGGTGGGTTCGTCTTGCAGGCGGTTCGGCACCGAAAAGGTGAGGTTCAGCTCCTGCTTGGCCAGCACTTCGTCGAAGCTGTTCTTGTCGATGGCGATCGGCTTGCGGTTTTCGATCTTGCGATCGTCGGCGCGCTGGGTGAAATCGCCGAGCACCATCAACTTCAGTGGCAGCTCCAGTTCCTCCTGAGCGCCGCCGGTGGCTGGCTTGAAGGTGACATTGATGCGTTCTTTGGGGGCTACCGAGCCTTCTTTGGCCATGGGTCTTCTCCTTTGCGTTTACGGCCCGAGGGCCTAATCGAGTATCACTTCGAGGTCGAGGTGGCACAGCCTGCGGTAAATCTCATCCTTGCTTTCACGCACGGCGTGGTTCTGCGGCAGCAGCTCGCAGCAGCTATGCAACAGGCGCAGCACCTCGAGGGCGAGATCGGGTTCCCAGTCGCCGAGGCCTATGGCCTGCAGCGTCTGATCGAGCGACTCGAGCTGGGTTTTGGCCAGGTCGTATTTCTTGGCCTGGAAGCACAAGCGGGCCAGCGTGAGCTGCCAGAAAAAACGTTCACGCCCGCCGCGCGCTTGATTTAGGCCGAGCTTGAGTTTTTGTACGGCGCTCTTGAGTCCGTCTTTGCGCAGATGTGGGAGTACGTCCTGAAGCGCTTCCTCCCAGGCGGGCATGGAATCGCTCTGGTTGCTGGTCAATTCGCTGGGGGACTGTGCCGGTTGTACGTGCGGCATCACCCGGGCGCTGATCCAGGCGCGGGTTTCGGCATCGGCGAAAGGGGCGCCATCATGAAAGCGCAGCTCGTCGAGGCCCGGCATGCGTTGCAGGAATAGCGCGAGCTGGATTTCAACCTCTCGCATCGCCTGTTCGGCGTCGAGCTCGCTCAAGCATTCCCAGGCCAGGCGCTGACCGTCGAGCCAGAAGGGGGCGCGCGCGATGCTGGCTTCCAGATCTGCTAGCAGGTCGGCATATAGTCCCTGGGCGAAACGCTCGTGATAGCTGGCGAGTTTGTCTGCCGGAATACCGCGCAGGGCGGTGATCTGCTCGGTGTTGCGCTCAGGCAAAGTGTCGATTGACAGCCAAAGCAGCGTACGGGCCAAGCGCAGTGGCTTGAGATCAGTGGCTTTCTGCTTAAGCCACCAGCTACATAGAGGGCGGCCCTGGTCCTGCAGGCTACGCAGGCACTTGTGCGCGTCCTTCTCGTGCTCGACCGGCGTGGTAGCGGCGAATACTTGCGCCGCTGCCTGTTTGACCTGAGCGATGGCCGCGCCGACGGGGCTAGGCTGCGGATGGGCAGCACCAGCGCGCTTGACCATTTCCTCCAATCGGCGGCATAGAGGTAAAAGAAGCGGCGCTTGTGCTCCAAGGTGTGTTGCGAGACAGCTTTCCAGACCACGCAGCTCGAGTGCAATCTGCTCGAACAGAGGGAGCTGTTCACCCATTGGTACATGGTCAGCCAACACCTGTTCCATGCGTGGGACGAGCCAAGTGACCGCAGCGGTACGCGTGCGATCCTTGCGTGGATGAATGTCTTCCCAATGATCGCGGCAGAGAAAGCCGAGCATGACGAGACCGGCATGCAACCCGAGGAACGAATCGCGCTGGTACAGACCCCAGGTGAGCCACGCAGCAATTCGTAAATCCTTCGTCTGGGTGCTTAGCAGTCGCTCGCTACCCTCACGCACGGCTTCCCAGTCGACGGTGCCGGCGGCGTGCAACGAAGATGCCTTGCCCAACTCCTGCTCCAGCGCCTCGTACTCGGCAGCGTAGCGAATGTCATCGCCTGCAAAGGAGGTCGCTGTGATCGGAGTCCTTGCTACCGTTAGAGCTTGAACGGCTAGCTTGCTAGAAAACGTCATTCCATGACTCAACTAAAGCCTGCTTTTTCGCATTGCTGCTGCAGGGAGCGCTTCATGCGCAACGACTTGCGACGTGCAATACCCGCACGTCCAATGAGGGGCGAATCCTAAGCAGCAAGGCGGAGGCCGACTGTGAAGTGGTTTACAACTAGGGCGTCGTGATGGCCGCCGGGATCGGATGGGTGCCCGAACTGAGGAGCAGTTGGCTTCTTGAATCGAGCTGTGGGTGAACTTACGTTGTTGCCCTTGGTCTCGCTCTCGTGTGGTTGGGGCGTCGCAAGCGGGGCCGGCGAGACCGTTCTGCGCAAAGGTCGCTTCTATATATAAAGTGCAATGTCTGCGAAGAAAGCCAAAACAACCGTTGACGTGAGTT
>DDKB01000025.1 GCA_002339675.1 Stutzerimonas stutzeri
AAACCTATTTCAGGACTAGACACGCTCGAAATACCCGCTTCGCTATCAGAACACCGATTCAGGCTGGGACTGATCGGCCAGCGCCTGCCCCTGCTCGGCAATCTGGATCGGCAACCCGTCTTCACCGGCGATGATCTCGCGGATCATCTCCCAGTCCAGCTGCAACACACCAGCCGCCTCGTCACGCTTGAGCAGGGTGTTGACCACCACAGCGTGCTTGTCCATCAGCGTCATGTGCTTGTCCTCATCCTGCAATGGCGCGTGCGCTTCGAGGTAGATCTTGCCCTGGCTGACGCCGAACTTGTACGGCTCGTCGATGATCCGCACCGGCGTGCCGACCTTGACCATACCGGCCAACTCAAGGACGTTCGGGTTGAGCATGCGGAAACAGCCGTGACTGACGCGCATGCCGATGCCGAACTTCTTGTTCGAACCGTGGATGAGATAGCCCGGCAGGGCCAGGTTCATTTTGTATGGACCGAGCGGATTGTCCGGTCCCGGCGGGACCACCTTCGGCAACGGGTCGCCATCGGCAGCGTGTTCCTCGCGGATCGACTGCGGCGGATACCAGGCGGGATTGCTGGTCATCGCCGAGATCCGCGTCATCCCGACTGGCGACCCCCAGCCTTCGCGACCGATACCCAGCGGGAAGGTATGCACCACGTTCTCGCCCTTGGGGTAGTAATACAGCCGGTACTCGGGAAGATTGATGACGATACCTTCACGCGGGCCCGGCGGCAGGATGTAACGGGTGGGCAGGATGATGTCGGTGCCTTCCCCGGGCAGCCAGGGGTCAACGCCCGGATTAGCCGCAACAAGCTCCAGATAGCCCAGATCGTTCGCCTCACCCAGTGCGGCGAAGGTGTCCTCGTAGCGGGCCTTGATCACCTGGATCTGGCCAACCACATCCTCGCCTTCGGGCGGCATCGGCAATTCGAGAGCCGAGGACTGCCCGGCCACCAGCCAGGCAGCGAGTGACAAACAGGAGGCGACTGCAGACGCACGCGAGAGCATTCAGGGTTCCTTGGAGATAAGAGAGGCAATGCCGAAGATTGTACTCGAAGCCGCTCCGGACGCCGAGCTACCAGGCGCTGGCGGCAGACGGAAGGCCCTTGCGCTGCGCACTCAGCACATCCCGACAGGCCGAGCAGAGCTGGCGATCCTTCAGCACCGCACGCTCCATGTCACGCCAGCGCGGGCGCGCCGGCAGGAAGCCGCCACACAGCGTGCGGTCGACACGCCCGTTCAGCTCGAGCTGGCGCAGCGTTAGATGCAGGCGGTTTTCGCGGCAAGCAAACAAGTCGTATTGCTCGTCCGGCACGATGAGTCGATAGGCAAAGAGAGTCCAGGCAGGGCGCGACATCTGAGGCTCCGTTTCGAGGGCGCGACAGTAGCGGCGCACACGCTTCAAAGCAAGGGCTCGAGCGCCGGCCAGACGTTATCCAGCAGGCGCTCCTGCGCGCCGGCAGCAGGATGAACGCCGTCGGCCTGCATCATTCCCTCGACGCCGCCGACGCCGTCGAGAAAGAACGGCACATAGGGCGTCTCCGCCTGCTCAGCGACAGCGTCGAACGCACCGGCGAACGCCGTGGTGTAGCGCACCCCGAGATTCGGCGGCAGGCGCATGCCCAACAGCAGTACCCTCGCCCCCGCCTCGCGGGACCGCTCGACCAGCGCCATCAGATTCTGCTGCAACTGGGCCGGCGGCTGCCCGCGCAGCCCATCGTTCCCGCCGAGCTCGAGGATCACCACGTCTGGCCGATGCTCGGCAAGCAGGGCCGGCAATCTGGCCAGGCCGCCGGCGCTGGTGTCGCCCGTGATCGAAGCGTTCACCACCCGATAGTCCGAAGCATGTGTATCAAGGCGTTGCTGCAGCCTGTGCACCCAGCCCTGACTGGTTTCCAGCCCGAAAGCGGCGCTGATACTATCGCCGAGTACCAGCACCGTGCCCGCCCAGGCACCCTGGGCCCAGCAGACCAGCAGCAGGGCCGCATATTTCCGCCAACTTCGCATCGGAATCTCCATGAGCAGCAGCATTCTCTTCGCGCGGAACCTTAGCAAAGCGGTACCCAGCGCGGAAGGCGAGCTGGCGATACTTGATGACGTGTCGCTCGATCTGGCCAAGGGCGAGAGCCTGGCCATCGTCGGCACGTCCGGGTCCGGCAAATCGACGTTGCTCGGCCTGCTCGCCGGCCTCGACCTGCCAAGCTCGGGCGAAGTGTGCCTGGCCGGGCACTCGCTGGGCGCACTCGACGAAGACCAGCGTGCCCGCGTCCGAGCCGAGCACGTCGGCTTCGTGTTCCAGTCGTTCCAGCTGCTGGACAGCCTGAACGCCCTGGAAAACGTCATGCTGCCTCTCGAGCTGCACGGCCATTCTGACGCCCGAGCGCGGGCCACGCGGCTGCTCGAGCGAGTCGGCCTGAACGCACGCCTGCACCACTACCCGCGGCAGCTGTCGGGCGGCGAGCAGCAACGCGTCGCCGTGGCCCGCGCCTTCGCTGCCGAGCCGGCAGTGCTATTCGCTGACGAGCCGACCGGTAACCTGGACAGCCATACCGGCGCGACCATTACCGAGCTGCTATTCGAGCTGAACCAGGAGCGCGGCGCGACGCTGGTTCTCGTGACCCATGACGAACGCCTCGCGCAACGCTGCCAGCACCTGCTGCGGCTCGAAGGCGGCCGACAATTGCCCGCCGAGCCGCAGTTTTGACCGGCGTCCCCCTTCGCCGTCTGGCCAGCCTGGCGTTGCGCCAGCTCTGGCGTGATGCGCGCGCGGGCGAGCTGCGCGTACTGTTCGGCGCGCTGGTCATCGCGGTAGCCGCCAGCACAGCCATCGGCTATTTCGCCGCGCGCCTGAGCGATGCGATGACGCAGCGCGCCACCGAATTTCTCGGCGCCGACCTGGTACTCAGCGGCACCGCGCCCGCCGCGCCCGAGCAGCTCGCCGCCGGCGACCGGCTGTCGCTCGATCATGTACGGGTGGTGGAGTTCTCCAGCGTCATCGCCACCGATGACAATCTTCAGCTGACCAGTGTGAAGGCCGCAGGTGATGGCTATCCGCTGCGCGGCGAATTACGTAGCGCAGCGGCGCCCTATCAGCCGGAAACCCCTGGCGGCGCGCCTCGCCCCGGCGAGGTATGGGCCGAAGCGAGGTTGTTCGCCGCGCTCGACCTGGCCATCGGCGACAAAATCGAGGTCGGCGAGCGCTCATTGAAACTGACCCGGGTCCTGACCTACGAGCCGGATCGCGCAGGCGACTTCTACAGCCTGACCCCCCACGTGCTGATGCACCTCGATGATCTGGCCGCGACGGGCGTGGTCCAGCCCGGCAGCCGGGTGCGCTACCGCGAACTCTGGCGCGGTCCGAACGATCTGTTGCAGGCCTATGCGGCCGACATCGAGCCTTCGCTGCAAGCCCACCAGCGCATCGAGACGGCCAAGGACAGCAACCGGCAAATCGGCGGCGCTCTGGGCCGTGCGGAGCGTTACCTGAACCTCGCCAGCCTGGCCGCCGTGCTGCTGGCTGGCGTCGCGGTGGCGCTGTCCGCAGCACGGTTCGCCGCCCGCCGCTTCGACGCCAGCGCGCTGCTGCGCTGCCTAGGCCTATCGCGCGGCGAAGCCCTGCTGCTGTATGCCCTGCAACTCGGCTACCTCGGCGTGCTGGCCAGCGTGATCGGCGCCTTCACCGGCTGGGCAGCGCAGCACGGCCTGTTCTACCTGCTGCGCGGCCTGATCGTCAGCGAAGTGCCCACCGCCACGCTTGCTCCCGCGCTTGCGGGGATCGGCACCGGCCTGGTGGCCCTCGCCGGCTTCGCCCTGCCGCCCCTGGCCGCGCTGGGCCGTGTACCGCCGCTCAGGGTACTGCGCCGCGACATGCTGCCGGTGGCGCCAAGCGCCTGGCTGGTCTATGGCGCCGCCGTGGTCTCGCTCGGCCTGATCATGTGGCGCCTCAGCCTGGCCCTGAAGATCACCCTCGCACTGCTCGGCGGTGGCCTGCTCGCCAGCGTGCTGCTCGGCGGCCTGCTGGTGCTGGCGCTGCGCGGGGTGCGCAGGCTGCTTGCGGATGCATCGCTACCCTGGCGACTGGGCCTCGGCCAGCTACTGCGTCATCCATTGGCCGCAGCCGGCCAGGCGCTGGCCTTTGGTCTGATCCTGCTGGCCATGGCGCTGATTGGCTTGCTCCGCGGGGAACTGCTGGACACCTGGCGCGACCAGTTGCCCGCCGATGCACCCAATCACTTCGTGCTCAACATCCTGCCAGCCGATCGCGACGCCTTTGCCGCAGAGGTCGGACGCATTTCCGACCACACCGCGCCCCTGTACCCGGTAGTGCCGGGCAGGCTGACCGCGATCAACGGCGAGCCGGTGCGCCAGCAGGTCAGCAAGGACAGCCAGGGCGAGCGGGCGACCCGGCGCGACCTCAGCCTGACCTGGGCGAGCGAGCTGCCGCCGGACAACCGGCTCAGCGCCGGGCAGTGGTGGTCAGGGAGCAGCGGTGAGCGACCGGGCGTATCGGTCGAGGCCAAACTCGCCGACAGCCTGCAGATCACGGTCGGCGACCGCCTGGGCTTCACGGTCGGCGGCATCGTGCGTGAGGTCCAGGTGACCAGCCTGCGGGAGGTGAACTGGGACAGCTTCCAGCCGAACTTCTACATGATCTTCGAGCCGGGAACCCTGCAGGACGTACCCGCCACCTACATGACCAGCTTCCACCTGCCGGCGGGCAAGGACCGCGAACTGGTGCAGCTGGCACGCGCCTTTCCCGCGGCGACCATCTTGCAGGTCGACGCCCTGCTCGGTCAGCTGCGCAGCATCCTGGCCCAGGTCTCACTGGCGGTCGAGTACGTGTTGATCTTCGTCCTGGCGGCCGGCCTGGCGGTGCTCTTCGCCGGGCTGCAGGCCACTCTGGACGAGCGCATCCACCAGGGCGCCTTGCTGCGTGCGCTGGGAGCCGAACGACGTTTACTGCTGCGGGCGCGTCGCACCGAGTTCGGTGTGCTGGGCGCGGCCAGCGGCGTGCTCGCCGCGCTCGGCTGCGAACTGGTCAGCGCGCTGCTCTATCATTTTGTGTTCGACCTGCGCTGGCATCCGCACCCCTGGCTGCTGATCCTGCCGGTGGCCGGCGCCGCGCTGGTTGGCGGCGCAGGCCTGCTGGGCACGCGCCGGGCACTCACCGCGAGCCCACTCACCATCCTGCGTGAAAACTGACCCTGCAGTGCCGCGCCTACGCCCTAGAATGTGCATTTCCCTGCCAGACGGATGACTTCATGAGCCGATACCGCCCACCCCGCCCTGCCGGCACGCCCCTGATCACCCCGGAGGGCGAAGCGCGTCTGCGCGCCGAACTGCACGAGCTGTGGCACGTGCGCCGCCCGCAGGTCACCCAGTCGGTGAGCGAGGCGGCGGCACAGGGCGATCGGTCAGAGAACGCCGAGTACACCTACGGCAAGAAAATGCTCCGCGAGATCGACAGCCGGGTTCGCTTCCTGACCAAGCGTCTGGAAAAACTGAAGGTCGTCGACACCCGTCCCAGCGACCCGGGCAAGGTGTACTTCGGGGCCTGGGTCACGATCGAGGACGAGGACGGCGAGTCGGCGCGCTACCGCATTGTCGGGCCTGACGAACTGGACCTGCGGCAGGGCCTGATCAGCATCGACTCGCCGCTGGCGCGGGCGTTGGTGGGCAAGCCGCTGGACGCGGAAGTCCAGGTCAGCACCCCGACGGGCAATCGCCTGTACTACGTCGTGGCTATCGACTACCCATGACCCGGCGGTTTTTATCCGACCGTATAGTCGGTAAATTCGCCAATCACGCCGACATAATGCCGCTATAACCCTAACATTCCCCGCGAACATCACCATCCTACCCACTTCACGTTCCGCCAGGTAACAGAGTCGCCTGCACCGTCATCCAGACCGCGAACGGGCCGTCACGCTGATGCGCGACGGCAGAGCGGTGCAGCGCAAAACTGGCCGCGGCTGGCACGATATCTGCCCCTCTCATGCCTGCAGTACGCGCAACGCGCGGTGAACGGCGAAGGATTGCCTCCCGATTCACCTCTGACGAGTGCACCCATGAACAAGAAAAAAAACAAGATGCTGATTGCGCTGTGCCTGGGCTCGGCGATGACCCTCTCCGGGCCAAGCTTCGCCGGGCTGTTCGGCTCCAGCGGCTATACGCAGACGCGCTACCCCATCGTGCTAACCCACGGCATGCTCGGTTTCGACCGCATGCTTGGCGTCGACTACTGGTACGGCGTGCCCCAGGCCCTGCGTCGGGACGGCGCCCAGGTCTACGTGACCGAGGTCAGCCAGTTGAATACCTCCGAACTGCGCGGCGAGGAACTGCTGCAGCAGGTCGAGGAGATCGTCGCCATTAGCGGCCGGCACAAGGTCAACCTCATCGGCCACAGTCACGGCGGCCCGACGGTGCGCTACGTGGCAGCAGTGCGCCCGGATCTGGTCGCTTCGGTCACCAGTGTCGGCGCACCCCACAAGGGCTCGGCAGTGGCCGACCTGATCCGCAACATCCCCGAAGGGTCGGCCGGCGAAGCGGTGGTCGCCGGGCTGGTCAACGGCCTCGGCGCGCTGATCAACTTCCTGTCCAACAGCTCGAGCACCAGCCCGCAGGATGCGCTCGGCACCCTGGAATCGCTCAACAGCGAAGGCGCCGCGCGTTTCAACGCCCGTTATCCCCAGGGCATCCCGACCTCCGCCTGCGGCGAAGGCGCCTATCAGGTCAACGGCGTGCGCTACTACTCCTGGGGCGGCACCAGCCCGCTGACCAACCCGCTGGATGTCAGCGACGCCATGCTCGGCGCCGGCTCCCTGGCTTTCAGCGAGGCCAACGACGGCCTGGTGGGACGTTGCAGCTCGCACCTGGGCATGGTCATTCGCGACAACTACCGAATGAACCACCTGGACGAAGTCAACCAGGTGTTCGGCCTGACCAGCCTGTTCGAAACCGATCCGCTGACCGTCTACCGCCAGCACGCCAACCGCTTGAAGAACGCGGGCCTCTGAAGCCCGGCCGGGGCCACGCGCCCCGGCTCCCCCTGATCCTGCTCATCCGTGAAAAGGCGTCCCGAATGAAGACACTCGCTTTGCTATTCCTGCTCAGCCTGGGGCTAGGTCTGGCGCTGCAATGGCACCAGGCGCGGCCAGTCGCCGAGCCCCTGGCCGAGGGGCCTGCTGCCGCCATACCGGGCACCGCCACGCCGGCAAACACGCCGTCCCCTCGCCCGCCCGAGCCCGCCGGCCGCCCGGCAGCACTGGACCGCCTGCCCGCATCCTTTGCCGGCACCCAGGTCGACGGCGTGCTGCACGCCGACACTGCGGGAGAGCTGATCATCGATGGGGACATTCGTCGCGTCTTCGACTATTTCCTCGCGGCGATCGGCGAGGAGCCGCTAGGGACCAGCGTTGCCCGTCTGCGCCGCTACATCGCCGCGCAGCTGCCCGCGCCCGCCGCGGATCAGGCCTCGCACCTGCTAAACCAGTACCTGGAATACAAGCGACAGCTGCTCGCATTGGAGCAGCAGCATGGGCGCCGCGCCGATCTGGACGCCTTGCGCGCGCGCTTCGACGCGGTCCGGGGGCTGCGGACGCAGCTGTTCGACGCCGCCGCGTACCGGGCGTTCTTCGCTCTCGAAGAAGCTGCCGATCGTTTTACCCTGCAGCGCCTTGCGATCGCCCAGGACCCAGCGCTGGATCCCGCGGCGAGGGGCCAGGCGCTCGACCGCTTGCGCGCTGACCTGCCGGACGAGCTGAACGCCACCGTCGCTACCCAACTGCAGAACGAACTGCGCGTCCGGACGCAGGCCCTGCAACGCCGCGGTGGCGACCCAGCGCAGCTGCGCCAACAGCTGGTGGGTAACGCCGCCACCGCTCGGCTGGAACAGCTCGACGCAGCGCGAGAGGACTGGCAGCACCGCGTGCGCGCTTACCGAAAGGAAAAGGCGCGCATCATCGACAGCCGGGGCCTCGGCGACACGGACAAGCGCGCCGCCATCGAGCAGCTGGCCGCCGCGCGCTTCGATGCGCGCGAGCGCTTGCGCCTGGATGCCGCCGAACGGCTGTTGGCGGCCGGCGACGACTGAGATCAGTTGGCCGCGCTTTGCGGCCCGCCCTCGAGCAGATAACGTTCGCGGGTATAGGCCAGGTAGTACTTGTTCACCGCATTGACGTAGCTGACCACGCCCATGCCCATGGTCGACATGGCGACACGTTCGACCTGGAAGAACCACTGGTCCGGGTTCAGCCCGCGGCGGCGGGCCTCGGCGCGCATCGCCTGGACCCGCTGCGGGCCGAGGTTGTAGGCGGCGAGGACAAACGCCATGCGCTCACGCTCGTTCAACCGCGGGCTGGCGAAGAAGGTTCTGCGCAGACTGGCCAGGTATTTCGCGCTGGCCAGCACGTTGTCGTCCAGCCGGGTAGCGTCGCGCACCCCCATGCTGCGGGCCGTCGAGGGCGTCATCTGCATGAGCCCGACGGCCCCGGACGCCCCGCGTGCCGACGGGTTGAGGGTCGACTCCTTGAATGCCAGGGCCGCCAGGTTGAGCCAGTCGAGGTCTTGCTGCCGGGCATGACGCTGCAAGGTGGCGCGAACCTTCTCCAGGCGCTGGCGGCCCAATCGGTCCAGCGGATATTGCACCCGGTAGAGGCGCCGGTAGACCCGGTCGAACGCGGCGTCCTGGTCGTCCGGCGCCCGGTAGTCCCGCAGGAAGCGGTCAACGCTGGCGTTCAGCATGCTGGCGTCCTTGCGCACGTACCACTGCATGTCGGCCGGCTTGCCCAACACCAGCTGGCGGTCGATGCGCAGTTTCGGCAACACCTTGGCCCAGCGCTCGGCGATCGGCTGCTCGACGACTGTCGCCGGATAAATGCCGGCCTGCACCATCTCCAGCACGTCTTCCACCGCCAGGGTCGGATCCACCCACTCGAGCACGATCGGCGCGCGTCCGGCGGCCAGCAGTTGCTGGTTGACCTGCGCCAGCGCCGGGCCGGCCGCACTGCCGGCAGCCAGGGCAAGGCTGCGCCCGGACAGCTGCTGGTAATCGCGGTAGCGCGGGCCGCCCTGCCGGCTGACCAGCACCATCGGCACCGCCCTGACCACCGGCCGGCTGCTGCTGACTTGGCGGGCGCCGGTCGCCGGGAGCAATTCGCCGGGCGCGACCAGATCGCCCTCGCCCCGCTGCAGCGCCGACAGCAACTGATCCTTGGCCTTTGGAATCAGCTTCAGGGTGATGGCGGCACCCTTGGCGTTGCGGTTGAGGAACTGCTCGAACGCGCGCAGCCGCACCGACTCCACGCCGATCGCCCGTCCCTTCACTTCGCCGGAACTGTTGCGGCTCTGGTTGACCAGCACCCGCAGGGTGCCGCTGCGGCGGATCTCCGCCAGATCGCGTACCGTATCGGCCGATTGCCAGGCTTGAGGCCCCGTGACGCGGGCAGCCACCGGCCACGGCGCACTCAGCGCCAGCAGGCACAGCAACAGGGGCAGGAGTCGGCTCATGGTTAGCGTATCGACTGCAGCGGGCCGGAGTCCAGGGTGGACGCCGCCAATGGCGGCGGAGAGTGTCACAGCTGGCCCACGGCCGCCAGCATGAGCTGACTGAATGCTTTAGGTAGTAGCGCCAACTAACTGATCTACATCGTTATATTTTGATTTCATAAGCGAGGACCAAATGCAGCTTGTCGACATCGGCGTGAACCTGACCCACCCGACCTTTGCCCGCGACCCGCGCGCCGTGCTGGCGCGCGCATACGCCGCGGGCGTCACGCAGCTGGTGCTGACCGGCACCAGCCTCCAGGAAAGCGAAGCCGCGCTGGCGCTTTGCCACGAGCTGGATGAGACGGGTACGCAGCTCGTCTGTACCGCAGGGGTCCACCCGCACGATGCCAGCCAGTGGACGGCGGCCAGCAGCGCCCAGCTCCGCTCGCTGCTGGCCGAACCGCGGGTACGGGCGGTTGGCGAATGCGGGCTCGACTTCAATCGCGACCTGTCACCGCGCCGCGAGCAGGAACGCGCCCTGGAAGAACAACTGCAGCTCGCCGTCGAATCCGGCTTGCCGGTGTTTCTCCACGAGCGCGACGCCGCCCAACGCCTGGTCGAGATCCTGCGATCCTTTCGCGATCAGCTCGGTGCTGCCGTCGTGCACTGTTTCACCGGCGATAAAGCGGCGCTCTATGCCTACCTCGACCTCGACCTGCACATCGGCATCACCGGCTGGATCTGCGACGAGCGCCGCGGCACCCATCTGCATCCGCTCGTGGGCAATATCCCCGCGACGCGCCTGATGCTGGAAAGCGACGCGCCCTACCTGCTGCCGCGTACCCTGCGCCCGAAGCCCAAGGGCCGCCAGAACGAGCCGGCATTCCTGCCGGAGGTGCTGCGCGAAGTGGCGCGACACCGTGGCGTCAGCGAGCAGGCGCTGGCCGAGAGCACCACGCAGTGTGCGCGAGCCTTCTTCAGCCTCGCGCCGCTCGAAACCCCGTGACGAGCCTCAAGCCCCGCCTGGCGCTGCCGTTAAAGGAACAGGCCTGCGCGAAGCGCAGCGTTGCCGTCCCTCGCGGGCTGGTCTGGCCACTCACCACAAGAAGAGCAGTCAATGGCTTTATGGATTCGTGATCTGTCGCTGAAGTACAAGTTCTGGGCGCTGAACATGGTGGCCTTCGCCACCACGCTGCTGCTGGTGCTGTTTGCCCTGCAGCTCGAACAGCGCGCTCGCAGCCAGGATGCCGAAGCGGCCGCGCGCGGCCTGGGCGAGGCGCTTCAGCACTGGCCCGAGGCCACTCCCCTGCCAGCGCTGGAGCACCTGCAGGTGGTTCCGGCGGGCCAGCCGGTCCTACTCGATGGCCGCCTGTCGGCGAGCACCGGCTGGGTCGAGGTCGAGCACGACCGCCTGCTCGGAACGCAACCGGCGATCGGCGCGCAGCTGGTTACCCGGCCGGGCGGCGAGACCCTGGCGGTCGTGGCGCGCGCGCCAAGCGCCTGGGAACTGCTGATCGAGCATTTCTTCAGCTACGCAATGGCGGTGGCCGTGCTCATGCTCGTGCTGCTGGCCGCTTCGCAGCTCTTGATCCGCTTTCTGCTGAGCCATCTCAACACCCTCAAGGACGTGATGGTGCACGTCGAACGCAGTGGTGATCTCGCCGTCCGGGTACCGCTCGACAGCCGCGACGAGGTCGGCGAGATGGCAGCGGCATTCAACGCGATGCAGGCGGGCTATCAGCGCATCGTCAGCACCGTCGCCCAGGCGGCGACACGGCTCGACGAGGGTGCTGCGCGGCTGGCCTCGAGCATGGGCGAGGTGCGCCAGGGCATGCTCGGCCAGCAGAGCGAAACCGACCAGGCGGCGACCGCGATCAACGAAATGACTGCCACCGTCCACCACATCGCCGAACATGCCCGAGAAACCCGGGACCAGTCGCAGAGCGCCGACCGCCTCGCCGGTGACGGCCACAGCGTCGTCGCCCGGGTCGAACGCTCCATTTCCAGCCTCTCCCAGGGGGTGCAGCAGACGGCCGAGACCATCGGCCAGCTCGCCGCGGACAGCCAGAAGATCAACGGCGTGGTCAGCGTCATTCACAGCATCGCCGAACAGACCAACCTGCTGGCGCTGAACGCCGCGATCGAGGCCGCCCGCGCCGGCAAGATGGGCCGTGGTTTCGCCGTGGTGGCCGACGAGGTGCGCAACCTGGCCAAGCGCGTACAGGTCTCGACCGACGAGATCACCCAGATGATCGGCGGCCTGCAGGCGATGACCCGCGACGCGGTGGAGTTCATGCAGGAGAGTTCGCTCAAGGCCGATGATTGCGTGCGCGAGGCCCGCGAAGCCGGCGTTGCGCTCGAAGCCATCACGGCAGCGGTTGCGCAAATGCGCGAAAGCAACACCCAGATCGCAGTGGCGGCCGAGCAACAGAGCGAGGTCGCCGAGGAACTGAACCGTTCGGTTACCGGCATCCGTGATGTCACCGAGCAGACCGTCGGGCAGACCGTCGCCTCCGCCACCACCAGCGCCGAGCTGGCCGCCCTGTCGGGTGAATTGAGCAAGGCGATCCATCAGTTGCGGCTCTGACCGGGGCGCAGCCGCCGGTCGCGGCGTGACGCGGCCGGTTAGCCGAACACCGTCACGGTCTGCCGGCTGAGCGCCACCAGTTCGCCACTGCCTGCCCACAATGCCGCAGCGCAGTGGCCGTAACCGTCCTGGGCATGCTCGATCACCGCGCGATAACGGCACCACTCATGGGTGTCGAGCAAGGGCAAGGGCTGTACGAACTCGATGGTCCAGGTCAACGAGCTGCCCGGTGCAAAGGCGTTCAGATGCGGCAGGACCGCCGGCGGCCAGGCGTCGACCAGCGCCAGCAGGTGCGCAACGGTCACCAGCTCACGCTCGACCTCGCCACGCTGGCGGACCCAGCCGCCCATTTCCCGCGAGGTGTTGCCGGAGAACGGCAAGCCGCCAAGCCCCCAGCGCATGACCAAGTGCTGGGTAAACTCCGGCGTCGCGCCCTTGATGTAGGGCAGCTCCTGGCATTGCTCAACGGGCGGCAACTCCGGCGCGGGCTCGGCCGCAACCCGCACTGCCGACACCCGCGGCGCGCCGAAGCTGCCCTGTACGAGGGTCACCACCTGGCCATTCTGCACGGCGCGCCCGAGCATCTGGCTGACGGCCTTGCCTTCGCGCAGGACCTCGGCCTCGAAACTGACCGGTACACCCACAGCCAGCGGCCCGACAAAGGTGATCGCCAGCGACCGCACCGGCCGGTCAGTCGGCACCTTGGCCTGCATTGCCTCGTACACCAGCGCGGCAGCCAGCCCGCCGAAGCCGGCACGCCCCTGCCCCCAGCTTGCGGGCACGACGACCTCCTGAGGATGTTCACGCACAGCTTGTATCAGTTCGGACAGGTTCATTCCCACCTCGGCTCGTTAGGATCGGCGGCCATCTTATCGCCGCGGGCAGCACTGGGGGCAACGGTGATGTCACTCCATCGCAGACGGCTATGCCGGACCGGTTCCCCCCGCCGGTGTGCGTGTGCGCGCGCGGCGCCAGGGCAATCGCTGCCGCAGCCTCGCCAGCGCGCGGCGCAACGCAGTGCGATCAGCCCGACCGGCCGCCTGTCCGGCATAGCGCAGCCGCTCGAAATGCGTGGCGAATGCCTCGATCGGCTCGGCGGCCACCGGCAAGGCCCGTGCGGCACGGGCAGCGAAAGCGCGTGCGCCTTCGCCAGGAAAGCGGGTTAGGCCCTGTCGCGCCAGCAGGGTCTCGAACCGCCGGAACAAGCGCAACGGGACATCCCGCTCGCGCCGCCATGGCTTGAACAGCAGCACGGCGAGGAACGCGACGAACACGCCCGCGGCGCCTACCGCGAACAGGCCGAGCCGGCGTGCATCCAGCGGACCGAACAGCCCGCGCAGGACATCCAGCTGACGCTCGCCCTGGTAGTTGAGCACCCAACGCTGCCAACCGTAATTGAGCCGGTCCCAGGCGAACCGCAGATCACTCAGCCAGCCGATCGTATCCAACCGACCGAGACCCGCCGTCCCCCCTTCGAAAAGGTCTTGCTCCTCGGCAAGTGCCACCTCCAGGCCCTGCTCGATGCGCTCCGGCGCCACCTGGAAGGTCGGATCGGTGCGGACCCAGCCGCGGCCCGCCAGCCAGTACTCGACCCAGGCATGGGCGTCGAGTTGGCGCACCGCCAGGTAATTGCCCGCCGGGTTCAACTGTCCGCCCTGGTAGCCGGCGACGACCCGCGCCGGGATGCCGGCCGCACGCAACACAAAGGTCATGGCGCCGGCGTAGTGGATGCAAAAGCCGTTGCGGGTGTCGAACAGGAAGCCATCGACGATGTCCGCGCCCACCGGTGAGGGCCGCAGCGTGTAGCGGTAGGGTTGGCGGTTGAAATGGCTCAGCAGCGCCTGCACCGTGGCCTCGGGCGTTCGGTACTGCCGGCGCAGCTGCCGGGCCCAGGCGCGGCTGCGGGGGTTGCCGCGCTCGGGCAGTTGCAAGGACCGCTGCAGGGTCGTCGGCTCAGCGCCCGGTTCACGCAACGCCTCGGGCCACGAGGTGGCTCGGTACAGCAAGGCGTTGTCCACCGGCACGGGCCGCTGCAGGTGGAAATCGCCCATCAGGCGCACACCGCCTTCACCGACCTGGGCGACATCCAGCGCATAAAGCCAGGGCCGGCCGCTGGGCTGCATGACAATGCTGTAGGTCAACAGCGGCCCGTGCGCGAGCCAGTCCGGCGCTTGCGGGTCGAACGAGGTCGCGGACCGCGACCAGCGCCTGCCATCGAATTGCTCGAAGGTCACTGCCCGCCAGTACAGCTCATCGCGGGGCGGGATCGGACCGTCGAAGCTGACGCGGAAGGCCAGCGCACTGGAGCGGCTCAGCTCGGCGATATCGCCAGGGGTCATGCTGTCGGACAACCCGGTAGTGCCGCGGTCCCCCGGCTGCGGCAGCGACCACAGCGGGCCCAGGCGCGGAAACAGGACGAACAGCACCAGCATCAACGGCACCGCCTGCAGCAGCAGCGCACCGGCCACTTTCAGCGCCGACCACGGGTGAGCGCCGCTGGCGCTTTGCTGCAGACCGATCATGGCGGCGAGCAGCGCACTGACCGGCGCCAGGCTGTAGAGTCCGGCGAGCAGGCTATCGTCGAACAGGTAGCTGGTGACCACGGCGAAGAAACCGAGGAACACCAGGACCAGTGCATCGCGCCGCGTGCGCATCTCCACGAGCTTGAGAATGAACGCAGCGATGAGCAACACCACCCCTGCATCGAGGCCGATCAGGCTGCCCCGCGACAGGTAGACGCCGGCAGCCGCACCGATCATCAGCACCGCCTTCATCCAGCCGCGCGGATAGCGCGCACGCATGCGGAAGATATGCACGCGCCAGGCGGCGCAACCAAGCCAGAGGCCGATGATCCACGGCGGCAGGTGTGCCAGGTGCGGCAGGATCACCAGCACCTGCGCCACCAGCAGCCAGACCAGCCCGTTACGGGCGATGGGCTGCGCGCGGCTCATCGCACGTCCTCCGGCCCCAGGCCGAACAGCGCCAATGCCCGCAGGCAACGGTCGCGGTGCTCGACGCCGCTGCCAGCCGCCAGGTGCTGGCCGCCCAGGCGCAGGGCAAACGGCTGCTGGCGGGCCGACAGGGTCAGGACCTGATGACAGAGCTGGGACAGGCGCGCCTCGACGTCGCCATCCAGGGCATCGAGATCGAGCAGCGGGTCTTCGCCGGCCAACGCCGCGAAATCCTTGACCAGCAGGCCCTGGCCGCGGGAATAGGCCTTCCAGTTCAGTCGCTTGCGCGAGTCGCCTGGCTGCCAGCGGCGCAAGCCGCGGTAGTCGTCAATGCCGTCGCCGCTGGCGTGAGTGCCTTCGCATTCATCCTCTGCCAGCCCGGGTGCCGTGCTCGGAGGGCCTTCGACAGGACGCGGATAGACGAGCGCGGCCAGTTGCAGATCGACCCAGCTCCAGGCGACCAGGATGCCCAAGGGAAAGCGGCTCTCGACCCGCATCCGACCCGGTCGCAGCCAGCCGCGTCGCTCGCCGGGCAGGTTCAGCTCCACTTCGCAGGTGCCGCCGGCAGGCACGTCGACCCGCTGCAGGCCGCTGCTCGGCCAGCCGACCGCCACGGCCTGATAGAGCCGGGCGCGGCTTTCCAGGCGCACCCGCAAGCGCGCCGGCTCGCCCAGGAAGCCGGCCTCGGCACCGCCCGCCTGCAGCTCCAGCCCGGCAAGGTTGCGCCAGGTGTGCAGGATCGCGACGACGAACACCGCGCCCAGGAGAAAGGTCAGGGCATAGGCCAGGCTGTTCTGGTAGTTGATGCCGGCGACCAGCATCAACAGGAGCGCCAGCAGGTAGGTCATACCCACGGCCGTCGGCATGATGAAGATGCGCCGCTGGTCCAGGCGCACACTCGGCCCCGGCGGGATGCGCTTGAGCAACCAGCGGTCGCGGATCCTGGGCAGCAGGCGCATGGCGGCGCTCCCTAGTCGGCTCTTGGACAGGTCACAGCGCCGGGACCTCGCGCAGCAGCCATTGCACCAGGGCACCACCGCCCTGCCCCGTGGCGTCGGCGCGCTCACGCAGGCGATGGCCGACCACCGACGGCAGCACCGCCTGGACATCCTCCGGAATCACGTAGTCGCGCCCGTCGAGAAAGGCCCAGGCGCGCGCCGCGGCGAGCAGCGCCAGGCTGCCGCGCGGAGACAGGCCCCAGGCAAACTGCGGCTGCGTTCGCGTCGCCTCGACCAGGCGCAGCACGTAGTCGACCAGAGCCTCACTAACGCGCACCTCACCCACAGCGTCCTGTACGGCGGCCAGCGCCGCGCGGTCGAGCTGCGGCTCCAGCCGCGCCAGCAGGTTGCGTCGCGCGTCGCCCAGCAACAGCGCGCGCTCCGCGGCCTTGGCCGGGTAGCCGAGCGAGAGGCGCATGAGGAAACGGTCCAGCTGTGATTCTGGCAGCGCGAAGGTCCCGCCGGAGCTCACCGGATTCTGCGTCGCGACCACGAAGAAGGGCTCCGGCAACGGGCGCGTCGCGCCCTCGATGGTGACCTGCCCCTCCTCCATCGCCTCGAGCAACGCACTCTGGCTCTTCGGCGTGGCGCGGTTGATCTCGTCGACCAGCACCAGCTCGGCGAAGATCGGTCCCGGATGAAAGACGAACTGACCACTGTCCCGGTCGAACACCGAGGTGCCGAGGATGTCCCCGGGTAGCAGATCGGAGGTGAACTGGATGCGCTGGAATTCCAGGCCCATCACCCGTGCCAGGGCGTGGCTGAGCGTGGTCTTGCCCATGCCAGGCAGGTCCTCGACCAGCAGGTGTCCCCGCGCCAGCAGACAGGCCATGGCCAACCGCACCTGTGACTGCTTGCCGAGCAGGACCTCATTCACCGCTTGCAGACAATTATCCAATTGTGCGCGCATACCACTCCCCCGTACCGGTCGCGGTCGATGCTACTGGTCTGCGCACGGCGAGCAAAGCACTGGCGTGCAAGGCCGTGATCCGGTCGCGGCGGGGGCTGACAGCGGCTTCAGGGCCGCTGCAGCTGGAAGCGATCGCGAGTAAAGCTGTAATGGCTGCCACCCAGGCGCCCCACCAGATCGAGACGCGCAGCATCGATGCGGCCATCGCTGTCGAGGACCCGGTCGTCGATATGCGCCACGAGCACCTCGGCGAAGATCAGCTCGCAATTGGGCGACTGCGGCGGGTACGGCAGGATCTGCGCGACGCGGCATTCAAAGGCGACCGGCGCGCCGGCGACACGGGGCGCCTGGACCCGGCTGGACGGCTCGCTGGCGATGCCGCAATGCTCGAACTCGCTGACGCCGTGGGCCAAAGCGGCCGCGGAGGCGTTCATCGCTTCGGCCTGGGCCGCGCTGACCAGCTGGACGACCAGCTCGCCGCTGTCATGCGCGTTGCGCGCAGTATCCTTGAGCGCGCCATCCTTGAGCCCAACGTTGATCAGCAGCGTTGCCGGGTTGCTGCTGATCACCTGGAAGAAGCTGAACGGGGCGAGATTGCTAACGCCTGCGGCCGAACGGGTCGAGACCCAGGCGATCGGGCGCGGGGTGATGGTCGAGGCCAGCCAGCGATAGGCCTCGACCGGCGACAGATTCGAAAAGTCGAGCTGCATGGGGATTCCCGATATGGCGCCGGCAACGCCGGCCAGGCGAATGGGCAGCTCCGGACGGAGCCGCCCGTGGGGCTCAGCGTCCCGCGCGCGACTCGCGTAGGTAGAAACGGGCCTTCTTGGCCTTCTCGACGCAGCCCTTGTAACCCTCGAACTGTTGCTGCGTCTTGGCGCCGGTCAGCAGCGCCATGGCTTTGGAATAGCTCACCGTCCCGGCGAAGCCTTCGGCTTCGGCAAGGCTCTGCTCTTCCCAGGCGGCGTTGAGCTGGGACGCGCAGTTGTCCCGATAAGCGGTTTTGGCGGCGCAGCCGGTCAGGGCGAACGCGAGTACGGACAAACAGATCAGCCTTTTCATCTTGCTTCCCTCTAATGAACCTGCATGGACACTGCTCAGTGTTGCTTGCCTGCGCCACGTGCACGCAGGAATTCGACCACGGCATCCTGCTCGCCGGCGAACAGGATGCGCTCGGCCTTGCTCTCGCGCTGGTAGGCATACATCGGATCGTAGTACTGCCGCAGCAATGTCTCGATCCAGCCACGATGCAGGTCGACCGCGCCGCGGCTGGCCTGCTCGGCCAATGCCTGGTTCATGATCGCCGCCAGGCGCTGATAGCACTCGCCACCGAGGCGCTTCTGGATATTGACCAGGCTTTGCTGCAAACGCTCAGCGAACGCAGCAAAACCGTCTTCGCCCTGCTCGGCGATGAATTCGGCGCAAAGGTCGATCACGTAATCCTTGAGGATGCGATCGACCCGGCCTTCGAAACTGTCTTCCAGCCAGACCAGCGGATAGCGCTGCATACCTTGGAACAAGGGCAGCGGGATCGAACACCGCCCCACCAGGCGCGCCTCGTCTTCGAGCACGAATTGCCGGGCACCGGCGGCCTGCATTTTCAGCAGCCGGATCGCCAAGGCATTCTCGAAATCGATTTGCACCGGCTGCGGCGTGGCGCGCTTGCCGAAGCTGGAACCGCGATGATTGGCAATGCCTTCCAGGTCGACGCCGTCGTCGAGCCGCGCCAGTACTTCGGTCTTGCCGGTACCGGTCAGTCCACCCACAAGGATGAAATCATCGGTCGCGGCAGCCTGCTCCAGGGTCTCGAGGAGAAAATGACGCATCGCCTTGTAGCCGCCGACCACACGCGGGTATTCGATGCCCGCTTCGGTCTTGAGCCACTGCTGGACCAGCTGCGAGCGCAGGCCGCCGCGGAAGCAGTACAGGTAGCCGTCCGGATGACGCCGGGCGAAGTCGGACCAGGCCTGGATACGCTCGGCCTTGATCGCCCCGTTGACCAGGCGATGCCCCAGCTCGATGGCGGCCTGCTGGCCGTGCTGCTTGTAGCAGGTGCCGACCTTCTGCCGTTCCAGATCGTTCATCAGCGGCAGGTTGACCACGCCGGGAAACGCACCCTTGGCAAATTCCACCGGCGCGCGGGCGTCCATCATCGGGACGTCGTGCAGGAATAGTTCGCGGTAATTATCGGTATCGCCACGCATCAGAACACCTCGACGGCGTAGCGGTCGGCAGCCACCAGTTCGCCGATCGGCTCGAGCGCCAGGCCAAGCTCCTTTGCCACCGCCAGGAACGCCGGTTCACCTTCGGGCGCCACCGCCACCAGCAGGCCGCCGCTGGTCTGCGGGTCGCACAGCAGCTGCTTTTGCGCGTCGTCGAGCGGGGCGATGCGCTCGCCGTAGCTGTCGAAGTTGCGCCCGGTGCCGCCCGGCACGCAGCCCTGCGCCAGGTAATGCTCGACCGAGGCAAGCCGCGGCACGCGCGCGTAGTCGAGACGCGCGGTCAGGCCACTGCCATCGGCCATCTCGACCAGGTGGCCGAGCAGCCCGAACCCGGTGACGTCAGTCATCGCCCGGACGCCATCCAGCTTGCCGAAGTGACTGCCTGGCGTGTTCAGGGTGCACATCCAGTCACGCGCCAGCCCGACATCCTCGGCGCGCAGCTTGGCGTGCTTTTCGGCCGTGGTGAGAATGCCGATTCCCAGTGGCTTGGTCAGGTAGAGCCTGCATCCGAGGGTGGCCGTGTCGTTGCGCTTCATCTGCTTGCGGTTGACCAGTCCCGTCACCGCCAGACCGAAGATCGGCTCGGGGGCATCGATGGAATGGCCGCCCGCCAGGGGAATGCCCGCAGCGTCGCAGACGGCCCGGCCACCGGCGATGACGTCCCGGGCGACTTCCGGCGGCAGTACGTTGACCGGCCAGCCGAGGATGGCGATGGCCATCAGCGGGTCGCCGCCCATGGCGTAGATGTCGCTGATCGCGTTGGTCGCGGCGATGCGACCGAAGTCGAAGGGGTCATCGACGATGGGCATGAAGAAATCGGTGGTGGACACCACGCCCCGCTCTTCGTCGATGCCGTAGACCGCGGCGTCGTCGCGCGAGGCATTGCCGACCCACAGGCGGGGGTCGAGGTGCTGCGCGCCACTGCCGGCCAGGATGACGTCCAGCACCCTGGGCGAGATCTTGCAGCCGCAGCCGGCACCATGACTGTATTGCGTGAGGCGTATGGGTTCGCTCATCTGGAGGGTTCTCGCGACGCAGGCAAAACGGGCGGCGATTGTAGCAAAGGCTGGCCGGCGCCACGCCTTGCCATCGCGCACGACCTGGCCGCAACCAACTTGCGTGCGGCTTTGGACTTGAAGCTTCCGGCCCGAAGCTCGAAGCTACACCGATCGTCACAGGGAGATTTGCATGGGCAACAAGGTTGCGCTGGTACTGGGCTCGGGAGGCGCGCGCGGCTACGCGCACATCGGCGTTATCGAGGAACTGCTGAACCGTGGCTATGAGATCAGTTGCATCGCTGGCTGCTCGATGGGCGCGGTGATCGGCGGCATCTACGCGGCCGGCAAGCTGGACGAGTACCGCGAATGGATCGAAAGCCTCGACTACTTCGACATGCTGCGACTGGTGGACCCCAGCTTCAGCCTGGGCGCCATCCGCGGCGAGAAGATCTTCGGCCGGATCCGCGAGATGCTGGGCAGCATCAACATCGAGGACCTGCCGATCCCCTTCACCGCGGTGGCGGCCGACCTGACCAACCAGCAGGAAATCTGGTTCCAGGAGGGCAATCTGGAACTGGCCATGCGCGCCTCGGCCGCCATCCCGAGCCTGTTCACGCCGGTCAAGCAGGGCAACCGGATGCTGGTGGACGGCGGGATTCTCAACCCGCTGCCGATCGTCCCGGTGGTCTCCAGCCACAGCGACATCATCATTGCGGTCAACCTCAACGGCAACAACCACCGCCGCTATCCCTTGCCGGAGGTGATCCGCCCGGGGCGCTTCGACGCGATGGTCAGCTCGATCAGCTCGCACATTCCGTTCTGGCGCACCAAGGGCCTGGACGAACAGATCGCCGCCATCGAGGGGCCGGAAGGGGCAGGTGTCGACGCCCAGCCGCCTGCGGCGCCCCTCGGCCAGCACGCACCCAAGTCGGCCGAGGGTTCCATGGTGGTGGACGTCGCCGGCCCCGCCTCGTTGCTGGAGCTGATCAACCAGAGCTTCGAGGTGATGCAGTCCTCGCTGACGCAGTACAAGATCGCCGGCTACCCGCCGAACGTGCTGATCAACATTCCCAAGCGCGCCTGCCGCTTTTACGAGTTCTACAAGGCACCCGAGCTGATCAAGCTGGGCAGGCTGGTCGCCAGCGACGCGCTGGACCGCTACGAAGAAGAACAGCAGTAGCGCGGCGCCCTCAGTCCGGCTGGCTGCCCGGCAAGCGGCCCGGTGCGGCCACCTCCGGCACTGCCTTGAGCAACCAGTCGCCGAGCAGGCTGTAGGCGACGGCCAGTAGCGTGGGCCCGAGGAACAGGCCCATGAAGCCGAACGCCAGCACGCCGCCGAACACGCCCAGCAGCACGACCACCAGCGGCAGGTTGCCGCCGCGGCTGATCAGGTAGGGCTTGAGCACGTTGTCCACGCCACTGATCACGAACATGCCCCATATACCGAGGAAGATTGCCATGCCGTACTGGCCCTGCCACGCGAGCCAGGCCGTGGCCGGCCCCCAGACCAGCGGCGGCACCATCAGGAAACTGAATGCGAAGGTCAGCAAGCCGAGGATCAGCGCACCGGGAATCCCGGCGATGCTGAAGCCGATGTACGCCAGCAGGGCCTGGGCGGCGGCGGTACCGATCACGCCGTTGACCACGCGCTGCACCGTCCCGGCGACCAGTTCCAGATAATGGTCGGCGCGGTCGCCGATCAGCCGGTGCAGCAGGCTGTGCACGAAGGCCGCCAGCTTCGGCCCATCGCGGTAGAAGAAGAACACCAGGATCAGGCTGAGCGCCAGCTCCAGCATGCCGCCACCGACCCGCGCACTGCGCACCAGCAACCAATTGCCGACCTGCCCGATATAGGGCCGGATGGTGGCGAAGAAGGCAGTGCCTTGCTCGTCCAGGGTGTACCAGAGCGCCAGCAACCGATCGCCCACCAGCGGCACGTCATCGAGCCAGGTCGGCGGCTCCGGCAGGCCTTGCATCTGCAGGCTGTGGACCAGCACGTTCACTTCACGCACCTGGTCGGCGATGTTGAAACCGAGCCACACCAGCGGCACGGCGACGAGCACCATCCAGCCGAAGGTCAACAGCGTCGCCGCGAGGGTCGAGTTGCCCTTCAGCCAACGGGTCAGCACGCGCATGACCGGCCAGCTGGCAAAGGCCAGTACGGCCGCCCAGAACAGCGCCGAGGCGAAGGGAGCCAGCACCCACACACAGGCGCCGAGCAGCACCAGGAGCAGGATCTGCACTAGCAGACGATCGTTGTTGCGCATCGGATTACCTATGCAGAGATGCGGTACGCCTTGAGCCAGGCGTACCCGGAAGATGGCTATTGCAGTCTGAAACGGGACGCTAGCGCAACAGCTCGATGCGCAGGCCATCCTCGTCGGTGACCTCGGCATCAAGCCGGCGCGCCTTGATCCGCTCGCCGGTCAGCGCCTCGTGCCAGGCCGCCGCCCCCTTGCCTCGCAGCAGCACGCGTATGGTGCTGTCGAGCCGCAGCACATCGGCCAGCACGGCGCCCCACTCGGCCGTCGGCACGGGCGGCAATCGTGGTAGCCAGAGCTCGCCGGTACTCTTGAGCTGCCGCAGCAGCGTCGCCGAACTCGGCAGGATGACGCCGAGCGGCGCATTCGGCGTGAACCGCTCGACATGCAGGTAGGGCCGACCGTTGCCACGGGTGATGCCATACAGCGCCATCAGGCGATCGCTGTCGCCCGGCAGGCGCGCCAGCAGGTAGGCCTGCCGCGCGTCCGGCCCGTAGAGAGTGGAACGCTGGAAGACCTCGTTGGCCCACAGGCTGCTGGAGCCGCAGTCGCGGGCTTCGCACCAGAACAGCAGTTCGGCGCCCTGCTCGAGCAAGCGGTTGCGTGCACCCTCGAACGCCTCGATGCCGGTATGGCTGTCCGGCAAGCGATAGGTGATCGCAGTCAGCTCCCCCGCCGCACTGATCTGCGCGCTCATGCGCAGCCGGCCACTGATGCGGCGGATCGAGTCCAGCGGATAGATTCGTTCGTGCACAGGCTGCGACTTGAACGCGACGATCTCGGCCTGGGGATAGCGCGGCAATTCGACGAAATCCTCACTGCCGGTCACGTCCGCGGCGCCCGCCGCTCGGGTGAGCAGCGCCAGCACGCCGACCGACAGCACGCGCAGCAGGCGGCTCACGGGATCACCCGATAGAGGGCGATGGGGTCGGGGCAGGACGTGACGGTGGGGCAAAGACTCATTACGGCGTGGTTCCTGTGCGGCGATGCGCCAGCGTCACCAGTTGGTCCGGGCAAGTCAAGCAAGGCTTTGCGACAGATTCTTGCCGCCGCCCCGCGTCGCGCGGTCAGCCGGCGAACGCGGGGTTGAATACGGCGGCGACCGCCTGCGCGCCGGCTTCGGAATCCAGGTGCAGGTGATGACCGCCCGGCAGACGGTGCAGGGCGAAGGGCATCCGCTCGACCAGTTCGGCCATCGCCGGCTGGGTCAGCAGACCCTGCTGCGCCAGCACCAGGCTCGCGGGACAGGCCACCCGGTCGACGAACGCCAGGGCATGGGCGCGGCTCAGGCGCATCGGCGATGGCAGCATCAGCCGCGCATCGGTGCGCCAGGTGTAGCCGCCAGGGACAGGCATCAGTCCGCGCTCGGCCAGCCGCTCGGCGGCCTCATGGCTGACGGCGCCCACCCCTTTCATGCGCGCCGCGACCGCCTGCTCGAAGCTGGCATAGACCGGCTTGCGCTTGTCGTCGACCTTCAGCAGCGCCTGCAGCGACTCGCCGAGCTTTTGCGGCGCCGTGTCGGCTTCACCGGTGTAGGGAATCACCCCGTCGATCAGGGCCAGGCGCTCAATGCGCGCCGGCATCGCCCCGGCAAGCAGGACCGAGACGATGGCGCCCATCGAATGCCCGAGCAGGGAAAAGCGCTCCCAGCCGAACTGCGCCGCGGCCTGCAGGACATCGTGCGCGTAATCCCAGATGTGGTAGGCCGCCCCGAGCGGACGGTGATCCGAATGGCCGTGCCCCGGCAGGTCGAGTGCGACGATGCGCACGCCTTCAAGCAGCGGTGCGAGGCGCGAAAAGGTCGCCGCGTTATCCAGCCAGCCATGCAAGGCAATGACCGGTCGACCGCTCTCGGGGCCGTACAGGTGGGCCGCCAGTTCGATGTGCGGCAGTTTAAGGCGGACTTCCTCGAAGACGATGCTCATGCGGCGCCCCTGTGCAGGCGCTGATCCCAGCGCGTAAACAGCGACCGGAGCAGGTCGGCGGTCTCGTCCGGACGCTCCAGGGGGAACATATGGCCGCCCGGCAGCGTATGCGCCTCGCCATGGGCGACCAGCCGCAGCAGGAACAGGTGATGAGGCAGCACTACCTCGCTTTCCCGGCCGCGCACTACGGCAAGCGGAATCTTCAGGGCATGGGGCCAGCCGGGCGTCACGTGGGGCACGCTGCGGTAGATGCGGATCTCGGTATCCGGATCGAAGCGCAACCGCACGCCCTGCCCGTTCGGCTCGAGGCCATGCTCGAGGTAGGCATCCAGGCAGTCCGGGTCGAACGCACGAAACAGCGCCTTGTCGGCGAAATAGCGCCGCGCCTCCTCCACCCCGCTGAAGGCTTCGCGGCGCCCGAGGGTACGCCCGGCAGGCGTGAGCCGGTCGATGAAGCCCAGGCGCTTGGCAGCCCAGATGAGCGTCTGGTCGAGCCAGGTAGGCATCGGCGAATCGAGCATGACCACGCCACGGTAGTAGTCCGGACGCTGCAGGGCGGCGTGGTAGTGGAGCATGCCACCCAGCGAGTGACCCACGCCCCAGACCGGCTCGCCCAGCCCGTCCAGCTGTTCGAGCAGCTCCTGCACCAGGTTCTGCCAATTGTCGTCGACCGGGAAGCGCGGATCGTGCCCGTGCCGGTCGAGATAGGTGACGGCATAGTCGGGAGCCAGGCGGTCGAACAGCTTGCGATAGGTCGCCGAGGGAAAGCCGTTGGCGTGGGCGAAGAACAAGTGCTGGGTCATGGGTGCATGCGGCCGAAGAAAAGTCAGCCATTGTCTGGTCCGCACCCGTCGACGGCAATTGGCCGCAGGGGCAGAACCGAAGGCAGTCCTGCCAAACGAGACGGCTAGCTGGTCTCGACGCGGCGCGGGCTGGTTTCGCCGAGGGGCACGACGGCCACCGTCAGTCGCGAGATACAGCTGAGCCTGCCATCGTCGCCGGCCAGGCGGATGTCCCAGACATGGCTGGAGCGCCCAAGATGCACCGGCCGGCATACCGCCGTGACACGACCGCTGCGCAAGGCGCGGATGTGGTTGGCATTGACCTCGAGGCCGACACAATAGAACCGGTTGGGATCGATGCATTGGTAACTCGCCATCGAGCCCACGGTTTCGGCCAGCACTACGGATGCGCCGCCATGCAGCAGGCCGTAGGGCTGGTGGGTGCGCGAGTCGACAACCATGCTGGCGGTCAGCGAGTCGTCATCGACAGCCTCGAAGCGGATGTCGAGCAGTTCGACAATGGTGTTCTGGCGGTTGGCGTTGAGTTGTTCCAGGTCAGGGGCGCGATGCCAGATGCTCACGTAACGGTCTCCAGGTCAGGAATGAGGCGGGTTCAGCTGGGGTGACGCAGGCCGACCAGGCGCATCAGGCCCGTGGCGACATGCTCGCCATCCAGCTCCGCCAGGCTGGCAGTCGCCATCGTCAGCGGGGTCTCGCGGTGGCCATGGACCAGCCAGCCGGCAAGAACGCCCACCAGGGGCTGATGGGTCACGAGCAGCAGGTGCTCTTCGGTTCGGCGATCAAGATAGAGCATCGCATCGCCCGGGTCCGATTCCGGCGTCAGCCAGGGCACGGTTTCCACCGGCGCGTCGAAGCCCAGCTGCTGGCGGACGATCTCGGCCGTCTGCTGCGCCCGCTGGTACGGACTGGCGAGTATCGCCTGCAGCGGTCGGGCCTGCAGGTGCGACGCAGCGGCTTGCACCTCGAGCCGCCCATGGTCCGTCAGGCTGCGCTCGGCGTCGGTGCGCGCGCGCGGCTCGGCTTCGCCATGGCGCAACAGCCACAACCTCACGACTGAGGCTCCGAAGGTGCCGCTGCCGGTGCAACGGGCGGAACCGTTTCCCGGTCAGCCGGACGCGGCGCGGGCCAGTCGGAGATCGGCCACGGCTTGCGATCGGTGTTGAATGTGCCGAAACGGCCGATCTGCGCCACGTACTGGCTGAGGCTGTCGCCCAGCTCCAGCAGGCTATCGCTGGGCTTGCCGTTGACTGCCTGCAGCACCAGCTGCGCCACCACGACCACCAGCAGCACCAGCTCGGCGAGCTGCCAGACAAAGAAGAAAACCAGCATCCAGAGGACGCGCAGAACCAGCGATTCACGCTCTGCGCTGCGTTGTGTCGTGTTCATTGCCATCTCCGCAATCGTTGTCAGAAGCCATCAGTTGAAATGAAGTCCACGTCCGTCTTCGGCTCGCCACGCATCAACAGTGCGATGACCTGATCGAGCGTACGCCCCTCGAACAGGATGGCATGCAGCCCCGCGACCAGCGGCATGTAGACCTGCAGCTCCTCGGCCTTGGACTTCAGTACCTTGATCGTATTGACCCCCTCGGCGACTTCCCCCAGCCGTGACACGGCCTCCTCCAGGCTCAGGCCTTCGCCGAGGGCGTAGCCAACCTGGAAGTTGCGGCTCTTGGCAGACGTGCAGGTGACGATCAGGTCCCCAACGCCTGCCAACCCGAGAAAGGTCATCGGGTTCGCCCCGAGCCGGACGGCAAAGCGGGTCATTTCCGCCAGGGCGCGGGTGATCAGCATGCTACGGGTGTTCTCGCCCATGCCCAGCGCCGCCGCCATGCCTGCCATGATCGCGTAGACGTTTTTCAGCGCCCCGCCCAGCTCCACGCCGAAGCGGTCGGCACTGGCGTACACGCGGAACGTCCGCCCGTGCAACGCCTGCTGCACGCTGCGACACAGCGCCTCGTCCTCGCTGGCGACCACGGTCGCGGTCAGCGCGTGCTCGGCCACTTCCCGCGCCAGATTCGGGCCGGAGATCACGCCGATGCGGGCCGCGGGCGCAATCTCCTGCAGGATCTGGCTCATCAGCACGAAGCCTTGCGCCTCGATACCCTTGGTCGTGCTCACCAGCATCTTGCCGGCCAGTTGCTCGGCGAACGGCGAAAGCGCCTGGCGCAGGGCGCTGGAGGGCAATGCGACGAATATCAGCTCGCAGTCGGCCAGGGTCGATTTGAGGTCGGTCACCGGATCGACCGCCGGCAGGATGCTGACGCCCTTGAGGTAACGTGGGTTCTGTCGATTCATCCGGATGCTCTCGGCCTGTTCGGCGTCGCGCATCCACAGGCGGACGCGGTGGCCGTTCTCGGCCAGCAGGTTGGCGATCGCGGTCCCGAAGCTTCCGCCGCCAAGCACCGCTATGGGTCGCTGTTCTGTCATGGTGTATCCGTTCTTGGCCAGCCGGTGGCAGTGCGGGGCATTATACGTCGCACGTTGCGGTCAACCAGTGCAAGGTCCCGCTTAATGCAAGCCTAAGGTTGTCTGCGCAGGATCTGTCCGGCAGTGGCCGTCGCGGCACCGGCCGGCGCATTCCCCTATCGTCTAGGGGCGCCGGGGTGCGACATGGTCGTGGTGGCCGGCCAGGAGTGTTAAAGTATCGGCCCGTTTCTGCCATGGTCGTTTCGTGGTTGGTCAAAACGAACGGTATCCATGTCCTTGAGCTGTGACTTTCAGCCCAAGGTTGCAGTCTATGACTAGGCTTTATGTACGGACTCCCGTTTCGAGTCGGATAAAGCAGCAAGCCCTCCTAAAGGGACCATTGAGGAATACGCATGACCAAACAACAGGCCTTTACTCGGGAAGATCTGCTCCGTTGCAGCCGCGGCGAGCTGTTCGGGCCCGGTAATGCGCAACTGCCCGCGCCGAACATGCTGATGGTCGATCGTATCGTTCATATCAGCGAAGTGGGCGGCAAGTATGGCAAGGGCGAACTCGTCGCCGAGCTGGATATCAATCCGGATCTCTGGTTCTTCGCCTGCCATTTCGAAGGGGATCCGGTCATGCCCGGCTGCCTGGGCCTGGATGCCATGTGGCAGCTGGTGGGTTTCTACCTGGGCTGGCAAGGCAACCCCGGCCGCGGACGCGCGCTGGGCTCTGGCGAGGTGAAATTCTTCGGCCAGGTACTGCCGACCGCCAAGAAGGTGACCTACAACATCCATATCAAACGCACCATCAGCCGCTCGCTGGTCCTCGGCATCGCCGACGGCACCGTGAGCGTGGATGGTCGCGAGATCTACAGTGCCGAAGGTTTGCGCGTCGGCCTGTTTACCTCTACCGATAGCTTTTGAAGGACTTCCGCATGCGTCGCGTCGTGATCACCGGCCTGGGTATCGTTTCCTGCCTCGGCAATGACAAAGACACCGTCTCCGCCAACCTGCGCGCCAGCCGCCCTGGCATTCGTTTCAACCAGGCCTACGCGGACATGGGTTTGCGCAGTCAGGTGTCGGGTTCGGTCAACCTGAACCTCGAGGAGCTGATCGACCGCAAGGTCCTGCGCTTCATGGGCGATGCAGCGGCCTATGCCTATCTGGCCATGCAGCAGGCGCTGGAAGATTCGGGCCTCAGCGCCGACGAAATCTCCAATCCGCGCATCGGCCTGATCGCCGGCTCGGGCGGCGCGTCGACCATCAACCAGATGGAAGCCATCGACATCCTGCGCGACAAGGGCGTCAAGCGCATCGGCCCATACCGAGTGCCGCGCACCATGAGCAGCACGGTTTCCGCCTGCCTGGCCACCCCGTTCCGCATCAAGGGCATCAACTACTCGATCGCCTCGGCCTGCGCCACCAGCGCGCACTGCATTGGCCATGCGATGGAGCAGATCCAGATGGGCAAGCAGGACGTGGTATTTGCTGGCGGCGGCGAAGAGGAGCACTGGAGCCAGAGCTGCCTGTTCGACGCCATGGGCGCCCTGTCCAGCCAATACAACGACACGCCGGAAAAGGCCTCGCGCGCCTATGACGCCAAGCGTGACGGCTTCGTCATCGCCGGCGGTGGCGGCATGGTGGTAGTCGAGGAGCTGGAACACGCCCTGAAGCGCGGCGCCAAGATCTACGCCGAAATCGTCGGCTATGGTGCCACGTCCGACGGCTACGACATGGTCGCACCGAGCGGAGAAGGCGCACTGCGCTGCATGCAGCAAGCCATGGCCACGGTTGAAGGCGAAATCGACTACCTCAACACCCACGGCACCTCCACGCCGGTGGGCGACGTAGCCGAGAGCAAGGCCGTGCGCAACATGTTCGGCGACAAGATCCCGGCCATCAGCTCCACCAAGAGCCTGTCCGGCCACTCGCTGGGCGCCGCCGGCGTTCACGAGGCGATCTACTGCATGCTGATGATGCAAGGCAACTTCATCGCCGGCTCGGCGAACATCGACGAGCTGGACCCGGAAGTGGCCGACATGCCGATCGTTCGCGAAACCCGCGAGAACGCCAAGATCGACACCATCATGAGCAACAGCTTTGGCTTTGGCGGCACCAACGCCACGCTGGTGCTCAAGCGCTGGATCGGCTGATCGACCGCAGTTGACGAAAACGGCGCCTGAAGGCGCCGTTTTTGTTTGTGCTCTAGGGGAGCAAGGGCCTGCCCTCCCTGCCGGCATGCCGATGCGTCAGGCGCGCGGGCCGTCCATCCCGAGCGCATCGTCCACGTCGCCATGGGCCATGCAGGACGCGGCGGTGAACAGCGCATCGGTGGACGAGTTGAGCGCAGTTTCTGCCGAATCCTGCACCACGCCGATGATGAAACCGACCGCGACCACCTGCATCGCCAGGTCGTTGGAAATGCCGAACAGGCTGCACGCCAGCGGAATCAGCAGCAGCGAGCCACCGGCGACCCCCGACGCGCCGCAGGCGCAGATCGCCGCGAGCAGGCTGAGCAGGATGGCGGTCGGAATGTCGACCACGATGCCCAGGGTGTGGGCCGCCGCCAGCGTCAGCACGGTGATGGTGATGGCTGCGCCGCCCATGTTGATGGTCGCGCCCAGGGGAATCGACACCGAATAGGTGTCCTTGTGCAGGCCGAGGCGCTCGCACAGCTGCATGTTGACCGGGATGTTGGCAGCCGAGCTCCGGGTGAAGAACGCGGTGATCCCGCTTTCGCGCAGGCAGGTGAAGACCAGCGGATAGGGGTTGCGACGGATCTGCCAGTACACGATCAGCGGGTTCACCAGCAGCGCCATGAACAGCATGCTGCCGACCAGCACCAGCAACAGCTGGAAGTAGCCGGCCAGCGCCGCGAAGCCGGACTCGGCCAGCGTGCCGGCCACCAGGCCAAAAATGCCCAGCGGCGCGAAACGAATCACCGCCTTGACGATCAGCGTCACGCCGTCGGCGACATCGGCAATCAGGTCGCGGGTGCTTTCGCGCGCGTGGCGGAAGGCGATACCCAGGCCGATCGCCCACGCCAGGATGCCGATGAAGTTGCCCTCGATCAGCGCGTGGACCGGGTTATCGACGATGTTGAACAGCAGCGTCTGCAACACCACCGCGACGCCGGACGGCGGGACCACGTCGCTGGCCTCGCTGACCAGCGTCAGGGTCGTCGGGAACAGGCTGCTGGCGATCACCGCCACGGCGGCGGCACTGAGGGTGCCTAGCGCATATAGCATCAGGATGGGGCGAATATGGGTCGGCTGACCGCGTTTGTGGTTGGCCAGCGATGCGGTGACCAGGACGAACACCAGCACCGGCGCAACGGCCTTCAGGCCAGAGACGAACAAGCTCCCCAGCAGGCTGGCCGACCGCGCGGCATCAGGCGCCAGCCAGGCCAGCAGACAACCGGCGACCAGGCCAATCACGATCTGCATCACCAGGCCGACTCGGTTGTAGGCGCGGAATAGACGGGTAGTTAAGCGGGACATGGCGGGCTCTCGAGGTAAGCGGCAGTCAGGAAGTCGCCATCGTCCCGAAAACGAGGGCGACTATCCGGTGAAAAACGCCGGATAGTACGCACCTGCGTCGCTCCTGCCCAGCCTTGCCGCCGGCCTCACTGTACGCCCTGCCCTCCACACCCTGCCATTGGTGGCCAAGGCCGGTCGTGCGGTATCAGATGCGGAACCGCGACACCAACTCGTTAAGGTCAATCGCCAGCCGCGCCAGTTCCTGGCTGGCGGCGCTCGTCTGGTTGGCGCCAGCCGAGGATTGCAGCGACAGGTCGCGGATGTTGACCAGGTTGCGGTCGACTTCGCGAGCCACCTGCGCCTGCTCTTCCGACGCGCTGGCGATCACCAGGTTACGCTCGCTAATCTGGCTGATCGCCCGCGCGATGTCGTCCAGCGCCTCACCAGCGGTCTGGGCGATCTCCAGCGTGGCGCGGGCCCGCTCGTTGCTTGTCCGCATCGCCTGGACCGCAGCATCGGTCCCCTGGTGCACGCCACCGATCATCTGTTCGATTTCCTGGGTCGACTGCTGGGTACGGTGCGCCAGCGCCCTCACCTCGTCGGCGACGACCGCGAAGCCGCGGCCCGCGTCCCCGGCGCGCGCCGCCTCGATCGCTGCGTTGAGGGCCAGCAGATTGGTCTGCTCGGCGATCGAGCGGATCACGTCCAGTACCTTGCTGATGTCCTGCACCTGGCCAGCCAGGCTCTCCACCTGGGACGCGGTGCCGGTCACGTCGCCGGCCAGCAGGCCGATCGACTCCACGGTCCGGATCACCTGCTGGCGGCCGTGCTGGGCAGTCACATCGGATTCGTGCGAGGCCTGAGAGGTGGCCACCGCATTGCGGGCGACTTCGTCCACCGCCGCGGTCATCTCATTGACTGCGGTGGCTGCCTGCTCGATCTCGTGGTTCTGCTGATGCAGGCCACGGGTGGAATCTTCGGTGACCGCATTCAATTCCTCGGCCGCCGAGGCCAGCTGACTGGATGAGTCAGAAATGCCCTGGATGGTGGCGCGCAGGCTCTGCTGCATCGTCTTGAGCGCAACCAGCAGACGCGCCGGTTCGTCGGTGCCCTCGATGGCGATGGGCTGGGTCAGATCGCCGGCTGCAACCGTTTCCGCCACCTGCACGGCCTGGTTCAGCGGCCTGACGATGCTGCGTGTGAACACCAGCGCCAGCACGACGGTCAACAGCGCGGCCAGGACGATGGTAGCCAGCACCCAGGCGAAGGCCGCCTCGTACACTTGCTCAGCCCGGTCGGCAGCATTACGCGCCTCGCTGCGGTTGATTCGCTGCAGCTCGACGAGGGCGCGGATCATGTCGTCGGCGTAGGTATTGATCGCGCCATTCATCACATCGAGGGCTTGCTGTCGCGCGCCCTGCCCGATGAGTTCGACGACCCGTTGCTGCTCGCCGAAATAGTCGCCCTGGGCTTTCTTGAATTGCTGGTAGGTGGCGCGCTCCTCAGGCGTGGTGAGCAGACTGGCGTAGGCCGTATCGAGCGCACCGAGCTCCTCGGTCAGCTTGGCGAGCGACTGCCGGGTAGTCACCTGTGCATCGCCTTCGACCAGCAGCGAACGCATGGTCAGGGCGCGGATGCGCAGCATGGCGATGTTCAGATCGCCGAGGCTGATGATGCTGGGCAGCCAGTTCTGGTCGACCTCGCCGGATTCCTTGCGCATGCTGGCCATCTGGCTCAGCGCGAACAATCCCAGGACAAGCACGATGACACCGATCAGGCCAAAGCCGATGGCCGAGCGGGTGGAGACTTTCAGGTTTCGAATCGACATGGGGGTTCCCGTCCATGATGATGCTGCGGACCATGCAGCGGTTACGCCCCGGATATCGGACACCTCACGCCTAACTTGATAGATCGAAATCAAGTTTCTGACCGTCTGGTCATATAGCAGACAAGCGGTAACACCAGACATCACCGTGACGGCGTGGCTGTTTCCTTGGCGCGGGATGCGGGCAGCACGGCGAGAAAATTGTCCCGCGCCACCCCACGCGCCACCTGCTCGGGCAGCGCATCGAGAAACGGATCGAACGCCTGCAGCGCCTCCCCCAACCCGTCGAACCGGCCGACCACGTCGGAGCCGATCATGAAACGCCGCGGGTGGCGCTTGACCAACGCCACCCAGTCGCGGTCGGGTTTGTCGTCGCTGTCGAGCAGATAGGGCCGCAGCACTGTCCAGGACAGGTCGATATATAGGTTGGGGTAGTCGTCGAGCAACCGGGTGACGGTGGGCAAGAGGAAATCGAGCTTCTTCTGGTGCCGGTGCAACTCCTTGCTGGTACCGGCATGCGCCCAGATGAAGCGCGTATGGGGATGGTTGCGCAGCGGCTCTTCCAGCTCCTGCAGGTACAGCGGGTTGCGCTCGCGCTTGGAGGTGATGTTCGAATGCAGCATCACCGGCAGATCGAACTCGGCCGCCAGGTGGTAGACCCGCGCCAGCGCCTCGTTGTTGGCGCGCGGGGTGTCGCCCTGGGTCAACGCCGTGACGTCGTCGTGACGTGTGAAGACCTCGCCCAGGCCCTGCCAGAGCCCCGGATCCAGGTCGAGCATGCGGCGGATATGGGCGTCGGCATTCTTGTCGTTCGGGTTGAAGCCGGACAGGAAAGGATGGAAGCGCTGGCGTTGCTCCGGCTTCAGCTCCTTCAGCGCTGCTGCGACCACCACATCCGTCGCGCTGTACCAGTACACCGGCGCGTCATCGCCAGCATAGTAGCGTGGCCGCTTGGGCTCGTTCTCGTGCCATTTCTTGGCCACGGGTATGCCGCTGATCATCACCTGGTCGATGCGGCCTGCGTCCATTGCATCGAGCAGCCGGGCCATGCCGTCGCTTTCCTGGAAGAAGTCGACGAAGTGCAGGTGAGCATCGCTGTACCGGTAATCGCGCGATTGGGCGGGCAGTGCCAGCGCAACAAGGCACAGCGCAACAGAACATCTCTTAAAGTTGAACAACAAATGACCTCCCGATAGCCAAGCGGATAGACCACCCCTGCCCTGTTGCGGTTCATTGCGTGTGGCTGCCGGCGGATGCAAACGGCGCAATCCCTCGAAACGGGAAAGCAGACGACACGCCCCGGCAGAGCTCGCCGCCAACAGGCCAGGGCCCTGCGAGCCGCCTTCCGTGCTGGCCGATGTCATAAAGACATCACACAACTGACTTATAACGACGGCCATCCCCACTGTCGAAGTAGGCTCCCCGTGGAATCGCTCAGATCTTTCCTGTCCCGCCGCCGCACCCAGCGCCCGACTCGCCAGTGGCTACGCCGCATTCGGATTCCCGCACGCCTGGTCCTGTGCTTCGCCATCACGGCCGTTCTGCTGGGCGGCCTCGGTGGATTCTGTCTTTGGCAGATGCAATTGATCCGCCAGCAAAGCAGCGTTGTGGAAGCCGGCGCGCTGCCCAGCATCGCCACCGCTGACGGCATCGCCATTGCGTTGGGCAAGCTGCGCGCGGAAAGCCTTCGGCTGATTGCCGATGCCGCGGACCCCGGCAGCGTGGTGAACAGCAAGATCGCAATCGGCCAGCTGGCCGATGAAGTCGCGGCCGCTTTCAAAACCTATCTGGAACGAGACATCAGCCGGACCGAACAGGACTCGATCCGTGCCCTGCAAGCGGCGGCCGACACCTTCATGACCGGCCTGCGCGACGAAGTGCGGCTGATCGAGCAACAGCAGCTCGCCCAGGCCAAGGCGCTGGCCGCCAACACCCTGGCCATGCAAGGCGACCTGATGGACATGCAGGTGCAACTGCTGCGCGAACTCAACAGGCAGAGCGCCGCCGACGCGGTAGCGGCAGCGGGCGCCTATTACCAGAGCGCCCGCACCATTGCCTTGAGCGCTATTGGCGCGGCGCTGTTGCTGATCGTGCTGCTGGCCTGGCGCCTGATTGTCAGTATCGTGCGCCCGCTGCGCGAAGCACTGCAGATTGCCGGCACCATTGCCGATGGCGACCTCAGCCAGGGCGTGACAGTCAGCGGCCGCGACGAAACGACCGATCTTCTGAACATGCTCGAACGCATGCGACGCAACCTGCACGGCGCGGTCGGGCAGATCGACGCGGCAGCCGATCAACTGAGCATGTCGGTACAGGAAATGACCTCGATCGCCGAAGCCAGCGCACAGAACCTGCGTCACCAGAACCAGGAAATCGAGCAGGCGGCGCTGGCCGTGACGCAGATGACCGAAGCCGCCAGCGATGTCGCGGTCAACGCCAACGACACCTCTGCCCAGTCCCAGGCTTCGAGCGAGGCAGCCGGTGTCGGCCAGGGCATGCTCAAGACCACCATCGTGTCGATCCACGAGCTGGCAAATCAGGTCCTCGGCTGTTCCCAGCAGGCCCAAGGACTGGCCGAACGCACGCAAAGCATCAGCCAGATCCTTGATGTCATACGCAGCATTGCCAACCAAACCAACCTGCTAGCCCTCAATGCTGCCATCGAGGCCGCGCGTGCTGGCGAGACCGGACGCGGCTTTGCGGTGGTTGCCGAGGAAGTCCGTTCGCTGGCCCAACGCACCAGCGTGTCGACCGCCGAGATCGAAACCCTGATCAGCGATGTACAGGCGCGCGCGCAGGACACCGCCGATGCCTTGCGCGCCACGGCCGAGCAATCGGGCCAGACCCTCGAGCAGGCCGGCGGTACGCAGCAGGCGCTCGCCCTGATCATCGAGGCAACGGCAACGATCAACGACCGCAACCTCCTGATCGCCAGCGCGGCCGAACAGCAGGCGCAGGTCGCGCTGGAGGTGGATCACAACTTGGGCAGCATTCGCCAGCTCTCGGTGAAAACCGCCTCCACGGCGCAGCAGGCCAGCACGGCAAGCAATCAACTGGCGCAGTTGGCAGGCGATCTGAATCAGACGGTCAGTCGGTTCGTGCTGTGACGAAGCGCTGAGGGGCGGGGACGGCACGCCGGCCTGGGGAATCGGCGAGCCTGGAAAGAGACACACCGCACCCGGCGCTGGCCGGGTGCGGTGTGGGGTATAGCCCAAACGAGTGCTTAGGCGGAGAGCTCCACCAACAGCTTGTTCAGACGCTGCACATACGCCGCTGGGTCCTTCAGGCTGTCACCTGCGGCCAGCGCGGCCTGGTCGAACAGGACGTGCGAGAGGTCGGCGAAACGGTCTTCGTCCGCTTCGGCATCCAGCTTTTCGATCAATGGATGCTGCGGGTTGATCTCGAAGATCGGCTTGGATTCCGGCACCTTCTGCCCGCTGGCCTCGAGAATCTGGCGCATCTGCAGGCCGAGGTCCTGTTCGCCGATCGCCAGAATCGCAGGCGAGTCGGTCAGGCGGTGGGACACACGGACTTCGGCGACCTGATCGGCCAGTGCCGTCTTGAGGCGCTCGACCAGGCCTTCCTTGGTCTTGGCGATCTCTTCCTGGGCCTTCTTGTCCTCTTCCGAGTCCAGCTTGCCCAGATCGAGGTCGCCGCGTGCGACGTCGACGAACTGCTTGCCATCGAACTCGGTGAGGTAGCTCATCAGCCACTCGTCGATGCGATCGGTCAACAGCAGCACCTCGATGCCCTTCTTGCGGAACACCTCGAGGTGCGGGCTGTTCTTGACCTGTGCATAGGACTCACCGGTCAGGTAGTAGACCTTGTCCTGCCCGTCCTTCATGCGGCCGACGTAATCCGCCAGCGAGACGCTCTGCTCACCGGAGGTGTCGCTGGTCGAAGCGAAGCGCAGCAGACCGGCGATCTTTTCTTTGTTGGCGAAGTCTTCGGCGGGCCCTTCCTTCAGTACCTGGCCGAACTGCTTCCAGAAGGCCTTGTACTCTTCCGGTTTGTCCTTCGCCAGCTTGTCGAGCATGTCCAGCACGCGCTTGGTCAGCGCCGACTTCATGGAATCGATCACCGGATCCTTCTGCAGGATCTCACGCGACACGTTCAGCGAGAGGTCATTGGAGTCGATGACGCCCTTGATGAAACGCAAGTACAACGGCAGGAATTCGTCGGCCTGGTCCATGATGAAAACGCGCTGGACGTAGAGCTTGAGGCCCTTGGGTGCTTCACGCTGGTACAGATCGAACGGTGCACGGCCCGGCACGAACAGCAGCGAGGTGTACTCGAGCTTGCCTTCGACCTTGTTGTGGCTCCAGGCCAGCGGATTCTCGAAATCGTGCCCGACGTGCTTGTAGAACTCCTGGTACTCCTCATCCTTGATCTCGGTGCGCGCACGGGTCCAGAGGGCACTGGCACGGTTGACGGTTTCCCACTCGGGTTCTGCCGGCTTGTCCTTCTCCTCACCGTGAAACTCTTTCGGCAGTTCGATCGGCAGCGCGATGTGGTCGGAGTATTTCTTGATGATGTTGCGCAGCCGCCAGCCATCGGCGAATTCTTCTTCGCCGGACTTCAGGTGCAGCACGATACGGGTGCCGCGCTCCGGCTTGTCGATCGTGGCAACTTCGAAATCACCCTCGCCTTTCGAGGACCAGTACACGCCCTCTTCGGCCGGCGTGCCGGCGCGTCGGCTGAACACCTCGACCTGATCGGCAACGATGAATGCCGAGTAGAAACCCACCCCGAACTGGCCAATCAGGTGCGAATCCTTTTTCTGGTCGCCGGTCAGGTGCTTCATGAAATCGGCGGTACCCGACTTGGCGATGGTGCCCAGGTGGGTAATGACATCTTCGCGGTTCATGCCGATACCGTTGTCCTCGAGGGTCACGGTCTTGGCATCCTTGTCGAAGCTGACGCGAATCTTGAGCTCGGCACCACCCTCGAGCAGGTCCGGCTTGGCCAACGCTTCGAAGCGCAGTTTGTCGGCCGCATCCGAGGCGTTCGAAATCAGCTCGCGAAGAAAGATCTCCTTGTTCGAGTACAGGGAGTGAATCATCAGGTGAAGCAGTTGCTTCACCTCGGTCTGGAAGCCCAGGGTTTCTTTGTTTTGAGTCTCCACACTCATCGTCTTGCAAACTCCACATCGTAATGGCACGGACCGCGGTTGCGGCGATGACAACCAGATGGGGGCTTGGCCGTGGATTTCAAGACCGGCGCATGTCGGACACGATGCAGGCGCGCCCAGCCAGAGGCCGCGGCGGCGTCAGGGATCGATCAGCTCGAGTTCTGCGATTTCCGCCGGCGCCAGGGTGTAAGTCGCCTCGCCCGGGCCCTTGAGGCGCCTGCTGATGGCCAGGTTGCCCTCGGCATCGAACCCGACGAAGCGCCCCTCGGCGATACCGCCCCGCCTGGTATGGGCGCGAACCTGGCGCTGTGTGTAGCGCGCCGGATCGCCCAGCAGCTGGTCCAGGGAAATCGGCTGTGGACCCTTTTCAGCTGTCGCCGGATAGCGTTCGGCCTCCGCCGGCAACGACCTGTCTGGCTCACGGCGTGAAGCTTCGGCGATGGCGGGCAGCGGTGGATACTCGTCACCGGAAACCGCCCAGGCGCCGTTGCTCTTGTCCGCGCCGAGGGACAAACGGGCCGGAGCCCCATCCACCTCCGCTTCGACCTCCAGCGCCAGCGATGCGGCGGGGAAACTCGCCGGGGACAGCGTCGTCACCTGCACGTCGCGCGTGCCGAAACGCCGTTGCAGGTAGTCCGTCACCAGATAGCGCAGCGTATCCGCCGAGTCGTGGCTCAGGTCGACGCGACCGTCACGATAGCGCAGCCCATCGGTGTACAGTTCGAGCCGCCCGCTGAGGCTGGTCTGGTAATGGGCCGGCAGGACCAGATGAAAATCGCCGGCCAGGCGGTTGGGTGGCACTGGCTGCAAGTCCAGGTGCAGGGTATAGCCGCTGCGGATCTTTCGTGCTTCGGGCAATGCCTGGCCGGGACGCATCCAGTTGATTTCCACTTCCGGAACCGGGCGAGCGTCCTGTGGAAGGACGTCAATGCGCACATCGCCGGGCGAGACGTCCCCCAGGCGGATGCTCACCGCCTGGCGCGCAAACAGTTCGTCGCCCTCGCGCAACGTCAGGACACCATCTGCGAACTCGCCGATCTGTGGCTGGAAGGCACGCCCGTCGAGTTCGCCTTGCAGGGCAATGGCCAGACGCTCACCAGAGGCCTGCTCATCCCGGGCGTGCCAATCGAAGCGGGCAATCGCTGCCATCCGTTCCGGATCATGGCTGGCAAGCATCGTGAAGCCTACCACCAGCGGAATGAAGCCCAGCGCGGACAGCCCGACCGCCTTGCGCGCCACAACCCAGTGGCGCACGGCGAAGACCATGGTGATGGGCGGAACCAGGCTGCCGGTACCCCACAGCAGGCTGGTGCCGAACGCCAGCTGTACCAACCAGATGAGACCCGCGACCACGAGCAGCAGCCCGCCCAGTATCAGCAACGCATCCATTCAACACCTTCGAAAACGACAGCGGACCCGTGCGACGTCAGGGCTCGTTGACCTTGAAGTGGCAACGCGCCGTCGCGATAGGCTCGGCCTGATGGGTCTGCCAGGCGGTAACGGCGACATTCGCCACACGGCGCCCCTGGCGCCAGACCTGGCAGGCAGCAAAGGTGTCACGATAGTGACCGGCTCGCAGATAATCTATCGAGAAGTCGATGATTTTGGGCAAATGTGGCGCACCCATGAACATCAACAGGTGGAGCATCGCGGCATGCTCCATAAAGCCGGCGATGACTCCGCCGTGGATCGCGGGCAGTGTGGGATTGCCGATGTTGTCCTCGTTGCGCGGCAGCCGGAACACCATCTCGTCGCCTAGCCGCAGGCATTCGATCCCGATCAGCCGCGCATAGGGCACGGTATTCAGCAGCGCATCGTAGTCGTTACTCGCGTGGGCTTCGCGCACCATGGCGTCCAGATCCAGCTTGCTCATCGTCACGCCCCCTCCGATCGCACAGTCGTGTGGCCGCCCATGCGCATGAATGCCCCAACCACGTGCGCGATCGGCTCGTTAATGTCGCGCTGGTAGGCAACGCCTCGGGTAAAGATGACCGTCGGCGTCACCCGGTAACATTCGGCGAAGCCGAACACATCGTGGTTCGGTTCGGCCGGGTGCATGTAGTCGATGCGCAAGTCCAGGGTCGGGCAGATTTCCAGCTCCGGTAGTGCACAGGCCGTGGAAATTCCGCAGGTGGTGTCCATCAAGGTGGTGATCGCGCCACCGTGCACCCGGCCGCTGTCCGGGTCGCTGACGATCTGCTGGCTATAGGGCAGGCGCAAGGTCAGCCCCTGTCGGTCGGCGCGCTCGACCTGCATGCCCAGCACCTGACAGTGGCGCAGCATCGAGAGAAAGCGCCGGGTGCGCTCCAGGATTAGCATGTCGCTCATGACGTCTTCTCTTGAGTTACCGAAACGGGAACACGCCAGCCCTATTCCTTGGCCGGCTCGGCCGCCAGAGTGGGCGTGAAGACCATGACCTCCAGCACGTCGGAGTGGAATTCGCGGCGGTACAGAATCAGCACCACCCCGGCAGTTACCACCATGAAGAACCAGGGGTGGATGAACCAGGCCAGGGTCGCCATGCCGAAGTAGTAGGCACGCAGGCCGAAGTTGAACTGGTTGGCCGCCATGGAAATGACCCGTGCGGCGCGTTCGGCAAATGAACGTCGCTCCTGATCGCTGACGTTGCGCTCGCCTGCCATGGGCGCCGAGGCGACCAGCACCGCGGCGAAGTTGTATTGCCGCATACACCAGCTAAAGGTGAAGAACGCGTAGACGAAGACGATGCCCAGCGAGAGCAACTTGATCTCGGAGAGGCCGCGGCTGACCGGCTGTGCAAAGGGCAGGTCGGCCAGCAGCATCACTGCACGTTCGGACGCGCCCAGCGCGGTGAGGATGCCGGCCAGGATGATCAACGTGCTCGAGGCGAAGAAACCCGCATTACGCTCCAGGTTGCCAATCACGTTGGCGTCGGCGATCCGGTTGTCACGCAGCAGCATGCGGCGCATCCAGTCCTGGCGATAGAGGTGCAGCACGCTCGCCAGGCAGGCGGTATCCCGGCCGCGCCAGCTGGCGTAGCGGGTGTAGCCAGCCCAGCAGAGGATGAACCAGACAACCGCGATCAGGTGCGGTAACAGGTGACTCGGGATCGACATGGCAGACTCCAGGGCAGTCGCGCCGCATTATAAGCCAGCCCGCGGGCCAGGGCCCGGGTCTGAATCAACGTGACTCCAAGGCAGTCAAGCCACGGCCGAGCAGCCGGTCAGCAAGCCCCGCCACCGCCAGCGTTAGCAGGACCGGCACCAGCCAGCCCATGCTCTGCGCAGCCAGAGGCATCGCCGTGAACACTGCCGGGACCAGCGCGGTGAAGCCGGCAGCGGACAGGCCGTCGGCCAGGCCGAACACCAGCGTCACCGCCATGACGGGGACGAAGACCCGGCTCGGCGAGACCCAGCAGCGATCCAGCAGGCTCAGCGCGACCAGCATGATCGCCAGCGGATAGAGCCCGACCAGCACCGGCACTGACAGGCTGATCAGCTGGGTCAGACCCTGATTGGCGACCAGCAGACTGAACAGCGTGAAGGTCACCGCCACGACGCGGTAACTGACCGGCAGCAGCCCACTGAAAAACTCGCCACAGGCCGCCGTCAGCCCGACCGCGGTGGTCAGGCAGGCGAGCGTGATGACCACCGCCAATAACAGGCTGCCGGTCATGCCGAAGGTGTGCTGGACATAGGTGGTCAGGATCTGCACGCCGTTCTGTGCATCGCCGGCAATACCCTGGCTGGTCGCACCGAGGTAGAACAGAGCCAGGTACACCAGGGACAGGCCGGCCGCGGCGATTGCCCCGGCGATCATCGAATAGCGAGTCACCAGCGCGGGTTCCGAGACGCCCCGGTCCCGGATCGCCGTGGCAATCACGATGCCGAACACCAAGGCGCCGAGCGTATCCATTGTCAGGTAGCCGTCGAGAAAGCCCTTCAGCAGCGGCCCGTCTCGATAGCCCTGCGCCGTCACGCCGACCTCCCCCGCCGGTGCGAAGACCGCCGCGCCGCCCAGTACCAGCAGGGCAGCGAGCAACACCGGCGTGATGAACTTGCCCACCCGATCAACCAGTCGGCCGGGGTTCAGCACCAGGAACAGGACCGCAGCGAAGAAGGTCATCGTGTACACCAGCAAAGGCACCGCCGCGTTGCCGGTGAAGGGCGCCACCCCCATCTCGAACGACACGACCGCCGTTCGCGGCGTCGCGAACAATGGGCCGATGGCGAGGTAGACGGCCACTGCCAATACCGTGCCGGCGCTTCGCCCCAGCGGTGCGGTCAACCGATCCATGCCACCGCCGACGCGAGCCAGGGCCACGACCGTTAACAAGGGCAAACCGACCCCGGTCAGCAAGAATCCGGCCGCCGCCGGCCAGATGGCCTGCCCCGCCGCCATGCCGGCACTGGGAGGAAAAATGATGTTGCCCGCGCCAAGAAACAGGGCGAAGGTCATGAAACCAAGGGCCAGTAAATCCTGGCCGTTCAATCGAGTCATCGGGTTTTCACTGCTGCGAGAAAATGCGGAGCCGCCACGCACCCCTGAATGCCAATTGCCTCGACGCCGAGCGGCCTCAGTCTCGCGAGCCGGCCGGAACACGAGCTGATATTGCCGAAACCGGCGCGGACGTTAACGCGGGGATAAGCCCCACGGGGATACGCAGGACGGATCCGTCAGAAAGAAAAATGCCAGTCAGGCGAGCTGACTGGCATTGGTTGGCAGACGCGGGGATCAGCCCTGCTTGACGGCCCAGCCAGTGATCTCGGCGAGTGCCTTGCCGATGTCGGCCAGCGAACGCACCGTCTTCACGCCGGCATCCTGCAGCGCCGCGAACTTCTCGTCCGCCGTGCCCTTGCCGCCAGAGATGATCGCGCCCGCGTGCCCCATGCGCTTGCCCGCCGGAGCGGTCACACCCGCGATATAGGACACCACCGGCTTGGTAACGTTGGCCTTGATATACGCGGCAGCCTCTTCTTCGGCCGAGCCACCGATCTCACCGATCATCACGATCGCTTCGGTCTGCGGGTCATCCTGGAACAGCTTGAGGATGTCGATGAAGGTAGAACCCGGGATCGGGTCGCCACCGATACCGACGCACGTGGACTGGCCGAAGCCGGCGTCGGTGGTCTGCTTAACGGCTTCATAGGTCAGCGTACCCGAGCGGGACACGATACCGACCTTGCCCGGCATGTGGATATGGCCCGGCTGGATGCCGATCTTGCATTCGCCGGGGGTGATTACGCCGGGGCAGTTCGGCCCGATCAGGCGTACGCCGAGCTCGTCGCACTTGATCTTGACCTCGAGCATGTCCAGGGTCGGGATGCCTTCGGTGATGCAGACGATGAGCTTGATGCCGCCGAATGCCGCTTCCAGGATCGAATCCTTGCAGAAAGGCGCAGGCACGTAGATCACCGAAGCGTCTGCGCCGGTCGCCGCAACCGCTTCCTTGACGGTGTTGAACACCGGCAGGCCGAGGTGGGTGGTGCCGCCCTTGCCGGGGGTTACGCCACCGACCATCTTGGTGCCGTATTCGATGGCCTGTTCCGAGTGGAAGGTCCCCTGCGAGCCGGTGAAGCCCTGGCAGATGACCTTGGTGTCTTTATTGATCAGGACGCTCATTACTTGCCCTCCGCGGCTTTGACGACTTGAATGGCCGCATCGGTCAGGCTGGTCGCACCGATGATGTTCAGACCACTTTCACTCAGCTTCTTGGCGCCGAGTTCGGCATTGTTGCCTTCAAGGCGAACCACGACCGGGACCTTCACGCCTACTTCCTTCACCGCGCCAATGATGCCTTCGGCGATCATGTCGCAGCGCACGATTCCGCCGAAGATGTTCACCAGAACCGCCGCCACGTTTTCATCCGAGAGAATGATTTTGAACGCCTCGGTCACACGCTCTTCGGTCGCACCACCGCCCACGTCGAGGAAGTTGGCCGGTTTGCCACCATGAAGGTTGACGATGTCCATGGTGCCCATGGCCAGGCCCGCGCCGTTGACCATGCAACCGATGTTGCCGTCGAGCGCGACGTAGTTGAGTTCCCACTTGGCCGCGTGAGCCTCGCGCGGGTCATCCTGCGAAGGATCCTGCATGCCGCGCAGCTTCGGCTGGCGGTAGATGGCATTGCCGTCGATGTTGAGTTTGGCATCCAGACAGTGCAGGTTGCCGTCCTTCTTGATCACCAGCGGATTGACCTCAAGCAGCGCCAGATCGTAGTCGACGAAGAGCTTGCCGAGGTTGACGAAGATGTGGACGAACTGCTTGACCTGGTCGCCCTTCAGGCCCAGCTGAAAGGCCAGCTCGCGGCCTTGGAACGGCTGCGCGCCGACCAGCGGGTCGATGGTCGCCTTGAGAATCTTCTCAGGGGTGTCGTGAGCGACCTTCTCGATATCCACGCCACCTTCGGTGGAAGCCATGAACACGATACGGCGCGTGGCGCGATCGACCACGGCGCCCAGATAGAGCTCCTTGTCGATGTCCGTGCAGGCTTCGACCAGGATCCGGCTGACCGGCTGTCCGTTGGCGTCGGTCTGGTAGGTTACCAGACGCTTGTCCAGCCACTGCTCGGCGAACGCGCGGGCTTCGTCTTTGCTGCGGACCAGCTTTACCCCACCCGCCTTGCCGCGACCACCGGCATGCACCTGGGCCTTGACCACCCACTGGGTGCCGCCAATATGGTCACAGGCTTCCGCTGCTTCCTTGGGGCTTTCGACTGCGTAGCCTTTGGAAACCGGCAATCCGTATTCGGCAAACAGCTGCTTGCCCTGGTATTCGTGAAGATTCATCTTAGCTACCGTTCGGTTTGATGTGCATCAGACACCGCGGATCGCGGTATCACCTCAAGTCGCTGAAAACTATCGAAGATACCTTTCAGAGACCTGTCATACCTTGCGCCAAGGTATTCGGCGACCTGCGCAGCCCTGTGGCCAGGCAAGCCGCCGTGTACAGCGCGGTTAGCGCTTCTTGCGGTTGGCGACGTGGATGGCATGACCATTCACCGCCAGGGCTGCTTCATGCAGCGCCTCGGACATGGTCGGATGCGAGAAGACCATCATGCCGAGGTCTTCGGCGCTGGTGCCGAATTCCATGCCGATGGCACCCTGCTGAACCAGTTCGGCTGCCGCCGGGCCCATCACGTGGACACCCAACACGCGATCGGTCTTCGCATCAGCGATGACCTTGACCAGACCTGCCGTGTCGTTGGCTGCCATCGCGCGGCCACTGGCTGCGAACGGGAAGGTGCCGACGTTAACTTCGACGCCTTCGGCCTTGAGCGCCTGCTCGGTCTTGCCGACCCACGCGATTTCCGGATGGGTATAGATGACCGACGGAACCAGGTCGTAGTTCATTTGCGACTTGTGGCCGGCAATCCGCTCGGCAACCATCACGCCCTCTTCCGAGGCCTTGTGGGCAAGCATCGCACCGCGAACCACGTCGCCAATCGCATACACGCCCGGGACGCTGGTGGCGCAATGATCGTCAACGAAGATGAAACCGCGCTCGTCCATATCGACGCCAGCATCGGCGGCCAGCAGATCGGTGGTGACCGGACGACGGCCGACCGCAACGATCAACTTGTCGAAGGTCTGCTGCTGCTCACCTTCGGCGTTGGTGAAGTTGACGGTGACCTGGTCACCCTTGACTTCCGAACCGGTCACGCGCGCGCCCAGCAGGATTTTCAAGCCCTGCTTGCTCAGCACCTTGAAGGCTTCCTTGGAGATTTGCTCGTCGGCGGCCGGCAGGAACTTGTCCATGGCTTCGAGCACGGTGACTTCCGCGCCCAGACGAGCCCAGACCGAGCCCAGCTCGAGGCCGATGACACCGGCACCGATGACGCCGAGTTTCTTCGGCACGCTCTGGAAATCCAGGGCGCCGGTCGAATCGACGATGATCTTCTGGTCAACGGGGGCCGGCGGAATGTCGACGGGCTTGGAACCGGAGGCAAGAATCACGTTCTCGGCACCGAGCACCTGCGTGTTGCCGTCCAGACCAGTGACTTCGACCTGCTTGCCGCTGAGCAGCTTGCCGTGGCCTTCGAAAACGGTCACGCCGTTGGCCTTCATCAGGGCGGCGACGCCGCCGGTGAGGTTCTTAACGATCTGGTCCTTGCGAGCCACCATGGTCGGGACGTCCATCGCGACTTCGCCGGTGCTGATGCCATGGACCTTGAAGCTCTCGTGGGCTTCATGGAATTTGTAGGAACTGTCCAGCAGTGCCTTGGAGGGAATGCAACCGACGTTCAGGCAGGTGCCGCCGAGTGCGGTCTTGCCTTCCTTGCCTTGGTATTTCTCGATACAGGCCGTCTTCAGGCCCAGCTGCGCTGCACGAATGGCGGCCACATAGCCGCCGGGGCCGGCACCGATCACGACGACGTCGAATTTCTGGCTCATTGCGAATCCTCTTTTCTAAGCGGCAAGCAAAGCTACAAGCCACCGGCGGGCTGCCTTGTCCGGCAGCTTGCCGCCTGCGGCCTGTAGCTGTCTTTTTAGATATCCAGCAGCAGACGGGCCGGATCTTCCAGCAAGTTCTTGATGGTCACCAGGAAGCTGACCGCTTCCTTACCGTCGATCAGGCGGTGATCATAGGACAGCGCCAGATACATCATCGGACGAATGACTACCTGACCGTTGATGGCCATGGGACGCTGGATGATGTTGTGCATCCCCAGGATGGCTGCTTGCGGCGGGTTGACGATCGGGGTCGACATCATCGAGCCAAAGGTACCGCCGTTGGTGATGGTGAAGGTGCCGCCGGTCATCTCGTCGATCGACAGCTTGCCGTCGCGGGCCTTCTTGCCGAAGGTGGCAATGCCGCTTTCGACTTCGGCCAGGCTCATCAGCTCGGCGTTGCGCAGCACCGGCACGACCAGACCGCGATCGCTGGAGACCGCCACGCCGATGTCCTGGTACCCGTGGTAGACGATGTCGGTGCCGTCGATCGACGCATTGACCGCTGGGAAGCGCTTGAGCGCCTCGACCGAGGCCTTGACGAAGAACGACATGAAGCCCAGGCGGACGCCGTTATGGGTCTTCTCGAACAGGTCCTTGTACTTCGAACGCAGGGCCATGACTTCGGTCATGTCGACTTCGTTAAAGGTGGTCAGCATCGCCATGTTCGACTGTGCTTCAACCAGACGCTCGGCCACCTTGGCGCGCAGGCGCGTCATCGGAACGCGCTTCTCGGTGCGATCGCCAGCGGACGTCACGACAGGCGCGGCAGCGGCATTGCCGGCCGGCTTGGCAGCCGGTGCGGACTTCTTGGCCTCGATCGCGGCAACCAGGTCTTCCTTGGTCACGCGGCCATCTTTGCCGGTGCCCTTGACGCTGTTCGGGTCGATACCGTTTTCTTCCGCCAGCTTGCGGGCGGCGGGTGCCAGGATGGCGTCCTCGCCACTGGCGGCCGGAGCCGAAGCAGCGGCCGCTGCCGGCGCGCTCGCCTCAGCCGGAGCAGCAGCCGGAGCCGAGGAAGCGGCGGCCGTGGCGCCGGCGTCCAGCTTGCCGAGCAGCTCGCCACTGAGCACGGTGTCGCCTTCGTTCTTGACGATTTCGCTGAGCACGCCGTCGGCTTCAGCCAGTACTTCCATGACGACCTTGTCGGTTTCGATGTCGACGATCAGTTCGTCGCGCTTGACCGCGTCGCCCGGCTGCTTGTGCCAGGTGGCGACGGTGCCGTCAGCAACCGATTCCGGAAATTGAGGGGCTTTGATCTCGATAGCCATTAGCTGGGGTCCTATTGATTCGTTTTTTACATCGAGGCCGCGATGTCCGCGGCCTCTTGCAAGAATGATTAAACGGTGAACGCGTCCTGCAGCAGTTTTTCCTGCTGTTCGGCATGCATGGAGGCGTAGCCCACTGCCGGTGCAGCGGAGGCGTCACGCCCGGCGTACTGCAGGAACAACTCCTTCTTGTGCGCAACGGCAACGCGCCGCATATGGTGCTGACTGCAATACCAGGCCCCCTGGTTCATCGGCTCTTCCTGACACCAGACGATGCTCTTGAGGTTCTGGTACGGCGCGAGCACCTCGGCCAGATCATCCTCGGGGAACGGATACAGCTGCTCCAGACGAACGATCGCGATGTCGTCGCGGCCTTCGTTACGGCGCTTGTCCAGCAGATCGTAGTAGACCTTGCCACTGCACATGATCAGGCGTTCGACCTTGCTCGGCTCGATCTGATCGATCTCCGGGATCACGGTCAGGAACGAGCCTTCAGTGAGATCCTCGAGCGTCGAGGTGGCAAGCTTGTGACGCAACAGCGATTTGGGGGTCAAGGCCACCAGCGGCTTGCGCAGCGGACGAATCGCCTGTCGACGCAGCATATGGTAGACCTGCGCCGGCGTAGTCGGCACGCAGACCTGGATGTTGTGTTCGGCACAGAGCTGCAGGTAACGCTCCAGGCGCGCCGAAGAGTGCTCCGGGCCCTGCCCTTCATACCCATGCGGCAGCAGCATGGTCAGGCCGCAGAGACGGCCCCACTTGTGCTCGCCACTGGTGATGAACTGGTCGATCACGACCTGGGCGCCGTTGGCGAAGTCGCCAAACTGCGCTTCCCAGACGACCAGCGCATTCGGCATGGTGGTCGCGTAGCCGTACTCGAAGGCCAGAACCGCTTCCTCGGAGAGGAACGAATCGTACAGGTCGAACCGCGGCTGCCCTTCATAGAGGTGCTGCAGCGGGATGTAGGTGCTTCCGTCCTTCTGGTTGTGCAGCGCCGCATGGCGGTGCGAGAAGGTGCCACGGCCGACGTCCTGGCCGCTGATGCGAACGGGATGGCCCTCGAACAGCAGGGTCGCGTAGGCCAGGGTTTCGGCGTAGCCCCAGTTGATGGCCAGCGCGCCGGCGCCCATCTTCTGGCGATCCTCGAGGATCTTGGCGACCTGCCGCTGGACCACGAAGCCCTCGGGCACCATCAGCATCTTGCTGGACAGTTCCTGCAGCGCCTTGAGGTCGAAACGGGTGTCGTAGCGTGCCGTCCAGGTATGGCCCAGGTACGGACGCCAGTCTACGAAGAGCTCCTTGTTCGGCTCCTTGACCAGGCTCTTGACGACGTGAAGGCCGTTGTCGAGCGCGGCGCGGTAGTCGTCGACCTTCGCCTGGACACTGCCATCGTCCAGCACGCTGGACTGGATCAGGGAGTCGGCATACAGCTCGCGCGTGGTGCGCTGCTTGGCGATCTTCTGATACATCAGAGGCTGCGTGCCACTTGGCTCGTCGGCCTCGTTGTGCCCGCGACGGCGGTAGCAGATGAGGTCGATGACGATGTCGCGCTTGAACTGCATGCGGTAATCGACCGCCAGTTGCGTCACGAACAGGACGGCCTCTGGATCGTCGGCGTTCACGTGGAAGATCGGTGCCTGAATCATCTTCGCGACGTCGGTCGCGTATTCGGTCGAGCGCGCGTCTTCCTGTTTGTTGGTGGTAAAGCCGACCTGGTTGTTGATTACGATACGGATGGTCCCGCCCGTGCGATAGGCACGGGTCTGGGACATCTGGAAGGTTTCCATCACCACGCCCTGGCCCGCCACCGCGGCGTCGCCATGGATGGTCACGGGAAGAACCTTATCGCCAACCGCATCGGAACGGCGGTCCTGCCGCGCCCGCACCGAGCCTTCGACCACCGGCGAAACGATTTCGAGGTGCGACGGGTTGAAGGCCATGGCCAGGTGGATTTCGCCGCCAGGCGTCATCACGTTGGACGAGAAACCCTGGTGATACTTGACGTCACCGGAGCTCAGGCCTTCGACCTTCTTGCCCTCGAATTCGTCAAAAAGATCGCGCGGGTTCTTGCCGAAGGTGTTCACCAGCACGTTGAGACGGCCGCGGTGGGCCATGCCGATGACGATTTCCTTGGTGCCGTACGAACCGGAACGCTGAATGATCTCGTCAAGTAGCGGAATCAGGCTCTCGCCGCCTTCCAGGCCAAACCGCTTGGTGCCTGGGTACTTGGTGCCCAGGTATTTCTCGAGGCCCTCGGCAGCGGTCAGACGCTCGAGCAGATGGCTTTTGATCTCCGGCGAGAACGCCGGGCGGCCACGCACGCTTTCGAGGCGCTGGATAAACCAGTTGCGCTGATCGGAGTCGACGATATGGGTGAATTCGGCACCAATGGTGCGGCAATATGTCTCTTGCAGCGCCTGCTGGATTTCACGCAAGGTTGCTTGATCTTTGCCAACTGCCAGGTCGCCGGTACGAAAGACCGTATCCAGGTCCGCGTCCGTCAGGCCGTAATTGTTGATGGCGAGATCCGCCGGCGCGGGGCGCTGCTGCAGACCAAGCGGGTCGAGCTTCGCCGCCTGGTGGCCACGCATCCGGTAGGCCTGGATGAGACGCAGGACTTCGACCTGCTTCTTTTCGTGCTCGCTACTGACGCTACCGGCCGACACCGGCTGGGCGCGGCGCTGATTCTTCGCCAGCAGGACGAAGTGATCGCGAATCGTCGAATGCGAAACATCGGCTGCAGAGCCACCATTGACAGGCAGCTTCTGGAAATAGGTGCGCCACTCTTCTGGCACAGCGTTGGGATCGTGCAGGTAGAGCTCGTAGAGCTCTTCCACGTAGGCAGCGTTTCCACCGGATAGGTGGGCACTGTCCCACATGCGCTGCATTACGCTTTCTTGCATGTCTGGTCACCTTCGATAAGGAGACACCACCAGCGTGGAGACCGCAGCATGACTTCCCAAGTTCTGAAGCAGCGACCCAGGTAAAGCCACTACGGACCGCGCAGATAGTTTCCGAGAACAACCCCGGATGCTCCTGCTGGTCATCAATTTTCAGAGTGAAGCCCCGGCCTTGTAAGCTGGGACCCCTACTAAGACTGCGGCGCCGGGCTCAAGCTCCGGCGCCACAGGTGTCGCGGTGAAGCATCAGCCGCCCAGGACTCGATGCCGGGGACAGCTGCGTCGCATCAGGTTGCGCTCTGCAGCAGCATGTTGCGCACGTGGCCTATCGCCTTGGTCGGGTTCAACCCTTTCGGACAGACGCTCACGCAATTCATGATGCCGCGGCAGCGAAACACACTGAACGGATCGTCCAGGGCGGACAAGCGGCTCTCGGTCTCGGTGTCACGGCTGTCGGCGAGGAAACGATACGCCTGCAGAAGTGCAGCGGGGCCGAGGAACTTGTCCGGGTTCCACCAGAAGGACGGGCAGCTGGTCGAGCAGCAAGCGCACAGGATGCACTCGTACAGACCGTCCAGCTTCTCGCGATCTTCCGGGCTCTGCAGACGTTCGATAGCCGGAGCCGGCGTATCGTTCATCAGATAAGGACGAACCTTCTCGTACTGCTTATAGAAGATGCTCATATCCACGGCCAGGTCACGTATGACCGGCAAACCAGGCAGCGGACGGACCACCAGCTTGTCGCCCTTGACGACCGCCGACAACGGCGTGATGCAGGCCAGACCATTCTTGCCGTTCAGGTTCATGCCGTCGGAACCGCAGACCCCTTCACGGCAGGAACGACGGTAGGAGAAGCCCTCGTCCTGTTCCTTGATCAGCGCCAGCACGTCCAGCACCATCAGGTCCTTACCGTCGGTATTGACCTGAAAATCCTGCATGTAGGGCTTTTCGTCTTTATCCGGGTTATAGCGATAAACGCTTACTTGCAACATATCGGCAACCTCAGTAAGTCCGGACCTTGGGTTCAAAAGTCGGCACTGTCTTCGGAGAGAAGTTCACGGCGCGCTTGGAGACGCGCTTCTCACCTGGGAAATACAAGGTGTGGCACAGCCAGTTTTCGTCGTCACGCTCTTCGAAATCCTCACGCGCATGCGCACCGCGGGATTCCTTGCGGGCCTCTGCGGCAACAGCGGTCGCTTCGGCCACCTCGAGCAGGTTCTGCAACTCCAGCGCCTCGATGCGCGCCGTGTTGAATGCCTGACTCTTGTCGGAGATTTTCACCGTCGCGATGCGCTGGCGCAGGTCAGCCAACTGCGCGATACCCTTCTGCATGTATTCGCCGGTACGGAACACACCGAAGTAGTTCTGCATGCAGCTCTGCAGTTCCTTACGCAGCGGTGCGACGTCTTCGCCGGCCGTGCGCTCGTTGAGGCTGGCCAGACGATTGAGCGCGCCGTCCAGGTCGGTCTCGGTAGCACCGCGGTGCTCGATGCCATCCTTGAGCGCCTTTTCCAGGTGCAGGCCGGCAGCCCGACCAAAGACCACCAGGTCAAGCAGCGAGTTGCCACCGAGCCGGTTCGCACCGTGCACCGACACGCATGCCACTTCGCCGACCGCGAACAGGCCTTCGATGACCTTGTCGTTGCCATTGGCATCCTGGGTCATTGCCTGACCATGAATGTTCGTGGCGATGCCGCCCATCATGTAGTGGCAGGTCGGGACGACCGGTACCGGCGCCGTGACCGGATCCACATGCGCGAAGGTCTTCGACAGCTCGCAGATACCCGGCAGGCGGCTGTGCAGCACTTCCTCGCCAAGGTGATCGAGCTTCAGCATGACGTGATCGCCATCCGGGCCACAGCCATTCCCGGCGAGGATTTCCTTGACCATCGAGCGAGCCACGACGTCGCGACCGGCAAGGTCCTTGGCATTCGGCGCATAGCGCTCCATGAAACGCTCGCCGTGCTTGTTGATCAGGTAGCCACCTTCACCGCGGCAACCTTCGGTGACCAGTACGCCCGCGCCGGCGATGCCAGTCGGGTGGAACTGCCACATCTCGATGTCCTGCACCGGCACACCCGCGCGCAGCGCCATGCCGACACCGTCACCGGTGTTGATCAGGGCGTTGGTGGTGGATGCATAGATGCGACCGGCGCCACCGGTTGCAAGCACCACGGCCTTGGAGCGAATGTAGACGGTCTCGCCGTTCTCGATGCAGATCGCGATGATGCCGACGATTGCGCCATCCTGGTTCTTCACCAGGTCGACGCCGTACCACTCGTTCAGGAACGAGGTGCCGGCCTTGAGGTTCGCCTGGTAAAGGGTATGCAGCAACGCATGACCGGTACGGTCTGCGGCCGCACAGGTGCGGGCAGCCTGGCCGCCCTTGCCATAATCCTTCGACTGGCCGCCGAACGGACGCTGGTAAATGCGCCCCTGTTCAGTACGCGAGAACGGCAGGCCCATGTGTTCCAGCTCGAACACGGCCTCGGGGCCCACGGAACACATGTACTCGATCGCGTCCTGGTCGCCGATATAGTCGGAACCCTTGACGGTGTCGTACATGTGCCAGCGCCAATCATCGTTCGGATCGGCCGAGGCGATGGCGCAGGTGATGCCGCCCTGGGCGGAAACAGTGTGCGAGCGGGTCGGAAAGACCTTGGTCACCACCGCTGTCTTGTGACCACCCTGGGCCAACTGCAGCGCGGCGCGCATGCCCGCACCGCCGCCACCGATGATGATGGCGTCATAGGAAAGAGTACGAATGCTAGCCATGGATCAGATACCCCAAAGAATCTGCACGCCCCAGACGAAGAAGGTGAACATGGCTATGCCACACACCGCCTGGAAAAGAAAACGCACGCCGGTCGCCCACTTGCCGATCGCCATGTTGGTCAGGTAGTCGGTGGAAATCGTCCACATCCCGACCCAGGCATGCACGCTCAGGGCAACCAGCGCCAGCAGACTGAAAATGCGCATCCAGCTCGACGAGAACAGCTGCTGCCACTGAGCGTATTCGAGCCCCGGATTGAACAGCAGGTATCCGATCAGGAAGAGGAAATAAGCCGCCAGAACCACTGCAGAAACACGCTGCGCCATCCAGTCGTACAGACCCGAACGCGAGAAGTTGGTGACGTTGGTTACCATATCCACACTCCCGCCAGAACGATCAGCACCGCCGAAACGGCCAGAACGATTTTCGAGCCGAGCTTGCCGCCTTCCAGCGTCTCGCCATGCCCGGTATCCATAACCAGGTGACGCACACCGGCCACCAGGTGATACAGCAATGCAGACAGCAGCGCCCATACCACGAGCTTGGCCAACGGACTGCCCAGATACGCCTTGACATCCTCGAAGCCTTCGGCAGAAGAAAGCGAGGTATCCAGAGCAAGCAGAAGGATGGCCACACCCACAAACAGGATCACGCCGGAAACGCGATGAAGGATGGAGGTGTAAGCGGTGATTGGGAGTTTTATTGTCCTAAGATCTAGGTTTACAGGTCGTTGGCTTTTCACGGCTGTTTTCACACTTGAGAGCCCCCAGGGACGCAGGGCAAAGTTGTTGGGAAGAGCACGCAGCGGTACCCGCCACCCACGAGTGACAACCCACAGGAAACTGCCTGTCAGGCCCCTGCCGGTCGGTCGCCGAGTATAAACAGTTAGGTCGCTAATGACAATGTGGTGAAGTGCCACTAAAGGCGGATGGCGGGGCCGATTACAAATGCCGTAAATAGCCTTTTCTGTGTTGAGAATTCACCCGCAAACCCCTCTGCTGCAAGGGCCCGCTCAAATTGACTTTGTGATTTATCTCACTATAGTGATGCGGGCCCTGCGTGGGGGGCCATGATGATTCCAAGCATAAAACAGGAGGCCATACATGGCTGACAACAAAGCGCAGTTGATCATCGAAGGCGCAGACGCCATCGAACTGCCCGTTCTATCCGGCACCGTAGGGCCTGACGTAATCGACGTACGAGGCTTGACCTCCACGGGTCGCTTCACCTTCGATCCCGGCTTCATGTCCACCGCCTCTTGCGAATCCAAGATCACCTACATCGACGGCGACAAAGGCATCCTGCTGCATCGCGGCTACCCGATCGAGCAGCTGGCTGAAAAGTCCGACTACCTGGAAACCTGCTACCTGCTGCTGAACGGCGAGCTACCCACTGCCGAGGAGAAGGCGCAGTTCATCAGCACCGTCAAGAACCACACGATGGTTCATGAGCAGCTGAAATCCTTCCTCAACGGTTTCCGCCGGGACGCCCACCCGATGGCGATCATGTGCGGCGTCGTCGGCGCGCTTTCCGCGTTTTACCACGATTCCCTGGACATCAACGACCCGCATCACCGCGAGATTTCGGCCGTGCGCCTGGTCGCCAAGATGCCGACGCTGGCCGCGATGGTCTACAAGTACTCCATGGGTCAGCCGATGATGTATCCGCGTAACGACCTGAACTACGCGGAAAACTTCCTGCACATGATGTTCAATACGCCATGTGAAGTGAAGCCGATCAGCCCGGTACTGGCCAAGGCCATGGATCGCATCTTCATCCTGCACGCGGACCACGAGCAGAACGCCTCCACCTCGACTGTTCGCTTGGCTGGTTCCACTGGCGCCAACCCGTTTGCCTGTATCGCTGCTGGCATCGCGGCACTCTGGGGTCCGGCGCACGGCGGCGCGAACGAAGCCGTACTCACCATGCTCGACGAGATCGGCGACGTATCGAACATCGAGACCTTCCTGGCCAAGGCCAAGGACAAGAATGACCCGTTCAAGCTGATGGGCTTCGGCCACCGCGTCTACAAGAACTTCGACCCTCGCGCAAAGGTCATGAAGCAGACCTGCGACGAAGTGCTGGGCGAGCTGGGCATCAACGATCCGCAGCTGGAACTGGCGATGAAGCTCGAAGAAATCGCGCTGAACGACCCCTACTTCGCCGAGCGCAACCTCTACCCGAACGTCGACTTCTATTCGGGCATCATCCTCAAGGCGATCGGCATTCCCACTAGCATGTTCACCGTGATTTTCGCCTTGGCGCGCACTGTGGGCTGGATTTCCCACTGGAAGGAAATGATCGCGATGGGGCAGAAAATCGGACGTCCCCGTCAACTGTATACCGGCCACCCGCAACGCGACCTGGTGCGGTAAGCAGGCCAAGCGTTCACAAGGCTGCCGAAAGGCAGCCTTTTTTGTGCGTGCCTTTTGCCGGCACTGTGCTGTGTCTGTCGTCTTGCGGCGTCACGAGGTGGCGAGACTCCAGGCCTGTCGCACTGCCCGGTTCTGCTGTAGCGCATGGGTTGTTCCGCCCCTTCCCTCAGCGGTATCGACTAACCCTGATCCGCTTCCGACCTCGATTCGCACATCGGGCCACTGCCTGTGTTTTGCGAAGACCTGTGCACGCCGGATACCCGGCTCGACGGTGCCGAGCGATCCGCAATCCTAACGCCACCCCTCCCGCCAAATCCTGTCGGGGCAGCCGCCCGCTACGAAGCCAAGCAGCTGCGCCGCTGAAAGTTTCGTCCGCAGCGGCAGCAAGCGTTAAACCCGATCGCTTTCAGGCAAACGCCACGTCCATGTAGTGCCGGTTCATCGGCGCCGCTTGACCGGCCTTCGGCAAGACCAAATACTGTATCTATATACAGTATTTGGAAGTCGATCTTGCCATGGCCTCAGTGGTCGCCCTGGATCACCTGCTCGATTCACGCCGTTTGTGGCGCGGTCAGGCAGGCAGCACCTCACCCAGCACCCGATCGACCGGGCATGCTGCGCTGGATGCTGCCTTGCCGGGCGGCGGTTGGCCGGAGTCGGCACTGAGTGAGATCCTCCTGGCCGAAGGGGGGATCGGCGAGCTGCGCCTGCTCTGGCCAACTTTGGCCCGCCTGAGCATGGCCGGCGAACGCGTGGTCTTGATCGCGCCGCCGCATCTGCCCTACCCCCAGGCCTGGCTGGCGGCCGGTGTCGACCTGCAGCAGCTGACGGTGATTCACGCAGGCAGCCGCGACGCTCTCTGGGCCGCCGAGCAATGCCTGCGCTCGGGCAGTTGCGGCGCCGTGCTCTGCTGGCCGCAGCAGGCCGATGACCGCGCTCTGCGCCGTCTGCAGGTGGCTGCCGAGACCGGACAGACCCTGGGTTTCGCCTATCGCCCGCTGCAGGAAGCGGTGAACCCCTCGCCTGCGGCGCTGCGCTTGGCACTCGACGCCCAACCAGCCCAGCTGCGGGTACTCAAGTGCCGGGGCGGCCTGGCGCCGGCACGGCCGATTCCCGCCACGGCATGGCAGGGCTGAGCATGCTCTGGGCCTGCATTCTGCTGCCACAACTGGCCATGGACGGCGTGCTGCGCAGCCGCACCGATGCCGAGGCTCCCCTGGCGTTACTGAGCGGGCCGCCCCAGCGGCGGATCCTGCAGACGGTCAATCCCGCGGCCCGGGCCCTTGGGCTCAAGCCGGGACAATCGCTGATTTCCGCCCAGTCACTGACCCGGGATTTCCTCACGGCAGACTATGACCTGGCCTCGATCGAACACTGGCAACGCTTTCTTGCCGCCTGGGCCTACGGCTTCAGCTCGCAGGTCAGCCTGCATTACCCCCGCTGCCTGCTGCTGGAAGTGCAATCCAGTCTCGCCCTGTTCGGCCCCTGGCCGCGCCTGGAGGCACGCCTGCGCGACGAGCTGCGCACGCTGGGGTTCGGTCACCGCATCACCCTGGCGCCCAATCCGGCTGCCGCACGGGTGCTGGCCAACGTGCACGACGGCCTGAGCGTGATGGACAGCCCATCGCTGCACCGGGTGCTGGCCGGCCTGCCGATCGAGCGCCTCGGCCTGCCGCGTGATGTGGCGACAGCCCTCTCGCGCATGGGCCTGCGCACCTTCGGTCAGCTGCTCGCGCTGCCCCGTGACGGCCTGGCGCGGCGCATCCCGGCAGCAGCCTTGCAGCAACTCGACACCCTGCTCGAACGGCGCGCCCTAGGACTGGATTTCTATCGTCCGCCTGATCGTTTCGATGCGCGCATCGAGCTCAACTTCGAAGTCGAATCGCACCAGGCGCTGCTCTTTCCGCTGCGCCGGCTGACGGCCGACCTGGCCGCCTACCTGGCGGGGCGCGACAGCGGGGTCCAGCAGTTCACCCTCGTGCTCGAGCACCGCAGCCTGGCCGACAGTCAGCTCTCGGTCGGCCTGCTCAGCGCCGAACGCGACCCGGCGATGCTGTTCGAACTGACTCGTGGTCGCCTCGAGCACCTGCAACTGCCGGCGCCCGTGCTTGCACTACGGCTGGAGGCGCACCAGCTGCCGGCCTTCGTACCCGAGCATCGCGAGTTGTTCGATGAACGTCCCCAGCAGTCGCTGCCCTGGGAACAGTTGCGTGAACGCCTGCGCGCGCGCCTGGGTGACGAGGCTGTGCAAGGGCTTGCCGCGCATGCCGATCACCGCCCCGAGTTCGCCTGGCGTGCGCAAGCTACGCCCAGCGGCGCGGCCTTGCCGTCCGTGGGCCCTCGCCCCGGCTGGCTGCTAGCCGAACCGAAGCCGCTGCACCCGGGCTCGCTGCGCATCCTCGCCGGGCCCGAGCGCATCGAGTCCGGCTGGTGGGACGGCGGTGACGTACGCCGTGACTATTACCTCGTGGAGACCCGCACCGGCCAGCGTGGCTGGGCCTACCGCCCCGTTACCGGAGGGCCGTTGCTGTTGCACGGCTGGTTCGCATGATCCCCGACTACGCCGAGTTGCACTGCCTGTCCAATTTCAGCTTCCAGCGAGGTGCTTCCAATGCCCGCGAGCTGTTCGAGCGCGCGGCTCAGCACGGCTACCGGGCGCTGGCGATCACCGACGAATGTACCCTGGCCGGTATCGTCCGGGCCTGGCAGGCCGCCCGCGAAGTGGCGCTGACGTTGATCGTCGGCAGCGAGTTCTGCCTCGATGACGGCCCCCGGCTGGTGCTGCTGGCCGAGGACCTGAGCGGCTACCAGGGCCTCTGCCGGCTGATCACCCGGGCCCGGCGGCGCGCCGAAAAGGGTCGCTATCGGCTGCTACGCGAAGACCTCGACGAACCGCTACATGGTCTGCTGGCCATCTGGCTCGCCCCGCACGGTGAAGCCGATGGCCAGTGGCTGCGCCAGCGCTTTCCCGGACGTCTCTGGCTGGGCGTCGAACTGCACCGTGGGCCGGATGACGCCGCCGTTCTGAAGTCGTTGCAGGCACAGGCCAGGCGTATGGGCATACCCGCGGTGGCTTGTGGCGACGTGCACATGCACGCCCGAGGCCGGCGCGCGCTGCAGGACTGCATGACCGCGATTCGCCATCATCTGCCGGTGGCCGAGGCCGGGCAGTACCTGTTCCCCAATGGCGAACGCCACCTGCGCCGCCGCGAGGAGCTGGCGCAGCTGTACCCGCCCGAACTGCTCGCCGAAACCCTGCACATCGCCGAACGCTGCCGGTTCGACCTTGGCCAGCTGCGCTATCAGTACCCCCACGAGCTGGTGCCGGCCGGCTACAACGCCAGTTCATGGCTGCGCAAATTGGTCGAAGACGGGATCCGCTGGCGTTGGCCAGCCGGCGTAACGGAAAAAGCGCGTAGCCTGGTCGAACATGAGCTGCAGCTGATCGCCGAGCTGCACTACGAAAGCTACTTTCTCACCGTTCACGACATCGTACGCTTCGCCCGCGAACGCCACATTCTCTGTCAAGGCCGTGGTTCGGCAGCCAACTCGACGGTCTGCTTCGTCCTGGGCATCACCGAACTCGATCCGTCGCACAGCCGGCTGCTGTTCGAGCGTTTCCTCTCCCGCGAGCGCAACGAGCCGCCGGACATCGACGTGGATTTCGAGCACGATCGCCGTGAGGAAGTCATCCAGTACGTGTTTCGCCGCTACGGCCGCAACCGCGCTGCGCTGACCGCCGTGGCCAGTTCCTACCGTGCCACGGGAGCGATTCGCGACATTGCCAGAACGCTCGGCCTACCGGCCGACCAGGTCAACGCACTGGCCGACTGCTGCGGCCGCTGGAGCGAACATATTCCCGACGACGCTCGCCTCAAGGAGGCCGGCTTCGACCCCGACAGCCCAGTGCTGCGCCGGGTGCTGGTGCTGACTGGTGAGCTGATCGGCTTTCCTCGTCATCTGTCCCAGCACCCCGGCGGATTCGTCATCTCCGAACATGCGCTCGATACCCTGGTGCCGGTGGAAAACGCCAGCATGGCCGACCGCACCGTGATCCAGTGGGACAAGGACGATCTCGACGTGGTCGGCCTGCTCAAGGTCGACGTGCTGGCCCTCGGCATGCTCAGCGCCCTGCGCCGCTGCTTCGATCTGGTCGGCCGCTACCGCGGCACGCACTGGACCATCGCTACCTTGCCCAAGGAGGATCAGCCGACTTACCAGATGATCAGCCGCGCCGACACCATCGGCGTGTTCCAGATCGAGTCACGGGCACAGATGGCCATGCTGCCGCGCCTGCGCCCCCAGACCTTCTACGACCTGGTCATCCAGGTCGCCATCGTGCGGCCAGGGCCGATCCAGGGCGACATGGTTCACCCCTATCTGCGCCGCCGCAACAAGGAAGAACCGGTGGAATATGCCGCCGACGAACTCAAACCCATCTTCGAGCGCACCCTTGGCGTGCCTCTGTTTCAGGAACAGGTGATGGAACTGGCCATGGTCGCCGCCGAGTACACACCGGATGAAGCCGACAAGTTGCGCCGCGCCATGGCCGCCTGGAAGCGCCATGGCAGCCTTGAGCCCCATCGCGTGCGGTTGAGCGAACGCATGCTTGCCCGTGGCTACAAGCCAGAATTCATCGCCCGTATCTTCGAGCAGATCAAGGGCTTCGGCAGCTATGGCTTTCCCGAGTCCCACGCGGCCAGCTTCGCCCTGCTTACCTATGCCAGCTGCTGGCTCAAGTGCCACGAGCCGGCTGCGTTTGCCTGCGCCTTGATCAACAGTTGGCCAATGGGCTTCTACAACCCCGACCAGATTCTTCAGGACGCCCGCCGTCATCGTCTCGAAATCCGCCCGCTGGATATCCACCACAGCGACTGGGACTGCAGCCTGGAGCCTGCCGCTGGCGAGCAATCGGCGATCCGTCTGGGCCTGCGGATGGTACGGGGGTTTCGCCAGGAGGATGCCCGGCGCATCGAGCAAGCGCGCCAGCAACGGCCCTTTTCTGGCATCGAGGATCTGTGCCTGCGCGCCCGGCTGGATGCCCGCGCCCGCGCGCAGCTGGCGGATGCCGGCGCACTGCGCGAACTGGTTGGCCATCGGCATCAGGCGCGCTGGGCGGTGGCCGGTGTCGAGCCGCAACTGCCATTGTTTGCCGAGCAACCGCCAACCCATGAAGAGCGCGTCGCCCTGCCGTTACCCAGTACGGGCGAAGAGCTGCTGACCGACTACGCCACCCTCGGCACCACGCTCGGGCCGCACCCATTGACGCTGCTGCGCGACCAGTTGCGTCACCGTCGCTGTCGCAGCTCGCGTGAGCTGGCCGATGTGGAGCATGGCCGTCTGGTCAGCGTTGCCGGGCTGGTAATCGGGCGCCAGCGTCCGCAGACGGCAAGCGGCGTCATTTTCGTCACCCTGGAAGACGAGTTCGGCATGATCAACGTGGTGGTCTGGCGCGACCTGGCCGATCGCCAACGGCGGGTCCTGCTCCAGTCCCGGTTGCTGAGAGTCGACGGGCATCTGGAATCATCCAATGGCGTACGCCACGTCATCGCCGGGCGCCTCAGCGATCTCACCTCACTGCTGACCGGTCTGGACGTGCGCAGCCGGGATTTCCAGTGAGCCGTGCGTCGGCTGCGATTCGGGCAGCTAGCCGCCGCGTGTCAGCAGGTCGGCAATGGACAGGGTAAACATCAGCACCAGCCAGAACCCCGCCCCCATCGCAAAGAAGCGCACCAGCGCCGTATGCGCACCGAGCTCGGCCAGGCCGAACAGCACCAGCGCCGCCTGCCCGCCGGCGCAGATCAGCGCCACCAGCGCCCATTGCGGAAACTGGATCGCCACCGTGGCGGCGATAGCCAGCAACGCCAGCAGCCCGGCATAGATCAACAGCAGCTTGCCAACCTTCATGCAGCCCTCCCGACGAGATAGAGCGAGGGGTAGAGGAAGATCCAGATCACATCGATCAGATGCCAGTAGAGCCCGACCATTTCCAGCGTGATGGCGCGCTCGGGCAGGCGCATGTGTGCGAAATGAATGCGCGCCACCATGCCTAGCACGATGGTCACCCCGATGGTGACATGCACCGCGTGCAGCGCCGTGGCGAACAGATAGATGTTCATGAACAGGCGTGACGCCGGATCCTTCAATGGCGACTCGGCGCCCATGTTCGGCAGCAGCCCCTCGCGGTATTCCCAGCCGTACTCGAAGAATTTCACGGCGAGAAAGGCCAGGCCGAAAAAAGCGGTGAGCAAGAGCAACTGCTGAACGCGCCGATAGTTACCCAGACGCGAAGCCTGCACCATCAGGCTCATGCACAGGCTGCCGGTCAGGAGCAGCGCGCTGTTGAAGCCGGCCAGTATCGAGTGCAGATGGTGCACGGCCTCGCCGACCGCAGCGGGATGCTGCAACCGGTAATAGGTGATGACCAGAAACAGCACGCCGAACATCATGATTTCGGTCGCAAGAAACAACCACATGCCCAGAAAGCTCGCCTCGCGCTGTTGCGCGGCAGTCTGGTAAGGCTCGGCCAGGTACTGCTTACGAACGTCCATGGGTCGCCTCGGGCGGGTAATCGTAGGCTTCGAAGTCAACGATCGGCGTTTCGAGGAAGTTGTGCTTGGGCGGCGGCGACGACGTGCGCCATTCCAACCCCGCCGCTTCCCAGGGATCATCAGACGCCTGCGGTCCGTAGCGCAGCGACCAGAGCAGGTAGCAGAACGGCATGACGTAGCCGACCGCCAGCACTGCCGCGCCGGCCGAGGACATCACATGGAGGAACTGAAAATCCTCCGGGTAGCTGTGATAGCGCCGCGGCATGCCCAGGTAGCCGAGCAGGAATTGCGGGAAGAAGGTCAGGTTGAAGCCGCAGAAGATCATTACCGCCGCGATCTTGCCCCACAACTGTGAATACATGCGCCCGGTGATCTTCGGCCACCAGAAATGCAGGGCGCCGAAGAAGCCCGCCACCGCGGCGCCGACCATGATGTAGTGGAAATGCGCGACCACGAAGTAGGTGTCGTGAACATGCACGTCGGCCGCCAGCAGCGCGAGAAAAAGCCCCGTAACACCGCCGATCACGAACAGGCCGATAAAGGTCAGCGCATAAAGAAAATGCGCGTCGATGGTCAGGTTGCTTTTGTAGAGCGTGGCGGTCCAGTTGTAGACCTTGATCGCCGACGGGATCGCCACCAGAAAGCTCAACAGCGAGAACACCATGCTCGCGTACATCGACTGTCCGGCCACGAACATGTGGTGGCCCCAGACCATGAAGCCGATCACCGCGATGGCCATGCTCGAATAGGCGACAAAGCTGTAGCCGAATACCCGCTTGTGCGCTGCTGCCGTCACCAACTCGCTCATCACGCCCATCGCCGGCAGGATCATGATGTACACCGCCGGGTGGCTGTAAAACCAGAACAGATGCTGGAACAGAAGCGGGTCGCCGCCCAGCGCCGGGTCGAACACCCCGATATGGAACAGATGCTCGCCCGCGACCAGCAACAGGGTGATCGCCAATACCGGCGTCGCCAGCACCAGGATTACCGAGGTGGCGTAGAGCGACCAGCAGAACAGCGGCATGCGAAACCAGGTCATGCCTGGCGCGCGCAGCGTATGGATGGTGACGATGATGTTCAGCCCGGTGAGGATCGACGAGAACCCGGTAATGAACACCCCGAGAATCACCGCCACCACATGGCCGTTGCTGAACATGGTCGACAGCGGCGTGTAGAAGGTCCAACCGGTGTCGACGCCACCGGCCAGCAGCGCGAAGATCGTAAAGCTGCCGCCACCCACCAGCAGATACCAGCTAAACAGGTTCAGCTTGGGAAAGGCCATGTCCCGCGCGCCGATCATGATGGGAATGAGGAAATTGCCGAACACCGCCGGGATCGACGGGATCAGGAAGAACCACACCATCACGACGCCGTGCAGGGTAAAGGCGCGGTTGTAGCCATCGGCCGTCAACAGGTCACCCTCGGGCGTGATCAGCTCGATACGCACCAGCCCGGCGGCCATGCTGCCGAGAAAGAAAAACAGCGTGATGCCGATCAGGTACAGGATCGCGATCCGTTTGTGGTCCGTGGTCAGCAGCCAGGTGCGCAGGCCATGCTCGTCGGCCAGGTAACTGGGCGCACGGTCGGCGGCGGGGTTCTTCTGGCTCACGGAGCGGTCTCCTCTGATGTCTGGCTGCGCGGGCTGTCGGCGTGCGGCTCACCTTGGCCACCCTCGCCTACCTTGCCGAGCGACTGGATGTAAGCGGTCAGGCGCAGCACGCCCTCTTCGTCGATCACGTTGGCAAAACTCGGCATGATCGGCTCGAAGCCGGCAACGATCTGCTTGTGCGGCAGCAGGATGCTGTCGCGGATATAGGCCTGATCGGCTACCACCGAACCGCCGTCCTTCAGCGCCACGCGGCGCCCGTAGAGGCCTTCGAGCTTCGGTGCCTTGGCCACCGCAGCGGCGCCATGGCAGCCGCTGCAACCGAACTGGCGAAACAGCACCTCGCCCTGTTCGGCAAGCGACTCGCTGGCACCGGCCCGGGACAGCCAGCGCTCGTACTCCTGCGGCGGCTGAACGATCAGGGTAGCGAGCATCTTCGAATGGTCGGTACCGCAGTATTCGGCGCAGAACACTTCATAGCGCCCAGCCTCGGTGGCGTTGAACCAGAGCTGCGTGTAGCGCCCCGGCAGCAGGTCCTGCTTGATCCTCAGGGCGGGGAAATACAGGCTGTGGATCACGTCCTGGCTGATCATGTTCAGCCGCACCGGCCGCCCGACTGGCACGTGCAGCGTGTTGATCTCGCGCTGGCCGCCGGGATGCTGGAACTTCCACATCCACTGTTTGGCAACCACCTGGATTTCCATCGCGTCGGCCGGTGGCGTGCGCACCTCGTAATACAGCTTGGCCGAGACCACGTAGATGATAATCGAGCCGATGAAGGGCAGCACGATCCAGGTCATCTCGACCTTCATGCTGCCGCGTGGGCGGTGATCGCGCGGCATCTTGGTGCCTTTGCGGTAGCGGATCGCAAACAGCAGGCAGAGCACGAATACGGGGATCACGAAGATCGCCATCATTCCGGTGAACGACCAGATCATCGAGTCGATGCTATGGGCATGCTCGGACGCCGCCTGCGGCCACAGCCGCAGGAAGTTATCGTTCATCGCCGTTCTCCCGCTTGCGTTTCTCGCGCCACAGCGACAACCCGATGAACCCGAGCAGTGCCACCGCCGTGCCGGTCCCGCCGACCTGCAGCGCGCCGATGATCCAGTTGTCGTAGCCGCCGGTGCGGGGGTTGTAGTGATAGCAGAGCAGCAACAGCTGATCGCTGAAATCGCCCACCTGCCCTTCGCCCGCGTCGGTCAACGCCAGCCGCAGGTCGTTGGGCTGGTAGCCGAGCCCGTAAAGCCACTGCACCAGCTTGCCGGACGGGCTCAAGGCGGCGACCGCCGAGGCGTGGGCGTACTCCTGGATTTCCGGGTCCCAGCGGTAGCGAAAGCCCAGTGCATCGCTGACCGCTCGGCTCGCGCCCTCCGGGCCGGTAAGCAGGTGCACCGCATCGGAACCTGCAAGTTCAGGCCAGCGCTTGGCCAGCTCCTCGCGTTCGGCGCGGGCGTCGGCCGGCGTCTCGCGCGGGTCGAAACTGTAGACAATCACTCCGTAATCCTTGCCCAGCTCGAACGGCACCGCTTCGAGCAGGTTGAACAGGCTCGCCAGCTGCGTGCCGCAGACGTTCGGGCAGTTGAAATAGACCGGCACCAGCACCGCCGGACGTCCATCGAGCAGTTCGCCGAGGCTGACCGACTGGCCGTCGTCATCCTTGAACTGGCCATCGAGCGGCATCTGCGCGCCGGGGCGCGCATCGATGCCGGCTTCCTCGAAGGGCTTGAACACTTCCTTGCCATAGGCCGGCGCGGTCAACGTCAACGACAGCCAGGCGGCCACGAACAGCAGGCGAATCATCAGGGGTTGGCCCTCCTCTTGGCTTGTTGCAAACGCACATCCGTGTCGCCGCCCGCCTCGACCGGCCCTGGCCAGCCGCGCTCGAGCAACAGTGCCTGGGCGCGCGTCAGCGGAATGCGCGCAACACCTGCGTCACGGTCGATCCAGGCGTATCGGGCCAGGCGTGACTCGGCGTCGCGAATAACCTGCTGGCCGTGGCCGCGCGGATCGCTCTCCAGGCGCGGTTGCGGCGGGACGATGCGGTCGCGCTCGAGTGCCGTGACCAGCGCCTCGGGCTGTGCGTTGTAGTAACTGACCAGCAACCCGACCGCCGCGAGCGAGACCGCCAACGTGGCCAACAAGCCGAAGCCGATGATCAGCAGCACCTTGACGTTGGCATCGTGATGTTCGAAGCCGTCTTCGCGCGATTGCGGATCGACCCGCACGCTCATGCGGACCTCCTCGGCAGGACCAGCAATGCCATCAGGCCGGCTCCGGCGGCCGTCGCAGCAAGCAGTGCCAACGTAACGATGAGGCCATTCATGTCCGGCAGGCTGGACAAACTGAGCCACGCGCCTTCGGCCAGACCGAGCAGCAGTGTGCCTCCGGCGAGGACGGTCAGCGGCAGGCGACGGGCTGAAAGCGGCCACCAGGTCGCGATGAACACCAGGCTCTGCAACGCCACCAACCAGGTCAGCAGTGGCCATTCACTTGCGCGCACCTCGTACCAGCGCACTTCCTCCGGCAGGTTGCCATACCAGACGACCAGGTACTGCATGAAGTGCAGGTAGACCCACGACAGAGACGCCGCCGCCAGCATCCCCCGCAGGACACCGGGCCGCGAAGCGCTCGTCATGAGGCAGAGCAGGATGCAGGCGGCAATGCCCGACAGCATCAACCGAGCCAGCCAGAGCAGCCCGAAGATACTGGAGGCGAAATGAGGAGCCATCGACTGCGCCCAGTCGAATGCGGCCAGCGACACGCTTAGCACCACCGCGATCAAGCCGAGCCCGGCGCCGGCCGGATTGCGCAACGTGGTCGGCAGCACCCAGCGCGCCAGCGCCCACCATAAGGCCACGTACAGCAGGCCACGAACCACGAAGCTTGGCCACCAGAGCCACAGGCCACGAAATCCGTCGCTTTGCTGGTGGGCCCATTCGTAGATCACCCCGGCGCCGAGCAGCCCAGGCAACACCATCAGCACCAACGCGGGCATCGCCCGACTCGCCACCAACGCCCACGGCCAGAGCTGATCGCGCACGCTGCCGCTGACCGGCGCCAGCGCCAACCCCAGCGCCAGCGCACCGAGCGGAATGCCGGCCAATCCCAGCAAGCTGGCGATACAGGCGGCCAGCGTGTCACGCGGTGCCAGCAGCAGCCCGAGGCCAAGCCCGAACACGCCGATGATCAGCGCGGCCCAGGCGATCCGCCGGGTCTTGCTCGATTTGCGGATCATGGCTGCGCCTCCAACGCCTGGCGATCCGCTTCCGGCAGGTCGGCAGCAGCGGCATTGCGCGCCAGTTGCAGGCTGCGGATGTGCGCGACGATAGCCCAGCGGTCGGCCGGTTTGACCCGCGCGGCGTAGCTGTACATGACGCCGTAGCCTTTGGCGATCACCTCGAGGAAATGCCGGTCCGGCGCGTTCATCAGGCGCGGCTCAGTGAAGTCCGGCGGCTGCGGAAAACCACGTTTGACCACCGTTCCTAGGCCATCACCCGCCACGCCATGGCAGGGCACGCAATTGATGCGGTAGCGCTCCTCGCCGCGCGCCAGCAGCCCCGCCGTCAAGGGTGGACGGGTATCGAGCACGGCTTCCCATGCCAGTTCGCCGCGTGCCACCGTACCCACCGGCGGCGCCTGATTGACCTTGCCGTCGGGAAAGAACTCGCTCGCCCCCTGGGCATCGGCGCGCGGCTGCTTGGCCATCTGGTCGCAGCCGGAGAGAAACGACAGGATTAAAACTGCCAGGAACGCGCCGGGCCGCAGGCCGATCGAGCGGGTCGCAAGCGCAGGCCAGGCCAGGCTAAAACCGCCGACAAAGCGGAGCGGAGTTAACGCACGTGGGCATTTTGAGGTGGCGCTCAACGCCGCAGCGCCAAGCGCAGTGGCGATCAATCGATTTTTCGTCATGCGGGGACCTCGCTGACGGACACGGCGCTCTGCGCCAGCCACAACGCGGTGCCTGTCTCGTCGAACAGCGGGTCGTCGGCGCGGATGCAGAGCAGGAAGCGATCATCGGTGGCGCGCTGAAATGCCTCCATGTCGAACAGCGGATGGTGCAAGAGCGGCAGTCGGCAGAGGAACAACAAGCCGAACAACGCGCCGATGGCGCCGCCGGTAACGGTCAGCAAAAAGACGATCACGGCGAAGCCCTGAATCGCGATCAGCGGACGCCCGCCGATGTCCAGCGGGTAGCTGAGGTTGGCGTAGATCTGCATCACCGCGCCCAGCCCGCCGCCGATCAGCGCACCGATGATGCCCGCCCAGTAGGCGCGATTGCTGCCCTGCCTGAGGATGGGTTCGAGCTCCGGCAGCATGAACGGGCTGTACGCCTCCAGCCGGGTATAGCCGGCCTCGCGGGCGGCGCGGGCTGCGTCGATGAGCTGTTCAGGATGAGCATAGTCGGCCAGCAAGCCGTAGCGCCGTCTAGTCATCCTTCCCTCCTCGGTAGCGGTGCAGCACCTCCTTGACCTCGAAGCTGGAAATCATCGGCAACAGCCGCATGAACAGGCAGAACGGCACCAGGAACAGCCCGAAGGTGCCGATGAACAGCGACCAGTCCCAGAAGGTCGGGCTGTAGCTCTGCCAGCTCGAAACCAGGTAATCCCGCGTGGCCGGCGTGATGATCAGCATCCAGCGCTCGCACCACATGCCGATCAGCACACCGATGGCGATCGCCAGCAGCGCCTTGCCGTTGCGCCGCACCTGCGGCCACCAGAGCGCCTGCAGACAAACCAGATTGAAGAAGATTGCCCCCCAGTAGCTCCACGCCATGGGCCCGGTCAGCCGTGCCAGGGTCACGGTGATCTCGTGCTCCTTGCCGGAATAAAACGCAATGAAGATGTCGGCAAAATAGCCGTAGGCGGTCATCCAGCCGGAGGCCAGCAGCAGCACACCCAGCACGTCCAGATGCTTGACGGTGATCAGCAGGTGCCAGCCAAAGAACCGCCGCAGCCCCAGCGCAATGATGATGACCAGCGCAAAGCCGGAAAAAATCGCGCCCGCAACGAAGTACGGCGGGAACACCGTGGAGTGCCACCCGGTTTCCGGGCCCAGATCGAGCAGGAAGGAATAGCCGCTGGACACCGAGAACACCAATGGCACGGCCAGCAGCGCGATGAAGCGATAGGCCCGCCGCCAGTGCGCCCAGTGCGACGACGCCCCGCGCCAGCCGAGGGCGAGCAGGCCGTAGAAAATCTTGTAGCGGCGCTTGCGGGCATGGTCGCGGGCCGAGGCGAAGTCCGGAATCGCACCGATGTAGATGAACATCAACGAGACCAGCAGGTAGCCGAGCACGGCGAAGAAGTCCCACGAGGTCGGGCTCTTGAACTGCGGCCACAGCCCCATGGTGTTCGGGTAGGGGGCGGTATAGAAAAACAGCCATGGGCGGCCCAGGTGCAGGATCGGGTAGATGCCTGCGCAGACGACCGCCATGATCGTCATCAGCTCGGCCAGGCGGTTGAGCGAATTGCGCCACGGCCGGTTGAGCAACAGCAGCATCGCCGAAATAAAGGTGCCGGCATGACCGATGCCCAGCCACCACATGTAGTTGAGGATTGGAAAGGCCCAGTTCACCGGGATGTTGTTGCCGAACACGCCGATGCCCTTCCAGACCACCACGACCGACGAGGCAAGGAACAACCCCAGCAGTACGCAGCTGAACAGGAACAAGGCCCACCAGCGCTTGCGATAGGGCGCGAAGTCCACCGGGATGGTCAGGATGCGGTCCGATACCTCGCCCAGCGGCATCTGCCGGGGCAGGAAGTGCGGCGTGTCGGCGCCCGGATAGCGCGGGTCGGCTTCAGCGCGGCTCATGCCTCTCCCTCGTCGATCTTTGGCAGCTCGACCACGCCGAGGTAGGTGGTTTTCGGCCGCGTCCCCAGTTCTTCGAGCAGCGCGTAGTGGCGCCGGGTGTCGCGCCCTTCGCGCACCCGTGCGCCGGTATCGGACAGGTCGCCAAAGACAATGGCCTGGGTCGGACAGGACTGCTGACAGGCGGTCACCACCTCGCCATCCGCCACGGGGCGGCCCTCGATGCGCGCGGCGATTTTCGCCTCGCTGATCCGCTGCACGCAGTAGGTGCACTTCTCCATCACACCGCGCGAGCGCACCGTTACGTTGGGATTGCGCTGATGTTGCAAGGACGGCTCGTCATCGCCGGTGTAGTCGAACCAGTTGAAGCGTCGCACCTTGTACGGGCAGTAGCTGGAGCAGGTGCGGGTACCAATGCAGCGGTTGTAGATCTGCTCGTTGAGCCCGTCCGGCCCGTGCACCGTGGCGTTGACCGGACAGCCCATCTCGCACGGTGCCTGCTCGCAGTGCATGCAGGGCACCGGCTGGAAGGCGGAAGACTCCGGCTCGGCCGGATCCCCGGCGTAGTAGTGGTCAACGCGCAGCCAGTGCATGTTGCGGCCCATGGCCACCTGCTCCTTGCCCACCACCGGAACATTGTTCTCGGCCTGGCAGGCGACCATGCAGGCGTTGCAGCCGATGCACTGGTCCAGATCGATGGTCATGCCCCACACCGGCTCGCTCGGCGGCGAAGGCGGATAGAGCGTCTTCGAGGGCTGGATGGTGTACTGCGGCTTTTCGGCCACCTTCTGGTAGGCCCCGTCGCGCGGCTCGCTCTTGATAATCTCTTTGCCGTGCGGAATGTGATGTGGCTGGGTGGTGGCCAGGGGCAGGAACTCGCCGGTCTTCTCCAGCCGGGCGCCACGGCGCAACCAGGGCTCGGCCGCCGTGCGCAGCGGCGACACGTCATAGCCCTGGTGATCGCCGACGCGCCCGGCTCGGGATCGGCCATAGCCGGCGTAGAGACTCAGCGTGCGCTCGGCGTGGCCTGGCATGATCCACACCGGGCCGCTCACCACCTGCTGACCCAGCATGACCCGCACCAGGTCACCGTTGCCCAGATCGTTCGCTTCGGCGAATGCCGGCGCGACACCGATGATGTTGTCCCAGGTCAGCTTGGTAATCGGCTTGGGCAACTCCTGCAGCCAGCCCAGATTGGCCAACCGCCCGTCCCATACACTCGGGTCGGGCAGGAAGCGCAGCGAGAGCCCTGCTGCAGGCTCGACCGGCGCATCCCAACGAATCGGCGCCGCCTCGGTACTGACCGTCGAAAGTGCCGAGTCAGGCAGAAAGCCCAGCTCCAGCGCCTTGCGCCAGGCGGTGTCGTCCAGCGACCCCCAGGTCTTGCGCAGTTCGGCGCGACCATCGGGCTGCAGATCGCCCGACAGCAGGGCCAGTACCTCCGACAGCGTCCGGCTGCTATAGAAGGTACGCACCAGCGGCTGGCCGAGGCAGACGCTGCCATCCGCGGCGCGTCCGTCGTGCCAGCCGTCCAGGTCGTGACTCTGAGGCAGGTGCCAATGGCTGTTGGCCGCCGTCTCGTCATAGTAGAGGCCGGCATGAATGCGCAGCGGCACCTTGTCGAGCGCCTGCTCGAACGCGAGGTCGGCTGGCGCGGTATTGACCGGGTTGCAGTCGAGCATCAGCAGCGCCTCAACCTCACCACCGCGCATCGCCTCGGCCAGGGCCGGCAGGTCCGCCAGGCGTTGCCCGCCAACCTCTTGCCAGACTACCGGTTCGCTGTACGCGACCGTGTGGCCGATGTTGCCAAGCTGCTGATTGAGCCGATGGACCGCCGCCTGCACATCCATTGGCGCGTGCTCGCCAACGGTGATCAGGCAACGCCCACGGCGCTGCTGCAGCCCGCGGGCGACGGCTTCGACCCAGCGCTGCCGTTCGGCGGGCAGTGGCTCGGCGGGGCTGCCAACGGCCACGCCTTCACCCAGCGCCGCCGCCAGCGCCTGAACGTGGCGACGCAGCGCCTCCGGTTCGATCCGCTTGCGCTCGCTGGCCCTGGCGCTAGTCAGGGTCGGCACCGACTCGACGACCAGCAGCCGCGCCTCGCCTTCACCCTTTGCCGCCTTGCGCTTGCGCTCGCCCCAGCGCACCGCATGGGCTAACTCGCGCGGGCCGGCGCCGAGCCAGTCGTGCTCGAAGCTCAGCACCCATTCGGCCGACTCGAAGCGATAGTGCGTTTCCAGCGGACGACCAAAGGCGCGCTCGGCCGCCCGGTAGTGATCACCCTCGAACGGCTCGTGACGGTACAGCCGCGCCTCGGGCCAGCGTGCCAGTAGCTCGCTCAACTGGCGGCGCAGGGTCGGTGAACTGCTGGCGCCCAGCAGCAGGTGCAGGCCGCGGCCACCGTCGCGGTCCAGTCGCTCGGCCAACTGACTGGCTTCGAGCTGGAAGCTGCTCCAGGTCGTATCGGTGCCCTTGAAGCGCGGCGCCTGGGAGCGGTCCGGGTCGTACAGTTGAAGGATCGCCGCCTGGATGATCGCCGTGCTGGCGCCGCGGCTCACGGGGTGATCAGGATTGCCTTCGAGCTTGGTCGGCCGGCCCACGTGCGTGCGACCCAGCACCGGTTGCGCGTAGCCGGCAAAATTGACCGAGCTGGCGTACCACTCGGCTTTTCCCGGAACCACTTTTTCCGGCTGCAGCACATAGGGCACGCCCTTTTCCGGCTTGCTGCAGCCTGCCAATCCGGCCATCGCCATGGACGCGCCCATCACCTGCAGGAAACGGCGCCGGTCCATCTGCGGCGCGATGGAGGGAAATTCGGCCTCGATGAATTCAGCGAAGGCCGGTGCGTCGGCCAGCTGCTCGAGGCTGCGCCAGTAGCGCGGCCCGCGCTCGCTCTCCAGACGCTCGCGGATTGCGGTCCAGTCGAGTGGCTTGCTGTCCGGAGCTGAGGCGTCGTCTCGCATATCCATGGCTTACCTGTGGCAGGTGTAACAGTGGGTCAGGTCTCCCTCACCGATTTCGTGCTTTCGCATCAGCGCTTCGCCAAGCTTTCGTCTGTCGCCCTGGTACTGCCAGCTCATGTCGGTGACCTTGTCACGCGGCCTGAGGTGCGGTGCCGGATCGCGATGACAACTCAGGCACCAGCCCATGGTCATCGGCTCGGCCTTGCGCATCAGCGGCATGGTGTCGACCTGCCCGTGACACTCGACGCAGCCGACCCCGGCATTCACATGCACGCCGTGATGGAAAAACACGTAGTCGGGCAATTCGTTCACGCGATTCCAGCGCAGCGGCTCGCCCTGGGCCAGGCTCTGGCGCACCGGAGCCAGCATTTCGGCGCCGGTCCACAATTGCGAATGGCAGCTCATGCAGGTGTGGGTCGGTGGCAGCCCGGCAACCGGGCTGGACTCGACGCTGTCGTGGCAGTAACGGCAATCGATCTGCAAAGCGCCGGCGTGGTGTTCGTGGCTGAACGGCACCGGCTGGTCCACCGTCCAACCCTGATCGGTGACATAGGACGAGCGCGACAGAATGACAAACGCCACGAACAGGAACGCAAGGCCCCCGATGAGCACGAGCAGCGCTACGCGTAACCACATGTCGGCGGATCGGGAAAACAACTGGGCCATCAGTCAAACGGCGTCCTGAATGTATCTATGTGTTTCAGGCTGCCGAACACGGAGTGAGTTCCACAAATGGCCCTTTTGGCTCACGAAGCGTAGGGGAACGATTGCAGCCGCCCTTCAGTCCCCTTTTAAACGACGAGCCTCGCGCACCGCTTCAAGCGCCGGACAAGCGAGGCACCGGGAAACCGCCGGACCGTGCCGGCAGGCCAGGACGCCGATTGCATCTATCCGAAAACAATAAACGGAGGCCTGATGAGCGACTGCACGATCCACTTCGATGGCAGACCCCTGACGGGAGAAGCCGATACGCCCCTGATCGATTTCCTTGCCAGCAACGGCGTCGACCTGCCTCACGTCTGTTATCACCGCGCGCTCGGCTCACCACAGACCTGCGACGTCTGCTGGGTACAGGTCGACGGCGAGCTGGTGCGCGGTTGCACGCTGAAGGCGCGCGACGGGCTCGACGTCACCAGCCAGATCGCCGAGGCCAAAGCGGCCCGCGAGGAAGGCATGGACCGGTTGGTCGCCAAGCACGAGCTGTACTGCACGCTGTGCGAGCACAACACCGGCGACTGCACGCTGCACAACACCTACGCGCAGATGGACATGCCCATCCAGCGCTACAAGTTCCAGCGCAAACCCTACGAGAAGGACCACTCCAACCCCTTCTACACCTACGACCCGGACCAGTGCATCCTCTGCGGCCGCTGCGTCGAGGCCTGCCAGAACGTCGAGGTCAACGAAACGCTGTCGATCGACTTCACCATGGAACACCCGCGCGTGCTCTGGGACGGTGGCAAGCCGATCGACGATTCGAGCTGCGTCAGCTGCGGCCACTGCGTCACCGTATGCCCGTGCAACGCACTGCTGGAAAAGACCATGCAACCCGATGCCGGCCCCTTCACCGCCCTGCCCCAGGACGTCAAGCGGCCCATGATCGACATGGTCAAAAAGCTCGAGGAGACCATCGGCGCACGACCGATAACCGGCGTCTCGATGATGGACATGCACTGGCGCCAGCCCGAGATCAAACGCACCAAGACGGTATGCACCTACTGCGGCGTGGGCTGCACCTTCGAAATGTGGACCCGCGACCGGCACATCCTCAAAGTGCAGCCCGTGGTCGATGCCCCGGCCAACGGTATTTCCACCTGCATCAAGGGCAAATTCGCCTGGGACTTCGTCAACGACCCGAAACGCCTGACCACTCCGCTGATCCGCGAGAACGGCCAGTTCCGCGAAGCGAGCTGGGACGAAGCGCTGGACCTGGTCGCGCATCGCCTGCTGCAGATCCGCGACACCCACGGGCCGGATGTCATCGGCTTCATTGGCTCGAGCAAGGCGAGCAACGAAGAGGCCTACCTCACCCAGAAGATCGCCCGCGCCATCATCGGCACCCACAGCGTCGACAACTCCTCGCGCTACTGCCAGAACCCGGCGACCAAGGGGCTGTTCCGCACCGTCGGCTATGGCGGCGATGCCGGCACCATCCGTGACATGGAAAAGGCCGACCTGATCGTGATGGTCGGCAGCAACCTGTCCGAAAACCACCCGGTGATCGCTTCCAAGCTCAAGGCGCAGAAGAAGCACCGCGGGCAGCAGTGGGTGGTGTTCGATCCGCGCAAGCACGAGATGGCCGAGCGCGCCGATGTTCATCTACGGCCGAACGCCAGCACCGACATGGTCTGGGCCTCGGCGCTGTCGCGCTACATGTTCGACCACGGCCTGGCCGACCTCGAGTTTCTTCAGGCGCGGGTCAACAACATCGAGGAGTACAAGAAATCCCTCGAGCCGTTCACCATGGACTTCGCCGCCGAGGTCACGGGTATCGCCAAGGAACAGCTGATCGAGGCCGCCGAGCTGATCGGCCAGGCCGAGTCGGTCTGCCTGCTCTGGGCCATGGGCATCACCCAGCACAGCCACGGCTCGGACACCAGCACGGCGCTGTCCAATCTTCTGCTGGTTACCGGCAACTACGGCCGGCCCGGCACCGGCGGCTACCCGATGCGCGGCCACAACAACGTGCAGGGCGCCAGCGACTTCGGCTGCCTGAAAAACATGTACCCCGGCTACGAGAAGGTCACCGAGGAGCAATACCGCGACAAGTGGGCAGAGGCCTGGGGCGTGCCGAAGGATCGCCTGCCGCTGGAAAAGGGCAACGACAACTTCACCATGGTGCAGAAGGCCGGGGAAGGCTCGGTCAAGGCGATGTACATCATCGGCGAGGAAACCGCCTTCTCCGATGCGGACAGCCGCAACGTGCACAGCGGCTTTGAAAACCTCGACTTCATGGTGGTGCAGGACATCTTCCTCAGCCGCACCGCGCAGTTCGCCGACGTCGTGCTGCCGGCCTGCCCGTCGGTGGAGAAGGACGGCACCTTCACCAACACCGAGCGACGCATTCAGCGCTTCTACCAGGTACTGCCGTTGCTGGGGAACAGCCGTCCGGACTGGCAGATTTTCACCGACCTGGCCAAACGCATGGGCCACGACTGGGGCTACACCCATCCGAGCCAGATCATGGACGAGGTGGCCGGCATCGCCAACATGTTCCAGGGCATCAGCTACGAGCGGCTGGAGGGCTGGCAGTCGCTGCACTGGCCGATGCAGACCGATGGCACTGACACACCGCTGCTCTACACCGAGCGCTTTCACACCGACGACGGCAAGGCCGTGCTCTTCCCGCTGGAATGGAAGCAGCCGGCAGAATCGGCTGACGCCGAATACGACCTGATGCTCGACAACGGCCGCATGCTCGAACAGTTCCAGAGCACCAACCAGACCGGCCGCGGCCCACGCATCTGGTCGCAGGCGCCCAACTGGTTCGTCGAGGTCAGCCCGGAGCTTGCGGCCGAACGCGGCATTGAGGACGGCACCTGGGTCCGCGTCACCTCGCGCCGCGGCTCGGTGGAGGTGCGTGCCACGGTCACCGATCGGGTCGCCGGCAAGACGCTGTTCATGCCTATCCATCAGGGCAAGCCGGGGCTGAACCTGCTGACCGGCGAGCACCATGACCCGGACGTGAACACCCCCGCCTACAAGGAAACCGCGGTCTGGCTCGACGTACTGCCCGAGAAAGGCGAGCCGCCGCTGCCGCCGAACAACTTCCGCCATGCCCGGCGTACGCCGACCGAGGGCGTGCCCGTCGAGGTGAAGTGGTACCGCGACGACTACATCGCCCCGCCCGCCCACGCCCCGCATCCGGAGAGATTCTGATGGCCCAGCGAATCGACTTTGACGTCAAACCGACTCCAACAGAGCCCAGCGCCCGCGAGGAACTCGACACCCTGCTCGAAACCCTGCACCAGCGCGGCGTGCTGCGCTTCGCCAACGACCTGGCCGGCTCCCATGATCAATTGCTCAAGGTGCTGGTCAACGGCATGAACAAGGAGGGCTCGCTCAATGCGATGCAGAACCTGTCGATCCTCGGCATGGCCCTGTCACGCATCGAGCCTGCGCAGTTCTGCAAGGTGGTGTTTGCCTTCCAGGACGCCTTCCATGCGGTCAGTCATTACAAGCCCGACGGCAAGCACGACGAAGCCCCGGGGGTCACCGGCGCCTACAAGATGCTGCACGACGACGAGCTGTGGGCCGCACTGATGCCTATCATCGAGGGGCTCAAAACCTTTGCCGGCGGGCTCGACAAGGAAGCGGAAAAACCCATTACGGCGTTCAGCGGCAAGCAGACGGAGCAGTAACGCCGCATCGAGCGCGCCCGAGACGCCGCCGCTGAGCCGGCGTCTCGGCCAGACCGATTAGGCCTGCCGACCAGGCGCGCGGCGGCGAGCTTACAGGATTGTAATCAGGCGAGCCGGAACCCCTGGAAAAACGCGGCAGTCCCAAAAATAAGGCCCGCAGGACAACCAGGTGTCTGCGACCCGCTCGCCTGACCTGCCGCGGCGCCGACTCGGCGCGTGGGTGCGTGAGCAGCCCACGCTTCGACCACTCATTGAACGAGGAGCGCTGCCTATGGAATTGCTGACACTCTCGATCAGTGTGCTGGTCATGCTAGTTGCTGGCCTGGCTCTGCAACGGCCCTGGCAGAACCAGTCGCCACCCTGGCCTCAGCGCGCGCCGTTCCTGGGCGGCGGAGAGCCGGACAGCCACGCGTGGAGCCGCTTTCATGTTCGCTATTACCCCATGACGCTGCTGCTGATCGCCTTCGAGATGGAGATGATGTTCATGTACCCCTGGGCGGTGGTTTACGTCGCTGAGGGGGTGAAGGCGATGATGGAGATGGGCATGTTTCTCGCCATTCTGTCGGTCGGCATCGTCTATGCCTGGCGCGAAGGGGTCTTCCGGTGGCAGTGACCTTCATGCAGCGCCTCGCGGCCGGCCGTCCCGCGCCGGTCTTCGTCGTCTCTGGCATGGCCGGCACCGGGGCGCGCGATGCCCTGTTGCTCGACCCGCGTGTGGACGTGGTGGACTCGCCTCGGCACGCCAATTTGCTGCTGGTAGCCGGCGGCGTCCCGGCGGACCAGCACGAGGCCTTGCGCAGGCTGCACGACCAGCTGCCGCGCCCAGCCGCCAGCCTCTGGTATCGCTGCGATCCGTTGGTCGAGCTGGACCTTGCGCGTCGCATTGACCGGCTGGACGAGCTCCCAGCTGAAGCGGCGCGCCTGCACCGCCGGTTGATCGAGGGCAGCGAGCCGGGCGAACCTGGGCTGCTGCCCGATCAGCCTCCGCATCCCTGGCAAGGCAAGGGACAGCACGGCCAGGGCGGCGAAGGAATGATGGGCGGTGTGCCTTACGGGCGGCCAATGGCCATGGCGATGATGGAGGATCTGCGCGACGGGCTGCAGCTCGATTCGCTGTCGTTCACGCTGGGGCCGTTCTATCCGGCGCTTCCGCCCGGCCTGCAGCTAGCGCTAACCCTGCAGGGCGACCTGGTGCAGATGGCGATGATCGAGTCCAGCGCGTACCCCGTGCATCTTTCGCCTTTGTACTTCGAGGCACTGGAACGGCCGGTGCCTATCGCGGCGCTGGAAATCGAACGAGCCCGCTACCACCTGTATCGCCTGGCTCACCTGATGCGGCTTGCAGGGCTGCGATCACTGGCGCAGCGCACCCTGCACGAGGCCAACCAAGTCCGGCCGGGCTCGCGCCTGCCTGACCTGCATCAGCGGGTGACGCGCAGTGGCCTGCTGCACAGCATCGACGCCGGGCTTGGCCAGCTCGACATGCAGCAAGCGCGCATGCTCGGCGGTGTGGCCTGGCGCGCATCGGGCATGCCCAACGACGCCCGATCGGAGGACCCGAGCTACGCCCGGATCGGCTTCAAGCCGCTGACGCACGAAGGCAGTGACCTGCACGCTCGGCTTCTGCAGCAGGTCGCGGAAATCACACAGGCGCTGACACTCGCCGCTGCCGCCGACGAGATCGGGTTGGAGACCGCGACCACCGATCGCGTCGAAACACCCAGGGGTGAGCTCAGCGCCGCATACCGACCCGTTGATGCCAGCCACCAGCTGATGGACCTGCTACCCGGCCTGGAGTGGAGCCAGGCGCTGTTGCTGATTGCCAGTCTGGATATCGCGGCGCTCTCGCCCTATCCGATGGAGCGACAGGAGACGGCGTCATGCTGAACGAGCTAATTCTGCCTCTGCTGCTCATGTGCCTGACGCTGGTGTTCGGCCCGTATCTGCTAACCGTGATCGATGGCGCCGTCGCCGCGGGTATCGAGCGCCGGGCTGTCGGAAAGCTCTGGCTCGCACCGCTGCAGCACGGGGCCTGGCTGTTCCTGCAGCCACGCAACACCACCGAACGACCGGACAGCCTCAACTGGCAGCTCGCACCCGCGGCCTACCTTGCCCTGGCCGCCGCGGGACTTGCCGTAGTGCCCTGGTCGGCCACGCTGATTCCCACCGATATCAGCACCGGGCTGGTGCTCTGGGGCTCGGTCGAAGCATTGGCCACGGTCGTCATCTTCCTGCATGGCTGGTCGGCCAATGCGCTGCTGCCGCTGATTGGCGCCTATCGCTACGTGGCGCTGGGGCTGTCCTACATCCTCATCAGCATGTTCGTGTTGATTGGCGTGGCATTGCCGGCGGAGTCGCTTCAGGTATCGGCCGTCGTCGACTCGCAGCGCGAGCTATGGAATGTCGTCCGCCAGCCGCTCGGGCTGCCGCTGTTTCTTATCGTTGGCCTCGGCGTGAGCTTCTGGGGTCCGCTGAATCTGGCGGATTCGGCCGATCTGGCCGGCGGCACCGAGGCCGAGATCAGCGGCCCGTCGCGGTTGGTCTGGCAGTGGGCACGGCGCGCCATGCTGGTGGCTTTCAGTGCGATGGCAGCAACAGCCTTTCTCGGCGGCTGGCTGGGGCCCTGGCTGCCCGGCCCGGTGTGGCTGATTCTTAAAATGCTGGCGGTGATGACGCTGCTGCTGTGGATTGGCCGATCGCTGGCGCGCGTCTCGCCGGAGCGCTGCGTCACCCTGGCGTGGGTGCTGTTCCTGCCGCTGTCATTCGTGGATCTGGTCTGGGCTGGCGTGGAGGCAATGCGCTGATGCTGGTCGATATCGTGTTTTTCATCTGTGCCGCCGTGGCGCTGCTGGCCGGCTGGCGGGTGTTCTGCACCGACTCGATGATCCGCGCTTCCTTCCTGCTGCTGGTGTCGTTCATAGCCGTCGGGGTGATCATGTTGCTGCTGGCCGCTGAATATCTGGGCGTGGCGCTGTGGTTCATGATGGCCGTGGAAATGACCGTGATGGCCCTGTTCATGGTCATGTTCATGATGAACCCGGCTGGCCTCAACCCGATGAACATGGTGCACCAGCCGCGTATTGCGATCGGTGCCGGCGTGGCGATTTTCCTGCTACTGGGCGCCGTTGCTCTCTTCTCCGATTTCGGCGGCACACCGGCGCCTGCCGATCTCGACCCGGTGCGCTCGCTGGGCACCGAAATGCTCGGCCCTTCGATGCTGGTGTTCGAATCCGCCGGCCTGGTGCTGCTGGCGACCATGATCGGGGTGGTCGTGCTGTCTAGTCACCGGGGGCGCTATGGCGCGTCCGGCGAAGGATCCGTGCCGCCGGGGCTGGTTGCTGGTGGCGACCCGGCAGGCATGCCGCCGAAAGAAGACGATGACGGAGGCCACGGCCATGCCCACCACCACTGACCGCTGGCGGGAGGACCCTCGATGACCCTGACCACCCTGCTCCTGCTGGCAGCCGGGCTGATCGGCATAGGCGTGTACGGCGCCTTGTCGCAACAGTCGTTCGTCATGCTGATGATGGGCCTGGAGCTGATCCTCAATGGTGTGATGCTGGCGGCCGTCGCCTTCTGGGCGCTGTCGGGGGCGGGTGCGCCTGAGGGCCAATTGCTGACCATCGTGGTGATGGCCGTCATGGCGATCGAAATGGCCATGGGCTTCGCCCTGGTCGTGGCGGTCTACCGGGCCAAGCAGGCCGACACCACCGAAGCACTCGACGGGCTGAAGCACTGATGCTCTGGCTCGTCCCGCTGCTCCCGTTGCTGGCCGCGCCGTTGCTGGTCGGCCTGCTGCGACGCGGCGGCCCGGCAGTGCTGGGCTGCGTCGGAGCCGCCATCGTAGCGGCAACTTTTCTGCTTGCACTGGCCGCGGTGTTAGGTGGCTGGAGCGGCAGTTACCGCTGGAGCGCGCAGGTTGAGCTGGGCGTCGGCATCACGACCGCCAGTGCGGTGTTCGCGCTGGTGGTGCCACTTGTTGCCGCGCCCATCGTGCTCTACAGCGCCTATCACGAAGCATCGACATCGTCCGGCTTTTCGCTGCCGCGCCTGATCGCCTTGCTGCTGGCCTTTGTTGGCGCCATGCAGTTGCTGGTCCTGGCCAGCGATCTGCTCACGCTGCTCATCGCCTGGGAACTGGTGGGCGCGCTGTCCTGGGCGTTGATTGCCCATCACTGGTCAAGTGACCGTTCGGTGCGCGACGCGGCCTGGGCGTTCCTGGTAACCCGCTTCGGTGACCTCGGTCTCTATATCGCGGCCGGTGCCGCCTTTGCCGGAACCGCTTCGTTCGATTTCGCCGGGCTCAATCAACTCGATGGCATGCCCTTGCAGGTGTTCGTCGGGGGCATCCTGCTCGCGTGCGCCGCCAAGTCCGCGCAGCTGCCCTTCTCGCCCTGGCTGTTTGCGGCCATGTCCGGCCCGACGCCGGTTTCGGCCCTGCTACACGCCGCGACCATGGTAGCGGCGGGCGTCTACCTGCTGATCCGCTTGCACCCGATACTGGATGGCGTCGCCTGGTTCGCGCCCCTGGCCATGGCGCTGGGACTGGCGACCGCTATCGGCGGTGGCATCGTCGCCAGCCTGCAGGGACACGCAAAGAAACTGCTGGCCGCCTCGACCTCGGCCCACTACGGCCTGATGTGGCTGGCGCTGGGTGCGGGGTTCCCTGGGGCGGCGCTGCTGCACTTCACCACGCACGCCTTCTTCAAGGCCGGGCTTTTTCTCGCGGCGGGCATCGCCGAGCATCAGGTGGGCAGCTATTCGCTGGGCAAGATGCGGCTGGGTCGGCAGTTGCCCGGCATCGCCCTGGCCACCCTGGCCTGCAGCCTGGCGCTGGCCGGCGTTCCGCCATTGGGCGGTGCCTGGAGCAAGGAGCAGCTGATCGCCGCCGGGGGCCACCAGGGCCTCTGGCCGCTCATCATCGCCCTGCTGGCCGGCGCCCTCAGTGCGCTGTACGCGACGCGCTTCCAGTGGCTGGCTTTCGGGCCGGGCGAACCCGCACGCGACCGGTCGGACACGCCCCGCCACAGCTGGGCAGAGCGGCTTGCGCTCTATTGCCTAGCCTGCGCGACGGTGGGCCTGTCCGCGCTCTGGTGGCCGGGGCTGGGTGAAGCGATCGCCGCCTCCCTGGGCTTCGCGCTGCCGCCAGGCAAGACCTGGGAAACCCTGCTGTCCCTGGCCTCGGTGGTGCTCGGCATCCTGCTCGCGACCGTGATGTTGCGCCGGCGCAGGGGTAACCGCGACGCCGCGAACCCCCGCCATGCCAAGGCCAGCGACTGGCTGGGTATTCCAGCGTTGGCCTCGCGCACAGCAGGCGGGTTGATGAATACAAGTTACGCGCTGGCCCGCTTCGACGACCGGGTGGTGGATGCCACCGTGCAACGCATTGCCGGTTACGCGCGGTTCGCAGTGACGCTGGGGCGCTTCGATGACCGCGCAGTGGATGGCGGCATCCGCCTCACCGGGCGCTTCGGCGAATGGCTTGCAGCCCTCGGCGAGCGTCGCGGCGAAGCGCTGTTCGATGGCGCCGCCATGACCGTCTCGCAGCGCACCGGCTGGCTCGGCGAACGCATCCGCCGGTTACAGAGCGGCCAGATGCATCACTACTACACGGGCATCGCCGTCGGGCTGGCGGCGGTGTTCCTGATACTCGCCATAGGAGGCCTGCCTTGATCCTTTCCGCTGCCGTGGGCTTGCCACTGCTGGGCGCGCTGACGCTCGCCGCCGTTCCGCGCTGGAGCGAAGCCGGCGCGCGGCGCTTCGCGACTGGCGTGGCGCTGTTGTCGCTGCTGTGCCTGGCCCTGGCCTGGCTGCGCTTTAACCCGGACGGCGCGCAGTTCCAGCTGGTGGAGGAAGTGCCCTGGGTGCCCGGCCTGGGCATGGCCTGGCGGCTCGGCGTCGACGGCATCGCCCTGGCGGTGGCCAGCATGAGCGCGCTGGTATTCGTGGCGAGCATGCTTTATCCGGCCGATACCAAGCATCGGGCCGCGCACTATTACGGCTGGATGCTGTTCCTGCAGGGCGTATCGCTGGGCGTGTTCCTCGCGCTGGACCTGCTGCTGTTCTACGTGTTTTTCGATCTGTCGCTGGTGGGCATGTTCTTTCTCATCGGCCGCTGGGGCCATGGCGACCGGCAGCGCTCGGCGCTGAAGTTCTTCCTCTACACCTTCCTCGGATCGCTGCTGATGCTGCTGGCCTTTATCGGCCTGTACCTCTCGATCACGCCTCATACCTTCGACATGCGTGTGCTGATCGCCGAGCAACCGATGGTGGGCTCTGCCATTCCGGCGGGGCTGGTGTTCCTCGGGCTGATGATCGGGCTGGCGATCAAGACGCCGCTGGTGCCCTTCCATACTTGGCTGCCGCAGGCCCACGTTGATGCGCCAGCGCCGGCCTCGGCGATCCTTGCCGGCGTGCTGCTGAAGATGGGCACCTTCGGCATGCTGCGCATTCCCTTCGCGATGATGCGCGAGACCTTCGCCGCCTATGCCGGCGTCATCGCGCTGGTCGCGGTGCTGTCGATCCTGTATGGCGCGACGGTTGCCCTGGGCCAGCGCAACCTCAAACGGCGGATCGCCTACACCTCGATCAACCACATGGGCTACACCGTGCTCGGCATCGCCGTCGCCGGGACGCTGCTCAGCGGCAACGAGGCGGCGCGGCAGCTGGCGCTGGTCGGCGCGACCATTGAGATGGTGGCGCACGGGCTGATCACCGGTAGCCTGTTCCTGATCTGCGGCTCGTTCTGGCAACGCACCGGCGATTACGAACTGGCGCACTACGGCGGCCTGGCCAAGCGTGCGCCTGCACTGACCGGCTTTGCCGTGCTCGCCGCCTTTGCCAGTCTCGGCCTGCCGGGCCTGGCCGGGTTTGTCGCCGAGTTCCATGTCTTCGCCGGGACCTTCGTGCTGCACCCGTGGCTGGCGGTGTTTGGCGTGCTCGGCATCCTGATCACCGCCGCGCTGTTTCTGCTCACGCTGCAACAAGTGTTCTTCGGCGAACTGCCGCAGGCACGCAGCGGATTTACCGACCTCACGGGCCGCGAGCGCCTGGTGCTAGGCACGCTGGCGGCGGCGTTCGTGATCATCGGGGTCGCACCGCAATTCGTGCTCGCGGTGGTCGAGGCCAGCGCAAGCTGGCTGGTAGGCGCGCGCTGATGCCGGTCGGCGACCTGCTCCCGGAGATCTGCCTGCTGCTGGGCGCCGTGGCGATTATCCTGGCGTCGTCCTTCCTGCCCCAGCAGCGGCTGGGCTGGATGGCAGGCTTGGCCATGCTGACGATCGCGGGGGCGATTGGCCTGTCCCTGACGCAGTGGGGCGCGCCTGCCCGCCTGACGTTTTCCGGCGTGTGGGCGCTGGACGGGCCAGCGATCGCCGCCAAGCTGGTCATCCTGAGCGCCGGCGCCCTGGTGGTGGCCTTGTCGCCTCGCTGGTTCGCAACCGACCACCGGCACGGTGAGTTCTACGCACTGCTGCTTTTCGCCCTGCTGGGCGTCATCATGCTGGCCTCGGCCAGTGACAGCATGGAGTTGCTGGTGGGCATGCTGTTGTCGTCGGCGGCCAGTTATCCGCTCGCCGCCTTTCATCGCAGCTTCGCCCCGGCCCTTGAGGCAGGCATGAAGTATTTTCTGGTCGGTGCGCTGACCAATACCCTGCTGTGCATTGGCGTGGTCTGGCTGTTCGGCCTGACCGGCAGCACCGGTTACCCGGCGATAGCCGATAGGCTGGCGCAGGGCGTCGACGGCCTGGCGCTGCAGGTCGCGGCAGGCTGCATCATCATCGGCCTGACATTCAAACTCGCAGCCTTTCCCGCCCATGCCTGGATGCCGGACGTCGCCCAGGCCTCGCCAGCACCGGCGGCCGCCTTCCTCACGGTAGTACCGAAGATTGGCGCGGCCATCGCCCTGGCGCGCTTCGCCTCCCTGCTGCCGGCCCAGTCCGGCGTGATGCCGCTGGTTGCGATACTGGCCGCCGTGACCATGAGCCTCGGCAACCTGGCTGCCCTGTGGCAGCAGGATGTCCGCCGGCTGCTCGGCTGGTCGTCGGTGGCCCAGTCCGGCTTCGCCCTGATGGCCGTGGCCGCGCTGCCCGGCAGCCCCGACGCACTGGTCGCCCTGCTGCTGTTCCTGGCCACCTATGCCATGGCCAACCTGGCAGCCTTTGCGGCCGTCATCGACCTGCGCGGCCGCACGGCCCTTGGCGACTATGCCGGCCTGCTAAGCAGTGCGCCGGTCCCCGGCCTCGCGCTGATCCTGGCGCTGCTGTCATTGGTCGGCATCCCGCCGCTGGTGGGCTTCTTCGGCAAGTTCATGCTGTATCGCACCACGCTCGACGGCGGCCTGGGCTGGCTGGCGTTGGTCGCCGCCGTGAACAGCGCTGTCTCGCTGTTCTACTACCTGCGGGTCGCGGGCACGCTGGTGTTCGGAAGGCCTGTCGGCGCCGTGCACCGCCTGGGCGGGAGCACCTGGCTGGTGGCCTGCCTTGCCGGCGCCTTGCTGATCACGGCTGGCCTGGCGGCCGAGTGGCTGGTAGGCGCGCTACAGGCGACCGGAGGCTTCGCCGCAAATCTTTGAGCCCGATCTCAGGCGGTCGCTTGCTCGAGCCAGCCGAGCAAGCGCAGGGCGTCTTCCCGCTGTTCTCCACAGACCTGCGGGTCGGCCTGGAAAGCGGAACACACGGCAGGCCGGGCCGGATGGCCGAACAGGCCGCACAGGTTCTGTTCGGACAGGTGCAGGCAGCGCTCGCCTGCCGCCTTGCCGGCAGGCATTCCGGGAATCGGAGAACTGATCGAAGGGGCAATACAGCAGGCACCGCAACCGGGGCGACAATTCATTTCAATGGTCCGAAATGAAAAAACGGGGCGGCGATGATAATGGCTGTCCGGGCAAAACACACGACGGCTAACAGCAACGCCCGTCGGAAACGGCCAGGCCGATCACAACACACCGCCCGAGACTATCGCAGCGAAAGGATTGGCGTAGCAGCGGTGGCCAGCCACCGCGTCCGCAGGCGAATAACAGGCTACCGTGACGCCGCCGTATGGCGTTCTGCGCCGGGCCTGATAGGATTCGCCGTCCTCCCGGAGCGTTACCCATCATGCCGATCTGGCTTCAAACCGCCGCGCTGCTCAGCCTTTCCAACCTGTTCATGACCTTCGCCTGGTACGGCCACCTCAAGACGCTCAGCGGCAAGCCCTGGCTGATCGCGGTGGCGGTGAGCTGGGGCATTGCCCTGTTCGAATACCTGATCATGGTGCCCGCGAACCGCATCGGCTACACCGAGCTGTCCATCGGCCAGCTGAAGATCATGCAGGAGGTCATCACCCTGGCGGTATTCGTGCCGTTCAGCGTGCTCTACATGCAACAGCCGATGAAGCTCGACTACCTCTGGGCAGGCCTCTGCCTGCTGGGCGCAGTGTACTTCGTGTTCAAGGCGTAACCGCACGGGGATGCCACGGGTGCCGAGCCAACCGACCGGTGACGCCGCCATACGGCTTCGGCATACTGGCCGCCCTTACCGAACCCCTGGAGGTTTTCGAATGTTCAAGGTCAACGAGTACTTCGACGGCACCGTCAAATCCATCGCCTTCGACATGGCAGCAGGCCCGGCCACCATCGGCGTCATGGCGCCGGGCGCCTATGAATTCGGCACGGCTCAACTGGAAGTCATGCACGTGGTTGCAGGCAGCCTGGACGTGAAACTGCCGGGAAGCGAGAACTACGAAACCTTCGGCGCTGGCACCCAGTTCACCGTGCCAGCCAACAGCAAATTTCAATTGAAGGTGGCCGAGGCAACTGCCTACCTGTGCGAATACCGCTAAACGGGAAGTTTCGCTCCGGAGCAGTCCGGACCGTCGTTGCGGTGGATGGAAATAGCCCCATCCGCCCTACGCCTGTAGGGTGGGCTTCAGCCCACCAAACCCCGGCCCGGTGAACCGCCCTCGGTAGGATGGAATCGCCGGTGGCGCTGCCGTCTGACGTCGAGCTCAACCGTCTTATCCCAACGGCTTGTACGCCCGATTGACCTGCTTCGACTGGTTCAAACGGGTCAGCTCGCCAGCCAGTCGCTCGCGCTCGGCTCTGCCGGCTTGCTGAATCCCGTCATAGAGCATCGAAAGCTCCAGCAACTGATCCCGCAACTCTAGATCGCCCGCATCGTCCTGACCCAACCCCGCGACCAACGCGCGGCACTGCTCATCCAGCACCGAGATGGCTTCCCAGTCCTGCGCTTCGCCTGCTTCACGCAACCGATTAGCGAGTCGTGCCAAGGCTTGTTTAGGTGACGGCATGGGGCTCCTCGATTTCAACGACATGACGGACGCCAACAGGCAGCCGCGCGAACCAGACCCTGTTAGACCTTGGGTGCAATCTGATCCCAGGCAACCTTGATCTCGCCCAGCAAGCGGCCTACTTCGTTCAACTTATCGATATCGTTATGCCGGCTCGCCTCGAACAGGCGCATCGTCATGTATTCGTAAAGCCGATCCAGGTTTTCAGCCAGCTCGCCACCAATGCTCTTGTCCAAAGCATCGCGCAGACCGCCAATAATGTTGATGGCCTTACCGACCAGAACACCTTTCTCAGCAAACGCATCACGCTCCATGGCGCCCTTAGCCTGAGCGATTCGATCCAGGCCTCCCTGCATCAACATTTGAATCAAGCGGTGGGGATCAGCTTCGTTCACTTGAACCTTAACACCCACTTGCTGGTACTGCTTCATTGCTGCCATAGCGTACATTGGATAAGCCCCTCGCCACATCTGATTGCTTATGAGGTTTATCGGTCAAGGGTTCGCAAGCTTGATAGCAACAGATGAACCAAAACGAAAAAAACCGCTTTTCATAGCGGTCAAAAAACTGTCGTGCCCCTGCGTTTCCGAAGCTAGAGTTGTTCGATTGGCTGCAAGTTTGGGCTCAAGGCACGCCTTATCCCAGCCTTCAAGCCGATCTAGACGAAGCCTTCTTGAGTGGCGGGACTGGAGTACTGCTCGCGCTCCGTAGCCGAATCTAAGCGCCGCAATGGACAGTAGTTAAATTATCGTTTCGAGCTATTAGCCGACCACGGAAGATTTTCAAGCGATGCCAGCAGGCTCGACGATGTGTTCGCAAGCTGCCCTACCAGCATATCCATGGCGTTAAACTGCTTGTATAAACGCTCTTGCAGGGAAGTGATGCGACGATCAAGGTCTTCTTTCTGCTGTCCTATCGCCGAAATTGTCTTGGTCATCGCTTGGTTACGCTGCTCGAGAATCCCTCCCGCCTCAGTATATGGTTTCAACTTGCTATCTAGCCTAGCTGCTAACCCGTTCTCGCCGGCGAACAACGTAGCCAATTCCTCAAAGCCACCATCCATTGCAGTGCTGAGTTTGTCATTGTCAATCTTTAGCGTGCCATCTCGCTGAGTAGTCACGCCAAGATCCGTCAGCGCCCGAATGGCGCCAGAACCTTGCACATTGACTAACTCATTCCGGATAGTGTTAAGCAACGTACGAGCAGTAGCATCTCCAACCAAGGCTCCTGCAAGGGGCAGCTTATCGTCGCCCACCTTGGTTACTTTCGTCTGGCTGTTTACGACATCGATTAGCTTGTTATAGGCATCAACGAACGTTTGAACTTGTTTCTTAACGCCCGCTTCATCTTCCGTAATTCCCACGGTAAGAGGCTTGCCAGTCTCCGTCAGCCCTTTCAACTCCAGCGTAACCCCTTCAATGGCAGTGTCGACGCTGTTGGTTTTGCTGGTGATGTTCAAACCATCAATTGTGAGTTCAGCGCTTGCAGCCTTAGCGATGACACCTGCTGAACCGTCAGAACCTGGGGCGTCCACTCCTCCTGCGAAGGCAAGCTTCGACAGGTCGCCAACCGAATCGCCGCTGACAGCTACAGTGATATCCTCGTTCGCTCCTGTCACTGAACTACTCAGCACCAACCGGGAGCCCGATGTGTCCGTAACGATGGTCGCACTTAAGCCATCTTTGGCTCCGGCCTTATTGATGGCGTCTCGGACTCCAGCCAGGGTGTTGTTACTTTCATCAATCGTGATCGCGGGAAAGGCTTTAGCGCCAACGCTCACTGTCAAAGTTCCGCTGCCAAGCGTGACCGGGGCGGCAGGATCATCTTGGATGGCCTGAAGTGCCACTTTGCTCCCAGCGGCAAGCTGCGTAACGTTTATCTGATAACTGCCAGCTCCGGCGGAAACACCTGCTTTGACGGCTAGAAGATTCGTATCGGACGAACTGGCGGCGCGCGCTTTGAACAGCTCAGGCTTGTTCAGATTGCCAAGGGCCGTCTGAAAATCGCTGATAGCGTTTTTCAACGCTCCGACTGCAGTGATCTGTGTCGTCGTCTTCTTTTCAAGATTGGCAAGCTGCGTTGCCTTGGGTGCCCGCTCGGCCGCCACCATGCTGGATACGATACTGTTGATATCAATACCGGAACCGATGCCCGTTACCCCAGCCATAGCCATACCTCGTTAAGAAAACGTTAACCGTGAAGATGATACAAAAATCGTACCGCTTAAGCCTTAGCCTCAAACATCAAGCTCCGCATTTCATCCAAGCGTTCGGTTAAGCGAAGTATTTCCTCGGACGGTATCTGCCGAACGACCGCCCCCGAATCACCATCGATTACCTTCACAACTACATCCCCCGTCGAATCGTCGACGCTGAAACTCAGGTCTCGCTGAATACTCTGCACTTGCGAGCGAAACCTTTCGACCAAGTCCTTCATGTCCTCCCGCGGCTCGGCTTCTGCAGGTTTTTTGGGCTGCTGGGTTTTTTCAGACGCAGAAAACCCAGCCTCCCGGAGAAGGCTGGGTGAAGATCCAGCTGATATTGGTGAAGCTATCCCGCTCGTTACTTTCCCGACGTCCATTGATTCACCTCTCATGAATCAATGAGGGCAGACCTGAGCTGCCCTCATCGTTACGCCTTCTGCTTGTTACTGCAGCAGGCTCAGGACAGCCTGCGGCAGCTGCTTGGCCTGGGCGAGGATCGCGGTACCAGCCTGTTGCAGAATCTGATTTTTGCTCAGGTTGGCGGTTTCAGCCGCGAAGTCGGTGTCCTGGATACGTCCGCGGGCAGCCGAAACGTTCTCAGAGATGTTCTGCAAGTTACCGATGGTGTTTTCGAATCGGTTCTGCACCGCACCGAGGTCTGCCCGCTGCGAGTCAATCTTCTGAATCGCCTGGTCAATTACCATAACGGCCCTTTGAGAGTCTTTGACCGTGTTGACATTGATTCCTGATATCTTGGTTTCAGTAGCTGCTGTTGCAGCGGTGTACGCAGCACCAGCTGTCAAGCCAGTCGGAAGCGCAGACACGCTTAGTGCTGTTAGCGCGTTAGCTGCACCATCGCTATCCAAACCAGACATGATCTTAGTATCACCACCCTCGGTCACGAAAGCGCCCAACCCTACGTTCGCATCGTTGATTGCCGTTGCAATCTGCTGCGTTGCCTCTGCTGCAGTCGTGCCACTGGCGATGGTGGTAGTAATAGTGAAGTCCTCACCATTTACGGTCCCGCTCACAGTAACAGTGCCTGAGGCGCTAGCAGTACCTGCGGCCGCCGCGACAGTGCCTTCGAATGACTTCCCTTTCAGGGAGTCGGAGCTCATCTCGTCAATCTTCACGCTGATGGTTTCGTTAGCGGCACTACCAACCTGAAACGTGGTTGTGTCAAAGCTGCCATCAAGCAGTTTTTTACCACCGAAGGTAGTGGTGTTCGAAATACGGTCCAGTTCTTTTTTCAGCTCGCTTACTTCGGAGTTCAGGGCCTTACGCTCCGAATCGCTGTTGGAACCGTTAGCCGACTGCAGGGCGAGATCGCGCATACGCTGCAGAAGGTTTGTAGACTGCTGGAGGGCACCTTCGGCAGTCTGAGCCATGGAGATGCCGTCGTTGGAGTTCTTCACTGCTACGCCGAGACCGTTAACCTGGCTGGTAAGACGGTTCGCGATCTGCAGGCCGGCGGCATCGTCTTTGGCGCTGTTGATCCGGCTACCCGTCGACAAACGCTGCATGGAAGTGGTGAGCGAGTTGGAAGAGTTGTTCAGGTTGCGCTGAGTGTTCAGGGAAGCAACGTTGGTGTTTACTGTCAAAGCCATGATATTTGTCCTCCATCGGACCTAGCTTGTATCGCCTGGGTTGCGACCCTAGCCTGCAACGTTCAGGCAACCATTGAGTTCGCATTCGTAATTGATATCGGCAGGGTGCCAAGCAGCTTTAGCAAAAAATTTGCGGCACTTGCCCAAGACCACAAAAACGGGTTACGCAGCACGCTATCGGCAAAACCAGCTATGACATGAGAAAAATACCGCTCTCCTTACGGAGAACAGCTTTATGTCACGGCGCAAAAGTCAGCGCGCGTCGGGCAACCAGGCACTGCGCCAATCCATAAGCGCTGCGTCTTTGAGCATCCAGCCGCTGAGCACAGCTGAGCGCAACTCATCGCCTTGACGTGCAGTCGTATCGAGGTCAGCCAGATGCATACGAATCGCATCGACCCAGTCCTTGAAACGATTCTTCACACGGGTCACTGGCAGACCGCCTCGATAGTTACCTACATCACTGCATACCACGGGAAATCCACAAGCCCCGTACTCCAGCAGACGTAAATTGCTTTTGCATTCGTTGAACAAGTTCTGCTCAAGTGGAGCCAAGGCTAGGTCGAGATTTAAACGAGCCAGGGCAGCGGGATATAGACTGATTTCAACCCCAACATGAAACTCTTTGACGTAAGGCCTTAGCTTCTCTGGACACATTCCAAAGAAGATCCAGTCCACCTCGTCCGCAAGCGCTTTTACTACGTCGGCGATCAGCTCCAAGTCGCCTGTATGACCGGCGCCACCAGCCCAGCCAACACGAGGTCGTTTGCTTATCCTGCGCTCCCCCTGAAGCCCCTGCCACCAATCAGGAGGAAGTTTGTTCTCTGCTACTCGGATATCGTGATGAAAACTGGAAAAAGCGTCCGCTAGAGCTTCGGTTGATACGACGAAGCGATCCACATAGCTTAAGGCTCGGCGGAGCGACTTCACGATATCTTTAGGCATATGCTGCTTATGCGCGCTCTTCATAGGCACGTTCGGCAGATAATCATCGAGTTCGTATACCTTGAAAGCACGCGAAAACGCCTTCATCCGACGCATCGCTTCTAAACGCTCCTCGCCAATCTGGCGCTGCAGCAAAATAACGTCGGGATCGTATCGCTCAAGGTCTGCGACATGCATAAGCCCCATAGACAGCGCACCGTCAATCAAGCCCGCGTCCTGCTGCGACTTGAACGGCTGCATTAGCCGGTAATGGCCGCAGCCGAACTGGTCTGCCGGGTGTGCCAGAACAACGGGCAGAGGCCGCCAGGTCGCTAGTGGCCGCCAGGACAATGCCGTGTCGGCCAACTTAAAGCCCCCCGGCTTAACCAGAGAGAAATTGGCGTTATAAGCGGGGTCCCGGGCGAGTAATGGCAACCATTTGGCGTATAAGGCATCGGCCTCTTCCACACTTGGAGCCTTAGGCTCTCGCCCTATCATCATTTTTGCTCTAGGTGACCATACCGTCAGAAAACCGGCCTCACGAGCCCTAAGACAAAGATCAACCCCAGCAAGCGTACCGCTTAGCTCAACTTCATCTAGCCCCCCAATAGCGCCCCAGAGCTCCTTCGATACCATTAGGCAGTCAGAACTCACCGCGCTGTAGTTCTGCTCCACTTGCAGCCGTTGCATGTATCCTGCAGCCGACAGAGCCTCACCTTCAAATGGGCTAGTTGCCGGCCCTCGCAACCCCAGCACCAGCCCTGCATGACTAATCGTGCTTTCCTTGTTGATCAGCTCCGAACCCACGATGCCAACCTCGGGACGAAGAGCATGATTAAGCATCTCATCCAGCCACGCTTCGCTGATCACTGCACAGCACTGCGAAAGCAGCACCAGATATTCACCTTGCGCAACAGCAGCTGCCTGGTTACATATGGCGTCTTGGCCGGCTTCCTCTGGAAAACGCAGTACACGGATGCGCTGCTCCGCCATCGATTCAATCCCGATCAGCCATTCCCGAACTTCTCGAGAGGCTCTACTATCTTCAAGCAAAAGAATTTCATAATTTGCGTAACGAGTATTCTCCATAACACTTGTAACGCAACGCAGCAAAATCGGCAGCTGATCTTCCACCGAAATCAAAATACTGACCAAAGGTTTATCAGCATGGCCATAGTTTATTAAGTAACGCCCCGGCAGCGAAGAATCGATACTCGCACCTTTATATCCCCTCTCGTGCAGATGCCGGATGACAATTCGCTGTTCTTGCTCAACGTTAACCAGCGCTGGCGGCGATGTAATCAAGAGCGGCTCGTCAACGTGACCCATTCCCGCCAAGCCGCCAACATTTACGAAACGCAGAATCAACTCAAACTCTAACGCCTCTGGATAATCTGGATTAAAGCCACCGACCTCAACCAGCACTTCCCGACGGAAAATCCAGTGCTGTGCCATACCAGCGGGAAAGCTAAGCAAATAATCGAGATTCATGGATGGACGGAACGCGGCCCCCAATGACCCGTCATTCTGACGGTATAATTCATCACAATATATTGCTCGGAAATCTGGCGCTGCCCCTAAGAGCTCCAAGCCAGCCATTAATAAGCCGGCAGAAGTGAACTCATCCCCTGCTTTGACCAGAACAAGCCAGTCGAAACGTGCCGTCGCTAAATACGTGTTTATTTGTAAGACCCAGTTGGCTTTGGTTACGTTAACAATCTCCCCACTAAAGGACTCGGCAAGCGAGTCGCTAGTAGTGAACACCACAGGCTCAATGTTAGCGTACAGGTTGTGCGGCTCTCCGAGCGAAGCCAGCGTTCCCAAGACCTCCTGGCGCTCCGCCTTGAGGTCCAATAGCAAGACACCGAACGACGGACCCTGCCCGTTTTGTTCTAGGCGCTCCTTCACCAAGCGTTCTTGCGTCGACGTTAGAACTCGCATTTCCAGCCAATCTGTAAGGCTAGCGGGTTGATGGTTATTTGATAGGTCAGAAACGCCAAAGCGCTTTAACACTGCGCGCCGGCCGCTGCGCACAACGTCACTATCTAAATCAGAATGACGCCGATACATCTCCCGATAAAGCGACCCAAAGTTCTTCTGCTCACGACCGAGCATATGGTCGCTTCCAGTATTCGGCGCATCCCGAAGATGGACTTCAGCTGTTATCTGAGGAGCATGAACAAAATGATAGCGGGCGGCCAATCGCAGCAGCATGTCCCAGTCTTCGAAGGCTGTCAGTTTAGTATCAAACTCGCCGACTTCAGCTAGCATGCTGCGTGGGTGAGCCCAAGTATTTACTGGGATGTAATTCTGAATGAACAGACGAGTCTTGTCGTACTCCTCATGAGCGAAAGGCGCTTGGCGGCTCAATTCGATACGGTCGGCTTTCTCTAAGCGCTCGTTAACATACTCAACCCCTGTGTACGCGACGGCCCATGGCTGACGCTCGAACACCTCGGCCAAAACAGCCAAGTGATGGGGCAGGTATATGTCGTCATCATCGAGGTAAACGACGAAGCGCCCTCTTGCCTGCCGGAGGCCAGCATTGCGCGCCGCAGACAACCCTTGATTGCGCCCCTGGCGGATATAGGTGATGGGAAAGTCATAGGCGGCCAGCAGGTGCTCGACCGGCTCGCCGTTGTCATTGATCAGAATGACTTCGAAATCGCGCAGGGTCTGACTGCCGACACTGGACAAGGCGTCCTTGAGCAGTTCGGGGCGGTTGTAGGTGGTGAGGATGATGGAGAAGAGCGTCTGCTCGCCAAGTACTGCCAAGGACTCAAGCCGAGTGCAAAGGTCAATAACTCGCTTGCCCAAAAGCGAGTTCTGTTCGCCAGGGTACAAATCGAGGCGTCGACGAAGATGAGCAGCGACATCACGCTCTCGGCCCCGCAACATCCCCTCGGAGCCGCGCTCGAAAACGCCCTCGACGATGTAGACATGATCTTCGAGCGGAGCTACGGATGCATAGAATTGAGTGGAATGCTGTGCCTGATGCACACGGTAGCCAACACCAGGGGTACTGGTGAATATGAAATCCGGGTTATGTTCCGCCAACTGCACGACCATATCCCAGTCACCCGCACCTTTCAGATGAGGGTTCCAGCGCCAGTCTGTCAGAAACGCGTGACGCCGGATGATGCTGGCTGAGGGCGTGACGTAGTTGTCGAATATCAATAAGTCGGCGACTTCGTTTCGGCCGCCGACATAATCTACCGCCCTGTGCCCTGGATGAGGTGGTGAAGCCAAAGGCATTCCACGTTCATCAATGTAATTGACTGGTGCGTAGCCAACCGCAACTTCAGGGTGAGCCTGTAACAAAGGCAATAACCGCAGAAAATGGCCGCTGAGCAGAACGTCATCCGCCATCAGCACTGTCATGAACTGTCCAGTGGCAATGCGAACCCCGTTGAGCACGTTATGGCTCGGCCCAATGTTCCGGCGGTTACGCATGAAGCGCACTCGCGCGTCGGTGGCGAACGTCCTCATTACCTCAGCCGTCTCGTCTGAGGAGGCGTTATCCAGTACCAGAACCTCTAGCGATTGCACGCCTTGCGCCAAAACCGAGGCAACGGTCTGCCCTATAAAGCGCCCATAGTTGTAAGAGGGGATGATTACGCTGATCAGCGGCGCCTCGTCCCTTGCCTGAGCGGCATCAGCAGCGACAGCCGCGGTCAGAGCATTGATCCAGGCGTCAATCGAGTATGGATAGCTCTCCGGCCCCGCCCGAAAGTACTGCATCGCCTCCACCATCGCCCGATAATCTTCAGGCGCCATGGTGTTTAGAAACAGCTCAAGCGTATCGAGGTCAGGAAAGCGCCTGCCGTCCACGTAGCTGTTCTCAGGAATCCAGGCAGGCACTGGCCAGTCCGCCATATGCACAGGCACCATGCCGGTACGCAAGCAATTCAGCCAACAATCGGACAGCCAGCCAGCACTGCGCTCAGGCGCGCGGCAGTAGGCGAAATGCGCCTTTCCAGCATCGTGAACATCGCGACCATAAATGGCGACCTGCCCTGCCTCGAATGAGCGCTGGGTAAGCGGCTCAGCCATTACAATTGCTGGATTGAGGCAGATCAGACGCTCGTCGTTGAAACGGCTGCCAGCAGGCATGAAAATACGCGCAAAGTCTTGCTCATACTTCGCATCCAAGCATTGATCTGCGTCCAACAGCAAAAGATAACGACGTGACTCTGACCCTACGTAAACGCTCTGCTGAGACTCAGCACTGAGAACAACCAGCAACAATGCATCGAAGCTCTGCGTGTCGACATCGCTCAAAGGTTCGAACGACAGACCATTGGCATTGCCATATTCATGCAATACCGACCAGGGCAACAGCTCGCTCAGCCACTGCCAGTCCTTGTCGGTGAGCACTAATGCCCGCTGTGGATCATCCACAGAAGCGCCCGCGACCCCGACCCGCCAGAGCGCTTTCGGGCACCGCCCGCCTGCAATACCGGCCCACTCCATCCCGCTCACCCCTGTCATGTCACCTGCCAGCCGGCAAGGTCTGTCAAACTATTGTTTACTCACCGCAACCATGGGCTCTAGCCCAAGCAGCCATGCTGTCGATCGAGGCATCCAGCGATGTCCAGACATCCAATCCCAACCCTCGTGATCGAGTGATGTCAGGCACATAGAACGACCGCCCTAAGGGCTCAGCCTTGCCCAGTATTTTTATGGTTTTGCCTGGCGCGACCCTGGCCACAACACGTCTTGCCAGATCCGCAATGCTGATGGCCTGGTCGGAACCAACGTTATAAACCTGGCCCGCCTTGCCACCCACCAATAGTGCCAGCAGCCAACCCGCCAGATCAGCGCCGTGCAGGTAACTGCGCATAGCCTGGCCGCTGGAGTTCAGAACGATTGCCTCGGCAGACAATGCATCACGCACGAAGTTACCGATCGCAAAGTGTCCGTCCAGCGGCAAACCCGGGCCCGAAAATGCAAAACAGCGCGTCATGATTACGTTGAGTTCATAAGTCTGTGCATAAATCGCACCCAATACTTCCTGAGCACGCTTGGCCTCACCATAAACACTGCTGGCACGCGAGCTCTCGCAAGCTCCCGAATAGTCCTCGGCCACCGGCTGAGAAGCAGGCAGTACACCGTACTGAGCGCCGGAGCCAATCAGCAGGATGCGCCCAGCCCCGCTGTGTACACCCAGTTCGAGCACTCTTCGCGCGCCGCCGACAATGCTGTCGAACAGCTCCAGCGGTCGGGCATGAGCAGCAGCAGAGGTGTCGGCCGCTGAATGCAGGATCATGTCCGGTGCCCGGTTGACCGGCAGTTGCAGATCACGCACATCACCGCGTACCCAGTGCAGCCAAGACAGGCCGCGATAATAGGGCTGTGCAGCAAGAAAACGTGCCGGATCACGAGAGGCGACCGAAACCTCGACACGCGTTCCCTGAGCGTTGATTTGCGCCAAAAGCGCCAGCAGCCACCGCCCAAAGAACCCCGTAGCACCGGTGAGCAGCAGGTGTCGTCCGTCTAACGCATCGCGGAGACAAAGGGTTTGAGGGATGCTCTGCAAGTCAGCCCGAATCCGTGCCGACTCGGGCGAAAAGGATAGCTCTTGCATTTCAGGGGCACCTCGCCAGCACACCCATCACCTGGCTTCGCCGCCACCCTAGATCGATAGTCAACAAATGACTATCGACCAGCACCAACCCTGCGCTGTCGAGCAAGCGATGCAGCGCCTGCTGAGTAAATAAATTGACATGCTCATGCCAATGGCGCTTGAGCCCGGCCAGCTCAAGACTGCCCGGATTCTCACGCATCAGTGCTTCGTGCGGCACTTCCAAGTACACCAGCGTCTGCTCATGTAAAACCGGAACAATGTGTTTGATTAAATCTAATGGAAACGGCACATGCTCCAGTACCTGGCTACAAACAATCAGGTCATAGCGCTCTACTGCAAATTGCGAAGTATTCACACGTTCGACACCGGGCATGAGTTCCACGGCGGAAATATCATGCACATGCAGTTTGCTGCTCTGGTACAAAAACGGGGTGTTCAATCCGCTGCCACCGCCCCAGTCAAGCACGGCTGGACGCGCCGGCAAGTGGGGTGCCAGCCATGATTCGACATCGCGAATGTATGCCTCACGCTGCTGATAATGTTCAGCAATTGCGGCATAACCTGGCTCGTATTGACTTCGTTGGCGGGTATAGGCCTCGTCGCGATAGCCATGGTACAGCGCCACCATTTGTTCCTCGGTAAAGCGATAGTCGAGGAACAACACACCACAACACTGACACTGCAGCGAACTGCACAGGGTGTAGGCCATGCCGGGTCGCAAATCGCGCAGCCCCCATTCCTCGGTGATTTCCACCGGCTCGTGGCCGAAAACACGGTGAGCGACGAAGGGCATCAGAACCGCAGGTGAACGCTGCAACTGCGCGCTACCGCAGCAGATGCACTCCCGTGCGATCAGCTCTCGGCTCACCATGTGCTGCGCCCTCCATCCATCACCAGATTGGCGCCGTTCATATAGCTGGAGGCATCCGAGCAGAGGAAGGCGATGGCGCCTCGGTACTCGTCAGCCTCGGCCATACGGCCGAGCGGAATCAGTTGCGTCAGTTTGCTGACGAATACATCGTTCTGCCCGGCATAGACGCCGCCGGGCGAGAGCGCATTGCAACGCACGCCCTGCTCGCACCAGTAGGTGGCCAGGTACTTGGTCAAGCCGATCAGACCATGCTTGACCACCGAGTAGGTCACCGGCTTGACCGGCTGCTGCTCGGCCTCGCGTCCTGGCACGCGGTACAGACGCTGATCCGGCGCGATGACACCCAGGTCGGAGGCGATATTGACGATAACTCCGCGCGCCTGCCTAGCCATCTGCGCACCGAAGACCTTGGCGCAGTTGAACGCGCCACCGAGGCCAACATTCAGGTCGAGCTGCCATTGCTCCCAGGGGAAGTACTCCAGGCGGGAGAAATCCTTGTCGCCAGCGCCCTCCACCTTGGGGTTGCGCGCGGCATTGTTGATGAGAATGTCCACCCGCCCATGCTCGGCCAACAGTTGCTGTCCAACGGACTCGAGTGCCTGCAGGTCGGTGATGTCGACCACGTAGGTCGGCGCCTGGCAGCCGGTTTCCTCGGCCAGCCTGGCGGCGTTGGCTGCCAGGGCTTCGCCGTTGATATCCAGCAGCACCGGGATGCCGCCGAGCCCGACGATGGTCGCGGCATGCTGATACCCCAGCAGGCCCGCCCCCCCGGTGATGACGGCCACGCGACCGTCCAGGCGGAACAGGCTGTCCACGCTAGCCATGCACGTTCACCTCGCTAAGCGCCACTTCCCTGCCCTCCTTCAACGAGCGCAAGGCCGCCAATGCCAGGCGCAGACTCTGCAGGCCGTCGTGCAGGCTGACCTGCGGCGTGGCCGAGCCGTTCACGCAATCGAGGAAATGCCGCGCCTGGGCCAGGAACATGTCGTTGCGCACAAAACCGGGGAAGTCGTTTTCCTCGCTCAACTCGCCTTCGGCGCCGTAAACGCGCAAGCGGTTGGCCAGCAGGTCGATCTCGGCGTAGCCGGCGTCGCCGACGATCTTGAAGCAGCGCACCGGCGGGCGCTGCAGGTAATCCTGATGCAGCAGGATGGGGAAGCTGCCCATGGCGCCGTCACAGCGCATCAGCGACGAAGCGGTGTCTTCGACGTCGATCTCCAGGTGGCTGAGGTGGCCGCCATGGGTGACGATGCTGCGCGGCAGGCCGAAGAACCAGTAGATCAGATCCATCTCGTGAATCTGCGACAGAATCACCCCACCGCCCTGATCGGCACGCGCGGCATACATCTGCCGGTAGTCCTCGTAACGGTGCCAGTTGGGCAAGTACTCGCCGATTTCCGAACGCACGCTCAGCAGGCGCCCGAAGAAACCGTCGTCAAGCAGCGCCTTGAGGCGCTGCAAGCCGGGGTGGAAGCGGAAGTTGTAGCCAACGTGGAACGGCAAGCGGTGCTGCTCCACCTCGGCCAGCAACTGGTCGATGCCAGCAAGATCGCTGGCCAGCGGTTTTTCCATGAGCACCGGCACACCGGCACGCACGCACTCGAGCGCCACCGGCACATGCAGCGCGTTGGGGTTGCAGATGAAGGCGGCATCTGGCTTTTCCGCCAGCGCCTCGGCCAGGTCGTGATGCACCTGGATAGCGTAGTCACGCTCGAGGTCGGCGCCTTCGTCGACGGTCAGGTTGTCGCGCAGCTTGATACGTTGGCCGCGCACGCGGTAGGCATGCACCTGCAGCTCATCACCGAGCAGTTGGCGCAGGTTGCGCAAGTGGCGCTGGCCAATGCCGCCCAGGCCACAGAACAGAATCTTCACTATGTTTTTCTCTCGTTTAGGGCCGTACCGCGCAGCCAGTCGGATGCGAGTGCTGCCATGCTGGCGAGCCAGCGCGGTTCGTCACCGGCCCCGCCACGGGCAACCTGCAGGACGAAGTCGCCACGGTAGTCATACTGGATCAGTTGCTCGCGCAAGCTGAGAAAGTCGGTATCGCCCTGCCCCAACGGTACGGTCGTGGCACCCAGGCGGCGATCCTTGATGTGCACGCTGCCGACGCGCGCGCCGTAGGCAGCGAATTCATCCGCCGGGCGATAACCCAGCGAGGCGCTGTTGCCGGCATCGTAGTTGACCTTGACCAGCGGGTGATCGAGCAAATCGAGCAGCCCACAAAATGCCTGCGGCGCCAGGTCGGTTTCTAGGTGCAGTTCGACGCCATGAAGCTCGGCCTGCGGCAACACCTGGCGCAGGTTGGCCACCACCAGATCGCGCTCACTTTCGTCACGAATGCGCGAGGCATCGACGAAGGGCAGCACTACGCGGCCCACGCCCATCTCCGGGCAGATGCTCAACAGCCACTGCAGGCGTTCGAGCAGTTCGGCGTTCTCCGCCTGACTGCAACGCAGCAGCGGACGATCCATGAAATAGTCGGCGCAGATCGACACCACGGCGACGCCGTGTTGGGCCAGCAGGCCACGCAGCTCCTCACGCCCTTCGGCTGTCTCCAGCGGGTTGGCGCCCTCGCCGAACAGGTCATAGATCCACTCGATGCCGCGCAGGCCGATCTCGGCGGCGCGAGCAATTTCCAGGCGCCAGCCCTGACGCGGGAAGGACTGGAAGCGCCCTTCTTCCGGTGCGCCCAAACGCCCCTGCATGGTGTAGAGGCCGGCGTCGGCGTATTGGCTCAAGTAGTCGCTCATCATCACTCGTCCACCAGCGGAATCAGCATGTTGGAACGCAACTCGTCGCGTTCCAGGAAGGGGAAGAGGTCTTCCAGCGGGCTGGAAACCATGGCGCCGTTCTGACCGATCTTCGAGGTGATGCGGGGGCCGATGGCCTGGTCGGGCTCGACCATTACTTCGCAGAGTACCGGGCCTTCCAGCGCCAGCACCTCATCGATGGCCTGACGCAGATCGGCCTTGCCGTCGACGCGGCGTACCTGCAAGCCGAAGGCGGCGGCCAGGGCGGAAATGTCCGGCAGGGTCAGCCCGGAATCCGGGTCGCAACCGATGGTCTGCTTGAAGTAGCCGCCCTGCGAAGCGCGAATCGAGGCATAGCCGTTGTTGTTAAGCACGAAGTACTTGATTGGCAAGCGCAGGCGGCGCACCACCTCCAGTTCTTGGATGTTCATGACGAAGCCGCCGTCGCCATCCACCGACACGGTACGACGACTGCCGCTGCCCAGGCAGCCGCCGATGGAAGCCGGCAGGCCATAACCCATCGAACCGAGCCCGCCGGTCGCCACGGCGCGCTGACCGCGCTTGAGGCGCACCGACAGCCAAAAGGTATCCAGCGCGGCGCCGGAACTGCCGGGGATGATCTGGTCGCCCTCAGCCATCGCCTCGGACAGGGTTTCGCTAAAAACGTAGGTGTTCACGTAGTCGCTGGGTTTGCGGTACTCGGGCAGCACCACAGGGTAGGCGGCCTTCCAGGCCTGGCAGCGCTCGCGCCAGCTCTGACAATCCAGCGCCTGTGCACCACTGGCGGCCAGGAGTCGCTGCATGAACACGCGCGCATCGCAGACGAAGCACTCGTCGGGCATATCGCCCAGCTTGGCGATTTCCGCCGGGTCGATGTCCACCACCACGATCTCAGCCTGACGCGCGAAGTGGCTGCGGTTGAAGCCGGTGATGGAAAAGTCCATGCGACAACCGATGGCCAGCACCAGGTCGGCGTTCTGCACGCTGAAATTGGCACCACGCTGGGCCACGGTGCCACACCGGCCGACGTAGAGCGGGTGCTCGTATTCGAGCAGATCGGCGCCGATCCAGGTGGTCAGCGTCGGCAGCCCCAGCGTCTCGATCAGCTCGCGCATGGCTGCCTCGCCATCGGCAGCATGCACGCCGTTGCCCACCAGCAGCACGGGGCGCCGGGCCTGGCGCAAGCGCTGCACCAGTCGGTGCACAGCGGCTTCGTCCAGCGCCAGCGGCTGCTCGTCCGCTTCAGGCGTATAGCCGGCCAACTGCTCCGGCGCGATCTCGGTGGCCTGAACGTCCAACGGCACATCGAGCCACACCGGGCCCTTGCGCCCACTGAGCATCAGGTGCAGCGCCTTCTCCAACTCATAGCGCACGCGCAGCGGATCGAGCAGGCACACCGCGTACTTGGTCAGGGGCGTGACCACGCTGACGATATCCAGCTCCTGAGTGCCGAGCTGGCGCAAGCCGCTGTCGCCCTTGAGGTCGGCACGCTTGACCTGGCCGGAGACGAACAGCGCCGGTGTCGACTCGAACCAGGCACCGGCCAGGCCGGTAATGGCATTGGTCGCGCCCGGGCCGGAGGTCACCAGGCAGGCACCGAACTTGCCCGAGGTGCGCGCGTAGCCTTCAGCGGCGATCGCCGCGCCCTGCTCGTGGAGCATGCTCACGGCGGTCAGTCGCGATTGACGCAACAACGCATTGTTGAGGTGCATGGCACCGCCACCCGGCAGGAAGAACACATGCCCGACGCCATGATTGGCGATGAATTCAAAAATGTAATCGGCGACACGCATGGGATCACTCGGCAACGGAATGCAGGGGAAGTCGGCTATCGGGAACGGCATAGAGCACCAGATCCCAGCCCTCGGCCAGATGTGGGCCCAGGCGGAACTGGTAGCCAGGTTGGTAGGCGTGCAGTTGCAGCAAGATCGCCCACAGATGGTTCTGCTCGTGGTACACGCACACCGCAATGAGCGGCTGTCGTTCGCTGATAAGCTTGCGCCCGCCTTCGAGACACTGCGGCTCGAAACCTTCGATATCGATCTTGATGAACGTAGGGGGTGCGATTCGCTCGCAGAGCATATCCAGAGTGGTCACTGTGACCCGCTCGCTGCCACTGCCCACGCGCGCGGCCGGGCCGCCCTGGGCCTCGATCAGCACCTCGCCACAGGCATCTCCCACTGCCAGTTGGTGCGCTTGGAAGCTGCCGTGCCCTTGCAGGCGCTGCAAGGTGGAGACGAGTGCCTGGTAATTGCTCGACGACGGCTCGAACGAGTGGATCTCACGGAAGGGACGACCGCTTTCCAGATAGCCGAGCACGGAATCACCGTTGAAGGCCCCGATGTCGTACACCACTTCATTGGCGTATTCGTTGCTAAAATAGCGGTCGAAATAGATGGACTGCGGTGCGGCAGGCGGCAACAGGTCGTAGTCGAGAAACAGCCGCCATTCGATATGGTCGACAAACAGGCGTCGCGATTCCTCATCCCCCAGCAAGCCGAAGGCCGTACGGATGCGCTCGGCATCGGCCAGCACATGCTCTGGCAAATCCAGCGAGTAATGCGGCAGGAAACTCTGCGGGTAACGCCAAGCTAGATGGCCGAACAGAGCGATTCGCTCGAACCCCAGGACCTGCAGCGGGCCCAGTCGGTCGGTCATTCGGTCGGTCGCCTCACCACACCAGATGGTCGCGATCACGCCCGGCAGCGGCCCTTGCCATTGTTGAGCCAGCGCTGCGGGAGCAAACACCGGCACCTGCTCGATCTGAGTGCCCCATAACGCCGGATTGTTGTCGATGAAGGCCTGTGGCTTGAAACCCATTGCCTGCAGTACGGCCAATGCCTTACGCCCCAGGTTGCCGGCACCAAACAGGATGAAGGGACGATCCAGTCCTCCCAGCAAGCGATCCAGGGTTTGCTCCTGGCGCTCGCGCACCGCGTCGAGCGGCTCGGCCAGCAGGCGCTCCAGGCGCTGCGTGAGGGTTTCGCTATGCATGGCTGCTGCCTCGCAGTGATTGCAGATAACGCAAAGCCGACCAGAACCCCGCGCCATGATCCTTGTGCCCCTGCCACACCTCGGGGATGAAGCTGACCTGCGGGTGCTGGCGAATCTGCGCCCAGGTGGCCGGCCAGTCGATATCGCCAGTACCCATCAGCACGCCTTCACCGTTGATGCCCTTGGCATCAGCCACATGCAGGTGCGCCGAATGCGGCAGCAACAGCGCCAGGGCTTGCTGGAAGTCGAGGCCGAAGTGGAAGCAGGTCATCTGCAGGTGCGACAGATCCAGGCACAGGCGCAGGCCATGGTCACGTGCCTGGGCGGCCAGTTCCTCGGGCATCATGAAGATGTTCTGGTGGCGCTGGCCGCCGAAGTGCCAGGGAAACGGTGCCATGTTCTGCGGAATCAGCTCGGTACCGGAGAAATCCACTTGGCGGCAGGCCTCGTGGAAGCGCTCGTAGAGTTCGGGACGCATGGCCAGCGGACGCGGCTCGTCAGCGGAAAAGCCACCGATGTTGGCCACGATCAAACGCGCATCGGCGTTGGGAAAGAACTCGCCGATTTCCAGAGTGGCGTCCACCACCCGCTGCAGGTTGTCGATGGAACGCTGGCGGTAGGCCAGGTCGTCCGAAGCCAGATCGAGCAGCTCGCTGTTCTCGAACAGCTCCGGCGCGTGCACCACCAGGCGTGAACAGGCCACCTCGGCCAGAAATGGCTGTGGCTTGAGACCAAGGTCGCGGTAGGACAGGTGGAACTCGAACAAGTCCGGTTCGATCCGCCGGCGGTAGTCGAGAAAATCGTGGTAGCGCACCGGCACGCCCCAGCGGATCGGCAGGTCGAAAGCCAGCTTCTGCTCGGCCTGCTGTTCCTCCAGATCGCTTTCGAAGAGGAAGTCACCCTGGACGATATCGCGCTGGGCCGGCTTGCCCAGCAGCTCCGGCAGGCGATATGGCGGCAGCCCTTGGCCGGGGCTGGCGATACGTAGCATGTCTTGCTCCAGAACCGCTCCACGGGGAATATCACGCGTGGCGATCACGCTCTTTCCGAGATTCTCGCGGTTCAGCAGCTCGCCCTGGCTGGCGTGGCGCCCGGGGCCGGTCCAGGGCAGCGCCTGTTCTAGCTGACGGATGCCGTCGACCAGTTGACGGAACTCACCCGGTTCCAGGCTGGCCAGGTGATCAGGCCCTTCCATGCCCCGATCCAGGGTGATGTGGCGCTCCACCAGCTTGGCGCCCAGCGCCACCGCGCCGAGGGTAATGGCGATGCCGCGTTCATGGCCGGAATAGCCGATCAGGCCGTGCAGCTCCTTCAAGCGCCGCAGATAGCCAAGCTGGATATCCGCCTCAGGCGCCGGATAGGCGCTGTTGCAATGCAGCAGCGCGAACGACGTACCGAGCGCCTTGAGCTGCTCGATGGCTCGCACGATCTCGTGCTCGAAGGACATGCCGGTGGAGAGGATCAGCGGCTTGCCCAGGCTGGCCGCCTTGGCGATCAGGTAGGGGTTGCACAGATCGGCCGAGGCAATCTTCAGCGCCGCCACATCGAAGCTGGCCAACGCGTCGACACTGGGTTCGTCCCACGGCGTGCACAGGTAGGTGATGCCCTTCTTCGCGCAATAGGCGCGCACCTCGCGGTGCTCGTCGAGGCTGAGCTCCACCTTGTCCAGCAAGTCCTGAATGTACTCGACGCCCAGATCCTCGGCGCGCGAGCCGTCGGCCTTGCGTCGATACAGGGCATCACGGTTGCGCAGCTGGAACTTGACGCAATCAGCGCCAGCTTCGATGGCAGCATCGACGAGTTGCCGGGCCAGCTCCAGCGAACCGTTGTGATTGTTGCCGACTTCGGCGATGACGTAGACACGCTCACCGCCAAGCGAAAAGCCGTCGATATGAAATAAGGTCATTGGATTTTCGTTCGCCATGAGGTCACGCCGCTCGATTCGAAGCGGAAGTTCTGGGTGCGACAGCCCAGCGCGCCGACGGCGTTGACCACGTGCTGGCGATGTTGGGGCTGGACGTAAAACAGGAAGAAGCCGCCACCACCCGCGCCCAGCAGCTTGCCGCCGCAGGCTCCGGCAGCCAGGGCGGCCGCATAGATGTCATCGAGCCGACCATCGCTGATGGCCGAGGAAAAACGCTTCTTCAACTGCCAGGCTTCATCCAGGCAGGTGCCGAAGGCCTTGAGCTCACCCCGGATAAGGAAGTGATGCATACGCCGACACAGGGTAACGCTGGCACTGAGCAGCTCGGTTTGCGACAGCTCGGCTTCGATCTCCTCGCGCTGCAGTTCGTGCAGGCGCCCGGAGTCATGGGAGATGCCGGTGTCACACAGCACCAGGCAAGACTCCAACTCGTTGCGGATACCGTCCTCCAGGCGAATGGGATGGACGAGGTTGCGCTGGTTCTCGAACTCGATCAGGTTGAAACCGCCAAAGGCCGACGCGTACTGATCCTGCCAGCCACCAGCGATGCCGAAGCACAGGCGCTCGGCCTGGAACGCCAGTTCGGCGATCTCGTAGGTATTCCAGCGATCCTGGCGCAGCTCGTTGAACACCGCGATGGTCGCGGTGGTCGCAGCCGATGAGCCACCCAGGCCAGAGCCCACGGGAAAGTCCGAACGCAGGTAAAGGTCGAAGCCGTACTTGGGCTTGATCACCGCGACGATCGTGGCCAGCAGACTTTTTTCCGGCGACGCCATCAGCTCGGCCAGGGAGCTGTAGTGCTCCTCGCGGCTCAGGTCTTCGGCGTAGATGCTGATGCGCCCATCTTCACGCGGGATCAGGGTGGCATGGGCATACAGTCCCACGGTGCAACTGAGCACCGCCGCCGAGTGATCGATGAAGAAATATGTGAGGTCCGCGCCGCCACCACAGAAGCTCATCCGAACCGGCGCACGGGCTCGCGCCAATACGGGCACCTCGGCGCTGGCGGCCATCTGCCGTGTGTATACCTCTACCAGACGACCTTGCTCGTCCAGGCCCGGCAACGCGTTGTGGCCCAGGTCGAAGACCTTGAGCAGATCCTCGCGCGGCACGCCAATCTGCACAGAGCGAAATTCCTCGTTCATGCAGGCGGTCACCGGCTCGTCCGTCCTACCGCCCTGCAGCAGATGGCGGCGTACGTCACCGTTGGTCACAACGCCCAGCAGCCGCATGTGCTCGTCGACCACGAAGGCGATCTGCAGGGCGCCAGCTTCGATGCATTCGACGGCGTCGAGGATGCTCTGCTGTTCGCGGATGCTAAGGGTTTGCACAAGCAGGCTCATGATCGAGGTTCCATCCGAAAATCATTGGCATAGCGTTCAAGCGACTCCGGCGTGCCGATATCGATGAAGCGCCCGCTGTACTCGATGACGCGCACGGTCTCATGTGCAAGCAAATCGGGCAGCAACTCCTGCTCCATCGAGCAGGCACGCACGATGCTGCTGGCGAAGGTTTCCCAGGTAAACGTGTAGACACCTGCGTTGATCAGACCCGGCCCTTCGCGCCCCTTCTCCAGCAGCGCATGCAACCGGCCACTCGCATCGACCTCAAGACTGCCGTAACGACTACGGTCGTCCACCCTCACGCCCAGCAGCGCGTTGCCCTGACCCTGCACCATCAGCCCATAGCCATCGGCATCGAGAAAGGTGTCGGCGTTGATCACTAGATACCGCCCTTTTGGCGGTTGCTCGCGCAGGGCATTGAGCAACGCTCCGCCGGTGCCCATCGGTATGGGTTCGACCACCAGCAGCAATTGCAGCCCGGCGTCGCGCGCCAGAGCCGCCAGTTGTTCAGCGACTTGCTCGGCGCGGTAGTGCGCGCATAGCACGGCCTCGCTGACGCCGGCCCGCGCCAGTTGACCCAGCACGTGCGCCAGAAAAGGCTCGCCATGCACCGGCACCAGCGCCTTCTGTGTGTCCGTCACGCTACGCAGGCGTGTGCCGAAACCACCGCAGAGCACGTAGGCGCGCATCAGCACAGCCTCCGCACATAGGTTTCCAGGCTACGCGCCGCATGGTCGAGGTGAACCTCGGACAGCCCCGGCCACAAGCCGATCCAGAAGGTGTCACGCATCGCCTTGTCGGTCATGGTCAGCTCACCGCACACGCGATACTCCTGGCCCTGCATATACGGCTGGCGCGTCAGATTGCCGGCGAACAGCAGGCGCGTGCCCACGCGTTGCTCGTCCAGATAACGCAGCAGCTCGACCCGCTCGATGCCACAACCATCGCGCAGGGTCAGCGGGAAGCCAAACCACGACGGATCACTGCCGGGCGTGGCCTGCGGCAGAATCAACTGCTCAGCGCATCCGGCCAGGCGCTCGCTGAGCCAGGCAAAATTGCGCTTGCGCGCGGCGATGAAGTCATCGAGGCGATCCATCTGCGCCAAGGCGCAGGCGGCCTGCATATCGGTGATTTTGAGGTTGTAGCCCAGATGCGAGTAGGTGTATTTGTGGTCGTAACCTTCCGGCAAGTCGCCCAGTTGCCAGCAGAAGCGCTTGCCGCAGGTATTGTCCTCGCCCGGTGCGCAGTAGCAATCGCGGCCCCAGTCGCGGAGCGACTCCACGATGCGTTTGAGGAGCGGCGAGTCGGTGAATACTGCTCCACCCTCGCCCATGGTGATGTGGTGCGCGGGGTAGAAGCTGAGCGTCCCCAGATCGCCAAAGCTACCCACCTGGCGACCTTCGTAGGTCGAACCAAGGGCGTCGCAGCAATCTTCGATCAGCCACAGGCCGTAGCGATCGCACAACTCGCGGACGACCTTGAGGTTGAACGGGTTGCCCAGCGTATGGGCGAGCATGATGGCCTTGGTGCGCGGCCCGATGGCGGCCTCGACCAGCGCCGGGTCGATGTTGTAGGTACCCAGTTCGATGTCGACGAACACAGGCACTGCGCCAAACTGCAAGATGGGGTTGACGGTGGTGGGAAAACCGGCGGCCACGCCAATCACTTCGTCACCCTTGCGAATCGCCCGGTCACCCAGGCGCGGTGAGGTCAAGGCAGAAAATGCCAGCAAATTGGCCGAGGAGCCGGAGTTGACCGTAAGCACGCCACGCCGCCCCAGGTATCGGGCCAGGCGCTTCTCGAAGGCCTGATTGAAGCGCCCGGTGGTCAACCAGCCATCAAGCACAGCCTCGGTCATGTTTTTTAGCTCGCCAGCACCGATCACCTTGCCGGAGGGCGGGACGGCATCACGGCCCGCCTCGAAGGCAGCAGGTGCCAATTGCAGCGCGGCATAGCGCTCCACCAGCTCTGCTATCTGCTGTCGCAGCGCTTGCGCCGTCTGTTCACTCATGAATGTTGCCTTGATAGGCCACGATCTGCGTGCGGCTGAATGTCTGCATGTCCTCGCCGGCTTGCCAGGCCTGGTGCCAGTCGAGGGTTCGTTCGATGGCCTGCTGTAAGGTCCAGAGTGGTCGCCACCCCAGACGAGCACGCGCCTGGCTGGAATCCAGCGAAAGCAAGCCGGCTTCGTAAGGTTGCCCGGTCGCCTCGGCCGTCCAAGGCGCCCGGCCTGGCCAGCGCTGTGCCAGTCGCTCAACCAGCTCGCCGACACTGACAAGCCCCTCGTTGTCGGGACCGAAATTCCATGCCGACGCCACAGCCTGGCCCTGCTCGACCAGCGCCTGCGCCAGACGCAGATAGCCGTGCAGCGGCTCGAGCACGTGCTGCCATGGACGCACAGCCTGCGGGTAGCGTAGCGTCAGTGACTGGCCTGCCTGCCAGGCACGCAAAATATCGGGCAGCAGGCGATCCACCGACCAGTCGCCGCCGCCGATCACGTTGCCGGCACGGGCGGTGGCCAGGGCAACACCGGATTCGCGCAAGAACGACTCGCGCCAGGACGCGCACAACAGCTCCACGCAGGCCTTGCTGCTACTGTAGGGGTCGTGCCCGCCGAGACCGTCACTTTCGCGGTACGGCCACAGCCATTCGCGATTCTCATAGCATTTGTCGCTAGTCACTACCACCACGGCAAGCACCGATTCGCACTGGCGTACCGCCTCGAGCATATTTAGTGTGCCCATCACGTTGGTCGCATAGGTCTCAGCCGGCGTGCGATAGGATTCGCGCACCAGCGGCTGGGCGGCTAAATGAAGGACGATTTCGGGGGCGAACGCCGCAACGGCGTCAGCCAGGCGTTGCGCATCACGAGTGTCGGCAAAAGATCCGAAGGTAGTTTCCTGTAATCGAGCGGCCTGCCAAAGAGACGGCTCGGTGGAAGGCACCAATGCATAACCAAATACATTGGCGCCCAACTCCTGCAGCCATAGCGCCAGCCAACCGCCCTTGAAGCCAGTATGTCCGGTTAGAAAAACCCGGCGTCCAGTCCAGAACGCCTTGTTTACGGCCATAGCCGCCACTCCGCCTGGCCGCTTTTCCAACGTTCTTCAAGCAGCACACGATCACGCAGGGTATCCATTGGCTGCCAGAAGCCCCGATGCAGATGACTCATGAGCTGGCCTTGCTCGGCCAATCGACGCATAGGCTCGAACTCCCATGTGGTGTCATCACCTTCGATGTAATCAAAAATGCCTGGCTCCAGCACGAAGAAACCGCCATTGATCCAGCCACCGTCACCCTGCGGCTTTTCTTGGAAGCCCCGCACCTGCTGCCCCTGGATATCTAGGGCGCCATAGCGTCCCGGCGGCTGTACCGCAGTGACACTGGCAAGCTTGCCATGGCCACGGTGGAAGTCGATCAGCTGTGCGATATCGACACTGGAAACGCCGTCTCCATAGGTGAGGCAGAACGCCCCGCCCTCGACGTAATCACGCACGCGCTTCAGGCGCCCGCCCGTGGCGGTGCTCTCTCCTGTATCGATCAGGGTCACACGCCAGGGCTCGGCGTGGCGGTGGTGGATGTGCATCTGGTTTTCAACCAAGTCAAAGGTGACGTCCGACATGTGTAAGAAGTAGTTGGCAAAATACTCCTTGATGACGTAACCCTTATAGCCTAGGCAGATCACGAAATCGTTGATGCCGTAATGGGAGTAGATTTTCATGATGTGCCAGATGATTGGCTTGCCGCCTATCTCAATCATTGGCTTCGGCCTAAGGTGAGATTCCTCGCTAATACGGGTGCCCAACCCGCCGGCCAGAATTACAACTTTCATATCAACTCCGGTGCCAGTTATCCGTATCTATACGCCAATCTACTGACAATAATTGGCTTTCGTACGTCCAAAGCAATTCCTAGGCCAACCCATGAACTCCCAACCGTCTCAAGTAAATTCCAGTTACCGGATACCGCATCTCCCCTCAGGAATAGGCGATTCCTACTTTCATCCATAGTCTGCAACCTCCGAATCTACAAAACGTAGCGAGTGCGCTGACATTCTTAATGACGAGGAAGCCCTGACCTTATAACTGCAGGCGAGAAGGCCCAATGGGCGACGAAGCCCTCGCCGTGGCTAGTGGGGTGGGACCTCGGAGTGCAGATGCGAGCCGCGTCGGACCGAGAGTATCTGGCATCAGGAACGGTATTGCGCTAGCAGCGCCGAGCTGCTGTCTTCTTTAGACAAGAAAAAGGGCCATTCGTCCTAAGCGCCTTTACACAGATATAGAGCCGGCCTGTTAGGTCAGCAGATTACTTCGCTATTTTTTGTTAGCGGACAGGCTTATTAGCGCGCGAAAAAAGAACCGCCCGATCTACCAAACCCCTCGAAAGGCACCCAACTCTTCCCCTGAATGAA
>DDKB01000023.1 GCA_002339675.1 Stutzerimonas stutzeri
CGGGATTAGTAGACCACTACAGACGCGGCAGCTTGATCGCAGGCAGAGCCCGCTCCTACACAAAAGCTTCATGGCCGATGAAAAACCCCGGCGCCCGCTCATGTAGGAGCAGGTTCTACCTGCGACCGGGCGTGGCAATTGAGCGGCCAGGGTCGCAGGCAGAGCCTGCTCCTACATCATAAAGCTTCGTGGGCATGCAAGAGGCTGCTCCAGGGCGTGTTAGAGAGGATTGGGCTCGCAGCCCGACGCGGATACACTGCCGCCATGACTTCGCACCTGGCCATCGAACTGGAACAGACCGAGCTGTGGCTGCTCGGCGACAAAGCCATCTACTGGCCGGAACAGCAGGCGCTGCTGGTGGCCGATATCCATTTCGGCAAAGCGGCCGCCTACCGTCGCCTTGGCCAACCGGTGCCGCACGGCACGACCCAAAGCAATCTGCTACGGCTGGATCGGATGCTGGCGCGCTACAGCTGTCGCCAGCTGATTTTTCTCGGCGACTTCCTGCACGCCCCCGAATCCCAGACCCCAGCTGTTCTGGCTCGGCTGCATGAATGGCGTGCCAACCACCCCGCGCTGGCGATCACGCTTATCCGGGGCAACCACGACCGCCGGGCCGGTGATCCGCCCGAAACGCTCGGCATCACCGTCGTCCCCGAACCGCTGCTGCTCGGCCCGTTCGCCCTGCAGCACGAACCTGATCCGCACCCCACCCATCACGTCTTTGCGGGCCATCTGCATCCAGCATTTCGCTTGAACGGACGCGGGCGCCAGTCGCTGCGCCTGCCCTGCTTCTGCATCGGCCACCGCCTGAGCCTGTTGCCAGCCTTCGGCGACTTCACTGGCATGATGGAAGTCGACGCCGACCCGGGTCGGCGTCTGTACGTGGTCGGAGATGAGGGCGTTTGGCAGGTGGCCTGATCAGGCCTGGGAAATACCGGTTACGGTGATACCGAAGCGCTCGGCCAGTCGAGTGGCAGGGGTCTCCTCAATGTCCGGGTCGTGCTCGTAGGCGTCGTCCTCCCCGGCATAGTCCTGTTCGGCCTTTTGCGTTACCAGCGCCACGGCCTCGTCAATATCCGGCTGGCGATCGGACTCGGTCCGTAGGATGGAAGTGTTGCCGTCTTTGCTGTACGCGATGATCCAGGTCGTCATAACTCACCCCTTATGTGTAACAGACCGTCGGACAACGACTTGCGTGGCCAGGACAGCTCGACAAGCACCTCGGATACAGGCCCGGCATCCCGGGCGTTTGAATCTCGCCGCGAGCGCCGCCGGTCCACGTCTCTGGGATGTCGTACTGCCTGCCTCGTCCAAGTCCCTCGCTGGCCTGCCAGCGCCGTTGGCGGAAACTTGCTCGCCAAGATTGGCGTCGCTCTGCTTAGAGACTAGTTCGTCGTGTTCGGTTCTGCCGCTTGCGCTTGATCCGATGACCCGCCAGACGGTCTGAACAGGGGCCTGCATCGTCGGTCATCCGAATAGATCGCACAGGAGACGCGGCCATGACGCATGCAGGCTCACGCCCTTCCCCGATGACCGATGCACAGCTGGTTCAGCAGCTGCGCCGCCATGCCGTGGAACTGCCCGCGCCTGATGACGAATGTTTTGCCGATTGTTTCGATCGCCTTGCCGACGCCCGTGTCGTACTGATCGGCGAGGCCAGTCACGGCACGTCCGAGTTCTACCGAGCCCGGGCGGCGATTACCCGTCGGCTGGTTGAGCGCCACGGCTTCTCCATCATCGCGGCCGAAGCGGACTGGCCGGATGCGGCGAGGATCGACCGCCATGTGCGCCGGCAGGAACCGCCGGATTGGGTCGAGGAAGGCTTCAAGCGTTTTCCGACCTGGATGTGGCGCAACCAGGAAGTCGCTGAGTTCGTCGACTGGCTGCGTGACCACAACGCCGCGCAGCCCGCGACACGGCACGTGGAATTTCGCGGACTGGACGTCTACAGCCTCGGCGCCTCGATCCAGGCGGTACTGACCTATCTGGATCGCGTTGACCCCCAAGCCGCGCGCGTGGCGCGGCGACGCTACGGCTGCCTCGGTCCCTGGCAGGACGAACCGGCAGTCTACGGCCACCACGTCATGCGCGGTGAAGCGTCTTGCGAAGACGCGGTGGTCGAGCAGCTGCGCGCCCTGCTCGATCAACGCCTGGCCTATCAGAAAGGCGACGGTGATCGGTTCTTCGACGCCGAGCGCAACGCCCGCGTGGTGCTCGCCGCCGAGCAGTACTACCGCGCCATGTACCGCGGCTCCAGTGAATCCTGGAACCTGCGTGACCGGCACATGTTCGACACCCTGCGAGCGCTGCTAGTGCAACGCGGCGAACAGGCGAAGGCGGTGGTGTGGGCGCACAACTCGCACATCGGCAACGCCGCTGCGACGTCGATGGGCTGGGGCGGCGAGTTCAACATCGGCGAACTATGCCGCACCGCCTTTGGCCGCGACGCCGTATCCATCGGTATGGCGACCGACCGCGGCGAGGTCGCTGCAGCGGATAACTGGGATGAACCGATGCAAGTCATGCAGGTGCGTCCTTCCCGGCCCGATAGCTGGGAACATGTATTCCTGCAGACCGGCCTGCGGGCCTCGCTGACCAGCTGGCGCGATGAGCCGAGCCTGCGTGGCGCACTGGCCTCGCCGCGTCTAGAGCGCGCAATCGGGGTCATCTACCGTCCGGCGACCGAGCGGCAGAGTCATTACTTCCGAGCCATACTGTCTGAGCAGTTCGATGCCCTGCTCTGGCTCGAACAGACCACTGCGGTGACGCCCATCGGCCCCGCGCCGTTCGACGCCCACAGCGTTCCGGATACCTACCCGTTCGGAGAGTGAGCCATGCGCGCCTTCAGCCCAGAACCCCAATTGTTCCGCGACCGCACCCACGCCGGCCAGGAGTTGGCCGAAGCCCTGCTGCACCTCCTGACGGAGGACCCACTGGTCCTGGCCCTGCCGCGCGGCGGTGTACCGGTGGCCTTCGAGGTGGCGAAGCGATTGGGCGCGCCTCTGGATCTGGTGCTGGTACGCAAGATCGGCGCGCCGAACGATGAGGAACTGGCGTTGGGTGCCGTGATCGACGGGGCGGAGCCTAAATGGGTCATCAACCAGGAATTACTCAACCAAATCGCGCCACCGCCGAGCTGGTTCGAGGAAGAGATGACGCGGCAGCTGGCGGAGCTGGAGCGTCGCCGCCAACGCTACTGCGCCGGGCGCCCGGCGCCGGTGGTCGCCGGCCGCTGCCTCATCGTGATCGACGACGGCATCGCCACTGGCGCCACGGTACGCGCCGCGTTGCGGGGTCTGAAGCAGTCGAAGCCGGCGCGAATCGTACTGGCGGTGCCGGTGGGCCCACGCGATGTCATCGAGATGCTGCGCTCGGAGGTGGATGAGCTGGTCTGCCTGGCCATGCCCGAGCCGTTCATAGGCGTTGGACGGCACTATCAGGATTTCGATCAGACACCCGACGAGCAGGTCATCGACCTGCTCGCCCGAGCCCGTCAGCCGACGGGTAGCGTGATGCGTGAGGGTGAAGGTCAGGCCACCGGAGCGGGCGGTGGCTGATCCGGAACGGTCGGCTCGCCTGGCTCACTGGGCAGGTCCGGCACACCGGGCTCTTCGGGGTCACCGGGCACGCCCTGCGCCTGCACGCTGAACCTGTCGAATTCGCTCGGGTAAGAATGGGTTTCCATATACTGTCCTCCTGCTGGGTCGACGAGAAGCCCGGATGGGCTCTAGCAGTAGAGGTTAGGCCGGCGGCATAAAATCCGTCCTTCCGTCGGGCGGGTCGTCCGACCTGCGCTGCGACGCAACCCGAGGCCGGTTTCCATCGCTGTCCCTAGGTGCGCGCAGGCTGGCAGACAGTGCTTCCGATTTGCCAGCAGGCGCGCCGCTGCAAGGGCAACCACGTCGAACTCATCGTACGCGCAAACGCACCCTCGGCCCGGGCGTGCTTACCACATGAGGTCGTCGGGGATCTGGTAGGCGGCATAGGGATCGTCCGCATCCGGCGCTTCGGTCTGGGTGTTGAGCTGAACGATGCGGCGCGGATCACGCTCCTGGATCTTCAGCGCCGCCTCGCGCGGGATCACTTCGTAGCCACCGCCGTGGCGGACGATGGCCAGCGAACCGCTGGAGAGCTTGTCGCGCATGAGCTTGTTCACCGACAGCCGCTTGACCTTCTTGTCATCGACGAAGTTGTAGTAATCCTCGGTGGTCAGCTTGGGCAGCCGGCTGCCTTCGATCAGCTGCTTGACTTGCGCCGTGCGCGCCTTCTGCTCGGCTTTTTCCTGCTGCTGACGGTTCAGCTCTTGGTCGCGGGCCAGCTTTTCGGCATGGGCCTTGAGCGCCGCATCGCGCTGTGAGGTGTCCTGTTCGGCCTGGCCTTTCTTCACCAGACGCTGCTGTTTCTGTTGTTGTTTGCTGGCCTGCTTGGCCTGCTTTTCATTGACCAGCCCGGCTTTGAGCAGCTGATCGCGAAGGGAAAGACTCATGTGTCGGGTCGTCTCGTCGTGAATTCAAATTAGACGTAAGGGTGGTTCAACCGTGATTCGCCGAGCGTCTTGGTGGCACGGACAGCTTCCACGATCAGGCGCTGGCTATCAACCGCAGGTCGGTATCTTTTCGGCTTGTTTGGCCTCGCCCCATAGCGCGTCGAGCGTCTCCAGGTCGCAATCTTCGATGGGCCGACCGCTTTCCCGCAAGGCTTGTTCGATAAAGCGGAAGCGGCGCTCGAATTTTTGGTTGGCCGCACGCAAGGCGTTTTCCGGATCGACCTTCAGGTGCCGCGCCAGATTCACCGTGACGAACAACAGATCGCCGATTTCCTCGGCAATGGCATCGGGGTCGTTTTCGCTCATGGCTTCGAGCACTTCGTCGAGCTCCTCACGCACCTTGTCCACCACGGGCAAGGCATCCGGCCAGTCGAAACCAACCTGAGCGGTTCGCTTCTGCAACTTGGCCGCGCGGCTCAGGGCGGGCAGTGCGCTGGGCACATCGTCGAGCAGTGACAATTGCTCCGGCGCAGCGGCCTTCTCGGCGCGCTCCTCGGCCTTGATCTGTTCCCAACGCACCTTGATGGCTGCCTCATCGAGGCGCGGCAGCTCGGGCGAGCCGTACAGATCGCCGTCGGGAAACACATGCGGATGCCGGCGCAACAGCTTGCGGGTGATGCCATCGACCACTGTATCGAATTCGAAACGCCCTTCTTCTTTCGCCAGCTGGCTGTAATAGACGACCTGGAACAGCAGATCACCCAGTTCACCGGGCAGATGCTCGAAGTCGCCGCTCTCGATGGCATCCGCCACCTCGTAGGCCTCCTCCAGGGTATGCGGCACGATGCTGGCGTAGTCCTGCTGCAGATCCCACGGGCAACCATGCTGCGGATCACGCAGCCGTGCCATCAGGTGCAGCAGGTCGTTGAGTTGGTACATGACATTCCTCGGTGAAAGCCTGAGATTGAAGCTGAGCCCATTGTAGGGTGGATGACGCTCCACCCATCCACCTGGCGCAGCCCATCACAATGTCAGTCCCCGCCTCAACATCGTCATGGTGGATGTAAAAAGCGACATCCACCCTACGATCAGCCCATCGGCATTGTGCGACGGGCCCTGACCGTCTCGAGCGAAGGCCAGGCAAGGCGCAAGTTTGCTGAAAAAGCGGAGTTGGCTATTGCCAATGAGCATTTTTCAGCAGGCTTGCAACGCCGTATGGCCGAGCGCAGTAGGTCAGGTGGTGCGTTGGCGCTTCGCCTCGATGATATTGGGCAGCTGCGATATCCGGCTCAGCAGTCGTCCCAGCGCATCCAGCCCTGGGATCTCGATGGTCAGCGTCATCTGCGCCGTGCTGTCTTCCTTGTTCGAACGGGTGTTCACCGCGAGTACGTTGATCCGCTCGTTGAGCAGAATCTGCGAGACGTCGCGCAGCAGACCGGAGCGGTCATAGGCCCGGATGCTGATGTCCGCCGGATAGGTTTTCTCGGGGATCGGCCCCCAGCTGACCTGGATGATTCGCTCCGGCTCGCGCCCGGCAAGCTGCAGCACCGAGGCGCAATCCTGGCGATGAATGCTGACGCCGCGCCCAAGGGTGATGTAGCCGACAATCGGATCGCCCGGCAGCGGCTGGCAGCAGCCCGCCATTTGGGTGAGCAGGTTGCCGACACCCTGGATCTGCACGTCGCCGCGCTTGCCAGGCTTGGTGCTGGGGCGCCTGGGAATCAGCTCGAGCTGGTCGTCATCATGGCTATCGGGCTCAACCAGCTGCTGAGCATGGTTGACCAGCTGCGCCAGACGCAGATCGCCTGCACCCAGTGCGGCGAACATGTCTTCGGCGGTCTTCAGATTGGCTTTTTCGGCCAGCTTGTCGAAGTCCACCGGCGGCAGATCGAGACGCCCCAGTTCACGCTCCAGCAGTGCCTTGCCGGCCGCCACGTTCTGGTCGCGGGCCTGCAGCTTGAACCAATGAACGATCTTCGCTCGCGAGCGCGAGGTGGTGATGTAGCCCAGGTTCGGGTTCAGCCAGTCACGGCTCGGCGAGCCCTGCTTGCTGGTGATGATCTCGACCTGCTCGCCAGTCTGCAGGCTGTAGTTGAGCGGCACGATGCGCCCATTGATCTTGGCACCGCGGCAGTTGTGGCCGATTTCGGTGTGCACGCGGTAGGCGAAGTCCAGCGGCGTAGCGCCCTTGGGCAGATCGATGGCATGGCCGTCCGGGGTGAACACATAGACGCGGTCCGGCTCGATATCCACGCGCAGTTGATCGGCCAAACCGCCGATGTCACCCAGCTCTTCGTGCCATTCGAGTACCTGCCGCAGCCAGGAAATCTTCTCCTCGTAGTGGTTCGAGGTGCTCTTGACGTCGGTGCCCTTGTAGCGCCAGTGCGCGCAAACCCCCAGCTCGGCCTCCTCATGCATGGCGTGCGTGCGGATCTGCACCTCCAGCACCTTGCCTTCGGGGCCGAGCACGGCGGTGTGCAGCGAGCGGTAGCCGTTTTCCTTGGGGTTGGCGATGTAGTCGTCGAACTCCTTGGGAATGTGTCGCCACAGGGTGTGCACGATGCCCAGCGCGGTGTAGCAGTCGCGGATCTCCGGCACCAGCACGCGTACGGCGCGAACGTCGTAGATCTGGCTGAACTGCAGGCCTTTCTTCTGCATCTTTCGCCAGATCGAGTAGATGTGCTTGGCGCGCCCGTCTATTTCCGGGTGTATCCCGGTGGCGGTCAGTTCGTCCTTGAGCTGCTGGACGACGTTCTGGATGTACTGCTCACGATCGAGCCGCCGCTCGTGCAGCAGCTGGGCGATCTGCTTGTACTGCTCGGGTTCGAGGTAGCGGAAGGACAGGTCCTCCAGCTCCCATTTGATATGGCCGATGCCAAGGCGGTGGGCCAGCGGCGCGTAGATGTCGAACACTTCCCGCGCGACGCGATGCCGTTTGTCGTCATCGGCATTCTTCACCGCCCGGATGGCGCAGGTACGCTCGGCCAGCTTGATCAGCGCCACGCGCACGTCGTCGACCATGGCCACCAGCATCTTGCGCAGGTTTTCGACCTGGGTCTGGGTGCCGAGTACCAGCGACTCGCGCGGGTTGAGGCTGTCGCTGATGGCAGCCATGCGCAACACGCCCTCGATCAGCTTGGCGACCACCGGGCCGAACTGCTGGTGCACTTCGGCCAGCGGGATCTTGCCCTCGCGCACGCCGCGGTAGATCACCGCTGCCACGAGGCTGTCCTGATCGAGCTTGAGATCAGCCAGAATCTCGGCGATCTCCAGGCCCGTCTGGTAGCTGGAAGTGCCTTCGCTCCACAGATTCTGCGCCGCGTTGGCCTGCTGCTCCGCCGCTCGGGCGAACTCGCAGGCCTGCTTGAGTGCGTCGCGGTCGAGTGCCGGGTCCATCCCCAGCACATGATCGAGCCAGCCTTCGAGATTGATACTGCCGTCGGTGTTGATCGGCTGAACCGCTCTGACCTGAACCATCCGTTACCTTCCCTCTGCGCATCGACTGCGCGTTACGCCGACTTTCTGTGCGTCGGTCGGTTGAACCACAGGCCTGTCGCCTGCCAACTGTTGCTGTCCTATGCGGGCCGTTCGAACAAGGCCATTGCCTCGACGTGGGCGGTCTGCGGGAACATGTCCAGCACTCCTGCCCGCTCGAGGCAGAAGCCCTGTCCGACCAGCTCGGCGGCGTCGCGCGCCAGGGTCGCCGGGTTGCATGACACATAGACAACGCGCCGCGCACCCAGCGCCGTCATCTGCCGCACGATCTCCAGGGCACCGTCGCGTGGCGGGTCGAGCAGCACCGCGGCGAAGCCGCCCGCGGCCCAGGCTGCCTCGGCCAGCGGGTTCGACAGGTCCGCCTGATAAAAGTGCACGCCCTCGAGCCCGTTGTGCGCGGCATTGGTGCGTGCGCGCCCGACCATCTCGGCGCCCCCCTCGACCGCCACCACCTCGGCACCGCCGCGGGCCAGTGGCAGGCTGAAGTTGCCCAGCCCGCAGAACAGATCCAGCACCCGCTCGTTCGCCTGCGGCGCCAGCCATTCCAGCGCCTGCGCCACCATCGCCTCGTTGACCGGCGCATTGACCTGAACGAAGTCGCCGGGTCGCCAGGCCAGCTCCAGGTCCCAGGCCGGCAACCGATAACCCAGGCGGTACGCCGCATCCAGCGGCTGGGCAGCGCCTTCGCCCTGCAGCCAGAGTTGCACCTGACAAGCGACGGCGAACGCGCTGAGGCGCTGCAGGTCGGCAGGCGCCAGCGCGGCGGTGTGCCGCACCAGCACGGCTTCGGCTGTGCCGCTGAACAGTTCTACGTGACCGATGACAGCTGGCTTCTCCAGCGCCTGCAGCACTGTCAGCAGATCCGGCAGCAGTGTCTGCAAGGGCTGTACCAGTACCGGGCACTCCTCGATAGCGACGATGTCGCGGCTCGCGCCGGCGCGGAAGCCGACGTCCAGCCGGCGCGCCTTGGAGTCCCAGCGCACCGCCAGTCGGGCGCGTCGGCGGTAGCCGAATTCGGGGCCGCCCAGGGGCGAGGCCCACTGCACAGGCTCGATCCCGGCGACCCGCGACAGCTGCTCGGCAAGACTGCGCTGCTTGAGCGCCAGCTGGTCGTCGGCAGGCAGGTGCTGCAATGTACAACCGCCACACAGGCGCGCATGCCGGCACGGCTCGGCACGGCGTTGCGCGCTGGCCTCGAGGATGCGTTCGGTTCGCGCCTCGACGACCTTGGCCCGGGCGCCGAGTACCCGCGCCTCGACGGTTTCGCCCGCCAGCGCGCCCTCGACGAACCAGGTGCGGCCGTCGACAAAGCCGATGCCACGGCCATCATTGGCCAGGCGCTCGATCGTCAGGCGCTGCTTTTTGCCGACCGGGACCTGGGTGGCCTTGTCGCCACCGCTGGGCTGGAATCGCAAACCCCCGCTGCGCCGGGCCATCAGCGGCAACCGCCCGAAGTCTGCACCGCGCCGTCAGTTGGGTTCGTCATACACACCCGTCGACAGGTAGCGGTCGCCACGGTCACAGATGATCGCCACGATTACCGCGTTCTCGACTTCGCGCGACAGCCGCAACGCGGCCGCCACGGCACCGCCAGAAGAGACGCCGCAGAAGATGCCCTCTTCACGGGCCAGGCGGCGCATCACCTGCTCGGCTTCATCCTGTGCCATGTCGACGATGCGGTCGACGCGGTCGGCCTGGTAGATCTTCGGCAGGTACTCCTGCGGCCAGCGGCGAATGCCGGGGATCGCGGCGCCTTCCATGGGCTGCAGGCCAACGATCTGGATCGCCGGGTTCTGCTCCTTCAGGTAGCGCGACACGCCCATGATTGTGCCGGTGGTGCCCATGGAGCTGACGAAGTGCGTGATGCTGCCGGCCGTTTGCTGCCAGAGCTCGGGACCGGTGGTGCTGTAGTGCGCCTCGGGGTTGTCGCCGTTGGCGAACTGGTCGAGGACCTTGCCGCGGCCTTCGGCTGCCATCTTCATGGCCAGGTCGCGGGCACCTTCCATGCCTTCTTCCTTGCTTACCAGGATCAACTCGGCACCGTAGGCCGTCATCGCCGCCTTGCGCTCGGCGCTGGAGTTGTCCGGCATGATCAGCACGAACTTGTAGCCCTTGATCGCCGCAGCCATGGCCAGGGCAATGCCGGTGTTGCCGGAGGTGGCTTCGATAAGGGTATCGCCGGGCTTGATGTCGCCTCGTGCCTCGGCGCGCGCGATCATCGACAAGGCCGGGCGATCCTTGACCGAGCCGGCGGGGTTGTTGCCTTCGAGTTTGACCAGGAGCGTGTTGCTGGTATTGCCGGGCAACCGCTGCAGGCGAACCAGAGGCGTGTTGCCGACGCAATCGGCAATGGTCGGGTACTGATTTGTCATGGCGTCGAAGAACCGAGCGGCATCTGGAAAGGCGCACATGATACCGGCAACGACCGGCCGCGGGCAGACCGCTCGGCTCGGCAAGCGCCCGCTGCGCCACCGGCCAGAGGCATGATCGGCTCTGAATCGCGGCTTCGGGCTTGGCGAACCGGCGGCGATGGTCTAGCTCTATAGAACGAGCATTTCCCTATCTCCCCCTTGAAAGGAACCTCCATGTCCGTCAGACCGGTTGCTGCCGTCATGTTGTTCGCTCTGGCCGGGTTGGGCGCCTGCAGTGGCGACCGACCGAACCAGCCCCCTCCCGCCCCCGAGGCCGCGAGCGGCTACAGCGTCAAGCCCGGCTGGGCAACCGAGCGTTTCGCCGTCGCCGCCGCCAACCCCCTTGCAACCGAGGCCGGCTACCGCATCGTCAAGGCGGGAGGCAGCGCGATGGACGCCGCGGTCGCGGTGCAGATGGTACTGGGCCTGGTCGAACCGCAGTCGAGCGGGCTCGGCGGCGGCGCATTCCTCATGTATTGGGACGGAGAACATGTAACGGCCCTGGACGGCCGCGAAACCGCACCAGCCGCCGTCGACGAGCGATTGTTCCTGAAACCCGACGGCACCCCGATGGCCTTCCAGGAAGCAGTGGTCGGCGGTCGCTCGGTCGGCGTACCGGGCACCGTCAGGCTGCTGGAACAGGCGCACCAGCAGTTTGGCAAGCTGCCCTGGCGCGACTTGCTGCAGCCTGCCATAGCGCTGGCCGAGGACGGCTTCGAAGTCAGCCCGCGGCTGCACGGCCTGCTGGCGAGCGACCCCTCGCTGCGCAACAACCCGCCCGCTGCCGCGTTTTACTACCAGCCGGACGGTTCGCCGTGGCCCGTGGGCCATCGCCTGCGCAATCCGGCTCTCGCAGCGTTGCTGCGCAACATCGCCGAGCATGGCAGCGAGGCCTTCTACGAGGGGGCAAATGCCCGGGCGCTGGTCGTGCAGGTCAACACGCACCCGAGCAATCCGGGCCGCATGACCCTCAGCGACCTGGAAAGCTATCAGCCGCGCCAGCGCGAGGCCCTGTGCAACCTATGGTTGCAGCGCTACCAGGTGTGCGGCTTCCCACCGCCCTCCTCAGGGCACATCACCCAGATGCAGATTCTTGGCATGCTCGAACAACTGCCGCCACAGGCGGCACTGGACGAGGGCGTGGCGTCGGCTGCCTTTCTGCACCGCTACACCGAAGCCGCGCGCCTGGCCTACGCCGACCGCGCCCGCTACATCGCCGATCCGGATTTCGTGCCGGTGCCCGGGCGCACCTGGAACAGCATGCTTGCTCCGGACTACCTGAAGCAACGAGCCGCCCTGATCGGCCCGCGCAGCATGGGCACTGCCGAGCCGGGAGAACCGGGGGAGCTGCCGGTCGCCTTTGCCTCACAGGCCGAGCAGCCCGAATACGGCACCAGCCACATCAGCATCGTTGACGGCCAGGGCAACGCATTGGCGATGACCACCACCATCGAGCAGGCCTTCGGTTCGCGGCTGCTCAATGATGGCGGCACCGGCTTGCCGGGGGGCTATCTGCTGAACAACGAGCTGACCGATTTCGCCTTCGAACCCTACGACGCCATGGGGCATCCAGTGGCCAACCGGGTCGAGCCGCGCAAACGCCCGCGTTCGAGCATGAGCCCGACCCTGGTGTTCGACGCCGCCGGCAATCGCCTGCTCGCCAGTGTCGGCTCGCCCGGCGGTGCGGCGATCATTCATTTCACCGCCAAGACGCTACTGGGCATGTATGCATGGGGGCTGGACGCGCAGCGTGCCATCGACCTGCCCAACTTTGGCAGTTTCAACGGCCCGACCGTGCTTGAGGCCGGGCGCTTCCCCGCCTCGACGGTGCAGTCCTTGAAAGCCCGAGGCCACCAGGTCAATGAAATGGAGATGACCAGCGGTTTGCAGGCGATTCAGCGCACCGACAACGGCTGGTTCGGCGGCGCCGACCCGCGCCGCGAAGGTGTGGTAATGGGCGACTGAGCGAACCGGCGAGCGGCCCTGCACCCTCCATTCGCTGCGGGACGTGCCAAAGGAAATGCGCAAACCGCAGCAGCCCTTGTGGGAGGCCGCCCCCGGGGTGAGGCTTTTGCTCCTGAGCGGCCAGAACGCGCGCTCGCCGCGGGGCGCGCCTCCTACAGGGAAGAAGCGCAAATCGCGGCCGCCATCGTGGGAGGCCCGCCCCAGGGCGAAGCCTTGCTCCTGAGCGGCCTGAGCGCCCGTTCGCCGCGGGGCACACCGCCTCAAAAAAACGCACCTCGCAGCCGCTGCGGAAGCCCCCCCGGGGCGAAGCTAATGAGCGGTCCGCAAGCAAACTTGCCGCAGCGGCGCGTTCTCAGATCACGCGGGCTTCGACCTCCAGCCGTTCGATCGCCCGGTCGAGCTCATCCAGTGCCTGAACGGCACTCGGGTGGTTCTGCTTGAGCAGGGTTTCGCTGCGTTCGCACGCGGCGCGCAGTTGCGGAACACCGCAATAGCGCGTGGCCCCGTGCAGCCGGTGGACGCGGTCGATGATCGCCTGGCGATCGTTGCCGGCCCGCGCATCCCGGATGACGCGGCGATCGTCTGCCAGCGAGGCCAGCAACATGCTCAGCATGTCGGCCGCCAGATCTGCCTTGCCCGCCGCCAGGCGCAGGCCCTCCTCGGCGTCGAGCACCTTCAGGTTGTTTTCCGGCTGCAGCGTCTCGACCGGCGCGACCAGAACGCTGCGTGATAGCGGCAGCCCGGTCCACTTCAACACCACCTGGGCCAACTGCCGCTCGCTGATCGGCTTGGTCAGGTAGTCATCCAGGCCGCTCTGCAGCAGCGAGCGCTTCTCGTTCGATAGCGCATGCGCGGTGAGCGCGATGATCGGCAACGGCGGCTGGCTGCTGTCGGCCTCCCATTTGCGGATCGCCTCGGTGGTTTGTCGGCCATCCATGCCCGGCATTTGCACATCCATGAACACCAGGTCGAAGGACTTGCGCTTGACCGCCTCCACGGCCTCGGCGCCGCTGCTGACCGCTTCGACCTCGCCGCCCATGTCGGTAAGCAAGGTTTCGAGCAGCAGCAGGTTGGCCGGGTTGTCGTCCACGCAAAGCACCCGGGGCGGCCGGGTTTCGGGCGCCGGCAAACTGTCTAGCAGCGCCTGTGGCGGCCGCAGCAGATCCAGCAACACCCGTTGCAGCTTGCGGGTGCAGGCCGGCTTGCTCTGCAACTGGGCATGGGTGTGTGATTCGGGCAGGGCCTCGTGGTACTGCGCCTGTTCGCTGGTCGGGCAGAGCACGATGCACTTGCAGCCCAGGGCCTCGAAATCCCACAACCGCTGGCAGAGCTGCTGCGGTGCAATCTCGCGCTGAGTAACGCCCAGCACGGCGATTTCGATCGGTGCCTCGTTCGTGCGGGCCGCCGCGACGGCCTCCTGTAACTGGTCCAGCGTATCGAACGGCAGCACCTCGAGGCCGCAGCTTTCCAGCTGGTGCTGCAGGGCCTGGCGGGCCATGGGATGGCGATCGAGCAGGCCGATCTTGCGTCCCACCAGGCCTGCCCGTGGCAGGTCTTCGATATCGTCGCGCGCCTTGGGCAGGCTCAGGCTGATCCAGAATTCCGAGCCCTCCTCGGGAATACTGTCGACGCCGATCTCCCCACCCATCTGCTCGATCAGCCGCTTGGAGATCACCAGGCCGAGCCCGGTGCCTCCCGGCTGTCGCGAGAGCGAATTGTCCGCCTGGCTGAACGCCTGAAACAGCGCGCGCAGGTCCTGATCGGTCAGGCCGATGCCGGTGTCCTGCACACTGATGCGCAGCTGCGCGCGGTCGGCGCGTTCGTCCTCGACCATGGCGCGCACGGTCACAGTGCCCTCGTTGGTGAACTTGATGGCGTTGCTGACCAGGTTGGTCAGCACCTGCTTGAGCCGCAGCGGGTCGCCGACCAGCGACAGCGGCGTGTCGCGATAGACCAGGCTGACCAGCTCCAGGTGCTTGGAGTGCGCTGCCGGACCGAGGATGGTCAGGGTGTCCTCGATGAGGTCGCGCAGGTTGAACGGGATGCTGTCGAGCACCAGCTTGCCGGCCTCGATCTTGGAGAAGTCGAGGATCTCGTTGATGATCCCGAGCAGGCTGTCGGCGGACTTCTCGATGGTCGAGAGGTAATCCTGCTGGCGGGGCGTCAGGTCGCTTTTCTGCAGCAGGTGGGTAAAGCCGAGGATGCCGTTGAGCGGCGTGCGAATCTCGTGGCTCATGTTGGCCAGGAACTCAGACTTGATGCGGCTCGCCTCCAGGGCCTCCTTGCGCGCCAGGTCGAGCTCGATGTTCTGGATCTCAATGGTCTCCAGGTTCTGCTGCACGTCCTCGGTGGCCTGGTCGATGCTCTGCTGCAGTTCCTCGCGCGCACTGAGCAGCGCCTCGGCCATGCGGTTGATGCCCGCCGCCAGCTCGTCCATCTCATGGCTGCCGAGCGGCGGCAGGCGCGTCTCCAGGTAACCGTCCTTGAGCTGCGCCACCGCGACCTTCACCTTGTGCAGCGGCTTGCTGATGGAACTGCTCATGCGCAGCGCCAGCAGCGCCGTGATGATCAGCCCGGCACCGATCAGCAGGAGGCTGGTGAACAGGCTGCGATAGCCTCGCAGCAGCGTTCCCTGGTGCGACAGCTCGAGTTCCAGCCAGCCGATCTGGCGGCGGTCGTTGTCGGGGTTGTCCTCGGCCAGGTTGAGGTGCTTGCCCAGTACCGGCAGCAGGATGCGCGTGGTATCGAGGCTGCTGACCTGGGTCAGCGCTTCAGGGTCGGTGGGCGGCGAGGGGGTGATCATGTTCGGCCCGGCGTGGGCCTGCAGGTTGCGCTCGGGGTCTAGGATCGACACGGCGCGCACGTCCGGCTGGTCGAGCACCTGGCTGAGGATACGCTGCAGCCGCTTGCCGTAGCCCTGGGCCATGGCTGGCGCCGCCAGCGGCGCCAGCTGCCGGGCGATGAGCTGGCCGCGCTCGTCGAGCTGGTGGCGCATCTCCGACAGCTGCATCCAGCTGAAATAGGCGCCGAGCGCCACCGCCAGCAAGGTGCTGGGCAGCAGGATCAACACCAGCACACGACTCTTGATTCCTAGGTCTTTCAGCACGGATCCGTTCCCCCGGTTGCCAGGCCGCTAGTGTAGCGGCTCGGGGAGCGGGAATCTGCGTCGCAGGGCCGACGCGCGACACCGCGACCGGCTGCTGCGGCCGGTCAGTCCAGTCCGCGGATATCACGGCTCTCGAAGTGCGGCAGCTTCCACTGGAAGGTCATCGCCAGCACGCGGAACAGGAAGCCTGCACACAGCGTGGCCAGCGAGGCAATGGACGGGTCGACGCCGAGCCTCAGCAGCGCGACGTAGAGCACGCCGGTGAACAGCGCCACGGTGGCGTACAGCTCGCGGCGCAGCACCATCGGCACCCGGTTGCAGAGGATGTCGCGCAGCAGCCCGCCGAACACCCCGGTGATCACGCCGGCCAACACGACGATCGACAGGTGCGCGCCCATGTCCATCGCCACGCCGCAGCCAATGACGGTGAAGGCCACCAGGCCCAGGCCGTCCACCAGCAGAAACACCTGCCGCAAATGGTGCATGTGGCGCGCCACCAGCGCAGTGACGATGGCCGCGCCCACGGTAAAACCGAGGTATTCCGGGTGGGCGATCCAGCCGATCGGGTAATGCCCCAGGAGCACATCGCGCGCCGTGCCGCCGCCCAGCGCCGTGACGGTGCCCAGCATGCAAATGCCGAACAGGTCCATGCCGCGGCGCATGCCCATGATGGCGCCGGACATGGCTTCAGCGGTGATCGCGACCAGGTAGATGATGTGCAGCAGCGTCACGACGGAACTCCAGGAAAAGACAAGGCGGGGAAAACGCCGCCATTATGGTGCACCGCGCTGTTCAATCGACGTGACTTAGCAAAAATAGGCTATACAAATATTTATTTAATCTGAGGACGCAGGGCTTGAATCTCGACCCCAAACAGACCGAAGCCTTCCGGGCGGTGATCCGCACCGGCAGTTTCGAACAGGCCGCGCTGCGCCTGCACCTGACGCCGCCGGCGATTTCCCAGCGGGTGCGCGCGCTGGAAAGCGCGCTGGGCAATGCGCTTGTGGTGCGCAGCCGCCCCTGCCGGCCCACCGAAATCGGTCAGCGGCTGCTGCAGTACCTCAAGCGCGCGACCCTGCTCGAAGCCGACCTGATGGCGGACCTGGCCGAGCGCAGCGACGCGCCACTGGTGGTGGTGGCCGCCCTCAATGCCGACAGCCTGGGCACCTGGTTTTTTCCGGCATTGGCCGATGTGCTGATCCGTGAACGCGTGCTGCTCGACCTAATGGTCGAGGACCAGGACTACACCTACAGCCTGCTGGAAACCGGACTGGCGATCGGCTGCATCAGCACCGAGCCCAAGCCCATGCGCGGCTGCACGGCCACCGCGCTGGGCAGCATGCGCTACCGTCTGGTGGCCAGCGCCGCGTTTCGCCAGCACTATTTTCCAAAAGGCCTGAACCGCACCGCCGCGCGCCAGGCTCCGGTCGTCGCCTATACCCGCAAGGACCGGCTCACCGCCTCCTTCCTGCTGCACCGGCTGGGCCTGCCCGAGGGCGCCTATCCCTGCCATTACGTGCCGGGGGCCGAGCCACGCTTCAATGCGATCCGCTACGGGCTGGGCTATGGCATGGTGCCGCAGCCGCTGCTGCAGGATGCCCTGGCCGAAGGCGCAGTGGTGGACCTGGCCGCCGATGCGCCACTGGACATCTCACTGTACTGGCATACCTGGAAGGTGCAGTCGCCCCGCATGGAAAACCTGTCGCGCCAGATCATCGAAGCCGCGCCCAGCATCCTCGCGCGGCCGGAAGGCAACTGATCCGCCCGCCGCCACGTTTTGAGCAGACTCTGCCGCGCCCCGTGGCCTCGGCACACATCGGACCTCCGGTCGCGGGCAGAGCCCGCTCCTACAGAAGGCATAGCCGTACAGGCGAGCTGGCTCGCGAACAGGTGGAAGCAAAGATGCATACCCCTGCACGTTGCCAACTCGCTGAGGCACACTGACCGGCATGAATAGCTCTCCCCGACATCCCGCCTGTTGCGCACCGCTGCAAGACCACTGGCCGCTGCCGGTCGTCCTTCCCGGCGTACGGCTGCTGAGCACCCGTTTCGACCCTGACCGGCTCGATCCCGAGGACTTCGTCCGCTGGGGCCTTGCGCCGATGAAGGCGGTGAACAAACGCCAGGCCGAATTCCTCGCCGGGCGCATCTGTGCCTATGAAGCCCTGCGCAAGACCACAGGCGTACCCTGCATTCCCGCCGTCGGCGAAGACCGCTCGCCTTGCTGGCCCAGCGGTGTGGTCGGCTCGATCACCCATGGCGCGGGTTGGGCCGCCGTGGTCGCGGCGCGTAGCGAGCAATGGCGCGGGCTGGGGCTCGATGTGGAACGGCTACTGCCCGCCGCACGGGCCGAACGGCTGGCGGAGGAAATTCTCACGCCGTGGGAGCTGCAGCGCTGCGCCGAACTCGACGAGGCGCAGCGGGCATTGCGCGTCACCCTGACCTTCTCGATCAAGGAGAGCCTGTTCAAGGCCCTCTACCCGCTGGTCAAAACGCGCTTCTATTTCCACGAAGCCGAGCTGATTCATCAGGGCGCCGACGGCCGCGCGCGCCTGCGCCTGCTCAACGACCTCTCAGCTGAATGGACAACCGGCACCGAGCTGGAGGGTCAGTTCGCCCAGTTCGACGACTACGTGCTGAGCCTGGTCAGCGTTCCGGTCTGATTGATCTGAGCCCGACGGGGCCTGGCGGCCGTGAGTTGATGGGTTCTACCCATCCCACGTAAGGGTGGTCGCGACGTTTGCAGTCGATGAGTTTCATTCGCGAAGGTCGGGTGCCCCCCCCATCCCTGCAAGCGCCAGGACCGCACGGGCCGATCACTGCGCCGGGAGCCGCGCCCCCGTCTGCTTGCGCGGCCACACCAGGCTGAAGCGCGCCCCGCCCAGTTCGCTGCGGCCAATCTGCGAGCGCCCGCCATGCCAGTAGGAAATCCGCCGCACGATGGACAGGCCCAGCCCGTGCCCGCCGGAGGCGCGGGTGCGGCTGTCGTCCAGACGCAGGAACGGGGTGAACACCTTTTCCCAGGCCTCCTCCGGCACCCCGGGTCCGTCGTCGTCGACGCTCAGGCTGGCCCGCGTCTCATCGAGGGCGAAACTCACCCGCACGCGGCTGTCGGCATGCCGCATGGCATTGGTGATCAGATTGCTCAGCGCCCGTCGCAGATAATGCGGCTCGGCTTCGGCGCAGCGTCCCCCATCGGCTGCGACGCTGCATGCACCACGCTCGACATGGACGTCGGGCCGCAGCGGCGCCAGTTCGCCGATGACCTGATCGACCAGCGCTGCCAGGTCGACGGGCTGAAAATTCAGCGCGGGCGAGCCGCGCTCCAGACGGGTGTAGACGAGCATTTCGTCCACCAGCCGATCGAGGTCGTCGATGTCGGCGTCCATGCCATCGAGGTAACGGCCGCGCGCCTCGGGCGTCTGCGCGTCGGCGGCCATCTCCAGGCCGAAGCGCAGACGCGCGACCGGCGTTCGCAATTCATGAGCCACCGCGCTGACCATCTCGCGCTGCACCGCCAGCAAACGCTGCAGGTGACTGGCCATGCCGTTGAATGCCTTGGCCAGGCGCCCCACCGAATCGGACCCGGCATCCGGCACCCGGGCTTCCAGATCCCCGCCGGCGATCCGCGTCGCCGCGCGCTCGAGGCCGCGCAAACGGCGCTCCAGCTGGCGCACCAGCAGGTAGACCGTCAGCCCGATCAGCGACAGGCCCAGCACGCCGATCAGCACCAGCAGCTCCGGCGGATAGGGGTTCATCTGGTACAGCGGCCCCAGCGCCATGATCCAGGGTGTCCCGGCGATGGCAGCGAATACCCGCACGGCCTCGCCGCCACCAACCAGCGCCATCACCGTATCGCCCTCGTCCAGGCGGCGGCGCTGGTCGTCATCGAGGCTGGCGCTGTTGCGCGTCAGCAGCTCGAGGTCATAGCCGAAGCCACGCGCCTCTTTCAGCTCGGCCAGACGCCGGGGTTGTTCGTCCTCGGGGTAGCGGATCAACTCATCGATCAGCAAGTAAATGGTGGCCCGTGCGAGCTGCTCGCTGAGCTGCTCGACCTCGCCGGTGAGCACCAGGTGGTTGTCGGCGCTGACCAGTGAGTAAATGGTCACGCGCCCCGGCCGCATGGGTTCGACCAGCACCTGCCCGTTGAGCAGGCGAGTCTCCAGCCGGCTTTCCAGGCTCACGTCCTCCAGCGTGCGTACCCGCAGGGGAATACCCAGCAGGCGGCCCCAGAGGTTCGCCGCCTGCCGCCGCTCGATGGGCGTCATGCTGTCCATGTTGTGCGCCATCAGGCGGAACGTGCCGGCCGCGAGCGCTTCGCGGTGATGATCGGCGCGCACCTGGTTGAGTAGGTGTAGCCCACCGGCACCCAGCAGGCCGACCAGCACCAGCACGGCGAGTACGCCGCCGTAGATGCGCAGGAAGATCGAATTCACGTCAGCGCTTCGGCCGCTTCGGAGACGAACAGGTAGCCCTTGCCGCGCACCGTCTTGATCAGCCGTGGATGCTCGGGGTCATCGCCGATCTTCGGCCGGATACGGGAAATGCGTACGTCGATGGAGCGGTCCTGCCCGTCGTACTCGATGCCACGCAGCTCCGCGAAGATCTGCTCGCGCGACAGGGTCCGTCCCGGGTTGGAGGCCAGCAACCACAGCAGGTCGAACTCGGCGCCGGTCAGCTCGATGCCCTCCCCGCGCAACCAGGCCTCACGCAGCGCGTTGTCGACCACCAGCGGGCCGTACTGGATGCGCTTGGTGCTGCTCGCCGGCGCGGCATCGGTGCCCTCCCGGCGGCGTAGCAGCGCGCGGATGCGCGCCAGCAGCAGCCGCGGGCGCACCGGCTTGCAGACATAGTCGTCGGCGCCGATCTCCAGGCCCAGCACCTGGTCGAGGTCGTCGGCGCGTGCAGTGAGCATCAGGATCGGCCCGTCGTAGCGGTCGCGTACCTTGCGGCAGATCGACAGCCCGTCCTCGCCCGGCAGCATCAGGTCCAGCACCACCAGGTCGGGGCGCTCGGCAATGATGCGCTCGGCCGCGCAGGCGCCGTCCGCCTCAAGCGACACCTGCATGCCGTTGCTTTCCAGATATTCGCGGGTCAGCTCTGCCAACCGCTGGTCATCTTCGACGATGAGAATTCGCCACGCTTCCTGATCCATACTCGCCTCCGCACCGCACCGCCACACCCCTCGTAGGGCGCGCCATTGTACTCAAGCCCGACCGCCAGACGAGGGTCTTCAAGACGCTTGCAATAAACACTACATATAGTGTTAGGCGCATTCTCCCGAAACCCCTGCATGGCGTTGAAAAGACAGGGTGTTTCGTCGGCTCCCGGTGCAGGCCTTAGCCCGTGCGGGCTGGCCGCTGGCCGACGCGTTTCACCCACAAATGACCCACATGTTATCCACAGGTTGTTCCTCCGCGACGCCTTGCGTTGCCCCCGAACCGGCACTATCGTGTCGCCCGCGGCCGCCAGAACCCTACATATGGGGTCATATAGGCCAAGCGGACACAAACGCCGAAAAAAGCAAGCAAATTAATTTGCGCCGGTTTCCGACCGGCCCGCGCCCGAATCGAGCGCGAGGGATCGTCGCCGCAGAGCCCGCGCCTGCGCCGCCTGACCTTGATCCTGCTCAAGCCCAGCAGTAGCGCGGGCGCCAAACGCATCACACTACATCTTGTGTTTTGAGGTTGAGAACTTCACAACGCCTGACTATGCTTCGGCACATTCGATTCGCCACCGCCGGGTGCCGGATCGTTTCCCGTTTCGAGTCACCCATGTGCCGGTTCGCCGGGGCATGGTTCATGCATTACCCGAACAGCAGCAACGAAAGGGCCGCCCACGAAGCCGGCCCGCCACCAAACGTGCACCGAGACAGAGAGAATCCGGAGACCCCATGCAGAACGAGTCCATTCGCGAGAACCCGCACGCCGACAACAGCTCGCTGGACCTGGCCGCTACCGCGCCGGGCCAGCTGCGCGTGATCAAGCGCAACGGTACAGTCGTCCCCTACACCGATGACAAGATCACCGTCGCCATCACCAAGGCGTTTCTCGCAGTGGAAGGCAACAACGCCTCCGCCTCGTCGCGCATCCACGACACCGTGCAGCGCCTGACCGAACAGGTCACCGCCACCTTCAAGCGCCGCATGCCCTCCGGCGGCACCATCCACATCGAAGAAATCCAGGACCAGGTCGAACTGGCCCTGATGCGTTCCGGCGAGCAGAAAGTTGCCCGCGACTACGTGATCTACCGTGAATCGCGCAGCCAGGAGCGCAAGCGCGGCGCGGTCGAAACCCCGGTCGACGCCCACCCGAGCATTCGCATCAAGCGTGCCGACGGCAGCATGGCGCCGCTGGACCTTGGCCGCCTGAACACCATCATCACCGAAGCCTGTGAAGGCCTCGAAGAAGTCGATGGCGCACTGATCCAGAAAGAAACCCTGAAGAACCTCTACGACGGTGTCGAGCAGACCGACGTCAACACCGCCCTGGTGATGACCGCGCGCACCCTGGTCGAGCGTGAGCCGAACTACTCCTACGTCACCGCCCGCCTGTTGATGGACACCCTGCGCGCCGAAGCCCTGAGCTTCCTGGAAGTCGCCGAGTCGGCCACCCATCACGAAATGGCCGACCTCTACGCCAAGGCCCTGCCCGCCTACGTGGAAAAGGGCGTCGAGTTCGAGCTGCTCGACCCGCGCCTGAAGGAATACGACCTGGCCAAGCTGGGCGCCGCGATCAACCACGAGCAGGACCAGCAGTTCACCTACCTCGGCCTGCAGACCCTCTACGACCGCTACTTCCTGCACAAGGACGGCATCCGCTTCGAACTGCCGCAGATCTTCTTCATGCGCGTCGCCATGGGCCTGGCCATCGAGGAAGAACAGCGCGAAGCCCGCGCCATCGAGTTCTACAATCTGCTGTCGTCCTTCGACTACATGGCCTCGACGCCGACCCTGTTCAACGCCGGCACCCTGCGCCCGCAGCTGTCCTCGTGCTACCTGACCACCGTGCCGGACGACCTGGGCGGCATCTACGACGCCATCCGCGATAACGCCCTGCTCTCCAAGTTCGCCGGCGGCCTGGGCAACGACTGGACCCCGGTGCGTGCACTGGGCGCCTACATCAAGGGCACCAACGGCAAATCCCAGGGCGTCGTGCCCTTCCTGAAAGTGGTCAACGACACCGCGGTGGCGGTCAACCAGGGCGGCAAGCGCAAGGGCGCGGTCTGCGCCTACCTGGAAACCTGGCACCTGGACATCGAGGAATTCCTCGAGCTGCGCAAGAACACCGGTGACGACCGTCGCCGTACCCACGACATGAACACCGCCAACTGGATTCCGGACCTGTTCATGAAGCGCGTCTTCGACGACGGCAAGTGGACCCTGTTCTCGCCGAGCGAAGTACCCGACCTGCACGACCTCACCGGCAAGGCCTTCGAGGAGCGCTACGAGTACTACGAAGCCCTGATCGAATACGGCAAGATCAAGAACTACAAGACCCTGCAGGCCAAAGACCTGTGGCGCAAGATGCTCTCCATGCTGTTCGAAACCGGCCACCCATGGCTGACCTTCAAGGACCCGTGCAACCTGCGCAGCCCGCAGCAGCACGTCGGCGTGGTGCACAGCTCCAACCTCTGCACCGAGATCACGCTGAACACCAACAAGGACGAAATCGCCGTCTGCAACCTGGGCTCGGTCAACCTGCCGAACCACATCGTCGACGGCAAGCTGGACACCGCCAAGCTGGAGCGCACCGTGCGCACCGCCGTGCGGATGCTCGATAACGTCATCGACATCAACTACTACTCGGTGCCACAGGCGCAGAACTCCAACTTCAAGCACCGCCCGGTGGGCCTGGGCATCATGGGCTTCCAGGACGCGCTGTACCTGCAGCACATCGCCTACGGTTCCGATGCCGCCATCGACTTCGCCGACAAGTCCATGGAAGCGGTCAGCTACTACGCCATCCAGGCCTCCTGTGACCTGGCCGACGAGCGTGGCGCCTACGAAACCTTCCAGGGTTCGCTGTGGAGCCAGGGCATCCTGCCGCTGGATTCGCAGCAGATCCTCATCGAAGCGCGTGGCCAGAAGTACATCGACGTCGACCTGACCGAGTCCCTGGATTGGGCGCCGGTCCGTGCCCGCGTCAAGAACGGCATCCGCAACTCGAACATCATGGCCATCGCGCCGACCGCGACCATCGCCAACATCACCGGCGTGTCGCAGTCCATCGAGCCGACCTACCAGAACCTGTACGTGAAATCGAACCTCTCGGGCGAATTCACCGTGATCAACCCCTACTTGGTTCGCGACCTCAAGGCGCGCGGCCTGTGGGACGCGGTCATGATCAACGACCTCAAGTACTACGACGGTTCGGTGCAGCAGATCGAGCGCATCCCGCAGGAGTTGAAAGACCTCTACGCGACCGCCTTCGAAGTGGAAACCAAGTGGATCGTCGACGCCGCCAGCCGCCGCCAGAAGTGGATCGACCAGGCCCAGTCGCTGAACCTCTACATCGCCGGCGCCAGCGGCAAGAAGCTGGACGTGACCTACCGCATGGCTTGGTACCGTGGCCTGAAAACCACCTACTACCTCCGTGCCCTGGCCGCGACCAGCACCGAGAAGTCCACCGTCAACACCGGCAAGCTCAACGCCGTGTCCAGCGGTGGCAACAGCGGCGCCAGCGCCGCTCCGGCGAAAGCTGCGCCAGCGCCAGAAATGGCCGCCGGCCCGGCACCAGTGCCAAAAGCCTGTGCGATTGATGAGCCAGACTGCGAAGCCTGCCAATAAGTAGTTGAAAGTCGCGGTCCCCAGAGCGGACCGCGCGTTGTTGCCCGGCAGGTCGGCCCCCATCACGTACATGCGTACCCTCAGGGGCTCCGACCCGCCAGGCGCCTAGCGCTGCCTCGCTCTGGAAACCGCTTGCACCGAGTGGCTGCTGACCAAGCAAAGCGACGGCAAGCGTCTGACTCACTAAATGATTAGTTAGATGTAGTAGCGACGAGCGCTTGCTTGCAAGTAGACCTAGCCGGCACAGCTGGCAATTTGAGCAACGGACCGGATGCCAACACTTATCCAGTCCCCTCGCCCCTTTGGGGAGAGGGCTAGGGTGAGGGGCGGCCTACCAGACAACACACAGGCCGGAACCAAAACCCCGACCATCCCCTCGCCCCTCTGGGGAGAGGGTTAGGGTGAGGGGGCGACCTACCAGACAACACACCGGCCGGGAGCAAACCCCCGACCGCTCCCTCACCCCTCCGGGGAGAGGGCCAGGGTGGGGGGCAGCCCCACCAGACAACACACAAGGCCGGGACCAAACCCCGACTCAACCAAACACCCGCTTTTGCGTGCACACACAAAAGCCCAAACATTCCCGACCGGCCACCGCCGGTCCCCAATCAGGAAAAACCGCCATGCTGAGCTGGGACGAATTCGACGAAGAAGAAACCACCACCACGGCCGCACCCGCCGCCCCTCAAGCCGCTGCCGCCAGCAACGAAGCCCCCGCCAAACTCGACCAGGACGCCGCCGGCTCCGTCGAAGAAGCCCGCGCCGTAGCCGCTGACGACTCCGCGGCCGTCGCCCGCGCCAAGAAGGCCCTGGACGATCTCGACATCCAGGAAGGCCTCGACGAACTGGAAGGCGAATCAGCCCGCGTTCACGTCGGCGACAAGCAGATGATCAACGCCCGCGCCGACCTGAACCAGCTCGTACCCTTCAAGTACGATTGGGCCTGGCAGAAGTATCTGGATGGTTGCGCCAACCACTGGATGCCGCAGGAAGTGAACATGAACGCCGACATCGCCCTGTGGAAGACGCCGGACGGCCTCTCCGAGGACGAGCGCCGCATCGTCAAGCGCAACCTCGGCTTCTTCTCCACCGCCGACAGCCTGGTCGCCAACAACCTCGTGCTGGCCGTGTACCGCCTGATCACCAACCCCGAGTGCCGCCAGTACATCCTGCGCCAGGCCTTCGAAGAGGCGATCCACACCCACGCCTACCAGTACTGCATCGAATCGCTGGGCATGGATGAAGGCGAGATCTTCAACATGTACCACGAGATCCCGAGCGTCGCGAAAAAGGCCTCCTGGGGCCTCAAGTACACCCGCTCCATTTCCGACCCGACCTTCCAGACCGGCACAGTCGAGACGGATAAAGAGTTCCTGCGCAACCTCATCGCCTACTACTGCGTACTGGAAGGCATCTTCTTCTACTGCGGCTTCACCCAGATCCTCTCCATGGGCCGCCGCAACAAGATGACCGGCACCGCCGAGCAGTTCCAATACATCCTGCGCGACGAGTCCATGCACCTGAACTTCGGCATCGACGTGATCAACCAGATCAAGATCGAAAACCCACACCTGTGGGACGCCGCCATGAAGGACGAAGCGACCCAGATGATCCTTCAGGGTACGCAGCTCGAAATCGAATACGCCCGCGACACCATGCCCCGTGGCGTCCTCGGCATGAACGCCTCGATGATGGAGGACTACCTAAAGTTCATCGCCAACCGTCGCCTGACGCAGATTGGCCTGAAGGAAGAGTATCCGGGTACTACCAACCCATTCCCGTGGATGAGCGAGATCATGGACCTGAAGAAGGAGAAGAACTTCTTTGAGACGCGGGTGATTGAGTACCAGACGGGTGGGGCTTTGAGCTGGGATTGAGCTTAGGCCAGCAACACTAATATGAAACACACAAAATCGCTTATCTGAATATAAACCCGGATAGCGAGATAAATAGAGCCCCGTCTAGTGCGGGGCTTTTATAAACACGACTTGAAAGCCTCATGAAAATATTTTTATTTATTCTTGGCTTCATTGCACGCCTGGCAATAATTGGCATCCCACTCTTCATATTCAACAAATACAAAGAAATATTCATTCTACCTTTTGAAAGCTGGCCTTCCGACGTCATTCTTTATGCCACACTATCATTAGCAGTTTTAATCGCAGCCGACTATATAAAAGACGCCGTAAAGAACCACAAAACGAAGAAAGCTTTCAACCCACTTCAACGAGCATCTCGCGAAACCGGCGCAACCGTTACAACGCTCCTACAGCATGGACGTTTCGAGAGTAAGGATTGCAGTCAAGCAATTGAGTCCGCGCTCAGGCAAATAGAAACCATCGTTGAAGTATCCTTGGGAAAAAGCAGACACGAAGGCCATGAAATAAGCGCCAACTGTATGATCCACCGAACCCAACGAAAAGTCGGACCTTCTCTCACTTTGACACACTGGGGAACACGTCTAGCTGGAAGAGAGCCAATCACCATAAAGCTCGGAAACAACCTTCCGGGAGCTCCAAAGGCCATCGAAGAAAACAAAAGCCACTACATCAAAGACACACAGGCAAAAGAAATCTCTCAGTTTTTTGCCAATAAAAGCTACAAATGCATTTTGTCCATCCCGCTAACCGTCGGACCTAAAAAAATTGGCGTCATAAATATAGATTCAACAGAGGCTAACGCCTTTGGAAAGCTTGAAAATTTTAATAAAAATACTCATCCTTTAATTCAACCTCAACTTGACACAATAAAAAAGCTTCTTCAGATAATCGAAATACCGGATCCCATACAAAAAGTTGCTTAAAGGACTTCGAGCGAGGTAGCGAGGTAGCCTGGAAGTGACGCGTGGAAAAGGCTTCGCCGTTTTCCACCCTACCTCCGGCAACGTCGATGCGTCGGCGGTGCGAGTGGTTGAGATGTCGTAGGGTGGATAACGCTTTGCTTATCCACCGATACGGACTTCCCGCCAACACAACGCTCAAGGATGAGCCGCCATGTCCCGCTACCGCCGCGCCCAGGTGCCGGGCGCCATCTATTTCTTCACGGTCAATCTGCGTAACCGCCGAAGCGATATTCTTGTCCGTCACATCAACCTTCTACGCTAGATGGTTCGCGCCACCAGAGAACGCCATCCCTTCCATATCGATGCCTGGTTCGTCCTGCCTGATCACATGCATTGCGTATGGACGCTACCGGAAGGCGACGCTGATTTCGCGCTGCGCTGGAAGGTCATCAAGTTCGCGTTTGCCAGGCGACTACCAAAAACGGAGGTGTTGACGGCAACTCAACGGTCCCGCGGTGAGCGAGGGATCTGGCAACGGCGCTATTGGGAACACCTGATTCGAGATGAAAGGGATTACCGGCATCACGTCGACTATGTACATCGCAATCCGTTAAAACACGGTTTGGTGGAGCGTGTCGTCGACTGGCCCTATTCGAGTTTTCATCGGGCGATCAGAGCTGGGGGCTACCCGGTTAATTGGTGCGGTGATGAGATGGTCGAGTTCGCGGGTGACTGGGACTGACGCGTGGAAAAGGCTTCGGCCGTTTTCCACCCTACGTTAGCCAAACCACCGACGGTCACCCAAGCGCACAAACCGCTTGCCGATCACCCCGTCCACCGGCACATTGCGCGGCGCAATCATTTAGCCATCACAAGGACGCGACATGGCCCGCCGCCGCAAGCAATCCCCTTTCGAAGACCTGATCGATCTCGCTGCATTGTTGCCGTGGTGGGTAACCCTTCCGCTGGCGCTTGTCGCGTACCTGTGGCTACACAGCATCGCCATTTCACCGATCCCGAGACTCGCCAACCCTGCCGAATTGGGGAGTCAGTTACCCGGCATGATGTTTCGTGGACTAGCGGCGCCCGCGCAGTACTTGCTTCCCGCTGCGCTGATAATCGGAGCCGTTGCTTCGATCTTTGCCCGCATGCGACGCAAGAAGCTTTTCGACTCCGTTGCAAGCAAGGAGAACACTCTTGAATCCATCAGCTGGCGCGAGTTCGAGTTACTCGTTGGTGAAGCATTCCGGCGCAAGGGTTTTACCGTTCAGGAAACTGGCCAAGGCGGAGCTGATGGCGGTATCGATCTGGTGCTGTTAAAGGATGGCGAAAAGTACTTGGTTCAATGCAAGCAATGGCGCCGCCAGCTGGTTCAGGTGAACGTAGTGCGTGAGCTGTTCGGCGTCATGGCAGCCGAGGGGGCAAAAGGCGGATTCGTCGTGATTTCCGGTCGGTTCACCGAGGATGCCAAGGCATTCGCCCAAGGCAAAAATCTGCACCTGATCGAAGGCGCCGAACTGAACGACATGATTCGTCAAAGCCGAGCGATCGCGGCGCGTCGAAACTCGCAATCCACGACCAACAAGGCGTCTTACCAGCCTACATCGGTCTCATCAGACCCACTCGCCCAAACCCATCGTGCAATACAACCCACCTGCCCCACCTGTCAGGCACCGATGGTTCAGCGCGTGGCAAAACGAGGAAGTAATGTCGGCAACTCTTTTTGGGGCTGTTCGCAATTCCCGAAATGCAAGACCACTCGAAACGAGATGCCCGCGTAACGGAAGTTTTTAGAAACGCGCATGGCACTGCCTGAATGACCATGCCTTGCACGCTCCAGATAAAGCGTGTGAAATCGCCCGACTCGCTAGCCAACACCATGGAGGGCCTTGTGGCCAAGTTCCTTAACACCAGCGCAACAAACTATTACCTCGAAGAGATGATCAAGACGGCCAAAGACCGCCTGATTCTGATCAGTCCGTTCCTTCGATTGAACGAGCGCATCAAGGAGCTTCTGGAAGACAAGGACCGGCTGAAGATCGATGTCCGGATTGTGTATGGAAAAAGCGAATTGCAGCCCGAAGAGGTTAACTGGCTGAAAGGCTTGAGCTACATCCGCACGAGCTTCTGCAAGAATCTTCATGCGAAGTGCTACCTGAACGAGGAGAGCTGCATTATCACCAGCCTTAACCTCTATGAGTTCAGTCAGGTCAATAACAATGAGATGGGTATTTTCATAGACCGGCAGAGCGACACCGACCTCTACCGCGACGCCTACGAAGAAGCCCAACGAATCATCCGCATCAGCGATGAAGTACGTATCTCCCTCGAAGTCGTGGCCAAGGACAGCGAGCCGGCCACTGAAACTGACGACAGCGTGAACAAGCTGACCAGTTCAAAAATGGCGCAAAAGCTAGGGCTCAAGACGCCCGAATTTCTTGAAAAGCTATTAAGCAAAGGGCTGCTTGAGATTCGCGACGGCAAAAACTACCTGACCGAAAAAGGTAAGGAAGCAGGCGGGGAGTTTCGCATGAGCCCGAAATTCGGTCCGTACTTCCTATGGCCAGTGGCGCTGGATATCTGAGCCAAACGGGACAGCCGAGACAAAGGGGACAGATTTATTTTCTACACCCTGCCCGCTCGTTTTTCCGTTGGACGTTTATCCGCACCGTGCCGATTAGCGCCGTGCCGGAAGAAACGCCATTGGTGCAGGCGGGCCGCGATTTGAAATCTAGCAGCCCCCCGACAGTGACCAAGCCCAAGTTCGTGAACAAGGGCCGGTTAGCCAAGGCCATCAAACAGATAGACTGCGGCCCGGTTCAACAGCACAGGGAAGATTTTCATGGGGACGGACACCCTCAAAGACGCAGCCTACCCGTTCGATCAGGGCTGGGATCTGGACACCGGCTGGAAGCCTGACAGCACCGGCAGCCGCGATTCAAGTTGGCTGCCTGATCATGGCTGGGGCCGCCAGGCTGAGATGCCGAAAACCAAGCCAGGTAACGGCGGCGCCTCCTTTGCCGCCTGGGAGCAAAAGGTCGAAGCCGCTCCAGAACTATCGGATTGGCCGCCGCCCGATATGCTCAAGCTCCCCGAGGCCCTTCCGCCCGGCTTTTACCGAGTTCCGCGCAGCATGTCCGGCGAGCAGGTGCTTGCCAGGCTGTTCACCGACGCGCCGCACAAACATCTGGTCAATCGCATCAAGGCGCTGAATCCAACCTTTGCGAAAGGCTTCAAAGCCGGGGAAATGTTTGTCCTCGGCAACCTGATCAATCCAGCCGCGTGCTCACGTGAAGAAGCTGACCTGATGGCGGCTGCCGCCGAGGTGCGCGCGGCTCTGGAGTCATTGAGCGAGAGCGAAGCCAATTTCATGGTTGACCATCAAGCCGAAATCGCTTTGATGGTCGGCGGCGCAAGCGGGTCGCTGGGGCTCGGCACCGACATGCTCGGGAACGGCTTGAAGCAAATCGAGAACACGCTGCGCGATTTCGAATACCTTCATCAGCGCGAGTTCGCAGCGCATGGTCATCTGCGCAGTCAGCAGTTCTTCACGTCCCGCCAGCAGCTGTACCGCCAGCTCGACAATCAGCTGAAGGCAACTTTTCTCGGCAAGCAACTGGGCCTGGGCAACTACCCAACCCTGCGCCAGGATCTTGGTATTTCCACCCGTAGCGTGGTGCACCATTGGAGCAGGAGCGGTGCACCGGGCCAGATCCCCGGATACGCGACCCACATGATGAAATTGCCAAGGCGGCGAAGTACCTCAAGTATGGCGGCTACGTTGGTGTCGCTCTTGGCGGGACGGCCTCACTATTGAAAGTCCAAGAGGTGTGCCAGGCAGGCGAAACCCAGGCATGTCATAAGATTCGCTTTACCGAGACGGGTAATTTTGCTGGGGCGCTGGGTGGTGGAGCGCTAGCTGTGGCCCTTGCTAGCCCAGCGGCGGGTTCGATTTGCGTCGCCCTTGGAATTGCGACAGGCGGACTGGGCGGTGTTGCCTGCGGTCTGGTAGTGGTTGGCGGAGCTTCGGTTGCTGGTGGGGCCGGTGGCGGATGGGCTGGCGAACTTGCGGGCGAGAAGATTTATGAGGGGAGTAAGCATTGAACTTCAGCACATGGTTTGAAACCTGGCCGTTAGATCTTCAAATCACCTTTCTCTTAGCCCCTTTCGCCATCGGGTTCTCAGGCCTGCTCATGATTCTTGTAATGGCCTACCAAAATCTCGACACGATACTCCATACGTTCCCAAACAGCGGATACGTGATTAGACAGAAAATGCTTTGGGGTGACAGCGACCTTTACTCCCGTTTTGTGTTAACCAGCAGTTTGGCAGCTATAGCATTGTTCCCCAAAGGTCACATAAACCGGGGAGACCTGTTGGAAAGCGAACTACGCAATCTCCCCTACTTCATTAAACAGCGCATGGTAGTGGCCTGGTGGCTCTGCTTCGCCGGGATGGCTTGGCTGCTTCTCGCAGTCGGCCTGCTGAAGCTCACGTCAGATTGAAGGAGACACCAGCGATCAACACCCTCTCGTTGATCGCTTTGCAATTGACTCACATGCGTGAATCTAGCTCACCTGCTAATTAAACGATGAAATACAAGGACGTTCCATGACATCTAAAAACGAGATATCTGTTATTAAATATGTAGGATTGTTTGCATTGCTAAACGCAGCATTAATGCTATTTTTCAACGTGCTTGCACACGGCTTCGATATTGACCTCGGCTCCGGAGCAAGCATAGCAATGCTTATGGGTGCATCCATTGCCACCTCTAATCAATTTGCAACAATCAACAAAAGAGCGCCGAACAAGACAGAAAAAAACAAGCTTATATTAGGCTGCCTGTTATCATCAGTCGCCATATCGGTCGCTGGCGTTGCGATATTGATTTCCGTTGCATTAGGCCCACAAGGGTTAGCCGAAATAACGAGCTTTCTTCCCGCGCTCTCTATACAGACGTTGCTCATCGTTATAAGTGCGGTGACTCTGTTCTATTATTTAATGCTGAATCTCTCATTTGGATGGCACGCAAATAAATTAGCCATGAGAATTCAAGCAAAAGCATAGCGCCGCATTGCTTGGCCCGGTCTTTTTTACAAACAAAGGGGCACCCATTAGCCGGCCTAGCGCCAAGACTCAAAGCAACCCGCTCTGCTTTTGAGCGGCAGAGTTCCTCCAGCGCCGAAACTAATGGGCAGCGCCCGGTCGCGTCCGTTTACTCTTTCGTGGGTACGACCGACTCGTGCCAGTTACCCATATGGATCAAGCGGTGCTTACCTACTAGCACCGTCCCGGCGGGTAACCGGTACTAGAGCGGCGCGTCTGCCAGTCGTCGTATTCGATTCAAGCGCCTGGCCTCGTGGCCGACTACTTCTCGTTGCCCCACGCTTCGACAAGCCGTGGCTCCGCTAGCACTTTCATTTCCACCGCAATCAACAGGCTTCACCCATGGCACTCGACCCGCTCACCATGTTGACGCTCTCCGCACGGTTGTGGTCGGGATTTGATCAGCCGTTGATTACCGTTGTCGCGACTGACACTGAGCGCCGGCCCCCGCGCGCCGGCCAAGCGGAGGCGCGGGCGCCGTGGGTGTCACGCTAGTGCGCGCGGCCTGTTTCGAGCTTCTTCGCAACGGTGGCGGTCACTTCCTGCAGGCCTTGGCGGGTCACCGCTGCCCAGTCGCTATCGGCCACGAATTGCATGCCATCCTTCACTTCAGTGGCGATCGCCATCGGAGGCTGTCCGTCGACCTCAATGAGCAAGTTCGCCTTGTTGTTGACGGTCACGTAGGTGAAGCCCGGTGAAAACCAGGTCCAGAATTCTCTGATGCGCACCCTGACCTGGCGGGCATCGGCACCTTGCCCCTGCACGACCTGGTAGCCGGACTGCGTATAGGCATTGGCGACCGCGCTGCCAACCAGCTGGCTGACCGTGCGGCCTGAGGGCAGCACCACGTCGCCTAGTGCCTTGCCGTATCCATTGCGCTTGCGAGCGTAGGCGCGCCCGGTTATCGATGTGTCGTTGATCTCGCCGCCTTTCAAGGAAGGGATGTCCGCGCCACGTGGTTTGGCTTCGAAGGTGCGCTCGTCGATTGTCGTAATGACTACTTTCTGGCCGGTCGTACCCGTGAGCGCCGGAACGGAGACATCGACAACAGAGCGGCTGGTGACGCAACCCACCAGGGTGACCGTCAGCGCGACCAGGACCGACGTCCTGAGGGAATACAGAAAAGCGGTTTTCATTTACCAGTCCTTGTGTGGTGGCCATCCAGCGCCCTTGCGACGGTGGGCGCTCGACTGCCGGGCATTTTTCCGACCACGGTAGTGGCCGGTCGCCACACTACTGCCATGGTTGAGTTCCGGCAATCGTCAGTCGGGTCGAGCGAACTGCGGACGGCCGTGGACCGAACCCATGCTCCCGGACGCGCATCGCCCGGTACAATGACGTCCTTTCGCACCGTACCGGAGCTCCGATGTTCACCCTCACCCACCTGGACACCCCGCCGCCGGAATCGATGAAGACGCAGGTGCTGCAGATGGTGGTGGACTACCTTGGCGACATCAGCGCGGTATCGCTCCCGCCCAGCAATCCGCTGTATCCGCTGTATCAGTACGTGGTGGGGCTCGAGGTGCATCGCTATCTGGACAGCATGGACGGGGCGCAGGCCGGCACGCCGGAGCTGATCATGGCGCTGGACGACGAGGATCCGGCCAGCCTGCTCGGCTTTGCGTTGTACCTGCCGTACGTGGACGATCCCGCAGCCGGCTCGCTCCGCTATCTGGCCGTGCGGGCCGGGCATCGAGGCCAGGGCATCGGGCGGGCGATGGTCACTGAAATGGTGGCGCGCTATCCCCATGCGGAGGTGGCCTGCGTGGCTGGTAAGGCGCCGTTTTTTGAGGCGCTGGGCTTCATGCCGCTGGCAGCGCGTGGCCCGCAGGTGGTGATGAATACACGTAACCGGGCGTCCGACGGTGCGGTGGCGGTGCTGGATCTCGCGCCGATCTTCGCCTCGCAGGAAGTCCGGCAGATCCATGCCTACCTGATCAAGCAGCATGGCGCCGAAGCGCTGGCCGAGGCGGAACGCCAGCGGGATCAGTTGCTCGACGAGATGGCCGGCCAGGCCAGTCACCTGTTGCGCACCGCCATGGCGGACAGGCGCGTGCATTGAGACGGGCCAGCGCCCGCTGAGTACGACCGGGTAATTCTTGCGCCGCGCGGTGGCGCCTTAGCTTGTGCGAGCTTCCGACGAGCGCGAAAACGCACTGTTTGACCGATCCAGCCAAAGGGACGGTGGGCAGAAAGCCGGAGCAGCCGACCCTGCGCCGGGTCACTGATGCGGGTCACGGATGCGGGTTGGCGACGCCTGCTGGCGGTCGCCCGGGATGGCGCACCGGCATGGTCGCTGATGGTCTGACGCGCAGAGCCCGGCATACGCCGGGCTCCGGGTCGCGCTGATCGCGAACGGCGATCCTTACTGCTGGGTAACGGTTGCCATGTTGCCGGAACCGGCCTGCACGATCGAGGCGATGTCGGCTGCGCCGGACTGCAGGGCAGTCGCCAGGTTGCCCATGCCGCTTTGAGCGATATAGGCCTCGTTGTCGGTGCCTGCCTGGGTGATATAGGCCTCGTTCAGGTGGCCATCCTGATCCACTTTGCCGTAGTTGCCGCTGCCCTTCTGCTCGAGTTCGGCATAGTTGTCTTCGCCCTTCTGCAGGATCTCGGCCACCGCCAGGTCGCCCTGGGTGACCAGCAGCTCGTTCCTGTTGCCGATCTGATCGGCAGACACGACGCCGGTGTCCTTCTGGCTGACCGTGGCGACGTTGTCGTTGCCGTCCTGGGAGACGTCGGACCAGTTGGAATTGCCGTATTGGCCCACGTTGGCCTCGTTGCCGTTACCGGTCTGGGTAATGAACGACCAGTTGCCATTGCCACCCTGCTTAAGTTCGGCATCGTTGCCGACGCCGCGCTGATTCACCCACGAGTAATGACCGCCGCCACCACCATGGACCACGTTGGCGACGTTCTCGTCACCGGTCTGAAAGACCAGGGAAGCGTTATTGCTCGCCACCTGGAGAATCGTTGCCTCGTTGGCGATACCTTCCTGGGCGACGGTGGAATCGGAGTTCACGCTGTTCTGCGTTACATCCGCGACGTTCGAATTGCCGGTCTGGTAGACCCCGGACCGGTTGTCCGAACCCGATTGCGTGGTTGTGCCAACGTTGTCATCGCCCGTTTGGTAGACCAGCGAGAGCTGATTGCTGCCCTCCTGGTTTACGGTCGCCTGTTGGTCGTTGCCGACCTGGTTCACGTTCGCCTCGCTTCCGGCTGCCATGGCATTGGCAGCGGCGGCAGAAATAATTAGGGCAAGCAGCGTCTTCTTATTGAACATGGTGTAGCTCCGTTAGATAAGCAGTGGTTTACATCCTGTTCCCACAACCAGCCCGCCGAGGGCCGGGGAATGGCGGATATTGATGCGACACGGCTTGGCAAGGGTGCCTAAGGCACCCTCTGCAGAAATGAGCCGAACGATTGAAAAACCCAGGGTACGGACCAGCGGTCGGACGCGGCCGGATCAGCCACAAATCCGCTGGATGGATGCGTGGAACAGGTAAGCAAATGAATAGAGGCAAGGCCGCAGCGAGCGGTGCTCGGCAGGCCAAGAGCGGCCTTCCACTCCTCGACGCCTGCCCCGACCTACTGACCAACCGACACACAGGCCAAATCGCCGGCGAGGCGCCTGTTTCGCGGCCTGGCGATAGGCGACCGGAACCTGCACGGCAATTCGGTAAAAGGCAGGCTGGGGACCGTCAAGGAAAGGAGGTGAGCGCCGTTGCGGCTGCCCACCGTGCTGCGGTGCGGTGAACTGGCGGCGGCGCCCAATGGCACCGCCGCGAGGCTCAAGCGGAAAGCTTCTGGCTGAAATTATCGGCCGGTTTGCCGATATCGAGCCGATCCGCATTCATCACCTTGTCCCAGGCTTTGACGAAGTCCTGCACGAACTTCTCGTTGCCGTCGGCCATGCCGTAGACCTCGGCCTGGGCACGCAACTCCGATTGCGCACCGAAGATCAGGTCCACACGGGTGGCGGTCCAGGTGGGCTGACGGGTCTTGCGGTCGAGCCCCTGATAGCGGTTCTTGTGCTCGGTCGCGACCCACTCGTTCTGCATGCTCAGCAGGTTGACGAAGAAGTCGTTCGACAAGGTGCCCACGCGCTTGGTGAAGACGCCGTCCTGGCCGCCGTCCGCGTTGGTGCCCAGCACGCGCATACCCCCCACCAGCACGGTCATTTCCGGCGCGCTGAGGCGAAGCAGATGCGCCTTGTCGACGAGCGCTTCCTCGGGCGCCATGAAGTGCGACTCGTGGTAGTAGTTGCGGAAGCCATCAGCAACTGGCCGCAGCGCTTCGAAGGATTGCGCGTCGGTCCACTCCTCCTCGGCATCCATCCGGCCCGGTGTGAAGGGAACGGTGACGTTCACACCGCCCTCCTGAGCCGCTTTCTCGATCGCGGCACAGCCGGCCAGGACGATCAGGTCGGCCATGGAGACCTTCTTGCCGCCGGTGGCGGAGGCGTTGAACGCGCTCTGGATCTCGGTCAGTTTTTCCAGCACGCGAGCCAGTAGCGCCGGATTGTTGGTTTCCCAATCCTTCTGCGGCGCGAAGCGAATGCGTGCACCATTGGCACCGCCGCGCTTGTCCGAGCCGCGATAGGTCGAAGCCGAAGCCCAGGCCACTGACACCAACTCGGACACGGAAAAGCCCATGCCCAGAATCTTCTGCTTCAGTGAGGCGATATCAGCCTCATCGATCAACGGATGGTCACACTCCGGGATCGGGTCCTGCCAGATCTGCGTTTCCTTCGGCACCAGCGGCCCAAGGTAACGACCAACAGGCCCCATGTCGCGGTGGGTCAGCTTGAACCAGGCCTTGGCGAACGCCTCGGCGAACTCATCCGGGTTCTCCAGGAAATGCCGGGAGATCGGTTCGTAGATCGGGTCGAAGCGCAGTGCCAGGTCCGAGGTGAGCATGGTCGGCTTGCGCTTCTTGCCTGGATCGAAGGGATCCGGCATGACCTCCGGCGCGTCCTTGGCGACCCATTGGTACGCGCCGGCCGGGCTCTTGGTCAGCTCCCACTCGAAGTTGAACAGGTTTTCGAAGAAGTAGTTGGACCACTGGGTCGGCGTCTGGCTCCAGATGACTTCGAGGCCGGAGGTGATGGCGTCAGCGCCCGCTCCGCTCTGGAACCGGCTGCGCCAGCCCAGGCCCTGATCTTCGATCACGGCGCCTTCCGGGTCCGGGCCCAGCAGCGAGGGATCGCCTGCACCATGCGTCTTGCCGAAGGTGTGGCCGCCGGCGATCAGCGCCACGGTTTCGTAGTCATCCATCGCCATGCGGGCGAAGGTTTCACGGATGTCGATCGCCGAGGCTTTCGGGTCCGGGTTGCCGTTCGGGCCTTCCGGATTCACGTAGATCAGGCCCATCTGCACGGCGCCGAGGCCGGGGTGCAGCTGGCGTTCGCCACTGTAGCGCTCATCGCCCAGCCAGGTGCCTTCGGGGCCCCAGAACAGTTCTTCCGGTTCCCAGGTGTCGGCACGCCCGCCAGCGAAGCCAAAGGTCTTCAGCCCCATGGATTCAAGCGCCACGTTGCCAGTGAGCACATACAGGTCGGCCCACGAGAGGTTGCGCCCGTATTTCTGTTTGATCGGCCACAGCAGGCGCCGGGCCTTGTCCAGCGAGGCGTTGTCCGGCCAGCTGTTGAGCGGGGCGAAGCGCTGCTGACCGCCGCCGGCACCGCCACGGCCATCGGTGATGCGGTAGGTCCCGGCGCTGTGCCAGGCGAGCCGGATGAACAGGCCGCCGTAGTGGCCGAAGTCGGCCGGCCACCAGTCCTGCGAGTCGGTCATCAGGGCGTGCAAGTCGGCGATGACCGCGTCGAGATCAAGGGATTCAAACGCAGCGGCGTAGTCGAAATCACCGCCGTAGGGATTGGAGCGCGGCGAGTGCTGGTTGAGTGAAGTGAGGCTCAGCGCCTCGGGCCACCAGTCTTTATTACTCGGGCGCTTGCGCGGCGCACCCGCGCCGTGGCCGAACGGGCATCCACCGCCCGCGTTTTCTCCAGTTTCAGCGTTCATAGTCTGCTCCTTAGGGTTGTCGTTGACGCGTTGATGCGCCGCTGAATAGAACTTAGCACCCCGCTCGAGGCTGTCCGCGCTCCCCGTCTAGCGGCCATTTGCAGCCAAAAGCCTGTTAAAAAGCCTTAAAGCAATGACATCAAGCAGCTTTCTGGCCATTCGGGGTGTACCAGAGCACTGAACAGCAAATTTGCCTATCGCCACGATAGGCTAGCCGCTCACCGCGTGTAAGCGGGAAGTCTTCTTCTGCGTCACTCACGTTTAGCGACCGGTACAATGCGGCGTTTGACCTCACCTGGAGCCCCGCCAATGTTCACCCTCGCCCACCTGGATACCCCACCGCCGGAATCGATGGAGAGCCAGCTGTTGCAGATGGTGGTGGACTATCTCAGCGACGTCAGCCCTGTATCGCTTGCGCCCAGCAACCCGCTGTATCAGCTGTATCAGTACGTAGTGGGTTTCGAGGTGCATCGCTACCTAGACAGCATGGACGGCGCACAGAGCGGCAAGCCGGAGCTGATCGTGGCGCTGGACGCGGAAGACTCGGCACGCCTGCTCGGTTTTGCCCTGTATCTGCCTTATGTGGACGATCCCGATGCCTGTGCGCTGCTCTATCTGGCGGTGCAGGCCAGCCATCGCCGGCAGGGCATCGGGCGCGCCATGGTCGAAGCGATGCTGGCGCGCTATCCGCATGGGGAAGTGGCGTGCGTGGCCAGCAAGGTGCCGTATTTTCAATCGCTGGGCTTTCAGCCATTGGCGGCTCGCGGCCCCCAGGTCGTCATGAACACCCGAAGCCAGGCGTCCAGCGGTCTGGTGGCAGTGCAGGACCTGGAGCCCATCTTCAAGTCACAGGAAGTGCGCCAGATCCATGGCTACCTGGTCAAACAACACGGCGCGCAAGCCATGAGCGACGCGGAGAAAAGCCGCGATCAACTACTCGATGAGCTGGCTCAACAGGCACGTCATCTGACACAGACGTCCTCGACGGCCAATCGACTGCATTGATTGAACTGTGCGTACAGACCATGCCGTTCGGCCGTTTGCGTTCCATCCGATGCGCCTGACAGGTGCGTTTTAGAGGCGGGGATACAATTCGGCCGCGGTCGCTGTGTAACCCATCGCTGACCGGTTAACCGCCTATCCGGTCCCTCTGGCAAAACGTGATCCACAGCACCAAATCGATCTGCAAGCCTTGTCCGTATAAGTTCCAAGGTTAAGGTGCGCGTGCTGGCAATTTAATAGCTAACCAGCTTCAGCCTTACACTCAGGAACGAGTACATATGTTCAAGCACTTCATGATGAGCGCCGCAGCGCTGAGCTTCGCCGTACTGACCGGCTGCGCGTCGGTACCGATGGAATCTCCCGAGAAGGACCAGGCGTTCAAATCCTTCCCAGCACCGCCGAAAGATCAGGCCGGTCTGTATATATTCCGCGACTCGATGCTCGGAGCCGCGCTCAAGAAGTCGGTGAAGATAGACGGGGAAGTCATCGGCGAAACCGCAGCAAACACTTACTTCTACCGCCTCGTCTCGCCGGGCCCGCACACGCTTGCCACCGAATCGGAATTCAGTGACAACCTGCTGGAGCTGAACGCACAAGGCGGCAAAAATCACTATGTTCGTCAGTCAATCAAAATGGGCGTGTTCGTCGGCGGTGCCAAGCTGACCGAAGTAGCTGAAAGCGAAGGCCAGAAAGCCGTAGCGAACACCGAACTCGCTCGCTGATAGACCCTATGAACAATACGCTGCTGATCCGGTTTTCGACTTAAACAATCGATGAAAGCAGATGTAAAAGGCCCCGCAAATGCGGGGCCTTTTATTGTGTATATACAGGCATTGCGCGTTCCCAAAACGAGATGGACAGTTCTACCGTTGCAAAGCCTGACTTGGATACTAAACGGTAAAACCTCGCGTCAACACCAAGCTCGTTAGGTCTTCACGCAAGCAAAGATTGCGTTCCCGGACGTCCCATTCCAAGGCAGGATCTTTTCGTAATCGTGCTCGAGGACGTTGACCTCGAAGTACGGCCGCAACAGCTCGCTCAATTCGGCGAAACCCACAGCCACCATGGGATGTTCATCGTTCCATCGCTGGCTGTGCCCTGCCGTCTGTTTTTCAATCCGTAGCCTCAACAGTTGCTGGTCACCCGTGCCCGGGTAGTACCAGGCAGAACTGAAGTTGAATAAGCCATCGGGGTGACTCGCGTCGTGCGATACGAACGAATCATTGTCGATGGCATGTTTGTCGACGGCGTTGAAGCAGAACAGCCCTCCGGTCGCCAATGCGTCGTGCACGCTGGCAATGCAGGCCTTCAATCGGTCGACTTGGCCGCTGTAGTGGATGGAATACAAGAAACAGGTGATCAAATCGACCGGCTGGCCAACGGCGAAACCACACATGTCTTGCCGGGCGAAGCGAGCTTCCGGACAGCGAACAGCTGCCCTGTCCAGCATCGGCTGGTTGATGTCGAGCCCGCCGCTTTCAAAGCCCGCGTCGATGAAATACCGCACATGAGGACCGGTGCCACAGGCGAGATCCAGGTGCCGGCTGCCGCCATTGCCGAACAGCTTGTGCAGACGCTGGACGCATTGGCTTTGCGCACGGTAGTCGATATCGGCGCACATGAGATCGTAGTAATCCGACAGGTCGGTATAGATGGCGGTGCCGGGCATGATGACCTGATGAGGTAGGCGTGGAGCGTTGGCGGGCGCGCATCATATCGCCAGTTGAAACCGGCGTCGCGCCGGGCATGACGCTGTCGATGACGGCAGCGAACACGAACGCCCCACGGCTGGCAGCCGCCCTCTCCCGGTAGCCGCTTCTAGCGCCTCGAAACACCGCTAGCTGCACTCAGCAGCTTGCGCCTACACGCGTGGATGGGCACGCAAGCGCTCGAACAATTCCCGCATGCAAGATGAAATGACCGGCGGGTAGATCGACGAGTTTTTTGAGGAACTCCCAAGTCCACCGCACGCCCAAATTTTTAAGCGAGCTGGATAGTTTCAAGCGACACGCAGTTCGTTTCCCCGAAATTGCAAGCGGAGGAGACATAGATGAACTTCAAGCAATCGACTTCCCTATCGGCAGCAATATTGGCTGCATCCCTCGCCATGGGCTTGCCCACCGCGGCGGTCGCCCAGCAGGCGAGCCAGACGGCTCAAGCAGGCCAAAAGGCCGGCGCGGGCATGCAAACCATCTCCGTCGGTCATAACGTGGTAGATGCGGTGGATGATGTCCGCGAGACCGCGGTTGACTTCGTTGGCGCGCTGCTCACGGCGGAAGAAGGGCTAGGCCTGGGCAACTGGGAGCAGCAGGAAAAGCGGCTGTCTAAAATCGAAGAACAGCTACAGCAGATGGAAACCGTGCTGGATGAAAAAGCGGAAGCCACGGACCAGGAATGGCTGGACTGGATGGGTGGCCCAGATTACAGCGTGACGGTCACCAAGCAGGTCAAGAGCCTGGGCGCTCATCTTGAGGAAGTCGCCGGCATTCTCGCCGAGAACTGGCAAACCAAGGGCATTCAGGTGCTGACCGGCAATAACGTGCTGGAGCAGCTGCGCGATCTGCGCGAGACCACCAGTGATCTGCTCAACTCCATGGAGCGTGCAGGTAACAACTATGGCTGGACAACCGATCCGAAGCAGTTCAAGCAGGCGCGGGATCGCCTGGAGAAGCTGTCGAAGGACATTGATCAACCTCTGATGATGTCCGATGCCGATTGGCGCAGCTATCTCGAATCCGACCGTTTCCACGTGGTCATCCACGACAACGTGTCGACCTTGGCTGACATTCTGCAGAACCTGACCACGCCCACCAAGGGCTAATCAGCCTCTCGCTCATCGGGGCTGCGGCGGTATCTTCAGGTACTGCTGCGGCCCTGGTTCGGCTCAAGCGTGCGTAGGCACAGCTGCTCCATGCATTCCGCCCAATCGGTCATTCGGTCCGCTTCGAGCTGCACCAGCATCGCGTAACGACGTCCGCCCCATACCGAAAGATGAAGCGCTTCCAGTGTGGCAGCCGAGGGGCGCTGCGGCAGGTCGGTGGCGACGTCGATGACTCGGTGCCAGGCACCCAACAAGTCCTCGTAAACCCGGCGCTGATGCTTGGGCTCGGCCACCAGCGTTTCCAGTTCGAGCATGTCCGGGTGAAACCAGGGCAGCTGTGGCTCGACGCCGGCCAGCGCACGTACCAGCCGCCGAATTCGCTCGGCCCAGGCAAGCGCCGTGGGCGCTACCGCTTGCACGTCGATGGTCGCGAGCAGCTGCTCGACGCAATAGCGCACATAGCCCGAGTGCAACGCGTGCTTGCTGGGGAAGTAGTCGTACAGGGTTCCAATGGCCACGCCGGCTTCCAGAGCGACCGCGCGGGTCGTCAATCGAGACCAGCCATCGCGCTGCCATATCCGAACATAGCTGTCGAAAATCGCCTGAACGGTGACCTTGGCCCGCTCCTGGGTAGGCCGTTTGAGCGGCTTGGCGCTCAGCGATGGCGTCTTCATGGAATCCGAACCCGGCAGTTAAACGAAAGGACTACAGTCAATGCCGCCCATTTACGAACCCAAGGTGCCATCGATGAGCGTCATTCGCCAGTTGCAAAACAACAAGAAAGACATGGAGCAGAGCCGCATCCAGACCCAGCCGATGCCGGAACTGAAACCCGGCGAAGCCCTGCTGCGGATCAGCCGACTGGCGCTGACCACCAATAACGTCACGTATGCAGCCTTTGGCGAAACCCCTCACCTGCGTTACTGGGATTTCTTCCCGACTGGCGATGCCGAGTGGTTTCACATGCCGGCCTGGGGCTTCGCCGAGGTCGTGGAGAGCACTGTCGATGGCCTGGCAAAGGGCGAGCGCTTCTATGGCTTTTGGCCAATCGCCAGCCATCTGGTCATGCAGCCGGTGCGGGTCTCTGGTCGGGGCTTCTATGACGGCGCCGAACACCGGCTCGAACTGACCTCTGCTTACAATCAGTACCAGCGCATCAGCAGCGACGACGCGTATCGCGCAGAGAGCGAAAACTACCAGATGCTGTTGCGCCCGCTGTTCATCACGTCGTTCATGCTGGCCGACTTCCTCGACGACAACGCCTTCTTTGGTGCGCGCCAGATCGTGATGTCCAGCGCCTCGAGCAAGACCGCGTATGGCACGGCGTTCTGCCTGCAGGACAACCCGGCCGTGCAAGTCATTGGCCTGACATCCTCGGGCAATACCCGCTTCGTGCAGCAGCTGGGTTGCTATCGCCAAGCCGTTGGCTACGACCAGCTCGCTTCGCTGGACCCGAGCGTGCCCACACTTTATGTCGACTTCTCCGGCAGCGCGGATCTACGCCGACAGATCCATGTCCATTTCAAAGATGCCCTGGTGTACGACTGCTTCGCCGGGTCAGCCCAGAACCACGAATACAGAAAGACGGACGCAACGCTGGCCGGTCCGCAACCTCAGCCCTACTTCGCGCCCTACCAGATCAAGAAGCGCAACGCTGACTGGGGTGCAGCTGAGGTGACCCGCCGCTTCAACGAGGCCCAGCTGGCCTTCATCGCCCGGGTAAGCGATGCGCAGCAGCCCTGGATGCAGGTCAACGAACACGTCGGTATCGAAGCCGCACACACGCTCGCCGAAGCCCTGATAAAAGGCGATATCAACCCGTTGGAAGGCCACGCCGTGGTCCTCGACTGACCACACGCGGCTGGCGTGAGTGCCTCGGGATACGCCAGCCGCAGCAGCATGCTGCATCCGGTTGCCACGGCATGAGAGCTGCACAGCTGTCCGGTAGATACACCAGTGCGTGGTTACAGCCGGTTGTCGTGCAAGCCGGCGTAGAGGCGGGTCATCTCGTTGAGCTGACGGAACATCGACTCGGCATTCACCGCGACGATGGTCGGCACGAACGGCTTGGAGGTGAAGGCCTTGCTCGCGAACTTCCAACGCGCGTTGGTCTTGCGCAGGGCTTCAGCGATTTCCTGATTAGGTGCTTTGCTGGCTTGCAGCTCGGCCATGATGGCGCCGAACTCCTCCACCGAAGCAGAGAACTCTTTTTCCAGGGCCGGGTCCTGCACGCCCCAGGCACGGGCCATGTAGAACATCGCGGTGCGCTGCGTCAGCACGCGGTTCCAGCCACTGCGGTTGATTGAATGCGAGGCGACGTCGCCATTGTGTTGTTCGAACAGGTCGGTGACGTGCTGCGTCTGGCGAACCAGCGCTTCGGCCTTCGCCAGTACGAGCGGAGCCTGGGTCTTGTCCGGCGTACTGGCCGCCAGAGCGCGGTAATCGGCCCAGGTGCGCTCCACGTCGTTCAACGCGACGCGAATGGTGTCACTCGGCGCAGCCGCCTTGAGCTGGGCATGGTGCTCTTCGAACAGGGCCAGGCTTTCAGCACGTTGTCGGGTGGCTTCGTCCACTTTCACGCCGGCGCCGATCATGAGGTAATCCTTGGCGACGATCTGCCCTAGGCTGCGCTGCAGACCGGCCATGTTCATGATTTCCAAAGGTGCTATATCCGCCCAGCACGTTGTACTCAGCAGGCTACAACCCACTAGCAGCGCGCGCAGAGATGTCTTGATCAACACGGTCAATCCTTTCTGGTTTTGAAGATGCGCAGGTCGCTTCTGCGGCCAGCGTCTGAGGTCGGCCGCGAACAATCGCGTTGTTGCGCCACCCAGCCCGCCATTGGATGGCGTCTACCTTTCTCTAACCTTGCAACGTTCGAACGCGGCGGCTTGGCGTGGTGGAAGTGTGAACTCACACACCCTACTGGGAGGGTTTGCGAGCGCACATGAATAAGGCGGAGCCGGCTTTCACCCTATCGCCCGGCAGACGCCAGCAAGGCAGCGTAAAGCTGTTCGCTATTCAGGTCTCAGCTTCACTCCCCCCGCCTGCGCGACGTACGTCTTGGCTGCAGCTGGTCCAGCGCGCCTGAGTTCTGCCTCGCCCAGTCGTAGATCATCTCGATGGGTTGGACCATCAGCTTGCCCAGTGGCGAGAGTGCATAGCTCACGGCAGGCGGTACGGTATCGAGCGTATGTCGTTCGATCAGCCCGCTGCCCTCCAGCTCACGCAGCGTCTGGATCAGCATTTTCTTGGATATACCCGGCAGGCTTCGATGCAATGCGCCGCTGCGCGCGGTGCCGTCGTGGCGGGCATGCAGGGTGTGCAAGATCATGCTGGTCCACTTGGTGGAGAAGAGTTCGAGCACGCGCCTTGGGGCGCAGTCTTCGCGCCATTGTTCTTCGTCAGAGCCGGGTCGCATGGGGGATGGTTACCATTTGGTGCCGACTTGGATCGGCATTTTCGAGTGGGTAAGGTGCAGGCCTGTTTCGTTTTTGGGGTCTGAAGATGACAAATCAAGCACTGGTGGTCGGCGCGAGTGGAATCGTGGGTAGCGCGGTGTCCCGCCTGCTGGCCAAAGAAGGCTGGGCGGTCGCCGGGCTCGCGCGTCGGCCGAATGCCGAAGCCGGTGTCACGCCGATCAGCGCCGATCTGCTGGACCCAGCGGCCCTCGCCTCGGCGTTGGACGGGGTTTCGCCCACGCATATCTTCCTCACCACCTGGGCGCGCCAGGCCAGCGAGGCGGAGAACATACGCGTCAATGCGCAGATGGTTCGAAACGTACTCGAAGCCGTCCGCAGCGCCCATTCGGTTCGCCACGTCGCGCTGGTCACCGGCCTCAAGCACTACCTTGGCCCGTTCGAAGCCTACGGCAAAGGCACGTTGCCACAGACGCCGTTTCGTGAGGAACAAGGGCGGCTCGACGTCGAGAACTTCTACTACGCCCAGGAAGACGAGGTGTTTGCCGCCGCGGCGCGTGACGGCTTCAGCTGGAGCGTCCACCGGCCTCATACCATCACCGGTGTCGCAGTCGGCAATGCGATGAACATGGCCACCACGCTGGCCGTGTACGCCTCGATCTGCCGTCACACCGGGCGGCCCTTCCGTTTCCCTGGATCGGAAGTCCAGTGGAACAGCCTGACCGATATGACGGACTCGGCACAGCTTGCCAAGCACATGCACTGGGCCTCGACCACACCGGCGGCCGCCAACCAGGCCTTCAACATCGTCAACGGTGACGTCTTTCGCTGGAAGTGGATGTGGTCGCGCATTGCCGAGTGGTTTGGCATCGAAGCGGCGCCATTCGAAGGGCCGGCGCCGCTGGAGCAGCAGATGGCGGGCGATGCGCCGATCTGGGCCGAGCTGGCCAAACAGTTCGACCTGGCCGAAGCAGACATCGACAAGCTGATTTCGCCGTGGCACACCGACGCCGACCTCGGCCGCCCGATCGAGGTGGTGACCGACATGTCGAAAAGCCGAAAGCTTGGTTTTCTGGATTACCAGGCAAGTGACGACGCCTTCTACGAGGTGTTCGCCAAGCTGCGTGCGAGCAAGCTGATTCCCTGACGCGACAAGGCATCGGCTGGCCACGAGGCTGTCCCGTATACTCGCGCGTTTTCCGCGCGAGTCTTTCCAGTGAGCAACAAACGTTACGCCTGCATCGGCCTGAGCAATCCGAAGTCGCCTTCCAACGTCGGCGCCATCATGCGGGCCGCAGGCTGCTATGGCGCGGCGTCGGTGTTCTACACCGGTACCCGCTACGACCGCGCCAAGGACTTCGTCACCGACACCAAGAAGGTTCACCAGGACATTCCGCTGATCAACATCGACGACCTGCGCAAGATTCTGCCACTCGGCTGCGTGCCGGTTGCCGTGGAGCTGGTCGACGGCGCCCGCGCCCTTCCGGAATACACCCACCCGGATCGCGCGCTGTACATTTTCGGCGCGGAAGATGGCTCGCTGAGCAAAGAGATCCGCGACTGGTGTGAAGACGTGGTCTACATCCCCACCAACGGCTGCATGAACCTCGCGGCAACGGTCAACGTGGTGCTCTACGACCGGCTGGCCAAAGGCAACAACACCCGCTCCGGGCCGCAGTTCTGAATACCCGGTCCCCAGCATCGGCTGGCCGCCGGAGCCTGCTAAGCAATAGCGATCTGCTAGCGGTACCCGTCGGCCGCGGCGCGCGAAGATCCACGAGGTTTGGTCAGTGATCGACAGGCGGCGGTCGGCGCTCAGTGCCAGGGCTGACGGCTGCCGCGCCGCACGGCAGCGCCTGGGGGACGCGGTCGCCGCGCGCGCCCTGCAACGGGTAAACGCGCGCTCATGGACGGCCGACGAGCGGGTTCGCTCAAGGCTGTCTGGCCAACACCAGCGCGAATCCCACCACGATGCCGGCCAGGGCAATCAGCCAGCCGATCCGGTGGGCCCGGTTCTTTTCGGCCTGGCGCACGGGGTCCACGGGTTTCTTCTTTCTCACGATCCACAGCCTCTCGATCCACAGGGAAGGCGCCGGCGACGGTGGGCCGTCGCCGGCACGACGCGCGCCTTTTTAGGCCGTGGGGCTCGGATTGTCCAGCGAGCTGCATCCAGCGTGCCCGCAAACCGGTGGACGTCCGCCGAGCTGGCTTTAGCCGAGCGGGCTCTCGCCGGCGTTCGGCTCATCCTTGTGCGCGTCTGTCGAGGCGTTGTCCGGCGCGTCGGGTTCCTGGCCGGAAGCGGGTTCGTCGCCGTATTCGTCATAGTCGGCGGGGGTCAGGCCGTCCTTGAGCGGATCGTTCGGGTCGGTCATGGCGGTGCTCCTCTGCTGGGACGATAGCCCGGGCTGTTCAACAGCTTGGAGGCGTTGCCCGGCCAGACGTTCGCCGCGGCGGCCACCGCCCGACCGGCGTGGTCAGCCGCCGAATACCGCGACCCAGTAGATGCCCGCGTCGCTCTTCGGATCCACCGCATAGGCCGCGCCCAGCGCCTGGAAGCGTGGGTTCATCAGGTTGGCGCAATGTCCCGGGCTCGCCAACCAGCCTTCAACAATCTGCCGCGGCCGGTCGAGCGCGGCGGCGATGTTCTGGGCGACCGGCATGCCGGGATAGCCGGCCAGCTCGGCACGGTCGCCCGGTGTATGGCCATCGCGATCCAGATGGCTGAAGAAGTTGCCGTTGGCCATCGCCCGGCTATGGCTTTCGGCAAGGCTGGCAAGCGTCGTGTTCCAGGCCAGGGGCGGTGCGGCAGCAAACACCTTGCCGGCGCACTGACGCGCGGTTTCGCGGACTCGGTTGACCTCGTCGAGCAACCGCTGCCCTTCGGCCTGGGTGTCTTTCAAATAGCCACCGAGCAACGGCCGCGCCAGCACGATGCGCCAGTCACGTCCTGCACGGCTGACGCCGATATCAGCGTACTGCGGATCGAGCACCACCCGGCAGAAGCTTTCACGCAACGCCTGCATCGCGGCCGACGCGTCGCGCGGACCGGACAGGCTGATGGCCTGCACGTTGACCATCGGGTAACCCGCGCGGGCCAAGGCGTCCTGCAGATCACCCGCGCCAGTCGCCGGCAACACCAGGCGTGAGTCGGACTGCAGCGGTGTCAGCTCTTCACTGGCACGGTCGCCGCAGCGCTGCACCTCACTGCGATAGGCATTGATCGAGTCGATCAGCTGCGCCTCCCCGCCCACATCCGCAGCGGCAGCCAGGCGACCGCCAACGAGCAATGCGATCAGACACAAAGAAGACGAAAGCAGGCGCACAGCATCTCTCCAGAAGCAGGTGGGTAGATGCTGAAGATGCACCTGCCATAGCCCGTAAGTCGAGTCCGTGCGGCAAAACGCTACCTATCGCGGCCCACTTGCCGCTTGGCGATGGCTCCAACTTATAATAGTTCTTATTTACACCGGAGCCTTCCAGTGGCAACTTGCGCAGTTCAACGGCTTCTGGCTATCGAAGACGACCCCATTCTGGGGTCGCACCTGAAAAACTCTCTGGAGAACCGAGGGTTCGACGTAACGCTCGCCGGTGACGGTTCGACCGGCCTGGCACTGGCGCACACGTCGAGCTACGACCTGATTCTGCTGGATGTGATGCTGCCGGAACTCAGCGGCATGGAACTGCTGACCCGGCTGCGACAGCAGCGCCGCACCCCGGTGCTGATGATGTCCGCGCTGGGCAACGAGGCGCACCGCATCCAGGGCTTCGACAGTGGTGCCGATGACTACCTGCCCAAGCCCTTCAGCATCGAAGAACTGCAGGTACGCATCGCCGCCATCCTGCGCCGGGTGGCCTATGAGCGCAGTGCCGCGCCAGCGGCCGTGAACGAGTCGATACGCTTCGACGATCAGCGCTGTGATCTGCGCCACGAGGGACGCTGGGTCGGCCTGACGGCCACCGAATACCGGCTGATGAAGGTGCTGCACGACGCTGCCGGGGAAGTACTGAGCAAGCCGTTTCTCTACCAGCAGGCGCTGCGCCGCGGTTATTCGCAGCATGATCGCAGCCTGGACATGCATGTCAGCAACATTCGCCGCAAGCTCCTGCGCGAGCAGGTGATGGCGCTGCGCCTGGAATCGGTTTGGGGCAAGGGGTACGTGCTGGATCTGCAGGCCGACTGATGCCCAATCGTCATTCGCTGTTCTGGCGCCTGGTGGTGCTGGTCGCGGGCTTCTGCCTGGCGATGATCTGGACTGGCGGCTACGTCGGCCGCCATATCGACCGGTCCAGCGCTTATCTGTCGCCGGAGGCTCGCGACGTGCTTGCCCGCTATGCCGACGAGGCCCAGGCCGCCATGCACGCCGGACCGCCAGCGCTGGCTCGCTGGCTGGCCGCCATGCGCCAGCGCGAACCGGGCTGGCTGGTCGTGGTGGATGAGCAACTGCAACCCCTCGGTGGCCAAACCCTGACCGCCGAGGAGCGGAAGGGGCTCACCTTCGTGCGGCACTACGAGTGGCCCATGAGCCGCCGCTACGAAGGCCTGCCGCTGATTTCCGTGCCGATTGCCGACAGCGGCGCGCAGCTGATCATGCGGCTACCGGAACGCTTCCGTCCGTGGCGCCACTATGCGCTGCTCAGGGCCGGCGCGGTGTATCTGCCGCCGGTGCCGCTGTCCATCCTGTTCTGCTGGTTGCTCTATCGCCTGCTGGTCTCGCCGTTGGACAGCTTGCGGCGACAGGCCAACGCACTGCGGGGCAACCGTCTCGACTCGCTGCTGCCGCCCGCCATCGCCCGGCGCCACGATGAACTCGGCGAGCTGGGCCGCTCGCTGGAATACCTGACCCAGCGCCTGCGCGATTCGATCAGCCAGCAACAGCAGCTGCTGCGCGACCTGTCCCATGAACTGCGCACCCCGCTCAGCCGCTTGCGCGTGGCCTGCGAAAGCGAGCTCGATACCGAGCAGTTGCGCAACCGAACCGACCGCGAGATCACCCGTATGCAGCAGCTGGTCGACAGCACGCTCGAGCTCGCCTGGCTGGACAGCGAGCAGCCTCGCTTCGAATGCGAGCCGGTCAATGTCGCGGCGCTGTGGGACGTGATCAGCGAGAACGCGTGCTTCGAAGCCGGCTGGTCCCGCGAGCGCATCCGTGCACAGGTTCCGGAAGATTGCCAGGTGCTGGGCAACCTCAACGCACTGGCACAGGCCATGGAAAACATTCTGCGCAATGCCATCCGCTACTCCCCCGCCCAGGGAACGGTGTGCCTGACCGCCGACCGTGACGGGGACCACTGGCAACTGCGCATCGAGGACCAGGGGCCGGGTGTGCCGCCGGACCGATTGTCGGTGATCTTCCTGCCCTTCGCGCGTCTTTGCGCGGCCCGCCCCGGCGGCGACGGTTTCGGCCTGGGCCTGGCGATTGCGCGTGGCATGGTGCAGATGCAGGGCGGCACCCTCTGGGCGGAGAACGGCGAAACCGGCCTGCGCATGACCATCCGTCTGCGAACTGTATAGATTGTAAATGCGCTTTACTCTCAAATGAGAATGCTTAGCATTGCGGCCACATAGCAGCGCTCGGTGTGCTCGCCGATACGTGGCGAGTGTCCGGCCGCAGACTCGGCAGGCTTCTCAGGGAGATGGCAGTAAATGGTGGTTTTCAATCGGCATCGGCTGGCTTGCGCAATCGCTGTAGCCACCTGGATGAGTACTCCGGCCAGCGCCGAAGAGGCGGTCGAACTGTCGAACGTCGTGGTCACCGCGTCGGGCTTCCAGCAACAGATCAAGCAGGCGCCTGCCTCGATCTCGGTGGTGACACGAGATCAGCTGGAGAAGAAATCCTACCGCGACGTCACGGATGCGCTACGGGATATTCCCGGTGTGGTCATCACCGGCGGCGCCAGTTCCAGCGATATCAGCATTCGCGGCATGGCCTCCAAGTACACGCTGATCCTCATCGACGGCAAGCGCATGGAGTCGCGGGCGACGCGCCCCAACAGCGACGGCCCCGGCATCGAGCAAGGCTGGACGCCGCCGCTGGAAGCCATCGAACGCATCGAGGTCGTGCGTGGCCCGATGTCGTCCCTGTATGGCTCCGATGCCATGGGCGGGGTGATCAACATCATTACCCGCAAGGTGGCCGACACCTGGCATGGCGGCGTTCGCACCGAAAAAACCTTCCAGGACCGCTCCGACTCCGGTGATTACCATAGCCTCAACGGCTATCTCTCCGGGCCTCTGGTCGATGGCCTGCTGGGCCTGCAGGTTTACGGACAGACGTCTCGTCGAGACGAAGACGATATTCCCCGCGGCTTCAACGAGCAAAAGACCGACAGCGGTACGGTCAAACTGTCGTTCACGCCCAACGCGGCCAACGACATCGTGCTGGAAGCGGGCAAGACCGAGCAGGAACGCAACGCCAGCGTGGGCCGCTCCGGCACGGGCAACAGCGACTCGCTGTCGGACTACGACCGTACGCACTTCACCATCAGCCACACCGGCCGTTGGGACTGGGGCCAGTCAGACACCTACCTGCAGCAGGAGCGCATCGAGAACCCGGGTCGCGAAATGGCGCTGGAGAACAGCGTGTTCAATACGCAGAGCTCCCTGTTCCTGGGCGATCACATCGCCACGCTCGGCGGCCAATACCGCTACGAGGACCTCTCCGACAAGGGCAACCAGCTGGCCGGCGCCGAAGACCTGACCCGTCTGACACGCTGGTCCTGGGCGCTGTTCGCCGAAGACGAGTGGAGCCTGACCGACAGCTTCGCGCTCACCACCGGCCTGCGCATGGATCGCGATGAGAACTACGGCACCCACTGGTCGCCGCGGGTTTATGGCGTGTGGCAGGCAGCCGAGCAATGGACGGTCAAGGGTGGCGTCTCCAGCGGCTACCGCTCACCGGACATTCGTGCGGCCGTGGATAACTGGGGTCAGATCACGGGCGGTGGCCGGGGCGACCCCGCGGTCATTGTCGGCAACTCGGCACTCAAACCCGAGGAAAGCCTGAGCCAGGAAATCGGCGTGCTGTGGGACAGCCTGCAGGGAGTCTCGGCCGGCGTGACCCTGTTCAACACCGACTTCGAGGACAAGATCACCGAGCTTCGCCGCTGCACGGATACCACCGGCAATGCCTCGGGCCAGTGCGTCGTCAATGGTGAGGCCTACCGTTTCATCAGTGATCGGGTGAATGTCGATGAAGCGCGCATGCGCGGCGTCGAGGCGACCTTCGACTGGGACATCACCGCGACCCTATCGCTGGCGGCCAACTACACCTATACCGAATCAGAGCAGCGCAGTGGCGATTTCCGCGGCGAACCGCTGAATCAGATGCCCAAGCACATGTTCAATACCACGCTGGACTGGCAAACCAGTGACCGTCTCGGCACCTGGGCCCGGCTCAATTACCGCAGCGAAACATCCGAGTACCTGTCGCGCACCAGCATGGCCGACAGCACCCCCGCATACACGCTGGTCGATCTCGGCGGCACCTATGACGTAAACCGCAACCTCAAGCTGCTGGCCGGCGTCTACAACGTCTTCAACCAGCAAATCGACTACGACAGCTACGAGACGGTGCTCGACGGACGTCGCTATACGGTCGGGATGAGTGTCGCCTTCTAGCGCGATGGACGAGGCGCCCGGTCACCCGGTGAGCCTCGCTGCCTGACATGAACGTGCGTTGCCAACCAAGGCTCGGCCTTGGGCCGCATCTACTCAGGCTCACCCCAGCATCTGTACCCAGCCGTTGCACAGCCACGACTGGGACCTTTTCGTATGGATCTGTTCGGTATCGGAGCTCGTTGTGACTCGTTCCACATCCCAACCCGGCGGTCACTGGCGCGACATTGCCGCGCGTACCGCCCTCGCGGTTCTGGGTGGCTATGCCTTCACCTATGCCGCGACCGCCGCCATTGCGCGGCTGCTGCCGCTGGACCCTGTTGACGCGCTGACAGCCGCCTCGCTGCCGGCGTTCGTGGTCTATCTGGTCTTCATTCTGTGGGCCTTCTCCGCCGCCTCGGCGCGCCGTGTGCTGGTCGGCGTGAGCCTGGCCATTCCGTTGGCTGGCATCGGGTTTTGGCCACACCTGCTGGAGGCCCTGAGATGAAACGCAGTCTGACGCAATCGATGGCCTGGCTGCATACCTGGTGCGGATTGCTGCTTGGGTGGGTGCTGTTCGCCATCTTTCTCACCGGCACCCTGGCGGTATTCGACCAGGAGATCGACTGGTGGATGCAACCGGAGCTGACCGACCAGGCGCAGTCAGCGGCAGCTGCCGCCGACGTGGCCCAGCGTTGGTTGACGACCCACCACGGCGATGAGTCGAACTGGAACATCAGCCTGCCGACCGAGCGCTCGCCGGCCCTCGCCGTCTCCGTCGGCGAGCGACGCCGTGGCGGCGGTGGCACGCAACTGGATCCGCTGACCGGCGAGCCCGTGCACGCGCGGGAAACCATCGGCGGCAAGTTCTTCTTCCATTTCCACTACACCCTGCACATGCCACGACTGCTCGGCGTCTGGGTGGTCGGGTTCGCAGCCATGGCCATGCTGGTGGCGCTGATCAGCGGGATCATCATTCACAAGAAAATCTTCAAGGAGTTCTTCACGTTCCGTCCCGCCAAGGGGCAACGCTCCTGGCTAGACGGCCATAACGCCAGCGCCGTGCTGCTGCTGCCCTTCCACCTGATGATCACCTATACCGGTCTGGCCATCTTCTTCCTGCTCTACATGCCGGCAGCGGTGGATGCCCTTTATGACGGCGACCGCCAGGCCTATTTTCGCGATGCGCAGTCAGGGCACGCTGTTGAGCAGGCGCCGCGCGGCGAGGGACGCGACAGCAAGCCCGTCGCGGCACCGGCGGCACCTATGCTGGCATTGGGTGAAATCGTCAGCCGCGCCGAAGCCCACTATGGCGAGGGCATGATCGGCGGTCTGGCCGTCAACAACCCTGGCAAGACCAATGCCCAGGTCACGGCCCGACCGGTACTGGGCAACCGAATCGAGCTGACCAAGGGCGAAGGCATGGTCTTCAACGGCGTCACTGGCGAGCTGATTCAGGCGCCCGAGCCGTCACGCACCAGCCAGCTGACCCAACGGGTGATGGCGGGCCTGCACTTCGCGCAGTTCGGCGGCTATCCGATGCGTTGGCTGTATTTCATATGCGGCCTGATCAGCTGCGCCATGATCGGTACGGGACTGGTGCTCTATGCCGTCAAACAACGCAAACAGGCCAAGGCCAACCCGCACTTTCTGCGCATGGTGGAGAGCCTCAACGTGGCAGTCATTGCCGGGCTGCTGCTGGCTTGCATTACGCTTTTGTGGGGCAACCGCTTTCTACCGGCAGAGCTAGCCGACCGTCAGAACTGGGAACTGCGCGTGTTCTTCGGCGTCTGGGCGCTGAGCTGGCTGCACGCCTGGCTGCGCAAGCCTCTGGCTGCCTGGCGTGAACAGCTTTCAGCCGCCGCACTGCTGGCCCTTAGCCTACCGCTGCTGGACATCTGGACTTCGCCGGGTGCGCTGGACGTCATGCGCCTGTCCCTATTGGCGGGCGTGGCTTCGATGGGACTGCTGTTGGGCTGGACCGTGTGGAAAATACCGACGGTCATCGCCGTCCGAAACGCCCTCTCGTCTCGCCCGGGCCGCCCAGTTCACGGAGCATCCTTATGAACGGTTCAGCCCTGCTCGCCAGTCTGGTACTGGCCTACGCCGGTATGCTGGGTTTCTGCTTGAGCAGGGAGCGCCACTGGAAGCAGCTGGTCAATCCGCGCGTGCCTGCCGAAATTCGTCGAACGTGCGTCCCGGTCGGAAGTGTGTTGCTCGGGATCGTCGTCTACGCGGCCAACCACGTCTGGCCCGGCGGAATGGCCGTGGTCGGCTGGTTCGGGCTCATTTCGCTCGCGGGTTTTGCATTGCTGATGCTGCTTCCCTATGCACCACGACTCGCAGTGAGCCTGCCCCTGGTTGGAGGCCTGATCTGGGCAGTCACCGCCCTGGTCTGATCATCCGGCGAAGTCGCCGTCCGAACAGTCTCCGACAATAAAACTATCGATGCTGTATCGTGGAGGCCAATGCTGCGACAGCATCCTTCCTGCAAGCGGAGCGGCCCGGACGCCCCTCCGTTTTTATGGCTCGCCGATTCTTGACGCCTCTGCCGAACCGCCCTGCGGTTGGGCGCACGCACGAGGCCGTACGGCGATTTGGCAGAAACCGGCAACCGGTTCTCTGTAGTTCCGAAAGCCTGCCGCCGTGGTTCCTCTCGACAGGATCCGGCGCATCGACGCCTGCTCCCCCCGTTTCCGCTCGGCGGACAGGCGCACATGACTTCCTATTTCAATCGCATTCCCGGGCGTCAGCGACGCTCACCCCTCTGGCAGGACGTCGCCCCCGTGCGCGAAGAGCTGTTCGGCACCGAGCGGCTCGAGCACCACGCCCGCAGCCTGGCCGCCGCCCAGCCCGTGACCCGTCGCCCCCCCGCCGTGCTGCCCTTGCAGGCGCGCCTGAATGACAACGCCGCGGTGCTGCTCGCGGCCTATCGCGCCAGCGCCGCAGTGCTCGAAACGGGCCATAGCGTGGTGCCAGCCGCCGAATGGCTGCTGGACAACTACCACCTGGTCGAGGCGCAGATCCGCGAGATTCGCGACGACCTGCCGCCGGGCTTCTACCGCCAGTTGCCGAAGCTGGCCGAGGGCCCGTTCGCCGGCTACCCGCGCGTGTTCGGCCTGGCCTGGGCCTTCGTCGCGCACACCGACAGCCATTTCGATCCCGAGACGCTGCAGCGCTTCATCGCCGCCTACCAGCAGGTGCAGCCGCTGACGATCGGCGAGCTCTGGGCCGTGGCGATCACGCTGCGCATCGTGCTGATCGAAAACCTGCGTCGCCTCAGCGACCAGATCACCGATGGCCGCGCCACCCGCGCTGCGGCCGATGCGCTGGCGACCCGGCTGCTGGCCTCCCCCTCGGCCAAGCAGACCCTCGACGAGGAAATCACCGCCCGCGGCCAGGCGCCGCTGTCGGAGGTCTTCGCGGCCGAGCTGGCCAAACGCCTGCGCGACCAGGACCCACGTACCACACCGGCGCTGGGCTGGCTGGAAGAGGCCATCGGCCGTCAGGGCACCAGCATCGACCAGGTGGTGCAGCACGCGCAGCAACGCCAGGGCGCGTCGAACGTCAGCGTGCGCAACGTGATCACCAGCATGCGGCTGATCTCGGATATCGACTGGACCGAGCTGTTCGAGCGCGTCAGCCTCGTTGACGAACGTCTGCGCGCCGGCAGTGCCTTCGCCGAGATGGATTTCCCGACCCGCAATCTCTACCGCAGCGCCATCGAGCAACTGGCGCGCGGCTCGTCCGCCAGCGAACTGGAGATCGCCGCGGCGGCACTCGCTGCAGCACATGTCGCATCCGCGCCGAACCAGACCATCGACCCGCGGGTCAGCGACCCCGGCTACCACCTGATCGGCGAGGGCCGCCTCGCCCTTGAACGCAGCATCGATTTCCGCGCCCCGCTGGGGCTGTGCCTGAGCCGTTTCCACGTTCGCCTGGGGATCGTCGGCTATGTCGGCGCCATCGTACTGGTCACCGCCCTGCTGCTGTCGCTCGGCCTGCAGGGGCTGGCCGGGGTCGGCGTCACGGCCGGCTGGCTCGCGCTGCTGGCGCTGGTGGCCTTCCTGCCGACCACGGACGTCGCCACCACGCTGATCAACCGCCTGGTGAGCTGGCGATTCGGCGCCATGGCCCTGCCCGGCCTGGACCTAAGCGCCGGCGTGCCACAAGGGCTGCGCACCCTGGTGGCAGTGCCGACGCTGCTGAGCAACGAGGCGGACCTGCTCGAGCAGATCGAGCGGCTCGAGGTGCACCATCTGGCCGGTGCCGGCGGCGACCTGACCTTTGCGCTGCTCACCGACGGGCTGGATGCTGACGAGCAGACCCTGCCGGCCGATGCGCGGCTGCTCGAGGTGGCCGTGGCTGCGATCGCCGCGCTGAACCGGCGCTACGGCCCGGCCCCCGGTGGCAGCCGCTTTCTGATCCTGCACCGGCGCAGGCAGTACAACCCCAGCGAGGCGTGCTGGATGGGCTGGGAACGCAAGCGCGGCAAGCTGCACGAGTTGAACCGGCTGCTGCGCGGCGCCACCGACACCAGCTACATGCCGCTGCCCGGCTGTTCACAACAACTGCCCGGCGATGTCCGCTACGTGATCACCCTAGACGCCGACACCCGCCTGCCGCGCGATGCGGCCATGCGCCTGATCGGCAAGATGGCGCACCCACTCAACCTGCCGCGCTTCAGCGAGGCCGAGCAACGGGTGGTCAATGGCTACGCAATCCTGCAACCACGCGTGACCCCATCGCTGCCGGTGGGCCGCGAGGGCTCGTTCTATCAGCGGGTATTCTCCAGCCCAGGCGGCATGGACCCCTATGCGGCCGCCGTCTCGGACGTCTACCAGGATCTTTTCGGCGAAGGCTCCTACACCGGCAAGGGCATCTACGACATCGACGCCTTCGAGGCGGCGCTCGCCGGCCGAGTGCCGGACAACAGCATGCTCAGCCATGACCTGTTCGAGGGCGTGTTCGCCCGCGCCGGCCTGGCCACCGACGTCGAAGTAGTCGAGGAATTCCCGTCGCGCTACGACGTATCCGGCAAGCGCCAGCATCGCTGGACCCGCGGCGACTGGCAGTTGCTGCCCTGGCTGTTCGGCGCTCGCAACGGCCCCCAGGCGTTGCCCGATATCGGCCGCTTCAAGATGCTCGACAACCTGCGCCGCTCGCTGGTCGCACCGCTGACCCTGCTCGCCCTGACGCTGTGCTGGCTGCTACCGCTGCCGGCCGCGCTGCTGGGCAGCGCGCTGGTGCTCGGCACCATGCTGATCCCAGCGGTGCTGCCGCTCTGCTTTACCCTGCTGCCGGCGCGCAGCGGCATCAGTGCGCAAAGCCATTTACGCCGGCTGCTCGGCGATCTGCGCATGGCCGCTGGGCAGACCGCGCTGAACCTGGCGTTTCTACCGGACCAGGCCTGGCGCATGCTCGACGCCATCATCCGGACCCTGTCGCGTCTGTCCGCGCGGCGCAACCTGCTGGAATGGACCACCGCTGCCCAGTCGGCGATCAGCCCCCGGCTGACACTCAGCGGCTTCTACCGTGGCATGGCCGGCGGCACGCTGCTGGGCGTCGGCGGGGCCATCGTCGCGCTGCTGATCGCACCCGGCTCGTGGCCGGTGGCGCTGCCCTTCGCCCTGCTCTGGCTGGGCGCGCCCGCCATCGCGCTGTGGGCCAGCCGTTCACCGCGCGTCGCCCGCAGCCAGGCGCTCGCCGAGCCGGATGCCGGACAACTGCGGCTGATCGCCCGGCGCACCTGGCGCTTCTTCGAAACCTTCGTCACCCCCGCCGACAACATGCTGCCGCCGGACAACTTCCAGGAAGACCCCAAACCGGTGGTCGCCCGGCGCACCTCGCCGACCAACCTGGGCCTCTACCTGCTCTCGGCGGTCGCCGCGCGTGACTTCGGCTGGGCCGGCACACTGCAGACCCTCGACCGCCTTGAACTCACGCTGGACAGCATGAGCCGCCTGCAGCGTCATCGTGGGCACTTCTTCAACTGGTACGCCACCGAAGACATGCGTGCGCTGGAGCCGGCCTACGTCTCGGCGGTGGACAGCGGCAACCTCGCCGGCCACCTGATCGCCATCGCCAACGCCTGCGAGGAATGGCTCGACGCGCCCATCGCGCCGAACGCCCGCGCCGGCCTGCTCGACACCCTGGAACTGATCCGCCAGGCCATCGCCGCGCTGCCGACCGCCGGCGGCGAACGTGGCCGCGGGCTGGCCGATCTGCTCGACGAAATCGCCACGCAACTGGGCGAGCCCCAGGCGCTCGACACCCGCGGCGCAACGCTGCGCCAGCTGACCGACAAGGCGGCGCGCCTGGGTCACGAATTCGGCCCGACAGGCACTGACGCTGCCGTGGACGACCTGCGCTTCTGGATCGACGCACTGGGCCGCACCCTGGCCGGGCACGGCCGCGACCGCCAGCTGCACGATGAGACATTGAGCGACACCCAGACGCGCCTGCGAGCGATTGCCCGCAGCACACGGCAACTGGCGCTGGACATGGATTTCGCCTTTCTGCTCGACCCCGAGCGCAAGCTGCTGTCGATCGGCTACGGGCTAGCGGAAAACAGCCTCGACCCGAGCTGCTACGACCTGCTGGCTTCCGAAGCGCGGCTGGCCAGCCTGTTCGCCATCGCCAAGGGCGACGTGACCACGCGCCACTGGTTCCGCCTGGGCCGCACTGCGACCCCGCTGGGCAACGGTTCGGCGCTGATCTCCTGGTCGGGCTCGATGTTCGAGTATCTGATGCCCTCGCTGGTCATGCGCGCCCCGGCGGGCAGCCTGCTGGAGCAGACCAACCGCCTGGTGGTGCAGCGCCAGCAGGGCTACGGCCACGACCGCAACGTGCCCTGGGGCGTGTCCGAGTCGGCCTATCACGCGCGTGACATGGAGCTCACGTACCAGTATTCCAACTTCGGCGTGCCCGGGCTCGGCCTCAAGCGCGGCCTGGCGGAAAACCTGGTCATCGCCCCTTACGCCACCGGGCTCGCCACCATGGTCGACGCCCCCGGCGCGCTCGCCAACTTCCAGCGCCTGGCACAGATGGGCGCCGTCGGCCGCTACGGCTTCTACGAGGCGCTGGACTTCACACCCGCGCGGCTGCCGGACGGCCAGTCCATTGTCATCGTGCGCAACTTCATGGCCCACCACCAGGGCATGACGATCGTCGCCATCGCCAACACCCTGCAGGCCGGACGCATGCGCGCGCGCTTCCACCGCGAACCGATGATCCAGGCCTGCGAGTTGCTGCTGCAGGAACGCATGCCGCGCGACGTGGCCATCGCCCATCCACGCGCCGAAGAGGTAAAGGTGCGCGCCGTCGAAGGCAGCGCCGACGCCCAGGCCTTGCGCCGCCTCACCAGCGCCGCGGCAGCGACCGCACCGGTCACCCATCTGCTGAGCAACGGCCGCTACGCCGTCATGCTCACCGCCGCCGGGGCCGGCTACAGCCGCTGGCGTGACATCGCCGTGACGCGCTGGCGCGAAGACGCCAGCCGCGACGATTGCGGCTCCTTCATCTTTCTGCGCGACACCGCCAGCGGCCGCGTCTGGCCCGCTGCCGGCCAGCCGGCCGGCAGCGACGCGCTGAGCCAGGAAGTGATCTTTGCCGAGGACCGCGCCGAGTTCATCCGCCACGACGCGGACCTGACCACCACCCTGGATGTGCTGGTTTCCGGCGAGGATGACGGCGAAGTGCGTCGCGTCTCGCTGGTCAACTGCGGCACCGAGATGCGCGACATCGAGCTCACCTCCTACAGCGAAGTGGTGCTGACGACCCCGGCCACCGACAACGCGCACCCGGCCTTCGCCAAGCTGTTCGTGGTCACCGAGTACCTGCCCGAGTTCGGCGCGCTGGTGGCGACCCGACGCCTGCGCAGCGAGGGCGAACGGCCGGTGTGGGCGGCGCATTTCGCCGTGGCCGAAGGCGAAGTGGTGGCCGATCCACAGTACGAAACCGACCGCGCCCGCTTCATCGGCCAGCGCCCAGGCGTCGCCGCCGCGGCGGTCATCACCGACGGGCAAGCGCTGTCGAACACGGTGGGCACGGTGCTCGACCCGATCTTCGCGCTCAAGTACCGGCTTAGAGTCGCGCCAGGCAAGGTCGCCCGGTTGGCCTTCTGGACGCTGATCGCCGGCTCGCGGGAAGCGCTGCTCAACCTGATCGAGCAGCACCACGACCGCAGCGCCTACGACCGCGCCAAGACCCTGGCGTGGACCCAGGCGCAAGTGCAGTTGCGCCACCTGGACATCAAGCCGGCCGAAGCCGCCGACTTCCAGCGCCTGGCCGCGCCCATCCTCTATGCCGATCCGCGATTCCGCGCCTCGTCGGCGGTCATTACCGAGGGTGCCGGCGCCCAGGCCGGCCTCTGGCCACACGCGATCTCCGGCGACCTGCCCATCGTGCTGCTGCGTATCGATGATCTGCAGGACATCGCCCAGGTACGCCAACTGCTGCGCGCCCACGAATACTGGCGGATGAAGCGCCTGGCGGTGGATCTGGTGATCCTCAACGAGCACGCCAGCTCCTACCTGCAGGACCTGCAGATCGCTATCGAAACCGCCGTGCGCAGCAGCCAGTCGCGGCCGCGTTTCGGCGCCGAGCTGGCCCAGGGCTCGGTGTACATGCTACGCGCCGACCTGCTCACGAGCGAGGCACGGGCCCTGCTGCGCAGTGTCGCCCGCGTGGCCCTGATCGCCCGCCGCGGGCCGATCGACAAGCAACTGGCCAACACCCTGCTCGCGGACGAAGCCGTCGTGGCGTCATTGCAGGCCCCGTCCCCGCGCCCGGTCGTTACCACGTCGAGCCCTGCAGCCAGCGGGCTGGCGCAAGGGTTGGAATGCTTCAACGGCCTCGGCGGTTTCGACAAGGATGGCCGCGAGTACGTGACGCTGCTGGACGCCGGCGCCAACACGCCCGCCCCCTGGATCAACGTGATCGCCAATCCGCAGTTCGGCTTTCAGGTGTCTACGCAGGGCAGCGGCTACACCTGGGCGGAGAACAGCCGGGAGAACCAGCTCACGCCCTGGTCCAACGACCCGGTCACCGACCCCTGTGGCGAAGCCTTCTACGTGCGCGACGAAGAAAGCGGTGCCCTGTTCAGCCCCACCGCACAACCGATCCGAGACGGCGGGCTGTATGTCGCACGCCATGGCCACGGCTACAGCCGCTTCGAGCACCAGGCCGATGGCATCGCCATGGAGCTGCTCGAATATGTGCCGCTGACCGATCCGCTCCGGATTTCCCGCCTGAGCCTGCACAACCGCTCCGGCGAGTCGCGTCGGCTGTCGGTCACCCGCTACAGCGAATGGGTGCTCGGCACCGCGCGCGGCGCCAACGCGCCGTTCATCATCACCGAGCGCGACGAAAGCAGCGGCCTTTTGCTGGCCCGCAACCCCTGGAGCAGTGCCTTCCCAGGGCGTGTGGCCTTTGCCGATCTTGGTGGCCGGCAGACCGGCTGGACCGCCGATCGCCGCGAATTCCTCGGCCGCAACAGCGGGCCAGCCACACCGGCGGCGCTGCTCTCCGGCGCGCCGCTGTCCGGTATCACCGGCGCGGGCCTGGACCCTTGCGCCGCGCTGCAGACCTGCGTGGAGCTGGCGCCCGGCGAGCGCATCGAAATCGTCGCCTTTATCGGCCAATGCCCGTCGGCAGAGGCGGCCCGGGCGCTGGTCGCGCGTTATTGCCAGGCGGACCTGGACGCTGTGCTGCTGGAAGTCACCGAGCACTGGCGCACCGCGCTCGGCGCCATTCAGGTGAAGACGCCGGACCGCGCGATGGACATCATGCTCAACGGCTGGCTGCTCTATCAGACCCTCGCCTGCCGCACCTGGGCGCGCTCGGCCTTCTACCAGGCCAGCGGCGCCTACGGTTTCCGCGATCAGTTGCAGGACGGCATGGCGCTGACCTTTTCACGGCCAGAGGCCACCCGCAGCCATATCCTGCGTGCCGCCAGCCGGCAGTTCACCGAGGGCGACGTGCAGCACTGGTGGCTACCCCACTCCGGGCAGGGGGTGCGCACGCGCATCTCCGATGACCGTGTCTGGTTGTCGTTTGCCACGGCGACCTATATTCAGGTTTCCGGCGACGCGGCGATCCTCGACGAGCCGGTGACGTTTCTCGATGGCCCGCTGCTCAAGCCCGATGAACACGACGCCTTCTTCCAGCCAGTGCCGGCAGACGACGTCGCGCCGTTGTTCGAACATTGCGCCCGCGGCCTGGACCAGTGCCTGGCACTGACCGGCGAACTCGGTCTGCCGCTGATTGGCGGTGGCGACTGGAACGACGGCATGAACCGCGTCGGCGAACACGGCAAGGGCGAGAGCGTCTGGCTTGGCTGGCTGCTGCTGCGCACCATCGAACTATTCGCGCCATTAGCGGAACAACGAGGCTCGGCAGAGAACATCCAGCGTGCCAAACGTTGGCGCCAACACGCGCTGAGCCTGGCCGACGCACTGGAGGAAAAGGCCTGGGACGGCGAATGGTACCGCCGCGCGACCTTCGATGACGGCAGCTGGCTCGGTGCCAAGCACAGCGACGAATGCCGCATCGACTCCATCGCCCAGTCCTGGGCAGTGCTCTCGGGCGCGGCCGATCCGGCCCGGGCCAAGCAGGCCATGGGCTCGGTGCAGCGCCACCTGATCCGCGACGAGGACGGCCTAGCGCTGCTGTTCACCCCACCCTTCGACAAGACCGAAAAGGAGCCCGGTTACATCAAGGGCTATCCGCCCGGCCTGCGCGAAAACGGCGGCCAGTACAGCCACGCAGCGATGTGGGCCATGCTCGCCTTCGCCAAGCTCGGCGACGGCGATGCGGCGTGCCGGCTATTCCGGCTGCTGAACCCGATCAACCACGCCCTCACGCCCGAAGCGAGCCGACGTTACAAGGTCGAACCCTACGTGGTCGCGGCGGACGTCTACGGCGTCGCCCCACACAACGGCCGCGGCGGCTGGACCTGGTACACCGGTGCGGCCGGCTGGATGCACCGCGCCGGCGTCGAGGGCATCCTCGGCATCCGCCGCGAAGGCGACTGGCTGATCCTCGACCCATGCATCAGCCGCGAATGGCCCGCGTTCGAGGCCACCATTACCCTGGGCGAAACCCGCTACGCCATCCGCGTGGAGAACCCGGCGCAGGCCAACCAGGGAATCCGCCAGGCGCAACTGGACGACAGCGCCCTCGACTGCAGCGACGGCCAGGTCGGTCTGCCGCTAGACGGCGGGCAGCATCGGGTGCTGTTGACCTTGTAAACGGCGAACGCCCGTCACGGGCGCTCCGTCAGCTTCGGCCTACGTCGCGGGCGATGGCGTCGCGCTGTGCGGCGAGCACCTGCGTGGCTTGTACGCAGGCCTCGCGTGCCCGCGCCGCTTTTGTGGGCGGCACGACCCGGGGCGATGCGGTTGGCGACGCGCTGTCCACAGCATGGAGCGTCCGGAGGCGCCGACGCATCGTCTCCAGGCGCCCGGCGGACGATGCAAAGCCGCGCCAAGCCATTACAATGCGCGCCTTTCGATCTGCACCCGGTCCGCGCCCATGTCCTTGCCCAAGCACCATCTCGAACTGCTCTCCCCCGCTCGGGACACCTCTATTGCACGTGAGGCCATCCTGCATGGCGCCGATGCGGTGTATATCGGTGGGCCGAGTTTCGGTGCCCGACACAACGCCGAGAACAGCGTGGCAGACATCGCCGATCTGGTGACATTCGCCCACCTGTTCCATGCGCGGGTGTTCGTGACCCTCAACACCATCCTGCATGACGACGAGCTGGAAGCCGCGCGCACCTTGATCTGGCAGCTCCACGAGATCGGTGTCGATGCGTTGATCGTGCAAGACATGGGCGTAATGGAAATGGACCTCCCGCCGATCGAAATCCATGCCAGCACCCAGACCGATATCCGCACCCTGGAGCGAGCGAAGTTTCTGTCGCAGGCCGGCTTTTCCCAGCTGGTGCTGGCGCGCGAGCTGAACCTGCAGGAAATCCGCGCCATCGCCGACGAGGTCGACTCGGCCATCGAGTTCTTCATTCACGGCGCGCTGTGCGTGGCCTTCTCCGGGCAATGCAACATCTCTCACGCGCAGACCGGCCGCAGCGCCAACCGCGGCGACTGCTCGCAGGCGTGCCGCCTGCCCTACACCTTGAAGGACGACAAGGGCCAGGTGGTCGCGTTCGAAAAACACCTCTTGTCCATGAAGGACAACAACCAGAGCGCCAACCTGCGCGCGCTGGTCGATGCCGGCGTGCGTTCGTTCAAGATCGAAGGCCGCTACAAGGATGTGAGCTACGTGAAGAACATCACCGCTTACTATCGCCAGCGCCTGGACGAAATCCTGGAGGGCCGACCTGATCTGGCGCGGGCCTCCAGCGGCCGCACCGACCACTTCTTCGTGCCCGACCCGGACAAGACCTTTCACCGGGGCAGCACGGACTACTTCGTCACCGACCGCAAGATCGACATCGGCGCCTTCGATTCGCCGACCTTCACCGGTCTCGCCGTGGGCGAAGTGCTCAAGGTCGGCAAGCATGACCTGACCGTGCAGACCCGCGAACCGCTGTCCAACGGTGACGGCCTGAACGTGCTAGTCAAACGCGAAGTGGTGGGTTTCCGCGCCAGCGTGGTTGAGCTGCTGAGTCAGTCCGAAGAAGACGGCCAACCGCTGTGGCAGTACCGCGTCGAGCCCAATGAAATGCCGGCGGCGATCCGCCAGCTACGCCCGAACCATCCGCTGAACCGCAACCTGGACCACAACTGGCAGAACGCCCTGCTCAAGACTTCCGCCGAGCGCCGTATCGGCGTGCGCTGGCTGGCCAAGCTGCGGGCGGACGAGCTGGAGCTGCACGTCACCAGCGAAGAAGGCGCTTATGCCAGCGTCTCGTTGCCCGGCCCCTTCGGTGAAGCGAAGAAGCCGGAACAGGTGCCCGGCCAGATCGCCGATCTGCTGAGCCAGCTGGGTACTACGATCTACCACGCCGAAGAAATCGACGTGGACGCACCGCAGGCCTTCTTCATCCCCAACTCGCAGCTCAAGGCCCTGCGCCGCGAAGCGGTCCAGGCGCTGAGCGAAGCCCGCAACGCGATTCGCCCACTGGGCCGCCGCAAGGCCGTCAGCGTGCCGCCACCGATCTACCCGGAAGCGCACCTGTCGTTCCTTTACAACGTCTACAACGAGAAGGCCCGCGCCTTCTACCACCGCTACGGCGTGCAGCTGATCGACGCGGCCTACGAGGCCCACGAGGAAACCGGCGAGGTGCCGGTGATGATCACCAAGCACTGCCTGCGCTTCTCCTTCAACCTGTGCCCGAAGCAGGCCAAGGGCGTGACCGGCGTGCGCACCAAGGTCGCCCCGATGCAGCTGGTGCATGGCGATGAGGTACTGACCCTCAAGTTCGATTGCAAACCCTGCGAGATGCACGTGATCGGCAAGATCAAGGGCAACATTCTCAACCTGCCACAGCCGGGCAGCGCCAGCAGCGTGGTCGGGCACATCACCCCGGCCGACCTGATGAAGACCATCCGCCGCTCGCCGCACTGATCGGGCTGGCCTCGCCGCGCCCTTCAGCCGGGCGCGGCGAGGCCAACGGGTCAGCCGCCGAAGCGGCGGCCAACAGCCTCACGCCACCGTCAACACCACCTTGCCTTCCACGTGTTCCTGCTCAAGGTAGGACTGCGCCTTGTCGGCCTGCTGCAGGGCAAAGGTGCGGTCGATCCTGACCTTGACCTTGCCCTCGTCGATCAGCGAGGCGATTTCCTCGAGCTGAGCGCCGTTGGGTTGCGCCATGAAGTGCACACCGCTCTTGCCCTGAGCGTTCGGAGCCTCCTGTTTCGGTTCCTCCAGCGTCGACACGATGATGCCGCCCTCACGCAGGACCGCCCAGGAACGCTGCTGCGTTTCGCCACCGATCAGGTCGATGACCACATCGATGTCCTGGCATACGTCCTCAAAGCGCTCCTGCTTGTAATCAATCGGCCTGTCGGCACCCAGCGAGCGAAGAAACGCCTGGCTTTTGTCCGACCCGGTCGCGTACACGGTGGCGCCCCTGGCTTTGGCGAACTGTACGGCGAAATGCCCCACCCCACCGCTGCCGCCATGGATCAGCACCTGCTGGCCGCTGGTCAGCCCACCATGATCGAACAGCGCCTGCCACGCCGTGTGCGCAGCGAGCGGCACACCGGCCGCATTGACCAGATCCATCGCCTGCGGAACGCTCGCCAGGTTCGCCGCCGCGATACAGGCATACTCGGCGTACCCGCCATCGTCGCCGATCATGCCGAATACCCTGTCGCCCGGCTGCAGTCCGCTGACACCCTCGCCCAGCCGTGCGACCGTGCCGGCGAGCTCACGCCCCAGGGTGCGCGGCAGCTTGTCCTCGCCAAGAAAATGCCCCTGGCGAATCTTGTAATCGACCGGATCGACGCCGGCCGCTGCGACCTTGACCAGGACCTCTCCCGCGTTGGGCTCGGGTACCTCGATGTCGACGTAGCGCATCACCTCCGGACCGCCGTATTGCTCGATACGGATGGCTTTCATGGTGGACATAGGGCCTCCTCTGTTGACTGAACCTACCAAGGGGCAGACTCGCTCGCGCACCGGACCGTTCGGTCGAGACGGGCCAACGGCGATCGATGGTCGACCCGCGCGACACGGCCGACCGCCCTGCGCGCCACCATGCCGGTTCGCCCATGACCGTGACGGGCGGTTGTGGCCGGGGCGGCGGCTAGGGTAGGTTTCCCAGTGCCCGCGCTAGGCGGGCCAGAACAATAACCGGGCCGCTGCGTCCGCCTTGCAAGGAACACTCAATGAGATCTCTGATTGCGGCCGGCATTCTGCTGGCCAGCGGCGCGAGTGCCGCCGCGCCCGCCCCTTCGCTGCTCGATGACGTCCAGCAGCGCGGCACCCTGAAGGTCTGCACCACCGGGGACTACAAGCCCTACACCTTCCTGCGCGATGACAAGCAGTACGAGGGGATCGATATCGCCCTGGCCGAATCGCTGGCCAAGAGCCTGGGCGTGAAAGTCGAGTGGGTGCCGACCACCTGGAAGACGCTGATGCCGGATTTTCTCGAGCAGTGCGACATGGCGGTGGGCGGCGTGTCCATCTCGCTCGAGCGGCAGAAGAAGGCGTTCTTCAGCGATCCGATTGCGGTTGACGGCAAGATCCCGTTCGTCCGCTGCGATGAGGTCGACAAGTACCAGACCATCGAACAGCTCAACCAGCCGTCGGTCCGTCTGATCGAACCGCCGGGAGGCACCAACGAGGCGTTCGTCCATCGCGAACTGCCCAAGGCGCAGTTGGAGCTGTTCCACGACAACACGGTGATCTTCAAGTCGGTGGCCGACAACAAGGCCGACGTGATGATCACCGACTCGTCCGAGGCGCAGTACCAGCAGCGCAACTACCCAACGCTGTGCGCGGTGAACCCCGACAAGCCGCTGCAATACAGCGAAAAGGCCTTCCTGCTGCCGCGTGGCGACGTCGCGTTCAAGGCCTATGTCGATCAGTGGCTGCATTTGACCAAGGCCACCGGCGAGTACCAGCGCATCGCCGACCGGTGGCTGGCCAAGCCCGGGCAATGACCGGCGTTCCGCGCGGGAGGCCTGGCCCGCGCGGGCGCACCGAGGCCGCCGGTGATTGCCCCGCGCGTCGCCAGGAAACCTTTTTTCACCGTGCAGCGTCTGCTTGAAGACAACCGCGCACGGCAGAGCACTGCCCAAAGGATGGATATGCGTACCTGGCCGACCCGCTGGCTCACCCTCTCACTCATCGCCCTGCTCGCCGCCGGTTGCGCCAGCGCACCGCCAGAAGGTCCGCCGGCTGCTCCTGCCCCGGCCGAGTCGGCAACCGTGATCGGCTCTGGCAAAGCCTCCTTCTACGGCAGCCAGCATCAGGGCAAACCCACGGCCAACGGCGAGCGCTTCGACCAACAGGCGCTGACCGCCGCGCACCGCAGCCTGCCGTTCGGCACGCGGGTCAGGGTGACCAACACGCGCAACGGCAAAAGCGTGGTCGTACGCATCAACGACCGTGGCCCCTTTGTCCGCAACCGCATCATCGACTTGTCGAAGGCAGCATTCAGGAGCATCGCCAGCCCGCACGCAGGGGTCGTTCCGGTGCGCCTGGAACGCCTGGACTGAGCTGTTCGGCGCCTGACGCAGGTTTCGGAGCACATGGCTATCAAGCCGCCCGGGGAAGTGCCGATAACCAGACGCCTCTCACACATCCCCGGGTGCACCATGTTCAACGGCCGTCTGAAACAACAACTCGAAGCACAAGCCGCCGAGCTGTCGCTGCTGCGCCAACTGCAGGCGCAGATGGACGAAACGCGGCTGTCCATTACGCTGGACCGCGAATACCGGATCGCGGAGGTGAACAGCCGATTCGCGCAGACGCTCGGTTACCGGGTCGACCAGCTGCAAGGCCGGCCGATGGCCGAGATCGTCCCGAGCTATGTGACGAGCCTGCCGTGCTTTCGCGATTTTCGCGCCGCGATCACCGCGCTCGACCCCATCAATGACGATTACCGCTACCTGCGTGCCGATGGCAGCCTGGCCTGGCTGCACGTCGACTGGTACCCGATCAAGGACGCTGCGGGTGGGCTGCTGCACATCCGCGGCTTCGCGCGCGAGGTGACCCGCGACCTGCAGCAGGCCAAGGAAAACGAGGCCTTCATCAACGCGTTGCTGCGCTCCACGGCGGTCATCCAGTTCAACCTGGACGGTACCGTGGTCACGGCCAACGAGCCGTTCCTCCAGGCGATGGGCTATTCGCTCAAGCAGATCGCCGGCAAGCACCACCGCCTGTTCTGTACGCCGGAGGAAGCCTCCTCGGCCGAATACAAGCACTTCTGGGAAACCCTGAACCGCGGCGAATTCGTCGCCAACCGCTTCAAGCGCGTCGACAGCCAGGGCCGTGACGTCTGGCTGGAGGCGACCTACAACCCGGTCTACGACACCGAAGGCACGCTGTGCAAGGTGGTCAAGTTCGCCAATGTGGTGACCGACCAGGTGCTGCGCGAAAACGAAGTGCGCGAGGCGGCCGGCATCGCCTACGACGTGTCCCGGCAGACCGACACCAGCGCCGAGCGCGGGGCGGTGGTGGTCAAGGACACGGTCGCGACCATGCAGCGGATCGCCGAGGAAGTCGAAGCCGCGACCCGGGGCATCGAGGCGCTGGGCCAGCAGTCGCTGCTGATCAGCTCCATCGTGCAGACCATTGGCGGCATCGCCGCGCAGACCAACCTGCTCGCACTCAACGCCGCCATCGAGGCGGCGCGGGCCGGCGAACAGGGCCGCGGCTTTGCGGTGGTGGCCGACGAAGTGCGCCAGCTGGCCGGCCGCACCAGTACGGCCACCGAAGAAATCGTCAGCGTAGTGCAGAAGAACCAGACGCTGGTTGACAGCGCCGTGCGGGAGATGGCCAACAGCCGCGAGCAGGCCGCCCAGGGCCTGTCGCTGGCCAACCAGGCCGGCGAAGTCATCGTCGAGATCCAGGACGGCGCCAAGCAGGTGGTCGACGCCGTCGGCCGTTTCGCCAACGAACTGCGTCAGTAAAGGCGCCCCGTTGCACCCGGATCAGAGCGCGGCGCGCCCCAGCGGGTCGGCGAGCCGGTAGCTGGTTACGGCGCTCAGCAGCAGCCCCGCGAAGGCCAGCAGGCCGCCGACCAGCCCGATGTTGGCGAGCCCCAAATGCTGGGTGACCAGGCTGCCCAGCAGCGCGCCGCCGCCGATGCCGACGTTGTAGATGCCGGAAAACATCGCCATCGCCACGTCGGTTGCATCGCGGGCCAGGTCGAGCACCCGGCCCTGCTGGGCCAGACCGAAGCACATCCCCGCGATTCCCCAGACCAGCACCACGGCGCCCAGCCAGGCGCTGTCACGCGCGGCCGGCAGCAGGAGCAGCAGGCAGCTGCCCATGGCCAGCATCGCCACCAGCGGAAACGCCCGCGGGTGGCGGGCGCTGTAGCGGCTGAACAGTGCCGACCCGAGCAGCCCGGCACCACCGAAAAGGAGCAGCAGAACGGTGGTCATGTCGCCGCTGAGATGGCCCACGACCTGCGCAAAGGGTTCGATGTAGGTATAGGCGGTGAACTGCGCGGTGATCACCAGGGCCGTCAGTACGTAGGCCGTGACCAGCGCCGGGCGCCGGAACAGCGCCGGCAGGCTGCGCAGGGAGCCGGAATTCTGGCTGGGCAGCAGCGGCAGCGTGCGCGCCAGGCAGACCGCCACCAGAGCGGCGACCGCGGCAATCGAGAGAAAAGTCATGCGCCAATCGAGCAGCGCCCCGACCACGCGCCCCAACGGAATGCCCAGCACCATCGCCAGGGCACTGCCGGTGGCGAGCAGGCCGAGCGCCTGCGCCTGCCGGCCCGGTGGCGCGACGCGCACCGCCAGCGACGCGGTGATCGACCAGAACACGGCGTGCGCCAGGGCGATACCGATGCGGCTGAGCATCAGCATGGCGAAGCTCGACGCCAGGCTCGACAGCAGATGGCTGCCGATGAACACCGCAAACACGATGATCAGCAGCGAGCGCCGCTCGATGTTGCGGGTCAGCAGCATCATCGGCAGCGACATCAGCGCCACCACCCAGGCATAGAGCGTCAGCATCAGCCCGACCTGCGCCGGTGGCATGTCGAACGAGCGGCCAATGTCGCTGAGCAGCGCGACCGGGACGAACTCGGTGGTGTTGAAGATAAAGGCGGCCAGCGCCAGGGCGACGACGCTGAGCCAGCGCCCGGCATGCGGGGGTTGCGGTTCGTTCATGTGGGCATGGGATCGGCGAGGCCGTCAGCAGTCGCGCCTTTGCAATGGACGCTCGGCACGCAGCGGCGATGAGAACAGGAACCGGCCGGCGAAGCGGCGAACGCCCGACGCCTCCAGGAAGCGCCGGGAAGCAGCATCGGGTGTAAAAGGGACGACGGCAGGTCGGGCGGCGCGGATTCTACGCCCGGGGCCGGTCGCTGTCAGGTGCGTGCGGTACCCGTCGACCGGCGGCAACGGATGGTTCCGTTATTCGTTGAAGTAGGCGCGAGCGCGGGCGACTTCGGCGGCGGTCGGCTTGTAGCTGATCCACTGGTCGCCTTCGTTCTTCTTGTAGCGCACCACGCCTTGCGCCACGTCGAATTCGTAGAAGGGATAGACCTCGCGCAGGTTGTAGAACGCCGCCGGCGCGAAGAACAGGATGTCGGCTGCCAGGTAGCCGCCGTTGAACTTGAGCGGCACCAGGCCGTACATCGGCTCCATGCCCGGTTGCGTGGCGCGGAAGCGGTACTGGCCGAAGCTGGTGGCCTTGTAGGTCTTGCTGATTGGATTCTTCAACACCAGCGGTGCATCGTCGTTGATCTTGACCGCCAGGCTCGGGTCGCTCGAGTGCAATGAGGTGGTAGCGGTACAGGCGGACAGTAGCGCGGCGAACAGCGGCAGTGCCAGGCGTGAGGCGGTATTCATCGATTCAATCCCTTGCAGGTGGTAGGCGTGGACGGCCCGAGCGGCCCTGCGCTGGGGTCCGGCGGCCATCCTTGGCGGGCGGCACTATAGGCCAGAGGGTGTTAATGGCCAAGCGCCATCGTCGCATGAGGCGCGCTTTCCGATTACCGGTGAGCCGCACTTCGCCATTCGGCACCCGACCGAAACTTTCCCGGCGGACACCAGCCGTATTTACAGGCTCTACGATCCATCACCTGCCCGGAGTGCTTATGGCTTACCCGAAGATTCACGCGCAAAAGCAGGACCGCCTACCCGGCCTGGAACGCGAAATGGACCCGCCGGCCGAATTCATCCGCGACGATTACAAGGGCAGCGGCAAGCTGGCCGGCAAGGTCGCGCTGGTCAGCGGCGGCGACAGCGGCATCGGCCGGGCCGCCGCGCTGCACTTCGCCCGCGAAGGCGCCGACGTGGCGATCCTGTATTTCGACGAGCACGCGGATGCCGAAGACGCCAAGCGGCTGATCGAGGCTGAGGGCCGGCGCTGCCTGGCACTGGCCGGCGACATCCGCGACAGCGCTTTCTGCAAAGACGCTGTGGCAAAGACCATCGAAGCCTTTGGCCACCTGGACGTGCTGGTCAACAACGCCGGGCGCCAGGAAGTCCAGACCCGGCTGGAAGACATCACTGATGAGCAGTGGGAGAACACCTTCGCCACCAACATCCATGGCTATTTCTACCTGACCCGCGCTGCCCTGCACCACCTCAAGGCCGGTGCCTCGATCATCAACACCACCTCGATCAACTCGTTCATTGGCCATCCGATGCTGGTCGACTACACCGCGACCAAGGGCGCCATCGACGGCTTCACCCGTGCCCTGTCGCAACAGCTGATCGAACGCGACATCCGCGTCAATCAGATCGCCCCCGGGCCCATCTGGACCCCGCTGCAACCGGCGACCCTGGGCAAGCACGATCCGCAGATGCTCGAGGACTTCGGCAGCCAGATGCCCATGGGCCGATGCGGCCAGCCATCCGAGCTGGGTCCGGCCTACGTCTACCTCGCCTGCAAGGACTCGTCTTACGTCAGCGGCCAGACCATCCATATCAACGGCGGCAAGGTGGTCAACGGGTGAGGCCTGGCGCGAAGCTGCACCGGCGGGCCCTGCGTTAACTGACGCATCAGGTAACGAGGCCGCGGGGAACCAACCGCTGTCGCCTTCGCCCAACCTCTACGGACGCGCGCCCGGCCACTGAGGCCGCGGCGCCACACGCCCACCAACCGCAGCTCGCCTGCGCATCGAGAGGTGACGTCATGACCCAGATTCTCATCGCGGCCTTCGACCGCTACGCCGAAGCCGAGCACGTCAAGCGCGACCTCCTTGGCCGGGGCGTCAGCAGCGACGCCATCCAGATTTCCGCCTCGCTCAACCCCGAGACGGTCGACAGCAGCCGTGTGGAACTGGTCGGCGAAGCGCCGGACGAGGACGCGACGGTGGCCGAGAAGATCGGCAGCTTCTTCAGCAAGGTGTTCGGCGACGACGCCAACCAGCACGCCGGCCGCTACCCAGAAGCCGCCCGCCGCGGCTCGACCGTGGTGACCGTGACCCTGGCCGATGACCGCCTGGTGCCGATGGTCGAGCAAGCGATGACCGAGCACGGCGCTATCGACATCGATGAGCGCAGCGCCCGCTGGGGCACCGACGCGGCAACACCGGCCACCGCCAGTACCGAAACCCTGACCACCGGTTACCCCGACGCCACCTCGGTCAGCGAAGACGCCCGCAAGCTCGACGGCTCGGCGATGCCCGACCGCGGCGCAGACGAGGGCTCGATCCCCGGCCGCACCGCCAACGACAAGGCCGGGCGACGCGACAACACCGCCGGCCGGGTGCGCATCATCCCGCGCTGATCCCCTGCCGCAATCCTGGGGAAGGGCTCGGACCGTCAGCCCAGGCGCTGCTGCAATGCCAGCGCATTGGCCGTCGCCGCGCCGCTGGCGGTGTTGTCGAAGATGCACCAGGTCGGCGTGTCGGCGGGCTCCTCCGCCAGGCGCGCGGCAAGCCGATTCAGGCATTCGTCCGGATACGACGAGTAGTAGATACGCGGTGAGCCGTGCAGGCGGTAATAGCGCAACCCGGCCCACCCGCCGGGCGCGCCTGCCCCGGCAAAGGGCGCCGGATCGGCCGCGACCCGGGCGATATGTGCGTCCTCGAGCAGCGGTTCGGCGGCCAGCCAGCTCGGATGGCGCGGTTCGATGGCCAGCGGCCCCTCATGCCGCGCGCGCAGCGCCTCGATGAACGCGGTGGCCAGCGCCGGCTCGTAGACCAGCGAGGGAGGCAACTGCAGCAACAGGCAACCGAGCGCGTCGCCCAGATGGGCGCACTCGTCAAGGAACCGCGCAAGGGGATCGCCGCAGTCGACCAGCCGTCGCTCGTGGCTGATGGCCTTGGGCATCTTCACGCAGAAGCGAAAGCCCTCCGGCACGCTGCCTGCCCAGCGCGCATAGGTTGCGGGGCGGTGCGGCCGGTAGAAGGAACTGTTGATCTCCACTGCCGGCAGGCGCGTCGCGTAGCGCGCGAGGTGCGTGCCCTCGCGCCCGAAGGCCGGCCACTGCTCGCGCGGCAGGCTCCAGCCGGCCGTACCGAGCCAGACCGGGTTGTGCTGATTCATCGCGGCTCCGGTTCAGTGCTGCTATGCAGAGGACCTGCGCGAGGCCGCCGGCGATCCCCTGGCCGGCCCGACGGTCGCCGTCGACGGCTCTTGGCAGGGTGATCAGCCGACGCAAGGACGCCCGTGGCGGGCTCGTATTGCGCGGCTCGATTGTCCAAACTGGCAGCATTCCTGATCAGAGAGGCGTCGATCATGCGCAAGGCCGAAGCCAAGCACCGCCACAGCCCGTCATCCGAGAGGCTGCAACGCTTCCTCGCCTGGACCGCCGAGCGCCACCCCGACTTCGCGCCCAAGAAGCAGCACCCTGACAAGTGGTTCACCAGCTATCTGGGCCATCAACCGCCGGAGATCGGCCGAGCGGCACGGCTGTTCTGGCTCGGCCTGGACGCGCCCACGGTCGAGGCGAACCTGGAGCAGCCGGACCCGACGACCCTGATCGGGCGTTTGCTGAACCGCGACGTCAATGACTTCAGCTGCACGGTGGACATCTTCGGCGTGGAGAAGACGCTCGACGGCGGCCCGGTGCAATCACTGCTCGAGCCCGAGCTGGCCCTGCGCATCGACGACAGCCATTCGTCCGACGATTTCGAGCGCCAGGTCTGCGCCGCGATCCAGGCACGGGTGCGCGGTCGCCTGCAGGTACTTGAGAAGCCCTTCGCACAGTTCAGCGACGAGCAGAAGACCCAGTGCCTGGCGCGGCTACCCGACCGGTTGTCGCGCCTGGACGACTTTGCCGCGCGCGCGGTGGACATCGTCAACGAGGTCGCCCACGAGCTGCGCTATGTGATCGAGCTGCGCCACGGCGAGGTCGCCCTGGACATGCAGCGGCGCATCCCCGGCGGCCAGGGGCATGTGCTCAGCGACCGGGAAGTCGCCGCGCTCAAGGATGAAGACCGGCAGGCCATGAACGCCAAGTTCGAGATGATGATCGAGGAAGCGCAGGACTTCGACCTGCAGCTGCTCGGCGAAAAGCGTCTTACCGAAGTCTTCATGATGGAGCCGAAAAAGCTGCGCCGGACCATCCGCTTCGCCCGCGAGGACAACCGCGAGAAAATGGCCTTCGCCGTGCTGCTGGAAAACAACCCGCGCTTCATGCACTACCACCAGCTCTATGCCGCGCGGCGCATCACCCGCACCTGGACCGCCCTGCTTGGCCCGACCAACAGCGGCAAGACGCACCGAGCGATCGAGGCCATGACCGGCGTCGAACACGCGATCTACCTCTCGCCGCTGCGCCTGATGGCACTGGAAAACCAGGAACGCATCGAATCCATGAGCGTGCCCTGCTCGCTCATCACCGGCGAGGAAGAAGTCATCCGCGAGGGCGCCACGCACTACTGCTGCACGGTCGAGGAATTCGCCCGCTTCCGCCATGAATCCTGGGACGTGGTGGTCATCGACGAGGTGCAGATGATGGCCGACTCGCAGCGCGGCTGGGCCTGGGTCGACGCGCTGGTCAGTGCCTACACGCAGGACCTGATCATGACCGGGCCGGAGCTGATCCAGCCGTCGCTCCAAACGCTGTGCAACCTCTGCGAAGACCAACTCGTGGTCAAGCGCACCAAGCGCCTGTCTCCGGTTGACGTGGCGCGCCGTTCCACCACCCTCAAACAGCTCGACGCCGGCTCCATGCTGGTGGCCTTCAGCCGCAAGACGGTACTGGAGTTGAAGGCGATGCTGGAAATGACCGGCAAACGGGTTTCGGTCGTCTACGGCGCCCTGTCGCCGGAAGTGCGCCGCGAGCAGGCGCGCCGCTTTCGCGAAGGCGAGTCGGACATCATGGTCGCCACCGATGCCGTCGGCATGGGCCTCAACCTGCCGGCGCACACCCTGTGCTTCTACACCGACGAGAAGTACGACGGCATCCAGAACCGCCAGCTCAAGGTGCAGGAGGTCAAGCAGATCGGCGGCCGCGCCGGACGTTTCGGCCACCACGACAGCGGCCTGATCACCGCGCTCGACGGCCAGACCCTGCAGTCGATCAAGCGGCTGTTCCACAGCGCTGACCTGCCGGTGGACCTGTCGCAGTTCCAGGTGCGCCCGTCCATCGAACACCTGCAGGCCATCAGTGAGCTGATGAACGAACCGAGCCTGCTGCGTGCCTGGCTGACCTTCAACCGCAACATCAACTACGGCGACGAATTCATTTCGATCCTGCCCGACGAACTGGCCGAGTGGATCAAGCTGATCGACGACCCGACCATCGACCTGCCGTTGCGCTGGATCTTTGCCTGCACGCCGATCCGCGGTGGCCTCGACAGCCCGGCCAGCCACCATGCCCAGCAGTGGCTGAAAAAGGTCGCTCAGGACAAAGAGATCGCCCTGCCGCGGCTGGTCATCGATGCTGACCTGGCAAGCCTGGAAAGCGCGCTGCACGTCATCGAAACCTACCTGCACCTGGCGCGTACGCTGCCGGCGCACTTCCCGGCGCTGGAGCAGGCCGAGCAGCACCGCAGCCTGCTCAACGGTGCCATCACCCGCGAACTGTCGCGCCAGCGCAAGCCACGCAGTTCGGATCGGCGCAAGCTCTCGGGCGGCAACCGTCAGTGCCAGCAATGCGGCAGGGCCATGCCCGTGGCGGGCCGGCAGTTCCGGTTGTGTCAGGGCTGTTTCAAGGCCAAGCGATAACGTCCTCCGACGCCGCCCCGCCGCGGAGCGGACACCCAGAGCCCCGCATCCTACGAGGCCGCCACGACAACCGCTCATGTAGGAGCAGGCTCTGCCTGCGACCACGTGCCAAAGCCGACACCAACGCGAAATCCACGCCCACAGGTCGCGGGCAGAGCCCGCTCCTACAGGGGCGTGCTCCACGCAGAACCGCTTTATGTAGGAGCAGGCTCTGCCTGCGACCGCATGCCAAACCCGACACCAACGTGAAATCCACGCCCACAGGTCGCGGGCTGAGCCCGCTCCTACAGGGGTTTGCATCACGCAGAACCGCTTTGTGTAGGAGCAGGCTCTGCCTGCGACCACGCGCCCAAGCCCGACACCAACGCGAAATCCGCACCCACAGGTCGCGGGCAGAGCCCGCTTCTACAGGGGCGTGCTCCGCGCAGAACCGCTTTATGTAGGAGCAGGCCCTGCCTGCGACCACGTGCCCAAGCCCGACACCAATGCGAAACCCACACCCACAGGTCGCGGGCAGAGCCCGCTCCTACAGGGGTGTGCTTCACGCAGAACCGCTTTGGAGGAGCAGGCTCTGCCTGCGACCACGTGCCCAAGCCCAGCACCAACGCAAAATCCACACCCACAGGTCGCGGGCAGAGCCCGCTCCTACAGGGGCGTGCTCCGCGCAGCACCGCTTTATGTAGGAGCAGACTCTGCCTGCGACCATTCGGCGCGGCGGCGGGACTGCGATGGATCGACCGGCCGCGCAGGGCCTCTAGATGTTTGACAGCATCAAGGGAGCAGGCCATGAGCGATCCGCACAATCTCCAGCGCTTCGTCGAGGCGCAGCAGCCGTTGTATGAGCAGGCGCTCGCCGAGTTGCGGGCGGGACGCAAGCAGAGCCATTGGATGTGGTTCATCTTTCCGCAGGTAGCCGGTCTCGGGAGCAGTGCCATGGCGCAGCGCTATGCGATCGGAGGGCGCGACGAGGCGGTCGCTTATCTGCGCCACCCGCTGCTCGGCCCTCGGCTGGAGCAGTGCGCCGAGGCGCTGCTGATGCATCCCGACCGCTCCGCGCGGCAGATCCTCGGCTCGCCGGACGACCTGAAGTTGCGCTCGAGCATGACGCTGTTCAACGCGGTCGCGCCCGAACGGCCACCATTCCAGGCGGTGCTGGCGACGTTCTATGAGGGTCAGCCAGACGACTCGACGCTGTCTCGACTGCGCTCGGTAGGCGCGCCCGGGCAGGTGCGTTAGGCTTCGGCGATTCCCCATCAATCGCACAGGCCGCCCATGAATATCTCGTTGCTCAGCCGCTACGCCTTCTTCGCCGGTTGCGTGCTGGCGACGCTGCTCTGCCTGGCGTTCCTCCACCATCCCTGGGCCTGGATACCCCTGGTCCTTTTCGCCCTGCTCAGCGCGGTGGGCGTGCGCGACCTGCTTCAGGAAGAGCACGCGGTCAAGCGCAACTACCCGATCCTTGGCAACATCCGCTACCTGTTCGAAGGCATCCGCCCGGAAATCCGCCAGTACCTGCTGGAGGGTGACCAGGAGCGCGTGCCCTTCTCCCGCGCCCAGCGCTCGCTGGTCTATGCGCGGGCCAAGAACACCGTGGACGACAAGCCGTTCGGCACGCTGATCGACGTCTATGAGCGTGGTTACGAGTGCATCGGCCATTCGATCCGTACTGCACCGGTCAGCGACCCCGCGACCTTTCGCGTGTCCATTGGTGGCCCGCAGTGCACGCAGCCCTACTCGGCCTCGGTGATGAATATCTCGGCGATGAGCTTCGGCTCACTCAGCGGCAATGCCATCCTGGCGCTCAACCGAGGCGCCAAGCTCGGCGGTTTCTATCACGACACGGGCGAGGGCAGCATCAGCCGCTACCACCGCGAGCACGGCGGCGACCTGGTCTGGGAGCTGGGCAGCGGCTACTTTGGCTGCCGCACCGGCACGGGCGCCTTCGACCCCGAGCGCTTCGCCGCCCAGGCCCGCGAGCCGCAGGTGCGGATGATCGAGATCAAGCTGAGCCAGGGCGCCAAGCCGGGCCATGGCGGCATCCTGCCGGGGCGCAAGGTCAACGCCGAAATCGCCTCGACCCGCGGGGTGCCGGAAGGCCAGGACTGCATCTCGCCGGCCAGCCACAGCGCTTTTTCCACACCGCTGGAGTTGATGCAGTTCATCGCCCGCCTGCGCGAGCTTTCGGCGGGCAAGCCGGTGGGCTTCAAGCTGTGCATCGGCCACCCTTGGGAATTCGTCGGGATCGTCAAGGCGATGCTGGAAACCGGTATCTATCCCGACTTCATCGTGGTCGACGGCAAGGAAGGCGGCACGGGAGCGGCACCGGTGGAGTTCACCAACCACATCGGCATGCCGTTGCGCGAAAGCCTGCTGTTCGTGCACAACGTGCTGGTGGGCTGCAACCTGCGCGAGCATATCCGCATCGGCGCCAGCGGCAAGATCGTCAGCGCCTTCGACATCGCCAGCGTGCTGGCGCTGGGCGCCGACTGGGTCAATTCGGCGCGCGGCTTCATGTTCGCGATCGGCTGCATCCAGTCGCAGCATTGCCATACCAACCGCTGCCCGACGGGCGTGGCGACGCAAGACCCCTTGCGCCAGCGCGCGCTGGTCGTACCGGACAAGGCCGAGCGGGTCGCCAGCTTTCACCGCAACACGTTGCATGCACTGGCTGAACTCATTGCCGCGGCAGGGCTGTCGCATCCGGCCGAGCTGGGGCCGCATCACGTGATCCGGCGGGTCAGCTCGACCGAGATCAAGCTCTATTCCCAGCTGTACTACTTCGTCCAGCCGGGCGCGCTGCTACGCGAACGGATCGACAGCGAGTTCTTTGCACGTATCTGGCGCATGGCCCGGGCCGACAGTTTCGAAGCGATGCCGCAGAAAACCGACGATGGCGCAGCGCAAGTCGAGGAACCGCTGCTCAGCTAAGCCTCTGCACGGCCGGACTGTCAGCCGGCCTTCCTCGCCGCCGTGAGCGACGACCTTCCATATTCTTGCTCTGCGGCTGTTGGCATCAGCGCCAGCATCCCGGCGGCATGGCTCCTTTCGTCATCTTTCCGTCCTGATGTTCATATTTTTACTTTGACAGCCGTTCGCTTTGCCTCTAAGTTTTCGATTCCGAACATTTCCGAACCGCCGCAGTATTCGGGATATAACAACAACAGGCTCACAAGAGGTTCTGCGCATGAGTAATCCGTCCACCCCGACGCTACGGGGCCAATGCATCGCCGAATTCCTGGGTACCGCCCTGCTGATCTTCTTCGGCACCGGCTGCGTGGCTGCGATGAAGCTTGGCGGTGCCGAGCTAGGTCTTTGGGAAATAAGCATTATCTGGGGTATCGGTGTGAGCATGGGGGTCTATCTGGCCGCCGGCGTTTCCGGTGCACACCTGAACCCTGCGGTGTCCATCGCGCTCTGGCTGTTTGGCACCTTCGAGCGCCATAAGGTCCCGGCCTACATCCTGGCGCAGACCGCCGGCGCGTTCTGCGCCGCCGCATTGGTATACGGTCTCTACAGCAGCCTGTTTTTCGATTTCGAACAGGCTCAGCACATGACCCGCGGCAGCCTCGCCAGCCTCGAACTGGCCTCGGTGTTCTCCACGTACCCGCACCCATCGCTTTCGGTCGGCCAGGCGTTTCTGGTGGAAGTGGTGATTACCGCTATCCTGCTGGGGATGATCATGGCGCTGACCGACGACGGCAACGGCCTGCCGCGCGGCCCACTGGCGCCCCTGCTCATCGGCCTGCTAATCGCAGTGATCGGCGGTGCCATGGGCCCGCTGACCGGCTTTGCGATGAACCCGGCGCGGGATTTCGGCCCCAAGCTGATGACCTTCATCGCCGGCTGGGGCGAGGTCGCCTTCACCGGCGGTCGGGACATCCCCTATTTCCTCGTCCCGCTGATTGCCCCGGTGATCGGTGCCTGCCTCGGCGCCGCGGGCTACAAGGCGCTGATCTGCCGGCACCTGCCCGGTGTCGGCGGCGCCTGTGCTGTGCCGGAGCCCGACGCGCAGACCGATCGCTACAGCCAACACGATGTCACCGTCCACGAAGCTCGGTAAGGAATCGACACCATGAGCACCCAAAACAACAAGCAGTACATCGTCGCCCTCGACCAGGGCACCACCAGTTCGCGCGCCATCGTCCTGGACCGCAACGCCAATGTAGTGACCATCGCCCAGCGTGAGTTCGCGCAGATCTACCCGCAGCCGAGCTGGGTCGAGCATGACCCGATGGAAATCTGGGCGACCCAGAGCGGCGTGTTCGTCGAAGCGCTGGCCCAGGCCGGCATCACCAACGAGCAGGTAGCGGCGATCGGCATCACCAACCAGCGCGAAACCACCATCGTCTGGGACAAGGTCACCGGCCGCCCGATCTACAACGCCATCGTCTGGCAGAGCCGCCAGAGCACACCAATCTGCGACCAGCTCAAGCGCGACGGCATGGAAGGCCATATCCGCAAGACCACCGGCCTGGTGATCGACCCCTACTTCTCCGGCACCAAGATCAAGTGGATCCTCGATCACGTCGAGGGCAGCCGTGAGCGCGCCCGCCGCGGCGAATTGCTATTTGGCACCGTCGATTGCTGGCTGATCTGGAAAATGACCCAGGGTAAGGCCCACGTCACCGACTACACCAACGCCTCGCGCACCATGCTCTACGACATTCATAAGCTGGACTGGGACCCGGTGATGCTGGAAACCCTGGATATCCCGCGCGAGATGCTGCCGGAGGTGCGCTCCTCGTCGGAGGTGTACGGTCACGCCTACCTGGGCTCCGGCCAGAGCACCGGCATCCCCATCGCCGGTATCGCCGGCGACCAGCAGGCCGCCCTGTTCGGCCAGATGTGTGTCGAGCCCGGCCAGGCGAAGAACACCTACGGCACCGGCTGTTTCCTGCTGATGAACACCGGCACCAAGGCGGTGCAGTCCGAACATGGTTTGCTCACCACAATCGCCTGCGGGCCCAAGGGCGAGGTCAACTATGCCCTCGAAGGCGCCATCTTCAACGGCGGCTCCACCGTGCAATGGCTGCGCGACGAACTGAAGGTGATCAACGATTCGCTGGACTCGGAATACTTCGCCACCAAAGTACAGGACAGCAACGGCGTCTACCTCGTCCCGGCCTTTACCGGCCTTGGCGCACCCTACTGGGACCCGCGCGCCCGGGGCGCCCTGTTCGGCCTGACGCGGGGCGTGAAGGTCGACCACATCATCCGCGCCGCGCTCGAATCCATCGCCTATCAGACCCGCGACGTGCTCGACGCCATGCAGCAGGATGCGGGCGAACGTTTGCGTTCGCTGCGCGTGGACGGCGGCGCGGTGGCGAACAACTTCCTCATGCAGTTCCAGGCCGACCTGCTCGGCACCCAGGTCGAGCGCCCGGAAATGAAGGAAACCACTGCGCTCGGCGCTGCCTATCTGGCTGGCCTGGCGACCGGTTTCTGGAGCAGCCTGGACGAATTGCGCAGCAAGGCGACCATCGAGCGCGTATTCGAGCCGGCCTGCGATGACGACAAGCGTGAAGCGCTCTACAAGGGCTGGAAGAAGGCGGTGGGACGCACCCGCGATTGGGAAGAAGCATAAGCCCAACGCACAAGCCGCTAGACAGCGCGCCCGGCCGGTCCTAACCGCGCCGGGCGCGTTTATTCGAAAACCAACAATTCTTTAATCAAACCCCAGACTGCGGCATCCTTCGCGGCATATCGATAAGAAGGAAGCCCCCATGAGCCTGGCCCCACGACAGCAGAGCATTCTCGAACTGGTGCGCGAACGCGGCTACGTCAGTATCGAAGAGCTGGCGCAGCAGTTTGCGGTGACGCCGCAGACCATCCGCCGGGACATCAACCAACTCGGTGAGGCCGGCCTGCTACGTCGCTACCACGGCGGCGCCGCCCACGATTCCAGCGTGCAGAACACCGCCTATACCCAGCGAGCCCGGCATATGCGCGACGAAAAGCGCCGTATCGCCGACGCCATGGCCGCGCACATTCCCGACCAGGCGTCGCTGTTCATCAACATCGGCACCACCACCGAGGCCATCGCCCACGCCCTGCTGGGCCACCGCGACCTCAAGATCATTACCAACAACCTCCACGTCGCCAGCATCCTCAGCCCCAAGGAAGACTTCGACGTGCTCATTGCCGGCGGCAACGTGCGCAGCGACGGCGGCGTGGTCGGCCAGGCCACAGCGGACTTCATCAGCCAGTTCAAGGTGGATTTCGCCCTGATCGGCATCAGCGGTATCGACGAAGACGGCACCCTGCTCGACTTCGACTACCAGGAAGTCCGAGTCTCCCAGGCCATCATCCACAACGCCCGCCAGGTGTTTCTCGCTGCCGACTCCAGCAAATTCGGCCGCAACGCCATGACCCGTCTCGGCTCGCTGGAACAGATCGACATGCTGTTCACCGAAGCCCAGCCGGCGGACGCATTCCTCGAACTGCTCGACCGCCACCAGGTAAAGCTGGAAGTCACCGGCTAATCACGTCACAGACCCAATCGGCGAGCCGTGCGCGCCGTACGCCAGGACGGTGGCGTTTATAGGAAGGAATCGCCGAAGGCATTCCTTAGCTTCCTCGACTCGAACATGCCGCTGATTCAACACCGCAACCGCTCCAACCTTCGCAACGTCGAATTCCGCCTGCGGTTATTCCAACCTGCCCGACCGAGGGATACGGCGCGCCTGCATCGTCGTGGGTTGACCTCGGCAAGGGTGGGCTGAAGCGAAGTGCCGCCCGGCCCACCGCTGCTCGCTTACCGTCCTTCGGGCCTCAGCACCAATAGATAGCTCATATCGTTTCGATTATTTTCTTTTGATATAAAAAATGAACATCGACTCTGGAGACAGGTTCACTTATGGGCTAGGATGTTCACATTCGAAAATAAATGTTCGTTCTTGAGGAGAATCCCGTGACTGAGAGCGTCTCCGAGCTGTACGACATCGCCGTCATCGGCGGTGGCATCAATGGGGTGGGTATCGCCGCGGACGCCGCCGGCCGCGGCCTGTCGGTGTTCCTGTGCGAGCGAGACGACCTGGCCAGCCACACGTCCTCGGCCAGCAGCAAGCTGATTCACGGTGGCCTGCGCTATCTCGAACATTACGAATTTCGCCTGGTGCGCGAGGCACTGGCTGAGCGGGAAGTGCTGCTGGCCAAGGCGCCGCACATCGTCAAGCCGATGCGCTTTGTCCTGCCGCACCGTCCGCACTTGCGCCCCGCCTGGATGATCCGCGCCGGGCTGTTCCTCTACGACAACCTGGGCAAGCGCGAAAAGCTCCCCGCTTCGCGCGGCCTGCGCTTCGGCGAAGAGAGCCCGCTCAAGCCCGCGATTACGCGCGGGTTCGAATATTCCGATTGCTGGGTCGACGATGCGCGACTGGTGGTACTTAACGCCATGGCCGCTCGCGAGAACGGCGCGCACATCCACACCCGCACCCAGTGCCTGAGCGCCAAGCGCGCCGGCGGCATCTGGCATGTGGACCTGCAGCGCCAGGACGGCAGCCGCTTCTCCCTGCGCGCCAAGGCGCTGGTCAACGCGGCCGGCCCCTGGGTCGCACAGTTCATCGGCGACAACCTGCAGCAGCGCTCACCCTATGGCATCCGCCTGATTCAGGGCAGCCACATCATCGTGCCCAGACTCTACGAAGGCGATCAGGCCTACATCATGCAGAACGAGGATCGGCGCATCGTCTTCGCCATCCCCTATCTGGACCGCTACACCATGATTGGCACCACCGACCGCGAGTACCGAGGCGATCCGGCGAAAGTCAGCATCAGTGACGCTGAGATCACCTACCTGCTGGGCGTCGCCAATGCGCATTTTCGCCAGCAACTCGAACCGGCCGACATCCTCCACACCTTCGCCGGCGTGCGGCCGCTGTGCGACGACGAATCGGACAACCCCTCGGCGGTCACCCGCGACTACACCCTGTCACTGGCGGCCGAGGCGAAACAGGCGCCGCTGCTGTCGGTATTCGGCGGCAAGCTCACCACCTACCGCAAGCTGGCGGAGTCGGCGATGGCGCAGCTCAAGCCGTTCTTCCCGCAGATGGGCAGCAGCTGGACGGCGAGCGCCCCCTTGCCCGGCGGCGAAGGCATGACCACGACGCAGGCGCTGAGCGAGGAACTGCTGAACCGCATCGACGGCCTCGAACGCTCGCTGGCCCGCCGCTGGGCGACTGTCTATGGCAGCCGCGTCTGGCAGCTGCTCGGCGATGTCCGCTCGGTGGACGGGTTGGGCGAGTGCCTCGGACAGGACCTTTACGCACGGGAAGTGGATTACCTGCGACAACAGGAGTGGGCAAGCAGTGCCGACGACATCCTCTGGCGGCGCACCAAGCTTGGCCTGGCCTTCATGCCGGCCGAGGTGGCGCAGTTGGAGCGTTATCTGCAGACGCAACCGGCAGAGGCGACGGACGTACACGCCGCCTGAGGGCGGCGGCGTTTCCGATCGCTGTCGATTGCGGTAGGCTCAGCGACTTCTCAAGACGGAGTGATACCCCATGGCCCGAGCCACTGCCCGCCACATCCTCGTACCCACTGAAGAAAAGTGCAACGAGCTGAAAGCCGCCATCGAGGGCGGTGCCGACTTCGCCCAGGTGGCCAAGGACAACTCCACCTGCCCGTCAAGCCGCCAGGGCGGCGACCTGGGCTCCTTTGGCCCCGGCCAGATGGTCAAGGAATTCGACACCGTGGTGTTCAGCGCGCCGCTGAACCAGGTGCAAGGCCCGGTGAAGACCCAGTTCGGTTACCACCTGCTGGAAGTGACCAGCCGCCAGGACTGATCGCCCCCGCCCCCGCCATCCGAGCGGGGGCTTCTTTTCGTGCCTCCCTCGCTGTCACGCCTCCAGGCGGAACCGCGCCGTCAGCGTCTTGAGCCCTTCCATGCGCTGCATGATCGACTGCCCGGCGCTGGCGGTTTCGTGGGTGGCGCCTGCCGCCTGATCGGCAACCCGGGTGATGCGGGTCAGCGACTGGTTCATGTCTTCGGCGACCTGCGACTGTTCTTCGGCCGCGGTGGCGATCTGGTTGGTCATGCCGCGGATCGTCTGCACCGCCCCGACGATCTGGCCCAATGCATGCTGCGCCGCCTCGATCTGGCCGAGGGTTTCGGCACTGCTCTGGCGCGAGGCGTCCATTGCATCGCCGGCGCGGCCGGCCTGGCTCTGCAAACGATCGACCAGCACGCCCACTTCCTTGGCCGAACTCTGCGTCCGGCTCGCCAGGCTGCGCACCTCGTCAGCGACCACCGCGAAACCGCGGCCCTGCTCGCCGGCCCGGGCAGCCTCGATGGCGGCGTTGAGCGCCAGCAGGTTGGTCTGCTCGGCGATGCCGCTGATCACGGCGAGCACCTTGCCGATCTCATGACTGTCCTGCACCAGCTGCTGCATGACATCGGACAAACCGTCGACGTGGCCGCTAAGGGTACGGATGGCACCTACCGACTCGTTCATCACAGCGCTGCCGGTGTTGGTCTCCTGCTCGGCCAGGTCAGCCGCGTTGGCGGCTTCGACGGTGCTGCGCGCCACCTCCTGGGAGGTGGCCAGCATCTCGTTCATGGCCGTGGCAACCTGGTCGATCTCGGCCTGCTGGCCTTCGACGTTGCGCGCGCTGTCCCCGGCCAGGGTCGCCATGCGCTTGCACTGGCCGTCGGCTTCGTCGGCCGCCTGGCGCACGCCGCGGATCATCTCGCCGACCTGCCCGAGCAGTCGGTTGTAGGCCAGGGTGATCATGCCGATCTCGTCATCGGCGTGACGCACCTGCAGGGGGGCCGAGAAGTCACCCTGGCTCACCCGCTCCAGCCGGCCACGTAGCTCGTCGATGTGCCGCATCAGCCAGTTCATACCGGCGATGCGCCCAAGCACCACCAGCAGCAGGATGCACAGGGTCGAACCCATCGCCACCCAGAGCTGCTGCGAGGCGCTGCGGTTGGCCTGCGCGGAGATCAGTGACACAGCGGCGTTGGATGCGGCGAGGATGTCGTTGGCATCGGCGGCGACGGCCTTGAGGTCGGTGCTCTTGCCGCTCGCCAGGGCCTGCACCGCTGGGCGGTAGCGCTGCCAGAGCTGGTCGACGCGCTGCAGGTGCTGCCGCGCACTGTCGAGCCCGACCGGGGCGATGTCCTTGGCAGCATCGCCTTGCAGCAGCAGGCGATGCGACTGTTCGAAGCGTTCGATGGTCTTGTCCACCTCGGACGCGCTACCGACGCCCTGCGCCGCCAGCAGCGCTTCCTTGATCATCTTCTGGCTGAGCATGCGCTGAGCGCCGGCCATGTCGATCTGCGTGGCATCCTTTGAGGAAAAGAACAGCACCCCCGCGGTCAAGGCCGCGCAGAGGAAGATCAGGCTGTAGGAAAAGAAGAACTGCAGGTTGATCGTGCGCAGGCCGATGCCGCGCAGGAACGACTGGATAAGCGTTGCCAGGGTGCTGGTCATGAGGAAGTTCCAAGGCTGAGAGGTCGCACCGCGATCAGCTTGATCGAGCGTCCGCGATTGCCACGTATTCGGCCAAAACGGGGCGGGCTTGATACCGCCGATCGCCCCGCAGCGCCTGTTTTTACGGCGTTTCCAGCCAATGCCGGTGGTCGATCCGAACGTGCCGCCTTGCGCATTGATCCAAGTCAACAAAGCCGCGCAAAATTCCCGCCGGCACCGTCAGCGACCGGGCCCGGTCGGGTAGCCTGGGACGCATCGATGACGGGGCGAACCGCACGCCCGGCAAGAGGAGGCACAGCATGTTCCATGTCACCCGCATTGGCGACAACCGTATCGACATCGACTTTTCCGGCAAGCTGGACGCAGGCGAGATGCGTTTCGCCCTCGATGAACTGGTGCGCAAGTCCGAGGCGATCAGCCATGGCCAGTTGCTTTTCCGGCTGGGCGACTTCGACGTGCCCACCCTTGGCGCGGTTGGCGTGGAGTTGTCGCGCATTCCGCAGATGCTGCGCGTCATCCGCCGCTTTGACCGATGCGCCGTGGTATGCGCCAAGGACTGGGTGCGCCGCGCGGCCGAAATCGAAGGCGCGTTGATTCCGGGCCTCACCATCAAGGCCTTCGACCAGCACCAGAACACCGAGGCGCACCTGTGGCTGGAAGGGACGCCCTAGCGGCGCCGCTCAACGCGGCGTGCCGAACACCTGGGTCCAGTAGCTGCCGGCGGCGCTGTCCTTGTTCATGACATAGGCCGCGCCCATCTCATGGAAACGTGGATTCATGATGTTGCTGCAATGGCCGGGACTTGCCAGCCAGCCCGCCATGACCTGCTCGACCGAACCCTGCCCCGCCGCGATGTTTTCACCGATCCGCGCCCAACGGTAGCCGGCACGGCTGGCGCGGTCGCTGACCTGGCTGCCGTCGGGCGCCTGGTGGCTGAAGTAGTCCGCTTCGGCCATGTCGCGGCTGTGGGCTAGCGCCGCCTTGGCCAGCTGGTCGTCCCAGCTCAGCGCAGGTGCCGCCTTGAAAGACTGCTTGCCGCAGGTGCGCGCGGTGGCGCGCGCGTCGTTCACACGACGGAGGATGGCCTGCCCCACTTCTTGCCACTCTCCCAGGTCTGGCGCCAGCAACGGCTTGGCCAGCAAGACCTGCCAGGTCGCGCCTTTGCGCGAGATGCCTATTTCGGCAAAGTCGGCGCTGCGCAGCGCCGCACAGTAGCCCTGTTTAAGCGCCCGCATCGCGCTTTGCGCGTTCTGAGGCCCGGTCACCGAGATAGCCTGAAGCTTGGCTGGACGATAACCCGACGCCCTCAGTGCCGCCTGCAACTGAGCGCCACTGGTGGCCGGCGCCAGCTCCAGCGCTTCGTTGGGTGCCAAGGGCGCAACCGCCCCGCCCTGACCTTCACCGCAGACCTCAGCCGAGTCACGAAAGTCATTGATCAAGCCGACCAGGTCGGCCTGCTCCTGGGCCCTGGCCGGTCCGGTTGCAACCAGCAGCGCGAGCGCGCCAATCGCCAGAACGGGCCAGTGCGACTCGCGGAAGCGGGAAGCGGATCGATCGTCGACGTTAGCTGTCATGGGCGCTCCAGGCTGAAGGGACGTTATAATGCTGACCACGGGAGCCGCTGTTCGACGCCCGGCGCCAGCGTCTCGCTGCAGGGCTCCGGCTGGGTGGGCCGGGCCCGTCGGCTGCAAAGATGCGATCATGCGCAGCCTTGCCCGTTCCCGTGCCCTTACGCCAATGACCCTTTCCGACTTCCTGCTGTTCGCACTGCCGGCCATCTTTCTCACCGGCTTGTCCAAGGGCGGCTTTGGCGGCGCCCTGGGTGGCATCGCTGTCCCGCTACTGGCGCTCGCCATCTCGCCGAAGCAGGCAGCCGCCGTGATGCTGCCAATCCTTTGCCTGGCCGATGTCGTCGGTCTGAAGGCGTACTGGGGCCACTGGGACGCGGCGAACCTGAAAGTCATGATGCCTGGCGCACTGATCGGCATCGCGCTGGGCTCCGTCACGTTCGGCATGCTTGATGAGCGCATGATCGGGCTGATGATGGGCGGCATTGCCATCGGCTTCGTGCTGCTCGGTCTGTTAGCCCGTAACGAAGAGCCGCGACCGCTGCAACGCGGACGCGGCACGCTGCTCGCCTCGATCGCCGGCTTCACCAGCTTCGTCGCCCACGCCGGCGGGCCGCCGATCATGATGCACCTCCTGCCGCAGCAGCTGGACAAGCTGCGCTACGTGGCGACCATCAACCTGTTCTTCCTGATGACCAACGCGATCAAGCTGATTCCCTACGCCGCGCTCGGCCAGTTCAGCCGGGAAAACCTGCTGCTCAGCCTGACGCTGGCGCCAGTGGTGCCCTTCGGAGTTTGGGCGGGGCTCTGGCTGCACAAGCGCATCGACCACACCTGGTTCTACCGAATCGCCCGGCTCGGCATGCTGATAGCCGGCCTGCAACTGATCTGGAAGTACCTGTAAGCGGGTTGCAGGCCGTGATGCAGGGCATGCCGCCGGCAGATTTGCTGAACGATCAGGGGCCAGACCAGTCGGAATCTGTGTACCCACTGCAAAGGAGTCGTCCTCATGCTGAAGTTTCTGGGCAGCACCATTGGCATCATTTTCCTGATCGGTCTGCTGGTCGTGATCGGCCTGTTTGCTCTGGTTTTCTGATCGCGTCGCCACCGCGTTTAGCCGTGCGTATCAAACGGCCGCACCCCTACAGCTTGCACAGCTTTCATCGACAGGCCGCCGCTCACCCGGCGGCCTGTTCGTTTCCGCATCACGGCCCAACGGTGACGTCCATGCGCCTACTCCCTACCTGCACTCGTCGTTTTCCGTTTGGCATGCAGTCGTTGTTCTGCATGCTCCTCATCTGCCTCGCGGCATCGGTGCCAGCCCTGGCACAGGACAGTTTGGCCACGGTGCGGCTGGACGGTCGCACATTGTTTCGCATCGGGCCCAGCGAAACGCTCGATGCCAGCCAGCGTGCGCGCCAGATCGAGCGACAACTGGCGGCCGTGCTGGAAACCCCGCAGGGCATCCGGCGTGCCCGAATCGCGCCAGCGGAAGGAGAAGACAAAGGTCTGCAGATCAGCGTCGCCGGCCGCCCGCTCATGGTGGTTTCACCCGCTGATGCCGAAGCCAACGGCGCGGCAATCGAGCGCCTCACCCGCGAGTGGGCGACCGTCATCGATAGCGCGCTGGATACGGCGGTCAAGCGGCGCGAGTCGGATCGCGGTCGCTTCCTCACCTCGGTGCAGGCCAGCGTCGAAACAGCGTTCGCCCGGCTGCTGGAATCGGCCATCGACATCATCCCGCGGGTACTTGCCGCCCTGCTGGTGCTGTTGCTCTTCTGGGGCCTGGCCACCGCGGTACGCGCGCTGATGAAGTGGATCGTCAGCCGGATGGCCAATGACCTGACGGTCGAAAATCTGGTGCGTCAGGTGAGCTACTACGCGGTCTGGCTGCTCGGCATCATCGTCGCAGCCAGCGCCTTTGGCCTGGAGCCCGGCACCTTGGCGACCGGCCTTGGCCTGACCAGTCTGGCATTGGGCTTTGCGCTCAAGGACATCCTCTCCAACTTCGTCAGCGGGTTGCTGATCCTCACGCTGCGACCGTTTCAGCTCGGTGACCAGATCATCATTGGCGAGACCGAAGGCAGCGTCGAGCGCATCGAACTGCGCGCCACGCAGATTCGCACCTACGATGGCCGTCGGGTGCTGGTGCCCAATGCCGAAACCTTCACCTCACGGGTCACCAACAATACGGCAGCCCCCATCCGCCGCGGCAAGGTCATCTGCACGCTGGGGTATGAGATCGATGTCGAGGCGACCAGCATGCTGATGCGCGACGCAGCACAGCGAACCGGAGGCGTGCTGGCGACGCCGGAAGCCTCGGTTCGGCTTGTCGAGCTCGGCGACGCGCGGCTGGTCTTCGACGTGCTGTTCTGGTGCGACTCGCGGCGTTCGGATTTCGTCGCAACTGCATCGGAAGTGCGTAAAAGCCTGATCGCCGCATTGCGCGAAGCAAAGGTGGCGCTGCCCGACCAGGCACGCCAGAACGTCGTCGTGCATACACCCAGTGAATGAACGATGCGAGGCGCCATGACCTCTCGTCGCACCAGCGCCAAACGGGCTGCCTTCCGACCTGCGGTGGCGAATCCTCTCAAGGCGGCGGCTGTCCAACCAGAACCCACGCATTGTTTGAGGAGCCACCATGGGACTGTTCGACACGATCAAAGAAAAACTCGGCATGGGCGGTGTCAGCAACGAGGCGCACAAGCCCGTCGACCCGAACAACACGCCCAACCGCCATGCGCCGGACACGGTCGTCGATTCGGAACGCCCTACCGCGGCCCACAACGCAACCACCACGCCGCCGGGCGCCGCGCCGAACCACGAAGCGGCTGGCCCCTCGGGCTCAGCAGTGGACGTGCCTGCCAAGCTCGACGCCATGGCGGCTAGCCATCCGGAACAGCTGAACTGGCGTACCTCCATCGTCGACCTGCTCAAACTCCTGGGCCTGAACAGCAGCCTGGAGTCGCGCAAGGAGCTCGCCACCGAGCTCGGCTGCCCGCCAGAGACGATGAACGATTCAGCACAGATGAATACCTGGTTGCACCGCACCGTGATGCATAAGCTGGCCGAACACGGCGGCACCGTCCCGCCCGAACTTCGCACCTGAGCTGGTAGCGCGAGTGTGCTCGCGAACCCTGGCCCGCTGGCCTCCGGAGCTATCTGGCGCCGCCCCGTTTTGCCAGCAAGCGGGCTCCTACAAAAGCCCGGGTCCCCTCGCGCCCAGCGGGCGCGAGCGCACTCGCGAACCGCTGGTTTCCGGAGCTATCTGGCAGGGCTAACGGCTGGTGCCGCCCCGTTTCGCCAGCAGGCTGGCTCCTATAGAAGGCTCAGGGGGTAGTAGAGGGGCCCAGACGGGGCTGCCTGTTGGCCGCGTTCAGCCATCGAGCGACGGACCAATCATGGTCGCCAGTTGCGGATAGACGCCAGGGCAGGCTACGAGGTACGGGTTGCCCTTGAGCAGGCCATCGTTGCGAAAAAAGTCATTGACCCGCCCGCCCGCCTCCCGGACCAGCACCAGGCCGGCCAGACAATCCCAGCTCTTCAGTTCGGTCTCGTAGTAACCGAGCAGCCGTCCGGCGGCCACGTAGGCCGTCATCAGCGCGCCGGAACCGTTACGGAAGAACATTCCGCCTTCGCCCAGTAGCTTCTCCAGGAACGGAATGAAGTGCTCCTTGCCGCGCGGATGAAAGGTGCCGGTGGCCGTCACGCCTTGCGCCACATGGGTCGCGGCGCTCACCGCCAGCGGCGTGTCGTTGACAAAAGCACCCTGCCCCAGGCAGCCGTGGAACAGCTCGTCGTGGTTCGGATCGGCAATGGCGCCCAGATGCGGCTCACCGTCGATCAACAGGCCAATGGATACGCACCAGTTGTGCAGCCCGTTGACGAAACATGCCGTCCCGTCGATCGGATCGATGACCCAGACACAGCGGGCGTCCAGATCCGCCGAGCCGCTTTCTTCACCGAGAAAGCCATCCTCCGGGAACTGCTGTGACAGGCGTTGGCGAATAAAGGCTTCGATCTGTTTGTCGGCGATGCTGACGACGTCCTGCAGGTCGGCACCCTTGTGCTCGACCTTCAGCTCGCCACGTTTGCGGTAGTACCCCATTCCCAGCTGGGCCGCCTCCAGGGCGAGCGCCCTGGCGCAGGCGTAACGGGCAGCGATGTCGAGCTGGGCGGTGGAATTGGAAGTCATGCAGGTCCTTCGTAGGCGGGGCGCGACAGTGCGCAACCCGGCGATTCTAGTGAAACCGGCGCGCCAGGCCTATCGGCGATGGCGAAGCCGGCGCCGTGCAATGGCCCGAAGTAGGATTGAGCACACCGGCGCGCCACTAGGCGAAGCCGGGCTCGGCTCGGCAGTCACGGTGCTGCCGGCCGCAGAGCTGCGCCAGTTCGCCCAGCCAAGGCACGGGGCAATCAGGACTCGTGCTGCACTTCGTGCAGACGCACGTTGAGTTCGTCGACGATGGGCGCCCACTCGGCGTCCTCGGCCCACTCATCGGCCAGCAGGGCGCGCTGCGAGTCGTTCCAGAACGGGGCATCGGCGAGCCGCACGTCTTCGGGCAAGGGCGCGTGGCTGGCGATGAAGTCGTCAATGCTGGCCGGGTCCGACGGCAGGCCCAGCTGGTCGAACAGGGTGCTCATGTCTTTGTTGGGAAGTTCCATGCAACGGCTCCTCTGAAGGGTCGGTCTGTGCCCGACAGGTGTGGGCGATCCCTTCTGTAGAGGCGTTGGAGCGGGCAACAGTTCAACCCGCGGGCAGCATGCATGCGCGCCGCCGGCAGGGACGGGCCCGCCCCTGCCGGGCAGCCCGTCCGGGCGTCACGCGGCCTTGTCGAACAGCCGCCGGCCTTGATCCAGGCACTGGTCCACCAGCCACTTGCCGTGGGCGATCGACGCGCGCTGGGCCTGCTCGAGCTCGGCCATGAAGGCATGCCCGACCGGCAGCGCCATGCGCCGGGTAACCTGCCCCTGGGCATTGGCGATACGGCAACCGCCCGCCCAGGGCGTCGGGGTGCCGGGGTGTTCCATCACTTCGGCGGTGATGACGTGGTCGCGGTATTCGCATTGCATCATGGTCATGGTGTCCACCTCTCTGCAGTTGCTGCGCGTGTGGTGCAAGGACGTCCGCGCAGCGGGTCGTTCCCCCTCTGGTCAAGGTCCGCCTCGGGTCCTCGCGCGTGTTTGCAGACTGTGTGAAACCATAGCGAGCGACAGTCAGGCGAGGGCGGGGCCCCACGGGTAACAGGCGAGGAAACGGACTGGGCTCGCATGCGGATTCATGAGCCGCAAATGAGCTGTCCGCGCCTGCTCTAACGCTGCATAGCCGAGCGCAGTCGTATCGCACAGTCTGGTCTGCATGCCCCTGCGGTACCTCCACTGGGTATAGCACAGGAGACCGGCCAGGCTATGCCGGCGGTCGCTTGCCGCGAGCCGGGGCCGGGGCCAAGCAGCGGCAGAAATGCAACAGGCCGGCAATTGCCGGCCTGTGTGGATGATGGCGCGAAGCGTCTGGGCCCCGCGCACGGAAACCTAGCTACAACGCGCGCAGCTGTTCGTCGGCCAGGTAATCGGCTTCCAGCAGCGCATCTCGGCCTTCGACCTCAAGCGTCTCGCCTTCAGCGGGCACCGGGGCCGTGGCACGCTTGCTACGCAGCTTGCCGAACTGGTGCGTAAGGGCGTTGTTGAGCTTGTCGATAGCACCGTCGACCGCCTGCTCCAGGGTAGCGGCCTTGTGCGTCACCGATACCGGCTGTTGCCCCTTGGGGCGCGCCTCGATCTGGCAGCGCTTGTCGTGCGCGCCGGCCTTGATCCCGTTCTCATCATTCAGGTGCACCACCACGCGGGTGACTTCGTCGTCGAAACGATCCAGCTTGTCAGCGACCGTGCCGCTGACCCACTCGACCAGACGGGCACTGCCTTCGATGTGGTTATCGCTATGTACTTGGATCTGCATAAGCTCTTCCTTTTACGCGATCGGGGTAACCACCGTTCAGCCTCAAACGGCCTGGCTTAGGAATGCCACTATTAGGCGAATTAAGCAAGGCCGGCTCCCCGGCGCGACGCCGTCGATCAGGCCTCGCCGGAGAGCTTCTTCTTTGGATAGATGTCGTAGCGGCTGGACTTGCCCTCCAGGACGTAGCCCGGCTTGGGGCCTTCGATCGGCGGGGCTTTGCGCGGTCTTTTCACCACCACCCGGTGGCTGGCCAGCGCCAGAGCCCGCTCGAGCAGGATAGCGGCGTCCGGATCATCACCGACAAAGGGACGGAACAGGCGCATCTCCTTTTTTACCAGAGCGCTCTTGTCCCGATGCGGGAACATCGGATCGAGGTAAACCACCTGCGGCGGGTCGTCCGGCCACGCGGCCATCAGCTCGATGGCGTTACCCTGGCGCAACGCCATGCGCTCGACAATGGGACGCACCTCGGCATCCGTCCGGCCCCGCGCCAGGCCATCGGCAAGGAGCGCCGCGATCAGCGGCTGGCGTTCGACCAGCACCAGGGAACACCCGAGCGTCGCGAGCACGAACGCGTCCCCGCCAAGGCCGGCGGTGGCATCCAGCACACGCGGACGGACGCGCGGCTGGATGCCGACTGCCTTGGCGATCATCTGCCCACTGCCGCCGCCGAACTGCCGTCTATGTGCCGCGCCACCTTCGAGGAAGTCCACCCGCAGCGGGCCAGGCGCCTGCGGACCGAGCTGCTGCAACTGCAGGCCCGCTGGACCGAGCTGCAGGGCGAAATCCGCCTCGTCCGCCTGCAGCGGCAGCCCCAGGTGCGCCGCCAGAACGGCGGCCTGAGCGGCAAATGACGGTGCAAGGGCTTCGACTCGGACCAACGGGGCAGGCGTTGTCATAGGGGGCTCGCGGGCGGAAAACGGCGCATTCTGCCAGAGCCCGCGCCGCTCCGCCTCAGCGGCACAGGCCGAAGCCGCTCATGTCGACGTGGAAATGGTCGCGGTGCGCGGCGTTGTAGTCGGGGCTCAAGGTGATACGGAACGCATCGCAGGCTGCTGCACGTACCTCGCGCAGGAAGCGCGCCTTGTCGCTTTCCCCTGCCCAGTCACGCGCCACGGTGATACGCGTTCCGTCCTGCAGGCGAAACCCGGCCAGATCCAGCGCGTTGGCCGAGGCGTGTTGGCTGCGCCGGGTGCTGCCCGCGATGTTGCGACAGGCAAAGCTGCCGAAGTGATCGACCTGCGCAACCGGTTGGCCAAATACCCGCTGCGCTGCCGGCTGCAAGCCGTGCCGCTCGAACAGGGCGTAGGCTGCCGCCAGCGGGCAAGTCGCCAGGAACGGACTGTTGAAGCGCACCGCCGAGCCGTTGATGCGCACCGCATTCTCGATGGGGCAACCGCCTTGCTCAGTGCTATCGGGCACTGCGGAGTAGCTAAGATCGGAGGTTTTCAGTGCCTGCTCGCACAGGCGGCGATCGCCCTGCACGCGGCGCAGCTTGTAGGGCGTAAGCAGGTTCGGAGGCTCGCGAATGTCGAGCGGGGCCCAAGGGTTCCACTGCCGCGGCACATCGACGACCCCACGCCAGACCGCATAGGCGAAGCCAGCCAGGATGAGCAACAGCAAGAGGATGAGTCGACCGAACGTCATGGTGTCTTTGGCAGTGCCATCGACCCAAGGTTGCATTGCTGCAGGCCAAGGGATTATTGCCGGTCGACCGTCGATGTCCGGCTCGCCGTCGTGCCGTTTGAAACCCTTCTCAGCTGCAGGCAGTCCACCCTTCTTATTCAATTCGTGCTGCTCATCGGCTGACGCCGGGCAGAGCTTGAGCGCAGCAGATCAAGGGAGGGCTTACGACGTGACGGGTTGGCTTGAGGCGGGACTGTGGGGGTTGCTCGCCGGCAGCGCACTACTCCTCGGCGCCGGCATCGGCTTTTTCATGAAGGTGCCTCAGCGTCTCGTCGCGGCAGTGATGGCATTTGGTAGCGGCGTGCTGATTTCCGCCCTGTCGTTCGAGCTGATGGATAAGGCATTCCAACGCGGCGGGCTGGACTCAGCGGGGCTGGGATTTCTGGCAGGCGCGCTCGTCTATACCGGTGCCAATTGGGCTCTGTCGCGATTTGGAGCCAAGCACCGCAAACGCTCCGGCGGTCAACAGGCATCGGAAACGGAGCAGACGGGCAGCGGCCTGTCGATCGCGCTGGGTGCATTGCTCGATGGCATTCCCGAGTCCATCGTGATCGGCCTGAGCCTGCTGCAAGGAGGCGCGGTCAGTATCGTCGCGGTGGCGGCGATCTTTCTGTCGAATTTTCCAGAAGGGCTTTCCAGCGCCGCCGGCATGAAAAAGGCCGGTCGGCACGGTCGCTACGTTTTCGGCGTCTGGGGCGGCATCGCGCTGGCTTCAGGAATCGCCGCGATTGCGGGGTACGTGCTGTTCACCGACAGTTCGCCGGATGTGGTAGCGGCCACCACGGCGGTCGCCGCGGGCGCAATCCTGGCCATGCTGGTCGATACCATGATCCCCGAGGCATTCGACGAAACGCACGACTTTGCGGGCCTGATCACCGTGGCCGGCTTTCTCGTTGCATTCGGGTTGAGCAAGTTGGGCGGCTAATGCCTGTGTCGAGGGCGGTCAGCCACGGTTGCCAGCCTGCCGCCGCATCAAGCCATGGCATCGGCTACCGCCGCACCAGCGCTAGTCACGCAGCAGCGACAACTGTGGCTCGTGCGGCCTCGCCGTCATCTCCAGGCGCGGGAGCCCCGGCAGCCGATGCGCGAGTAGCCGGTGAAAGCGCAGTGCCAGATCGGGCGCCAGCCGATTGTCCGGCGTGTGCAGGTAGACATGCGGACGCTTGCCCGCCTCGATCCACCCCGCCACCTTGTCCAGCCAGGGCGCGAGAAAGCGATCGTTGTGTGCCAGCTCAGGATGCCCGACGAAGCGCAGCTGCGGCGATTGACCGAAGGCTGCGGGCCGCACCGGCAACCGCGGCTTCTTGACCTGCGCATGGCGCACGGCGGCGTCGGCGGTCTGGCAGCTGAACAGTGCGCGCGTGTCCATGCAGATCCGCTCGACGCCGCGCTCGAGGAGCAGGCGATTGAGGGCGCGCTCCTCGTCGCCGCGGGCAAAGAACGCGGCGTGGCGCACCTCCACCGCGAGCGGCCGGTCGAGTATCTCGATCAGCTGGGCGAGTTCGGCGAGACGGGTCGGACCGAAGCTTGCCGGCAGTTGCAGCCAGAACGGCGTGATCCGCGCCGCCAGCGGAGCCATCAAGGTGCGGAATGCGAGGATCAGCTCGCCGGCGTCACCCAGATCCGGCGCCTGGCTAATCTCGCGTGGCAACTTGGCGCAAAAACGAAACCCTTCCGGCATCAGCGCCGCCCACCGCTCCACCGTTCCGGCAGCGGGCCAGGCATAGAGTGTGGTGTTCCCCTCCACCGTGTTGAACACCGAGCAGTAGCGCGCAAGGAACTCGCTGGGCGGTACGCCGTGCGGGTACAGCGAACCGCGCCAGGCAGCATCGCTCCAGGACGGGCAACCGAGAAAGTAGGGAAGCGGCACGCGCGGTGGTCCACGCCTCAGGCGTAGAGATCCAGCCCAAGTACCTCATGGGCATCAAGATCGGCTGTGAAGCCGGCTGTGGTGCCGTAGCTCTGCAGTGCCTGGGAAGCGCGGCTGGTGAGCGGTCGCTCCATCATGGCTTCGAAGCGCGCCGGCATGAAGTCGCCGGAGATCACCGAGCCGAAGTCTGATGATTCCGTACGGCTGCGGCGAGAGAGGTGTTCGTAGGTGGCGTCCGGCTGGCTCGACGGCGTGACAATCGACTCGCGAGCCTGCTCCGCGGCCCGTTCGCTCTCGCGATAGGGGACTGGCGCACTGCCACGCTGGGCAGGACGCTCGATGGGATAGGCGGAGGGGGCGAGACCGTTGAGGCGCATCATTCACCTGTTCAAGTTCGGCGACTCTAGCGAGCCGATCTGAAATTGGCAATGCCGCTGGTCACCGCAGGGCTTTCGGAGTGGCGACGTTGTCGCGCAGGTAGATCGGCTGTGCCGCGTCGGCCTCCACCGCTTCCCCGCGCCGCCAGGCAAAACCGGCCAGCTCGAGCAGGTCCTGAGCATGCGGAAGCAGGGCTGAATCCACCGCGCAGGGCTGCACGGCGAGCCGCGCGCCATAGCCCCAACCCGTGCCCGCGCCGAACCACTCGCCTGCGCTGTGGCGTGGCAGCTTGACTTGCTCCGGCGGCAACACGGCTTCGAGGTCACACAGCTGCATCTCGCCGTCGTGGGAGCGGTAGCAGCCCCAATAGACCTCGTCCATGCGCGCATCGATGGCGACCGCAACCTGACGGGCGCCCTGCTCGCGATGCGCGCGCTGCGCAATCGTCGCCAGGGTCGAGACCGGCACTACCGGCCGTTGCAACGCGAACGCCAGGCCCTGCACCACGCCCACGGCGATTCGCACGCCGGTAAACGCACCGGGACCACGCCCGAACGCCAGCGCATCGACAGCCGACAGCGCAATGCCCGCCTCGCCCAGCAAGGCCTGGATCATCGGCAGCAGCCGCTGTGCATGGAGCCGCGGAATCACTTCGTACTGACTCAGCACGCGCCCTTCATGCAGCAGCGCAACGGAGCAGGCTTCGGTGGCGGTATCCAGGGCCAGCAGCGTGGTCATCGGCAAGTCCGGTCAGTGAAAAAAGGGCGGCGATTGTATCAGTTGCCGCGACAGGCGATCAGCACTGCCCCAACGCGGGCGGCACACATGAAAACGGCCCGCAAGCGGGCCGTTGAAATAGCTCGGACGTGATCAGCTGAGTGCGGCCATCACTTTGTCCGTGATGGCTTCCACCGAGCCGACACCTTCGACGCGGCTGCACTTGGGCTTGCCCTGGGCGGCTTCGAGCTGCTGGTAGAACGCGACCAGCGGCTTGGTCTGGGAGTGGTACAGGCTCAGGCGATGCCGGATGGTCTCTTCCAGGTCGTCCTTGCGCTGGATCAGCTCCTCGCCGGTCAGGTCATCCACGCCCGCAACTTTTGGCGGGTTGTGCTCGGTGTGGTAGACCCGGCCGGAAGCCGGGTGCACGCGACGGCCGGACAAGCGACCGACGATCTCTTCGTCGTCCACGGCGATCTCGAGCACATGGTCAAGCTCGACACCGGCATCACGCAGCGCTTCGGCCTGAGGGATGGTCCGCGGGAAGCCGTCGAACAGGAACCCGTTAGCACAATCAGACTGCTGCAAGCGCTCCTTGATGAGCGCGATGATGATCTCGTCGGAGACCAGGCCGCCGCTGTCCATCACGTCCTTGACCTGCAGGCCCAGCGGGGTGCCGGCCTTGACCGCAGCGCGCAGCATGTCGCCGGTGGAGATTTGCGGGATGGCGAACTTCTCGGTGATGAAGCGAGCCTGTGTGCCTTTCCCGGCACCGGGCGCTCCCAGCAAAATGACGCGCATGGAGTGATCCTCGAGTTTGCAAAAATGGATGTCGCCAGGGGCGATGCGGTGCACCCTGCCCCCTGGCGAATCAAAAATTCTGGTTTGCCGCCATGCGACAAAAGGTTGACCACGATACACAGCGCACAGAACCCAGACAAGCGGCCCCCGGCGGCGCCCAAGCGCCCGCCGGGCGCGGCATCGGTTGGCGCGCGGCGCTCCCGGCAACGGTCAGCCGAACACTGTGCGGGCACCTGCCGCGGCGCGGCTGCAGGGCTCAACCGGTGTTGCGCAACCCCGCAGCGATGCCGGCGACGCTGACCAGCAGGGCTTGCTCCAGCGGGCTTTCAGGCGGGTTCTTCTGCTGCCTGGAGCGCGCCAGCAACTCGGTCTGCATCAGGTGCAGCGGATCGAGGTAGGTGTTGCGCAGGCTGAAGGCCTCCAGGGTCGTCGGGCTATGGCCGAGCAGCTCCGACTGACCGGTCAGCGCGCGCACCGCCTCGACCGCCTGCGACAATCGGTCACGCAGCGCCTGCCCCAGTGGCTGCAGCGACGGGCTGACCAGCCGCTCGTCGTAGCGCCGGGCAATGTCTGCGTCGGCCTTGGCCAGCACCATTTCCAGCATGTCGATGCGCGTGGTGAAGAACGGCCAGTGCGCGCGCATTTGCTTGAGCCGGTCGCCGTCGCCGCGCTTCAGGGCCGCCTCCAGCGCCTGCTCCCAGCCGAGCCACGCCGGCAGCATGAGGCGGGTCTGGGTCCAGGCGAAGATCCAGGGGATCGCCCGCAGGCTCTCCACACCGCCCTCCCGTCGCTTGGCCGGGCGGCTGCCCAGGGGCAGGCGGCCAAGTTCCTGCTCCGGCGTCGCCTGGCGAAAATACTCGACAAACTGCGGGTGGTCGCGCACCACGCCGCGGTAGGCGCTGACGCCCGTCGCGGCCAACTGCTCCATGGTGTCGCGCCAGTCCGGCTCCGGTGGTGGCGGTGGCAGCAGGGTGGCCTCGAGCACCGCAGCCAGGTAGAGACTGAGGTTCTGCTCGGCAATATCCGGCAGGCCGAACTTGAAGCGAATCATCTCGCCCTGCTCGGTGGTCCGGAAACGCCCGGCTACCGAGCCTGGCGGCTGCGACAGGATCGCCGCATGCGCCGGGCCGCCGCCACGTCCCACGGTGCCGCCGCGGCCGTGGAACAGCAGCAGTTCGACCTGGTGCGCCCTGCAAATCTCCACCAGGCTCTCCTGGGCGCGGTATTGCGCCCAGGCGGCCGCCGTAGTGCCGGCGTCCTTGGCCGAATCGGAATAGCCGATCATGACTTCCTGCGGCCCGTGCAACCGTTGGCGGTAGCCGGGCAGGCTCAGTAGGCGCTCGATAGCCGGGCCCGCGTTGTTCAGGTCGTCCAGCGTCTCGAAAAGCGGTACCACCCGCATCGGCCGTTGCAGACCCGCCTCCTTGAGCAGCAGCTGGACCGCCAGCACGTCCGAAGCACCACGCGCCATGGAGATGACATACGAACCAAGCGACGCGCCTGGCGCGTTTGCGACGACCCGGCAGGTGTCCAGCACCTCGGCGCTCTCGGCCGACGGCTGGAAATGCGGTGGCAACAATGGACGTCGGTTGTTCAATTCCCGCTGGAGAAACTCGAGACGCTTCGCCTCGTCCCACTGATCGTAACGGCCAAGCCCGAGGTAGTCGGTGATCTCGGCCATGGCGGCGCCATGGCGCGCGCCGTCCTGGCGTACGTCCAGACGCACCAGATACAGGCCGAACGCCGCCGCTCGGCGCAGTGTGTCGAGCAGATCGCCGTCGGCGATCATGCCCATGCCGCAGGCATGCAGCGAGTGGTAGCACAGCTCCAGCGGCTCGCGCAGGTCGCGGTTGTCCACCAGCACTGCCGCCGGCGCCGGCCGATCCTCTTCGATGGCGGCGCTGGCCCAGTCGCGGGTGATCTGCAGCCTTTCGCGCACGCCTTTGAGCAGCGCCCGGTACGGTTCGGCCGTTTCGCCGGTCTGGCGCAGCAGCTCGGCACTGGCGGTCTGCATGGACAGGGCCGTGATCAGCCCCTCGATGTCGCGCAGGAACAGGTCGGCAGCGACCCAGCGCGCCAGCAGCAGCACCTCGCGCGTGACCTTGGCCGTCACGTTGGGATTGCCGTCACGGTCGCCGCCCATCCAGGAGGCGAAACGGATCGGCGCGGCCTCGAGCGGCAGGTGCAGGCCGGTACTGCGGGCAAGCGCCTGGTCGGTCTGGCGCAACACGTTCGGCAGCGCCTGCCACAGCGAATTCTCGATCACCGCGAAGCCCCACTTCGCCTCCTCCACCGGGGTCGGTCGGCTGCGGCGAATCTCCTCGGTGTGCCAGGCTTCGGCAACCAGCCGCTGCAGGCGAAGTTCGATCTTGCCCAGTTCCGCCGCGCCCAGGTCGGTGTGGTCGCGCGCGGCCAGCTGCGCAGCAATGGCGTCGTACTTCTGGATCAGGGTGCGCCGCGAGACCTCGGTAGGGTGCGCGGTCAGCACCAGTTCGATATCCAGCCGGCCGACCTGGCGGGCGAGGAACTCCTGGTCGAACCCTTCGCCCTTGAGCCGTTCCAGCAGGCCGCCCAGGGCACCGGCCTCGAACGCCGCCGGCTCGTCCGGCCGCCGCCGGCGTACCTGGTGATACTGCTCGGCGATGTTGGCCAGGTTGAGAAACTGGTTGAAGGCGCGCGTCATCGGCAGCAGCTCGTCATCAGCCAGGCCGTCGAGCGTATCGCGCAGCTGCCGCGCCCCGTCCGCAGACCCCCGACGCGCGGCCTTGGCCCCCTTGCGAATGCGTTCGATCTTGTCGAAGAACGCGTCGCCATGCTGGGCACGGATGGTGTTGCCCAGCAGTTCGCCGAGCAGGTGAACGTTCTCGCGCAGTCGCGCATCGATCTTCGCCATGTTCCTGTCTCCCGGACAGCAGCTGTCAGTGCGCAACCGATATGCAACCGGAGCTGAACGGCTACGCTGTTGGAACCCTCCAAACAGAGTGCCCAGCGCGCTCGCCGAAGACAAGGCATCTGGTAGCTGAGCCCTTCGGTGATCGCACGCAAGTCAGCCAACAACGCTCGCCACGCCGAGCTAAGGATGTCGCGAAATGAAAATCTCTGAACTGGTCCGTGAATGGGAAAGCAGCGCCACCGGGCGAATGAGCAGCACCCGCTACAGCATTCCACTGGACGTGGAGAGCGCCGCGCGACTGGCCGCCCTGGCCGAGATGTACCCCAAGCGCAGCACCGAGGAGCTGCTCGGGGAACTGGTGGGCGCCGCACTCGAGGCAATCGAAACCAGTCTGCCTTACCAGCGCGGCTCGAAGGTGATTTCCACCGACGAACAAGGCGACCCCATCTACGAGGACATCGGGCCGACGCCGCGCTTCCTCGCGCTCTCGCGCAAGCATCTGGAGCGTCTGCTGGCCGAACAGAACGCGCAATCCTGACGTCCATTGCCCCGGCGCGGCCGGTCGGGCTGCGGTAGCGCAACGCTCCGGCCTGCGCGCTCCTGCGCGGCACCGAACGGTCTGGGCCGCCGCTTGCAGACAACCTCCGCGCAATCCAACTGGAACGATTGCCGTCCGATGGCCTCACAAAAACATGCCCGTTCTGATTGCCGAGGCCAGTTAAACGCTCGGCACGCGGCCCGCGGGCACTGTTCTCGACATCCACTTGGAGACTGGCCATGAATATGAACACCACCGAAAGCCCCCTATCGCGATTTCAGCTGCCCAAGCTGGCCGCTGTAGCCCTGGGAGGACTGCTGCTGGTTGGCTGTGCCGGCAATCCACCGAACGAACAGTTCGCCGTCACCGAGTCGGCCGTACGTAGCGCAGTCAGCTCCGGTGCGACCCAATACGCTCCGGTCGACATGCGCGCCGCCCAGGAGAAGTGGAAAGAGGCCGAGCTGGCCATGCAGAAGGAAAATTACGACAAGGCCCGCAAGCTCGCCGAACAGGCCGAGTGGGACGCCCGCGTCGCCGAACGCAAGGCCCAGGCCGCCAAGGCCCAGAAAGCCGTGGAAGATGCCCAAAAGGGGATCCAGGAGCTGCGCGAGGAAAGCATGCGTGGCCTGCAGCAGTGATTTCGCCCTTCCTTCCCGCCTTTCCCTTCAGTAGAGGATGAACCGACATGCATAAGCTAGTAGCCATTCCCACCGCGATCGCCATGAGCATTGGCCTGGCGGCCTGTTCGTCGCAGCCCAACCAGAATCTGGAAACCGCCCGTACCGAGTTCGCCGCGCTGCAAAGCAATCCGCTGTCGCAGAAATACGCCGCGCTGGAAACCCAGGACGCCAGCAAGCAGCTGGACAAGGCCAACGATGCCTACCTGAACGACGCCGACGAGGAACGCGTCGACCAGCTGGCATACCTGGCCAACCGTCGTATCGACCTGGCGGAGCAAACCATCGAGCTGCGCAAGGCCGAGGAACAGATCGACGAAGCCTCCACCAAGCGTGCCCAGGCGCGCCTGGAGTCGCGCGAAGCCATGCTCAAGCGTCAGCAGGACGAAATCCGCAAGCTGCAACAGGACCTGCAGGCCAAGCAGACCGAACGCGGCACGCTGGTCACCTTCGGCGACGTCCTGTTCGACTTGGATAAGGCTAACCTCAAGCCGGCCGGCATGCGCGACGTACAGAAACTCGCTGAGTTCCTCAATGAGAACCCTGATCGCAAGATCATGGTCGAGGGGTATACCGACAGCACCGGATCGGACGCATACAACCTGAAGCTGTCGGAGCGCCGCGCCGAGGCAGTGCGCCGTGCCCTGACACGCGCCGGGGTCGATGCCCAGCGCATCCAGACCGTCGGCTACGGCGAGGAATACCCGGTGGCCAGCAACGACACGCCGGCCAGTCGCGCCATGAACCGCCGCGTGGAAGTCACCATTTCCAACGACGACAAGCGCGTCGCGCCACGTTCGTCGATGCAGTGATCGCCAATGCGTAGTCGCACGGTCAACGTTGACGACCGCCGACACCGCACGCACAGCCCGCCACGATGATGGCGGGCTTTTTCGTGCCAGGCGCGGTGCAGGTCACGGCTTTATCTCACGGCCGGGTCGTCGGCGCCTCGGCCGGCGGGGCGTCCTGACCGACGCAGCGGATCGCACGCTTGCGGTTGTCCACCAGCACGCCGGTCAGGCCCTTCTGCTCGGTGTCGAACAGCACCAACACCCCGTCGATGCACTGGGCCACCTGCGGCGCCGGCGTGAGCGACACGCGATAGTCCTCGCCGGGAACTGTCTTGAGCATGGTGTAGTCGGCCAGCAGCAAGGCATCCTCGGGCTTGGCGATGTGCACATAGCCGTAGTAGGAGAGCACGGCTACGGTGCCGATGACGCTGCCGATAGCGGTGAGGATCAGCGGGATGGGATTGCGTTCGGACATGGAGGGAGGCGCCTGATCATCAAGGGGGCGGCATTGTCGCAAAAATCGTCCGGCAAACGCCAAGGCCAGATGGCCGCGCCGCGTCCCGCCTGCCCGCCGCCTGCCCCGCACGGTTCGCGCCGAGTGATCACGCGTCATCGCCGGCATCGATAGCGCTTCCCTGCGCGGCGCTCAGTCAGGATGGTAGGAGCCTGGCGCGCACCGCATCGCACCCTCGCATCCAGACACAGGGCCAACACCCATGCACGACTCCAGCAGCCCCGACGACCTTCTCGCGCAACCCTTCGTTGCGATACCCGACCTGATTGCCCGCTGGGCCCGCCAGCACGGCACGCGCACGGCGCTGATCCAGGACGCCCACCGGTTGAGCTACGCCGAGCTCGATGGCGCAATGGACCGCGTCGCCGCCGCACTGCAGCGTGACGGGTTTGCCCCCGGTGACGTACTCGCCATCTGCGCGTTCAACAGCATCGACTACGCCACCCTGTTCCTCGGCGCGCTGCGTGCCGGTGTGGCAGTCGCGCCGCTAGCGCCTTCGGCCAGTCCCGACAGCCTGCTGGGCATGCTGGCCGACGCCGCGCCGCGGCTGCTATTTATAGACGCCTCGGCAGCGCGGCACCTCGGCCCGGTGGCAAGCCGCCTGCCCTGCCCGTCCCGGCGGCTCGAGGCAGCTGCCGAAGAGGGGCTGGCCGCCTGGCTGAGCGAGGCGGCCCCAGCTCCGGCGAGCATCCGGCCTGAGTGGCCGTTCAACATCATCTATTCCTCCGGAACCACGGGCGAGCCCAAGGGCATCGTCCAGTCCCACGCGATGCGCTGGGCGCATGTCCGGCGTAGCGCGGCGTACGGCTATGCGGACCAGGCGACCACGCTGATCTCGACGCCGCTTTACTCCAACACCACCCTGGTCGCCTTTCTGCCGACGCTGGCGCTGGGTGGCAGCGCGGTGCTGATGAGCAAGTTCGACGCCGGCGAGTACCTGCGCCTGGCCGTGGAGCACAGGGTCACCCACACCATGCTGGTGCCGGTGCAATACCAGCGGATCATGGCGCGCGACGACTTCGACCGGTACGACCTCAGCCACTTTCGCTACAAGTTCTGCACCAGCGCGCCGTTCAACGCGGCGCTCAAAGCCGAGGTGCTGAAACGCTGGCCGGGGGGCCTGGTCGATACCTATGGCATGACCGAAGGCGGCGGTACCTGCATCCTGGCCGCGCATGAGCACCCCGATAAGCTGCATACCGTCGGCAAACCCGCCGAGGGCCACGACATCCGCGTCATCGACGACGAGGGCAACGAACTACTCAAAGGGGAAATCGGCGAGATCGTCGGACACTCCCCGGCCATGATGACCGGCTACCTGAACAAGCCGGAGAAGACCGCCGAAGCGGAATGGTTCGACCCCAGCGGCAAGCGCTTCATCCGCACCGGCGATGTGGGTCGCTTCGATGAGCAGGGCTTTCTCACCCTGCTGGACCGCAGGAAGGACATGATCATCTCCGGCGGCTTCAACCTCTATCCGAGCGATCTCGAAGCCATTCTGCGCCAGCACCCGGCAATCGCCGACGTGGCCGTGGTAGGCGTGCCGTCCGCCCGCTGGGGAGAGACACCGGTGGCATTTGTCGTGCCCTCCCCCGGCACGACGGATTCGCCCGAGACGCTGCTGGAGTGGTTCAACCGACAAGTGGGCAAAACCCAGCGCCTGGCCAGTCTGGAGGTGACAGACGAGCTGCCGCGCAGCGCCATCGGCAAGGTACTCAAGCGCGAGTTGCGCGATCGATACCTGGCGGAGCACGGCACGGCCGCTTGATGGGCAACACCCATCCTTGGTACGCCTTGGTGGGTTTAGGCAGGTCAATGGCCTTATCCAGCGTCGGGCTTGGGCTTGCGATACTCGGCCTCAAGGCACTTTAACCACAGCAAAGGCCGTTGCGTTCCTAGTAACCCAAGGCGACTGGTTTCACTTTATTGTTTTAGAGAGCTGTTCTGATGCGAGCATTCGAGCGTGTCCTGACACAGAACCCAGCCTTTGATGTCACCCTTTTTTGTGGAACACAGCCTCCAACCATCCCGTTTGTCGATCGAACACCTAAATCTGATCCGCATTGAAAGTGATAAGGAGTGTGATGGCGCATAAAAGGGGCCGGTGCGGTTCATAGGGAGCAGCTACCATAGAGCTCAATTTTGATGCAGTGGCCCCGTTTTAATCGCGCTCTTTGTGCGAAGAAACTCCGGCATTAGACCATTATCGATAAACCGGAGAGTCAGTCAGCACAACCGAGTGCGCTTTCCTGGTCACACTCTAGAAATTCGGACAACTTGTTAAGGTTATCGCTAACACGCTCTGTACAAGGAAAATCAAACTCCTTTTTATCTAGAGAGGAGCTGTTTTCAACTACAACTCCTGCTTGCATTTTTGGAGTGAGCTCATTATCAATATCTCGATATATGTGATAATTATATTGGCCATTCAGGAAGCTAACACGATAATAGTCGACCCCGTATCTGGAATAATTATTGTATTTAAACCTCGTCAAGCTATGTGGTGCAGCATCAGGAAAAACAAAATCCAAGTTGCCCGCATGTCCATATCGATATGAAAGTACTTTTTTCGAGCCACACAGAGAAAGTATTTTTTCGTTTTTCATTAAGCAAGAAAAATATACCTCTTCTCCCGGAAGACAATGATCTTTAATTTCATCTGCAAAACCAGGACTACTGCAAGCACCAAGAAGAAGCGTGTAAACAACCCAAAATCTCTCAACTACGTTTAAGCGCATTGTAATGGGCCTCCATTCTTCTGTCGTAACCCTTTTGGGCTGGTCCGTTGTAGGCTTTTGCAAAGGCAAGCCAGTTCTTCTCAACTATCGCTTTTGCGAGCCTACCGTCAGACTTTATAAAATTCACAAATGCTTTCAAATGATTTTTCTCAGAGCAACTTAGAGCGTTGACAAAATCTTCAACTGAAGCATATCCGGCATTTTTATGATACTTACCCATGATCTGAAATTTTCCCCATGATGCGGACTTCAATGCCGCACTGGGATTTAGCTTATACGCCTCGACGAGCTTCTTGTATTGAGCGCCGAAAAGGCCGTACCCACCTCTAATTCGATTAGATACATCAGGATGGCTTGCGTCGTATGCGCCGCCGGTAAGTGCGTGAAAGTAGTGCCTTTCAAAAAGTATTGAAGGAACGATATCGTTGCCCTCCTTAACAAAATAGCTACTAACGCTTCCGGTTTCAGTAATCGCCACTGCTTTTATCGCTTCGACTTCGCAATCTAACTCATCAGCAGCAAGCACATAGTCATTATCATCGACTAGTGTGCCATCAAAGAATCGCAAGAAACTCAGCTCAGTTCTTATGCCATTGATATATATACTGGGATGGCGCTCGGTATTTGATAAATTACCGATTAATCCCACCGGCTGAAAATGCCAAACCACCCCATCCGCATTGATTCCATGCTTCCCGCCCAACTCCTTCCACCACGACAGTTTCTCGATCCGCTTCTTCTCTTCGGCCCAGTCCGGGTTTGGGTCGGCGGGGCTGTGTTCCATTAATTCATCCAGCTCGTCCCACTTGCCCGGATTCCAGAACCATTCGCTCTCATGTTTGGTGATCAGCTGTGCGATGGATTGGGCGTGCCAAGGCTTGCCGAGAGCAGTTCGGATTTCCTTTGGAGTGATTCTTTGGTCGCCGTTACCGTCGAGGATGGCATATAGGCGTTGCTTGACCGGGCCCTTGTCGGATTGGTCGATCATGCCCTTATAGCTGCCACGTTCGCTGTCGATCAGCCGGCGCAGGGCTTCGAGGTGATACGCCAGGGCCCCGGCCGGGCGTTCGCTGTCTTCGATGAAGTCGTAGCCCTCCCACTCCCAAGGGCTGTGACGGGTGGTGATCATGTCCTGCTCGGCTAACCAGCCGCTGATCGGCTGGCCGTCCTTGTCGACCAGCAGGTTCTCGAGACGCCACCAGCGGGTTTCGGGGCTGCATGACATGCCACCAGCGCTGGCCGGCACCACCAGCTTGGCGTCTGCCGGCAGGCTGTCGAGCAAGCTCTGCGGCAGCATGAGATCGACGCCGACCATCACGCCTTCGTCGCTGAGCCTGGGTGGATTGTCGGCGTCGATGCCCTGACGATGCGGAATCAGTTTGCTGGCGCCTTTGTGGATCTTCAGCAGGGTTTTCTGCGTCTCCGGCAGGCGAGAGGCATAAGCCCTGCTCTGGGCAACGAATGCTGGCACGTCATCGCAGCTGAACACCTCCAGATGCAGCAGGGGCTGGGGCATGGCTTCGTCGTGGTTCTGATAGCGGCCAAGGTGGCCGATAAGGTCGCCGGCCCTGATCGGCACGGGCTGCTCCAGTACCACGACGCTGCCTTTGGCTTTGGGCTCGCTGTGTGCCTTGAGGAACTTGAAGGCCAGGTAACCCGGTAGGGTTCCCTCACCATCGGCGGGCGCCAGAGCAGGCCGCGCCGCTCCGCTGACGATGCTCAGTAACTTGCGAAACTGACCGTTGCTGGCGCCAACCTTTACCCGCGTTCCCTTGGGTAAAGCGGCCAATATGCTGGCGCTCTGGCTGGGCTCGGCACGGACGTTGAGGTCCGAGCCCCGTGTTTCGACGCAATAGATCCCTTCGCCCCAGAAGTCAGGGCGTGGCAGGTTCGCTTGAGCTTGGTATCCGGCCCAGTCCTGCAGATGCATGTAGAGGCTGTAGAACGTCAAGGCCGGCGCTGACGCGTCCGATACAGGCGCAGGGTGCAATGGCGGAAGTGCAAGCCGATGCCTGACCAACACGAACCCGGTGGAAAAAAGCGCGCGCTTGATCAGCGGAACCTCGCCGGTGTACTCGCTTATCGGATATTGCTCGTCGATGCGGTAGGCGATTACCTCGCCATCGGCGATGCACCGTACGCTGGACTGATCGAAGGTACCGGCGGTGCCTTGGTCAAAGTGCACGCCGCCATGCCACAGGCCGTTGGCGCCCATCGGGTAGTAGCCGCCCCTGGCCTTGGCCAGGCTGGTCAGGTTTGCTAACGGATTGCCTGTGTTGCCGGCAAAGGGATAGCTCCAATGGTTAACGTTGCTCGTCATCGCCACTCACCTAAAGTCCTTTTCCTTGGTAACGCCGGCGTTCATTGCCAGCGCGTGTTGTGTCCCTTCAACCAGAGAGGTTGAGCCTTTCTCTCGCCGCGCAACCTTGCGACAAAGCGCTCGGCGGGTGCAAATGAATAGAGTGGTTTTATGGGCTGGTTCGCGGTAAGAAACCAAGCTGCGCAGCTTGGTATGAGCCTCGGCGTATGGCCTGCAGCCAGTAGCGTCAGTTCTTCCCTGAGCTGCTACATGGTTTTCGCGTCTCGCCAAACGGGACGACTGTTGAAGACGGAGGAGGCCCGCTCCGGGAAAAAGCGTTGGCCCTCGCTGAGCAGGTGCGGCCTGCACTCGCTGCGAGGGCGCGGCTTCCACAACGGCGGAGCGCAATTGCTGCCTAGCTGTAGGAGCCCCGACCTCGGGGAGAAGCTTGTCAGGTCTTCCCAGTGCTCAGTAGCCGCGCCCGATATCGACGATGCCACTGATGGATTGGCCCTGCTCCAGCGACAAGATCTTTTCCGTGATCTGGGCGATGGTCGCTTCGCGCAGGGTCCGCGCCGAGACGTGGGGCGTGATGGTGACCTTCGGCATCCGCCAGAACGGATGCTCGGAAGGCAGCGGCTCCTCGCGGAAGACGTCGAGCACCGCGCGGGCGACCTTGCCCTCGTCAATGGCCCGGCAGAGATCATTGTCGACCAGATGCTCGCCGCGGCCGACGTTGATCACCACCGCGTCGGGCCTTAGCCGCGACAGCAGCGGATAGTCGATCAGATCGCGCGTGCTGTCGGTCAACGGCAGGGTGTTGATCAATACCCGTGTCTGTCCCAGGAACCCGTCGAGCCCAGCCTCGCCGGCAAAGCTGCGTACGCCGTCGATGGCATGATCGGAGCGCGCCCAGCCACAGACCGGGTAGTCCAGCGCGGCAAGCGTGCGGGCGACGCGCTGGCCGATCTGCCCCAACCCAAGCACGCCGACCGGCCATTCACTGCGCTCGATGGGTCGGCGCAGCTTCCACTGGCCCGCCGCCTGTTGGTCCCGGTAGAAGTCCATGTCGCGGCTGATGCCAATCACGTGATAGGCGACATACTCGGCCATCTGCACCGCCATACCGGCGTCTTCCAGCCGAACAATCGGAAGATCGCGTGGCAGGTTCGGTATCTGCACCAGCGCATCCACCCCGGCGCCGAGGTTGAATAGCGCCTTGAGTTGCGGCTCCTTGTCGAACAGCGCCGCTGGCGGGTGCCAGACGATGGCGTAGTCGGCACCCCAACTGGGGTTGTCCGGCTTCCAGACCTGGATCTCGGCGTCTGGCAAATGCTGCCGGATCAGGTCGGTCCAGCGCTCGGGCTTGGGGTCGGCGGCGACAAAAAGAATCTTCATGGGCACTGGGCAATATTCCCTGGCAGGTAAGCGGATCGCGCTAGCGTAGCGCTATATCGCATAGACGTGACCGTTGGCTTCCAGCAGGCGCAACAACGCGGGCCAGGTCAGTTTGGCAGCGCTGCCCAGCTCAGCCGATTGTTGCCGCGTCGTCTCGATGGCGGCCGCCGGCGGCATATGCGTCGGGCCGCACGCCTGGGCGCGAACCTGGATCTCGCACGCCTTCATCAGGAAATACAGGTAGGTGAAGGCTTCGGCGACCGTGCCACCGGCCGTCAGGATGCCGTGATTGCGCAGGATCATCATGCGCTTGTCGCCCAGGTCGCGGATCAGCCGCTCGCGTTCGGAGAGGTCCAGCGCCACGCCTTCGTACTCGTGATAGCTGAGGTGATCGAGGCAGAGCATCGCCGTCTGGCTCAGCGGCAGCAGCCCGTCACGGTGCGCCGACACCGCCACGCCATCCGGCGCGTGCAGGTGCATCACCGCGCCGGCGTCCTCCCGCCCCATATGCACGGCACTGTGAATGGTGAAACCGGCCGGGTTCACGCGATGCAGGCTGCCGCTGTGGACGATCTGGCCCTCCTGGTCGACCTTCACCAGCGACGAGGCGGTGATTTCCTGGAACAGCAGGCCATACGGGTTGATCAGAAAATGGTGCTCAGGCCCTGGCACGCGGGCCGAGAGATGGGTGAACACCAAGTCATCCCAGCCGAAATGCGCGACCAGCCGATAGGCCGCCGCCAGATCCTTGCGCACCTGCCATTCGGCTTCCCGATTCGTAGCGGTTGAATCTTGCATTGCATCTGCTCCGTTGGTTTCGAAGGCGCCCAGCCGGCGCGGGCCTTGCAACTTGCTTTGCGCCCGTCAGGCCTGTTCAGCCCTGGCGGCGTGTTTGCGGTTCTCTTCTTCCTGCAGCGCGCGCCACATCAGCTTGCCGGTGGATGAACGCGGCAACGAGGCGACGAACTCGACGTAGACCGGCGCCTTGTAGGCTGCCATCTCGGCCTTGCACCAGTCGATGATGTCCTGCTCGCTGACTTGCCCGGCCTGGCCGTCTCGCAGCACGACGCAGGCCTTGACCGTCTCGCCGCGCTTGGGATCGGGACAGGAGATCACGCAGCACTCCTGGATCGCCGGGTGGCGGTACATCAGGCTTTCCACTTCCGACGGCCAGACCTTGAAGCCGGACGCGTTGATCATTCGCTTGACGCGGTCGACCAGGAAGAAATAACCCTCTTCATCGAAGTAGCCCATGTCGCCGGTGCGGAAAAATCGGTGGCCGTCCAGCTCGATGAATGCGCGCTCGGTTTCTTCCGGGCGGTTCCAGTAGCCCTGGAACAGTTGCGGCCCGCGGCTGATGATCTCCCCGACCTCATTGGGGCCGAGCTCCTGCCCAGTAGTCAGATCGATGACGCGGCTGTCCACATCGAACACCGGAATCCCGAGGCACTGCGCCTTGGGCCGCGGCACCGGATTGATATGGGTCGCGGCGATGGTCTCCGACAGTCCATAGCCCTCGATGTAGCGCAGGCCGGTGAGCCGATGCAGCTTCTCCTCCACCGCCTTGGGCATGGCCGCACCGCCGCCGCCGACGCTGACCAGACTCGAGAGGTCGTAGCGTTCCAGCTCCGGATCGGAGAGGAAATCGATCGCCATGGTGGCGATGTTGACCCAGCCGGTGACCTGGTGCCGCTCGATCAGCTGCGCGGCGACCTTGCGGTCCCAGCGGGTCATGATCACGGCAGTGCCGCCGTTGTAGATCGGCCCGCTCATGGCGCCCTGCATGCCCGTGACGTGGAAGTAAGGCAGCGTGGCGAGGATCACCGACTCGCTGGTGCTGTTGGTCCAGACCACGCGGTGAATGATGGTGGCCATGGCCGAGCGATGCGTATGCACGCAGCCCTTTGGTGCACCGGTGGTGCCGGAGCTGTACGGAAAGACGCAAAGGTCGTCCGGGCCCGCCGTATGCGGACCGGGCACATGGCCGGCCTCGATTGCCGCGCGCCAGGCGATGCCGCCGGCGAAAGTCGGTGTGGCAACGGGCGCCTGGACCTCGGCCGGCAGCGCCAGGTCGGTGGGCTGGCGCACGTAATCGGAGTAGGTCGCGACGATGACGTGACGCAGCTGCGCCGTACCGACCAGGGGCGCGATAAAACCGGTCAGCTCCTGACCGCAGAGGCATACCGCCGCGCCGGTGTCGTGCAGGTAGTGCTCGAGCTCGGCGCTGTGGTTCATCGGGTTGACCGGCACCACCACCGCGTCGGCGCGCAGGATCGCGTAATACGCAATGGTGAATTGCGGCGAGTTCTGCATGTACAGCAATACCCGGTCACCCTTGGCCACACCCAGGTGCTGCAGGTAGCCGGCCATGGCCTCGACCTCGTGCAACAGCTCGCGGTAGGTGATCACGGTGTCGTAATAGACGATGGCGGTCTTGTTCGGGAAGCGCCGGGCAGACATTTCCAGGTTGGCGAACAGGCTGGTTTCCGGCACCGTCAGGTGCTTGGGCAAATCCTCGGGCCAGACGGCGTGATGACGAGTGAACATGACTCAACTCCTGAATCGCGGTTAAGGGGCCAGTTCGGCCATGGCCCGTTCTTCGCCCCACGCCAACCAGCCGCGCGTGTCGCGCAGGGGGGTGATGGCAATGCGTTTTTCGCGCAGCGCGCAGACATCAAGCTCCGGATCGACCAGGTGCGCCGAGGAATGCTCGAAACCAAGCCACCAGTACGGCAGCCCGCGGCCATCATGGCCAGCCTGCAGACGCGGCCGGGTGATCGAGCCACGCGATTGCCGGGTCATGCGCACGTGGCTGACCGCTTCGGCGGCGCATGCGGGAAAGTTCAGATTCCAGCAGCAGGCGTCGTAATCGCGACGTGCCCAGAGCGCCCGAATCAGGGCCTCGCCATGGGTTTCGACCGAGGACCAGTCGATCCGGCTGCGGTCGTGAAAGGCCTGGCTGAGGCCCATCGCCGGCAGCCCCAGCAGATCGGCACTGAGCACCGCCCCCAGCGTGCCCGAGTACGGCACCGAGTCGCCGATGTTCGCCCCGCTGTTGATGCCCGACAGCACCAGGTCCGGTGGTGAGGCCTGCAGCCATTCAGCCATGGCGAACATCACGCAGTCGGACGGCGTGCCGGACACCGCGAAGCGCCGCTCGCCATGGCGATAGACGCGCAAGGGCGCATGGACCGAGATGCCCTGCCCCGTGCCGCTCTGGTCGTGTTCCGGCGCGACCACCCAGACCTCTTCGGCCAGTCGCGCGGCGATCCGTTCGAGCAGGGCCAGGCCGGGCGCGGCGATGCCATCGTCGTTGGTCAGCAGGACGCGGCGCAGCAAGGGCGCACTCATATCGATTCTCCCCGGCCACCGGTCTGTGCGATGCGCCAGCCGGCCTCGGCGAGCAAGCCGGCGCGCTGGCCGACCTGCAGCGCATCGGCGTTGCTGGCATTGCCCTGCAAGGCCCGCGCATAGACGCCCTGCAGAATCGCGGCGAGGCGGAACAGCGAAAAGGCCACGAAGACATGCCAGTCATCGATGCCCTCGCGGCCGCTCTGCTGGCAATACCGCGCCAGTACCGCTTGCTCGGACGGTATCCCCTGGTTTTGCAGATCGGTACCGACCAGGCCGCGCAGGCCGTCGACGCCGGCCGGCAAGTGGTACGGCAGGCAGAAGTAGGCGAGATCCGCCAGCGGATGGCCGACGGTGGACAGCTCCCAATCCAGAATCGCCGCAACCTTCGCCTCGCCCGGCGCGAAGATAAGATTGCCGAGGCGGTAGTCACCGTGGGCAATGGCGCATTCGTCATGCTGCGGGACCTGCTCCGGCAGCCATTGCATCAGACTTTCCATCGCCGGCATGTCGCCGGTGCGAGACGCCTGATACTGACCGGACCAGCGTTTCACCTGACGGGCGAAATAGCCCTGAGCCTTGCCGAAATCGCTCAACCCCGCCGCTTCAACGTCGACCTGATGCAGCGCGGCCAGCGTATCGATAGCGGCCAGGTGGATCGATTGGCGTTCGGCGGCCGGCAATTCGTCCAGGGCCGGGTGGCTGAAGATTCGTCCTTCAATATGGTCCATTACGTAGAACGCGGTGCCGATGATGCTTTCGTCTTCGCACAGCAGATACACAGAGGGCACCGGCACGCTGCTGTGTTCGGAGAGCGCGCGGATCACCTTGTATTCGCGTTCGACCATATGCGCCGAGGGCAGCACCTTGCCCGGCGGTTTCTTGCGCAGCACGTAACGGCGCCCGGCGCTTTCCAACAGGTAGGTGGGGTTGGACTGGCCGCCCTGAAATTGATGGACCAGCAGATCTTCACCCATCTGCGGCAGATGCTCGCGCAGGTAGCGAGCCAGCGCCGCCTCATCGAATCGATGCGCCGGCAGCACGTCGATCAGCTCGGGTTCGCTCATCGCCGTGCCCTCAGCATGCGGTTTCACCACCGTCGGCGACGATCACCTGCCCAGTGATATAGGCACTGGCGGGTGCGGCGAGAAACACCGCCAGCCCGGCAATGTCCACCGGTTCGCCAATCCGGCGCAGCGGGGTCTTCTCGGCGGCGCGGCGGACCCGCTCGGGGTCATCGAGCAGCGCCTTGGCGAAATCAGTACGCACCAGCCCCGGCGCGATGGCATTGACGCGGATGCCCTTGGGCCCCCATTCCGCCGCCAGATTGCGCGCCAACGCCGCTTCCGCGGCCTTGGATACGCCATAGGTGCCGATCACGGTATTGCCACGCAGGCCGGCGATACTGGACAGCATGATCACCGCGCCCTCGCCACGTTCAGCCATCTGCGGCAGCACCATGTTCGACAGCCAGAAGGTGCCCTTGACGTTGGTGTCCATGATCTTGTCCCAGGCGTCGTCGGTCAGCTCGCTGGTCGGCCCGTAGACCGGGTTGGTGGCGGCGTTGCAGACCAGTACGTCGATGCGTCCCCAGGTCTGCAGGGTGGTATCGACGAGGCGCTGCAGGTCTTCCTTGCGGCCCACGTGACAGGGCACGGCGATAGCCTCGTGGCCAGCCGCTTTCAGCTCGCCGGCCACCGTTTCGCATGCATCGGCCTTGCGACTCGAGATCACCACGCGCGCGCCGCAGCGGGCCATTTCCTCGGCGATGGAGCGGCCGATGCCACGGGTCGAACCGGTGATCAGCGCGACCTTGCCGGTCAGGTCAAATAATGGATTGCTCATCGGACGGCATCCTTCTTGTTGTTTTGGTGGGACGCTCAGCGCGTGCTGGCGTAGTTCTTCAGTTCCAGTTTGGCGATGCTGTCCAGGTGTACTTCGTCCGGGCCGTCGGCCAGTCGCAGCGTGCGCTGGTGTGCCCAAGCCGCGGCCAGGAAACTGTCCTGGCTGACCCCCTTGGCGCCATGCACCTGAATCGCCCGATCGAGCACGCGCAGCGCCATGCTCGGCGCGGCCGCCTTGATCATCGCGATCTCCTGGCGCGCCACCTTGTTGCCGACGGTGTCCATCATGTGCGCCGCTTTCAACGTCAGCAGGCGCGTCTGTTCGATTTCGATACGCGAACGGGCGATGTCCTTGCGGATCGAATCGAAGTCCGCCAGCGGCTTACCGAACGCGATCCGCGAATTCACCCGCTCGCACATGGACTGCAAGGCACGCTCGGCCACGCCGATGGTGCGCATGCAATGGTGAATGCGGCCCGGGCCGAGCCGTCCCTGGGCGATCTCGAAGCCGCGCCCTTCGCCGAGCAGCATGTTGCTGGCTGGCACACGGACGTTGTCGTAATGAATCTCGGCATGGCCATGGGGTGCGTGGTCGTAGCCGAAGACGTTGAGCGCACGGACGATGTCCACGCCGGGCGTATCCAGCGGCACGAGGATCATCGACTGCTGCCGATGCCGCTCGGCGGCCGGGTCGGTCTTGCCCATCACGATGGCGATCTTGCAGGTGGTGGTCATCGCGCCCGAGGACCACCACTTTTGCCCGTTGATGACGTACTCGTCGCCTTCGCGGCGGATCTCGCAGGCGATGTTGGTCGCATCCGATGATGCGACCTCGGGTTCGGTCATGGAAAAGCAGGAGCGAATCTCACCGTCGAGCAGCGGCCTGAGCCATTGTTCTTGCTGTTCCGGCGTGCCATAGCGCGCCAGCACTTCCATGTTGCCGGTATCCGGCGCCGAGCAGTTGAACACCTCGGCGGCGACATGGGATCGGCCCATGATTTCGCAGAGATGGGCGTATTCGAAGTTGGTCAGCCCGGCGCCGTGCTCGCTTTGCGGCAGGAACAGGTTCCAAAGCCCCTGCGCTCGCGCCTTGCTCTTCAGCGTCTCGAGAATCGGCGGCGGCGCCCAGCGATTGCTGGCCTCGGCAATCTGCTGGTGAAAAAGGTGCTCGTTGGGATAGATATGCTCTTCCATGAACGCCGTGAGCTGCTCCTGCAGCTGCCGTGCTTTTCCGCTCAATTCAAACATCGCCGTTTTCCTGTTTATTTTTGTGGAGCTCGGGCAGCGGCTCGCGATCCGAGAGGAAAAAATCCAGCGGCACCCCCTCGGCATGCTCACTGCCGGAACGCAAACGAAAGGTCGCCTCGCCGATCGCCAACAGCCGATCATGCTGGTCGCGCACTTCCCCGGAGCTATTGAATATTCGGCTGCCCCCGGCACGTCGCCGGCCGATGGCGCGGACAACGCCGCCGGAGCACTGCCCGGTGAAGGTGGTGTTGAGGACCAGGGTGATGGCCTTGCGTACCCGCCCGGGATACGGGCAATAGGTCCCCGCCTCGGCCAGCACCACGTCGAGCAATGCGGTGATCACGCCGCCGTGGAGCACGCCGGCCATGTTCAGGTGACAGGCCTGCAGGTCCAGCTCGATGACCGCTTCGTCTTCGTTCCAGCTCACCTGGCGGTAGCCCAGTACCTGGTGGAAGCCAGGCAGGTCTGCGCCACCCTTGATCGACAGGCCGCCGCTGCGCGCCGGGGTGCTCGACGCTTCGCTCGTATCGGCCTCGCCCGCGGGAGTCTTCATCCCTGCACCCCACGCCCGCCGGACGCGGCGATGGCGCAGCGGTCGGTGGATTCGATGCCCGTTGTTCCAAGGATAAGACGCATGACTTGCCCTCGCGGTTATTGTTGTGGCGGGTGCGCGTCTTTTCGAAGCTGGCATGCCCAACTCGATGCGTCAATTCGAAATTCAGTTCCATCAGGCAGAATTATGATGACCCACAAACAGAACCGTCTACGCTGAGGGTCACGCGCCAGCAACCGGCTCGCGCCGAGCCGCGCGACACAAGGCGAAACAGAGTCGGCGTGGCGATAGCCTTCTGCTAGTGGTTGAAAATAGCGTCCGCTATGTTAGTTTTCAGCCAGCTTTGCAAAAAACAGTTTTGCTCTGCGAAACAAAAGCGATGCAAGCGCGTGCGGATGGCTTCCGCCAGACAATTACAACAAGAGGACGCGATATGAAATCCATGCTCAAGAAATTGCTCGTCCCGGCCAGCCTGGTCGCTCTGGCGGTATCGACCGTGCTGCCTCAGGTCGCCGCCGCCCAGGACGTCACCAAATGGCGCGTCCAGTCGCACTGGCCCGGCGCCAGCAGCTCCTACGAGGACAGCCTCGTGCGGTTGAAGAACGAAATCGAACGGCGCACCGAGGGTCGCCTGCAGCTGCAGCTGTTCGAATCGGGCGCGCTGTTCAAGCCGCAGGAAACCTTCAACGCCGTCAGCCGCGGGATCATCCAGATGGGCACCATCTCGCCCGGCTACGCGCAGGACAAGATGACCTTGGCAGGCATCGCTTCTGGCCTCCCCTTCGCGTTCAAGAACGTCTGGGAAGCTGCCTACTTCCATAAGCACATGGGCTTCGAAGACATGCTCCGCGACGAGGCGGCGCAATACGGCGTCTACTGGTCCACTGACAAGGTGTATCCCACCGAGCTGGTCGTGAAGAACCCGATCAACTCGTGGGAAGACTTCACCAAGCTGAAGATCCGGTCCTCCGGTGCGCTGCAGAAGTTTCTCGATGAAGCCGGCGCCTCGACGACCTTCCTGCCAGGCAGCGAGCTCTACCCCGCCCTCGATACCGGCGTGGTCGACGGCGCGCATTGGGGCGCCGTGCAGGGCGCGGCCAGCATGAGCCTGTACGAGGTCGCGAAATATCACGTCCGCCCGGCGCTCAATATCGCCGGCACCGATGTGATCATCATCAACCAGAAAGCGCTGGACAAGCTGTCCGAACAGGACCAGCAGGCGGTCAAGCAGATCCTGGACGAGCAGTTCTGGTACCGCACCAACGAGTACCTGTATCAAGAGCAGGTGGCATTGCGTAAGGCCATCAAGGAGCAGGGCGTTCAGGTCAATACCCTCCCCGAAGACGTGGAGAAGCGCCTGCGCGACGTGGCCACGAAGACGTGGGAAGAAGAAGGCCAACGCAGCGACAAGGCAGCCGAAGCCCTCAAGAAGCTCAAAGAGTTCCTCGGCCAGCTCGGCTACCTCTAACTCCCCTCGCCTGTTCGACCGCCCGGCATGCCAGCCGCGCCGGGCGGTCGATTCGCTCAACCTTGCTCGTGGGGCTCGTCATGCGCGCGATTCATGCCTACATCAATGGCATCACCCGGCTCAACGAATTCATCGGCCGCTGGGTCGCCTACCTGGTTTTCCTGATCTTCTTGCTGCTACTGCTCGAAGTCTTCATGCGCTATTTGTTCTCGAGCCCAACCTCCTGGACCAACGAACTCGGCCAGATGCTGTTCGGTGCCTACGTGGTGCTGTCGGGTGGCTACGTCATGGCGCATCGCGATCACGTCAACGTCGACCTGCTGTATTCGACCTTCAGCCCACGCACGCGGGCATGGGTGGACATCTTCACCTCGAGCATGTTTTTTCTGTTCATAACTGCGCTGCTGTACTTCGGCAGTTCGATGGCCTGGGAGTCGGTTCAAGGGATGGAAACCTCCTATTCCGCCTGGAACCCACCGGTCTGGCCGATCAAGGCGATGATTCCGCTGGGCACCCTGCTGTTGCTGCTGCAAGGCATTGCCAAGCTGCTGCAGGACATCCTCATCGCGCTGGGCCGTGACCCAGCCGCCCCTGAGCACGCGGGGGATGCGCCATGAGCATTGAAATCACCACGCTGCTGTTCTTTCTGACGCTGGTCTTCTTTCTCGTACTCGGATTGCCGCTGGCCTTCGTGCTGGGCGGTGTCTCGGTGCTGTTTCTCTATTTCACCTGGGGCGTCGATGCCTTTTACATGGTCGCCTCGCAGATGTGGGGCACCATGGAAAGCTTCACCCTGGTGGCCATCCCCTTGTTCGTGTTCATGGCGATGTTGCTCGAACGAACCGGGGTGGCGCGCGACCTCTACCGCATGATGCATCTGTGGTGCGGCGGCATGCGCGGCGGGCTGGCGATCGGCACGCTGGGCATCTGTGCGGTGTTCGGTGCCATGGTCGGCATCAGCGGTGCCGCGGTGGTGGCGATGGGCACCATCGCGTTGCCGGCCATGCTCGAGCGCGGCTACGACAAACGCATGGTGCTCGGCTGCATCAATACCGGCGGCGGCTGGGGCATCCTGATCCCGCCGAGCATCATGATGATTCTCTACGCCATGATCAGTGGCCAGTCGGTGGGCAAGATGTTTGCTGCTGGCGTCCTGCCCGGCCTGCTGCTGGTGGCGCTGACGGTCACCTACGTGTTGGTCCGCTCGTATCTACAGCCCCACCTGGCGCCCGCACTGCCGAAGGAAGAACGCGGCACCTGGGGCGAAAAACTGCGGGCGGTGCGTGCCGTGCTGCTACCCATCGGCATCGTAGTGATGGTGCTCGGCTCGATCATCGGCGGGCTGACCACCCCCACCGAGGCTGCCGCCATGGGCGTGTTCGGCGCGCTGATCTCCGCGGCGGTGTACCGCAAGCTGAACTGGCCAATCCTGCAGGAAGCGGCCATCCGCACCTTCAAGCTGACCGGGATGATCGCCTGGATCCTGTTCGCCGCTCACGCGTTCAGCTCGGCCTACCAGGGCATGGGCGCGCAGTCGCTGATCGAAGGGCTGATGATGGACCTGCCCGGCGGGCGCTGGGCCATTGTCATCTTCATGATGGCCATCGTGTTCGTCATGGGCATGTTGCTCGATCCGGTCGGCATCATGCTGATCACGCTGCCGGTGTTCCTGCCGATCATCGCCTCGCTCGGTTTCGACCCGATCTGGTTCGGCGTGCTGTTCGTGATCAACATGGAGATCGGCTACATGACCCCGCCGTTCGGGTTCAACCTGTTCTATCTGAAGGGCATTGTCCCGCCCGGCATCACCATGAAGGACATTTACTGGTCGGTGATTCCCTTCGTGATCGTCAATATCATCGGCATGGGCATCATCATGGTGTTCCCCGCGATCGCCACCTACCTGCCGCGCACACTGTTCTGAGGGACGAGCACTGAAACGAAAAAGCCGGAGCGAAGTGCTCCGGCTTTTTTATGCGCATCGATCAGATGATGTTGGCGTAGTCGGCCTCGATCCGATCCAGGCTCAGGTGATTGAGGAAGTTGGAGAAGCACATCCAGGCCGACAGCGCGTTGAGGTCCTGGAATTGCTGCGGCAAGTACTTGGGCGGCACCACCATGCCCTCCTCGACCAGCTGGCGCAGGGTACGCATGTCTTCCAGCGTGGTCTTGCCGCAGAACAGCAGCGGGATCTGTTCCAGCTTGCCCTTGCGTACGGCCAGCTGGATGTAGTTGTAGACCATGATGAAGCCCTTCAGGTAGGACAGGTCCTTGGTGAAGGGCAGCCCACCGGGCAGCGAGCCGCGGAAGACCCGGCTGGCGTTGCTGTAGCACTCGTCCTCGGCATAGCCCTCGTCGCGGAAGAAGGCGTAGACGTCGAGGAAGTCCGCGCCCTCCTCGGCCATGTGGATGGCCCGGGTGCGGTTGGTGAGCTTGCGCAGGCGCGTCGGGTAGGAGGCGAAGGCGATCACCTCCATGAGGATCGCCAGGCCTTCCTGGGTCACAGTCGAGGATGGCGGGCCCTTGGCCAGGAAGGTGCAGATCGGCTGGTTCTGGCCATTGAGCGTGGTGCCGACGTGCACCAGTCCCTCGTGGACCTCCAGCGCCCGCACGTCACGCTCGTTGAACAGCGCGTCGCTGCGGATCTTGATGTAGTCGGCGCCGGCCGCGGCGTCGGCGAGAATGCCGTCGGACTCGAACACCCGGATCACGCCCTCGCCTTCACCGAACACCAGGTCCAGCCGGCGTTGCAGCATGTCCACCGCCTGCGGTGCGTTGAGGGTCTTGGCTTCGTCCTTCAGATCGCCGCGGTCGGCAATGTTGTTCAGGTAGTCGGAGAGCATCAGCCCAAGATCGGCGAGCGTCGGGTCACCCGCATGGAAGGCATCGGACGCCGCGCCGTAGAGCTCCTGGGAAATCAACCCAAAGTCGGCGGTGCCGCGCGCTTCGAGCATGCGAATCACCATGCGGTATTCCTTGCACATACGCCGCATGATCTGCCCGACCGGATTGAACTGCCCCAGCTGGCGAGTGATATCACGCTCGATGTTCTGGAATTCTTCCTTCTTCGCGCTGGAATCGAAGGCCAGCGGACGGCCTTCGTAGTAGGCGCGATCGACCTTCGGCAACTCACGTCCGCCGCTGGCGAAGAAGCCCTGGCGGACGTTGTCGTCCCACTTCACCGCATCGAGCACCCGCACCGGGGTTTGCGCCTCGACGATGCGGTCGGACAGGCCGCGCACCGTGAGCTGGTATTCGTCCAGGTTGTTACGGGAGTTCATCCAAACCTCGTCAGTGATGAGCCGTAGCCCTGAGCTTATACCTCAGCGGCCCCTCGCGATCCGTGCTCGGTTCGCGAATGGCGGCCTCGGGCCTGTCAGGATGTCGGCCGCCGAGGCGGGAACTGAACCGATCCTCATGACGAGCGGCACACCCGGCACTTGAGCCGGGCGGCGCTCAATAGTGATCAGACCTCCGGACGCATGTGCGGAAACAGGATCACGTCGCGGATCGACGGCGAGTTGGTCAGCAACATCACCAGGCGGTCGATACCAATGCCTTCGCCCGCGGTCGGCGGCATGCCGTATTCCAGTGCGCGGACGAAGTCGGCATCGAAATGCATGGCTTCGTCATCGCCAGCGTCCTTGTCACGCACCTGCGCATGGAAGCGCTCGGCCTGGTCTTCGGCGTCGTTCAACTCGGAATAGGCGTTGGCGATTTCACGGCCGCCGATGAACAGTTCGAAGCGGTCGGTGACGCTCGGGTCGTCGTCGCTGCGGCGTGCCAGCGGCGAAACCTCGAAGGGGTAACGGGTGATGAAGGTCGGCTGCTCCAGTTTGTGCTCGACCAGCTCCTCGAAAATCATCACCTGCAGTTTGCCCAGGCCTTCGAAGCCCAGCACTTTGGCGCCGGCTTTCTTGGCGATCGCACGCGCCTTGTCGATGTCGTTGAGATCATCGGCACTGATCTCCGGGTTGAACTTGAGGATGGAGTCGAACACCGACAGCCGCGCGAAGGGTTCGCCGAAATGGAACACCTTGTCACCGTAGGGCACGTCAGTGCTGCCCAGGACCAGCTGCGCCAGCTCGCGGAACAGCTCTTCGGTCAGGTCCATGTTGTCTTCGTAATCGGCGTAAGCCTGGTAGAACTCGAGCATGGTGAACTCGGGGTTATGCCGGGTCGAGACGCCTTCGTTACGGAAGTTGCGGTTGATCTCGAAGACGCGCTCGAAGCCACCGACCACCAGGCGCTTGAGGTAAAGCTCTGGCGCGATGCGCAGGAACATCGGCAGGTCCAGCGCGTTGTGGTGGGTTTCGAACGGCTTGGCTGCGGCACCGCCGGGAATGGTCTGCAGCATCGGCGTTTCGACTTCGAGGAAGTCACGCTCGTTGAGGAATTTGCGGATGTGCCCAATGACCTGGGAGCGCACGCGGAAGGTGTGGCGGGTTTCTTCGTTGACGATCAGGTCGACGTAACGCTGGCGGTAGCGCTGCTCGGTGTCGGTCAGGCCGTGGTGCTTGTCCGGCAGCGGGCGCAGCGACTTGGTCAGCAGGCGCACATCGGTCATCTCGACATAGAGGTCACCCTTGCCGGAGCGCGCCAGGGTGCCTTCGGCGGCGATGATGTCGCCCAGGTCCCAATGCTTGATGGCTTCCAGCGTCTCGGCCGGCAGCGTCTTGCGGTTGACGTAGACCTGGATGCGGCCGGTCATGTCCTGCAGGACCATGAAGGCGCCGCGGTTGAGCATGATGCGCCCGGCAACTTTCACCGGGATGGCCGCCTCTGCCAGCTCTTCCTTGGTCTTGTTCGCGTAGTTCAGCTGCAGGTCGTTGCAGTAGCTGTCGCGACGGAAGTCATTGGGGAAAACGTTGCCCTTGGCGCGCTCGGCGGCCAGTTTTTCCTTGCGCTGAAGGATCAGGCTGTTTTCTTCCTCTTGGATAGCGTGCTGGTTCAGCGGTTGTTCGCTCATGGTTTCAAAATGCCTGGATCGATTGATGAATCCAGGGGAGACCGTGCCGGAAGGTTTTTCCGCAGCAGGTACTGCCCCGTCTTGGTCGGCTGAAGCCCACCTTTGGTATGCAAAGCTGATGCAGGGTGGGCCCGGCGACGTTGCGCTTCAGCCCACCTCCACGCGCCAAGCGCAGCGGCTTAGAGCCCCTGTTTCAAACTGGCTTCAAGGTACTGATCGATGTCGCCATCCAGAACCTTCTGGCAGTCGCTACGTTCCACGCCGGTACGCAAATCCTTGATGCGCGAATCGTCGAGCACATAGGAGCGAATCTGATGACCCCAGCCGATATCGGACTTGGTGTCTTCCAGCGCCTGGGAGGCCGCGTTGCGCTTCTGCATTTCCTGCTCGTACAACCGGGCCCGCAGCATTTTCATGGCGGTGTCCTTGTTGGCGTGCTGGGAACGCTCGTTCTGGCAGGCCACCACCGTGTTGGTTGGTACGTGGGTGATACGTACCGCCGAGTCGGTGGTGTTGACGTGCTGACCACCGGCACCGGAAGAGCGGTAGGTGTCGATGCGCAGGTCAGCCGGATTGATGTCGATCTCGACTCGGTCGTCGATCTCGGGCGAGACGAACACTGCCGAGAACGAGGTGTGGCGGCGCGCGCCCGAGTCGAACGGGCTCTTGCGCACCAGGCGGTGCACGCCGATCTCAGTGCGCAACCAGCCGAAGGCGTATTCGCCCTTGATGTGTACGGTGGCGCCCTTGATGCCGGCGACTTCGCCCTCGGACAGCTCGACGATCTCGGCGCTGAAGCCGCGCTTGTCGGCCCAGCGCAGGTACATGCGCAGCAGGATATTGGCCCAGTCCTGAGCCTCGGTGCCGCCGGAACCGGCCTGGATGTCAAGGTAGGCGTTGTTGGGGTCCATCTCGCCGCTGAACATGCGGCGGAATTCCAGCCCTTCGAGGATGCCGCGCAGGCGGTCGAGCTCGGCGGCGATGTCGTCCACGGCGCCCTGGTCGTCTTCTTCGACGGCCATGTCGAGCAGGTCACGGGAATCGGCAAGACCGCCCTCGAGGTCATCGATGGTTTCGACGATCTGCGCCAGGGTGGAACGCTCACGGCCCAGGTTCTGGGCGTACTCGGGCTTGTTCCAGACGTTCGGATCTTCGAGTTCGCGGTTTACTTCGACGAGACGATCATGCTTCTGATCGTAGTCAAAGATACCCCCGAATTGACTGGGTGCGCTCGGACAGGTCCTTGATGCTGTTGAGGATCGGGTTGATTTCCATAGGTAGGCAGCTCTCAATCGGACGGTGCGAAAACCGGCGATTATAGCGCAGCCCCCCGATGCTGACAGCCCGCCAGGGACCGCCGGCGTCTCATCCGCTGCGAGTGGCGGGCCGACAGCTTACTCCCGGGCACCGGGCAGTGGGCGGATCGGCGTATTGCGATGGGCAGCGCGCACGTACTGCGCCGGCCAGGGCACCGAAGTGTCGCCCAGGTCCTCGGCGGCGTGCAGAGGCCAGTAGGGATCGCGCAACAGTTCGCGCGCCAGCAGGATGAGGTCCGCCTGGCCGGTGCGCAGGATGTGCTCGGCCTGCACCGCCTCGGTGATCATGCCGACCGTGCCGGTGGCAATGCCCGCCTCACGCCGGACCTGCTCGGCGAACTGGGTCTGGTAACCGGGGCCGACAGGAATCTCGGCGTTCGCGGCCGTTCCGCCCGAGGACACGTCGACCAGGTCGACACCCCGTGTCTTTAGCTGCTTGGCCAGGGCGACAGTTTCCTCAGGGTTCCAACCGTCCTGCACCCAGTCGGTGGCCGACAGCCTGACAAACAGCGGCAGCTCCTGTGGCCATACGGCACGCACCGCCTCGGTAACTTCGAGCAGCAGGCGAATGCGGTTGTCGAACGAGCCGCCGTAGCCGTCCTGGCGCTGGTTGGACAGTGGCGACAGGAACTGATGCAGCAGGTAACCGTGCGCGGCGTGAACTTCGGCAATCTTGAAACCGGCTGCTAGCGCGCGCTCGGCGGCCCGGACGAACGCCTGAATGACCTCTTCGATACCCGCCTCGTCCAGCGCTGTGGGCACCGCATGGTTTGGGTCAAAGGCGATGGTCGACGGCCCGACCGGCGTCCAGCCCCCCGCCGCGATGGGCACACTGCCGTGACGGCCAAGCCAGGGTTGCCAGGTACTGGCCTTGCGCCCGGCATGGGCCAACTGGATGCCGGCGACCGCGCCCTGGGCCTCGATGAAGCGGGTGATGCGGCGCAGCGGCTCGACATGTTCGTCCGACCAGATGCCCAGGTCCTCCGGGGAGATCCGGCCGTCGGCCGAAACGGCGGTGGCCTCGACGATCACCAGCCCCGCGCCACCGACGGCGCGGCTGCCCAGATGCACCAGGTGCCAGTCGTTGGCCATCCCCGCTTTCGCGGAGTACTGGCACATCGGGGAGACGGCGATGCGGTTGGGCAGGGTCAACTGGCGCAGGGTGAGCGGCTGGAAGAGCTGTGTCATGGAAACCTCGACTGCAGGGATGCGTAGTTGGACACCCTTGAGTACAGACTGTTTCTTCAACTTTGCTCGACCAGGGTGCGCAGGAAGCGAATCGCCGACCGGGCGCAGGGGGAAGCGGCGCCACGGTCGGGCGGGTGCCGGAGACATGACCGGTGGGTCTGCGGCAGTTAAGCCAGCCACGCAGCTTGTCCGGCCCCCCGTCGCGGCGCGCCTCGACCGACGCCGTGCTTGGGCTGGCGACGCGACCAGGCCCGGCGGCCTCCGCCCGCCCCAAATCAACCGCGCATGGCGGTCGACCCATGGCTAGTGCACCAGCCCTGCAGGCCGCACCCGCCATCTGCAGGGAACAGCCGCCCACCCGACCACCAGCGGCGGTCATCGCGCCTAACGCCCGGGCACCTACGCCGCCTCCACCCGAACCGGCACGCCGTTGAGTGCGGCATTGCCGGACAGCGCATCCAGCTGGCGTTCGTCGGTCAGGTCGTTGGCGCTCGCGCCGGGCTGGCGACTGGCGATGTCCAACTGCACCCCGGGGCGGCCGTGGCCCCAGCCGTGGGGCAGGCTGACGACGCCCGGCATCATGTCGGTGCTCGCGGCGACTTCCACCTCGATCGCTCCAACCCGCGAACGCACCCGCACGCGCTGGCCGTCCGCCAGCCCCAGACGGGCGAGGTCCGCCGGGTTCATCAGCAGTTGATGGCGCGGCTTGCCTTTGACCAGCCGGTGGTAGTTGTGCATCCAGGAATTGTTGCTGCGCACGTGGCGGCGGCCGATCAACAGCAGCTGATCGGCGTCGGGTGCCTGCGCCGAGGCGAAGCGTGGCAGGTCGCCGAGAAACAAGGCGGGAGCCGCTTGCACGCGCTGGTTGACGGTTTTCAGGCGCCCCTGCAGGTTCGGCTTGAGCGCACCGAGGTCGAGCCCATGCGGGAAATCGCGAAGCCGGTCGCGGCTCAGCGCCCACTCGCTCCCCTCGCCATAGGGCCCGGCGCGCAGCGCGAGGTCGATCATCTGCTCGGGTGCGACGGTGGGCTTGAGCTCGCCACCGGTGCGCGCGGCAAAGGCGCGGGCGAGACCGACGAAGATCTCCCAGTCATGCAGCGCGCCGGCGGGTTTGGGCAGCACCGCTTCATTGAAGCGCGTGACGTTGCGCACCGCGAAGACGTTGAACGTTGTGTCGTAGTGATCGTGCTCCAGCGGCGCGGTGGGCGGCAGGATCAGGTCGGCATAGCGGGTGGTTTCGTTGATGTAGAAATCCACGCAGACCATGAATTCGAGGCCGTCCAGTGCCTGCTCCAGCTGCCGGCCGTTGGGCGTCGACAGCACCGGATTGCCGGCGACCGTGACCAGCGCCCGGATCTGCCCCTCGCCTTCGGTGAGCATTTCCTGGGCCAGCGCCGAGACCGGCAATTCGCCGCCGTACTCCGGCAGGCCTGAGACGCGGCTCTGCCAGCGATCGAAGTGGCCGCCCGAAGTATTGGCCACCAGGTCCACCGCCGGCTCGGTGCAGAGCACGCCGCCGACGCGGTCCAGGTTGCCGGTGACCAGGTTGATCGCCTGCACCAGCCACTGGCACAGCGTGCCGAAGGCCTGGGTCGACACCCCCATGCGGCCGTAACAAACCGCCTTGTCCGCCGCGGCGAAGTCCCGCGCCAGCTGACGGATTTGCTCGGCCGGCACGCCGCAACGCCGGCCCATTGCCTCGGCCGAGAACGGCGCCACCGCCGCGCGCAACTCGTCCAGGCCGTCCACCGGCAAGTGACTGGTGCGGGTCAGGCCTTCGGCGAACAGCGTATGGAGTAGGCCGAAGAGCAGCGCCGCGTCCTCACCGGGACGAACGAACAGGTGCTGATCGGCGATGGCCGCCGTCTCGCTGCGCCGCGGGTCGACCACCACCAGTTTGCCGCCACGCGCCTGCACGGCCTTGAGGCGTTTTTCCACGTCCGGGACGGTCATGATGCTGCCATTGGAGGCCAGCGGATTGCCGCCCAGGATCAGCATGAAATCGGTGTGGTCGATGTCCGGAATGGGAATCAGCAGGCCATGACCGTACATCATCAGGCTGGTCAGGTGATGCGGCAGCTGATCGACCGAGGTGGCGGAGAAGCGGTTGCGGGTTTTCAGCTGACCGAGGAAGTAGTTGCTGTGGGTCATCAACCCGTAGTTATGCACGCTGGGGTTGCCCTGGTAGACGGCCACGGCATTGTTGCCGTGTCGCTCGCGGATGGCGGCCAGGCGCTCGGCGACCAGGGCGAAGGCCTCGTCCCACTCGATCGCCTGCCACTCGCCGCCGACGCGGCGCATCGGGTGGCGCAGGCGGTCCGGATCGTGCTGGATATCCTGCAGCGCAACCGCCTTGGGGCAGATATGGCCGCGGCTGAAGCTGTCCTCTGGGTCGCCCTTGATGGAAACGATCTGCTCATCGCGGGTTTCGATGGTCAGGCCACAGATGGCCTCGCACAGGTGGCAGGCACGGTGGTGCCGGGTCGTTTCGCTCATCGCAGGCTCCGGAGGATTGTTCTTCTAATCGCCTCACTCTAGGCCGGCGACGGGCGCGCGCCAATCATGCACGATGAGGCAAATAGGGCTCGATTCAGATCACCGATCGAACGAAGCAGGACTTCGGACCCTTTCGCTATGCCAGCCGCCACCCCGCTCACCCTGGCCCTCTCCGCAAAGGGGCGGGGGAACGAACCGAGCACGGCGATAGAGGGTGTGTGGCGCCTTGCGCGGCACGTACAAAACCGAACAGGCGATGACTTCATTCAGCCTCCTTCGGAGCCCACCATCGGGGAGAAAGGCTGAGGCGCGTTAGCGCGCGGCGATATGCGCGACCAACAGCTGCACGCTCTCGCGTCCGCGGAATTCGTTGACGTCCAGCTTGTAGGCCAGATCGGCCCAGCGCACGGTGGGATTGGGCCAGAGGTCGCGATCGATATTGAACGCGATGCCATCGAGCGTCAGCGAGCCGCATTCGCTCTTGAGCACCAGCTTCAGGTGCTTCTCGCCCACCAGGCGCTGCTGCACCAGCTGGAACACGCCGTGAAACACCGGTTCGGGAAAATGCTGACCCCAGGGCCCGGCATTGCGCAGCGCCTTGGCCAGCTCCAGGTGAAACTCCTCGATGCTCAGTTGGCCATCGGTGAGCAGTCGTCCGGTCAGGTCCTCCTCGCACAGCTGGCGCCGCACTTCGGCATCGAAGGCGGCGGCGAAGGCGCCGAAGTTCTCCTGCGGCAGCGACAGCCCGGCCGCCATGGCATGGCCGCCGAACTTGCTGATCAGGCCCGGATGGCGCGCGGCCACGGCGTCCAGCGCATCGCGGATGTGAAAACCCGGCACCGAGCGCGCCGAGCCCTTCAGCACGCCTTCGCCGGCGTCGGCAAAGGCGATGGTCGGGCGGTGATAGCGCTCTTTCAGCCGCGAGGCGAGGATGCCGATGACGCCCTGATGCCAGTCCGGCTCGAACAGGCAGAGGCCGAACGGCATGTCTTCGATCGGCAGATCCTTGAGCTGGGCCAGCGCCTCGCGCTGCATGCCCTGCTCGATGCCCTTGCGGTCCTGGTTGAGTTGATCCAACTGCACGGCCATATCCCGCGCCAACGCTTCGTCTTCGCACAGCAGGCACTCGATGCCCAGCGCCATGTCGTCCAGGCGCCCGGCCGCGTTCAACCGCGGGCCGAGAATGAAGCCGAGGTCGGTCGAGGTGATACGCCGATGATCGCGACCGGCGACCTCGAGGATCGCCCGCAGCCCAGGCCGCGCACGACCGGCACGGATGCGCGCCAGGCCCTGGTGCACCAGGATACGGTTGTTGGCGTCCAGCGGCACCACGTCGGCGACGCTGCCCAGGGCGACCAGGTCCAGCAGCTCGGCCAGGTTCGGTTCCGCCCAGCCCTGCCGGCTGAACCAGCCCCTGTCACGCAGCGCGGCGCGCAAGGCCAGCAATACGTAGAAGATCACCCCGACACCGGCGATGCATTTGCTCGGGAACGCGCACTCGGGCTGATTCGGATTGACGATGGCATCCGCGGCGGGCAATTCCGGGCCCGGCAGATGGTGGTCGGTGACCAGCACCTTGAGCCCAGCGGCCTTGGCTGCCGCCACGCCATCAACGCTGGAGATGCCGTTGTCCACGGTCACCAGCAGATCGGGCTGACGCTCGAGGGCCACGGCAACGATTTCAGGCGTCAGCCCATAGCCGTACTCGAAGCGATTGGGTACCAGGTAATCCACGTGCGCCGCGCCCAGCTGACGCAGGCCCAGCACGCCCACGGTGCTCGCCGTCGCGCCGTCGGCATCGAAGTCGCCGACGAAGAGGATGCGTTGGCGGGCTTCGATTGCCCCGACCAGCAGCGCCACGGCGGCGTCGATGCCCTTGAGCTGGCCATAGGGGATCAGGCGTGCCAAGCCCTTATCCAGCTCACTGACCGACTGCACGCCGCGCGCCGCGTAGAGGCGTGTGAGCAAGGGCGGCAGGTCGCCAAGGTCGGGGAGTTGTTCGGGGAGAGGACGGGGTTCGATGCGCATCTAGCGATATCCGGCGTGCAGCGTGAGTCGATCAGAGCGAGGTCGCGGCGCGCGCCGCCTGGTCGTACAGACCGGACATGGCGCGCAGCAGCCCAGCGAGGCGATGGATCTCGTCGGGGTCGACGTTGAGGTTCTCGAAAGAGGCGATCAGGCACTCGCGGCGGATGTCGGCGTAGGCCTGACAAAGTTCGCCGCCCTTATCGGTGGTCCGGTAGAACATTTCCTTGCCCTGTTTCTCGCCTTCCACCAGGCCGAGCTTGGCAAGCTTTTTCAGCGCATAGGTCACGGTGTGGGTGTCCTCGACGTTGAGCAGCAGGCAGATGTCCGCCTGTCGCTTGGCCCGGCCGCGGCTGGCGAGGTTGTGCAGCACCATGACATCCAGCGCATTCATCTCCACCGCACCGGAGGCCTTCATGCAGCGCTCCATCCAGCGCATCAGCGCAGCACTGGCGACGATGATGCCGTACTCCAGCTCGGAGAGTTCCTGGGACTGCTCGGCGAGGTGTGCCGAGGCGACGATGGGCGATCGCAACGGACGCGGGGATTTGGCATCAACCATCTGCGGACCATGACCTGAGGGGCGCAGCAGCTGCTGCGCGGGTGAATCGGGTGGGCAATCATACAGCAATGCAGGCGCAAACGACCCTCGCCGGCCCTTACGTTAAATATTTATTGATAAATCACCAATAATTTATCATCGTATTCCCATCGTTCGCCCCGGCCTGCCGGAGCGGCCCAGCCTTTAGCGGGGATTGCCATGAAACCTCTACTGCTCAACTGCGACATCGGCGAGAGCTTCGGCGCCTGGACCATGGGCCTGGACGCCGATGTGATGCCCCATATCGACTGCGCCAATGTGGCCTGCGGCTTCCATGCCTCGGACCCGCAAGTCATGCGCCGCACCGTGGCGCTGGCGACCCGGCACCAGGTGACGATCGGTGCCCACCCGGCCTACCCCGACCTCGCCGGCTTTGGTCGTCGCTCCATGGCCTGCAGCCCGGACGAAGTGGAAAACATGCTGCTCTACCAGATCGGTGCGCTGGACGGCATCTGCCGGGCCGAGGGCTCACAGGTGCGCTACGTCAAACCACACGGCGCGCTCTATAACGACATGATGCGCAAGCCAGAACTGCTACGCGCGGTGATGCTAGCGGTCATCGCCTACTCGCCATCGCTTCCCTTGATGCTGATGTCCACCCGCGACAACAGCGAGGCTCAAGCCCTGGCTGACGAACTGGGCGTCGTCCTGTGGTTCGAGGTATTCGCCGACCGCGCCTACGACCCGGACGGCAGACTGGTCTCGCGCGCCCTGCCCGGCGCGGTCCACCACGACGCCGAGACGGTCGTCGCACAGGCCCTGCGCCTGGCCCGGGGCGAAGCGCTGACCGCCAGCGATGGCAGCGCCCTGGTGCTGCGTGCCGACACCCTCTGCGTGCACGGCGACAACGCCGGCTCGGTCGCTGCCGTGCAGCGCATCCGACAGGCGCTCGAGGGCCTGCCGGCATGAACCCGCGTCTGGAAGTGGTCGGTATCGACTGCCTGATGCTGCGCCTGTTCGACGAGATCGACGAAGCCAACATGCCCTGGTTGCTGGCTGCGGCACAGCGGTTGCGCGAGCGCTTCGGCGAGGCGCTGGTCGACCTGGTGCCGTCCTACACCACCCTGCTGGTCCACTACGACCTGGCGCAGCTGGATGACAGCCAGGCGCGCCAGCGCATCGCCGAAGCCCTGCACGGCCTGCAGCCGGATGCCGGTGGTCAGGCCCGCGAACTGCTGATCCCGGTCTGGTACGACCCCAGCGTCGGCCCGGAGCTGGAAGCGCTTGGCCAGCGCAGCGGGCTCGGCGTCGCCGGCGTGATCGCACAGCACAGCGGGCGGGTCTATCAGGTCTTCGCCCTGGGTTTCGCACCCGGTTTTGGCTTCATGGGTCTGGTCGACGAGCGCCTCGCCAGCCCGCGCCTGCAGACGCCGCGCCAGCGGGTTCCGGCCGGCAGCCTGGGGATCGCCGATCGCCAGACTGCTATCTACCCCCTGGTGTCTCCAGGCGGCTGGAACCTCATTGGCCGCAGCCCGACCCGGTTGTTCGACCGCGACCTTGAGGGCTACAGCCTTTGGCGCCCCGGCGACCGGGTGCGTTTCCAGCCCGTCGACCACGCCGAGTTCATCCGCCTCGGCGGCGACGACAGCCCGTTCGAGGTGACGCCATGAGCCTGCTCATCGAACGCAGCGGCGCATTCGCCAGCCTGCAGGACGGCGGACGGCTGGGAGTGCGCCACCTGGGCGTGACCCAGGGCGGCGCCACGGACTGGGTCTCGCACACCTGGGCCAACTGGCTGCTGGGCAACCCGCCCGCCGCCGCGGTGATCGAGATCACCCTCGGCCAGTTCAGCTTGCGCGTCGAAACCGACACCTGCCTGGCCCTTTGCGGTGCCGATCTCAACGCGACGCTGGACGGCCTGCCCGTCGCGCCGGGGCAGAGCATCGGCGTCCGTACCGGCCAGCACCTGGTCTTCGACCAGCCGCGCGAGGGCGTGCGCGCCTACCTGGCTGCACCTGGCGGCTTCGAAGCAACCCCGGTCCTGGGCAGTTGCGCTACGGTGCGTCGCGAGCAGCTTGGCGGCCTGCATGGCGACGGTCGCCCCCTCGCGGCCGGCGATCGGCTGCATTGGAACGGCACGCCGCCAGCGCCTCGCCAATTGCCGGGCGAACGCATCGGATCGTTGCTGCCGAGCGGCCCGCTCCCGATGGTTCTGGGTGCGCAGATTGGCCATTTCAGCGGGCAAAGCCTGTTCGACGCCTTCAATCATTCTTGGACCCTAGACCAGCGCGCCGACCGCATGGGCATTCGCCTGCTCGGGCCAGCTCTGCACAGCAGTCGGCGATCGATGATTTCCGAGGGCGTGCCCCTGGGGGCGATCCAGGTCCCGCCCGACGGCCAGCCGATCGTTCTGATGAACGACCGGCAAACCATTGGCGGCTACCCGAGGCTCGGTGCCCTGACCCCGCTGGCCGTGGCACGCCTGGCGCAGTGCCTGCCCGGCACACGAATCCAGCTCAAGCCGATCGCGTTGGCAGCCGCACAGCACGAGCACCGGCAGTGGCTGGCCCACTGGCGATAGCACAGCGACGCCGGGCCCGGCGCCGCCCCAATCCGGCCCGTCACCCCGCTGGCACAGCGAAGGCGACGGCCCCAACCAAGACACGAGGTATACCGACGCCCTGCTCGGACACGATCACGGCACAACGCACAAGCACAACAAGAAAAACCAAAAAAACCGGCATCAGACCCAGTGAAGCCGCCACGGCTGACGGTTGGGCAAGCCGCACGATTTCGGGCGCAACAGCCAACGGCTGACCCCGGGAGCACGCGCAGCGAGCCGATACAGGCGGCCGTGACCGAGCCTGTTCGACACGGCACAACCGAACGCAGTGATTCACACAGCCGGCCTTGCACCGATTGCATTTCTACCTGCCCCAACATCAAGAAAAAAGGTATCCCTAATGCACCCCACTCCCAGCACCAGCCCCGCACCACAACGCAACGTCCTGCGCGGCGCCGTGTTCATCATGGCGACCTCCTCCATCGGACCGGCCTTTCTCACCCAGACCTCGCTGTTCACCGAGAAATACCTGGCGAGCTTCGCCTTCGCCATCGTCATTTCGCTGCTGATCGACATTGGCGCCCAGCTCAACATCTGGCGCGTCATCACGGTCGCCAACCTGCGCGGCCAGGATGTGGCCAATCGGGTACTGCCCGGGGTCGGCCACCTGATCTCGGCGTTTATCGTGTTGGGCGGCGTCGCCTTCAACATCGGCAACATCGGCGGCGCCGGCCTAGCGATGAACTCTTCGGCGTCCCTCCGGTGATCGGCTCACTGATCGCGGCGGTGCTGATCATCGGCATCTTCCTGCTGCGCAACGCCAAGGGGGTGATGGACTCGCTGATGCAGTTGCTTGGCCTGGTGATGCTGTGCATGATCGGTTACGCCATGCTGCAGTCGAGCCCGCCGGTGCTGGAGGCGCTGAGCCACAGCTTCAATCCGGACGATCCGCTGATCCTGCTGCTGCCGATCGTGACCCTGGTCGGCGGCACCGTCGGCGGCTATATCTCCTTTTCCGGCGGGCATCGCCTGGTCGAGGCCGGCATCACCGGGGTCGAGAACGTCGGCGTGGTAACACGTGCGGCGGTCACCGGGATCGTCACCACCGGCGTGGTGCGCATCTGCCTGTTCCTCGCCGCGCTTGGCGTGGTCAGCCAGGGGCTGGCCCTGGAGGCAGGCAATCCGGCCGCCTCGGTCTTCTCCCACTCGATGGGTACGGTCGGCTACAAGATGTTCGGTATCGTGCTGCTGGCGGCGTCGGTGTCGTCGGTGATCGGCGCCGCCTACACCAGCGTCACCTTCATGTACTCGCTGCACGAGAGCATCCAGCGCCACAACCAGCGCGTGGTGATTGCCTTCATCGCCTGCTCGACGCTGATCTACAGCCTGGTCGGCCAGCCGGTGAAGGTCCTGGTCGTAGCCGGCACGCTGAATGCGCTGGTCCTGCCGCTGGCGCTGGCGTGCATTCTCTGGGCGACGAAGAAGCCGAGTATCGTCGGCGACGACTACCGCCATCCCACCTGGATGCTGGTGTTCGGTCTGCTGGCGATGGCGGCCACAGCGGTCGGCGTGGTGATGTCGTTCAATGCCTTCGTGCAGTTCTGGCAATCCTGAGGACCGCCAGCGTCCGAACGCTCGGCGAGCGCTTCAGCCGCGCTCGCCGATCAGCCACTGCAGCGGGACCTCGTGCTGGCCCCGCTCATCGGTGATGTAGAGCGCACCCTCGCTGACCATCACGCTCCAGCCGATCGCTCGCGGCAGGTCCTGCGCCACCTGCTCCAGCGCCTCCTGGCCAACCGCCACGACATTGATCTTCTTCAGGCTGCGCACGCTGTCGAGCACCTTGGTCTGCCAGACCCGCAGATTGCCATAGGCCACCAGGCTGAAGCGCTCGGCGCGTCGCGAGCACCAGGTGATGCGTTCGGCATCCGGCTGGCCCACTTCGATCCAGTGCAGCACGCGGTCATCGAGACTCTTTTCCCACAGTGCCGGCTCGTCGACGTCCGACAGGCCGCGGCCGAACGCCAGCTGCTCGCTGTACCAGAGCACATAGGCAATCAGTCGCGCGACAAGGCGCTCCTCGGTTTCGGAAGGATGACGAGCGACGGTGAAGCGCAGGTCCTGATAGACGTGGCGGTCGAGGTCGGTGAGGTTGATCTCGACCTTGTAGGGCGTTGCTTGCAGGGCCATGGACGATCCGGGCGCAGGAAAAGGGGCCGGCATTTTACCTCATCCGCCAGGGCGCGCCGCGGTCCTGTCATTGCGCCGCCGGGTTGCGCGGGTCGAAGACAGAGCGGCGAGCCGACGAACGAGCTTTGACAATCATTCTCATTCTGTTTAGCATCCTTTCATCACAGACCCAACGGGTAGTTCCTATGTACGTGTGTCTCTGCCAGGGCGTTACCGACGGCCAGATCCGTGACGCGATCTATGAAGGCTGCTGCAGCTACCGTGAAGTTCGCGAAGCCACCGGGGTGGCCACCCAGTGCGGAAAATGCGCCTGCGTTGCCAAGCAGGTCGTGCGCGATACCCTCAGCGACGTGCAGAGCGCCCAGGCTGCCCTCGCCTACCCTGCCGGCTTCGTGTCTGCCTGAGCCTGCCCTGACACCGATCTTCCGAAGCCGGGCCCCTGCCCGGCTTTTTCTTGCCTGCAATCAGCGACTTAGCCGATCAGCGCGGAACAGACGTATTCTTATTCGGATTTACCGTTGTGCTTCAAGGGCTTAGGTTTGACAGCCCAGGGCTTCCTGTCCAGACTGCTGCAACAGAAGCATCCCGAATCAGACCAGGACCTCCCGATGAAAGGCGACAAGCTAGTCATTCAGCACCTCAACAAGATCCTCGCGAACGAACTGGTCGCCATCAACCAGTACTTCCTGCATGCGCGCATGTACGAAGACTGGGGCCTCGGCAAGCTCGGCAAGCACGAGTACGACGAATCGATCGACGAGATGAAGCACGCCGACAAGCTGATCAAGCGCATCCTGTTCCTCGAAGGCCTGCCCAATCTGCAGGACCTCGGCAAGCTGCTGATCGGCGAAAACACTCGCGAAATGCTCGAGTGCGACCTGAAGCTCGAACAGGGCGGCATCCAGGACCTCAAGGTGGCGATCGCCTACTGCGAAAGCGTCGGTGACTACGGTACCCGCGAGCTGCTCGAGGATATCCTCGAGTCCGAAGAAGAACACATCGACTGGCTCGAAACGCAGCTCAGCCTGATCGGCAAGGTCGGTATGGAAAACTACCTGCAGTCGCAGATGGACGACTGAGCTATCCGCTAACGCAAACGAAAAAACGGGAGCCTGGGCTCCCGTTTTGCTGTCTCGCTGTTGACTGCGGTCGCTCAGGCGCCCGCTTTCTGCACGGCCTGCTTGATCAACGGTTGCAGCTCACCCTTTTCGAACATTTCCAGGATGATGTCGCTGCCACCGACCAGCTCGCCGTCGACCCACAGCTGCGGGAAGGTCGGCCAGTTGGCATATTTCGGCAGGTTGGCACGGATTTCCGGATTCTGCAGGATGTCCACGTAGGCGAACTTCTCGCCACAGCCCATCACGGCCTGGGTCGCGCGCGCGGAGAAGCCGCACTGCGGCGCGTTCGGCGAGCCTTTCATGTACAGCAGGACCGGGTTCTTTTCGATCTGCTCTTTGATGGTTTCGATGATATCCATTGGGCACCTCGGCTAGTCTCGGTTGCCGCGCATTGTACAGGAAGGCGAGCCGGAAAGCCGAGTCACGAACTCGGCTTTTATCGCCGGAGCCAGGGCCGACGCCGCCTGCAACGCTGCGTGGCAAGCGCTCGGAGGCCGATTTGCGCCCGCCGCGGCTTTCTGGATAAGATCGCGCCTTTCCCGTTTCGTCGCCCGCTTGGCGACCCCTGTCGCAGGCCCTTGTTTTTTCGTCAAAAAGTCTCCGGCCTCGACTGCGGCAACAAAGGTAGTTGATATGAGCGCAAGGCATTTTCTCTCACTGATGGATTGCACGCCCCAGGAGCTGCTTGGCCTGGTCCGTCGCGGCATCGAGCTGAAGGATCTGCGCGAGCGCGGCATTCTGTTCGAGCCGCTGAAGAACCGCGTCCTCGGAATGATCTTTGAGAAGGCCTCGACCCGCACGCGGCTGTCGTTCGAAGCAGGCATGATCCAACTGGGCGGCCAGGCGATCTTTCTCTCCCCGCGCGACACCCAGCTCGGCCGCGGCGAGCCGATCAGCGACTCAGCCATCGTCATGTCGAGCATGCTCGACGCCATCATGATCCGTACCTTTGCCCACGCCACGCTGACCGAGTTCGCCACACATTCGACGGTGCCGGTCATCAACGGCCTGTCGGACGACCTGCACCCCTGCCAGCTGATGGCCGACATGCAGACCTTCCACGAGCTGCGCGGGAGCATCGCCGGCAAGACGGTCGCCTGGGTCGGCGACGGCAACAATATGTGCAACTCTTATATGGAAGCGGCCATCCAGTTCGACTTCCAGCTACGCGTCGCCTGCCCGAGCGGCTACGAGCCCGACGCCGCGCTGCTGGCGCAGGCCGGCGACCGGGTACGGATCGTCCGCGACCCGCGCGAAGCGGTGCGGGGTGCACACCTGGTGAGCACCGACGTATGGGCCTCAATGGGCCAGGAAGATGAAGTCGCGGCGCGTATGGCGACCTTCCGCCCGTATCAGGTCGACCGCGCCCTGCTCGACGCCGCGGCTGAGGACGTGCTGTTCATGCATTGCCTGCCGGCCCACCGCGGCGAGGAAATCAGCGACGACCTGCTCGACGATCCCCGCTCGGTGGCCTGGCAGCAGGCGGAAAACCGGCTGCACGTGCAAAAGGCCCTGCTTGAGTTTCTGGTCGAGCCGGCCTACCACCACGCATGAGCCATGAGCCGCTGCTGCACCTGCGCCAGCTCAACTGCGGCTATGACGAGCAGCCCGTGGTGCAACAACTCAGCCTGCACCTCAACCGTGGCGACATCGGCTGTCTGCTCGGGCCATCCGGCTGCGGCAAGACCACCACCCTGCGCGCGATTGCGGGCTTTGAGCCGGTCAGCGAGGGCGAAATCCAGCTGGGCGAGGTGGTGCTGTCCCGGCGTGGCTTCACCCTGGCACCGGAGAAGCGCCGTATCGGCATGGTGTTCCAGGACTATGCCCTGTTTCCCCACCTGAACGTGGCAGAAAACGTCGAGTTCGGTGTGCGCAAGCATCCGCACGGGCAGCGCGTCGTGCGCGAGATGCTCGAACTGGTGCACCTCTCGCACCTGGCCAAGCGCTACCCCCACGAACTCTCCGGCGGCCAGCAACAACGTGTCGCCCTGGCCCGCGCGCTGGCTCCCGAGCCCGAACTGCTGCTGCTCGACGAGCCCTTCTCCAACCTCGACGGCGATCTGCGCCGGCGGCTGTCCCATGAAGTGCGCGAGATCCTCAAGGCGCGCGGCACCAGCGCCATTCTGGTCACCCACGATCAGGAGGAAGCCTTTGCGGTCAGCGACCAGGTCGGCGTGTTCAAGGATGGTCGCCTGGAGCAGTGGGACACGCCCTACAACCTCTACCACGAACCGCTCACGCCCTTTGTCGCGAGCTTCATCGGCCAGGGCTACTTCATCCGCGGCCAGCTCATCGACCCGGAGACGGTGCAGACCGAACTCGGCGTGATCCGCGGCAACCGCGCCTACACCATGCCACCCGGTAGCTCGGTGGACGTCCTGCTGCGACCGGACGACATCGTCTACGCCCCGGACAGCCCCCTGAAGACACTCATCGTCGGCAAGACCTTCCTTGGCGCCTCGACCCTGTACCGCCTGCAATTGCCGACCGGCAACCAGCTGGAGGGCATCTTTCCCAGCCACGCGGACTATCCGACCGGGCAGGCCGTCGGCATTGCCATCGCCGCCGACCATCTCGTGGTGTTTCCGGCCCAGGGCAGCGTTGCCGCCCACGAAACCCTGCCGGAATCGGGTGTCCGCCGCTACAGCAACCCCGCCTGACCGCGGCCTTCAGCCTGCCGACGGTTCCTGCGGGAGCGCTTCGGCCAGCCCCTTCTGGCGCCGTGCGCGAAAGAACTCACTGAGTACCTGGCTGCAGGCGTCCGCCCTGACCCCGCCTTCGACCAGCACCTGATGGTTGAGGAACACACTTGAAAAAAACTGGCCCCGGCTAACCGCCACGCCCGCCTTGGGTTCGGTCGCGCCGTACACAACCCGCTGGACCCGCGCATGCACGATCAACCCGGCGCACATGCTGCAGGGTTCCAGCGTCACATACAGCGTGCTGCCGGGCAGTCGGTAATTCTGCAGGCTCCGCGCCGCGTCACGGATCGCCACCATCTCGGCGTGCGCACTGGGATCATGCGCTGAAATCGGGCAGTTGTATCCCCGGCCTATCACCTTGCCGTCCTGCACCAGCACGGCCCCGACCGGCACTTCGCCCAGGCGAGCCCCTTCGGCGGCGAGCGCCAGGGCCTCGGCCATGAACGACTCGTCCCGCGAACGATCGATGATCATCGGTCTCTTCATTTCGCTCCTCGCAGATCCAGCGCCTGGTAACGGCTTACCTCGGGCTTTCAGACGACCTCGATCGCCGCCATCAGCCCGGTCTCCATATGATCGATAACGTGGCAATGGAACATCCAGACGCCGGGATTATCCGCCACCAGGGCAATCCTGGCCGTTTCGTTCTTGCCCAGCAGGTAGGTGTCGGTAAACCAGGGCTCGATGCGTTTGCGATTCGAGCTGATCACCTTGAAGGTCATGCCGTGCAGGTGGATCGGGTGCTGGTACTGACTCAGGTTGCGCAGCTCGAAGACATAGTGGCCACCTCGCTTCAGCGTCGCGATCGGACGGTCCGCACAGGTCTTGTCATTGATGTCCCATGCCTGACCGTTGATTTGCCAGAAGGTGAAGGCGTCGCCCTGGGCCGTCTCGCTCGACAAGGTCCCGGCCCATTCGAAGTTGAAGCGCAGGGTCTCGGCGCGCTGCAGATCCGGTTCGGCCACCGGGTTGGCCGGCAGCGCCCCGGGCCAGAAGCCCTCGCCATCAGCACCGGCGACAGAGGCCAGGCTTGCCAGGCGCAGCGGCCCATTGCGCAGTGACAGCACCTCGCCCGCTGGCGGGACCTTCAGCGCCAGGTCGAGGCGCATGCCCGGGCCCAGCCAGTACTGTTTGCCCAGCGGCCGCGGCACGACCGGGTGGCCATCTATCGCGTAGATCCGCGCTTCGCCGCCCGAGAGGTTCAACCGGTAGGTCAGGGTATTGTCGAGGTTGAGGATCCGCAGCCGGACCACCTGCCCGGCGGGCAGCTCGAGGGTCGGTGCGTGCTCCCCGTTGACGCTGGACACCACCCCCGGGGTACCGCCGCGAGCGGCCTCCCGCGGAACGCTGAAGGCAGTAAAGGCCCCTCGCTCGTCGACGTGCCAGCTCTTCAGGCTCAACGTCCGCTCGTGGCGGAACCCGCTGGGCTCGCGCTCCTCGATAATGAGCGGTCCTACCAGCCCGCGGCCCAGCTGCTCGGCGCTCGATGTGTGCGGGTGGTACCAGAAGCTGCCGGCATCCAACACCCTGAACCGGTAGTCGAAGGACTCGCCGGGCAACACCGGCAGTTGCGAGACGTAGGGGACCCCATCCATCTCCAGGGGCAGGCGAATGCCGTGCCAGTGGATAGTGGTGGGCTCCGGAAGGTGATTGGTAAAGCGAACCCGCAGCCAGTCGCCTTGACGCGCCCTCAGCTCGACACCCGGCGCCCGCCCTCCGTAGCACCACGCCGGCGTTACGCTGCCAGAAATCAGTTCGATATCCGCCGGGGCGGCAATCAGCTCATAGTCATGGGTTACCGGGTTCGCCGAACGTCCCAGCCAGTAGCGCGCGCCGCCGCCAGCTGCGCCCACCACGGCAAGCCCGGTCAGGCCTGCCAGCATTTTCCGCCGGGTAAAAGACATCCTCGCTCCTTGATACCGCTATTCCGCTCGAGCCGGCCTCAGGGCCGCCATCTGGAATCGCTCGCATTTGCGCATGCTACCGCGTCGCGCTTTCTACCGCAGCCGGCCAGGGCACCTTGCCGCATGCAGTCGCACCGCCCGGCACCCACGGCGAACCCTCGAGCCCGATCGCGCTCTACAAAAGACACACCTTTACATACAGCGCGAGGAGTCCCCATGCACCCCACCGCAGCCCAGACGAAAGATGAGGTCAGCATCAGCAAGGGCATGGCCTGGCTTGCCCGCAGCGGCTATGCCGCTCGCGGTGTGGTCTACCTGATCATCGGTGCCTTCGCCTTTCTCGCCGGGGTGGGCAGCGGCAAGACGCTGGGCACCAAGGGCGCAATCCAGCAACTGCTGGAACAACCCTTCGGCGAGACCCTCCTGTGGATCATGGTTGTCGGCCTGGTCGCCTACGTCGCCTGGCGAGTGACGCAGGCCATTGCCGACCCGGAAGGTCACGGAACCGATGCCAAGGGCCTCGCCATCCGCGCCGGGCTCGTTGGCAGCGCCGTCGCGTATTCCCTGCTCGCACTGTTCACCCTCGGCCTGCTCGGCAGCCCGCTCGGCGACGCGGGCAGCAGCGGCGGCGGCTCCGGCGGCCAGGATTTCCTCGCCGGACTGCTCGGATGGAAGTATTCGAACTACCTGATCTACCTGGTCGCCCTCGTCCCGCTCGGCGTCGGTATCGCGCACGTGATCAAGGGCTGGAAAGCCAAGTTTGAAAAGTACTTCAACGCCTCCGAAGACGTCATGCGTTGGGTCCGGCCGATTTCACGCGCCGGCCTGATCGCCCGCGGCGTGGCGTTCTTTGTGGTCGCCGGCATGCTCTTCACTGGTGGCAGCCGCTACGAGCCCACCGATCCGCCCGGCCTGGAAGACGCCTTGGACGCCCTGCAAAGCCTGCCGTTCGGCACCTTCTGGCTGTCCCTCGTCGGCCTCGGCCTGGTGGCGTTCGCCGTCTACAGCTTCTCCGAAGCCATCTGGCGGCGCATCGATGTGCCGGCCGCGTTTGACTGAGGGCAATGCTGCGCCGGAAGGCAGACGACGAACTTCCGAACGGAAGGTGGTGGCTTTGCTCCAGTGTTCACTCTGAACCCGAACGAAGAAGTCGCTGAGGGCGCAAAGGGATCGCCGCACGCCTCCTATACATTTCTGCTCGACGACACCGGCCGCGTAGAGCCTCTCCCCCATCCGCTCTACCTGGCCTTGATCAGCGCACAAAGCGCTATTGCGACGCTCGCCGGTAAGCGTTTCCGGTTGGCCGACTGGTATGTGGCCATGGACGCAGGAAGGCCCACCCAGGTGGTCCGGGAATGGTACGGCTGGGTGACGTTCGACGCCCACGGCAATTTCCAACCCGAGAGCGATTCGCACCATCCGACTGCGAGCGGTGCCGGAAACGTCGACACGACAGCCCTACCGTCCCCACTGGAACACGACCGAATCACGACCCTTCTGTATGGAGGCGAGTGAACGCGGTATCGCTCAGTGTTCACGGAGGCTGTCCGAGTTCGCCGCGCAACGCTTGCAAAAGCGATCGCTGACCGCAGCGTCGCTCCGTGCTCTCGAGCACTCCAACCCATCGGGTATCACCCGCAGTATTCCCTCTGACTCGGATCCCGTATTGATGCTCTTCCCTGTCAACCAATGAAAATCCGCCCATCAGGCATGGTCGTGAAAGTCACCTCGACAGTACCTGCTGCGACCAGGTCAGCAGCCTTTATGAGGGGCTTTTTAGCAAAGCCGTCGGCCAGTGGCCACTAGACAGCAACCGCTCAGCCTCGTAACGTGCTTCGGCCCCGCTGCAAACCGTTTCTGACGCCTCTTTTGGTGGGTTGCCCGGGTTAACGACATTAGAGCCGGCGCGATACAACCGGATCAGGGAGCAGGTGCAATGCAAGGGACACACTCGGAACACCTGCGCCGGCGCGACTCCCAGCCGGAGTTCTGGCAGCTCTCGATGCGGTGCTGTCAGTTGGCAGGCAGCGTCGACGTCGCTTTTTTATTCATATTTCTTCTTCTTGGATCACCCATCCTGGGCTGGATCAACGTGGTCAGTGTGGCCATGTATATCTATGCCTATCGCGCATTCCAACAGCGAAGAAATCAGCTAGCGGTCATGCTGATACGCATCGAAGTGCTTGTTCATGCCGGACTGGGAACCGTGCTGGTTGGTTGGGAAAGCGGCTTCCACTATTTCCTGCTGATGTTTATTCCGGCTCTGTTCGTCAGCATGCCCACGCGCACCGCCTGGATATACGCGGGGTGGCTGTGGGCCTACTACGTCGGGCTCGACGTATTGATGTGGTTTATTGAACCGCTGCAACCCATCTCCTCCAACGCGCTGCTGGGCGTGCACGTGTTCAACCTTACCGTGGTGTTCTGCATGTTCAGCTATCTCGCGCTGTTCTATGTGGTCACGGTGGCCCGGGCACACAAGAAGCTGGCCTCAATGGCAACGACCGACTCACTGACCGGCCTATTCAATCGTCGACAGATGATCGAACTCACCGAAAAGATCCTGGCACGATACAAGCGCCACCCCACCAACCTCACCTTGATGCTGATGGACATCGACCACTTCAAGCAGGTCAATGACCGGTACGGTCATGACATGGGCGATCGCGTCCTCCAAGCGGTGAGCGATCTGCTCACACAATCAATGCGCGAACAGGACTTCATTGGCCGTTGGGGCGGTGAAGAGTTTCTGGCCATCCTGCCGGATACGAATTTCGACCACGCGGGCGAAAGCGCCGAGCGTATACGCAAGCGTGTCGAGGCGCTCGAACTCTACAGCGATGGCATACGGGTCTGCGTTACGCTGTCGATCGGCCTCACCCAGTACCGTGCAGACGAGTTGCTCAGCGATGCGATCGCACGCGCCGACGTTGCGCTCTACGAAAGTAAATCGGCGGGGCGCAACAGGGTTGAAGTCGCGGAGGTATAGCGCCAAACAACCAAAAGCCCGCAGTTACGCGGGCTTCAGGCTTTTCTGCTAATCGATGTCGGCCAGCGCCAGACGCTCGATCATTCCCACTCGATGGTTGCTGGCGGCTTGCTTGACACGTCATAAGTGACGCGCGAGATGCCTTCGATTTCGTTAATGATGCGGTTGGAGACCTTCTCCAGCAGCTCGTACGGCAGATGCGCCCAGCGCGCGGTCATGAAGTCGATGGTTTCCACCGCACGCAGCGCAACGACCCAGGCGTAGCGGCGGCCGTCGCCGACCACACCTACCGACTTGACCGGCTGGAACACCACGAACGCCTGGCTGGTCTTGTGGTACCAGTCGAAATTGCGCAGCTCCTGAATGAAGATGTGGTCAGCGCGACGCAGCAGGTCGGCGTATTCCTTCTTCACTTCGCCGAGGATGCGCACGCCCAGCCCCGGACCCGGGAATGGGTGGCGGTAGACCATGTCGTACGGCAGGCCGAGTTCGAGACCGATCTTGCGGACTTCGTCCTTGAACAACTCGCGCAGCGGCTCGACCAGCTTGAGGTTCATCTCCTCCGGCAGGCCGCCGACATTGTGGTGCGACTTGATCACATGGGCCTTGCCGCTCTTGGCACCAGCAGACTCGATGACGTCCGGGTAGATGGTGCCTTGGGCGAGAAACTGAATGTTGTCCAGCTTGCTGGCCTGGGCATCGAAGACGTCGATGAAGGTACGGCCGATGATCTTGCGCTTCTTCTCCGGATCGGCTTCGCCAGCGAGGTTCTCAAGGAACTGCGCCTCGGCATCCGCGCGAATCACCTTGACGCCCATGTTCTCGGCAAACATCGCCATCACCTGATCGCCTTCGTGCAGGCGTAGCAGGCCGTTGTCGACGAACACGCAGGTCAGCTGATCGCCAATGGCCTTGTGCAGCAGCGCCGCGACGACCGAGGAATCGACACCGCCGGACAGGCCCAGCAATACGTTGGCCGAACCGACCTGGTTGCGGACCTGCTCGACCAGATCGTCAACGATGTTGGACGGCGTCCATAGCGCTTCGCAGCCGCAGATTTCCAGCAGGAAACGCGACAGGATGCGACCGCCCTGGCGGGTGTGGGTCACTTCCGGGTGGAACTGCACGCCGTAGTAGCGGCGATCATCGTCACCCATCGCCGCAATCGCGCAGCTCGGGGTGCTGGCGAGGATGTGGAAGCCGGCCGGCAGGTCGGTCACCTTGTCGCCGTGGCTCATCCAGACGTCGAGGCCGAATACGCCGTCGTCGTCCATGTGGTCTTCGATCCCGTCGAACAGCTTGGACTTGCCAACCAGATCGACGCGCGCATAGCCGAACTCACGCTCATCCGAACCTTGCACCTTGCCGCCGAGCTGCTCGGACATGGTCTGCATGCCGTAGCAGATGCCGAACAGCGGTACACCGAGATCGAATACGGCCTGCGGGGCGCGCGGGCTGCCTTCGGCGTGCACCGACTCCGGGCCGCCTGCGAGGATGATGCCGCGCGGCGCGAAAGCGCGGATGTCCTCGTCGCTCATGTCGAACGGGTGCAGTTCGCAGTAGACGCCGATCTCGCGAACGCGACGGGCGATCAGCTGGGTGTACTGCGAGCCGAAGTCCAGGATCAGGATGCGGTGAGCGTGAATGTCAGGATGAGCCATGTGGGCATCTCTCGTGGTAGTCACAAATGACACGGGGCTGAGTGAACAGCCCCGTTATTCATACTTCAAAAATCGATCTACGCAATCTCAGCCGACCCGGTAGTTGGGCGCTTCCTTGGTGATCTGCACGTCATGCACGTGGGACTCGGCCATGCCGGCACCGGTGATGCGCACGAACTGCGGATGGGTCCGCATGTGATCGATGGTCGCGCTGCCGGTATAGCCCATGGAGGCACGCAGGCCACCCATCAGCTGGTGGATGATCGCCGCCAGCGAGCCCTTGTACGGCACGCGCCCTTCGATACCCTCGGGCACCAGCTTCTCGGCGCCTGCCGACGAGTCCTGGAAGTAACGATCCGAGGAACCTTGCGCCTGGGACATGGCACCCAGCGAGCCCATGCCGCGGTAGGCCTTGTAGGAGCGGCCCTGGAATAGTTCGATCTCGCCTGGGGCTTCTTCAGTGCCGGCGAACATCGAGCCCATCATCACGGCGTTGGCGCCGGCGACGATGGCTTTGGACAGGTCACCGGAGAAGCGAATGCCGCCGTCGGCGATCATCGGTACGCCGGTGCCTTCGAGCGCGGCGGAGACGTTGGCGATGGCGGAGATCTGCGGCACGCCGACACCGGCGACGATGCGCGTGGTGCAGATCGAGCCTGGGCCAATGCCGACCTTGACCGCATCAGCGCCCGCCTTGACCAGGTCCAGCGCCGCTTCGGCGGTGGCGATGTTGCCGCCGATGACCTGCACCTGCGGGAAATTGTCTTTCACCCAGCGCACCCGATCGAGCACGCCGCGCGAATGGCCGTGCGCGGTGTCGACCACGATCACGTCGACGCCGGCTGCTGCCAGTGCTTCGACGCGCTCGGCCGTATCGGCGCCGGTACCCACGGCTGCGCCGACACGCAGACGTCCCTGGTCGTCCTTGGACGCCAGCGGGTAGGTCTTGGCCTTTTCGATGTCACGGAAGGTGACCAGACCACGCAGGTGGAAATTGTTGTCGACCACCAGCATCTTCTCGATGCGGTGCTCGTGAAGCTTGGCTTTGATTTCCTCGAGGCCGGTGCCTTCCTGCACGGTGACCAGCTTTTCCTTCGGCGTCATGATCGCGGCGACCGAATCACCGACGTTCGGCGTGAAGCGCAGGTCGCGCCCTGTCACGATACCCACCAGTTCCTTGCCCGACACCACCGGAAAGCCAGAGAAGCCCAGCTCGCGTGCCTTGCGCAGCAGTTCGCTGATCTTGGTTTCGGGCGTCACGGTCGCCGGATCGTGAACGATGGCCGTCTCGTGACGCTTGACCTTGCGTACTTCGGCCGCCTGCTGCTCGACATTCATGTTCTTGTGAATGATGCCGATGCCGCCTTCCTGCGCCATGGCGATGGCCAGGCGGGCTTCGGTGACGGTGTCCATGGCAGCCGATACCAGCGGTATGTTGAGCTCGATGTCGCGAGTCAGACGGGTCTTGAGGCTGACATCCTTTGGCAGGACCTCGGAATAACCCGGGATCAGGAGAACATCGTCGAATGTCAGGGCTTCTTGGCTGATACGCAGCATGGCGGGGGCTCCCAGGCGGGAAAAAGGAAGCGCGGCATTATACCCACGCCGCCCCTTGCGCTCAATGTGGTTGTGCGGCGCGCCCGGACGTCGGCCCGCGTCGCGGCGGAAAAGTGACTATCCAGTCAGCCCTGATCGAGCACCAGTGCCACCGCAAATCCAAGCCGGGCCGCAAACTCGTCGAGAAAGCCACGCTTAAAGCCGGCTTCGCCCCAGCCATTGAAAATGAACCCGAGGTTGGAAAAGCCGCATTCGGGAATGAACAGGAAGCCATTGATGTCGTCTTCGAAGCCGCATTCAGGACAGATGAAGTTATCCGTGTGCCGCGGCGTCCAGTCGTCCAGGCCTTCAAACAACGCTTCGCCAATCTCACGGCGGCACTCGGGGCAGCCGGCCTCCCTGGCGAAGCCGTGCGTCGGGGTATAAATGCAGCGCTGGGTGACCACCTCCAGGCCGTTGAGCGTCTCGCTGCCCGGCAAGCGCTCCGGATGCAGCACTACATCATTTGCGCCTGATGCCATCGCGTAACCCATGCCGCCGACCCCGCGCGCGCAAGTCGTCGGCAGCGCCTCGACGATGCGCCGTTCGGCCAGCCAGCGCAGAATCAATCGCGCCTTGGCTTCACGGCCGGGAAATGTGGAGATGCGCGGCACGACAATGGCGTGGCTTTGGCTCATGAGGACTCGGGCGGGCAATGGCGAAAGCCGCGCAGCTTAGCGCCGTGCGTGGCGCGGTCAAGCCTGGGCGAACGGATGCGAAGCCGTTTCGCGATTGCGCCGTCGCGGCTTATCATCGCCGCCATGCTCACCGATCCCTTTCAACGCCTGAGCCTCGACCGCGAAGTGCTGACCGTCAGCCAGCTCAACAACCGTGCACGGCTGTTGCTGGAAGATGTGTTCGCCCAGGTCTGGGTCGAAGGCGAGATATCCAACCTGGCCAAGCCCGCCTCCGGCCACATCTATTTCACGCTGAAGGACAAGAACGCGCAGGTCCGCTGCGCCCTGTTCAGGCAGAACGCCTTGCGCGTACGTCAGGCGCTGCGCGACGGACTGGCGGTGAAAGTGCGCGGGCGGGTGTCGCTGTTCGAAGGGCGTGGCGACTACCAACTGATCCTCGACAACGTCGAGCCAGCCGGCGATGGGTCGCTGCGCCTGGCCTTTGAGGCGCTGAAAGAGAAACTCACTGCCGAGGGTCTGTTCGATGCTTCCGCCAAGCGCGCCCTGCCTGCTCATCCGCAGCGTATCGGCATCGTCAGTTCGCCGACGGGCGCGGTGATTCGCGACATCATCTCAGTGTTTCGCCGACGCGCGCCGCAGGTTTCGCTCACGCTGGTGCCGACACCGGTACAAGGCCGCGAGGCGACCGAGCAGATCGTTCGTGCCTTGGCGCTGGCCGACCGCGGCGGATTCGACGCACTGATCCTGGCCCGAGGCGGCGGCTCGCTGGAAGACCTCTGGTGTTTCAATGAAGAAGCCGTCGCACGTGCCGTGGCTGCCTGCGAGACGCCGATCGTCTCCGCCGTCGGCCACGAAACCGATGTCTCCATCGCCGATTTCGTAGCCGATGTACGTGCACCGACGCCCTCTGCCGCCGCCGAACTCCTGGCGCCGAGCAGTGCGGATATACGTCAGCGGTTAGAGGGACTGCGCCAACGCCTGCTATTGCGCATGCAGGATCGACTGCACCGCGACGCCGCACGCCTGACCGGAATGACGCAGCGCCTGCGCCATCCCGGCGAGCGACTGCAGCAGCAGGCTCAGCGCATCGATGATCTGGAGCAGCGCCTGCTGCGCGGCATCGATCGACGCCTTTGCACAGGCCAGGAACGCCTTGCCCGAATGGACACGCGGTTAGCGGCACAACACCCGGGGCGTGCCCTGCACCTCTTGCGGCAACGGATCGACCACCTGTCCACACGCCTGCCGCGCGCGATGCAGGAGCGATTGAATGGCCAGCGCCTGCAGCTGCAGGGACTCGCGCAGACGCTGAGTGCGGTCAGCCCTCTCGCCACGCTGTCGCGCGGCTATAGCATCCTGGTGGACGACCACGGCCAGGCAATTCGCCGCGCCGACCAGACCCAGCCCGGCCAGCGGCTGAAGGCGCGCCTGGGCGAAGGCGAGCTCACGGTGCGCGTCGAGGACAACCACCTCGAGCCGGTAACCCTGCCCCTGCTCTGAGCAGCGCGGCCCCCGGGGCCGGCCTACCACACAAGCCGCGGGGTCCCGCCGAAGCGCTGCCGAACGCGCGCCCTCGCGACGAGCGAGGTGCCGCGACCGAATCACCGTGGCGATCATTTCAACCGGTGGCCCGCCGCTGTGATGAACACGCTCCGGGACAGCCATCCGAGCGACCAGGCAGCCCCCAACCCTTTCACTCGTCGAAGGTTTACGCGAGGATGGGTCGTTAATTTCAGCGGAACCGCCCATGCCACGTGTCCTCACCTTGCTGTTTTCATTGGCGATCGTCTTACCGGCCCATGCCGAAGGCTTTCTCTCCCGTTTGCTCGACAGACCCGTGCCCGGCGGCGTAGCGGTGGTCGGTCTCGGCAACCGCGAGAGCAAGCCAGCCGCCCGCTACGACGGCAAACCGGTGCTGGTGGTGCGCGAAGATGACCAGCGCTGGATCGCCATCGTCGGGATTCCGCTGTCAGTCAAAGCCGGTCGACAGTCACTCGACGTCGACGGTCGGCCCCAAGGCTTCAGCGTCGAGCCACGCACCTACCGCGAGCAGCACATCACGCTGAAAAACCAGCGCCAGGTTAATCCGAACCCTGCCGATCTCAAGCGCATCGAGCGCGAGCTGGACGAACAAACCCGCGCCTACCGACAGTTCAGCGCACGCCAGCCAAGCAACCTGCTGTTCGACAAGCCGGTCAACGGCCCACTGTCTTCGCCGTTCGGCCTTCGCCGTTTCTTTAACGGGGAAGAGCGCAATCCCCACTCGGGGCTGGACTTCGCCGCCAAGGCCGGCACGCCGATCAAGACGCCTGCAGCCGGCAAGGTCATCCTGACCGGCAACTACTTCTTCAACGGCAACACGGTGTTTGTCGACCACGGCCAGGGCCTGATCAGCATGTTCTGTCACCTGTCGAAGATCGACGTGACAGTCGGCGACGAGCTGGCCCGTGGCGACGTGCTCGGCAAGGTCGGCTCGACCGGCCGGGCCACGGGGCCGCACCTGCACTGGAATGTCAGCCTCAACGACGCGCGCATCGACCCGTCCATCTTCATCGGTGCGTTCAAACCCTGATCAACCTACGGGACCCCGACATGCTCATCCACGCAGAGCAATCCACACTGCTCGTCATCGATATCCAGGAGCGGCTGTTTCCCGCCATCGAGCGCCACGTCTCGCTGGCCGAGCACAGCGCCTGGCTGATCCAGGTTGCCCGGCGCATCGGCGTGCCGGTGTTGCTTACCGAGCAGTACAGCAAGGGTTTAGGGCCAACCATCGCCTCGCTGCGCGAGGGCGTCGCAGACGAGGCGATCATTGAGAAACTGCACTTCTCCGCGGCTCGTGACGGCGAATTGTTCAAGCGCCCCGGCGGCGAGCGCCCGCAATTCGTGGTCAGCGGCATCGAGACCCACATCTGCGTATTGCAGACGGTCCTCGACCTGCTCGCCCGTGGACATCAGGTGTTCGTCGTGGAAGACGCCGTCGGCTCGCGCCGCGCCAGCGACAAGGCGCTCGGCCTGGCACGCATGCAGCAGGCCGGTGCCTGCATCGTGTCGCGCGAAATGGTCGCCTTCGAGTGGATGGAACAGGCAGGCACCGACCTGTTCCGTTCGATCAGCCGCGAGTTCATCCGGTGAACAACGGCAGCGACCACTGGACGACTGAGGGAAGCGCCCCATGCAGGACGAACTGAATATCTGGCTGGACTGGCTGCGCGGGCACCCTGAGCTGCAGACCCTGCTGGCCAGCGCCGCTCTGGTCTTTGCCGCCTGGCTGGCCAACTGGGTGGTCAAGCGAATTCTCGTGCGCGGCCTGTACCAGGTGCTGCGTCATGCGCGCGAGACCGAACTACAGGATTTTGGCATCATCCGGCGGCTGTCCAATATTGTGCCGGCACTGGTGCTCTCGGTGGGCGTCAATGCGGTTCCGGGACTGCCGGAGGCGGCCGTGACGGTCGTGCGTAATGTCTGTGGCGGTTTCATCGTGCTGACCATTGCACTGGCGTTCGGCGCGCTGCTGGACATCGTCAACATGCTCTACCAGCGCCGCGCCGATGCCCATGTGCATCCCATCAAGGGCTACTTGCAGGTCGTCAAGATCGCCATTTATGCGATCGCGACCATTCTCATCATCGCCACGCTGATCGACCGCTCCCCGTTGATCCTGCTGTCCGGCCTCGGTGCCATGGCCGCCGTACTGCTGCTGATCTTCCAGGACACCATCCTCTCACTGGTGGCCAGCGTGCAGATTTCCTCCAACGACATCATCCGCGTTGGCGACTGGATCGAGATGCCGCAACTTAACGCCGACGGCGACGTGATCGACATCGCGCTGCATACGGTGAAGGTGCAGAACTGGGACAAGACGATCACCAATATCCCGACCAAGCGCTTTATCAGCGACTCGTTCAAGAACTGGCGCGGCATGCAGGAAAGCGGTGGGCGGCGGATCAAGCGCAGCCTGTTTCTGGATCAGCAGAGCGTGCACTTTCTCAGCAGCGATGAATGCGAGCACCTGCATCGCTTCAACCTGCTGGACGACTACCTCACCGAGAAACGCCGCGAGATCGACGCCTGGAATGCCAAGCTCGAAGAACGCGGCAAGGAGCCGGTCAACACCCGACGCATCACCAACATCGGCAGCTTTCGCGCCTACGTTGAACGCTACCTGCGCAGTCACGGCGGGATTCACCAGGGCATGACGCTGATTGTGCGTCAGCTCAGCCCGACTGCCGACGGCCTGCCACTGGAGATTTACTGCTTCACCAACACGGTGGCCTGGACGCAGTACGAGGCGATCCAATCGGACATCTTCGACCACTTGCTGGCGATTCTTCCGGAGTTCGGCCTGCGCGTGTTCCAGCACCCGAGCGGCGGCGACATGCGCGACTGGCGCGCCTCCCTGGGGCAGCGCGGCGAGCCAACGATGCACGACCGGGACTCGCAGCCGACCGCTACGGGGCGCGACGCCGGCCGGCCGTAGCGGCCGCAACCGTCGGTGTCAGGCAACGAACCAAGCGTTTGGCACAGGCAAGTCGGAGCGAGGCCGCACCCTGCTCCGCTTGCCAAGACCTTTGCTCAGAAGCTCAGATCGACGCGAGCCCAGTAGGTGCGGCCCGGCTCGTTGATGCGCTCATCGGCTGACAAGCCAAACCCGGCGTTGCCGGCAAGATTGAGATGCTCGCTGTAGGCCTTGTCGAGCAGGTTGTCGATGCCGGTACTCAGCTTGAGATGACGGTTCAGGCGATAGGCGCCGTTGAGCGAGAACACCCCGAAGCCCGCGCTCTCGTCGAAGTCCTTGCTGACCACGTTGCCCTTCCCTTCGGCCACACGCGTCTGCGCCGCGACCAGCCGCCACAAACCGGCAGCGCTCCAGTCGCCGCGCTCGTAACCGAGCCCCAGGCGCCCTTCCAGCGGCGGCATCTGCGGCAGCGCCTCGCCATCGGAACTGTTCTTGCCCCAGGCATAGGCCAGGCTGGCATCGGTTTTCCAGTTCGCATTCAGGCGGTAGGTTGCGCCGAGCTCACCGCCCATGATGCGCGCGTCTACGTTGTCGGCGCTGGAGGTCGACATGCCCATCATGTTGGTCCCGTAGCTGAACAGGATGAAGTCCCGCACCTGGCCGGCATAAGCCGAGACCCAGGCATCGAGCGGGCCCTGGCTGTACTGCAGGCCGACATCGAGCTGGGTGGTCTTCTCCGGTTTCACGTTGGCGAAGGCACCGGCACCGCCTGAAAACAGTTCCCAGTAGTCGGGGAAACGCTCGGCGTGGCCGAGCCCCACATAAGCCGTCGCGGGAAGCGATTGCAGGTCGTGCTCGTAGCGCATGAAACCGCTCGGCAGGTTGTCGCTGCGGCTGTCGCCCGCCGAAGGGCCGGTGCGGCGATGGTCCTGCGCGGTCGCGTGATCCAGGCGCGCACCACCGATCACGCGATTGTCATCGTCCAGCGTCCGGGTGAGTTCGCCGAACACGCCGTAGTTGTGAAAGTCCGCATCCTTGTTCCAGGCGAACTGGTCATGCGCGGTGTAGGTGCCGGTCATCATGTCGTAGCGGGAGCTGCGCTGGCGGTGCTCGTTGCGTTGCGCATCGACGCCCGTCACCAGGCTGTAGTCGTCCCACTGCCAGGTCGCGGCCAGCCGACCGCCCAGGGTGCGACGGTCGACATTGGCCGCCATGGGATTGGCCATCATCCCCATGCCCGATGGCGTGCGCAGGCTGAAGTTGTCCATCAAGTGGTCGGCATAGTTGTAGTAGATGCGCGCCTCGATCTTCTGCAGCACCTCGCCAAGGTTGGACCGCTCGAAGCGCAGCACCGCGCTCTCACGCTTGAACTGGCTGCCGTCCATGCCGCGTCCGGCATAGCGCGCCTCACCATCACCGCGCCCCACGGTCAGCTCGAGCAGCGTGTCGTCGTCTGGCATCCAGCCCAGGGCGACATCGCTGTTCCACTTGTCATAACGCGACGGCACGGTATCGCCGTTGCCATCGGCATAATCGTCGGCCTGCGAACTGTTGGCCATCAGCCGCGCATAACCCTGGGCATTGCCGGCGGCGGCATCGAGGTTGCGGTCGAAGCGGCCGTTCGAAGCCGTCAGCAAACTGCCGTTGAGGCGGTAGTCCGGCTCGCTGAACTGCTCCGGTTCGCGCTCGAAGAGCACGGTGGCAGCCGACGCGCCGGGCCCCCAGAGCACGGTTTGCGGCCCTTTGATGACCGTCAGCTTGTCGTAGGTGTCCGGGCTGATGTACGAGCTGGGCGAATCCATGCGGTTCGGGCAGGCGCCGAGCATCTCGCCGCCGTTGCTGAGCAGTTTCAGGCGCGAGCCGAACATGCCGCGGAACACCGGGTCGCCGTTGACGCCGCCGTTGCGCACCGCGGAGAAGCCCGGAATGGTCTTCAGGTAATCGGCGCCGTCACTGGCCGGCATCGGCTGGCGCGGGATCTTCGGGTCGGTGACCACGGTCAGCGGCGACTGTTGCGCGACGCCCGTGATGACCATGGGCGCCAGTTCATACGCCACGCCAGAGTCGGCATGCGCGGCGTGATCCTGCGGAGCGGCAGGTTCGGCCGCTAGCGCCGTACCGGCCAGCAAGGCCATCAAGGCGCCATGGGCCAGCTGCCGGCGACGGCAGCCAGGACGAAGAGCAAAAGTAAAGGACAGGCGCGAGCGCGCCGTGCAACCACGAGTGTGCCTGGACATAGGTTTTCCATATCTGCGTTGACTTGTAAGGCCGCGTGCAGGCGGCCCGGAGCATCAGCCAGGCAGTACGGGTGGCGCACGCGGATAGCCGCTGCTGCTGCGCCGGGTCGGGGGCAGAGGCTTGGCAGGCAGTGCATGGACGGGGACAGGACGCAGCAGCGGCAAGGCTAACTGCACGGCCAGGGTCAGCGGCGGATTGAGCGTCAGCAGCTCGCAATAACCGCAGAAGTTCAGCGCGCTCAGCCACGCGGGGCCACCGATCCCTCGACCACCGTGGTGGTCCATGGCGGTGGACGCTGCCCGCCCCAACTCATCATGCAGGTGCACATGCGCACTGGGGTGGGATGTCTGCGCAGCGGCGGCCTGCAGGGCGGAATACAACGGGCCGACATGAATCATCAGCATGGCGAACAGCCCAAGCCAGATGCTCAGTGTCGAAAGCCCTTTGCGTGTCACGACTGCATTCCTTGTTTCAAAGACAGCTCCAGCGGAGCGGCGCGATCATCGCATGCCCGTGCGACCTATCGATGCGACATGAGGCCGCAAGCCAGGCGGCAAGCGAACGCCCACGCAGCCTTCCTAAGCAGCTATTTATTGCTGTAAAAATAAATAATTGGTGATTTATTCCAATTTAAAAACAGTTATTGCAATACATTCCGGAGACGGACTAGCTTTGCACCATCAACGATTGCTGTACGCGAGAGTTGCGCCCTCTCGCCCACGCCACCGACGGAGAAACACCATGACCATGCTCAAGAATCCCTCGACGAAATACCGCGCCTTTCCGGCGATCGACATTGCGGATCGCACCTGGCCGTCGAAAACCATCACCCAGGCCCCCATCTGGCTGAGCTCCGACCTGCGCGACGGCAACCAGTCGCTGATCGAACCGATGGATGCGGGCAAGAAGATGCGTTTCTTCAAGACCCTGGTGCAGATCGGTGTCAAGGAAATCGAGGTGGGCTTCCCGTCGGCATCGCAGACCGACTTCGACTTCGTCCGTGAACTGATCGAAGGTGGCCACATTCCGGATGACGTGACCATCCAGGTCCTGACCCAGGCCCGCGAGGACCTGATCACCCGCACCTTCGAATCGCTCAAGGGCGCCAAGCGGGCCATCGTCCACTACTACAACGCGACCGCGCCGAGCTTCCGCCGCATCGTCTTCAACCAGGACAAGGCCGGCGTGGTGAACATCGCCGTGAGCGCGGCGAAGGTCATCAAGCGCCTGGCCGATGCCGCGCCTGAAACGGCTTGGCGCTTCGAGTACTCGCCCGAGGTGTTCAGCTCCACCGAGACCGACTTTGCCGTCGAGGTGTGCAACGCCGTGATCGAGGTGTTCCAGCCGACGCCTGCGCAGAAGCTGATCCTTAACCTGCCGGCGACGATCGAAGCGGCGACGCCAAACATCTACGCCGACCAGATCGAGTACTTCGGCCGCCATGTGAACAAGCGCGACAGCGTGCTGATCAGCCTGCACACCCATAACGACCGCGGCACCGGCGTCGCCGCCACCGAACTGGGCCTGATGGCCGGAGCCGATCGGGTCGAAGGCTGCCTGTTCGGCAATGGCGAACGCACCGGCAACGTCGACCTGGTGACCGTGGCGCTGAACCTCTACACCCAGGGTGTCGATCCGCAACTGGACTTCTCCGATATCGACGCCGTGCGCAAGGTGGTCGAGGAATGCAACCAGCTGCCGGTGCACCCGCGCCACCCCTATGTCGGCGATCTGGTCCATACGGCCTTCTCCGGCTCGCACCAGGATGCGATCCGCAAGGGCTTCAGCCAGCAGGATCCGAACGGGGTCTGGGAAGTGCCCTACTTGCCGATCGACCCGGCCGACATCGGCCGCAGTTACGAAGCGGTGATTCGCGTCAACAGCCAGTCCGGCAAGGGTGGCATCACCTATCTGCTCGAACAGGAATACGGCATCAGCCTGCCACGGCGTATGCAGATCGAGTTCAGCCAGGTGGTCCAGCGCGAAACCGATCGTCTCGGCCTGGAAATGAGCGCCAAGCAGATCTACGCGTTGCTGGAAAGTGAGTACCTGCAGGCGACGGCCCCATACGCGTTGAAGAGCCATCGCTTGCAGGAGGAGAACGGCACCAGCGCCGTCGAGGTGGAAGTCGCCAGCGAGGGTGAAATCATGCATTGGCGCGGCATTGGCAAGGGCCCGCTGGAAGCCCTGGTCGCCGGGTTGCCGGTGAAGCTGGAGATCATGGACTACCACGAGCATTCGATCGGCGCTGGCAGCAATGCACGCGCGGCCGCCTATATCGAGGTGCGCCTGGACGGCGAGCGATCGCTGCACGGCATCGGCATCGATGAGAACATCACCACCGCAAGCATCCGCGCGCTGTTCAGCGCCCTGAACCGAGCCCTGCGCGAAGCGACCTCCAAAGCCGCCTGACCGAGTACGGCGAGCCCTGAACGGGCTCGCCGTCACTTCCACCTCCCCGCGTTTCACGCGTAGGCGGGCGCACCGGTTCTTTACCGGTACACCATGACAACGGGCCGCCCCATGGCCGCTCTCCCCCGTTTCTGCAGTAACGCATCATTCATCAGCAGAATCGTGCAACCGCTCCACGGCCTGCGCCACTAGGATGGGTGTTTCCCAACCCTTCGCCCTCAGGAGCCGCCATGAGCAATGCCATCGGTTATGCCGCCCAGGATCCGAGCACGCCGCTCGCACCCTATTCGTTCACCCGCCGCGACGTCGGACCGAACGATGTCCAAATCGACATCCTCTACTGCGGCGTCTGCCATTCCGACCTGCATACCGCCCGCAACGAATGGAACAACACGCTCTATCCTTCCGTCCCGGGCCACGAAATCGTCGGACGGGTCACAGCCGTTGGTGAGGCGGTCAGCCGCTTCAAGGTCGGCGACATCGCCGGCGTCGGCTGCCTGGTCGACAGCTGCCGGACCTGCCCATCCTGCGGCGAGGGGCTCGAGCAATACTGCGAGAACGGCTTCACCGGCACCTACAACGGTCCGGCGTTCGGCGGCGGCGAGAACACCCTGGGCGGCTACTCCGACACCATCGTGGTGGACCAGCATTTCGTCCTGCGCATCTCGCACGATGAAGCCAGCCTGGCCGCCGTCGCGCCGCTGCTGTGCGCCGGCATCACCACCTATTCGCCGCTGCGTCAGTGGAAGGTTGGGCCCGGCCAGAAGATCGGTGTGGTCGGCCTCGGTGGCTTGGGCCACATGGCGGTGAAGATCGCCAACGCGATGGGTGCACACGTGGTGCTGTTCACCACCTCACCGGACAAGAAGGAAGACGCGCTGCGCCTCGGCGCCAGCGAAGTGGTGGTGTCGAAGAACCGGGACGAGATGGCCGCGCATGTGAACAGCTTCGATTTCATCCTCAACACGGTGGCCGCGCCGCATAACCTCGACGCATTCGTTGCGCTGCTCAAGCGTGACGCGACCATGACCCTGGTCGGTGCTCCGGCATCACCGCACCCCTCGCCCAGCGTGTTCGGCCTGATCTTCAAGCGTCGGCGCATCGCCGGTTCGTTGATCGGCGGCATCGCCGAGACCCAGGAAATGCTCGATTTCTGTGCCGAGCACGGCATCGTGTCGGACATCGAGATGATCGACATCCAGACCATCAACGACGCCTACGACCGCATGCTCAAGAGCGACGTGAAGTATCGTTTCGTCATCGACATGGCCTCGCTCAAGTCTGCCTGACCCGGCTGCCTGCCCCGCGCTCCGGTAGCGGGCAGGCCTTCCCTCTTGGCGATCAAGCGGCTATGGTCGCCGGCCTTCTGCTGAGGAGCCGGCATGCGCTACCTGGTCTTCGTCACCCTGCTCTGGGCCTATTCCTTCAACCTGATCGGTGCCTATCTCGCCGGCCAGGTCGACAGCTATTTTGCCGTGCTGACCCGGGTCGTCCTGGCCGGCCTGGTGTTTCTGCCGCTGACGCGCTGGCGAGGCGTGGCGCCGGGATTCATCGGCGGTGTCACGCTGGTCGGTGCCCTGCAGTTCGGCGTGACCTATCTCTGCCTCTACCTGAGCTTCAACGTGCTGACGGTGGCCGAGGTCCTGCTGTTCACGGTGCTGACGCCGCTGCACGTGACGCTGATCGACGACGCGCTCAATCGGCGCTTCAACCCCTGGGCCCTGGTGGCCGCGGCGGTCGCGGTGTTCGGCGCCGGGCTGATTCGCTATGACGGCGTCACGGGGGACTTTCTCGGCGGGTTCCTGCTGATGCAGCTGGCCAACTTCACCTTCGCTGCCGGACAGGTCGGCTACAAGCACCTGGCGCAGCGCTATCCATCGGACATTCCACTGCATCGCCGCTTCGGTTACTTCTTCCTCGGCGCGCTGGTCATCGTGTTGCCCGCCTGGTTGCTGTTCGGCAATCCAGAGAAGCTGCCATCGACGCCCACCCAGTGGGGCGTACTGGTATGGATGGGGGTGCTGGCCACAGCGCTGGGGCAATTCTGCTGGAACAAGGGCGCCACGCTGGTCGATGCCGGCACCCTGGCCGTGATGAACAACATGGCGGTGCCGGTCGGGCTGATCCTCAATCTGCTGTTCTGGGACACCGATGCCGAACTGCTGCGCCTGACCTTCGGCGGGCTGATCATCCTCGCCTCATTGCAAATCAATCGGCTGGGCCGACGAACGGCTTGAAAAAACAGCGTAACTCTTTGTTTTTCAAGTGAATAATTATATTCGTATCGGTAAGATCTCGACGCCCCGCATGGATGCTTTTCTCAGTTCGCCGTCGAGATCTCCATGCGCCGCACCAGCCTGTTTCTGTTCGTCCTGCTGTTCATCGCCTCCGCACATGCCGATGCCCCACGCACTTTCCGCGAAGCGAAGCGGCTAGCCTGGCAGATCTATGCCGAGCGGCCCGTCGACTTCTACTGTGGATGCCGTTTCAAGGGCAAAAGAATCGACCTGGGCAGCTGCGGCTACGTCCCGCGCAAGCAGCCCAAACGCGCGGCGCGCGTGGAATGGGAACACATCGTCCCGGCGTGGGTGATCGGCCATCAGCGCCAATGCTGGCAGCAGGGTGGGCGCAAGCACTGCACCTCGAGCGATCCGGTGTTCAGCAAGGCCGAGGCCGACCTGCACAACCTTGTACCGGTGGTCGGCGAGGTCAACGGTGACCGCAGCAACTATGGCTTCGGCATGCTCAGCGAGAAGCCGACCCAATACGGCGCCTGCCCCTTCGTGGTGAACTTCAAGCAGCGCACTGCCATGCCCGCCGATTACAGCCGGGGCGCTATCGCACGAACCTATCTGTACATGAGCGAACGCTATGGCCTGCGCCTGTCGAAGCAGGACCGGCGCCTGTACGGCATCTGGAACCGCCAGTATCCGGTCAGCGAGTGGGAGCGCTGGCGCAACCGCAGCGTGGCCTGCGTGCAGGGCAATACCAACCCGTTCGTGGAGGCGGTGGACCTCGGCCGTTGTCGGCGGGACCTGGCCCGTGCATCGGGCAAACGCGCCGGCAAGAGCTAGGCCAGCCGGAGGCCAACCCAGCCTCCGGGCGGTCGTTGTTTCCTGGCCGCCTTTGAGGCGTATCGTCACGATGGCGGCAGCCGCACACTGCCGCGATTGCAGCGGATCACCAGAAGGCGGCATGCTGATCGCCCTCAACACGATGGCGCGCGACCATGCAGGACAAGACCTTCTGTTCCACCCTGGCCCTGATCGTCCTGCTGGCGCTCGTCGTCTCCGGGATCGCCCCCTACGACCGGGCCACTTGGCTGCTGGAAGTCGCGCCGGTGCTGATCGCCTATCCGCTCTTGCTTTGGACCTACCAACGCTTCGCCCTGACTCGCCTGCTCTATGTGGTCATCGCGCTGCATGCGCTGGTGCTGATCCTCGGCGGCGCCTACACCTACGCGCGGGTACCGGCGGGATTCTGGGTGCAGGACCTGTTCGCACTCAGCCGCAACCCCTACGACAAGCTGGGGCATTTCATCCAGGGCGTGACGCCTGCGTTGCTGGCGCGGGAGATCCTCCTGCGCCGACGCTTCGTCGTGCCCGGCAAGATGCTCGGCTTTCTCGCGGTCTGCGTCGCGCTGGCGTTCAGCGCCTTCTATGAACTGATCGAATGGTGGGTGGCGCTGCTGGCCGGCCAGGGTGCGGACGATTTTCTGGGCACCCAGGGCGATCCCTGGGATACCCAGTCGGACATGCTGATGGCTCTGATCGGTGCCCTGGTCGCGGTTACCGGCCTGGCGCGCTGGCAAGACCGGCAGTGGCAGCGCGCCGCCCCTCACAGTCGCGAAGAACCGTCCGCAGCGGCTTCGCCATCAGCAGATCGCCCGCGCTAGCGGGCACGAGGGTCCGGAACGCGTCGCTGCGGTCAGCTCAGAGCCGCAGCTCGAAGGCGTCGCCGTCGTGGTACGCCGGGAACTTGCTGCGAAAGGCGGCCAGGTCGCGGCCCCGCAGGGTGGCGCGAAAGACGCCCTCGGCATCACCTGCCTGCAGCAGCGGATCGCCCAGAAAGTCCAGTACCTGGCTGTCGCCGCTGTAGGGATAGCCCTTGCCATCTTCACCGACCCGGTTCACCGCAGCGACATAGCAGAGGTTCTCGATAGCACGTGCCGGTAACAGCCGGTTCCAGGCGTTGCGCCGGGCGGCAGGCCAGTTGGCGGTATAGAGCAGTAGGTCGGTGTGGTGCGGGTCGCGGCTCCAGACCGGAAAGCGCAGGTCGTAGCAGATCAGCGGACGCACCTGCCAGCCGTTGAGCTCGAACAGCGCCTGCTGCTCGCCGGCAGCGTAGTGCTTGTGCTCGCCGGCCATGCGAAACAGGTGGCGCTTGTCGTAATGGGTGATCTCGCCGTTCGGCCGCGCCCAGAGCAAGCGGTTGCGGTGGCTGCCATCGGCTGCCTCGATGATCACGCTGCCGGTGATCACCGCATCGAGACGTGCGGACTGCTCGCGCAGCCAGGCGTAGGTCGGCCCCTCCTCGGGCTCGGCCAGCTCGGCGGCGTTCATCGAGAAGCCGGTGGTGAACATCTCCGGCAGCACGATGAGGTCGGCACCGCGGGCCTCGTCCAGCCACTCGACGAAGCGCGCCCGATTGGCGGCTGCGTCCTGCCAGATCAGCGGCGTCTGGATCAGCGCCAGGCAGAGGTCGGGAAGTGCATTCAGATCGCGCATAGTCGTTCCGCTGCTTGGCGCAGCGTCTCCTCTCGTTTGGCGAAGCAGAAACGGACCAGCCGCGACTGCGCTGGCGGTGACTGGTAGAACACTGATATCGGGATACTGGCCACGCCATGTTCCCGGGTCAGCCACTCGGCCATCGCCACGTCATCCAGGTCCGGGCGGATCGCCGAATAGTCGACCAGCTGGAAATAGGTGCCTGCCGCACGGGTGAAGCCGAAGCGCGAGCCGGCCAGCAGGTCGCAGAACAGGTCGCGCTTGGCCTGGTAGAAGCCGGGCAGTTCGGTCAGGTGCTCCGGATTTGCGGCCATGAAGTCGGCCAGCGCCCATTGCAGCGGCGTGACGCCGGTAAAGCTGACATATTGATGGACCTTGCGCAGCTCGCGACTCAACGCCGCTGGCGCCACCACATAACCGGTCTTCCAGCCGGTGACGTGGTAGGTCTTGCCGAACGAGCTGACCACGAAGGCGCGCTGGTACAGCTCTTCGTGGCGCAGCACGCTGGCGTGTTGGCGGCCGTCGAACACCAGGTGCTCGTAGACCTCGTCGCTGAGCAGGTAGATGTCCCTGTCGCGGATCAGCTCGGCCAGGCGGTCAAGGTCGGCCATGTCGATCAGCGCGCCGCTCGGGTTGTGCGGCGTGTTGAGCACGATCATCCGCGTGCGCGGCGTGAGCGCATCCGCCAGCTGCTGCCAGTCGATGCTGAACCCGGGCAGGCTCAGCGGCTGGTGAATGCACCGGCCACCGGCCAGTTCCACTGCCGGCTCGTAGCTGTCGTAGCACGGATCGAACACGATCACCTCGTCGCCCGGCCGGACGACCGAGTGGATCGCGCAGAAGATCGCCTGGGTCGCCCCGGGGGTGATGGTGACATCGGCGTCGACACTGACGTGGCAGCCATAGAGCGCAGCGACCTTGTTCGCGACTTGCTCGCGCAGCGCGGGCAAGCCGGTCATCGGAGCGTACTGGTTATGTCCGGCCATGACATGCCGGGCCACCGCTTCGCGCAGTGCATCAGGCCCGTCGAAGTCGGGAAAGCCCTGGGACAGGTTCAGCGCGCCGGTTTCGGCGGCCAGCTGCGACATGGTCGTGAAGATGGTAGTACCGACATTGGGCAATTTACTGCTGATCATGACTTCCCTCGGAGTGAAGCTGGAAGCGCGAGCCGGATGCACCGCCACTTCCAGCGACCGCTCGTAACCTGAGGCTATCGTTTGTCGCGACGCTTCTTTTCGGCTTTCTTGTGGTGCGACATGAGGCGGCGCTTCTTGTTGACCTGACGGTCGGTGAGGGTGTTCTTCTTGCCCTCATAGGGGTTTTCACCGCCCTTGTATTCGATGCGGATTGGCGTGCCCACCAGCTTCAGCACGCGCCGGTAGGTATTCTCCAGATAACGCGTGTAAGACTTGGGAATCGAGTCGACCTGATTGCCATGGATCACGATGAGAGGCGGGTTGGCACCACCCAAGTGGGCATAACGCAGCTTGATGCGACGACTCGCCACCATCGGCGGAGCGTGTTCGCGCACGGCATCCTCGAGTATCTGCGTCAGGCGGCTGGTGGGCCAGCGGGTAACGGCCGAGGTGAACGAGGCCTGTACCGACTTGTACAGATTGCCGACGCCGGTGCCGTGCTTGGCGGAGATGAAGTGGATATCGGCGAACTCGACGAAGAACAACCGGCGCTCCAGCTCAGTCTTCACGTAGTCCCGCTCGCTCGGCTCCATGCCGTCCCACTTGTTTAGCGCGATCACCAGCGCACGGCCGCTATCGAGAACGAAGCCGAGCAGGTTGAGGTCGTGCTCGACCACCCCTTCCCGAGCATCCATGACGAAGATCACCACGTTGGCGTCCTGAATCGCCTGCAGTGTCTTGACCACTGAGAACTTTTCCACCGCCTCGAAGATCTTGCCGCGGCGACGCACACCAGCAGTGTCGATCAGGGTGTATTTCTCATCGCCCCGTTCGAACGGGATGTAAATGCTGTCGCGCGTGGTGCCGGCCTGGTCATAGACGATGACCCGCTCCTCACCGAGCATGCGGTTGACCAGCGTGGACTTGCCGACGTTTGGCCGGCCGATGATGGCGATCTTGATGCCATCCTTCTCGCTCGGACCAGGGATGCGCTTGGGCTCCTGGCCTTCGGCGACCCTCTCGGCCTCCTCGGACTCATGCTCTTCTTCAGCTGCCTCGGCGTTGTCCTTGGGAAAGACACCGAGCGCCTGCTCCAGCATGTGACTGATGCCGCGACCGTGGGCGGCAGCGATCGGCAGGGCATCACCCAGCCCCAGCGGGCTGAACTCCGCTCGCGCGATGTCCGGGTCGATGCTGTCGACCTTGTTCGCCACCAGGAAGTGGCGCTTGTTCATCTTGCGCAGATGCTCGGCGATCATCTGGTCGCCCGGGGTCATGCCGGCACGGGCGTCGACCATGAACATCACCGCGTCAGCCTCCTGCATGGCCTGCAGCGACTGCTCGGCCATCTTCGCGTCGATGCCCTCCTCGTCGCCGGTCAGGCCACCGGTGTCGATGACGATATAGGTACGGCCCTGCCATTTCGCCTCGCCGTACTGGCGGTCACGGGTCAGCCCGGCGTATTCCGCCACGATGGCATCACGGCTCTTGGTCAGGCGGTTGAACAGGGTGGATTTGCCGACGTTCGGGCGGCCCACCAGGGCGATTACGGGAACCATGCGGCTCTCCACTTCGATATTTCAGAAAACACGAAGGCCGCTGCAAGGCAGCGGCCGTATATAAAGCGCTCCGCCTCGCGGCGGAACGGCGGCTCCAAGCCGCAGTCAGTCCGCCTGGCGAATGGTCAGGGCGACAAGCTTGCCGTCGTTGCCATAGGCATACAGCCAGTCGCCCTCGACCACCGGCCGCGCGCGAACGCCGTCGCTGTCGATCCGTGTACGGGCGACGAAGCGCCCGTCGACCTGACTCAGGAAATGCAGATAGCCTTCCTTGTCGCCGACCACCACGTAGCTGGAGAACACGGCCGGCGCGGACAACTGCCGGCGGAGCAGCGAGTCGTTGCTCCAGAGCACGGTGGTCGAACGCTCGTCGATGCCCAGCACGGTGCCATCGGCCTGGCTGACATAGACGCTGCCATAGCCCAGCGCGACGCCAGTGGCGGTCGAGGCGTCCCGTTGCCACAGGATCCGGCCGCTCGCCAGGTCCAGCGCCGCGGCGCGCCCCTGGAAAGAGGCGACGTACAGCGTGTTGCCGGACAGCACCAGCCCGCCGTCGATATCGACTACCCGTTCCAGCTCGGAGCGCCCCTGCGGAATCGCCACGCGCTGCTCCCAGATCGGCAGGCCACGACGGGTATCGAGCGCCACGACCTTGCCGCTGGACAGTCCGGCTACGGCCAGCTCGTTGGTCAACAGCGGCGCACCGGTACCGCGCAGGGTAAGCACAGCCGGCGAACTTTCGTAGCTCCAGCGCTGCTTGCCACTGTCGATTTCCAACGCCACGACGCGGTCATCCTGCGTCTGCACCACGACCACGTCGCCGTTGACCGCCGGTGCCGCCAGCACTTCGCTGCCGACCTGGCTGCGCCAGCGCTCCTCGCCGTTCGACACGTCCAGCGCCAGCACGTCGCCACGCAGCGTGCCGACCAGAATCAAGCCATAACCAGCACCCACTGCGCCGGAAATCGGCACCTCGAGATCGGTTTTCCAGTTGACCTTGCCGGTCTGGCGATCCATCGCGACCACCTTGCCTTCGACATCGGCGGCAAAGATCTCGTTGCCATACACGACGGGGGTCAGCAGGTTGTAGGTGTCGCCCTGGCCCTCGCCAATCGAGCGGCTCCACTCCTTGTTCAGCTGTATCTCGGCATCGAACTTGACCAGTTCGGCGGGCTCGGGTTCTTTCTTGTCATTGCTGCTGCAACCAGCAGCCAGAACGGCCAGGGTCAGCAGTGCGGCAGTTTTCCAACGCATCATTCACGCCTCTCCACGAGCCAGATCGTCCAGTTTCAACTGCAAGCCACCGATCGCGGCATCCTGCGAGAGCAGTTCCTTCGCCTTGGTATAGGCCGCGTGCGCCTCTTCCGGGCGACCCAGCTTCACCAACAGATCCCCGCGCAGCTCCTCACGGCTCGCGGCGAAGGCGTCCACGGCCTTGCCGTCGAGCAAGGCAAGGCCTGCGTCGGCCTTGTCCTGTGCCGCCAGGACACGCGCCAGCCGCTGGCGGGCCAACTCTTCGAGCGTCTTGTCGGCAGGTTTGTCGAGCACCGCTTGCAGTTCGGCGGCGGCCTCATCGAGGCGACCCGTCTCGACCGCCACCTTGGCGACGAAGAGACGGCCATACTGCGCGTAATGCGTGCCGGCGAACTCTTTCTGCAGCAGGTTTCCGAGGCGCGATACCTCGGCGGTATCAACGCCGCCGTCCTGAAGTGCGGCATTGAGCAATTGCTGATAGACGGCAGAGGCGTTCTGCGCTTCGGCAAGCTGGTGGCGTTGCCAGAACTGCCAGCCGAACACCAGCACCAGGGCAAGCGCGCCCCCAAGCAGCAACGGCTTGCCGTTGCGCTGCCACCATTCCCTGATTTGCGCCAGTTGTTCTTCTTCGGTACCCGAGGTCACACCCTCACTCCTTACATTCGCTGAATTCGGACCGGTCTGGTCAAGCCAGACAGGCAGCCAGACGCTCGGGCAGAGCATCCCAGGCAATGCTTTGTTGCTCGCTGTCGTCGCGCAGCGGCTTGCAACCTACCACGCGTGCGCCCAGCTCGTCGTCACCCAGAATGAGCGCAAACCGCGCGCCGCTCTTGTCGGCCTTCTTGAACTGACTCTTGAAGCTGCCGCCACCGGCGTTGACCAGCAGACGAAGGCCAGGCAAGGCATCACGCAACCGCTCGGCCAGCCCCAGCGCTGCCAGTTCGGCGGCCTCGCCAAAGGCACAGATGAAGGCATGCGCCGGCTGGTTCAAGGATTCGGGGACCAGCTCAAGGGTCTCGAGCAGCAGCACCAGCCGCTCGATGCCCATGGCGAAGCCCACCCCCGGTGTCGGCTTGCCGCCGAACTGGCTGACCAGTCCGTCATAGCGGCCGCCAGCGCACACGGTGCCCTGCGAGCCCAATTTGTCGGTCACCCATTCGAAAACGGTGCGCCCGTAATAGTCCAGGCCGCGTACCAGCTTTGGGTTGATCTGGTAGCTGATTCCGGCCGCGTCGAGGCGCGCTTTGAGCCCGTCGAAATGCGCACGTGATGCATCGTCGAGGTAGTCATGCAGCGTTGGCGCATCGGCTAGCAGCGCCTGGGTCTGGGCGTTCTTGCTGTCGAGGATGCGCAACGGGTTGCTGACCAGTCGGCGCTGACTGTCTTCGTCGAGCTGCTCGACATGCTGCTGCAGATAGGCAACCAGCGCATCGCGGTAGCTCGCCCGTGCCTCGCTGGAACCCAAGCTATTGAGCTGCAGCGTGACCGCGTCGGACAAGCCGAGCCGTCTCCACAGCCGTGCCGTCAGCACAATCAGCTCGGCATCGATGTCCGGACCGGGCTGGTTGAACACTTCCACGCCGATCTGGTGAAACTGGCGATAGCGGCCCTTCTGTGGCTTCTCGTAGCGAAACATAGGGCCGGCATACCAGAGCTTCTGCACCTGCCCGCCGCCGGTCATGCCGTGCTCGAGCACGGCACGCACGCACCCGGCGGTGCCTTCCGGGCGCAAGGTCAGCGACTCCTCGTTACGGTCGAGAAAGGTGTACATTTCCTTGTCCACGACGTCGGTACCTTCGCCGATGCCCCGGGCGAACAGATCGGTGAACTCAAGGATCGGCAGGCGGATCTCGCTGTAGCCGTAGCTGTCGAGCAACTGTGCGAAGGTGGTCTCCAGGTAGCGCCAGACTGGCGTCTGCGCCGGCAGGATGTCATTCATGCCACGGATGGCTTGCAGGGACTTGCTCAAATCGGTTCCTTAAATCAGCTGCGCAGGATCAGCGCGGCGTCGGTCTCGGCCTTTTCACTGGCCTTGCGGCGAATCAGCTGCTCCAGCTCGTCGACCAGATTCTCATTGTTCAGCTTCTGCGCCGGCTTGCCGTCGATATAGACGAGATTGTTCGGCGAGCCGCCGGTCAACCCGATGTGCGCCTCCTTGGCCTCACCCGGCCCATTGACGACGCAACCGATGACCGCCACATCCATCGGCACCAGCAGATCGTCCAGGCGCCCCTCCAGCTCGTTCATCGTCTTGACGACATCGAAGTTCTGCCGCGAACAGCTGGGGCAGGCGATGAAATTGATCCCGCGCGAGCGCAGGCGCAACGACTTGAGGATATCGAAACCAACCTTGATCTCCTCGACCGGATCGGCGGCCAGCGAAATCCGGATGGTGTCGCCGATGCCCTCGGCCAGCAGCATGCCCAGACCGACCGCGGACTTGACCGTACCCGACCGCAACCCTCCCGCCTCGGTGATACCCAGGTGCAGGGGCTGCTCGATCTTGTCTGCCAGCAAGCGGTAGGCGGCGACCGCCATGAACACGTCGGAGGCCTTGACGCTGACCTTGAAGTCCGGAAAGTTCAGTCGGTCGAGATGCTCGACATGGCGCAATGCGGACTCCACCAGCGCCTCGGGCGTCGGCTCTCCGTATTTTTTCTGAAGGTCCTTTTCCAACGAGCCGGCATTGACGCCGATGCGGATCGGTATGCCTCGGTCGCGTGCCGCCTCCACCACGGCCTTCACACGATCCTCGCGGCCGATGTTGCCCGGGTTGATGCGCAGGCAGTCGACGCCGAGCTCGGCGACGCGCAGGGCGATCTGGTAATCGAAGTGAATGTCTGCGACCAAGGGCAAGCTGACTCGCTGCTTGATCTTGCCGAAGGCCTCGGCGGCGTCCATCGAAGGTACCGACACGCGGACAATGTCCGCACCGGCATCCTGCAGGCGCTGGATTTGCCCGACGGTCGCGTCGACATCGCAGGTTTCGGTATTGGTCATGCTCTGCACCGCAATGGGCGCATCGCCACCGACCGGGACGTTGCCCACCCAGATTTTCCGGGTAGGGCGCCGCTTGATGGGAGACTCGCTATGCATGATTACTGTCCGAGCTTGAGGCGCGCGGTTTCACCGCGGGTTTTTCCGGAGAGACTGACGGCTTCGCCGTTGTAGCTGACCTGTACCCCGGAAGCAAAACCGAGATGCAGATCCAGCGGCGCCTTGCCGGTCAGCGTGCGACTGCTACCGGCCTTGGCCAGCCCGCTATAGAGGACCTGGCCATCGGCTGCGGTGACCCGGGTCCAGCAGTCGGCGGTATAGGTGAGGGTTACCCGTCCTTCGCCTGGCGCAACGGCCGCGGCCTCGGCAGCCGGCTCGGACGCGGCTTCGGCAGGCGCTGCCGCAGCGTCGGCTGGCGCGGTGGCTACGGGCGCTTCGGGCGAGGCCGTTTCCTCGACCGGCTCCTCCGCTGCTAGCGCCGCCGGTGCCTCGGCTGGCTCTGCTGCGTCGCTCTCCGGTGCGTCTGTCGCTGCTGCCGCAGGCGCGTCGGTGGTCTCCGGATCCGCTTCGATCGGTTCGGCGCTGTCTACGGTCTCGTCGGCCCGGTCGAGCAGGTGAATCTCGGTGGTGCCATCGGCCGCCTCGACTTCGATACGTTCAAGGGCCGTCAACGCCGGCCCCGACTCGGTGCGGGCCGAACGATCCTGCCACCAGAGGAACGCGCCGACGCCGATAACCAGCGTCAGCACGAAGGTGAAAAAGCGCACCATACTGCGCGACAACCGGACCGGCTGGTCGATATGACCAAGGCTGTTGACATTACTGCCCGTCGCGTCGGTGCCGGTATGCTGGTCGAACTGTTGCACCAGGCGGTTCTGGTCAAGACCCAGCAACTTGGCGTAGGCGCGCACGTAGCCGCGGGCAAATGTGTGCCCCGGCAGCTGGCTGAAGTCGCCGGCCTCGATCTGGGACAGCGAACGTTCGGACAGGTTGAGCTGCCGAGCGACGGCCGAGAGGCTCCAGTTCTTGCTCTCTCGTTCGGCGCGAAGGGTTTCGCCAGGGTTGCCCAGGGACGTCGGGGCAGCTTCGGGATGTGGCGCTGTCATCGTTGCTCCGAAAGAAACTGTTGGTATTCAGGCGTGCCGGGATACAGACGCTTGAGCTGCAGGCCAAGGCTGGCCGCCTGGTCGCGGTCCTGATGAATGGTGGCCAGGCGGATGCCCAGCAACAGGCTGCGTGCGGTCTGCTCGGAAAGGCTGCTGAAGCTGTCGTAATAGCGCTTGGCCGGGACGTACTGCTTGTCCTCGTAAGCCATCATGGCCAACTCCAGCAGCGCCAGCGGCTGGCGACTGTCCAGGCGCAGCGCGCGGGCGAAATAGGCTTCGGCCTGGTCGCGCTGGCCCAGCTTCAGCGCCGTCATGCCCATGTTCTGGAAGACATGTGAGCGACCCGGGTAGAGGTTGTCTTCGGCGGCCTTGGCGAAACGCTCCATCGCCTCCTCGTAACGCTTCTGTTCGAAGAGAAAGCCGCCGTAGTTGTTGAGGATGCGGGCGTCGTTGCGGCTCGACAGCGCCTTGCGAAAGTGCTCGTCAGCCAGCTGGTTCTCCATTTCGTTCTGGAATACCAGCGCCAGCGCCGCGTGGGCATCCGCGCTGTTGGGGTCGAGCTCCAGCGCCTTGCGCAGCGGCGTTTTAGCCCGTGAAGACTCGCCCTGCTGCAGATACCCGATGCCGAGCTGGATGTAGGCATCACGCGCTTCGTCACGGCCTTCGGAGGTCCGCATCGGGTTGCCCGATCCGGACGTCACGCAGCCGGCCGTCAGGCCGATGAGCAGAAACAGCAGCGCACTGCGCAGGGACATCGAGATCCTCCTCAGGAACGGTTCGAGGCGACGTTCGCCGTTACTGGCTCGGATTGCAGCTCGCGCACCGCAATGTATCGCTCGCTCCGGCGGGTCCGGTCCAGCACCTGACCCACCAACTGCCCGCAGGCCGCGTCGATGTCTTCGCCGCGGGTGGTACGGACCGTCACATTGTGCCCGGCTTTGTGCAGGATGTCCTGAAAACGCCGGATCGCATTGTTGCTAGGGCGCTCATAACCGGAATGCGGGAAGGGGTTGAACGGGATCAGGTTGATCTTGCACGGAATCTTCGCCAGCAGCGCGACCAGTTCCTCGGCGTGCTCCGGCTGGTCGTTGACGCCCTGCAACAGGGTGTATTCGATGGTGAGAACGCGCTTCTCGCCCAGGTTGGAAATGTAGCGCTGGCAGGCTGCGAGCAGCATCGCCAGCGGGTACTTCTTGTTGATCGGCACCAGTTGGTCGCGCAGCGCGTCGTTCGGTGCGTGCAGCGACAGCGCCAGCGACACGTCGATCACCTTGGACAACTCCTCGATCATCGGCACCACGCCGGAGGTCGACAGGGTCACCTTGCGCTTGGAGATACCGTAACCCAGGTCGTCCATCATGATCTGCATGGCGGCGACGACATTGTCGAAGTTCAGCAGGGGCTCGCCCATGCCCATCATCACCACGTTGGTAATGGCACGGTCGACCTTGGCCGGAACGGTCCCGAAGGACTTGTTGGCAATCCACACCTGGCCGATCACTTCGGCGGCGGTGAGGTTGCTGTTGAAACCCTGCTTGCCGGTCGAGCAAAAGCTGCAATCCAGCGCGCAACCGGCCTGCGACGAGACACACAGGGTGCCGCGGCCGCCTTGCGGGATGTACACCGTTTCGACACAGCTGCCGGACGCGACGCGTACCACCCATTTGCGGGTGCCGTCGCTGGAAATGTCTTCGCTGACGATCTCGGGTCCGCGAATCTCGGCACAGGCCTTGAGCTTCTCGCGCAAGGCCTTGCCAATGTTGCTCATGGCCTCGAAGTCATCGACGCCAAAGTGGTGAATCCATTTCATCACCTGGCCAGCGCGGAAACGCTTCTCTCCGATGGAGTCGAAGAAGCTTTCCAGCTGGGGCTGGGTCAGCCCCAGCAGGTTCACTTTACTGGTGGTCGCGGTCATCTGGATTCACCTTCGCCTGATTAGCGAATGCGGGCACACACTTCGGTGGCGGAGAAGAAGTAGGCGATTTCGCGCGCGGCAGAGGCTTCGGAATCGGAGCCGTGGACGGCGTTTTCGTCGATGGAGACGGCGAAATCGGCACGGATGGTACCCGGAGCGGCTTCCTTCGGATTGGTAGCACCCATCAGCTCACGGTTCTTGGCAATGGCGTCTTCGCCTTCCAGGACCTGGACGATGACCGGACCGGAGACCATGAAAGCAACCAGATCCTTGAAGAAGCCGCGCTCGCTGTGCTCGGCATAGAAACCACCGGCTTCGCGCTCGGACAACTGGACCATCTTCGAAGCGACGACGCGCAGACCGGCCTTTTCGAAACGGGAGGTGATTTCACCGATCACGTTCTTGGCGACGGCATCAGGCTTGATGATGGAGAAAGTGCGTTGCAGGGCCATGTAAAACTCCAGAGAAAGTTGGATTAAAGCAAACGAGTAAACCCGCGGATTATACGCGGGTCAGGACGGAAAATATAAGAGTCGCCTCATGCCCGGCGACAGGGCCGCTGCGCGGTGGTTCAGGGCCACCCAAACCGAGGAAGGCCCGCAGTTCGCGTCAGACCTCGTCGATCCAGGCGGCCTGGATCGCCTCGAGAACTTTTTCACCACCCCGCTGCGGGTCGTCGGCAAACCCGGGAAGCTCGATCACCCAACGGTGCAGCTCGACGAAATTCACGTAACGTGGATCGACGTCCGGCTTCTGCTCAGCCAGCTCTATCGCGATATCCAGTACGTCAGCCCATTTGAGCGCCATTCATCACCTCGCCTCAGTGCCCTTCGGATACCTGGTTGATCGTGTATTTCGGGATCTCGACCACCAGGTCGGCATCCGCCACGGCGGCCTGGCACGACAATCGCGAGGTCGGCTCGAGGCCCCAGGCCTTGTCCAGCATGTCATCCTCGAGCTCATCGGATGCTTCCAGCGAGGCGAACCCTTCTCGGATCACGACGTGGCAGGTGGTGCAGGCACAGGATTTTTCGCACGCATGCTCGATATCGATGCCGTTGCGCAGCGCCGCGTCCAGCACCGTCTCACCGGGCTGGGCCTCCACCACGGCGCCTTCCGGACAATGTTCGGCATGGGGCAGGAAAACAATCTGCGGCATCTGGGTCATTCCTCGATATCGTTGAGCCGCCGGCCGGACAGTGCCGCCTTGACGGTGGAATCTAGCCTGCGCGCGGCAAAGGCATCGGTAATCTGGCTCAGGCGCTTGACCTGGCGTTCGATGGCGGCGCCATCCTGACTGCTGAGCAGGGCCCGCAGGGCCTCCATCTGCGACTCGATGGCGATGCGCTCTTCGCTGCTGAGCAGCCGCTCGCCATCTGAGGCAAGGGCGCCCTCCACCGCTTCGAGCAGCCGCTCGGCATCGACCAGTTGCTCGCGCAACGCACGGGCCGCCTTGTCCTCGCTGGCCTTGTGGAACGAGTCCTGCAACATGCGTGCGATTTCGCCATCGGTCAGGCCGTAGGACGGTTTGACCTGAATGCTCGACTCGACCCCGGACGCCAGTTCGCGCGCCGAAACGCTGAGCAGACCGTCGGCATCGACCTGGAAGGTGACGCGGATCTTGGCCGCGCCGGCAACCATTGGCGGAATGCCGCGCAGCTCGAACCGGGCCAGCGAGCGGCAATCGGCGATGAGTTCGCGCTCGCCCTGCAGGACATGGATCATCATGGCCGACTGGCCGTCCTTGTAGGTCGTGAAATCCTGGGCACGGGCCACCGGAATGGTGGTGTTACGCGGGATGATCTTTTCCATCAACCCGCCCATGGTTTCCAGCCCCAGCGACAGCGGGATCACGTCGAGCAACAACAACTCCTCGCCGTCGCGATTGTTGCCCGCCAGGGTTTCGGCCTGGATCGCCGCACCGATGGCAACAACCTGGTCCGGGTCGATATCGGTCAAGGGCTCACGCCCGAACATCTCGCCGACCCGCTCGCGCACACGCGGCACGCGGGTCGAACCGCCGACCATGACTACCGCCTGCACGTCCTCGAGCTCGATAGCCGAGTCGCGCAACGCACGGCGGCACGACTTGAGGCTGCGAGCGATCAGCGGATCGATCAGTTCGTTGAACATCGCGCGCGTCAGGACACCCTGCCAGCCGGCATAACGGACCTCGACGGTCTCTGCGGCACTGAGCTGCTCCTTGGCATCGCAGGCAGCCTTCAGCACGTCGCGCTGGGCGCCGGGCGCCAGATCCTCGGACGCACCCGCCTGGGCAATGATCCAGCCGGCGATGGCATGATCGAAGTCGTCGCCGCCGAGCGCGGTATCGCCACCGGTAGCCAACACTTCGAAAACGCCCTTGCTCAGACGCAGGATCGAGATGTCGAAGGTGCCGCCGCCCAGATCATAGATCGCCACCACACCTTCGGCCTCGCGATCCAGCCCGTAGGCGACCGCGGCAGCCGTGGGCTCGTTGAGCAGCCGCAGCACGTTGAGATTGGCCAGCCGCGCGGCATCCTTGGTGGCCTGGCGCTGGGCGTCGTCGAAATATGCCGGAACCGTGATCACCGCGCCGACCAGTTCGCCGCCAAGCACCGCTTCGGCGCGCTCGCGCAATGCGCGCAGGATTTCCGCCGAGACTTCGACCGGGCTCTTGGCGCCCTGCACGGTCTCGATAAAGGGCATCTGCGATTCGCCTTCGCTGAAGCGATAGGGCAACTGGCCGCCAAGCTGCTTGACGTCACCGATACCCCGCCCCATGAGGCGCTTGATCGAGAGAATGGTATTCAGCGGATCGACGGCCGCGGACGCCTTCGCACCCCAACCGACATCGACTCCCTCCGGCAGATAGCGCACCGCCGAAGGCAAAATCACCTCCCCCTCCGTATCGGCCAACGGCGCGGTGACGCCGCTGCGCAACGCCGCCACGAGGGAATTGGTGGTGCCCAGATCGATACCAACCGCCAGGCGGCGCTGGTGTGGCTGCGGGCTTTGTCCGGGTTCTGCTATCTGAAGTAAGGCCATGTCTGTCTGATATCGGGCGCAACGCAGGGCGCTGCGCGGGGTTAATCGTCGAGGCGCTCTTCCAGCTGGCGCACTTCCTGGGTCAGCTTGTCGAGAAACTGCATTCGTCGCACCAGGCGCTCAGCTTCCTCGCGCTGGCTGTCGTCCTTCCAGAGGATGGCAAAGCGGTCGTTCAGCGTCTGCTGGGCCTGCTTGAGCCGCGCCTTGAAGGACGCAACCCCAGCCAGGTCGGCCTCCTCCTGCAACGCCTCGAGCTCTTCTCGCCACTGCATCTGCTGCATGAGGAACGCCGGATCCTGCACCGTTGCTTCCAGCGGCAAGTCGCGCCCCTGAAGCGTCAGCAGGTAGCGCGCTCGCCGCGACGGCATTTTCAGCGTCTGGTACGCCTCGTTGAGGTTGGCTGACTGCTCGATCGCATGGCGCTGCTCGGCTTCGCCAGCATCGGCAAAACGATCCGGATGAACCTTCCGGGCGAGCTCGCGGTAACGTGCAGACAGCTGGTTCTGGTCGATATCGAAAGCCGGTTGCAGATCGAACAGCGCAAAATGGCAAGGATTTCCCACGGCGCCCTCAGATATTGAAGCTTTCGCCGCAGCCACACTCGCCACGCACGTTCGGGTTGTTGAACTTGAAGCCCTCGTTGAGCCCCTCGCGCACGAAGTCCAGCTCGGTACCGTCGAGATAGACCAGGCTCTTCGGATCAATGATGACCTTGACGCCATGACTGTCGAAGACCGAGTCCTCGGACGCCGCCTCGTCAACGAACTCAAGCACGTAGGCAAGACCGGAACAGCCAGTCGTGCGGACACCGAGCCGAATCCCCAACCCCTTGCCGCGCCCTTCAAGGGAGCGACGCACGTGATCGGCAGCGGCGGTTGTCATGCTGATAGCCATCGATACCTCCTCAGGTCTGCGGCAGCCCTTTCTTCTCGCGATAGTCGCGTACGGCAGCCTTGATCGCATCCTCGGCGAGCACCGAGCAATGGATCTTGACCGGCGGAAGCGCCAGCTCCTCGGCCAGTTGAGTGTTCTTGATGGTCTCGGCCTCTTCCAGCGTCTTACCCTTCATCCACTCGGTGGCCAGGGAACTGGAAGCGATCGCCGAACCGCAGCCATAGGTCTTGAACTTGGCGTCTTCGATGATGCCCTGCTCATTGACCTTGATCTGCAGGCGCATCACGTCGCCGCAGGCCGGCGCGCCAACCATACCGGTACCGATGGACGGGTCCTCGGCGTCGAACTTGCCGACATTCCGGGGGTTTTCGTAATGGTCGATGACCTTTTCACTGTATGCCATGGTGCAATTCCTCGTTGAATCAGGCTATGCGGAACTCGACGATCAATGGGCTGCCCATTCGACCTGCGAAATATCGACGCCATCTTTGAACATGTCCCACAGGGGAGACAGCTCGCGCAACTTGGTCACCGCCTCGCTCACTTTCTGCGCGGCGTAGTCGACTTCTTCCTCTGTGGTGAAGCGGCCAAAGGTGAAGCGGATCGAACTGTGGGCAAGCTCGTCGTTGCGGCCCAGTGCGCGGAGCACGTAGGACGGTTCCAGCGATGCGGAGGTACAGGCCGAACCCGACGAAACCGCCAGGTCCTTGAGCGCCATGATCAGCGACTCGCCTTCGACGTAGTTGAAGCTCAGGTTCAGGTTGTGCGGCACCCGCTCGGTCATGCTGCCGTTCACATACAGCTCTTCGAGGTGCTCGACCTGCTTGTAGAAGCGGTCACGCAGCCGGGTGATGCGCTCGTTTTCCGCCGCCATTTCTTCCTTGGCGATACGGAAGGCCTCGCCCATGCCCACCGACTGGTGCACCGCCAGCGTGCCGGAACGCATGCCGCGCTCATGACCGCCACCATGCATCTGCGCCTCCAGGCGAACGCGCGGCTTGCGACGGACGTACAGCGCGCCGACGCCTTTCGGGCCGTAGGTCTTGTGGGCGGAGAAGGACATCAGATCGACCTTCATCTTCTCCAAGTCGATCTCGACCTTGCCCGTCGACTGCGCAGCATCGACGTGGAACAGCACGCCCCGTGAGCGGGTAAGCTCACCGATGGCGGCGATATCGTTGATGGTGCCGATCTCGTTGTTCACATGCATGATCGACACCAGCACGGTGTCCTCACGCAGGGCGGCTTCGACCATTGCCGGTGTAATCACGCCGTCTTCGCCAGGCTCGAGGTAGGTGACTTCGAAACCCTCGCGCTCGAGTTGGCGGGTCGTATCGAGCACCGCCTTGTGCTCGATCTTGCTGGTCACGATGTGCTTGCCCTTGGAGGCATAGAAATGCGCGACGCCCTTGATCGCGAGGTTGTCAGACTCGGTCGCGCCAGAGGTCCAGACAATCTCGCGGGGATCGGCATTGACCAGCTCGGCAACCTGACGGCGGGCGTTCTCCACCGCCTCCTCGGCTTTCCAGCCGAAGGCATGGGAGCGCGACGCTGGGTTACCGAAATTGCCCTCGGCAGTGAGGCACTCGATCATCTTCTCGGCGACGCGGGGGTCGACCGGTGTGGTAGCGGAGTAATCCAGGTAAATCGGCAACTTCATCAGGTATCTCCTATCAGGCTGTCGTCCTGCTCACTCGACGGCGGACGCTTCGATCTTGTCCAGCGGGGAAGTCTGGCCATTGGCGCGGCGCATGTCCTGGCGCAAGGCCACTTCCTGCACCTCACGGCGCATGACCAGGTCGGCCAGGCTGATGCCGCTGAGAAACTCGTGAATCTGCTGGCTCAGGTCGCACCACAGGTGGTGGGTCAGGCAGGTATCGCCGGAGTGGCAGTCGCCCAACCCCTGGCAGCGCGTCGCATCGACCGACTCGTTTACCGCGTCGATCACCTGTGCGACCTGAATTCCGGCCATTTCCCGCGACAGCTGGTAACCGCCGCCCGGCCCGCGAACGCTGGTCACCAGGCTGCCACGACGCAACTTGGCGAATAACTGCTCGAGGTAGGACAACGAGATGCCCTGCCGTTCGGAAATGTCTGCAAGGGAGACCGGGCCGTGCTGAGCGTGCAGTGCCAGATCAAGCATCGCGGTTACGGCGTAGCGGCCTTTGGTAGTCAATCGCATCGGTTCGCACCAAGCATCATGGTTTGGCGCAGTATGCAATACCCGACCATTTAGATCAACTATAAGACCTATCAATCTACTCGGTCTTTAGTCAGACGGAGGACCAAAGGGCAGCCTGCGCGGCAAGCTGCCGCATGATAACAGCAGCCCGCCACTGACGGCAGGCTCAGGGTCGCGGCACGTCGCCACCATCCTTGACCTCGGCAAAATCCTCTTCGCGCAGCTCCGGCATTTGCTTGGCGCAGTAATCGCTGCCCAGTGCCGTCAACGCCTGGCACATGCCGTCCATGCGCTCCTCGACGGCCTGCACGTGATCAAGCAGCTGGCCAATGGCACGCGCCACCGGATCGGGCATGTCCTCGGTCACGCCATAGGCGTCGAACCCGATCTTCTCGGCGATCGCCTTGCGCTTGGCTTCCTGCTCGTCATTCGGCTTGGCGATCACCCGCCCCGGTATACCGACCGCCGTGGCGCCCGCCGGAACGGCACGGGTGACCACCGCATTGGAGCCGATCTTCGCGCCTTCGCCAACCGTGAAGGGACCGAGGATCTTCGCCCCGGCGCCCACGATGACGTCATTCTCGAGGGTCGGGTGGCGCTTGCCCTTGTTCCAGCTGGTCCCGCCAAGCGTGACACCATGATAAAGGGTCACGTCGTCACCAATCTGTGCCGTCTCACCGATCACAATACCCATCCCGTGATCGATGAAGAACCGACGCCCGATTTGCGCGCCCGGGTGGATCTCGATGCCGGTGAGCCAGCGCGCCAGGTTGGAATTCATCCTCGCCAGCCACTTGCAGTCGTTTACCCACAACCAGTGGGACACCCGGTGAAACCACACGGCGTGCAGGCCCGGGTAGCAGGTGATGACTTCGAAAGCGTTGCGCGCTGCCGGATCTCGATGGAACACGCTCTGGATATCTTCGCGCATGCGTTCGAACATCTAGTCGGATCTCCGCTTGTGGGGTTCGCCGCGGACGGCCTTCTGGGTTTCGGTGAGAATCCCGCGCAGGATATTCATTTCCAGCTTGCTGATGCCGCTGCGACCGTAAAGCCTGCGCAAGCGCGGCATCAAATGCCGGGGCTTGTGCGGGTCGAGAAAACCGATATCGACCAGGGTCTGCTCCAGGTGCCCGTAATAGTGCTCCAACTCGTCGGCGGTCACCGGCTGAGCATTGAGCATCGACGTCGTCTCGAGTTTCTCCTGCTTGGTTGGCTGGCCGCTCTGCGCCAGCCAGGCCATCCGCACTTCGTAGGCCAGCACCTGCACGGCTGCGGCCAGGTTCAGCGAGCTGAAGGCCGGATCCGATGGGATATGCACGTGGTACTGGCAGCGTTGCAACTCTTCGTTGGTCAGTCCAGCGTATTCGCGGCCGAACACCAGCGCGACCTCACCACCCTGATCCACCTGCTCCAGGCAGACCTGTCCGGTTTCCCGCGGGTCCAGCAGCGGCCAGGGGATGCGCCGATCACGCGCACTGGTACCCAGAACCAGGCTGCAGCCGATCAGCGCCTCTTCCAGCGTTCCGACCACCATGGCGGCATCCAGAATGTCAGTGGCACCAGAGGCGCGCGCGATGGCGTCCGGACTGGGAAAATCCTCCGGCTCGACCAGGACCAGGCGCGACAGCCCCATGTTTTTCATGGCCCTGGCCGCACCGCCGATGTTGCCGGCATGGCTGGTATTGACCAGCACCACGCGAATGTTTTGAAGCGACACAGTTGTTCTCGAGCGGAAAGCGAATCGAAAGCTTACAGGAACGCCCGACGCGTTCGCCATGGCCGCGCCAACTGCCCAGCATCGCACTACATCCGCGCATGCTTTCTGATAGAATTGCCGGCTTTCTTTAAACGACCAGGTATCCCACCGATGCAGCCCATGCTGAATATCGCGCTGCGCGCCGCCCGTAGCGCCGGCGAAATGATTGTCCGTTCCACCGAGCGCCTGGACGTGATCTCGGTCAGCGAAAAGGATGCACGCGATTACGTCTCGGAGATCGACCGCAGCGCCGAACAGCTCATCGTTGCAGCATTGCGCAAGGCCTTTCCGAACCACGGCATCCTCGGCGAGGAAGGCGGGCTTCTGGCTGGCAGCGGTGACGGCGCCGACTACCTCTGGGTGATCGATCCGCTGGACGGCACCACTAACTTCCTGCGCGGCGTGCCGCATTACGCGGTCAGCATCGCCTGCAAATACCGCGGCCGCCTGGAGCATGCGGTAGTGCTCGACCCGGTACGGCAAGAAGAATTCACCGCCAGCCGCGGCCGCGGCGCAGCACTCAATGGCCGGCGCCTGCGCGTCAGTGCGCGCAAAAGCCTGGAGGGTGCCCTGCTCGGCACCGGGTTCCCGTTTCGCGACGGCCAGATGGACAACCTCGACAGCTATCTGAACATGTTCCGCAGCCTGGTAGGCCAGACCGCTGGCCTGCGGCGGGCCGGCGCCGCAAGCCTCGACCTCGCCTATGTGGCCGCAGGGCGCTATGACGCATTCTGGGAGTTTGGCCTGTCCGAGTGGGATATGGCAGCCGGCGCGCTACTGATCCAAGAAGCCGGCGGGCTGGTCAGCGACTTCAGCGGCAGCCATGCCTTCCTCGAGAAGGGCCAAATCGTCGCGGGCAACACCAAGTGCTTCAAGGCCGTACTGACCGCCATCCAGCCCCACCTGACCCCCGCGCTGAAACGCTGATAGCCAGCCCAGCGCATGCCAGACATAAAAAAACGCCCTGCAGGGCGTTTTTTTATGTCTGGCATGCGCTATTGGCTGGACAGCACGAGCTGGCCGTCGCGCAGCGGGATGGTGTCGCCTGGCTCATGATCCATTCGCACCGTTCCGGGCTTGCCGTCGATGCGGTACTTCACATCGTAGCCGACCACCTTTTCGTGCTGTTCCTTGACCGTCTCGCAGCGGGTCTCGGTGCTCGCATAGGTGTCGCCCGCCTGCATCCGTCCCTGTACCTGATTGCCGGCGTAACCGCCACCGACCGCACCGACAACGGTGGCGATCTTCTTGCCGTTACCTCCGCCAACCTGGTTGCCAAGCAGCCCACCGACGACCGCACCAACCGCGGTGCCGGCAATCCGGTGCGCATCCTGAACCGGTTTCTGCCGCGTCACGGTCACCTCACGGCAGACCTGGCGCGGTGTACTGGAGGTCTCCTTGACCGGCTCGACGGAAAGCACTTCGGCAACCGCCGGGGTGCGATCGACCCAGGCGTAGGTGGCGAACGCACCCCCTGCACTGGCCACCGCCACGCCCAACAGCCCACCCATCAGCATCGACCTGTTCATTGCGCTTCCTTCTGTCTGGCGGCAAACGCCGCGGCGGCCCCTTAGGCATCGCCGCCAAGCAGAAGTTCAGGTGCGATCAAGGCCGCTCGTCCACCTCTTCGACGACCGGCGGAATCAGGTCATCGCGTGTCAGCTTCAACCAGACCAGCAGGGTGCCTGCCACATAAACCGACGAGTAAGTTCCCGCACCGACACCGATCAGCAGCGCCAACGAGAAGCCCCAGAGATTTTCGCCGCCGAACAGCATCAGCGCACCGACCGCGAGCAGCGTCGAAATCGACGTGGCCAGCGTGCGCAGCAGCGTTTGCGTAGTCGAGATGTTGATGTTTTCGATCAGCTCAGCCTTTCGCAAGATGCGGAAGTTTTCGCGAATCCGATCGAAGATCACGATGGTGTCGTTGAGCGAATAACCGATCACTGCGAGTACCGCGGCCAGCACGGTCAGGTCGAACGAGAGCTGGAACAGCGAGAAAACCCCGAGCACCAGTATGACGTCGTGGAACAGGGAGACCACGGCCCCCAGGCCGAACTTCCACTGAAAGCGAAAGGCGACGTAGAGCAGGATGCCGCCCAGCGCAAGCAACATGCCCAGCCCGCCCTGATCGCGCAGTTCCTCGCCCACTGCCGGGCCGACGAACTCGACCCGCTTGACCGTCAGCGCACCGGCGGCCTTGTCGCCACGCAGCACCTCGGCAATCTTCTCGCCAAGCAACGGGTCATCGCCCGGCATCCGAACCAGCACATCAGTGGTCGCACCGAAGCTCTGCACCACTGCATTGCCGAAATCGGAGCGACCCAGCTGGGCACGTACCTGGTCGAGTGCGACTGGCTGCTCATAGGACAGCTCGATCAGCGTGCCACCGGTGAAATCCAGCCCGAAATTGAGCCCCCTGACCGCCAAGCTGGCGAGCGAGCCCAGGGTCAGCAGCACCGTCAGGGCAAAGGCCACGTGACGGAATCCCATGAAGTTGATTACGCGTTTCATCGTGCTAACCCCTTAAATCCACAACTTCTTGAGATCGCGGCCGCCGTAGATCAGGTTGACCATGGCGCGGGTCACGATGACCGCCGTGAACATGGACGTCATGATCCCGAGCGACAGGGTCACGGCGAATCCCTTGATCGGGCCGGTACCCATGGCGAACAGGATGCCGCCAACCAGCAGCGTGGTCAGATTGCCGTCGACGATCGCCGAGAAGGCGCGATCGAAGCCTTCGTGGATGGCACGCTGAACCGACATGCCATTAGCAATCTCCTCCCGGATCCGCGAGAAGATCAGCACGTTGGCGTCCACCGCCATGCCCATGGTCAAGACGATACCTGCGATGCCTGGGAGCGTCAGGGTGGCGCCCAGCATGGACATCAGCGCGGTCAGCACCACCATGTTGAACAGCAGCGCAACTGTCGCCAGGATGCCGAAGAACTTGTAGATCAGGACCATGAACACGGCAACGAAAAGGAAGCCCCACAAGGCCGCCTGAATGCCAAGGTCGATGTTCTCGGCACCCAGGCTCGGGCCGATGGTGCGCTCTTCTGCGAAGTACATCGGCGCGGCCAGGCCGCCGGCACGCAGCAGGAGTGCCAGCTCGGACGACTCACCCTGCCCGTCCAGGCCAGTAATGCGGAACTGACTGCCCAGCGCGGATTGGATGGTGGCCAAGCTGATGATCTTCTTTTCTTCCTGGAAAGTCTCGACGCGAACTTCCTGCTCGACACCATCCACCGTTTGCTTGACGTAGCGGGTGGTGGGGCGTTGCTCGATGAAGATCACGGCCATGCTACGCCCGACATTGCTGCGCGTGGCACGGTTCATCAATTCGCCGCCATGCCCGTCGAGCCGAATGTTGACCTGTGGCCGGCCATTCTCATCGAAGCTTGCCTGGGCATCGGTGACCTGGTCACCGGTGATGATCAGGTTGCGTTCCAGCTGTACGGGCGGCCTTCCTTCCTCGCGAAACTCGAACGTTTCGGTGCTGGCGCGCGGCGCGTCCGACTCGGCGGCGAGACGGAACTCGAGATTGGCGGTCTTGCCGAGAATCCGCTTGGCTTCGGCAGTATCCTGCACGCCCGGCAGTTCGACGACGATGCGGTTGGCGCCCTGACGCTGTACCAATGGCTCGGACACACCCAGCTCGTTGACCCGGTTGCGCACCGTGGTCAGGTTCTGCTTGATCGAATATTCGCGGATTTCGGCGAGCTTGGCCTCGGTGATAGTCAGGCGCAGCACCTGCTGGCCGTTACGTTCGGTGCTGGTCAAGGTGAAATCGTTGAAGTTCTTGCGGATCAGCGATTGGGCGGCATCCAGCGTGGCCCCGTCGGCAAAACCCAGCTGCACGGCATTGTCCGCCTGCGGCAGACTGCGATAGCGCACGCGCTCCTTGCGCAGCAGCGTCTTCACTTCGCCCTCGTACACGTTCAGGCGGGTTTCGATCGCCTTGTCCATGTCGACTTCGAGCAAAAAGTGCACACCGCCCGACAGGTCCAGGCCAAGCTTCATCGGATTGGCACCCAGGTTGCGTAGCCACTCGGGCGTCGTCGGCGCGAGGTTCAGCGCCACCACATAAGCATCGCCCAATGCACGTCGAACCACGTCCTTGGCGGGCAGCTGGTCTTCCTGATCGGCAAGACGCAGCAGACCGCCGCGACCCTGTTCATCCAGGCTGGCCGCCTTGATCGCAATATCAGCGTCAGCGAGCGCCTTACTGGCTCGATCGAGGTCGGTGTCAGTGATGCTGTGGGAAGTCGAGGCACCGGTGATCTGAACGGCAGGATCGTCCGGGTACAGGTTCGGCGCCGAATAGATGACGGCAATGCCAAGCACGACCACTATCAGCAGGTATTTCCAGAGGGGGAATCTATTGAGCATGACGCAGCCCGTGTAATGACGCGGGGCGCCTTGCGCGCCCCGTCGTTGGTGTTGAGTGGAAGTCAGCTCAGATGGCTTTCAACGTGCCTTTGGGCAGCGTCGCGGCAATGGCCACTTTCTGAAACTTCAGCTCGACCGAGTCGGACACTTCGATCACGACGAAGTCATCCGAGACCTTGGTTACCTTGCCGGCGATACCGCCGGATGTGACCACTTCGTCACCTTTCTGCAGGCCGCCAATCAGGTTCTTGTGTTCCTTGGCACGCTTGGCCTGAGGGCGCCAGATCATCAGGTAGAAGATGACCAGGAAACCGACCAGGAACAACCACTCGAAGCCACTACCAGCGGGACCGGCGGCAGCCTCTTGGGCGTAGGCGGCGGGAATCAGAAAGCTCATGTAGCACTCCTGTTGCAGGGATCAGTTATGTTGGAATTCGTCACGCAAGCGGCGGGGTTGGCAGGCCGCGCTTGGCATAGAAGGCGTCGACAAAGGCGGCCAATGTACCCTGTTGGATAGCATCGCGTAAACCAGACATCAGCCGCTGATAATGTCGCAAATTGTGGATCGTATTCAGCATGCTACCCAGCATTTCTCCGCACTTGTCCAAGTGGTGGAGGTAGCCGCGGGAGAAGTGCTGGCAGGTGTAGCAGTCACAGCCTTCCTCCAGCGCCGCATCGTCGAAACGGTGCACTGCGTTGCGGATCTTGACCACCCCGCTCTCGGTGAACAGGTGCCCATTTCGAGCGTTGCGGGTCGGCATCACGCAATCGAACATGTCTACCCCACGGCGCACCCCCTCGACCAGGTCTTCTGGCTTGCCGACACCCATCAGGTAGCGCGGCTTGTCGGCCGGCATTCGTGGCGGCAGGAAGTCCAGCACGCGGATCATTTCCTCCTTTGGCTCACCGACCGAAAGCCCGCCGATGGCCAATCCGTCGAACCCGATCTCGCAAAGCCCTTCCAGTGAGCGCATCCGCAGCGCCTCGTGCATACCACCCTGGACGATGCCGAACAGCGCAGCAGGACTGTCGCCATGAGCATCCTTGGAACGACGGGCCCAGCGCAACGACAGCTCCATCGAGCGCCGCGCCACGTCCTCATCGGCCGGATACGGTGTGCATTCATCGAAGATCATCACGATGTCCGAGCCAAGGTCTCGCTGAACCTGCATCGATTCCTCCGGCCCCATGAAGACCTTGGCACCGTCCACGGGCGAGGCGAAATACACGCCCTCTTCCTTGATCTTGCGCATTGCGCCGAGGCTGAACACCTGGAACCCGCCCGAGTCGGTCAGGATGGGGCCCTGCCATTGCATGAAGTCATGCAGGTCGCCATGCGCCTTGATCACCTCAGTGCCCGGGCGCAGCCACAGGTGAAAGGTATTGCCAAGGATGATTTGTGCGCCGATCGCCTCGATGTCGCGCGGCAACATCCCCTTGACCGTGCCATAGGTCCCAACCGGCATGAACGCCGGTGTTTCCACTACGCCGCGGGGAAAAGTCAGCCGACCGCGCCGCGCCCTCCCGTCGGTGGCGAGCAATTCGAAGGACATGTGACAGGTACGACTCATTGGGAATCCTCGGGGCCGCGAGCGGCCGGATTGCGCGTGATGAACATGGCATCGCCATAACTGAAGAAGCGATATCCCCGGGCAATCGCCTCGGCATAGGCCGCCATGGTCTGCGGATACCCGGCGAAGGCGGACACCAGCATCAGCAGGGTCGACTCGGGGAGGTGGAAATTGGTGACCAGCGCATCGACCACGTGAAACGGCTTGCCTGGGTAGAGAAAGATGTCGGTATCGCCACTGAACGGTCGCAGCACGCCGTCGCGCGCCGCACTTTCCAGGGAGCGCACGCTGGTCGTGCCCACCGCGATCACCCGCCCCCCCCTCGCCCGGCAGGCCGCGACCGCATCGACGACGTCCTGTCCGACGTCCAGCCATTCGCGGTGCATGTGATGCTCTTCGATGCGCTCGACGCGCACCGGCTGGAAGGTCCCCGCACCCACGTGGAGCGTGACAAATGCCTGCTCGACGCCCTTGTCCTGCAGGGCCGCCAGTAGCGCTGTATCGAAGTGCAGCCCCGCTGTCGGCGCGGCGACCGCTCCCGCGCGCTGGGCATACACGGTCTGGTAACGCTCGCGGTCGGCCGAGTCGTCGGGCCGGTCTATATAAGGCGGCAGGGGCATATGGCCGACGCGCTCGAGCAACGGCAGCACCTCCTCGCCGAACTGGAGCTCGAACAGTGCCTCATGGCGAGCCACCATCAGCGCTTCACCGCCGCCCTCGACAAGGATACGGCTACCAGGCCGAGGCGACTTGCTCGAGCGGACGTGTGCCAGTACCCGACGCTCGTCGAGCACCCGCTCGACCAGAACCTCGACTCGGCCACCGCTTTCCTTCTGCCCAAACAGCCGCGCCGGAATGACTCGCGTGTCGTTGAACACCATGAGATCGCCGGGGCGCAGGTAGTCGAGCAGGTCGGCGAACCCGCAGTGCGCAAGTTGACCGCTGGGGCCATCGAGCACTAACAAGCGGCTGGCGCGGCGCTCGGCCAGCGGGTGGCGCGCGATCAGGGCATCAGGGAGCTGGAAAGAAAAGTCGGAAACTTGCATTGCAAAAGGTCGGCACGGGGCATCGGGGGCGCAAAGCTTAGCGGAAACCCCTCACGCTGACCACGACAGACGATTGACCGGGTCGCACGGCGTCCCTATACTGTGCCGCCACTGTGCCTCGATGGCGGAATCGGTAGACGCAGCGGATTCAAAATCCGCCGTTGGTAACAACGTGAGAGTTCGAGTCTCTCTCGAGGCACCATGATCAGCACTCTCGGACGGCCAGTCGTCCGAGATCCGTGAAGCCGCTGGACCGCAGCGGCTTTACCAGCAAGGCGAAGCCAAGCTTCAGCACCGGCCCGGCCTTCCTGCCGCGACGACAGATGACGGGCCAGGCCCGCCAGACACGACGAAACAAACACCTCCGCCCTGCCGGAACGGCGCCGGAACAGCGATTCTTGCAGCAACCTTTTCCGTGACTTGCGGGGCTTGGCAGCGCCCGGCGAGTTATCGTAGAGTGTGTCCACTGTGTTTGCATGGGTCGCTGTTGAATCGTGACCTGGTGCAGTAGATCTTCAGATCCGCTACATCCCGTTCGACTCTTTACTCCTTGCAACCAGTCTCCGCTTCCTGCCTGTGCAGGGGCGCTTCTACTATTGAGTTTCAAGGATACAGCGCTATGTCGAATCGTCAGAACGGTACCGTCAAGTGGTTTAACGACGAGAAAGGTTTTGGTTTCATCACTCCCGAGAGCGGTCCGGATCTGTTCGTGCACTTCCGCGCGATCGAAGGTAACGGCTTCAAGAGCCTGAAAGAAGGCCAGAAAGTCAGCTTCATCGCGGTGCAAGGTCAAAAGGGCATGCAGGCTGACCAGGTTCAAATCCAGGAATAAGCCCCGCTCCGAAAAGCCCCTGATGGCAACATCAGGGGCTTTTTCATGCGCGCGATTCCGTAGAATGCGCGCCTGCCCATCCCAGCGAGACCTCTTGCATGCGTAACCATCCGCTCCGCCCACAGGGCCAGTTCCCCAAGGCCGGCCTGCCCCGCCGCTTGGCGGCGATATGCTACGACGCGTTTCTTTCGATTGCGCTGATGATGGTGGTCACGCTGTTCTACCAGCAGGTCATCTTGCGTGCACTGTACGGCGGCGACGCGCTCAAGGCACTGGCAGAGGCCGGCGGACTGGACATCGACCCGATCCTGTCGACGCTGCTGCTGTTCACCGTCTTCGCCTTTTTCGCCAAGTTCTGGACCCACAATGGCCAGACGCTCGGCATGCAGGTTTGGGGCGTTCGCATCCAGAACGCCGACGGCACGGCCATCGACCTCTGGCAGGCACTGCTGCGCTTCCTGATCGCCATCATGTCGTGGCTGGCGCTGGGACTGGGCTATTGGTGGATGCTCTGGGATCGGCAGCACCGCACTTGGCAAGACATCTACTCCGATAGCCAGGTCGTGCAACTTCCCAAGCACATCCACAAGAAATAGCCGACACACGCAGACGACAGGCACGAGCGCCGCTGCGCTAGCCGGCCCGCCGCAGCAGCAGCACCCCGGCCAGCGCACAGATGGCGGCGGGCACCACTACGGCAAGCAACGGGGAAAAGCCGAACACCTGGCTCGCAGGCCCCAGCAGGTCCTGAAGGATCCGGAACACGAAACCAACGATCACGCCGGTAAAGATCCGCTGCCCCAGGGTGACCGAGCGCAGCGGCCCGAAGATGAACGAAATCGCCAGCAGCACCAGCGCCACCGTCACCGCCGGCTGCAGCACCTTTGTCCAGAAGGCCAGCCAGTAACGCCCATTGTTCAACCCCTGGTCCGCCAGGTAATGGATGTAGCGCCACAGGCCGGTGACGGACAGCGCATCGGGCTCCATGACCACCGTTCCCACCAATTGCGGTGTCAGCTCGACATCCCAGCGTTCCTCAGCAGCCTTGACCACCTCGGTACGGTCGCCACGGAAATGCGTGGTGGCGATGTCGATGAGCTGCCAGTGGTCACCGTCATAGCGCGCGCGACGGGCGAAGCTCGCCGACAGCAGGCGCCGCTGGTCGTCGAAACGGTAGCGGGTCACACCCAGCAGGTTGCCACTGGGCTGCACCGCGTTGATATGCACGAACTCGTCGCCCTGGCGGTGCCACAAGCCGCGCTTGCTGCTCTGCGCCTCGCCCGCCCCCTGCGCCGCCGAGCGGTTGGCCTGGGCGACATCCTCGCTCCAGGGCGCCAGGTACTCGCCGATCAGCACGCCCACCAGCATCAGCACCAGCATCGGCTTCATCACCGCCAACACGATCCGCCCGAGCGACACGCCCGCGGCCCGCATGATCGTCAGCTCGCTGCTGCTGGCCAGGGTACCCAGGCCGATGAGACAGCCGATCAGCGCGGCCATCGGCAACATCTCGTAAACCCGTGATGGGGTGGTCAGCAGCACGTAGACAGCGGCATCGAGCGTGCCGTAGCGGCCCTTGACGTCACCCAGCTCGTCAATGAACGCGAACAGCAGCGCCAGCCCGACGATAATCCCGAGCACCGTGAGAATCGCCAGCAGCACATGGCTACCAATGTAGCGGTCGAGCTTACGCATGGGAGGACCTCGCCATGGCACGGCGGCGTCCGGCGGCAAGCAGCAGCGGCTCCCAGTACAGCATCAGCACCCCTATCGCAAAGAAAATTCCATGCACCCACCACAGCCCCAGCGCCGCTGGAATGCGACCCTTGTCGAGCGCCCCGCGCGCGGCGATCAGCAACGTCAGGTAGGCCATGTACAGCAGGATCGCCGGGAGCAGCTTGAGGAAACGGCCCTGCCGCGGATTGACCTTGGCCAGCGGCACGGCGAGCAGCGTGACAATGAACACCAGCAGCGGCAGCGAGAGACGCCACTGCAGCTCGGACTGCAGCCGGATGTTGTCACTGCCAAAGAGGTCACGGGTCGGCATTGCCTCGCGTTCGCTCATCTCGACACTGACCTCGGGCTTGGGCAGCAATACACCATAAGTGTCGTACTGAATGGCCCGGTAATTGGCCTGCCCAGGATTGCCGTCGTAGCGGTAGCCGTTCTCCAGGATCAGGTAGCGGCTGCCGTCCGGCTGGACCTCCTGCCGCCCGCTTTCGGCCACCAGCACCGAGAGGCCGCGCTTTTCGCCAGTCGCACTGGACAGATTGGTCTCGGAAATGAACACCCCGGCCAGCTCGGTCCGGTCCGCAGTCAGTTCACGGGTATAGGTGACCCGTGTCCCGTCGCGCAAGGTCTGGAAGCGCCCCGGCACCAGCGTGTCAAACTCGGTGAGCGAGTCCTGCTGGCTGAGGATGCGGTCAACCTCGGCCACGCCCTGGGGCGCCAGGCCCATGCTCAACCAGCCGACCAGCCCGGCAATCAGCGCTGCGGGCGCCAGGCTGTACACCAGCAGCCGCCGCTGGCTCATGCCGGTGGCCGAGAGCACGGTCATTTCACTGTCGAGATAGAGCCGGCCGTAGGCCAGCAAGATGCCGAGAAACAGCCCCAGAGGCAGCACCAGTTGCAGGAACCCGGGCAGGCGGAAGCCCATGATCATCAGCAACACGCCCGGATCGAGGAGGCCTTGGGCGGCCTGCGCCAGGTATTTGATGAAGCGGCCACTCATGATGATGACCAGCAGCACGGCACTCACCGCACTCATGGTGACCAGCAGCTCGCGGGACAGGTAACGAAAGACGATCAAACCGGACACTCCAGGGTTGTCAGGCTCCGGCGGCTACGCTCAAACTAGCCGCCAAACAGCCGGCCCGCCCGCAGCAGGGTGTTGGACAGTCATGCCACAGGTTCAACACCCCGATAGACGAACCACCGGAAAACAAGCCCGACATTATCCTGCAAACCCGACTCTTTGTCTTGGGGACTCGACGCCATGGAATTCGTTGTAAAAAACACCAAAGCCGCCGCGGCCAAAACCGCCACACTGGTCCTGCCGGTCGGTGAGGACCAGCACCTGGCTACGACCGCGCAGAGCGTGGACCAGGCCACGGGCGGCGCCATCAGCGCCGCCCTGAAGCGCGGCGACCTGGCTGGCAAGCCGGGGCAGAGCCTGCTGCTGCACGGCCTGCCTGGGCTCAAGGCCGAGCGGGTGCTGCTGGTTGGCGTCGGCAAGGACGGCGAACTCGACGCCCGCCAGTGGCGCAAAGTCGCCGGCACCGCCATGGGGGTGCTCAAGGCCTTGGGTGGCAGCGATGCGACCTTTGCGCTGCAGGATGTTCAGGTCAAGGAACGCGACACCTACGCCCGCAGCCGCGCACTGGTCGAAGTGATCGCTGACGGCGAGTACCGCTTCGAACAGTTCAAAAGCAAGAAGGGCGATGCCCCCAAGCTCGCCAGGATCACCCTGCTGGCCGACAAGCCCGAGCTGCCCCAGGTCGAGCAGGCCGCCCGCCACGCATCCGCGATCGCCGCCGGCATGCGCTTGGCCCGCGACCTCGGCAACCTGCCGCCGAATGTCTGTCACCCCACCTACGTCGCCGAGCAGGCCAGGCAACTGGGCAAGGCCTTCAAGGGCCTGAAGGTCGAGGTGCTGGACGAGAAGAAGCTGCGTGAGCTGGGCGCCGGCGCCTTTCTGGCGGTTTCCCAGGGCAGCGAGCAGCCCGGCTGCATCGTCGTCATGCAATACAACGGCGGGAAGAAGGGCGACCAGCCCTACGCGCTGGTGGGCAAGGGCATCACCTTCGACACCGGCGGCATCAGCCTCAAGCCCGGCCAGGGCATGGACGAGATGAAGTACGACATGTGCGGCGCCGCGAGCGTGCTCGGCACCTTCCGCGCCGCCGTCGAACTGCAGCTGCCGATCAACCTGGTCGGTCTGCTGGCCTGCGCAGAAAACATGCCCAGCGGCGGCGCCACTCGCCCCGGCGACATCGTCACCACGATGAGCGGGCAGACGGTCGAGATCCTCAACACCGACGCCGAGGGCCGGCTGGTGCTCTGCGACACCCTCACCTACGCCGAGCGTTTCAAGCCACGCGCGGTGATCGACGTGGCTACGCTGACCGGTGCCTGCATCGTCGCCCTCGGCAGCCATACCTCCGGGCTGCTGGGCAACGACGACGAACTGCTGAACCAGGTGCTGGGCGCCGGCCAGAAGGCTGACGACCGGGCCTGGCAACTGCCGCTGTTCGACGAATACCAGGAACAGCTCGACAGCCCCTTCGCCGACATCGCCAATATCGGCGGCCCGAAGGCCGGCACGGTGACGGCTGCCTGCTTCCTCTCACGCTTCACCAAGGCCTACCCCTGGGCCCATCTGGACGTGGCCGGCACCGCCTGGATCAGCGGCGGCAAGGAAAAGGGCGCGACCGGCCGTCCGGTCCCGCTGCTGACCCAGTACTTGCTGGATCGAGCCGAGCAGGCATGAAGCCGGCGGGCGGAATCCGGGCATGACACGGATCGAGTTCTACGTGTTGCCTGACAGTGATCCGGCAGGCCGCGCCCGCGCGGCCTGCCAGCTGGCGAGCAAAGGCTGGCAACACGGCATGGCGGTGTTCATCCGTTGCCAGGACAGCCCGCAGTGCACTGTGCTGGACGACCTGCTCTGGAGCTTTCGCAGCGAGCGTTTCATCCCGCACGAACTGCATCAGGTCGACCCTGGCGCGCCCGTGGTGATTGGCCTGGACGAGCCACCCGTCACGGAACAGGGCCTGCTGATCAACCTGTCGCCGACCCTGTCGCCACACGTCGACCGCTTCAGCCGGGTGATCGAGATCGTCAACCAGCAGCCCGAACTGCTGACCGTCTGCCGGGACAACTTTCGCCACTACCGCCAGCGTGGCTATGATCCGAAACGGGTCGAACTCTAGCCAGGCGGCGGCCACCCATGCCGGCGAACCGCCAGCCAGACGCACCACGGGCCTCGCCCGGTCAGGACCCACCCATCGCCTGGACGCGCCATTTCCGGATACCTTCGTACATGACCCAATCGCGCCCACCCAAAGCCCACTTGCTGGAAGACCTGGAATCCATCCGCGCCCTGCTCGGCGACCAGGACCCGCCGCTGCTGAACGAGCCATTCGACCCGGACAACATCCCGCTGCTATCAGACGTGGTCGACAGGCCTTCCGACTCCCCGCCGGTGGCCGATGCCCCGGTGCGCGAGCCCGCGGTGCGTACCGCCTTTCGCACCCTGGCCGAGCGCCACCTGGACCACGAACTGCGCACCGCCGCGCAATTGATCCTGCAGGACGTCATCGACGATTTCGTGCCGCAGATCGAAGCCGAGCTGCGTAGCCGGCTCGAAGCGCGCGCCGAGCAGCTGATCAAGTCGCAGCGTCCCTGAAGGCCGGCGGCCGGCGCGGCGCAACCGGCCGCTGCCAGCGCCGGCGCGAAGCACGACGGCAATGGGGTCGGGGACAAAAGCGCATCCCGAGCCTGCCGAGCCTGCACTTTGCCTTTATACTTGCCGGCTTTTCCGATCAGCCGTTCTAAGGGTCCCGCCGCATGGACAAGACCTACCAGCCGCACGCCATCGAAACCTCCTGGTACCAGACCTGGGAATCGAACAACTATTTCGCACCCCAGGGTTCAGGCGAGCCCTACACCATCATGATCCCGCCGCCGAACGTCACCGGCAGCCTGCACATGGGCCACGGCTTCAACAACGCGATCATGGATGCGCTGATCCGCTGGCGCCGCATGCAGGGCCGCAACACGCTGTGGCAGCCGGGCACCGATCACGCCGGCATTGCCACGCAGATGGTGGTCGAGCGCAAGCTCGGTGCCCAGGGCATCAGCCGGCACGACCTGGGACGCGAGAAATTCCTCGACAAGGTCTGGCAGTGGAAGGAAGAGTCCGGTGGCAACATCACCCGCCAGATTCGTCGCCTGGGCTCGTCAGTCGACTGGTCGCGCGAACGCTTCACCATGGACGCCGGCCTGTCCAACGCGGTCAAGGAAGCTTTTGTCAAGCTGCATGAAGACGGACTGATCTACCGCGGCAAGCGCCTGGTCAACTGGGACACCAAGCTGCACACCGCCATTTCCGACCTCGAAGTGGAGAACCACGACGAGAAGGGTCACCTCTGGCACCTGCGCTACCCGCTGGCCGATGGTTGCAAAACCGCCGATGGCCAGGATCATTTGATCGTCGCCACCACGCGCCCGGAAACCATGCTCGGCGACGCGGCCGTTGCCGTGCATCCCGAAGACGAGCGCTACAAGAACCTGATCGGCCGCCACATCATGCTGCCGCTGGTGAACCGCCTGATCCCGATCATCGCCGACGATTATGTCGATCTTGAATTCGGCACCGGTTGCGTGAAGATCACCCCGGCGCACGACTTCAACGACTACGAGGTCGGCAAGCGTCACCACCTGCCGCTGATCAACATCTTCGATCGCAACGCCGCCGTACTGGCGCGCGCACAGGTGTTCAACATCGATGGCACGCCGAACGACAAGGTCGATGCGAGCCTGCCGGACGGCTATGCGCACATGGACCGCTTCGATGCACGCAAGGCCATCGTCGCCGAATTCGACGCCATGGGCCTGCTGGAGAAGATCGACGACCACGCGTTGAAAGTCCCGCGTGGCGACCGCTCGGGCACGATCATCGAGCCCTGGTTGACCGACCAGTGGTACGTCTCCACCAAGCCGCTGGCCGAGAAGGCCATCGCCGCCGTGGAAAACGGCGACATCCAGTTCGTGCCCAAGCAGTACGAGAACATGTACTTCAGCTGGATGCGCGACATCCAGGACTGGTGCATCAGCCGCCAGTTGTGGTGGGGCCACCGCATCCCGGCCTGGTACGACGAGGCCGGTAATGTCTACGTCGGCCGCGACGAGATGCAGGCGCGGACCCGTTACAACCTTGGCAGCGAGGTCGAACTGCGCCAGGACGAGGACGTGCTGGATACCTGGTTCAGCTCCGGACTGTGGACCTTCTCCACGCTTGGCTGGCCCGAGCAGACCGACTTTCTCAAGACCTTCCACCCCACCGACGTGCTGGTCACAGGTTTCGACATCATCTTTTTCTGGGTCGCCCGGATGATCATGCTGTCGACTCACCTGACCGGGCAGATTCCGTTCAAGACGGTCTACGTGCACGGCCTGGTCCGCGATGGCCAGGGGCAGAAGATGTCCAAGTCCAAGGGCAACGTGCTCGACCCGCTGGACATCGTCGACGGCATCACCCTCGACGAGCTGCTGCAAAAGCGCACCAGCGGCATGATGCAGCCCAAGCTCGCCGAGAAGATCGCCAAGCAGACCCGCAACGAATTCCCCGAAGGCATCGCCAGCTACGGTACCGACGCCCTGCGCTTCACCTTTTGCTCGCTGGCCTCCACCGGCCGTGACATCAAGTTCGACATGGGCCGCGTCGAGGGCTACCGCAACTTCTGCAACAAGATCTGGAACGCGGCGAACTTCGTCTTCGAGAACACCGAGGGCAAGGACACCGGCGTCAATGGCGAGCCCGTCGAGCTCTCCTCGGTGGACCGCTGGATCATCTCGGCGCTGCAGCGCACCGAATGCGAAGTGAACCGCCAGCTCGAGGCGTTCCGCTTCGACCTGGCCGCCCAGGCGCTCTACGAATTCATCTGGGACGAGTACTGCGCCTGGTACCTGGAACTGGTCAAGCCGGTGCTCTGGGACGAGACGGCCAGCGCCGAACGCCAGCGCGGCACCCGCCGCACGCTGGTGCGCGTACTGGAGACTGCACTGCGCCTGGCGCACCCCTTCATGCCGTTCATCACCGAGGAAATCTGGCAGCGCGTTGCGCCGCTGGCCGGCAAGTCCGGGCCGACGCTGATGCTGCAGCCCTGGCCGGAGTTCAACCCGGAGCGCCTGGACGAGGCCGCCGAGGACGATATCGAATGGGTCAAGGCGTTCATGCTAGGCATTCGCCAGATCCGCGGTGAAATGAACATCTCCATGGCCAAGCGCATCGACGTGGTGCTCGGCAACGCCGGCGAAACCGACCGCCGTCGCCTGGCCGACAACGAGCCGCTGCTGAAGAAGCTGGCGAAGCTGGACAGCGTGCGCGTCCTCGCTGAAGGCGAAGAAGCGCCGCTCTCCGCTACCGCGTTGGTCGGCGACCTGCAGGTGCTGGTACCGATGGCGGGGCTGATCGACAAGGACGCCGAACTGGCCCGCCTCGACAAGGAAATTGCCCGGTTCGACGGCGAGGTCAAGCGTGTCGGCGGCAAGCTGTCCAACGCCGGATTCGTCGACAAGGCACCGGCGGAGGTGATCGACAAGGAGCGCGCCAAGCTGGCCGAGGCCGAACAGGCCAAGGCGAAACTGCTCGAACAGCGCGAGCGCATCGCCACGCTGTGACAACCCAGGGGCCAGCACTCGATGTGCTGGCCTTTTCGTTCATGGCCGCGCACTTGATCGTTGACAAGTCAACCGCGCCGGCCCTGACCGACCATGACACCGATACCGCACGAGGAACACCCCGGCCCATGCCGAACGCGCGAACGCGGCAGCTTGCTCTACGCCGCGAGTCCGGCCGGTACGAATCTAACAATAAGGAAGTCCGCCGATGTATGTACTCATGGCTGTTGTCTTTGTCCTCGGCTACCTGTGCATAGCCTTCGAGCACCCACTGAAGATCGACAAGGCCGCGGCCGCGATCCTGACCGCGGTGCTCTGCTGGACCGCGCTGGTGCTGGGTGCCGATGCGATCGTCGCCACCACACCGGGCGAACATGCCGCCGGCGAAGCCACCGAACTGGTCGTCGAAGCCCTGCGCCACCACCTCGGGGAAATCTCCGAGATCCTGTTCTTCCTGCTCGGGGCGATGACAATCGTCGAGCTGATCGACTCTCATGAAGGCTTCAAAGTCATCACCGACCGCATCCAGACCCGCCGGCGCGTGCACCTGCTGTGGATCATCGGCCTGTTGACATTCTTTCTCTCGGCGGCCCTGGACAATCTGACGACGACCATCGTCATGGTATCGCTGCTGCGCAAGCTGATCCGCGGGCGTCCGGAACGCTGGCTGTTCGTCGGCGTGGTGGTGATCGCCGCCAACGCCGGTGGCGCCTGGTCGCCGATCGGCGACGTGACCACCACCATGCTCTGGATCGGCAACCAGATCAGCGCCTCCGGCGTCATCGCCGGGCTTTTCTTGCCCAGCCTGATCTGCCTGCTGGTACCGCTGGCAATCCTCAGCTTTCGCCTGCGCGGCGAGGTCCCGCGACCGGTCGTGCGCGGCCACCTGGCCGAGAGCGATCCGCCCACCACTGCCTTCGAGCGCAACATGGTACTGACGCTTGGCCTGGGTGCGCTGGTGTTCGTCCCGGTGTTCAAGACGGTGACCCACCTGCCGCCCTACATGGGCATCCTGTTTGGCCTTGGTGTGCTCTGGATCGCCACCGAGTTTCTGCATCGGCACAAGGAAGACGAACACCGCCACCCACTTTCGGTGGTCGGCGTGCTGCGCAAGGTGGACACGCCGAGCGTGCTGTTCTTCCTCGGCATCCTGCTGGCGGTCGCCGCCCTGGCCACCGCCGGCCACCTGACCCAGATCGCTGTCGCCCTGCGCGAATCGCTGGGCCATATCTACCCGATCAATTACAGCATCGGCCTGCTCTCGGCGGTCGTCGACAACGTGCCGCTGGTGGCCGGCGCGATGAAGATGTACCCGTTGGCGAACCCGGCCATGCTCGCCGCCGCGACCGGAGAGGAAGCGTCCTGGCTGTCGCACTTCGTCGTCGACGGGCATTTCTGGGAGATGCTGGCGTACTGCGCCGGCACCGGTGGCAGCACCCTGATCATCGGGTCGGCCGCCGGAGTCGCCGCGATGGGCATGGAGAAGATCAGCTTCACCTGGTACCTCAAGCGGGTCAGCCTCCTGGCATTTCTCGGCTATACCGCCGGTGCCGTGACCTACATCGCCCTGCTCGCCCTGCGTTAGGGAGCACCTCCATCCCCTGGCGCCGCGTTGCCGCAGCCTGGCGCGGCGCCCTAGACCGGAACGGCCATGACCATCAGCAAGACCCAAAGCAGCTTTTACCGCCGACTCTATGTTGCCTGGCTGGTCGACAGCGGCACCGCCACCAGCGTCCCGGCTCTGGTGGAGGCGACCGGCATGCCGCGGCGAACCGCCCAGGACACCCTGGCGGCCCTCGTCGAACTGGCTATCGACTGCCGCTTCGTCCAGCAGGACGGCGAACGGCACAACGCCGGCCATTACCGCATCCATGACTGGGGTGCGATCGACCGGCGATGGATCGAGCGCAACCTGGCGCGGATCCGCTCGGCACTTGGTTATCCCTGACCGCCAGGCGCCACAAGCTCGTCTGGACGCCGCGTTTCGTCCGCCCGGGCCGCAGGCGCAGTGCCCATTAGCCCTCCGTCGCATGGTTGTTTGCCGCCGCGGTCGCTAAGCTGTCCCTCTTTTGTTCTCACGGGTCTGCCTGCGATGCCCCAACGCCCCGACCTGATTCGCGTCCTGCTGGCTGGCGCCGCCCTGTTGCTCGTGGTGCACGGCCTCGGACGCTTCGTCTACACGCCATTGCTGCCGTGGCTGGTCGAAGACGGGGTGTTGACGGTGCAGCAGGGCGCCAATATCGCCAGCTGGAACTACCTGGGCTACCTGGTCGGCGCGTTGCTTGCGCTGCGCTGGCACCGGGTGACGCAGATCCGCCGCAGCCTGCCCTGGGCGCTGGTGCTCCACGTACTCAGCAGCTTGGCCCAGACCCAGGCGGAGTCCGCCGATTCGCTGTCGCTGCTGCGCCTGCTCAACGGCATCAGCAACGGCCTGGTCTTCGTACAGGCACCCTCGCTGATCCTCGAATGGCTGGCACGCCATCGCCGCGTCTCGTCCAGCGGGCTGGTGTACCTGGGCGTCTGCGTGGGGCTGATCCTCTCCAGCTTGATGGTCAGTCTGAGCAACGGCCTGCTGGCCGGGGCCGACCGCTGGTGGCCGGCGGCACTGCTGTCGATCCCGCTGGCCTGGTGGGGCTGGCGACAACTGTCCGGGCTCGACCTCCCCGAAAGCGAGCCGTCCGACAGCGGCCTCGCGCGCCCCAGCGGGCGCCTGCTGGACCGCGCCAGCACGCCGCTGTTCCTCTCCTACGCCGGCGCCGGCATGGGCTACATCCTGCCGATGACCTTTCTGCCGATGGTCGCGCGGTTGCAGGTCGCGCCCGACGACTTCCTGGTCGGCAGCAGTTGGCTGGTGGTGGCCCTGGCGACCCTTCCCTCGCCCTGGCTGTGGAACCGCCTAGGCGCGCGTTTCGGCGACACCCGCGCGCTGCGCTTGAGCTACGTGACCCAACTCGTCGGCGTCCTTGCCGCACTGCTGATTCCCGGCGCAACCGGCATCCTGCTCTGCGCCGTGCTGGTCGGCGGTACCTTTCTCGGCACCGTGCTGCTGACCCAGCGCCTCGCGCGAGCGCTGCACCCGCATCAGGGCCCGCGCCTGTCCGCCGCGCTGATCGCGCTCTACAGCCTGACCCAACTGGCCGGGCCGTGGCTCACCGGCATCTGGCTGGGCATCGGCGGCTCGCTGCACAGCGCCTTCTGGCTGGGCGCGGGCGCGTTGCTGTGGGGGCTGATCTGGATGCTGCTGGTGCCGCGCCGCGGCTGAAAGCTGTGGGACAATGGCGGCCTATCAACACCAGCAGCCCACCATGTCAGCCTCGAAAACCACGCCGCCTGTCGGCAACGCCAAGCCCGGTCTGCATCCGCGCAACCGGCACAGCGGCCGCTACGACTTCCCCGCATTGATTGCCACCAGCCCCGAGCTGGCGAACTACGTCATCGTCAATCCGTACGGCAAGCCGAGCATCGACTTCGCCGATCCCGCCGCGGTCCGTGTGTTCAACCGTGCCCTGCTCAAGCAAAGCTATGGCATCGCCCACTGGGATATCCCGCCGGGCTATCTGTGCCCGCCGATTCCGGGGCGCGCCGACTACCTGCACGGGCTGGCGGACCTGCTGGCCGAGGCCAACGGTGGCGAGATCCCCCGTGGCGCGGCGATCCAGGCGCTGGATATCGGCACTGGCGCCAACTGCATCTACCCCCTGATCGGCCAGCGTGAATATGGCTGGCGCTTCGTTGGTTCCGACATCGACAGCATCGCGCTGGCTTCGGCCGGCGCGATCATCGAGGCCAACCGGCTGGGCAAGCGCATCGGCCTGCGCCGCCAGCCGAACCCGCAGCAAATCTTCCAAGGACTGCTGCAGGCCGACGACCGCTTCGACATCACCCTGTGCAACCCGCCATTCCACGCCTCCCAGGCCGAGGCCAGCAGCGGCAGCCAGCGCAAATGGCGAAACCTCGGCAAGCAGGACCCGAGCCGCAAGCTGCCCGCTCTGAATTTCGGCGGCCAGGCGGCCGAGCTCTGGTGCGATGGCGGCGAAGCCGCCTTCGTCGCGCGGCTGGCCGAAGAAAGCCGCGCGGTGAGCCTTCAGGTCTGCTGGTTCAGCACACTGGTGTCGAAGGGGGCGAACGTGGCGCCGCTGCAGGCACGGCTCAAACGACTCGGCGCCGAGCAAGTCCGCGTCATCGAGATGGCCCAGGGACAGAAACGCAGCCGTTTCGTCGCCTGGACCTTTCTCGACGAGGCCCGGCACGAGGCGTGGCGCGCGGCTCGCTGGCAACGCCCACCGGGTTGATCACTTCAGTGAATGTCGCCAGTAGCGTGGCGCCTCAAGGTAGCCCAACCGGGCGTAGAAACGCTGGGCTTCCTCGCGACGCCAGTCGCAGTGCAGCTCCATGCGATCGCAGCCGCGCGCCCGCGCGTAAGCCTCGGCAGCCTGCACCAAGCGCTCGCCGAGGCCCCTGCCACGCGCCGACGCATCGACGCAGAGGTAACTGATCCGGCAGAAATCGCCCTCAAGCGCCAGCTGCGGGATGACATGCAGGGAAATGAACCCGAGGACCTGACCGTCATCCCCTTCCGCCACCAGCAGGCGGGCATCGCCCTGATCGAGGTGCCCGGCCAGGCGGCGCTGGATCAGCGCTTCATCCGCCGGGTAACCCAGCTGATCGAGCAGGTTCGCAAGCGCAGGCGCATCGCCGCGACGCGCCTCTCGCACCCGGTCCATGGCTCAGACGGCCACGTCCCAGAGCTGCTTGTTCTTCAGCGCCAGGGTCTGGATATAACGCGGCTCGCCGTTGATCTCTTCCAGCTCGGTCATGCCGGCCAGCTCACCGACCACGCGGTAGCGCTTGCCGACGCGCTTGTCCTGCAGCGGATAGAGTTGGGCGATCTGTTGGGCGAGTTCGGTAAGCGTGGACATGGTTCGGTGCTCCAGGTGACTGCATGCCGCAGCTTTTTACAGGGCTTCGATGACGGTTCTGCGACAGTTCCGGTTCGTCTCGCTTGTTGGAGCCATCGGTTGCGATTTGATTCCATCCCACCCGACAAAAGCGTCCACTGGAGATCTCAGCACACCCCCACGCCCAGCTGCAGCAGCGCCAGCCCGCCGCGCTGCCAACCCCACCAGGCAGCCGCCAAGACCAGGGCAGCCAGTCCGGCGGCGCCGATCCAGAGCCATGGGCGTTGCATCAGGCGGCGCCCGCGGCCAGGCGCACGCGCTCGACCGGCTGTTCGCGGATCGGCCAGTTCAACGCCGCGGCGAGCAGGCTCAGCGCGATGGAAATCTGCCAGACCAGGTCGTAGCTGCCGGTCCGGTCATAGACCCAGCCGCCCAGCCAGCCGCCGAAGAACGAGCCGATCTGGTGGAACAGGAAAACGATGCCCCCGAGCATCGACAGGTTGCGCACACCGAACAGCGTCGCCACCGTCCCGTTTGTCAGCGGCACGGTGGACAGCCACAACAGGCCCATGGCGATACCGAATGCATAGGCGGTCCACAGCGTCAGCGGCACGAAGAAGAACGCAGAGATGACCACCGCCCGCAGCAAGTACAGCGCCGTCAGCAGCTTCGGCTTGGAATAACAGCCGCCGAGCCATCCCGCAGTATAGGTGCCGACTACGTTGAACAGCCCGACCAGCGCCAGCACCGTCGTCCCTGCCATTGCGGGCAGGCCCTGGTCGACCAGGTAAGCCGGCAGATGCACACCGATGAACACCACCTGGAAGCCGCAAACGAAAAAGCCCAGCGCCAGCAGACGAAAGCCGGGGTGTGCGATCGCCTCGCGCAGCGCCTCGCCCAGGGACTGCTGCGGGCCGCTGACCGCCACCGGCGGACCGCTGCGCAACATCAGGGCCAGCGGCATGATCAACGCCACCAGCAGCCCCAGCGCCAGCAGCGCCGACGACCAGCCCAGCCAGCCAATCAACCCGAGTGTTCCGGGCAGCATGGCGAACTGGCCGAACGAGCCCGCGGCGCTGGCCATACCCATGGCCATGCTGCGTTTCTCGGCCGGAACCGCGCGCCCAACCGCACCGAGAATCACCGAGAACGAGGTGCCCGACAGGCCCAGTCCGATCAGCAGCCCGGCGCTCAGCGACAGCGAGACCGGCGAATCCGCCGCCGCCATAAACAGCAGGCCGGCGGCGTAGAGCACCCCACCGATCAGCACCGCACGGGCGACGCCGAACCGGTCGGCCAGCGCCCCGGTGACCGGCTGCGCCAGCCCCCAGATCAGGTTCTGCAAGGCGATGGCGAACGCGAAGACTTCCCGCCCCCAGCCGAACTCGGCGCTCATCGGCGGCAGGAACAGGCCGAAACCATGGCGCGTGCCAAGGGAAACGGCGAGGATCAGCGAGCCGCCCAGGAGAATCCAGGTACTGTTGCGCCAGGTCGCGTTCATGATCGACACACTTCATCCAGACAGGGGGCAACCATATTACCTGCACTCCCCGGTCCGTCCGCATCCTGTTTTTGGCCCTGCGGTCGAACGGGTCGCTCAGGTAAACTGCGGCCCGTTTGTCTTTTCCGTTGCGAGTTCGCCATGCCCATCCGCCACTGCATTGTCCATCTGATCGAGAAGAAACCGGACGGCACGCCGGCCGTACTCCACGCCCGCGATTCCGAGCTGGAGGATTCCCAGGCCATCGAGAACCTGCTGGCGGATCTCAACGAAAGCTACAACGCCAAGCAGGGAAAGGCCTGGGGCTACTTCCACGAGGAGTCCGGTGCTTATCCATTCAGTGGCTGGCTCGCGCAGTATATGGAAGGCAATCAGGACTTCACCGCCTTCAGCCGCCAGGCGGTCGAGCATCTGCAGAAGCTGATGGAAGAATCGAATCTGTCGACCGGCGGGCACGTGCTGTTCGCCCACTACCAGCAGGGCATGACCGACTATCTGGCGATCGCCCTGCTGCACCACAGCAACGGCGTGACGGTCACCGATGCGCTGGACGTCGCCGAAGCGCGGCACCTGGACCTTGGCCAGCTGCACCTGGCGACGCGGATCAACGTCTCCGAGTGGCAGAACAACAAGCAGTCGAGGCAGTACATCTCCTTTATCAAGGGCAAGAACGGCAAGAAGGTCTCGGAGTATTTCCGCGACTTCATCGGCTGCCAGGAAGGCGTCGACGGCCCCGGCGAGACGCGCACACTGCTCAAGGCCTTCAGCGACTACGTCGAAAGCGAGGACCTGCCCGAGGAAAAAGCGCGGGAGAAGACCAGCGCCCTGGTCGGCTACGCCAGCAGCCAGGCGAAGATCGGCGAGCCGATGTCACTTGAGGAGCTGTCGGGGGTGATTGACGAGGAACGCCCGCGGGCCTTCTACGAGCACATCCGCAACAAGGACTACGGGCTGTCGCCGGAGATCCCGGCGGACAAGCGCACCCTCAACCAGTTTCAGCGCTTCACTGGACGCGCCGAGGGCCTGTCGATCAGCTTCGAATCACACCTGCTGGGCTCCAAGGTCGAGTACGACGAGGCGCGCGACATGCTGATCATCCGCAACCTGCCGACCCAGCTGACCGACCAGCTCAAGCGCCGCAAGCAATAGCCACCGACAGTCGGCCCGCGTGGCTGCCTGAGCAAAAGCGGGGCGCGGCGGAATGAAACCGGCAAAAGCCAGTCAGATGCCAGCCGCTCCGGCAAGGCAACCCGCACGTCCCCTCTGCTTAAGGATTCACAATGGATTGGCTTCACCTGATCGTTCTGTCCCTGGTCCAGGGCATCAGCGAATTCCTCCCGATTTCCTCTTCCGCCCACCTGATTCTGCCCTCCCAGGTCTTCGGCTGGCCCGACCAGGGCCAGGCCTTCGACGTCGCGGTGCACGTCGGCACCCTGATGGCCGTACTGATCTGCTTTCGCCAGGAGGTCGTCGCCACCACCCGCGGCTGGTTCGCGCACGTGTTCAAGCGTGAGAGCAGCGCCGAAAGCCGGCTCGGCTGGGCGATCATCATCGGCACCCTGCCCGCGGCAATTCTCGGATTGGCGCTAGAGGACTATATCGAGCAGTACACCCGGTCGATGCTGGTCATCGCGGTCACGACGATCCTGTTCGGCTTGTTGCTCTGGTACGCCGACGTCAAAGGTCGCCGCGTGGCCGAACTGGATCAGCTCACCTGGCGGAGCGCGCTGATCATCGGCTTCGCCCAGGCGCTGGCACTGATTCCCGGCACGTCCCGCTCGGGCATCACCATGACCGCCGCGCTGCTGCTCGGCTTTACCCGGCAGACCGCGGCGCGCTTTTCCTTCCTGTTGTCGATCCCGCTGATCCTGGCGGCCGGAGGGTTGAAAACCGTCGAACTGGTGCAGTCCGGCGAAGCCGCACCCTGGAACGACATTTTCATCGGCACTGCGCTGTCGTTCGTCGCGGCGTTCCTCTGCATCAAGCTGTTCCTCAAGGCACTGGACGCCCTGGGCATGCTGCCGTTCGTGATCTACCGCCTGCTGTTGGGCGTCACCTTGCTGTTCATCGCCCTGTGATCCTGCAGTCGCGGCGGCGCAGACCGCCGCGACAGATGACTCAGCGCGCCTCGAGGCGATAGCCGATCCGCGGGAAATGCACGTGAACCACTCCGGCTCGCGGGTCTTCGCGACGCAGGATCAACTCCTCGAGGCCAGCGAACACCAGCTCGCCCTCCACCGGATCGGTGCCGTAGTCCACCGCTGCAACGCTCACCTGCTGGCCGGCCGTGAAACCATTGGGCTCGAAGAATGCCTCGTCCGGCAGCGCCGCGGGAGCAGCCTCGTGAGCCATGCGCAACGCGTCCTCGGCAGACAGCTCGCTCAGCGAGCCGTGTCCGACGCCAAGCACGCGCCCAAGCCAGGCCGCGACCTCGGGGTAATCCTCCACCAGCGGCAGGGTCACCGGGGTGGCCTTGAGGAACCAGAGGCAGTGCGCGACGGAGAAGTCGGCAATGCAGGGCGCATCACCGAGCAGAAACCCACCCTCGCCCCGCGCGAGCTGCTGCTGCAGGCGCGCCATCAGCACCGGCCAGTGATTGCGTGCCTGCTCCAGAGGCACACGCGAGACCGAACCGCCGCTGAACAGCTGGGCGCGGTCCTTGCTGAAGGCCTCGACGAACGCCTTCGGCGCCTGGGCGAAACGCAACGCCATGGACTCGGGCTGGAACACCAGGCTCACCGCATGCAGAAAGAGCACCGAGTCGGCCCACTGCGCCAAGGTCGCGGCGGTGAACTCCTGCCCTTCGGGGAATAGCGCCGGGGTCGCCTTTTCGGCTTCCAGGCGGCGCGCGATCAACGCGGTGTCGCAATACACATCGGCACCGATCTGCAGCACCGGCGTGCGCCGATAACCGCCGGTCAGGGCGGTCAGGTCCGGCTTGGGCATGACCGGGGGAATTTGAACCGAGCGCCACGACAGCTGCTTGAAGCCGAGCAGCAAGCGCGCCTTCTCGGCAAAGGGCGAGGTGGGATAATGGTGCAGGATGATTTCGTGCATTGCGGGCTCCGCCAGTCGATGGGGGTAACCGCAGCAGCTTACCCGCCCCGCCCGGACAGGCCTACCCGCTCAGCTGATTACCCGGGCATTCACCGGACGGGGCCTGGCCGGCAGCGACCAGGGCTTCCTTGGCCGGTTTGGCCAGCTGCTTGATCGCCCGCTCGCGCCGGAGCGCCTCGCCCTTGTCCGGACAGGCCTCGACATAGACCAGCGCCACCGCCGGGCTCGAGCGAAAGAAACGCGCCCCGCGGCCGCGCTGATGCGCCAGGAACCGGCGCTGCGCGTCGTCACTGATGCCGCAGTACAGCGAGCCGTTGGCGGCGCGGACCAGATAGACGAACCAGGGTTTGGCGCAAGCGACATCCACGGCGGTGAAATCTCTCGTTGGGCGGGACGACCGGACGGCCGCAGCGCAGGATTTTCCCGTGAGCGCCGCGCCACGGCAAGCCTGGCGGGGCCGACGCCCTCTGGCATCGCCGTTTCGCTTAGCAAAGTCCGCCGATCCTGTCGAGATATGGTGGCGGTTCGCCTTTGCGTATACTGCCGCGATGTTTGCTCAAACTGCGTTCCGCAAGCGCTGCACCTCCTGGTTGCTGGCGACCGGACTCTTCCTCATGCTCAGCAGCTGCGCCGAACCCCCCAGCGCGCTCGAGCGTATCAAGGAGGAAGGCGTCCTGCGCGTGATTACCCGCAACAGTCCGTCGACCTACTTCCAGGACCGCAACGGGGAGGCTGGTTTCGAGTACGAGCTGGTCAAACGCTTCGCCAGCCATCTGGGCGTCAAGCTGCAGATCGAGACGGCCGACAGCATCGAGGACATCTTCACCCGGCTCAACCGCCCGGGCGGCCCGACGCTGGCTGCCGCTGGACTGGTCGCCAGCGAAGGTCGCAGGGAACTGGCCCGATTCAGCAAGCCCTATCTGGATGTCACCACGCAAGTGGTCTACCGGCGCGGACAACGGAGGCCGACGCGCCCCGAGGACCTGGTCGGCAAACGCATCCTGGTGCTCAAGGGCAGCAGCCAGGCCGAAAAGCTCAAGGCGTTGCAGGTGCAATTCCCAGACCTGCGCTACGAGGAATCCGACGCCGTGGAAGTGGTCGACCTGCTGCGCATGGTCGATGAAGGCCAGGTCGATTTGACCCTGGTCGAGTCCAACGAGCTGGCGCTCAACCAGGTCTATTTCACCAACGCGCGCGTGGCGTTCGACCTCGGTGAACAGAACAGTCTGGTGTGGATCTTCGGCAAGGGCGAGGACGACAGCGTGCTCGAGGCCGCCAACCGCTTCCTCGACCAGGCCCGCGAGAACGGGACCCTGCAGCGCCTGCGTGAACGTTACTACGGGCATGTAGACGTGCTGGGCTACGTCGGCGCCTATGCCTTCGCCAAACACCTGCAGCAGCGGCTGCCGCGCTATGAAAAGGTCTTTCGCAACACGGCCAAGGCGCACGGCGTCGACTGGCGGCTCCTGGCGGCGATCGGCTACCAGGAATCGCACTGGCAACCCGAAGCCACCTCCAAGACCGGAGTGCGCGGCCTGATGATGCTGACCCTGGGCACGGCGAAGGCCATGGGCGTGGACAACCGCCTCGATCCGGTCCAGAGCATCCAGGGGGGCGGCAAGTACATCGCTCAGGTGCGTGCCAACCTGCCGGAAAGCATTCAGGAACCCGACCGCACCTGGTTCGCCCTTGCCGCCTATAACATCGGCGGCGGGCACCTTGAAGACGCACGCAAGCTGGCGGAAAGCGAGGGACTGGACCCGAACAAATGGCTGGACGTGAAGCGGATGCTGCCGCGCCTGGCCGAGAAGAAGTGGTACACACGCACCCGTTACGGCTACGCCCGCGGCGGCGAGCCAGTGCATTTCGTCGCCAACATCCGCCGCTACTACGACATCCTCACCTGGGTGACCCAGCCGCAGATGGAGGGCCAGCAACTGGTCAACAGCGATATGCACATTCCGGGGATCAACTCCACCGATCTCGGCGAAATCCTCCCGCCGCTCTGAGCCCGGGCGGGCCGATCACGCCCGGCCGATCGGCGCGAACACCGCGCCGGTGTGCTCGGCCAGCACCGCTGCCGCCAGCTCCACTTCCAGCCCGCGCCGCCCGGCACTGACGTAGATGCTCGGCTGCGCCTGCGCCGAGCTGTCGATAAAGGTGCGCAGGCGCTTCTTCTGGCCCAGCGGGCTGATGCCACCCACCAGGTAGCCGGTAGCCCGTTGCGCGGCCATCGGATCAGCCATTTCGACCTTCTTCACCCCGGCGGCCTGTGCCAGCGCCTTGAGGTCGAGCGTACCGGCCACCGGGACCACAGCCACCAGCAGCTCGTGCTTCTCGCTGCTGGCCAGCAGCGTCTTGAATACTCTCGCCTGTTCGAGGCCGAGCTTCTCCGCGGCTTCCAGACCATAGGAGGCGGATTTGGGATCGTGCTCATAGCTGTGGGTGCGATGCTCGGCCTTGGCCTTTTTCAGCAAATCGATGGCAGGGGTCATGGCGTCAGAATTCAGGGTTCGAAGCGCGCTACCTTAGCCAAAACCTCGCGACCCGCACAGCCTGTGAGTCGCGAGGAACAGGCTCACGCGAGCGTGGCACGCAACTGGCGAGCAGCGGCGACCATGTTCACCAGCGCCGCCTCGGTCTCCGGCCAGGCGCGGGTCTTCAGGCCGCAGTCGGGGTTCACCCACAGCCGCTCGGCCGGGATCCGCTCACTGGCCTTTTGCAGCAGCTCGATCATCTCCGCGGTATCCGGCACCCGCGGCGAATGGATGTCGTAGACGCCCGGTCCGATGTCATTGGGGTAGTCGAACGCGCGAAACGCCTCCAACAGCTCCATCTGCGACCGCGAGGTTTCGATGGTGATGACGTCCGCGTCCATCGCCGCGATCGCCTCGATCACGTCATTGAACTCGCTGTAGCACATGTGGGTGTGGATCTGGGTGTCGTCGCGCACGCTGCTGGCGCACAGGCGGAACGCCTCGACCGCCCAGTCCAGGTATCGCCCCCACTGGGCGCGACGCAGCGGCAGGCCTTCGCGAAACGCCGCCTCGTCGATCTGTACGATGCGGATGCCCGCCGCCTCGAGATCACAGACTTCGTCGCGGATCGCCAGCGCCAGCTGCCGGGCCTGCTCCTCGCGGCTGATGTCCTCCCGGGTGAAGGACCACATCAGCATCGTTACCGGGCCGGTGAGCATGCCCTTCATGACCTTGCCGGTCTGCTGCTGGGCGTAGCGGATCCATTCGACCGTCATCGGCGCGGGCCGGCTGAGGTCACCGACGATGACGGCCGGCTTCACGCAGCGCGACCCGTAGCTCTGCACCCAGCCGAACCGGGTGAAGGCGTAGCCGTCGAGCTGTTCGGCGAAATACTCGACCATGTCGTTGCGCTCGGCTTCGCCGTGCACCAGAACGTCGAGCCCCAGCTGTTCCTGCACCGCGATGGCGTGCCGGATTTCGGCCTGCATCGCTTCGGTGTAGTCGCTCGCTGCCAGCCTGCCCTGCCGGAACGCCTGCCGGGCCAGGCGGATCGCCGGGGTCTGCGGAAAGGAACCGATGGTGGTCGTGGGAAACGCCGGGAGGTCCAGCCGTGCCCGTTGCGCCGCGATGCGCTGGGCAAAGGGAGACAAGCGCTGGCTGTGTCGCGGCGTGATCGCGGCGAGGCGCTGCTGCACCGCGCGATCGTGGATGCGCGGCGACCGCGCGCGCCCGGTCTGGATCTCGCGGCTGCGCTGCAGGGCTGCCTGCACCTGCGCATCATCGGGGGCTTCGGCGGCCCGTGCCAGCAGCGCGACCTCGCCGCACTTCTGCACGGCGAAGGCCAGCCAAGATTTGAGCTCGTCGTCCAGCTGGTCCTCACGCGCCAAATCCACCGGCGTGTGCAGCAACGAACAGGACGGCGCCAACCAGAGCCGGTCACCCAGCCGCTCGGCCGCGTGGCGCACGACCGCCAGCGCCTTGTCGAGGTCGCAACGCCAGACGTTGCGGCCGTTGACCAGGCCGAGCGAGAGAATCTTGTAGGCCGGGAGCCAGTCGAGGATCAGCGGGTACTGCTCCGGCGCGCGCACCAGGTCGATGTGCAGCCCGTCCACCGGCAATGCCGCCGCCAGCCCGAGGTTGTCCTCCAGGTCACCGAAATAGGTGGCGACGATCTTCTTCAGCGGCGCGCGCTGCAGCTGGTTATAGGCGCGCTCGAACGCGTTCTTCCAATCCTGCGGAAGGTCGAGGACCAGAATCGGCTCGTCGAGCTGCACCCATTCGACGCCCTGCGCGGCCAGCCGGTCGAGCACTTGCCCGTAGACCGGCAGCAGGCGCTCGAGCAGTTCCAGCTTGTCGAAGGGCTCACCCTTGACCTTGGCCAGCCACAGATAGGTCAGCGGCCCGATCAGCACCGGCTTGACCGCATGCCCCAGCGACCTGGCCTCCTCGACCTCCTCGAACAGCTGCGTCCAGGACAACTCGAAGCACTGGTCGGTGACCAACTCCGGGACCAGGTAGTGGTAATTGGTGTCGAACCACTTGGTCATCTCCTGGGCCTGGGCGCCGCCACAGCAATGCTGCGTGACGCCGCGCGCCATGGCAAAGAGGGTGTCGAGGGTTGGCTGCCCTGCCGCGGGCCGAAAGCGCTCGGGCACCACGCCGAACATCAGCGAATGCGTCAGCACCTGGTCATACCAGGCGAAATCCCCGACCGGCAGCAGGTCGATGCCCGCCTCGGACTGGACCCGCCAATGCTCGGCGCGCAGGGCACGTCCGGCTTCGCGCAAGGCGGCTTCGTCGAGGTCGCCTTTCCAGTACCCCTCCAGCGCCTTTTTCAGCTCGCGATCCGCACCGATGCGTGGAAAACCCAGGGAATGCGCTACAGCCATGATCCTCTCCTATGTCTTGAACATGAATGGCACGCATTGTGGACCGGCCCAATCAGTGAGAAAACCTCATATTATTTTGGTTAAACACGAGAACTATTCATTCAAAGACTTTCTCTGACGCGCCGCCCTCTAACCTGCAACGGCCACACAAGAACCCGAACATGGCACCCGACCCGCCCCCACAAAACCTGCGTACCCTGCTGGAATGCCTGGAAGACGCCGGCCAACCCGGCGAGGACGTCAGCATCGGCGCCATGCTCGACGCCACCGGCCAGCGCAGCTTCGGCGCCCTGTTGCTGGTGCCCGGCTTGCTGGTGTTTTCTCCGCTGTCCGGTATTCCCGGACTGCCCACCTTGCTCGCGGTGCTGATCGGCCTGATCGCGGCGCAACTGCTGGTGGGCCGCCACCATTTCTGGTTGCCCCAGTGGCTGTTGCGCCGCCAGGCACCGCGCAGCAAGTACGACCGCGCCATGCACGCCCTCAAGCGCCCCGCCCGGTGGGTGGACCGGCTGATTCGGCATCGCCTGACCTGTCTGACGGCCGGACCGGCAGTGCGCCTCAACGCCCTGCTCTGCCTGCTGATCGCCCTGACCATGCCGCCGCTGGAACTGATTCCCTTCGCCAGCAGCGTGGCCGGCCTGGCGCTGTCCCTGGCCGGCCTGGGGATGATGGCCCGCGACGGCGTGATGGTGCTGCTGGCCATCGTCGTGCTCGGCGTGCTGGGCACCATGCTGGCCGGGCTCTGGCTCTGAGGCCGGCCGTCGCGCCGTAATCTGGCCCTTGGCCAGCCTTGCGGGCTCGACAGCCGCCGAGTGGCTGCGCGACACTTGACCAACCTGAGCGCCATTCAAGACTGCCGCAGCCGTTCCTCCGGAACTCTGGCAGCCGACTGCGCCCATCGCTCGTCACCGCAGGAAGCCCCCGCATGCTGGAAATACGCCACCTGAAGACCCTTCATGCGCTGCGGGAAACGGACAGCCTGGTGGAAGCCGCTGAACGTCTCCACCTGACCCAGTCGGCGTTGTCGCATCAGTTCAAGGAGCTGGAAGAGCGGCTCGGCCTGCAGCTGTTCGTACGCAAGACCCGGCCAGTGCGCTTTACCAGCGCCGGCTTGCGCCTGTTGCAACTGGCCGACAGCCTGCTGCCGCAACTGCGCAGCGCCGAGCGCGACCTGGCGCGTCTGGCCGGCGGCACGGCAGGCCGCCTGCACATGGCGATCGAGTGCCACAGCTGTTTCCAATGGCTGATGCCAACCATCGACCAGTTCCGCGACGCCTGGCCAGAGGTCGAGCTGGACCTGGCCTCGGGCTTTTCCTTTGCCCCGCTACCGGCACTGGCCCGCGGCGATCTGGACCTGGTGGTCACCTCGGACCCCATCGAACTGCCCGGCATTACCTACGTCCCGCTGTTCACCTACGAAGCCCTGCTTGCCGTGGCCAACCAGCACCCCTTGGCGTCGCGCCCCTATGTGCGGGCCGAAGACCTGGCACGCGAGACGCTGATCACCTATCCGGTGGAGCGAGACCGGCTGGATATCTTCACCCGCTTCCTCGAGCCGGCCGACGTCGAGCCGGCGCAGGTGCGCACTTCCGAACTGACGGTCATGATGATGCAGCTGGTGGCGTCCGGTCGCGGCGTCTGTTGCGTGCCCAACTGGGCGCTGCATGAGTACAGCGCTCGCGGCTACGTTACGGCCAAGCGCCTCGGCGAGAAGGGACTGTTCGCCACTCTGTATGCCGGCATCCGCGCCGACATGCTCGATTCTCCGTTCATGCGCGACTTCTTGCTGACGGCCAAGGACACCTCCTTCGCCACCCTCGAAGGCGTCAGCGCGGCGCCGAAGTCGCGCTAGCCGACGGTTCAGCCATCCTGGCGATAGGGCAGCGCCTCGCGCGCCGCCTCGGCATAGCGCAATACCCCGACCCGCTCCTGCTCGAGAAACCCGGCCACCGCCGCGCGCAGTCCCGGATGCACCAGGTAGTGCCATGACCGCGTGATCACCGGTTCGAAGCCGCGGATCAACTTGTGTTCGCCTTGGGCGCCGGCATCGAAGCGGCTCAGCCGCGCCGCAATCGCCTGGTCGATGCCCTGGTAAAAACAGGTCTCGAAGTGCAGCCGGTCGAATTCGGCCAGGCAGCCCCAGTAGCGCCCGTAAAGCGCCTGGCCATCGACCAGACTGAACGCCATGGCAACCGGCCGGCCGCCCTGGCGCGCCAGCACCACGCGAATCGAGCCGGGCATGCGCTCGGCCAGCAGGCTGAAGAATAGCCGCGTCAGGTACGGCGCCTGGCCACGCACCTGGTAGGTGTTGGCATAACAGGCGTAGACGAAATCCCATTCGGCCTCGCTGAGCTGATCGCCCTGGCGATGCTCGAATTCGATGCCCTGCCCCGCCACCTGCTCGCGTTCCTTGCGCACCTGCTTGCGCTTGCGCGAGGTGAAGGCGTCGAGAAAGTCCTGGAAATCGCGGTAGCTGCGGTTGTGCCAGTGGAACTGGCAGCCGATGCGCTCCAGCCAGCCGTCGCGTCCGGTGAAAACCGCGTCGACATCGGGCTCGGTGAAATTGACATGCAGGCTCGACAGGCCACGCTCGGCCAGGCCTGCACTGAGTTCGTCGACCAGCAGCGCCGCCGCCTCGAGGTCGCCGAGCAGGCGGGCACCGCTCACCGGTGAAAACGGCACCGCGCCGAGCAGCTTCGGGTAGTACTCGATTCCGGCGCGGTGGCAGGCGTCGGCCCAGGCCCAGTCAAAAACGTATTCGCCACTGGAATGCGTCTTGCGGTACAGCGGCATTGCCGCGACCGCCCGCCCCTCGTCATCACTGAGCAACTGGTGTTGCGCCCGCCATCCGCTGCGCCCGCCAACGCTGCCGCTGTCCTCCAGGGCACTGAGAAAGGCATGGCGCAAGAAGGGTTGCGGGTCGGCACCGAGCAAGGCGTCCCAGCGTGCGGGATCGAGTTCGGCTAGGCGGGAAAGCGTCTGGATAGGCATGTGCATAGTCTCGCTGCTCGGCAAGCGGAACAGAAGCCCCACAGCTCGACGGCGCGCGGGCGATCGATAGTAGAGGAAAGCTATCGACAACGGTTTTGTCATAGAAATGTCGTCAATCTTTCGGAAAGCTGTAACCGTCCCCCTCCATTCTGCCCTCAGCCGCTTGGGGGGTTAGGACCCGGAGGCGGCGAGCTACCAAATCCGCGAACGCACAGAAAGGACATATCATGCCACGCAAGCTTCTCCCCCTGACCCTCGCCATTGCCGCTGCAGTCGCGTTGCCGACCACCGCCAACGCCTACGAGATTGTCGGCAAGCAGCTGGAGATCTATGGCAAGGCCCACGTGTCGGCGGACTTCGTGGACAACGACACCGACAGCGAACTGGCCATCGCCAGCAACTCGTCGCGTCTGGGCTTCAAGGGTATCAGCGAGATCAACCCGGACCTCAACGCCGTCTACCAGATCGAATCGAAGATCATCATCGACGAAGGCGGTGACAATTTCGCTGGCCGCAACACCTATGTCGGCCTGGCAGGCGATTTCGGCCAGGTGCTGATCGGCAACCAGGACACCCCGCTCAAGAACGTGCGCAACGCCTTCGACCTGTTCGGCGACACCGTGGGCGACGCCCGCAACGTCGCCGACGAGGCCAACCGCCGCGCCAAGAACAGTATCCAGTATGTCAGCCCGAGCATGGCCGGCCTGGTCGCCAGCGCCATGTACGCCACCTCGTTCGAAGACTACGAGACCGAGCGCGGCAAGATCGAGAACAACGACTACTCGCTGGCCAGCGTCGCGCTGGGCTACAGCGTCGGCGACCTGGCGTTCAGCGCCGGCTACGAAAAAGCCGACGGTGACGACGCACAAACCCCGGCCGGTGACGTCCAGGCCTACAAAAGCGATGCCTACCGCGTGGCCGCCAGCTACGCCTTTGGCCCGGTCAGCGTGGGCGCGATGTTCGACCGTTTCGAAACCAAGGAACCGGGGCTCGGCGATCGTGATTCCTGGGGCCTGAACAGCGCGTACAAGTTCGGCGCCAACACGCTGAAGCTGCAGTACGTGGCGGCCGACGACTGGAGCGACGCCAACGATTCCGGCGCCACCCAGCTGAGCCTGGGCCTGGACCACAAGCTGTCCAAGCAGCTGACCGTCTACGGCATCTACAACATGCTGAAGAACGACGACAACACCGCGTCCTACCGCATCAAGGGCGGCCACGACACCGACGTCTACCAGGTCGCTGCCGTCGGCGACGACATCAACGTCTTCTCGCTGGGCATGGTCTACAGCTTCTGATCGCCCCCTCGCTCGTATTGCTCCAATTCTTGCCCCGGCCACGCCGGGGCTTTTTTGTGGCAATACGGCCCCTGAAGACAGGCGCGACGGGTGGAGCGTTTCGATCAGCGCTTGCGCAGGATCACGCTGCCGATGGAGTAGCCCGCGCCGAACGAGCTGAGCACGCCGAGGCTGCCCGAGGGCAGGTCGTCCTGGTGTTTGTGGAAGGCAATCACCGAGCCGGCCGAACTGGTGTTGGCATAGGTGTCGAGGATAACCGGTGCTTCTTCGGCGGTCGCGTCGCGGCCGAGCAGCTTGCGCACGATCAGGTGGTTCATGTTGAGGTTGGCCTGGTGCAGCCAGAAACGGTTGACCGCGCTGACCTCGAGGGCGTTTTCCTTCAGGTGTTCGCCAATCAGCTCGGCCACCATCGGGCAGACTTCCTTGAACACCTTGCGGCCTTCCTGGACGAACAGCTTGTCCGGGTTGCTCATGGATTCCTCGGCCGTGCGGTTGAGAAAGCCGAAGTTGTTGCGGATATTGTTGGAGAACTCGGTCGCCAGCTTGGTACTGACCACGTCCCACTGACAGGGCGAGGTGGCCAGGTCGGCCCGCTCGACGATCACCGCGGTGCAGGCATCGCCAAAGATGAAGTGGCTGTCGCGGTCGCGGAAGTTCAGGTGGCCGGTGCAGATTTCCGGATTGACCATCAGCACCGCGCGCGCCTGGCCCAGTTGCACGGCGTTGGCGGCGTTCTGGATGCCGAAGGTTGCCGAGGAACAGGCCACGTTCATGTCGAAGCCGAAGCCCTTGATGCCCAGCGCCGCCTGCACCTCGATGGCGATCGCCGGGTAGGCACGCTGCAGGTTGGAACAGGCGACGATCACGCCGTCGATGTCGGCTGCAGTCTTGCCAGCGCGCTGCAGCGCCTGCTCGGCGGCCTTGACCGACATCTCGCAGAGAATCGACCATTGAACGTTGCTGCGCTCGGGGATGCGCGGAACCATGCGGTCCGGATCGAGGATACCGGCCTTGTCGGTGACGAAGCGGCTCTTGATGCCCGAGGCCTTTTCGATGAAGGCAGAGCTCGATTCCGGCATCGGCTGCATCTCACCCGCTTCGATTGCCGCAGCGTTCTCGTCGTTGAACCGACGCGAGTAGGTATTGAAGGACTCGACCAGTTCGTCGTTGGAGATGCTCTGGGCAGGGGTATACAGGCCGGTACCGCTGATGACGACGTTATGCACTGTCGTTCCTCTCGAATAATGCTGTTCGGGATCGGGCGTCGGAATAGAGCGAAGCCGGCGAGCGCCGATGCCATCGTTCATGCCGCGTCTGTTTTATATGGCCGCTATTGTGCACGAAAACAGGACAGAATCTGCAGCTGGGTGCTTAAAAGCAGGCAAACATCGGCTTGGCGCGCAATGACCTGTACGGCCCCCGGGACAGGATGCGGCGTGGTATCGACGGGCTTTCGGGTATTCTTGCGCGCCCTCGCACCGCAGGATGACTGCCCAGATGAAAGATTCCCTTGCCGAGCTGATCAGCCTGATCAGCTCGGGCTGCATGAGCGACGACGAAATCAACCGGCTCGCCGACGAAGCCGCCCAGGCCTACGCTGACCCAGTGGGCTTCCTGCGGGCCAATCCGGACATCATCTACGACGACGACTTTCCGATCCCACTGGGCGAGTGGATGATCGTCGGCAGTTTGCCGGATACCGTGCTGTTCCAGGCTGACGACTACCAGGCGCTGTTCGAGCAGATCGTCGGCTCCTTCGGCCCTCAGGTTGAGTTCGTGCTCAAACCCAAGCAGCTGGCGAAAACCGAGCCGCTGAAGGCGCTCAACCGGATTCAGACCCAGCTCGGTAGCCTCTACCCGGAAAAAGGCGGCTACGTGCTGGTCGACTTCAGCGAACCGCTCGACGACGAGCTACAGACCGTACTCGTCTATACCTGCGACATCGAGCGAGTCATGGCCCTGGCGGTGGAGGTGGGCATCTACGCGGCGCCCGCATTGGCTACCTTTCAGGGCCAAAATCCCGCCTGAATCAGCGTCGGCGCAAAGGCTCGAGCAAGCCGGACAAGCCGTTATGGTCGATTTCCTGCATCAGCGCCAGCAGTTGGCCGATCTCGCCAGGCGGGAACCCGACCCGGGCAAACCAGTTCAGGTAGTTGCCCGGCAGATCCGCGATCAAACGGCCCTTGTATTTGCCATAGGGCATGGTCTGGGTCACCAGACGTTCGAGATCTTCGGGCTTCATCACGCAGAACCGATAGCGAGCGGGCCGCCGATACTGCCATAGCCCTGATTGTCGATCCACGTCGCACCTCGACGCCGCCCGCGGGTCGGATTGAGCACGGTGCCGCCTCACCGCAGTGGTGGCGCCGCCGAAGAGGCGTATCGCCCAACCGAAAGCCTAGGAGCAGACATGTCCGATCATTCCAAGCCCACGCCTGAACTGGATGAAGCCGCGCTGGCGTTCGCCGAACAGGTCTTTGACAGCACGCGCAAGGGCGACGCCGCACGCCTGGCCGACCTCCTCCGGCGTGGCCTGCCGGCCAACATCCGCAACCACAACGGCGACAGCCTGCTGATGCTGGCCAGCTACCACGGCCATCTGGACGCCTCGCGCGTGTTGTTGGAAAACGGCGCTGACCCGCAGCTGAGCAACGACAAGGGCCAGAGTCCGCTGGCCGGCGCCGCGTTCAAGGGCAACCTGGCGATGGCGCGACTGCTGCTGGATCACGGTGCCGATGTCGAAAGCGCATCGCCGGACGGCAAGACGGCGTTGATGATGGCGGCAATGTTCAATCGCACCGAGATCGTCCAGCTGCTCCTCGAACGGGGCGCCGACCCACGCCGTGCCGACATCAATGGCGTCACGCCGTTGGCCGCCGCGCAAGGCATGGGTGCCCAGGACACCCCACGAATGCTCGCTGAGGTTATGGCAACGCACGCCTGAGCCTTGCCATCCGCAGCTGGGTGCGCGCCAGCTTGAACGCAGCCGCCTGGCACGCCTGATGACAGCTGCGGTCAATCCGCTTTGACGGTTTGCCGAATTGCGACCGACACCGCCATTAAGAGGAACCTGCAATGACCATCGAAACACGCACCATCGAAGGCATCGCCACGCCTGTCTCGCGCATTGGCCTGGGCACTTGGGCCATCGGCGGCTGGATGTGGGGCGGCGCCGACGACGAGCGCTCCGTGACCACCATCCGCACGGCTCTGGAACGCGGTATCAACCTGATCGACACCGCCCCGGTGTACGGCTTCGGCCATTCCGAAGAGGTGGTCGGCAAGGCGCTCGAAGGCGTGCGCGATCAGGCCGTGATCGCCACCAAGGTCGCGCTCGACTGGAGCGATGGCGGCCCGCGACGCAACGCCACCCCGGCCCGCATCCGTCAGGAAATCGAAGACTCGCTGCGGCGCCTGCGTACCGACCGCATCGACCTGTACCAGGTACATTGGCCGGATCCATTGGTGCCCATTGAGGAGACCGCCGCCGAGCTGGAAAAGCTGCGCCAGGAAGGCAAGATCCTCGCCATCGGCGTCAGCAACTACTCCACCGAACAGATGGAGGCATTCCGCCGGGTTGCGCCGCTGGCCAGCGTGCAACCGCCGTACAACCTGTTCGAGCGCGCCATTGAAGCCGACGTGCTGCCCTATGCCCGCGACAAGGGGCTGGTGGTGCTCGGCTATGGCGCCCTCTGCCGCGGCCTGCTCTCCGGCCGGATGAACAGCGGCACCACTTTTGATGGCGACGACCTGCGAAAATCCGATCCGAAGTTCAAGGCGCCCCGCTTCGCCCAATACCTGGCTGCGGTCGAGGCGCTGAAAACCCTGGCCCGGGAGCGACACGGCAAGTCCGTGCTGGCGCTGGCGATCCGCTGGGTGCTCGACCAGGGGCCAACCATCGCCCTTTGGGGCGCGCGCCGACCGGAGCAACTGGACGGTATCGACGAGGCGTTTGGCTGGAACCTCTCGCCACAGGATCTGCAGGACATCGACAGGCTGCTGGCCGACCACATCACCGACCCGGTCGGGCCGGAGTTCATGGCGCCGCCCACACGTAATGGCTGACCGTGCCGCTCGCCGGCCGTCGCGCCCCGGCCACCCCTGCCATTCACGCCGTGCTGGTGGCGCGGCGCATCGTTTTACAGGTTTTGAGGCCTAGATGACTCACACGAGCACAGGCAAGCCGATGCTGTCGGCGCGTGCCATCCTCCTGATCGAACTGGCGCTGGCCATGGGCGGGTTCGCCATCGGAACCGGCGAATTCGCCATCATGGGCCTGATGCCCAATGTCGCGCGGGGGCTGGGCATCAGCGAGCCGCAGGTTGGCCACGTCATCAGCACCTACGCCCTGGGCGTGGTGGTCGGTGCCCCGCTGTTGGCGATCCTCGGCTCGCGGCTCTACCGCCGACATCTGCTCTTGTTGCTGATGGGTTTCTTCGCCCTCGGCAACCTTGCCAGCGCGCTGTCGCCGGACTATCACACACTGATGCTGTTCCGCTTCGTTGCCGGGCTGCCCCATGGCGCCTACTTCGGCGTCGCCATGCTGGTGGCCGCCTCGATGGTGCCGGCCGATCAGCGCGCCAAGGCGGTCAGCCGGGTGCTGGCCGGCCTGACCATCGCGATGCTGATCGGCAACCCGCTGGCGACTTGGCTCGGCCAGGGGCTGAGCTGGCGCTGGGCGTTCGGCCTGGTCGGGCTGATCGCCCTGCTGACCGTGCTGCTGGTGGCGATCTTCCTGCCCCTCGATCGCAGCGAACCACGGGCCGAGCCGATGCGCGAATTGCGCGATTTCAACCGCAAACCGGTATGGCTGGCGCTGGCCATCAGTTCGGTCGGCTTTGCCGGCATGTTCTGCGTATTCAGTTACTTGGCGCCAACGCTGCTGGAGGTCACCGGTGTGGGTGAAGGCTGGATTCCGGTCGGCCTGGCGGCGTTCGGGCTGGGTGGCATCGTCGGCAACCTGTTCGGCGGCTGGCTGTTCGACAAGCTGCGCTTCAAGGCCATCGCCTGGTTGCTGCTGTGGAGCGTTTGCGTGCTGCTGGTGTTCCCCTTTGCCGCGCATTCGCTGTGGACCATCCTCCCGGCGGCGTTTGCGGTGGGCACCATGGTGTCGCTGTCGCCGGCCCTGCAGACCCACCTGATGGACGTCGCCGCCGATGCGCAAACCCTGGCCGCTGCCTCCAACCATTCAGCGTTCAACGTCGCCAACGCGCTCGGCCCCTGGCTCGGCGGCCTGGCGATCAGCGCGGGAATGGGCTGGACGTCGACCGGCTACATCGGCGCAGCGACGGGAGCCGTGGGCCTGCTGGTGTTCTGGTGGGCCTGGACGGCACGTCACCAAACCGAAGCTCTCCGCCCCGTGGCGACGGCCTGCGATTGATCGGCGGATACCGCGCAATCGCCATCGCGAGCGAACCTGCCGCTCGAGGTTAGCCGTCGCAGCCCGCTCGCAGGCGATCAGTCTGTCAGTGCGGCGACGGCCTGGCCGAGATAGCGCAGCAGGTCTTCGTCAACCCAGGTGCCTTGCATCAGGCTGGGCTCGCGCTGGTTGGCCTCGCGGATCTTCTGCTGCGTTTGTGGGTTGTCGCCGGCATAAGCGCGAAACAGCGCCAGCCAGCGGCGGGCGAGCTGCTGCACCGGCTCGGCATCCGCCGCCAGGCCATCGCGCCGCGCCTGACGCAACTCAGCGATCAATCCCGGCCACTGACGCATGCTCTCCAGGTACTGCCGGCGCATGAAGCGCATGGCGTCCGGGTCGAGGTAGCGCTGGTACACCGCCAGCTTGGTCTCGGCGAAGGCGCGTAACACATAATCGCTGACCTCGCGGGCGATGCCCGTTTGCTGTTGCAGCGCGGGCTCGCCCAGATGCATCGCATCGAGCTTGGCCAGCAGCGCGGGGTCGGCTGCGGTGTCCTGCTCCAGTTGTTGCATCCAGCGCAGCGCCAGCGCCTGGGCCCGCTCGTCCTGCGGGCTGACTTCCTCGTGCAGCAGCCGCGCGCCCTCTTCGGCCAACTCGGCCCAACGCACATCACTTGCTGCGTTGCGGTTGTAGAACGGCAACTGACGCAGTTCATCTTGTGAAAAATAACGGTCGTACATGCCCATCAACTCCAATGTCTCCAGCCAGTCGGCCAGCGCCGGTTGCTGCCCCGCGACGCACTGCCGGTGCAGATGCGCCAGACGGTCGCGCAGACGAACCTGCCGCGCGATCTGCTGGTCGAGCAGGCTCAGCTGCTGCTCGATCACGGTGGCAACCGACGATTCAGGCCGGTCGAGAATCGCCCCGACGTCAGCCAACGAAACCCCCAGGCTTCGCAGCGCCTGGATCTGCTGTAGCCGTGCGACATCGTCGCGGTCGTACAGCCGATAGCCCGCGTCGGAGCGCGCGGACGGACACAGCAATCCGATATCGTCGTAGTGGTGCAGTGTCCTGACGGTCAAACCACAACGCCGGGCCAATTCACCTACTCTCAACTGCATCGCGATGCGCTCCTGTTCCGTGCGGGAGAGATGGTCGGGCCTCACGCAACGTGAGGGTCAAGGCAGGTCAGCGCATTTTTCTCGCAGCGCTACCCGCCCCGATTTCAGGCGGATGTTGCCCCTGCGGCACCTAGTCGAGGGCGTATTCGAAGGTGCTGACCACGCGCAGGCGCTTGCCGGGTGTGCGCCCGGAGTCCATGTCGCTGCCGTCATCGTCGAGCACGCGAATGACCCCCTGGTTGGCGGACTTCAGCGCGCCCAGGCGCGCGCCGGCGTCCTCGGCGAACCGGGTCGCCTGTTCGCGAGCGTTGCGTGTGGCGTCTTCCAGCAGCGCCGGCTTGAGGTCGTTGAAGCCGCGCAGCTGATAACGCGGGCCGCTGACACCGTTCTGCTCGGTGTCCAGCTGGATCCCGGCCTGGATCAGCGGGTCGACGCCGTTGGCCGCCTGGCCGACCGCCTCGACCCGTGCCGACTTGACCAGTACCTGACCGCTGCCGTTGAAGCGCAGGGCGATCTCCTGCGGCGCCCATTCGCGGGCTAGCAGGTCCTGCACCTGCAGCGGCCGCACCTCGATCTCGTCATCGCCGAATCCCTGCCCGCGCAAAAAGGCCACCACCTCGCGGCGGTCCTCGGTCAGCTGCCGCTGCACGCCGGCGAAATCATTGCCGGCACGGCGAAAGCCCAACGTCCAGACGGCGAAATCGCTCTGCACGTCGCGCTCGGCCAGACCCTTGACCGTCACCGAGCGATCGGCCATGCGAAAACGCTCGACGCCCTGCCCCACCGACCAACCGGCGAAGGCGACCGAAACCGCCATCAGGACGGCGGGTAGCAAACCGATGCGTGCTGTGGTCACGATGCTGCTCCTTGAGACATGAAAAACCCGATGCTACGCGACCACCCCGGCCTGTCACAAAGCGACAGGCGCGGTGTGCAGGGTTCAGCCGGAGGCACCGGCGGGCGACGTGGCAGTGGCAGTGGCAGTGGCCCAGGCATTGCGCCCCTCGTCGATCCAGGCCAGGGTCGCCAGCCAGAAACCGTGGCGATGGCGCTCATGGAACAGATCGAAGTGGCCGACCCGCTCGAAGCCCAACTCGGCAGGCCTGAGGCGAACATGCTGGTGCGGGCTGTTGGGGTAATAACGCAGCCCGCGTGCGATGGCTGGCAAGGTGCCGTAGGCATCGTCCGTCACGCTCACCGCCAGGATCGGCGCGCGAACGGCGGCGAAACGCCGGAGCACCTCGTCGCGCTCGTCGAGGGGATAGCTGTGCTCCAGCCGCGCGCGACGAAACGCCCACTCCCGGGCGACGCCGGCCGGCAGGTCCTCCAGCCAGCCCAGCCTTCGACCCGGGAAATAGCCACAGAGCATCGTGAGCGCCGGCATCAACAGGTGCCACCTGACGAACATCTGCCAACGCTCGGCCGCGGCGTAGTCGCGCCAGTAAGCGTACTGCGCGCCGACGCTGAGAAAGCGGTCGACCTGCGTCGCCGCTTCGGCGAAGCCGGGCAGAAAGCCGCCGATGCTGTGCCCCACCGCCACAAGCGGCCCCTGCCGATGGCGCTCGCGCAGCCACCGCACCACCGCATCGAAATCCAGTTCGCCCCAGTCGCGCCAGCGAATCCCGGCGCCGCGCAGCGAGGCCGGGCGTGAGCCGCCGATGCCGCGGTAGTCATACGTCAGTACACGGTAGCCGTGCTCACAGAGGAACGCGGCGTAACGCGCGTAATAGCGCGCCAGCACGCCGGTCGCGCTGCTGACGATCACGCTGCCACGCGGCTCGTCGGCGGGTTCCCAACATTGCGCCGACAGCGTGAAGCCATCGCGACAGGCAATCGATACGGAGGTGGGCATGCTTCACCGCGCAATGGCTGAGACCGCTCAACCATGCCTTGCGCCACAGCGTTTGACCAGAGCCGCGCCGACACGAAGGGCCGGGCGACGGGGCAAGGCGGCAGGCGAGTCCGCTGCTGTTGCCCGACCCCGCCGCCTTGCTAAGCTGCCGGGCCTTCAACCATCGGCCGGCGTTGCACGCCGCAGAGCGGCGCACCGGCCATCCGCCCGCTCGCGCTGGTAACCCTCGACGTCGCAGCCGCGACGCCACACTAACGGAGCCTTCATGCACAGCGATCAGCTGATCGTCTTCGCGGTCCTCGCCGCCACCCTCGGGCTGTTCATCTGGAACCGCTGGCGCTACGACATCGTCGCGCTCGCCGCCCTGCTGGTGGTGACCCTGGCGGGCATCGTGCCCCCCGCAGAAGCCTTCATGGGACTCGGCCATCCAGCGGTGGTCACCGTAGCCGCGGTGCTGGTGCTGAGCAGGGGGCTGCTCAACGGCGGTGTGGTCGACACCCTTGCGCGCCAACTGACCCGCGTCGGCACGCGGCCTACGGTGCAGATCCTGACGCTCACCGGCATCGTCGCGCTGTGTTCGGGCTTCATGAACAACGTCGGCGCGCTGGCGCTGTTCATGCCGGTGGCCATCTGGATGTCCCGCCAGAGTGGCCGTTCACCCTCGTACCTGTTGATGCCACTGGCCTTTGGCTCGCTGCTCGGCGGCACGCTTACGCTGATCGGCACGCCGCCGAACATCATCATTGCCGGCTACCGTCGCCAGGTCGGCGACAGCCCGTTCGGCATGTTCGATTTTCTCCCGGTCGGCCTGGCGATCACCCTGGCCGGGGTGCTGCTGATCGTGCTGATCTGGCGCCTGATTCCGCGGCGCGAAGAGCCGGGCGACGGCGGCGAGCTGTTCGAGATCAGCACCTACATGACCGAACTGCAGGTACCCGCCGGCAGCAAGTATGCCGGCCGCAGCCTGCATGATCTGATCGCTGCGGGCGGCGACGAGGTGGACGTACTGGTCACCGCACTGGTGCGCGACGGGGACTACCAGCGCATGCCCTCGACCTACGCCGTTCTGCGCGAGGAGGACATCCTCTTGGTCGAAGCCGACTCCGAGAGCCTCAAGCGCTTTCTCGACATGACCCACCTGAACCTGGCCGCCGAGGCGGACGGCAAGGCTGAGGCGCGCGAGCAGGCCGAGCAGGAAAAGCGCGAGGGCAAGCGCAGCGAAACGGACAAGCCTGCCGAAGCGAGCGAAACAGCCCGTCGTCATCAGGGCGAACAGGCCCTGGCCGAAGCCATCGTGACGTCCGGCTCGCCGCTGCTTGGCACCAGTGCCACCGGTCTGGCGCTGCGCGAGCGTTACGGAGTGAACATCCTTGCGGTGGCGCGCCAAGGGCAACGCTTGCGCGAGCGACTGGGCAGCATCCGCTTCGCGGCCGGCGACATCCTGCTGGTGCAGGCGCGTGAAAACCAGCTGCCGTCGGCACTTGGCAGTCTCGGTTGCCTGCCGCTGGCCTCGCGTGGCCTGCGCATCACCGCGCCGCGCCAGGTGTTACTCGCCAGCAGCCTGTTTCTGGCCGCTCTGCTGCTGATCGCCACCGGCTGGGTGCCGTCTGCGGTGGCCCTGGTGGCGGGCGCACTGGCCATGGTGCTGGTCGGGCTGGTGCCGCCCGGGGAAATCTACAAGAGCATCGACCTGTCGATCATCGTGCTGATCGCCGCGATGCTGCCCATCGGTGAGGCACTGGAGCGCACCGGTGGCTCTGCGTTGATCGCCGATGCCCTGCTTGCCGTCGGCCAGTCGGTGCCGCCGGCAGCGACCGTGGCGATCCTCATGGCCGGCGTGATGCTGCTGTCGAATGTGGTCAACAATGCCGCGGCCGCGGTGCTGGCCGCCCCGGTGGCCATTGCCCTGGCGCACGGCATGGACGCGTCGGCCGACCCCTTTCTGATGGCGGTAGCGATCGGCGCGTCCTGCGCCTTCCTGACGCCCATCGGCCACCAGTCCAACACCCTGGTCATGGCGCCCGGCGGCTATCGCTTCGGTGATTACTGGCGGCTGGGCCTGCCGTTATCGTTGCTCGTGGTTTTGGTGGCGGTGCCGGTCATTCTCTGGGTATGGCCGCTGTAGCGCGGCCCACTGCGGTCGGGCGAGGTCTGGGCGCCTGGGCTCAGTGGGCTTCGACCGGCCGGATATCGAATCCGATACGGTTGTCAGCGCTGATGCGGAACGGCAGCTGGTCGCCGGCGTCGACCCGCACCGCCCGCTCGCGCAGCAGGTTGCCCTTGCCGCACAAGGTGTCATCTTCCGGATCGGATTCGATGCTGAGGATGCGCATGCCGGCCGGCACCTGCAGCTTGACCTGCTCGCCGACGTGGATGCGCGCGGCAAGCCGGCGATCGACCAGCACCGCCACGTAACAGCCGCCGCCGCGAATGCCGAAGTCGCGCGTGACCACCAGCTCACCGCCTCCCGGAACCGGCGTCTGAAAGCCACGTAGCCGCTCCTCGGGCACCGGCGAGATGTCGGCCGGATCCGCCTGCCAGGACGAGCAGCCGGCCAACGCCAACAAGGACACAACGGCAAGCATTGAGCGCATACGGGAACTCTCCGGTCGAATCAGCGAAACGCTGATGGTAGGCCAAGTCTGACTACCCTGCAGCGCGGCACGGGCAGCCCTAACGAGTCGAGACGGGGTGACTGCTACCCGGATAGGGCCGCTCCTCTTCGAGGTTGCCGTGACGGCCGTAGACCTCGACCGAAGCGGTCTTGCCCGCCATGAAGCTGTCCAGGCCGGTGTACATCTCGTCCTTGGTCAGGGTGCGCAGGACCGTTTCACCGGATTGCTGATCGGTCAGTTCCCAGCCCGCCGGGGTTGGATTCACGTGATACTTATCCATCTGGATGTCCTCTGGAGGTGGGCACCTGCCGCGCGGACGCCGCCTGACGACGACCGGGGCGCTATAAGGCTAGGACTCAACGGCGATCATCCGGCCCTTCGATCTTACTATCGTCGAAATCCGGATCCTCGCCCGGCTCCTTTTCGCCGCTGTCGGTCATGGTGACGTCCGGCTGCTCCTCGTCGGAGGTATCGTGCTCGCGCTGGTCTCGGGAAGTCGAAGTCATGGCGGTCTCGTTTCAGTAATGGGTGTCTGGGGATTGGAGCCGCGGGGTTCCGCGACGTTCGCTGCCTCGCTTGCCGGCGGTCCGATCGCGACCGGGCGACCGATCACACCTGCACGTTGCGATTGCAGCAGCCACGGGACTCCACCACACTGCCGCCCATCCAACCTGTACCGGAGTCGCCCCTATGCCTGCCACCGAACGCGCTTCGCGCGAGACGATCCTTGCCCACCCGGATGCGCTGGACTGCACCATCTACCGCGCCCATGAAACCGACCCGGACGGCGAAGAGCGCGACATGGGCGATGCCCGCGTGGTCATCACCGGCCAGTTCGAGCCGCCACAGGACTGGGACGCCAAGGCCCGCGCCGACTATTTCGACGGCATGCCGGAAGAGGCCTTCTTCACCGCGCTGTTCGCCAGCGAAGCCGCTGCCGACGCCATGGGTTACTTCACCGTCGAGGCTGACGACTACGCCGCGGTCACCGAGCCGGATGGCACCATCGCAATGTTCTACGTGTGCGAGCGCCTGGACGATGGCACCTATGTGCTGCTGCGTGAAGAAGACGACGCCGACGACTGAGCCTGCCCCACCCCGCACAATCGAACCCGCATCGCCCGCGACGGGTCTGCTGTACAGGCAGGCCCGTCCTCGTTCACGACTGCCTGCGCCTCAATTCGCCACACGCCCAAGAGGAATCGCATGAGCCCTCTGCAACGCCACTGGCAATCGCCCGTCACCCGCATGAAGCTGGTGGCCGGCCTCCTTCTGTTAATCGCCGCCCTGCTCTATATCGGGGCCACCGCGATGGAGCCGCGCCATCCGGCGTGGGGCTATCTCTCCTCCTTTGCCGAAGCGGCCATGGTCGGCGCGATTGCCGACTGGTTCGCCGTCACCGCACTGTTCCGCCACCCGCTCGGCCTGCCGATCCCGCACACGGCGATCATTCCGCGCAGCAAGGCGCGCATCGGGCGTAACCTCTCGACGTTCATCACCACGCATTTCCTCTCCACGCCGCTGGTGCTGGCCAAGCTCGAGGCGTTGGACATCGGCGGGCGCCTGGCCAGCTGGCTGCAGCATCCGGCCAACGCCGCTGCCGTGGGCCGGCAGCTCACCGGGGTGGCGCGTTTTGGCGTCGACTCGCTGCACGACGAGCGCGTACAGCAGTTCGTCAGGAGAAAACTGATCAACCGCGCACGCAAGGTCGACCTGGCGCCCGTGTGTGGCCAGGTGTTGGAAATGCTCACCCGCCAGGGCAAGCACCAGGCCATGCTCGACGAAGGACTGATCAAGCTCGACGCTCTGCTGCAGGATGACGACACCCGCGCGCTGGTGGCCGACGCCATCACCGCCGAAGTCCGTACCCTTCGCTACCTGGGGCTGGGCAAGGCAGTGGGCGGCTGGTCGGCAAACAAGTTCGTCGACGGCGTCTCGGCGGTGATCGCCGAGGTGGCCAACGACCCGGACCATCCCCTGCGTGAGCGCTTCGACGAGCACGTCGCCGAGTACATCGAGCGTCTCAAGCATGACCCGGCCTACCGCCTGGAAGTTGAGCGCATCGTTGCCCAATTGCTTGAGCACCCGGCCACCACCGAATACCTGCAGACGCTCTGGCAGGAACTGACCCAGTGGTTGCAGACCGACCTGGACAGCCCTGACTCGCGCATCGGCAGGCGCATCGTGACGCTGACCCGGGGGTTGGGCGACTCGCTCGCCGCTGACGCCGCCATGCGGGGCTGGATCAACGAACAGCTCAGCGCCGCCGCACCGGGCATGCTCGAGCGGTACCGCGGGCAGATCGGCAAGTACATCGCCCAGCGCGTGGAAAACTGGGAAAGCCGCGAACTGGTCGAGCAAATGGAACAGAGCGTGGGCAAGGACCTGCAGTACATCCGCATCAACGGCACCCTGGTCGGCGGCCTGGTCGGGCTGGTGCTGCACGCATTGACCCAGCTGGCCATCGGCTAGCCGGCTTCAGCCGCGACCGACGAGGGGCGGCTCAGGCGCTGAGCAAACGCAGGGATTCGCTGATGTGGCTGGCGCTGGCATCACCCGTCAACGGCCGGTCCCAGCGCAGCGTCGCCGGGCGCCCGCCGAGGTACCACAGGCGGTTGGCCAATTGGTCGGCATCGCGCGCGTCGTGGGTCACGCAGATCATCGCCATCTGTGGCTGCGCGTCGAGCAGGCGGACGATGAGCGCACGCAACTCCGCCGCACGGCCGGGGTCCAGCGAGGCGAAGGGTTCGTCAAGCAGCAGCAGGTCCGGCCGTACCGCCAGGCTGCGCGCCAGAGCCGCGCGGCGAGCCATCCCCAGCGACAGTTGCTCGGGCAGCCGGTCCGCGGCGTCGCCCAGCCCCACTTCGTCCAGCAGCCGCTCGATGTCGGCAGCCGAAGCGCCAACCAGTGCGAGGTTCTGCCGCACGCTGCGCCAGGGTAGCAGGCGGTGCTCCTGGAACAGGTAGCCGACCCGCGGCGGCGTGCCCGCACGAAGCGTCGGCCGCAGCCGCGGGTCAAGCCCGGCAATGGCGTTGAGCAGGGTCGTCTTGCCGACACCCGAGGGGCCAAGCAGGCAGATGCGGTCGCCGGCCGCCACCTGCAGGTCGATCGACCCGAGCACCGGATGGGCGGCCGCAGCGCCGTCGACATGCAGCTCAAGCATGTTGCACGCCCGCCTCGCGCCAGGCCGATGCCCGCCGCTCGAGGGGTTGCAGCGCGGCCAGTTCGATCAGCTGTACCACGGCAATGAATGCCAGGCTGTAGGCCAGGATGCTGGCCACGTCGAACACCTGGAAGGCCATGTGCAGCTGGAAACCGACGCCGTCCGAGCGCCCCAGCAGCTCGACCACCAGCACGATCTTCCAGATCAGTGCCAGGCCGCCGCGGGTCGCTGCCATCAGGTAGGGAAACAGCTGCGGCAGCCACACCTCCAGCGCCCGCTGCCGGCGGCTGAAGCCATACACCCGGGCCATCTGCTCGAGTTTCGGATCCAGGCTGCGCGCCCCTTCGCGCAGGGTGACCGCGACGTTGGGCACCTTGTTGACCACCACGGCGAGCACGGCGGCCGCTTCCACCAGCCCGAACCAGACGTAGAGCAGGATGATAGTGACCAGCGCCGGCAGATTGAGGAACAGCACCAGCAGCGGATCGAGCACGGCGTTGGCCGTTCGCGAGCGGCCCATCCATACGCCGAGCAGCGCGCCCAGGGCCATCGCCAGGCAAAAGCTGATCAGCACCCGACGCAGGGTGATGAGCAGGTGGTGCGGCAGCTCGCCGCTTTGCAGCGCCTGCCAGAAGGTAACCAGCACCGCCGCTGGCGAGGGCAATAAGGGGCTGTGCATCAGCCAGGCGGCCAGTGCCCAGCACGCCACCAGCAGCGGCAATGCGAGCCAGCAGGCCCAGCGCGTGTCGGTCATGGTTCGCTCTGGAACAGCGCAGCCGGCATCAGCGCCGCCGGAGCGGTGCCGGTCAGCGTCAGGAGTCGCTGCAGGGTCGCGATGCGCGCCGCGTCCAGCGGTTGCGGGATGCCCTCGACGAAGCTGTCGCGCAAGGCGGCAAATACCGCGTCGCTGTCGGCGCGCAACAACGGACGGATCGCTTGCCACGGTTCGGCGCCGCTCGCCAGCTCACGCTTGGTCTGGCGCAGGGCCTGGCTGAAGTGCTGCAGCAGCGACTCGTGCGCGTCAGCCCAGTGCGCGGGGAACAGGTAGCCGAGCACCGGCAGGTCGGGGTCGAGCGCCAGGGTGCCGACCAGATCGGCCAGCCGCAGGGCCGTGCGCACGCCGCCCTCGCCGCGCAGGCGCGCCGAGAAGTGCCAGAACGTCAGCAGCGCATCGATCTGCCCGCGGCGCAGCGCCTGGCCGAGCAACGGCGGCGCGGCGTACTGCACGGTGGCTTCGCCTGCCAGATCGATGCCCTGGCGTGCCGCCACGCGCTGCAGCAACTGCCAGCCGAGGCCGTCCGGCCCGCCTGCCACGCCGATGCGCTTGCCGCGTAGGTCGGCCAGGCCATGAATGTCACTGTCTTCGGGGACCAGCACTTCGCCGATCTGCGACGAGAACGGCAGGTAACGATAGGCGGTGCCGGCGGCATAACGGGACTGCGCCCACAGCAGGTCGCTCACCGCGCCGTCGACGCTGCCGCTGGTCAGCGCCAGCCGCGAGGCCGGCAGGTCGGCCACCAGCCGCACCTGCAAGTCGAACCCGTTGGCATGATCCAGCCCGCGACGCTTGAGGTGGTCGAGTTCCCAGTGCGGCGTGCCGAACTGCAGCACGCTGAGGGTCAGTACCGGCAGGTCGCCGGCAAAGGCGCCCGCCGGTAGCAGGGCGATCAGCGCCACGCAGCCCAGGTGACGGACGCAGGCGGACAAGCGGGTGAGGCAGCGCGCAAAGAGCTTCATGACTGCAGGGTACGAAGCGCCTCAATGGGCACGAATAGTACTTTGGTGCCTCTTCGCTGCTGCGATGGTCGCGCCCGGACAGCGCTTAACGCTCAGCCCGGGCCCGTTATTCCTGGCGATCAATGGCCGCCAGCAGCCGAGCCTGCAGCTGTTCGAGCGCGGCCGGCTCGGCTTTGCCGGCGGCATGAATGCCAAGCCCCTCGCCGGTATAGCGCGGAACGATGTGTACATGGATATGAAAGACAGTCTGGCCCGCCGGTGCGCCATTGAACTGGGCGACCTGCACACCGTCAGGCTGCAACTCGTCAACGATCGCACGGGTCAGCTTCTGCACCACCGCCATCACCTTGCACAGGGCCTCGGTATCCACATCGAGCAGGTTGCACGCCGCCGACTGCTTCGGAATCACCAAGGCATGGCCATAGGACTGAGGGAACAGGTCGAGGAAGGCGAGCACGTCGTCATCTTCGTAGAGGCGGTAGCAAGGCGCGTCGCCACGAATGATCTGGGCGAAGATGTTCTGCGGATCGTAGGGGGTAGTGAGGGACACGTGATGCGCTCCGTGGCAGGCAAGGGCCTGCGACCATAGCGACAACGCGGGGTGCCAACAAGACGGGCCGCATGGGTGCCAGGCCCCGGGCCGCCTCGTTATCGGCCGCCGCATCCCAGGCGGCGGGCGCCAGTCAGCGCAGCGCCTCGGACTTGCTGGCGTAATCCTCGCTGTTGATTTCGTGGGTCCGCAACACGGCCTCGAGTTCTTCCCGAATCCGGGGGTCGGTCACGCTCTCGAGCAGGGCCTCGAGCCGGCGGATCACCCATTTCTGCCCACGGTCGACCAACGCCAGCCGCTCGCCCAGGTCTGCAATCGCCATGCATTTTTCGTAGAAGGCACCGCGCGTGTGGCCTGGCTCGGCACCAAGCAGCAGCAGGCAGTCGCGCAGGCGCCGGCAACTATCGGCCTCGCCGCGATGGACCTGCGCCAGCACGCTGCGCTGCAGCTCGCCGGTGGCTTCGGCCAGGCTGGCCCGGGCGACCTGGGCCCCGGCGCGTTCGGCACTGAGCAGTTCGTCGAGCGCCTCGATCAGGTGTTCCCGGTCGATACCCGGGGCGTGGGTAGTCATGTCGTGTCTCCTTGCCGGCAGTGCCGGAGCTGATGGCGTGCATCCGTTGGCAGCGCCAGGGCCGAGCGCCGCGTTCGCGACCGATGCTAGCTGCCACGGGGGCATCACCCCCAATGAAAATTGTTGGCGTGACAGTGCATTGGTTTTGCTCGTTGCGATTGAACAGATCAACGACCAGGGCAGCAACCAAGTCGGAGGCGACCGGGCGGGCGCCTTTAAATCATTATTATTGATTTCAATGGACATTATTATTCCTTTGCATCCATTAAAAGCGTCTATCAGACTGGCTCTGTTTCGTTTCGCAGCCGCGAGTACGCAGGCCAAGCCCCGGTCCGAGGGCGTTTGCGAGGGCTGCGAGTGAACGCGACACCTCCTTGCGTGCAACCGGAATTTCTCATGGCCCACCTGACTGCTGCCGGCGCGATCGGCGATACCTTCAACTACGGCGTCGTCCGGCGCTTTACCCTCATGACCCTGGCATGGGGCATCCTCGGCATGGGGATGGGCGTGTTCATCGCCGCCCAGCTCGTCTGGCCCCAGCTCAATTTCGACCTGCCCTGGACCAGCTTCGGCCGCATCCGGCCGGTGCATACCAACCTGGTGATCTTCGCCTTTGGCGGCAACGCGCTGTTTGCCACCTCACTGTATGTGGTGCAGCGCACCAGCCGGGTGCGGTTGATCTCCGATCGTATCGCCGACGTGGTGTTCTGGGGTTGGCAGACGGCGATCGTGGCCATGCTCATCAGCTATCCGCTGGGCTACACCACCTCCAAGGAATACGCGGAGATGGAATGGCCGATCGCGCTCCTGGTGACCTTTGTCTGGCTCGCCTACATGTGGCTGTTCTTCGGCACCATCGCCCGGCGCCGGGTCAGCCACATCTACGTGGGGAACTGGTTCTACGGGGCCTTTATCGTCGTCACGGCAATGGTGCACATCGTCAACCACCTGCTGGTGCCCGTGACGCTGATGAAGTCCTACCCGATCTACTCGGGCGCCACCGATGCCATGGTGCAATGGTGGTACGGCCACAGCGTGGTCGGCTTCATTCTCTCGGTGGGCTTCCTGGGGATGATGTATTACTTCGTGCCGAAGCAGGCGGAACGGCCGATCTACTCCTACCGCCTGTCCATCGTGCACTTCTGGGCGATCATCAGCCTGTACATCTGGGCCGGTCCGCACCATCTGCACTACACCGCGCTGCCGGAATGGGCGCAAAGCCTGGGCATGGTGATGTCGATCATCCTGCTGGCACCGAGCTGGGGCGGCATGATCAACGGCATGATGACCCTCTCCGGCGCCTGGCATAAGCTGCGCACCGACCCGATCCTGCGCTTTCTGGTGGTGTCGCTGGCGTTCTACGGCATGTCGACCTTCGAGGGCCCGATGATGGCAATCAAGACGGTCAACGCCCTGTCCCACTACACCGACTGGACCATCGGCCACGTTCACGCCGGCGCCCTCGGCTGGGTGGCGATGATCAGCATCGGCACGCTGTACCACATGATCCCCAAGCTCTGGGGACGCGAGCAGATGCACAGCGTCGGGCTGATCAACGCGCACTTCTGGCTGAGCACCATCGGCACTGTGCTCTATATCGCCTCGATGTGGGTCAACGGCATCACTCAGGGCCTGATGTGGCGCGCCATCAACGAAGACGGCACCCTCACCTATTCCTTCGTCGAAGCGCTGCAGGCCAGCCATCCGGGCTACCTGGTGCGGCTGGCCGGCGGCAGTCTGTTCGCCTCCGGCATGCTGCTGATGGCCTACAATACCTGGCGCACCGTGCGCGCCGGCGAGCGCGCGCTGGAGGTCCCCATTGGCGAACTGGCAGTGGCGAGGTAAGGCATGCCCATTCTGATCCTACTGACGATGATTACCCTGACCATGGCGGTGCTGAGCCTTCGCAACCTGCCGCCCGACGAAGCGCAGCAGGTCGCCCTGCTGCCGTTTGCCGATGACCCGGAAGCAGCGCGGCAGCTGACCCGCGAGACCGGTCTGGTCTGCGAGCGCGTGGTGCAGCCGGCCAAAGAACCGGAGCCGCCCTACCGGCTCGTGGCCTGACCAGCTGTTTCGTGTCGCCCGTACGGATTTGGGGTAGCGCCTCGCTACCCCGGCTGTATCGAAGCGGTAAGGCCAAACGGTTTCGAAACCACGGACGTTAAAGCAACGACAGGCTCAGTAAGGGGCCCCAACCCGAACAAGATCCTTCAAACCTGGACCCACACGGCCCGTCCGCCACCCGCTGCTTTATTCCAGGCGTTCTGCTGCGCCTGTCGATCGCTTGGTTTGTGCTCCGATTCGGCGGAACGATGCGCTTCGCACTGCTCTCTCAACATCACCATCCACGTGATCTGAGGTTGCCTCAATGCACGCCCGTCCCGCCCCGCTCACCGCTGCCATGGCCCTGTGTCTTCTTTCCCTTGGCGCCGTCGCCGCCGACCTGAAACCTGCCGAGCTACTCAAGCAGGCAGAAGCCGAACGAAAGCCTTATCTCGAAACGGTGAAGGAACTTGTTGCCGTCGATACCGGTACAGGCCAGGCAAAAGGACTCGCTACGGTCAGCCAGATGCTGGTCAAGCGCCTCGAGGCGTTAGGTGCCACGGTCACCAGCACTTCCGCCTCGCCTTCGGCGGGCGACAATATCGTCGGCACGCTTCAAGGCTCGGGCACGAAGGATTTCCTGCTGATGGTTCACTACGACACGGTGTTTGCCGAAGGCACCGCGGCCAAGCGACCGTTCCGCATGGATGAGCAACGCGCCTACGGGCCCGGCGTTGCGGATGCCAAAGGCGGGGTCGCGATGATTCTGCATGCGCTCAAATTGCTGAAAGAGCAGGATTTCGACGACTTCGGGACCATTACCGTGCTGTTCAATCCCGACGAGGAGATGGGCTCATCTGGCTCGAAGAAGCTCATCGCAGACCTTGCCCGCAAGCACGATTACGTCTTTTCCTACGAGCCACCAGACCAGGACGCGGTGACAACTGCAACTAACGGCATTAACGCGGTGATGCTCAACGTAAAGGGTAAATCCTCACACGCCGGATCTGCGCCCGAACAAGGGCGCAACGCTGTCATGGAGCTTGCTCATCAACTTCTCCAGCTGAGGGATCTAGGCAACTCGGACAAGGGCACCACGGTGAACTGGACGATGATCAAGGGCGGTGAGAAGCGCAATATCATTCCGGACAGCGCCGCGGCCGAAGCGGATATGCGCTATTCCGACCTGAGCGAATACGACCGCGTACTGGCCGACGCGCAGCGAATCATCAAAGACAAACTGATCGAGGACACCACGGTCGAGCTGCGCATCGATAAAGGCCGGCCGCCATTGGCGAAGAATGACGGTTCGGAGCAACTGGCTGAAACGGCGCAAAAACTCTATGGAAAAATCGATAAAACCATCGAACCGATCGCCATGCGTTTCGGCACGGATGCCGGCTATGCCTACGTTCCGGACAGCAAAAAGCCTGCCGTGCTCGAAACCATGGGTGTGGTCGGTGCAGGTTTGCACTCGGATGAAGAGTATCTGGAGCTGGTCAGCATCGCGCCGCGCCTGTATTTGACGGTGGCAATGATCAAGACGTTGTCCGGCGAGCGCCCGCCCCGCTAGCTGTCGGCACAAGCCACACCGAAGGCCGCCTTCGGTGTGGCTCGTCCTGACCGATCGAGAACTGTCGCAGCACCCCACCCAAGGCAGCCAGACCACTGTCATTCGCACCACGCATCGAACCGGTATTGCCATGGTCTGCGCACGGCACCCGCAACGGCTGCAACCGCGCCTACGCGTTCGGCAAAAAACCGCGCCGGAGGCTGAGCTATCCTCAAGCCTTCATCGTTTGGAGAGCACGCCCCATGCACGATCTATCCACCTTCCCTATTACCCATAAATGGCCTGCCAGCTACCCGGACCGCCTGCAGCTGTATTCGCTGCCGACGCCCAACGGGGTGAAGGTGTCGATCATGCTGGAAGAGATCGGCCTGCCCTACGAGGCCCACCTGGTCAGCTTCGAAAGCAACGACCAGCTTTCCGAGGAATTCCTCTCGCTGAACCCGAACAACAAGATCCCGGCGATACTCGACCCCAACGGGCCGGGCGGCGAGCCGCTGGCGTTGTTCGAGTCCGGCGCGATCCTGGTGTACCTGGCAGAAAAGACCGGCCAGTTGCTGCCCGAGGATGCGGCGGCACGCTACGAGACGATCCAGTGGCTGATGTTCCAGATGGGCGGCATCGGACCGATGTTCGGCCAGCTGGGCTTCTTCCACAAATTCGCCGGCAAGGATTACGACGACAAGCGTCCACGCGACCGCTACGCCGCCGAGGCCCAACGCCTGCTGGGCGTGCTGGACAGGCGTCTGGAGGGCCGCGACTGGCTCATGGGCGGGCGCTACAGCATTGCCGACATCGCCACCTTTCCCTGGGTGCGCAACCTGGTGGGCTTCTACGAAGCGCGCGAGCTTGTCGAATTCGAGCGTTTCGTCAACGTGCAGCGTGTGCTGGACACCTTCGTCGCACGCCCGGCGGTGGCCAAGGGCCTGAACATTCCGCCACGCGGCTGAGCGCCCCCCGGCGCTACCAGTCAACCCCACGCGACCCGACCTCGCGGGTCCGCAGCCTGCTGCAGGGGCCCTGAACCTCGGGCGTCCCGATGCGCTAGCGCAGCCGCCAGCCGCCGGACTCGCCGGCGGCTGGCGCGCCGATCACAAAAATTATGCGCCCGGTGTCGATTTCCGCCTCGCCCGCTCGACCAGTGATCGGAGCCGGCGGAAACTCGTTTAGATCCGTCTAGGCTGATTCTCCCATTAGATGAAGGAGTCGCACGATGCGATTCATGGTGATGATCAAGGCCAACCGCGACACCGAAGCGGGCGTGATGCCGGGCGAGGACGTGCTCGCAGCCATGGGCCGGTACAACGAAGCGTTGGTGGATGCTGGCGTGATGCTCGGCGGTGAGGGCTTGCATCCCAGTTGCCGAGGCGCCCGCGTGCGCTTCAGCGACGGGCAACCCTCGGTGGTGGACGGCCCGTTCGCCGAAACCCGCGAGTTGATCGCCGGCTATTGGCTGTTCCAGACCGGCTCGCTGCAAGAAGCCATCGACTGGGTGAAACGGTGCCCAGCGTCCGCCATTGGCGATTCAGAAATCGAGATTCGTCAGATTTTCGAAGCCGAAGACTTCGGCGCTGAATTCACCCCCGAATTGCGCGAGCAGGAAGAACGATTGCGCGCGCGGATCACGTCATAACCCGAACAGGAGAGTGCACATGAAAATCACCCCCTACCTCACCTTCGACGGCCAGGCACGCGAGGCTTTTGCCCACTATCAACGCGTGCTCGGCGGCACGCTGGAGATGATGACCTTTGCCCAGGCGCCCGAGGCCGAGCGGTTTCCCGCCGAGCACCGCGACCGCATCATGCATGCCTGCCTGAACCTCGGCGAGTTCCAGCTGATGGCCTCCGATACCCTCCCCGGCGACGCCACCTGTGGCGGAGGCGCCTACGAAGGCATCAAGGGCTGTTCCATTTCGCTGCACCCAACCAGCGTCACTGAGGCGGAGCGGCTATTCGACGCGCTTGGTGAGGACGGCCAGGTGCTGATGCCCCTGGAGAAGACCTTCTGGGCCGAACGCTTCGGCATGCTGGTCGACCGTTTCGGCGTGTCCTGGATGATCAACTGCGAACAGGCCTGACGACACGAGCTGCCCTGCATGCCGACAGGGTGCTCAGCGCTGGCCGCGGAACGTGCCGCGGTACTGCCGGGGCGATACGCCCAACGCTTTGCCGAAGTGCTGGCGCAGGGACGCCGGTGAACCGAAACCGGCCAGCGCTGCGATCCGGTCGACGGGTTGGTCGGTGGTTTCCAAGAGCCGTTGCGTCAGTGCGACCCGCTCGGCCAGCAGCCAGCGCCCGACCGTCATGCCGGTGTGCTGGCGGAAGTGCCGGGTGAAGGTCCGTCGGCTCATCACTGCTCGGTCCGCCAGACTGTCGAGGCTGTGCGGTAGGTGCAGGCTGCCGCGCGCCCAGTCCAGCAACTCGCCGAGGCGTGTATCCAGAGGCCGCAGTGGCATAGGCTGCTCGATGTACTGGGCCTGGCCGCCCTGGCGATGCGGCGACATCACCAGCCGACGCGCAACCCGATTGGCCACATCGGCGCCCCACTGCTTGCGCAACAGATACAGACAGCAATCGAGCGCGGCGGCTGTCCCCGCCGAGGTCAGCAGATTGTTGTCGTCCAGGTAGAGCACATCCGCGTCGACGCTCACGGCCGGGTGGCGTTCCTTGAAATGCGTCACCCAGGCCCAGTGAGTCGTGGCGCGACGCCCATCCAGCATGCCTGTCGCGGCCAGCACGTAAGCGCCAAGGCAGAGGCCGACCAGCGTGGCACCGCGGGCATGCGCCGCCCGCAATGCATCGAGCAACTCGGCCGGCGGCGCGTCGTCAGCGTGGCGCCAGCTCGGCAGGATGACCGTGTCGGCGCGCGCCAGCGCCTCCAGACCCTGGACGACCTGTAATTCGAACCCCGCCGTGGTGCGCAGGCTGCCGCGCTCGACCGCACAAACCTCGACGACATAGCCCTGCTCGCGCGCGCCCTCATCGCCAAATACGACACAGGGCACCGACAGATGGAATGGGCTGATCGCGTCGAAGGCGACCACGGCAATTCGGTGAACAGGCGACACTGGCAACCTCCAGCAAAGCTAAAACTGGCCCGATCTTAGCGCAAGCTGTCTTCCGGGCCACTCGTTGGCAGACCTCTGGCGGCGAGACAATCGCTGCCACACCGGGTGTCCAGTCCGGCGCCCACCACGGTAAACCCAGCCCGAGGAAGCACCATGAGCCCCAAGCGTGCCCTGATCGTTATCGACGTGCAGAACGAATATGTCACCGGCAACCTGCGTATCGAATACCCGGACGTGCAGCTGTCACTGCGCAATATCGCTCGCGCCATGGACGCAGCACGTGATGCGGGGATTCCGGTCGTCGTGATACAGCACCTGGCACCGGCGAGCTCGCCGCTGTTTGCCCGCGGCAGTCAGCAGGCCGAGCTGCACCCAAAGGTCGCCGAGCGTCCATTTGACTTACATATCGAGAAATCCATGGCCAGTGCGCTGGCCAATACCGACCTTGGAGGCTGGCTGCGCGATCGGCAGATCGACACCCTGACGGTGGTCGGCTACATGACCCACAATTGCGACGTATCTACCGTGCTTCAGGCGCATCATGAGGGCTGGAAGGTGGAGCTGCTGCACGACGCCAGTGGCTCGTTGCCCTACGAGAATTCGGTGGGCGCAGCAAGCGCCGAGGAGATTCATCGTGCCTTCACGGTGGTGATGAACACCGGTTTCGCGGCAGTGGTAACGACGGACGAATGGCTACAGGCCGTGCGGGATGAGCAAGCGCTTTCACCCGACAATATCTACCTGTCCAATCAACGAGCCGTGCAGCGCTGAAGGATTGAGCAGAGCTTCGCCGAACCGGTCAGCCGGCCCGACGGCGGAGGCCCAGCCATAAAAGCACGCCACCGGTCGCCATGAAGCCGGGCGCCATCCAGACAAAGGTCTTCGCTTCCGATGCAAGACCAATCGCCAGGCAGGCAACGCTTGAAACAAGCAGAGGGATGGCAGGCGTGAGATAGGACATCTTGTGGCGCTGCGTGGGCGGCTTCAGAGCACTGAGACGCCATTAACCGACACGAACCGATCGCTAGTCAACGAGCGCCAGGGATTCGAGCAAGGCGCGCATGTCTTGCCAGTGAGTGCCTTCCCAGAAAATCTTGTCGCACGCATTGCAGGCCAGAAAGCGCTCATGGCGCGCCTGTACGCGCGGCGGGACGCGGTCGAGTATCGCCTGCCTGTCCACCTCATGCAGTCGCACATTGCAGCTCAAACACAAGCTGAAGGGTCGGGCATGGCTGGCCAGATCGAGCCGGTGATAGAGCTCGCGCAACTGCCCTTGTGGTTTGAGTGCATGCACATAGCAGCCGTGCAACACCACCCGGTGCATCAGCAATGCGCGGTCGCGCGTCAGCAGGACACGGCGCTCACGGTTGGCCAGCGCTGCCATGGCGGCATCTTCGAAGTGGTTGTCGTACAGCGTGTCGAAACCGGCCATGCGCAGCGCCCGCCAGGCCGCCGAGGTGGGCGTCCGCCACAAAACGCGGCGGTGTCGGCACTGGCGGCAAACGCGCGAGACTGCCGACGTCGAGCTGCGCAAAGACCGGGTACACGGCGATCCGCGCCCCCTCGCCGATCAGCCAGTCGAGCCCGACCGGATTGCCATCGGCCAGGACCAGCGCCACCTCGGTATGCGGGACGCCCAGGGCTTCGATCATGTGCTTGGTGGTGGTGCGCTGCGCGCAGCGGCAGCTGAACGCCTGGCCGCGGCGTTCGCGGGGAAGGAATGCGTTGAGCCTGGCGTAGAAGCGAAAAGTGGCGGTAATCATGGTGTCGGCAACCGGGCCGCGCCAGCCGGCAGCCCGGGCGCGACACGTCGCGCCTCCGTATACGGGCAGCGGGTCAGATCAATTTATAGCCGATGGTGGCCAGCATCACCGCCATGCAGGGCCGCAGTACCGCGTCTGGCACCCGCCCGGAGAGGTTGCTCCCCAGATAGATGCCCGGCAGCGAGCCCATCAGCAGATAGGCCAGGATGGTCCAGTCCATGTTGCCCATGCCCGCATGGCCAAGCCCGGCGACCAGCGTCAGCGGCACGGCATGGGCGATTTCGGTACCGACCAGGCGTCGGGTGGACAGCAGCGGGTAGAGAAAGAACAGCGCCACGGTGCCGAGCGCGCCGGCGCCAATGGACGTCAGGGTAACCGTCGCGCCGAGCACCATGCCCACCACCAGCGTCAGCAGATCGAGCCCGCGTGGTGAGAGCCGCGGCGTCGGCCCGGACAACCGGGTCGCCCATACCATCAGGCGCTTCTTGAACAGCACCGCCAGCGCCGTGAGCACCAGCACGACGCCCAGCGACTGTTTGATCACCGCGTTGAGGGCGTCCTGGTTGCCGTGCAACCCGCTGAGCACCCAGAGCATCACGCCCGCGGCGGGCACGCTGCCCAGCGCCAGCCAACCGGTGATGCGCCAGTCGATGTTGCGGTGCTTCTGATGCACCCAGACGCCACCGGCCTTGGTGACCGCGGCATAGAGCAGATCGGTGCCGACCGCTGCCGCCGGGTTGACCCCGAACCAGAGCAGAATCGGGGTCATCAGCGAGCCGCCGCCAACGCCGGTCATGCCGACGATGAACCCGACCAGCAGGCCAGCGATCACAAAGCCAAGTACCCCAATTTCCATCATGCGATCCCGTGATTGAGCCAGTAGGCAGGTCGACGGGCGCAGCATACCGGCAGTGACTAGCTATTCTTAATATAAGTTTGTGCTTTGTTAGTATCCATATGGAATAAGGCCATGACTGGCACACCCCAATGGCGCTATGCCACGCTCATCCGCTGGATCCAGACGCACTGGGAGGCCCCGTGGACCTGCTATTTCTCGGCACTTCGTCCGGCACGCCAACACGCAGACGCAATGTCAGTGGCCTGGCCCTCGTCGAAGACAGCGGCAAAGGCTGGTATCTGATCGACTGCGGCGAAGCGACGCAGCATCAACTGCTGCGCACCCCGCTGAGCTTGCATGGCTTGCGCGCGGTGTGCATCACTCATGTCCACGGCGATCACTGCTATGGGCTGCCCGGGCTACTCGCCAGTGCCGGCATGGCCGGGCGCCGGGCGCCACTGCCGATCATCGCGCCGGCGGCGATCGAAGGTTGGATACACGCAACGCTGGCCATGAGCCACAACCGCCTGCCCTACGTGCTGCAGTTCCATCCGCTTGAAACCCTGGCCGGGTGGCACAACGAGACGCTGCACGTGGAGGCAATCGCTCTCTCGCATCGGGTGCCGAGCTGGGGCTACCGGTTCACCGAACTCCGCCCGGATCCGCGGCTGAATACCGACCTTCTCGACCGCGACGGCATCGAGCGCGGGCCGCTCTGGGGCCAGCTGGCGCGTGGCGATGACGTCGAGCATGCCGGCCGCATGCTGCGCAGCGAGGACTACCTGTTGCCGACCCGCGCGCCCCGGCGCATCGTCGTCGGCGGCGACAACGACCGGCCAGAACTGCTCCGCGCCGCCTGCGAGGGTGCGCAGGTATTGGTTCACGAAGCCACCTACAGCGAGGCCATCGCCGCCGATAAGGTCGAGTTCGGCCACAGCACCGCGGCACAGGTCGGCGCCTTCGCCGCACAGGCCAAGCTACCGAACCTGGTTTTGACGCACTTCAGCGCGCGCTATCAGAACGTTCCGGGGCGAGGCGGCTCCATCGAGGACATCCGCATCGAAGCGGCGCGTTCATATGGCGGTCAGCTGATCCTTGCGGAGGACCTGCTGCGCCTCAGGCTCGACAAGGCCGGCCAGCTTCAGCGCCTGGTGGCCGTTCGCAACGGCCCGACCGCCGCTGCAGCGGGTGCGTCTGCCCCGGCCGAACAGCGGGATCGGGCAGGTAGTCGAACGGCGCCAACAATTGAATGATAACTAATATCATTTACATCGGGTTTACATACAGCTATGGTCGCCCTCCTTTCAACGGAGGAAGACGCTGTGCCATCACCCCAGACCCATCTCTTGCCACTGCTCACCGCGCTGGCCGCACCGGCCGCTTTTGCCCAGCCCGGTTCGCCGTTCGAGCTTCCCGCCACGTCGGTGACCGGCGCACACGAGGCGTCCACCTACCGGCCGGAGCAAAGCAGGGCCGCGACGAAAATTGACGCCCCGCTGCGCGACATTCCGCAGTCGATCAACGTCGTGCCGCAAATCGTGCTGAAAGACCAAGGCGCCGACTCGCTGGAGGACGCGCTGAAGAACGTTCCGGGCATCGGGCTGAGCAACGGCGACGGGCAACGCGATCAGGTCACCATTCGTGGTTTCAGCGCGATCGGCGACCAGTACATCGATGGCATTCGTGACGACGCGCTGTACTTCCGCGACCTGTCTAACATCGAGCGCGTCGAAGTGATCAAAGGGCCGGCGGCGGTTCTCTACGGCCGCGGTTCCTCGGGCGGGCTGATCAACAGCGTGACGAAGAAGCCAACCTTCGCACCGGAGCAGGAAGTGGGCGTCAGCTTCGACAGCGAAGGCAAACGTCGTACCCGGTTCGATGCTGGCTGGGCTGACCAGCAAACCCAGGACAAGGCGTTTCGCGTGACCGGCGCGCTGGAAGACAGCGACACCTTCCGCGAAGACAGCTTTCTGGAGCGCAAAGCGCTCGCCCCGTCCGCCTACTTCCGCCTTTCCGACGACCTGGAAGTCAACATCGGCGCGTCGTACCTCTACGACAAGCGTCTGATCGACTTCGGTATTCCGGCACTCAATGGCCGGCCCGTCGATGTCGATCGCGACAAGCGCTTCGGCTCGGCCAGCGCTAGTCAGGATTACACCCGAAGTGAGGTCTTCTCGCTGACCGCCGGCATCGACTACCAGATCAATGACGCCTTCACGCTGAGCAACACCAGCCGCTACTACCACTACGATCTGGACCGCAACAACACCCTGGCCCACACCGATGCCAACCGCTTCGTCACCGCTCCGGACGGCACCCTGCTGGTCAAGCTCAAGCGCGGCAACGTCCAGCGCAAGGAAGACGGCTGGTTCAACCAGACCGAGCTCAAGCAGAACGCGGTCGTTGCCGGCATGAACCATCAATTGCTCTACGGCGTCGAGTTCGGTCGCCAGGAAAAGGATCAGCAGTTCTACAACCAGGACGATGTCGCGCGGGTGCCGGTCTACGGTGACGCGCTGCTACCGGTGCCGTCCCAGGCCAACCGGAAGACGGGCGATGGCCTCAACACGCAGGAAACCACAGGCCTCTACGTCCAGGACCTGATCGAACTGTCGCCCCACTGGAAGGCGCTGCTGGGCGTGCGCTACGACGAGTTCGACCAGTCCTTCCGCGACGACCTCAACGGCAAGGCCGAACTGGAGCGGACCGATTACACCCTCAGCCCGCGCGCAGGTCTGGTCTGGCAGCCGGACGACATGCAGTCCTACTACCTGTCGGTCAGCCGCTCCTACCAGCCATCGGGCGAAATGTTCCAGGTCAGCGCGACCAACGTCGAACTGAAGCCGGAGCAAACCACCAACTACGAACTCGGCGCCAAGTGGAACCTGCTGCAGGACCGGCTGATGCTCACCGCCGCGATTTTCCGTCTCGAGCGCACCGAGATCAAAACCACCGACCCGGTCAACCCCGCCAAGCTGGTGCTGGCCGGTGAGCAACGCACCGACGGGTTCGAAACCACCTTCATGGGCCAGGTCTCGGACAAGTGGCAGCTCTATGGTGGCTACGCCTTCCTCGACGCCGAGATCACCCAGTCGAACAGCAAGACCAATGGCGTCGACAACGAAGGCCAGGTGCCAACCCTTACCCCGCGTCACAGCGCCAACCTCTGGGCCGTGCGCACGCTGGCGCCGAAATGGCGCGTCGGCATGGGCGCGAACTACGTGGGCAGCCGATACACCTCGCTGGATAACGACACCGAGATGCCTGGCTATACCACGGTCGACGCGGCGCTGTTCTACGATCAGCCGAAGTGGGATGCCGCATTGCGCCTGTTCAACGTCTTCGACAAGGAGTACTACGCGTCGGCCCACGGCTCGGTCGACCTGATCACGTCCGGCGCGCCGCGCACCCTCGAGCTGAGCGCGAACTACCGGTTCTAAACGACCGGCGGTATTTGCGAGATGCGAGGCGCTTGAAATCAAGCGCCTCGTTTCATTTGTCAGCCCGGGTCACCGCTCCGACCTGCAATGGCGCAAGCTGTTCATGCCCCTGGCAGGCGCAGCGACGTCCTGTCCAGGCTGACGCCGATGCAGCGTGCAAGCGCCAACAGCAACGCAGCCACTGGCTGCCGATTGGATCAGGCAAGCCGCACCGCGACGGCTATCGACCGGTCCGCGCGCCCAGACACGGCTACGCCTCGACAGCCGCCCATTGCTTGTTCAATCGCTTGTCCGACACCGCCATCTTCGTCCCCAGCTGCTGCGCCCAGAGCGATACGCGGTACTCCTCCAGCATCCAGCGATACAGCGTCAGCTCGGGGTCGCGCTTGCCTTCCTGCTGGTGCTTTTTCAGCCGCGCCTGGTACTGCTCCCAGTAGCCGGCCAATTCGCCGGACCACACGCGGTCACGCTGCAACTGAGCGCCGATCTTCTCGAAGCGTTGCTCGACGGCCTTGAGGTAGCGCGGATATTCCTTCAGCCACTCGCCCGGCGTTTCCCGCACGAAGCCGGGATAAACGAGGTTGGCCAGCTGCGCCTTGATGTCGTTCAGCGCCACCGCCTGAGCCAGGTCGATCTTGCCCTTGAAGCGCTTTTGCAGCCCGTGCCAGAGCTTGAGGATGTCCAGCGTCAGGCGCGCCAGCCGTTCGGCGTGCGCCGCCCAGTCGCCGCGTTTGCGCTCGGCCAGTGACGCCAGCGCCGCGCCATCGCGGGGCAGCGGGGTTTCGCCGTCGAGGATGCAGCTGTCGAGGCTGGCCAGCAGGATGTCCTCGACCAACGCATCGACCTTGCCCATGTCGCGATACAAAAGCGCCAGCTCGGTGAGACCCGGTAGCTTGTTACGCAGGTATTTCGCCGGTTCGGCCAGTTGTTGCAGCAACAGACGCTGCAAGGCGCGGCGATGCTGGTAGTCGGCCTCGGCCTGGGTCGGGAAACGGCCCTCCTTGACCACTCCGCCCTCTTCCACCAACGCGGGATAAACCGTCATCGACAACCCAGCCATCTTCGCCTGAGCCTTCTCGGCCACCTGGGCGAACCCCTTGGCCTCGACCGGTTTCTGTTCGGCCCTCTGCTGCGGCGGCGCCAGTGCGGCCTGGCTGGCTTCGCTGAAGCGTGCCGTCAGTTCGGCGAGATCGCGGCCTTCACCGAGGAATTTCCCCCGGGCGTCGACCACCTCGATGTTCATCTTCAGATGGCTTTCCAGCCCCGTGGCCGCTTCCGCCCAGGCCTCGTCCGGGACGCGAGCTCCGGTCATGCGCAGCAGCTCGCGGCCCAGCGCTTCGGGCAACGCGCCGTCGCCGAAGGTGATCTTCGAGAGCGCGGCCTTGACGAAATCCGGCACCGGGACGAAGTTCTTGCGGATCGCCTTGGGCAGGTTGCGCACCAGCGCCACCGCCTTCGCCTCGATCAAACCCGGCACCAGCCAGTCGAGCCGTTCGGCCCGCAGCTGCGGCAGCAGCGGCGCGGGCACCCGCAGCGTCACGCCATCGCGCGGGTGGTTGGGTTCGAAGTGGTATTCAAGCGGCAGCTGAAGTTCGCCAATGCGCAGATGGTCCGGGTACTGCGCCGCGGTGACCTCGCTGGCGTCACGCGCCAAGACATCCTCGTCGCGCATGACCAAGAGTTGCGGGTTCTTCTGGCTCTCGCGCTTGTACCAGGTCTCGAAGCTGGCGGTCTGGTAGATGTCTTGCGGCACGCGTGCGTCGTAGTAGGCGAACAGGGTGTCCTCGTCGGCAATGATGTCGCGGCGACGGGCCTTGGCTTCCAGTTCGTCGAACAGTTCCAGCAACTCGCGATTCGCCGTAAGGGCCTTGGCGCGGCTGTGCATCTCGCCGCGCACTAAGCCCTCGCGGATGAACAGCTCGCGCGCCGCCGGCGGATCGATGGGCCCGAAGTGCACCGGCCGACGCGCCACGACGATCATGCCGTAGAGGGTGACCTGCTCGAACGCGACCACCTGCCCGCGCTTCTTCTCCCAGTGCGGCTCGAAGTGATTGGTCTTGATCAGGTGCTTGGCCAGCGGCTCGATCCAGTCCGGCTCGATCTTGGCGACCATGCGCGCGAACAGCTTGGTGGTTTCGACCAGCTCGGCCGCCATGATCCAGTTGGGCTTCTTGCGGCCGATGACGCTCGACGGATGCACCCAGAAGCGCCGCTGCCGCGCGCCGAGGAAGTCGCCTTCCTCGGTCTTGTGTCCAACCTGGCTCAGCAGCCCAGACAGGATCGCCTTGTGCACCGCCGCGTAGCTTTTGGCTTTCTGCGCGGCCTCGCTGGCTTCGGCTTGCTGGGCCAGTTTGACGTTGACCTTTTTGTCCTTTGTCAGAGCGGGTCTGTCGGTGGAAGAGGCTTCGCCGTCTTCCACCCTACTCAGATCCGCAGCTTGAGCGGACTTCGCATCGCGAGACTCGGCGTGCTGGCGATCCTGACGCTGGGATACCCGCTCATCCGCAGGCTGGTTGCCGCGGTTCTGTGCGTTATCGTTGAGCTTCAACCCCCGCACGATCAGCGTCAGCTGACGATGCGCATCCCGCCATTCGCGAAGGCGCAAATAGTTGAGGAAGTTCTTCCGGCACCAGGTGCGCAACGCATTGGAACCGAGCGCCTGGCGCTGCTCCTCGAAACCGCGCCAGAGGTTGATCAGCGCGGCGAAGTCCGAGTCCGGGTCCTTCCACTGTGCGTGGGCCTGGTCGGCCTGTTGCTGACGGTCAGCCGGGCGTTCGCGCACGTCCTGCACCGACAGCGCGCTGGCGACGATTAGCACTTCGGCGACGCTGCCCACCTTCGCCGCTTCCAGCAGCATGCGTCCGAGCCGTGGGTCGATGGGCAGGCGCGCCAGCTGCCGGCCCAAGGGGGTCAGCTGGTTCTCGCGATTGACCGCCGAGAGTTCCTGCAACAGGTTGAAGCCGTCGCTGATGGCCTTGCCATCCGGCGGCTCGATAAAGGGGAAGTCCTCGATCTGGCCGAGGCGCAGGTGCAGCATCTGCAGAATGACGGCGGCCAGGTTGGTGCGCAGGATTTCCGGATCGGTAAATTCCGGCCGACTGAGGAAATCCTCCTCGCTGTACAACCGGATGCAGATCCCCGGCTCGACCCGCCCGCAGCGCCCCTTGCGCTGGTTGGCGCTGGCCTGGGACACCGCTTCGATCGGCAAGCGCTGGACCTTGGCGCGGTAGCTGTAGCGACTGATGCGCGCCGTACCCGAATCGATCACGTAGCGAATGCCGGGAACGGTCAGCGAAGTTTCCGCGACGTTGGTCGCCAGCACGATCTTGCGGCCGGCAGCGGGCCGGAAGATCTTCTGCTGCTCGGCGGGCGTCAGCCGTGCATACAGCGGCAGCACCTCGGTAAAGCGCAGATTGGCCTTGCGCAGCACCTCGGCGGCGTCGCGAATTTCCCGCTCGCCCGGCAGGAACACCAGCACATCGCCGGGACGCTTGCCGATGCTGCGCTCGTGGGCGTCGATCTCGTCCAGCGCCGCCAGGATGCCCTGGTCGACGGTGAGGTCATCCTCGACCCGATTGCCGTCCTCGTCGGTCTCCGCCGCCAGTGGTCGATACCAGGTTTCGACGGGAAAGGTACGACCCGAAACTTCGACGATCGGGGCACCCGGAAGGCCGGCCCCGCCGAAGTGCTCGGAGAAGCGCTCCAGGTCGATGGTCGCCGAGGTGATGATGACCTTCAGGTCGGGCCGGCGCGGCAGCAGCGTTTTCAGGTAGCCGAGCAGGAAATCGATGTTGAGGCTGCGTTCATGGGCCTCGTCGACGATGATGGTGTCGTAACGCTCGAGAAAACGGTCGTGCTGGGTTTCGGCCAGGAGGATGCCGTCGGTCATCAGCTTGATCAGCGAGCTGTCCTTGCTCTGGTCCTCGAAGCGAACCTGATAACCCACCAGCTCACCCAGTGGCGTGCCGATCTCTTCGGCAACACGAGTGGCGACGCTACGAGCAGCCAACCGGCGCGGTTGCGTGTGGCCGATCAGGCCGTGTACACCCCGTCCGATCTCCAGGCAAATCTTCGGCAGCTGGGTGGTCTTGCCCGAGCCAGTTTCACCGGCAATCACCAGCACCTGGTGCTTTTCCAGCGTGGCCTTGATCTCATCGCGCTTGGCGGCAATCGGCAGGCTGTCGTCGTAGCGCATGACCGGCAAGCTCTGGCGCCGCGCCTCGACCTTGGCCACCGAGGCCTGGAAGCGCGCAATCCATTGCGCCAGGCGCTCGTCATCGAGGGGCGCGCCGGCCGCCTGCTTGCGCAGGTCGTGCAACTGACGGCGCAGCCGATGACGGTCGGCGAACATCGCCTGGTCGAGGTTGTTCAGGAGTCGTTCAAACGAGGGCGTTGCGTCGGTCATGGACAGCCGTATGCGGTGCGTAAAGGCCGCGATTGTCGCAGATTGACCGGCACCTCGTAAGCAAAGGCGATGACTGAGGCCGGGTGCGTTGGCCCGGCGTGGTTTGAGCTACGCCTTATGCATGCGCAGCGGAGGCGCCGAAGCGATCGCTGGTTCTGCCGGCCGCACCGCCGCGGCCGGCGACGCGCTCCGACGTTGCCGGTCGTGCGGCCTGGACGCTAGACCCGGAACTGCCCCACCAACCCCTGCAACCGACCGCCCAGGCCGTCAAGTTCGCGTGCCGTCTGGGCGCCCTCGGTAGCATCCCGGGCGACACCGTCCACCGCATCGGCGATGTGATGGACACTGCGGTTGATTTCCTCGGCGACTGCGGTCTGCTCTTCGGCGGCGCTGGCGATCTGCGCGTTCATCGAGTTGATGGTGCCGATCAGCGCGGCGATGGCATCGAGCGATTCCCCGGCCTGGTTGGCCTGTTCACGCGTCGCCTCGCCCTTCTCGCCGGCGCGGCGCATGGTGCTGACCGTGTGCGAGGTGGCGCTCTGCAGGCGGTCGATCATCGCCTGGATTTCACCGGTGCTCTGCTGGGTCCGGCTGGCCAGCGCGCGGACCTCGTCGGCGACCACGGCGAAGCCGCGGCCCGCTTCACCGGCCCGCGCTGCCTCGATGGCGGCGTTCAACGCCAGCAGGTTGGTCTGCTCGGCAATGGCGCGGATCACGTCCAGCACGCCGACGATGCCCTGCACGTCCTGCTGCAGCCCCTCGAGTGAGCTGCCGCTGTCGCGCAGCTCGCCGACCAGCTCGTGGATTTGCTCGATGCTGCGGTCGACCACCTGCTTTGCAGCCAGGCCCTGCTGGTCGGTCTGTTGCGCAGCCTCGGCGGCGCGCTGGGCGCTCATGGCGACCTCGTGGGCGGCGGCGGACATCTCGTTGATCGCCGTGGCAACCTGATCGGTCTCGTGACGCTGGTCAGCCATCGCCTGCTCGGAGCGCTGCGCCTGGCTCGCCACCGCGCCGACCAGACCGGTGAGTTGCGTGGTGGTACCGGCTACCTGCTGCACCAGCGCGTGGATTTTGTCGACGAAGCGGTTGAACGAGCCGGCCAGCTCGCCCAGCTCGTCACGGCTGTCGACCGGGAGCCGTTGGGTCAGGTCGCCGTCGCCGGCGGCCATGTCGTCGAGGTTGTGCTTGACCCGTAGCAAGGGGCGCAGGATGGTGTTGCTCATGAACAGGGCCAGGCCGGCAACAACAACCAGCAACGCCGCAGCGGAGCCCAGCATGATGGCCGTCAGGCGATCGATGCGTTGCTGGAACACGTCGCGCGCGGCCTGTACATCACGCTCAACGCCGTCGAGGTTCAGCGAGGTGCCGAACGCCAACTTCCATTTCGGCAGGTACTCGGCATAGCCGATCTTCGGCACGATGGCCTTGCTGCCCGGCATCTCGAAGCTGTAGTTGACGTAGTGCGAGCCGTCCTGGGCCGCCTTGACCAGATCCCGGATCGCATACACCCCATTGGGGTCCTGGTAGTTGGCGAAGCTCTGGCCGATCTTGTCACGGGTATTGCCCTGCAGCACCCGTACCGCCTGGTCGTCGTAGCCCCAGAAATACCCGTCGGAGCCATAGGACAGGGTCTCGAGCAACTGCACGGCCTCGGCGCGCGCGGCCATGTCACCGTCAGCGGAGCGCTCGTGCAGCCGGCCGATGGCGTTGCGCGCAACGTCGACGTAGTGCTTGAGCTCGGCGCGGCGGTCGCGCGTGAGGCTTTCCCGCGTCTGCGCCTCCTGGCGACGCGCCAGGTCGCGCAACTCATACACCGCGATTCCGCTGAGCAGCACCGCCAGCAGCAGTGTCGGCACCATGCCCAGCACCAGCAGCTTTCCACGCAAACGCAGATTCGACAGCATGCTAAACCCCAATATCCGTGCGGATTAATACCGGCATTCTGTCAGCTTGCCGCCTCCTGGGAAACAACCCGAACGTCGCATGTCGCCGCGCTGTAAAAGGCGTATCAGAGCCGTTTGATAGGTGGTGACGGGGGCTTTGCGTCGCCGGTGGTCAGCGCCGCTGCCACCGGCGATGAATCGGTGGGGCGCCCTCTTATCGCCGTCCAGCGTTTGGCGACGCCAACGGTCATAAGATCAGGCTGAGAAGGGCCCGTTGCGCGACGCCTTGCTGACTCGCCGAACAGGGCTTCGCAGCCGGGCCGAGTCGATAAGAGGATGGATCAATGTGCCAGCCCAGGCGCCGCCAGCTCGGCGCTGTCCATTTGGGCATCATGAATTACGCAGCGGTTTCGCCCGCCACGCTTGGCCTGATACAGGGCGGTGTCAGCACGCGCCAACGCCTGGTCCAGCGAGGTTTCGCCCCTTTGGTACTCGGCAACCCCAATGCTGATGGTGAGGGTAAGCGTTCGCTGGCCACTTTTCAGCTGCAGCGCCTGCACTTCGCTTCTCGCTCGCTCGGCTGCGACCATCGCTTCGGCTGCATCGGTGTCCGGCAAGATCGCCACGAACTCTTCACCACCGAAACGCACCAGAAAATCCGGCTGCCGCAATACAGAACGGCAAGCGGCGCCACTGCCTTGAGCGTTTCGTCACCGACTGGGTGGCCAAAGGTATCGTTGATTCGCTTGAAAAAATCGATATCCAGCATCAATACGGAAATCCGTCGATCGTGTCGCTGGGCGGCGCTGACCATCTTCTCGGCGATTTCCGTGAAGTAACGCCGGTTGTGGCATCCGGTCAGCGGATCGGAAATGGCCATTGTCTGCAAATGCTGGCTCAACGCCTCCAGTTCACGGTGCTTTGCCTCCAGCTCCATGTGGGCTAGCTCAGCTGCCTGCCGGGCTGCCTCCTTCTCTTTGGAGCGCCGCTTTACAAGCCGAACGTACATCGCGAGCAGCAAAACAAACGCCATACCGCCTGCGGCAATGAATGCAGCCACTAGCGCGGTCTGCTCAGCCCGCTCCATCGACGAATAGCTGGTAATGGTCCAATCGGCCTGAGGCAGCGAATGGTTGAGCATGAAGTAGCGTTGTGTATTGCCGGTTTCGATTCCGTCAGCACGCACAACCCGCCCGTCGAACCAAAGCGGATCGGGGCTAAAGCTGATCGGTGCCTTCAACATCGTCGCGTACTGTCGCGTCTCTCGCAGACGGTGCAAGACGCCAGCGGACAGCGTCCGCGTGGCCCGATATTTCCAGTCCCTGTTCGTGCTTAAAAAGATGATGCCGCTGTCGTCGGTCACGGCGATCTGGCCAGAATCAGCAAGCCAGCTCTGGTCCAGTCTGTCGAGATCAACCTTGACCGCGACTACGCCAATGACGTCGCCTGCGTCGCGCACGGCTGAGCCAAGAAAGTAACCTGGAATGCCGGTGACAGAACCGACGCCATAGAAGCGCCCGGTTTTGCCCTGGCGGGCCTGCTGAAAATAGGGTCGATAGGAGAAGTCCTTTCCCAGAAAACTGTCCGGCGTCTCCCAGTTGCTAGCGGCAATGGTTACGCCGTCGCGATTCATCACATACACGGCCGCGGCCCCGGCCTTCGTGCCGGAATCGTGCAGGATTCGATTGAGGGCGGACTGACTGCGCGGATCGTTGGGGTTTCTGAGCGCCTCGAGCACGGCAGGATGCTCGGCCATCAACTCGGGCAGGTATTCGAAGCGATCCACCGGGCTGAAAAACGACGCGATGAATATCTCGAGTCGATGGGCCGCAGCGTCATTGAGCGCGCCAATCGCCAGCCGCTGGCCAATGACATAACCGGTACAGGTGGCGGTCGCGATCAGGACCGTACAGGCAACAACTACCAGACGCGCGAATCTGACCGCCCGACGCCTCGCCTTGGCAGGCTTTTCGGAAGAAAGCATGCCCCTCTCCCCTTGCGCCTTTCCCAACGGGAGAGGGCAACGCAATCGCGCCCGGGTGCAGAACCACGAGCGCTACTCTTATTTTGGTTGTGCACCGAGTATGGGGACGTGGACTGGCTTGCGCAAGCCGCTGGGCTTGCGCCGTTCAGCTGCATGGCGAGGCGAAGGTTGACGTGCGCACGCGGTAAATAACGGAGGCGGGAGGACGGGTGATGCTTTCGGCACCGTCCCACGAAGCGGTGAACCATGACCGCTTCGTGGAGAGATGAACAGTCGCCACAAACCGAGCAGACGGCGTGCGGATTATTTTGCGCCGAGCTTGCGCAACTCCTCGCTGCGCAGTTCGCGGCGCAGGATCTTGCCAACGTTGGTGGTCGGCAGGCTGTCGCGGAACTCGACGGTCTTCGGCCGCTTGTAGCCGGTCACGTTGTCGTGCATGTGTTGCATGACCTGTTCCTTGGTCAGGCTTTCGCCCGGTTTGACCACCACGAACAACTTGATCGCCTCCCCGGATTTCTCGTCGGGAATGCCGATCGCGGCGCACTGCAGCACGCCCGGCAGCGTCGCGAGGACATCCTCCAGCTCGTTCGGATAGACGTTGAAACCCGACACCAGAATCATGTCTTTCTTACGATCGACGATGCGCATGTAGCCGTCGTCCTGAATGATGCCGATGTCTCCGGTCTTCAACCAACCCTGCTCGTCGAGCACCTCGGCGGTCGCTTCCTGACGTTGCCAGTAGCCCTTCATCACCTGCGGGCCCTTCACGCAGAGTTCGCCGGTCGCGCCAATCGGCTGTTCCCGACCCTCATCGTCGATGATCCGGCAAAGAGTGGATGGCATCGGTATGCCGATGGTGCCGATCTGGATCGCGCCGAACGGGTTCACCGACACCACCGGGCTGGTCTCGGTCATGCCGAAGCCTTCGCAGATCGAGCAGCCGGTAACCTGCTGCCAGCGCTCAGCCGCCGCCAGCTGCAAGGCCATCCCGCCCGAAAAAGTCGCCTTCAGCGCGGAAAAGTCCAGCTTGCGGAAATCCTCGTTGTTGCACAGCGCCACGAACAGCGTATTGAGCCCGACGAAGCCGGTAAAACGGTGTTTGCCGAGGTCCTTGACGAAGGCCGGCAGATCGCGCGGATTGGTGATCAAGACATTGTGCGCGCCGATCAGCATCATGGTCATGCAGTGAAAGGTGAACGCGTAGATGTGATACAGCGGCAGCGGTGCGACCATGGTTTCGCAGCCATTGCCCAGCTCCGAGCCCATCAGCGCTCGGCACTGCAGCATGTTGGCGACCAGGTTACGGTGGGTCAGCATGGCGCCCTTGGCGACGCCGGTGGTGCCGCCGGTGTACTGCAGAACGGCGATGTCCTCGCCTGCCGGATCCACCTCGCGGGCGGCTTTGCCGCGGCCCTGCGCCATGGCGTCGGTGAAGCGGACGGCCTTCGGCAGGCTGTAGGCCGGGACCATCTTCTTGACGTGGCGGATCACCGCGTTGACAACCAGACGCTTGAGCGTCGGCAGCATGTCGCCGACCTCGGTGATCACGACGTGGCGAATGCCGGTCCGAGGCAGTACCTCTTCGGCGAGGTGGGCCATGTTGGCCAGGCAGACCAGCGCCTTTGCGCCCGAATCGTTGAACTGGTGTTCCATTTCCCGCGCGGTGTACAGCGGGTTCGTGTTGACCACGATGAGACCGGCGCGCATGGCACCGAACACCACGACTGGGTACTGCAGCAGGTTCGGCAGCTGCACGGCGATGCGGTCGCCCGGCTGCAGGTCGGTGTGTTGCTGGAGGTAGGCGGCGAACTCACCGGACAGCGTATAGAGCTCGCCGTAGGTCAGGGTTCTGCCGAGGTTGCTGAAGGCCGGCTTGTCCGCGAAACGCTTGCAGGACTGTTTCAGCACCGCCTGGATATTGCGGAACTCATCAGGATTGATCTCGCTTTCGACCCCGACAGGATATTTATCCTTCCAGAAGTTATCGGTCATGAAACCCCACTCCTAAGCGACAGCTTTACTGCATATAGCAGCTGTTTTGTTGTGTTTTGTTAACTTTTGTACGGATATTTCGATCAAAAGGCGGGGCGAGGTTAGCAGTTTTGCAACCGGCCGAACAGTGGCCGCCAAGCGCAGGAGAGACACAAAGTGACTGATTCAATCCAATAAGTCACTTTGCGTTCGTCTTGGCAGAAGGAGGGACGTGCAGGTCAGGCCTGGTCGCGCAGTTCCCGGCGAAGGATCTTGCCCACCGGGGTCATCGGCAGCGCATCGCGGAACACATAGTGGCGCGGCACCTTGTAGCCGGTGAAGTTGTCGCGGCAATAGGCCTGCAACGCCTCGGTGGTCAGGCTGGGATCGCTGCGCACGACGAACAGCTTTACCGCTTCCCCGGATTTTTCGTCCGGCACGCCGATGGCGGCGCAAGCGGCGACCTTCGGATGGGCCATGACCACGTCCTCGATCTCGTTCGGGTACACATTGAAGCCGGAGACGATGATCATGTCCTTTTTGCGGTCGACGATGCGCACGAAGCCGTCCGGATCGATCACGGCGATGTCGCCGGTCTTGAGCCAGCCTTCATCATCAAGCACCTCGGCGGTCGCCTCCGGCCGGTGCCAGTAGCCCTTCATGACCTGGGGACCCTTGACGCACAGCTCGCCGCGTTCGCCCAACGGCAGCTCGCGGCCTTCGTCATCGACGACCTTGAGCGTGGTGCCCGGCACCGGCAGGCCGACCGTGCCGAGGCGTGACTTGTCGCCATGCGGGTTGGCGCAGACCACCGGCGAGGTTTCGGTCAGCCCGTAGCCCTCGGTGACGGTCACCCCGGTCATGCCCTTCCAGCGCTCGGCCACCGCCGAAACCAGCGCGGTGCCGCCGGAATTGGTGCCCTTGAGCGCCGAGAAATCGATTTTCTTGAAATCCGGGTGCGCCATCAGTGCGACGAACAGGGTGTTCAGGCCAAGGAAGCCGGTGAACCGCCAGTGCTGCAATTCCTTGACGAAGCCGTCGATGTCGCGCGGATTGGTGATCAGCACGTTGTGGTTGCCGGTCACCATCATGCACATGCAGTTCACGGTGAAGGCGTAGATGTGGTACAGCGGCAGAGGCGCGATGATGATTTCCTGCCCCTCGCGAATGATCGGCTGCCCCTGCTCGTCGCGCTGCAGCATATTGGCGCGCACCTGCTGCATGTTGGCCACCAGGTTGCCATGGGTCAGCATGGCGCCCTTGGCCACGCCGGTGGTGCCGCCGGTGTATTGCAGCACCGCGACGTCATCAAGACTGAGGGACGCGGGCTTGAGGCTGTAGCGCCCACCGTCGCGCACCACCTGCTTGAACGACACCGCCTGCGGCAGCCGGTACGCCGGAACCATTTTCTTCACATGGCGTACGGCCGCATTGACCAGCAGTCCCTTGAGCGAGGGCAGCATGTCGCCGATCTGCGCCTCGATCAGCACCTCGATGTGAGTCTCGGGCAGTACCTCCTGCACCAGATTGCCGAAGGTGTTGAGGTAGACCAGCGCCCGTGCGCCGGAATCCTTGAACTGGTGACGCATCTCGCGGGCCGTGTACAGCGGATTGGTGTTGACCACGATCAGCCCCGCACGCAGCGCGCCAAACACGGCGATCGGGTACTGCAGCAGGTTGGGCATCTGCACCGCGATACGATCGCCCGGTTGCAGATCGGTATGGTTTTGCAGCCAGGCCGCGAAAGCACCGGAATGGCGATCGAGGTCGGCGTAGCTCAGGGTTACCCCCATGTTGCTGAATGCCGGCCGGTTCGCGTGGGTCTTGCAAGAGCGATCGAACACTTCCACCACCGAGCGGAAGCCGCCCATGTCCACGTCGTTGGGCACACCGGCGGGACGCTTGTCGTTCCAGAAGTCAGGTTGCATTGTTATTGGCCTCTTTACCTGAGAGTGTCTGGCCCACTCACGGCGGGCTGTGGCGAACTTAACAGCTCCGCATCGCCACGCAACAGCGCGACGGCATCAATCAGCGACGTGAATCTCCGCCCCAAGGCGACGAACCCGGAACCCGTCGGGGACAAGCGCCCCATCGCCCTCTAGAATGCAGCCCACCGACGCCCCCTGTGTGCGCCGCAGCGCCGGGCTCACGCCGCGCTGGGGCGCCGGCGCCTTCGTTCGATTCCGCAACCAGAGGTCCATGCATGAGCACCCTTAGCAACACGCCCTACTCCGAGCTGGAAGTCGGCCAAAAGGCCACGTACAGCAGGACGGTAGAGGAGCGCGACATCCAGCTGTTCGCCGCCATGTCCGGCGATCACAACCCGGTGCACCTGGATGCCGAGTTCGCCGCGACGACCATGTTCCGCGAGCGCATCGCCCACGGCATGTTCAGCGGCGCCCTGATCAGCGCCGCTGTCGCCTGCGAGCTGCCGGGACCGGGCACCATCTACCTCGGTCAGACCATGCGCTTCGCCCTGCCGGTCAAGCTGGGGGACACGCTTACCGTGCGCCTGGAGATTCTCGAGAAATTGCCGAAATTTCGCGTGCGCATCGCCACGCAGGTGTTCAACCAGCGCGACGAAATGGTGGTAGACGGAGAAGCCGAGATCCTTGCCCCTCGCAAGGCACAGACCGTCGAAATCAAGTCCCCGCCGGTGGTCAGCATCGGCTGACTCCATGCCTGACAGCGACGGGCTCCGCCGGCCCGGCCGCCCGGTGGCCCAGGCCGGCGAGGCACAGCCGTCAACATCAGCGTTGGACGGCGGCCTTTTTCCAGCGCAAAAAAAAGGGCGACTAAGTCGCCCAAATGCCTTGCGTGCTCTGTATGCCGGAGGGATCAGCGCTTCTTGTGCGAATCCCGCCAGATGAAAAATCCGAAACCGCCGAGGAAGGCGACCATCAGGCCGACCGTGACCACCCCTGCGAGCACCACATTATCGACGAACATGATTTTCTGCCTCCAAGCCGTTGTGCTGTCTGATGGCTGTACGTTACCCGGCTGCGCGGTTTAAAAATTGATCGATGTCAATGGTCGCAAGACCGGTAAAACCGGGCGTCGCCTTAGCTGATCCAGATCAAGAAAACAGGGGTGTGGCGACGGGTGTCGGCCGGTTGCGGCTTGTCGGGCCGCAAGCGACCGGGAAGGAGGCGTGGCGATGGGCGGGACGTCAGCGCTTTTTCGGCTTGTTCTTGGACTTCTTTTTCGGTTTGGCCAGAGGAAGGGCCTCCTCGAATGCCTGGCGCATCTCGGCCAGGCGTTTTTCCTTGATGTCGTGGATGCGCTTTTCACGTTCGGCGCTGAAGTCGATCAGGTTGACGTCATTGCTCATGGGGACGGGCTCACGATCAGTTGGCGAAAGGTCAGGTTCAGACGCGGCTCGGTTACCCGGCGCGTCCGCGCGATCTGGTGCTGCCAATGATGCTGCGTCGGGCCGCGCATGACCAGCAATGCGCCGTGCTCGAGCGCCAGCGAATGCTCGATCCGGCTGCTTCCCTTACGGCGGAAGTCGAAACGCCGGGTCGCTCCCAGGTTCAGCGAGACCACCAGCGGTTCGGGCCCCAGCTCCGGCTCGTCGTCGCTGTGCCAGCCCATGGCGTCCTGACCGTGGCGGTAGCGATTGAGCAACACACCATTTAAGGAGGCGCCGACCTGCGCCTCGACTCGCTCGCGTATCGTGGCAAGCAGAGGCGTCCAGGGCAGAGGCTCATGCAGCAGGCCGGAATAGCGATACAGCGCGCCCGGATCGCCGTACCAGGCCACCTGCCTCGGCACGGCGACCTCCCGCCCATACAGCCTGATACGCGGCTGCGTCCAGGGAGTTTCGCCGGTCAGGCCAACCAGCCACTGGTCGGCGAGCGCGGCGTCGACCCATTGCGGCCAGCAGGTCAGGTCCGCCTGCGGCAGATCGATCGTGACCGGGGCGCAACGGGAAGCCATCAGACTTCGACGTCCACCCAGAGGCCTTGACGCGGGAGTTCCTCGAGCGCGTCCCGATCCGCTTCGGCGGTTTCACCCTCGGCCAGCTCCTGCGCGGTGTAGCCACGGCGCCGGCGCCGGCGCTGCTCGTCGCGCAGCATCTGCTCAGCCTCCTGCGGATGACGGCGATCAAGGGCCACCGAGCTTTCATTGGCGCTCGGCTGGACCGGCGCCACCGGGGCGATCTCGGGCCTGGGCTTGACCGCGTCCTGTTGCGCCGTGACCGGGACGGTACCGGGTGGAATGATTGGCAGCATCTGGGTTCTCCCGTGGCGGCGCCGCGGCCGGCGTGGCACCTTCGCAGCCAGCCGCCGGCACGGCCTTTGGCCTGCGGTGGCTACGCGGTCATGCCGGTTGATCGGCGGCTCTGCCGAGAACTTTATCAGCAACGCTACACTGCCAGGGGCGTCCCGAATGACAGCTGCGCGACGGCAGCGGTGGCCATCTCGATCGCGCCGCTTCTGTCGTCGCTCTGACGGCAGTGTTCCGTTAACATAGCGGGCTTTTTCACAGCGGGAGGCAGGGCATGGCGCAGCAGTATCTACCGGGGCAACGCTGGATCAGCGACAGCGAAGCGGAACTCGGGCTGGGAACCATCCTCATGCAGGACGGCCGCATGCTCACCGTGCTCTACCCCGCGACGGGCGAAACCCGCCAGTACGCCGCCCGCAGCGCTCCGCTGACCCGCGTGCGCTTCGTCCCCGGCGACGAGGTCACGCACTTCGAAGGCTGGAAGATGACCGTGCGCGAAGTCGACGATGTCGACGGCCTGTTGGTCTATCACGGCCTGACTGCGCAGAGCGAAGCCCGCACCCTGCCGGAAACCCAGCTGTCGAACTTCATCCAGTTCCGCCTCGCCAGTGACCGCTTGTTCGCCGGCCAGATCGACCCGCTGAACTGGTTCAAGCTGCGCTACCACACGCTGGAAAACCAGAGCAAACAGCTGACCTCCTCCCTGTGGGGGCTGGGCGGCGTACGTGCGCAACCCATCGCGCACCAGCTGCATATCGCCCGTGAGGTCGCCGACCGCATCGCCCCGCGTGTGTTGCTCGCCGACGAAGTGGGCCTGGGCAAGACCATCGAAGCCGGCATGGTGATTCATCGCCAGCTGCTCTCCGGGCGCGCCAAGCGCGTGCTGATCCTGGTGCCGGAAAACCTTCAGCACCAGTGGCTGGTGGAAATGCGCCGGCGCTTCAACCTGCAGGTCGCGCTGTTCGACGACGAGCGTTTCATCGAAAGCGATGCCAGCAACCCCTTCGAAGACACCCAGCTGGCCTTGGTTTCGCTGGACTGGCTGAAGGATGACGAGCGCGCCCAGGACGCCGCCTTCGCCGCCGGTTGGGACCTGCTGGTGGTGGACGAAGCGCATCACCTGGTCTGGCACCCGGAAAACGCCAGCGCCGAATACAAGCTGGTCGAGCAACTGGCCGAAGTCACCCCCGGCGTCCTGCTGTTGACCGCTACCCCCGAACAGCTCGGCCAGGAAAGCCACTTCGCCCGCCTGCGCCTGCTCGACCCGAACCGCTTCCATGATCTGGAAGCCTTCCGCGCCGAGAGCGCCAGCTACCAACCGGTCGCCCGCGCGGTGCAGGAATTGCTCGACGAGGGTCGGCTGTCGCAGGAAGCACACCAGACCATCCATGACTTCCTCGGCGCCGAAGGCGAGGCCCTGCTCGCCGCAGCCACCGATGGCGACATCGAAGCCAGCAGCCGGCTGATTCGCGAGTTGCTCGACCGTCATGGCACTGGCCGCCTGTTGTTCCGCAACACCCGCGCCGCCGTGCGGGGTTTCCCGGAGCGCCAGCTGCATCCGTATCCGCTGCCCTGCCCTGCCGAGTATCTGGAACTACCGCTGGGCGACCATGCCGAGCTGTATCCGGAAGTCAGCTTCCAGAGCCAGCAGGAAGAGCCGGATGCGCAGAACCGCTGGTGGAGTTTCGATCCACGTGTCGAGTGGCTGATCGACACGCTGAAGATGCTGAAGAAGTACAAGGTGCTGGTCATCTGCGCCCACGCCGAGACCGCGCTGGATCTGGAAGACGCGCTGCGCGTGCGCTCCGGCATCCCAGCCACCGTGTTCCATGAAGGCATGAGCATTCTCGAGCGGGACCGCGCGGCCGCCTACTTTGCCGATGAAGAGTTCGGCGCGCAGGTGCTGATCTGCTCCGAGATCGGCAGTGAGGGCCGTAACTTCCAGTTCGCGCATCACCTGGTGCTGTTCGATCTGCCGTCGCACCCCGACCTGCTGGAGCAGCGCATCGGCCGCCTCGACCGGATCGGTCAGGCCCACGTCATCCAGCTGCATGTGCCCTATCTGGAAACCAGCCCGCAGGAACGTCTGTTCAAGTGGTACCACGAGGCGCTGAATGCCTTCCTCAACACCTGCCCGACCGGTAACGCCCTGCAGCATCAGTTCGGCCCGCGCCTGCTGAACCAGCTGGAGGAAGGCGACGACGACGCGTTCCAGAAGCTCATTGAAGAGGCCCGCGCCGAGCGCGAGCGCCTGGAAGCCGACCTGCATGCCGGCCGCGACCGTCTGCTGGAGCTCAACTCCGGCGGCGGCGAACAGGGCAAGGCACTGGTCGAAGCGATCGAAGAGCAGGACGACCAATTTGCGCTGCCGATCTACATGGAAGAGCTGTTCGACGCCTTTGGCATCGACAGCGAGGATCATTCCGAGAACGCACTGATCCTGCGCCCCAGCGAAAAGATGCTCGACGCCAGCTTCCCGCTCGGTGACGACGAAGCGGTGACGATCACCTACGACCGCGAACAGGCCCTGGCCCGCGAAGACATGCAGTTCCTCACCTGGGAACACCCCATGGTGCAGGGCGGCATGGACCTGGTGCTGTCCGGCTCCATGGGCAACACCGCCGTGGCGCTGATCAAGAACAAGGCGCTCAAGCCCGGCACCGTCTTGCTCGAACTGCTCTATGTCAGCGAGGTGGTGGCGCCGCGTGCCCTGCAGCTCAACCGTTTCCTGCCTCCCCTGGCGCTGCGCTGCCTACTGGATTCGAACGGCAACGACCTGGCAGCCAAGGTGGCGTTCGAGACGCTCACCGATCAATTGGAAAGCGTTCCGCGCGCCAGTGCGAACAAATTCGTCCAGGCCCAGCGCGATGTGCTGGCCAAGCAGATCGCCGACGCCGAAGCCAAGGTTACCCCTCGCCACACCGAGCGCGTAGCAGAAGCGCAGCGCAAACTGAAGGCGAGCCTCGACGAAGAGCTGGCGCGACTGACCGCCCTTCAGGCGGTCAACCCGAGCGTGCGCGACAGCGAGATCGAAGCCGTGCGCAAGCAGCGTGAAGAAGGTCTGGCGATGCTGGAGAAGGCCGGTCTGCGCCTGGAGGCGATCCGCGTCTTGGTCGCCGGCTGACGTTCACCCGCGTTACGAAAAGGCCGGCTGCGAGCGATTGCAGCCGGCCTTTTCATTTCTCTCAAGCAGACCCGCCACGTTCGGGGGATCGCGATAGGCGAGCGATCTGAATCGGCACTGATTGCCGCCGTAGGTTGCCTTTCACTTCATCAGTAATAAAGCAGTACCGCAGCCCTTAACGTCGCGCCACCGCCAGCAGTTGTCTGGCCGTTCGCTGGTCGTCTTCGTCCAGCTCGGCCAACAGCTGCGGTTTTCCGGCGATCAACAGCGCCAGCGGTACACCGTCGCGATAGAGGATGCGGTTACCGGGCACTGCCGGTACGCGTTCACCAGGCAGCAGCGTGCCGACCTGATTCAACGGGTCAACCGCCGAGACGGCAATCATCTCGCCCGCCAGGGGACGCTTGCGCACCTCACGCAACAGGCCAACCGCTTCGGGCAAGGCGAACTGTTCGCCCGGCACGCCAGCCACGAAACGCCCGCCGCGGATCTCGCCCCGCGCTTCGAGCCGATGATAGACGCGCAGCAGTTCACGCCAGGGCGGCAACCAGTCCGCCTCGCGGTCCAGCAGCCGCCAGAACACCACGCCGTAGCGGCGCAGCAAGGTCATCGCAATGTGTTCCAGCGCTTCGGGTTCCAATACTGGACGGCGCGCAGGGGCTTCGGCCGATAGCGGCGCGACTTTGCGCACCAGCGCCCAGCGACCCGCGTCGGCCATGCCGCCGATGAATGCCCCGCCGCGGCTCTGTCGGGTGCTGCGTGAGCGCTTCGCCGCGGGCGCCAGTAATGCCCGCAAGCCGGCAAAACTGTCGGCATTGACCAGCCCTACCGCGACCAGCTCACCCAGAGCATCCTCCAGTTCGCTGCGCAAGAGGCGTGCGTCCTGCTGCAGCTCGTCGAAAAACAACGCGCCCTGCCCCTGCAACGTCTCGAACACCCGCTGCGCACGGGATGACAATTCGGGCTGCGGCGCTTCACTGGCCAGTGCATTCCAGGCCGCCAGTTGCCGGCGCGGCAGCAACACGATAGGCGTGCCGCGCACCGGCCCGCTGCTGGCTTTGATCCGCCCGGCCAGGCGCGTCCAGACGATGCGCCCGGAGCGGCACAGCTCGTCCAGCCAGGTGCCGCCGTAATCCTTCAAGCGCGCCGGCAGCAGGTCGCTCTCCCAGGCGCCTGCCGCGGCCTGGAAGCCTTCAAGCTGCTCGACCACAGTGCCGAGCGCCTCGCGGCCCTGCATGCGCGTCGCCTCGGACAGGTGCTGCCAGTCGAACAGGAAACGCATGAAATCAGCGCGCTCCACCGGTTCGATTTCGCGGCGCAGGCGCTTGACGGTGTAACGGTGGATGCGCGCCAGCAAATGTCGCTCGCACCACTCATCGTCTGTTGCGCCAGGTGTGAAGCGGCCGCGCAGCACATAGCCCTCCGACTCCAAACGCGTGAGCGCCAGCGCGACCGCCGAAGCCGGTAGGGCAAGCGGCCGGGCAATCAGCGGCACCGGCAGAGGGCCGAAGCCGGTCAGGCGCGCACGGATCAGTTCGACCAAGGCGTCGTCTTCACTCGACAGCTGATCGAAACCAGGCAGCGGCTTGAGCACCGGCTCGCAACCCGCTTCGGGATAGATCGACTGCAACAGAGCAAGGCGCTCGACCGGCAACCAGAGCGCCCGATCCTGCGCGACCTGCATCCGCGTCGCGCGCCCGCCACGAGCCAGCTCGTTCAGCCAGGCAAGCCACTGGGGATCGGCCTGCACTTCGGCTTGCGCGATACAGCCCAAGCCTGTGAGCGCTTCGTGCAACTCGTCCGGATTACGCGCCTGGGGCCAAGCTTCCTCGCCCACCGCCTCGATCGCCGCGGCATCCAGCGCGCCGAGATCCTCGCTGGACTCGGGGTCGGTCCAACGGCGATTCAGCACGGCCTGGGTCCGACGCTCTTCCAGCGGCGCGTCGTCGAGAAAGGCATAAGGGCGCGCGCCCAGCACTTCCATGGCCAGCGGCGACGGGGCCGGCAGATCGCGCGACAGTAGCTCGATATCCCCCGCCTCGATCCGCCGCAACAGCGCCAGCCAGCCATTGCTGTCCATGGCCTCGTGCAAGCAGTCGTTGAGCGTCTGGGCGACCAGTGGGTGATCCGGCACCTCCCGCTCGCCGACGATGTTTTCCAGGCAGGCGACCTGATCCGGGAACACGGTGGCCAGCAGGTCCTCGCTCTTCATTCGTTGCAGTTGCGGCGCGACTTTACGCCCGCCGGCCATGCGCGGCAGGGCCAGGGCGGTGGTCGCGTTCCAGCGCCAGCGCACGCCGAACAAGGGCGCATCGAGCAGCGCCTGGATCAGCACCGCTTCGGCGCTGTTGGGGTGCAGGTAACGCCACACCTCATCGAGAGGGAAGCTGTGGCTGGTCGACAGCGAAAAGATGATTGCATCCTCGGTCGCGGCGGCCTGCAATTCGAAGTTGAAGGTGCGGCAGAAGCGTTTGCGCAGCGCCAGCCCCCAGGCACGGTTGATCCGACTGCCGAACGGCGAATGGATGACCAGCTGGGTACCGCCGGATTCGTCGAAGAAGCGCTCCATGATCAACCGCTGCTGCGTCGGCAACGCGCCCAGCGCCGAGCGGGCACGGGCCAGGTATTCGACGATCTGGCGGGCAGCGGCGTCTGGCAGGCCGAGCGTGTCGGTGAGCCAGTCAATGGCGGGCCTCAGATCGACCGTGCGCGCCACTCCCCCCTCACCCCGGCCCTCTCCCCCCAGGGGCGAGGGAGACAAGCCTGCGGCCACCGCACGCGTCGTAGCGCCAGCCGGACCGCCCGCAGCGCCCTCCATGCCAGAGCTGGACGCATCACCTCCAACCCACTCGGACCGCTCCCTCTCCCCTCCGGGGAGAGGGCTGGGGTGAGGGGTGGCGGTGGCACGATGCGCCTCGATCATCCTTTCAGGTAAGGGAGACCAGCCTGCGGCCACCGGACGCGTCGTAGCGCCCTCCGGCCCATCCGCAGCGCCCTCCATGCCGGAGCTGGACGCATCACCTCCAACCCACTCGGACCGCTCCCTCTCCCCTCCGGGGAGATGGCTGGGGTGAGGGGTGGCGGTGGCACGATGCGCCTCGATCATCCTTTCAGGTAAGGGAGACCAGCCTGCGGCCACCGGACGCGTCGTAGCGCCCTCCGGCCCATCCGCTGCCCGTCCCAACGACGAGCCGGACACATCCGTTTCAACCCACTCGGCCTGCCCCCTCTCCCCTCCGAGGAGAGGGCTGGGGTGAGGGGCGGCGGTGGCACGATGCGCCTCGATCACCCCTTCAGGTAGGGGAGACAAGCCTGCAACCACCGGACGCGTCGTAGCGCCCTCCGGCCCATCGGTTGCCCGTCCCAACGCCGAGCCGGGCACATCCCCCTCAACCGACGCGGATCGCTCCCTCTCCCCTCCGGGGAGAGGGCTGGGGTGAGGGGTGGCGGCAGCCAGGCGGACATCGATCTCTCCTCGCAACCTGGCCACTGCTGCGGACAGCTCATCGCTGCGCCCCGGCGCCTCGCCCAGCCAGAACGGGATGTTCGGCGGCTGGCCTTGGGCATCCTCAACCCGCACGCGGCCGGGCTCGACCTTGATGATGCGGTAGGCCGTGTTGCCCAGCTGGAAGACATCCCCGGCGAGGCTCTCGACGGCAAAGTCCTCGTTGACCGTACCGATGTTGAAGCCCTGGGGTTCGAGCAGCACCGAATAATCCGCGTTGTCGGCGATGGTGCCGCCGGAGGTCAGCGCGGTCAGACGGCCGCCGCGTCGTCCCCGCAGGCTGCGGTTGACCAGATCGCGGTGCAGGTAGGCGCCGCGTGCACCGTGGCGGGTGGTGTAGCCCTCGGCGAGCATCGCCAGCAGGGCCTGATAATCCGCCTCGCTCATCCCGGCGTAGGGCATGGCGCGGCGGATCAATGCAAGCAACGCATCCTCCTGCCACTCGCGGCACGACACCTCCGCCACGATCTGCTGCGCCAACACATCCAGCGGGGCCTCGGGTATCACCAGGGCATCGAGCTCGCCACGGCGCACGGCGTCGAGCAACGCGGCGCATTCGATGAGGTCGTCGCGTGAACTGGGGAACAGGCGCCCCTTGGAGGTACCGCCGACCTGGTGACCGGCGCGGCCGACGCGCTGCAGGAAGGCAGAGATGGACCGCGGCGAGCCCAGCTGGCAGACCAGCTCGACGTCGCCGATATCGATCCCCAGCTCGAGCGAAGCGGTCGCCACCAGTACCCGCAGCTCACCGCGCTTGAGCCGCTGTTCGGCATCCAGCCGCTGTTCGCGCGCCAAACTACCGTGATGGGCCGCGACCACCGCATTGCCCAGCCGCTCGCTCAAGTGCCGCGCCGCGCGTTCGGCCATGCGCCGTGTATTGACGAAGATAAGCGTGGTTCGGTGCTCCCCGGCCAGCACCGCCAGCCGGTCGTACACCAGCTCCCAGACGGCGTTGCTCATCACTGCTTCCAGCGGGACCGGCGGCACCTCCAACGCCAGGTCACGCGCCCGGCCGTGGCCTACGTCGATGATTTCGCAATCCCGACCCACGCCGACCAGAAAACCGGCCACCGCCTCGATGGGCTTCTGCGTCGCCGACAGCCCGACCCGCACCAGTGGTCGCGCGCACAACGCCTCCAGCCGCTCCAACGTCAACGCCAGGTGGCTGCCGCGCTTGTTGCCCGCGATGGCATGAATCTCGTCGACGATCACGCTGCGCACGCTGCCCAGCATTTGCCGACCCGATTCGGAGCCGAGCAGCACGTAGAGCGATTCCGGCGTTGTCACCAGGATATGCGGCACGCGTTTGCGCATCGCCGCACGCTCGGCCTGAGGCGTATCGCCGGTGCGCACCGCAGTGCGGATCGTCAGCGGTGGAAAGCCGAGCGTCTGCAGCTGCGTCGAGATGCCCGCCAGCGGCTGTTCCAGATTGACGTGAATGTCGTTGGACAGCGCCTTGAGCGGCGAGATATAGAGCACCGAGGTCTGGTCCGGCAGGCCACCTTCGGCGACGCCTTCCTGCACCAGCTGATCGATGGCGGCGAGAAAGGCGGTCAGCGTCTTGCCCGAGCCGGTGGGCGCCGCCACCAGCGTCGACCGGCCGGCACGGATCAGCGGCCAGGCGCGGGCCTGAGCCGGCGTCGGTGCAGGGAAGCTGCGGCTGAACCAGCTGGTCACCGCGGGATGGAAAGCCGCCAGTGCGTCGTGAAGGGATGAATCAGTCATGGCCTGAATATGCTGCCGCGGCGGCGCATCTACAAGGCCGTCTCGCCACAGCCCGTCGCCTGCCAGCCAGGCGGGAGGAAACGGCGACGCCGCTTGGCGGTCCACTTGAGACAGCCCGTCGATGGAGAATCCCATGAGCAACCAAGCCCTGAACCTGGACGAAGCGATGCAGCTCGTCTCTGAAGCCTTTCTGCCGTGCGGCTGCGTGACCAGCGCCAATCCGGACGAAGACAGCTTCGGCTTCACCGTGATGTCGGGCAGTGGCGCCGAGCTCCTGCGCGTGCCCAGCGTGTCGCGCGAGGAATATGCCAGTCCGCAGCGGCTGGGCAGCGTCATCGAGCAGGCAAGACTGGACGTGGAAGAGAAAGACCAGCGTCTCGAGCCCTGGACGATGCCCGCCATCACCGACGGCACCGGCATTCCGGAAACCCCGCCGAACTACTGACCGCCCACGGCAGGAGCATGACCATGAGCAATCCCGTCCTGCTGATCACGGGCGCCTCGTCGGGCATTGGCGCCGCCACCGCGCGGTTGGCTGCCGAGGCCGGCTACCGGATTGCCCTGGTCGCGCGCTCCGAAGACAAGCTGACCCGCTTGGTGACCGAGTTGGGCGGCCCGGAGCGCGCAATGGCCATCCGTTGCGACGTCAAGGCGTACGCCGAACAACAGGCCATGGTGCAGCGTGTGCTCGACCACTTCGGTCAGCTCGATGCGGTCTACGCCAATGCCGGCATGCCGGGCGGCGAAGGCGGCTTCAGTGGCGCCGACCCGGAGGTATGGCGCGAGATGCTGCTGACCAACGTCTACGGCGTCGGACTGACCCTGCGTTGCAGCCTCGCGGCGCTCAAGGCCAGCCGCGGCCATCTGCTGCTGACCGGCTCGGCCGCCGGCCGCTTCGTGATTCCGGGCTCCATGTACAGCGCCAGCAAGTGGGCGGTGACCGGCATGGGCCTGAGCGCGCGCGAGGAGCTGCGCGGCAGCGGCGTGCGCGTCACGCTGATCGAACCGGGCATGGTCGACACGCCGCTGTTCGACGAGCCGCCCCCCTATGCGCTGCATCCCGAGGACGTGGCGCGTGCGGTGGTCTTCGCGCTGTCGCAACCGCCGCGCGCCGACGTCAATGAAATCCTGATCCGGCCCACGCCGCCGCTGGCCTCGTCATGATGCCGGCTCGCCTGCAGCGGCGGTGGCACGGCCAGGCCGCTACCCTGGCCGTCATCTGCCGGTCCGCTGCGGCCGAAACTTTTGCGCCGCGCTTCGGGTCGCTATAGAGGCGGGTCAGCGGGCGCGTCATGCAACCGCGAAGCGAACAAGGGGGAACGCCGATGGGCAACCTGGCAGAACAGCGATCGGAACAACCGGCGCTGGCCGAACTGGATTATCTGCTGCAGCGCTTTCGACAGGTACGGGCCACCAGTGAGGCCATCTGCGCGCCCCTGCAGGTCGAGGATTACGTCATCCAGAGCATGGCCGACGTCAGCCCGCCGAAATGGCACCTGGCGCACGTCAGCTGGTTTTTCGAGGCCTTTCTGCTCAAACCCTATCTGGCTGGCTACACGCCGCTGGACGAAGCCTATGACCATCTCTTCAATTCCTACTACGAGACCCACGGCACGCCCTTTCCGCGCGCCCAGCGCGGCGTGATCTCGCGTCCCGGGGTGGAGGACGTCTACCGGTTCCGCCAGCACGTCGACCGCGCCATGGGCGAGCTGCTGGTCAACCCGCCGCAGCAACATGCCGCGGAGATCATGCGGCGGGTCGAACTCGGCCTGCAGCACGAACAGCAGCATCAGGAACTGCTGCTGATGGACATCAAGCACATCCTGGCGCAGAACCCGCTGCACCCGGTCTACCGTGACGACCTCAAGCCGGCGTCCGGCCAGCCGGCCGAGCGCCTGCACTGGCACGACTACCCGGCCGGCGTCCGTCATATAGGCCATGCCGGCAACGGCTTCGCCTTCGATTGCGAAACGCCTCGGCACCGTCAGTTCGTCGAAGCGTTCCAACTGGCCGACCGCCTGGTGAGCAACCGCGAATACCTGTCCTTCATCGCCGACGGCGGCTACGCGCGCAGCGACCTGTGGCTGTCCGACGGGTGGGCGCACATCCGCCAGCACGGCTGGAACGCCCCGCTGTACTGGCACCGTGACGACGGCGTCTGGTTCGACATGACCCTGGCCGGCCTGCAACCGCTGGACCTCGACGCACCGGTCTGCCACGTCAGCTTCTACGAAGCCGATGCCTACGCCCGCTGGGCCGGCGCGCGGCTGCCCACCGAGGCCGAATGGGAAGTGGCCGCCAGCGACCAGCCGCCACGCGGCAATTTCCTCGAGAGCGATCACCTGCGGCCGGTGCCGGCATCCGCCTCGGCCGAAGGACCGAAGCAGCTATTCGGCGACGTCTGGGAGTGGACGGCCAGCGCCTACCGGCCCTACCCCGGCTTCAAGCCGCTGGACGGCAGCCTGGGCGAATACAACGGCAAGTTCATGTCCGGCCAGATGGTGTTGCGCGGCGGTTGTTGCGCCACCCCCGAGGCCCACATCCGCGCCACCTATCGCAATTTCTTTCAGCCGGCGATGCGCTGGCAATTCGCCGGGCTGCGCCTGGCCAGGGAGCTTTGAGCCATGGCACTCGCCGTTCATGTACACGACCAGACCCAACCCACCCACGACAGCTCGCTACGTGAAGAGGCCCTGGCAGGCTTTGCCGCCTCGCCCAAACGCATCTCGCCGAAATTCTTCTACGACCGTCGCGGCTCGGAGCTGTTCGAGCAGATCTGCCTGCAGCCGGAGTACTACGTGACCCGCACCGAGGAGAAGATCCTCGCCGACGCGGCCAACGACATCCTCGAGATCGCCGGTCCGCAGACCGACCTGATCGAGCTCGGCAGCGGCGCCAGCCGCAAGGTACGGCTGCTGCTCGAGGGCCTCCGGCCGGCCAGCTACCTGGGCATCGACATTTCCGAGGACTTCCTGCTGACCAGCACCCGGCGGCTCGCTGCCGACTATCCCTGGCTGGAGGTGCACGCCGCCTGCGCGGACTTCTCCGACGAGCTGCGCCTGCCGGATGACTTCACCCTGCATCACCCGCTGGTGTTCTTCCCAGGCTCGAGCATCGGCAACTTCACCCCGCTCGAGGCGCGCAAGCTGCTCGGCCACCTCCACGAGATCCTGCCGCCCGGCGGCGGCATGCTGGTGGGCGTCGACCTGGTCAAGGACCGCCACGTGCTGGAGGCCGCCTACAACGACCGCGCCCACGTCACCGCGGCCTTCAACCTCAACGTGCTGCAGCGGATTCGCCAGGAACTGGACAGCGACATCGACCCGTCACGCTTCACCCACCGCGCCTTCTTCAACGAACACGATTCGCGGATCGAGATGCACCTGGTCAGCCGCGAGGCGCAGGACGTGACCATCGAAGGCCAGCGTTTCCATTTCGACGCCGGCGAAAGCCTGCACACGGAGAACTCCTACAAATACAGCCTGCAATCCTTTGCCGACCTGGCCAACAGCGCCGGCTTCGACTGCAGCGGCCAGTGGACCGACGCCCAGGAGCTGTTCAGCGTGCACTACCTGCAGCGCCGTCCGTGAAGGCCCTTGCTCCGTACCTGAGCATCCTGTCCCTCGCGTTTGGGCCTGACACATTCGCCGCCGAAGCAGCTCCGTTGCGCCTGAAACAGTTACAGCGCTGCGGCGATCTGCTGGCCACGCAACAGGTGATCTTTTGTCTGCGCAGCGCGGGGCTGGCCAGCGGGCAAGTCACCGCAAAGCTTGCCGGCAAGCCGGTCGAGGCCATCCGTGCGGCCGACGGCCGGCTGCGCCTGGAGTTGAACCGGGACCACCATCAGAGCGGCCCTCTCTGGCTGGAGCAGGGCGATCGTCGCAGCAATCCGGTCTGGCTCACGCTCAAGGGCAGCCACGTACGCGCCGCTGGCCGGGATCAGATCGCCAGGAACATGGATGGCCTGAGTACCTACGTGGACCTCGTGAGTCTCATCATCGAAGAAGACCACGACGGGCTGCAGGAAGCGCAGCGCCTGGCAAAACGCTATGGTGCCGACGTGGTCGGCGCCATCGCCCCGCTCAATACCTATCAACTCCGCTTGCCGGTCACGAACCTGACCGAACGCGACGCGATGGTGCTGCGCCTGGGCAGCGAGGCCAGCGTGGACGCGGTTGTGGTCGAGGAATCGGGCGCAGAGGAACCGGTTGAAGGCGACCAGCAGCCGCGGCCTCGCAACAGCGAATGGGTGGCCAATCGGTTTCTCGACGCCGTCGACTTCTACCTGCATCGGCTCCCGCGGCGACAGCCCCCGATTTTGCCGCAACCGGTGCGCATCGGTGTCGTCGAACGGGACGTGGACTTCGACTCGCCCGAGTTCCTCCCTTACCTGGAGGATTGCAATGCGTCGGCCCCACGGACTTGCGTCTATGCCCGCGACGCTGATGCGCCTGACGATCACGGCACCAGCGTGACCGGGATCCTCGCGGCCCGTAGCGCCGACCCGGCTGACACTGGCTTTCTCAGCGCCCTGGAGCCGGCTAGCGGCGGCTTCGAAGTGATCGTCGAGCGCAACAGCGACGCCGGCATCACCGCCAACGTGGCCGCCTCGGTCAATCTGATCGAGGACGGCGCTCGGGTCTTGAACTGGAGCTGGGGAATTCACCGCGTCGGAACGCTCGATGCCGCAGGCGAACAGATCGATTCACTGGTGCGCTCCGGCGTCGCCATGAGCGGATACGAAGAGCTGCTCGAAGAGTTTTTTCTCTGGCTGCGCCGCGAGCACCCGGACGTCGTGGTGGTCAACTCCGCCGGCAACGGCTCGGCCTATTCGGGCCAGGACGACTATCGCCTGCCCTCTTCCTTCATCACCGAGCAGCTGCTGGTGGTCGGCGCTCACCAACGCAACTTCGACCGAGACGTACCAGTCGATCACCCGGCTTACGTGACCAAGCGCCCGTCTTCGAATATCGATCAGCGGGTCGACATCACCGCATCGGCCTGCACTCGTGCGGCGACGCTCGAGCCCGGTCGGCGCGGAGCGGTGCATTGCGGTACGTCCTATGCCACGCCCATGGTGACCGGCGTGGTCGCGGCAATGCTGTCGCTCAACCCGAGCCTGGAGCCGGCGCAACTGCGAGAGTTGTTGCGCCGCAGTGCATTGACCATCGGCCGGAACAGTGACTTCGAAGCCGCTGATGCCGACGACCTGACGGCGCCAATCCTGCCCTCGGAGCGTCGCTATCAGCTCGACAATCCGGACATCGGCCGCTCAGCCCGCCTGGACATGCGCAAGGCGCTGGAGCTCACCAGCGAAAGTTTGCAACGCGCCCGTTGACGAGCAATCCCAGCGCTCAGCGTTCGGTTCGACCGCCAGGAAATGCATCGCCGGCTCGGCCAACCGGATGCCTATCCGGCGCCAGGCGGCCGGGTGCACCAGCATGGTCAGGCGGCCGGCATGCCATCGAAGACTTCCGGGGTGAGCGCGGCTTCGCCATGCTCCTCGAGCCGTCGACGCGTGCCCGGATCCTGGTGCTCGAGCAGGTGCAGCAGCCGCGTACCGCGCTCGGTCAGGACAAAGTTCTCGCCATTGCCGCCCTGTTCTTCGGGCCGCGTCTCCATGAAACCGCCCTCGAACAGCAGGCTCTCGTAGTTCTGCGCCTCGGCCTTCAGGGCGTCCATGTTGGGCATCGGCCGGCCTGCTTCCTCCATTGCCATAGCGTGCTCGTCGGCGTACTGGCGCGGGGTGAAGGCCTCGTTGCCAGGTTTCTGCGCTTCACGGAGCAGGCGCAGCATCAGGTCCCAGTCATAGCTCATGTCCGATCTCCCGTTGCACCGCCACGAAACGGCGGCTCTTGTTAGTCCGACTCTGCCGCAGCTGCCATGGTTCGATCCCCTGGCAGCGGAAAAGCCTGAACTAAAGCACGCCACGGGCTATCAATCGGAGAGGTTATCCAGAATAAGGAGCGCACCATGAAACGCCTGATGCTACCCCTGACACTCGCCCTGCTGGCCAGCCAGCCGGTGTTCGCCGACAACTGCACCGCCGATCAAGTCACGGCTAAAGCCAAGCAACTGGCCGATCGCGTCGCCGCGCTGACGGAGAACGACCCCAAGCGGGCGCAAGAGATCAACGAAGAGCTACGCGAGATGGAGGTCAAGCAGACCGCCGAGCAACTGGGTAACGAATGCGAGGCCTACGACAAGCGCATCAAGCACGTCGAGCAGGCGGAAAAGGACGCGGACATCGCACCGGCGAAAGCGCGCTGATGCCGACGTGCCGGGGTGAGTGGCTCACCCCGGCACAGGCGATCACGGCGCGGCGGGTTTCTTGCGGCGCAGCGGCGCCAAGCCATCCTGACTTACCAGCGGTGCCGCGGGGGCGTCGCGCTTGGCGTTCTTCGGCCGCTTGGCTACCGGCTTGGCGGCCGGCTTGCCCTTCTTGTCGGCAACCTTTTTCTTGTCCTCTTTCTTCTTCTTGGTGCCGGCGGCCTTGCCTGAGGCCTTGAGGTTCTTCGGGCCCATGTAGCTGCCCTTGAGTCCCTTGACGACTCGCCGCTCGAAGCGCTGCTTGAGGTAGCGCTCGATGCTCGACATCAGGTTCCAGTCGTTGTGGCAGATCAACGAGATCGCCAGCCCTTCGGCACCGGCGCGTCCGGTGCGGCCGATACGGTGCACGTATTCATCGCCCGAACGCGGCATGTCGAAGTTGATCACCAGATCAAGCCCTTCGATATCCAGCCCGCGCGCGGCCACATCGGTAGCCACCAGCACCTTGACGCCGCCTTCCTTGACCCGGTCGATGGCCAGCTTGCGGTCTTTCTGATCCTTGTCACCGTGCAGCACGAAGGCCTTCACGCCCTCGGCTACCAACCGGCCATACAGGCGGTCGGCCTGCACGCGGGTGTTGGTGAAAATCACGGCCTTCTTGTAGCTCTCGTTGGCCAGCAGCCAGTGCACCAGTTTTTCCTTATGCTCGGTGTCTTCGGCCGTGATGATCTGCTGGCGTGTGCCCTCATTGAGTTCGCTGACGCGGTTGAGCTGCAAGTGCAGCGGATCACGCAGCACGGCGGCGGTCATCTCACGCAGCGCCGCCCCGCCGCTGGTGGCTGAGAACAGCAGGGTCTGCTGGCGCTTGGCGCATTCGCCGACCAGCCGCTGCACGTCTTCGGCAAAACCCATGTCGAGCATGCGGTCGGCTTCGTCGAGGATCAGCAGTTCGACGTCTTTGAGAATCAACGTGCCGGCATTGAGGTGTTCGATCATCCGGCCCGGCGTGCCGATGAGGATGTCCGGCACCTTGCGCAGGATCGCCGCCTGAACCTTGAAGTCTTCGCCGCCAGTGATCATCGCCGACTTGATGAAGGTGAACTGCGAGAAGCGCTCGACCTCTTTCAGGGTCTGCTGCGCCAGTTCGCGGGTCGGCAGCAGGATCAGTGCGCGTACATCGGTACGCACCACGGCGTCGCCAATCAGCCGGTTGAGCATCGGCAGCACGAAGGCGGCGGTCTTGCCGCTGCCGGTCTGCGCCGTCACCCGCAGGTCACGCCCTTGCAGCGCAGGGGGAATGGCCGCCACCTGCACCGGGGTCGGCTCGACGAATTTGAGTTCGGCGACCGCCTTGAGCAGGCGTTCGTGGAGGGCGAATTGGTCGAACAAGGGTGACACCTCAGTGTGATCGAAAAACGGCGCATAGATTAACCCGTCCAACCGCGTCCGACGCGCCTTTATGCAGCACAGCGACCGGCTGGACGCGCAAGCCGGGGGCCGGGGGCCGGTGGCCGGTGGCCGGTGGCCGGTGGCCGGCCGGGACGCGTTTGGCGCGCCGCAGGCGTTATTGGGGCTCGCAGGTGAGCTGGATACGCAGCCGAATGACCTCGCGCGTGAACTTTGCCGTCATCGGTTTGCTCTCGCCGGCAGCCAGGGTCACGCGGCGGGTGCGCGGCGATTCCGGCCCGTTGCGGAACACGGCGCTACACTCGACCGATTGCTTTCCCAGGTTTTGCAGGACCAACCCGGCCATGTCGCGGTCGATGGTCTCGGTGCTTGCCAGAACCTCGGTGCCGTTGAGCGTCTGTTCGAGCTCCACGGGATAGCTGACGGCCAGGGCGCTCAGTGGGAAGATGACGAGCGCAGCGAAGCAGACTCTTTTCATGATCAGGCGGACTCCTCGTGAAGGCGTGCGCCAGCGTACCAGACCGATGCAACAGGAAAGCAATGGAATGAAGGCACCTCGCGTCACCCTCGATCAATGGCGCACCCTGCAAGCGGTGATTGACCAAGGCGGCTTCGCCCAGGCTGCCGAGATGCTGCATCGCTCGCAGTCCTCGGTGAGCTATACGGTTGCGCGCATGCAGGAGCAACTCGGTGTTCCGCTGCTGCGTATCGACGGACGCAAGGCCGTGCTGACCGAGGCTGGCGAGGTGCTGCTGCGCCGCTCACGGCAGCTGGTGCACCAGGCCGGACAGCTGGAAGAACTGGCCCATCACATGGAACAGGGCTGGGAGGCCGAGGTGCGGCTGGTGGTCGATGCCGCCTACCCCAACGCCAAACTGATCCGCGCACTGACCGCCTTCATGCCGCAGAGCCGCGGCTGCCGCGTGCGCCTGCGCGAGGAGGTGCTCTCGGGTGTCGAGGACGTGCTCAAGGACGGCACCGCCGACCTGGCCATCAGTGGCCTGGACATCACCGGCTACCTGGGCCAGGAATTGAGCTCCGTCGAATTCATCGCGGTCGCCCACCCCGACCATGCCCTGCACCAGCTGCAGCGCAAGCTCAGCGTCCAGGACCTGCAGAGCCAGATGCAGGTCGTGGTGCGCGACTCGGGCCAACGGCAGCCGCGCGACAGCGGCTGGCTCGGCGCAGAGCAACGCTGGACGGTCGGCAGCCTGGCCACGTCGGTCGGTTTCGTCAGCAGCGGACTGGGCTTCGCCTGGTTGCCGCGCCACATGATCGGCCGAGAGCTGGCCGAGGGCTCGCTCAAGCCGCTGCCACTGATCCAGGGCAGCATCCGCCGGCCGCAGTTCTACCTCTACACCCATCCGGATCGCTCGCTCGGCCCGGCCACACGGATTCTCATCGACCTGATCAGGACGTACGATGCGCAGGCACAATCGTCCAGCCCGGCGCCCGGCCAGGCGATGACACCGACGGGCTGAGCCGGGTGCGGCGCAGCCGTCGGGCGATGCCGGCCTGGCCACCGGCGCTTTTTCACCATCAAGAACCACCAGGAACCCACCCATGAAACGACTCGTACTCGCCGCCTGCTCCCTGCTGCTGGCTGGCAACCTGTTCGCTGCGGACAAACCGCACGTGCTGCTCAACACCAGCATGGGCGAAATCGAAATCGAGCTGGAGGCCGAGAAGGCCCCGATCAGCGTGAAGAACTTCCTCGAATACGTCGACAGCGGCTTCTACGACGGCACCGTGTTTCACCGCGTGATCCCGGGCTTCATGATCCAGGGCGGCGGTTTCAACGAAGGCCTGAACCAGAAGAAGACCCGCGAGCCGATCAAGAACGAAGCCGACAACGGCCTGCACAACGTACGCGGCACCCTCGCCATGGCACGCACGCAGAATGTCGATTCCGCCACCAGCCAGTTCTTCATTAACCACCGGGACAACGACTTCCTCGACCACGGCAGCCGCGATTTCGGCTATGCCGTGTTTGGCAAGGTGGTGCGCGGCATGGACGTGGTCGACCAGATCGCCCAGGTGCCGACCGCCAACCGCAGCATGATGCAGAACGTGCCGCTGACCCCGGTGAAGATCGTCTCGGCCAAGAAGCTCTGAGCGCCGCCCGTCCCCGCTGCCCGGCGGCAACCGCGCGCGGGGGGCGGGAACCCACACCGGAATCAAATGGAGTCACAAACGTGGCGCCTGGCGGTCAGGCCAGGGCCCGGCCTGACCGCGAAACCGCCAGGAAGCGGGACAGGGACTGCCTCTGCCCCCTTTGGCAACGCGGTGTAACCGGGCGCAGAAGTTTCATTCGGTCTGGAAGGTCGCGCGTTCGCCTCGCCCGCCGGGCCACTGAGCCGCCAGCGCGGCCCATCCGCTAATCGCCAGCGGTATTCCAGTAGCGCGCCCAGCGCGCCGCTAACTGCTCCGGCGCCTCGCGATAGAGCGTCTCGCCGAGCCCGAGCGCCGCGCTCTGCAGTTCGCTGCGGCGTTCGGCAATGAGCGCATCGAGCCGCTCGCGCACGTCAGGCTGGCCGAACAAGGCCGGCTGCGCCTGCAGCAACTGCTGCATCATCGCCAGGTCGTGGTCGTCGCCGAGCAGGTCGGCCAGGCGCTTGAGCGCGTCGCTGCGCAGCTGCATCAGCTTTGGCCAGCTTGGTGCGAGCAGCCGGGTCTGGTACCAGTGATCCTTGACCCGCTTGCGCCACTGGTGCAGTTGCTCATCGCTGAGGTCGACCCGCGTCCTGGCCAGCTCGGCGCACCCATCGGCGTAGGTGCGCCGCACCCCGCGGGCAAGCAGTGCAAAACCGTCACCGTCCAGCGACCAATGCTCGATCTGGCCGCGCGCGGTGTAAAGCGCGGCAATCACCTGGGCGATGCCCGCGTCCAGGTCGGCGGCGCCGCCCTCGGCCGCGCTGGCGCGTGCCCGCAGCCGGCGGCGCGCCTGGCGCAAGGCCGGCTCGGCGAACGCCTCGGGAAACCGCGTGGCCAGCGCGTCCCAGCTTTCCAGCATGGCGGTGGCGTCGCGTGATTCGGCCAGGGCGCGACCGAGGTCGCGCAGGCGCAGGTTCTCGCGCTGGAAATCGCTGCCAAGCGGCTTGCGTACCAAGCGCAGCAAGGCGCGCAGTTCCTTGAAACGCTTGCGCGCTTGATGCACGCCCTCGGCACGTTCGGCTGAGGGCACGCTCAGCGCTTCGATGGCCTTGTCGATGCCCTGCCGGGCGACCTTGCGGACTTCGGCGGCAGGGTCTTGCGGACGCAGTTTGTAACCCATGACAGCTCCCGATCAGGCCCGCCGCCGGGCGGCGTGGCGGGCAATCAACCGTAGCGCTTGCGCGCCTCGATGGCCAGGCCGCTGCCGATGCTGCCAAAGCGGTTGCCCTCGACGTGGCGCGCCCGCGGCAGCAGGGCCGCGACGCTCTGGCGCAGCGCCGGAATGGCACTCGAGCCACCGGTGAAGAACACCGTGTCAATGTCCTCGTGGACGAGCCCGGCGCTGGCCAGCAATTGACTGACATTGGCGCGGATTCGTTCGAGCAACGGGTCGATGGCGGTCTCGAACCCCTCGCGGGTGAGCTCGGCCTGCAGCCCCGTCTCGATGCGCGCGAAGTCGATCGGGTGGCGCGCCCGCTCGGTCAGCTCGATCTTGCCCTGCTCCACCTGCATCGCCAGCCAATGCCCGGCTCGCTGCTCGATCAGGCTGAACAGCCGGTCGATGCCGGTGGGGTCGACGATGTCATAGCGCATGCTCTGCAGCGCGCGCAGCGACGCCGGCGCATAGACCGCGTTGATGGTGTGCCAGGTGGCGAGATTGAGGTGCGTGCTGGTGGGCATCGGCGCGTCGCTCTTCATCCGGCTGCCGTAGCCGAACAGTGGCATCACGCCGTGCAAGCTGAGCTGTTTGTCGAAATCGGTGCCGCCGATGTGCACCCCGGACGTGGCGAGAATGTCGGCCTGACGGTCATCGATCTGCCGGCGTTCCGGGGCAAGCCGGACCAACGAGAAGTCCGACGTACCGCCACCGATGTCGACGATCAGCACGCGCTCCTCGCGCTCGATCCGCGATTCATAGTCGAACGCTGCGGCGATGGGTTCGTACTGAAACGACACGTCCTTGAAGCCGATCTTGCGGGCCGCTGCTGCCAGGGTGTCGGCTGCTTCCTTGTCCGCCTGCGGATCGTCGTCGACGAAGAACACCGGGCGGCCCAGCACCACTTCGTCAAAGGAGCGGCCGGCCTGCTCCTCGGCGCGCTGTTTGAGCGTGCCGAGGAACAGCCCGAGGATGTCCTTGAATGGCATGGCGCTACCCAGCACCGTGGTTTCGCTCTTCAGCAGCTTGGAGCCCAGCAAACTCTTGAGCGAGCGAATCAAGCGGCCTTCGTATCCTTCGAGGTACTCGGCCAGGGCCAGACGGCCGTACACCGGGCGGCGCTCTTCCACGTTGAAGAACACCACCGACGGCAAGGTCGGCTGGTCACCTTCCAGCGCGAGCAACGGGTCTGCGTCAGGTCGCCACCAACCGACGGTTGAATTGGAGGTGCCGAAGTCGATGCCGCAGGCGCGGGCGGGAGGCGGAATGTGCATGAGCGGTCCGGACTGCCAAAAACGGCCGCGCAGTGTATGCGAGCCGGCGCGCGATTGCAGGTCAATCGTCGGAGGGGACCGCCGGCCACTCGGCCGACGGTCGCGCCGGTTCAGGCCAGGGCGGCCTCGGCGTCACTGGCCGACTGGCTCATGCCGTCGTTCATGCGCTGCGCATCGTGGCAGAAGGTGCGTGAGGCCTGGAACAGGAAGACCATGGTCAGCAGCAGCGATGCGGGAATCAGGTACATCGCGCCATGCAGCCCTTCGGCGCGAAACGCCTCGCTCATCTGGCTGGCGCCGGCAGCCAGCATCGCTGCCTCGGCGAACCGGTCCGAGAGCAGCCCGACGACTACCGTGCCCATGCCACCTCCGAGCAGATACAAACCGGCGAAGAACAGCGCCATTGCCGTGGCCCGCAAGCGCGGTTCGACGACATCCTGAATCGCCGTATAGACGCAGGTGTAGAAGTTGTAGGAAAACAGCCAGCCGATGCTGAACACGGCGACGAACACGCCGACGTCGATCCGCCCCGCCAACAGGGCATAGCCGGTGGCCAGGGTCGAGATCGCCATGCTCACCGCAGCAAACACCAGGCGGCCGCGGGCGAATCGCTGGTGAATCTTGTCGGCCACCCAGCCCCCCAGGGTGAGCCCGATGAGCCCCGTCAGGCCGACGATGACGCCGGTGGCAACCGAGGCCTGTACCAGCGGCAGGCCGTGGTAGCGCATCAGCAGCGGGACCATGAAGGCGTTGCAGGCATAGGTCGCGAACTGGAACGCCAGGCCCGCCAGCACCAGCCACCAGAAGGTGCGGACCGCCAGCACCTTGCGCACCGGCTGCTGCACCGGATCCTGCGACACCTTGACGGTCTCGGCGGCGCCCCGCTGCGGTTCACGAATGAAGAAAATCAGCAGGGCCAGCACCAGCCCCGGGACCGCCGCGATGAAGAACGGCGCACGCCAGCTGCCGAAGTACTGGACCATCGAGCCGATGGTGAAGAACGCCAGCAACAGCCCCAGCGGCAGACCGAGCATGAAGATGCCCATCGCCCGCGAACGCTTGCCGGCCGGAAACAGGTCACCGATCAGCGAGTTGGCGGCCGGCGCATAGCTGGCCTCGCCGATACCGACGCCCATGCGTACCACCAGGAAGCTCCAGAAGTTCCAGGCGAAGCCGTTCACGGCGGTCAGGCCGCTCCACAGGGTCAGGCCCCAACCCATGATCTTGCGCCGCGACCCGAGGTCGGCCATCCGACCCAGCGGCACGCCGGCGATGGCGTAGATGATGGTGAACGCCGTGCCGATCAGCCCCAGCTGAAAGTCGTTGAGCTGCCATTCCAGCCGGATCGGCTCGGCAATGATCGCCGGGATGGTGCGGTCGAAGAAGTTGAACAGGTTGGCCAGAAACAGCAGGAACAGGACGCGCCAGGCGTTCGCGGCTTGGGTGGATGGCTGCATGACGTCGCTCTCGATTTATTGTTATGCGTCGACCGCAGGCCGGTCGACCGTCGAAAGTGACTCTAGAGTTCCAGCCCTCGCCTGTCTGTCACCATCAGCCCCGCTTATGCCGGGCAATGGGCGTCAAACCTGACGCCAGGCCTCTAGCCAGCCAAGACCGGTCGCCGTGTCCTGGCCTTCGGGACGGTATTCGGCCGCCAGCCAGCCGCGGTAGCCCACCGACCGCAACGCCTCGAGCAGCACGGCAAAGTCCAGCGTTCCGCTGCCGGGCGCGCCGCGTCCAGGGCAGTCGGCGAACTGCACATGGCCGATGCGCGCACCCAGCAACCTGATCCCGGCAGCGATATCGAGCGCCTGCCGCGCCATGTGGTACAGGTCCAGCTGGGCCTGGCAGTTGGGGTGATCGACTTGCTCCAGCAGCCGTTGGAGGTCCTCCGGTGTGTTGATCAGAAAGCCCGGCATGTCCAGCGGGTTGATCGCCTCGCAGACGACGCGGATGCCAAGCACGGCAAAGGCCTCGGCGCTCCGGCGCAGATTCGCCGCCAGGGTCTGCAGCGCCTCCTTGCGATCGAGACCGTCGGCCAGGCGGCCGGGCAGCACATTGACGCACTGCGGCCGGGTCATCGCGGCGTAGCTCAGGGCCGCCTCCAGGGCTGCATCGAACTCGGCCTGCCGGGACGGCACCGCGGCGAGCCCTGGACCGCCCGCCATGAAGTCGCCGGCCGGCAGGTTGATCAGCACCAGCGGCAGGCCGGCGCGCTCGAGCAGCTCCTTCAGCCGGATCGCGGGCAATTCGTAGGGGAACTGGATCTCCACGCCGTCGAACCCGGCGATCCGCGCCGCCATGATGCGTTCGGCCAGGGGCCGCTCGGTGAACAGCATGGACAGGTTGGCGGCGATCTTCATTGGCCCTGCTCCCGGAACAGCGCCACCAGCGTGGCGGGATCCTGCGCCAGGTAGCCCTGGCTGCCATGCAGGCGCATCAGCTGCGCGGCGAGCCCACTCATGGGGGTGGCGGCCCCCGCTTCGCGAGACAACTGCACCGCCGTGTCGAGGTCCTTGAGCAGGGTCCGAACGTGCCACTTGACCGGCTCGAACTCGCTGCGGGCCATCTGCGGGGCGAGGATCTGCAGCGGTTTCGAGTCGGCGAACCCGCCGGCCAGCGCCGGAGCCAGCAGGCTGGCATCGACGCCGGATCGCTCGGCCAGGGCGACGACCTCGGCGATCACCAGCGCATTGCAGGCCACGATCATCTGGTTGCACGCCTTGGCCACTTGGCCGGCGCCGACGTCGCCCATGTGCGTCAGCCGCTGGCCCAGGTGGGCCAGCACGGGGCGCACCCGATCGATGTCCTCGGCCGCGCCGCCGGCCATGATCGCCAGCGTGCCGGCTTCGGCACCGGCCGTGCCGCCGGATACCGGCGCGTCGACCCAGCGCATGCCGCTGCGCGCGGCGAGGTCGGCGGCCATCTGCCGGGTCGCGGCCGGCTCGAGGCTGGAATGGTCGACCAGCAGTTGCCCGCGCCGCGCGCCTTCGATGATGCCGCCGGGGCCGAACACCACCTCACGCACCACGTGCGTGTCGGCCAGGCAGAGCAACACGATGTCCGCCGCGCCACAGAGTTCGGCGGGCGTCTCCACCCGGCGTGCACCGGCGGCGAGCAGCGGCTGGCACTTGTCGGGCGTCCGGTTCCAGATGGTCAGCGGATAGCCGGCGGCGAGCAGCCGACGGCACAGGCGCAGGCCCATCAGGCCGACGCCGGCAAAGGCAATGGATGGCAACGCGGACATGGGCGATTCCTCGAGCGGACAGAGGCGCGATTCTAGCCCTACGCCACGCGCTGAGGCCAAGAGGGGTCTGCACGCGTCGTCGACGCACCGACAGCGGGCTGGGGCTGAAGCCGTCAGCCCCGGTCGTCATTCGCCGAAGCGGCCAGATCCACCGAGCAGTCTCGCTCGGTCAAGCGGCGGATCGCCTCGTCCAGCTGCTGGATGCATAGGTCGATCACCATCTGCTTCAGCGCGTCGGGCCACTCGTGATCACTTACCGGCTCCACCATATCCAGCAATCCGCTGTAGCCGACCAGCATCCCGTGCTTGACGCGTAGCGTCTGTCCGTTGGCGCAGACCAGCGTCAGCGGATCGCGGCCGACCAGCGCGGCGCCATCGGCCAGCAGGTCGTCGATGTGCGCACGCAGCGCGTGCAGCCTGCGCTTGTCCTGACCTTTGCTCATGCCAAATCGCCATCATCCGTGAGGCCGGCGATTCTAGTGCAACTGCGAGCGCGGTCACAAAAAAAAGTTTTTGCCAGCTTCAGCGCGCAAAGCACCGTTCGGCGCGGCGTCCGGCAGGCTGGCGAGGCGCCGGGAACGCACCGGCATGGCCGTGCTTGCCCCGCCGCGCCCCGCTGCCTCTATAATCCGCGCGCTTTTTTCCGCTTTTGAACCGGAGAACCACCATGCTCAAGCGTTCCCTGGCAGCCGTTGCCGGCCTTGCCCTGTCCTGCTGTTTTGCCTCCGCCCAGGCCACCGAGACCTTGCGCGTCTCGGCGATACCCGACGAAGCCCCCACTGAACTGATCCGCAAGTTCGAGCCGCTGGGCCAATACCTCGAGCAACAACTCGGCATGCCGGTGAAATTCACGCCGGTGTCGGACTATGCCGCGGTCGTCGAAGCCCTTGCCGCGGACCGCCTCGACCTCGCCTGGCTGGGTGGTTTCACCTTTGTCCAGGCACGCCTGAAGACCGGCGACGCCATTCCCCTGGTGCAGCGCGAGCAGGACGAAAAATTCACCAGCAAATTCATCACCGCCGATCCCGAGGTGAAGTCGGTCCAGGACCTCCAGGGCAAGACCTTTGCCTTCGGCTCGGTGTCGTCCACCTCGGGCAGCCTGATGCCACGCTATTTCATGCTTCGCGACGGCATTGACCCGGAGCGTTTCTTCAAGCGGGTCGCCTATTCCGGCGCGCATGACGCCACAGTCGCCTGGGTCCAGGCGGGCAAGGCCGACGGCGGCGTGCTCAACGCCTCGGTCTGGTCCAAGTTGGTCGACGCCGGCAAGGTCGACACCGATAAAGTACGGGTCATCGCGACCACCCCGCCCTACTACGACTACAACTGGACCGTGCGCGGCAACCTCGACCCGGAGCTGGTGGAGAAGATCAAAACCGCCTTCCTCCAGCTGGACCCGCAAAACCCCGAGCACAAGAAGATCCTCGACCTGCAGGCCGCGACGCGCTTCATCGAGACCCGCCCGGAAAACTACAAGGGCATCGAGGAAGCTGCGCGGGCAGCCGGCCTGCTGAAATGAGGCGAGTCGACCTCGACCCGGCGGCGACCGCCGTCCGGGCCGGGGATTGTTACTGACATGGAATCGTCGATTACCTCGCCAGCCGCTTCGGGCGGCGTTTCGCCCGTGGCCGAGGGCATACTCGAGCTGCAGCGAGCCAGTGTTCGGCACGCAGGCGGCCATGTCGCCCTGCGCGAGATCGACCTGCGGATCGCCGCCGGCGAGCGGGTCGCGCTGATCGGTCCCTCCGGCGCCGGCAAGACCACCCTGCTGCGCCTGCTGGCCACCCATCTGCAACCCGGCGAGGGCCAGGTAACGGTGCTCGGCCAACAACCCTGGGCACTGCCAACCGGGGCGCGCCAACGCTTGCGCAGCCGCATCGCACTGATCCACCAGGCGCCGCCGCTGCCGGCCCGCCAACGGGTGATCACCGCCGTGCTCGCCGGGCGCCTCGGACAGTGGTCGCTGGCCCGCAGCCTGCTGAGCCTGGTCTACCCGCTCGACCGGGACGGCGCCGCCGAGGCGCTGGACAAGCTGGACCTGGCCGACAAGCTCTACCAGCGTTGCGACCAGCTTTCCGGCGGCCAGCTGCAGCGGGTCGGCATCGCCCGCGCGCTTTACCAGCGTCCCGCGATCATGCTCGCTGACGAGCCGGTGTCGGCCATGGACCCGGTGCTTGCCGCCCATTCCCTGCAGGCGCTCACCCGAGAGGCGGCGCGTGGCCAGAGCACGCTGGTCGCCAGCCTGCACGCGGTGGAGCTCGCGCTCGGTCACTTCCCGCGGGTGGTGGCGGTCCGCGACGGGCGAATCTTCTTCGACAAGCCGTCGAGCCAGGTCACCACCGCCGAACTGGATCAGCTCTACGCCAACGAGCAGCTCGAAACCGGGCGCCAGGACGCCGCCCTGCGCCAGCAGGTGCACGTGCCGCGATGCTGAACCCCACCCTGACCCGGCGCGACCCGGCCGCCGGCCCGCGGCTGTGGCTGACGCTGCTGGCGCTGGCCGCGCTCTGGCCAGGGCTGACGCTGAGCGAACTCGACCTCGGCGTGTTGTTCGACGGCAGCAACGCCGACAGCATGGGCGCCTTTCTCGCCGGCTTCTGGCCCCCGGCGCATGACGGCGCTTTTCTGCACCTGTTGGGCCGCGCCACCCTGGAAACCCTGGCGATCGCCACGGCCGGCATGGCGCTGGCTCTGCTCGTGGCATTGCCCTGCGCCCTGCTCGCGACTCGGGCCCTGTCGCTCTCAGCGCTCAGCCACGGCGGCCGGCCCGCGCGTTGGGCCGCGGCGGCGCGCTGGCCGGTGCGCGGGTTGCTGATTGTGCTGCGCAGCGTGCCGGAGATTGTCTGGGCGCTGCTGTTCGTGCGCGCCGTCGGCCTGGGACCCACGGCCGGCGTGCTGGCGATCGCCATCACCTACGCCGGCATGCTAGGCAAGGTCTATGCGGAAATCTTCGAATCGGTGGACCCGCTGCCGGCTCGTGCACTGCTGGGCGCGGGCGCCTCGCGCCTGCAGAGCTTCGCCTACGGCGTGCTGCCCCAGGCGAGCGGGGAGATGCTGTCCTACACCGTCTATCGCTGGGAGTGCGCGGTGCGCGCCTCGGTGGTGATGGGCTTTGTCGGCGCGGGTGGACTCGGCCAGCAGATGGACCTGTCGATTCGCATGTTCGCTGGCGGCGAAGTGGCCAGCATGCTGCTGACCTTTCTTGCCCTGGTGCTGCTGGCTGATCTGCTCAGCCAGGGCCTGCGCCGGAGGTTCGTGTGAAGGCGCTGGCACGCGGCGCCCTGCCCCTGCTGCTGGTCGCCGCCGTGGTCGGCTCCTTTGCCTTCCTGCAGCTGGACACCGCCGCGGTGTTCAGCCGCGAAGGGGTGCAACAGATGGCCGCCTACGCCGCCGGGTTCCTTGAACCGGACCTGTCGCTGGCGCACCTGCAGGCGGTCGGCCATGGCGCCTTGCAGACCCTGGCCATGTCGGCAATCGGCACGTTGCTGGCGGCGCTGCTCGGGCTGCTGCTGGCCCTGCCCGCCGCTGACCGCTGCGGCTGGCCGGCCAAGGCCCTGGCGCGGCTGCTGCTTAATGCCCTGCGGGCGGTCCCGGAGCTGGTCTGGGCGGCGCTGATGGTACTCGCCGCCGGCCTCGGGCCGAATGCAGGAACATTGGCTCTGGCGCTGCACACCGCTGGCGTTCTTGGCCGGCTGTTCGCCGAAGCGCTGGAGAACGCTCCCACCGCCCCCACCGAAGCACTGCGCCTGTCGGGCACAGGCCGCGTCGCCGCGTTCTGCTACGGCACCCTGCCGATTCTCTGGCCCCAGCTGCTCGCCTACGGCCTGTATCGCTGGGAGAACAACATCCGCATGGCCAGCGTGCTCGGTTTTGTCGGTGCCGGCGGCCTTGGTCAGATGCTCTACATGAGCCTCAGCCTGTTCCAGGAAGCGCAGGCGGCGACGGTGATCCTGGCGATGCTGCTGATGGTGCTGGCGGTCGATGCCCTGAGTGGCTGGGCCCGGCTGCGCTGGGTACGTCCGTGAGGGGCGGCTGTCAGAGCCGCGGTGACGATAGTTCGATGATCTCGTCGGTGATTTCATCCTGGCGCACGCGTCGGAACTGAGCCTGCAGCGCGTCCCGGCGGCGTGCGATGTTGTCTTGGGCAGCGATCATGGCGTGCATCCTCGCCTCGTTCTCGGCGGCGCAGGACAGCATCAGCGCCTCGCACAACTCGGCATAGACGTACTCTTCGGCCAACTGCAGGATGAGCCGGCCAGGGTCGAGGGTCACGCGCGGTGCTCGCTGCCCGCGCGCCACGGGAAAGCGGGAATAATCGAACGGCAGCAACGAGCGGGTGACGATCGCCTGCGCGCCCGCTTGCCCGGGCACGCCGTGCACCAGCGAGACCCGCATGGCCCGCACCGGATCAAGGCGCGCGTAGAGCGCCTCGGCGAGGCGTCCGGCCAAAGCCTGGGTTTCATCCGGATGCACGGCCATCGGCTGCGACCAGACCGGGTGCAGGCCACGCTCGACGGCACTCATCTCGCCGCGTGCGCCGACCACCAGCAGCTCGCCTGGCCGCTGCTGCAGCCGCTCGGCCGCCACATCGATGAGCCGGTCGTTGAAGGTCCCGACGAAGCCCTGCTCAGCGCATATCACCAGCAAGAGGTGCGCGTGCAGCCCGTTGCCCGGCAGGGACGGGCGGTCGATTTCATCGAGCAGGCCGAGGCCTTCGCCGATCGCCTGCCCCAGGGTGGTCGCATAGGCCCGCACACCCGCCAGGCGGCGTTGCGCGTCGCGCGAGCGGGCCGCGGCTATCCCTCGCATCGCACCGATCACCCCCGCCAGTTCCCGGGTCGTTTCCAGATGTCGTGACAGCTCACCCAGGCGGCCGCTCACGTTGCCGCACTCCCAAGCTCCGCGCAGAGGGCCGCCACTTCGGCGACCAGCGCGGTGCGCTGAGCGTCGCTCAGCTGTCCGCTGCGTTCGACCTCCTGTGCCTGCGCGGCGGCGCGTGCATCCAGCCAGGCCGGCAGGCGTATGCGCAAGGCCTTGAGCAACGTAGCCGGATAGGCGTCGAAGACACCCTCGGACAAGGCCGCCAGCAACGCCACCTGGTCGATCCGGCGCAAGGCCGCGAACCGCGGCTGGGCGAACACTGCGCGGGTGCGCTCACCGCGCTGAAGCTGTGCCTTGACCCGGCTGTCACTGAGCCCGCCGAAGCGGGTGAACAGCTCCAGCTCGAGAAACTGCGCGTAATCCAGGCGGACCCGCCCCGCCACGTCGCGCAAGACGCGCGGTTGCGCCTTGCCGCCGACCCGGCTCACCGACAGGCCGACGTCCACGGCCGGTTGCTGGTTGGCCGCCGCGAGGTGGCTGTCCAGGACGATCTGGCCGTCGGTGATGGAGATCAGATTGGTGGGTATGTACGCCGACAGGCTACCGGCCTCGGTCTGGGCGATCGGTAGCGCGGTCAGCGAGCCGCCGCCCAGGTCGGCGGACAGCTTGGCAGCGCGCTCGAGCAGCCGCGCATGCAGGTAGAAGATGTCACCCGGATAGGCCTCGCGGCCGGGCGCCTCGTGGGTCAGCAGCGCCAGTTCGCGATGGGTAGCGGCATGCTTGCTCAGGTCGTCGAGCACGATCAGTGCGTGCTGGCCACGGTCGCGAAAATACTCGGCGATGCTGAAGCCGGCGAAGGGCGCCGCCCATTGCAGGCCCGGCGCCGCAGAGGCCGAGGCGACCACGAACACACAGCGCTGCGCCGCGCCGTGCTCGCGTACCGCCTCGATCACCTGCTGCACTGCACTGGCGCGCTGCCCGATCGCCACGTAAACGCAGATCAGCTCCGAGTGCTTTTGATTGACGATGGCGTCGATGGCCAGCGAGGTCTTGCCGGTGGCGCGGTCACCGATGATCAGCTCGCGCTGGCCACGACCGATGGCGAACAGCGCATCGACGATCAGCACACCGGTTTCCACCGGTTCGCGCACGTGGTCGCGGTCGATGATCGCTGGCGCAGGCCGCTCGATAGGCAGCCACTGCCGGGCCTCGACCGGCGCGCCACCATCGAGCGGCCGGCCCAGGGGGTCGACCACACGCCCGAGCAGTTCCGGACCGACCGGCACCTGCAGCACCTCGCCGGTGCCACGGACTTCGGTGCCCGCCGCAATCGTGGTGGTGTCATCGAGCAGCACGGCACCGATACGCTCGGCATCCAGCGTCAGCACAAAGCCGAAACTGGTCTCACCGAACCGCAGCAGCTCATTGAGACGAGCCCCTGGCAACCCGGAGACCTGGGCGATGCCATCGCCAACCTCTTCTACACGGCCGATTTCTCCGGCTTCGGCACCGACCGGCGTGCGCTCCAGTGCCGCCCGGCTTCGGGCCAGCCAGTCGCTGACGTTCGCTTCCTGATCAGGCATGTTCGACATCCAGCAACTCGTGTTGCAAACGCTCCAGATCAGCACGGAAGCTGTTGCGCACCACCGCTGCGCCGCCGCTCAACTCCAGCCCCGCCACCAGCTCGGGATCGACCACCACCTCCAGGCTGACCGGCTGTCCCAGAGCGGTCGCGAGCGCCTGACGAATTTCGGCCAGCTCGCTGTCGAGCAGAGGACGTGGGACCCGAAGCTCGAAGTCCTGGGGCGCCTGGCCCAACCGGGTCCGCACACCATCCGGAAGCAGCGCCAGCCCCGCCACCAGGCCCTCGACGAAGCCAGCAACCTGAGCACTGGCCGGGAGCCGGGCGAGCAGCTTGTGCGCGATGTCGAGCGCCAGCCGGGCAGCGTCCGCATCCGTACGCCGCCGGGTCGCCTGCTGCTGGTCGAGCAACGCCTGCTGCGCCTGCTCGCGCTGATCCGCGGCGGCGGTCCGCGCCTCCTCGAGCAATTGACTGCGCAAGGCCGCCGCCTCCTGCTGCACCGCTTCGAGCGCTGCCGCGCGCGTCTGCGCCAGCTCATCGCGGACCGCTTGCGCGCTGTCGCCCAGCGCCTGGGCTTCGGCCTTGGCCGCTGCAGCCTGGTCCAGCAGCTCGCCGGCGACGCGCTGCCGCTCGGCGATGATCCCCGCCACCGGCTTGAACAGGAAACGCGACAGCAGCCACATCAGCACCAGGACGTTGATCAGCTGCAGGCCCAGGGTCCACCAGTCGAGCTTCATCGGGCGACCACGCTCACTGAATGAACGGATTGGCGAACAGCACCAGCACGGCGATGACCAGGCAATAGATGGCCATCGTCTCGATCATCGCCAGCCCGACGAACAAGGTCCGCGACAGCGTGCCGGCGGCTTCCGGCTGGCGTGCAATGGCGTCCATCGCCGCAGCCACGGCGCGCCCCTCGGCCAGTGCCGGCCCGATCGCACCGAACGAAACGGCCAGTGCCGCTGCGATGATGCTGACGATTTCGATCATGTTGTCCACTGTTCACCTCCGGTTGAAACGCAATAAGGGCACCGCTAGGGCGCCACCGCAGCGCCAATGAAAACCATGGCCAATACGCTGAAGATGTAGGCCTGTATGGCGCCGGTGAGCAGGTCCAGCGCCATGAACGGGATGGGCACCAGCAAGCCGGCCAGCGACAGCGCGATGCCGATCACGAACACACCGCTCATGATGTTGCCGAACAGCCGCACGATCAGCGAAAAGGTCCGCGTGAGCTGCTCGACGATATTCAGCGGGATCATCACCCAACTCGGCTCGGCGAAGGTGCGCAGGTAACCCGCCCACCCCTTGGACGCGATGCCGTAGCCGATACTTGCCAACAGCACGATCAGTGCCAGCGCGGTATCGGTTTCCAGCACCGCCGTGGGTGGTTCTATGCCCGGAATCAGCGATGACCAGTTCGCAGCCAGGATGAACACGAACAGGGTGCCGACCAGTGGGCGATAACGTTCCGGGCCGGTTTGCATCGTGTCGCGGATCTGCCCGTCGAGGGTGTCGATCAGCAACTCCAGCAGGCTTTGCAGTGCGGTTGGGCGCAGCGCCAGCCGGCGCGTTAGCCAGGCGCTGGTCGCGCCCAGCGCCAATAAGAGGCCCCAGGTCACCGCCACGGCAGCGCTGATCGGGACTGGCCCCAGTTGAAAAAGGATATGGCTATCGAGCGGCGAGCCGGTCATGACGCCACGCTCCCGGCTCGGCGAACGGCGCGGTGGCGGGCCAGCAGCACACCCACCAGCCCGGCCAGCACGGCGCCAAATCCAAGACGTGCCAAAGCCACCAACACCGTTGCCGTCGCGGCCAGCCGAGCCAACTGCAGCAGCAGCGCTGGCCCGACCCGGCCGGCAGTGAACAGGCGGACATTTCGCGCCAGCAGATGAAAATGCAGCGAGCCAGCTAGCACACCGGCCAACAGCCCGCAGCCGAGGGGCCAAAGTAGGGTTAGCAGGGCGGCGCTGTTCATTGGTGATGCATCCAGCGCCAGGCCGACCACAGGCCGAGCGCCGCGCCCAGGCAGAGCAGCGCCGCGGCGAAGGTCACGCCCGTCCCCAGCAGGCGGTCGAGCCAGCGTCCGACGAAGAGCCCCAGCAACAGCGGCACGACGATCGCCCAGCCAAGCACGCCGATCTGCGCCAGACGCCGCGCCAGCGAGGGTTCGGGGTCGCGCTCGGCCTGCTCCGCACGGCTGGCCGCACGCCGCGCAGCCTCGCGCAACGTCTCGTGAGGGTCCTTCATCACAGGCCTCCACTGGAATCGAGCGGAGAGTTGGCGCCCGCTTCCGGGCGCAGGTAACGCACCAACTGGCGCACCGCCTGGGTATGCAGGCGCAGGTGCTCGACCCGCGCCTGGCGTTCGCTGTCGACCTGAGCCTGCTGCGCCTGCTGCACGCCGGCTTCGAGTTCATCGAGGCGGGCACCGACGTGCCCGTCACGGCAGGCGATGCGCAGGTGCTGCCCGCTCAGGCTCAGCACCCCGCCCTGCACCGCGCAATATCCCTGCTCGCCGCTGACGCGCCGCCAACGCAGGACGGTGGGCTGCAACACGGTCAGCAGATCCTCATGGCCGCCCAGCAGGCCGAAGCTGCCACTGGCATCCTCGCCACGGAATGCGACCACGTCATCCAGTTCGATCAGCACCTGCCGCGGGGTGCTGATCTGCAAACGCAGGCAAGGGCTCATGGCGCCGGCTCCTTGCGCAGCTGCTGCTCCTTGTCGCGAGCCTGCTCCAGCGTGCCGACCATATACAGCGAGCGCTCCTGCCAGTCATCGCACTCGCCGGCGAGGATCGCCCGACAGCCTGCCAGTGTCTCGTCCACGGTGACCGAGCAACCCGGCATGCCGGTGAAGGCTTCGGTAACCGCGAACGGCTGCGTCAGGAAGCGCTGCAGCCGTCGCGCACGATTGACGATGCGCCGGTCCTCAGCGCCCAGCTCCTCGACGCCAAGCAGTGAAATCACATCCTGCAAACTGCGATAGTGCTCGATGCTGCGGCGCACCTCGATGGCAGTGTCGACGTGCGCCTGCCCCACTACCAGTGGATCGAGCATGATCGAGGACGAGGCGATGGGGTCGACCGCCGGGTACATGCCCTCGGCCGCCATCGCACGCGACAGCACCACCATGCTGTCCATGTGCGCCGCCAGCGCGGTGACGGCGGGGTCGGTGAAGTCGTCCGCTGGCACATACACGGCCTCGATGGCGGTGACCGCGACGCCGGCGACCGACACGATGCGCTCCTGCAGCGCCGCGACCTCGTCAGCCAGGGTCGGCTGATAACCCACCCGCGAGGGCAGCCGGCCAAGCAACCCGGACACCTCGGCACCGGCCTGGACGAAGCGAAACACGTTGTCCATCAGCAACAGGACGTTCTGCCGGCGCTCGTCACGAAAGTATTCGGCAATGGTCAGGGCCGTCAGCGGCACGCGCCAGCGCGCGCCGGGCGGCTCGCTCATCTGGCCGTAGACCAGCACTGTCTTGTCGAGCACGCCGGAATCGCGCATGTCCTGCAGCAGTTCATGGCCCTCGCGTGAACGCTCACCGACGCCAGCGAACACCGACAGCCCCTGGTAGCGCTCGGCCATCGCATGGATCAGCTCCATCACCAGCACCGTCTTGCCGACGCCGGCGCCGCCAAACATCGCGGCCTTGCCGCCCTGGACGAGGGGCGTGAGCAAGTCGATGACCTTGATGCCCGTGGCAAACAATTCGCGTCCGACGCTTTGTGCGGCAAGCGGAGGCGGTGAGCGCAGGATCGGCCGAAGCGGAATATCGGCAGGCAGCGCCGGCCCCTTGTCGCCGAGCCGACCGCTGACGTCGAGCAAGCGCCCCAGCACCGCCTCGCCCACCGGCACCTGCAGCGGCCCGCCGCGTGAACGGACCCGACCGCCGCGCTGCAAGCCGGCGGTCGCGGCCAGCGCGATGCAACGCACGGCGGTTTCGGACAGGTGTGCCTGCACTTCGATCAGCAGCGGCTCAGCGTCTTCGCGCAACACCTCGAGCGCATCACCGATGGCCGGCAAGCCCGCGCCAAACAGTACGTCGACGACCGCGCCACGTACCGTACTGACCTGTCCTTCGAGCAAATCTGCCACGTCGGTTCCCCGCTGCCGTGCCTGTCACCGATCATTGCCAAGCCTGCTGACAAGCGCAACCACTGTAAGCCGGTCAGTTGCTCTGGCTCAATGGAGCGGCAATTTTACGTTGCACCTGAAAGGTGCAGGCGGATCAGGGCAACTACGGGGACGTAGCGCGCTCTTGCACCAACACCCACGGCGCCACGACGACGGCCCACAGTGGCGGATCACGCTCCAGCCAGTCACGCGCTTGCTCAGCCTCAAGCCTGGCCAACTGGCCGCTGGCGAGCCAGGCACCCACGCAATCCCGGTCGTCCCGGGCAACCGCTTGCGCGGCCTCGATCAGGTCGAAGTCACCGGCCACGCGCAGCAAGGCTCCACGAGCGAAGGACGGCTGCAGCTCTTCCCAGGTAATCGACGCGGTTTCGCCCAGCAGTTTGGCATAGAGACTGCTTGAATCTTCGCTCATGAGTGCCACCCGGTAACCCTAAAGGGCGCAATGATAGCGTCCGGGTAAATCTCATCAACCGGATGATTCCTGACTGTGCAAACAGGTGCTGACGCTTCTACACTGTGCCGGTACAGTTGCCGTACCGTTTGGGGACGTTTGCCCCGTAACGACACTGCAGCCAGCAGGATTCAAACAATAACGATGCAAGTGGAGCGCATATGAAGACCAAGCAGCGTCTTACCAAACTTTTCGTGGCGATCGCGTTGACAGGCGCAGCGAGCTATACGCTTGCCGCCGACACTATCAAGATCGGCCTTGCCGGTCCGGTCACGGGGGCGGTTGCGCAGTACGGGGACATGCAGTTCATCGGGGCCGAAATGGCCATCGAGCAGATCAACAAGAAGGGCGGAGTCGACGGCAAGCAGCTCGAAGGCGTGCGCTATGACGACGCCTGTGACCCGAAGCAGGCCGTCGCAGTAGCGAACAAGATCGTCAACGATGAGGTCAAGTTCGTGGTCGGGCACCTGTGCTCCAGCTCGACCCAGCCGGCCTCCGACATCTATGAGGACGAAGGCATCCTGATGATCACCGCGGCGTCCACCAGCCCGGACATCACTTCCCGCGGCTACGAGCTGATCTTCCGCACCATCGGCCTCGACAGCCTGCAGGGGCCGACCGCCGGCAACTTCATCGCCGACCACGTCAAGCCGAAGAACGTCGCGGTCATCCATGACAAGCAACAGTACGGCGAAGGCATTGCCACGGCCGTGAAGGAAACCCTGGAGAAGAAAGGCGTCAAGGTTGGCCTGTTCGAGGGCATCAACGCCGGCGACAAGGACTTCTCCTCGATGATTTCCAAGCTCAAGCAGGAAGGCGTCGACTTCGTCTACTACGGCGGCTACCACCCGGAGCTGGGCTTGCTGCTGCGCCAGGCCAAGGAAAAGGGTCTGAATGTGCGTTTCATGGGACCTGAAGGCGTCGGCAACAAGGAAATCTCGGCGATTGCCGGCCCGGCCTCCGAAGGCCTGCTGGTGACCCTGCCGAAGTCGTTCGACCAGGACCCGCGCAACCAGCAACTGGTCGAGGCGTTCAAGGCGAAGAACCAGGACCCGAGCGGCCCGTTCGTGTTCCCGGCCTACGCCGCCGTGCAGGTCATTGCCGAAGGCATCGAGAAGGCCGGCAGCACCGACACCGCAAAGGTCGCCGAGGCGCTGCGCAGCAACAGCTTCGACACCCCGACCGGCACCCTGTCGTTCGACGAGAAGGGCGATCTGAAGGACTTCAACTTCGTCGTCTACGAATGGCACCAGGACGGCACCAAGACCGAAGCCAAGTGATCCTTTAACCAACCGACCTGAAGCCCACGGCATCCGCCGTGGGCTTTGTTTTAGCTGATCGGAGCCAACCCGGCCACAAGCACGGGACGCCCAGCAACACTTTCAACCAAGCGAGTGGCCTGTAGAACTGGCCCGCCTCGACAGGTAGGTGCGTGATCCGCACCGAGTCCACGGCACTGCATTCTCCCGGCAGCGCTTTCGAAGCAGGTCCGCATTGGCAGCGAGCACGGCTGCGGGTGTTCAGGAGAACGTAATGCCTGAGCTTTACCACTACTTCCAACAGCTGATCAACGGCCTGACCGTTGGCAGCACCTATGCCTTGATAGCCATTGGCTACACGATGGTGTACGGCATTATCGGCATGATCAACTTCGCCCACGGCGAGGTGTACATGATCGGTTCCTACGTCACCTTCATTGCCATTGTCGGCCTGACCATGATGGGGCTCGATTCATTGCCGATTCTCATGGTCGGCGCGTTCCTGGCCGCCATGATCGTCACCAGCGCCTACGGATACAGCATCGAGCGGGTCGCCTACCGACCACTGCGCGGCAGCAACCGGCTGATCCCCTTGATCTCCGCGATCGGCATGTCGATCTTTTTGCAGAACGTCGTGCTGCTGTCCCAGGACTCCAAGGACAAGGCGATCCCCAACCTGATGCCGGGCAACTTCATCCTTGGCGAGAGCGCCATGAACGGCGTAGTCATCTCCTACATGCAGGTGCTGGTCTTCGTGGTCACCTTCCTCGCCATGCTGGGCCTGACGGTGTTCATCTCGCGCTCGCGCCTGGGCCGTGCCTGCCGCGCCTGCGCTGAAGATCTGAAGATGGCCAACCTGCTGGGGATCAACACCAACAGCATCATCGCCCTGACCTTCGTCATCGGCGCAGCGTTGGCCGCTGTCGCGGCCGTGCTGATCAGCATGCAATACGGCGTCATCAATCCGCACATCGGCTTCCTCGCCGGCATCAAGGCCTTCACCGCTGCGGTGCTGGGCGGTATCGGCAGCATTCCGGGCGCCATGCTCGGTGGGCTGGTACTGGGCGTGGCCGAAGCCTTCGGCGCCGATATCTTCGGCGATCAATACAAGGACGTAGTGGCCTTCAGCCTGTTGGTGCTGGTGTTGCTGTTCCGCCCGACCGGTATTCTCGGCCGTCCGGAGGTTGAAAAGGTATGACTCGCAATCTGCGCACCGCCTTCTTCAGCGCGTTGCTGGTATTCGCCGTGGCGGTACCGGTTTTCGGCCTGAAACTCACGACAGTCGGCATTCGCCTCGAAGTTCATGGCAGCGATGCCAAGACCTTCTGGATCATCGCGGCCTGCGCCGTGGCCATGTTTTTCTGGCAGCTGTTCCGTCACCACGCGGCGGCCGGCTGGGCGGCGTCCCCCAACCTGCCGAGCATACCGGCCGGTGCGGGCAACTTCCTGACCCTGCCGTCGACCCAGCGCGCCATCATCATCGGTCTGATCCTGCTGGCGCTGGTCTGGCCATTCTTCGGTTCCCGCGGCGCGGTGGATATCGCCACGCTGATCCTGATCTACGTGATGCTCGGGCTAGGCCTTAACATTGTCGTCGGTCTCGCCGGATTGCTGGATCTGGGCTATGTGGGCTTCTACGCCGTGGGTGCCTACACCTACGCGCTGCTCTCTCACTACTACGGCTTCGGTTTCTGGACAGCGCTGCCGATTGCCGGCGCGATGGCCGCGCTATTCGGGTTTCTGCTGGGCTTCCCGGTGCTGCGTCTTCGCGGCGACTATCTGGCCATCGTCACGCTGGGCTTCGGTGAAATCATCCGCTTGTTGCTGCGCAACATGACCGACCTCACCGGCGGCCCCAACGGCATAAGCGGGATCGAAAAGCCGACGCTGTTCGGCCTGTCGTTCGACCGTCGCGCCGACGAAGGCATGCAGACCTTCCACGAATTCTTCGGAATCGACTACAGCTCCATCAACAAGGTGATCTTCCTCTACCTGATCGCCGTGTTGCTGGTGCTGCTGACGCTGTTCGTGATCAACCGGCTGCTGCGCATGCCCATCGGGCGTGCCTGGGAAGCCCTGCGCGAGGATGAGATCGCCTGCCGCGCCCTGGGCATGAATCCCACGGTGATCAAGCTCTCGGCCTTTACCCTCGGCGCGACCTTCGCCGGGTTTGCCGGCAGCTTCTTCGCCGCGCGCCAGGGGCTGGTGTCTCCGGAGTCGTTCACCTTCATCGAATCGGCCATCATCCTCGCCATCGTGGTGCTGGGCGGCATGGGCTCGCAGCTGGGGGTGATTCTCGCCGCCATCGTGATGATCCTGCTGCCTGAACTGATGCGTGAGTTCAGCGAGTACCGCATGCTGATGTTCGGCGCCCTGATGGTGCTGATGATGATCTGGCGTCCGCAGGGCCTGCTGCCCATGCAACGCCCCCACCTGGAGCTGAAGCGATGAGCCGCCCGACTCTTGAAGTAAGCGGCCTGACCATGCGCTTCGGCGGCCTTCTGGCCGTGAACGGGGTGGGCCTGACCGTACATGACAAGCAAGTGGTCTCCATGATCGGCCCCAACGGGGCTGGCAAGACCACGGTGTTCAACTGCCTGACCGGCTTTTATCAGCCCACCGACGGCAAGATCCTGCTCGACGGCGAAGCCATCCAGGGCCTGCCCGGGCACAAGATCGCCCGCAAAGGCGTGGTGCGCACGTTCCAGAACGTCCGTCTATTCAAGGACATGACGGCGGTGGAGAACCTGCTCGTGGCCCAGCATCGGCATCTGAATACCAACTTCCTGTCCGGCCTGCTGAAGACCAAGGCGTTTCGCAAGAGCGAACATGAAGCCATGGATTTCGCTGCGCACTGGCTCGAGCAGGTCAACCTGACCGATATCGCCAATCGTCCGGCTGGCACCCTCGCCTACGGTCAGCAACGCCGCCTGGAAATTGCCCGTTGCATGATGACGCGCCCGCGCATCCTCATGCTCGACGAGCCGGCAGCAGGCTTGAACCCGAAGGAGACCGAAGACCTCAAGGCCCTGATCGGCATGCTGCGTGACAAGCATGGCGTCACGGTGCTGCTCATTGAGCACGATATGAAACTGGTGATGAGCATTTCCGACCATATCGTCGTGATCAACCAGGGCTGTCCGCTGGCGGACGGCACGCCGGAGCAGATCCGCGACAATCCGGACGTGATCAAAGCCTATCTGGGAGAGGCGTAACCATGCTGTATTTCGAAAACGTCTCGACTTTCTACGGCAAGATCCAGGCGCTGCATAACGTCAACGTCGAAGTCCGCAAGGGCGAGATCGTCACCCTGATCGGTGCCAACGGCGCCGGTAAGTCGACCCTGCTGATGACGCTCTGCGGCACGCCCATGGCGTCCGAAGGCAGCATCCGCTTCGAGGGTGAGGAACTGGTCGGCAGGCAGACCTGCGACATCATGCGCAAGGACATTGCGGTGGTGCCAGAGGGCCGTCGCATCTTCGCCCGCCTGACCGTCGAGGAAAACCTCGCCATGGGTGGATTCTTCACCAACAAGGCGGACTTCCAGGAACAGCTGGACAAGGTCCTGTTGCTGTTCCCGCGCTTGAAGGAACGCTTCCAGCAGCGCGGCGGCACCATGTCCGGCGGCGAGCAGCAGATGCTCGCCATCGCCCGTGCGCTGATGAGCAAACCCAAGCTGCTGTTGCTCGACGAGCCGTCGCTGGGCCTGGCGCCGATCATCATCCAGCAGATCTTCGACATCATCGAACAGCTGCGCGAGGATGGCGTGACCATCTTCCTGGTCGAGCAGAATGCCAACCAGGCGCTCAAGCTGGCCGACCGGGCGTACGTATTGGAAAACGGCCACATCGTCATGCAGGGCAGCGGTGAAGAGTTGCTGGTCAATCCCAAGGTCCGCGACGCCTATCTGGGTGGCTGATCCGAGGATCGAAAAAGCCGGGCACTCGCCCGGCTTTTTCATGCGCGCTGAAGGGGTGACAAGCAGGAGCAGAGGCTTTATCGTGCTCCGCGTCGCGTCTTTCCGACACTCGTCTGAGTGTCCCGACCAGACCCCTGGATCAGCAGACAGGGCATAACTGAGCTGGCTCATTTCTGAACTCAACTCAGGAGAAGCCGGCCATGACTGCCAGCCGTATCTGGATCAAGAACCCCCTCGCCCTCTACACCGCCAACGATCAGAAAGCCCCTGGCGGGCTGGTAATCGAGAGAGGCGTGATTGTCGAAATGCTCGACGCCGGGCAATCGCCTTCGACGCCTGTCGACAGCACCTTCGATGCCCGAGAACACGTTGTGTTGCCAGGGCTGATCAACACGCACCACCACTTCTATCAGACGCTCACGCGCGCCTGGGGCCCCGTGGTCAATCAGCCCCTGTTCCCCTGGCTGAAAACGCTGTACCCGGTCTGGGCACGCCTGACGCCGGAGCGCCTGGCGCTGGCCAGCAAGGTCGCGCTGGCCGAATTGCTGCTGTCCGGCTGCACCACCGCGGCAGACCATCATTACCTGTTCCCGGACGGTCTGGAAAACGCCATCGACGTGCAGATCGATGTGGTCCGCGAACTGGGCATGCGCGCCATGCTGACCCGCGGTTCCATGAGCCTGGGTGAAGCCGACGGCGGGCTGCCGCCGCAACACACCGTGCAGACCGCCGAAGCAATCCTTGAGGACAGCGAACGGTTGATCGGCCGCTATCACGAGCGCGGCGCCGGTGCGCAGATTCAGATCGGCCTGGCGCCCTGCTCGCCTTTTTCGGTTACACCGGAAATCATGCGCGCCAGCGCCGCGCTCGCCGAACAGCATGACATGCGCCTGCACACACACCTGGCCGAGACGCTCGACGAGGAGGCGTTCTGCATACAGCGCTTCGGCCTGCGCACCGTGGACTACCTGGACAGCGTCGGCTGGCTGTCCGAACGCACCTGGTTGGCGCACGGCATTCACTTCAACGAGGACGAGATCGCTCGTCTCGGCGCTGCGGGCACGGGGATCTGCCATTGTCCGAGCTCGAACATGCGCCTGGCCTCGGGGATTTGCCCGACCGTCGCCCTGGAGGCGGCGGGAGCGCCCATCGGGCTCGGCGTGGATGGTTCGGCCTCCAACGATGCGTCCAACATGATCCTGGAAGCCCGACAAGCCCTGTATATCCAACGCCTGCGCTACGGCGCCGAGCAGATTACGCCGGAGCGGGTGCTGGGCTGGGCCACGCGCGGTTCGGCACGGCTGCTGGGCCGAGATGACGTTGGGGAACTGGCCGTCGGCAAACAGGCCGATCTGGCCCTGTTCAAGCTCGACGAACTGCGTTTCTCCGGTAGCCATGATCCGATCTCGGCGCTCCTGCTGTGCGGCGCTGACCGGGCCGACCGGGTGATGGTCGGCGGCCAGTGGCGGGTCGTCGACGGCCAGGTTGAAGGGCTCGACGTAGCCGGCTTGATCGCCAACCACAGCCAGGCAGCACGCGAGCTGATCGCAGGCTAGCGAAGCCTTCCTATGGGCGCTTCGTGCTGTGTTGCCTGTGATCAGGGCACGAGCGCCTTCTTTTCCTGCGTTCCCGACCCATCAAGCCGTCACGCCATTCCGGCGCCGCTCCTGTCGAGACGAGCAGCAAAGCCTTCCTGGCTGAGCCACACTTCATGCATCCACAGCCAAAGCGGCATACACATTGCTGCATAAAGCTCGCTCGTCGGCAGTGCTGACTTTTGAGTCAGGAATTAGTTGACCGAAAAGTCAGATGCCGCTAATTTCCACCGCCAGAGCCCAGAACAATAAGCCCCGGAGGCCCGCCTTGATCCAGTTCCTACTCAATCGAGAACTGCGCCGTGAGCAGACACTCGATCCCAATACCACCGTGCTGGAATACCTGCGTGAATACCGTGGCAAGTCCGGCACCAAAGAAGGCTGCGCTTCCGGCGACTGCGGTGCCTGCACCGTTGTGGTAGGCGAGCTCGACGGCGACCGCCTGCGCTACCGCACGCTCAATTCCTGCCTGACCTTCGTCTCCGCCTTGCACGGCAAGCAGCTGATCACCGTCGAAGACCTCAAGCACCAGGGCCAGTTGCACAGCGTCCAGCAAGCCATGGTCGACTGCCATGGCTCGCAGTGCGGCTTCTGCACGCCCGGCTTCGTCATGAGCCTGTTCGCCCTGCAGAAATCAGCGGAGGGGTACGACAAGGCCGACACCCATGAAGCGCTGGCTGGCAACCTCTGCCGCTGCACCGGCTACCGCCCGATTCTGGAAGCCGCCGAGCAGGCCTGCTGTGGCAAGCAGCCGGACCAGTTCGATGCGAGCGAAGCCGATACCATCGCCCAGCTGAAAGCCATCGAGCCGCGCGAAACCGCCGAGCTGAACAGCGGCGACAAGCGCTGCCTGTCGCCACTGACCGTTGGCGATCTGGCCGAGATCTACAGCGCCAACCCGGACGCCCGCCTGCTGGCCGGCGGCACCGACCTCGCCTTGGAAGTCACCCAGTTCCACCGCGAGCTGCCAGTGATGATTTACGTCGGCCACATCGCCGAGATGAAGAAAGTCGAGGTCACCGACAAGGGCATCGAGATCGGCGCAGCCACACCGCTGACCGATTGCTATGAAGTGCTGGCAGAGGAATACCCGGATTTCGGTGAGCTGCTGCACCGCTTCGCCTCCTTGCAGATCCGCAACCAGGGCACCCTGGGCGGCAACATCGGTAACGCCTCGCCCATCGGCGATTCGCCACCCTTGCTGATCGCGCTGGGTGCGCAAGTCGTGCTGCGCAAAGGCAACAACAGCCGCACCCTGCTGTTGCAGGATTACTTCATCGACTACAAGGTCACCGCTCGCGAGCAAGGTGAATTCATCGAGAAGATCATCGTGCCGCGCGCCCAGCCGAACCGGGTGTTCCGCGCCTACAAGGTGTCCAAGCGTTTGGACGATGACATCTCCGCCGTTTGCGCAGCCTTCGACCTGAAGCTCGAAGACGGTCTGATCGACGATGCCCGTGTGGCCTTCGGCGGCATGGCCGCGATTCCGAAACGCGCGGTGTCCTGCGAACGGGCACTGATCGGCGCGCCGTTCAACGCTGAGACAATCGAGCGTGCGTGCGAGGCGCTCGAGAAGGACTTCACGCCACTGACCGACTTCCGTGCCAGCCGCGAATATCGCCTGCTGGTCGCACAGAACCTGCTGCGCAAATGCTTCCTCGAGCAACAAAGCCCGGAAGCCGAGACAAGGGTGACCGCATATGCATAAGCCAACCAAAACCCAGGAAGAAATCGCCGCCCTGTTCAAGCAGGACCTGGTCACTGGCGTCGGCCGCAGCGTCAAGCATGACAGCGCGCCCAAGCATGTCACTGGCGAGGCGGTGTATGTCGACGACCGCCTGGAATTCCCCAATCAGCTGCACGTCTATGCCCGTATGAGCGACCGTGCCCATGCCCGCATCGTGCGCATCGACACCGCGCCCTGCTACGCCGTACCCGGTGTTGCGATCGCCATCACTGCGCAGGACGTACCGGGTCAGCTCGACATCGGCGCGGTCATGCCCGGTGACCCGCTGCTGGCCGACGGCAAGGTCGAATATGTCGGCCAGCCGGTGATCGCCGTCGCCGCCGACAGCCTGGAAACCGCGCGCAAAGCGGCCATGGCCGCGATCATCGAATACGAGGATCTGGAGCCGGTGATCGACGTGGTCGACGCCTTGCGCAAAAAGCACTTCGTACTCGACAGCCATACCCACAAGCGTGGCGATTCCAGTGGCGCGTTGGCCACCGCCCCGCGTCGCCTGCAGGGCAGCCTGCACATCGGCGGCCAGGAACATTTCTACCTGGAAACCCAGGTCTCTTCGGTGATGCCCACCGAGGACGGCGGCATGATCGTCTACACCTCGACGCAGAACCCCACCGAGGTGCAGAAGCTGGTCTCCGAGGTGCTCGGCGTCTCGATGAACAAGGTCGTCATCGACATGCGCCGCATGGGCGGCGGTTTCGGCGGCAAGGAAACCCAGGCCGCAGGCCCCGCGTGCATGTGCGCCGTGATCGCGCACCTGACCGGTCGCCCGACCAAGATGCGTCTTCCGCGCATGGAGGACATGACCATGACCGGCAAGCGTCATCCCTTCTACGTCGAGTATGACGTCGGCTTCGATGACGACGGCCTGCTACACGGCATCGAGATCGACCTGGCCGGCAACTGCGGCTACTCGCCGGACCTCTCCGGCTCCATCGTCGACCGCGCCATGTTCCACTCCGACAACGCCTACTACCTGGGTGATGCCACCATCAACGGCCATCGCTGCAAGACCAACCTCGCATCGAACACCGCCTACCGCGGCTTCGGCGGCCCGCAAGGCATGGTCGCCATCGAAGAGATCATGGACGCGGTGGCGCGCGAGCTGGGCAAAGATCCGCTGGACGTGCGCAAGCGCAACTACTACGGCAAGACCGAGCGCAACGTCACGCCTTACTACCAGACCGTCGAGCACAACATGCTCGAGGAGATGACCGCCGAGCTCGAAGCCAGCAGTGAGTACGCGAAGCGCCGCGAAGAGATTCGCGCGTTCAACGCCAAGAGCCCGATCCTGAAGAAAGGCCTGTCGCTGACCCCGGTGAAATTCGGCATCAGCTTCACCGCCAGCTTCCTCAACCAGGCCGGCGCGCTGGTGCACGTCTACACCGACGGCAGCATCCACCTGAACCACGGCGGCACCGAGATGGGCCAGGGCCTCAACGTCAAGGTCGCACAGGTCGTGGCCGAGGTGTTCCAGGTCGATATCGATCGCATCCAGATCACCGCCACCAATACCGACAAGGTGCCAAACACCTCGCCGACGGCTGCCTCCAGCGGTGCAGACCTCAACGGCAAGGCGGCACAGAACGCGGCGCAGACGATCAAGCAGCGCCTGATCGAGTTTGCCGCACGGCATTACCAGGTCACCGAGGAAGACGTCGAGTTCAAGAATGGCCAGGTACGCGTTCGCGACCAGTACGTGTCCTTCGACGAGCTGATCCAGCAGGCCTATTTCGGCCAGGTTTCGCTGTCGTCCACCGGCTTCTACCGCACGCCGAAGATCTACTACGACCGCAGCCAGGCGCGCGGCCGGCCGTTCTACTACTTCGCCTATGGCGCGGCGTGCTCGGAAGTGATCGTCGACACCCTGACTGGCGAGTACAAGATGCTGCGCAGCGACATCCTGCATGACGTCGGCGCCTCGCTGAACCCGGCTATCGACATCGGCCAGGTGGAAGGCGGCTTCGTTCAGGGCATGGGCTGGCTGACCATGGAAGAGCTGGTGTGGAACGACAAGGGCAAGCTGATGACCAGCGGCCCGGCGAGCTACAAGGTTCCGGCCGTGGCGGACATGCCGCTGGATCTGCGGGTCAAGCTGGTGGAGAACCGCAAGAATCCGGAGGACACCGTGTTCCACTCCAAGGCAGTGGGTGAGCCGCCGTTCATGCTCGGCATCTCGGTCTGGTGCGCGATCAAGGATGCCGTCGCCAGCCTGGCGGACTACAAGGCGCAGCCGAAGATCGACGCACCGGCGACGCCCGAACGGGTGCTCTGGGGTGTGGAGCAGATGCGCAAGCTGAAGCAGGCGACTGTCGCGGTCGCGACAACGGAAACCACGCCGGCTGACGTAGGGTGGACAACGCTTTGCTTGTCCACCTTCGGCGCAACATGATGTTTTCGGTGGAAGACGCTTCGCGGTCTTCCACGGGGCGGCCACCCGCACTATGAAGGACTGAACATGAGCAATACCGCCTGGATCGAAGCACTCGCCGACCTGCAGCAACAAGGCGAACCCTGCGTGCTGGTCACCATCATCGAAGAGCGCGGCTCGACGCCGCGCAATGCAGGCTCGAAGATGGTGATCAGCCGCGAGCGCCTGTACGACACCATCGGTGGCGGCCATCTGGAATACAAGGCGCAGGCGATTGCCCGAGAGATGCTTGAAAACCGCGTGCGTGATACGCGGCTGGAACGCTTTTCCCTGGGCGCGAGCCTCGGCCAGTGCTGTGGCGGCGCCACCGTGCTGCTGTTCGAACCCATGGGTCAACCGCAGGCGCATATTGCAGTGTTCGGTGCCGGCCACGTCGGTCGCGCACTGGTGCCCCTGCTCGCCAGCCTGCCGTGCAAGGTGCGCTGGATCGATTCGCGCGAAAGCGAGTTCCCAGTGCATATCCCGGCGGGCGTGGAGAAAGTGGTCAACGACGAGGTGGTCGACGAGGTGGCCGAGATGCCGGCGGGCAGCTACTTCATCGTCATGACCCACAACCATCAACTCGACCTGGAACTGACTGCGGCCATCCTCGAACGCAACGATTTCACCTACTACGGCCTGATCGGCTCGAAGAGCAAGCGCGCCAAATTCGAACACCGTCTGCGCGACCGTGGCTTCCAGCCTGAAACCGTGCAACGCATGCGCTGCCCGATGGGCATCGCCGAGGTAAAGGGGAAATTGCCGGTCGAGATCGCGGTGTCCATCGCCGGCGAAGTGATCGCCACCTACAACGCCCATTTCGGTGAAAAGAGCGGTGAGAAAGCCGCGGACGGCGTCAAGCCGGTGCCCATGCTGGTGCCCGCCTCGCGCCGCTCGCAGAACGGCTGATCGAGCCGCGCCTTTTTTTGTGAGAAGTGCCCCCGCGTTTAGCCGAATACAGGTCGGCTAAACGCTCCGCCTCGATGCAGCCTTCCACATAGACGAATGCCCTCTACACAACGATTCCGAGACTCACCATGCCCCAAGCAAAAGCCTACCGTGCCGCCCTGCTCCACTGCCTCGCCGACCCGCGTGAGGTGGGTATCGAGCAATCTCACGAGTATTTCGAAGACGGCCTGCTGGTTGTCGAGGATGGAAAGATTGCCCGGATCGGCAGTGCGGCTGACCTGCTTCCAACCCTGAAAGCCGGCACCGAGGTGGTCGAATACCCGGACGCGCTGATCACTCCCGGCTTCATCGACACCCACATTCATTACCCGCAGGTCGGCGTCATCGGATCCTATGGCGCGCAACTGCTCGACTGGCTGGAAACCTACACCTTCCCCAACGAAGGGCGTTTCAGTGACATGGCGCATGCTCGCCAACAGGCCGATCTGTTCCTCGGCGAGCTGCTGCGCAACGGCACCACCACCGCACTGGTGTTCGGCACGGCGCACAAGCAGTCGGTGGATGCCTTTTTCGAGGCGGCAGAAAAACTCAATCTGCGGATGATTGCCGGCAAGGTGCTGATGGACCGCAACGCACCGGACTTTCTTACCGACACGGCCGAGTCCGGCTATGCCGACAGCAAAGCGCTGATTGAACGCTGGCATGGCAAGGGCCGCCTGCATTATGCCGTGACCCCGCGTTTCGCCCCGACCAGCACGCCAGAACAACTGACGCTGGCCGGAAAGCTGTTTGCCGAATACCCCGACCTGTACATGCACACGCACATTTCCGAGAACAAGCAGGAAGTGGAGTGGGTCAAGGAGCTGTTCCCCGAGCGTAAGGGTTACCTGGACGTCTACGACCATCACGGTCTGATCGGCGCGCGCTCGGTCTTCGCCCACGGCATCCACCTGTGCGATGACGAATGCAAACGCCTCGGCGAGACCGGCTCGGCCGTGGCCTTCTGCCCCACGTCCAACCTGTTCCTCGGCAGCGGCCTGTTCGATCTGGCGAAGGTGGAAGGCTACGGCGTGAGGGTGGGTCTGGGCACGGACGTCGGCGGCGGCACCAGCTTCTCGCAACTGCAGAGCCTCAACGAGGCCTACAAGGTGTTGCAGCTGCAGGGCCAGAAACTCGATGCGTTCAAGGCGTTGTACCTGGCCACACTTGGCGGGGCGCGAGCGCTGTATCTGGACGACAAGATCGGCAACCTGCAGCCCGGTAAGGATGCCGACTTCGTGGTGCTCGATTACAAGGCGACGCCCCTGATCGACTACCGCCTGAGCCAGGCCACGACGCTGCAGGAAAAACTCTTCGCCCTGATGATTCTCGGCGACGATCGCGCGGTGAAGGAAACCTTCGCCGCCGGGGTTTCGGTACACCGAAAGGCATCGTGAACGGTAGATCACTGACACGATGATCAATCGTCTCGCCAGCTACGCAACCTGCGTGCTCTAGCGCGGATCGATCAAGCGTGATCCACCCTACGGCCCGGAGCCATACCGCAACCGTAGGGTGGATGTCGCTTTTCAAATCCACCACCAGATCGCACCGAATGCGATGAACGCGTGGATCGATGAAGCGTGATCCACCCTACGGCCCGGAGCCATACCGCAGGACGGTAGGGTGGGCTTCAGCCCACCGCTGCGGCGCCGCGTGAATCTGGTGGGCTGAGGCCCACCCTGCGGGACTGCACCTAGCGAGCCGTGCGAGGTTTCTTCTTCGCCAGGACGAGATGCGAGAAGACCGCGTGCAGGTCGTCCGACGCGCTGTCCTCATCGAGGTTGAGCTTGCTGTCGATGTGATCCATGTGATGCATCATCAGGCTCACCGCCCTGTCGCTGTCACGGGCAGCGATGGCGTCGATCAGCTGGTTGTGCTCGTCGAAGGAACAGTGCGAGCGGTTACCGCTTTCGTATTGCGCGATGATCAGCGAGGTCTGCGATACCAGGCTGCGTTGGAAGCTCACCAGCGGCGCGTTCTTCGCCGCTTCGGCCAGCTTCAGGTGAAACTCCCCGGACAGACGGATGCCGGCGCCGCGATCGCCGCGGGCGAAACAGTCCTGCTCGTCGCTGACCATCTGCCGTAACTCCGCCAGTTGCTCGCCGCTGGCGTGCTGCACCGCGAGCTCGGTGATCGCGCGCTCGACCATCCGACGGGCAAAGAAGATCTGCCGGGCCTCGTCGACGCTCGGGCTGGCGACCACCGCCCCGCGATTGGGCCGCAGCAGTACCACGCCTTCATGGGCGAGTCGGGACAAGGCGCGACGAATGATGGTGCGGCTGACGCCGAAAATCTCGCCCAACGCTTCCTCGCTGAGCTTGGTGCCCGGCGCCAGGCGCTGTTCCAGAATCGCATCGAAGATATGGGCGTAAACAATATCGTCCTGGGTCCCGGTCCGGGCCTTGCCGCTTCGTGTCGGCTTTTTCAAAGGCTGCAACTGTTCGTTCATGGTGACTCGCGTCGGAGTGGTCGGCAGAGGCGAACTTTACTGCCTTTCGCGCCCCGGCTGGGAGCCTCTAGGGGCGCAACAGGCAAATAAACCGCAATTATTGTGCACAATTATTTATCCACGATTTTCTGAGCAAAAGCCGCGAACCGCGTCCCTCAGCGGTTTACTTACGGATTCAGTCGTGCGTTATGGCTGTTCACCCGGCACGCGGGTGAAATGTCGGTTGCTTTTCTTGTATACAAAAGCATAATTGCGTCAAGCCTTTCTGACCTTTCGGTCAACAAACCGAATGAAAGCGCCCCACCATCACCTGCCCTCGAGAGTCCCGCTCTGGGTGATAGACAACAAGAACGATGAGGAACACCTTGTGGAAACCACCAAGCAGGAACAGGCAGCCCACGGGCTGCAGGCGAAGCACCCCGGCTTGCTAGACCGCCTTTTCAAGCTCAGCGCGCATCGCACCAGCGTCAAGACCGAACTGCTGGCCGGCCTGACGACCTTCGTCACCATGGCCTACATCATCTTCGTCAACCCGAACATCATGGCCGATGCCGGCGTTGATCACGGCGCGGCCTTCGTGGCCACCTGCATAGGGGCCGCCCTCGGCTGCTTCCTGATGGGCCTCTACGCCAACTGGCCGGTCGGCCTGGCACCGGGCATGGGCCTGAACGCCTTCTTCACCTACACGGTGGTCGGCGAGATGGGCTACAGCTGGCAGGTCGCGCTGGGTGCGGTATTCCTCTCCGGTGTGCTGTTCATGATCATGAGCCTGTCGCGCATCCGCGAATGGCTGCTCAACAGCATTCCCATGAGCCTGCGCTTCGCCATGGGCGCCGGCGTCGGGCTGTTTCTCGGCCTGATTGGCCTCAAGACCGCCGGCATCGTGGTCGACAGCCCGGCCACCCTGCTGACCATGGGCTCGTTCAGCGAACCGACCGCCCTGCTCGCGGCCATCTGTTTCCTGATGATCGCCGTGCTCAGCCACCGCAACGTCTTCGGCGCCATCCTGCTGAGCATGCTGGTGGTCACTGGAATCGGCTGGGCCATGGGGCTGGTCGAGTACAACGGCCTGGTGTCGATGCCGCCGAGCCTGGCGCCAACCTGGCTGGCGATGGACATTGCCGGTGCGCTGAACGTCGGGATGATCAGCGTGATCCTGGCGTTTCTCTTCGTGAACATGTTCGATACGGCCGGCACGCTGATGGGCGTTGCGCACCGTGCGCACCTGGTGGATGAAGACGGCAAGATCCAGAACCTCTCCCGTGCGCTGAAAGCCGACAGCACCTCCAGCGTCGTGGGTGCCTTTGTTGGCTGTCCGCCGGTGACCAGCTATGTGGAAAGTGCCTCGGGCGTTGCCGCGGGCGGGCGCACCGGCCTGACTGCGTTGACCGTCGGCGGGCTGTTCCTCATCGCCATGTTCTTTGCGCCGCTGGCCGGCATGATCCCTGCCTATGCCACGGCTGGCGCGCTGATCTACGTCGCCATGCTGATGATGAGCGGCCTGGCCAATATCGACTGGAAGGACCACACCGACACCATCCCGGCTATCGTCACCGTGGTGATGATGCCGCTGACCTTTTCCATCGCCAATGGGATCGCGCTGGGGTTCCTGACCTATGCGACGCTCAAGCTGCTGACCGGGCAGCGCGACAAGGTGTCGATCAGCCTGTACGTGTTGTGTGTGATCTTCATCGCCAAGTTCGCCTTTCTTTAATCGGGCGAACCAGTGGCCCCACCGTTCCGGCGGTGGGGCTTTTTGACGCTTTGATGCCTGCGGATTTTTTTTGCGGTTGGTAGAACTGTGGCGGTGATACAACTTGCCCCACCGTTACCGCCGCGTGGTAGCTCACCCCGTTACGTACATTTTTTATTGCCTGCCGAGGAGTGCCGACATGAGTCTGGAAACCTGGTTGTTGTTTGCGAGCGCGGCGCTGGTGGTCATCCTGATCCCCGGCCCGCTGTCGCTGCTGATGATCAGCAACAGCCTCAACTACGGACTCCGCCGTTCCTGGCCGTCCTTCGTCGGCGGGGTCAGCGCCTCGATCTGTCTGCTCTGCGCCTCGGCGTTGGGGCTTGGGGCGTTGCTGCTGGCGTCGGAGCAGGTATTCAGCGTTCTGAAAATCATCGGCGCCTTCTACTTGTTCTATCTGGCCTGGCAGAGCTGGCAGGAATCGCGCCGCGCCGCCAACGCCCCCAGCGTGGCGACCGCCGAGGTCAGCCCGCGCTTTCGCCAGCTGTTCTGGCGCGCGTTTGGCCTAGGCGCCAGCAACCCGAAGGACATCCTGTTCTTTGCGGCCTTCCTGCCGCAATTCCTCAGTGCGGATCGGCCCTTTATGCCGCAGCTGCTGGTGATGATCCTGACCTGGGCGGTGCTGGACCTTTGCTGCAAGCTGGCGTACGGGCTGGGCGCACATGGCGCGGCGCGCTACCTGCGCACCGGGAAGGGGCAGGTTTGGTTCAACCGCACCAGCGCGGCGCTGTTTGGAGGCGCGGGAGCGGCTTCTTTGATGAGTCGGTGAGGGTTTCATGAAACGGTGGGTAAGCTTCGCGTTACCCACCCTACCGGCTTGGCCCAACAGTGGTCAGGCACCACCGAACGCCCACCTCAAAAAAAACCCGCCATCGAGGCGGGTCGGGGACTCAGCGGAGTCAAGGTTTCACGCATGGGAGAGGTAACCGCCGTACCGGTAGCGGCACGGCAGGTGCCATCAGCTGCCTCGATAGGTCGAGTAGCTATACGGCGAAATCAGCAGCGGCACATGGTAATGATCCTGCTCCGCGCTGATGCCAAAGCGCAGTACCACCACATCCAGAAAGGCCGGCTCGGGCAGCGTCACGCCGCGACCGCGGTAATAGTCGCCTGCCGAGAACTGCAGCTGATAAACGCCGGAGCGATAGTCGTCACCGTCCAGCAGAGGTGAGTCGCAGCGGCCATCGCTGTTGGTCTGGCGCGTGGTCACCCGCTCCAGGCGCTCGCCTTCAACGCGATAGAGTTCGATGCGGATATTGCTGCCTGGGCAGCCGTGAGCGGCATCCAGTACATGAGTAGTCAAACGTCCCATAGATTCCAGCATCGGGGCTTGGCCCGCAGATGCTTGCCTCCTCTTGTCAGTGGGTGATGGTGCGAGCATACCACCGCCCCGACAAACTAAAAGACATTTTCCAGTATTTTTGTACACAATTTCGCAAGCTTTTGACCTGGCCCGCTTCCTGCTCTTTTCTCGCTACCGGCGGCGCAAGAACACCTCTTTGGCTCGCATTGCTAAAAGATGAAAGCCTGCCAGACGGGATCCTGCGCAGCGTTTTTTTGCAGATTGCGATTTACAAGTCAGCAAACCTTTTGTATACAATCAGCCCATGGCAGCCGTCGCCGTTACCCGTGACGGTCCGCGGATCAGATAAGGAATAACAACAGTGAGCGCCGACTACCCTCGTGACCTCATCGGCTATGCCGAGAATCCACCCCATCCGCAATGGCCGGGCAATGCCCGTATCGCCCTGTCCTTCGTGCTCAACTACGAAGAAGGCGGTGAGCGCTGCGTGCTGCACGGCGACAAGGAATCCGAAGCCTTCCTGTCCGAAATGGTTTCCGCCCAGCCCTTGCAGGGCGTGCGCCATATGAGCATGGAGTCGCTCTACGAATACGGCAGCCGTGCCGGGGTCTGGCGTCTGCTCAAGCTGTTCCGCAAGAACGACATTCCGCTCACGATCTTCGCCGTCGCCATGGCCGCGCAGCGTCATCCGGAGGTCATCAAGGCCATGGCCGCCGACGGGCACGAGATCTGCAGCCATGGCTATCGCTGGATCGACTACCAATACATGGACGAGGCGCAGGAGCGCGAGCACTTGCTCGAAGCCATCCGCATCCTCACCGAGATCACCGGTGAGCGGCCGCTGGGCTGGTACACCGGCCGTACCGGGCCGAATACGCGGCGGCTGGTGCGCGAGGAAGGCGGCTTCCTCTATGACTCGGACACCTATGACGACGACCTGCCCTACTGGGACCCGGAATCGACGCCCGAAAAACCTCACCTGGTGATCCCCTACACGCTGGACACCAACGACATGCGCTTCACCCAAGTGCAGGGCTTCAACACGGGCGACGACTTCTTCAATTACCTGAAGGACGCGTTCGACGTGCTCTATGCCGAAGGTTGCGAGGGTGCGCCGAAGATGTTGTCCATCGGCATGCACTGCCGCCTGCTGGGCCGTCCCGCACGTCTTGCCGCACTGCAGCGCTTCATCGAGTACGCCAACGGCCACGAGCAGGTGTGGTTCGCCCGCCGTGTCGACATCGCCCGCCACTGGCACGCCACCCATCCCATGACCGCGGAGCGCACCTGATGACCCCATTCAAGACCATCAAGCCGTCCACCCTGGACCGCGAGACCTTCATCTCGACCTTCGCCGATGTCTACGAGCACTCGCCGTGGGTCGCTGACACTGTTTATCAGGCCGGCGTGGACAAGACGCTGGACTACGTGGAGGTAATGCATGAACGCATGTCCCAGGCCATGTTGTCGGCTCACCACGACACCCAGCTGGCACTGATCAACGCTCACCCGGACCTTGCCGGCAAGGCCGCCGTACGCGGCGAGCTGACCGCATCGAGCACCGCCGAGCAGGCCGGCGCCGGGATTCATGAATGCACCGCGGAAGAGTTCGCCCGCTTTACCGAACTGAACGATGCCTACAAGGCCAAGTTCGGCTTCATCTTCATCATGGCGGTCAAGGGCAGTAACCGGCACCAGATCCTCGCTGCTTTCGAAGAGCGCATGCACAACTCGCAAGAGCAGGAATTCGCCCGCGCCCTGGCCGAAATCAACAAGATCGCCCTGTTCCGTCTGCAGGCGATGTAAGCACGCACCATCAGACGACACGAAGAGAAGAACAACGTATGAAGAGCTACGCCGTACCTTTCGAAAAATACGTCAACCTGGCCGACGCCCGCCTGGGCACAGAGGCCATCTCCGTCACCGACGACTGGTTCGCCGACGTCAACCGGCTGTTCCAGCCGACGCCGGCCGTATGGAAGGAGGGCGTTTTCGATGACAACGGCAAGTGGATGGACGGCTGGGAGTCGCGCCGCAAGCGCTTCGAAGGCTACGACCACGCGGTCATTCGCCTCGGCGTGCCCGGCTCGATCAAGGGCGTCGACATCGACACCAGCTTCTTCACCGGCAACTTCCCGCCGTCCGCCTCACTGGAAGCCTGCTTCCTCGCCGAAGGCGACCCGGACGACAATACCCAGTGGACTGAAATCCTTCCGGCGGTAGAGCTGCAAGGCAACAGCCATCACTACCACGAGATCGCGTTCGACAAGCCGGTCAGCCACCTGCGCTTCAACATCTACCCGGATGGTGGTGTTGCCCGCCTGCGCGTGCACGGCATTCCGTACCGCGACTGGACCACGGTTGGTGACAACGAGCAGCTCGACCTGGCCTCGGCACTCAATGGCGGCCGCGCACTGGCCTGCTCCGATGAGCATTTCGGTCGCATGAGCAACATTCTCAACCCGGGTCGCGGCATCAACATGGGCGACGGCTGGGAAACCGCCCGCCGCCGCACGCCGGGCAACGACTGGGTCATCGTCGCGCTGGGCACCCCTGGCGAAATCGAGCGCATCGTCGTCGACACCCTGCACTTCAAAGGCAACTACCCGGACAGCTGCAACATCCAGGCGGCCTTTGTTAAAGGCGGCACCGACAGCCAGATCGAGACCCAGAGCCTGTTCTGGCGTGAACTGTTGCCGAGCCAGAAGCTACAGATGCACGCCGAGCACGAATTCAGCGAGCAGATCGCCAAGCTTGGTCCGATCACCCACGTACGCCTAAACATCTTCCCCGACGGCGGCGTCAGCCGCCTGCGGTTGTTCGGCAAGGCGGTTAAGTAAGGAGCAGGAGCGACCCCTCACCCGGCCCTCTCCCCAACCGGGGAGAGGGCGCGACGAGGTCAGCCGTTTCTCCGCGCCAGTCCCCTCTCCCCTCCGGGGAGAGGGTTAGGGTGAGGGGAGCGACCCCACGCGAACAACGAACCTTAAACAGTGAACGAGCACAGCATGCGCACACTCAAGATCGAACCGCTGACCAAGGAAGCCTTTGCCCCCTTCGGTGATGTCATCGAAACCGAAGGCAGCGACTCCTTCATGATCAACAACGGTTCCACCCGCCGCTATCACAAGCTGGCGACGGTCGAGACCGCGCAGCCGGACGACAAGGCCATCATCAGCATCTTCGCCGCCGACGCGCTGGACATGCCGCTGGTCATCCGCATGCTCGAACGACATCCGCAGGGCAGCCAGGCTTTCATTCCACTGCTCGGCAACCCCTTTCTGGTCGTGGTCGCGCCACTTGGCGATGCACCTGTACCGGGTAACGTCCGCGCCTTTCGCAGCAACGGCAGGCAGGGCGTCAATTACCACCGCGGCGTCTGGCACCACCCGGTGCTGACGATCGAAAAGCGGGATGAATTCCTGGTGGTCGATCGCAGCGGTTCTGGCAACAACTGCGACGAGCATTTTTTCACCGAGGACGAGCAGCTTCTCCTCGACCCCCACCGGGACTCCGGCCAGGCAACCGATTGATCAGCGCGGGCATGACCGGCGCGGCTGTGGACTAGCCGACGCCAGACATGCGCGCTTCAGAACAAGCGGAACACTGGCGACGAGTCGAATAAGAAGAAACAACGGTTGGCGTGCCAGCCGTGCAAGAGGTAATTATCGTGGAAGCACATCTGACCGAATGGCTGAACCTGAGCGTTCGCTGGGTACACATGATCGTCGGCATCGCCTGGATCGGTGCCTCGTTCTACTTCGTCTGGCTGGAAAACAACCTTAACCGCGCCAATCCGCGCGAGGGCCTCTCCGGGGACCTCTGGGCGATCCACGGCGGCGGCATCTACCACCTGGAAAAATACAAGCTGGCACCGCCGCAGATGCCGGAGAACCTGCACTGGTTCAAGTGGGAGGCCTACACCACCTGGCTGTCGGGCGTGACGCTGCTGATGGTGGTGTACTACCTCAACCCCTCGCTCTACCTGATCGCACCGGGCAGCGACATGGCGCCGGCCATGGCCATTGCCATCGGTTTCGGCTCGCTGATCGTCGGCTGGTTCGTCTATGACCTGCTCTGCGACTCGCCACTGGGCAAGAAGCCCGCGCTGCTCGGCCTGATCCTGTTCGTCCTGGTCATCTTCGCCGCCTGGGCCTATTCGCAGGTCTTCAGTGGACGTGCGGCGTACATCCACACCGGCGCACTGATCGGCACCATCATGGTCGGCAACGTGTTCCGCATCATCATGCCGGCGCAACGCGCACTGGTCGCCGCCATCGAGCAGAACCGCACGCCGGACCCATTGCTGCCGGCCAAGGGCCTGCTGCGCTCGCGCCACAACAACTACTTCACCTTGCCCGTGCTGTTCATCATGATCAGCAACCATTTTCCGAGCACCTATGGCAGCCAGTACAACTGGCTGATCCTGGCCGGTATCTCGGTACTGGCGGTGCTGGTGCGTCATTACTTCAACACCCGCCATGACAGCAACCGCTTCGCCTGGGCGCTGCCCGCTGCTGCGGTCGGCATGATCTGCCTGGCCTTCGTCACGGCGCCGAATCGCCAGGGCGGCGTACCCAACGCGGTGTCGACCAGCCCGCGTGAGCAGAGCCTCGAAGCCCAACAGGCCGGCGCAAGTCAGCAGGCTGGCAACCGCCAGTTCGCCGAGGTGCAGCGGGTGATCACCGAGCGCTGCACGGTCTGCCACTCGGCCCAGCCAAGCAGCCCGCTGTTCAGTGCCGCCCCGGCCGGCGTGATGTTCGATTCGCCACAGCAGATCCAGCAGATGGCGGCAAGAATCCATGCGCAGGCCGTTGCCAGCCAGACCATGCCGCTGGGCAACATGACCCAGATGACCCAGGACGAGCGCGACCTGCTTGGCGCCTGGATCGACGAGGGCGCGCCGATCAATTGATCGCCGCCCCGAGCCGCGCTCCCGGGCGCGGCTTTTTTTCATCCGAGTAACACGCCCTGCCGCCGGAGGTGCCCGCGCTTCTCAGAACACGCCCGCGAGACTGGCTCCGGCCAGGTCCCGAACACCCTTTATCCGGCCCCGCACGTTCAGCGGGGCCATCGCGCCCTCCAATAACAAAAGCGTCCGAGGTGTTTTACATGAACGAAGTGACCGAGCGGGAAACCGCACCTGCCGCCAGCGCGCGCCTGCCCTTGCTGCAGATGCTGCTGGTGAGCATCCAGCACGTGCTGCTGATGTACGGTGGAGCGGTGGCCGTGCCGCTGATCGTTGGCCAGGCGGCCGGCCTGTCGCGCGAGGAAATCGCCTTCCTGATCAATGCCGACCTGCTGGTGGCTGGCCTTGCGACGGTGGTGCAGTCGATGGGCATCGGGCCGGTCGGCATCCGCATGCCGGTGATGATGGGCGCCAGCTTCGCCGCCGTCAGCAGCATGGTGGTCATGGCCGGGATGCCCGGCGTCGGCATGCCCGGCATCTTCGGCGCGACCATCGCTGCCGGCTTTTTCGGCCTGCTGATCGCGCCCTTTGTATGCAAGATCGTGCGACTGTTTCCGCCACTGGTCACCGGCACCGTGATCACCGCCATCGGCCTGTCGCTGTTCCCCGTCGCGGTGAACTGGGCGGGCGGCGGCAGCGGCACCGGCCAGTTCGGCGCCCTGCCCTACCTCGGCGTGGCGGCCGCCGTGCTGGCGGTGATCCTGCTGATCAACCAATTCATGCGCGGCTTCTGGGTCAATGTATCGGTGCTGATCGGCATGGCGCTGGGCTACGTGCTGGCCGGCAGCCTGGGCATGGTCGACCTGTCCGGCATCAGCGCCGCCCCGGCCTTCCAGGTGGTCACGCCGAATCACTTCGGTGCGCCGCAGTTCCTGCTCGCACCGATCCTGTCGATGTGCCTGGTGGTAGTGATCATCTTTGTCGAGTCCGCCGGCATGTTCCTCGCCCTTGGCAAGATCACCGGTCAGGAAGTGGACCCCAGGCAACTGCGCCGCGGCCTGTTGTGCGATGCCGGCGCCACCTTTCTGGCCGGCTTCATGAACACCTTCACCCACTCCTCCTTTGCCCAGAACATCGGTCTGGTGCAGATGACCGGCGTACGCAGCCGCTTCGTCACGGCCATTGCCGGGTTGTTCCTGATCAGCCTGAGCCTGCTGCCCAAAGCCGCGTTCATGGTCGCCTCGATTCCGGCGGCGGTGCTCGGCGGCGCCGGCATCGCCATGTTCGGCATGGTCGCGGCCACCGGCATCAAGATCCTGCAGGAGGCCGACATCGGCGACCGGCGCAACCAGCTGCTGGTGGCGGTGAGTATCGGCCTCGGGATGGTGCCGGTAGTCCGCCCGGAGTTCTTTTCGCACCTGCCGCACTGGATGGAGCCGATCACCCACAGCGGCATCGCGGTGGCGACACTCAGCGCGGTGACGCTGAACCTGTTGTTCAACGTGCTTGGCGGAACCGAGCGGCAGGCCCTGACCGGTGCCGCCCACCACTGAACGTCCGCCCCCGTCGCGATGCACCAGCGAAACCCGCCCCGTGCGGGTTTCGACGTTTCGGCCCGGCGGAACCTCGACAACCCGCGCGCCGCCGCTAAAATGCTCGCCCGCCCGCTCCGAGACGCCCGCGATGATTGAAGCCAGCTGGATTGCATTCGCCTTCGTCCTCGGGCTGCTCGCGCGCGCCATCGGCCTGCCCCCGCTGATCGGCTACCTCGGCGCCGGCTTCGCCCTGGCCGGGTTTGGTGAGCACTTCGGCGTTGGCCCGAAGGACAGCGAAATCCTCGCCCATCTCGCCCATCTCGGCGTCCTGCTGTTGCTGTTCACCGTCGGCCTGAAGCTCAAGGTGGGCAATCTGGTCCGTCGCGAAGTGATTGGTAGCGGCGTGTTGCACTTCGCCCTGTCGAGCCTGCTGGTGCTGCCAGCCATGGTGCTGGTCCTCGACATGAGCTGGCGCGAGGCGCTGTTGCTGTCGATCGCCCTGTCCTTCTCGAGCACCGTGCTGGCGGCGAAGGTGCTCGAGGGCAAGCGCGAGCTGCGCGCCTTTCATGGCCGGGTCGCCATCGGCGTGCTGGTCATCCAGGATCTCATCGCGTTGGTGGTCATGAGCATCGCCAGCGGCAAGGTGCCTTCGGCCTGGGCGCTGCTGGTGTTCGGCCTGCCGCTGCTACGCCCACTGTTGTTCCGCCTGCTCGACCACAGCGGTCACGAGGAACTGATGGTCCTGCTCGGCCTGACCCTGGCGGTGGTCGTCGGCGGCCTCGGCTTCGAGTACGTGGGCCTGAGTTCGGAGCTGGGGGCCCTGGCCTTTGGCGCCATGCTGGCCAAACACCCGCGCGCCACCGAGCTGTCCAACTCGCTGTGGTCGATCAAGGAGATCTTCCTGGTCGGCTTCTTCCTGCAGATCGGGATCGGCGGCCTGCCCGACCTGCATGCGATGCTGTTCGCCGGCGCCATTGCGCTGCTGCTGCCACTCAAGGGCGCGCTGTTCTTCTTTCTGTTCCTGGCGTTCCGCTTGCGCGCACGCAGCGCCTTTCTCAGTGCCGCGAGCCTGACCAATTACAGCGAGTTCGGCCTGATCGTCGCCAGCGTCGTGCTGCCGCAATGGCTGACGCCGCTGGCGATCACGGTGGCGCTGTCCTTCGTGGTCTCCGCGCAGCTCAACCGCCTCGCGCACCCGCTCTACGACCGCCTGGCCAAGCGCCTGATCCCGCTGGAGCGCGATACGCGCCACCCTGACGAACAGCCGGTCTCGCTGGGCGACGCGCAGATCCTGATCATGGGCATGGGGCGCACGGGACGTGCTGCGTACGACCACCTGCGCGACAAGGGCTGGCGCCTGGTCAGCCTCGATTCCGACCCGGTGATCGTCGAGAAAAGCAGCGATGCCGGCCGCCACGTGCTATTTGCCGACGCCGAAGACCAGCTGTTCTGGGAAAGTCTGGAGATGCACAGCCTCGAGGCGGTGATCCTGGCGATGAACGACCCGGAGGCGAAGATCATTTCCACCCGCAAGCTGCGCGGCAAGGGCTTCGAAGGCCTGATCGTGTCCCACGCCCTGTACGAGGACATCGCGCGCAAGATCGAGCAGGCCGGCGCCGACCGAACCTACCTGACGATGAGCGAGGCCGGCGCCGGTCTGGCCGAGAACGTCGCCCAGGAACTGCTCGCCAAGCGCTGAACCTTTCGCACCCCCGCTTCTATCGCGCCGCCGCGGTTGTCGGCCAGGCTGGTCGGCACAGAAATTGTGCACAATCCTGAAATTAATTGTTTAAAGGTATGTTCACAGGTTGCTATAGTCGAACCCGACCTGACCGTTCGAACAGCTTTTCGCGGTCAGCGAACGGGGTCCGTGCAGCCCCTGAGCCCATGACCGAACAATAACTAATGGCAGGCTTGACCATGACCGCAACCGAATCCAGGAGCGGTGACGCTCCCAACCAGGACCTGATCTATCAGCTCGACGATCGTCCCGGTCCGCTTCCCGCCACCTTCGCCGCGATCCAGCACGTGCTCGCCAGTTTCGTCGGCATCATCACCCCCACCCTGATCATTGGCAGCGTGCTCGGCCTGGGCGATTACGTGCCCTACCTGGTCAGCATGGCGCTGTTCGTCTCCGGTCTCGGCACCTTCATCCAGGCCAAGCGGGTCGGGCCGATCGGCGCCGGCATGCTCTGCCTGCAGGGCACCAGCTTCGGCTTTCTCAGCGTGATTCTCGCTGCTGGCTTCATCGTCAAGGGCCGCGGCGGCAGCCCGGAGGAGATCCTCTCCACCCTGTTCGGCGTCAGTTTTTGCGCCGCTTTCGTGGAGATCGCGGTCAGCCGCTGCATCGACAAGCTGCGTCGGATCATCACTCCGGTGGTCACCGGCACCATCATCTGCCTGATGGGCCTGTCGCTGATCAAGGTATCGATGACCGACATCGCCGGCGGCTTTGGCGCCGAGAATCCTGGCGCCCTGCCCAACCTGGCACTGGCCGGACTGGTGCTCGGCACCATCATCCTGCTCAACCGCTTCGGCATTGCGCTGCTGCGGCTGTCGGCGGTGATCGTCGCGCTGGTGGTGGGCTACGGTGCGGCCTGGATGATGGGCATGGTGGACTTCTCCAGCCTCGCCACGCTGCCGGCGCTCAGCGTGCCGCAGCCGTTCAAGTTCGGCTTCTCCTTCGACTGGATGGCCTTCGTACCGATTGCGGTGATCTTCCTGATCACACCGCTTGAGACCGCCGGGGACCTCACCGCCAACTCGATGATCTCGCGCCAGCCGGTCAAGGGCCCGCTGTACATGAAGCGCATCAAGGGCGGCATTCTCGGCGACGGCTGCAGCTCGCTGCTGGCCGCCACCTTCAACAGCCTGCCAATGACCACCTTCAGCCAGAACAACGGCGTGATCCAGCTGACCGGTGTCGCCAGCCGCCATGTCGGCCTGTACATCGCCGCAATCCTGATCCTGCTGGCGCTGTTCCCGGTGGTCGGTGGCGTGTTGCAGCTGATGCCCAAGCCGGTGCTCGGCGGCGCCACGCTGATCATGTTCGGCACGGTCGCGATCGCAGGCATCAAGATCCTCGCTGAAGCCGGCCTCAACCGTCGCAACATGCTGATCGTGGCGATCTCCCTGGGCCTGGGACTGGGTGTCGCCGCCGTGCCGGAGGTGCTGACCAACCTGCCCGACGTGCTGAAGAACATCTTCGGCTCGCCGATCACCATCGGCGCGTTCAGCGCCATCCTGCTCAACTTCTTCCTGCCCCGCGAACCGGAAGAGATGGACGACTACGATCCGGATAACCTGATCGAGGACTCGCTCGGTACCAACACCCTGGCGGTGAACATCCCCGACTACACCAAGCTGCACCCCAAGGCCACCACCAACGATCCTTCGGCGCAACTGACGCCTACGGGCTGAGCGCCCCGGCGCGCCGCCCGCCAGGGCTGCGCGCCTACCCCATCACAACAACAAGACCCAAGGGTATCTCCATGACTTTCAAGCGCACCCCACTTTCGCTGGCGCTGGCCGGCTGCCTGCTGTCCGCCCCGGTATTCGCCGACGGCATGCTGCAATGGCAGAACAACAGCCTGACCTACCTCTACGGCAAGGACTACAAGATCAACCCGCCGATCCAGCAGACGTTTACCTTCGAGCACGCCAGCGGCTGGGCCTGGGGGGACATGTTCCTGTTCGTCGACAACATCTTCTACAACGGCGTCAGCGGCGGCGACGGCCACACCTACTACGGCGAATTCAGCCCGCGGCTGTCGCTGGGTAAGCTCAGCGGCCGGGACATGAGTTTCGGGCCGGTCAAGGATGTGCTGCTCGCCGCTACCTACGAGCGCGGCGAGAGCATCGACGGCGTGCCGAACCAGAATTACCTGCTTGGCCCGGCCGTCGACCTCGATGTGCCCGGCTTTGACCGTCTGGCGATCAACGTCTACTACCGCAAGCCCGACGGCAGCACCAACAAGCCGGGCGGCCAGTGGCAGGTTACGCCGACCTGGGCCATGACCTTTCCGGTGGGCAAATCCGACATCCTCTTCGATGGGTATATCGACTGGGTCGTCAACGACGCCGGCTCCGAGCGCGGCGGCGACTTCATCTCGAAGAACCTGCACATCAACCCGCAGATCAAATACGACCTGGGCAAAGCGCTCGACGGCGAGCCGGGCCGGCTCTACGTGGGCTTCGAGTACGACTACTGGTCGAACAAGTACGGCATCGAGGATGGCGGCTTCGTCAGCCGCAACTTCGTCGGCCCGACCGACCAGAACACGGCGAGCTTTCTGGTGAAAGCGCATTTCTAACGCTGATTCGCCAGGCAAGGGGCGACCTTCGGGTCGCCCTTTTTCGTGGTGCGACGGCACGTACGACGACGCGGTTGCGGCGGCCGGCGTCGGCTGGGTAACGCGAAGGTGAGCCACCGGCTTCGGTGGGCAAAGTTCGGTCCAAGACTCTGGCAATAGCGCGTCGCCGTCGTACATCGGTGGAAAATGCTTCGCAGTTTTCCACCCTACGCAGGTGTAACGACAGGGTTACGGCCCGGCGTAGGGTGGGTAACGCGAAGCTTACCCACCGGCTCTGCTGGGCGAGGTGCGGTTCAGGGCGCTGGCACTATCCGCTACTGGTCGCCGTCGTACATCGGTGGAAAATGCTTCGCAGTTTTCCACCCTACGCGGGTGCAACGACAGGTTGCGGCAGCCCGGCGTAGGGTGGGTAACGCGAAGCTTACCCACCGGCTCTGCTGGACGAGGTGCGGTCCGAGACTCTGGCAATAGACGCGTCGCCGTCGCGCATCGGTGGAAAACGCTTCGCGGTTTTCCACCGATGCGCCGACGACCGGGTCAGAGCCGGAAGCTTCCCATCTGTCGCCCGAGGTCTTCGGCCAGTTGCGAAAGAGCCTGGCAATCGCTGCGGCATCCCTGTACATCGCTCGCGGTGGCCTGCGCCAGATCGGCGATACCCTGAACGTTGTGGGTGATTTCCTCGGTCACGCTGCTCTGCTCTTCCGTCGCAGCAGCCACCTGGGTGTTCATGTCGCTGATCGCCTCGACCTGCTCGGTGATCGCACCCAGCGATTGCCCGGTGCGCTGGCTGGCCTCGACGCCGGTTCCGGTCGCGGCACGTCCGGCGTGCATCGAACTGACCGCATTCTCGGCACCGCGCTTGAGCCCTTCGATCATCTGCTGAATCTCGTCCGTGGAGGTCTGGGTCCGGCTCGCCAGGGTACGAACCTCGTCGGCGACCACCGCGAAGCCGCGGCCCATCTCGCCCGCGCGGGCCGCTTCGATAGCTGCGTTGAGCGCCAGCAGGTTGGTCTGCTCGGAAATGCTGCGAATCACCGCGAGTACCTTGTCGATGGACGCTACCTGCTGGGCCAGGTCGGTCACCGACTCGGCGGCATGGCCGATCTCGCCGGACATCCGCTCGATGTGCGCAATCGACTCGCCGACCACCTGGCGCGCCTGCATCGCCTCACTGCGCGCGCCTTGCGAGGCCTGGGCGGCGTTGCTGGCGTTGCGCGCGATTTCCTGCACCGTCAGACCCATCTCATGGACAGCCGTGGCGACCATGTCGGTCATTTCATGCTGACGCCCGGCGCGCGCAGCAGTGTTGTCGACCACCTGCGCGACCTGCCCCACTGCAGTGCGCAGCTGCTGGCTGGTAGTGAGCACGTCGCCGATCAACGTGCGAAGGCTGCCGATGAAGCGGTTGAATCCGCGCGCCAGGTCGCCCAACTCATCGGCCCGGCTTTCGTCCAGCCGCCGGGTGAGGTCGCCGCCTCCACCGCCGATCTCGACCAGCGCCTGGGTCACCTGGCGAATTGGCTTGACCAAGCCACGCGCCAGCACCACCACCAGCCCGAGAAAGAAGAGCGCGATGGCAGCGCCGATCAGGCTGATGGTCCACAGGGTACGACGCGCCTCGGCGAAGATTTCCGCCTCCGGCACTTCGCTCACCAGCACCCAACCGAGGCTTTCCAGCGGCTGGGCAATCGCCAGGAAGGCTTCGCCGTCGCGCTCGAAGCGCACGGCATCGTGCCCCCCCTTGAGCAACCGCTGCGCAGCTTCTGGGCCGGTCAGGGCGCTGAGCTCGGTGCGGTCGTTGTTCTCCGTGCGCGGATGCACCTTTACCCGGCCGTCGGCATTGATCAGGTAAACCTCGCCGCGCTCGCCGAAATGAAAGTTGCTGATCAGCTCCGACATGCTTTTCAGGCTATAGCCCAGGCCGGCGACACCCAGCGTCTTGCCGCCCGCCTGGATGCGCTGGTTGATGAACAGGGTCGGCTGATGCGACGCCTTGTCGATATCGATCTCGAAGCGCCGCTCGGTATCGCTGTCGACCAGGCCGTAGAACCAGCCATCCCCCGGCGCCTCTCGACTGAGGGTGCGCGACAAGCCGGCGTCGGAATAGTAGTTGCCGCTGGCGAGCACGGCGATCGAGGTGGTCAGCGCATTCTGCTGCGCCTTGACGCCGTGCAGGTAGCGGCCCATGGCCTCACGCAGCTCAGGATTCTCCCCGCTGAGCAGCCAATCCTGCACCAGCGTATTGCCAGCAATACCGGCTGTCGCGGTGATGGGCGCCTCCAAGGTCCGTTCGATATCGTTGCGAATCGCGGCGATATTCGCCGGCAGCGCCTGCCCTACCAGATAGCGCTCGGCCAACCGATTAACGGCGGATGAGTAAACCAAAATGACGATCAGCGTGCTGGTGAGCAAGGCTGCCCCCATGCTGACAATCAGCTTCCACTGAATACTGCGTTGCATGAAAGGCATGTTTTTGCTCCGTTCTATTTGCGGTCGTACACAACAATAAAGCCACATTGTATACACGCATGTTTTTGGCGTCATTATCCTATCGGTCACGACGAAGGGAACTTGATGACCGTCTGGCGACCGCCGATTGGCGCTCGGCCACGCCCCGTGCAGCACGGCGGTTCGCACAGGTGTAACTGCAGGCCTGCTTGAGCCCATCACCCGCCGGGCTTCGCCCCCGGCTGTCTTGAGGCTGTCCGAAAGCCGATGCTAGGATGCCGCGGCACGCCACCAGGCCGGGTGGCCACGAACCAGACAGGCCCTATGTCCAGCATCCGTGAGCGCAATAAAGAACTGATCCTGCATGCTGCCAGCGAAGAGTTTGCCGAAAAGGGCTTCGCCGCCAGCAAGACCAGTGATATCGCCAACCGCGCCGGGCTGCCCAAGCCGAACGTCTACTACTACTTCAAGAGCAAGGAAAACCTCTATCGCGAGGTGCTCGACAGTATCGTCGAACCGCTGCTGCAGGCCTCGGAGCCGTTCAATCAGGCCGGCGAACCGGCAGAGGTGCTGCGCGCCTACATCCGCACCAAGATCCGCATCTCCCGCGAGCACGCCTGCGCGTCCAAAGTGTTCGCCAGCGAGATCATGCACGGCGCCCCGCACCTGCCGCCGGAGCGGGCAGCCCAGCTGAACGCCCAGGCCAGCCACAACATCGCCTGCATTCAGGGCTGGATCGACAGCGGCCGGATGGCAAAGGTCGACCCCCACCACCTGATGTTCAGCATCTGGGCGGCCACCCAGACCTATGCCGACTTCGACTGGCAGATCTCCACCGTGACCGGCAAGGCGCGGCTCGACGACGCCGATTACGAAGCAGCGGCCGAGACCATCATCCGGCTGGTGCTCAAGGGCTGCGAAGTGAGCGAGGCCCCCGCACTTGGCTGAACGCCCGCCCGCGCGCTGCTGGCTGCCGGGCGCGCCGGGATGGCATCCGTTCGACCAGAGGTACAGCCACGGGCGACCAGGTCTGATACCGTTTTGCCTTCACCCTGTCCCATGGCTTTGACGCCCGCACCATGACGACCAATACTTGCGCTGGGCATCGGCTCGGAAAAAGGACCCTCTCTTGACCGCCACGCGCAACAGCCTGTCACGAAGGTTGCTCCGTATCGTGTTGCTGTCGGCGCTCGCCGTGGGGCTTGTGCTCAGCTGCGCGCAGATCGTCTACGACGCCTACAAAACCCGACGCCTCATCGACACCGAGGCCCAGCGCATCCTGCGCATGACCCGCGACCCCTCGACCCAAGCGATCTACAGCCTTGACCGGGAAATGGGCGCCCAGGTCATGGAAGGCCTGTTCCAGCATGAATCGATCCGCAAGGCCTCGATCGGCCAGGCCGGTGAAGAGCCGCTGGCGAGCAAGTCGCGCCCATTGATGGCCGGCCCGGTCCGCTGGCTGACCGACCCGATACTCGGCCGCGACCAGGACTTCTCCATTCCCTTGATCGGGCGACCGCCCTACAACGAGTATTACGGCGACCTGCGCATCACCCTCGACACCGCGCCCTATGGCGAGGAATTCCTCAGTGCCTCGGCGGTGATCTTCGTGGTCGGCATCCTCCGTGCGTTGGTGCTTGGCCTGTTGCTGTACCTGATCTATGAATGGCTGCTGACGCGGCCGCTGACCAAGCTGGTCGAGCACCTCTCACGGATCAACCCCGACCGTCCCGGCGAGCATTCGCTACCGATGCCCAAGGGGCACGAACACAACGAGCTGGGCCTGTGGGTGGACACGGCGAACCGCCTGTTGGCGTCCATCGAGCGCAACATGCAGCTGCGCCACGCCGCCGAGAGCAACCTGCAGCGCATGACCCAGTACGACTCGCTCACCGGCCTGCCCAACCGCGGCCAGTTGCAGCAGCAGCTGGACAACATCCTCGGTGACGCCACCCGCCAGCAGCGCCGGGTCGCGGTGCTCTGCCTCGGGCTGGACGACTTCAAGGGCATGAACGAACAGTTCAGCTACCAGAACGGCGACCGGCTGCTGGTCGCCCTGGCCGATCGCCTGCGCGCATTGAGCGGGCGAATGGGCGCGCTTGCCCGCCTCGGTGGCGACCAGTTCGTCCTTGTCCTGTACGGCTTCGAGCAGCCGTACGAGGCGGCGGAGCTGGCGCAAACCGTGCTCGATGACCTCGAGCGCCCGGTTCGCCTCGACGAGCAGAACATCCGCCTGCGCGCGACCATCGGCATCACCCTCTACCCCGAGGACGGCGACAGCACCGAGAAGCTGCTGCAGAAAGCCGAGCAGACCATGACCCTGGCCAAGAGCCGTTCGCGCAACCGCTACCAGTTCTACGTCGCCAGCATCGACAGCGAAATGCGCGCCCGCCGGGAGTTGCAGAACGACTTGGCCGAGGCGATCAACCGACGCGAGTTCCACCTCGTCTACCAGCCGCAGATCGATTATCGGCTGCAGCGCATCACCGGCGTCGAGGCCCTGCTGCGCTGGTCTCACCCGAGCGGCCGGCAGGTGCCGCCGGACGTCTTCATCCCGCTCGCCGAGCAGAACGGCAGCATCATCGTGATCGGCGAGTGGGTCCTCGACCAGGCGTGCCGGCAATTGCGCGAATGGCACGCGCAGGGCTTCAGCGACCTGCGCATGGCGGTCAACCTGTCCACCGTGCAACTGCACCACGCCGGCCTGCCAGAGACGATCAACCACTTGCTCGACCTGCACTGCCTGCCGCCCGAAACCCTGGAACTTGAGGTCACCGAGACCGGCCTGATGGAGGACATCGCCGCGGCCACCCATAACCTGCACAGCCTGCGTCGCTCCGGCGCGCTGATCGCCATCGACGACTTCGGCACCGGCTACTCCTCGCTGAGCTATCTCAAAAGCCTGCCGCTGGACAAGATCAAGATCGACAAGAGCTTCGTCCAGGACATGGCCGATGACCACGGCGACACCACCATCGTCCGGGCAATCATCCAGCTCGGCAAAAGCCTGGGCATGCTGGTGATCGCCGAAGGCGTTGAGACCGCCGAGCAGGAGCGCTACCTGATCGACGAGGGCTGCAACGAGGGCCAGGGCTACTACTACAGCAAACCGTTGCCGGCCGCCGACCTGACCGCCCTGCTGCAGCAATCCCTGCGCTTCGCCCAGCGCCTCGACGCCGAGTCGCTCTGACCAACCCTTGCCGCGTGGCACAGCCGTGCGGCTTTCCCTCTTTCCTGCGAGCCCCGATGAAGCGTTTTGAACTGATCGACACGGCCGAGATTCCCGGCACCGACGGCGCCTTGTGCCTGTTCAGCTACGGCGAGGATTTCGTCATCAAGATCCGTGGCGGCAATGGCAATCAGCTGATGAACACCCGCACCCACGGCTCCGAGGACGCCCTGGCCGAGATCCCCTGCCGCGCGATCGCCGGACGCCCGCAGCCGCGCGTGCTGATCGGCGGCCTCGGCATGGGCTTTACCCTGGCCTCGGCGCTGCGCAGCCTTGGCGACGACGCCCAGGTGCTGGTCGCCGAGCTCGTCCCCGGCGTCATCGCCTGGAACCGCAGGGCGCTCGGGCACAAGGCCGGGATGCCGCTCGACGATCCGCGCGCCCAGGTGCTGTGCGGCGATGTCGCCGAGGTGCTGGGCCAGGACCCGCAGGGTTTCGACGCGATCCTATTGGATGTCGACAACGGCCCCGAGGGGCTGACGCGCAAGGGCAACAGCTGGCTCTATTCCTCGGCGGGGCTGGATGCCTGCGCCCGCGCGCTGCGGCCCGCCGGGCGGCTGGCGGTATGGTCGGCCAGCGCTGACGAGGCCTTCTCTCGTCGCCTGGCCAGCGCGGGCTTCAGTGCCGAGCAGGTGCAGGTGTTCGCCCACGGCAACCGGGGCACGCGGCATACCATCTGGATCGCGCAAAAGCGCCCGTGATCGCCGCGACGGGATACGAAAGAGTGATGCCACAAAGCCATAATGCGAATGTGCGCGGCGTCACGGCTCCGCTACACTCGAACCTGTCAAGGCCGGCCCACTTTCTTCGCCCCCGGGCCGGCTCAGTCTTCCAGCGGTGCAGACGATGAAAACCGAAACGAATCCCTCGCTGGCCACCGTCCTGGACCTGATGCTCGACGCGGTTTGCGTCGTCGATGCTGCGGGCCGCTTCGTCTACGTAAGCGCCGCCTGCGAAAGCGTGTTCGGCTATACCCCGGAGGAAATGCTCGGACGGCAGATGATGGAGCTGGTCGCACCTGAAGACCGCGAGCGCACCCTGCAGGTGGCCAGCCAGGTGATGGCCGGGCAACCGAGCCTGCATTTCGAAAACCGCTACGTGCGCAAGGACGGGACTCTGGTCGACATCATGTGGTCGGCGCGTTGGTCGGAGAACGACCAGCTGCGCGTCGGGGTGGCGCGCGACATTACCCGCCGCAAGTATTCCGAGTCGCGCCAGGCCGCGGTCTATGCCATCTCCGAAGCGGCGCACACCACCGCCGACCTGGCCGCGCTGTTCGAGCAGATCCACCTGATCATCGGCCGGCTGCTGCCGACCCCGGGCTTTTTCGTCGCGCTGAATGCGCCGGACCATGCCCAGCCGACCTTTCCCTATTACCGCTGTCACAGTGGCCCCGCCCCGCTCGCGCTGGAGGCGGCGGCAGCGCTCTGCGCCGAGGTCACCCGCAGCGGCCAGGCGCTGCTGCTCGACGCCAGCAGCGATGAGGGCTGCAGCCACCTCAAGGCAGTCGCCCGGACCGAGCAATTCAGTTGGCTGGCCGCCCCGCTCAACGCCCACCAGGGCAGCCTCGGCGCCCTATTGCTCAGCGACGCCGCGCACCAGGCGACCTACCGTGCGCAGGACCGCGAGCTGCTGCAGTTCGTGGCCAACCAGGTGGCCACGGCCATCGAGCGCAAGCAGCTACACGCGCGCCTGGAACGGATGGCACAGTACGACGAGCTCACCGGCCTGCCCAACCGGGCATTCCTGTTCGACCGGCTGAAGAACGCCCTGGCCCGGGCGCGCCGCAACGACTCGCGGTTCTCACTGCTGTACCTGGACCTGAACGAGTTCAAACAGGTCAACGACCGCTACGGCCATGCCGTCGGCGACCTGCTGCTGCAGGCCTTCGCGCTCAGGCTCTCGCAGCACATCCGCGAGGTGGACACCGTGGCCCGCATGGGCGGCGACGAATTCGTCGTGCTGCTGGAAAACAGCGCATCGGAAGCGGATGTAGCGGTGGTGGTCGACACCCTGCTGGCCGCCATGCGTTCGCCGGTCGAACTGCTCGGCCTGAGCCTACCGCTGCAACCGAGCATTGGCATCGCCCTGTATCCGCGCGACGGCACCGACGAAGCCAGCCTGCTCAAGCACGCCGACGATGCCATGTACCAGGCCAAGTGCGGCCAGCGGGCAGATCTGCGCAGCGACTGAGTTCCGCTTTGCCGGCGGCGACGCCTCAGCCCACCAAGTGCAGCGTGAGTCCCAGGGCGCCCAGCAGACAGAGCAATGCGCCGCCGGCGGCCTGCCAGCGAAATCGCCGGGCCAGGACTTCCTCGCCGTGGCTCGAGAGCACGAACGGCAGCCCTTCGCCCGGGCATTTCAACTGGTGCTGCGGCGGTTGCGCACTGGCCAACTGGTGCCGCTGCTCTGCCTCCAGGCCGGCAGCAAGCCGCACGCGCTGCCACTCGGCCTGGTCGAGCTGGCCATCCCGGTTGTTGTCGAACCGCCGCAGCAGGCCGGCGTAGTCCTGCTTCCACTCGCGCACCACCGCGCCTTGCGCGGCGGCCAGGTCGAGCCCTTGGCGACCGCCGCCGAGGCTATGGAAATCACCGATTGCGTACAGCGGCTCGCCGGCGTGCAGGCGCTCCTCGGTGTAGCGGTACTGGCGCTGACCGATGAGCCAGTCCAGCGGGCGGTGCGCTGAGTTTCCCAGCGGGTGGCGCCGGTCGCCGGACCAGCGGTCGCGGCGCGCTGGCATCACTTCGGCGCCACGCGGATCGACCAGGCATTCACCGGTAGCGTCGGCAAGTCGCAACGGTCGTTCGCTGCAGCCCTGCTCCACCGTGGACCAGCTGCCTCGCTTGCTGCCGGCGCGGTACTCCTCGACCCGGTAGCGCCACCACAGGCACGCCTTGCCGGTCAGCGGCGCCAGCAGCGGGGGGGTGTCGGGCAGCTCGTGCAGCATGCCGGTCAGTTCGACATAACCTTGCGCAGCGGAGCGAATCCGTGAGGTCGGGGTGTCCAGCAGATGACGCATCCGACTCCAGCGGCTGGCCCACAACCAGCCGCCGGCCAGACAGGCCAGGCCGCTCACCGCACTCAGCAGCACGCCGACGCCCCGCTAACCGAACAGCGGTTTCAGGTCGACATCGGCCTTTTCCGTCTCGCTGAACTGCAGCAGCGCGGCTTCGCGAAAGCCGAAGGCCCGCGCCAGCAGCACATCGGGAAACTGCTCGACACGCACGTTGTTCAGGTTGACCGACTCGTTGTATAGCTCGCGGCGATCGGCAATCCCCGTCTCGAGCCCGCTGATGCGCTGCTGCAGGTGACGAAAGCTGTCGTTGGCGCGCAGCTGCGGGTACTGCTCGGCCAGCGCGAACAGGCGCCCTAGGCCGGCGCGCAGGCCAGTTTCGGCCTGCCCCAAGGCACTGACATCGCCCCGCTCGCGCGCGTCGGACACCGCCGAGCGGGCCAGGACAACCTGTTGCAGGGTGTTGCGCTCGTGCTGCATGTACTGCTTGCAGGTTTCCACCAGCTTGGGAAGTTCATCGTGACGCTGGCGCAGCAGCACGTCGATGTTAGCCCAGGCCTTGCCAACGCCGTGCTTGAGCCGCACCAGGCCGTTGTAGAGCACCACCGCGTAGGCGGCGGCAAGGAACAGCAGGACGCAGGCAACCGTGGCACTCAGGCTCATCAGGGCATCTCCAGGGGGCGATCGAAACGGTTCGGAGATGGCATTCTAGCGGCACGGGAGGGGCCGGCGCGCGACCTGTTCCACGCAATTCCTTTGCACAAAATGCAAATCTTTCGCATTATGTTCCGCATCACCGGTCGCGCCGCGCCGTCGTGCGACCTCTTCACCTGCAAGCAAAGGAACCCGCCATGCTCCGTACACCCGTCTGGGCCACCGCCAGCCTCTTGGCCATCGCGATTTCCCTCGCCGGTTGCGGCGACGAAAAGGCACCTGCCGAACAGGCAGCAGCCCCTGCCCCCACCCAGAACGAGCCGGCCGCCCAGGCGCCCGCCAACCTCAAAAGCGACGCCGCACAAGCCGTCGTGACCCACTACGCCGAACTCGCCCATGCCGTGTTCAGCGATGCCCACGCCACCGCGCTGAAGCTTCAGGACGCGGTCGACGCACTGCTCGCCAACCCCACCGACGAGACCCTGCAGGCCGCCCGGCAGGCCTGGCTGGCGGCGCGGGTGCCCTACATGCAGAGCGAAGTGTTCCGGTTCGGCAACCCGGTCGTTGACGAGTGGGAAGGACAGCTGAACGCCTGGCCGCTCGACGAGGGCATGATCGATTACGTCCAGAGTGACTACCAGCACGCGCTGGGCAATCCGGGCGCCACGGCCAATATCATCGCCAATACCGAGCTGCAGATCGGCGAAGACCGCATCGACGTCACCAAGATCACTGGCGAGAAGCTGGCAAGCCTCAACGAACTGGCCGGTTCGGAAGCCAATGTCGCCACCGGCTACCACGCCATCGAATTCCTCCTGTGGGGCCAGGACCTCAACGGCACCAACGCCGGCGCCGGCGAACGCCCGGTCAGTGATTTCGTCGAGGGCGATGCCTGCAGCAACGGCCATTGCGACCGCCGCCGCGCCTACCTGAAGGCCGCGACCGAGCTGCTGGTCAGCGACCTGGCCGACATGGTCGAGGAGTGGAAGCCGGGCGCCGACAACTACCGCGCCAGCCTGGAGAAGGACACGGCCGAGAACGGCCTGCGCAAGATGTTCTTCGGCATGGGCAGCCTGTCGCTCGGCGAATTGGCCGGCGAGCGCATGAAGGTCGCGCTGGAAGCCAATTCCCCGGAGGACGAGCACGACTGCTTCAGCGACAACACGCACAACTCGCACTATTACAACGCCAAGGGCATCCGGAACGTCTACCTCGGCGAATACGAGCGCACCGACGGCAGCACCCTGAGCGGCCCGAGCCTGGCGGCCCTGGTCGAGGGCACCGCGCCCGAGGTCAACAGCACGCTCAAGACCGACCTGGAAACCACCGAGGCCAAGCTGCGCGTCTTAGTGGAAAGTGCTGAGAACGGCGAGTCGTTCGATCAGTTGATCGGACCGGACAACAGCGCCGGGCAGGATAAGGTGCGCGCTGCCATCGCCGCACTGGTCCAGCAGACCGGCTCGATCGAGAAGGCCGCCATGGCGCTGGGCATCAGCGACCTGAACCCGGATACCGCCGACCACAGCTTCTGACCGGGCGCCGCCGGGTGCCCCATCACGCGGCACCCCGGCGGTTCGCGGCGAGCGCGCCCGGCGCTTGCCTGGCGGCTTCAACCGGACCTGACTGATCGTCACGCAGACAGCTGCTACGATCGCCCCCCCGCGACATACCTGGATACCCGATGCGCCCGCCCTTTTTTCTCGTCTGCGTGCTGCTGCTTGCCCTGGCAGGCTGTGGCGACGAGCAACCACGCTTCGACCGGGCCGAGCCGGGCGAGGCTCTGTCGGCGGGCGATGCAAGCGTCATGCGTTTCGACCAGAACGCGTTTTCGCAGCCCTCGGCCAATCTCTCGCCGATGCGGCGCCTGGATTTCAGCGTCGGCAACAGTTTCTTCCGCAACCCCTGGGTCATCGCCCCCTCGTCCACCACCGCCCGCGACGGCCTCGGCCCGCTGCTCAACACCAACGCCTGCCAGAGCTGCCATATCAAGGACGGCCGTGGCCGGCCGGCCGAGGACGGTCGCGCCCAGGCGGTCTCGATGCTGGTGCGCCTGTCGATTCCCGGCGGGCCAGGGGATGCCGAGGTGTTGCGCGAGCGCGGCATCGTGCCGGAACCCACCTACGGCGGCCAGCTGCAGGACATGGCCATTCCCGGCGTGGCGCCGGAAGGTAAGGTGCGACTGCGCTACCGCACGCACATGGAGCGCTTCGACGACGGCCATGCGGTTGAGCTGCGTGCGCCCGAGCTGGTGATCACCGAACTGGGCTACGGCCCCATGCACGCGGACACGCGGTTCTCGGTACGCGTGGCACCGCCGATGATCGGCCTCGGCCTGCTGGAAGCGATCCCCGAAGCCGCGATCCTGGCCAATGCAGACCCCGACGACGCCGATGGCGACGGGATTTCCGGCCGGCCCAACCGGGTCTTTGACCAGCTCACGCGCCGCCCGGTGCTGGGGCGCTTCGGCTGGAAGGCCGGGCAGCCCAACCTCAGCCAGCAGAACGCCGATGCCTTTTTCAACGACATGGGACTGACCACCGCCCTGCTCGGCGGTAGCAGCTGCACCGCGGCCCAGACCGACTGCCTGGCGATGCCCCACGGCGGCGACCTGGAAGTGAGCGACCACATCCTCGCCCAGGTGCTGTTCTATTCGCGCAACCTGGGCGTCCCGGCGCGGCGCAACGTCAATGATCGGCAGGTACTGGCCGGCAAGGCACTGTTCCACCAGGCCGGGTGCCAGAGCTGCCACGTGCCACGGTTCACCACCGGCGAGGCCGCCGAGCCGGAGCTGGCGAACCAGATGATCCGTCCGTATACCGACCTGCTGCTGCACGACATGGGCGAAGGGCTGGCCGATCACCGTCCTGAATTCCAGGCCAGTGGACGCGAGTGGCGCACCCCGCCATTGTGGGGCATCGGCACCACCGAGGCGGTCAGTGGTCACACCCAATTCCTGCATGACGGGCGCGCCCGCAACCTGCTCGAAGCCGTACTCTGGCACGGTGGCGAAGCGGAGCGCGCGAAACAGGCCGTGCTCGGCTTCGACCGCGACGAGCGCCGGGCCCTGCTGACCTTTCTCGAATCACTCTAGCGCCTGACAGCCGCACCCTGCCTTGCCGAGGATAGCTATCCATGTACCCCACATCCGTTGTTCGCGCCCTCACCCTTACCGCACTGGGCTTGCTGCTGGGCGCCTGCGCACCGACCGATCCCTATGCCGAGACCAGCCAGGCCCTGACCGACGAGGTGCTGCTGCCGGGCTACACGGGCTGGGCCGAAGCCAACCGCCGAATGGCCGCCAGCAGCGTGGCTTTTTGCGCCGGCAACGAGGCCCTGGACGATACGCGCCAGGCCTACCTACAGGCGCAGCTGGCCTGGGCCACGCTCCAACCGCTGCTGATCGGCCCGATGGGCGAAGGCAATCGCGCCTGGCAGGTGCAGTTCTGGCCCGACAAGAAAAACCTCGTCGGCCGCCAGGCCACCGCCCTGCTCAAGCGCAAGCCGCAGCTGACCCAGGCCGACCTGGAGAGCGGCAGCGTCGTGCTGCTGGGCCTAACCGCCTACGAATACGTGCTCTACGACCGGGCCATCGACCTGAACGACAAGGCGACCCAGGCGCGCTACTGCCCGCTGCTGCAGGCCATCGGCGAGCACCAGCAGAAGCTCGCCGCCGGCATCCTCGCCGACTGGGAGGCCAAGGACGGCATGGCCGCCCAGCTGCGCGAGTTTCCCAACGCACGCTACGCCGAGCCCAAGGAAGCCATCGCCGACCTGTTGCGGGTGCAGATCACCGCGCTCGACGGGCTGAAAAAGAAACTCGGCGCCCCGCTTGGCCGGCAGAGCAAGGGCCACCCACAGCCCTTCCAGGCAGAAGCCTGGCGCAGCGATGCGACCTTGGCCAGCCTCGACGCCACGCTCGCCGGTGCCCAGCGGCTCTGGCTCGGCGAGGACGGCAGCGGCCTCAAGCGCCTGGTGCCGGCCGAGCAGGCCGACCTCAGCCAGCGCATCGACGTCGCCTACGAAACCACGCGCAAGCAAGTGGCCGACATCATGCTGCCGTTCAGCGAGCTGCTCGCCGACGAGCCCGGCCGTGAGCGCCTGGCCGCGCTGTATGACGACATCGACGCCCTGCACCGCCTGCACCAAACCGAGCTGGCCCGCGCGCTCGGCGTGCAGATCGGCTTCAACGCTCACGACGGAGACTGATCCATGCGCCGCCGCACCTTTCTCGGACTGGGCAGCGCCCTGGTCGCCGCCACTGCCGTGGGCGGCTGGACGCTCACCCGGCACGACCAGCAGCCCTTGTTGCTGTCGGCCCGTGACGATGCCGATGGCCGTCACTACGCCGTCGGCTATCGGCTCGACGGCAGCCAGGTGTTCGCCACCCCGGTCACCGAGCGCTGCCACGATTGCTACGCCCATCCGCACCTACCGCTCGCGGTGTTCGTCGGCCGTCGCCCGAGCCGGGAGAGCTACCTGATCGACAGCCGCGACGGCACGCTGCTGCAGGTGTTGGCCTCGCCGCCAGACCGGCACTTCTATGGCCACGGCGTATTCCACGGCAGCGGCGACTGGTTCTATACCACCGAAAACGACACCCGTGACGCCGGGCGTGGCGTGCTGGGCATCTATCGCGTGGAACAGCGCCAGCTGGTGCGCAGTGGCGAGCATTCGACCCATGGCATCGGCCCGCACCAGTTGCTGTGGATGCCCGACGGCGAGACCCTGGTGATCGCCAACGGCGGTATCCGCACCGAGGCCGACAGCCGCGCGATGATGAACCTCGACGCCATGGAGCCCAGCCTGGTGCTGCTGCGCCGCGACGGCACCCTGTTGTCCAAGGAACAGCTGCCCGAAACCATGAACAGCGTGCGTCACCTTGCCGTGGCGGCCGACGGCACGGTGGTGTCCGGCCAGCAATACGAAGGTGACTCCCTGGATGCGGTGCCGCTGCTGGCGATCAAGCGCCCCGGCCAGCCGTTCCAGCCGTTCCCACTGGGTGAGGCCGAGCGCCAGACAATGAACCAGTACACCGCCAGTCTGGCGATCAACGATGCCCTTCGCCTGCTTGCCGTCACCGCCCCGCGTGGCAACACGGTGTTCATCTGGGACCTGGATTCGACGACCCTGCGCGAGCGCATCCACCTGCCCGACTGCGCCGGCGTGGCCGCTGTCGCGCAGGGCTTCGTGGTCAGCTCGGGACAGGGTCGCTGCCGGCTCGTCGACTGCACCGGGCAAGCCGTGGTCAGCACCGCGCTGCAGCTGCCGGCGGGACTCTGGGACAACCACCTGCGACTGGTCTGATCGGGTTCAAGTCTCGCCGCGACGCGCCGACAAGCAACCAAGCGCAGGGTTACCCGCCGTGCGCCGTTGGCTTGCAGACCAGGCAAGCGCCCCTCCTTCGCACGAGATCGCACCGATGTTTCTGAAAAAATCCCTGCGCGCGCAGCTGCTGGCGCTGATCGGCGGCAGCCTGCTGCTGATGCTGGCCATCGCCCTGGCCAGCTTTTCCTTCCTTTCCGGCGACATCGCCGCCTACCAGCGGCTGCTCAAGGGCCCGGTGGAGGCCTCCCAGCTGGTCGACCAGACCAACCTCGAGTTCAAGATCCAGGTCCAGGAGTGGAAGAACGTGCTGCTGCGCGGCAAAGCGCCCGAGCAGTTGGACAAGTACTGGCAGAGTTTCGAAGCCCAGGAGCGCAAGGTGCAGGATTTGCTTGGCAGGCTGCTCGTGGAGACCGAGCATCAACCCGAGCTCGCCGGCCAGATTCGCGGCCTGCGTGACGAACACCAGGCGCTCGGCGCGGCCTATCGCAGCGGCCGCGAAGCGTTTCTGGCCGCCGGTGGCGACCCGGTTGCCGGCGACACCGCGGTCAAGGGTATCGACCGCGCTGCCAGCGAGCAGCTGGAAGCCCTCGTCGAAACACTTCACCGCTCGGCGCTGCAGCGCTCTGCCGAGATCAGCCAGACCGCCGACCGCACCGTGCTGACCGGTGCGCTGGTGATGCTGGTGGCCGGCGTGCTGATCGCCTTGCTCAGTCTCTGGCTGGTCAACCGCCAGTTGGTCGCGCCGATCCGCCACCTGATCGACCATATCGCCAAACTCAGCCGGGGTGACTTCGCCGAGCGGGTCGATGCCTCTCGGGCCGACGAGCTGGGCCGGCTGGCAAGCGCAGCGAACGTGCTGCGCGACTTCCTCGCCGACACCTTTACCCGTCTGCAGCGCAGCACCACCGACCTGGACAGCGCCAGCGGCGAACTCAACGCCATCGCCGCGCTCATGGGGCAAGGCACCCGCGAGCAATTCTCGCGCACCGACCAGGTGGCGACCGCCATGCACGAAATGTCCGCCACCGCCCAAGAGGTCGCCCGCCATGCCGCCGACGCGGCCCGCGCGGCCGATGCCGCGGACCAGTCGGCGCAAGAGGGCGAGCACATGATGCGCTCGACGATCCAGACCATCACTCACATGCGCGGCGAAATCAGCAACACCGCCGAGGTCATTCGCCGTCTCGAGGCGGACAGCGGCCGCATCGGCAAGGTGCTTGAAGTGATCCGCGGCATCGCCGACCAGACCAATCTGCTGGCCCTGAACGCGGCCATCGAAGCCGCTCGCGCTGGTGATGCCGGGCGCGGCTTCGCGGTGGTCGCCGACGAGGTGCGCACCCTGGCCAGACGCACGGCCGACTCGACAGCAGAAATTCACCAGATCATCGACAGCGTGCAGACCGGTGCCGTGGATGCGGTACGCGCCATCGAAGGCGGCCAGGCCCGCAGCGACGAGGGCGTCGAGCAGGTCACCGAGGCGGGCAGCATGCTGCAACGCATCACCCAGGAGGTCGAAGCCATCCGCGACATGAACCGCCAGATCGCGACCGCCGCGGAGGAGCAGACGTCGGTGGCCGAGGACATCTCGCGCAACCTGACTGAAATCACCGCCATCGCCGTCACCAACCAGGACAACGTCGAACGCACCGAGCAGGCCAGCCAGAACCTGCACCGCCTCTCGACCCAGCTGACCGAAGTCACCCACCGTCTCGCCGGCTGACCCGCAGGAGCGCCACAGCGCGGCGGGCGGAAGCCGCGCAACAGAGGGCGCCCTGCTGCGCTGGCGGCGCCGCTGGGGCCTTTACGGGCCGCGATTTCCCGTCTAGCTTTGCTGTCTCCACGGGCCACCCGGCCCGGACAACCCACAGCCGGTACAGGGCGTCGGCCTCCGGCCAGCCCTGGCTGGCACCCGGCGCGCCGTCGAGCGCCGGCCCTTCCAAGGAATTCGGAACATGTGGCGCCGCATGCTGCTCATGCTCGGCGCGGTGGTGGTCGTGATCGCGATCCTCGCCGGCCTCAAGTACCAGTCGATCTCCGCGCAGATCGCGCAGTTCAAGGCGCCCAAGCCGCCCATCGCCGTCGAGGTGGCCACGTCCCGCCGCCAGCCCTGGCAGGCGCGGCTGCCGGCGATCGGCACGCTCCGCGCAGTGCAGGGCATCGACTTGTCGACCGAAATTGCCGGCACCGTCAGCGCGATCCAGTTCCAGTCCGGGGAAAAGGTCGCCAAGGGTCAGCCGATCGTCCTGCTCGACAGCGCCATCGAACAAGCCAACCTGGCCGCCGCCGAAGCCGGGCTGCGCCTGGCCAAGGCGGAGTTCGAGCGGGCCCGCAGCCTGATCGACCGCCAGGCGATTTCGCGCAGCGAGTTCGACCGGCTCAATGCCGAGTCCCAGCAGGCCGCGGCGACGGTGGCGCAGTTGCAGGCCAGCCTTGAGAAGAAGCGCATCCTCGCGCCGTTCGCCGGCACCATCGGCATCCGCCAGGTCGACCTTGGCGACTACGTCGCTGCCGGTACGCCGATCGCGACCCTGCAGGACCTGGGCACCCTGTTCGTCGATTTCTCGCTGCCCGAGCAGCAGGTGCCCCTGCTCGCCGTCGGGCAGCCGGTGGAGATCGGCGTGGCGGCATTTCCGGGCGAACGCTTCGCCGCCCGCATCGTTGCCCTGAACCCCAAGGTGCAGGCCACCACCCGCACCGTGCAGGTGCGCGCCGAGCTCGACAACCCCGGCGAGCGGCTGCTGCCGGGCATGTTCGCCAACCTCGAGGTGTTGCTGCCGAGCGAGCAGCCGCGTGTGGTGGTGCCGGAAACCGCGATCACCTACACCCTCTACGGCAACTCGGTGCTGGTGGTGACCGACGCACCGCCGCCAGCCCGTGAAGAAGGTGCCGGGCCGGCAGCGGAGGACGAGCCGTACCAGGTCGTCGAACGCCGCTTCGTGCGGACCGGTGAGCGGCGCGCAGGCCAGGTCGTGGTGCTCGAGGGGCTGGAGGCCGGCGAACAGGTGGTCATCGCCGGCCAGCTCAAGCTCGACGATGGCGCCCACGTCACCTTGTCGGCGTCGCATACGCTCGCGCCGGACAACGCCCCGGCCGATGCGCCGGCCGCAAACTGAAGGGCGCGACGCTGATGGCCTTTACCGATCCGTTCATCCGCCGCCCGGTGCTCGCCAGCGTGATCAGCCTGCTGATCGTGCTGCTCGGCCTGCAGGCGTTCAACAGCCTGGTGATCCGCCAGTACCCGCAGATGGAAAGCGCGCTGATCACCGTGACCACCGCCTACCCCGGCGCCAACGCCGAAACCATCCAGGGCTACATCACCCAGCCGCTGCAACAAAGCCTGGCGAGCGCCGAGGGTGTCGACTACATGACCTCGGTGAGCCAGCAGAACCTGTCCACCATTTCCGTCTACGCGCGCATCGGTGCCGACACCGATCGGCTCTACACCGAGCTGCTCAGCCAGGCCAATTCGGTGAAGAACCAGCTGCCGCAGGCGGCCGAGGACCCGGTGCTGAACAAGCAGGCGGCCGACTCCACGGCCCTGATGTACATCAGTTTCTACAGCGATCAGTTGAGTAACCCGCAGATCACCGACTACCTGTCGCGGGTCATCCAGCCCAAGCTGGCGACCCTGCCGGGCATGGCCGAAGCGCAGATTCTCGGTAACCAGGTGTTCGCCATGCGCCTCTGGCTCGACCCGGTGAAACTGGCTGCCTATGGGCTGTCGGCTGGCGACGTGACCACTGCGGTGCGCCAGTACAACTTTCTCGCCGCCGCGGGCGAGGTGAAGGGCCAGTACGTGGTCACCAGCATCAATGCCGACACCGAACTCAAGACGCCGCAGGCCTTCGCGGCCATTCCGCTGAAGACCGAAGGCGACAGCCGCGTGCTGCTGGGCGACGTCGCGCGGGTGGAGATGGGGGCCGAGAGCTACAACGCGATCAGTTCCTTCGACGGCATCCCGTCGGTCTACATCGGCATCAAGGGCACCCCCAGCGCCAACCCGCTGGACGTCATCGCCGAAGTGCGCGCGCTGATGCCGCAGATCGAATCGCAGTTGCCGCCCGGGCTGAAGGTCACCATCGCCTATGACGCCACGCGCTTCATCCAGGCCTCGATCGACGAGGTGGTCAAGACGCTCGCCGAGGCGGTGGTGATCGTCATCGTGGTGGTGTTTCTGTTCCTCGGTTCGCTGCGCTCGGTGCTAATCCCCGTGGTCACCATTCCGCTGTCGATGATCGGCGTGCTGTTTTTCATGCAGGCGATGGGCTATTCGATCAACCTGCTTACGCTGCTGGCGATGGTGCTGGCGATCGGCCTGGTGGTCGACGATGCCATCGTGGTGGTGGAGAACATCCACCGGCACATCGAGCAGGGCAAGACGCCGTTCCAGGCGGCCATTGACGGCGCGCGGGAAATCGCCATGCCGGTGGTGACCATGACCATCACCCTGGCTGCCGTGTATGCCCCGATCGGCTTCCTGCAAGGCCTGACCGGCGCGCTGTTCCAGGAATTCGCCCTGACCCTGGCCGGCGCAGTGCTGATTTCCGGGCTCGTGGCGCTGACCCTGTCGCCAATGATGTGTTCACGCCTGCTGCGCCACGAAGAGAACCCCAGCGGCCTGGTCCACCGCCTGGACGCGCTATTCGACCGGCTCAAGCGCCGCTACCAGGGCGCCCTGCACAGCACTCTGGAGACGCGGCCGGTAGTGCTGGTCTTCGCCGCTATCGTGCTCTGCCTGATTCCGCTGCTGGTCAGTTTCAGCCAGCGCGAGCTGGCGCCCGACGAGGACCAGGGCATCATCTTCATGATGGCCAGCGCGCCACAAACGGCCAACCTCGACTACCTGAACGCCTACACCGATCAGTTCCTGGCGATCTTCAAATCCTTTCCCGAGTACTACTCCTGGTTCCAGATCAACGGGTTCAACGGCGTGCAGAGCGGCATCGGCGGCTTCCTCATGAAGCCCTGGGACGAGCGCGAGCGCAGCCAGATGGAGATATTGCCCGAGGTCCAGGCGCAGATCGACCGGATTCCCGGCCTGCAGGTCTTCGGCTTCAACCTGCCTTCGCTGCCCGGAACCGGTGAGGGGCTGCCCTTCCAGTTCGTGCTCACCACCGCCAACGACTACCAGTCGCTGCTGCAGGTGACCGAGCGGATCAGGGACAAGGCCCAGGCGTCCGGCAAGTTTGCCTTTCTCGACGTGGACCTGGCCTTCGACAAGCCTGAAATCGTCGTCGATATCGACCGCGAAAAGGCGGCGCAGATGGGCGTGTCCATGGAGGATCTGGGCCTGACCCTGGCGACACTGCTCGGCGAAAGCGAAATCAACCGCTTCACCATCGACGGACGCAGCTACAAGGTGATCGCCCAGGTCGAGCAGGCCTATCGCGACAATCCCGGCTGGCTGGGCAACTATTACGTGAAGAACGACCGCGGCGAAATGCTGCCGTTGGCGACGCTGATCCGCGTCAGCGACCGCGCGCGGCCGACCCAACTGACCCAGTTTCAACAACTCAACGCGGCGACCATCCAGGGCTTCCCGGTGGTCAGCATGGGCGAGGCGATCGAGACGTTGCAGCGTATTGCGCAAGAAGAAGCGCCCCAGGGCTTCACCTTCGATTACGCCGGCGCCTCACGCCAGTACATCCAGGAGGGCAATGCGCTCTACACCACCTTCGCCCTTGCACTCGCGGTGATCTTCCTGGTGCTCGCCGCCCAGTTCGAAAGCTTTCGCGACCCACTGGTGATCCTGGTGACCGTGCCGCTGTCGATCTGCGGGGCGCTGGTGCCCCTGTTTCTCGGGGTGTCGAGCATGAATATCTACACCCAGGTCGGGTTGGTGACGCTGATCGGGCTGATCAGCAAGCACGGCATCATGATCGTCGAGTTCGCCAACCAGCTGCGCCTGACCCAGGGCCTGAGCCGCCGCGAGGCCGCTGAGCAGGCCGCTGCGATCCGCTTGCGGCCGGTGTTGATGACCACTGCCGCCACGGTGTTCGGCATGGTGCCGCTGATCCTGGCCAGCGGTGCGGGCGCGGTCAGTCGCTTCGACATCGGCCTGGTCATCGCCACCGGTATGACCGTCGGCACGGCCTTCACGCTGTTCGTCCTGCCGGCCGTGTACAGCCTGCTGGCGCGGCCCGACCGGGCGCCGTGACGGCGCGGCGAGCACGCCAAGGCTGAGATAAAAGCGCCGCGGCACGGTCGGCATGCCGGGCGCCGGTAGAGCGGAAACCGAAAGAGAGAGGCAAAGAAGGAAGGAACGGACGTTCAGACGCGGCCGAACGCCGGGCGAACCGATTGTTGCGCCAGGGCTTGAAGTGTATCCGGCGCGGCAAGCGGATCAGCGGATCAGCGGATCAGCCGCGACCGACCAGGCTCTGCGACAGGCCGTACATCAGCAACAGCAGGTCGTGGTCAGGCTGTGCTTCGGCCAACGAGACGCGGGCGACACGCGGCACCGAGCAGGCACTGCTCAGTTCGGCGCGCGACACGACGCGCGCGTCTGGCTCGCTCCAGGCGGCCGCGCACAAGGAGGCGACACCGAGTGCGCCGATCAGGAACAACCCTCGAGCAATTTCAAGCTTCATTGCGCAAGTCCTTGTTTTGGGGTGAGTTGAGAAACTCACCATAGAACACAATTCCACCAGTCGCCCGGCAGGTCGACAGACGGTCGGTCTGCTATGCAATCGCCAAGGCCGGCTACCCTGGCAGACGGATATGACCGGGCGGTGTCGACCGCCCGAAGAAAGCAAAAAAAAGCCCCGCACGAGGCGGGGCTATTTTACAGCGGAGGGGCCGGTCGGCTTACATCATGCCGCCCATGCCTCCCATGCCACCCATGTCCGGCATGGCCGGGGCCGGCTTGTCTTCGACCACTTCGGCGATCATGGCTTCGGTGGTGATCATCAGACCGCCAATCGACGCCGCGGCCTGCAGTGCAGAACGGGTGACCTTGGCCGGGTCGAGAATGCCCATTTCGATCATGTCGCCGTACTCGTCGGACGCAGCGTTGAAGCCGTAGTTGCCCGAACCCTGCTTCACCTTGTCGACCACGACGCTCGGCTCGCCACCGGCGTTGGCGACGATCTGGCGCAGCGGCGCCTCGACGGCGCGACGCAGCAGGGTGATGCCGACGTTCTGGTCTTCGTTCTCACCCTTGAGCTCGGAGATGGCCTGCAGTGCGCGCACCAGTGCAACGCCGCCGCCAGGAACCACGCCTTCTTCGACGGCTGCACGAGTAGCATGCAGGGCGTCTTCAACGCGGGCTTTCTTCTCTTTCATCTCAACTTCGGTGCCGGCACCGACCTTGATCACGGCAACACCTCCGGCCAGCTTGGCCAGACGCTCTTGCAGCTTCTCCTTGTCGTAGTCGGAGGTGGTGTCTTCAACCTGCTTGCGGATCTGCGCCACGCGGGCTTCGATGTCGACCTGCTGGCCGGCGCCGTCGATGATGGTGGTGTTTTCCTTGTTCAGCACGACGCGCTTGGCGTTACCCAGGTGCTCCAGGGTCGCGGTTTCCAGGCTCAGGCCGACTTCTTCGGAAATCACGGTACCGCCAGTCAGGATCGCGATGTCCTGCAGCATGGCCTTGCGGCGATCACCGAAGCCAGGCGCCTTGACGGCAGCAACCTTGACGATGCCGCGCATGTTGTTGACGACCAGAGTCGCCAGGGCTTCGCCTTCGACGTCCTCAGCCACGATCAACAGCGGACGGCCAGCCTTGGCAACGCCTTCCAGCACCGGCAGCAGTTCGCGGATGTTGGAGATTTTCTTGTCGACCAGCAGCAGCATCGGGCTGTCCAGCTCGGCCACCATGGTGTCCGGCTTGTTGATGAAGTAAGGGGACAGGTAGCCACGGTCGAACTGCATGCCTTCTACAACGGACAGTTCGTTTTCCAGGCCCGAGCCTTCTTCGACAGTGATCACGCCTTCTTTACCAACCTTCTCCATGGCTTCGGCGATGATCGCGCCGATGGAGCTATCGGAGTTGGCGGAGATGGTGCCAACCTGAGCGATGGCCTTGAAGTCAGCGCATGGCTTGGACTGATTCTTCAGCTCTGCAACGATGGCAATGGTCGCCTTGTCGATGCCGCGCTTCAGATCCATCGGGTTCATGCCAGCGGCAACGGCCTTCAGGCCTTCGTTGACGATGGCCTGGGCCAGAACGGTCGCGGTGGTGGTGCCGTCGCCGGCATCATCGTTGGCACGGGAGGCCACGTCCTTGACCAGCTGCGCGCCCATGTTCTCGAAACGGTCCTTCAGCTCGATTTCCTTGGCAACGGAAACGCCATCCTTGGTGATGGTCGGAGCGCCGAAGCTCTTCTCGATGACGACGTTGCGGCCTTTCGGGCCGAGGGTCGCTTTTACCGCGTCAGCCAGGACGTTGACGCCTACCAGCATCTTCTTGCGAGCGGAGTCGCCGAACTTAACTTCTTTAGCAGCCATGTTGATTCTTCCTCAAATTCTGTTGATGGAACGCAGTTCGCTGGAAGCGAACGCTGATCAGGCTTCGACGACGGCGAGGATTTCGTTCTCGCTCATCACCAGCAGGTCTTCACCGTCGACCTTGACGGTATTGCTGCCGGAGTAAGGGCCGAATACAACCTGGTCGCCAACCTTGACGGCCAGCTGACGGACTTCGCCGTTGTCCAGAACGCGGCCAGTGCCTACAGCGACGATTTCGCCACGGTTCGGCTTCTCGGCAGCGGAGCCCGGCAGGACGATGCCGCCTGCGGTCTTGGTTTCTTCTTCGCTGCGACGAATCACGACGCGGTCATGCAGAGGACGAAGCTTCATTGTCGATCTCTCCTAGTACAGTGGTTTCCATGCCGATGCATTCTCATCGGCGGGTTGGCAAATCCGGCGGTGCCGGTTGCGGCCCGCAATGCGAGCCGCAGAAGACGGACTGTCAAATCACGACAGCGACCTTGCGGTGACCGCTACATGCGGGCGGCAAAAACGATTTCAAGGGAGGCGCCGCGATTTTTTGCATCGAAAAATGAAAAAGGCATGCCCGCGCATGCCTTTCAGGTCAACGTCGCGCTCACTTGTCGCGGCGTTCCCATTCACCCTCGATCACGTTGGGTCGGGTGTTGCCCTGCGGCGGCTCCGACTGTCGGCGCAGGTCCTCGGAAAAGGCGCGCTGGCGCTGCGCCTGAGCCTCGATCCGACGACCGAGCATGCCGAGAAACAAACGCCTGGACGGCGGGAAGAGCAGCAACAGCGCAATGATGTCGCTGAGAAAGCCCGGCAGGAACAGCAAGCCCCCGGCGATGGCCATCATCAGCCCCTGGAGCATTTCCTGCTCCGGCAGCTCGCCGCGCGCCAGCCGCTCGCGGGCGCGCCAGGCCGTGGCGAAGCCCGCCAGACGCAGCAGCAGGATACCGGCCATGCCGCTGATCACCAGCAACAGGATGGTGGGCAGTACGCCAATGGAGCTGCCCACCTGAATCAGCAGCGCCAGCTCGGCCAGCGGGAACAGCAGAAACAAGAAAAAGAAAATTCGCATCGATAGATCCCTGACGGAAGTACGGCTTCCGAAGTTGTGTAGATGACGGCAGCGCCCGCTGAATTCAACCCGCCCGATCGACAGCCTGTAACGGAATCATTCAGCGCCGGGTCAAGCGCGTGCCAGCGCGACCAGCGCCTGGCGCACCGCACCCGGCGTGCTGCAGGGCGCAGGGAAGGCGAACCAGTGGATCGCCTGCCCAACCCGCAAGTGGAAACCCTCCCGGTCGATGCCGACCATGAGCGCTTCATTGGCTGGCGGGTGGCCCGCGCAGGCGAGGTAATGGGCGATGGCCTGCGCGTGGTCCTCGTTCATGTGGTCGAGCATCCCCGCCTCGGCCCCGTCTGCGCCCGCGAATGGATTCGCCAGGGCCACCTGGTCCAGCCAGTGGATCGCGCCAAAGCCGCCAATGAACCGCCAGCGCACAGGTTGTAGCGTCCAGAAATCGAAGTCGTGTGCGCGGTGGTAGTCCCGCGATTCGGGAAAGTACCGGTAGTAGCGTTCGGCAGCGGCCTCGACCGTTTGCGGTTCACAGAGCTTGTGCGCTTCGGCGAGCAGGGTCAGCCGCCCGGCCGCCTGAACGTCTTCGGCGCCCCGCTCGCCCACCAGCAGAGAACAACGCGGGTCGGCCTGCAGGTTGCGGGTGTGCTGGGCGATGCGACTGATCAGCAGCAGCGGGCAGCCCTGGGCGTCCAGGCAATAGGGAACAGCCGAGCCGAAGGGGAACCCCGGCATCGCCTGGGAGTGCGTGGAGAGCACGCCTCGGTATTCCTTGAGCAGTAAGAGTCGGGCATGCTTGACGGCTTCTGCGCTCACCTGGAGCTCCTCGGGGCGGGTCATGGACGTCTGCCTAGCATACCGATTCGACCCGGCGACGTCGCGAGCGCACCGATAGACAGGAGATCACATGCAGCTCAACGACAAGGTCATCATCATCACCGGCGGCGGACAGGGCCTCGGCCGCGCCATGGGCGAATACCTCGCCGGCAAGGGCGCACGGCTGGCGCTGGTAGACCTCAACCAGGAGCGCCTGGACGAGGCAGTGGCCGCCTGCAAGGCTGCCGGTGGCGATGCCCGCGCCTACCTGTGCAACGTCGCCCAGGAAGAGCAGGTCAGCCATATGGTCGCTCAGGTGGCCGAGGATTTCGGCGCCCTGGACGGGCTGGTCAACAACGCCGGCATCCTGCGCGACGGCCTGACCATCAAGGTCAAGGACGGAGAGCTGTCGAAGATGAGCCTGGCCCAGTGGCAGGCGGTTATCGACGTCAACCTGACCGGTGTGTTCCTCTGCACCCGCGAAGTCGCGGCGAAGATGATCGAGCTCGAGCGGCAGGGCGCGATCATCAATATTTCGTCGATTTCCCGTGCCGGTAACATGGGCCAGGCGAATTACTCGGCGGCCAAGGCCGGCGTGGCGGCCGACACCGTGGTCTGGGCGAAGGAACTGGCCCGCTACGGGATCCGCGTGGCAGGCGTGGCGCCCGGCTTCATCGAGACGGAAATGGTTGCCAGCATGAAACCCGAAGCGCTCGAGAAGATGACCTCAGGCATCCCACTCAAGCGCCTGGGCAAGCCCATGGAGATCGCCCATTCGGTGGCCTACCTGTTCGAGAACGACTATTTCACCGGACGGATTCTCGAACTGGACGGCGGTTTGAGATTGTAGGAAGAGCTGGAGGCTGCAAGCAGCGTGCGGCATCGCGGCCGTACGCTGGGCAGGCTTGTCGTCAGGCCTCCCCCTCCAGTGCTTCTCCCGTCTCTACCGCTCTTACCAACCCACCCCGAAGCCCAGGCTGTAGCGCGTTTCGTCGAGCTCGCTTTCAGCGCCGCTGACGATGTCCTTTTCGGCTTTCATGTGCAGCGAGGCCCAGTCGGTCACCTTGTAGCGCAGGCCCACTTCGGCATCGAATTCGTAGTCAGCGACGTTTTCCAGCGGTTTACCGATTTCGCCGTTGCTGAACAGCTCGAAGGTCTTGCCCACCAGATAGCGGTTGTAGCGCCACTTCATCGCCAGCGAGTAGAAGTCCTCGGTGTCCCCGTTGGCGAACTCGTAGTCGCTGCGGTTGACCAGCGAGGCCAGCGAGAACGCGCCCAACTCGTTGTCCCAGAACTGATAGCCCGGGCCGGTACCCAGGGTGCGCTGCCGGCGAACGTCTTCGATCTTGTCGCGCTTGTATTCCAGGCGCCCCTGCCAGAACCAGTGCTCGTCGAGGAAGCGGTCCAGCGCGTATTCGGCATCCCAGTTGTCGGTGGCCGTGACGCCGTCGCGGAACTCGCGGTTGTAGTTGGCGGTGGCGTTGTGGCGCCACAGCCCGTGTCGGGCCGAGGTGTCAAAGGACAGGTCGTAGTCGTCGGTGTCGGTCTCGGCACGCTTGTAGTCCACGGCGACATCGACGTTGCCCTTCCAGGTAAGGTCCTGAATCAGCGGCTTGGGATGGATAATCTGCGTAATGCTGGACAGCGCGACGGTACGCGGGGCCCCGCCGTTGCTCAGCACCACCTTGCCATCCTCGGCGGCCTGCAGGGACTTGGCCACCTCACCGGTGATCTGGTCCTGCTTGATCATCAGCTTCTGGTCGCTTTCGAGCGTCGCCACCTGGCTCCACTTGACCGGTATGGAGCCGCCATACGCGGTTTCGATGAGTAGCTTGCCGCCATCCATCACACTGATCTTTCCGGTCAGGCGATCACCGTTCTTCAGCCAGACGGTATCGGCGAAGCTCGGCAGGGACAGCGATGAAAGGGTGGCGCAAAGCAGGGTCAGAGAGAGCGGTCGGAAGCACATGAGCCGGGCGATATCCACGGGATAAATGAGAAAGACAGGCATTATCCTTATGCCAACGCAGACAACAAGCGCGGCCCGCCAAACGGGCCGTCGGCGCCTATCATTGGCCCAGATAGCGGAGCACTAGCATGACCCACGACGCGCAGACCCCACGGACGAACGCCCTCGCCAGCGATGACGCCCAGACCCGGCGCGCGTCGCTGTACATAGCATTGGCGCAAATTCCCCCGGGCAAGGTCACCAGCTACGGCGAACTCGCCGCAACAGCCGGACTCGGCCGCGCCGCGCGCTGGGTCGGGCGGGTGCTGGCACAACTGCCCGACGACACGCGGCTGCCGTGGCATCGAGTAATGGGCGCTGGCGGCCGCCTGAGCCTGGCGGCCGGCACTGTCGCCGGCGAAGAGCAGCGGGCCCGGTTGCGCGCCGAGGGCGTGATGGTGGTCAACGACCGCGTCGACATACGTCGGCATGGCTGGAAATCGGCGGAGCACAGCGGGTAGAGTGCGCGCTTCATGCCTATCTCCCCAGACCCTATGTCCCGTGATACCTGGCGGACCGCCCTCGCCGCCTATGCCAGCCCCGCCTCGCTGACGCTACTGGTGCTCGGCTTCGCCGCGGGCCTGCCGGCAATCCTGGTGTTCTCCACCCTCTCCGTGTGGTTGCGCGAGGCCGGCGTGTCGCGCGAAACCATCGGCTTTGCCAGCTGGATCAGCCTGGCCTACGCCTTCAAGTGGGTCTGGTCGCCGATGCTCGACCAGTGGCGCCTGCCCTGGATTGGCGGACTGGGCCGACGGCGCTCCTGGCTGGTGCTGTCGCAGGCGGTAATCGCCATCGGCCTGGTGGGCATGGCCCTGTGTAACCCTCAGAGCAACCTGACGCTGCTCATTGCGCTGGCCGTCGCAGTCGCCTTCGCCTCGGCCACCCAGGACATCGCCATCGATGCCTACCGGCTCGAGATCGCCGAGGACAAGCTGCAGGCAACGCTCGCCGCCAGCTACATGACCGGTTACCGCATCGCCATGCTGCTGGCCAGCGCCGGCGCGCTGTTTCTCGCCGAATGGCTGGGCTCGAGCAACCTGGCCTACAGCCAGGCGGCCTGGACCACCACCTACATCGTGTTCGCCGCGCTGATCCTGCCCGGCCTGCTGACCAGCCTGCTGATCCCCGAACCGCAGGCGGGCGCGCCGCTGCCGAGCGAACCCTCGGCCTACAGCTTCAACCACCAGCTGGCTTCGGTGGGCCTGCTGCTGGTGCTGCTGATCTCGCTGCCGGCGATGATCAATGCGCTGATCGCCCAGGCCTGGCCGCGTGCGGCGCTTTACCTGCTGTTCATCGTCGGCTCGCTGTCGCCGGTCGGCCTGAGCCTGTTGGTGCCGGTGCGCCAGATGTTCCACCAGGCCAAGCAGCGGCAGCGCCCCCGCCACTTCGACTTCGTGCACCAGGCCGTCTCGGTGCTTCTGCTGATCATCCTGCTGGTCGCTGCCGGCGGCATGTTCAAATCGTTCTGGGGCGGCTACTGGCCACGCGGGACCATGTACCTGCTGATCTGCTGGGGCTGCCTGTCCGCTCCCGGCCGCATCCTCATGGGCCCGGTCCTGACGCCGATCACCGATTTCATCCTGCGCTATCGCTGGCAGGCCCTGCTGCTGCTCGGGCTGATCGCGACCTACCGAATGTCCGACACGGTGATGGGCGTGATGGCCAACGTCTTCTATATCGACCAGGGCTTTTCCAAGGACCAGATCGCCAGCGTCAGCAAGTTGTTCGGCCTGATCATGACCCTGCTCGGGGCGGCGTTCGGCGGGCTGCTGATCGTGCGGTTCAGCATCCTGCCGATCCTCTTCCTCGGCGGCCTCGCCTCGGCCGCCACCAACCTCATGTTCGTCGCGCTGGTGGGCATGGGCGCCAACCTGAACATGCTGATCGTCACCATCTCCTGCGACAACTTCAGCGGCGGCCTGGCATCGACCGCGTTCGTGGCCTATCTCTCGAGCCTGACCAACCTCAAGTTTTCCGCCACGCAGTACGCGCTGCTCAGCTCGCTGATGCTGCTGCTACCGCGCCTGATCGGCGGCTACTCAGGGGTGATGGTCGAACACCTGGGCTACAGCGACTTCTTCCTCGTCACCGCCCTGCTCGGCGTGCCGACGCTGGTGCTCATCGCCTGGCAATGGTTGCGAAGCCGCCAGCAGCCGGAGACGCGCGACCCCGTGGCCGCCAGCGAATAACCGAGAAAAGCCGGCGGATGCCGGCTTCGATCGTCGGGTTCAGCTCTGCACCAGATGTACCACGCGCTGGGGGAACGGAATGCCGATACCGGCCTCGTCGAAACGCTCCTTCAGCAGCTCGGTGAAGCCGAAGGTCACCGGCCAGAAGTCGCCAGTGGCGACCCACACCCGCAGCGACAGATTGACCGAGCTGTCGCCCAGCCCGGTGACGTGCACTACCGGCTCCGGGTCGCGCAGCACACGCTCGTCCTCGGCCAGTTCCAGCAGGATCTTGCGTGCCAGCTTGATGTCGGCGCCATAGTCGATGCCGACATTGATGTCGGCGCGGCGCCGCGGCTCGCGTGAATAGTTGGTGATATGACCGTTGGACAGGCTGCCGTTGGGCACCACGATGGTCTTGTTGTCGGCCGACTTGAGCACGGTATGGAAGATCTGAATCGAGTGCACCGTCCCGGCGACGCCCTGGGCTTCGATCCACTCGCCGACCCGGATCGGTCGGAACATCAGGATCAGCACGCCGCCAGCGAAGTTCGCCAGGCTGCCCTGCAGGGCCAGGCCGATTGCCAGGCCTGCGGCACCGATCATCGCGATGAACGAGGTGGTTTCGACGCCAATCATCGAGGCGACGCTGATCAACAGCAGCACCTTGAGCGCGATGCCGGCCAGGCTTTCGATGAAGCCGTGCAACGACGGGTCGACCTGGCGCCGCTGCAGCAGCAGGCCGATCTTGCCGACCAGGGTATTGATCAGCCACCAGCCGATGAGAAAGGTCACCAGCGCCAGCAGCACTTGCGCGCCGTATTGCAGAACGACCGGCAGCCAGGTCTCGGAAAGGTCTATCAGGTAATCGACACTGAAATCCATCAGTAGCAGTCTCCAGGGGCACCGGGCGCGGCCGCTGGGGCAGACGCGCACCGGAAAAAGCGGGAAATGGCACCCGGACGGTGCGCGGGGTCAGTCGCGGAAGTTGTTGAACTGCAGCGGCATGCCGAAATCCTTGGCACGCAGGTGCGCGATGGCTTCCTGCAGGTCGTCACGCTTCTTGCCGGTGACACGGACCTGCTCACCCTGGATCGCCGCCTGCACCTTGAGCTTGGCGTCCTTGATGTGCGCCACGATCTTCTTCGCCAGCTCCTTGTCGATGCCCTCGCGGAGCATCACTTCCTGCTTGACCGTCTTGCCGGACGGATAGGGATCCTTGAACTCCAGGCACTGGATATCGATCTTGCGCTTGACCAGGCTCAACTTGAGGATTTCCAGCATCTGCTCCAATTGGAAATCCGCGTCGGCGGTCAGGTTGACGGTCAGTTCCTTGAGTTCGAAACTGCCTTTGCCACGCAAATCGTAGCGCCTGTCCAGCTCTTTGACGGCGTTGTCGACTGCGTTGGTGACTTCGTGCTTGTCCAGTTCGGACACCACGTCGAACGAGGGCATGGCTTTCCTCCACAATGGTAACGGCGTGATCCTGTGATCCAGCGCGCGTAGCTTGACGGTTCAAATGGGCCATCATTATAACTGCTCAAGCAGACAACACCCGGTCGCCGTCGCCTTCAGGCCGCCTCTCCTTCCTCACTGAGCCCTTCAATGCCCAACCCCCAACTCAGCATCCTGGTGGTCGACGACGCCAAGTTCTCCAGCGTCATGATCGGCCGCGCGCTGGCCAGGGCGGGCTACCAGGACGTTCGTTTTGCCAACAGTGCAAGCGCGGCGCTGGCGCTCATCGAGCAGCGGCCGACCAACATCCTGCTCGCCGACTGGCTGATGCCGGAGATGGACGGCCTCGAGCTGACCGCGCAGGTGCGCCAGCAGGACGAAATGTCCGACCACTATACCTACATCATCCTGCTGACCGGACGCGACGGCGAGGACGTGCTGCACAAGGCCTTCGACCAGGGCGTCGACGATTTCATCGGCAAGTCGGTGATGAACGAACAGCTTGTACCGCGGGTGTACGCGGCCGACCGCCTCTGCGGCTCGCTGCAACGGCTGATGCGCGAGAACCGCCTGCTTACCGAGAACATCGCCAGCTTAGAGCAGCGCAACCTGATCGATCCGGTGACCGGCCTGGGCAACCGCCGCTACCTGCTGCAGCGCCTCGGCGACAGCCTGCGCCAGCTCGAGAGCCGCGGCGGTGCCCTGTGCTACCTGGTCATCGGCCTGCCCGACATCGCCAGCCAGCGCGAGCGCTACGGCAACCCGTTCCAGCAGGAACTGATGCGCGGCGTGGCCCGGCGCCTGCAGCAGCTGTTGCGGCCCCTCGACGTGCTGACGCGCCTCGACGACCGCCATTTCGGCGTGCTGACGCTCATCGATGACCTGCGGGCTTGCTCGCCGAGCAGTTTCAAGCGCCTGCATGAAGGGCTGAACCTCAAGGCCTTCAAGACCAGCGAGGGCTTCATCTCGATCAGGGCCGGAATCGGCATGCTCAGCCTCGATGCCGGCGCGCTGCCGCTCGATGCGCAGACCCTGGTGGCCCGTGCCGAAGCCCTGCTGCCCGATGCCTACGCCACCGGCCGCATCGTCCCCCTGCGTCTCAAGCAGCCGGCCTGATGAGCGTGACCTGGCACGTCCTCGGCGCCGGCAGCCTCGGCGGGCTCTGGGCGGCCCGACTGTTCCGCGCCGGCATCCCGACGCGCCTGATTTTGCGCAACCAGCCGCGGCTCGCCGACTACAGGGCCGCCGGCGGCCTGACGCTGAGCGAAGGAGGCGGGCGCCAGTGCTACCCGGTGCCCGCCGAACGGCCTGACCATCAGGCGCCGATCGAGCGGCTGCTGGTCGCCTGCAAGGCCTACGATGCCGAGGCGGCGGTCGCCGAGGTAGCGCCTCGGCTGGCACCCGGCGCGGAGCTGCTGCTCTTGCAGAACGGGATCGGCAGTCAGCAGGCGATCGCAGCGCGCTGGCCGGACTGCCGCTGCGTGTTCATCTCCAGCACCGAGGGCGCCTACCGCGAGCCCGGCTTTCGCATCGTCCACGCCGGAATCGGCCACAACTGGCTGGGTGCGCCAGGGCGTCCGCAGCGTCCCGCGTGGCTGGCCGACCTCGACGCCGCCGGCATTCCCTGCGACTGGACCGAGGCGATAACCGGCAAGCTGTGGCGCAAGCTGGCGATCAACAGCGCCATCAACCCGCTGACGGTGCTGCACGATTGCCGCAACGGCGCGCTGCTGGCACAGGCCGCGTCACTGCATGCGCTGTGCGACGAACTGGCCCAGCTGCTGCGCGCCTGCGGCGAAGCGGAGGCAGCCGACGGGCTCGAGGCGCAGGTCCTGCAGATCATCGCTGCCACCGCCGACAATTACTCGTCCATGCATCAGGACGTGCACAACGGCCGCCGTACCGAGGTCGGCTCGTTGCTCGGCCAGGCCTGCCAGGCGGCCCGGCTGCAGGGGCTGGCGACGCCGGCACTGGACAGCCTCCTCAAACAGCTCCAGCACCTGCTGCGCAAGCGCGGATTGCCCGTCGACTGAGCCGCCGCTACCCTGCGGGGACGCCCCTCGTCCGTGCCTGCCATGACCCTGCGCCAGCGTCTTGAAAACCTCCCGGTCGGCCGCAAGTTGCTGATCGCCCTGCTTGTGCTGCTTGCCGCCGTGCTGCTGGTGTCCAACCTGGCGTTCATCAGCGCGGCCTACTGGATTTCGCGCCAGAGCGTGGCGCCACAGGCCATGCATACCCTCGGCGCCCTGTTTGCCACGCCCGAACTGAGCGCCCGCGCGCTGACCTCCCAGGCGGCGGCCAATGAACTGCTGCAGAAGCTCGACGATTACGCGCCCCTGCGTGCGGCAGTGATCTACGACAGCGCCGGAAACAGCCTGGGCCAGCTCTACCGCGGCGATCCCCTCGATCTGCCGCAGCGCATCGACGCGCTCGACGCCTGGCAGAAGACCGAGATGCGCGCCAACCTGCTGGTCGAACTGCCCAGGCCCGGCGGCGGGACGCCCGGGCATCTGCTGATCGTCGCCAGCAGCGAACTGCCTGGTGCCTTCTACACCGGCACGCTGACCGCGAGCCTGGCCATCCTGGTCGCCAGCCTGCTGCTCTGGGCGCTTGTGGCGCGACAGATCCGCCGGCTCATCAGCCGCCCGATCCGCGACCTCGAAGCCCTGTCGCGCCAGGTCACCCGCGAGGAGAACTACGCGCTGCGGGCCACCGCGCGCAACCGGGACGAAATCGGCCGTCTCGCCGATGCCTTCAACACCATGCTGTCGCGCATGGAGGCCCGCGAACAGCAGCTCAAGCGCGCCCGCGATGACGCCCAGGAAGCCTTCGACCACGCTCAGGGCCTGGCCGAGGAAACCCGCCACTCGAACCGTAAACTGGAGCTCGAGGTCCAGGTCCGCAGCAAGATCGAAAAGAAACTCACCGGGTTCCAGAACTACCTCAACAGCATCATCGACTCGATGCCCTCGGTGCTTATCGCCCTCGATGAGCAGCTCTATGTGACCCAGTGGAATCAGCAAGCCAGCGTGCTTTCCGGCACCTCCCTCGACGACGCGCTGAACCAGCCCGTGTTCATCGCCTTCGAGCCGCTCAAGCCGTTTCTGACACAGATCCGTCGGACTTCAGAGCGGCATCAGGTGGAAACCATCGAGCGCGTCACCTGGGTCGTCAACGAGGAGCCCCGGCACTTTGCCCTGACCTGCTATCCCCTGATGGGCGGTGGCGGACGCGGCGTGGTGATCCGCATCGACGACATCACCGAACGCATCAACATGGAAGAAATCATGGTGCAGTCCGAAAAAATGCTCTCGGTCGGCAGCCTCGCCGCGGGCATGGCGCACGAGATCAACAACCCGCTCGGCGCCATCCTGCACAACGCGCAAAACATCCGGCGGCGCCTGTCGCCCGACCTGGAGCGCAACCGCGAGGCTGCCGACGAGACCGGCGTACTGCTCGACTCGGTGAACCAGTATCTGCAACGACGCGAGATCCCGCAGCTGCTCGACGGCATCCAGCAAGCCGGCTCGCGGGCCGCGAAAATAGTCAGCCACATGCTCAGCTTCAGCCGGCTGAGCAACCGACAACTGGCCGACTGCCAGCTGCCGGTGCTGATCGACCAGGCGCTGGAGATCGCCGGGAACGACTTCGCGCTCATCGAGGGCTTCGACTTCCGCGCGATCGAGATCGTGCGCGAGTTCGACCCCCAGGTCGACCGCGTGCCCTGCATCGGCAACGAGCTGGAACAAGTTCTGCTGAACCTGCTGAAGAACGCCGCGCAGGCTATCCACCAGCAGCCGGAACGCGTCCGCGGGCAGATCATCCTGCGCACCCGGCTGAACCCGCCCTGGGCGGAAATTCAGGTCGAGGACAACGGTGGCGGCATTCCCGAGCATGTCCGCAAGCGGATCTTCGAGCCCTTTTTCACCACCAAGGAGGTGGGCCAGGGAACCGGGCTGGGGCTTTCCGTTTCGTATTTCATCATCACCAACAATCACAAGGGGCAGATGGAAGTGCAGAGCCGCCCGGGTCAGGGCACGACCTTTACCCTGCGCCTGCCTCTGACGTCCCAGACCGACGCCACCGACAGCTAGATAAGGAACCCGCCATGGGCAACCGCCTTTCCAAGATTTACACCCGTACCGGCGACGCCGGGGAGACCGGCCTGGCCGACGGCCGCCGGGTGCCAAAGGACCATCCGCGCGTCGAGGCGATGGGCGAAATCGATACGCTCAACAGTCAGCTGGGCCTGCTCCTGGCCGAACTGGCCGACGCCCAGGCCCGCTGGCCCGGCCTGGGCGAGCTGATCGAGGTGCTCGGCCCCTGCCAGCATCGTTTGTTCGATTTGGGCGGCGAGCTGGCCATGCCTGACTATCAGGCGCTTAGCGCAGCGGAGGTCACCCGGCTGGAGCAGGCAATCGACCACTGGAACGCCGAACTCGGCCCGCTCGAGGATTTCATCATGCCTGGCGGCAGTCGCCTGATCGCGCTGGCCCACCTGTGCCGCAGCATGGCCCGCACCAGCGAGCGGCGCTGCCAGCAGCTCAACGCGATCGAACCCCTGCGTGCGGTCGGCCTGGCCTACCTCAATCGCTTGTCCGACCTGTTCTTCGTCGTCGCCCGGCTGATCGCACGCCGCCAGGGCTGCGCCGAGATCCTCTGGCGTGCCGCCGCACCCGCAGACGCCAATGTCTGAGCGAGCCAGCAGCCGGGGCGAACGCCGGCGCGATGGGCTGCACGCCGGCTGGGAAGCGTTCATCGTGCTGCTGGTGTGCCTCAACCTGGGACTGATCCTGTTCGACAGCCTGTTCATCGTGCCGCCCATCAACCAGGCACTCGCATCGGCGCTGCCCACCTTGCACCAGCGCTACGAGACCGCCATTCACCAGCATTTCCAGCTGATCGACCTGGGCTTCGTCGCGGTGTTCGTGCTCGATGTGCTGCTTGGCTGGACCGTAGCGCTGTTCGAGCGGCGCTACGCGCACTGGTACTACTACCCCTTCGCCCACTGGTACGACGTGCTGGGCTGCATCCCGCTGACCGGCTTCCGCTGGCTACGGGTACTGCGCGTCGGCAGCCTGCTGGTTCGCCTGCAGCGCCTGGGCCTGATCGACATGCGCCGCTGGGCCCTGTTCGGATTGCTCCACCGCTACTATTCGCTGCTGCTCGAAGAGCTGTCCGACCGGGTCATGGTCAAGCTGTTCAGCCGCATGCAACAGGAGATCGGCGCCAGCGACGACCTCTCGCGCCGGCTGCTCGAGGAGGTCGTACGGCCGCGCAAGCAGCGGTTGCTCAACGACCTGTCACGGCGCCTGCACGGCATGCTGGAGAACGGCTACAGGGACAACCGTGGCGACATCGAAGGCTACGTCGGCGGGTTGATTCACCAGGCCCTGGCAAACAACCCGGAGGTGTCGCGCCTGCGCCGTCTGCCCATGGGCGACCGGGTCGCCGATACGCTGGACGAGGCGCTGGCCGACATTGCCGCCCGGCTCCTGCAGGGTGCGGCGGACGGGCTGCAAGGGCCGCAGTTTCAGCGACTGGCGCGACGCCTCGCCGATGAGTGCTTCGAAGCCTGGGTGTACCAGGACGCCGATACGGACCTCGCGCTGGAGGAGGTGTTGGTGGATGTCATCGAGGTGCTCAAGCAGCAGGTGCTGGATCGCCGTTGGAGCCGCTTCGTCGGCCCCAACCAGCCGCCCTCTCCCCCAGCCTAGGGGGTGCGCTTGGCCGCGGCCACGCCTTCCTGCTGGTCCAGCCGGTCACCAATGATCATCTCCGTAGCCCAGTTCACGAGGATATCCGTGTAGACCTTCTGGCAGCACTCGCTGGTCAGCGCGTGGTCGGCGCCAAGGATGATCCGATGGGTCAGCGAGTGGGTCTGCTGAAAGGCAGCCCGGTAGCTCATGATCGTGGAATGCGGCACCAGGTGGTCATGCTCCGACTCGACGATTAACACGTCGCCCTGAAACGCCGCGCAGGCCGCCAGCACCTGATTCTCACTGGGGCTGACGTGCCGCCCGCGTAGCTGGTTGAGCAGCGTGCGGTCCAGCTGGCGCTTGGGCACGTCCCAATCTTCATCGCGGTACAGCGCCGGCACGCGCATCGCCAGCCATTTGACCGGGCGCCGGGCGGTCAGCATGGCCGACAGGTAGCCTCCATAGCTGGTCCCCACCACGGCAATGGCGGCGGGGTCGATGTGCGGGTGCTGCGCCAGCAAGTCGTACGCGGCGAGCAGGTCATTGAGGTTCTGTTCACGGGTGACGGTCTGCTGCTGCGCCAGGGTCAGCGCGTGACCGCGAAGATCGAACGACAGGCAGATGCAGCCAAGTCCGGCAATTCCGCGCGCACGCGCCAGGTCGCGCTCCTGGCTACCGCCCCAGCCGTGCACGAAAAGAACGCCCGGCAGCTTGGTCGGCGGCGTCAGGAAGGTCCCGGCGATGTGTTCGCCGTCCACCAGGATGTCGACGCATTCACTCTGGGTTGCCATAGTCCTCCACCGTTAAGTATTTGGTGATGAAGCCCACCTCGGCGTCGTGATCGCGGAACAGCACGATGGCGGTGTCCGGTACCGGCTGGCCTTCACCGTAGAGTTCGACCGTGGAAGCCCGCACCGCCCCCCGCGCGCCGCCGGCCAAGGCTTCGAGCGCGGCGATCTCGGCGCCGCTGGCGCCACCGATCCGCCAGGATTGCTCCAGCACGCCGGAGCACGGCCGGCCACGACCATCAAGTCCCTGGGCCACATCGTAGTTGCGACGGGAGGCAAAGAAGCCGCGAAAGCAGGCCGACGCGGCCTCGTCATAGACCTGCGCCTGGCGCACCGCCGTGCGCGCATCGTCTGGCAGGTTCAGCACCAGCAAGGCGTCGTAGTCGCCATCGCAGACCACCAGGTCCGACCCGCCGTAGACCATCTCGCCTTGGTTATCAGGCGTCAGCCGCTGGGTGCCGTAGTAGCTGATGACCCTCCCGGCGACGCGCACCTGGCCAACGCTGAAGGTGGTCACGTGCTCCAGGTTTGCCTCAAGCACCAGCCCGTGACGAGCCAGTTGCGCCTCGTCCAGCGCGGCAAGCGCCTCGTCCAGGGCTTGCACGCTGGCGATTTGCGCCTGGCCGCGACCACCCGTCGCCAGTACCGGCTTCAGGCGCAGCGCCCCCTCATGCAGCAGGCGACGCCCAGCTTCCCGTGCATCTGCCAGCGAAAAAACGCTGTAACCGGGCAATACGCTGCCGGTCACGCGGCTGGGAAAGTCGCGCGACCAGCCGAAGGGGGCGTCGGCATCCGGTCGCACCAGCGGATGGGTGATCGCCTTGGTTTCGATGAAGGCATGCGGCACCACGCCGCCGAACAGGTCTTCCTCGCTCGTCAGCCCAAGCTGGCGTGCCGCCTCCGCGCCAACGATGGTGGCCGGTGGCACCATATACAGGGGGTGGGAATACTCCCTCTGCGGGTCGTACTCGCCGAGGAAGGCTAACCCCTGCAGCGCAGCGAGCCGTTTGGCCAGTTGTTCATGCACGACCCGTTCGTGCTGCGGGTAAGCGGATCGGTTGCTCAGGGTCACCACGACCCGGCCGGGCGTTTGCGGCGCATCCGCATTGATCATCGGTGGCTTCGCTCCATACTGCTGGTAGCTGTACGACGACGGATCGCCCGCCATCGGGTTTGCTGGTCTCACCGGGCCAAAGCGGTTCCGGTATAGCGATAGACCCTCGATGGCGGCGATCTATCCTTGCTGCACACATACCCGCGCAGTCGCGGCGCGGCGCTATGAAAAAAAGGGGGAGCAGACCGGTG
>DDKB01000012.1 GCA_002339675.1 Stutzerimonas stutzeri
GTTTTTACACACTCTGGGCCAATAGCCGCCCTAGTCTGCCCACCAGTTCGGTATGACAGATGCTAGGCCGGTCAGGGCGCCGACTACCCCAATCATGATGCTACTCCAGAAGGTTACCGGCTCGCGGCGCTGCCTACGCTCCTCGCGGATGTCTGCCCTGACAATGCGAATGCCAGCATCTGTGAGATACCTGGGCTCCCGCGGGTCGCTATCAAATTCGACTCGCCCCCAGAAAGTCCTGTCATCGCGATCAGGCAGTGGGACACCGAGGCGGTCTGCCTCTATCATCCAGTACTCGGTCAAGATCAGCAGCCGCCATTCGTACAGACTGTCCGACTTCTGAATATAGTCCTGAAGCTGTCCATCCTGTTCCGGTTGGACGGTGTGGGGCGGGTGCATCTTCTCCAGTTCGGACCTGGCTTTTTCGCACTTGGCCAACTCAGATCGCATCACTCGGTAATGCTTTGTCCACATCGCTCGCCCCTCCCTTGGAAGAGCGCGACGCTACCTGACTGCAAATCTGAATACCACCTTGCCCGGCCGAATCCTTGCCCGATGCGCGGCCGGCGGGCGTGCCGTGGAGTATAGGGCTAGCCCAAAATAATAGGGGATGGAAGAATCGATTGAGCATTCGGCTGAACGTATCGTCGGGATAATAGGCATTTAGTAAAATTCAATGCCAATGCTTCGGAATCAGTGGTAACTCCCGGCTGTAACATGCTACCGCGCCCTTCGACAAGAATGGCTGCAAACGACAATAAGCTAATTAAATTAAAAAGCCGCAAGAAATTACTCGGTGTTGCGTAGCCTTTAAAGAATCCATGCGCAATCCCATGCCGATTTAAAACAAAGTGCGATGGTAACGACTCTGTATGACCGTAAAAACACCCACGGAAGTACATTTCCATGCTCTCCAGCATCTGCACTCGCTCATGATATCGACTTAAATAGTTTATCGTTAATTCCTTGTCTGGATACCAATCATAACCTGCGACCAGTCGTTTCAACTCACCTTGCTTTATTCGATGAAAAACCTTTAGAAGCATCTCTATATTCACGGCATCCTTAACTGGAAGAGAGACGTGCTTTCCAAGCTCTCTTAGGAACCCTTCTATGCAAGGCAGAATTCCAACAATTGCCACGCCGTACAGACCCAGACAGTATGCCTTTACAGCCTCAATCAGCTGTTCTTGATACTGAGCAAAAGTGATGCGCTGAGACCATGCCCCACAAATCAGGTCGGCCATTCGTGGGGGCGTGTACATTTCCAACAGCATATTATTCGCGTGAGCGTACCTTTCCTCTTCACTGTTGCTTTTCGAGATTTTTCCGCCGTATTCAGATAGAAATCCAAAGCTATGATATGGGGGGAGTACTATCTCAGTAGTCGCAAACGTATCTCTGTACCAAGCTAGCCCAGAGCCCACTTTGATTTCCGAAAGATCTCTTGGAAAAAATGCACACTCACCAGATGAAACAATTATATATCCGCGAATATCCCGAAAACAGCTCAGCTTCGCTTCCTGCAAACTATCAAACTCATGCTTCCCTCGATGTAAGCAAGCTTCTACTGCTTTTATTCCTCGCCCCAGCGCCATCGATTTTCTGCACTGCTTGTAAGCCTTAGCGAAGTCCATAGCTGCCCCTTGTTATTCGACCCACTGATTCGATCGAACCTACCTGACAACACCTAGCCACGCAAACCATCTGCCGGCGCAGCCCGGCGGTAATGACTGACACGCAATTATTAGACGAATTTGAACGTCAGCTTCTGGCCGATTCTGTTGAAAAAGTAGCGACCTCCCCATGCCGTTGGCAAAATTGCTTTGTCAGCGGGCGTGGAGGCGAACAGCATGATGGGACAGTTACCGGGAGGACAGCAGCGCCTGTTCTACTCGTTCAATCTCGAAGATCACGTCCCGGCCCAACATCTCCTGCGCAGCATCGACCAGTGCCTGGATCTCAGTGATCTGCGCGCCTATCTGGCGGATTTCTATAGCCCCATCGGGCGTCCCTCGATTGACCCGGAATTGATGGTGCGCATGCTGGTCGTCGGCTACTGCTATGGCATTCGTTCCGAGCGGCGATTGTGCGAAGAGGTGCACCTGAACCTGGCCTATCGCTGGTTCTGCCGGCTGGGTCTGGAAGACGAAGTACCTAATCACTCGACCTTCTCGAAGAATCGCCATGGCCGTTTCCGTGACAGCGATCTGTTCCGCTGGTTGTTCAATGAAGTGCTGCGGCGCTGCATGGCAGCCGGCCTAGTCAAGGGCGAAGGTTTCGCCGTCGACGCCAGCATCATCAAGGCGGATGCCAGCCGGCAACGTGGGGTGGTGGGAGATGAAGTCGATTGGAGCGATCCAAAGCTCAGCAGCCGCGCCGTGCGCGAGTACCTCGAAGCACTTGATGAAGATGCGTTGGCTGAGGCTCTTCCCAAGAAGATTTCGCTCACCGATCCTCAGTCCCGTTGGACAGCAGCACCAGGCGGCCCGGCCTTCTTTGCCTACTCCACAAATTACCTGATCGACACTGAGCACGGTGTGATCATGGATGTGGAAGCGACCCCGGCGCACCGTACCACCGAAGTCGACTCGACCAGGACGATGGTCGAGCGTGTCGAAGCGCAGTTCGACCTCACACCGGAACGCCTCATCGGCGACACCGCCTATGGCACTGCCCCGATGCTGGCCTGGATGGTCGAAGAGAAGGACATCGAGCCGCATGTGCCGGTGTGGGACAAGACTGAGCGCAAGGACGACAGTCTCTCCAGTAACGACTTCCACTGGAATCAGGAAGCCAATGAATATCGCTGCCCAACCGGCAAACCGCTACGCAGTGAATGGCGCGCCTTCACCCAGAAAAGATCGCGGGTAACCAAGGCCAACACCATCATCTACCGCTCCAGCCAAACCGACTGCGTCACCTGTCCGTTGAAAGCGAAATGCTGCCCCAACACACCGAATCGGAAGATCGTTCGCAGCATCCATGAGGCTGCCCGCGATGTGGCTCGACGCATCGCCAAGACACCGGAATACCTCGTCTCACGTTGCGAACGGAAGAAGGTGGAGATGCTTTTCGCCCATCTTAAACGGATCATGAAACTCGACCGTTTACGACTGCGTGGCCTGACAGGCGCCACTGACGAATTCACCATGGCTGCGATGGTGCAGAACCTGCGCCGCATGGCCAAGCTTTTGCCTCAAGGGCCACCGCTCACGGGATAGGTACGCCTGTGGCGAGCAGAAACCCTCGAATTAACCCTCAAACCTGAGCAAGGACGCTCAGTGAAACGCCGAAAGGTAACTTGAAGTGGCTTGCAGCCACTTCGACAGCAGGTACATCCGACCGCCTTGCTGCCGCTAAACCTACTTTTTCAACAGAATCGGCCGCTTGCTGACTTTCGCGTGCAGTCAGTTGGGCTAGCATTGCCTTAGGTGATGTCGCACAACGTGGTGGGCGCCCGGAATCTGCTCATGATGCCGCTGGTTCAGGCAGGGTGCGGACATGAAACCGAGCACATCAAGTTGGGTTTTCATAGAGTCGGGAGACGCTGAAGGCACCTACATTCAAGGAGCCCGTCATGAAGCTGGTCCAGAACCTCGCCCAACTGCTCTCACTCTTTCTTAAATCCGCCAACTCGGCGTACACCACCATCATCTATCCCAGCCAGGGAAAAGCGGTCTTGGTGCATGACGGTCTCGGCATTCGTCATGAGCGCCCGTGGTATCGGATCGATTCTCTGATCGATGAGAACATGAACACGAGCATGGCCTTCGACAGCATTCTGCACGAGCACACTGGTAAGGCTGATTCATTCGATCCGGTCCACCCCATCCAGACAGAGGAAATTTCCTCGATTTTCTCTTCCCACTTCGAGCCCATGGCAACCTCCTGGGTCAATCCGGCCAACGGCATGCCTATGCTCGACAGCTGTTTTGACGTCATGGGGAACGCGTTCGGCACGGACATGCTGAGCGACAGCCTTTCGTTTGATCACGGCATCAGCTGTTTCGAAAGCAGCTTTTCCTCTTTCGGTTTCGACTAAACGCAGACGCCACAGCACTTGGAGGAAATTGATTATGTCGCCATTTGCGCTGGTAGTTAGCCTCATCCTCGCATTCGCCATAGGCATCTCCTGGCTGGCCCTGGCGGTAGATGCCCGCATTGCGCGCGGCCGGTTGATTCGGCAGATACCCTTACCGCTGGACTATTCAGGCTCTGGTCGTCGCCGATCACGGCTCGGGCTCCGGCCAGTGATGGCAGTGTCAGGCTGCTTGCTCGTGCTGCTTTCCAGCATCGAGGCAGCCGTCCTCGGCCGACTCGCCACCATGCAGCCGGCTGAAGCGGCGGCGGTATTCATCGCTTATCCGCTGTTGAAAAACCTCTGGGGCCAGGTCATGGGCGCCGGACCAATCGTCTGCGTCGTCCTGGCCGTACCCGGAACGTACTGCATCAGCATCGGCCTCGGCAGCGATAGAGGTTGATGTCACCGTTGCCGTGTTGCCTCCACTGCGGCAACGGCAACGGACCAACAGGAATAACCATGGATACAAAAACCTACACGATCCTCTTTTTCATCGGCCTGACGCTGGCGGTGATTGCGGTTGCCACGGTGATTGGCCTGGTAGTGGCGCAGAGTGCGGACGGCAAGGGTGCAAGAAAGCGTTCTGATGGCGCGCCTGCGGATGGCCGGCGCTGTGCCCAGGACGATGATCCAAATCGACGTTGAAGCGCCGAGGTCCGGCATCCAATCGTCCGGCATGTTAGTGGTGGTAAATCGCTCACTACGCGTAACGGCCGGAAGGAGATGGAAATCCGCGTCGTGTCTGGCTTCCATCCAATTCCGCAGTCTAATTCGACCAGATTTTGGTAAGCAAAGATCTTGGTCTAGCAGAGCTTCCGCAGAACTTGGGTTTGTTGGTTTATGGGGGACGATGAGGAGAACGATAACCGAGGCGGCCCCAAATCTTAATGCTGACCAGAATCTGGTCAGATAGCGCCCCAAAATGTGCTTGCGGTGCTATCTAATGGGTGTCGGGTATGAGCAGGAGGACAAGTCATGCCGACACCAAACTCAAGCACTCGAACACCTATAGAAGCCCTGTTGATGGTGCGGTATAGCACCCCCGCTCTCGCATTTCTCCAGATGTACAGCGGGCCCCGTGCGTATACAGAACGCAAGGGGGAACTGCCGTCGCGCCATCTCAAGGCGTTGCACCGCAAGCACCTCATCAGCGTCTGCTCTCTCCGCCGGCGAGCTATGCCCCAGACCAAGCGCGAGGCGCAGCTCACATGATCGCGCCTCGTTGGGTACTTATCCCTAAAGCCGCCGACCTGTTCGGCTACAGCCGGACGGCCATCGAACACAAAGTTAAAAACGGAACGTGGGCGCAGGGTCGCATCTGGCGTAAGGCACAGGACGGACGGATCTTTATCAACATTGAGGAAGTGAACCAGTGGGTCGAGAGCGCGCCGCAGGATGCGGTCTAGAAGCCGAGCTGGCCAGGCACTCTGGCATCGAGATCCACGGCAGCAGCATCCGTATCGTGTTTATGTGGCGCAAACGCCGCTATCGGGAGACGCTCGGCCTCCCGGTGACCAAGGCGAACATCAAGCACGCCGCCCAGCTCCGGGCGGCGGTGCTTCATGACATCAAGATGGGCAAGTTCGACTATGCCGAGCACTTCCCGGACAGCAAGCAGGCAGGAAACTACAGCAACACCCGCGACGAGCGGCTGCATGCGCTGTTGGCTAGGTATAAGCCCCTTAAGGCGGTCGACATCACCAAGGAAACCGAGAGCCGATACGGAATCGCGCTCGACATCTGCACTGACATGCTAGGTCGAGACCGTCTTGGCAGCGTCCTGCTGCCCGAAGACATTCAGAAGCTGCGTGTGAGTCTGATCGAGACGCGCGCCACCTCGACGGTGAATCATTACCTCGCCACGCTCGCAGGATTTCTTGGATGGTGTGAGGCCAACGGCTATTGCCGTTCTGGCCTAGCCAATGCCTGCACGCGCTTTGAGATGACCGAGCGTGACCCAGACCCGCTTACCAAAGCCGAGCTGGACGCCCTCCTGACCAAAGGTTGCTTGCACCCAATGGATCGAGCTGCGGTGACACTGGCCGTTTACACCGGCCTGCGCCCTGGAGAACTCGGCGCATTAGCCAGGGAAGACATCGACCTGATCAAAGGCCAGATCCATGTAAACCGAGCCATTACAAGCAGGGGCACGTTCAAGCTGCCTAAGACCGGCAAGAAACGCGTCGTACTGTTATTTCCGCCAGCACTGGACGCGTGTAAGGAACTGCTGGCTATCGAGCACGGCATCGAGCCACGGACCATCACTGTGCAACTCACCCGCCACGAATCGATACGGGAAACCGTCACGCCGCTGATTTCTCCCGTTGTGCAGGCACGCAAGAAGAACGTAAACCCTTGGTTCATTCCGACGTCTTGGAACTCGAAGTGGACCAACATCCAGCGTCGCGCCAAGATCCGCCCACGCCGCCCCTACCAGACGCGCCACACCTACGCCTGCTGGTGCCTGGTAGCGCGTGGTAACCTTGCGTTCATCGCCAAGCAGATGGGGCACAAGGACTTCACAATGCTGGTCCAGGTGTACGCCAAATGGATGGACGACGAGTCCCCGTTCGAGCTTCAACACATCTGGGCAGGCATGCAAAAAGCAGCGTGACATGCCCCAAATTTGCCCCATTACTTTTGCCGTACCGCCATAAATCTTTGATGAATAAAGAAATTTCTGACCTCTCCAAGCATACCCCGATGATGCAGCAATACTGGAAGCTCAAGCGCGAGCACCCTGATCAGCTGATGTTCTACCGCATGGGGGACTTCTATGAGCTGTTCTACGACGACGCCAAGAAGGCCGCCAAGCTTCTGGACATCACCCTGACCGCCCGCGGCCAGTCCGGTGGCAATGCGATCCCGATGGCGGGTATTCCCTTTCACTCCGCCGAAGGCTACCTGAGCCGGCTGGTGAAGCTCGGCGAGTCGGTGGTCATCTGCGAGCAGATCGGCGACCCGGCGACAAGCAAGGGCCCGGTCGAGCGCCAGGTGGTACGGATCATCACCCCGGGTACCGTTAGCGACGAAGCCCTGCTCGACGAGCATCGCGACAACCTGCTGGCCGCCGTGGTGGGCGACGAGAAACGCTTCGGCCTGTCGGTGCTGGACATCACCAGCGGGCGGTTCAGCGTGCAGGAATTCGGCGGCTGGGAAACCCTGCTGGCCGAAGTCGAGCGGCTTAACCCCGCCGAGCTGATGATTCCTGACGACTGGCCGGCCAACCTGCCGCTGGAGAAGCGCCGTGGCGTACGGCGTCGCGCGCCCTGGGACTTCGACCGCGACAGCGCCTACAAGAGCCTTTGCCAGCAGTTCGCGACCCAGGACCTGAAAGGCTTCGGCTGCGAGGCGCTGACCCTGGCCATCGGCGCGGCCGGCTGCCTACTGGCCTATGCCAAGGAAACCCAGCGCACCGCGCTGCATCACCTGCGCAGCCTGCGCCACGAGCGCTTGGACGACAGCGTGATCCTCGACGGCGCCACACGCCGCAACCTGGAACTGGACATCAACCTCGGTGGCGGACGCGACAACACCCTGCAGTCGGTGGTCGACCGCTGCCAGACCGCCATGGGCAGCCGTCTGCTCAGTCGCTGGCTGAACCGTCCGTTGCGGGACCGCGAAGCACTCGAGGCCCGCCAGGATTCGATCACTTGCCTGCTCGAGCACTTCCGCTTCGAGCAGCTCCAGCCACAGCTCAAGGAGATCGGTGACCTCGAGCGCATCCTCGCGCGGATCGGCCTGCGCAACGCGCGGCCGCGCGACCTGGCGCGCCTGCGCGATGCCCTCGCTGCCCTGCCCCGGCTGCAGGCCGCGATGCAGGAACTGGTGGCACCGCACCTCGCCGAGCTGGCCGGCGCCATCGCCACCTACCCGGAGCTCGCGGCCTTGCTGGCCAAGGCCATCATCGATAATCCGCCGGCGGTGATCCGCGACGGCGGCGTGCTGAAGACTGGCTACGACGCCGAGCTGGACGAATTGCAGTCGCTGTCGGAAAACGCGGGCCAGTATTTGATGGACCTGGAAGCCCGCGAAAAAGCCCGCACCGGACTGGCCAATCTCAAAGTCGGCTACAACCGTGTGCACGGCTATTTCATCGAATTGCCAAGCAAACAGGCCGAGTCGGCGCCAGCCGACTACATTCGTCGGCAGACGCTCAAGGGTGCCGAGCGCTTCATCACCCCCGAGCTCAAGGAATTCGAAGACAAGGCCCTGTCGGCCAAGAGCCGCGCCCTGGCCCGCGAAAAGCAGCTCTATGAAGAGCTGCTCGAGCGGCTCATCGAACACCTTGCCCCGTTGCAGGACAGCGCGGCGGCGCTGGCGGAACTGGACGTGTTGAGCAATCTCGCCGAGCGCGCGTTGACACTGGATCTCAACCGCCCGCGCTTCGTTGAGCATCCCTGCCTACAGATCGAGCAGGGTCGCCACCCCGTGGTCGAACAGGTCCTGCAGACGCCCTTTGTCGCCAACGACCTCACGCTCGATGACGACACGCGGATGCTGGTGATCACCGGCCCCAACATGGGCGGTAAGTCGACTTACATGCGGCAGACGGCGCTGATCGTCCTGCTGGCGCAGATCGGCAGCTTCGTCCCGGCCAAGGCCTGCGAGCTGTCGCTGGTGGACCGCATCTTTACCCGCATCGGCTCATCCGACGACCTGGCCGGCGGCCGCTCAACCTTCATGGTGGAGATGAGCGAGACCGCCAACATCCTGCACAACGCCAGCGATCGCAGCCTGGTGCTGATGGACGAGGTCGGCCGCGGCACCAGCACTTTCGACGGCCTCTCGCTGGCCTGGGCCGCAGCCGAGCACCTGGCCCACCTGCGCGCCTTCACGCTCTTCGCCACCCATTACTTCGAGCTCACCGTGCTGCCGGAAAGCGAGCCGGTGGTGGCCAACGTTCACCTGTCGGCCACCGAGCACAACGAGCGCATCGTTTTTCTTCACCATGTCCTGCCGGGGCCGGCGAGCCAGAGCTATGGCCTGGCGGTCGCGCAACTGGCCGGGGTGCCGGGTGAGGTGATCCAGCGCGCACGCGACCATCTGTCGCGGCTGGAAATCACCAGCCTGCCCCACGAAACGCCGAAAATGTCCCCCGGCCAGCCGGCCCCGCCGATGCAGAACGACCTGTTCGCCAGCCTGCCGCACCCGGTCGTCGATGAATTGAGTCGCATCAATCCCGACGATATGACGCCGCGGCAGGCGCTGGACCTGCTATACAAGCTGAAAACGCGCCTCTGACCGCCCCGAAAGCTGTTAGAATCGCGCGCATTTTTGGATATGCGCGGCATTTGCCTGGTGCCGCCATGACCTGCCGAACGGGGGCGTCATTGCAACGCCACCTGACACGCCCGAGGAGATAGCTAGAAATGACCTTCGTCGTCACCGACAACTGCATCAAGTGCAAATACACCGACTGCGTGGAAGTCTGCCCGGTCGACTGCTTTTACGAAGGCCCGAACTTTCTGGTCATTCACCCTGACGAGTGCATCGACTGCGCGCTTTGCGAGCCCGAATGCCCGGCCCAGGCGATTTTCTCCGAGGATGAAGTCCCGGACGATCAGCAGGAGTTCATCGAGCTGAACGCCGACCTCGCCGAGGTCTGGCCAAACATCACGGAAAAGAAGGACGCGCTGCCGGACGCCGAAGAGTGGGATGGCGTCAAGGACAAGCTGCAACACCTCGAGCGCTGATCCGCGCAACACATACAAAAATGCCCGCATCTGCGGGCATTTTTCATTCAGCGGTCGATCAGGCGCGATCGACGCCTTTCTTCACAGTGTCCTTGGCTTCACCCTTGACCTGCTGGGCGTCGCCCTTGATCTCCTGGCGCTGGCCTTCGCCCTTCATGCGCTCATTGTCGGTAGCCTCACCCAGACCCTGCTTGGCCTTGCCGGCGGCTTCGTTGAGGTTGCCTTTCATCTTATCTCCAGTACTGCTCATGGCGATGTCCTCTGCTTTTGCTTTCGTGGGTGTCTATCTGTGGACCGGTGCCCGGAGGCAGGAGTTTCTTTTTTCCGAGGAACGGTCAGCAGCGCCACCGCACGCCAGAGCCCGCGGCACAGCGCTCAGCCGTTGCGCGCCTTGACCAGGCGATTGAACAGCGGCCGGCCAGCCAGGTGCAGGAACAACGGCGCACCGGCGATCAGGTAGAAATAGTAGGTCACGAAGCGCCAGATCAGGATCGCCGCCGCAGCCGTCGACTTGCCAGCCAGTGGCGCCAGCAACGCGGCGGATGCCAGTTCCGCACTGCCCGCCCCGCCCGGCAGCAGGCTCAACTGCCCAGCCGTCAGCGCCAGTAGCTGGACGATAAAGGTCCACGCCCAGGCAAGCTCGCTGCCCAACCCCCGCAGCGTCAGATAGAGCACGCTGTAACGCAGCAGCCAATGCAGCGTCGTGAGTACGAATACCGCGAGCAGGATAGCCCGCGGCAGGCGGAAGCACTCCAGAAGGGCATTGCGAAAGCTCAGCACCTTGCGCGCCCAACGTCGCTTGCGCGGTTCCTTGACCCCTAGCCGGCCGATCAGCCAGCCATTGAGCAGAAACACCTGCCGATGAAAGCGCCCAAGCAGACCGAGCAGCACTATGAGCCCAACCAGCAAGGCGGCACTGACCCCCAGCAGGCTGGCGATGTAGGCGTTCAGCGAATGGGTCACGGCATAGATCAGCACGCCCACCAGCGCGCAGGCGAAGAACAGCAGGTCGGTCAACTGCTCCACGGCGTAGGTCGCGGTCCCACGTGCCGGCGCGACACCCTGGCGCAACAGCAGTGCCATCATCGTCAACGGACCGCCCGCCCCGCCGGGCGTGGCGCAGATGGCGAACTCGGTCGCGATGACGATGCCCAGCGCACGCTGCTGGCCCAGACGACGCCGGCCTACCAATAGCCTGAGTCGGACGGCGTTCAAGCACCAGCCCAGCACAATCATGCCGAGCATCGTCAGCAGCAGGCCCGGCGGGAAGCTCAGCAGCCGCGCAAAAAGGTCGCTGCCACCGAGCAGGATCGGGATAAGCAGCGCCGACAACAACGCGCCGCCCAGTAGCCACCAGCGGCCCCTCACGCCGCCGCGCTCGTGGTCAGCACATGGCGGTTCAACCAGTCGATCTTGGTCACCGGCCGGCGGCCCTCATTGAGCAGCCGCACCAGTACATCCAGCCAGTAGCGCCGCGAAAATTCATGGCGCATATCCACCGGGTGCAGCCCGAGGCGTAACACCGGCGCCTGCCGGTGCCGGTCGAGCATCCGCTCGCTGACCAGGCGTGACACGCCACGTCGCCAGGCGCTGCGCGCGCTCCAGACCAGCCCCGGAGCGTCGACCCTGGTGTAGTCGGGCAGCAGGAAGAAATGCCCAGGGTCGCTGGTATAGGTCAGCCCCGTCGCCGCCAGCGCCTGCCGCGCACCGGGCCCAAGCAACCAGGCCGGCGCGACGAAACCGTGCAGCGGCCAACGGTTGCGCTCGAACAGCGCGATGCCTTGCTGCAACCGCAAGGCCGATTCCTGCCGGTCGAGCGGATAGAACTCACCCTCATGGGTAAACACCCGGCGCATGAACCAGTCACGCGGGGTGCGTGGTGCCGGCGCCTCGTCCGCGTGGTAGCAGCCATGCAGGATCAGCTCGTCACCGCGTGCCAGCCGGGCGTCGAGCATGCGCCGAAATGCCGGATGGGCGTCGAGCGGGTTGCGCCGATGGAAGTCCGGCACCACCAGCCAGCAGATCGGCACGGCCCCCAGCGCGTCGACGGCTTCGACAAAGGGCGCGTAGTCCGGCCAGGTTTCCGGTGCCACATCGTGCAACACCAGCATCAGGCTGCGCTCAGCCATGCACGGCAACCGGCAGGTCAGCGGTACCCAACACCGCATGGTAATGCGCCAGCAAACCGGCCACCACGGCGTCCCAGGCATGGTGCACCTCGACATGCTGGCGCGCCTGGGCACCCAGGATCCGTGGGTCGTCCTCGAACAGTTCGCGCACGGCGTGCGCCATCGCGGTTGCATCGAGTGGGCGACACAGGCGCCCGGTGTGGAACGGCACCAACTCGGGCAAGGCGCCGGCGCGCGCGGCGATCACCGGAATGCCGCTGGCCATCGCCTCGAGGGCGACCAGCCCGAACGTTTCCTGATTGCCGGCATGCAGCAGGACGTCGCTGCTGGCCATGTAGCGCGCCACCTCACTAGCCGGACAGAAGCGGTCCACCACGGTCACGTTGTCCGGCACGCGATGTGGCATACCTGACCCGACCAGCAGCAGATGGTAGGGCTTACCCAGCTGGCGCGCGGTGTGCAACAGGATGTCGATGTTCTTTTCACGCGAGCCGCGGCCGGCGAAGATCAGCAGCCGCGTCTGGTCGTCGAGACCGAGTTCGCGACGCAGCGACGGATCACGACGGTCGGGGCGGAAGGTCTCCAGGTCGACGCCCAGCGGCTGGACGTAGACGTCCTCGACCCCCAGCGCGACGAGTTTTTCAGCCATCACCCGGCTTGGCGCCAGGACGCGATCGAAGCTGCGGTACAACCGCGAGACGTAGCCGTTCATGTTGGTGCCAAGCCAGCCGCCTAGGCGGTTGCCCACCAGCAGCGGCAGATCGGAGTGGTAGAAGCCGATCACCGGCACCTGCAGGCGGCGGCCGGCGTCTAGCGCGGCCCAGGCGGTCATGTAGGGGTCGCCCACCTCGATGACGTCGGGGCGCAGCGCGCGCAGTTGGTTGCGCCAGGGCGCGCGGCGGATCGGGAACCGGTAGCCCTTGCCGAAGGGCAACACCGGAGCCGGTATCTGGTAGATGCCGCCGCTGTGGTGGAAGCCGTCGCCGGGCACCAGCACGCTGTGGCGCACGCCGGCATACTGCTGCAGGCGACGGTGCTTGGCCTCGAGGTAAGTACGCACCCCGCCACTGGCAGGCGCGTAAAACATGGTCATGTCGGCGATGTGCAAGATGAAGCGTCTCCGTGAGGTCTCGATGCGGGCCTTCGACAGCCGCCGGAAACCAATCGGTCATCCCGGCCCTGCCGAAGCCCGGTCCGCGCCGAAAGATTCTGCAATGAAATCAATGGACCACCGGCTCAGGCCGATGTTCGCAGACGCCTCCGCTGACGAACCGTGACGCGCACCGGATCAGTCGTCGATACGCTTGTCGCCCTCGCTCTTGCCCTTGTCCGACGCATGCTCGATCACCGCGTTCATCTCCGCGCCGAACAGCAGCACCGCCGCCGATATGTAGAAGTACAGCAGCAGAATGATGACCGCGCCAATGCTGCCGTAGGTCGCATCGTAGTTGCCGAAGTTCTGCACATAGAGGCCGAAACCCACCGAGGCGGCGATCCACACGATCACCGCCAGCACCGAACCGGGCGTGATGAAGCGAAACTCCTGTTCGACATCCGGCGTGACGTAATACAGCACCGCAACCACCAGCATCATCAGGAACACGATCACCGGCCAGCGCAGCCAGGCCCAGAGCGTGACGACGATTTCCTTCAGTCCGACCTGCCCGGCCAGCCACTCCATAACCCGTGGCCCGACCACCATCAGCGCCGCCACCGCCAGCAGGATCAGCGCCAGGCCGATGGTGTAGGCGACCGCCAGCAGCATCAGCTTCCAGGTCGGTCGCCCCTCCTCCACGTCGTAGGCTCTGTTCATCGCATTCATCAGCGAGCGGATACCGATCGAGGCCGACCATAGCGCCACAACAATCCCCATGGAGAGCAGGCCACTCTTCTGGTTCTGCATCTCGTCGATCACTGGATTGACCAGGTTCAGCGCATCGGGCGGCAGCACCAGCGACACCTGTTCGCGCAGCCAGTCAAAAAACTCCTGCAGGTCGAGCACGCCGAGCATCGCGATCAGGAATAGCAGGAAGGGAAACAGGGAAAACAGGGCGCGATAGGCCAGGGCCGAGGCGTAAGTCGTCATGTCGTCGTTGCTGAATTCCTTCAGCGCCCGCTTCAACAACTCGAAACTGCCGATGTCGTGCGTATCCAGCAATGCCATTGGTAACCCCCGTTCGCCGCGAAAAGTCCAGCCGTTGAAGGTGGGACGGCCGACCTTTACAAGAGTTCGACAACCCGACAGCCAACTGCCGCACGGCCGGATCGCGCTAGCTGCCGACCCCTCTCGCTGCGCCGCCCATCCGGTGGAACGCCAGCGTCGAAACGAGCCTGTCCGGGGAACTTTCAGGCCCTGGCGGGCTCTTGAAGGAGTCCCGAATGGCCCACCACGGGCCAGCCGCGCAGATGCCGGCGGACAGTGCCGAGCCGCGTAGCGCCCGGCCATCGACACCACCCGGATCCGCCAGACTTGGCTAGAGCCGCCCCGGCGGCCGCAGGAGCAGTGAATGAAATCGGCCTACGCAACGGATGCCCCGTCCCCTGGAATGAAAGCCGACCTGTTCAGGTACGCCCGGCTGGTACTGACCAAAGGCAGCGGCGCGGCGTCCACGCTCGGCCTGAACGTCCTGCTGGCGCGCGTGCTGGTGCCGGACCTGGCCGGTACGGTGTTCTTCTGCGTGGCACTGGGCATCTTTCTGTCGTTGCTGGCGCGCCTGGGCCTGGACGTCGCCTGCCTGAAAAACATCTCGTCGCTGCCCAGCGGCGAACAGCGTCGCTATTTCCACCGCGCGCTGCTGCTGGCCGCGGTGATGAACGTGCCGACCTTCCTGATCGGCCTGCTTGTGGTCTACGTTTCGGCCACCACTCAGGGCTACGTCGGCCATGCCGCCGTGCTGTTCGCCGTCACCGCGCTCGGCCTGTCGCTGCTGAGCATTTCCAGCGAGACGCTCAAGGCCAAGCACCGCACCAGCGAAGGCCTGTTCTGGCAGACCGCCTTCCAGCCCGCGCTGACGCTGCTGCTGGTCGCGCTGACCGGCAACGAGCTGACCACCGTGGTGGCCTGCTTTGCCGTCAGTTTCGCCCTGGCCATCCTCGGTTCCACCTGGCGCGCCCACGCCAGCCTGCCGGCCGCGGGCGGAGAAGCCTCGACCAGCTGGCGCGCCATGCTCACCCTCTGCGTGCCGCTGATGCTCATCGCGGTGATGAACAGCGTGATCGAACTGTCCGACACCCTGCTGCTCGGCGCCCTGCGCTCGGCCAGCGAGGTCAGCGTGTACTACGTGGCAGCGAAGATCGCCGCGCTCTCGACCACCCTGCTGTTCATCATCAATGGCACCATCGGCCCGGACATCTCCCGCCGTTGGGCGCGGCAGGACCGCGCGGGCGCCTTTGCCATGGTGCGCAAGTATTCGCGCTTCATGCTGGCGCTGGCGCTGCTCATCCTGCTCGCCATCGGCCTGCTGCGCGAATACATCCTCGCCGTATTCGGCCCCGAATACCGCGAGCAAGGGGTCTACCCACTGCTTGTGCTCGCATTCGGTTACTTCTTCGTCCTGGCAGCCGGGCCGCTGGGCATCTTCATGACCATGACCGGCAATCACCGGCGCTACCTGCACAACAACATCGCCGCCTGCGTGATCAACGTCGTGCTCAACCTGATCCTGATTCCCCGCTACGGCGTCAACGGTGCGTGCTTTGCCACGGCCGTGGCGCTGAGCATCAAGAACATCCTGCTCTATACACAGTTCAAGACCATCGAAAGGAGTCCGACGCCATGACTGACCGGGTAAACGTAATCGCTTACGGAGCCTATGACCGGCACAACTATGGCGACCTGCTCTTTGCCATCGTCCTCAAACGCTACCTGGAGGCCGACGGGCGCTTTTCGGTGCTGGTCGCCGCCACCAAGACGTCCGACCTGTCGAGCTTTGGCGCCTTGCCGACCATGCCGCTGAAAAAGGCTCTGGACGCCACTCGCCAGCAGCCCAAGACGATGCTCATCGTCGCCGGTGGCGAGTGCCTCACCGCGCAGTGGGAAAGCATTATTGGTTACCTCGCGCCGCAGGCGATCTACTACCCGATCAAGGCCAGCCCCTACCTGATCGGGCACAAGGCCTTCATCCGCCTGAGCCGGATGTTCACCCGGATTCCGTCGGACATCCCGCTGGTGCTCGGCGAGCGCGAGCTGCCCGGCTACAAGGTGATGTACAACAGCGTCGGCGGCAACGAGATCAGCCGCAAGAAACCGCTGATCCACGCGGCCATCCGGCGCAACCTGGAGGATTGCACCTACATCTCGGTGCGCGACCGCGAGACCTCGGCCGAGCTGGACAAGCTCGGCGTCCAGCATGCGCTGGTGCCCGACAGCGCCATCCTCATCTCCGACATCTACACGCCGTCCGAGGACCCCGCCACGCCCGGCCACATCGTCTTCCACATCTCCGATCACTACGCCAAGCGGCGAATCGAGGCGATCGCCCAGCAACTGACCGAACTGAACGTCAACACCGGGCTGAAGATTGCGCTGCTCACCATCGGCAAGGCCCCCGGCCACTCCGACGACGAGCCGCTGGACAAGCTCTACAGCCTGCTCGGCGAGGAGCGCGCCTACCGCGTGGACAGCGGTCATATCGACGACATCATCCGCTGCATCGCCACCAGCAAGCTCTACTGCGGCACCAGCCTGCACGGCGCCATTACTGCGCTGGCCTACGCCGTACCGCAGATCGCGCTGTTGCCGCAGCGGGTAATCAAGCTGTCCAGCTTTCTTGAAACCTGGGTTCCGAAGGCCTCATGCGGGTTCGCCGAAGTCCCGCAGATCAGCCAGATCGGCACCAACCTGGTCAACAGCTTCGACGACAGCCAGCGCGCCGAGCTGCGCGCCGTGGTCGAAGCGATGAAAGGCCGTGTGCGCGCCAACCTGGATCACATGGTGCGGCTGTATGAGCAGGCCCCGGCGCGGGGCGAATCGGCTGCCCAAACCAACAAACAGGCAGCGGCCCCGGCTGCGGTGAACTGAGCGACGCTGGACGGGCCCGAATCATCGCGGGCCCGCCATCACCGCCTGTCTGTCCGGCGCGGCAGGGTCAGAGGCCGGAGCCGAGCAAGCGTCCCTCCAGCATCTGGCCGTACAGGCTCACGCCGTCGTTGGCATGGTATTTAGCGCGGGTTTTCTCTACCGAACCGTCGACGAGGCGGGGATCCTGCGGCCGCTCATGGCTGTTCATGAACGCTGCCACGTGCCAGGCGTCGTCATCGGATAGGCTGCCACCCTTGCCCAACGGCATATTCGCCTTGATGAACGCCGCCGCGGTGTTGATGCGATGCATGCCGGCGCCCCAGTTGAACGAATCGGCACCCCACAGCGGCGGGAATACATAGGCCGCGCCGGACTTCTGACCTTCACCGCTCTCACCATGGCAGACGGCACAATGCTCGGCGTACACCGCCTTGCCCCGAGCCAGGTCGTAGCCAGCGCTGGGCTGCGGCACCTCGGGGTAACCGCGGCCGGGCAGCTCCTGACCAGTCGGCGCACCGGTGGCGAGCCAGTAGGAGTAGGCAGTGAGCGCGGCGATCACCGGGCCATCGGCCGGCGGCGCCTTGCCGTTCATGCTGAACTGGAAGCAGCCCTGCATGCGCTCGGCGTAGCTGTTCACCTTGTCGTTTTTCTTGCGATACGCGGGGTACAGCGGATAGGCCGCCCAGAGCGGCGCCGCGTTGGCCTTGCGCCCCTGATCGAGGTGGCAGTTGGCGCACGCCAGGCCGTTGCCGACGTAGTCCGGCGCGCGCCGCAGGGTGTCGACAAAGATCGCCCGCCCCTCCTGCACCAGTTTGCCAAAGGCGTTGTCCGGCAGCGTGCGCTCCTCCGGCGGCTGGAAATACGGCGCGTCACCGGGCGTGGCCGCGCCGGTGGGTAGTTGGGACTGATCCTCCATGGCGATTTCCGCCGCGTGAATCGGCAGGGCGGCAGCCAGCAAGAGCGTGAGCGGTATCGTTTTCATTGGGCGGCTCCTGTGCCGGTCAGGCTGGCGAAATAGGTCGAGACAGCCTGTACCTCATCGGCCGTCAGACTGCGGGCGATGTGCCCCATGAGATCGCCGGGGTCGTTCTGGCGGGTCTTCTGCTGCCAGGCGAGCAGTTGAGCGGAGAGGTATTGCGCCGACTGCCCGCCGATGGCCGGGAAGCTGTCACCCACGCCGCTACCGCCGGGCCCATGACAGGTGACGCAGGCGGGAATGTTGCGCGACCAGGCGCCGCGCAGCGCGAGCACCTCGCCGACACCTTCGGCAGGCGCCGCGCGGCCGACACGCTCGATCGAGGGCTGCGGTCGCGCGGCCAGAAAGTCCGTGACCGCGGAAATCTCCTCGTCCGTCAGCGCCGAGGCGATGGGCTGCATGAGCGGATGGGTGCGCCGACCTGCGGCGAAATCGCCCAGCTGTTTGCGCAGGTAGCCGGCCGACAGCCCGGCCAGGCGCGGAAAGCCCGCCGCCGCCATGCCTTCGCCTGCAGGCCCGTGGCAGGTCGCGCACGCCGTCGCGGCCGGACTCGCGCCGCCGCGCTCATAGACCGATGCGGCTTCGGCCGCCCGGCCAGGTACCGACAAGACCAGCAAAACGACTGTCAGAGCCACGCGGTAAATGTTCATCTCGCCTCCATCATTCTTGTTATCGGGTTTCGCATCGGTCGTTGCTCAGGGCCTGGATCACAGCAGCCCCATCATCCAGTCCAGTAACTCGGGGTCGGGCGCGCCCTGGCGCTGCTGCAGGCGTTTCGTGTTAAAGCTAGTCGATCGCCGGCGTCGCCGACGCCCCCGATGTCCGCCATCAGCGACCGTCGCTGTCGAGCAGGACATGCCCAAGCTCAGTCCTGGGCTTCAAGAAAACCGCGATCAGCCCTTCGCGCTCGCCCTGGTTGACGGCCAGGAAGGCCGCATTCGGCAACATGCGCGCCTGCAGCGCTTGTATGTCCATAAAGTCGGCATCCGCGCCGCTTGTACTGCGTCCATCTGCCGTGCGACAAGGTGGCGCAGCCAGCATGGCGATACGCGATTAAGGGACCATTAAGAGCCTGTCATTCATCGCCACACGCCCTGAATACCGGCTCCGGCAGGCCGACCCTGCAACCATCTGCCCGCGCCGCCGTACCATTGCATAACGTTCCCTTAATCCCGGCGCGCGAGACTTGCGGCCTACTCGAGGCATTTATTCCATGCACGTCCTGCTGACGGAAGACAACGCGCTGATTGCCAGCGGCATCGTCGCCGGGCTTGAGGCCCAGGGCTTCAGCGTGGCTCACGCCGCAACCGCCGCCCGCGCCGATGCGCTGCTGCAGCTGGCTCAGTTCGATCTGATGATCCTCGACCTGGGACTGCCCGACGAGGACGGCCTGCAGCTGTTGCAGCGGCTCCGGCGTCGCGGCGTGCAACAGCCGGTGCTGATCCTGACCGCGCGCGATGCAGTGGCCGAACGGGTCGCCGGCTTGCAGGCCGGCGCCGATGACTACCTGACCAAGCCCTTCGACCTGCGCGAGCTCGCGGCCCGGCTGCATGCCTTGCTGCGCCGTGCCGCTGGCCGCAGTACGCCGGTGATTGCCCATGGCGGGTTGCAGTTTGATCCGGCCGCCTGCACCGCCACGCTCGCCGGCGAAGCGGTCGACCTGTCCCGGCGTGAACAGGCCCTGCTGCATGCCCTGCTGCTGAACCCCGGCCGTGTGCTCTCCGTCGAGCAACTCAAGGACGCCATCTACGGCCTGGACGGCGAAGTCGAAAGCAATGCCCTCAACGTGCATATCCACCACCTGCGGCGCAAGCTGGGCAGCCACATCGTCGAAACCGTCAGGGGACTGGGCTACCGGCTGGGGCCTGCCAGGCATGCCGACACGCCGCCCTGCGGGGGCGCCCGATGAGCCTACGCCTGCGCCTGAGCCTCTCGCTCGGTTCGGCCTTCGTGCTGCTCTGGGCACTGGCCGCCTGCTGGATGCTGTTCGATGTGCGCCAGCAGCTGATGCTCTCGCTCGATCAACGCCTGGCCGCCTCGGCTCGAATGGTCGCCGGCCTGCTGGTGCAATTGCCGCAGCCGCAGCTTGGCGCCAACGGCATCGCCCGGCTCAGCGCCGAACAGCTTGGCATCGAAAACGGCCTGGCCTGCCAGGTCACCTCCTTGCGCGGCGAAGTGCTGGCCCGCAGCCATGCCGCGCCCGAACACGCCCTCGACGCCCAGCGCACCGGCTTTCATGACCAGCTGATCGGCGACACCCCGTGGCGAAGCTTCACGCTGGTCCGCGACGGCCTGCGCATCACCACGGCCGACCGCCTGGACGAGCGCGCCACCCTACAGCGCTCGATGCTGCTGGCGACCTCACTGCCGGTCGCGCTCGCCTTGCTGGGTAGCCTGGTCGTGCTCTGGCTGGGAATTGGCAAGGGCCTGGCGCCGCTTCGCCAGATCCGCACGGCACTGGCGCGACGCGGCGCCGATTCGGTCGAGCCGATCCGCATCCCGCGGCTGCCGCCCGAACTGGCGCCGCTGGTCGAGGCGCAGAACCAGCTGCTGGCGCGGATCGCCCAGACCCTCGAGCGCGAACGACGGCTCACCGACGACGCCGCGCACGAACTGCGCAGCCCGCTAACCGCCATCAAGACCCACCTGCAGGTGGCCGCGATGACCGACGGCGACACCGCGAAAAATGCTCTGGCGCAGGCCGAGATCGGCACCGACCGCCTGCACCGCACCCTCGATCAATTACTGCTGCTCGCCCGCGTCGAGGGCCGTGTCAGTTTCGACGATGGCCTGCACTGCACGGCCGTGGAGGCGGCGCGCCTGGCCATCACCGATGCCCAACAGCAACCCGGCGCCGGCATCGACTGGCAGGTCGCCGACGGTGTACCCGAACGTCCCCTGGCCATGCCACCGGCGCTGGCCATCGCCGCGCTGCGCAATCTGCTGGATAACGCGCGCCGCCATACCCGCGACGGCACCTGCGTGCAGCTAAGGGTCGAGCCTCACGCCGGCAACCGGGTGCGCTTCGTCGTATGCGACCAGGGGCCGGCCATCTCGCCGGAACGCCTGGCGCGTTTCACCGAGCGCTTCTGGCGCAGTGGTGACGGCGACGGCAGCGGGCTGGGGTTGTCCATTGTCAAGGCGATCGCCGAACGCTGCGGCTGCATCCTTGACTTCGCCGCGCGCAACGACGGCCTGCAGGCGAGCCTGTCCGTCCCCTTCCAGCCGGATGACCGCGCCGGCGAAGCGACCGAACAGCCGGGGGCCCTACCGCAACTGCCCGACTGACATCCATCCGTCCACCACCGCAGGAGGTACACGATGCTTGTATTCGAACCGATCTACACGGAGGGCCTGGCACAGATTTCCTATCTGGTCGGCGACAGCGACGCAGCCGTCGCGGCGGTCATCGACCCACGCCGAGACATCGAGGTCTATCTGCAGATGACGCGGGCGCGCGGCCTGCGCATCGCCTACGTCATCGAAACCCATATTCACGCCGACTTCGCGTCTGGCGCCCAGGCATTGGCAAGCCGCACCGGCGCCCGGCTCATCGGGGGCCGTTCGGAGGCCTACCGGTTCGACCTTCGCCAGGTCGACGACGGCGAAACCCTGGAGCTGGGCCAGGTGAAACTCCAGGTCATGCATACCCCGGGGCACACACCGGAGCACATCTCGCTCAAGCTGTTCGATAGCAAGCAGGGCGATGCTCCGCTCGCGCTGTTCACCGGCGACACCCTGTTCAACCTCGACGTCGGCCGCCCCGACCTGCTCGGCGAGGGCAGCGAGCGCCGGCTGGCCGCTGCCCTCTACCACAGCCTGTTCGACCGCTACCTGCCGCTGGGCGACCGCATCGAAATCTACCCCTGCCATGGCGCCGGCTCGGCTTGCGGCAAGTCCATCGGCGACCGCCAGCGCTCCACGCTGGGCAATGAGCGGCTGTTCAACCCCGCGCTGAACCAAGACCGCAGCGAAGACGCGTTCGTCGAATGGCTGCTGGCGGACATGCCGGAGCCACCGCGCCACTACGCCCGCCTGAAACAGCTGAACACCGAACCCGCGCTACAGACGGCAGGCCCCGGGTTGCCACCGCCCCTGGCCCCGCTGGAATTCCAGGCGCTCGCCCGCGACGAACAGATGCAGCTTGTGGACTGCCGCTCGATCCTGGCCTTTGGCGGCGGCCACGTGCCCGGCGCACTCAACATTGCGCTGCGCAACGAGTTCGTGAACTGGTCCGGCCGGATGCTCGACGCGGACCGGCCGATTCTGCTGATTGGCGAGTCGGCCAGCGACATCGACCAGGCCGTCACCCAGCTTTACCGCATCGGCCTGGACGATATTCGCGGATACCTGCGCAACGGCATGACCGACTGGCAGAACGCGGCGCTGCCGCTGGACAGCGTGGCGCAGTGGACCGTGCATACGCTCGAAGCCTGGCGCAACGATGCCAACGTCCTGGTGCTGGACGTCCGTAGCCCGAGCGAATTCGCTGCCGGCCATATACCCGGCGCACACCACCTGTTCGTCGCCCACCTGGGCGAGCGCCTGGCCGAACTCGACCCGGCCAAAACCATCGTGACTTACTGTGGCTCGGGCTACCGCGCTTCGATCGCCGCCAGCGTCCTCAAGCGCGCCGGCTTCAGTGACGTGGCCAATGTGCCGGGCTCCTGGACGGCCTGGAACGCAGCGGGGTTGCCGGTGGAGTAATCCCGAAAAAAGAGGTGGCTGGCTCCTGTCCGAAGTCGGGAGCCAGTCGCCGCGCAATGCAGCCTGCCGACACGTCCGATCAAAGCCGGGCAACGCACCTCGATGCGCACAGGCGCCATGGCGCTGAGCGCGGTAGGGGCCAGCAGGCGACACCCGTTCCAGCGGCCACAAAAAAGGGCTAGCCGAAGCTAACCCTATGATTTTGGTGCCGGTGAGAGGAGTCGAACCCCCGACCTTCGCATTACGAATGCGAGGGTGTCCGGATACCCTCGCATTTCTGAATCTTTACGGACCTATGCAGAGCGCGGTTTGAAGCCTATTCTAGGCTTAACGGGGTTACACCGAAATATCCATATTTCGACCAAATACGTAACCCCAGCGTAACCCCAGAATCGGAGAGGCAGGCATGCCCAGCGCAACTCATATTGCATTCAGTAAAGAAAGGCTGCTGGCGCTACCGCCGCCCGAGGCTGGTAAGCGTGCCACTTATCACGACACTAAGATTCAGGGCTTACAGCTTCGGGTGTCGCCGAGCGGGGTCAAGACGTTTTCAATTTATCGACGCATGAAAGGTGGCCAGCCAGAGCGCGTTACCCTTGGCCGATTCCCAGCAATGACTGTCGAGCAGGCGCGCAAACAGGCCACTGCCGTTAATGCCGAAATCGAAGCAGGCGGGAACCCAGCAGCAGCCCGTCGAGCTATCCGGGAGGAACAGACTTTCGGCGAGGTATTCGATGATTTTCTCAAGAAAAAGCGCAAGCGCGACGGCACATCACTCGGCGAGCGTACCAAGCGGGATTATTCTGATGTGCTGCGCCTGTATCTAGAGCCGATCAAAGGTAGAAGGCTGTCACACATCACCCGCGCGGATATCAAAACGATTCACGCTAAGGTGACGAAAAAAAGCGCGGCACAGGCCGATCGCGCGCTCGCCGTCGTATCTTCGGTATTCAGCTACGCCGCGGATATGGAGTTGTTCGAAGGTATCAGTCCGGCGAGCCGCGTTCAGAAAAACCATGCGCCATCTCGCGACCGCTTCGCTCAGGCAGTTGAACTACCTTATTTATTCGAAGCCATCGGCGAATCAAGCTTGAGCGATTTTTTTCTCCTAGCGTTGTTAACCGGCGCGCGGCGCTCAAATGTCCAGGCGATGGCCTGGCGCGATCTCGACCTGAACGCCCGCGTCTGGCGTATCGGCATGACCAAGAACGGCACGCCACAGAACGTGACCCTTTCGCCCGAGGCCGTGGCCGCACTGAAGGCTCGCAAGCGCACGACCGGCACGTCACCTTTCGTATTTCCTGGCGAGGGTAAGACTGGCCACCTAGTCGAGCCGAAGAAAGCCTGGGCCGCCGTCCTGCTACGCGCCAGCCTACGCCGCCTCCTCGACCACCTAGAAGCACTCGGCGAGCTGTCTGGTGATGAGCGCCAGCAGGCTGACCAGCAGATCACGACCGCACCAGCCGCCGCCGAGAAGCGCTACCGCGCCAGTGCCGCCGCGCTGGGAATCGATCCGGCACTGTATGACATGACTGATCTACGCATTCACGACCTGCGCCGCACCCTCGGGAGCTGGCAGGCCAAAACTGGGGCGTCCATGGCAATCATCGGAAAGTCGCTCAACCACAAGACTCACCAAGCGACGGCGATTTATGCCCGCCTCGACTTGGACCCGGTACGCCAGTCGGTTAACACGGCGACACAGGCGATGCTAGAGGCGGCAGGAATAAAACAGTCCGCAAATGTGGTGAAGCTACATAGGAAACTCAGCTAGAAAGAATAAAGCACCAACCCGAGAAATGAATTGCCTGGAGAGGCGTGTGATGAGTGACGAAGGAAAGGAAGCGCCAGCATTAGGTTTTGACCCTGCCCTGGCTAGAAAATATCGTAAGGAGACATTGGCCAGGCCAAGCCAGTGGAGCTCCGGCGTAAGAGTTCAATCGGCTGAAGAATATGACCGGTACGCGGATCTGCTCGCACGGGAGTTATTGGCAACCTGTACTCCCGAGCAATTGGCTGTAACGGCCGCACAGCACATGATGCTCTTGGACGCTGTGAGTGATTCAAACGATGAGCTAAGAAAAACTAATTTTGCGCTCCAACAGCTTAATGATGCGCTGCAAGCACTGTCCGATGAAACCGCCGCTCAGCTTAAGCTCGAAGCAGAGACATCGAATTTCTTGGTAAAAAACACTGCCCGAATTGCAAAACTTGCTTTGGATTCATCAAAGCACACCGCAACACAGCAAAGAAAAGCCAACTACGAAAAGACCTTGGGAAAGTTTCAGCGCGCCAAGGAACCAGCAATCAAGCGGGCTCAGGAGATAGCTAATGAGCATTGGAATGCGGAGCGCGCGAGCGGGCGACGTATAACTCGCGTAACCCGTATGGCTGAAAAGGTCTTCAACCAGCTCAAAAAAGAGGGTTACTACGAGGTTCTACCAAGCACGGAACAGGGATTAAAAAAATGGATCAATCCTGTCACTCCTGACGAGGCTAGAAGGCGAGGACCTGATTCGATACAGGACAGACGTGAGGTAAATGATTGATACGCTAGCGCTAAATCTATTTACAGCAAGCAGCAATTATTTTAGAAGCTAGCGCCAGCCATTTTTGCTTCGCTTTGTTTTTTGCAATATCCCCCCGTCGAATTCATCGATACGGGGAAACATATATGACCACGCAACATGCCGCAGATATCGAATCCATCATCAAGGCCGAGATTGCCGCCCAGCTCGGCTTCGATCCCAAGCACCCTCCTTCTCAAGTCAGCGACAAGCAGGCGGCTGAAGTATTGGGCGCCAAAAAAACCACTTTGGCCGTCTGGCGCTCTACAGGCCGTTACAACCTTCCGTTTGTAAAGGTTGGCCGCCTGGTGCGCTACCGCGTTTCGGACCTTGCAGCGTTCTTGGCGCGTCGCACTGCTGACCATACTGGCGAGGTGCGCTAATGAAAACGCCTCCTCCCTCCAAAGCCCCCAGCAAGACCATGAGCATCTTGGCGTATTTCCTCACAGGCGCCACTTTGAACCATTTTGAGGCTGAGCCCCTTGGGGACCACGGCTTGAATAGCACTATCTCTGAACTGGCGAACCGTCACGGCGTCACCTTCAAGCGCACGCCGGAGAAAGTGCCTAACCGCTGGGGCAAGCCTTGCCGCGTCACCCGCTACAGCGTTCCCGCCACCGAGCGTGAACACGCAAACGCCATCTTGGCGACTCTGGAACGTAACGCGCTCTCTAGCCGCGAGGACTAACCCATGCCGAAATCACCAACCCGCCGCAAGGCCGGGACGCCCTCGGCCGTTCTGAAAAAGGTCATTGCCTGGCTTCGCTACCACCCGATGAGTACCGATGTTGTTGGGCTTAGCGTTATCGCCGTGATCCTCATTTGGGGTTATTTCCAATGATCGAAGCCTATTTTCATGCTGCCATGCAAGCTGTCCATGGCCCGCTTCACTGGCTGCCCAAAGCGGACGGCCAGATCCACCGCTACCACGTCCCTGGTGACCGCGCAGGCACACGCAACGGTGCTTACGCGCTTTATTCGGACGGAATTGCATCGGGCTGGTTTGGGAGTTTCAAAAAAACAGGCGGTGCCACATGGCATACGTGGAGCAGCCGTAAGCCCTCCTCCCCCTTCGAGCTTGAGTCAATCCGTAAACGTGTCGAGCAGGCCCGCCGTCAAAGGGAAGCGGAGCAGCATCACCGCCAGCAGCTTGCTGCGGCCAAATCGATGCGACTGTATGCGCTTGGGATGCCGGCTCAGTCCAATCATCCCTACCTGGTAACCAAAGGTTGCCAGCCGCACAACCTGGGCCAACTGGATGCAACCCTACTGGTTCCGCTGTACCACGAGCGCAAGCTGGTGAACCTTCAACTCATCCGCCCGGACGGTACCAAGCGCTTTATGTTTGGTGGGCGTGTAGCTGGGGCGCACGGCCCTATAGGCCAGGTGGCCGCTAGCAAACCGATCTACGTCTGCGAAGGCTGGGCGACAGGCGCCACGATCCACGAGCACACCGGTGCCGCCGTGGCCTGCGCAATGAACGCCGGAAACCTGCTGGCCGTCGGTCAGCAGTTGCGCCGCATTTACCCTAATAGCCCTTTGGTCATTGCCGGCGATGACGACCGCCAGACCAAGGGCAATCCGGGGCGCACCTCCGCGGAACGTGCCGCCGAACAACTCGGCTGTGGCGTTATGTTCCCGCCATGGAGCGGCGCAGAACCGATAAATCTTTCCGACTTCAACGACCTCAAAAACTGGCAGGAGGGGTACTAATGGAGCCGTTCCTAATTCCTGATCCGAGCTACCCCGAACCAACGCCGCTGTTGCCTGAAGTGGAAGCGGCCTTTCCTTATCCGTTGGAAGCCTTGGGCGATGTATTGGGAGGTGCTGCCGCTGCCATTGTGGAAGCTGTACAAGTACCTGCGGCGCTCGCGGCACAATCGGTCCTTGCGGCCGCTGCTATGGCGGCACAGCCTCACGGTAACGCCGTCCGGGATGGGCAGCCGATCCCTCTGTCGCTGTTTGTGCTTACCGTGGCGGAGTCTGGCGACCGCAAGTCCGCTGCTGACCGCTTGGCATTGCGCGCGCACCACGATCGACAAAGCGCGCTGTTGGAGCTCTATAGCGCTGAGCAGAAGGAGTATCGGGATCAGCGAGACGCGTATCAGTGCGCACGCGTTGCGATCCTGGAAAAGGCGAAAGCCAACCCCGCGTCCGCCGCTGCTGGGCTGGACAGCTTGCAGGAACCCGAGCCGCCTCCTCTGCCGTTCATCCTGGTTGAAGAACCCACCTTGGAGGGACTGCAAAAGTCGTTGCTACGTGGATACCCGTCGCAAGGTCTCTTCAGCGATGAAGGCGGGCAGTTTTTTGGCGGCCACGCCAATAAGCCTGAAAACATGCTCAAGAGCGTTGCAGGGCTTTCGAAGCTGTGGGATGGCGCACCTATCACCCGTACCCGTGCTGCCGAGGGCGAAAGCGCATCACGTAGTGGTTGCCGCCTGAGCGCCCACCTTATGATCCAGCCTGTCGTTGCAAATAAGGTGTTGGGTGACCCGATATTGCGCGGGCAGGGGTTTCTTGCCCGGTTCTTGGTTGCATGGCCACAGTCGCTGGCCGGTACGCGTTTTTATCAACATGCGAACCCAAGTCAGGATCCTCGATTGCTGCGGTATTGGGGGCGCATGACCGATCTCCTGCTCCGTGAGCCGCCCAAGAACGATCGCGGCGAGCTCGAACCGGCTGAGTTGAAGATGGACGCGGACGCCAAAACTATTTGGATCGAAGCACACGATGCTATCGAGACGGAGTTGGGCCGAAATGGCCGCATGGAAGACATCAAGCCAACAGCCGCCAAAGGCGGAGAAAACATTCTGCGCATTGCTGGCGTGCTCGCCATTACCGAGAGGGCTTCAAGCCTAACCCGCCCCATCATTGAGCGCGCCGCGACGCTGGTGAGTTGGTATCTGGGCGAGGCCCTGCGCCTGGCCTATCCGACGACGTTGGATCCACAGCTGCTCCAGGCGCATCGGGTAATCAGCTGGCTGATCGAAAACAACTGGGAAACTTTCGAAGCTAGAACCTTGCAGCGTCGAGGGCCGAAGGTTGCTCGACAGAGCGCCAAGCATCGAGACGCACTGCTTACCCTGCTTGTAGAACATCACTATTTGTTCGCCGAAGGAGTTAACCGGTACCGCGTCAATCCAGCTGCGACAACTGCGACATTTGCGACAACCCACGACAACCATGAAACAGGCGGCTGCGACACCCTTGCGACAGCCAGCGACAAACCCACCGATTGTGATCCTTTGTCGCAATCCGTCGCAGATCTGTCGCAGTGCCTCATACCAGCAAAGACGACAGTTGTCGCAGTTGTCGCGAATGTCGCAGCGCTCAACAACTCGAACCTGGAGCAATACTCATGAAGAAAGAAATTCAAGCCGAACCACGCGATAAGCCCCCCCGCAACATGTCCGCCGCACAGCACGTAATGAGCCCGGAGCTTCTAAGCGCATCCGTGATAACAGCCTGCCATAAGCTCGATAACTCAGATATCGCAGGGTACGTCACCGAACTAAAGCAGCAAGCTAATTCAATCCACGCCAATGATATGTCGCGGCCTGAAACCATGTTGATCGCCCAGGCCCACGCGTTGGATGGGCTATTTGCCAAGCTCGCTAATCGTGCGTTTTCCGTTAGTTCGCTAGACGTGATGGAGCGCTACATGCGTCTGGCGCTGAAGGCGCAAAACCAGACGCGTACGACATTGCAGACCCTGGCGGAGCTGAAAGCGCCGAAGCAGGTTGCTTTCGTGAGGCAAGCGAACATCGGTAACCAAGTACAGGTGAACAATGGGACCGTGCCCACGCGCGCACGTGAAATTCGAAACGAGCCAAACGAACTATTGGAGGTTACATATGGCGAACGGCTGGACACCCGAACGGCGAGCGCGCCAAGCGGAGCTGATACAACAATGGAAACCGTGGGAACAAAGCACCGGCCCTGCGAGCGCTGAGGGCAAAACCCGCGCCTCACGCAATGCCTGGAAAGGGGGAATTCGACCGCAGCTGCGCGAGCTGAGACAGTTACTCCGGAACCAGGAGCAGCTGCTACGCGACCTTCAATAGCAATGTGTCACCTAGCTCACAGCGGAAGCTCTCCTCAGCCATAGTCATAGCGACGCTCGAGAAAGTAGATTCGGGCGTCGCTACTGGTACGGGAACTCGCCAACTCGCTCGCTCCGATTCTACGTCCAGGTTACATAGTGAGTGGCAAGTGTAAGCACTAGCTTGACTGCCGTAGCGCCGGGCGCTGCTCAGTTGTCAGCTCTGAGCTGTTTGATGAAAGGATGTAATCGCCGTTCTCGTCCAGTTGTGCCAGCTGCTCCGGCGTCGGCTCGGGCAGCGTGTCCATTGCCTCGGCGAAGGTCGCCCCGCTCTTGAGCGCATTGAGCGCTGCCCGCTCCGCCTTGCTCATTGCCATTGCTGCCGAACTCCGATCCGTTGCTAGACTATGCCGAGATCCGCGGTTCGATAAAGCGCTGGGCGTATGCGAGGCCGGCGAAAAGGTTGGAACAAGGGTGTTCGCTGCGCCCGACATGCTCTCACTTCATTAATCCAGACCGTTGCACGGAGCAGTGCCAGTGAAGATCCGCCATACTATTCGTCGCCGACAAGACGCGCTCATGCGCCTATGGAATTTTCACATTAAAGGGAAGATGCCGAACAGACCTTTCAACGGAGCCTTCGTTCATCTCCCTGATGGCGGTTTGCACTGGTGAATCGCCCCTAGTTTCGTAGACACCTCCAGGCCTCATAATACGGCCCATTAGGAGGTGCCATGAGCAACCCGCGTTATCCCGAAGAATTCAAAATCGAAGCCGTCAAACAGGTGACCGAGCGCGGTCTGCCGGTGGCTGAGGTAGCCGCTCGTTTGGGCATGTCGACACACAGCCTGTATGCCTGGGTGAAGCGTTACAGGAAGCCCCAAGAGCAGCGCGCGCAAGAGGACGATCAGCATGCTGAGGTGCGTCGTCTTCGTGCCGAACTCAAGCGCGTGACCGAAGAGCGAGACATCCTAAAAAAGGCCGCCGCGTACTTTGCCAAGGAGTGCGGCTGAAGTACGCCTTCATCAAACAGCTATCCGCTGACTATTCGGTTCGCCGCCTGTGCCTGACGCTGAAAGTACATGCCAGCGGTTACTACGCGTGGCTGGCTGAACCGAAGTCGGCACGAGCCAAGGATGATCAACGCGTGCTTGGACTGATCAAGCACGCGTGGCTAGAGAGCGGCGGAGTGTACGGCTACCGCAAAATCCACGACGACCTACGTGAGCTTGGAGAAGCATGCGGCAAGCATCGTGTTGCTCGACTGATGCGCCTGGAAGGGCTGCGCTCACAGACAGGGTATCGTTGTCGACCGGGCCGCTATGGTGGTAAGCCTCCAATGGCCTCACCGAATCATCTGGAGCGCCGATTCAATGTCACCGAACCCAACAAGGTCTGGGTCACGGACATCACCTACATCCGCACTTATGAGGGCTGGTTGTATTTGGCGGTGGTGCTCGATCTGTTCTCGCGGCAGGTAATCGGTTGGTCAATGAAGCCGCAGATGACCAGCGACCTGGCTATTGATGCCTTGCTGATGGCCGTTTGGCGCCGTAAGCCAAGGCAAAGGGTGATGATTCACTCAGATCAGGGGAGCCAGTTCAGCAGCTGCGACTGGCAGAGCTTTCTGAAAGCCAACAACTTGCTTGGCAGCATGAGTCGACGTGGCAACTGTCATGACAATGCGGTAGCGGAAAGCTTTTTCCAGCTGCTGAAGCGGGAGCGGATCAGGCGAAAGATCTACAGCACCAGGCAGGATGCTCGCGCTGATGTTTTCGATTACATCGAGATGTTTTATAACCCAAAACGCCGGCATGGTTTCAACAAGCAGTTGTCGCCGGTAGAGTTCGAAAAGCGCTATTCCCAGAGTCTGGAGATTGTCTAGAAAACCTGGGGCGATTCACTGGTGCCCACCAATTGAGAAGGACCCTGGGTCAGATGAAGTCCCATCCCACCACAGCATCGCGCGGGCAACTGGCGAGCCCCTATAGCGGTTGCGTTTGCGCCCCAATGGACGCATGTCATCCTGTATCGTCGGGATGACTTCCAAACTCCATAAGTTGTCCGCTAGAGGTTGAGTAAGGAGTTTCGAGCCTGGTACGCAACGCGGTCAACGCGCCCATTTGCTTGCGTATGTCTCATAGGCTGCTCTAGCGATATCTAGCACACCAACGCAAAGTTAGTGGCCCTGGCGGAGGCAGGTGGGTCACAGCATCGTTACAGAAGGGGTGGAATAGCGCGGCCCGGGGGGTGTCGTTGTTTAGCAGGCAGTGCAACGGTCGCTTGACTGCCCCTTCGGCGAATGCGGACCTTGCAGCAAGCCCCAGCTTCCGACTAGGCATGACCATAACGTGACTAAAGCCCCATCGAGTAAATCATCTCGCTCTCACTAACCGCTTCGGGGGTCACCACTGCGTCCTTGAGCATCAACTTGCCGCGCAGCAGCCGATCCAGATGCACATCGAAAGAATCGAACTGCGGATGCGTTACGGCGGGCAGATGGATAAACACCTCCTTCTGCTGCCCAATCCGATAGACGCGGTCGGATGCCTGCGCCTCTTTTGCCGGGTTCCAGTGCCGCTCCAGGTGAACGACGTGATTAGCACCGACAACTGTCAAACCTACCCCTGCAGCAACAGGCGACATGATCAGCAGATTGAATCCAGGCTTCGCTTCAAAAGCTGTAATCAGCTTCTTACGAGTCATATCTTCCGCTTTGGTAGCTACCGCTTTTGTATCGCCGTTGATAACGGCAATGTCCAGGCCGTAGATCTGATCAAGCCACAGCTTCAAAACCCTCTGCAGGCGCTTGGTCATCATGAAAAGGATGACCTTTTCACCCTTTTCCCGAATTTCGTCCAGCAGCTTGAGCATCACTGCCAACTTGCCTGACTCGGACATTAACTGACGGGCATGCTCTCCATCACGGCTGTACAGCGACGTTTCGTCATCCAAGCGAGGATGCAGCGAGACAGAACGCAACTGTGTAAGCGCCGCAAGCGCCGACCCACGCATGTCATCTGCGCTTGCGCGGCGAGCACGGTATCCATCTAGTACATCGTCGTAGACCTGGAGCTGGATGCCCCGCATAGTTGTCCCCAGCTCACGCGCGTAGCACTGGATGCCCCGATCTACTTGCTCTACGCCACTACGGATCGCTTTGCTGGGCAGGCCTTTTAGCTGGTCTTCCTTCACGCGACGCAGCATGAACGGCCCAACCGCCTTACGCAGTTGCTCACCCAGGCGAACACGGACCTCGTCGCGCTCCTCTTCACCGGCGGAGAGAATCGGCTTGATCCAAGTGTCTCGGTAGTTCTCCCAACTGCCAAACAACCCTGGCTGAGCCGTATCCATCAAGCACCAGAAGTCGCCGAGGCTGTTCTCCACAGGCGTGCCTGTGGCCAACAATTTGAAGTCTGCCTTCAGCCCCTTCGCCGCACGCGTTTGCAGTGCGTTAGGGTTCTTGATGTTCTGTGCTTCGTCGAAAATGACCATGCCCCAGTCGATCTTACACAACGAAAACTGGTAGTCACGCAGCGTCTGGTACGTTGTTAAAACCAAACGACGATCCATATCCAGTCGCTGAGCACCCGCCTCTGGCCCAATGGTTAACGCATAACGAATACTTTGGGCATCCATCATCCCGTCATCATCAGCCAGGGCAGCCAGCTGAACCGACTCCCGCTCGGCGCCTTTGACGCGGTAGCTGTTTAAATCTCTTCCAGATTGCAGCACCACCAGATCACGGAACGGAATGCTGTGGAAAGTCTTCCCTACTTCGTCTTCCCAGTTTTCTAACAGACTAAGTGGTGCGACTACCAAGACTGGTTTTTGCGGCTTTTCGCTACGGCGCTGGGCCGCCAGGTATTCACCGATTGCGACCAGCGACATGTATGTCTTGCCCAGCCCCATATCGTCGGCAAGTAGGCTGCCTTGTAGGCGATAGAGGTCATCATGATCGTCAGATAACGCGGCGTTCATCAGCCTGAGCATCCACTCAATACCTTCGACCTGATGCGGGAATGGCTGCCGCGCATAAGCGGACCAGTCTGGTGCTTCCAGTAAGCGAGCGTTGCTGGCTTTTGCCAGGAGTGTCGAGTTGATTTCGCCGGCATCCTTAAGAATGACGGCAACCTTCTCCTTGGGCTCGTCAAAGAGGTCTTCAGCTGCGGCCGGCGGCTCCGACAACTCGGGCTTCTCGAGCGTCTCTTTCACCCGTTCCAATTGACGCGCGACAAGCGGCGCGTCTGAAATGTCGATGACCTCACCAGCAAAACTGAGACTCGTCGCACCCTGCTCTATCGCGGACCGCAGCACCTCCTCAAAACGCTCCAACTCCTCTGGCGTCTGAACCAACTTCGGGATGATCTCTGCTGGCGCGGGGCGCTTATCCAAGGCAAACCAGTCATTCTTAGCCGTATCCAACGCGCCAAAGTCCATATGCTGCAGCTTGCCAATGCCAGCTACGCGGACCGAGAAACCGACCTCGAGATTTACCAGTGCCGCATCCAGAAAGGCCGTAGGCGAGGCGATGAACTCGGCGACCTTATCTGGCGGGATTCGTTTGTTGGCCAGCACATTGCGAATGCCGTCCATCTTGGCCTGATCGAGCAACACCACACGATTGTCGATTCGCAGCACACCCCCGTCAGCGCTCATGTCGAGCTGCGACCAGCGCTTCTCCAGCTGATCGGGCGTCGATCCATCCCCCAGGCTCGGGCACAGCATCAGGCTGCCGTCTGGCAGTCGGGTCGCAATAACGCCAACATTTTCCGGAACGACAACATCAAGCCGATCGAAATGACTCAGATCGATGCGCATACCGCTTCGGGCAGCTGTCTGTAGCTCGGCCATCAAACGAAGGTTAGCCGCCTCCCCTCGCTGCGCAGGCTCGAGAGACTCATGCTTTTCCCAAGCCATCAGCCCCATCAGCTCAGCTGGCGTAAGCCAGTAACGCTCGGCACTCGTCAGACACAAATACGGGCCTTTGCGCGAGAAAGGTGTAAGGCCTTCAGCCACCTCAACGGCGAGCCCAACGCGGAAGCTGCTGTTACCTGTGCGCCCGCTGATGGAAGTCTGAAAGCGCCCCGTGAACCGCCGTGGCAGCCGCAGAATATCGGCCTGCTCACTGTCCATACCGGCAATATCTTCAGCGCCGATATGAAAGCCGTTGGCCGTATGCTCTGCTATGCCCTGCTCAGAGAGCATGTTCAGGACAATCAGCTGAATTTTCTGCAGCGCGTTGCCTTTGCCTTCCTGCAACGCTTTGAACGTCTGGACGGGAAGATAAAAATTGACTCCGTTGGAGTCTGCACGCGACGCAAACCCCTCCTGACTACCGACCGCCACATCACGTTCGCCAATCAACGACTTCAGGACATCGAAAAGTCTCATTACTGCTTTCTCCCCTCAGCCTCGAACGCTTCCAGCTCCCGTTGCGCAGCGCCCGTCAGCTGCCATCCGTACTTGTCATCCTGCGTACAGATCCCTTTCAGTGGCCCGTATAGAGCCTGATTTACCAGCCTCGCGTCGGCTTCAAGTACATTTGCCGCATAACGAACCTTATCGCCTGGGTTGGCCGCGAAATAACGCAATACGGCCAGCGCAAACGGCTCGAGCCTAGCGACCCTCGAGCCCGAATTTGCACTTGCATTGGCATTGGTATTTGCGGCACTCGGCACGCTCTGACTTGCATCTGATGGCTCCGACCTGGCCAGCTCGGCCACCAACTGCTCACCATGGGTCGACAGCAACCAATTCCCCTCTTTGTCCTGCTGGACGTACTGAGAGAGGCTGCTCTCCAACATCGTTTTCACGTTCAACGCATTGCCGCCCTGATTGCTTACTGCTTCCAGCAACGCATAGAAACCGCAACGTGAATGAGTCTCGAGATAACGCAGGGCCGCCAGCTGGAGCGAGCTGAAGGGCGGCAGCTTCGTTTGTTGCGGAACCGGGTTGTCCCGCCCCGAGGCAACGGCACTTGATCTCACCGCACCATTTGCAGCCACTGATTCAACATCGGCTGAACGCCGTGCTGGGGTTGGCACGTCGGCGTTGCGTAACATCGGCGCCGCAGCGTGTTCAGTTCCTTGTTGAGCAGCCGTCGGCGCTCGCGCTAACGCTTTGGCCCCTTCTTTCGCCGGAGCAGGAACCACCGTGCGCTTGGCACTTACGGCAGGGATCCCGAATTTACGAAGCTGAAGGCGATAGTCCTCAGCGCTCAGAAGCTGCTCGACATCAAGAGCAATGCCATTCTCGGCTAGAAAGGTGAAGACCTTGTTCTGCCAGGCGTGTGGGGTGTGCACAAAAGCATCGTAAGGCAACCCGGGGTAGAGTTTCTTGTAAGTCCCGGGGACCGTGGTGGTCAGGTCTTGATGACTGAAGGTATTGCGCTCATAAGTTCTGAGGGTTTCGCCAGGCGCTGCCAGGTAGACCCAGATCTTGAAACTATGTGAGCCCTCAACCAGATGGAAGTCACCGCAGTCCAGATAGATAACGGCCTTGTCATTCATCGGCCCATCCATCCGCGCGAAGCTGGTCTTAACGTCCTTACCCAGGATCCGCTTGACCGACTGTTGAGCCTTGCCGCCCAGTAGGAGGCGAGTGTTACGAATCAGCTTCAGCTTGAAGAGCCCTTCGAGGAATCGCTTGCGGGCGGGGAACATCCGCTGCATTTCCGTATTGGCTGTTTCAAGCCCGTATTGCTCAACGGCCTGCAGGAACAACCGCAAGTCCTCTTTGGATAGCCAGCCCCGTACCTTTTGAATCCGCTCTTCACCGAGCGGGCGCCACCACTCTACAAACCTTTCGTTCGTGCTAGAGATACGAGGATCGCCAGCCAAGTTAAGAATGAAGTTCTGCCAGACTTCGCCGGGTTCCTGGCCAGCACGGTCGATCAGAATCTCAAGCGCAACATGGCCGATTCGCCGTGTGCCTTCAAAGGGCGCCTTGGCCACTGTAGGCTTAAGCAACTCATCCAGCACCGGATCGGACTCGCCAAGGGGCAAGTGTCGTAACGTTTCGAGATAAAAGTGCGCCCTGCAGATATCACCATAACGGCCATCATCAAAGCCGTGCAGACCGAGCTCCATGAGTGTCTCGCCAAGCTCACGTCCGCCTTGACGTACTCGTTCAGCGAGATAACGTGGACCATCGAGGCTTAGCAACCAATGCCCCTCACGCTTGAGCGTAACTAACGGATCGGCTCGCGATGTCTGGATCTTCGACGGCGGTATCAGGTCAAGCTGCTGTAACAGGCTTCGCTCCAGAAGCTCGCGCACCCCTTCCTTTTCATCCAGCCGATCGAATCGCCGGAAATACAGCTGTGCCATCTGCTGCAGCGTCATACGCGTTAGACGTGGCTGCTGGGCATCCAGCAAGGCAGCTAACAAGCGCGTATTTAGCAGGCGGCTGCCGATCACCTCGTCATTGAGCCACAGCCAGCTCAACGCCCGAGCCGTAATACGCCGCCTCAGCAGCGCCGGCAGGCCATCGAATCGACCCGAGCTGGCCATGCCACGCAGCACTGCGAGCATGCGCTCAAACGCATCATTGTTTCCGACGCTCGCCTCCATAGTGGCTGCCTTTTTTGCCAGTACAGTCCAGCGCTCGAGCATCTGAGCGCTCCAGCTGACAGCAGGAAACTCTACTGGAGGCAGCCTCATGGCTTGGTCTCCCCCAGCCGCTCCTTGACTTGCTCGTACTGCGCGCTATCCGGACGACGGATGGTGAAACGAATGTCGATTCGGCGATTACGTTTGAAGTCTTCCTCCGTGACCTGATAGGCCACGGCCGGACGTGTTTCGCCATACCCGCTGACCGAGAACAGCGGTTTTCCGTCCTTGTTGTTCAGGCGCGACAACTGCTCCTCGCGCGCCAAGGCGTCCCCCCAGAACTGCCAGAGCGAAATAGCACGAAAGGTGGAAAGCCCCCAGTTGCCTTTGCCCATGAATCCCTGCAACGGGCGATTATCCGTGTGGCCCTCGATAAAAATCGTGTCCAGGAATTCCACCCGGTCATCACGCGAGATCACCTCATTGATGACCTTGCCGATCTCAAGCGCTCGCGCCTGATAGGCCGAATGGATTTCATAGGCACCGGTATCGAAGCCAAGAAGGTCGTTAGGAATACTCAGCACCGTGTGATTCTCGCTGACCTCCACCTTGATGCCGCGCCTGCGCAGTGCCTCAACTGCCTCATCGAGGATGGTGCGGCGCACTTGCTCCGCCTTTTTCAGCTCTTCGATTTCCTGTTCGAACTGGACCTGCCGCTCCTCCAGCTTCTGCTGAATGTCCATCAGCTGCAGGATCAGGATCACCGAGGCCAGAATGAAGATCACCAGCAGCGCCGACATAATGTCCGAGAAGGACATCCAGTACGGGTTTTCCTCATCGACGGCCACATCATGCGACTTGCGAAAGCGCATCAGCGGGCCTCCAGCTCATCCAAAATGCCGCTGACGGCCTGGACGTTGCGATGCATCTGATCGGCATAGGCAAGCGAGACCTCGTTCCACTTGTTCATGCGGTCCTCAGTCTGCGTCCGCACTTCGGAGGCGTAGCTACGCAGCCACTCTTCAGCCTGCTTTTCAACTGCCTCCACCTGGGCACGCAGCGTCTCACCCAGCGTTGTGAACTCATGCCTTACACCGGACAGGAATTCCTGCTGAGTTTGTTTCATGTCACCAAAGCCATTGCGTGCTTCGCTTGCGGCCTGCTCGAAGCGCTGCGCGCCCTCGAGTAGTGCTGCCTGCAGCTGCGACAGCGAACTTGCCTGGCCCTGCAGTTGTGCAGCCAACGCGGCATTCTGTGTGCTCGCAGCTTCCACGCTCTGGGTTACTGCCTCCAGGCGCTGGCCCAGCGTATCAGCGGCCTGGCGAAGGTTGGCAGAAAGCAGGCCCAACTGATTGGCGCTGCTATCCATGTGTTTGCTGCTGGTCGCAGCCGCTTCGGTAGCCTGTTGCAGGCGCGTCATCAGCTGCTGATGCTGTTCAGCCATCTGCCTGCTCTGCTGCTGGGTAACCTGAACGGCGGACGCGATGCCTGCCAGCAACTCCTGCTGCTGCGCAGCCATGTTTTCCAATTGTTCGTTAAAGCGCTGCTGGCGGCTCTGTTCACGCTGCTCCGCCTGCATGCCGTACCCGCTGACCTGCTCATTGAAACTGCCGAGCAGCTTGCTGACCGTTTCCTCGAGATTGCGCTGTTGCGTCGCCGCGGCTTCGGCAATGGCGCCAATCTGCTGTTGGCTGGTCTGGCCCAGATTGCCAATCAGCTGCTGCTGTTGCGCCAGTGCCGCCGCTTGCTGCTCCTCGTGGCGCTGCGCCCTGGCCTGCTCACGCAGCTCGGCGGCCCCCATCTGCGTATCGAGCTGCGTGTTCAGGTTCATCATCAGCCGGGAGAACACCTTCTCCAGGTTGTTATGGCGCTCATTGCCCGCCTCGGCCATCACTCGCATCTGGTCCTGAGTGGAACTTGAGAACTTCTCCAGAAGAGCCGCCTGATTTGCACTGGACTCACTCAACAAACGCTCGAACATCGCCTGCCGCTCTTCATCGCGGCGCTGCGCAGAGCCCAACTGCCCCTGCAACTGGCTCGACAGCCCCGCCATCAGCTCGCTGAAACGCTGCTCCAGCTGTTCCTGCCGCTGATCTGCAGAGCCGGCAATGCGTTGCAATTGAGCTTCGAACTGGCTGCTCTGCTGCTGCGCCGCCTCCATCTGCCGCCCCTGTTGCTCGCTCAAATTGGTGAACAGCTGGTTTAAGCGCTCACTCATGCCGCTTACGGCCGCGTTCACGTCAGCAGCGGCCTGTTGCATCTGGCTGCCCTGCTCCCGGCCAACCGACGTCATGCCGTCCATGAAGCTACCAACCAGGGTTTCCAGCACCTGGGTAGATTGCTGGCTGGTAGTGCTGACCAACGTCTGAATAGCGGGAGCCATGATGTTGTTCAGCGCATCGGTCAGCGCTGTCTGCATGGCCTCATTCATACCATTGAGGGTTTCCTGCAGCCGATCGCCAATGCGCTCGTGCAATTCCTGCAGCGCTTCCTTGCTCTCCTTCCCGTATTCCGCGATGTGCACCAGCGATTGCTCGGCGGGAATGCGTGGGTAGAGAAAGTCGATATCGTGCTGCAGCCGCTGAATGTCATTCAGCGCACTACGCTCGAACATCTTCTCGATGATGTTCAGCAGCAGGCTGAAGGCAACGCCCCACACAGATGTCATGAACGCCACAGCAGCGCCGGAGATCAGCTTGTTGATGCCGCCCTTTAGCGCCTCGATCTCGTCGGACGTACCCACCAACCCCTCAAGCCCGACGGTCAAACCAACGAAGGTACCCAACACACCGACCGCCACCAGGAAGCTGGGCGCCGCAGCCAGCAGGCGGCTAGCCGTCAGACCACTGGCCAGCGTGCGCGCATTGAAGAAATGCTCGGCATCCAGTGTGTTGAACAGCTTTTGCTGGTCGGACGACTGCACGAGACTTTCATCGAACTCGCGCCAGAGCATGCCGACATTGGATGCCTTCAGCTCCTGCGCCTTGTGCAGCGTTTCTCTTCGGCTGGCAGCCAGGGTGTCCTTGCTCTGGCCGTCCAACAGCGAGCGCAGTGCACGCATGCGCACTTTGAAGTGCCGGAAATGCAGCATCAGGAAGAACAGCGAAAACCCGAAGATCAGTGCAGTGACCAACCAGAACCAGGCACTGATGCCGTTAGGGTTGGCGCTGAACATATGGGCGAAATCGGGGATCAGGTGTTGCAGCAAATCCATCATGACCAAAGCGTCCGTTTAAAGCAGAGGGATCAAAGCAATTCGCGAATCAGGCTTTCACGCCGAAGCGTTCTTTCAATCGGTCCACCGTCCATCGCCACTTCGGGGTGGTTGGGCGGCAGATAGTGTTCTGGTTGCCGAACAGGCCGACTTCCTTGATGGCTTCGTTCAGCGGCAGGCTGAACAGCCACTCCACTGAGACGAAGTACTCACAACGTTCCGGGTCATCGGCCAGGTCACGGTGATAATTAGCGCCGTTGAGCAGTTCCAGCGCCGGCACCTCGGTGCCTTGATAGGGAATACGAAACTCGATGGCTGGGGTGGCATGGCCTGTAACCCGCGCAACGCCGACATAGCCGGCGCCGGGTACGTTGACCCAGATGCGGTCGCCGGGGCTGAGCACCTTCAGGCTGTTGCTGTACCAGCTGCCACCACCACCGCAGATGAAGCCGTACTGCCGCGCCTCGGGCCAGGAGCGGCTGGGGCCGTGGCCAAAGGAGCAGTAGAACTCGCCGTTCCAGGGCTCGCTGGGTGTACCGGGCTTGGCGACCGCGGTGGGTTGCGGCGTCTCGGCTGGGTCGAGTAGCCAGGCGCGGCTGATCAGTTGCTGCTCACCGAGTTGGAACACCTGAAAGCACAGCACATTGATCGCAATATCTCGCTCGCTGAGATAGCTGACGATACGCTCGCTGCTGGCATCCAGCTCTGCGGCGACGATTACGATCTGATGGCTTTGATTGAGCGACTCGATATCCAGTGTCGCCCCGAAACGCGCCTGGAAATCAGCAGCCAGATCGCCTCGCGGCTTGAAGCGCTGATAGATGGCGGCAATATCGTCCGCCTCCAGCCGCTCGACCCAGGCGGCATAGTCCAGCGCCTGTGCCACCACCTCGCGCGGGGTGCGGTCGCGTTTGAGTTCGATCAGCACCAGCGAGGCATCCGGCGCCAGCGCCAGCAGGTCGATACGCCCGCCGTAGCCGGTGCTTTCCTGCTGGCCGATCAGCAGCCAGTCCTCGGACAGCAGCGCCGGCGCTGCGACTATCATGTTTTCCAACAGCTGCTCGCTGACCAACCGCGCCGCCTTGAGGGCTACGGGCTGCGCGCCGACAGTCCAGACTTGTGTGCGAATAGGCATCCTTGCACCCCTTGTTTTAGTCCACGGCCTGCTCGACCAATGCGGTGGCCAGCTGTTCGTTTAGTCGGCGGGCTTGGGTAAGGCGGGCTTTGAGTTGGTCGCAGAGAGCCATCAGCTGATCGACTTTGGCGACGATGCGGTGTTGTTCTTTTTCAGGCGCAAGAGGGAATAGCTTTGAGAGATATTCACCCTGTGCCAAGTGTCCATGTGTCGAATTGGTTATTTTCAGCTGTGTCGAATTGATGAGTCGAAGGCCATAAATCAGGTAGTCGCGATTAACGCGTTGTGGGCAAAAAATCTTCCACATGTTCTGATTTAGGACCGCTGGCAAACAGCTTGCATCGACGACCCCGATCTTTCCAAGGCTACCGCCGACCATAACGAGCAAGATCTCGCCTGCCTCTAGACGCACGCTTTGATAGGTAGAATTGGCCGCAACTTGGTCAATGTACTTTGCGTCTGTTAAGTCAAGCGTGCCATCTGGATTGATGTTTGTAACTCGCAGTACAAAGGTCCCTGAGGCTCTATATTCCGAACTCTTAAATGCATGCCCAGTACTTGCTTCTGCTACCTGTCCAAGCCTTACCCATTGCCACCCTTTCGGCAAATCGAATGGCTTTTCCTCCTCGTCAACATCCGTCAGCGGTTTCTGTTTCTTGAGCTTGCCTGCGGCCACCAGCCCCCCCTTTTCCTCGGCAATGCGCTTTAGCAACTCACTGGCAGGCTCATCACTGGGATCTTGCGGTACCAGCTTGCCCATCACAGCCAGTTGCAGCAGGGTTTGCTTGAGGGCGTCGATGCTGGGTTCGGTGGTGAACAGGGTGTGGAAGTGTTCGGCCAGGTGCTGCCAGCTGGCGGCGAAGTCCTGGGCATCGGCGGTCTGAGTCAGGCCGCCTAGCAGCGCTTGCACCAGTTGGGTGTGAGCGCTTTCGGCGTCGGCCTGCTGGGCTTCCAGGCGGTCACACAAGGCCATCAACTCATCGACTTTGGCGACGATGCGGTGTTGTTCGGCGAGCGGAGGAAGAGGGAAAAAAGCTTGCCTACCGCCTTCGGTTCCTAGCCTAGGCATTTTCATGCCATAGCTTTTAGCATTTACATAGCTGAGAAAGTACGGGCTCTTAAGCGCAATCACGAAATAATGCGCGACGAAAGGGCCGTGGCATCTGAACGGGAGAATCTCGGTTGTGCAAAATCCGTCGTCCTCAGCTACCAGAACCTTATTGAGATATGGACGTAGCTTTCCGTAGAGCACATCGCCTTTAGTGAAACTATTCTTGTCACTGAGTGAGTTGCGATCGTAAAAGCGAGCCTTTTGCAAAAGCTTAGAAGTGTCTTTTTCAATGTCCTCAAGATCGAGTACCCAAGCGTCTTCTGGGATTTCGTCTTTTTTGATTGTGGAGCCAAAATTGGTAATTTCGCCAAGACGAGTCCACACCCAGCCCGCTGGCAACTCAAAGGGCAGCGCTTCCTCGTCAATTTCTGTTAGCGGCTTCTGCTTTTTTATCTTCCCCTCCGCCACCAACCGCGTCTTTTCCTCGGCAATCCGCTTAAGCAATTCACTGGCTGGCTCATCATTCGGGTCTTGTGGTACCAACTTGCCGCGCACCGCCAGCTCCAGAATCAGCTCACGCAGCTTTTTGATGCCATTAGGTGCACCGGCCAGCAGCGGCAGGTTGTCGGTCAGCAGAGCGGTCATGGGCGATTTTCCGGGGCAAGCATGTTCATGATCAGGCGGATCAGGGTGTCTTTCTGTGCGGGGGCGGATTCGGCGACCAACAGGGTCAGCGCCGCCAGTCCGGTGTCGTTGATCACGGCATTGCCCTCGGCATCGAGCAGACGACCATTGCGGTGCAGAAAGTCGACGAAGAGGTAGGCACCACTGCGTTTGTTGCCGTCGGCGAAGGGGTGGTTCTTGACCACGAAATACAGCAGGTGCGCCGCTTTGCTCTCCAGGCTCGGGTAGGCCGGCTCGCCGAATACGCTTTGTTCGAGGTTACCGAGTAGCGCCGCCAGGCCATCGCCGCGTTCACGGGCGAACAGGTCGCTGGCTTCGCCACGGGCCACCAGTTGGGATTTGAGCTCGGCCAGTTGCCGGCGCGCCTGGGTTGCATCGGGCAACTGACCGCCGGGGCTGCCGGTGGGCTCGGTGAGCAGGCCTTCGTCATAGCGCTGTAGCCAGAGGAAGGTCTGGGTGTAGCGGCTGACGATTTCCACCAGCCCACGCCCGCCGGCTTCGCCCAGTTCGGGCGTGCGAGCGGCCTTGCGCACCAGTTCCAGCGCCGCTTCCAGTTCGCGGGCGTTGGCCTCGAAACGTTCACGATTGAGCGTATAGCCGCGAGTCAGGTGCTGTTTGAGTACCTGATTGGCCCACTGGCGAAAACGCGTGCCTTCACGGGACTTCACCCGGTAGCCGAGGGAGATGATCACGTCGAGGTTGTAGAAGGCCACCGGCTTGTCGGAGCCAGCAATGTGCAGATTTTGCACATTGCTTTCACGTTCCAGCTCGCCCTCGGCGAAGACGTTGCGGACATGCCGGCCGATCACTGTGCGGTCACGGCCGAACAGCTCGGCCAGTTGTTCCTGGCGCAACCATACGCTGTCGTGCTCGACGGTGACGGCGATCTGACCGCTGGCACTTTCGTAGATGGCGACGTCGCTCATGGCCGTTCCAGCGCCTCGGCCAGCACGGCCTTGAGCTGGTCGCGCAGCTGGCTGATTTCGCCTTGCAGCTGCGCGTAGTCACGCAGCAGCTGGCCCGGGTCGTGGCTGATCTGCTCGCCGACATGGGGGTTCTTGCAGTCGAGGTTCCAGTTGCGAGCTTTCAGTTCATCCAGGCTGACCTTCCAGGCGAACTCGTTTTCCACGCGTGCGGCAAAGCCATCGGCCTCGCTGCCCCACCACGCCTCTTCCACGGCGAACTCTTCGATACGCATGGGGCGCGTCTTGGAGTAGTTCTTCACGCCGGCTGGGTACTGGTGCTCGTAGAACCACACCTCTTTGGTCGGCGTGCCCTTGGTGAAGAACAGCAGGTTGGTCTTGATGCCGGTGTAGGGGTTGAACACACCGTTGGGCAGGCGAACGATGGTGTGCAGGTTGCACTCGGTCAGCAGCTTTTCCTTAATGCGACTCTTGATGCCTTCGCCAAACAGGAAGCCGTCAGGAAGCACCACGGCGGCGCGGCCACCGTCTTTGAGCAGCTGCATGATCAGCACCAGAAACAGGTCGGCGGTTTCACGGGTGCGGAAGGCAGCCGGGAAGTTGGTTTCGATACCGTCCTCTTCCATGCCACCGAACGGCGGGTTGGCGACGACGCAGTCGACCCGCTCCTTCGGGCCCCAGCTGATCAGCGGGCGAGCCAGGGTGTTGTCGTGGCGAATCTGGTTCGGCACTTCGATGCCGTGGAGGATCATGTTGGTGGTGGCCAGCAGGTGCGGCAGCGGCTTCTTCTCCACACCGTAGATGCTCGCCTGCAGGGCGCGTTCGTCCTCGGCGGTTTTTACATAGCGGCTGCGCTTGTGCTCGATGGTGCAGGTGAGAAAGCCGCCGGTGCCGCAGGCAGGGTCCATGACCTTCTCGTCCAGCTTGGGATCGACCATGCGCACCATGAACTCGGTGACCGGGCGTGGGGTGTAAAACTCGCCGGCGTTACCGGCGTTCTGCAGGTCGCGCAGCAGTTGTTCGTAGAGGTTGCCGAACTCGTGGCGCTCCTGCGCCTTGTTGAAGTCCACGCCCTGCTGGATCTTGTTGATCACCTGGCGCAGCAGCTGGCCGGACTTCATGTAGTTGTAGGCGTCTTCGAACACGCTGCGTACCACAAAGGCGGATGGCGTGTTGCTGTATTCGTGCAGGTTCTGCAGCTGCGGAAATAGGTTGTTGTCGATGAAGTCCTTCAGCGCATCGCCGGTCATGCCTTCCGGATCGGCAGCCCAGGTGCGCCAGCGACAGCTCTCGGGGATGGGCGACTTGTAGTTGTCGTCCATCAGCTCCCATTCCAGCTCGCGGTCATCGAAGATCTTGAGGAACAGCAGCCAGACGAGCTGGCCGATACGCTGGGCGTCGCCGTCGACACCCACGTCCTTGCGCATGATGTCCTGGATGGATTTGATGGTGGAGCTGATGGACATGCTTACTTCCTAAACAGATTGTCACGATGCCAGGCCAGGTAGCCGCGATGACGCGGGTCGATCTGGCGTAGGCGAAGGTCGGCGGTGATATTGAGCGCTCGAGCGCTGTCTGGGTCCAGATCCTCGCCAAGGAGAATCTGCCCATGGTCGTCGAAGCTGATCAGGCCTTGGTCGAAGGCCAGGTCAAGGTTTGGTGTCAGCAGAAGGCCGTTGAACGGATCGAGCCGCTCTGCCCCACTGGCGACGCGCCAGGGTTTGATGTGTGAGGCGCGCAACAGCGTCGGCACGCAGCAGTCGGTGACGGCACAGCCGCCCCAATACTCGAGCAGTTCATCGCGATAGCCGCTTTGGCCGATACGCGCCTTGATCAAGGCTTCGCGTTCGGTGTCTGTCAGCGCGATGTCTTCTGGTAGAACCTGGGCTAAGTCGGCGGAGTGCTCCGAGTTCGAAACCAGCGTCCGCGACTCGCCTAGTAGTTGATCGACCAGCATCAGCAAGGCTGCGCTGTTGTGGAATCCTACATCCACACCATAGGCAATGTCGCTTGCCCCTCCGTTGCGCCGCTTAGGAAAGCCGCGCAGATTGCTGTTGTGGTAGTAGCGCGTATGCCCCCTTGCGATACCGGGCAGCGATAGCAGGTCTTGCACGTCAGCCTCGTACTTGGGATGAAGCACGAGAGGCGCTTGCAGGCGAGCGTGGATACTGCTGCTTTGCTTGACGTACACAGGGGACGCCAAGTCTGGATGATCAAGGCGGACTACTTTCAGGCCTGATTGGGCAGGTTTCGTGAACCCTCGCTGCTGCAAAGTCGTAATGACTTCGTTAATGCTAAGCATGCCGACATCCGGGGTCGGTACTGCTTGCTTTGCTACTGACTGCAGCTCGCTTAAACGCGGTGCTTCGTTGGACGCTTCGCCCGATATCCATCCCAGTTGCTGCACTGCTGCCTTAACCTCTGGGTACATGCAGGCTCTGCTTTCCCCTGTTTCTGGATCATCATCAAAGCCAGCAATGGCATAAACCTTCCACTTCGGGCTAGGGATACCAAGCGCTGTAATAAGTCTGCCTCCCAATCTTCCATATTGGATATTCGCTACTTGGAAGCTGGCTTTCCCTACCAGGGCAGCCAACTGCGTCATCGTGCATGCGTGCCCAGGAAAGCGAGCATGCGCGATGAGCATGTCACGCTGTAGCGCTGTTATTTCTGGCTCGATGGTACGTAGCGCACGGATGTATTCGTCCGTGCCTGGAGGGGTAATTCCACGTAGCGTGGAACCCTTAGACGCTGATGCCATTTGTATTTCCAAAGCAGGCTGCAAGTCGGTTACGTTTTGAGTGGCTGTCGCTTAGCGCGCAGCGCGGCTAGTCGAAGGCATCAAGAGCCATACAACTCAGCCTCTAGATCGTGAATGGCTTGCTGATAGCCAGGCTTCCCGCCAAACGCCCTCACAAGTTCCACAGGTGCACCTAACTGACTGAAGGGTTCAAGCTGCAAGATCTTGATGTCTTCAATGTGCTCAATACCCGTATCGGCATATTTATCCAGCAGCGCCTCCAATACCTGGCGGGCCGCGCCGGAGTATTTGGCGAAGTAGTTGCGCTTCTTTACCTGGTCAGCACGCTCGCGACGAGACAGGGCGGGCTGGTCGAAGGCGACGTGGCAGATCAGGTCGAACGGATCCAATAGCTTGCCCTGCTTCTTTTCCACTTCTTCGGCCAGGGCTTCCCACATCACGCCCTGAGCAGCCAATTCGTCAATGATCGCCCTCTTCTGCTCGGCATCACTCCAGCGGCGGAGAAAGTCGTCCAGCGAAGCGAACTGTTTTTTCACGCAGGTGCGGGTGTAGTCGTTCAGCGACTCGGTTATGAGCCGGCCGTCCGGGCCGTAGTACTGCACGCGCTCGGCGATGACATAGATCGGAATGCTGTCGATGACGTACTTGATGCGCTTTTTGCCGCCCTCCTCGCCAGTGAACTCCAGCTCACCGGCCTCGGCCTCGCTGCCTGCGGTAATACCGTCGCCTTCCAACAGATCGTCCGGCGGGACCGGAGGCTCATCGGCTGACGGGGCATAAATCACAACGGGATCGCCATCGAAGGCCGGATCGGCAAACAGCTCGGTGGCCTTCTTGAAGTCCATGATGGTGAACCAGTATTTGCCGAAATCCTCGTTGATACGGGTGCCGCGGCCGATGATCTGCTTGAACTCGGTCATGGATTTTATGTGCTGATCGAGCACCACTAGCTTGCACGTTTGGGCATCAACACCGGTGGTCATCAGCTTGCTGGTGGTGGCGATGACCGGGTAGCGCGACTCGGGGTCGATGAAGTTGTCCAGCTCGGCCTTGCCTTCCTGATCATCCCCGGTGATACGCATGACGTACTTGCGGTTCTCGGCCACGCGCTCAGGATTGAGGTTGACCAGCGCCTGCCGCATACGCTCGGCATGGTTGATGTCGTCGCAGAAGACGATGGTTTTCTGGAACGGATCGGTGGCCTTGAGAAAATCGGTGACCTTTTGCGCGACCAGCTGGGTGCGCGCCTCGATGACCAGGGTGCGGTCCATGTCCTTGAGGTTATAGATGCGGTCCTCGATCAACTCGCCATTTTTGTCGAGCATGCCCTTGGGCGGTCGCCAGCCTTGCAGATCCTTGTCGAAGTCGATGCGCACTACCTTGTAGGGTGCGAGGAAGCCGTCTTCGATGCCCTGCTTCAAGGTATAGCTGTACACCGGGTCACCGAAGTAGGTGATGCTGGAAACCTCTTTGGTTTCCTTCGGTGTAGCGGTCAGGCCGACGTGGGTGGCACCAGAGAAGTAGTCAAGAATCTCTCGCCAGGCCGAATCCTCAGCTGCGCTGCCGCGGTGGCATTCGTCGATCACGATCAGATCGAAGAAGTCTCGGGAGAATTGCTTGTAGACGTTCTGCTCTTCCTCTGCGCCGGTGACAGCCTGATACAGCGACAGATAGATCTCGTAGGACGTATCGATCTGCCGCTTGGCGATCTTGGTCATCGCTGCGCCGAAGGGCTTGAAGTCGTTGTTCTTGGTTTGGTCGACGAGGATGTTGCGGTCGGCCAGAAAAAGGATGCGTTTCTTCTGCTTCGACTTCCACAGCCGCCAGATGATCTGAAAGGCGGTGTAGGTCTTGCCGGTGCCGGTGGCCATGACCAGCAGAATGCGATCCTGCCCACGAGCGACGGCCTCAACAGTGCGATTTATGGCATTGGTCTGGTAGTAGCGCGGCATACGCCCTGAGCCGTCGTCGTAGTAAGGCGCCTCGGCCTTCCGCCGGGCATCACCGTCCAGGCCCTTCCAGCGGCAATAGCGTTGCCAGAGTTCGGCGGGGCTGGGGAACTGGCTTAGGCTCAGCTCCGTTTCGACCTGATTCCCCGTGCCACTGCGGTCATGGAACAGAAAGCCATCGCCATTACTGGAGAACACGAAGGGCACATCCAGCGCCTCGGCATAGCCCAATGCCTGTTGCATACCGGAGCCCAGGGAGTGCTTGTTGTCCTTGGCCTCAATAACGGCAAGCGGAAGGTTCGGCTGATGATAGAGAATGTAGTCCGCTCGGCGTGACTCGCCGCGGCTGTGCAGCTTCCCGCGCACGATGATGCGCCCTTTGGTGAAGCTGACTTCCTCACGGACCTGCTTCTGAAGATCCCAGCCCGCCATGGCGATCGCAGGCGAGATGAATTTGCTGCAGATATCCCGCTCGGATAATGACTTCTTGTCCATGCGCCGGTCCCAAAATCAATAGCAATTCGGACGCCCCGACAAGGGCGATACATGCCCGAGCCGAACAACCTGAGGAAGCGAGTACGTATTAATGAAACCGCGCTTGAAGGCCATCCTTGACGTGCAGCAACACCGCTTAGGGATGTTGCGATGGCCACAATATCTTTGTGCCATCACCGGGTAAAGCTAAACCCCTAGCGGTCCGCTCAACGGACCTGCTCAGATCCATTCATTCAACATGAAGCAACGTCGAGCGATCGACCACGTCGGTTTGAATTTATCCCAAGCTGGCTAACCAAGGCCGGATGATCGCTTTGCGCCCCTCCAAACTAAGCGTGGCGACGCCCTCCTTCACCAGCGCCCGCTTATCTCCGGTATGTGGGTTTGCAACATAGGTGTTTATAGAGGGCAGCATGTTCGGGTTCGCGCTCCACCGTAAATTGAACGCCGCCAGCTTGGGAAACCAGAATTGGCTGGCGTACGGCAAATTGTCGTGAATCCACCAAGCCAGCGGCGTCCAGTCCTGGTGTTCCTCGTACCAGGGCAACAACGCCGGCACCACAACACAAGCGGTCGCACCCAGATACCCGTCGGTATCCAAGTAATCCCAAATATGCCCACCGTAGTTGCTCTCATTTGCGGCGCAACTATATTGGTTTTTGTTTTCTGCGCCCTTCGCATTGACTGCCGGAGCGCGATAGGCGGAGCGAATGCAGATCCGGCCAAAACGATCCTGGAGCGGCTCCAGCAATAATTCGCAAAGCTGACGCCCAGCTTCAATGGCACGATCAGGGTAATCCGGGATGTTGGGAATGCCTTCAATCTGCGAGATCTCCGAGTACAGGAAATCTCGCATGAAGAAATGCTTGGAAAGTCTTACGCGTCCTAGATCCTCTAGGGCGGCTACCGAAGACGGCTTTTTCATCTTATTCGCTCCTTGATATCGCATTAGCCAGCTCTGCGCTCAGCTGTCTTACAGCCGCAGTTTCAGTCGAAGGCTGAACGGATCGCCCATGGGTCAGCCGCCCACACAATATGTCTACAGAGAAGACACATCTAGTCTGGCTACGTGTACAGGTAAAGTTTTCGAGCGGGATCATCCAGTTTCAGACTTGTGCAGGTCTAGGTACGGCCGGCCTAGCCCGCAGATGTATGCCTCATACCGAAGCTGTAGGCTGCATAAGAAAAAGCTCAGCGTCTTCGCCATCGAAACAGGGTTAGACGGCTGTGGATATGGTCAGCCGGACAGCCTGGTACGCATCGTGAAATGTCCGTTTCCGTGCGTACCACCTTGCGCACCACGTTTTGCGTACCAGCAATGAGCTATCACTTCTGCCCCTTTAGCAAAACAAGTGGCATCCAAGCGACGGTATCAAAGCGGGTATCCAACCAAACCAGACAACGACTGAACAGAGACAACCAGGAGCGCACTTCGGAGCCTGCTGCATAGTTTACATTCCAGACTAGAAGGAGCGGCGGAGTGCAGCCGGCAACGAAGCAGCCCCAACGCCACCTCGTCCACGGAATGGTGAGGGTAACTCTATTAAATTCGTCGACAAATCGTACGAAGCCGATGATCGGCCAGGGTCCGCCACCATCTACACTGGCTCATTCAAGAAGCCTGCCGAAACGTAACCCCGGCGTAACCCCGCCCCGAAAACCAAAAAGGCCCGCATCGCTGCGAGCCTTGATTTCATTGGTGCCGGTGAGAGGAGTCGAACCCCCGACCTTCGCATTACGAATGCGCTGCTCTACCTACTGAGCTACACCGGCGCCGCGCGGCATTATCCGGGTTCGCTGCTGCGGACTCAAGCCCGCAACGGCGAATGCCCGAATGCCGCACCACCGGGTATCAGAGGCCAGCGCGGGTGGAGCTGGAGGAGCTGCCGGTGGTCGTTGTGCCAGCCGTCGAGCGATGGCTATCGCTGTCCTTGTCCTTGACGTCCTGCTTGACCCGCTCTGCCACTTCCTCGCCCTTGGCCGAGACCTTCTGGTAGCCCTCCTCAGCCTTGCTGCGCAGCTGCCCGGTGACCCGGTCGCTGGCTTCACCCAGCATTTCGTCCTCACGGCGCGACGGGGGAATGGCTGCGGCCATCAGTGCACCCAGGGCGATGCCGATCGCACCGAGGGCCAGCGGTTGCTCCTGCAGCAGCTGGTTAAAACCACCACGGGCCCGGTCGGCACCACCGCGCAACCGCTCGGACGCATGGCGCGTCGAGTCACTGGCGCGGCTGCGCGCATTGCCAAGGGATTCGGAGACGCTGCCGGACAACTGGCTGGCCTTCTCCTTGACGCTGGCGCCCTGCTGTTTCAGGCCCTGCGCTTTGGCGGACAATTTATCGCCCATGGAGGGACCGGTCGAACCGCTGGTGTAGGCGGTGGTGGTCACATTCGAATGCGGCTGGCGGTTCTGCCCGGCCATCATCCAGATCAGGCCGACCGAAGTCAGCACTGTCGGCACCGGGTTGGCCTTGACGGTATTGCTGAGGTTGGCGAAGAACTCACCCCCGCCGCCTTTGACGTAGCCCAGCGCCGTGTCAATGATCTCGCCGGGGGACAGCTTGTTTTCCAGCGCATGCACAATGTTGCCGATGTCGGCACGCTGCTGATCGATCTCGCGCTCAAGTTCGGCGGGATCCTTCTGCGCTTCGGCGTCTATCTGGTTACGAGTGCTCATGATGTGTGCCCCCTGACGGCTTCTTTATCCTTGTTGACCGAGTGGATGGTGCGCTCGGGCTTGAACGAAGAGGCTTCGAACTTCTTCTTGCCGGCAGACACCATGATCAGGCCGATGACCACCACCACGCCGCCGACGATCAACGCCGCCAGCCAGGGCTCCATGACCTTGCTCAGGCCATACACGGCCGACATCAGCAACACGATGAAACCGCCCAGCAGCACGGCGCCGCCGGTGGCAACGCTTGCAGCGCCGGCCTTGGTGGCGCGGATGGACTCACTCAGCTCGGCTTTCGCCAAGGCGAGCTCCTTGGTGATCAGCGAGGGCACCTCATGGGTGAGCTGGCGGAGCAGCCCGCCGACCGAGGTGTCGGCTTCGGTGCGCACGCCAGGCTCGACTGTGCTGGTCGCGTGAGTTGTTTTGCGTGCTTCGCTCATGGGAAAAGCCCTCCGTCAGTGCCCTTGCCGTCGCGGCCAGAGTTGGAACCAAGACCGGAGCTGGGTTGCGAACCCACCCCCAGGCCGCTGTCGAGGTTGGCGCCGGTCGAGCTGCCGACCCCAGTCGCGCTGCCGGTGCCCACGCCGGTGGACGTGGCGGGCCGGGACGTGCCGGTGGCCGATGACACGCCGGCACTGCTGACGCTGCCCGACTCGCTGGTGCGCAACCGGTCGTTGAGTTCATGCTGGCTCGAAGAGGAATGGCTGCCGCCGGAGCCTATCGAGCTGTCGCTGCTGTGAGGGTCTGAATGCCGGGAATAGTCGTCCTGCGCGGCCCGCTTGCTGGAGGCACGGGCAAAGCGGGTCAGGCCGAAGCCCAGCGCGATGCTGCCGGTTATGAACAGTGCCGGGTTGTTGCGCGCCAGCCGGTTCACGTCCTGCACGAGCTCGTCGACGCTCTTGCCACGCAGGCTGTCGGACAGCTGGACCATGCTTTGCGCCATATCAGAGACATAGCCCGACAGACCCAGGCGGTCATCCCCTTCGAGTTCCTTGGCCGCCGCCTTGGCGCCCTGGGCGACCCGCTCGATTTCATCGGCAGCGGTTTCGCGGTAGCCCTCGAGCTGGCTCTTGCCTTGGGCCTTGGCCTGGTCGGCGACCTGCTGGGCCTTGGCCTTGGCGTCTTCGGCAGCGCCATGTCCGGTCGAGGCCGCGCCGGTGCCCGAGGATGGCGTGGATGAGGTGGAAGTGGATTGTTCTGGGCCGGTCTTGGGCAGCCCACCGTAACCGGTAATTTCTTCGTCGGGTGTCGTCATTTGATTCACCTTTATATGGCTTGGCCGGAAGACCACGGTCCGTGAGAACACAGCTAATTGCGATGTACCGCGAACTGTGTAGTTTCGGTGCGCACATATAAGGTGACCGGAGCGTCTTTTTCGAGTTCCATACTTTCGACGCCTGTCCAGCGTGCCCTGGCCCGACATCGAACAGTGGCCAAAAGAGCTTTGCGCAACCCGTTCTAACAGTGGCAAAAAGCCTGAATATCAGCGTGATGCCCGTTATACGGGCGATTAAGCGAAGCGGCGCGTAAACAAGCGAAACGGTACTTCATTAAATGCATCGCAGGTTATCGGGACCGCGGCTCTGGCCTGCCGGCCAAATAAACGAAACGAAGCCGACGAAGGGTGATAAAACGCCGGCAAATAAAACCGGCGCATAAAAAAACGGGCCCGAAGGCCCGTCCAATACAGCAGTGCAGTGCGAGGAAGTTACAGCGGGCCGATGGTAGAGCAGGTCTTCTTGGCGCCAGCGTATTTCTGCAGCGGCGCCAGCTGCGGGCGATACTTACCGCTCGACACGTCCAGTGCCATGATGTTCTCGCCCCAGCGCGGTCCGGCAGCCCAGTAGGTGCTCGGGATGCAGTTGGCGTTCAGGTAGGCCAGCAGGTTATTGGTCGCGACCACCGCCGACGGCGAGAAGTCCGGGATGCCATGCTCGCCCAGGTAGCCGCGCAGCTTGTTCGCCTTCAGCCACTCCACCCACGGCTTGACGCGCTCGACACCCAGGTTCGGGGCGAAAGTTTCCGCCGTGTTGCGGTAGGTGCCGGAGTAGTCGCTGTCCAGGTACTGGTGCGCTTCATAGACCAGGTTGTTCTTCGGGTCACGCATCCACGGATCGTTGATCAGCGAGGTGTTGTACTTCTGCCAGTGGAAGGCGCTGGAGTAACGGTCGCCGGCGATCATGATCCACTTGGTCGGATCAACCTTGCGGATCGCCTGGCCTGCCGCCTGGGCGGTTTGCGGCCAGAGGTTGTTGCCGGTGTTGTAGGGCTCGTTCATCAGGCCGTAGCCGTACAGGGCCGGGTGCTTGGATACCGCCACCGCGATCTTGCGCCAGGTCTCGGCGAACTGCGCACGCGGGACTTCCGGCGAGTTGATGACCTTGCCGTAGTAGCGGTAGTAGTTGTGCATGTCGAGGATGACCTTGATGCCGTACTTCTGCGCGTAATCGAGCGACTGCTTGATACGGCCCAGTTCGGCAGCGTCCAGCTCGGTGCCCAGCTTGGGCTGCACGCGCTCCCAGAGGAAGCCCAGGCGTACGAGCTTGAAGCCCAGCCCGGCATGGCGCTTGTAGTAGGACTCGTCGGCGAAGGTGTAGCCCTTGTTGTAGATGCCCGGGACGTTGGCCGGATCGAACACGCCGGAGCCGAAGTTGACACCGACCAGATCAATGCCGCTGCCGTCGCTCACCACCGGGGCGCTGACAACGGGAGCCGGGGCAGGCGCAGGGGCAGGCGTCGGAGCAGGTGCCGGTGCGCTCGCAACAGGCGTGCTGGAGGCAGTGCCGGAGGCGACACTGATGGTCTTCGGATAGCCGACGTTGGCTGCCGAGAGCACCGAACCGCTAAGCATTACCGACAGATGAGCACCCACGTCGTACACCGCAGCAACGGTGCGCACCTGGCCATCGGCCAGCTTGACCGAAGCACCGACCTTGAAGGCCGCTTTGTTCGCCGTGGTGTCCGGAATCGAGAACCCGGCGGCCTTGCGGTAGATGCCGTTTTCCCAATCCGAGTTGGTGAAATTGTTCATCGACGCGCTGTAGGCACTGGTAGCGGGTGCGCTGGTAGCCGGTGCGCTGGGGGCGGTCACGGCAGGCGCAGAGGTCACCGGAGCAGCCGGCGCGGCCGCAGCGGCAACAACGGTGCTGACGGTGCGCGGCGCGCCAACAGTCGCGCCGTTAAGCAACCCGCCATCGACGTAGAGGCTGAGATTGGAGCCAACCTTGTAGACCTTGGTGATCTTGCGCACCTGGCCGTCTGCGAACTTGATCTTAACGCCCGGCTTGAAAGCGGCGATGGACGCTGAGGTCGCCGGAACGGAAAGCGCTGCGGTACGGCGCCATACGCCGTTGAGGAAATCGTTACTGGTGAACTTGTTGATCGACGAGGTGAACGCGGTCGAGGTAGAAGCGGTGACCGTCGTTGCGGCAGTAGCTTCGCCGGTGAGTACGACGCCGCTGAAAATAGCGGCCAGGGCGATAGAACGAACGAGTGCCTTGGGGGCACCGACAAATACATTGATAGACATCTAGTCTCTCCGGAACTTAATACTTCAAAAGGCCGAAGCCTTTAAAAAAGAGGCGGGAGGATTAATTAACTCGTGCAGGCGCTTGCTGGGGCTGAGGCTTTTGCTTCGCGCAACCGGACGAACCGCGTTGCAACGACGCCGGATCTCCAGGAGGGTTAATCCGGCAATCCGTTGCGTGGCGCCTTTATAATAGGTTTGAAAAACGAATCAAAATTTTTTTGACAAGATTAGATCGCCAGTCTTACGTCACATTTTTGACCGGCCATTAATCCGCTATTAATACATGGCTTGTTGCCAGCATTGTTAATAGCCTGCCAGCCCCTTTAGCTCGGGGAGCAAAAGGCCTTCCAGCGTCATTTTTTTGAATTTGTGGCGAGATATTACCCGTCTGCCGCTATCGAGCGTCCCGACGAACGGTCTAAACCCGGAGAGGTGGTTTCCGGTCGGCTTATAAGTGGGGAAGCGCCGCTTCCGCTCCTCTTATTCCTGATTGCGCAGGAGGCATGCACATGACCGGGCAGCAGCAGTTCAAGGTCGGCGACCACGTTCGCTGGAATTCCGAAGCCGGTTACGTGACCGGGCACATCACCAAGGTGCATACCCGCGACACCGACTACAAAGGCCACACGCGCCGCGCCAGCGCAGACGAGCCCCAGTACGAGATCAAGAGCGACAAGACCGACCATGTGGCAATGCACAAGGGCAGCGCACTGAGCAAGATCGAATGAGCGAGGCGTCGTCGCCGGCACGCATCTGGACCATCGGCCACTCGACCCGCTCGGCCGACGCCTTCGTCGCGCTGCTCAGGCATCACGGGATCGAGGCGGTGGCCGATATTCGCCGCTTTCCCGGCTCGCGGCGGCTGCCGCAGTTCATGACGGCGACCCTGGAGGCGACGCTGCAGGATGCGGGCATCGCCTACCGGTGGATCGAAGCCCTAGGCGGGCGCCGCCGGGCGCCGCCGGAACCCAGTGACAGCGCCTGGCGCAATAGCTCGTTCCGCGGTTATGCCGAGCATCTGGGCAGCGACGAATTCGCGGCCGGCCTGCATCAGTTGCTGACCCTCGCCGCGCAACGACCGACCGCGATGATGTGCGCCGAGGTGCTCTGGTGGCGCTGCCACCGCGCGCTTGTATCCGACGTGCTGAAGCTGCGCGGTATCGAGGTCAGGCACATTCAGGACGAACGCCATGTGGCCTTGCACCCCTTCACGTCGCCGGCCCGCCTGGACCAGGGCTGCCTGACCTACCGCGAGGGCGTCGGCACGCCCTTGAAAGACGCCGCGCCCAGGCGCAAGCCAGCGTCGAAGGATTGACCCGGAGGCGCGCTGGGTAGGCAGACCAGCACCGCGGACAGGCGGCCAGGCGCGACCGCATCGCCGCACCCTGCCCGCGCGCCGAAACTTTCACGCCGACCGCGCCTCCTATGGCACAGCGTGATCGACACCGGCCTTGCCACAATCCGTCAGTCGATCGATAGCCAAGCCCAGCAGGACCGCGCACGCTTGTTCAAGCGAGTGCTCACAGGGAGATGTGTCAGTGCAGAGTTTCGGTGTCGCGGCAGTGCGCGGTATGGCCAGCAGATGGCTGGGCGGCGGGGCGTCGGGAAAGGTCTTCAAGGGCATGGCGACCCTGGCGGTCGGCAACGGGCTGGCGAAGATCATCGGCCTGGTATCGATCCAGGTCCTGACCCGGATCTATAGCCCCGAGCACTTTGGCGTGCTCTCGGTGTTCACGGCCCTGCTGCTGATCCTCACTCCGCTGATGACCCTGCGTTATGAACTGGCCGTGCCGCTACCCAGCCGGGATGGCACGGCAATGACGCTGATGGCGCTGTCCGGCGCGGTGCTGTTCGCAATGACGGCGCTGCTGGGCGCGCTGCTCTGGCTGGCGGGCCCACCCCTTCTGCAGCTGATCTCGATGGAGGCCATCACGCCCTACCGCGGCCTGCTCATTGTGGGTCTGTTTCTCGGTGGGCTGTATGAAGTGCTGCTGATCTGGGCGGTACGCCGGCGCGCCTACCCTGCCGTAGTCCGTACGCAAATGCGCCAGAGCCTGGTGGGTGCGGCGGCGAAGATCGCCCTGGGCCTTGCCGGCTTTCTGCAGGTGGGGCTGCTGGTGGGCCAGGTGGTGGGCGCCGGCGCCGGCATGGTCACGCTGGTGCGCACCTTTGGCGGGGACATCAAGGGCTACCGCCGGCATATCACGGCCAAGCGGGCCTGGCTGATCGCCCGCAGCTACGCCAGTTTTCCAACCTACCGCCTGCCGGCGCAACTGCTGCAGACCTTTTCCAGCCAGTCCCCCCTGTTGCTGACGGCCGCGCTATACGATGCCCAGACCACCGGCCAACTCGGGCTGGCGCTGATGACCCTGGCGTTGCCGATGCAACTGCTCGGCTATACCACCAGCAAGGCCTACTACGCCGAAATCGCCGCGCTGGGCCGCAAGCGGCCGGCCGAAGTGCGCGCCGTCACCTACTCGGTCATCAAGCGCCTGTTCGCCTTCGCGATCCTGCCGACACTGGTGCTGCTGATGTTCGGCGAAGGCCTGTTCGCCCTGGCGTTCGGCGCGCAGTGGGCCCTGGCCGGTGAGCTGGCGGCCATTCTGGCCATCTACCTGCTGTTCCAGTTCATTCATGCGCCGGCGTCGCACCTGCTGTCGCTATTTCAGCGCCAGCGCCTGCTGCTGCTGCTCAACGTGCAGCGCACAGTGCTCACCGTTGCCTGTTTCAGCGTCGCCCACGTGACGGACCTGCCGATCACGACGGTGGTGATGATCTACTCGATCACCCTGTCGGCTCACTACTTGTTCAGCCTGCTGATGTCGCTACGCGTGATCCCGCGTTGACGGACCCATGGCGCCGTTGCCTTGCGGACTAATGAGGCCGCCGGCGACAGCGGGCCGACAGGCCGTTTACGCAATCATGCAGCGACGCCGCTGGGCAGCCCGACAGGTCTTCCTGCAGGACGCGAGCGGGGCGGTGAACGACGCAGCGATGGGCGCTGTCGAGCGGCATGCGGACCTGCCACTACGGACGCGCGTTGACGCGATCAGCGAGCGGATCGCGGTTGGGGCAATGGCGGCGACCGGTTGGCCTGCCGCCTCGGTTTTGTCGACGTTTCCTGTATCGCGCGCTGCGGGCAGCCTCAGCGCTCGCGCTCCAGCTCGTTCCAGCGGGCCACACGGCGGGTACCGGACAGGCCGTTGCGCAACAGGTAATAGAAGAACAGCGGAATGCCAACGGCATAGCGCTTGAACAGGCGACGCGGCTCGATGAGCATGCGAAACGCCCATTCCAGCCCGAACCGGCGGAACAGCAGCGGCGCCCGCGGAAAGCGCTGCGCAGCGAAATCCAGGATGGCGCCCCCGCAGATCAGCAGCCCACGGCAGTCCATGGCCTTTTGCAGGTGCAGGGCGACCTGCTCCTGCTTCGGCATGCCCATCGCCATGACAATGATCGGGAACCGCCCCGGCACGTGATGAGCCCGATAAAAGGCCAAGTAGTCCTCTACCGGCCTGAACCCGTCGACGGCATGGAAACGGCGGCCACCAAACAGGTTGCGCGCGCCCTCGCTCAACCAGGGTTCCTGGGTACCCATGGCAAACAGCTCGTAGCGGTCGTCGGTCTTGCCGACCAACTCATCGATGAGCTCGGGAATGAAATCGGACCCGTTCAGGTTGGCCTTCGGATCGATACCGTTGAACAGGCACGCCACCTTGATGCCGATACCGTCGCGCAGCAGGTAGTTGACCTGCATGAAGCTCTTGAGGATCGCCGGATTGCGCTGGGCGATGTTGTAACCATGCTGATTGAGGAACCCGAGGATCGTCGGCGACTCACGCCCCTGCAGCTCGGACATGAAAGCACCGGTGTCACTCTCATCCAGTAGTTCCAGCTTCCCTATGAGAGGATCCATCCTTCTGGCGAGCGGGTTTTTCATATAAAGCTTCTCTGGTTGTCTTTCAGTATTTGAGCGGCCGAGCTGCCGTACATACAGCCAGGCTCCGAGCTGGAATGCCGTCGGGGCATTGCCGGGCGGACGCGGAACAATCCGGACGACTGCCGGACAAACAATGCAGTGCCCAGAGGGCACCTCTTCCCAACGAGCAACATAGGATTCGAGATGATAGGGACACTGAATAAACCGAAACGATCAAAAGCAATGCTCCTCGGAGTGCTGCTGGGGCTCGGTAGTGCCGCTAGCCATGCAGAAAATATCGACCTGATCGGCCTGAACATCGGCGGAGCCGCATTCTCGAGCGGTTTGGTCCCTGGAAAATACAATACAAATTATTTCTTTCCGGCTTCCGGCTACTTGAAGAAGTGGCAGGACCAAGGCATACGCACCATTCGCTTACCGATATTGTGGGAGCGCCTGCAAGAACAACTGAACGCTGATCTGAACGAAGACTATGCACAGTTGATCGACAAGACGTTGCAACAGGCAGCCGATCACGGCATGGGCGTCATTCTCGATATCCACAACTATGCGCGATACCGCAAACAGATCATCGGAACCGACGCGGTCCCGCTGTCGGCCTACGGGGACTTTCTCGGGCGCGTGGCCAAACGCTGGAAGAACCATCCTGGCCTGTACGCTTACGACATCATGAACGAGCCGCACGGCGCCGATCGCTACTGGCCCGCAGCGGCCCAGGCCGGCATCGACGCCATTCGCGCACATGACCGCAAGCGCCCGCTGCTGATCGAGGGCAACTTTTGGTCGAGCGCCTACAAGTGGCCCAAATTCAACGACCCGCTGCTGCAACTGAAGGACCCCTCCGACAACCTGATCTTCTCGGCGCATCTGTACCTCGACAAGCACGGCGACGGGCAATACAAGGAGCCGCCTGGCAAGGATTTCGATACCCAGCTGGGCGTCAAGCGCGTGAAGCCGTTCGTCGAATGGCTGGAAAAACACGGCAAGCGCGGCCATATCGGCGAATTCGGCATTCCCGGCGACGACCCTCGCCTGCTCGAGGCCATGGACCACATGCTCGGCTACCTGCAAGAGCATTGCATTCCGGTTACCTATTGGGCCGCCGGCTCCGCCTGGGGCAACTACAAGCTGTCCATCGAACCGAACAAGGACGGCAGCCCACGGCCGCAGTGGCAAGTCCTGCAACGCTACATCGGTCAGGGCGATTGCAGCCGTATCGGCCCCGGACGATAACTGCGCCGCCGCCAAGGGTCCTGCTATGCAGGTAGCCACTTGCCGAGCACCGCCTTTGCCTTGCCGGCAAGGCGGTCCCTCAGCCGGTAGCTCTTGCGAATCACCGCCGCCTTGAGCTCGTGTGCCTCACCGGGGCTGTACATCTTGTTCGTCTGCAGGCAGTACACCGGCTTGCCACTGGCCTTCACGATCTGCAGCGCCTGGTCCTGCTCGCTCTCGACAAACAGCCGGGTCAGAGGGTGCCGGGCATAGACCTCGGCCTTGAAGGAGCCCTGGATGCCCAGCCGGCGCCGCTCTTCGGCGCTCGGCAGGTCGAGCATGTGCAACTCCCCGTATTCGATCCCATGGCGTTGCAGCCAGGCCTCGGTGGCCGCGCGGTATTTCTCCAGCCGGCTAGTCACCAGGTGCGCCACCTTGATCGAGGGGATGAACAGCGGCTGTGCCTGCTCCAGGAAACGCTGGTAGTTCGGACCGTCGTCGTTTTCCTCGACCGTGGGGTCGATACAGAGCACGCCATCGATATCTAAACAGGCCTGGGTCAGCAGCGGGTGATGAAGGATGTTCCACTCGAACAGCCGGGGCTGCTCCACCAGCTCGAGCCAAATATCGACCTGGTCGCGGTTGCGCTGCTCGGCAAAGGCCACCATTGTCAGCACCTCGCCACCATAGACGGCCCGCACCTGGTCAGCCGCGGCGCGCATCGAGCGCCCCGAGGACAGGCTGTCGTCGACCAGCAAAACCTTTTTCGCCTCCTGCGGCCGAGCCAGCCCAGCATGCTTGTAGGTGCGGGTGTTGCCTTTCTTGAGCTCGTCGTTGCGCAAGAACGAATGCAGGTCGGTGAGTGGCAGGTTGTGCTTGAGCGCCATCACGCTCGCCACCAGCATGCCGCTGCGCGGAATGCCGACCACCAGCTCGACGCCGGCTGGAATCTTGCCGGAAAAGGCAGTGCTGAGCCGCGATAGGTCATCCAGGCTTCGGTAGTTCATTGAACATGCTCCCTGTTCGTGTTTGCGTCCTTGCCTCTGTGCGAATACCCCCATCCTGCTCAACGCCCCAGCGAGGAGCGCAGTTGCTTGGTATGGGTGTGCACGTAATGCAGCATGTACAGCGCCAGCGCGTTGGGCTTGGAAAACTTCAGGAAGCGCGTGCGAATGTCCATGTCCTCGCGGATCGCCTCGAACCGGCGCTTATGCGACACGCCAGTGGTATCGAAGATGCACAACGGGAAGGACAGCTGCAGTACCTCGGTCTGCAGGTCCAGCCCCTGCAGGAATTCAAGCAGGAGGCAATAGTCGGCCGACAGCTTGTAGTCGAGGCGGAAACGGTAGTGGCGCAGCCGCTCGTTTTCGAAATACATGGTCTGGTGGCTGGCCGGCAGCCCCAGCGGCGCGCGCTCAATGGGCCGGGCCGTGGTGCGTTTCAGCTCGCCGCTGGCTTCCTTGCGATAGAAGTCGCCATACACAAACCGAGGCGCAGTAGAGCCCTTCGACAGCTCGGCGTCGATGCGCTGCAACACCATCGGATCGGCCAGCGAATCGCCGCTGTTGAGGAACAGGGTGAAGCCGTCGGTTTCCACTGCGCGCCGACGACCTTTCTCCATCGCGTCATAGATACCCTTGTCTGGCTCGATGGTGATTTCGGCCTGAGGGTCGTCCAACGCCTTCAGCCATTCTCCACTGCCGTCCTTAGAGGCGCCGTCGATGACGATCCAGCGAAAATTCCGGTAAGTTTGGCTGGCCAGGCTCTGGTAGGTGTCTTTCAGGCCTTCAAAGTTATTCCAATTTATAGTGACGATACTGAACCGGACCATAATTCACCTGTTCATAAGTTGCCGTAAGTGAAGAGTCGGCGATCCGCATCTTGCCGTAATAAAGGAAGAAGGCAGCCGCCATACCATAAAGATCGCCCGCGAATGTCAGACCGTTCGAGAGCATGAAGTTGAACATTCCAAAGACGAATGCGACCTGTACTGCGGCGAGCAAACTTCCCTTGTGCGCACATTGGCGCATGATCCAGAGAAAGCCCCCGTAGTAGATAAGCAGCACGGCCAGCGCCAGGAAACCGAAGCGGTAATACACCCCGAAGACGCCGACGTCCGAGAGGTAGAAGTGCGAGTTATAGATGCGTGAGAAACCGCCGTTCCACTGCAGCGACAACGCACCCATGCCAATGAAGTTGTTCTCGCGGATCGCATCGACGATGGTGCTGATGGTCACGTCGCGCACGCCCGGTCCGGATGTGGCCTCGAATAATAGCGCGTGGAATCGCTCGTACTGCGCCACATAGAACTCGGGGAACAGGAAATAAGACACCACCAGCATGCCGATCCCAAGCACGCTCATCTTCATCAGCGAGTCGATGCGCTTACGGAAGATCCACAGCCCGGCCAGCCCCCAGACCAGCATAGTCTGACGGGTCTGCATCACTAGCCAGAGGTAGGCGACCAGATACAAAAGAATCAGAATCTGCCCTGCCGTGACCCGCTCGCGCATGTTGTACATAAGCATGAACGCGGTGATGGTGACGACGCCGGATCCGATTCGGAAACGGTTGGGACGCAACAGGTCTTCGTACTGGGTCCAGTCATCGACAGTGAACGCAGCCGCCTTGTTTTCCGGAATGATCCCCAGGTAGTAACAGAAGCCAAGCGTCGCGCAGAACAGCGCCACATAGAGGAAGTATCGCCCGAGTTCCTCCTCGGTCGGTTTGGCCATCAGCAGCAGGAACAGGGTCGGAAAGAACACCAGGTACTCGAGGAACCGGCGCTCCTCGAGCAGGCCGTAGAGCAGCGGCTGGCCGAAGTTGAGATTGGCCAGAAGCGCAGACGCCACGGGAAGCATGACGCCCATGAACACAATCCACAGGCTGGTCTTGGACTGATAGACCCACTTCCATGAGACGAACAGGCATGCGGTTGCGCCAATCACCATCAGCAGAAACAGTTCCCTGAGGTACGGCACCCCTGCCCGCTTGTCATCCGTCAGAAAGAAACAGGCGGAATTAAGCAGCAGCAGGATGAACAGCAGGTTCTTGTACGCCAGAACTTTCCTTAACAAGCGCTATCCCCAATTTCCAGATATGACATGGCGAACATCGAATCGAGCCGGCCTGTAGACGGCCTTCATCGGCGCCGATCGGCCCCGGCAGGGAAACATGTGCCTTGCATGGACAACGGTAGTGGCAAAAAGGTCCCATGATCGTCAGGGATCCTCCACCACCTGCAACCGCAACCTGCTCACGCACCCGTCGCGCCTGCCCTGCCGCCGGCACAAGTGCCGCTCGCGATCTCAGTGGCGGACCTGGTGCTGGTTGTCGACGAACCAGCGATAGGCATCACGCAACCCGTCTTCGAGGCTGATGCTGGACTGCCAGCCGAGCGCCTTGAGCCGCGAGACGTCCATTAGCTTGCGTGGGGTGCCGTCGGGCTTGCTACTGTCGAAGATCAGCCGCCCCTGGTATTCGGTGACCCGGGCGATGGTTTCGGCCAGCTCGCGGATGCTGCAGTCGACACCGGTGCCGACGTTGATGTGTGAAAGCATCGGCTGGGTATGGGCCTGGTAGGTCTCGTCGTCGAGCTCCAGCACGTGCACGCAGGCGGCGGCCATGTCATCGACATGCAGAAACTCACGCTGCGGCTTGCCGCTGCCCCAGATCACCACCTCGTCGTCGCCGCGCTGGGTCGCGTCATGGAAGCGCTTGAGCAGCGCCGGAACCACGTGGCTGTTCTCCGGGTGGAAGTTGTCGTTGGGCCCGTAGAGGTTGGTAGGCATCACGCTGCGGTAATCGCGGCCGTACTGGCGGTTGTAGCTTTCGCACAGTTTGATGCCGGCGATCTTCGCCACGGCGTAGGGCTCGTTGGTCGGCTCGAGCACGCCGGTGACCAGCGCCTCTTCCTTCATCGGCTGCTCGGCGAACTTCGGGTAGATGCACGAGGAGCCGAGAAACAGCAGCTTGTTGACGTCGTTGCAGTGCGCCGCGTGGATGATGTTCGCCTCGACCATCAGGTTCTGATAGATGAACTCGGCCGGATAGGTATTGTTCGCATGGATTCCACCGACCTTGGCCGAGGCCATGTAGACCTGGTCGATCCGGTTCTCGGCGAAGAAGGCGTTCACTGCCGCCTGGTCGACCAGATCCAGTTCCTCGCGGCCGCGGGTGACCAGGTTGGTATAGCCGAGGGCTTCGAGGCGACGGACGATTGCCGAGCCGACCATGCCGCGATGTCCCGCGACGAAAATGCGTGCGTCACGCTTCATGTTCAGTTCTCCACACTCACTGGAATATCGAAGCCATGCTCCTTCAGCAGAGCATGGCGCTGGGCAATCTTGAGGTCCTCGCGAACCATTTCGGCGCACATCTGCTGGACGCTGATTTCCGGCGTCCAGCCGAGGCGCTCTTTCGCCCGGGTCGGGTCACCGAGCAGGGTTTCCACTTCGGCGGGGCGGAAGTAGCGCGGGTCGATGCGCACGATCTCGTCGCCAACGCGCAGCGCAGGGGCCTTGTCGCCGTCGATGCGGGCGACGATGGCGCGCTCGTCGACGCCGCTGCCTTCGAAGCGCAATTCGACGCCAAGTTCCGCAGCCGACCAACGAATGAACTCGCGCACCGAGTACTGCACGCCGGTGGCGATGACGAAATCCTCGGCCTTTTCCTGCTGCAGCATCATCCACTGCATGCGCACGTAGTCCTTGGCGTGGCCCCAATCACGCAGCGCGTCGAGGTTGCCCATGTGCAGGCACTTTTCCAGGCCCTGGGCGATATTGGCCAGGCCGCGGGTGATCTTGCGCGTCACGAAGGTTTCGCCGCGGCGCGGCGACTCGTGGTTGAACAGGATGCCGTTGCAGGCATACATGCCATAGGCTTCGCGGTAGTTGACGGTGATCCAGTAGGCGTAGAGCTTGGCCACCGCGTAAGGCGAGCGCGGGTAGAACGGCGTGGTTTCCTTTTGCGGGATTTCCTGCACCAATCCGTAGAGCTCGGACGTCGAAGCCTGGTAGAAGCGCGTTTTCTTTTCCAGCCCCAGCAGGCGGATCGCCTCAAGGATGCGCAGCGTGCCCATACCGTCGACATCGGCGGTGTATTCCGGGGCCTCGAAGCTTACCGCCACGTGGGATTGCGCGCCGAGGTTGTAGACCTCGTCGGGTTGCACTTCACCGATGATGCGGGTCAGGTTGGACGAGTCGGTCAGGTCGCCGTAGTGCAGGACGAAGTTCTGATCCTCGACATGATGGTCTTGATACAAATGGTCGACCCGCTGGGTATTGAACAACGAGGCGCGGCGCTTGATGCCATGCACCTCGTAGCCTTTTTCCAGAAGAAGCTCAGCGAGATAGGAGCCGTCCTGCCCGGTGATGCCGGTGATCAACGCTTTTTTTCGTTCCATTTTGGGTTACCTGTTCAAGGCGATTGAAAGGAAAGGGGTCGTCAGGGGTCAGCTCGACCGGGCGCTCTTGATCAGCATCTGCAGGCGCTCGAGAAAGCCGACGCATATCACCGGCAGAGAAGGAAACTTGTAGAAGAAGCGGTAGGTGTCGTACTGCGTCCGCGGGCCGCTCAGCGAGGCGGGGTCTACCTGGGCCGTGTCGATCAGGGCGATGCCCTCGCCCGCCACGTCATGCAGCACGCTCAGCTCCATCGGTTTCATCGACAGGCTGAAGCTATGCAGGCCGGGTTTCGCCGTGCGGGTCAGCTGCAGGCCGCTGCGGCAGGGCTTGCAGCCGAACAGGTTGACCGTGAAGTCGTGCCCGGCCAGCTTCGGGTTGAGCCGCTTGAGGGTCGCCGGGGACAGCTCGCAAAAGGCGTCATAGACCGCCAGCGACTCGTCGAACCGGGCGAAGCGGTAGTCGATGCGCTGCTGCTGAATTGGCACCTGGAAGCGTGACGAGGCAATGTAGAAATGCTCGCCCGGGTCGCCGAAATTGGTGGTCAGCGAGCGGTACGGGTAAGCGAAGTACAGGTCGCGGCTGATGATGTAGGCGTTGTAGAGCTTCAGCCAGGACGACTCCGGCCAGCTGCGGATATCGCCCGGAATACCCTCGATCCGGCTGATGTCGGTGCCGTTGCTAGCCAACCACTGGCGGAAGCCCTCCCAGTGGCGGCGCGACCAGGCCTGCCCCCAGGAGGCGGCCAGCTGCATGAAATAGACCGCCGAATCGCCATCGTCGATGGGCGTGAACGGCAGGTTGGCCGTCTGGTTGAACTGCTGGCTGTAGAGGCTGACGCCGGCGATGCGTGGATCGTCCTCATAGGCGCTCAGGGCCTGCTGGGTGTACGCGTAGAAATACGGCGAGACGAACAGGTCGTCCTCGAGCACCAGCACATCGCCATACTCCTCGGTCAGGTCGCCGCAGGCCAGCACGTGATTGCGCAAACCCATGCGCTGCTCACGGTGGAGCACGCGCTTTTCACCGTGCGCCCAGGGATAGGCCTCGGCGATCCGCAGCGGCTCGAGCGTGCCCGAGTTGTCGAGGCTGATCACCAGCCGGATATCCCCGGCGGGGTAATGCGCCTTGCTCAGCGAGTCCAGCAAGCGCAACAGGCTCTTGGGCCGGTTGTAGCCAATGACGACGATGGTGGGCAGGTGTGCAGTCATAGAATGTCCATACCACGTAAACGGAAAAAGGTAGCGCGGCGCATTAGCCCGCCTCGTGTTGGCGCCGATACCAGCGTCGCGCCGAAATCGTGACAATTACCACCAGCGTCGGATAAATCACGAGACTGGCGGCGGCAAAGGCCTGCACCGTCGCCAGCGCGGTGCCGAACACCCAGGCGCCGACAACCAGCGCCAGCACCCGCAGGCTGGTGCTGAAGATTTCGAAAAACAGGAAGCGAGCCTGCAGCGACAGTGCCGGCACCGCCACCACGCAGGGCCGGGAGACGAACACCACGTACTCGGCCAGGGCCAGCCAGCGCGCATATTCGCCAGCCACGTGCCACTGCTCGCCGAACACCAGGGCGAACAGCCAGGGGCCGAATATCGCCACCAGTGAAAACGGCACCAGGCCAACCAAACCCAGCGCCGTGGTCGCCTTCAGCAGCATGGCTGCGACCGGTTCACGGTCGTGTATCGCCCGGCTGATGCGCGGGTAATAGACGTCGGCCACAGACTTGCCGATGAGGTTGGTCGGCATGGTCAGGGCCTGCCGGCACAAGGCGAAGAACCCCGCCGCCGCCGGCCCGAAGTAGGCGGCCAGCACCAGCGTCGGCAGGTGCTGGGACACCGCGTTGATGAGCATGACCGGTGCGCGGAACGTCGGGAAATCCCGATACCGATACGCCAGCTCGCCAAGCCGTGGCGTTTGCGTTGACGCGCCGGCGTCATCGCCCGGCTGCTCCGGCTGCGCCTTGGCGCGCCACATCGCCAGCCCGAGCAGACTGGCGTGCAGGGCCTGCTGCAACGCCGTGGTGGCCACCAGGACCAGCGCTGACGGCTGCCAGGCACCGGCCAGGGTCCGCAGGGTGTTGAACAGCACCGAATGCCCGACCGCCACGCTCGCGGTGATGTGAAAGCGCTGGGTGCGGAACAGCCATTGCTGGCAGACCTCCAGGGCCGCGCCGCTGAACATCACCAACGGGACCAGCATCAGGTAAGGCTGGATGATTTCGATGTCCGCCATCGCCGCCAGTCGTCCACCGAACAACTGCAGCACCAGCGCGACCAGCAGCGCCAGCAGCAGCGCGATGCCCAGCGCTAGGCGCACCAGGCCACGGGCGTCGCCGTCGCGCTTGGGCAGCACGATGGCAATCGGGTAGGTCAGCGCCGCGATCGGGATCAGCATCATGGTCACGCTGAGGAAGGTGCCCAGCACGCCATAGGCTTCAGGCCCGTAGAGCCGCGTGATCACCGGCATGAACGTGAGGGTGATCGCCTGCGCGCCGGCGGTGCCGGACACCACGGTGACGATGTTGCGCAGCAACTTGCTGCGCAGGCTGCTCTGCCACAGGGCCGCGAAACGCCCCTTGGGCAAGGGGTCGTCCTGGCGCATGTCCGGCTGGTCGATGGCGCTCACCGGCAGACCTCGCTCAGGCCTGAACCGGCTGGCGACCGATGCCGTAGTAGCTGAAGCCCTCGCGCCTGACCTGCTCGCGGTCGTACTGGTTACGGCCATCAAGGATCAGCGGCGTGTTGAGCAGGCGCTTCAGGGCACGGAAATCCGGGCGGCGGAATGGCTTCCATTCGGTGACCAGGCACAGGGCGTCGGCATCGATCGCCGCCTCGTACTGGCCTTCGACGATCTGCAGTCGGCCGTCATCGAACCAGGCCTGGGGGAACTCCCGGCGTGCCGTCTCGCGCGCCACCGGGTCGAAAGCACGCACCTTGGCACCGGCCTCGATCAGGCTGTTGATCAACACCACGCTCGGCGCTTCGCGCATGTCGTCGGTCCCCGGCTTGAACGCCAGCCCCCACACGGCGAACGTCCGGCCATTGAGGTCGCCATTGAAGTGCGTCGACAGCTTGTTGAACAGCGAGTGCTTCTGCTGATCATTGCGCGCTTCCACCGCCTGCAGCAGCTTGGGCTCGAAGTCGTTCTGGTGCGCGATGTTGATCAGCGCCTTGACGTCCTTCGGGAAGCAGGAGCCGCCGTAGCCGCAACCGGCGTATATGAAGTGGTAGCCGATGCGCTCATCCGAGCCGATGCCCAGGCGCACGTTTTCAACGTCGACGTCGAGGCGCTCGCAGAGGCTGGCGATTTCGTTCATGAAGGAAATCTTCGTCGCCAGCATCGCGTTGGCCGCGTACTTGGTCATTTCCGCGTCGCGGATGCCCATGAACATGGTCCGCGGCCGGTTGCGGATAAACGGCGCGTAGAGCGCGCTCATCACCTGCCGGGCGTGGTCGTTATCAGCGCCAATGACGATACGGTCCGGATGCATGAAGTCGTTGACCGCCGCGCCCTCCTTGAGGAACTCGGGGTTGGACACGACAGAAAACGCGATGTCGAGGCCGCGCGCTTCCAGGCGCTCGGCCACGGCGGCGCGAACCAGGTCGGCGGTGCCGACCGGGACCGTCGACTTGTTCACCACGATGGCCGGCGAGGTGAGCGTGTCGCCGATCTGCCGCGCCACTTCCAGCACGTAGCGCAGATCCGCCGAGCCGTCTTCGCCGGGCGGCGTGCCGACGGCGATGAAGAACACCTCGGACTGCTCCACCGCCTCGCCCAGCGAGGTGGTGAAGTGCAGGCGCCCGGAGGCGTGGTTCTCGGTGACGATTTCCTCGAGGCCCGGCTCGTAGATCGGCAGGATGCCCTGCTTGAGGTTCTCGATCTTGGTGGTGTCGACATCGACGCAATAGACCATGTTACCCATTTCCGCGATGCAGGCTCCGGTCACCAGCCCGACGTAGCCGCTTCCAACGACGGTGATGTTCATAGCAGGATCCTCGATTCAGTCATTGATACAGGCATGCCCCCGGCTCGACCTGACGGTGGCCGTTGGCGCAATTCTCTGGGCAGGTAGTCAAGCCGGGCCGCCCCCGCTTCGGCGAGAGGCGACCCGGTAGGGGATAGCGCGAGCCGGGTCAGACCGTTTGCTGCTCGCTGTATCCGTAGTGGTCGTAGTAGCCACGGAACTGACCGTTCTTCTTGGCTTTCTCGATATCCACATGATTGAGCACGACGCCGGCCAGCGGTGCGTTGCTGTTCTGCAGCTGGCTGATGCCCTTCTCCACGTGCGGGATCAGCGTGCTGTCGGACTTGACCACGTAGATCACCGCGTCGGCGAGGGTCGAGAGCACGGCCGCGTCGCTGACCGCCTGGCTCGGCGGCGAGTCGATGATGATCCGGTCGTAACGGCCCTTGACCACCTCGAGCAGCCTGGCGAAACGCGGCGACGACAGCAGCTCCAGCGGGTTGGAAGGCACCGCGCCGGCAGCGATCATGTCGACGTTGCCCACTGTGTGAATGCAATCTTCGAGCTTGGCGCTGCCACCGATAAGGTTGACCAGCCCCGGCGTGCCGGGCTTGAAATCGAACGCCTTGTCCAGCGTCGCGCGGCGCAGGTCGGCGTCGATCAGCAGTACCCGGTGCAGCTGCCCCATGGCGAAGGCGAGGTTGGCCGAGACGGAGCTCTTGCCCTCGCCTGGCGCGGTCGAGGTCACCACCAGCACCTGACGCGGGTGCGTGGTTTCGGTGAGCAAGAAGTTAGTGCGGATGGTGCGCACCGCCTCGCAGAAGCGCTTGTCGCCGCTGCGCTCGAACAGGTGGCTGACTTCCTTGCGCAGCTTGCGCGGCACCTGCGGCACGATGCCCATGACCGGCAGGCCGAGCTTGTTCTCGACTTCCTCGGAGCTCTTGAAGGTGTTGTCAAGGATTTCGCGGATGATCGCCTGGGCAATGCCCAGCACCAGGGCCAGGAACAGCGCGACGGCCAGGATCAGCGGCTTGTTCGGCGCGCTGGGTTCGGTCGGCGGAATGGCCGCATCCACCACGCGCGCATTGGTCGAGCTCAGGTCCGAAGTGGCCGTGGTTTCCTGCAGGCGGGTCATGAAGGTGTCGTACAGCGCGCGGTCGCTTTCGACCTGGCGCTGCAGGTCACGCACCTTGAACTCCTTGCGGGAGATGTCCTGGATCCGGCCTTTGTTCTCGTTGAAGGACGCCTTCAGGGAGTTCTCGTTCGCCAGCGCCAACTGATAGTTGCGCTCAATGCTCGCCACCACCTGCTCGACCTGCTGCTTCAGGCTTGCGGTCGCTGCGTTCAGGTCGGAGCGAGCGGACACCATTGCCGGGTGCCGGTCACCATAACGACGCGACAGGTCTTCCACACGCGAGCGAGCGTGCGCCTGGTCCGCCTTGAACTGCTGGATCAACGGATGACCGAGCACCGCCGGCACGCTGGCCAGACGCTCCCAGCCCTGATCGCGCATGGACTGAACCTGGCGATACTGACTCTCGGCCTCGGCTCGTTCACGGCGCGCGTCGATCATGCGATCGCCGGTCAGCGACAGCTCGTTGGCGCTGATGGTGCTGACACCCTTGAGGTCCACCAGCCCTTCGGCATCCAGATAGGCCTGCAACTTGTCTTCGGAGTCCTGCAGGTTCTGCCGCAGCGATACCAGGCGATCGTTCATCCAGCTGGCAGCGGTCATCGACATGTCGACCTTGGCTTCCAGCTGCGCCTCGATGTAGGCCTGCGCCAGCTGATTGGTCGCCTGAGCCGCAGTCAGGCGATCGGCCATCGAGACGGACATATAGACGAGCTGGCTTTTGCCTTCGACCCAGACAGCCGTACGATCCATCAGAACCTGCACGGCATAGTCCATGATCTGCGCCTCGGTGAGCGGCTCGGGCTCCTCGCCGGTCACTGCATCGATGATCGCACCGACATCCACCAGCGGACCGGGCTTCTGACGCAGGTCGAATTCCGGGTGCTCGGTCAGGTTGAGGTCGCGCACCACGCGCTCGGCGACACCGCGGCTCTGCATCAGGCTGAGCTGGGTCTGCAAGTATTCACTGAGCTCGACCGGGGTGTCTGCCGCCGGCTGGAAGGACAGCACCGGGGTGCCCTTGGACTCGATCAGCACCGTGGCGACAGCCTTGTAGATCGGGGTAGCACGGGACAACGCCAGCAGCGTCAGCGCGCCAACCACCAGCACCAGCAGGACAATGCCCCACTTGCGCGACCAGATCGCGTGCCAGATTTTTTTCAGGTCGATGAAGTCACTATCGGGTGCCGCACCCATGGGGCGCTGCCATGGCCGATCCGGGCGAATGGGGCTGTTCATCAGAAGAATCCTTCATCGATGTTGATCGTATCGCCGGGGCGAACCAGGGTGTTCATGTTGGCCTCTTCCTCGGCGCGGCTGCCTTGCGAGCCGCGCACGATGGTCATGCGCTTGGTCGAGGCGCGCTCGGTCAAACCGCCGGCCAGTGCAATCGCGCGGTCCAGGGTCAGGCCGGGTTGATAGGGGTAGCCGCCTGGCGACTTGACCTCACCGGAAATGTAGAACTCACGGTAGGTCACTACCGACACTGAAATGCGCGGGTCGATCAGATAGCCGTCTTTGAGCTTCTCGACCAGCAGGTTGCGGACCTGGCCGGCCGTCTTGCCGTTGGCGTCGACCTCGCCGATAAATGGAAAGGTAAAGGTGCCCGCATCGGTCAGGCGGATTTCCTCGAATGACAGGTCCGGCTCGCCGTGGACGCTGATGCGGATCACGTCGCCCGAACCCAACTGGTACTGGGCGGCACTGGCCACTGCGCTGAACGCCAGCAGCAACAGCATGATTACGGATTTACAGATGGTCGGGATGCGCATGGTCGGCTCCTCCTTAGGCACTGGTTAACGTCCTTCCCGGCCCTAAAGGCTCAGGTCGAAACTCAGCAGGTAAACGTTACGGTCGTAGCTTTCCAGCCGCCGATTGGAGTCGTTTTCGGTCCGCAGATACGACAGGGTCACGTCGATCCAGCGATCCGGGGACCAGGTGACGCCAGCGCCGTAGGCCGTGCGCTCGTCGGTTCGCCCGATTCCCTCGTAATCGCGGTCGGAGAAGCGGTATTGCAGCTCGGTCGCGAGTTTCGAGGTCCACTCGTGGTTCCAGGCGGCGCGCGTGGTGGTGTCGTTGATGGTGCTGGCGCCATTATCGCCTTCGTCGAAGGCACGACGAGCGTTCAGGCTGAAGGTCGAATAGGTTCGCGGGTTGTATGTCACCCCTACTTCCCACATCGGGCTGGTGAAGTCTTCGCGCGTGTCGCTGTCGAAGTCCTTGCGCTCAGCACCGAGCTTGATCGTTCCGGAGGTTTTCGCGGTGGCATCCCAGGTAGCACCGGCGAGCAGCGCCAGGTTGGTGCTGTCGCGCTGCGCACGGGAAAGCTTGTAGTCGTGATCGGTGTGGCGGACCTCGATCAGCGAGCGCGTCCGGTAGCCCAGGCGATGGAACCAGATCGAATTGAACATCAGGCTGTCACGGTCTTCGGTGGCATTGATGTCGCCACTGTTGTGGTAGCGAACCTGTTCGTAACGGGTGCCGAATTCGAGCTGGTTGCGCGCGGTACGAGCGCCGTATCGATAAGCGGCACGTGCCACGGCCAGGCTGTACTTGTCGTTCTCGGTGATCGTTTCGGTGTCAGCTGTTTCTTCGACACGGTGATAGGCAAGACCCCAGCTCAGGCGATGGCGCGAGGTAAACTCCATGATGCTTCTGAGCTGCAGATGATGGTCGGTGTTGCTCGCATCCGAGTCGGAATGAAAGATGTCGCTGTTGAAGGAATACTCGAGCTCGTATTCGCTGTTGCGATTACCCGTGCCCAACAGGAAGGTGGGATTGATACCCGTCACCCAGGACGCCTGCTCGTTATCCGACAAGCCCCGGTAGTTATCGTCGTAGCTTTCGCGAACAACCAGCGTCGGGGTGAATTCGAAACCGCCGATGCGAATATCGCGCGGCTCGGTTTCGGCCCAACTATTGGTGGCTGCAAGGCATAGCAGCGATACACCTGGAAGCGTGATCTTCCTCATATGGAATCCCTTCTCCGAGATAAATTGTTGTGCATGCCTCGACTCCGCTTGCGACGCTGGCTTCTGTGAGGAGGCATAGACACGCAACAGACCGCAAATATCCCGGACAGTTGCACAATTGATCAGTGGTCGAGCGGCCATGGGCCTGGGGAACGCTCTAACGCGGGGAGAAGCACGGCCGCGGCGGTGCCCGGCCCGGCGGTTGCCGCCGTCCGGCAGGCGTTATGCACGTGGGCGCGACTGAAGGTAGGGATTAGGAACAAAGCGGTGCGGCGACCGCCGCCGGACGCCGCAGCGCGACGCAGCCCCGGCCACTCAACAGCCAGGCGCGAAGCCGGCGCGGCACCCCTGGCGGCCTGGGCGTAGGGGTCGGCGAGCGCCGCCCCCTACCCGGGCCGCAGGCAAGGCATCGGCGGCGAGCCGAGAGTCAGGCGAGCTCGATGCGATCCGGGTGGATGACGATGCGGCCCTGCTTGTAGAGACCGCCGATGGCCTTCTTGAAGTTGCCCTTGCTGACACCGAACTGCCTGGCAATCTCTTCGGCAGCGGTCTTGTCGCTTACCGGCAGGCTGCCTTGGTTATCCTGCAACTTTTGCAGGATCAGGCCCTGCAGTGCGTCTGCCGCGGCGCTGCCCACCGGCTGCAGACTCAGGCTGATCTTGCCATCGGCGCGCAGCTCCTTGATGAAACCCTTCTCGCGCATGCCGCCGCGCAAGAACTTGAATGCCTCGTTCTTGTGGATCAGCCCCCAATGGCGCCCGTTGATGATCGCCTTGTGGCCCAGTTCAGTGGCCTCGACCACCAGCAGGTCCACCGCCTCGCCAACGGCATAGCGAGCCGGTGTCTTGTCCAGGTAGCGATCCAGGCGCGCGGTGGCAGTGATTCGCCGGGTGTGCTTGTCGAGGTAGACATGCACGACGCAGTAGTCCCCCTCCTTCAAGGGGCGCTTTTCCTCGGAGTGCGGCAGCAGCAGGTCCTTTGGCAGCCCCCAGTCGAGAAACAGCCCGATCCTGTTGATCTCCACCACCTTGAGACTGGCGAATTCGCCGACCTGCACCTTTGGCTTTTCGGTGGTGGCGATGAGCTTGTCTTCGCTGTCCAGATAGATGAAGACGTTCAGCCAGTCGTCCACCTCGGTCGGGGTGTTCTTCGGGATGTAGCGATTGGGCAGCAGGATCTCACCGTCCGGCCCGCCATCGAGGTACAGGCCGAAACCGGTGTGCTTGACGATTTGCAGGCTATTGAAGCGCCCGATTGCAGCCATGTCACGAGTCCTCCGAGTCGAAGGCGCCGATTCTAGCAGGCTGTCCGCTGGCAGGCGCCGCCGTACCGTCACCCGCGCACTGGCGCCACCCATCCGGCACCCGCAAATGCACCGATCGTCTGACATGCCGCCTGCACGCTACGACAATCGAACAAAGCACTACAAAATCTGTATAATGTCCGGTTCGACTGACACAGGAACCCGACGACAATGGCCGCCAAGACTACCTCCGCCAAACGCAAACCCGAACCCGCCAGCGAAACCAGCCAGTCTCTGGCCGAGCAGATGGCAGCCTTCCTGAAGGCCGGCGGCGAAGTCCAGAAGATCCCTAACGGCGTCAGCGGCCAGACTCAGGGTCCGTCGCGCCAGATCACCATCAGCAAGAAGTAAGCGCACCACCCGACCGATACGCGAGCCACACTGCCCCGGCAATCACCAGGCGGCTCGCCAGGTTCCCTCCAGACACCCGAGCCTCATGACCGAACCGACCCGCTTGTCCAAACGCGTTGCCGAGCAGCTGGGCTGTTCTCGGCGTGAAGCCGAGCTGTACATCGAGGGAGGCTGGGTCAAGGTCAACGACCAGATCATCGACACGCCCTATCACAAGGTCGACAGAGCGCGCATCGAGCTGCTGCCCGGCGCGGTCGCGGCCGAACTGCCACCCGTCACGCTGTTGCTGCACAAGCCGGCCGGCGCGGTTACCGCCATGGACCCTGCCGGCGCGCAGCAGCAGCTGGCCGGCGCCTCGCGCTGGGAGGCCGACGACCAGCGCCAGCCGGCGCGCGCCCGGCATTTCGCGAGGCAGACCGCGCTGCTGCCGCTGGAGCAGGACGTCAGCGGACTGCTGGTTTTCAGCCAGCGCCGCGAGGTGATCCGCGCCCTCGCCGACCCGCGTGACAAGCTGGAACAGGAATACATCGTCGAAGTTGCCGGCGAGCCAGAGGAAGGCGGCCTGGCGCTGCTGGCCAAGGGCATCGGCCACCGCGGTCGCGTGCTGCCCAGGGCCAAGGCCAGCTGGCAGAACGAGACGCGCCTGCGCATCGTCCTCAAGGCACCGCAAGCCGGCGACCTGCGCCAGCTCTGCGAAGCCATCGGCCTGCAAATGGTCAGCTGCAAGCGCATCCGCATCGGTCGCCTGTCCATGGCCAAGCTGCCCGTGGGCCAGTGGCGATTTCTCGGCGAGCACGAACGCTTCTAGGCCATCGCTTTCAGAGCCGGCCACGCAACGACACGCCGTCGTCTATGCTGCTGGAACGTGCTCGCGAACACGCCATACGGAACCGCTGGCGGTTACGAGCCTTCGCCCTGCCCCCGCACAGGTCCGCCATGCAGAGACTCGTTTCACTGCTGATGCTCGCGCTGTTGCCTCTGGTCTGCGTTGCGCAGAAGCGCGTCGAGGTATGGACCTATCACGTTTCGCCACCTTTCATCATCGACGAAACCCGGGGCCTGTCGCGCGCGCTGATTACGCTGCTCAACGTCGACCCGCGCAATGGTGGGCGCTTCCATTTCGACCTGCGACCGTTGCCGCGCAAGCGCGTGGACCAGCGCCTGGCCGATGACCGACCCGGCGTGCTGCTGTGGGCCACGCCCCGCTTCCTGAGCGCCGAGCAGGCCGGCCGGGCTCGCTGGTCGCCACCGCTGCTGCGTGACCAGCAGGACTTCGTCTCGCTGCCGGACATGCCCTTCGAATACGACGGACCGACCTCGCTACGCGGCATGCAGGTGGGCGGCGTACTGGGCCACCACTACCCGGATCTGGACGCCGAGATTGCCAGCGGCGCGATCAGACGGCAGGATGTTCGCAGCGACCTGCAGAACCTGCAGAAGCTGCTGTCCGGACGCATCCATACCTTGCTGATTCCGCGATCCACGCTGCTGTACTACCGCAAGGAACGAAAGCTCGGCGACCTCTATGTGTCCGCCGCCCCGCTGTACCAGTTCACCCGGCACCTGTTGATCACCGACACCCTGGGCAAGCCTGCGACCGAGTACCTCGAGGACTTCGTCGCGACCTTGCCCGACAACCCCGAATGGCAGATCCTGCTGTTCCGCTACGGGCTGGAGCCCATCGCCAGCGAGCCCTGACGCCGCGCTGAGCTGAACACAAACGAAACCCTCAGGTCAGATCACGCGCTGGCACCTGACATTTCAAGAGAGCAAAGGCAGCAATGAAGAACGCACTGGTGATCGGACTGCTGATGATACTCGGCGGTTGCGCGACACAACCCTGCGAATCCGGCAGCGACAGCCGGTGCCAGACGGAGCGGATGCTCTACCAGAACGACCTGCTGCAGGCGAAGATCCTCATCGCCATCGGCGACGAAAACGGCTATGCGCTCGCCGACGCTCTGCTCGAGCGCAGCGCGCGGCTGGATGAGCGTGGCGAGGTCGAGTTCTACCAGGCGCTGCTGAAGATCCGCCAGGGGCCGCAACCCGAGGAAGTGCTCAACCTCCTGGAAAAGGCCCGTGCCAAGCGGCACCCGCACGCCATCGCCCTGCTCTACAAGATGTACGACGAGCCCTACCTGCTGGACGAGCGCGACCCGGCGAAAGCCGAAACCTACCGCGAGGACTATGCCACCCTCGATGTGGCCCGCAGCGGCTATCCCTCGTTCGACAAGGCCCTGGCGCTGGTCAGCGAACTGATCGAACCACCGCCACCTCTACCCGAGCGAATCGACCCCTGCGCCGGCCGTTGCCCGTGACGCAGAAGTGGCCGGCGGCCCGCGCCGCCTGACGCACCGCCGGCGCGATTCCAGCGAACCGACGCCCGCCGCCATTGCTCTTATGGAGAACATCCATCCGGCAAGACGAGGGCCTTCATGCATACGCGGCCGGTGCCAGGCTACACATTCTCGCTGCTGCTGGTCATGGCCATGGTCGTCGCGCTCAGCGGCTGCAGCCGCCTGAACCTCGCCTACCGCAACCTGCACATCCTGATTCCCTGGTCGCTGGACGACTACCTGGACCTGAACCGCGAACAGCAGGCGCGCTTTCGCGACCAGCTGCGCGAGCACCTCGCCTGGCACTGCCGCACGCAATTGCCGAGCTACCTGGACGCGCTGGCCATCCTCGAGCGCCAGGTCCGCGAGGGGCGCATCGACGAGCCCACACTGCGGACCCATTACCGCCAGGCGAAGGCGGCGATCCAGACCATCGCGGTGGCCATCACCCCGACCACCGTCGAGCTGCTACAGAGCCTCGACGACCGCCAGGTGCGCGAACTCGACCAGGCCTTCGAACGCGACCGCCGCGAGCACGAGGAGGACTATCTGCAGCCACCGCTGGTGCAGCAGATCGACGATCGCGCCGAGCGCACGCGCAAGCGCGTCGAGCAATGGTTGGGCAGCACTAACCCCGCCCAGCGCGAACGCATCCGCGCATGGGCGCGCACCCTCGCCGGCCAGAATCGCTACTGGCTGGCCAACCGGGCGCAATGGCAACACGCATTGATCGATGCGCTGGAGCCGCGCCACGCGCCCGGTTTCGAGGCGCGCATCTCTACCCTGTTGCAGGACCGCGAGGCGCTCTGGACCGACGATTACCGTGCCGCTTTCGGCCGCACCGAGGCCGCAGCGTTCGACCTGATCACCGCGCTGTACGCCAATGCCGACGAGCGCCAGCGCCGACACCTGGCCGAGGAGCTGGACGCGCTGCGCAGCGACCTGGCGTCACTGAACTGCCTGCCGGGGTCCCGCTGACCGCCTGACCGACGAGCGCTATCGGCCGCGACGGGCCAACAACCAGCCGACCGCGCCCACGGCGAGCCCGCCGGCGATCCACAAGGCCGTCGGCGTTGGCGCGGTCCTGCGCCAGCCACCGTCGATACGCCGCTGGCCCAACGCCGGATGAAACAGGTTGCCCGCCGATGGCGCGACCCGGTGGGCACGGCGCAGGGCGGTCGCCGTGAGCAGGCCGGCCAGGCGATCGAATCCCGGGGTGACGAAATGCGCCAGACGCAGCAGGCTCGCTGCTGCCCCGACCGTGACGGACCGCCGCGGGTGGCGCGCCAGGCCGACCATCGCCTCGGCCACCTGGCGTGGATCGCACAAGGGTGGCGGCGGCTGCAGCGAACGTCCCGCGTAGTTGCCGCCATCACGAAAGCCCGGCGTGTCGACCACCGAGGGATAGACATCGCACACATGAATCCCGGGCCAAGGCGTCAGCTCGCCACGCAACGCCTGGGAAAACCCACGCAAGCCGAACTTGCTGGCCGAGTAGGCCACCGCGAACGGCTGCGGCACCCAGCTGCCCACCGACAGGGTGTTGATCAGCACGCCGCCCTGCTGCTGCTTGAAGTACGGCAAGACCACGTGGGCGCCGCGCAGGTAGCCGACCAGATCGGTCTGGATCACCTGCTCATGGGCATCGAGGGGCGTCTCGTCGAAAGCCCCGACGGCACCGACGCCGGCGTTGTTGACCCAGACGTCGATGCGCCCCTGGCCGAACGCCGCCGCCGCGCTGGCGAGGCGCTCCACCGAATCGCTGAGGGTCATGTCGGTCGCCACCACCAGCGCGTCGGCACCCATGGCGCGGCACTCAGCGGCGGCTTCCTCGAGTGCCGGCTCGTCACGCGCGGCCAGTACCACTCGCGCACCCTGGCGGGCGAACGCCTGTGCGGCCGCACGGCCGATACCGCTGGAGGCACCGGTGACCACTACCACGGCGCCGTTGAGGCTGGATTCGTTCATGCTCGCTTCTCCGATCTGCTAGGTACACAGCTGACCGCCGCAACGGCACAAACATTCCCGCCGTTGCGGGTGGCTCAGACCATCTGCAGCGCACGCCGCCGCGTAGGCGGCGCAAAGGCCTCGTCGAACAGCGCCAGGTCCTCGGCGCTCAGCTGCAGATCGGCTGCCCCGGCGTTACTGCGCAGGTGTGCGGGGTCGGACGACTTGGGAATCACCAGCACGTCGGACTGGCGCAGGGCCCAGGCCAGCACCACCTGCGCCGGTTGTGCCCCGTGCCGGCGCGCCACCTTGAGCACTGCGGGATGTCGCAGCAACTCGCCACCCTGCCCGAGCGGGCAGTACGCCATGACCGGCATGCGCCGGGCCTGGCACCAGGGCAGCAGGTCGAACTCGATACCCCGCTCGGCGGGGTTGTAGAGTACCTGATTCACGGCGCAGGCCGGTGCGTCCAGCTCATGCAGGTCGTCAAGGTCGAAGTTCGACACACCCCACTGGCCGATCTTCCCTTGCTCGCGCAGCCGCTCGAAGCCCTCGACGGTTTCGGCCAGCGGAAACTGGCCGCGCCAGTGCAGCAAATAGAGATCGATACAGGAGGTGCCCAGCCGGCGCAGGCTGCGTTCGCAGGCCTCGACGACACCCTGGCGACTGGCGTTGTGCGGATAGACCTTGCTGACCAGGTACACCCGCTCCCGGCGATTGCGAATCGCCTCGCCCACGACCTCCTCGGCGCCGCCTTCGGCGTACATCTCGGCGGTGTCGATGAGCGTCATGCCAAGTTCGATGCCCAGGCGCAGCGCGGCCACCTCCTGGCTGCGCATGGCCGGGTCCTCGCCCATATGCCAGGTGCCCTGCCCGATCACCGGGAGTGTCGTGCCATCGGCCAGTTGCAGGCTGCGCATCAGCAATCCCCCTGTGGCGCGTTCTGCTCGGCGACTGGCTCCGCCCAGGGGTCGTAGGTGCCGAAGTTCCACAGGTGCCCTTCAAGATCGCGGCAGCTGAAGCCGCGCCCGCCGTAGTCCTCGTCCTTGAGTTCAACGACGATCGCCGCCCCGGCTGCCTTGGCCTGGGTGTACAGCGCGTCGGCACTGTTGACGATGACGTAGGTACTTTGCGTGGAAACGCCACCGACTTCGTCCGGCTGGCGGATCTGGCGACCGTATTCGGAATCACTGACCGGCCCCAGCATCAACATGCCGCTGCCAAAGGTCAGCTGGGCGTGAATGATGCCGATCTGGGCGTCCTCGACGACGCGCTGCTGCTCGAAACCAAAGGCGCGGCACAGCCACTCCAGGGCGGCCGGCACATCGCGGTAGCGCAGGCAGGGAATCAGGTTGGACGTGGTGTTCTTGCTGTAGAGGGACATGGCTGCTCCTATCGGTTGCCGCGACAAAGGCCCGCCAGAAAAGCGTGCCGCCTTAGGCATTCAGACCGGAACTGGGCGCGACGTTCCCCGCTTCAGGCCCGCTCGGCGAGCCCCAGGCGGATGCCCAGCCCGATCAGCACCGAACCCAGCGCCCGGTCCAGCCAGCGGCCGGCCCGCGGGCTGGCGCGCAACGCCGAGCTGGCCCGTGCGGCCAGCAGCACGAAACTGCCCTCGACCAGGATCGCCACCAGCACCACCAGCAGCCCCAGCCCGAGCAGCTGCAGGGCCACCGCGCCCTGGTCCGGGCGTACGAACTGTGGCAGAAACGCCATGAAGAAAATCGCCGCCTTCGGGTTGAGAATGTCCACCAGGATGCCCTGCCGGTACGCCTGCCAGGGGCTGCAGCGCGGTGCGCGCACCGGCTCCTGCGGCAAGCCGTCGCCGGCTGAACGCAACGCCTGGAAGCCCAGGTACAGCAGGTACGCGGCGCCCACATATTTGACCAGCGAAAAGGCCAGCGCCGAGGTTGCCAGGATCGCTGAAAGGCCCAGCGCTGCGGCCGAGACGTGAACCAGGGCGCCGCTGCAGACCCCGCACGCCGCGGCCAGGCCGACCCGGCGACCCCCGCTCAGGGTACGCGACAGGACAAACATCAGGTCCGGGCCGGGCGCCAGGTTGAGCAGCAGCGCGGCCGTGAAAAACATCCACCAGAACGTCGAGTCTGCCATTGCCGGCTCCTGCTACGCATCGAAAAGGGCATTCAATCTAGTCCAGCATCGTCGGTCCTGCCAGCGACGCTTGCCGGGACCCGTCAAGCAGCTCGTCGGGAAACCGGCACCACCTCTCATCTTTGACTTTTTTTTGTCACTCGTCTGAGCTACCGTTTCGTCACAAGTGTCAAAGCGCCAGCCCCTGAATGGATCGCGGGCGCTCTCTTTGAATCACCCTCAGCAAAGGATATGCATATGCCCGGTGAAGCCTGCTTGGCGCTCGTCGCCACCCCCTCCCGTCTGGTCCTGCTGTCGCGCAGCGACGTCACCGACAGCGCGCTGGAACAGAGTTTCCAGGACAACACTCACCTCCGCCTAACCCGCAGCCACACCCTGCGCCCCAGCATGAACGACGCCGAGCTGGTGCTGGTCGATGTCGCCAGCTTCGCTGACGCCGAATGCCTGCAGCTGCTGCGCCAGCTGCGTGACACCCCGACCGCGCTGGTCAATGTCCCTGCCGACCAGGCGCGCCGTCTGCTCGAACTGCACACCTGGATCCGCGGGGTGTTCTACCCGAACGCCAGCCGCAGCCACATCAGCCGCGGCATCGGCGTCATGCTCGGCGGCGGCGACTGGCTGCCCCGTGCCCTGATGGAAAAACTGCTCGGCCGCTATCGCCAGCTGACCCACGCCTCGCGCGTGATCGACGAGCTGTCCGTCCGCGAAAAGCAAATCCTCGCCCTGGCCGGCAAGGGCCTGTCCAACGCCGAGATCGCCGAGCGCCTGCACCTGAGCACCCACACTATCAAGAGCCATATCCACAACGCCCTCGGCAAGCTCGGCGCGTCCAACCGCGCCCAGGGCGCCTCGCTGGTGCTGGCCCACGTCAGCGAGGCCGGTCTGTGAAGGCGGCCTGCCTCGGCCTGATCCTGCTCGCCGGCAGTCAGGTCCAGGCCGACGAAGCGGAACTCAAGGGATTCATCACCGACAACACGGTGTCGCGCTCGGGCCAGGCGTTCTACCGCACCTTCTGCGAACGCCTGAACGCCACCAGCACCCTGGATTTCAACCTCGCGGTGAAGGAACGGCCATCGGCACGCTGGGGCGTGCTGGTCTGGGTCGAGCAGGACAACCAGCCCCTGTACCGCCGTTTCCTGCAGCCCAACGTCGGCGACATCGAGCAGACCGCCTACGACGCGGCCGACCTCGTGCTGCAGGAAATCAACCGACGGAAAGTCGAAGCCCTGTTCGAAGACACCATTGACCTTGCAAAGGACGAGTTATGAACCGGTTACCCTACACCCTTGCCGGCATGCTCCTGGCCGGCGTGCTGAGCGCGGGCGCCAGCGCCACCGAGCTGGTCTACACCCCTGTGAACCCGTCCTTTGGCGGCAGCCCGCTAAACGGCGCCTGGCTGCTCGGCAACGCCCAGGCACAAAACGACACCAAGGACCCGGACGCCGTCGATCGGGCATCGCTTAACGGCACCTCGGCGCTGGACCGGTTCACCAGCCAGCTCGAGTCCCGGCTGTTGTCCGATCTGCTCGGCGACGTCAAGGACGGCAAGACCGGCTCGATCACCACCGACGATTTCATCGTCGACATCAGCAACGACGACATCGGCAACCTGGTGGTGAAAATCACCGACCGGCTGACCGGTGAAATGTCGGAAATCATAGTCGGTCAAAACTAATCAGGGAGAGCAAAGGCCATGAGAAGCCTATTCGTCGCCATCGGGATGATGGCCGTTCTACAGGGCTGCGCCGTGCGCGACCCGATGTCTGCCGACCAGCAGACGCCCACGCTGACTCCGCGCACCTCGACCTACCAGGATTTGCTCAACCTGCCGCGCCCCCGCGGCCAGCTGGTGGCAGCGGTGTACGGTTTCCGCGACCAGACCGGGCAGTACAAGCCCAGCCCGGCCAGCTCCTTCTCCACCGCCGTCACCCAGGGTGCGGCGAGCATGCTGGTCGATGCCATGCAGGCGAGCGGCTGGTTCATTGTGCTCGAACGCGAGGGCCTGCAGAACGTACTGACCGAGCGCAAGATCATCCGCGCCTCGCAGGCCAAGCCGGACGTGGCGCCGAATATCCAGTCGGAACTGCCGTCGCTGCTGGCCGCCAACATCATCATGGAAGGCGCAATCGTCGCCTATGAAACCAACGTGCGCAGCGGCGGCCAGGGCGCGCGCTACCTCGGCATCGGCCTGTCGCAGGAATACCGCGTCGATCAGGTCACGGTAAACCTGCGGGCCATCGACGTGCGCAGCGGCCAGGTGCTATCCAATGTGATGACCACCAAGACCATCTACTCCATCGGGCGCAGCGCGAACGTCTACAAGTTCATCGAGTTCAAGGAGCTGCTCGAGGCCGAGGCCGGCTACACCACTAACGAACCGGCGCAGCTCTGCGTCCTGTCGGCGATCGAGGCGGCCGTTGCCCACCTGATCGCGCAAGGCGTCGACCGGCGCCTGTGGCAGACCGCCGAGCATACCCCCGCAGTCAAAGAGCAACTGGCGCGCTATCTCGCCACACCGGAAAAGAAACTCTAAGCCGGATTTCGCCCGTTCGATGGATTTTCCGAGTCGCGGATTAAGTCAGGATGACTTACCGCGATTCGACCGGGACGGCCGGCACAACCAATGAACAACGCGCAAAGGATTGCCATGATGTTGACACTGACGCCCGGTGCCATGCCCTGCAGCCCGCTACGTGCCATTGAGCTATTCAGCGCCGCACCTGCCTCCGCTTACTGCCATCGTCTGATAGCCGGTGGCATCCACGCCGGTCATGCAACAAGCCTCCGAGTCACCTGCGCAACCGGGCTCCAGACCCAACGCCAGCGCTACCGCACGCAACCGCTTCGCGGTCGGCGACCGCCGGTCGGCTGGCAACGTCGCCCGCTACGGCACCTAGCTCCAAATCCAAATTTGCACCACTTACCCATAACACGTAGCCCGTGCATCGCGGCACGGACGATAAGCCCTGCGCGCTAAAGCGCACGGACCGAACAGACCGCCACCGGGCATCGCTTCAAGCACTGGCCCGGGTCTGAAGGGTGCAGGTTTGCGAGCGCCCTGAAAACAGAGCACCACCAGGAAGTACCGCTGATAACAACATCCATGGAGAGACACTCATGTTCCAGATCAAACCGCTTGTAGCTGCCCTTCTCACCATTGCCGCCGCCCAGGCGTTTGCTGCCGACCACAGCTCGGAGCAACGCCAGGACGGTACCGGCAACCTCGCAGAAGTCACCCAGAGCTACGGTAGCTCGAACACGGCGACTCAAATCCAGACGGGGCGGGATAACGATGCCGCGGCGCTGCAAAAAAACTCGTATTCATCCTCTTCACTGCAGATCCAGGCGGACCGCTCCAACACAGCCGGCGTCGTTCAGACCGCGGCAGTAAGCAGCAGCGCGTTGCAATGGCAACTGGGCCGTCAGAACGAAGCCAGCGTCAGTCAATCGGCCACCTGGGGCAGCAAGGCTGAGCAGCGTCAGCGCGGCAATGAAAACGTAGCCGATACCGAGCAGTCCGGCAGCTACGGTGTCGACGCCCTGATCAAGCAGGCCGGCGACCGCAACGACGCCACTACTTACCAGGGCTATTCCAGCGGCAGCAGCATCGCGGTCTATCAGGACGGCAACCGTAACGATGCCGTCGTCAACCAGTCGGTCAGCGGTAGCGACCATGCAACGGTGGATCAGAAGGGCAACGAGAACGTAGCCAACGTTCTCCAGAGCTGGAGCGCCGGGTCCGTCGCCGAGGTCGAGCAGGATGGCAACCGCAACGATGCCAACGTGAAGCAGACCGGCCTGCTACAGGAGGCCTATACCGCCTCCAACGGCAACGACAACGTCCTGACCGTCAACCAGCGTGGCAGCAGCCAGAACGCCTACGTGTTCCAGCAAGGCAAGGAAAACGGAGCTGACATCGCCCAGCGCGGCAACGCCAACAGCGGCACCGCCAACCAGTACGGCAACGGCAACAGCGCGCTGATCGATCAGGACGGCCGCAACCAGGTCGCCACCGTGACCCAACACGGCAACTACAACGATGCCAGCGTCGACCAGGTGGGCCGCAACAACGCCCTGACCTTCGAGCAAACGGGTGCCGGCAACACGCTCGCCGCCATCCAGGAAGGCAGCGGCAACCGCATCGGTGGATCGAGCAACGGTACCCAGAATGAGGTCGACATCGCTCAGGATGGCGATTTCAACCTGGCGGACGTCAGCCAGAGCGGCAGCAGCAATGAGGCGCTCATCTCCCAATACGGTGACAGCCTCGTGACCAGTGTGATGCAGAGCGGCGCTGCGAACGTGGCAGTGGTCGATCAGAGCAGTGTCGGCAACAACGCGATGATCACCCAAGGCGGGACCAACAACATGGCGCTCGTCACTCAGCACTGACAGCAGCTGGGTTAGGCGCGGCCGGGTAAATCCCGGCCGCGTTGCGTCAGTGACAAGGCCTCTTCAAGCTCTCGCGCTCCATCGCGGAACGCGACCTCATCCGCATGCGGCAGCTGTACGCCTTAGCGCCTGCCCGCTTGGTCATCGCAGACCCGACGGCGCGCCCTAGCCTGCGGCGAGCGGCACGTGCCGAAACACCAGCGCTTTGAGCCCGCTCTCCGGGCTGATGTCAGGAAACTCCGGTGGGTTGTCCAGGCGCTCTTGAAACACCAGCGCAGGCGCTTCGGCGGCCATTCCCTGAATGAGGAAATCCGGTCCGGTGTCCGGGTCATTGATGCAGGCCAGCACAGTTCCGTTGTCGGTGAGCAATTCCGGCAGGCGCCTGAGGATTTTCTGGTAATCGCGGCTCAGCGCAAAGCTACCCTTCTGGAACGACGGCGGGTCGATGATCACCAGATCATAGGGGCCAGCTTTCTTCACCTTGCCCCAGGACTTGAACAGCTCGTGGCCGAGAAAGCTGACCCGGCTCAGGTCATGGTCGTTGAGCCTGTGGTTGTCCCGCCCACGGCTCAGCGCCGCGCGGGCCATGTCCAGGTTGACCACCTGTTCGGCGCCCCCGGCGATGGCGGCCACCGAGAACCCGCAGGTATAGGCGAACAGGTTGAGCACCCGCTTGCCACGCGCGTGTTCCTGAACCCAGCGCCGACCGTAGCGCATGTCGAGAAACAGCCCATTGTTCTGCTTGATGCCCAGGTCGAGCTTGTAACGCAGCCCGTTTTCGCTGATCAGCCATTCATCGATCGGCTCGCCCAGCAGCTGCTGCATGTGGCTGTCGGGCAGGTAGCGATGCTGCAGCAACAAGGTATGCGCGCCGCTCGATTGCCAGGCTTGCGCGTCGGTCAGCGCCGAGAGCATCTGGATTAGCGCGTCCAGTTCGGCGGCCGCCGGTTCACGGAACAGCGAAACCAGCACCACACCTTGCAACCAGTCCACGGTGACCTGCTCGAGCCCGGCCCAGCAGCGCCCGCGCCCGTGAAACAGCCGGCGGGTTTCGTCCGGCGCCTGCATCAGGGCTTGGCTGAGGTGCTGTTGCAAAGTCGCGAGGGCATCGGCGTGCATGTTCAATCGTCTCGAAAAAGGCGCGCGCATTCTAAACGCGAGCCGCCACGCCTGCAGGCCAATCAGCCATGACTGCCTCGCAGGCAGGCTGCCGGCGCCAGCCTGAACGGCTCTATCGGCACGAACAGCGCACCCGCGCAGCCTTCGCGAACGGCATGGATGCAGGCTCGCCGGAACCTCTACCGCGCGGCAGACGCGACCCGCCGCTTGGCATCGAAGCGCACGCGCAGGGTGCGGGCGAAGCGATCAGGCCGGACTAGGCGACTTAGCCGCACGGCGCGCCCTGGGCGCCGTCTTGCGGCCCGCGCCCTTGCGCTTTTTCCAGGGCGCACGACCGGCGGGCGCCGCCGGGCCCGTAATCGTCAGGCGTACGCTCTTGCAGCGCTCGACCTGTTTGCTCATCCACGCCGATTGTTTGCTGACGAATTCCTCGAGGCTCATCTCACCGCTCTGCACCATGTCCAGCGCCTGCTCCCAGATCGCCGTGGTTCCGGGATCGGCGATGGCACGCGGCACCGCATCGATCAGGCTGAAGGCTGCCGGCGTGGCCGCCAACGCCTTGCCCTGCTTGGTCAGGTAACCGCGGTCGAGCAGGCCCTGGATGATCCCTGCGCGCGTCGCCTCGGTGCCGATGCCGGTGGTGTCCTTGAGCTTCTGTTTCAGCGTGGGATCGTCCACCAGCTTGGCCACGTTCTTCATCGCCTTGATCAGGTCACCTTCGGTGAAAGGCTTGGGTGGCTGCGTCCAGAGATCCTTGAAGGTCAGGTCGTGGACCGGGCATGTCTGCCCCTCGCGCAGCACCGGCAGCGGCTGCGGCACCGGCGCTTCACGGCCGCGACTGGCCGCCAGCGCCTCGGGCAAGGCGCGCTTCCAGCCCGGCTCGACGATCTGTTTGCCGACGGCGCGCAACGCCTCACCAGCGCAGTCAAGATCGGCCTGGGTGCGGTCGTACTCGTGGTTGGACAGGAACTGCGCCAGGTAGCGCGCACGGATCAGCGCATAGACCGCGCGCGGCTTGCCGCTCAGCCGCTCGAAGGCACGAGCCGCCGCCGTCGGGATGATGCCGTGGTGCGCACCGACCTTGGCATCGTTCCAGGCACGCGACTTGCGTCGGGGATCGAGGTGCGGCTGGAGCTCACTCAGCGACGGATCGGCCTGTGCCAGCGCGGCCAGAACACCCGGCGCCTCGCTGTGCTGGCTCAGCGGCAGGTAGCCGCAATCGCTGCGCGGATAGGTGATGAGCTTGTGGGTTTCGTAGAGTGACTGGGCGATGTCCAGGGTTTCCTGCGCGCCGAGGCCGAGCTTCTTCGAGCAGATTTCCTGCAGGGTGCCGAGGTCGAACGGCAGCGGCGCGGCTTCTCGCACGCGCTCGGTCTTGAGCCGTTGCACCTGCGCCTGGCCGGCGGCCCGCATGGCCTCGGCGGCGCGCTGCGCCAGCGCCTGGTCGAGACAGCGCCCCTGGTCGTCGCAGTGTTCATCCGGCGCGCGCCACTGAGCCGTGAACGGCATGGCGTCGTCGCCCAACAGCTGCACCTCGATGGCCCAGAACGGCTGCGGCACGAAATCGGCAATGCTGCGATCACGATCGACCACCAGGCGCAGCGTCGGCGTCTGCACCCGGCCCACCGGCAGCACACCCTGGTAACCAGACTGCCGCCCGAGCAGGGTGAACAGTCGGCTCATATTCATGCCGATCAGCCAGTCGGCGCGCGAGCGTCCCAGCGCCGACTGATAGAGATTGAAGGTATCGGCACCGGCGCGCAGCGCACCGAGTGCCTTGCGAATGGAGGCATCATCCAGCGCCGACAGCCACAGCCGCTGGATCGGGCCCCGATAGCGGCAATGCTCGACCAGCTCGCGGGCAATCATCTCGCCCTCGCGGTCGGCATCGGTGGCGATCACCAGCTCCTGCGCCTCGCCCAGCAGGCGCTTGACCGCCTTGTACTGGCTCGCGGTCTTGGGCTTGACCAGCATCTTCCAGCGCTCGGGGACGATGGGCAGGTCAGCCAACACCCAGCGCTTGTAACGCGCGTCATAACTGTCCGGCGGCGCGGTTTCCAGCAGGTGGCCGATGCACCAGGTCACGGTGACACCCGCGCCAACCCAGCATCCCTCGCCCCGCCGCATGGCGCCGAGCACCTGGGCGATATCTTTCGCCTGGGAAGGTTTTTCGCAGAGAAACAGCCGCATCAGGTCGTCACCCGTTCGCTTTGCAAGGGGCGATAGCATGCGCAGCGGCGAGGCGGCAGGCAAGATTTATCTGTATGGATATACAGATCACACGCAGGGTCGACCGGGTTGCGAACCCATCGCCTGTGGCCGGCGACGTCGACGCCTGCGTTCAGGGATTAGACGAAAACCTGGCCGGACCGGCCACGCGGCAGGCGGTGCCGGCCCGGCAGCTGCGCCAGACGCTGCTGCCACTCGACGCGAGGTAACGGGCCGACGCGGCTCGTTGAAACCTCCGCCGCGGGCACTACGCTCTTCCTGGCCTTTGCGGCTGCTCTCAACTCAGCGAGGCTCGGCGTCTTGCGCACGGGCTCGCTGGTGATCTTCTGCGCCGAGCGAAGGCAGAGTTTGCATGTGACTTGGTCAAGGTTGCGCGTGTTTTCCAAACTCGACCCCGGGCGTCCGCATGCCACAGTTTCCTCGGACGCATAAAAGTGAATGGCCAACGTACCGTCTCCTGCTTTTTGGGGCGCGGGATTCTACACGGTCAGGTGAGCAGCGCCAGGGGTGGCCGAGCCGGTTCGTTATGCAGGCAGTGCCGTGCTGCAGTCGGCCCGCTGCGAACACCGGACACGTTTTCGCCGATGGCCCTGAGGCTCGGCTGCGAAGTCGGGCGGCGGTCCTTTGGCCGCCCTCGCGCTAAATCACGGCCTCCGCCTGCCCTCGCAGTCTCCTGCCCTGGCCACCCAGCGCCGTCGTCGATCTTTTCAAGGGAGAGGGCCAAGCGTGGGCCTGATTCTGCCTAGGGTCAGGGCTTGGGCAGGTAGCCCGGCAACGCTTCCAGCCGCTCCATCCAGCGGGCGACGTGGCTGTACGGCGCGAGATCCACATCCCCTTCCGGCGCCAGCACCACGTAGGGATAGACCGCGCAATCGGCGATGGTGGGCCGATCGAGCGCCAGCCAGTCGTTGTGCTGCAGATGGTCATCCAACTGTTGGAGCACTTCCGGCGCCTTCGCCAGCGCCGCGGCCTTGTCCAATGGATAACCGAACTTCTGCACCAGCCGCGCTGCATTCAGGCTGTGCTGGATCTCGTTGGCGGTGAAGGACAACCACTGCACGATCTCGGCTTGCCCGCGGGGGTTGTCCGGCCACCATGCCAGGCCGCCATAAGCGCCCGCGAGATAAACCAGAATCGCCTGCGAGTCGCGAACGACATGCCCGGCGTCATCCAGGATGGGTAGTTGCCTCAGCGGGTTCAGTTCGGACAGTGGCGGACGCTTGTGTTCGCCATTGAGAAAATCGACGGCTATCAGCTCCAGATCGATATTTGCCAGCGCTGCGAACAGCCGCACCTTGTAGCAATTGCCGGACGGACCCAGGTCGTACAGTTTCATTGCGCACCTCCATCGATGAGCTGATTGAATTCAAGAACGTTGCCGTCGGGGTCGCGAATGAACAGCGCGATCCGTCGTGGGCCGATGGGATGCGGCCCCTCGGTAATGACGATGCCCTGCTGGTCCAGCCAGCCTTGAAGCGCCTCCAGGTCATCGACGATAAACGCCGGATGGGTCATGCCGGGCCGCTTGACCGGCGCATCCAGCAGCACGTTGTGCGAGTCCCGAGCACGCGCGCCATTGAAGATCAGGTTGATGCGCACGCCATCCGGGCTGAGCATTTCATTCGCCTCGAACAGGGGAAAGCTCGCGCTCTCGACGAAGCCCAGCGCCTGGTAGAAGGCCATCGCACGCGGTCGGTCGCTGACACGAATGCCGATGTGGTCATAGGCGACGATGCGAGCGGGACTGGCTGACTGGCTCATGTGCGAAACTCCCAAGACCTCAGTCCTTGCAGTCTCAACCGGAAAGCGGTGTTCACCTAGGCCGCCGCCCTGACAACATCTGTGCGGCAAGCGCACTAATCGAAGGTGGCAATGGACAAGCTCAAGGCAATGGCCAATTTCGTTCGCATCATCGACAACGGCAGCCTGAGCGCGGCGGCCGAGGCCACCGGGCAGTCGGTGGCATCGGTGGTGCGCTCGCTGGCTGCGCTGGAGCGCCAGCTCGGCGTGCGCCTGCTGAACCGCAGCACGCGGCGCATGGCTCTCACTGACGAGGGCACGGAATATCTCGCCTGGAGCCGTCGCATGCTGGCGGACGTCGCCGACATGGAGCAGCGCCTGGAGGCCAGCAACGGTGCCGTTCGCGGCCTGCTGCGTATCACCGCACCAGTGGAGTTCGGCCAGCGTCACCTCGCGCCGTTGGTGAATGAATTCCTCAACACACACGCGCAGATTCGGGTCGAGCTGAACCTGAGCGACCAGATCGTCCCGCTGCTCGACGAGCGCCTCGACCTCGCCCTGCGCATCGGCCACCTGCCCGACTCGGCCATGGTCGCCCGGCAGATCGGCAGCACCCGGCTGGTCACCTGCGCCAGCCCCGACTACCTGAGCACCGCCCCGGCCATCATCACCCCGGCAGCATTGAAGGACCACGCCTGCATCCTCTTCGCCGCTCAGGGCCGGCACTGGTACTACCGCCACGGCGAAAGCGAACAGGCCGAAGAAATCACCCCACGCCTGACCTGCAACCAGATCCGCGCCGCCAGCCTGGCCTGTGTGCAGGGCCTCGGGATCACGCGGCTGATGCACTATCAGGTCGCCGATGAACTGGCTGATGGTCGTCTGGTAAGAGTGCTCAAGGATTACGAGCCCAAGGATCTGCCGATCCAACTCGTCTACCCGCATGCCTTGCAGCTATCGCCAAGGGTACGGGCGTTTGTGGAGTGGGTGTGTCCGAGGTTGGAGACGGGGTTGCCGGGGTTGGATTAGCACCAGAGTGCCGGCCGGTTTCCGCCAGAAGCGGTTACCAGGAAAGGGACCCTTTGGGTCGTCCACGCATAACGCGGGCTGGCCCAACCCGAGCTCATCAGTGTGATGACACAAACGGCGATTGTGTCCGTGGCGCTGGCAACTCATACGTTGCTTTCATCCACGCAATCTCCGCTAGCGGAGTACGACCAAAAAGGCGCTTGAAGTCGCGGCTGAATTGCGAGGCGCTTTCGTAACCCACCAGAAACGCCGCCTTGGCGGCCGTAAGGTCGTTGCGCAGCATCAATAGCCGCGCTTGATGCAGGCGTGTGGACTTGAGGTACTGCATGGGCGACGAGTCCGTCACCTTTCGAAAATGGAGGTGAAAGTTGGGCACGCTCATCTGCGCTTCCTGGGCGAGGGTTTCGACGTCCAGGTGCTCGCCGTAGCAGCAGTGGATTTTGTGAATGGCACGCGTCACTTTGCCGAACTGCCCCTGCTGAGCGATGGCCGCGCGCAGGGTACCGCCCTGGTCGCCTGCGAGAATGCGGTAGTAAAGCTCACGCAGCATGGCCTGGCCGAGAACCTGCGCGTCGGTGCTGTCGGCCATCACCTGAAGAAACCGTAGGGTGGACTGGCGCAGCGGTTCATCCATTGGGGAGGCGTACATGCCCATCGGATCGGCCGTCGTGAAGCCGCGCACCGCGTCCAGTTGCTGGATCAGCTCGGCGGCCAAGGTGAAGTCCAGGCGCAGGTAGACCGCCAGCATCGGCTCTGCGGCGCTGGCGTCCGTCTCCATGGTGAAGGGCACCGGCACCGATACGACCAGATAATGCTGGGCGTCGTAGACGTAGACTTCATCGCCCAGGTAGCCGCGTTTCTGCCCCTGGCAGAGGATGACGATGCCGGGCTCGTACAGCACCGGGGTGCGCGTCAACGGGCGGTTGGAACGCAGGAACCGCACATCGTCCAGCGGGCTCAGGTTGTAGCCCTCAAGCGGCGCGAGCCGGCTCATCAGCTGCACCATTTGCACAGTAATCGGGTCTTTGCTGTCGGTCATCGGCTGCCCTTTTTTTCCCTTCGATGCTCAGCCGTCGGTGGAACAGCTGAGCGCCTGCCATTGCTCAATACTCTCCGCCGAGCGCCGTAGCTTGTCACGCACCAGCGCCAGGGCATCACTGCCGAGCAGCAGGTGAGTGGGTGGACTGGCGCTGGCGATAATCGTCAACATGGCGCGGGCGGCCTTCTGTGGATCGCCCAATTGGTGACCGCTTTTCTCCTCGCGGGCTTGGCGGACCGGGTTAAAGCTCGCATCGTAATCGCTGATGCTTCGCGGCGTGCGCTGCATCGAGCGCCCCGCCCAATCGGTGCGGAACGAGCCTGGGGCCACGGCGGTGACGAAGATATTGAACGGTGCCAGCTCCTGGCTCAGGGCGTCGGAAATACCTTCCAGCGCAAATTTGCTGCCGCAGTAATAGGCGATACCCGGCATGGTGATGTAGCCGCCCATGGAAGTGATGTTGAGAATATGCCCCGCCCGGCGCTGGCGAAAATACGGCACGAATGCCTTGGTGACCGCCACCGCGCCAAACACATTGACGTCGAACTGCCGGCGCATCTCCTCAAGCGATGACTCTTCGAACACGCCTTCGTGACCATAGCCGGCGTTGTTGACCAGCACATCCACGGGGCCGTGCTCGGCCTCCACCTCGGCAACCACCGCGTCGATGGCGTCGAACTGGGTCACGTCCAGCCGCACGGCATGGGCCCGCTCCGGCAGCAACGCCTCGAAGGTCGCCCGGGCGGATTCACTGCGGACAGTGCCGATTACCCGGTGGCCCTGGGCGAGCGCCTCCTTGGCCAGGGCCTGGCCGAAACCGCTGCTGACGCCGGTGATGAACAGGGTTCTGGTTGCACTCATAGCGTTGCACTCCTGACTGATAGGGTGCGGCCATGCTAGGCAGTGGAGGGCCGCCGGGCTATGCCAGATCGAATTCGATTATTGCCTATTCCTATCAGCTGGCTTTGTCACGCAGCGACACGCTTGTTTGCCCAAGGCACCTTGCTGTGTGCGCGACCCTGACGGCCACAAGCGGTGCGCCATCGACCGGCCCGCAGCAATCGCTCGCGGTTACCGCACCCCGCAGGCGCGGCGTTGGAAGCTGACGGTGATGCGCCGTAGGTCAATGCGGCGAACACGACGAGCCGACCGCTGTATTTCCCATCACCGCCTGCGCCTAGCCGATAACAGACGCTCGCGCTCTGCCCGCCGAACCCGGCCCAGACTGCGTACAATCCGCCTCCACTGACTCTCGGCCATGAAGATGGTTGTATCGAACAAGGAACTCACCGCGATGGCGTCTCCAAACAAGCAGCACAAGCGCGCCCAGCGGGCAAAGGTCAAGGCCAAGCAGAACCGTTCGGGTAAGGCCAAGGCCCATGCCCTGCATCCGTTGCTGGCCAATCCACTGATCGACGAACCGTTCGATGACGTCGAGATCGACCTGAGCACCTTCGACTTCAAGGACATTGAGGAGAACGGTTTCGACCCGGCGCACTTTGATGATCTGTTCCAGGCCATGAGAGCCGCTGAAGGCATCAGCCTGCTGGCGATGTGCCTGGTGTTCCTGCAATACCCGGTGCTGGAACTGGTGGTCGCAGAGGAGGCGGAAGAGGCTGCCGTGGACTTCATGATGGGCTTGCTGATCGTCTATCGCGGGATGTTCCACGAGGAAGACGAAGACACGGCACTGAGCTGGGTTGGCAGCGAGACCTTCCAGAGCGCCTACAACGAAGCGTCGCTGATTCTCGAGAAGAAGCACGCCCGCCGTTCGCCGGCAAAGCCCGGCTAGCCGCACACCCGCCCTTCTCCCCGGCCGGCGCCGTCGGTGTCATCGATGCGATTCGTTGACCTGCGTTCTATTCGGGCTTTCAGCGATGCCCGGTGCAGCGTTCGAAACGGGCGTATCCGCTGGGGGTGGCTGATGGGCAGCCAGCCTCATCCCTCCAAGCCCCTGCCGCTCGGCACCTGCGGGAAACTCTCCGGCGCCGCCGCCGGCCCAATGCTTCATTAGCGAAAGCGGCACAGCCCGCTTTGTCCCCTGCCCCGATCCTTTTCCGGGGCATACCGCTGGTGAAGGAATCCCGATGAAGCATCCGAAACTCATCCATTATGGCGCACGTGAGGGCGTCACCGGGTCGTGCCATCAGCTGTGGATGGATGACAGCTCCAGCGTATTGATCGATTGCGGGCAGTTCCAAGGGCAGGACGCGGGCCCGGGCGACGATGAGCTGGCCCTGGATTTCTCCATCGAGGGCATCAAGGCGTTGATCGTGACCCACGTGCACATCGACCACGTGGGACGGATTCCGAACCTGCTGGCGGCGGGGTTCAGCGGGCCGATCCTGTGCAGCGAGCCGTCCGCCCGGCTGTTGCCGATCGTGCTGGAGGACGCCTTTCGGCTGTCCATCAGCCGTGATCAGACGCAACTGGAGCGCTATCTCAAGGTGGTCGAGCAGCGCATCATCGCCCTGCCCTACGACCATTGGTTCACCCTGAACGAAACAGAGGTCGGCGGTTGTCAGGTGCGCTTGCAGCCGGCCGGGCACGTGCTGGGTTCGGCTTATGTCGAGCTGGAACTGCGCGCCGCCGGCGATGCCCAGCGGGTGGTGTTCAGCGGTGATCTGGGCGCGCCGCATTCACCGCTGCTGCCGGACCTGGTTCCACCCGAGCGTGCGGACCTGCTGATCCTGGAAAGCACCTACGGCGACCGCCGGCACGAAGACCGCGTGCATCGTCGCGAGCGGCTGCAAGCGGCCATCGAACGGGCCCTGGCCGATGAGGGCACGGTGCTGATTCCGTCGTTCAGCATTGGCCGTACCCAGGAGCTGCTGTACGAGCTGGAAGAGATCCTGCATAAGCGAAACGATGCGGCGGAGGCCAGCGACTCGCCCAGCGCATCCGCCCGGCAAGCGCAGGAAGGCGATCCGGATATCGACTGGCCGCATGTCCCGATCATCCTCGATTCGCCGCTGGCCAGCCGCTTCACCACCACCTACAAGGAGTTGCAGGCCTTCTGGGACGAGGACGCACGCGAGCGCCTGGGCGAAGGTCGCAAGCCGCTGTCGTTCAAGCAGCTGATCACGGTGGACAGCCACGACGAGCACATGCGCATCGTCGAGCACCTCACCCAGACCGCGCGGCCGGCCATCGTCATCGCGGGCAACGGCATGTGCTCCGGCGGGCGCATCGTCAACTACCTGAAGGCGATGCTCGGCGACCCACGCCACAACGTGGTGTTCATCGGTTACCAGGGCAAGGGCACGCCAGGGCGAGATATCCAGACCCACGGGCCGGACGGCGGTTTCGTCGATCTGGACGGCCAGCGCGTCGACATCCGCGCCGGCATCGACAGCGTCGGCGGCTATTCGGCGCACGGGGATCAGGCGGATCTGGTCGGCTTCGTCACCCGGATGCAAGAATGGCCGAAGGCAATCCGTCCACGGCGAAGCCCCGGCCAAGCAGCAACTGGCCGAGGTGCTGCGGGCGCGGTACCGGGACGCCGGAGAGAACGCAGACATCAGCATCCCCTAACTGGCGTATCGGCACACCGCTCTCGCACCGCAGCAATCCCGGCGAGCGCGCCGCGAGGCATGCCGCTCACCCGATTGCTCGTCCGCCTCGCGCCAGTGCTAGAGTCGCTGCTCCACAGCCGCACAACCCCCTACAGCTAGCGAGGCTTCCATGCTCAACCATGTAATGGTCGGTACGAATGATCTTGAACGGTCGAAGCGGTTCTACGACGCCGTGCTCGGCCTGCTCGGCGCCGGCGAGCCGATCCGCAACACGGGCCCCACCGGGCACACCCGCCTTTTCTACCGCCACGACGGCAGCCTCTTCGGTGTCACAGAACCCATCAACGGCGAACCGGCGACGATCGCCAATGGCGGCACGATTGGCTTCAAGTGCAACTCGCCCGAGCAGGTCCAGGCGTTTCACGACGTCGCGGTCGCTCATGGCGGCACCACCTGCGAGGACCCACCGGGCCTGCGCGAAAGCAGCCTCGGCGCGATGCACCTGGGCTACGTCCGCGACCCGGACGGCAACAAGCTGTGCGCCATTTACCGCGCGCCGTGAGCACACGGCCGGCCCCCCTTCCGCCGGCTGCCTCGAGGCGCATCAGGCGCCGATAGACCCCCTCGCTGCCGAGACGGCAGCGAGGCTCGGTCCACGACACCGCGCTCGTCCCGCAACCCTGGGCTATAAACAGTGCTCCCAGGCCTGCCCGAGAAACCGCCATGACCCGCCCCACCGTATGTGAAAAACGCGCCGCCTTCCGCGAGCTTCACCGTGCCGGCTGCTTTCTGCTGCCCAACCCCTGGGACGCTGGCGGCGCCCGCTTGCTCGAGCAACTTGGCTACCGGGCGCTGGCGACCACCAGCTCGGGGTATGCCTGGTCGCAGGCCCAGGCGGATGGCCAGCTGTCGCGCGATGACACCCTGGCGCACCTGCGCTACATGGCCGCCGTCAGCGACCTGCCGATCAACGCGGATTTCAAAAGCGGCTTCGGGCGGACGCCGGAGGAGGTGTTCGAGAGTGTCAGCCTGGCAGTGGACACCGGCGTGGCGGGGCTGTCGGTGGAGGACTCGACCGGCGACCCCGCCCGGCCCGTGCGCGACAAGGCCGAAGCCGTGGAGCGCCTGCAGGCGGCACGCGCCGCCATCGATGCCCTCGGCGGCGACACCCTGCTGGTGGCGCGCGCGGAAAACCACTTTTTGGGGCGTGACGATCTGGACGACACCGTCGAACGTCTGCTCGCCTTCTCGCAGGCCGGAGCGGACTGTTTGTACGCGCCAGGCCTGAAGACCCGTGAAGAAATCCAGACGGTGGTGGCGGCCGTTGCGCCCAAGCCGGTGAACGTGCTGATTGGCTGGGCCAGCGAACTGACGGTCGAGGCGCTGGCCGAGCTCGGCGTCAGGCGCATCAGCGTCGGCGGCGCCCTGGCCCGCGTCGCCTGGGGCGGGTTCATCGACGCGGCGCGCACGATGATCGAACAGGGTCGTTTCGATGGCTTTCGCGATGCGCCAACGGGGGCGCAGCTCGATGAACGTCTGCGTGCGGACGGGCTCCGGTAGCCGCTTCGGCCGTGCCCGGCAGGCTCCCCTTCTGACGCAAGGCCGACGCGGCCTGCAGCACGGCTGCCGCCGCGCCCGGCCGCAGGAGACGGGCGACAGCTCCGATGCGCGTCTACGCCAGCACTTCGCTACCACCCACAGCGGATCGCCGCTACCATGCCCTGCGGCGGCGCAAACCGGCTGGCTCACGGAACGCTCCCGCCTGCCCGCAGTCCGCTCAATGACGGGCCGAGATCGCCCTGTCCAGTGTCGGACAGGCGCGTCGCGCCGCCCGGCTGATCGGCATGGCGCTGACCGGCCCCCACCCGACGATACGCAGGAACCACATGGCAGGCGGAACGACGCAAGCAACACGCATTCTTTTCGGCGCGCGCGACAGCGCCGAACGCGGCCAGCTCGCCACGCGCCTGGCGGCCGAGGGGTACAGCGTCAGCCACTGCACCGACGAGGCAAGCCTGGTGCGCCGGCTCGACGGGACGATCGAGGTGGTGATCCTGGCAGACGCGCTGGCCGGCGGACCGCTCGAGGCAACCGCCACGGCGCTCGCGCACCTGGCCGATGGCCATGTCATGCCTTTTCTGCTGCTCAGCCAGGCGGGAGAAACCCATGCGGCGGTTCGGGCGCGGCTGCCCGAGGCGATCGACGACTTCATCGTGCTCGAGGAGCCGGTCGCTACCGCCACGCTGCTCAGCTGCCTGGCGACCTGTGCGCGCCTGCGCCAGCACCAGCTCGCCCAGCATCGCGCGGCCATCGAGCGGGCCGACCAGCGCGCCCGCTTCGAGCGGTTGATCGAGAACCTGCCGATCGGGGTCTGCTTTATCGACACCGAAGGCAATACGCTGCTAAGCAACCCCCGCTACGACGAATACGTGCCCGATCACCGAATCCCCTCGACGGCGCCCGAACGCGCCCGGCGCTGGCTCGGCCTGGACAGCCAGGGCCAGGTGATCCCACCGAGCCAGTACGTCGGCGCACGCGCCCTGCGCGGTGAGCAGGTGAACGGCCAGGACTTCCGCTACTTCCCCGACGGCGGCGGCGAGCGCTGGCTGCGCCTGAGCAGCGTGCCGCTGTACGACGGCGCGCAGGAGCTGGTGGGCGCGGCGATGGTGATCATCGACGTCGACGCGGAAAAGCGGAACGAGGACATGCTGCGCCAGTTCAACCAGGCCCTCGAGCGCGAAGTGGAGCTACGCACCCACGCCTTGCAAGAGGCACTGGACCAGTTGACTGTCGAGACCCAGGAGCGCAACCGCGCCGAAGAGCTGCTGCGTCATTCGCAGAAGATGGATGCGGTCGGCCAGCTCACCGGCGGCATCGCCCATGACTTCGACAACATGCTGACCGGCATCATCGGCGCTCTGGACCTGATCCGACGGCGCCTGGAAGCCGGCCGCCACGGCGACCTTCCCCGCTACCTCGACGCCGCTCAGAGCTCGGCCCAGCGTGCGGCGGCGCTCACCCAGCGGCTGCTGGCGTTCTCCCGGCGGCAATCGCTGCAGACGCGTCCGACCGAGGTCAATGCGCTGGTCGGTGCACTCACCGAGTTGCTGCAGCGCAGCCTGGGCGAGACCACCGCTTTCGAACTGGACCTGGCCGACAGCGCCGGGCTTGCGCTGGCCGATCCTCATCAGCTGGAAAACGCCCTGCTTAACCTCACGCTCAATGCCCGCGACGCCATGCCCGACGGCGGCTGCCTGCGCGTCGAGACTGGCCGCCAGACGGTCGATGCGGCACAGGCCGCGCGGCATGACGTGCCGGCAGGCGACTACGTCCGCCTAAGCGTGATCGACACCGGGGTGGGCATCGCTGCCGCGCTGCTGGACAAGGTGTTCGAGCCGTTCTTCACCACCAAGCCGCTCGGCCAGGGCACCGGGCTGGGTCTGTCCATGGTCTACGGTTTCGTTCGCCAGAGCCGCGGCTTCGTCACTGTCCACAGCCGGCCGGGAGAAGGCACCGCCATTGCGCTGTACCTGCCGGCGGCCACCGCCGATGTCGGCGACGAACCGGCTACCAGCCCGCTGCGCCGGCCAAGCGCGGGCGAAGGGCAGTCGATCCTGGTGGTCGAAGACGATGACGCCGTGCGCCTGCTGCTGCAGACCGCATTGGAAGACCTTGGCTACCGCGTCCATCTGGCCGCCGACAGCCAGCAGGCGCTGGGCCTCGCGGCGCGCCTCAAAAACCTCGACCTGCTGCTCACCGATGTGGGCCTGCCCGGCCTGAACGGCCGGCAGCTGGCAGAGATGATCCAGCAGGAGCACGCCGGCCTGCCGGTGGTGCTCATCACCGGCTATGCCGAGCAGGCCAGTATCCGCGACGATTTCCTCGGCCCCGGTATGCGCCTGATGACCAAGCCCTTCGCCCTCGACCGCCTGGCCGACACGGTCGCCAGCGCCCTCGCCTAGCCGCTCGGCTGAGCGCATCGGGGCGCGCCAAGCGACACCACGGCAGGCACTCGGCGGCAAGCACCTCACCAGGGCAAGGCGTTCCCGTTATAGGCATAAAACCCACCGCTGACCTCCGGCCCCAGACCGTCGACTACCCGCAACAAATCCCTCGCTGCGTCGGCTGCCGGCCGGCCGATCTCGGCGCCACGGAACGGCTGCGACAACCGCGAGTTCACCGTACCCGGGTGCAGCGCCAGCAGCACGGCATTGGGCTGGCTGCGCCTGATCTCGATGGCGGCGGTCTTGATCAGCATGTTCAGCGCGGCCTTGGAGGCGCGGTAGCTGTACCAGCCGCCGAGGCGGTTGTCGCCGATGCTGCCAACCTTGGCCGAGAGCATGGCGAACACGCCGCGCTGGCGATCGAGCTGGCCGCTGAAGTGGCGCAGCAGCAGGGCCGGGCCGACAGTGTTGACCTGGAAAGTGGCCAGCAGCTGAGTCTGGTCGAGGTCGGCCAGGCGTTTTTCCGGCATGAAGTCCGGCCCGTGTAGCACGCCGGCCGCGTTGATGATCAGGTGAAACGGCCCCTGCCCCGACACGTCGGCCGCGGCCCGCTCGATGCTCGCGGGGTCGGTCAGGTCGAGAGGCGGCACCGATGCACGGCCCAGGCCGACCACCGCGGCGCAGCGCGGGTCGTCTCGCAGCGCATCGACCAGGGCGGCGCCGATGCCCCCGGAGGCGCCGATGACCAGGGCGCGAAAGCCTGCGGGGAATGAGTCCAGCGGCATGATGATCTCCAGCGGTTTCAGGGTCGGGGGACGCCGGCGTCACGGCACCAGCGTTCGATATGCGCGGCGAGCAGGTCGGCGATGGGCAGGCAGGCCCCGAGCCGGTAGAGGTTCCAGTAGTGCCCTTCCAGGGTGCGGTTGACCAGCAGTGTTCCGGAAGCCGGCTGCAGGCTGCCGAGCGCGGACATGACCAGCGGAAACAGCTCGACCAGTTGCTGGTGCAGCGACGCACCGCGGAAATCCCACTGCGCACCGGGCTGCAACAAGGGATGCAGCAGCAGATGGATGCGGCGGTACAGGCCGTGAGGCGGCGCGCTGCCGGGCTGACGCCCGCCGAGCGCCTGGAATCCCGCCTCCAGCGCCTCACTGGACGGGCCGCGCAACGCGTCGAACAGCTGCACGTAGGCGCGCAGCAACGGCGCCGGCAGCGCCACGACACTGCCGAAGTCATAGACCACCAGCTCGCCGGTCTCGCGCCAGGCGAAGTTGCCCGGATGCGGGTCGGCGTGCAGCACGCCCATCCCGAAGGCCTGTTCGGCCAGCCACTGGCAGAGCGTTTCGGCCAGCCGTTGCCGGGCGGCTGCAGAGGCGCGGTCGACCTCGTTGAACGAGCGCCCGGTTTGTTCGTCCTGCACCAGCACGCCCGGACGGCACAGCGCCGCCGCGACGCCGGGCACGACCACCCCGGGCCAGCCGGCGAAATGCGCAGCGAAGCGCTCGGCGCTGCGCCGCTCGGCGTCGTAGTCGAGTTCCTGTTCGATGGCGTACTGCAGCTCGCGGTAGACCGCCTCCAGCCGCGCCGCCGGCGTACCGAACAGGCGCCCCAGCGGCATCAGCCGCCGCAGCTGGCGCAGGTCGGCGTCGCAGATGGCGCGGATGCCCGGGTACTGGATCTTCATCACCAGCGTCCGCCCCTGCCGATCCTGGGCGCGATGGACCTGGCCCAGCGAGGCCGCCGCGGCGGGCTTGTGCTCGATCGACTCGAATACCTGGTAGAGCTGGCCGCCGTAGAGCCGTTGCAGGTGCGCTTCGAGGGAGGCGAACGGCAGCGAGGGCACCTGGTTCTGCAAGCGCGCCAGCGCGGCGCTGATCGGCGGCGGCAGCACGTCCTGCCACTGCGAGGCCTGCTGGCCGAGCTTGAGCACCGGGCCCTTCATCTGGCCCAGGGTGTCGCCGAGCAGCTGGCCGACCGGCGTCCAGTCGACCCGTGAAGAGCCGGGCGTGATGCGCTGCACCAGCAGGTTGCCGGCGATGCGCGCGCCGGCGCCGCCCAGGTTCAGGAAGCGCCCCAGCGCCGAAGCCGACGGTGGTGAGAATCGAGGCATGCTGGCTACCCGTCGTGGTCAGGGGTTCGATCATGATCCCGCACGCCGGCCGATCCAAGCGGCGGCGCGTTGCAAGCCGTTACCGCCGCGACCGCGCCGACGGGCGGTTGGCACCCTCGGCCACCTGAAAATGGCCACTGTTATGCCATCGCTCGGAACGGCGCGGCAAAAGCCGAGTCCGATAAAAGGCTACGCCTCTGGATCGGGCGCCTGCCGACCGCAAGACTGGGCTCCGGCACTGCACACGGCGACCCGCCAGGAGGCTTTTTGCCCGACCGCCTACCCGGCCTTTACGGGCGTGTTCCCCGCTGCGCCGGCGCACCCACGCCGGTAGCCGGGAACGAGGTTACGCCGCTTCGCCCTGAGAGGCGGCGTGAGGAGTAAGGAAATGAACGAATCCGACGCACGCGGCGCGCTCCAGGACGACGAGGCGCCCCGCATCTCCACCGGCAGCGAAGGCCTCGACGACATTCTCGGCGGCGGCCTGGACCCCAACCGCATGTACCTCTACGAGGGCAGCCCCGGCTCGGGCAAGACCACCATTGCCCTGCAGTTCCTGCTTGAAGGCGCGCGCCAGGGCGAGCGCGTGCTCTACGTCACCCTGTCGGAAACCAAGGCCGAGCTGGAGCTGGTTGCCAAGCGCCACGGCTGGACGCTGGACGGCATCGACGTCTTCGAGCTGGTCACGCCCGAAGCGAGTCTCGACCCGGAACTGGAACTGACTGTCCTGCACCCGGCCGAAATGGAGCTCAGCGAGACCACCCAGCAGGTCTTCGACCGCGTCACCGAGACCAACCCGACCCGGGTGATTTTCGACAGCCTCTCGGAGATGCGCCTGCTGGCCCAAAGCCCGCTGCGCTATCGGCGGCAGGTACTGGCGCTCAAACATTTCTTTACCACCCGTCGCTGCACCGTGATCCTGCTCGATGACCAGACTTCGGAAAGCGGCGACCTGCAGCTGCACTCGATTTCCCACGGCGTGGTGATGCTCGAGCAGGTGGCCGTCGATTACGGCGCCGAGCGGCGGCGGCTGCGGGTCATCAAGATGCGCGGCATCCAGTTCCGCGGCGGCTACCACGACTTCGTCATCCGCACCGGCGGCGTGCGGATCTACCCCCGTTTGATCGCGGCCGAGCACCACTCGCGGTACATCGGCGAGGGCGCATCCTCCGGCAACGAGGCGCTGGACAAGATGCTCGGCGGCGGGCTCGAGCGTGGCACCAACGCCCTGCTGATCGGCGCCGCGGGCGTCGGCAAGTCCTCGCTGGCGCTGAGCTACGCGGTGGCCGCCTGTCGCCGCGGCGAGCAGGTCGCGTTCTTCGTCTTCGACGAGAATATCGGCACCCTGCTGGCCCGCGGTCGCGCGCTGGGGCTGGATATCGAACCCTGGATCGACCAGGGCCTGCTGCACCTGCAGCAGGTTGACCCGGCCGAGCTGTCGCCCGGTGAATTCACCGCGGCCGTGCGCCACAGCGTGGAGGTCCAGGGCGCCAAGCTGGTCCTGCTCGACAGCCTCAACGGCTACATGCACGCCATGCCGGACGGCAAGTTCCTGATCCTGCAGATGCACGAGCTGCTGAGCTACCTGGGCCAGAAAGGCGTGGTCAGCATCATGGTGCTGGCCCAGCACGGACTCGTCGGTCCGATGGATACCCCGATCGATATCAGCTACCTCAGCGATGCGGTTATCATGCTGCGCTATTTCGAACACGCCGGCATCGTCCGCAGGGCCCTGTCGGTGGTGAAGAAACGCAGCGGACGGCATGAAAACACCGTTCGCGAATACCGCCTCAGCACCGCCGGCATTCAGGTCGGGCCGCCGTTGAGCCAGTTCAGCGGCATCCTCTCGGGCACACCGACCTACACCGGTGATGCGACCCAGCTACTGACAGACGAGCATGACGACGCCCACTAAGCGAGACAGCCCGATCGTAGCCGTCTATGCCCCCATCGGCCGGGACGGCCCCGCCTCGGCCGACCTGCTCAGCCGCAGCGGCATGGACGCTGTCGTCTGTCTTAGCGTCGAAGAGGTGCTGCAGCGCGCCGAAACCGACGCCGATGCGGTCTTCATCGCCGAAGAAGGCCTGTTCAAACACGACCTGGAGGTCTTGCGTGAGTGGGTCGACGCCCAGCCGGCCTGGTCCGACTTTCCCTTCGTGGTGCTCACCAGCAAGCGCGAACAGCCTGCCGTCGCCGCCTGGCGCCAGCGCATGGTCGCGGCTCTGCGCAACGTCTCGCTGCTCGAGCGACCGGTGCAGAGCATCACCCTGACCAGCGCGCTGAAGACGGCGCTGCGCGGGCGCCATCGCCAGTACGAGGTGCGTGCGCTGCTCGAGGCACGCGAGCGTACCTCGCAGGAACTCGAAGCCCTGGTGGTCGAGCGCACCAGTGCGCTGGAAGCGGCCAACCGCGAGCTGCGTACGCAGATGGCCGAGCGCGCGCGCATCGAGGAAACCCTGCGCCAGACGCAGAAGATCGAGGCCATCGGCCAGCTCACCGGGGGTATCGCCCACGACTTCAACAACTTGCTGATGGTCATCACCGGCGGGCTGGACATGCTCGACCGCCGCGACGACGCGGAGCGCCGCCAACGCCTGATGAACGGCATGCGCCAGGCGGCCCAGCGCGGCTCGGCGCTGACCCGCCAGCTGCTGGCGTTTTCCCGACGCCAGTCGCTGGCCCCCGAGCCGGTGGACCTGGCGCGGCGCATCAGTCAGATGCGCGAACTGCTGGACCGCAGCCTGCGCGGCGACGTGCATGTACAGCAGGAGTTCGCACCCGACCTCTGGCCGATCGAAGTCGATCCCGGCGAGCTGGAACTGGTGATCCTCAACCTGGCGGTGAACGCGCGCGATGCCATGCCCGACGGCGGCAACATTCTGCTGCAGGCACGCAACGCGCCGGATCAGCTGGTGCTGGGCCGCCGCGGCGATTTCGTCCGCCTGGCGGTGATCGACTCGGGTACCGGCATCCCCGAGGACGTACGCAACCGGGTCTTCGACCCCTTCTTCACCACCAAGGAAATCGGCAAGGGCTCGGGGCTCGGGCTCGCCCAGGTCTACGGCTTCGCCCGCCAGTCCGGCGGCACGGTGTGGATCGACAGCGAGTGCGGCCAGGGCACCAGCGTAGTGCTGCTGCTGCCACGCGCCACCTCGGCACCCAGCCCGCTGCGCGACCCGGTCACGGTCGACGAGGCGGTGCGGGTGTCGGCCGGCAACGTGCTGCTGGTCGACGACGATGAGGAAGTGGCCGCCCTGGTCGGCGAGATGCTGGTGCACCTGGGCTACGCGGTGACCACCGCCGCCAGCGCCGCGGCGGCGCTGGGCGCCCTGGCCAACGGCCGCGGCATCGACATCGTGTTTTCCGACGTGATGATGCCCGGCGGGATGAACGGCCTGGAGCTGGCCTGCGAGATCCGCGCGCGCGGCTTCGAGGTGCCGGTGCTGCTGACCAGCGGCTACGCCGAGGCGGTGCGCCTGTCGGCCGAAGCCGAAGGGGTGCAGATTCTGGCCAAGCCTTATCGGCTGGAAGAGCTCGCCGTCGCCCTGCAGGAAGCCCTGGAGCGCGTCAGCGCCTGAGCCTGAGCCTGCGCAGCGGCGGCGAACTAAGCGCCACGATCATCGTCGAAACGCGAACCCGGCATTTCCGCATGCCGGGCTGCTCATCCTGGATCGCGCCCCGCGGCGCCCGTCACAAGGAACTGATCGATGCCCGCCCCGCTCCCCCTGTCCCGCCGCCCGGCACCGCTTCGTATGGCGCTGCCAGCCGTGGCGCTCGGCGCCCTGCTGCTGTCTGCGACCGCAGCCCGCGCCGAAGAGCCGGACCTCGCCGACCGCGACGCGCAAAACAAGCGCTGGAGCGAGCAGATGCTCGAGCGGCCGAAGCTGTTGCCGCCGCCGCTCGAGGCCCAGTACAACCACATCGTCACCTTCGGCCAGTCGCTCGCCTCGGCCGCAGAGGGTTGGCCAGCGCTGTCCAAAGAGCCGGGCTACGACAACCTCATGCTCGGCGACTCCACACGTTCGGCCACCTTCAGCGGCGACCGTTTCGTCCCGGTGGGTGGCGCGGCCTTCAAGCCGCTGCGGGCCGTGGTGCAGCTCAAGCGTGATCCGAAGGTGCTGCTCGACAGCACTGCCGTGGCCGCGCTCAAGCCCCACGACCAGGAAGAAGGCGAGTCGGTCGAGGTGGGCGCGCTGAACATGGCCCGCCGCCTCTACCTGCAGGACAAGGGGCTCGAGACCGACCCCGCGCACCTGCTGGTCGCCAGCAATGCCGCCACCTCCGGGCGCTCCATCGCGCAGCTGTCCAAGGTTGGCGGCACCGGGGAATACAAACGCGTGCTGCAGGCGGTCGACCAGGCACGCCAGGTCGCCGAGTCAAAAGGAGCGAGCTACAGCCTGAGCGCGTTCTTCTGGCTGCAGGGCGAATACGACTATGCCGAGGTCCAGGGTGGCATCAACGACAAGCAGCGCTACAAGACCGCGTTACGGCAGCTGCGCGACGACCTCTACCGCGACACCGCCCGTGCCTTCGGCCAGGTACAGATGCCGGCCTTCATCAGCTACCAGACCGATGCCAAGACCTCGGTGGTCAACGGCAGCCTCGACATCGGCATGGCGCAATGGGAGCTGGCCCGCGAAGAACCCAACTGGTATCTGGCCGGACCGGTCTACCCCTACGTCGACCAGGGCACGCACCTGACGGCCAACGGCTACCGCTGGTTCGGCCAGATGCTCGGCAAGGTCTACCACCAGATCGTTGTCGAGCGCCGCGGCTGGCAGCCACTGTCGCCGCTCGGCGCCACCCAGGAGGGGCGCGAGATCCTTATCGACTTCCACGTGCCGCACCCGCCGCTGGCCTTCAGCGAACCCTACATCGGGCACCAGGCGCGGATGATCGAGAACTACGGGTTCGTCATCACCGACGACAAGGGCAAGGTACCGGTGGAAAATATCGAAGCGGCCGCCGATACCGTGCTGCGCCTGGTGACTGCACGCGACTTGGCGGGCACGCCGACCATCCGCTACGCCAGCCAGGCAGTCGGCGGTGCTGGCGAACTGCACGACAGCGACCCCACCGTGGCGGATGCCCACTATGAATACCTGCCCGAGGAAGGCATGCCGGCCGACGCCAACATCGACGCGCTGGTGGGCAAGCCCTACCCGCTGCAGAACTGGTGCATCGCCTTCGAACTGGTGCCTCGCCGCGGGCACGATTCGGCGCGCTGAGCGTCCACCGGTGGGGCACCGGCCGCTTAATGCCGGTCATGCCCCGGCATGAGGCCGCAGCCGGGCATCAGGCTCCGTCACGGTGCGCCACTCACCGCGCCGGTGCCTGGCGAACGTGCTGCCCGCTACCCCAGGCCCAGCTGCCGCCCCCAATACAGGGGCGCTTGGGCCGCCCTCGAAACGTTTGTGTACAGCATTCAGCAAAACTGACGCGCTTATTGCATACGAGCCTGTATCAATAAACCGCAAGGAACTGCCGAATGCGCACGCCCCTCCTGATTGCCAGCACCCTGCTGGCCCTGTTGTCCCAATCGAGTTACGCCGCAGACAAGGTCCGCTGGCTCAATGACTGGCTGCCCGCGGGCGACAAGGCGGCCATTTACCTGGGCGTGGAGCAGGGGCTGTTTGCCGCCGAAGGCATCGAGGTGGAGATTGCCAGTGCCCGCGGTGGCAGTGATGTGGTGACCAAGTTGGCCACCGCCAGCGCCGACTTCGGCACCGCCGGGCTGGCGTCGGTGCTGCAGGCCAGGGCCCAGGGCGAGGTGCCAGTGGTGGCCGTCGCGCCGATCTACAACAAGCAGCCGGATGCCTTCTTCACCACCGCGGGTTCGGGGATCACTTCGTTCAAGGACATCGTCGGCAAGACCGTTGCCACCCCGACCTTCTCCGCCTCCAACGTGGTATGGCCGCTGCTGCTCGAGCGCAACGGCATCGCCGCCGACAGCGTCACGCTGCTCAAGCTCGACCCAGGTGCGCTCGCGCCGATGCTCGCCACCGGCAAGGTCGACGCGACGATCAACTGGATTCCGCTGGCGCCCGGCTTCAAGCGCGCCCTGGCCGAGGCGGACAAGACGCTGGTCGTGCTGCCCTGGTCCGATTACGGCTTCGAAGGGTACGGTCTCTCCCTGGTCGCCTCGCAGCGCTTCGTGCAAAGCCATCCCGATGTGGCCAAACGCTTCGTCAAGGCCTATCTCCAGGCCAACGCCCAAGCCATCGCCGACCCCGCCGCCGCGGCCGCAGCACTGAAAAAGCAGGTCCCGGACGTGGATCAGCAACAAGCCGAAGAGCAGTTCACCGCATCCGTTGCGCTGATGGTGAACGGAACCGGCGAAGCCGAAGGCAAGGGCTTCGACGCCAAGCGCCTGACGACCACTTGGGACTGGGTCGCCCGCGCCCAGGGGCTCGCCCCGGACAGCCTGGACCCGGCCAGCGCCATCGACTCCCGCTTCGTCGAGTGATGCCATGACCGCCGCCCTTGTGCAAAACAGCCGTCCGAGCATCGTCTTCGACGGCGTCACCCAGGTGTTCACCTCGTCCGACGGCAGCCAGGTCACCGCACTGGATAACGCCAGTTTCGGCATCGGCCGGCATGAGTTCGTCGCCGTGATCGGCCCGTCCGGCTGCGGCAAGTCGACCCTGCTGCGCATCCTCGCCGGGCTGGTCAGCCCGACCCACGGCCAGGTCAGCCTGTATGGCACACCGATCGACGGCCCGCGCGACGAGATCGGCATCGTGTTCCAGAAGCCGACGCTGCTGCCCTGGCTGAATATCCGGGACAACCTGACCTTTCCCATGCGCCACAAGTACGGCCGCGTCACGGCGCAGGAAATCCTGCGCGGCGAGGAGCTGCTGGAAATGGTCGGACTCAAGGAGTTCGGTGGCAAACGGCCGGACGAACTGTCCGGCGGCATGCAGCAGCGCGCCGCCATCGCCCGCGCCCTGCTCCACGATCCCGAGATCCTGCTGATGGACGAGCCGTTCTCGGCGCTCGACGCGCTGACCCGCGACGAGTTGAGCCTCGAACTGCTGCGCATCTGGACGCAACGACCCAAGACCGTGCTGTTCATCACCCACTCGATCCCCGAGGCACTGCTGCTGGCCGACCGCATCCTGGTGATGTCGGCTCGCCCCGGCCGCGTGCGTGAAATCATCGACGTCGACCTGCCGCGCCCGCGGTCGATGCAAACCCTTACGGAGCCCCGATTCAATGAGCTCGCCAACCATATCCGCCGCCAGGTCTTCTCCCGCCATGTCGGGCTTTAAATTCAGGCTCGGCGAGCGCCTGGCGCCCTGGCTGGCGTTGCTCGCCCTGCTCGGCGCCTGGGAGGCCGCCTGCAGACTGCTTGCCCTGCCGAGTTTCGTGCTGCCCGCGCCAAGCGCCATCCTTGCCGCGACCGCCAAGGTTGGCTGGGCCGGTTGGAGTGATCACGTGTTCGCGACCCTGCGCGTGACCTTGATGGGCTATGGGCTGTCGATCGTCATCGGTATTCCGCTGGCCATCGCCCTGACCTCCTCCACGCTGTTGTCGCGCACGCTCTACCCGCTGCTGGTGATCGTGCAGTCCACGCCCATCGTCGCCGTCGCGCCGATCATCGTGGTGGTGATGGGCGCCGGTGATCTGCCACGGGTCTTCATTACCTTCCTGATCGCCTTCTTTCCGATCGTGGTGTCCTGCGCGACCGCCCTGCTGGCCACGCCGGAAGAGCTGGTCGAGCTGTCACGGTCGCTGGGCGCGTCGCGCTCGCGCGAATACCGCAACATCCGCCTGCCCTACGCCATTCCGCATCTGTTCGCGGCCCTGCGCATCTCCATCACCCTGGCGGTGATCGGCGCGGTGGTGGCCGAGTTCGTCGCGGCGGAAAAGGGCCTGGGCTATTTCATCAATTTTTCCACCTCGATGTTCCAGGTCCCGCAGGCCTTCGCTGCCTTGATGATGCTGGTAGCCATCAGCCTGCTCCTGTTTCACCTGGTCGGCCTGGTACAGCGCTGGCTGTTTCCCTGGAGCCTGAAAGGCCAGGCCTAGCCAGGCCTAGCCAGGCCCTCGCGCCTGCCCCGCCCTTGCGCACCGCCGCTTGCATCGGGGCCGCAACCATTGAATTCAGACGAGAGCATTCATGAACGACCACGATCTGCCCCTGTTGCGTAAGAGTTTCGCGGTTGCCCGCCAGGCACGGGCGAGCGGCACCCATCCCTTCGGGGCGATCCTCGCCGGACCGGACGGCGAGGTGCTGCTCGAGCAAGGCAACGCCTTCCTGCCCGACCATGACATGACCGGCCACGCCGAACGCGTACTGCTCACACGCGCATCGATCACCTACGCGCCGGAGCTGCTGCGCCAATGCACGCTGTACAGCTCGGCCGAACCCTGCGCGATGTGCGCCGGCGCCGCGTACTGGGTTGGCGTGGGTCGGGTGGTCTACGGGCTGTCCGAAGAACGCTTGCGTCAGCTCACCGGCAATCATCCGGAGAACCCGACGCTGGACTTGCCGTGTCGAGTGGTGCTCAACAGCGGCCAACGCACCATCGAGGTCGTCGGGCCACTGCTCGAAGACGAAGCGGCCGCGCTGCACGAGGGCGTCTGGTAGCGCAGCGGCGGGTTTGCGCTCAGGCGATGCTGCGCAGGCGTGCCATGTCCTTGAGCGGAGATGCACCGAACAGACGGCTGTATTCGCGGCTGAACTGCGAGGGGCTTTCATAACCGACACGGTAGCCGGCTTCCGCCACGTCGAGCCCCTCACCCATGAGCAGGCGCCGGGCTTCCTGCAGGCGCAGCTGCTTCTGATACTGCAGCGGGCTCATCGCCGTCAGCGCCTTGAAGCGGTGATGCAGGCTGGACGTGCTGAGGTTGACCCGCCGGGCCAGCTCATCGATGCGCAGCGGTTCGACGTAATTGCGGTTCAGCCATTCGATGGCGTCGTTGACCCGGTGCGACTGGCTGCCCTGCAGCGCGACAGCCTGCAGATGGCCGCCCTGGGGGCCGCACAGCAAGCGGTAGAAAATCTCGCGCAGGGCCAGCGGCGCGAGCACCGGTATGTCCCGCGGATTGCGCAGCAGGCGGACCAGGCGCAGGGTCGCGTCCAGCAGCGGCGCATCGATACGATCCAGATACAGGGCGCGGCCCGTCGGCTCGGGCGCCGCCGCGGCAGGATCGGCTTCGCTCACCAACGTGGCGATCAGGGCCGGGTCGATGTCCAGGCGGATGCACAGGTAGGGCTCGTCCCGGGAAGCGCGGACGACGCAGCCGGACACCGGCAGGGTCACCGAGACCACGAGATAGTGCAGCGGGTCGTAGCGATAGAGCTCGTCGGCCAGCCGCACTTCCTTGCCGCCCTGGACGATGATGCACAGCGCCGGCTTGTGCAGCCCGTGCGTCATCTCCCCGGGCGTGGCGCAGCGCACCAGGTGCAGTGGCTCGATGGCCGTCGGGTGCATGCCGTCCTCGCCCACCAGCCCTTCGATCAGCCGGGCCAGTTCGGCGCGTGGGGCGCCGGTGTCGTCAGCGAGAGAAGAAACGAAGGAATTCATGAGGCGCGCCCTGGAGAACCGAAGGCGAATAGCTTAGCAGCTCGGTCGCCGGGCGCCGCCTGCGCCCGTCCGCCCGCGGCTCACCGCTTCGCAGACGGCGATCGCCGCTGGCGGCCATGCCAGGGCAGCATGGCCGGTCACGCCAATGCCGTGTCAGCAATAGGCCGATCAGCTGCGCGCGCGTTCGGCGTCGCGCAGCGCCTTGACCTGGTCGTGGTTGCGCTGCACGCCCTGCAACTGGCGCTCGACCACGGCCCGCACTTCCGGCGGCAGCGATTTGTCCAGCGCCTTGCGGTAGCTCTTCAAGGCCACGTCTTCGCCGCGTTCGCACTCGTTGAGGATCGCCTCGTCATCCTGACCGGTAATGGTGGTCTTCAGGTCGACCCAGCGCCGGTGCATGTCGCCGGCCATGCTGGTGCCGGTTTCCGGATCGCCGCCCAGCGTACGCACCAGCTCCTGCAGCTCGGTCGCCGCGGTGGCGCAGTCATGGGCGCGCTGGGTCATGGTGGTTTTCAGCTGCGGGTTCGTCAGGTCGTCCGCGCATTCGCGAAACCCCTTTTCGCCGTCCTTGCAGGTTTCGATGAGATCGTTGAGCACGGAAACGGTGTCTTCGGTATCCATTGGCTAGATTCTCCTAAAGCGTCGTGAACGGCCGCTGTCACGCGGCCAACCTGTTCAGTCGACTCTGCCGTTTCGGCAAAGGTTCAGCGGCCCTCGCACGTGGCGGATGCCAGCCTCTGCGGGAACAGCAAGGTGAAACAGGTCCCCGAGGGCTCGCTCGTGACCCGCACCTCACCGCCATGCAGCTGCATGATCGAGCGCACTATGGCCAGTCCCAGCCCGCCAGAATCGCCCGGCTCGGCACGGGACGGATCGCAGCGATAAAAGCGGTCGAACAGGCGCGGCAGGTGCTCTGGAGGAATCGCCGGCCCCTTGTTGGCGACGCTGATCACGACCCGGTCGCCGATACATTGGCTGGCCACGGTTACCGCCGTCCCCGCCTCGCCGTAACGCAGCGCGTTGGCGATCAGGTTGGCCAGCGCCCGGCGCAGCAGCTCGGGATCGGCGTGCAGCTTGCCGGTTGCCTCATTCTGCAGGCGCATGCCGTGCTCGTCGGCAATGCCTTCGAAATAGTCGCCGAGCTGCTCCACCGCTTCGGCCAGGTCGATCTCCTGCGGGCCGACCCGTTCGTTTGCCTGTTCGGTACGTGCAAGGAACAGCATGTTGTTGATCATGCGCGCCAAGCGCTCGTACTCCTCCTGGTTGGACGCCAGAAGACTCTGGTAGTCCTCCAGCGAACGCACCCGACGCAGCGCCTGTTGGGTCTGACCCATCAGGTTGCTGAGCGGGGTGCGCATCTCGTGCGCCAGGTCCTCGGAGAACCGCGACAGCTGGGTGAAACCCGCCTCCAGCCGCGCCAGCATCTGGTTCAGTGCATCGCTCAAGGCCCGCAGCTCGCTGAACTCGGCGCTGTTTTCGATTCGCAGGTGCAGGTGCTGGACGTCGATCGCCAATGCGCGGCGGGTCAGCTGACGCACCGGCCGCAGCCCCCGCTCACTCACCAGCCAGCCCAGCAGAAACGCCAGCAGCGCGCCGGTTACCAGCGCCAGCCAGAGTTTCAGGCGGTACGCCGCCAGCATCTGCTCACGCTCGGCCAGCAATTTGCCGGCAATCAGCGTCAGACCACCCTTCGCCCGCTCGATGTGCACCCAGGCCAGGCGCGCCCTGTCGTCAAGGTCATCGAGTTGCGGCTGCGCCTCGAGCGGCAGCTGCGGGATCGCCAACTGAACGGGATTGATCTCGATCAGCGGCTGGCCGCCCTCTCCCAGCACCCAGAGCAGGTTGTCCCGATTGCCGAGCATGTTGGCGTAGAGCTGGGGCCGCTCACGCAATGCCTCGATGCTATCGCTGTCATCGAGCAGGGCGCGCATGCGCTCCAGCCGACCCAGCAAGGCCTGATCGTCGCGCCAGGCGATCTCGCGCTCCAATGACTGGTACAGATAGAAACCGATGGCGCCCAGCAGCGCCGTGCTGACCACCGCGAACATCAGCGCCAGCCGCAGGCTCAACGAGCGTGGCATCAGGCTCATTCCGGTGCCTCCAGCAGGTACCCCATGCCGCGTACGGTATGGATCAGCTTGGGCTGGTAGGGATCGTCCACCTTGGCGCGCAGACGGCGAATGGCGACATCCACCACATTGGTGTCGCTGTCGAAATTCATCTGCCAGACCTGCGAGGCGATCTGCGCCCGCGACAGCACTTCGCCTTCGCGACTCAGCAGCAGATGCAGCAGGGCGAATTCCTTGTTGGTCAGCGTCAGCCGCTCACCCTGACGCGTCACCCGACGGCGCAGCAGGTCCAGCTCCAGATCGGCGACCTTGAACTGCTCGACTTCGCGCGGCGGCCCGCGGCGCAGCAAGGTGCGAACCCGCGCCAGCAGCTCGGCGTAGGAAAACGGCTTGACCAGATAATCGTCAGCGCCCAGCTCAAGGCCTTTGACTCGGTCCTCCACGGCATCACGCGCGGTAAGAAAAAGCACCGGCGTCTGCGCCTTGCGCCGCACGATCTGCAGCAGTTGCCAGCCGTCGATGCCCGGCAACATGACGTCGAGGATGATCAGGTCGAACTCGCTTTCCTGAATCAGGTGCTGACCGTCCAGGCCGTTGAGCGCGACCTCCACCAGATAGCCCGACTCGCTCAACCCCTTGCGCAGGTAATCGGCCGTCTTGAACTCGTCTTCTACTACCAGTATGCGCATCTGCTTCCTCCGGGCGAGGCGCATAGGCTAGGCGCCCACGAGCGTTTATCCCATTACAAATACGTAATGCGCAGGCAATGGGTTTGACGGGGCCAACCGCACAGGATGGCGCCACCTGCTCCACGGAGCCCATTGAGGAGAAACCGATGCGCATTGTCCCCCTTTCGTTGGTCGGCCTGGCCCTTGCCGGTGCCCAGGCCATGGCCGCCACGCCGCAGCCTGTCAGCCAGCAGAACGTCTCGCTGCAACTGGCCAACGCCCTGCTCGACTCGACCATGGCGGCCTGCCATGCCGATGGCCGTACCGCCGCAGTGGCAGTGGTCGATCGCGGCGGCAACCTGATCGCCCTGCAGCGTGACGACAACGTCGGCCCGCACAACACCATCGCTGCACAGCGCAAGGCCTACACCGCGTTGTCCAGCAAAACGCCGACCCGCCTGTTCGGCGAGCGCGCCCGCAACAACCCGGACGCCGCCAACCTCAACACCTTCGATGAACTGCTGCTGCTCGGCGGCGGCGTTCCGCTGCGGGTCGGCGACGAAGTCATCGGCGCCATTGGCGTAGCCGGTGCCGGGGGCGCCGAGACCGACGAGGCCTGCGCCACTCAGGCAATCGCAAAACTGCTTCCTTCCAACCGTTAACCGGAGATCAATCCATGACTAACCTGAAAACCCTTTGCGCCAGTCTCGTTCTTGCCAGCCTTTCCAGCCTCGCCATGGCGGCCGACAACCCGCTCAGCGTGCATGTGCTCAACCTCAACGACGGCCTGCCCTCGCCTGATGTGAAAGTCACGCTGGAAAAGCAGAACGGCAAGCAGTGGACCGCCCTGAACGATGGCGTGACCAACCAGCAGGGCCGCATCACCGCGCTCTATCCGCAGGACAAGGCGCTGGAAAAAGGCACCTACCGCGTCACGTTCAAGACCGGTGACTGGTTCGAGGCGCACGACACGGCGAGCTTCTTTCCGGAAGTCCCGGTGATCTTCGAGGTAGACGGCACCGTGCCGCATTACCACATTCCGCTGCTGCTGAGCCCGTACGGTTTCTCGACCTATCGGGGCAATTGAGCCGCTGACAGGCCTCGGGTGGCGATGGCCCCGCGCGTGGCTCACCGTCATCCTGCAGGCGATTTCAACGGCCACCGATTACTTGCACTCCACGGTGTTCGGCGCCCATTGTTCGTGGCGCCCGGCTATCGGCCCCGGGACCAAGGTTGCCGGGCTACGCGGCTTCAAACGGGGCGCCCGGCCCCGGCAGCGTGCCGCTCAAGGCGTCCCGCCGTCTCCTGACCAATCTTTTCGCGCTGAAGGTTGTCCGAAGAAAACTCACGTCGGTTCGAGCTTGAGGCTCTAACCGACTTTTCCGTTTTCGAGCCCAGCCGCCGATGCCGCAATACCTCGCTCCCGTTCCCCGCTGGGAACCGCACGAACGCCCATCGATGCCCGGCTCGCCGGCGATCCTGCTGCACCCGGTGCCGGTGCGCATCGCCTATGCCTGTGTCGCGGTGCTGGTGGGCCTTACCGGCGGGCTGGGCAACGCGCTGTTCGTTGCCAACCTGCCGAGCATCCAGGGTGACCTCGGCCTGACGCCCTCGGAGGCGGCCTGGCTGCCGGCGGCGTATTTCATGGTCAACGTCTCGGCCAACCTGCTGATGATCAAGTTCCGCCAGCAATATGGGTTGCGCCGTTTCGCCGAGATCGGCCTGTCGCTGTATGCCCTGCTGAGCATCGCCCACGTATTCGTCGAGGGCCTGGAGATGGCCATCGTGGTGCGCGCGGCCAGTGGCCTGGCGGCGGCGACCACCTCCTCGCTGGGGCTGTTCTACATGCTCCAGGCGTTTCGTAAGGCCGACCTGCCCAAGGCGGTGATCCTCGGCTTCGGTATTTCGCAACTGGGCACGCCGCTGGCCTGGCTGATGTCGCCGGCGCTCCTGGAAATGGGCGAATGGCACCGGCTCTATGTATTCGAGAGCGGGCTGGCGCTGTGCTCGCTGGCCGCGGTGGTGGTGCTCAAGTTGCCGCTGGGCGAGCGCATCAAGGTGTTCGAGCCGCTGGATTTTCTGACGTTCGCCCTGCTGGCGCCGGCCCTGGCCCTGATCGCTGCCGTGCTGGCGCAAGGCCGGATCCTCTGGTGGACCGAGGCGCCCTGGCTCGGCTACGCGCTGATGACTGCCCTGGTGCTGATCTGTATCGCCTTCATGATCGAGCACCACCGGCGCAACCCCTTGTTGCACACGCGCTGGCTCGGGACTGCCGAGATGCTGCGCTTTGCCTTTGGCGCGCTGATGCTGCGTCTGCTGCTCTCCGAACAGAACTACGGCGCGGTCGGGTTGCTGCAGACGCTCGGCATGGGCGCCGAACAGCTCCAGCCGCTGTACGCCGTCATCCTGCTGGGGCTGGCCATGGGCATTGTGGGAAGCGCGATGACCTTCAGCCCGGCCATGGCCTTTCCGCAGATCCTGTTGTCGATCGTACTGATCGGCATCGGCAGCTTTCTCGATGTCGACGCTACCAGCCTCACGCGGCCCCACGACATGTTTCTCAGCCAGGGCCTGCTCGCCTTTGCCAGCGGCATGTTTCTCGGCCCGTTGCTGATCACCGGCATCGGCCGCGCGCTGCGCAACGGGCCGAACTATCTGGTGACTTTCATCGTCCTGTTCACCATGACCCAGAGCCTCGGCGGGCTGGCAGCCCCAGCGCTGTTCGGCACCTACCAGGTGATGCGTGAGAAATACCACTCCAGCCACCTCACCGAGCAGGTGGTGCCCGGCGACCCGCGCGTCGCCGCGCGCCTGCAGGCGCAGGCCCAGGCCCTCGCCTCGCGCCAGGGCGACCCGCGCCTGCGCCAGGCACAAAGCGCCGCGCAGCTGAGTCAGATGGCCACGCGCGAGGCCAACGTGCTGGCCTTCAACGATGTATTCCGGCTGATCGGCATGCTCGCCATTGGCGTGTTCGGCTGGACGCTCTACCGCACCCTGCGCATCGCGCAGCAGAACAGGAACCCACCCCCGCCATGAGCGAACGCACCCCCAACGAGGCCCCGGACAACCTGCCGACCGCCCAGCCGGCGCAACCCTCGGCCGCCGGCACCGACGCCGGCCCGACCCCGGACGACCCGCCGAAAACCATCAGGCCCAGCCGCCGCTCGGTGCTGCTGATGGTGCTGGTGGCGCTGGCCGGGGTGCTGGCGATCCTCTATGCCTGGCAGCTCTGGCCGTTCGACAACCGGGTGGCGGTCACCGAGAACGCCTACGTGCGCGGGCAGATCACCGTGCTCGCGCCGCAGGTCAACGGTTACGTGACCGAGGTGCTTACCCAGGATTTCGAACAGGTCAGCCAGGGCCAGCCGCTGGTGCGCATCGATGATCGCCAGTACCGCCAACTGGTGCAGCAGCGCGAAGCCGAACTGGCGGCGCGGCGCTTCGAGCAGGAAAACCTCGAGCAGACCCTGGCCTCGAACGCGGCGACCCTGGCCTCGCGCCGCGCCGAGCTGTCGGCCGCCGAAGCCGAGGCGCAGCGCGCGCTGGCCGATGAAAAGCGGGTCAATGAACTGGCCGAGCGCGGTTCGGTGTCCATCCGCGAGCGCGACCAGATCCGCGCCAGCGCCCGCGCCGCTGCGGCAAAGGTCAAGCAGGCGCGCGCTGCCATCGACATCGCCGAACAAACGCTCAAGGCCAGCGAGGTCTCGCGCGGCGGCTTGCAGGCGCAGGTGGACATCGCCGAAGCGGCGCTGCAGCGGGCCCGCATCGACCTCGACAACACGCTGATCGAAGCCCCGCGTGACGGCCAGGTCAGCGAGGTCACGGTGCGCCAGGGCCAGTACGTCACCGCCGGCTCGCAGCTGCTCTACCTGGTGCCCGAGCAACTGTGGGTCATCGCCAACTACAAGGAAACCCAGACCTTCGCCATGCGCCCCGGCCAGCCGGTAGAGATCGAGGTCGATGCCCTGGACGGCGCCCGCCTGAGCGGCCACGTGGAGCGCCTGGCGCCGGCCACCGGTTCGGAATTCAGCGTACTGCGCCCGGACAACGCCACCGGCAACTTCACCAAAGTGGTCCAGCGATTGCCGGTACGCATCGCCATCGACCCGGACCAGCCGTTGGCACAGCGCCTGCGCCCGGGGCTGTCGGTGGTCACTTACGTGGACACCCGCGCCACCGGTGACGCTGCGCCTGCCGCCACGGGCGCCGCCCGATGAGCGCTTGGCACTGCGTTTGCCGGCCACTGTGCGCCGCTCTCGCCCTGCTGACGCTGGCCGGCTGCATGCCACCGCGACAGCCACTGCCGCCGGAGGCTGGCTTTACGCCGCCCGCCAGCTGGCGCGAGCCGGGCGCAATGCCGGTCGAGATTTCCGCGACCTGGTGGGAGGGGTTTGGTGACCCGCGACTGACCGCGCTGGTCGAGGCCGCGCTGGCCCATAACACGGATGTGTTGAGCGCCGCCTCGCGCGCCGAGCAGGCGCGCGAGCAGATCCAGCTGTCACGCGCAGCCCTGCTTCCCACCCTGGACGCCGCCCTGGGCGCGCAGCGCACCCGCGAACTGACCGCGCTGGGCATCACCCATACCACCGCTGTGCAGCCCTCGCTGCAGGTGGCTTATGAGATCGACCTGTGGGGGCGGCTGCGCCGGCTGAGCGAAGCGGCGCGGCAGCAATTCCGCGCCAGCGAAGCCGAGCGCGACGCCGTACGCCTGGCCGTGGCGAGCACCACCGCGCGGGCCTATGTGTCACTGCTGTCGCTGGACCGCCAGCTGTATGTCACCCGTGAGACGGTCAAGTCCCGGCAACAGGCGCTGCGTGTCGCCGAAGACCGCGCCGCGCTCGGCTACACCTCGCAGCTGGAGCAGACCCAGGCGCAATCGGAATACGAAGCGGCAGCCGAACTGCTGCCGCAACTGCGGCAGGGCATCCGCGAACAGGAAAACGCCCTGCGCCTGCTCACCGGCCGCTTGCCGGGAGAAATCCGGCGCGGCGCCGGTCTGCTCGCACTCGAACCGCCCGCAGTGCCCGCCGTCCTGCCCTCGACCCTGCTGCGTCGGCGGCCGGACATCCAGCAGGCCGAACGTCTGCTTGCTGCCAGTGCGCTCAACCTGCAGGCCCAGCGCGAACGCTTCCTGCCGCAAGTGCAGCTCTCAGCGAGCCTCGGCCAGCTGTTCGTCAATTCGCTGGACTACGACCCGGTGCGGGTCTGGGATCTGGGCGCCAGCGTGCTTGCGCCGATCTTCTCGGCCGGGCGCCTGGAAGCCGGTGTCAACATTGCCGTCGCCCAACGCAACCAGGCCGCCTTTGCCTACCGGGCCACCGCCTTGCAGGCGTTCAGCGAAGTGGAAAACAGCCTGGCCGCAGTCGGCAACCTGCGCCAGCAGGGCGAGCGGGTCGCGGCGCGGCGCGCAGTGCTGGAGCGGTCCCTGACCTACGCCGAGGACCGCTACCGGGCCGGTTATTCGTCGTACCTGGAAACCCTCGACGCCCAGCGCAACCTGTTCAACACCGAGCTGGCCGAGGTGCAACTGCGCGAACGCCAGCTCAATGCGCTGATCACCTTGTTCCAGGTGCTCGGCGGCGGCTGGCAATCGCCCGCCGCACCGCCGTCCGGGTGATCCGCGCCTTGGCCGCTCAAGGCCGAATCTGTTCGAGGGGGCCCGGCATGCCGAGCAAAAAGCCCTGGGCGTTGGCCACGTGCAAGCGGCGCAGGGCGGCGAGCTCGGCGTCCGTCTCGACGCCCTCGGCGATGATCTTGCTGCCGGTCTGCTCGGCGAAGCGGATCAGCGCCGCGGCCATGGCGCAGCTGTCCTGGTCGCTGTCTACGTTGCTGATCAGGCTGCGGTCGAGCTTGATGACGTCCGGCTTGAGCTTGAGGATGTGGCGGAAGCTGGCGTAGCCGGCACCCGCATCGTCGACCGCCAGGCGCAACCCTTTGCGGCACAGTGGCTCGAGGATGGTGGCGATCTCGGCGTAATCGATGATCGAGGTGTGCTCGGTCACCTCCAGCATCAAACGCTGCAAGGGCTGGCGCCCCAGCAGCTGCACCACGCGCCCGTCGCGCAACGCGTCGGGACAGACATTCAGTGACAGGTAGACGTCTTCCGGAATCAGCGGCAACCCGTCGAGCGCAGCCTCCAGCATCACCAGTTCGAGGTCCGTGCGCAGGCTGACGCAACCGGCCTCCTCGAACCACAGGTCGGGACTGCGGTAGGGCTCCGGCCGAAACCGCGCCAGTGCCTCGTAGCCGATCAACCGGTCGCTGGCCAGGTGGAAGATCGGCTGGTAGACGATCCAGAAGTCGCGCGTGTCGATCACCCCGCGGATGCGCTCGAGGGTTTTGGCACGACGCTGCTCGCTGGCTGCGTGCCGCTCGAGCAGTTTGCCGGCGAAACGCGCGAACAGGCGCAGGGTGGTGACGTCCGACTCGTCCAGGCGGTCGTTGGGCCGCTGGCTGAAGCAGCAGAAGGTGCCGTACAGCGAGCCATCGCTGAAGCGGATCGGCACGCTCAGGTGGGCGCCAATGGGAATCGCCCGGGTCTCCGGCAGGGTCAGCGCCTCCTCCAGTTCCGCGGCGTTGCGAATGAGCTCCGGCAAGCGGCCGTCGACCACCCGCTGGCAGTAGCTTTCAGTCAACGGGGAGCCGCTGCCCGGGGCGATCGGCAACGCCTGGTAGAGGCCGTCGATCTGGCGAAACAGGCGGCGCCCTTCGCGAAACTCGCCAATGAAGGCCACGTCCATGCGCAGGTGGTTGCGCACCGTCGACAGGGCTTCGGCGAGCATTTCGCCGATGGTCATGCTCGGCTGCTCGGCTCGCTCGATCAGCAGCGCCAGCGGGGCCTGTTCAGCCCGGGATGGGTCCTGGTTCATCGTGAGTACCCCGAACGCAGTTCGCAGGGAAACCTTGGCCGCGCCCCGCCTGCCACCGACGGCAAGGCCCGAGGTAGAGCCATAGGATGAGCCTAGCGTTCATTCGCCGGCGGGCTCGCTCAGGCCGACGACCGGCGACCGGCGACCGGCGCCGCGGACAATGTGATCCAGGTCGGTGCGTGGTCGCTGGCATGCTCCTGATCACGCACCCAGCGATCCACCCCGGCATCGGCCAGGCGTGGCGCCAGGTCGGCGCTCAGCAGCAGGTGGTCGATGCGCAGGCCGGAGTTCTTCTGCCAGTGCTGGCGAAAGTAGTCCCAGAAGGTGTAGATGCGCTCGTCCGGGTAGCGGGCACGCAGGGCGTCGGTCCAGCCCTGCTCCAGCAGGCGCTGGAAGCATTCGCGGCTTTCCGGCTGCAGCAGCGCATCCTTGGTCCAGGAGCGCGGGTTGTAGATGTCCGCGTCGGTGGGCACCACGTTGTAGTCGCCTGCCAGCACCACCGGGTGGCCGTTGGCGAACAGGCCAGCGGCATGCTCAGTGAAGCGCTCGAACCAGGCGAGCTTGTAGTCGAACTTCGGCCCCGGCTGCGGGTTGCCGTTGGGCAGGTAGAGACAGGCGACGATCACACCATGGGCCGCGGCTTCCAGGTAGCGGCTCTGGCTGTCATCCGGATCGCCCGGCAGCCCGCGACGGATTTCCAGCGGGTCGTCGCCCCTCGCGAGGATCGCCACCCCGTTCCAGGACTTCTGCCCGTGCCAAAGCGCGCCGTAGCCGGCGGCGCGGATGTCGTCGATGGGAAAGTCGGTGTCCTGCGCCTTCAGCTCCTGCAGGCAGACCACGTCGGGCTGCTCGCGCGCCAGCCACTCGAGCAGGTTGGTCCGCCGCGCACGAATGCCGTTGATGTTGAAGGTGGCGATTTTCAGTTGATCCACTGGGCACCTCTGACGATAGCCTGCGATTGTTTGACGGCCGCAGCGCGTGGATGTGCTTCGCGACATCCACCCTACGACCAGACGCAGACCGACGTGGTTCGACTCAACGCACTTCCCAGTAGCCCGGCGCGTTATAGACCTGCTTCAGGTAATCGATGAAGTAGCGCACCTTGGCCGGCAGGTAGCGCTGCTGCGGGTACACCGCCTGGATGTCATAGGCCGGTAGCGCGTACTCGTCGAGCACCGTCACCAGTTCGCCGCGCTTGAGCTCGGCCTGGATCTCCCAGGTCGAGCGCCAGCCGATGCCCAGCCCCTGCTTGACCCAGTCGAACAGCAACTCGCCGTCATTGCAGTCGAGGTTGCCGGCCACGCGTATCGCCACTTGCTTGCCGTCACGCAAAAAGGTCCAGCCGCGCTGCTGCCCGCCCTGCAGGTTGAACGCCAGGCAGTTGTGCCGCGCCAGATCTTCCAGCGTGCGCGGTACGCCCTGGCGCTCGAAGTAGTCCGGCGCGCCGCAGACCACACGGCGATTGGGGAACAGTTTGATCGCGACATAGTTGGGGTCGGTCACCTCGCCGATGCGGATGCCCATGTCGTAACCGTGGCGCACCAGATCGACCACGCTGTCGGTGAAGTTGAAGGACAGCTGCAGGTCCGGGTAGCGCGCCTGGAACGCCGGCGCGTGCGGGCCGATGTGCCGGCGCCCGAATGCCGCGGGCGCGGAAATCACCAGGTGCCCGCGCACCGAGGTGCGGTCATGGCTGATGCTGGCATCGGCTTCGTCGAAATCCTTGAGCAACCCTCGGGCGCGCTCGAGGTATTGCTCGCCGAGGTCGGTCAGCGCCAGCCCGCGCGTCGAGCGGTGCATCAGCTTGACGCCCAGGTGCCGCTCCAGCGCATCGAGCCGGCGCCCCATGACCACCGGCGTGACGCCTTCCTTCAGCGCAGCGGCGGCAAAGCTGCCGTTTTCAGCCACCAGCACAAAGCTGTGCAAGGTCGTGTAGCGATCCATTCGATACTCCTGATATCGACAGAACTGAAGTTTCTGCCAATTCCCCCGTTCCAGCCAGCCCTTCATGCTTGGGCCACGTATAAAAACTATCGAGTTATCGAAGAGGACAGGACCCATGGCCCGAATGAGAGCAATCGACGCCGCGGTTGCGGTGTTACGCAAGGAAGGCATCGACACCGCCTTCGGCATCCCCGGTGCCGCGATCAATCCGCTGTATTCCGCTTTGCGTGCCGACGGCAGCATCCGTCACATTCTGGCTCGCCACGTCGAAGGCGCTTCACACATGGCCGAGGGTTACACCCGCACCAAGGCCGGCAACATCGGCGTGTGCATCGGCACCTCGGGCCCGGCCGGTACCGACATGATCACCGGCCTGTACTCGGCCTGGGCCGACTCCATCCCGATTCTCTGCATCACCGGCCAGGCGCCGCGCGCTCGCCTCTACAAAGAAGACTTCCAGGCCGTGGATATCGAGTCCATCGCCAAGCCGGTGACCAAGTGGGCCGTGACCGTGCGTGAGCCGGCACTGGTGCCGCGCGTGTTCCAACAGGCCTTCCACGTCATGCGCTCCGGCCGCCCCGGCCCGGTATTGATCGACCTGCCGTTCGACGTGCAGATGGCCGAGATCGAATTCGACGTCGAGACCTACGAGCCGCTGTCGGTCTACAAGCCGGCCGCCACTCGCAAGCAGATCGAGAAGGCCATCGACATGCTTTGCGCCGCCGAGCGCCCGCTGATCGTCGCCGGTGGCGGCATCTACAACGCCGGTGCCGAAGCCCTGCTGGTGGAATTCGCCGAAACCGTTGGCGTGCCGGTGATCCCGACGCTGATGGGCTGGGGCTCGATCCCTGATGACCACCCGCTGATGGCCGGCATGTGTGGGCTGCAGACCAGCCACCGCTACGGCAACGCCAACATGCTGGCTTCGGACTTCGTGCTCGGCATCGGCAACCGCTGGGCCAACCGCCACACCGGATCGGTCGACGTCTATACCAGGGACCGCAAATTCGTGCACGTGGATATCGAGCCGACCCAGATCGGGCGGGTGTTCTCGCCGGACTTCGGCATCACCTCCGACGCCGGTGCTGCTTTGAAGCTGTTCGTCGAGGTCGCCAAGGCGCGCAAGGCCGCCGGCCAGCTGCCGGACCGCACCGCCTGGGCGGCCGATTGCCTGGAGCGCAAGCGGACAATGCTGCGCAAGACCCACTTCGACTCGGTGCCGATGAAGCCGCAGCGCGTGTACGAGTGCATGAACAACGCGTTCGGCAAGGACGCTTGCTACGTCAGCACCATTGGGCTGTCGCAAATCGCCGCCGCGCAGTTCCTGCATGTCTACAAGCCGCGCCACTGGATCAACTGCGGCCAGGCCGGCCCGCTCGGCTGGACCATTCCGGCGGCGCTGGGTGTGGTGGCCGCGGACCCGACGCGCAAGGTGGTGGCGCTGTCGGGCGACTACGACTTCCAGTTCATGATCGAGGAGCTGGCGGTGGGCGCGCAGTTCAAGCTGCCCTACATCCACATCCTGGTGAACAACGCCTACCTCGGCCTGATCCGCCAGGCGCAACGCGGTTTCGAGATGGATTACTGCGTGCAGCTGGGCTTCGAGAACATCAATGCCGACCAGAGCGGCATGGAAGGCTACGGCGTCGACCACGTCGCGGTCGTCGAGGGCCTGGGTTGCAAGGCGATCCGCGTATTCAAGCAGGAAGACCTGCGCCCGGCCATCGAACAGGCCCAGGCCTGGATGGCCGAGCACCAGGTGCCGGTCGTGATCGAGGTGATCCTTGAGCGCGTGACCAACATCGCCATGGGCACCGAGATCGACGCCATCAACGAATTCGAGCCGCTGGCCGAGGGTCGGGAAGACGCACCGACAGCGGTCGCGTTGTTGGATTGATCATTACACCGAGCGCGACCTGCCACCAACGCGTGGAAGAGGCTTCGCCGTCTTCCACCCTACGGAAGTGAACGTAGGGTGGATATCGCGAAGCATATCCACCGCATGCAGCACCGAGGGTGGTCATCGCACCACCGCAATGCGACACATAGATGTCCCTACAGACAGAAGGAAAATCATATGCCCCGCTTTGCCGCCAACCTGTCCATGCTGTTCACCGAGATGGACTTCCTCGACCGCTTCGCCGCCGCTGCCGAAGCCGGTTTCAGCGGTGTCGAGTACCTGTTCCCCTACGACTACCCGGCCGAAGAGATCAAGGCGCGCCTGGACGCCAACAAGCTGACCCAGGTGCTGTTCAACCTGCCGGCCGGCGACTGGGCCGGTGGCGACCGCGGCATTGCCTGCGATCCTGCTCGGGTCGAGGAATTCCGCGCCGGTGTCGATCAGGCCATCGCCTACGCCAAGGTCCTGGGCAACACCCAGGTCAACTGCCTGGCGGGCATCGCGCCGAAGGGCGCCGACCTCGGCCAGCTGGAGATGACCTTTATCGAGAACCTGCGTTATGCGGCGAAGAAGCTCGAGGCCGAGGGCATCCGCCTGGTGATGGAGATGATCAACACCCGCGACATCCCGCGCTTCTTCCTCAACAACACCTCGCAGGCGTTGGAGATTCGCGACAAGGTCGGCAGCACCAACCTGTTCCTGCAGTACGACGTCTACCACATGCAGATCATGGAAGGGGACCTGGCGCGCACCCTCGAGACCAATCTGGCAGCGATCAACCATGTGCAGTTGGCGGACAACCCTGGCCGCAACGAGCCAGGCACCGGCGAGATCAACTACCGTTTCCTGTTCGAGCACCTGGACCGCATCGGCTACCAGGGCTGGGTTGGCTGCGAATACAAGCCGGCCACCACCACCGCGGCCGGCCTCGGCTGGCTGGCTCCCTACCAGAACAGCGTGCACAACGCTATCTGACCCGACCTGAACGAATCGAAGGAGAAAACCTCATGGCTAAGATTGGATTTATCGGCACCGGCATCATGGGCCTGCCTATGGCTCAGAACCTGCAGAAAGCTGGCCACAGCCTTTTTGTTTCGACTCACCACGATGCGGCCCCGGCCGCCCTGCTCGAAGCAGGCGCCGTTGGCCTGGCCAATCCGAAAGAAGTCGCGCAGGAAGCCGAGTTCATCATCGTCATGGTGCCGGACACCCCGCATGTCGAAGACGTGTTGTTCCGCGAGAACGGCATTGCCGAGGGCGTCGGCCCGAACAAGCTGGTGATCGACATGAGCTCGATCTCACCCAGCGCCACCAAGGCGTTCGCCGAAAAGATCAACGCCACGGGCGCCCAGTACCTGGACGCGCCGGTCTCTGGCGGTGAAGTCGGTGCCAAGGCTGCAACGCTGTCGATCATGGTGGGGGGTAGCGAGGAAAGTTTTGCCCGCGCCCTGCCGCTGTTCCAGGCCATGGGCAAGAACATCACCCTGGTCGGCGGTAATGGTGACGGCCAGACCGCCAAGGTCGCCAACCAGATCATCGTGGCGCTGAACATTCAGGCAGTGGGCGAAGCCCTGCTGTTCGCCGCGAAGAACGGTGCCGACCCAGCCCGCGTCCGCGAAGCACTGATGGGCGGTTTCGCCGGTTCGAAGATTCTCGAAGTGCATGGCGAGCGCATGATCAAGGGCACCTTCGATCCGGGCTTCCGCATCAGCCTGCACCAGAAGGACTTGAACCTGGCTTTGGCCGGTGCCCGCGAGCTCGGCCTGAACCTGCCCAACACGGCCAACGCGCAGCAGGTCTTCAGCACCTGCGCAGCCATCGGTGGCAGCGGCTGGGATCACTCGGCGCTGATCAAGGGGCTGGAGCACATGGCCAACTTCTCGATTCGCAAGGATTAAACAGAAACTTCAGCCTTCGAGCACGTTGGCCAATCCAAGCGGCCCACCTTCAGGGACAGACAGACCAGGTGGTGGGAACCGCAACGTTTGGCCCAGCGATGCTCAAAGGGTCGGATTGGAGTTGCGCAGGGTCGGAATCACAGCGTCCCCCACACCCTCAGCCCAGCGCACCTGCGATCCGATCGCTGCCCTCGGGCGGCACCCCTTTCGACCTGCTCGGCACGAGGAGTCACGGCCTGACTGCCGGGTGGGTCGATTCCAAACCTTAGGACTTGCCTTTTGTACTTGCATAACCGAGCCCTAAGGTCTGGAATCGGGCACCTGACCTACTAGATGGAGTTGTACATGAACCTCGAACCGCAAGCATTCCTGCGCGACCTGTTCACTGCCGCCATCGATGCCGCGCACCCGCGCCAGGTGCTGGCCGACTATTTGCCGGCTGACCGCAGCGGCCGGGCCATCGTGATTGGTGCAGGCAAAGCGGCAGCCGCCATGGCCGAAGCCATCGAAGCGGTCTGGGAAGGCGAGCTCTCCGGGCTGGTGGTAACGCGCTACGGCCACGGCGCCGACTGCCGCAAGATCGAGGTGGTGGAAGCGGCGCATCCGGTGCCGGACGATGCCGGTGAGCGCGTCGCGCGCCGGGTGCTGGAAATGGTCAGCAACCTCGAAGAAAGCGACCGGGTGATCTTTCTGCTGTCCGGCGGAGGTTCCTCACTTCTGGCACTGCCGGCCGAGGGCATCAGCCTCGCCGACAAGCAGGCGATCAACAAGGCGCTGCTGCGCTCCGGCGCGCACATCGGCGAGATGAACTGTGTACGCAAGCACCTCTCGGCGATCAAAGGCGGCCGTCTGGCCAAGGCCTGCTGGCCAGCGAGCGTTTACACCTACGCGATTTCCGACGTGCCGGGTGACGAGGCCACGGTGATCGCCTCCGGCCCAACCGTCGCAGACCCGACCACCTCGGCCCAGGCGCTGGCGATCCTGGCGCGCTACCACATCGAGATTCCACAGAACGTTCGCGCGTGGCTTGAAGATCCACGCTCCGAGACGGTCAAGGCAGATGACCCTTGCCTGTCACGCAGCCACTTCCAGCTGATCGCCAAGCCGCAGCAATCCCTCGACGCGGCGGCCGAGAAGGCGCGTGCAGCGGGCATCACGCCGCTGATCCTCGGCGACCTGGAAGGTGAAGCGCGCGAAGTGGCCAAGGTCCATGGCGGTATTGCTCGCCAGGTGGTGCTGCACGGTCAGCCGATCACGCCGCCCTGCGTGATTCTTTCTGGCGGCGAAACCACGGTGACCGTGCGCGGTCATGGCCGCGGCGGTCGAAACGCTGAATTTCTCCTGAGTCTGACGGACACTCTGCAAGGCCTGCCGAATGTCTACGCCCTGGCCGGCGACACCGATGGCATCGACGGCTCGGAAGACAACGCCGGCGCCTTGATGACGCCCGAGAGCTATGCCCGCGCCGAGGCGCTGGGCCACAGCGCAGCCGATGCCTTGGCGAACAATGATGGCTACGGTTATTTCCAGGCGCTCGATGCGCTGCTGATGACCGGCCCGACGCGGACCAACGTCAATGACTTCCGCGCGATCCTGATCCTGCCGCCGCAGTAGCGGCCCATCACCACTGCCCACAGAGCCTGCCATGACACCCGACAAGAAGGTCAAGATCCTCGCCACCCTCGGCCCCGCCACCCGCAGCATCGACGACGTGCGCGAACTGGTGGAGAACGGGGTCAACCTGTTCCGCCTCAACTTCAGTCATGGCGAGCACGCCGACCACGCCGAGCGCTTCGCCTGGATCCGCGAGGTGGAACGCCAGCTGGGCCGACCGATCGGCATCCTCATGGACCTGCAGGGGCCGAAGCTGCGCGTCGGCCGCTTCGCCGAAGGCAAGGTGCAGCTCACCCGCGGCCAGACCCTGCGTCTGGACCTCGACCCTGCACCGGGTGATGCCACGCGGGTCAACCTACCGCATCCGGAAATCATCGACGCGCTGCAGCCGGGCATGAGCCTGCTGGTGGATGACGGCCGCCTGCGCCTGACGGTGATCGCCAAGCACGCCAGTGCCATCGACACCCGCGTGGTGGCCGGCGGCGAGCTGTCCGACCGCAAGGGCGTCAATGTGCCCGAAGCGGTACTGGAGCTCAGTCCGCTAACCGAGAAGGACCGCCGCGACCTGGCCTTCGGCCTGGAGCTGGGTGTCGACTGGGTGGCGTTGTCCTTCGTCCAGCGCCCGCAGGACATTCACGAGGCGCGCGAGCTGATCGGCGACCGCGCCTTTCTCATGGCCAAGATCGAGAAGCCCTCGGCGGTGCAGCACCTGCGCGAGATCGCCCGCCTGAGCGACGCGATCATGGTGGCGCGCGGTGACCTGGGCGTCGAAGTGCCCGCGGAAAACGTGCCGCGCATTCAGAAGAACATTGTGCGCACCTGCCGCCAGCTCGGCCGCCCGGTGGTGGTGGCCACGCAGATGCTCGAGTCGATGCGTTTCTCCCCGGCGCCGACCCGCGCTGAAGTCACGGACGTCGCCAACGCCGTTGCCGAGGGCGCCGATGCGGTGATGCTCTCGGCGGAAACAGCCTCCGGCGACTACCCGCTCGAGGCGGTGAGCATGATGAGCAAGATCATCCGCCAGGTCGAAAGCGGGCCGGACTATCAGGCGCAACTGGACGTGCACCGCCCCAGCGCCGAGGCCACCCTGCCGGATGCCATCAGCTGCGCGATCCGCCGGATCAGCGGCATCCTGCCGGTGGCGGTGCTGGTCAACTACACCGAGTCGGGGCGCTCCAGCCTGCGCGCATCGCGCGAACGCCCGGGCACACCGATCCTCAGCCTGACGCCGAACCTCGCCACCGCGCGCAAGCTGACCGTCGCCTGGGGCGTGTACTCGGTGATCGATGCGCGCATGCATGACATGGAGCAGGTCTGCCTCAATGCGCTCGAACTGGCGCGCGCGCAAGGCATGGCGGGCGCCGGCGACACCGTGCTCATTACCGCCGGCGTGCCGCTGGGGCAGTCGGGCACGACCAATTCGCTGCGCATCGAAACCCTCAACTGAAGCCACCGGGCCGCCCGCCAGCAGCCCGTTGGTGGCGGCCGCACCGCCTGCTTCGAGACGGCTCCCATGCGCATCTCCCCGTTTCTGCCCCGCCTGTTCCTGCTGCGCGCGACCTTGCACGGCGCCAGCCAGATCCTCCTGCAGCGGCATGCCGGCTGCGGCCTGCTGGTGCTTGTCGCACTCGGGCTGCAGGCGCCTGCGCTGCTTGCCGGCGCCTTGCTCGGCCTGCTCGGCGGCACCCTCATGGCGGTCGCCCGCGGCTACGCAGCCGCCGAGATCGAAGCGGGCGTATATGGCTACAACGCGGCGCTGCTGGGGCTGCTCCTGGTCCTGGTCGTGGGCGACACGCCCCTGGCCTGGTTGCTCGCCGCGCTGGCGGGCACGCTCTGCGCACCGCTGCAACGGCAGCTGCTGCATCGCCTGCACAGACAGGGGCAGCCGGCCCTGACGCTGGTATTCGTACTGCTGGGGTGGCTGGCGCTGGGCCTGATCGGGCTGCTGGACGGCGTGCTGGATGCGCGGCTGCCCGAGACGGCACCGACTGACTGGGACGCCCTGGACGGAATATGGCGCGGTGTCGGGCATATGGTTTTTCTTTCTGCCCCGGGCGCGGCGGCCTGCCTGTTCGCCGGCCTGCTGTGGGCCAATCGCAGCGCGGCCCTCTGGGCATTGTGCGGTTCGGCTGCGGGCATCTACCTGGCCCTGCTGGTCGACGCCGATGCGCCCCACGCCCTGGCCGGACTCGCCGGTTACAACCCGGCTTTGGCCGCGCTGGCCCTGAGCCAGGCGAGCCGGTCGGCGCTGGCACCGGCAGCGGGCATCCTCGTGGCGATCGTGGCCCGGCTCGGCTTCGACCAACTGGTGCTGACGCCCCTGACCATGCCGTTCATCCTTGCCTGCTGGACGGTGACGCTGGCCTTGCAGGGCCGCCGTCCGCGGCCAGGATGGGAGCCAGCATAACGATCAACCCTTGGTCGCGCGCGGGTCCTGGTCGCGCGGGTAGGTGCGCTCTTCCTCAATCTGGCCGTCGAGCGTATGAATTTTCACCGATGCCGTGCGCAGCTTCATGTAGTCGCGGGTCTCGGCAATGATGTCCTCCTTTGTCGCGGCCTCCAGCAACGCGCGCTTGTCGCCCTCCTCGCGCAGCACCCAGCGGTCGTCGTCGTGCGTGATGTGGTAGTTCTCCATTGCAACCTCTCTCGTCTTGGTGTGTGGAACCTTAGAGGGCAGCCGCGCGCAGCGGTTCGCTGACTGCTTCGGCTGGATCGTCCAGTCAGGGTAGAAACCACCCTTAAAAGGTGAAATCAACCAGTAAAACCGGGGTCGGATTCACCCGACCTAGGCGCTCACGCCCTTGATTACGGTCAATTCCTCGCTGGAACGGTTATTGAAAGGACACCGGCACCTGCCCCCGCCGCGCCACGAGGCGCCGCCACGAGAGGCAGGCCCGATCAACGACTGGAGTCCTCCATGCTTTGCGCTGAACAACGTGCCCTGATCAAAGCCACCGTGCCGCTGCTCGAGAGCGGTGGCGAAGCCCTCACCAACCACTTCTACCGGCTGATGCTCGCCGAGCACCCCGAGGTACGCCCGCTGTTCAACCAGGCGCACCAGGCCAGCGGTGACCAGCCACGGGCGCTGGCCAACGGCGTGCTGATGTACGCCCGGCATATCGACCGCCTGGACCAGCTCGGCGACCTGGTAGCCCAGGTCATCAACAAGCACGTGGCGCTGCAGGTGCTGCCCGAACACTACCCCATCGTCGGCAGCTGCCTGCTGCGCGCGATCCGCGAGGTGCTCGGCGAAGCCGTCGCCACCGACGCCGTGATCGACGCCTGGGCCGCCGCCTACAACCAGCTCGCCCGGATCCTGATCGACAGCGAGGAACAGCTCTACCGCACCACCGCCCAGGCAACCGGCGGCTGGCGCGGAGCCCGCACCTTTCGCATCGCGCGCAAGGTGCCCGAGAGCCAGGAGATCACTTCGTTCTATCTGGAGCCCGAGGACGGCGGCCCGGTGATCGAGCACAAGCCCGGCCAGTACATCGGCGTGCAGCTGCAGGTGGACGGCGCGGAGATCCGCCGTAACTACTCGCTGTCCGCGGCGAGCAATGGCCGCGACTACCGCATCAGCGTCAAACGCGAGCCGGGTGGCGTAGCGTCCAACGCCCTGCACGGCATGGCAATCGGCGACCGCCTGGCGCTGTTCGCCCCGGCTGGCCAGTTCGTGTTGCAGCCCAGCAGCAAGCCACTGGTGCTGATCAGTGGCGGCGTGGGCATCACGCCCACCCTGGCGATGCTTGAGGAGGCGGTGACTACTGACCGGCCGATCCACTTCATCCACTGCGCGCGCAACGCGGACAGTCACGCCTTTCGCCAGCGCATCGACGCGCTCGCCGAGCGGCACAGCCAGCTCAAGCGCTTCTATTGCTACGACGAGCACCAGGGCCCGGCGCACCAGCCGGACGCGGTCGGCCTGATGACCGAGGAAAGGCTCGACGCCTGGCTGCCGGCCGAGCGCGACCTGGACGCCTATTTCCTCGGCCCCAAGCCGTTCATGGCGTCGATCCGTCGTCAACTGCGCGCACTGGGCGTCCCGGAGCACCAGGCACGCTACGAATTCTTCGGCCCGGCATCGGCGCTGGAGTGATCCCGAAGAGAGCCAACAGCTTCTGACCCGATCGAGAGGTATCGCCATGCACACGCAGTCCCTGCATCCCCACCGCCTGTTCATCCTCGCCAACCTGCTCATGCTCGCCGGCGTGCTGCTCCTGCTGCTGGGCATTGCCGGCGCCTACGTGTTCGATCGGCACCTCATGCTCGGCACCGTGGTGGCCAGCCATGCGCTGGTCATCCTCGGGCCGACCGCGTTGAAGATCGGCTACGTGATGCGCTTGCTGGCTCAGCGTCAGCAAGCCTTGGTTGCCTGACAAACCTGGTTTTCCCGGCCCGGATATCACCTGCGCGGACAACTACCGTTTCGCTGTAGTTGCATGTCGCCATACGGGGACAAACGGACGCTCCAACCATTCGTCCGCCGCTTGTTCAACGGCGGAAACTCCTGATGCGCTCGGTCGCTCTGAATTAACGAAGGCTGATGAAGTTGCGTTCAGCCCCCGCAGAAGTCTGTATCCATCGAGGAGAGTTAGACATGGCGAACAAGAATCCTGGCAACTTTGCAAACGACCGCGAAAAAGCCTCCGAAGCCGGCAAGAAAGGCGGCCACAACAGCGGTGGCAACTTCGCCAATGACCGCGAGAAAGCCTCCGAGGCAGGCCGCAAGGGCGGTCAGAACAGCCACGGCGGTGGACGCAACAGCAACAGCTGATAGTGGCTGCTGACCAAAAGGGCAAAGGAATTTCCTTTGCCCTTTTTGTTTATTGATTCGCAGCTCGTGTCCAAGCCCTTAATTGCAACGAAACTTGCGTTCATTGTTCGCCAGCGCATAAAGCGAAACGGTTAGCCAATTATGTGGCGGCAAGTTTCAAACTTTTCTTTTTATCGACTGTAAGAAGGCCTGCCTCATGAAAGAAACCGTCCCGGCCACCGACACCATGCACCCCGGCGACCAGGCCCCGTCCGACACGCCCGGCACCGGTGAAAACCTCTGCCCCCGCTGCAACGGCAGCGGCCGACAGGGCAACGAGCCATGCACAAACTGCGGCGGTACCGGTAAGGTGATCGAAGGCATCGGCGGAGCCTGATCCCGCCCTGCAACAGGGAGCCTTCCATGAGCGTCAGCGCATTTTCCGAGCGCATCATCCAGAGCCTGCTGGACACCGACTATTACAAGCTGACGATGATGCAGGCGGTGCTGCACCATTACCCCAACGCCGAAGTGGAATGGGCTTTCCGCAGCCGCTCGAAGGAAGACCTGTCGCCCTACCTGGGCGCCATCACCGAGCAGTTGCAAGCCCTGGCCGAGCTGCGCTTCGAGCCCGAGGAGCTGGCATTCCTCGAAGCCATTCCCTACATGCAGCCGGACTTCATCCGTTTTCTCGGGCTGTTTCGTTTCGACCCGCGCTATGTACGCGTCGAGCTCGAGGACGACGAACTGGTGCTCTACCTACGCGGGCCCTGGCTACACGTGATCCTCTTCGAGGTCCCGCTGCTGGCGATCATCAGCGAGGTGCGCAACCGCGCCCGCTTCCCGGACGTCACGCTGGAACAGGCAACCGAGCGGCTGGATGACAAGCTGCGCTGGCTGCGCGACGAAGCCAGCGAACAGGAGCTGGCGGGCTTCAAGCTGGCCGATTTCGGCACCCGGCGGCGCTTTTCCTATGGCGTGCAGGCGGCGGTGATCGAGCGCCTGCAGGCGGACTTCCCCGGGCAGTTCGTCGGCACCAGCAACGTCCACCTGGCGCGCACGCTGGACCTCAAGCCCATGGGCACCATGGCCCACGAGTGGATCATGGCGCACCAGCAGCTCGGCCCCCGGCTGATCGACAGCCAGAGCGCGGCGCTCGATTGCTGGGCCCGTGAATACCGGGGCGCGCTGGGCATCGCCATCACCGACTGCATCACCATGGACGCCTTTGTCGCCGATTTCGATCTGTACCTGGCCAAGCTGTTCGACGGCCTGCGCCACGACTCGGGCGACCCGGTCGAGTGGGCGGAAAAGGCCATCGCTCACTACCGTCGGCTGGGCATCGATCCGATGACCCGGCAGCTGGTTTTTTCCGATGGGCTGGATTTCCCCAGGGCGCTGGGCATCTACCGCGCACTGGCCGGCCGCAGCAACACCAGCTACGGCATCGGCACCCACCTGACCTGCGACATTCCCGGCGTCGAGCCGACCAACATGGTGATCAAGATGACCAGTTGCAACGGCCAGCCGGTGGCCAAGATTTCCGACTCACCAGGCAAGACCATGTGCCGGGACGAGGCCTTCGTCAGCTACCTCAAGCACGTCTACTCGGTCGCGCACTGAGCCGGTCAGGCCGCCGTGACGTCGATTTCGCGCGCCGTCGAATCGGCCCAGCAGAGCCGATTGCGACCGGTGGTTTTCGCCAGGTACATGCGCTTGTCAGCCAGCTCGAGCAGCTCGCGCGGCGCCTCGGCGAAGTCACTGCAGCGCTCGGCCAGGCCGATGCTGCAGGTCAGGGTCGCGCCGTCCGGACGCCGCCCCAGGCCATTGCGCAGCATGCGCTCAAGGGCCAGCCGCGCCTGCTCGAGGTCGGTGTCGGGCATGATCACCACGAACTCCTCGCCGCCCCAGCGCAGCAAGGTATCCGTGCTGCGCAGGCTGGCCAACATCTGTTGCGTGCAGTCACGCAGCACCCGGTCGCCGGCGTCGTGGCCGTAGCCGTCGTTGATGGCCTTGAAATGGTCGAGGTCGATGAAGGCGACCGCCAGCCCCGTGTCGTGGCGGCGCGCGGTGTCCCACTGCAGCTTGAGGATTTCCTGGCCGCTGCCACGGCTGAACACGCCGGTCAGCGGATCGCGGATGGCCTGGCGCACCAGGGCGATCATGAAAGCCAGCTGGCTCAGGCTGGCCAGGGCCGTCACGCCGGCAATGAGAATTAGCAGCCAGAAGCCGCCGGCAAACGACGGCCAGTTCAACGTTGCCCACGAGAGGTAGCCGGCCACCGCCTGCGCCAGCAACAGCACGCTGGCCATCACCACGTTTTCCACCAGGGTCAACGGAAAGATCGCCAGACCGGCCATCAGCACGAACGGCAGGAAGGCGTAGCCGGTAGCCACCACTGCGGACAGCTGAGTGAGCTGGTAACCGCCGAGCAGCGTATGCGAGGCGATGTAAAACGCCGTGGGGATGGCGAACAGCAGCGCCACAGCTCGATAGGCATCGAACAGGTTGCCGCTCGGCCGGTAGAACACCAGCAGGCAGGTAAACGCGCCGCAGGCGAGCAGGCGAAACGTCGCCAGACCCAGCCACAACGGGTAGTTGAAGACCATCACGTCGATGATCCCCCACAGCGGCGTGAGGATCGCGAAGAGAAAGGCGAACAGCCTGACGCGGTTGACGATCAGGGTGGCGCGGCGCTGCGTGAGCAACAGCGAATGACGGTGCGGGATGATCAGCTTCATGAACTCATTGGCCTTGAGTTCACTGGGCAGGAGCGTAGCCAGACGGCTCGACAGCAGGTCGGTCAGGAACGACATTTTTATAATTACCCGATGGGTTGGCGGAACAGTCCACGGCTCGTGACAGTTCGCGCCAAATGATAGCAGTTAGACATCATCGCACGGCAGCTGCGCTCGGCCTCTTCGCGTCTACAGCTCTGCCCGGACGGCGATCTGGCGCCTGCCCGGCATCGGGGCGAACGATTTATCCCTACTGTTCATGCGGCTTAGCGGACCTGCATCGGTTAACGGCCATGCGCAACTGCGCCAAAGCGCGGCCCGAAGAAAATTTGTAACAAGCCATGAATCGTCAGCCAGGCGCCAGTAATCCGTTGGAGCGACAGAGCACCGACCGGAAAAATGACGCTTTGGAGCGATTATCGACGCGCCCCCAGGCGACTAGCGTGACTTGGCGAGCGCCGATGGCGTTCGCCGACGATAACAACAACAAGGAGATCTTCCGTGCACAACGCTTTGAAGCCCCTGGCGCTGGCCCTGCTGCTGGCGGGCACGCCCACGCTGGCCCATGCCGATGCAAGCCCCTACAGCCAGTTCGTCAACTTCGGCGACTCGCTGAGCGATGCCGGCAACTTCCCCGACGCCGGCAGTCCTCTGGCGAATGGCCTACCCACCGGCGGCCTGCGCTTTACCAACCGCACTGGCCCGTCCTACGCCCCAAACAATACCGAGTACGCAGGGCAGGTTGTTACCCAGCTACTCGCCAACCAGCTCGGCCTGCAGCCACTGCCGTCTACCCCGCTGCTGCCCGGCATACTGACCGGCAATGCCGACGGTACCAACTATGCGGTGGGTGGTTACCGTTCGGATCAGATCCTTGATTCGCTGGTGGGCACCTCGACGGTGGCCGCCAACGGGCTGTCACGGACACGTCCCGGCTACCTAGTGGAGAACCCGCAGGTCGATCCGAACGGCCTGTACTACCTCAACGGCGGCGCCAACGATATTTTCCAGCTCGTCGCCGGGACCGCGCCCCTGCCGATCACCATGGCGCAATCGGCTGCCAACATGGTCGCCTCGGTTGGGGCGCTGCAAGCGGCCGGCGCGCGCTATATCGTCATTTCCGATCTGCCGGATGTAGGCAATACGCCGCTGGGCAACAGCCTGCCGGGCTTCAGCGCGGTATTGAACGACCTGAGCGACGCGTTCAACGCCGAGCTCGCCGCCGGCCTGCAGGCGCAAGGCGGCAACTATGTGCTGCTGAACAACCGCCTGCTACTCGCCGAAGTGCGCGCAGACCTGGCCCGCTTCGGCTTCGATCCGTCCATCGACCAGACCGCGGTGTGCTTTGACGGCGGCAACTGCCCGCTGGATTCGACCTACGGCCTGGGCACAGCCAATGCCGATCCAAGCCGCCTGCTGTTCAATGACCAGGTCCATCCGACCACCGCCGTGCACCAGATCAGCGCCGACTACATCTACTCGATCCTCGCCGCGCCGGCGCAGATCTCGCGGTTACCGGAAATGGGGCGCTCCGCCCTGCGCAATCACCTGCAGATGCTCGACAACGAGCTGAGCGCCCAGCGTGGTCGCTGGCAGGCCATCGGGGGCTGGCGCAGCTTCGTCCAGGGCGGGTACAACCGGCCGGACTATGACGGTTTCGGCGGTGGTGACGGCGACAGCCCGACTCTGGCGCTGGGCATGACCAACCGCCTCAGCGAAGCCTGGCTGGCAGGCCTCAGCCTCGGGCTCGCACAGAACGACCTGAAGCTCGGCGAAGCCGATTCGGACTTGAAGATGCGCAGCTATCTGGCGGCGGGCTTCGCCAGCTACCAGCAGGACCGCCTGTTTGCCGACTTCAGTGCCAGCGTCGGCTACCTCGACTACGACTCGCTCGATCGCCGCTTCGCCCTTGGCGTGACCGAGCGCAGCGAGAAAGGCAGCACCGAAGGAACGGTCTGGGGCCTGTCGGCAAAAACCGGGTTCAACCTCATGCAACCGGCGGAGCAACTGCAGTTCGGCCCGTTCATCGGCGCCAGCTATCAGAAGGTCGATGTGGATGGCTACAGCGAGAAAGGCGCCAGCTCCACGGCCATGACCTACGACGATCAGACGCTTGAATCCCTGCGCCTGTCGGTCGGCGTGTTCGGTCGCTATGCCCTGAGCGAACGCACGCAACTGGTGGCCGAGGTGGCGCGCGAGGTCGAGCGCGAGGATGAGCAGCGTGACGACCTGCGGATGTCGCTGAACAGTGTGGCGAACAATACCTTCGCCCTGCCGGGCGCCACCCCCACCGGTGACCAGACGCGCTTCAGCGTCGGGATTGATCACCAGCTGACGACCGGCCTCAGCCTGCGTGCCAGCTACAACTACCAGGGCAATGACAACCGCAACCAGGGTTTGGGCCTCTCGCTGGCGATGGACCTGTAGCCCCACCCACTCCTCGTTGGCACTCTGGCCACGCCGCTGCGCTCACTGCGCAGCGGCTTTTCTTTGACCCCTGGAACTAGCGCTTGTCGATCTGCTGCTGCAGGTTGGCGATCTGGCCCTGCAGACCGTTGATGGTGCGTGTCACCTGGCCGCGGAACGAATCGAACTCGGATGTATTGATCCCGGGCGTCGGCGCCGGACGGTTGTCCAGTTCGCTGCGCAGCACCAGCACATCCTGCTCGAGCCGGCTGACCGCCTGGCTGGCGTCACCCTTCTGCTTGAGCGCCGCGACGTCCTTGCTCAGCCCGTCGATTCGTCCGGACAGCTTGGCCAGTTCGTCCACCGAGCCTGTCAGGTCGGCCACCGACGACTTGAGCGCCGCCTGCCCATCCGCCATGCCCTTGAGGCGGTCACCCAGGGAGGCCACGGCCGTCTGCTGACCGCTGGCCTCGGTATTGAGCCGTTCGAGGCGCGCGCCCTGCTCCTCGATCCGCTTGTCCTGGTTACCTTGCCGACCGGTCAGGCTCTGCTGCTGGGTCGCCAGGGCACGCTGCTGCTCGGCCAGTTCCAGCGCCTGCTTCTCGAGTTGCTTGATGCGCAGCTTCAGGGCTTCGCCCTCGGTGGTGACGTTGGACTCGGTCGCCACGATCTTGCCGGAGATGTCCTGCAGACGGCCGGTGGCGTCTTCACTGATACGGGCGAAGCTTTCCTGGGTCGCCACCAGCTGCGCTTCGAGCCGCTGCACCTGCTGCATGCCCCACCAGCCGAGCCCGAGCGACAGGCCGAACAGCGCCACGATCAGCACCCACAGCGGCGCCGTGCTGCCGGCGCGGCGCTTCTGCCGGGCCCGCGGCTCATCAGGCGCGCTGCGCGCGGTGCGACCGATCGGCTCGAGCTCAGGTGCCGGATAGGGGTCGCGCTCGCGGCCGGCGGTCAGGCTGGGTATGTTGTCCAGTTCGTCGTGAGCATCGTTGCGCATGGGATACCTTTGGTGGCGCGAAGCGAAAGACATCGCGCAGTATAACGATTCGGCAGGCCCACTTCAGCGCGGCCTGCGCCGGTCGCCGTGCACCCGGAACAGGCATGCCGGGCCGTTCATGATGCATCCCTGTGCAGCCACCGCGGCAAGGCGCACCCCACGCCCTGCATCCCCACCCTCCCCGCGCCTCGACACCGGCGCCACGCGTGGGCTGCCGTGCTGCGGATCACCTGCCGCAGGACCTGGCATGCGTGTTGCTCTGCCAAAAAGGCCAGTGGATAGCATTCGCCGACAGGGATGTCGGGCCTCACGGACGCGCCAGTTGCGGAGACGGATCATCATGGAAATCAACAAGGCCGTGCTCGATTGCATGCAGCAGCTGCGTCGCCGCTTGCGCGAAGAGCAGCAGCTGGACATCCGCCTGAGCCAGCCGGACGCCATCCAGGCCATGCTTGCCGCGTGCCTCTGCTCGGGTGACGAGACGACCCGCGAGCTGGGACGTCAGCTGGCCACCTTCAGTGACCGCCCGCCACCCTCCATTGCCCCGGCCATCTCAGCGAAGCCCGGCGGACCGACCGCTTCGGTCCGCATCTACCGGGGCCAGCGCGTGCTGGGTTGATGCTTCAGGCCACCAGCCACTGACCGACTGACCGGGTCAGCGCCCGCGTGAGCTCGGCGAGCAAGGCCCCGCCGTTGCGCCAATGATGCCAGTACAGCGGCACGTCGATCGGCGCGCCCGGATAGACATCGACCAACGCGCCGCTGGCGAGCGCATCGCGCACCTGCAACTCGGGCACCAGTCCCCAGCCCAGACCGCTCTGAATCAACCGCACGAAGCCTTCTGACGACGGGCATAGGTGGTGGCTGAAGGGTCCGTCCAGGCCGAGCGACGCCAGATAACGATGCTGCAACTGGTCGTCCGGCCCGAACACGATGGCCGGTGCGCGGAGCAAAGTCTGCACCGGGGCTGCGTCGCGCAGGTGGCGCTCGACGAACGCCGGCGTGGCCAGCGCCCGGTAGCGCATCGCACCGAGAAACAGGCTGCGCGCACCAGCCAGCGGACGCTCCACTGCACACACGCAGGCGGCCACCTCGCCGGCGCGCATGCGCTTGAGGCCGACATCCTGGTCCTCCAGCACATGGTCGAGCACCACGCCGTGGGTCTTGCAAAACGGCCCCACCGCGTCCGCCCACCAGGTCGCCAGGCTGTCGGAATTGAGTGCAATGCGCAGTCGCTCCGGCAGGTGGCCGTCGCCCAGCTGCGGGACCTGGGCCTGCAAGTCCCGCTCGAGCAAGCGAACCTGCTGAACATGGTTGAGCAGCCGCTGCCCCACCTCGGTCGGCTTCGGAGGCGTAACGCGTAAGAGCACCGGCTGCCCCAGCCGCGCCTCCAGCAGCTTGATGCGCTGCGACACCGCCGATTGCGACAGCCCGAGCGCCTGCGCCGCGCGCTCGAAGCCGGCCTGCTCGACCACTGCGGCAAGGGCGGCCAGCAATTTGTAATCGAACAATAAGTACTCCTTATGTGACATAACGATTTTTCGTTTTGCTTATACCTAGCGCCGATCGAGACTGCCAGCCTTTCGGGACGACCAGGCGGTGCGCAATGTGGCAGAGCTATTTCAACGGGTTGGTAGTGACGGCGGGGCTGATCGTCGCGATCGGCGCGCAGAACGCCTTTGTGCTGGCGCAGAGCCTGCGGCGTGAACATCACCTGACGGTGGCGGCGCTCTGCATCCTCTGCGACATCGTGCTGGTTAGTGTTGGCGTGTTCGGCCTCGCGGCCGTGCTGGCCCGCAGTCCGCTGCTACTGGACATCGCCCGCTGGGCCGGCGCGGCTTTCCTGCTGTTCTACGGCAGCGTCGCGCTGCGCCGGGCCGCCCGCCCGCAGGGCTTGCAGGAGGACGCGCACAACGGCCATCGGCCGCTGCGTCGGGTGCTGCTCGCGGCTCTGGCGGTGACGCTGCTCAACCCGCACGTCTATCTGGATACGGTGCTGCTGATCGGCTCGCTTGGTGCCCAGCAACCGGCACCGGGCGCCTACACACTGGGCGCTGCCAGCGCCTCGACCTTGTGGTTCCTGATCCTCGCGCTGGGCGGTGCCTGGCTGGCGCCGTGGCTGGCCCGTCCGGTGACCTGGCGGCTGATAGACCTTGGCGTGGCGGCGATGATGTTCTTCGTTGCCGCACAACTGATCCTCGCCAGTTAAGGAACGTCGGCGCCTGCCCAGGGTCCACGCAGAGGGCCTGAAGCACTCGCCCCCAGCTGGTCCGCGCTCTGCCGGGCGGCTCTGGCACTGGTTTTCCCACACGGTTGACGCGTGGTTTTGCCGCAGGGCGGGTGCTATGATCCCTGGTTCGCGGGCCTGGAGCGAGACGCTCCACCCGCCGCTACGGCCGCCCGTGATCGGCCGAAAGATTGCGTAACGCATGCAGCGTGCGAAAGGAAAAGACAGCCGTAGACGGACCAGCAGCGGTGCAGTGGTTCGATCCGTTCGACGGGGCGCTGGCGACCAGCGCAAACTGCCTCCTGGCGCGCCGCATCTATCTTCGACACCTGAGCAGGAGATACACCATGGCTTTCGAATTGCCGCCGCTTCCGTTTGAAAAGAACGCCCTCGAGCCGCACATTTCCGCCGAGACCTTCGAGTATCACCATGGCAAGCACCACCAGGCCTATGTGACCAACCTGAACAACCTGGTTCCTGGCACCGAGTTCGAAGGCAAGGACCTGGAAACCATCATCAAGACCTCTTCCGGTGGCATCTTCAACAATGCCGCGCAGGTCTGGAACCACACCTTCTTCTGGAACTGCATGGCGCCCAACGCCGGTGGCCAACCTACTGGCGCCCTGGCTGATGCCATCAATGCCGCGTTCGGTTCCTTCGACAAGTTCAAGGAAGAGTTCACCAAGACCGCCATCGGCACCTTCGGCTCCGGCTGGGCCTGGCTGGTGAAGAAGTCCGACGGCAGCGTCGGCCTGGCCAGCACCATTGGCGCCGGCAACCCGATGACCGCCGGTGACAAGCCGCTGCTGACCTGCGACGTCTGGGAACACGCCTACTACATCGACTACCGCAACGCCCGACCGAAGTTCGTCGAAGCGTTCTGGAACGTGGTGAACTGGGACTTCGTCGCGAAAAACTTCGCCGGCTGATCCCGCTGCCAGCCGAACGGGACGGATCACCGCACCGTGACGCTTGCCACGCAATGCCCGCATCGAGCCGATGCGGGCATTGTCGTTTCTGCGCGGTGCGATGCGCGTGCCGAACCTCGACGCCGCCTGCCGCGCGCCATGCCATTCACCTGTTTCGCAGGAGATTCGAATGCCTGATACCGTCCTCATCATCGGCGCCTCGCGCGGCCTGGGACTGGGCCTTGCCCGCCAGTTCGCCGGCGAAGGCTGGCAAGTGATCGCCACCGTGCGAGACCCGCAACGGGCAGATGCCCTGCGGGCAGTCGACAACGTGCGCATCGAGACGCTGGACATCCAAGACGCCGGGGCCGTCGACGCACTGGCCCAGCGCCTGGATGGCGTTTCCCTGAACGCCCTGTTCATCAACGCCGGCATTTCCGGCGCACGCACGCTCTCGGCCGACAACGCCGGCAAGGGCGACGTCGCCGATCTGTTCATGACCAACGCCGTGGCACCGGTCCGCCTGGCCCAACGGCTGCTGCCACGGCTCGCGCCGCGCGACGGGGTCATCACCTTCATGAGTTCGATCATGGGCAGCGTGGAAACGGGCCCCGGCATGGGCATGCCGCTCTACGGGGCCAGCAAGGCGGCCCTTAACCACCTCACCCGGACCTTTGTCGCCGAGCTGGGCGACACCGGCCTCACCGTGCTCTCGATGCATCCGGGCTGGGTCAGGACCGACATGGGAGGGGCCGAGGCGCCGCTGGATGTCGAAACCAGCTGCCGCGGCATGGTCGAGCAGGTTACCCGTGCGGCCGGACGGGGCGGGCATCACTACATCGACTACCAGGGCCAGCCGCTGCCCTGGTGAACCACCACGGGGCGCACTACGGCGCCCCGACACACTACGCCTTGGGCAGGGTCACACCGCGCTGCCCCTGGTACTTGCCGCCGCGGTCGCGGTAGGAGGTTTCGCACTCCTCGTCGGACTCCAGGAATAGCATTTGCGCCACGCCCTCGTTGGCGTAGATCTTGGCCGGCAGCGTGGTGGTGTTGGAGAACTCCAGCGTCACGTGCCCTTCCCATTCGGGCTCCAGCGGGGTGACGTTGACGATGATGCCGCAGCGCGCGTAGGTGCTCTTGCCCAGGCAGATGGTCAACACGTTGCGCGGAATGCGGAAGTACTCGACCGTGCGCGCCAGCGCAAAGGAGTTCGGCGGGATGATGCAGACATCGCTTTTGATGTCGACGAAGCTCTTCTCGTCGAAATTCTTCGGGTCAACGATGGCGGAATTGATGTTGGTGAATATCTTGAATTCGTCCGCACAGCGCACGTCGTAGCCGTAGCTGGAGACGCCGTAGGAAATCAGACGCTCGCTGCCCTCGGTGCGCACCTGGCGCTCGACATAGGGCTCGATCATGCCGTGCTCCTGGGCCATCCGGCGAATCCACTTGTCCGATTTGATGCTCATGGCGGGCGTCCTGGTCTGGGCTGAGGTCAACTGAAGAAGGCGTGCATCTTACCGAGCCGACGAGGCTGGTTCAAAGCCCGGCGGACGGGACTTGACGCCGCGCCCGGCGGCCCCCCGGAAGAAAGTGAAAATAATGCTCGCATTGCTACGGAAATGCGGTATCTTTCGTTGGCTGCTGCTGCATGTGTCACCGTGAATCGCTACATGTTTAGATTTCGATCCGATCATTGCTACGACTCCTTTAACTCCTTGCACACAGTCACCGTTCGGGGTATTTGCCCGTTCAAATCATCTCTACATCGTTCAAGGAGACATTCAAATGTCCAATCGCCAAACCGGTACCGTTAAGTGGTTCAATGATGAAAAAGGCTTCGGCTTCATCACTCCGCAATCCGGTGACGACCTCTTCGTACACTTCCGTGCCATCCAAGGCGACGGTTTCAAGAGCCTGAAAGAAGGCCAGCAAGTTTCCTTCGTCGCTACCCGCGGCCAGAAGGGCATGCAAGCTGAGGAAGTTCAGGTTATCTAACCTGAAGCTTCTCTGAAAAAGCCCCGCTTCGGCGGGGCTTTTTTATGCCTGCGATTCGCGACGAGACAACCCGGCCGCACCGGCTAACGCGCAACACCACCGGATCGAGCCCCAAACCCCAGCCCGCTCCAGACACCAACGTCCGCACGCCGCCAAAGCATTCGCGAGCAAGCTCGCTCCTACACCGATAAAAAGCGCACCGGCAAATCCTCAAAGGATGCCGTGCACCAGCGACTCGCGCCCACAGGCGACGCACCAGCGCAGCCAACGCTCCGCGCTCAGTCGTCCGAGACGGTAATGTTCGGCATCGATTGCGCGATGATCTGCCCGCTCTGAGAAATCCGTGCACCTACGCTGCGGGCCATCTGCTGATAGATCATGGCGATCTGGCTTTCCGGGTCGGCAATGGCGGTCGGCTTGCCGGCATCAGCCTGGGTGCGGATTGCCATCGATAGCGGCAGCGAGGCGAGCAGCTCGACGTTGTACTGCGCCGCCAGCTTCTCGCCACCGCCCTCGCCGAACAAGTGCTCGGCATGGCCGCAATTCGAGCAGATGTGGATGGCCATGTTTTCCACCACCCCCAGCACCGGAATGTTCACCTTGCGGAACATCTCCACGCCCTTCTTCGCATCCAGCAGCGCCAGGTCCTGCGGCGTGGTGACGATCACGGCGCCAACCACCGGCACCTTCTGCGCCAGCGTCAGCTGGATGTCACCGGTGCCCGGCGGCATGTCCACTACCAGATAATCGAGATCGTTCCAGGCGGTCTGGGTGATCAGCTGCAGCAGTGCGCCGGACACCATCGGGCCGCGCCAGACCATGGGCGTCTTGTCATCGGCGAGGAAAGCCATCGACATGATCTGCACGCCGTGCGCTTCCAGTGGAATGAACGCCTTGCCATCACGTATCTCCGGTCGCGTGCCTTCGGCAATACCGAACATGATGCCCTGGCTTGGCCCGTAGATATCGGCATCCAGCACACCGACCCGCGCCCCTTCCCGCGCCAGCGCCAGCGCCAGGTTGGCCGCCGTCGTGGACTTGCCGACACCGCCCTTGCCGGACGCCACGGCGATGATGTTCTTCACGTTGGCCAGCGATTCCAGCTGGTCCTGGGCCTTGTGTGAGCGGACCACGCAATCGATCTGCACATCGGCGCGGCTCACACCCTCGAGTTGCTCGATGGCCATCGCCAGCATCTGCGCCCAGCCGCTACGAAACAGACCGGCGGCATAGCCCAACTCGAGCCGTACGCTGACGCGATCCCCCTGGACCTCGATGGAGCGTACGCAACCGGCACTCACCGGATCCTGATTCAGGTGCGGGTCGGTGTACTGCCGCAGGACGGCTTCAACAGCTTCGCGTGTGACGGTCATGGCTACTCCCAAGAAAAACCTAGTGAAACAGACGGGCATCTTACCCCGTGCCGTGCCCGGCGCTCATCAGGCGCGTCAACGCGGCGCAGGACTGGCATTCGACCCGCGCCGCGAGCGCCCGTGCGGATGAAAAAAAACCGCGTGACCTTTATAGTGGCCGACTCACTTCGCAACCTCGACTGCAGACCTTCCCATGTCCGAAGCCCGCCAGATCCTCGTCACCAGTGCCCTGCCCTACGCCAACGGTTCGATTCACCTTGGCCACATGCTCGAGTACATCCAGACGGACATGTGGGTGCGGTTCCAGAAGCTGCGCGGCAACCAGTGCATCTATGTCTGCGCCGACGACGCCCACGGCTCGGCCATCATGCTGCGTGCCGAGAAAGAAGGCATCACGCCCGAGCAACTGATCGCCAACGTGCAGGCCGAACACAGCGCGGACTTCGCCGACTTCCTGGTCGACTTCGACAATTTCCACTCGACCCACTCCGACGAAAACCGCGAGCTGTCGAGCCTGATCTACACCCGGTTGCGCGACGCCGGCCATATCGCCACGCGTTCGGTCACCCAGTATTTCGACCCTGAAAAGGGCATGTTCCTCGCCGACCGCTTCATCAAGGGCACCTGCCCGAAGTGCGCCGCCGAGGACCAGTACGGCGACAACTGCGAAAAGTGCGGCGCCACCTACGAGCCCACCGAGCTGAAGAATCCGCGCTCGGCCATCTCGGGCGCCACGCCGGTGCTACGTGACTCCAAGCACTTCTTCTTCAAGCTGCCCGACTTCGAGGCGATGCTCAAGGAATGGACCCGCAGCGGCAGCCTGCAGGAATCGGTCGCCAATAAGATCGCCGAATGGCTTGACGGCGGCCTGCACGAGTGGGACATCTCCCGCGACGCGCCCTACTTCGGTTTCGAGATCCCGGACGAGCCGGGTAAATACTTCTACGTCTGGCTGGACGCACCGATCGGCTACATGGCCAGCTTCAAGAATCTCTGCTCCCGCCGTCCGGAGCTGGATTTCGATACGTTCTGGAAAAAGGACTCCAGCGCCGAGCTGTACCACTTCATCGGCAAGGACATCATCAACTTCCACACCCTGTTCTGGCCCGCCATGCTCGAAGGCGCCGGCTACCGCAAGCCCACCGTCGTCGCGGTGCACGGCTACCTGACGGTGAACGGGCAGAAGATGTCCAAGTCGCGCGGCACCTTCATCAAGGCGCGCACCTACCTGCAGCACCTGAACCCGGAATACCTGCGCTATTACTACGCGGCCAAACTCGGCCGTGGTGTCGATGACCTGGACCTGAACCTCGAAGACTTCGTGCAGAAGGTCAATTCCGACCTGGTGGGCAAGGTGGTCAACATCGCCAGCCGCTGCGCAGGCTTCATCCACAAGGGCAACGGCGGCGTGATGGTCGACCGCAACGCCGCGCCGGAGCTGACCGACGCCTTCCAGGCCGCCGCACCGTCCATCGCCGACGCTTATGAAAGTCGCGATTTCGCCCGTGCCATGCGCGAAATCATGGCCCTGGCCGACCGCGCCAATGCCTGGATTGCCGACAAAGCACCCTGGGCACTGAACAAACAGGAAGGCATGCAGGATGAAGTCCAGGCGATCTGCGCCACCGGCATCAACCTGTTCCGCCAACTGGTGATCTTCTTGAAGCCCGTGCTGCCGAACCTGGCCGCCGACGCCGAGCGTTTCCTCAACGTCGAGCCGCTGCGCTGGACTGACTTGCCAACGCTGCTCGCCGATCACCAGCTGAACGCCTTCACCCCGCTATTGACCCGTATCGAGCCCGCAAAAATCGACGCCATGATCGAAGCCTCCAAAGAAGACCTCGCCGCCACCGAAACCGCTGCGGCCACTCAGGGCAACGGCGAGCTGACCAAGGAGCCGATCGCCGCCGAAATCGCCTTCGACACCTTTGCCGCCGTGGACCTGCGCATCGCGCTGATCGAGAAGTGCGAGTTCGTCGAAGGCGCCGACAAACTTCTGCGCCTGACGCTGGACATCGGCGATGCCAAGCGCAACGTCTTCTCTGGCATCAAGAGCGCCTACCCGGACCCAAGCAAGCTGGAAGGCCGCCTGACCCTGTACGTCGCCAACCTGGCTGCGCGCAAGATGAAGTTCGGCGTCTCCGAAGGCATGGTCCTCGCCGCCGGCCCTGGTGGTGAAGAAATCTACCTGCTCAGCCCGGACAGCGGCGCCAAGCCCGGTCAGCGCGTGAAGTAATGACATGAGACGAGAAGCCCGGTGCAATGCCGGGCTTCTTTTTCAACGCTACTTATCGCTCCACCCCATCTATCGCTGCCACTGCCCGGAGGCGGTTATGACTGTCACGCCCGATCCCAGTACATGCCCAATTTGCGGCGAGCCGAATCAATGCGCCCTCAGCAATCCGGCAACCGCGACGCAGCCGTGCTGGTGCTTCACCGCCGAGATCGCACCCGAAGCCCGCGAGCGCATTCCCGACGACGCGCTGAATAAAGCCTGCATCTGCTCTCGTTGCGCCAGCGGCGAGCCTCCCGCCAAAGCCTGATGCGCCTGGACCGCTACCTCGCCAGCCTGCCCCACTGCAGCCATCGCCAGGCGCGCCTGCTACTAGCGTCGGGCCGCGCTTCGGTGAATGGCAAGACAGTCTGCGATGGCACCCGTGACATCCGCGTCTTCGACCGTATCGAGCTCGATGGCGAGGTGCTGCAAGCCGGCAAGCCCGCGCGCTTCTTTATGCTCCACAAACCTGAGGGTTGCGTCAGCGCCACTGCCGACCCGCAACACCCTACGGTCCTGGACCTGATGAACGAGCCCGACAAGCACGAGCTGCACATCGCTGGCCGGCTGGACTTCAACACCACCGGGCTGATGATCCTCACCAACGACGGCCTCTGGTCCCGTCGCCTCACCCAGCCCGAAAGCCTATTGGGCAAGACCTATCGGGTGGAAACCGAGGACCCCATCGACCCCAGCTGCATCGAGCACTTCGCCAGAGGCCTCTACTTCCGCTTCGAGAACCTCACCACCCTGCCCGCGCAACTCGAACTACTGGGCCCCCGCCAGGCACGCCTGACGTTGCACGAAGGCCGCTACCACCAGGTCAAGCGCATGTTCGGCCACTTCCGCAACAAGGTCACCGCCCTGCACCGTGAGCGCATGGGCCCGCTCACGCTCGACCCCACACTCGCACCCGGCCAATACCGCAGCCTGACCGACAGCGAAATCGCCCAGATCTGAGCCTTTCGCCGAAAAGCCCCCGTGTCCGCTTCAATTCCACGCGCCCTTCTGGTACAAAGGCACCCACCGCGGGCGTCGTATAATGGCATTACCTGAGCTTCCCAAGCTCATGACGAGGGTTCGATTCCCTTCGCCCGCTCCAGATTAGAAAGCCGAGCATTGCGCGGCTTTTTCATTTCCAGGGTCCCGTCCTGAATAAGGTTT
>DDKB01000008.1 GCA_002339675.1 Stutzerimonas stutzeri
AAACCTTATTCAGGACGGGACCGCGGGCACAAAAAAGCCGACCAGCAGGTCGGCTTTTTTTATCGCCTGAAGCTTACTTGCGGCTGGCGCGGTCCAGCATACGCAGAGCACGCTCGTTGGCTTCGTCAGCAGTTTGCTGAGCCTTCTGAGCAGCCTGCATGGCCTCGTCGGCCTTGCTGTACGCTTCGTCGGCACGAGCCTGGGCGCGGGCAGCGGCGTCTTCGGTCGCGGTCAGACGGGCTTCGCTTTCTTTGGTCATACTGTTGCTGCAACCAGTAGCCAGAACTGCGGCGAAAGCCAGAGCAGAAAATTTCAGAACGTTGTTCATCGTGTTCCCCTTAAGGATGAAATCCATGGCAACTTCCGTTATGGAAAGTTGGCGCGCACATACTACCGATAAGTTGCGTTAAGTAAACTGAGGCAAGCAGCTCCTGCACGAAATTTCTGCAAGCTCAATTCTTTCACGGCGACTGCCGGTCAAGTTGATTGAAAAACAACCAGGCCAGCCGTAGCAGCTATTACATGGACCGGTCGGGTTGTCGAAAGTTGCACGTCAAATGGCCGGACCCCGCGCCCCTTAGCGATTGCAGCGAAAGCAGACAGCCGTTAAGCAATTGAAGCCGCACGAGTCATGGCGGTAGCATGCTGTGTCCAGCTAACAATAAAAAACAGATGGTATGCAGTCACGGCATATCATCATCAGTCGAACAAGGGCAGGGCAAGCCTGCAGAGGAGGCGAGATGACCGACAAGCTAAGCATCCATCACGATCGAACGAACCATCAGTTCGAAACCACCGTGGACGGCTATCGCGCCTATTTGTCGTATGTGGATCTGGGTAAACAGACTCTGGATATTTACCGCACCTATGTGCCTGACGCGCTCCGTGGGCGCGGCGTAGCCGCCGAGTTGGCGCAGCATGCGCTGGACTATGCCGAGCGCGAGGGTTATACGGTGATCCCGTCGTGCTCCTACGTCGAGCGCTATATCGAGCGCCAAGGAACTGCGGCGGCCGAGCAGGATCCCGAATAAGGCGCGCATGGGAGGAGGCAGGAAAACGCCAGCGTGCAGCGTTTTCCTGTGACGGGGCGTTTACCTGCGTGCGCGCTTTGGCAGCACGTCCTTCAGCTTGGCATGCATGCCGAGGATCGCCTTTTCGGTAGCTGCCCAATCGATGCATGCGTCGGTGACCGAAACGCCGTATTCCAGTTCGGCCAGGTCTTTCGGGATCGGCTGACTGCCCCACCCCAGATGACTCTCTACCATCAGCCCGACGATGGAGGTGTTGCCCTCCAGGATCTGGTTGGCCACGTTATCCATCACCAGTGGCTGCAGCGCCGGGTCCTTGTTGGAGTTGGCGTGGCTGCAGTCGACCATGATGTTGGGGCTGATGCCGGCCTTGTTCAGGGCCTGCTCGCACACGGCCACGCTGACCGAATCGTAGTTGGGTTTGCCGTTGCCGCCGCGCAGCACCACGTGCCCGTAGGCGTTGCCTTTGGTGGTGACGATGGAGACGCCGCCGGCCTGGTTGATGCCGAGGAAGCGGTGCGGGCTGGAAACCGATTGCAGCGCGTTGATCGCGACGGTCAGGCTGCCGTCGGTGCCGTTCTTGAAACCGACTGCGGACGAAAGCCCCGACGCCATCTCGCGATGTGTCTGTGATTCGGTCGTCCGGGCGCCGATGGCCGACCAGCTGATCAGATCCTGCAGGTACTGCGGCGAGATCGGATCGAGTGCCTCGGTAGCAGTGGGCAGGCCCATTTCGGCGAGGTCAAGCAGCAACTGGCGGCCGATGTGCAGGCCATCCTGGATCTTGAACGAGTCATCCATGTAAGGATCGTTGATCAAGCCCTTCCAGCCCACAGTGGTGCGAGGCTTCTCGAAGTACACCCGCATCACCAGGAACAGGCTGTCAGCGACGCGCTCGGCCAGTTCCTTCAGGCGCTCGGCGTATTCGTGCGCCGCCTTGAGGTCATGGATCGAGCAGGGGCCCACCACGACGAACAGGCGGTGATCCTTGCCGTCGAGAATGTCGCGAACGACCTGGCGCCCTTCGGAGACCGTCTTGAGTGCCGAGGCGGTGAGCGGTATTTCGCGCTTCAGTTGCTCCGGGGTGATCAGTGTCTCGTTGGAGGAAACGTTTAGGTCATCGATCGGTAAATCAGCCATCGGGTTCTCGTCAGGGTCACGGATGCCGTCCGCCAGCCATCCCGGTGCGGCGGAGCAGGGCCTTGGGGCGCAGCGGGAGAGCGGAACCTTAGCGCGTAATGCCCGGGCTCGACAATGACCTTGAAGTCGGACGCGGCGCCGCTACTAGTGCCTCGCGGCCTGGCCTGTCGGCCATTCGCGACGGCTGGGCGCAAACAATCCGGGCTGATAAGGTGAACGGCTCAGCGCGCGCCATCCGCGCGCCAAATGACCTCCTGGAGCTGCGCATGACCCCAACGTCCCCTCGAATCGGAATCATCGGCACTGGTGCCATTGGCGGTTTCTACGGCGCGATGCTGGCGCGCGCGGGCTACGACGTGCATTTCCTGCTGCGCAGCGAGTACGAGACGGTGGCACGCGACGGCTTGCGTATAAACAGTGCCGTCCACGGCTCGCTGGTGGTGGCGCCGGTCCAGGCATATCGGCGAGCGGACGAGATGCCCGCCTGCGACTGGCTGCTGGTGGGCGCCAAGAGCACCAGTAATCCGGAGCTGGCGCCGTCGATCCTGGCGGCGGCGGCCGAGGGCGCGAAGGTCGTCGTGCTGCAGAACGGCCTGGGTGTCGAAGACGCGCTGCGCAGCGCGCTGCCCGGTGGCGTTCACCTGCTGGGTGGGTTGTGCTTCATCTGTGCGCATCGATCGGCGCTGGGCGTGGTCGAGCATCAGGCGCTGGGCGGAGTCAACCTCGGCTACCATTCGGGTCCTGCGGCGTCGGCCCAAGAGCAGCAGGCGGTGCTGGAGGAAGGCGTCTCGATGTTTCGTGCTGCCGGCGTCGATTCGAGCGCAGCGACCCATCTGGCGCAGGCGCGCTGGCAGAAGCTGGTCTGGAACATGCCCTATAACGGGCTATCGGTACTCCTCGATGCCGGCACGGCGCCCATGATGGCGAACCCGGACAGCCGCGCCTTGATCCGCGCGATCATGCAGGAAGCCTGCGGTGCCGCGGCGGCGTGCGGTTATCCGTTGCCGGAGGTGCTGGTCGATCGGATGCTCGCGTCCACGGACCACATGCCCAACTACCTGCCCAGCATGTACCACGACCATGCCTGTGGCCGGCCGATGGAGCTCGACGCGATCTACGCCGCTCCACTGGCTGCGGCAACACGCGCCGGCTACGCCATGCCGCGAACAGAGGCCCTTTACCAGAGCTTGCGGTTCATCGAAGCCCGCCGCTGAGACGGCGGCGATGGCGCCCGACGGTGCGGGTGATCGTGCGCCCGAGCGGCCCGAACAAGCGACCGGCCGCGGAACGTGACGCAGAACGTGCCGGGGCCGAGAAACCGTGGTCGCTGGCGATGCGCTTGGCGCCCCGTGATCCGCGGCAGGCGGCCAATAGGGAAATGGCCTAGAATTCCATCGCTCTGGTGCGCGAAGTTATAACCGTGGCGGCGCATGGGCGCCATTGGCCTTTGAGGGAATTCTATGAAGCTTCAGCAACTGCGTTACATCTGGGAAGTGGCGCATCATGACCTCAATGTCTCAGCGACCGCCCAGAGCCTGTTCACGTCGCAACCGGGTATCAGCAAGCAGATCCGCCTGCTCGAGGACGAACTGGGCGTTGAGGTGTTCGCCCGCAGTGGCAAGCATCTGACCCGTGTCACGCCGGCCGGTGAGCGCATCATCACCACGGCGGGGGAAATCCTGCGTAAATGCGAAAGCATTAAGCAGATCGCCCAAGAATTCTCCAACGAAAAGCGCGGCACCCTCAGCATCGCCACCACCCATACCCAGGCACGCTACGCGCTGCCCTCGGTGATCAGCGCCTTCATCAAGCAATACCCGGACGTGTCCTTGCACATGCATCAGGGGACGCCGATGCAGATCGCCGAAATGGCCGCCGACGGCACCGTGGATTTCGCCATCGCCACCGAAGGGCTCGAATTGTTCGGCGACCTGGTGATGATGCCGTGCTATCGGTGGAACCGTTGCGTGGTGGTGCCGCAGGGGCATCCCCTGGCCAAACTGGACAAGCTGACGCTCGAAGCGCTGGCCGAGTATCCCATCGTGACCTACGTATTCGGTTTTACCGGGCGCTCGAAGCTCGATGAGGCCTTCAATCACCGGGGTCTGTCGCCAAAGGTAGTGTTCACCGCGGCGGACGCCGACGTGATAAAAACCTATGTCCGCCTCGGCTTGGGGGTGGGCATCGTGGCGCGCATGGCGGTCGACGCGAAGCTAGACCCGGACCTGGTGGTGCTCGACGCCAGCGAATTGTTCGAATCGAGCGTCACCCGCATCGGATTTCGCCGCGGCACCTTTCTGCGCGGGTTCATGTGCGATTTCATCGAAACCTTTGCGCCCCATCTCGACCGCGAAATGCTGGAGAAGGCAGTGCAGTGCCGCAACAAAGCCGAGGTCGACGCGCTGTTCGAACAGGTGGAGTTGCCCACGCTCTAGCGGGCGCACCCTTGCGCAGCGAGGTAGTGGGCCGCGGCGGCAGGGCGTCGCCGCGACGACGCGTCCTCAGGAGCGGGCGATCAGATTGCCGGCGTGCAGGCCGCATTCCTTTTGCGTGGATTCCTCCCACCACCAACGTCCCTCGCGTTCGTGCTGATTGGGCAGCACCGGACGGGTGCAGGGTTCGCAACCGATGCTGATGAAGCCCCGTTCGTGCAGCGAGTTGTAGGGCACTTCGAGCATGCGGATATAGCCCCAGACTTCCTCGCTGGTCATCTGCGCCAACGGGTTGAACTTGTAGAGCGTGTTGGTCTCGGTGGAGAACGCGGTGTCGAGCTCCAGCACCGACACCTGGCTGCGGGTGCCAGGGCTCTGGTCGCGGCGCTGTCCGGTGGCCCAGGCGCGCACGGTGGCGAGCTTGCGACGCAATGGCTCGATCTTGCGAATACCGCAGCACTCGCCGTGGCCGTCGCGGTAGAAGCTGAACAGTCCCTTTTCGTTGACCAGCGGCTGCAGCAGCGCTGGGTCCGGCGTCATGATTTCGATTGCAATGCCGTAGTGGTCACGCACCTGCTCGATGAACCGGTAGGTTTCGCTGTGCAGCCGGCCCGTGTCGAGGGTGAACACCTTGACCTGCTTGTTCAGCTTCCAGGCCATGTCCAGCAGGACCACGTCCTCGGCGCCGCTGAAGGAAATCCACAGGTCGTCGCCAAACAGGTCGAAGGCAAGTTGCAGGATTTGCTGGGGCGTTTTGCTGGCATAGGCGGCAGCCAGCTCGGCAACATCGATGGACGGGTTCATCAGGCAGGTTCCTCGGTCTGGCGCTTCGCGCTCTGTGCAGGCCGGGGATGGTAGCAAACCGGCTTTATTCCGCTAAATAACCTTTGCTCTACCAGCTGCTCTGTTTAGGGAATAAGGGCCACGTTGCGGCAGTTGGGCCGTGCCGTTAGAGTGCCGGCTTTATTTTCTGCTTTGAGGAGCGACCCGTGGAAATAGCCTGTCTCGACCTGGAAGGTGTTTTGGTTCCGGAAATCTGGATCGCCTTTGCCGAGGCCACCGGAATCGAATCGCTGCGGGCGACCACACGGGACATTCCCGACTACGACGTGCTGATGAAGCAGCGTCTGCGAATCCTTGACGAGCACGGTTTGAAACTGGCCGATATCCAGAAGGTGATCGCGACGCTGAAGCCGCTCGATGGCGCCGTAGAGTTTATCGACTGGCTGCGCGAGCGGTTTCAGGTGGTCATCCTGTCCGACACCTTCTATGAATTCTCGCAGCCTCTGATGCGCCAGCTGGGCTTCCCGACGCTGCTCTGCCATCGCCTGGTGACCGACGACACAGGCCGCGTGGTCGGCTATGAGCTGCGCCAGAGGGACCCCAAGCGCCAGTCGGTGATCGCGCTCAAGAGCCTCTATTACCGCGTGATCGCGGCAGGCGATTCCTACAACGACACCACCATGCTCGGCGAGGCGCACGCCGGCATTCTGTTCCACGCCCCGGACAATGTGATCCGCGAGTTTCCGCAATTCCCCGCCGTGCATACCTTCGAGGCGCTCAAGCAGGAATTTCTCAAGGCGTCGAATCGCCAACTCGCGCTCTGAGCCAGACCAGGCCGCAAGCCGTGAGCGACAGGTCCAGTATTGCTCACGGCCCCCGCGTCCCGCGTCCCGCGTCCGGCGTCCGGTTGTCCCGCTTGCCGACGGTGGCCCGTCGCTAGAGCTTTTCGAGGGTCTCCATCAGGACCCTGACCTTGTCGAGAGACTCCTGATATTCGGCCTGCCAGTCCGAATCCGCGACGATACCGCCACCGCCCCAGCAGCTGATCTGCCCGTCTTCGACCAGCAGCGTGCGGATCGCGATCGAGCTGTCCATCTCGCCGCGTACGTCCAGATAGAGAAAGGAGCCGCAGTAGATCGAGCGCGCGGTGGGCTCCTGTTCATCGATGATCTGCATGGCGCGGATCTTTGGTGCGCCGGTGATCGACCCCCCCGGAAAGCTGCCAGTCAGCAGGTCCAGCGCGTCGCGGTCGTCTGCGAGGGTCCCGCTCACGCTGCTGACCAGATGATGAACGTTTGGATAGCTTTCCAGCGAGAAAAGCTCCGGAACGTCGATGCTGCCGATCTCGCAACTGCGCCCCAGGTCGTTGCGCAGCAGGTCGACGATCATCAGGTTTTCCGCGCGGTCCTTGCTGCTCGCCAGCAGCGCTTGCGCTTCGGCCTGGTCTGCCTGGGCGTCGGCGCGGCGGGGGCGAGTGCCCTTGATCGGTCGGGTTTCGACCCTGCGCTCGCTTAGACGCAGGAATCGCTCTGGCGACAGGCTGATGATGGCGCCGGAAGCGAATGGCATGAATGCAGCGAATGGCGTAGGGCAGGCGGCTCGCAGCGCCTGGTAGGCGTGCCACGGATCGCCTGAGCAGGGCGCCTGGAACCGCTGCGCATAATTGACCTGATAGCAATCGCCGGCGGCGATGTAGCGCTGGATGCGCTCGATCGCACGCTGGTACTGCGCGCGGGGTTGGTCGGCGCTGAATTGCGCAGCGAGTCTGAATGAAGGCAGGTCAGGCGAAGGTGCGTCGTCGAAGAGCGCGATCAGGCGCCGGCGTTCCGCGTCGGCGATTCCTGGATGGAAGACCAGATGCGTGGTGCTTTGCAGGTGATCGTTGACCAGGGCCCAGCTGTACAGGCCGAAGCGGGCGTGCGGCAGCCTCCGGTCCTGCACCGCGGTGGTTGGCACCCGTTCGAGCCGTGCGCCGAAATCATAGGCCAGAAAGCCGATGAGCCCGCCTGTGAAAGGCAGTTGCAAGCCTGCCGGCGCCTGCGCCTGGCCCAGCCGGCCCAGTGCGTCACGCAGGCGCTGGAAAAACGCCTGGCCGGTTTCGCTCCCCTGAGGCTCCAATTGCTCGCTCGGCCAGGCGCTCAGCAGGTCGTATCGACCCCGGTCCGCCGCGGGGCGACCCGAGTCGAGCAGTATCGCCCCGGGCGCCTGCCGGATTCGTTCGAACCGCAGGCTCGGGTCGGGCTGGTAAGCAAGGGCGTGGGTTGTGCAGGCGGGCATCTGGATACTTCGGGCGGTCTATCGCTTCGGGGCGCCCGGGCGAGCGCGCGGCTCATGCGTGGGGCTGGATGTGGCCGAACAGGGACTGGGCGAACTGCACACGTTCTTCCGGCGTCTCCTGCAGACCCTTTTCCTTGAGCTCCTCGATCCGGGCTTCCACCGCGTGGGCGCGGTGCGTCAGGCCGCAGTCGTTGGCGATCTGGATGTTCAGGCCGGGACGTGCGTTGAGCTCGAGGATCAGCGGACCCTTGTCCTGGTCGAGCACCATGTCGACGCCGATGTAACCCAGGCCGCACAGCTCGTAGCAGCCGGCGGCGAGCTTCATGAATCCGTCCCAGTTGGGCAGCTGAACGCCGTCCACGGCGTTGGTGGTATCGGGGTGCTTGGTGATCTTGTTGTTCAGCCAGGTGCCGCGCAGGGTGATGCCGGTAGCCAGATCCACGCCGACACCGATGGCGCCTTGGTGCAGGTTGGCCTTGCCGCCCGATTGTCGTGTCGGCAGCCGCAGCATGGCCATCACTGGGTAGCCCATCAGCACGATGATGCGGATATCCGGAACCCCTTCGTAGCTGATGCTCTTGAAGATCGAGTCAGGGGTGACCCGGTACTCGATCAGGGCCCGATCGCGGTGCCCGCCGAGTGAATACAGGCCGGTGAGGATATTGGAAATCTGATGCTCGATCTCGTCGTGGGTGAGGATCTTGCCCGACACCGTCCGGTAGCGCCCCTCGAAGCGGTCGGCGATCACCAGGATGCCGTCCCCGCCAGCGCCTTGGGCGGGCTTGACGACGAAGTCGGTATGGTCCTTCACGATGTCCTTGAGCTTGTCGATGTCCCGCTCGGTCTCGATGATCCCGTACATTTCCGGCACGTCGATGCCGGCCTCGATGGCGCGCATCTTGGTGATGATCTTGTCATCGACGATGGGATAGAGGTTGCGCTTGTTGTACTTCAGCACATAGTCCGCGTTGCGCCGGTTGATGCCCATGATCCCTTTGGCTTCCAGCGCCTTCCACGTCTTGATCAGACCGAACATGGCTCAATCCTTCAGAAAGGCTTTGAAACGGAACAGCTCGGTCAGGCGATAGCCGCGGTAGCGACCCATCGCCAGCATGAAGCCCACCATGATCAGCAGCACTGCCGGGAACGTGAAGATGAAGTAGGTCAGCTCCGGTATGTTCATCAGCAGGTACGCCAGCGCCGCCGCGATCAGCGTGCCGACTGCCACCTTGAAGGCATGGCCGCCGCCACGCTCCTCCCAGGTGATCGACAGCCGCTCGATGGTCATCGTCAGGATCACCATCGGGAACAGCGAAACCGACAGGCCCCGCTCCAGACCGAGTTTGTGGCTGAACAGGCTGATCACGGCGATGAGAATCACCACGAAGGTCAACACCACGGACAGCCGCGGCAGCATCTGCAACTTGAGGTGCTCGAGGTACGAGCGCAGCGACAGGCCCAGCGCGGTGATCAAGGTAAACAGCACGATGCCGAAGCCGATCTGCGTTTCCCGAAAGGCGAGGGCAATCAGCACCGGGGTAAAGGTGCCAAGTGTCTGCAGGCCGCCCAGGTTGCGCAGAATGAGGATCACCAGCACGCCGATCGGGATCATGATCATGATCTGGTAGGTCTGCTGGGTCTGCAGTGGCAGCCCGTACAGCGAGTATTCGAGGAAGTCAGCGTCGGTGTTCTCGTCCGTTAGTTTCGCCAGACGTATGGCGTTCATCTCGCTGCTGTTGAGCGTGAAGGTCACCTGTGCGTTGCGCCCGCCCTCGAGGTTCAGCAGCGGTTCGTCGCCCGTCCACCACACCAGGCGATCCTTGGGCAGGCCCTGCTCACCGGTCTCCGGATTGAAGTACAGCCATTTGTCGCCGTTGAAGCTGCGTAACCACAGCTCCGGCGACTGCGCCATGTCCGACGCCAGGCGTACGGTGTGCACCCGTTCCATGGGAACGTGGGCAATGGACAGCAGCAGTTCGATGACACGTGCCTTGTTCGCCGTTCCCGCATCGCCGCCGAGCAGCAGCTTGACGTTGTCGTCGTTGGCGTTGTTGACGCGCTTGATCGCTTCGCTGATGAAGGTCTCGACGTCCGCCGAGTGCTGGCGGATGGGCGACAACAGCGCTTCGGCAGCAATTTTCTCGGCGCCCTCGACCGGAATGCTGTCACGGAAGATCGGGCCGTTGGCCTTGGTCTGCTCACCGCTGTAACGCCGCGTCAGCACCAGGCGGTAGTAAAGCGTCTGCTTGCCGTTGACCCGGCGAGCGGACCAGGTGACACGCCGATTACCCTCTGCTCGGTTGATGCTGACGCCGTAGTTGTTGGAAATAAAGCTCTCGTTGAGGCTGACGAACTCCTGAGTCAGCGGCGGTACGTACATCTGCAGCTTCACCGGTTCGCGCGGGTTGGCCTGGAATTCGACCTTGGCGTCGATGTTCCACAGGTCATCGGTTTCATCCTCGGTGACAGGGATGCCGAGCACGAAGATCTGGTACGCCGTAATCGCGACGCCCAGTGTGACGAGCAGGAAGATCAGGACTTTGAGGTGCAGGGTCAGTGCGCGCATGGAGTTACTCGTCAGCGTCGGATTCGGTGATGCAGCCGGGTTTTCCAGCAGCGTACTTGAGACTAGGGTCTACCAGAGCGCCGAAGCGAGCAAGCGCCTCGGAGCCGATCAAAAGTGGATATTGGAATGCACTTCGGTCCGTGAGGTTCACTTCGATGCTGCGTTGGGCCTTGCCCATGCACAGCATCAGCGCTACGACCGGCCGCGGTGTGTAGGTCTTTTCTTCTTCCGGATCAAAGTCGCCGGCGCGTCGCTTGATCTTGCTGATGCGGCGCAGCGGCAGCTCGATCGGGCGATTGTGTGCTTCGTCGATCGCCAGGTAGAAGCGCACCCAGCTCTTGCCGTCGCGTTTGAACCGCTCGATGTCGCGTGCACTGAGCGAGGCCGTTTGCGCGCCGGTGTCGAGTTTCGCCGGAACCTCGAGACCGAACTGCGGCAGGGCGACGTGCTCGTTCAGGCCATAGATGGCTTTTTCTTCGGCCTGAAGCAGCGCAGGGCAGGCCATGAGACACAACGACAGGAAAAGACGGGGTGAAACGATCATAGGGTCGGGATGGATTCGCGATGATGGGGGTCGAGGGCGGACCCGTGAATCGAGGCGCGGCTGGGTCTGGCCCGGCGCGATATATAGCGCGGCATTCTAGCATGCAGCCTGGATCGCGAGGCTAGGCTTAAGGGCAGGGCGGCAGAGGGCGCCCTGATCGTCAGCCAAGTGATCGACGAGCAACAATTGTCGACAATCCACCTTCGTATGATTGACCAGGTGGCTCGTACAGGCATAACGTGTGGGAAATATCTCGCACGGTGTCAACAATATGCTCGATGCGCTGGACGCGCCCCGTCCTGACCAAGGCGACAGCGGAACCCTTTCCGAGCACGTTTTCCGGCTTATCCAGGCGGCGATCGTCAAAGGGGAGATCGCGCCTGGGAGCAAGATTTCCGAACCGGAACTCGCGCGCACTTACGGTATCAGCCGCGGCCCCTTGCGTGAGGCAATCCATCGCCTCGAGGGGCAGAAGCTGCTGGTGCGCGTGCCGCATGTTGGCGCACGGGTGGTGTCGCTCAGTCATGCCGAGCTGATCGAACTCTACGAGATTCGCGAGTCGCTCGAGGGCATGGCCTGCCGCCTTGCCGCCGAACGCATGAGCCGGGGAGAGATCGACGAGTTGCGCCGGGTGCTGGACATGCACGAGCGCGACGAAGCCTTTCAGGCGGGAGTCGGCTACTACCAGCAGGAAGGCGACTTCGACTTCCACTACCGGATCATCCAGGGCAGCGGAAACAGTACCTTGAGCCAGATGCTATGCGGCGAGCTGTACCAGCTCGTGCGCATGTACCGCATCCAGTTTTCCGCCACCCCCAATCGCCCGCGTCAGGCATTTGCCGAGCACCATCGGATACTCGACGCCATCGCCGACCGTGACGGCGAACTGGCCGAGCTCCTGATGCGGCGACATATCTGCGCCTCCAAGCGCAACATCGAGCGGCATTACCTGGCCGCCCGGCAACCGACACCACAACCAAGAGGTGAGGCATGACACTTCCTACCCCCGGTCAGCGATTCCGCGATGCGGTCGCCAGCGAGCATCCCCTGCAGGTGGTCGGCGCTATCAACGCCAACCATGCCTTGCTGGCCAAGCGCGCCGGATTCAAGGCGATTTACCTGTCCGGCGGCGGCGTTGCCGCGGGCTCGCTGGGGCTGCCGGACCTCGGTATCACCGGTCTCGACGATGTGCTGACCGATGTGCGTCGCATCACCGACGTCTGTGACCTGCCGCTACTGGTAGATGTCGACACCGGCTTCGGCTCCTCGGCGTTCAACGTGGCGCGTACCGTCAAGTCGATGATCAAGTTCGGCGCGGCGGCGATCCATATCGAGGATCAGGTTGGGGCCAAGCGCTGCGGCCATCGCCCGAACAAGGAAATCGTCACCCAGCAGGAAATGGTCGACCGTATCAAGGCGGCTGTTGATGCACGTACCGACGACAGTTTCGTGATCATGGCGCGTACCGATGCGCTGGCGGTGGAAGGGTTGAATGCCGCACTGGACCGCGCCGCCGCCTGCGTCGAAGCGGGTGCCGACATGATCTTCCCCGAGGCCATCACCGAGCTGGCGATGTACAAGACCTTCGCCGACCGCGTGAAGGCGCCAATTCTGGCCAACATCACCGAGTTCGGCGCAACGCCGCTGTACACCACCGAAGAGTTGGCCGGCGTCGATGTGTCTCTGGTGCTCTACCCATTGTCGGCGTTCCGCGCCATGAACAAGGCGGCCGAAAATGTCTACACCGCGCTGCGCCGTGACGGTACTCAGAAAAATGTGATCGACACCATGCAGACGCGCATGGAGCTCTACGATCGCATCAACTACCACGCATTCGAGCAGCACCTCGACGCGCTGTTCGCTCAGAAAAAGAGCTGACGAACGACCCCGCCGAGAGCCAGCGGGGGCTGTGCGGTTCATTGTTCAACGTGATTTGCAGTATCCAGAACAAATCCAAGAAGGAGATAGCAATGGCTGAAGCAAAAGTTTTGAGTGGCGCAGGCCTGCGTGGCCAGATCGCCGGCCAGACTGCCCTGTGTACCGTGGGCAAGACCGGTGCCGGGTTGACCTACCGCGGTTACGACGTACGTGAGCTGGCGGCCGAGTGCGATTTCGAGGAGGTGGCTTACTTGCTGTTCTACGGCGAGTTGCCAAACACTCAGCAGCTGACCGATTACAAGAGCCGCCTGAAGACCATGCGGGACCTGCCGCAGGCGCTAAAGGAAGTGCTTGAGCGCATCCCTGCCAGTGCGCATCCGATGGACGTCATGCGTACCGGGTCGTCGGTGCTCGGCACGCTCGAGCCGGAGCTCAGCTTCGACCAGCAGCGCGATGTGGCCGAGCGCCTGATGGCGGCGTTCCCGGCGATCATGTGCTACTGGTACCGCTTCACCCATGATGGCGTGCGCATCAACTGCACCAGCGACGAAGAGACCCTGGGTGGTCATTTCCTCGCGCTGTTGCATGACAAGAAGCCGAGCGACTTGCACGTCAAGGTGATGAACGTCTCGCTGATTCTTTATGCCGAGCACGAATTCAACGCCTCGACCTTCACCGCCCGCGTCTGCGCCTCAACGCTGTCCGATCTCTATTCCTGCGTGACCGGTGCCATCGGTTCGCTGCGCGGCCCGCTGCACGGCGGCGCCAACGAAGCGGCGATGGACATGATCGAGCAGTGGAAGAGCCCGGAACAAGCCCGCGAAGCCATCCTCGGCATGCTTGAGCGCAAGGACAAGATCATGGGCTTCGGCCATGCGATCTACAGCGTTTCTGACCCGCGCAACGAGGTGATCAAGGTCTGGGCCAAGAAGCTCGCTGATGAAGTGGGCGATACCGTGCTTTACCCGGTCTCGGTCGCCGTCGACGAAACCATGTGGGAGCAGAAGAAGCTCTTCCCGAACGCCGACTTCTACCATGCGTCCGCCTATCACTTCATGGGCATCCCGACCAAGCTGTTCACGCCGATCTTCGTCTGCTCGCGCGTTACCGGCTGGGCATCCCATGTGATCGAACAACGCAGCAACAACCGGATCATTCGGCCGAGCGCCGAGTACATCGGTCCGGAGCAGCGCAAGGTTGTCCCGATCGCCCAGCGTTGATCGGAGCGAGGGAGCTTGTCGCCGGGCTCCCCGCACCTTGCCCCACAGAACATTACTGAATTGAGTTCTTCCGGCATGAATACAGAACACCGCAAACCTTTGCCAGGTACTGGGCTTGACTACTTCGACACCCGTGAGGCGATCGAAGCCATTCAACCGGGTGCCTACGACAAGCTGCCCTATACCTCCCGCGTCCTGGCCGAACAGCTGGTGCGTCGCTGTGAGCCCGAAGCGCTGACCGATTCGCTGAAGCAGATCATCGAGCGCAAGCGCGACCTCGACTTTCCCTGGTATCCGGCACGCGTCGTCTGCCACGACATTCTTGGTCAGACCGCGCTGGTCGATCTTGCCGGTCTGCGCGATGCGATCGCGGAGCAGGGCGGCGACCCGGCGAAGGTCAACCCGGTGGTGCCGACTCAGTTGATCGTCGACCACTCGCTGGCGGTGGAATTTGCCGGTTTCGATGCCGATGCGTTCGAAAAGAACCGAGCCGTCGAGGAGCGACGCAACGAGGACCGCTTCCACTTCATTGAGTGGACCAAGACCGCGTTCAAGAACGTCGACGTGATCCCGGCCGGTAACGGCATCATGCACCAGATCAACCTGGAGAAGATGTCGCCGGTAATTCAGGCGCGCGGTGGTGTGGCCTTTCCGGATACTTGCGTAGGTACCGACTCGCACACGCCGCATGTCGATGCGCTGGGTGTGATCGCCATCGGCGTTGGCGGCCTGGAAGCCGAAACCGTGATGCTCGGTCTGCCTTCAATGATGCGCCTGCCTGACATTGTCGGCGTACGTCTGACCGGCAAGCGTCAGCCTGGCATCACCGCCACCGATATCGTCCTCGCGCTGACTGAGTTCCTGCGCAAGGAACGTGTGGTCGGGGCCTGGGTCGAGTTCTTCGGCCAAGGCGCCGACAGCCTGACCATCGGCGATCGCGCGACCATCTCCAACATGTGTCCGGAATACGGCGCCACCGCTTCGATGTTCTACATCGACCAGCAGACCATCGATTACCTCAAACTGACCGGTCGCGAGCCGGAGCAGGTTGCGCTCGTCGAGCAGTACGCCAAGGAAACGGGCCTGTGGGCGACGGCTCTGGAAGGCGCCGAATACGAGCGCGTGCTCGAATTCGACCTGTCCAGCGTGGTGCGCAACATGGCGGGCCCGTCCAACCCGCACAAGCGTCTGCCGACCTCGGCGCTGCACGAGCGTGGCATCGCCGACGAAGACATGCTGGCTGCGGCCAGGGCCGAGGAGGCCGAAGGCCTGTTGCCGGACGGTGCGGTGATCATTGCTGCCATCACCAGCTGCACCAACACCTCCAACCCGCGCAACGTGGTTGCGGCCGGCTTGCTGGCCAAGAAGGCCAACGAGCTGGGGCTGGTGCGCAAGCCTTGGGTGAAGACGTCCTTCGCGCCGGGTTCCAAGGTCGCCAGGCTGTACCTGGAAGAAGCTGGGCTGCTGAGCGAGCTGGAAAAACTCGGTTTCGGCATCGTCGCTTACGCCTGCACCACCTGTAACGGCATGTCCGGTGCGCTAGATCCGGTGATTCAGCAGGAAATCATCGAGCGCGACCTGTATGCCACCGCAGTCCTTTCGGGAAATCGCAACTTCGACGGCCGTATCCATCCGTACGCCAAGCAGGCCTTCCTTGCCTCGCCGCCGCTGGTAGTCGCTTATGCCATCGCCGGTACCGTACGTTTCGATATCGAACAGGATGTGCTGGGTACCGACAAGAACGGCAATCCGATCACCCTGAAGGATCTCTGGCCGTCCGACGAGGAGATCGACGCCATCGTCGCGTCCTCGGTCAAGCCGGAGCAGTTCAAGCAGATCTACATTCCGATGTTCGATCTGGGCACCATCGAGGAAGCCAAGAGCCCGCTCTATGACTGGCGTCCGATGTCCACTTACATCCGTCGTCCGCCGTACTGGGAAGGTGCGCTGGCCGGCGAGCGTACGCTCAAGGGTATGCGTCCGCTGGCGATCCTGCCGGACAACATCACCACCGATCACCTGTCGCCGTCCAATGCCATTCTGCTGAACTCGGCCGCCGGCGAGTACCTGGCGAAAATGGGCCTGCCGGAGGAAGACTTCAATTCCTACGCGACCCATCGTGGCGACCACCTCACGGCGCAGCGGGCGACGTTCGCCAACCCGCAGCTGGTCAATGAGATGGCCGTGGTCGACGGTAAGGTGCAGAAGGGGTCGCTGGCGCGCGTCGAGCCGGAAGGCAAGGTGATGCGCATGTGGGAAGCCATCGAGAGCTACATGACTCGTAAGCAGAACCTCATCATTGTGGCCGGTGCCGACTACGGCCAGGGCAGTTCGCGTGACTGGGCGGCCAAGGGCGTGCGCCTGGCCGGCGTGGAAGTGATCGTCGCCGAAGGCTTCGAGCGCATCCACCGTACCAACCTGGTGGGCATGGGCGTGCTGCCCGTCGAGTTCAAGGCTGGCACCACACGTTTGACCCTTGGCCTCGATGGCACCGAAACCTTCGATATCGAAGGTGAGCTGTCGCCGCGCTGCGACCTGACGCTGGTCATTCACCACAAGAGCGGTGAAGAAACCCGCGTGCCGGTCACCTGCCGTCTCGACACCGCGGCCGAGGTCGGCGTGTATGAGGCTGGCGGCGTGCTGCAGCGTTTCGCCAAGGACTTCCTCAGTCAGGCGTGACCGGCTGTCATCGTAGGGTGGATGGCGCTTTTCCATCCGCAGCATCCCTCGCGGTGAATCGATGATGCGTGATCCGCCCTACGGCCCATTCATTTTTCAGCCAGGACTCATTCATGGCTCATCAATCCCAGATCAAGATTCCCGCGACCTACATGCGCGGCGGCACCAGCAAGGGTGTGTTCTTCCGGCTGCAGGACCTGCCGGAGAGCTGCCAAGTGCCCGGCGCTGCGCGCGACAAGCTGTTCATGCGTGTGATCGGCAGCCCCGACCCGTATTCGGCGCATATCGATGGCATGGGCGGCGCCACGTCGAGCACCAGCAAATGCGTCATCCTGTCCAAGAGCAGTCGGCCAGATCACGATGTCGAGTACCTCTATGGGCAGGTGTCGATCGACAAGCCCTTCGTCGATTGGAGCGGCAACTGCGGCAACCTTTCAACCGGCGCCGGTGCGTTCGCGCTGCATGCCGGCCTGGTGGATGCCGAGCGCATTCCACAGAACGGCACCTGCGTGGTGCGGATCTGGCAGGCCAACATCGGCAAAACCATCATCGCCCACGTGCCGGTCACCAACGGCCAGGTGCAGGAAACCGGTGATTTCGAGTTGGACGGCGTGTCCTTTCCCGCTGCCGAGATCGTGCTCGAATTCCTCGATCCGTCCGACGACGGCGAGGAGGGCAGCTCGATGTTCCCCACCGGCAACCTGGTGGATGAGCTTGAGGTGCCCGGCATCGGTACGCTCAATGCGACCATGATCAGTGCGGGCATTCCGACTGTATTTGTCAATGCCGAGGACATCGGCTACCAGGGCACCGAACTGCGTGAGGACATCAACGGCAATCCGGATGCTCTGGCGCGTCTGGAGTCGATTCGTGTGGCCGGCGCACTGCGCATGGGCTTGATCAAGACCGCGGAGGAGGCGCTGACCCGCCAGCACACGCCAAAGGTTGCCTTCGTGTCCCAGCCGAAAAGCTATCGGGCGTCCTCCGGCAAGACCATCGAGGCAGCTGAGGTCGATCTGCTGGTGCGGGCGTTGTCCATGGGCAAACTGCACCACGCCATGATGGGCACCTGTGCGGTGGCCATAGGCACCGCGGCGGCGGTGCCTGGCACCCTGGTGAATCGCGTGGCTGGTGGTGGCGAGCGGCAGGCCGTGCGCTTCGGGCATCCGTCCGGCACGCTTCGGGTCGGTGCAGAGGCAGAGCAGGTCGGCGGTCAATGGACGGTGACCAAGGCAATCATGAGCCGTAGTGCGCGGGTACTGATGGAAGGTTGGGTGCGCGTGCCAGGCGATGCGTTCTAAGCGGGTCGCAAAGCCGGCTGTCCGTTCTTTCTGCGGTTGGAAAACAAAAAGTCCGCACCAAGCGGACTTTTTGTTGTCTAGCGAAGCGGGCGCTACTTGAGGCGGCGCTCCACACCCTTTTCCACGAGGATCTTGGCCGAGATCTCTTCGACGGAGAAATGGGTCGAATTGATGTAGTTGATGTTTTCGCGGCGGAACAGGTTTTCCACTTCACGCACTTCGAACTCGCATTGGGCGTAGCTGGCGTAGCGGCTGTTGGGCTTGCGCTCGTTGCGGATGGCGGTGAGGCGGTCCGGGTCGATGGTCAAACCGAACAACTTGTCCCGGTGGGTTTTCAGCGCGCTGGGCAGTTGCAGGCGCTCCATGTCGTCCTCGGTCAACGGGTAGTTCGCCGCGCGGATGCCGTACTGCATGGCCATGTAGAGGCAGGTGGGCGTTTTGCCGCACCGGGAGACACCGACCAAAATCAGATCGGCCTTGTCGTAGTAGTGCGTGCGAGCTCCGTCATCGTTATCGAGCGCGAAGTTGACGGCGTCGATGCGCTCCATGTAGTTGGCGTTATGGCCGATGGAGTGGGACTTGCCGACAGAATAGGAGGAACGTGACATCAGTTCATGTTCCAGCGGAGCCAGGAAAGAGGAAAAGATGTCGATCATGAAGCCATTGGACTCGGCGAGGATGTCGCGAATCTCCTGGTTCACCAGTGTGTCGAATATGATGGGCCGCGCCCCGTCGCTGTCCGCCGCCTTGTTGATTTGCTGTACCATTGCCCGCGCTTTTTCGGCCGTATCGATATACGGTCGGGTCAGCTTGGTGAAGCTGATGTTTTCGAACTGTGCCAGGAGACTCTGGCCAAGTGTTTCGGCCGTGATTCCGGTACCGTCCGATATGAAGAATGCAGTTCGTTTCATCGTATCTGGGACCTTAGGTCAAGAACGGTTCTCAGCTATAGTAGGCCCCTTCGCCGAGCCTCGACTGGCGGGCATTGTCACTTATTTTGCAGTGCCAGGCCAACGTGCCGCGGATTGGCACGAACCGAGTTCCCAACACAACGTGGAGAGATCACCTTGGTAGAGTACGTAGTTTCCCTCGCTAAGCTCGGCAATCATGATGTTGAGCGGGTGGGAGGCAAGAACGCCTCCCTGGGCGAGATGATCAGCAACCTCGCTGGCGCCGGCGTTTCGGTACCTGGCGGTTTCGCCACTACGGCACAGGCCTACCGTGATTTCATGGAGCTCAGTGGTCTCAACGAGCAGATCCATGCGCTGCTCGATGCGCTGGACGTGGATGACGTCAACGCATTGGCCAAAGCCGGCGCGCAGATCCGCGGCTGGGTCATGGACGCCGCATTCCCGCCCAAGCTGGACGCGGACATCCGCGCCGCCTTTGCCGAGATGTCCGCTGGTAACGAACACATGGCAGTGGCCGTTCGGTCCTCGGCCACTGCCGAGGACCTCCCGGACGCCTCGTTTGCCGGTCAGCAGGAAACCTTCCTGAACATCCGTGGCGTCGACAACGTCATCCGCGCGGCGAAGGAAGTGTTCGCCTCTTTGTTCAACGACCGAGCCATTGCCTACCGCGTGCACCAGGGCTTCGACCACAAGCTGGTTGCGCTGTCAGCCGGCGTGCAACGCATGGTTCGCTCGGAAACCGGCACCGCCGGCGTGATGTTCACGCTGGACACCGAGTCCGGCTTCCGCGACGTGGTATTCATCACCGGGGCATACGGTCTCGGCGAGACCGTCGTTCAGGGGGCCGTCAACCCCGATGAATTCTATGTGCACAAGCACACCCTCGAGGCAGGTCGTCCTGCCATACTGCGCCGCAATCTGGGCAGCAAGGCGATCAAGATGATCTACGGCGCCGAAGCCAGCGCCGGCAAGTCGGTCAAGACGGTCGATGTCGACCAGGCGGATCGCATGCGTTTCTGCCTGACCGACGAGGAAGTGACCAATCTCGCCAAGCAGGCCATGACCATCGAGAAGCACTACGGCCGCCCGATGGACATCGAATGGGCCAAGGACGGCGATGACGGCAAGCTGTACATCGTCCAGGCTCGGCCAGAAACCGTGAAGAGCCGCAGCAGCGGCAATGTCATGGAGCGCTACCTGCTGAAGGAGAAAGGCAAGGTTCTGGTCGAAGGGCGTGCCATCGGCCAGCGCATCGGTGCCGGCCCGGTGAAGATCATTCGTGACGTCTCGGAGATGGATAAGGTCCAGCCGGGCGACGTCCTCGTTTCCGACATGACCGATCCGGATTGGGAGCCTGTGATGAAGCGCGCCAGCGCGATCGTCACCAATCGCGGCGGCCGGACCTGCCACGCGGCGATCATTGCGCGCGAACTGGGTATACCGGCCGTGGTCGGTTGCGGCAATGCCACCGAGTTGTTGCAGGATGGCCAGCGCGTAACCGTGACCTGCGCTGAGGGCGACACCGGGCTGATCTTCGAGGGCGAGCTGGGTTTCGACATCCGCCAGAACTCCATCGATGCCATGCCGGAACTGCCGTTCAAGATCATGATGAACGTCGGTAACCCGGACCGTGCCTTCGACTTCGCTCAACTACCCAATGCGGGAGTAGGCCTGGCGCGCCTCGAATTCATCATCAATCGGATGATCGGTGTGCACCCCAAGGCACTGCTGAATTTCGCCGGTCTGCCTGCGGACGTCAAAGCCAGCGTCGAGAAGCGAATTGCCGGGTACGGCGATCCGGTCGACTTCTATGTCGAGAAGCTGGTCGAGGGCGTCAGCACCCTGGCCGCGGCGTTCTGGCCGAAAAAGGTCATCGTGCGCCTGTCGGACTTCAAGTCCAACGAGTACGCCAACCTGATCGGCGGCAAGCTCTACGAGCCGGAAGAAGAAAATCCGATGCTCGGCTTCCGCGGCGCGTCGCGCTACATCAGCGAATCCTTCCGCGATTGCTTCGAGCTCGAGTGCCGCGCCATGCGCAAGGTGCGCGACGAGATGGGGCTCACCAACGTCGAATTGATGGTGCCGTTCGTGAGGACGCTTGGCGAGGCCTCGCAGGTCATCGATATCCTTGGTCAGTTCGGCCTCAAGCGAGGCGAGAATGGCCTGCGCATCATCATGATGTGCGAGCTGCCATCCAATGCATTGCTGGCCGACGAATTCCTCGAGTTCTTCGACGGATTCTCCATCGGCTCCAACGACATGACGCAGCTCACGCTCGGCCTGGATCGCGATTCCGGCATCATCGCCCATCTGTTCGACGAGCGTAATCCGGCGGTCAAGAAACTGCTTGCCAGCGCCATCGAGGCCTGCAACCGGGCCGGCAAGTACATCGGTATCTGCGGCCAGGGCCCGTCGGACCATCCGGACCTTGCCAAGTGGCTGATGCAGCAGGGTATCGAGAGCGTTTCGCTGAACCCGGACTCCGTCTTGGACACCTGGTTCTTCCTGGCGGATGCGGAAATAAACTGAGCGTGACGGCGGGGCAGCCTGGCTGTCCCCGTGGTCATGGCGGCCAGGGCTGCGCGAAGCCTGTACCCTGGTCGTCGCGTCTCGGTTTCAATGCGCTCATGAATGAGGATGTTCGCTATGCAATATGTAACCCCTGACCTGTGTGACGCTTATCCGGAGCTGGTGCAGGTCGTCGAACCGATCTTCAGCAATTTCGGCGGGCGGGATTCCTTCGGTGGGCAGATCGTCACCATCAAGTGCTTCGAGGACAACTCGCTGGTCAAGGAGCAGGTCGAGCAGGACGGTGCCGGAAAGGTCATGGTTGTCGATGGTGGCGGCTCCCTGCGCCGCGCGCTGCTTGGCGACATGCTCGCCGAGAAGGCCGCCCGCAACGGCTGGGAAGGCCTGGTGATCTACGGTTGCATCCGTGACGTGGACGTCATCGCGCAGACCGAACTCGGCGTGCAGGCCCTCGCCACGCATCCGATGAAGACCGACAAGCGCGGCATCGGCGATCTCGACGTGCCCGTAACCTTCTGCGGCGTGACGTTCCGCCCCGGTGAATACCTGTATGCCGATAACAACGGCATCATCGTGTCGCCCGAGCCATTGAAGATGCCTGGCTGAACCCCGGGTGACGATTCCCGAGCCCGGCGATGCCGGGCTTTTTTGCAATCTGCGGGAGGGTAACGATTGCCTGAGCAAACCGGTCATTCCGGCTTGTTGCATGCGCTGGTCCTCGATGGGCGAGGCGGCGGGCGACGGCTGGATCATGCGGATATCGCCACGCTGCGCCTGGCGGAAGGGGAAAGCCTGTGGTTGCACTGGGACCGCAGTCATCCGCAGGCGCAGGCTTGGTTGCGGCAGCAGAGCGGCCTGACGCCTTTCGCATGCGATGTGCTGCTGGAAGAGAACACCCGTCCCCGCATTCTGGCGCTGCCGGGTGACGAGGTGCTGCTCTTCCTGCGGGGCGTCAATCTGAACCCGGATGCGGAGCCCGAGGACATGGTTTCGCTGCGGGTATTCGCCGATGCGCACCGGGTCATATCACTGCGCCTGCGGCCGTTGCGCTCGACCGAGGTCGTGCTGCAGCAGCTGGAGGCAGGAATCGGCCCCAAGACCTCGTCCGAGGTGTTGCTGGGCCTGGCCGACGCTCTGACCGAGCGCGTCGACGAGCTGGTCGAGGTACTGACTGAACGGCTCGACGAAGAGGAAGACCGGGTCGAGACGGACGAGCGTTATACACCTCCCCAAGACAAGATGCTGTCGCTGCGGCGTCAGGCAGCCGGCTTGCGTCGGTTCCTGCTCCCACAGCGCGAGATATACAGTCAGCTCACGCGCAACCGGTTGCCCTGGTTCGTCGACGACGACACCGATTACTGGAACGAGTTGAGCAACCGCCTGATTCGTTACCTGGAAGAGCTCGACCTAGTGCGTGAACGCGTCAACTTGATTCTGGAAGCCGAAGAACGGCGCATGCGCGAGCGGATGAACCGTACGATGTATCTGCTGGGCATCATCACCGGCTTCTTCTTGCCGATGAGTTTTCTGACCGGCCTGCTCGGTATTAACGTCGGCGGGATTCCCGGCTCGGAGAATTCACATGGCTTCGTCCTGGCCTGCGGCCTCATCGGTACGGTTGCGCTGTTTCAGTGGTGGATTTTTCGCCGGCTGAAATGGGTCTGATGTGACTGCGTCGGGGGCTGCGCCGTCTGAACGTGATAGCTGGCGAGGTAACGATGCGCGACCCTTTCGAAGAATCCCTGCGGGACATGCTCAACGCACAATCGTCGCGTGACGACGATGCTTGCCTGGATCGGGTATTGAAGACAGCCAATCGTCAGGTCGGTGCTGGCGATCTGTTCGGGTTGATGGGCCACTGGCTGCAAGCCGTGCTCATCGCCGTGAGCAGCGGCAGGCCCGCAGCCTCCCGCAGCGGCAAGCGCCGCTCCTCCTCAACCATTCGATAAGGCTGACTGATCATGGAACTCGATCCCTGGAGCCAGAGCTTCCTGGGCGCAATGAGCGCGCTCTGGGCGCCAGTTGCCGCTTTCATTCCTCGCCTGTTCGGCGCGCTGCTGGTAGTCGCCATCGGTTTCGTGGTCGCCAAGCTCCTGGACACCCTGGTGTCCAAGGTACTGGCCAAGGTCGGCCTGGATCGGCTGGTGGGGGGTACCGGTGTAACCAAGCTGCTCGGCCGTGCCGGCATCCGGCTCCCGGTGTCGGCTCTGCTGGGCAAGATCATTTATTGGTTCGTATTGCTGATTTTCCTAGTGTCTGCGGCCGAGTCGCTGGGCCTTGCACGGGTTTCAGCGACGCTCGACATGCTGGCGCTCTACGTGCCGAAGGTCTTCGGTGCCGGCCTCATTCTGCTGGTTGGCATCCTCCTGGCGCAGCTGGTCAACGGGCTGGTTCGTGGTGCCGCCGAAGGGGTGGGGCTCGAGTACGCCAGCGGGCTCGGGCGGATCGCCCAAGGCCTGGTCATCGTCATCATCATCTCGGTATCGATTGGCCAGCTAGAGGTCAAGACCGAGCTGTTGAACTATGTCATTGCCATTGCGCTGATTTCCGTCGGTCTGGCCGTCGCGCTTGCGCTTGGGCTGGGCAGCCGTGGCCTGGTCAGCCAGATCCTTGCTGGCATCTATGTCCGCGAGCTATACGAGGTCGGCCAGCGCGTGCGTTTGGGGGATCTGGAGATCGAAGGCGCGATCGAGGAAATCGGAACCGCCAAAACGCTTTTGCTGACTGATGATGGTGAGCTGGTCTCGATTGCAAATAGTGTGTTGCTCGAGCGGGCGGTAAGCAGCCGTTAGGCGCGGTAATCTGTTAAAGTGCGCCGCCCCTTTTCTGCGCAACACGGCGCAGGGGCGGTCACGCCATTTGCCGGTTCGAGCGCCTTGACTGAAGCCATCCGCCTACCATGAGCTATGATCCGCGTCAGCTATCCGACGAAGAGCTGGTACAGCGCGCCCATGGCGAACTGTTTCATATAACGCGTGCATACGAAGAGTTGATGCGGCGATATCAACGGACGCTGTTCAATGTTTGTGCGCGGTATTTAGGAAACGACCGCGATGCGGACGATGTTTGCCAAGAAGTGATGCTCAAGGTTTTGTATGGCCTTAAAAACTTTGAGGGCAAATCAAAGTTCAAGACGTGGCTATATAGCATTACGTACAATGAATGCATCACCCAGTACCGAAAAGAGCGACGAAAGCGTCGGCTACTTGATGCGCTGAGCCTTGATCCTGTCGAAGAGGCGTCTGACGAAAAAACGCCGGATGTCGAGGAAAAGGCCGGACTAGACAAATGGTTGGTTCATGTGAACCAGATAGATCGGGAAATCCTGGTGTTACGGTTTGTTGCTGAGCTCGAATTCCAGGAAATAGCCGACATCATGCATATGGGCCTCAGCGCAACGAAGATGCGCTACAAACGGGCACTGGATAAATTGCGCGAAAAATTTTCGGGACTGGCTGAAACTTAATTGGCGAAAGTTGTCTTATTCGTAGCGGACAGCTTGGGCCTAAAGACAGCCGGTTTCCTTAGATTGTTCTGATACTCACCACCAGATGGGGATTTACGGATGAAACTTAAAAACACCTTGGGCGTTGCGATTAGCTCTTTGGTTGCAGCCACTTCTCTTAGCGCGCTGGCCCAGGGCCAAGGCGCCGTAGAGGTGGAGGCGTTCGGTAAGCACTACTTTACCGACAGCTCTCGCGATGTTCAGCGCGACGGCGAATTGTACGGAGCTGGCGCAAGCTATTTCCTGACCGACGACGTATCGCTCGGCCTTTCTTACGGCGAATACCACGACCTGACCTCCCGTGACCCTGTTGGTGCTGGCGGTCACAAGGACATCAAGGGCAGCCTGACCTCCCTTGACGCTACTTATCATTTCGGCGAGCCAGGCGTTGGACTGCGTCCTTACGTCTCGGCGGGTGCTGCTCATCAGAGCATCGGCCAGGCCAATCGCGGCGGCCGCGACCACAGTACCTTCGCCAACGTCGGCACCGGTGTGAAGTACTACTTCACCGAGAACTTCTTCGCCAAGGCTGGTGTTGATGGCATGTACAACATCGATGCCAACGAAGGCGAATGGATGGCAGGCGTTGGTGTCGGTCTGAACTTCGGTGGCGGCGCCCAGCAGCAGGTTGCCCAGGTCGAGCCGACCCCGGAGCCCGCACCGGCCCCGATGGTCGACAACGAGCCAGAGCCGGAACCAGAACTGGTTCGCGTGGAACTGGACGTCAAGTTCGACTTCGACAAGGCGAAGGTCCGCGAAGAGAGCTACAGCGACATCAAAAACTTGGCGGATTTCATGCAGCAGTATCCGCAGACCAGCACCACCGTCGAAGGCCACACTGACTCTGTGGGTACCGACCAATACAACCAGCGTCTGTCCGAGCGTCGCGCCCAGGCAGTACGTGAAGTGCTGGTCAACCAGTACGGTGTTGCCGGTCAGCGCGTTGACTCGGTTGGCTACGGCGAGACCCGCCCGGTTGCCGACAACAGCACCGAGCAAGGTCGTCAGATCAACCGTCGTGTAGAAGCGGAAGTCGAAGCGCAGGTGCGTTGATCGCCTTTGCTTCGTTAGCCCTGTCGCTCGGCTGCTAGGCCGAGCGATTGGCTTACCGAAAATCCGATGCCATCGCATGGCATCGGATTTTTGCGTTTCTGGGTGACACTTTTCCTTGCGGCAGACCCACCAGTGCCCCGGACCGAGCCATACGACCAGCCATTGCAGTCCAGACTGCAGATGCCGCGGTATGGCCGACTGGCTCGGAGGTTGACCAACTGTACGGAGGGTTTCAGCCACTGTTGCTGCCGGGGCCGGTTGCTGCGGGGAAGGGTAGGCGGCTGCGGGGCTGAAGCTCTCCCCTGCAACGGGTGTTGCTGGCTGCCCGGCGCACCTAGGGTTTACTGAGTCGCCGAGATTGGCACGATCTCGCGTGGGACGCTCGACGTGGTTCGGGGGCGTCCAAAGTGTCTGTTCCGTTGCGGCGGCGCTCAACGAGGCCTGTGGGCAGACCAGCCTCGGGTTTTAGCGCTGCGTAACGTAAGGCCGCCGCGGCGCCGCTCGTGCTGCAGACCCGTTGGCTGTGCCATAGGGTGCAGGCGCGCGGCTTGAGCACCAGGTTGCTCACGATGTGCGACAGACCGAATGCTGGCGGCGGCGCGCCAAGGTCCAGACAGGCAGAGGAATGCGTATCCGTGGTTGGCTCGAGCGGCGGGTATCACCGTGCAGACGCAAGGTTCCTCGGTTCGGATGACGGCAAGCGGCCGCGAACCAGCGGGGGCAGCATGGTTGCGAGCGTAGGCGAGAGTCTGTGTCGCGATAATGGGCGGGGCGCCTGAAACAAAAAAGCTGCGCCGGTGAGGGCGCAGCTCGGGCGGATACCGCAGTGTCCGCGTCACCACTGACCCGGGCGGTACCCGGGCCATACCAGACCTTAGTGGAACTGGTTCATGGTGTTGTCTTTACCGCTTGCCTTCAGAGCCGCTTCGCCAGCGAAGTACTCCTTGTGGTTGTCACCAATGTCGGACCCAGCCATGTTCTGGTGCTTGACACAGGCGATGCCTTGGCGCAGCTCTTCGCGCTGAACGCCCTTGACGTAGGCCAGCATGCCCTGATCAGCGAAGTACCCTTTGGCCAGATTGTCGGTTGACAGCGCGGCGGTGTGGTAGGTCGGCAGGGTGATCAGGTGGTGGAAGATGCCGGCGTGGGCCGAGCCGTCGCGCTGGAAGGTGCGGATCTTCTCGTCGGCGATCTTGGCCAGTTCGGTCTCGTCGTACTCGACGCTCATCAGCTTGGCGCGGTCGTACGCGGAAACATCCTTGCCTTCGGCGACGAACGCATCGAACACCTGCTGGCGGAAGTTCAGCGTCCAGTTGAAGGACGGGCTGTTGTTGTAGACCAGTTTGGCATCCGGGATCACCTTGCGGATCTCGTCAACCATCGCGGCGATCTGGCCAACGTGCGGCTTCTCGGTCTCGATCCACAGCAGGTCGGCTCCGTTCTGCAGCGAGGTGATGCAGTCCAGAACGCAGCGAGCTTCACCAGTGCCCTTGCGGAACTGGAACAGGTTGCTTGGCAGACGCTTCGGACGCAGCAGCTTGCCTTCACGGTTCAGAACCACGTCGCCGTTGTTCAGGTCGGCAGCGGACACTTCTTCGCAATCAAGGAAGGAGTTGTACAGGTCGCCCAGGTCACCAGGCTCTTTGGTCACTGCGATCTGCTTGGTCAGGCCGGCACCCAAGGAGTCGGTACGCGCAACGATCACGCCGTTGTCGATGCCCAGCTCGAGGAATGCATAGCGTACGGCAGCGATCTTGGCCAGGAAGTCGGCGTGAGGAACGGTGACTTTGCCGTCCTGGTGGCCGCACTGCTTCTCGTCAGAAACCTGGTTCTCGATCTGGATGCAGCAAGCGCCTGCTTCGATCATGCGCTTGGCCAGCAGGTAAGTGGCTTCCGGGTTACCGAAGCCAGCGTCGATGTCAGCGATGATTGGTACGATGTGGGTTTCGTAGTTGTCGATCTGGCTCTGGATCTCGTTCGCCTTGGCGGTGTCGCCCGCTTCACGAGCGGCGTCCAACGCGGTGAACAGCAGGTCCAGTTCGCGGCTGTCGGCCTGGCGGAGGAAGGTGTACAGCTCCTCGATCAGGTCGGAAACCGCAGTCTTCTCGTGCATCGACTGGTCCGGCAGCGGGCCGAACTCGGAGCGCAGTGCAGCGACCATCCAGCCCGACAGGTAGAGGTAACGCTTGTTGGTGGTCTTCAGGTGCTTCTTGATGGAGATCAGCTTCTGCTGACCGATGAAACCATGCCAGCAACCCAGCGACTGGGTGTAGACGGACGAGTCGGCGTCGTACTCTGCCATGTCCTTGCGCATGATGTCGGCAGTGTACTGGGCGATTTCCAGACCCGTCTTGAAACGGTTCTGAGCGCGCATGCGGGCGACGGATTCGGGGTTGATAGCGCTCCAGCTGCTTCCAGCTGCTTCTTTCAGAGCGGCAACGGCCTTGATGTCGTTTTGATAAGCGGACATGGTCAATCCTTCAAAAAATTCGTGGTTGGTTGAGCACCGACTTTCCCACTTGAACCTGCATGCTCGCGCTGATGAAGCGGGCGAACATGCGGCAGAGCGTCGAAATACCGACCGAGACGAGGATTGAACCGAGGAGAGGAGGGTGTGCAGTCACGACCGCAAGAAGACCTGAGCGAGCTGCGGGATGGTCGTGGCATCCCGTACACCGTGGCGTGGTGCCACCAGTGACCCAGCGTACTGGCAATCTTCGAGCTGTGCGTCAATCGCTTCCCCGTCCCTCAGGACGACTCGTTCCAGTCGCAACCTCGTCAGTCCGCCTTGTGGGCAGTACAGTCACGGAGCGCCTCGCTGGTTGGCTGAGGGCGCGCCGGAGATCCGTTTCGGGACCCCTGGTTAGCGGGAGCGGGGCCATCATGCTCCGGCGAAAAAGGTTCGTCAAATGTTTTTGTAGTGGACTTTGGTAGGCACTACATTTTTTTACGGAGGCGCCAAGTCGGCTGAACTTTCCTACTCGATACTGTCCACTTTCAGTTTCAAAGACAGGTTCTGGCTGCTCTCGGTCGAGTAACGGCGCAGGGTCCCGCTCTGACTGGAGCTGGCCTGCTCGTCCAGCCCTCCCACCGAAATCCACTCGCCCAGGCGGCCGCTGACGCGGGTCTCGGTCTGCTGGACGTCGACGGCACCCGGCTGCGTTCGGCTCAGTTGGTCGTTGTGGCTGCTGAGCGTCACCTGTACCCGGTCTCCCTGAACCGTAGCGGTCGCGTAAAAGCCGCGCGTCACGTTCCGGTACTGCGTCTGCTGATACACCTGGCCATAGCCATCGGTGCCGGTGGAGGTCAGGGGCACGCTCTGGCCGACATCGATGAGCGCCGGATAGCCTTCGGTTGCCTGGACCTGCTGGATCCCGCTGCCCTGAGTGGCAGTGCTGTGGCGGATGATCCGTACCTGATCACGGCCCTGCCGTTCGCCTTGGCCGGTGCGGATCTCGACGTTGCCTGCACCGAGCGAGCCGTCGACCCGGTAGCCGTTCTCGTTGCCCGCCGCCGAGCCCTGAGTGTCGACGCTTATCAACAGGCGCCGGGGTTCGCTGTCGAGCCGAGACAGCACATCACGCAGCTCGCCGATCACGGCAGCGGGGGCGTTGACGATGAGCTGATTGCCGTACGCATTGACCTTTCCCTGGTCGCCGACAACCGACTGCGCAACCGGCAGTAGCTCTTCGGCAAGTCGGTAGTTCAAGTCGATGACTTCCGTAGCCGCCTGCACTGGCAGGCTGAACAGCAGCGAACATGCGAGCAGAAGGCAGGCCTTCATAACAGGAAACTCCGTAGTTCCGGATCGGAAAGGCTATGGTCCCAGGCGCTGTCGAATTGCCGCTGCAGCTGCCGGACACGGCCCGGAGCGTGGTACAGCGCATAGCCGGCAAATGCGCCCGGTTCCGGGCATGCCAGCGCGCCGCCGGCATCGACCAGCAAAAAGACGGCCGTGGATGCCTGATAATCGGGATGCAGCAACCGAATCTGAAATTGGCTGGTCAGTCTGCGCGCCAGCCGGAGCAGGCGATGGCCCTGACGGACCGCGCGGGACGAATCACGGAGCAGGACGCGCAGGCGGCTGCGAGGATGTGACCGCAGCAGGCGCGCACAGGCCTGTTCGACGGCCTCGTCATCGTACAGCCAGGGTTCGAAATCCTGGCTGTAGAGGCTCAGGTTGAGCCGGGCGTGCTGCAGCAGAACGTTCAGGTGATGCCGTGCGTCGATGGCGGATTGGAATCGCTGCAGCTCGCGGCTCGGCGGAGGCGATCCGCTGACAATCCGGGCAGCCACCGGAATGTCGAGGGCGAAGCGCCCCGGCGACTCGAAGTCGATTGGCCTCAGGGGATCGGCCTCGGACCGCTCCGGATCATCCGCGCTCATGGTTGTCAGCGGCTTTTGCGCAACATGTCGACGTGGGGGAGGCCGGCCTCGAGGAACTCGTCACTGACGACCTCGAACCCGAGCCGTTCGTAGAATGAGGTCGCATGCACCTGGGCGGTTAGTCGCTGTTCATGCAGGCCGCGGCGCTCGGCTTCTTCAATGGCTGCTTTCATCAATGCGCCTCCCACGTTCATGCCGCGCCAGTCGCGCAGGACCGAAACGCGCCCGATATGCCCGTCGCTGAGCAGGCGGGCCGTCCCGATGGGATAGCCGCTCTCCAGGGCGAGAAAATGCACCGCCTCTGCGTCGTCGGCGTCCCACTCCAGCTCGGGCGGCACCGACTGCTCTGCGATGAACACCGTCTCGCGAATGCGCCGCAAGTCGGCGTTATCGTGCTGCCAGTCGGCGATGCGAACTTCGATTTCACTCATCAGCGAACTCCAGACTTCCCTGTTTGACCAATTCCCAGACGAGATTACGCCCTTCCTCGTCACCCAGCCATGGGCCGAGATTGGCGGCATGCAATGCCTCGGCCGCACATAGCAGCTTCAGCAAATTCTTGAGATGGGATGGCAGCAGGCGGCTCTGACCGCTGGCGAACAGCAGCAGGCCGATGTCCACTTCGCTCCACGCCAGGCGCGCGCTGAGGTTGCGTACCAATATCGCGCCATCGTCCAACGCATCGAGCAGAGCTTGTTCATCGATATCCGGGCCCTGCACGCGCTCGGGATAGCGCGGCTCGGTCATGAACTGGCCGAACCAGGTCAAGAGCAGCCGCTCGTCGCCCATATGTTCGGAGAGCATGGTACGTAGGCGCTCGAGCGCATCGGCCTGAATCTGGAAGGGATCCTCCACCGGCTTAAGGTCGGCATCGCTGTAGCGTTCCTCGTCGGGCAGGAACTGCGCGAGAAAATCGGTGAAATGAGTCAGCACCTCCGCGGCGCTCGGCGCGCGGAATCCCAGCGAGTAGGTCATGCAGGCATCTTCCGCGGTGCCGAAATGGGCGAGCCGGGGCGGCAGGTAGAGCATGTCGCCAGGCTCGAGTATCCATTCGTCGGTCTGTTCGAAGTCCGCGAGTATCCGTAGGTCAGCGTGAGCCAGCATGGCGCTGTCACCGTCGCACATCTGGCCGACGCGCCAGCGCCGTTGCCCGTGGGCTTGCAGGAGGAAGACGTCGTAGTTGTCGAAATGCGGGCCGACGCCGCCGCCCGGCGCGGCGAAGCTGACCATGACGTCGTCGATCCGCCAGTTGGGCAGGAAGCGAAAGTGTTCGATGAGTTCGGCGACCTCCGGAACCCACTGGTCGACCGCCTGGACCAGCAGGGTCCAGTCGCGCTCCGGCAATTGCTGATAGCTGTCCTCGGCGAAGGGACCGCGGCGCAGCTCCCAGGGCGTTTCGCCATGCTCGAGGACCAGGCGCGATTCGACTTCGTCCTCCAGCGACAGCCCGGCCAGCTCGTCCGGCGACACCGGGCTTTCGAATCCCGGAATCGCCTGGCGGATGAGGAGCGGCTTCTTCTGCCAGTAGTCGCGCAGGAATACGCGCGCGCTGATGCCGCCCAGGATTTGCAACGGAATATCGGAGGTCATGCCAGTTACCTTGCTCTGCTACAGAGCTGCAAATAAAAACGCCCGGCACAGCCGGGCGTGCACAAGGATGAGGGTGCTCAGATCCGCTTGGCCTGGGCCGCGGCGTTGCCGACGTAGCCCGCCGGGGTCAGCGCGCGCAACTCGGCCTTCGCCGCCGCGGGTATTTCCAGCCCCTCGATGAACGCCTGCAGGGCGTCCGGGCTGATGCCTTTGCCGCGCGTCAGCTCCTTGAGCTTCTCGTAGGGGTTCTCGATAGCGTAGCGGCGCATCACCGTCTGGATCGGCTCGGCCAGCACTTCCCAGCAGGCATCCAGGTCTTCGGCGATGCGCGCCTTGTTGAGCTCGAGCTTGCCGATGCCCTTGAGGCTCGCTTCATAGGCAATGACGCTGTGGGCGAAGCCGACCCCGAGGTTGCGCAGCACGGTCGAATCGGTGAGGTCGCGCTGCCAGCGGGAAATCGGCAGCTTGCTCGCCAAGTGCTGCAGCAGTGCGTTGGCGATGCCGAGGTTGCCTTCCGAATTCTCGAAATCGATCGGGTTCACCTTGTGCGGCATGGTCGAGGATCCGATCTCGCCGGCCACGGTGCGCTGCTTGAAATAGCCCAGCGAGATATAGCCCCAAATGTCGCGGTCGAAGTCGATGAGGATGGTATTGAAACGGGCGATCGCATCGAACAGCTCGGCGATGTAGTCGTGCGGCTCGATCTGCGTGGTATAGGGATTCCAGGTGAGGCCCAGGTCGCCCTCGATGAAGTCACGGGCGTTGGCTTCCCAATCGACGTCTGGGTAGGCCGACAGGTGCGCGTTGTAGTTGCCCACGGCGCCGTTGATCTTGCCGAGCAACGGGACTGCGGCGACCTGCGCGATCTGGCGCTCCAGGCGGTAGACCACATTGGCCAGCTCCTTGCCCAGGGTAGTCGGCGATGCCGGCTGACCGTGGGTGCGCGACAGCATCGGTACCTCGGCATGCTCGATGGCGAGGGCGCGGATCGCGTCGGCGACCTGGCGCATCAGCGGCAGCAGAACATCGTCGCGACCTTCGCAAAGCATCAGCGCGTGGGACAGGTTGTTGATGTCCTCACTGGTGCACGCGAAATGGATGAACTCGTTGACCTTGGCAAGCTCGGGCAACTGCCTGGCCTGCTCCTTGAGCAGGTACTCGACTGCCTTCACGTCATGGTTGGTCGTGCGCTCGAATTCCTTGACGCGCTCGGCGTGCTCGAGCTGAAAGTGCTCCGCGAGCTGGTCGAGCACTGCATTGGCTTCGTCGGAAAAGGGGGCGACTTCCGGAATGCCCGCGTGCTTGGCCAGGCGCTGTAGCCAGCGGACCTCGACCTGAACACGGCAGCGGATCAGGCCGAACTCGCTGAAGATTGGGCGCAATGCGCTGGTTTTGCCGGCGTAGCGGCCATCGACGGGGGAAACCGCGGTGAGCGAGGAAAGCTGCATAGAAGGCGTTCTCAGGCAGTCGAGCAACGAAAAGAGGGCGCAGATTATACATGAAAGCGCAGGGAGCACGGTGGTCGCGGGCCGATTGCCGGCCCAGTGCTGACCTAGTCCGCGCGCAGCATCGGATACAACGCATCCAGCATCTTGCGGCGGCTGAACACCATCTGCCAGCGATGACCGCCCAGCTGTCGCCAGAGGCGGGCGGAGCGGATACCAGCGAGCAGCAGGGCGCGGATCTTGGCGGCGTTGTCGGTTTGCTGCAGGTGACGCATGTCGCCCTGGACCTGAATGCGCTGGCGAAAGGTGCTCAGCGTGTCCTGGTACAGGCCACCAAACGAGGCAATCACATTTTCATGGGTCGGGCCGAAGTGGTCGACCTGCTGCTGGATCTGGTCCAGGCGGCTGCCGATGACCTGCAGCAGGTCGCTGCGTTTGTCCAACTGGCGCTCCAATCCGATCATGGCCAGCGCATAGCGCAGGGGGTCACGTTGCAGGCTGCTGGTGTCGCGCTCCAGGGCGCCCACCAGCGCGCGGTAGCCCTCGCGCAGGTTCAGGTCGTCGCCGCCGTAGATCTCCAGTGCGGGCTTGTTCTCGCGTACCAGCAGGCTGCCCAGCATGGCGGCCAGCGCCGCGTTTGGCACCTGTCCGGTGCGGGCGATGCGGTCGACCAGGGCGGCGGCCTCGAACACCGCGCCGAGCGCCACCAGTTGTTCCTGCAAGGGCGTCATGGCCGGGCTCCGGAAAACCAGGGCTCGGCGGTCTCGATTACGCCGCCGCCGAGACATATTTCGCCATCGTAGAAGACCACGGACTGCCCGGGCGTGACGGCACGTTGCGGCTCGTCGAACACGGCTCGATAACCTGCCGCGGTTCGTTCCAGCGTGCAGGTCTGATCGCTTTGGCGATAGCGAACCTTGGCCGTAAGCCGCTGCGGCGTGCTCAGTTCGAGCGGGTTGACCCAGTAGATCTCAGAGGCGTGCAGGGCGCGCGAGAACAGCCAGGGATGCGCGTTACCCTGGCCGACCACCAGCACGTTGCGCTCCAGGTCTTTGCCCAGCACGTACCAGGGCTCATCCCCGGCGTCCTTCAAACCACCGATCCCGAGTCCCTGGCGCTGGCCGATGGTGTGGTACATCAGCCCGTGATGACGGCCAATGACCTCGCCCTCGATGGTTTCGATATCGCCCGGCTGGGCCGGCAGGTACTGCTTGAGAAAATCGCTGAAACGCCGCTCGCCGATAAAGCAGATCCCTGTCGAATCCTTTTTCTTTGCGGTGGCCAGGCCGTGGCGCTCGGCAATTTCCCGGACGGCCGGCTTTTCCAGTTCGCCGACCGGAAACAGGGTTTTGGCGAGCTGGTCACTGCCGACGGCATGCAGGAAATAGCTCTGGTCCTTGTTCGGGTCGAGTCCCTTGAGCAGTTCGCTGCGGCCGTCCACGTCGCGCCGGCGCACGTAATGACCGGTCGCGATCAGATCCGCGCCGAGCGCCAGCGCGTAGTCGAGAAAGGCTTTGAATTTGATCTCGCGGTTGCAGAGGATGTCCGGGTTGGGCGTGCGTCCGGCCTTGTACTCCGCCAGGAAGTGCTCGAAGACGTTGTCCCAGTATTCGGCGGCGAAATTGGCGGTATGCAGCGTAATGCCGATGCGGTCGCAGACCGCCTGGGCATCGGCCAGGTCTTCTCGTGCGGTGCAATATTCGGTGCCGTCGTCTTCTTCCCAGTTCTTCATGAACAGGCCTTCGACCTGGTAGCCCTGCTCGAGCAGGAGCAGGGCGGACACCGAGGAGTCGACACCGCCGGACATGCCAACGATGACGCGCAGGTTGTCAGGAGTTGCTGAGGGTGTATCGGGCATAGAAACTCTGGGTTGACTGCAAATCACGCAATTCTAACAGGCAGGCCTGGGGAGCGGTGAGGGTCGATCAATCGCGGATCACCTCGAGCGGAAAGTGCGGTCCGGTCAGGTAGTCGTCGATGCAGCGCAGGATCAACTCGCTTCGCCAGCGCTGTGGCTGTGCGACCAACTCTTCGCGCGTCATCCAGGGCGCCGCGACGATTCCGGTGTCCAATGGACGCTGCGGGTCGTGGCGAATTGGTGTGCCGGCAAAGCACACGCGCTGATAGGTGACGCCGTTGCTGGGTGCGGTGTAGAGGTAGATGCCAACGACGCCTGTCAGGGTTACCTCCCAGGCGGTTTCCTCAAGGGTTTCGCGGACTGCCGCCTGGCGCAACGTCTCGTCGGGCTCGAGGTGACCCGCCGGCTGGTTGAGGACCAGGCGACCCCCTTTGGACTCTTCTACCATCAGGAAGCGACCGTCGGATTCGACGATGGTGGCTACGGTTATGTGTGGGTGCCAGCTCATGTCCACTTGCCCTCATGCAATGGATGGGACCGTCGTCAGGGATCGGACGGGCTTGCGGCAAAAGCAGAAACCCCGGCATTGCGCCGGGGTCCCTGGTGTCAGCCTGTTGCCTGTGGCGGTCAGGCCAGGGCGGCGAGTGCGGCGTTGAAGGTCGCGCTCGGGCGCATCACCTGGCTGGTGAGCGTCGGGTTGGACCGGTAGTAGCCGCCGATATCGACCGGCTTGCCCTGAACTTCTGCCAGTTCGGCCAGGATGGTCGACTCCTGCTCGCTCAGTTGTTTAGCCAGCGGTGCGAAGTGGGCCTGCAGCTCCGGATCCTCGGTCTGTGCGGCCAGTTCGCGTGCCCAGTAGAGGGCCAGGTAGAAGTGACTGCCGCGGTTGTCGAGCTCACCTGTCCGGCGAGACGGCGACTTGTTGTTGTCGAGCAGTTTGCCCGTGGCGGCATCCAGCGTCTTGCCGAGCAGCTTGGCCTTGAGGTTGTCGGTCTTGATGCCGGTTTCTTCCAGCGACACCGCCAGGGCCAGGAACTCGCCGAGCGAATCCCAGCGCAAGTGGTTCTCTTCGATCAGCTGCTGCACGTGCTTGGGCGCGGAGCCGCCGGCGCCGGTTTCGTACATGCCGCCGCCAGCCATCAGCGGAACGATGGACAGCATCTTGGCCGAGGTGCCCAGTTCCATGATCGGGAAAAGGTCGGTGAGGTAGTCGCGCAGCACGTTACCTGTGACCGAGATGGTGTCCTGGCCACGAATCAGGCGCTCCATGCTGACGCGAATGGCCTCGTTGTAGCCCATCAGACGGATGTCCAGGCCGCTCAGGTCATGCTCCTGCAGGTAGGCTTCGACCTTCTTCTGCAGCTCGCGATCATGGGCGCGCTCGGGGTCGAGCCAGAAGATCGCCGGCGTGTCAGACTGACGCGCACGGGTCACGGCCAGCTTGACCCAGTCGCGGATCGGGGCGTCCTTGGTCTGGCAGGCGCGCCAGATGTCGCCTTTCTCGACTTCGTGCTGCATCAGGACGGTGCCGTCGGCCAGCACGACGCGCATGGTGCCGTCGGCCTGCATTTCGAAGGTCTTGTCGTGCGAACCGTACTCTTCGGCCTTCTGGGCCATCAGGCCGACGTTCGGCACGCTGCCCATGGTGGTCGGGTCGAAAGCACCGTTGGTCTTGCAGAAGTTGATCATCTCCTGGTAGATGCGGGCATAGGTGCTCTCCGGCATCACTGCCTTGGTGTCCTTCTGCTTGCCGTCCTTGCCCCACATCTGCCCGGAATTACGAATCATCGCCGGCATCGAGGCGTCGACGATCACGTCGCTCGGAATGTGCAGGTTGGTGATGCCCTTGACGGAATCGACCATTGCCATTTCCGGGCGTTCGGCGTAGCAGGCGTGGATATCGTGGAGAATCTCTTCCTGCTGCGAGTCGGGCAGACTCTTGATCTTGTCGTAAACGCTGCTCAGGCCGTTGTTGGGGTTGACGCCCAGTTCCCTGAACAGGTCGCCGTACTTGTCGAACACGTCCTTGTAGTAGACGCTGACCGCGTGGCCAAAAACGATCGGGTGGGAGATTTTCATCATCGTAGCCTTGACGTGCAGCGACCACATCACGCCGGTGGCCTTGCAGTCCTGCAGCGTGTCCTCGAAGAACGCCCGAAGTTTCCTGCAGCTCATGAACATGCCATCGAGCACCTCGCCTTCCTGCAGCGACAAGGTCTTCTTGAGCTCGACCTTGCCGTCCTTGCCCACAAACTCGATGCGGACGTCGCCGGCCTTGGCCATGGTGATGGACTGCTCGCTGGAGAAGAAGTCGCCGCCGCGCATGTAGTCGGCGTGTGACTGCGATGCTTTGCTCCACTGGCCCATCGAGTGAGGATGCTTACGGGCAAACGCCTTGACGGCTGCCGGAGCACGGCGGTCGGAGTTGCCCTCACGCAGCACCGGGTTCACCGCACTGCCCAAGACCTTGCTATAGCGCGCCCGAGTCTCTTTCTCAGCGTCCGTCTGCGGATCTTCGGGGAAGTTCGGGATGTCGTAGCCCTGAGCCTGCAGTTCGGCGATGGCGGCCTTTAGCTGCGGAACCGAGGCGCTGATGTTGGGGAGCTTGATGATGTTGGCGTCCGGCTGGTTGGTCAGTTCGGCGAGCTTGGCCAGGTCATCTTCGACGGCCTTGTCGGCGCCCAGTTGATCGGCAAAGCTGGCGAGGATACGCCCTGAAAGAGAGATGTCGCGTGTTTCGACGGCGATGTCGGCAGCGGCGGCAAAGGCTTCCACGATCGGCAGAAGCGAGTAGGTGGCCAGCGCCGGGGCTTCGTCGGTGAAGGTGTAGATAATCTTCGAGCGGGTGGACATGTAGAGTTGACTCTCTCTTGCTGAGCGAGCACAGAATCCCGAGATGCGTGGGTAGGCGCGCTGGCTACGCATGGCGTGCCAGGCTCGAGATTCGCCGCGATGATGTTGGATGCAGCACCACTAGAGTGTTGAGCGTTTTGATCCGGCTGGCTGCGGTTGGCAGCCGGGCGGGTACAGGGGCAGGGATCTCGTGGAAGATTGGCACGCCCCTCATGACTCGTTAGTCACCTAAGCAGTATATCACCGCCGCCTGTTGTCTAAGAATGCCCAAGCCATACGACGAATGAACATATGGTTCCAGCCGCTTCAAGTGGGTTACCCTCTGGGGATGACCACTGTTTGATGTTTAACCACAACGACGGAGTCCAGCATGGGATACCAAAAGATCCAGGTGCCTGCCAACGGTGACAAAATCACCGTCAATCCCGATCACACCCTGAATGTGCCGAACAACCCGATCATTCCTTATATAGAAGGTGACGGAATCGGGGTGGACATCAGCCCGGTGATGATCAAGGTCGTCGACGCAGCCGTCCAGAAAGCCTACGGCGGCGAACGCAAAATCGCCTGGATGGAAATCTATGCCGGCGAGAAGGCAACGCAGGTCTATGACCAGGACACCTGGCTGCCCAAGGAAACCCTGGACGTCGTGCGCGACTATGTCGTGTCCATCAAGGGGCCGCTGACGACGCCGGTCGGTGGCGGCATCCGCTCTCTGAACGTCGCACTGCGCCAGGAGCTCGACCTGTATGTCTGTCAGCGCCCGGTCCGCTGGTTCACCGGCGTACCCAGCCCGGTCAAGAAGCCTGCCGACGTCGACATGGTGATTTTCCGCGAGAACTCCGAAGACATCTATGCCGGTGTCGAATGGAAAGCCGGTTCGCCGGAAGCGGAAAAGGTCATCAAGTTCCTGACCGAGGAAATGGGCGTCAAGAAGATTCGCTTCACCGAGAACTGCGGCATCGGCATCAAGCCGGTTTCCCTCGAGGGAACCAAGCGCCTGGTTCGCAAGGCGCTGCAGTATGCCGTCGACAACGACCGCCGCTCGGTTACCCTTGTCCACAAGGGCAACATCATGAAGTTCACCGAGGGCGCGTTCAAGGAATGGGGCTACGAGGTCGCGCGCGACGAGTTCGGCGCAGAATTGCTCGATGGCGGCCCCTGGATGCAGTTCAAGAACCCGAACACCGGAAAGAACATCGTCGTGAAGGATGCCATCGCCGACGCCATGCTTCAGCAGATCCTGCTGCGTCCGGCCGAGTACGACGTTATCGCCACGCTGAACCTGAACGGCGACTACCTGTCGGACGCGCTCGCGGCGGAAGTGGGCGGCATCGGAATCGCTCCGGGTGCCAACCTGTCGGATACCGTCGCCATGTTCGAGGCGACGCATGGCACTGCGCCCAAATATGCCGGTCAGGACAAGGTCAACCCTGGCTCGCTCATCCTGTCGGCGGAAATGATGCTGCGCCACATGGGCTGGGTTGAAGCGGCAGACCTGATTATCAAGTCGACCGAAAGCGCCATCGCCGCCAAGACGGTGACCTATGACTTCGAGCGACTGATGGACGGTGCTACGCTGATGTCCTGCTCCGAGTTCGGAGACGCCATGATTTCCCACATGTAACGATGCGGGACTGACACAAAAAGGCCGATCGATGATCGGCCTTTTTGTTGCCTGAATCAGGCGTCCACGGTTGCGTCCTGTGGCGCCGGTGCTGCGGCCTCCGCGGTGGTCTGCAACGACCTAATGTTGGTCGCATGCAGGCCCTTGGGACCTTGCAGGATGTCGAACATGACCGCTTGCCCAGCTTTCAGAGTTCTGTACCCTTCCATTTGAATGGCTGAGTAGTGGGCGAACAGGTCCTCATCGCCGCCGTCTGCTACGATGAAGCCGTAGCCTTTGGCGTTGTTGAACCACTTGACCTTACCGCTTAGCATGCTGTTATCCCTCTGCAAAGGAGTCCATCACTGGAGTAACATCCGTTTCATTCCGCGCTGATGCAGCACATGGCCCACATGCGCAGCCCGTTGCCGTTGTGGCACTTACTGTTTGTATCATCGTTTTGCCGATAGTCAAGGCGACTCGTCAGGTGGCTGTGAAGCCTTTCCACTTACCCGGCCTCGGCGCCCCGATCTAGAACTGTTATAGGCATGCGTGCATTCCCAGAGATTCGTCTAACATTCAATCAAGATCGTCCGAAGCCTTTGGACGACGACTCTTCAGGCTTGGCCGTCGAAGAAGCCAAGCCGCAACTCAAGGCACCACCGATGTTCAAAGTTGTCATGTTTAATGACGACTACACGCCGATGGATTTCGTCGTGGAGGTGCTGGAAGGAATCTTCAATCACAATCGGGAGCTCGCCACCAAGATCATGCTGGCGGTTCATACCGAAGGGCGGGCCGTCTGTGGCGTTTACACACGGGACGTCGCTGAAACCAAAGCGATGCAGGTCAATCAATATGCAAGGGAATGCCAGCATCCGTTGCTTTGTGAGATCGAGAAGGACGGCTAACCCCGACTGCTGGGTAAGAGGTGAAAGCTATGTTGAACCGTGAGCTCGAAGTCACTCTGAATCTGGCTTTCAAGGAGGCACGTACCAAGCGTCATGAGTTCATGACGGTGGAGCACCTCCTGCTAGCCCTGCTAGACAATGAGGCAGCCGCAACGGTCCTGCGTGCCTGCGGTGCCAGCCTCGACAAACTGCGACACGACCTACAGGAGTTCATTGACTCCACGACACCGCTCATTCCCCAGCATGATGAAGAGCGCGAAACCCAGCCGACGCTTGGATTTCAGCGCGTCCTACAGCGCGCCGTGTTTCATGTGCAGAGTTCCGGCAAGCGTGAGGTGACGGGTGCCAATGTCCTGGTTGCAATTTTCAGCGAGCAGGAAAGCCAGGCCGTCTTTTTGCTCAAGCAGCAAAATGTCGCCCGCATCGATGTGGTCAATTACATTGCCCATGGTATTTCCAAGGTGCCCGGCAGCAGCGGCAATCCCGAAAGCGATGCCGATATGCAGGACGAAGAGGGCGGGGAGTCGAGTGCATCGGGCAACCCGCTCGACGCTTACGCTAGCAATCTCAACGAGCTTGCCCGTCAGGGTCGGATCGACCCACTGGTCGGGCGCGAGCATGAGGTTGAGCGCGTGGCGCAGATTCTGGCGCGCCGACGCAAGAACAATCCGCTGTTGGTCGGCGAGGCCGGGGTCGGCAAGACGGCGATCGCCGAAGGTCTGGCGAAGCGCATCGTGGACAATCAGGTGCCGGAGCTGCTCGCCAACAGCGTGGTCTACTCGCTGGACCTCGGCGCTCTGCTAGCCGGAACCAAATACCGCGGTGATTTCGAGAAGCGGTTCAAGGCGCTGCTCAACGAGCTGCGCAAGCGGCCACAGGCAGTGCTGTTCATCGACGAGATCCACACCATCATCGGTGCGGGCGCTGCATCGGGCGGCGTGATGGATGCGTCGAACCTTCTCAAGCCGCTGCTATCCTCCGGCGAGATTCGCTGCATCGGTTCGACCACCTTCCAGGAGTTTCGCGGAATTTTTGAAAAGGATCGGGCGTTAGCGCGCCGGTTCCAGAAGGTCGACGTCTCCGAGCCATCGGTGGAGGACACCATCGGTATCCTGCGGGGGCTCAAAGGGCGTTTCGAGCAGCATCACAGCATCGAGTACAGCGACGAATCGCTGCGAGCAGCGGCAGAACTCGCGTCGCGATACATCAACGACCGCCACATGCCGGACAAGGCGATCGACGTGATCGACGAGGCGGGGGCCTACCAGCGCCTGCAGCCCGAGGACAAGCGGGTATCGCGGATCGACGTGCAGCAGGTCGAGGACATCGTTGCCAAGATTGCCCGTATTCCCCCCAAGCACGTCAGTACGTCGGACAAGGAGCTGTTGCGCAACCTGGAGCGCGACCTGAAGCTCACTGTCTTCGGTCAGGACGCGGCTATCGATTCGCTGGCGACCGCGATCAAGTTGTCTCGTGCCGGTCTCAAGGCGCCTGACAAGCCGGTGGGGTCGTTTCTCTTCGCCGGACCCACCGGGGTCGGCAAGACGGAGGCCGCCCGTCAGCTTGCGCGCGCGCTGGGCATCGAGCTGGTTCGTTTCGATATGTCGGAATACATGGAGCGCCATACGGTGTCGCGACTTATCGGCGCCCCACCTGGCTACGTCGGCTTCGATCAGGGCGGACTGCTGACCGAGGCGATCACCAAGCAACCGCATTGCGTGCTTTTGCTCGATGAAATTGAAAAGGCCCATCCGGAAGTCTTCAACCTGCTGTTGCAGGTGATGGACCATGGCACGCTGACCGACAACAATGGCCGCAAGGCGGACTTCCGCAATGTCATCCTGATCATGACGACCAACGCCGGTGCTGAAACGGCGGCGCGTGCGTCGATCGGGTTCACCCACCAGGATCACGCCTCGGATGCCATGGAAGTGATCAAGAAGAGCTTCACTCCGGAGTTCCGTAACCGACTCGATACGATCATCCAGTTCGGCCGCTTGAGCCATGAGGTGATCAAGAGCATCGTCGATAAGTTTCTTATCGAATTGCAGACGCAGCTCGAAGACAAGCATGTCACGCTGGAGGTGTCGGATGCGGCGCGGGGCTGGCTGGCCGAGCGCGGCTATGACGTTCAGATGGGCGCCAGGCCCATGGCTCGTCTGATCCAGGACAAGATCAAGCGGCCTCTGGCCGAGGAGATCCTGTTCGGTGAGCTGGCGGAGCACGGAGGCGTGGTGCACATCGACATTCGCGACGGCGAGCCGTTCTTCGATTTCGAGACGTCCGCCGAGTTGGCCTGATACCGCTCTGCTGAAAACGACGACGCCCGGCCAACAAGCCGGGCGTCGTCGTTTCCGCCGTTGGGCGAGTGGTATCGTCTGCGATCGGGCGGAAACAAAAAAGCCCGGTCAGGACCGGGCGTTCGTTCTCGCGCGTCTGTCAGCGGGCGCGGTAGGTGATCCGACCTTTGCTCAGGTCATACGGTGTCAGTTCCACGCGAACCTTGTCACCGGTCAGAATCCGGATGTAATTCTTGCGCATCTTTCCGGAGATGTGCGCAGTAACGACGTGCCCATTTTCCAACTCCACGCGAAACATGGTGTTGGGCAGGGTGTCGACGACAGTACCTTCCATTTCGAAGCTGTCTTCTTTCGACATTCAGTAGAGCCCTCGGTGTCCAATGATAGACCCGGTGCGAAGAATGCCCGGGTAAAAGCGGCAAGTATTGTGCCTGAAAGGGCCCTGAGAGCCAAGGGTTCAGCTCAGGGTTATCCAGCGCTGGTTGACCAGCAATTCGATGGGGCGGTATTCGGTCTTGTAGTTCATCTTCCGGCAGTTCTTGATCCAGTAGCCGAGGTACACGGCATTGAGTCCGAGGCGTGCTGCTTCGCCGACCTGCCACAGGATGGCGAAGCGCCCCAGGCTGCGGCGCTCCTCGCTCGGGTCATAGAACGTATACACTGCGGAAAGACCGTTAGGCAGCAGGTCGGTCACGGCAAGTGCAAGCAGGCGCCCCTCCAGGCGGAATTCATAGAACCGCGAGAAGGGGAGGTCGCGGACGAGGAATGTGTGGAACTGGTCGCGGCTGGGCGGGTACATGTCGCCATCGGCGTGCCGCTGTTCGATGTAGGTGGCATAGAGCGCGTAGTACTCTTCGGTGAACGAGGGCCGCACGTTGCTGACGCTCAGGTCGCTGTTTCGCTTGAGAATGCGCTTCTGCTGGCGACTGAGCTGGATGCCCTGGGCGGGGATCCGCGCGGGAATGCATGCGGTGCAACGCTGGCAGTGGGGGCGATAGAGATGATCCCCGCTGCGCCGAAAACCCATCTCCGACAGCTCGGCATACACCTGGACGTCCATCGGCTGGCTGGGGTCGAGAAATAGCGTGGTGGCCTGCTCATCGGGCAAGTAACTGCAGGCGTGAGGCTGGGTGGCATAAAACTTGAGGCGCGCCAGTGAAGTCATGGTCAGCTCTCGAAAATCTTGGAGTCAGTGTAGGTCAGCTTGGCTTCGTCGACTAGGATCCCCACTGGGTTGTGCCTGGCCCATCCAGATAACGGCTGAGCGCCTCGGCAAAGGTCGCGCGCGGGATTGCCCGAGCGCCGAAACTGGCCAAGTGCTGCGTAGGCATCTGGCAGTCAATCAGTTTGAATCCCCAGTCCCGGAGACGTTCCACCAATGTCACGAACCCCACCTTGGACGCATCGGTCGCGCGGCTGAACATCGACTCCCCGAAGAATAGCTGACCCATTGCGAGGCCGTAGAGCCCGCCGACCAATCGCCCGTCCTGCCAGACTTCGACCGAATGCGCCACTCCGAGCCGGTGAAGCGCAAGGTAGGCGTTCTGCATCGGTGTAGTGATCCAGGTGCCGTCGGCATAGCGGCGCGGGCCGGCACAGCCTTCGATCACCGCTTGAAAGGCGCGGTCGAAGGTGACGGTGAAAGTTTCCTGGCGTAGCGTCTTGCGCAGGCTGCGCGACACATGCAGCTCCTCGGGGAACAGAACCGTGCGTGGGTCGGGCGACCACCAGAGCAAGGGCTGTCCCTCCTGGTACCAGGGGAAGCAGCCGTGTCGATAGGCAGCGAGCAGCCGTTCGGGGGACAGGTCGCCGCCGGCTGCGAGCAACCCGTTGGGCTCGCGCATGGCCTTTTCGAGGGGCGGGAAGCTCAGGTCGTCCCGCTGCAGCCAGGTCAGCATATCGATAGGCCGGAAAGGGCGGACCGTACGTCCGCCGAGAGGGGTGGGTTACAGATCGAGGAATTTCTCGGCATCGAGCGCAGCCATGCAGCCAGCGCCTGCGGACGTGATCGCCTGGCGATAGACATGATCGGCCACGTCGCCGGCTGCGAATACGCCCGGAATGCTGGTGCAGGTCGCATCCCCTTCGCCGCCGCCACGAATCTTCAGATAGCCATCCTTCATTTCCAGCTGACCCTGGAACAGGTCGGTGTTTGGCTTGTGGCCGATGGCAATGAACACGCCGGCCAGCTCCAGTGCCTTCTCTTCGCCGCTCAGGGTGCTCTTCAGCCGAATCCCGGTGACGCCACTGGCATCGCCCAGCACCTCTTCGAGGGTATGGTTCCAGTGCAGCCGAATGTTGCCGTTCTGCGCCTTCTCCATGATTTTGTCCTGCAGGATCTTCTCCGACCGCAGCTTGTCGCGACGGTGAACGAGGTGCACTTCCTTGGCGATGTTGGACAAGTACAGTGCTTCCTCGACGGCAGTGTTGCCGCCGCCGATCACGGCGACCACCTGGTTGCGGTAGAAGAAGCCGTCACAGGTGGCGCATGCTGACACGCCGCGCCCGGCAAACGCTTCCTCGGACGGCAGGCCCAGGTACTGGGCCGACGCGCCGGTCGCGATGATCAGCGCATCACAGCTGTAGCTGCCACTGTCGCCCTTGAGGATGAACGGGCGCTGCTGCAGTTCAGCCGTATGGATATGGTCGAACACGATCTCGGTATCGAAGCGTTCGGCGTGCTTTTGCATCCGGACCATCAGGTCGGGGCCGGTCAGGCCCTCGACATCGCCAGGCCAGTTGTCGACTTCGGTCGTCGTGGTGAGCTGTCCGCCAGGCTGGATGCCGGTGATCATCAACGGCTTCAGGTTGGCGCGCGCCGCATACACCGCGGCGGTATATCCGGCCGGGCCCGAGCCAAGGATGATCAGACGTGAATGCTTGACTTCATTCATAAAAAGCCCTCATAAGCCTTTGTTGCCATTAAGGAAGCGTGCTGCAATCGAGGCACGTCAAAAAAACTGGCGTTTATGCTACACCGAAGCATCGAGAAAAGCCCAAACCGGCACGGAACCGGCATGCCATCGAGTCGACAAACCCGTACAATGCCGAGGTTCTGGCTGATTACGGTTCTCACAGAGCGCGCCCCAGGGCGCAGGAAATAAAGCGTTTTGAAGAATACCTCCTCTCCCGCGCCAGCTTCCGTCTGGCGACAGCAACTGCACTACCGTCTCAAGGAAGGCGCGTTGATCGCGCTCGGTGCGTTGTGCGCCTACCTGTGGATGGCGTTGCTGACCTACGATCCAGCCGACCCGGGCTGGACCCATACCAGCAATGTCCAGCATGTGCAGAACGCCGCCGGTCGGGCGGGTGCCTGGTTCGCCGACGTGCTGTTCATGGCACTGGGCTATTTCGCGTTTCTGTTCCCCTTGCTGCTGGCGATCAAGACGTGGCAGGTATTCCGAGCACGTCACCAGCCCTGGAGCTGGAACGGCTGGCTGTTTTCCTGGCGGCTGATCGGGCTGGTGTTCCTGGTCCTGTCCGGCTCCGCGCTGGCATATATCCACTTTCAGTTCGCCAACAACCTCCCGGCTTCGGCGGGCGGCGCCCTCGGCGAAAGCCTGGGGCAGCTGGCAGAGGCCGCCCTCAACGTGCAGGGCAGCACGCTGCTGTTGCTCGCGTTCTTCCTGTTTGGCCTGACGGTATTCACCGACCTGTCTTGGTTCAAGGTTATGGATCTGACCGGCAAGATCACGCTGGATTTGATGGAGCTGATCCACAGCGGCTTCAATCGTTGGTGGTCAGCTCGCAACGAGCGCAAGCAAGTCGTCGCTCAACTGCGCGAGGCCGACGAGGTAGTCAACGAAGTTGCCGGTTCGCTGGCCGATCAGCGCGAGCGGGCCAAGGTCAAGGAGCGGCTGCTCGAGCGCGAGGAGTCGCTGAGCAAGCACATGAGCGAGCGCGATAAACGGCCGGCGCCGGTCATTCCTCCGGCTGCCCCGTCGAAACCTGCCGAACCGAGCAAGCGCGTGCTCAAGGAAAAGCAGGCCAGCCTGTTTGTCGATCCGCTGATCGAGGGCAGCGTGCCCCCCCTGTCATTGCTGGATGTCGCCGAGAAACAGCAGAAGCAGTATTCGCCCGAATCCCTGGAGGCCATGTCCCGGCTGCTGGAAATCAAGCTGAAGGAATTCGGCGTCGAGGTCATCGTCGAGTCCGTTCACCCGGGTCCGGTGATCACCCGTTTCGAAATACAGCCGGCTGCTGGCGTCAAGGTGAGCCGGATTTCAAACCTGGCGAAGGACCTCGCGCGTTCGCTGGCGGTGATCAGCGTTCGCGTGGTCGAAGTCATCCCTGGCAAGACCACCGTCGGTATCGAGATTCCCAATGAGGATCGCCAGATTGTGCGCTTCTCTGAGGTGTTGTCGTCGGCGCCCTATGATGAAGCCAGGTCGCCGGTCACCATCGCGCTCGGTCACGATATCGGCGGCAAACCCGTGATTGCCGACCTGGCGAAGATGCCGCACTTGCTGGTCGCAGGGACCACCGGTTCGGGCAAGTCGGTAGGGGTTAACGCCATGATCCTGTCGATCCTGTTCAAGTCGACGCCGGAGGACGCGCGGCTGATCATGATCGATCCGAAGATGCTGGAACTGTCGATCTACGAGGGAATTCCGCATCTGTTGTGCCCGGTCGTCACCGACATGAAGGAGGCGGCGAACGCGCTGCGCTGGAGCGTCGCGGAAATGGAGCGCCGCTACAAGCTGATGGCGGCAATGGGGGTGCGCAACCTGGCCGGCTTCAACCGCAAGGTCAAGGAGGCCGAGGAGGCCGGGACGCCGCTAACCGATCCGCTGTATCGCCGTGAAAGCATGGAAGACGAGGCGCCGCTGCTGAAGAAGCTGCCGACCATCGTTGTGGTGGTGGACGAGTTCGCCGACATGATGATGATCGTCGGCAAGAAGGTCGAAGAGCTTATCGCCCGTATTGCCCAAAAGGCGCGAGCGGCGGGCATCCACCTGATCCTGGCGACCCAGCGACCGTCGGTCGACGTGATCACCGGACTGATCAAGGCGAACATTCCGACGCGCATGGCCTTTCAGGTTTCCAGCAAGATCGACTCGCGCACCATTCTTGACCAGGGAGGTGCCGAGCAGTTGCTTGGTCATGGTGACATGCTCTATCTGCCGCCCGGCACTGGTTTGCCGATTCGTGTGCATGGCGCATTTGTCTCTGACGAAGAAGTACACCGGGTCGTCGAGGCCTGGAAGGCGCGCGGCGCGCCCGACTACATCGAGGAGATCCTCGTCGGCGCTGAAGATGCCGGTGGCGGCTTTGACGGTGGTGGTGGCGACAGCGGTGGCGGTGAGGGCAGCGAAGAAGATCCGCTGTACGACGAGGCCGTGCGCTTCGTGACCGAAAGTCGTCGCGCGTCGATTTCCGCGGTGCAGCGCAAGCTCAAGATCGGTTACAACCGCGCCGCCCGGATGATCGAAGCCATGGAAATGGCCGGCGTCGTCACGTCGATGAATACCAACGGCTCGCGCGAAGTCCTCGCGCCGCCTCCCACCCGCGACTAATCGCCCCGAGGGACTCATGCATTTGATACGCGTGCTGTTTGCATCCGCTCTGTTGTTCACCGTTCTGCCGGCACAGGCCGACCAGACGGCGTCCGCCGAGCGCCTGACCGGTCTGCTGCAGAAGGCGCAGACGCTCACCGGGCGCTTTTCCCAGTTGTCGCTCGATGGCACTGGCACCGAGTTGCAGGAAACATCCGGTGAAATGGCGCTCAAGCGGCCCGGACAGTTCCGTTGGCACACCGACGAGCCCATGGAGCAGTTGCTCGTGTCCAATGGCAAGAAAGTCTGGCTGTACGACCCGGACCTCGAGCAGGTCACCATCCAATCCCTCGACCAGCGCCTGACCCATACGCCTGCACTGCTGTTGTCCGGCGACGTGTCCGCCATCAGCGAAAACTTCGAGATCTCGCACAAGGAAGCCGGCGACGTCGTCGACTTCACGCTGACACCCAAGGCCAAGGACACCTTGTTCGATACGCTGCGGCTGTCGTTCCGGGGCGATGTCATTAACGACATGCAGATGGTCGATGGCGTGGGCCAGCGCACCAATATCCTGTTTCAGGGCGTCAAGCTGAACGAGCCGTTGAAGGATGGGCTGTTCACCTTCGACATTCCCAAGGGAACCGACGTAATCGCCGAGTAATCGCAAGCTGCATTCAACCAACGACACGGCCTGCTTTCTGCGGGCCGTTCGCCTGAGAGACCGCCGTCGCCGATGGACCTGTTCAACCGCGAGCCCGTAGCGCAACCCCTGGCCGCCCGGCTGCGTGCCGCCAGCCTGGACGAGTACGTGGGGCAGGAGCATCTGCTGGCGCGCGGTAAGCCGCTGCGCGAGGCGCTGGAGCAGGGCGCGCTGCACTCGATGGTGTTCTGGGGACCGCCGGGTGTCGGCAAGACGACACTGGCCAGGTTGCTGGCTAAGGTGTCCGACGCCCATTTCGAGACCGTGTCGGCGGTGCTGGCCGGTGTCAAGGAGATTCGTCAGGCGGTGGAGATTGCCAAGCAGCAGGCCGCCCAGTACGGCCGTCGGACCATCCTGTTCGTCGACGAGGTGCATCGGTTCAACAAGTCCCAGCAGGATGCGTTCCTGCCCTACGTCGAGGACGGCACGCTGATCTTCATCGGTGCGACCACCGAGAATCCTTCGTTCGAATTGAACAACGCCTTGCTGTCGCGCGCCCGCGTCTACGTGCTCAAGAGCCTGGACGAAGCCGCGCTGCGCAGGCTGGTCGCGCGCGCGCTGAGCGAAGCCAAAGGGCTCGGGGACCTGCGCCTGAGCCTGCCGGAAGAAAGCTTCCAGATCCTCATGGCCGCCGCCGATGGCGATGGGCGCCGGTTGCTCAACCTGCTGGAGAACGCGTCGGACCTGGCCGAAGAGGGCGGCGAGATCAGCGTCGAGCTGCTCCAGGACCTGCTCGGTGACAGCCGGCGCCGTTTCGACAAGGGCGGCGAGGCCTTCTACGATCAGATTTCGGCACTGCACAAGTCGGTGCGCGGTTCGAACCCGGATGCCTCGCTGTACTGGTTTGCGCGGATGATCGACGGCGGCTGCGACCCGCTGTACATCGCCAGGCGCGTGGTGCGCATGGCCAGCGAAGAGGTTGGCAACGCCGATCCCCGGGCAATCGCGCTGTGCCTGTCGGCCTGGGATGTGCAGGAGCGCCTCGGCAGCCCCGAAGGGGAGCTGGCCGTCGCCCAAGCGATCGTCTACCTGGCCTGCGCGCCGAAGAGCAACGCCGTATACAGCGCCTTCAATGCGGCGATGCGCGACGTCCGTGAAAACGGCTCGCAGGAAGTGCCGTTGCACTTGCGCAATGCCCCGACCCGGCTGATGAAGGAGCTGGGCTACGGCAACGAATACCGCTATGCCCATGACGAGCCCGATGCGTACGCCGCCGGCGAGGATTACTTTCCCGAGGCGCTCGAGCCGCGCCGTTACTACCAGCCGGTGCCGCGCGGGTTGGAAAGCAAGATCCGCGAAAAGCTCGAGCACCTGGCACGCCTGGACCGGGAAAGCGCCCGGCAACGGAGGAAGCCATGATCCGGCTGATCGTGTCCGTCGCTGCAGGTGGCGTGCTCGGTACGCTGATTCGTTTCGGCGTATCGACCTGGGTGTCGAACCAATGGCCCCGGCACTTCTATCTGGCGACGCTGGCGGTCAACCTGCTCGGTTGCCTGCTGATCGGCTTTCTCTACGCGGCATTCCTGCAGCGCCCGGATCTCTCGACGGAGTTGCGCAGCGCCTTGATCGTGGGCTTTCTCGGCGCGCTGACAACCTTTTCCAGCTTTTCCCTGGACGGCCTGCGACTGCTGGAAAGCGGGCAGGTCGCCACGGCGTTCGGTTATATCGGCGTGAGCGTTCTGGGTGGCCTGTTGGCCGCCTGGGCCGGGCTCGCGCTTGCCAGGTTATGAAGCCGGACCGGATCACAGTAAACTCGGCGTCCGCTTCGCCTTTGTTCACCGCTTTCACAGACGAGACCCACCATGCTTGATTCGAAACTGGTACGCACACAGCTGCAGGACGTGGCAGAGCGCCTCGCGACTCGCGGCTACCAGCTGGATGTGGCGCGTATCGAGGCGCTGGAGGCTCAGCGCAAGACCGTGCAGACCCGCACCGAGCAACTCCAGGCCGAGCGCAACGCGCGTTCAAAATCCATTGGCCAGGCCAAGCAGCGGGGTGAGGACATCGCGCCATTGCTGGCGGACGTCGATCGCATGGGGTCCGAGCTGGAGGCCGGCAAAGTGGAGCTCGAGGGTATCCAGGCCGAGCTTGACCAATTGATGCTCAGCTTGCCAAACCTGCCCCATGAGTCGGTGCCGGTCGGTAAGGACGAGGACGATAACGTCGAGGTTCGTCGCTGGGGCACGCCCCGGGTGTTCGATTTCGACGTGCAGGACCACGTCGCGCTGGGAGAGCGCAACGGCTGGCTGGATTTCGAGACCGCCGCCAAGCTGTCGGGCGCTCGCTTCGCCCTGATGCGCGGCCCGATCGCGCGCCTGCACCGTGCGCTTGCGCAGTTCATGCTCGACCTGCACACCCGCGAGCATGGTTATGAGGAGGCGTATACGCCCTATCTGGTGCAGGCGCCTGCGCTGCAGGGCACCGGGCAGTTGCCGAAGTTCGAAGAGGATCTGTTCAAGATCGGCCGCGAGAACGAAGCCGATCTGTACCTGATCCCGACGGCCGAGGTGTCGCTGACCAATATCGTCGCCGGCGAGATCCTCGATGCCAGGCAGCTGCCGCTCAAGTTCGTCGCGCACACACCGTGCTTTCGCAGTGAAGCCGGCGCGTCGGGCCGCGACACGCGCGGCATGATCCGTCAGCACCAGTTCGACAAGGTCGAAATGGTGCAGATCGTCGAGCCCAGCCAGTCGTTCGAGGCCTTGGAGGGGCTGACCGCCAATGCCGAGAAGGTGCTGCAGCTGCTCGGCTTGCCGTATCGGGTCCTGGCGCTGTGCACCGGCGACATGGGCTTCGGTGCCACCAAGACCTACGACCTCGAAGTCTGGGTGCCGAGCCAGGACAAGTATCGCGAGATATCGTCCTGCTCCAACTGTGGCGATTTCCAGGCACGGCGCATGCAGGCGCGTTATCGCAATCCGCAGACCGGCAAGCCGGAACTGGTCCACACGCTGAACGGCTCGGGTCTGGCCGTGGGCCGGACCCTGGTTGCCGTGCTGGAAAACTATCAGCAGGCGGACGGAAGCATTCAGGTACCGGACGTGCTCAAGCCCTACATGGGCGGTCTCGAGACCCTCGGCTGATCCCTTGCGCAGCGGCCCCAGCGCGCGTCGCAGGGGTCGTCACGGCCTGTCGCCAAGTGCTTGGCAGGACTGCTTGATTCTCGACAAGGGCTGGCTCCGCGGTAATCGCTGAGATGGCTTTACCTCATCCGTCACCAGGACTCGCCCATGGATTTTCTGCCGCTGTTCCACAACCTCAAGGGCCGACGCGTGTTGGTGGTCGGCGGTGGCGAAATAGCCCTGCGCAAGGCGCGCCTGCTCTCCGAGGCCGGCGCAGTACTGCGCGTCGTGGCGCCGGACATCGAGGCACAGCTGACCGAACTGGTAACGCAGGGAGGTGGGCAGTCGCTGCAGCGTGGCTATGAGCGCGATGACCTGGCCGGCTGCGTACTGGTCATCGCCGCCACCGACAACCAGCCGTTGAACGCCCAGGTCTCCGAAGACGCCAAGTCGCTCGGCATGCCGGTCAACGTGGTGGACTCACCGCAACTGTGCACGGTCATCTTTCCTGCGATCGTCGACCGCTCGCCCCTGATGATCGCCGTGTCCAGCGGCGGTGACGCACCCGTGCTGGCGCGCCTCATGCGCGCCCGCATCGAGACCTGGGTGCCAGCTGTCTATGGCGAACTGGCCGGTCTGGCGAAGAAGTTTCGCGGGCAGGTGAAGGCGCGGTTCGCCGACGTGCAGCAGCGACGCGTGTTCTGGGAGGACGTGTTCCAGGGGAGCATCGCCGAGCGGGCGCTGGCCGGGCAGCAGCAGGAGGCCGAGCGCCTGCTCGAGGAAAAGCTCGCCGGCGCGCAGCCGAAGAGCCTCGGTGAGGTCTACCTGGTGGGTGCCGGGCCGGGTGATCCCGATCTGCTGACCTTTCGGGCGCTGCGGCTGATGCAGCAGGCCGACGTGGTCCTCTATGACCGGCTCGTGGCGCCGGCGATTCTCGATCTTTGCCGACGCGATGCCGACCGGATCTACGTTGGCAAGCAGCGGGCCGCGCACGCGGTGCCGCAGGACCAGATCAATCAGTTGCTGGTCACCCTCGCCAGGGAAGGCAAGCGCGTGCTGCGCCTCAAGGGCGGCGACCCGTTCATCTTCGGCCGTGGCGGTGAGGAAATCGAGGAACTGGCCGCGAACGACGTGCCGTTCCAGGTCGTGCCCGGCATCACCGCGGCAAGTGGTTGCGCCGCCTATGCCGGCATTCCGCTGACCCATCGTGACCATGCGCAGTCGGTGCGCTTCGTCACCGGGCACCTGAAGGATGGCAGCTGCGACCTGCCCTGGTCGGAACTCGTCGCGCCAAGCCAGACCCTAGTGTTCTACATGGGACTGGTCGGACTGCCAGTCATCTGCCAGCAGCTGATCACCCACGGGCGTGACGCCGCCACACCCGCCGCGCTGGTGCAGCAGGGGACGACCAGCAATCAGCGTGTCTTCACCGGCACTCTGGCGAACCTGGCCGAGCGCGTGGCCAGCGAGCAGGTGCAGGCGCCGACACTGGTCATCGTCGGCGAGGTGGTTCAGTTGCGCGACAAGCTGGCCTGGTTCGAAGGCGCCCAGCACCGCGACCGGTAGCTTGCGGCCCGGCGGGCCGTGTCATCTCGTCCAGATACCCTTGCCCCACAGCCGTTCGCGGTCGTGCGGGCGGTCGAGCGCCAAATCCGGGCCCTTTGGCACGAGGCCGTTGCCGTTGATGTGGCGATGACTGGCGTAATAGTGCTGCTTGATGTGTTCGAAGCTCACCGTTTCGGCGATCGCAGGCCATTGATAGAGCTCGCGCAACCAGTTGGACAGGTTTGGATAATCCTCGATCCGCCGCAGGTTGCACTTGAAATGACCGTGGTACACCGCATCGAAGCGAACCAGCGTGGTGAACAGTCGCCAGTCGGCCTCGGTCAGGTATTCGCCGGTGAGGTAGCGATGGTCGGTGAGGCGTTGCTCGAGTGCATCGAGCTCGCTGAACAGTTCGTCGAACGCGGTTTCGTAGGCCTTCTGGGTCGAGGCGAAGCCGGCACGGTACACACCGTTGTTGACGTGCGGGTAGATGCGCTCGTTGAGTTGGTCGATCTCGGCGCGCAACGGCTCGGGGTACAAGTCCAGTCGCGAGCCGGTGAGGTCGTCAAAGGCCGTATTGAAGATGCGGATGAGCTCTGCCGATTCGTTGTTCACGATGGCCTGCGTCTGGCGATCCCAGAGCACGGGCACCGTTACCCGGCCGGTGTAGTGCGCATCGTCGGCGGTATAACGTTGGTGAAGCGCGCTGAGGTCGTCCAGTCTGTCGCCGGTCGATCCCGCCTGCCGGTCGAAGGTCCAGCCGCGCTCGCCCATCAGCCAACTGACCACCGAGACGTCAATCAGCGGTTCGAGGCCTTTGAGCTTGCGGTAGATCAGCGTGCGATGCGCCCAGGGGCAGGCCAGTGATACATAGAGATGATAGCGACCAGCTTGCGCCGGCACCGCCGGCTGGCCGTCCGGCCCCGACGCGCCATCGGGCGTAATCCAGCCGCGACGCTGCGCTTGTTCACGCTGAAACTCGCCTGCCTTGCTGTTTTCGTACCAGCGATCCTGCCACTGCCCGTCGACCAGAAGCCCCATGTCCACCTCCCACCTGTTGGTATGCAGGCAGTGTAGGAGGCAGCGCCGGAGGAATCGGCCGGAATCCCCGGTCAAACCGATCGTTCAGTCCGATAGGTTGCGTCTGGACCAGTACTGTTGTGCCTGGTCGAATGCGGCCTGGCGTGGCTGACCGAGCCCTCGAAGCGCCAGGGCCATGGTCGCGACCACGGCCAGCTCGCCGTAGGCATCCTCGGCCTTGCCTTGCCACACCGCCAGCAGGTGCTGCGGATCGAGCCCGGCCGGTTTGACATGGCGTTGGGCTGACAGCGCCGGCCAGTCTTCGTCCCAGGCCTCGCCCGCCTGGGTGCCATACAGGTGACCAACACCGTCGGGGTTGACTTCGATTTCGCCACCTTCGCCCTTGATCACGATGGAGGTATCGCCCAGCAGTCGGCTGGCTTCGCGGTGGTTGGCCTGGTAGCCCGGGTGGAAGATGCTTTGCAAGCCGCAGCGTGCACCCAGCGGGTTGAGGATCCGCGCCAGCGAGTGGATCGGCGAGCGCAGACCAAGGATGTTGCGCTGGTCGATCATCCGCTGTAGCCCGGGCATCCAGGCGCCGAGCGGCATGAACGCGAGCTTGTCACGGTCCAGGGCCGCGGCCGTGCTCGCCCAATCGTCGCAGCGGGGGATGCCCAGCAGTTCCAGTTGCTGCTCGGTGTACAGGCGCCCGGCCGTGTGCGCGCCACCGCCGTGCATGAATATGCGGACGCCATTCCGTGCCAAGCATTTCGCCGCGAGCAGGTACCACGGCAGGTGGCGTTTCTTGCCGGCGTAGCTCGGCCAGTCGATGTCCACGGTGATCGCCGGCGCCTGCAGGCGTTCGCGCACGGCCTCGGTAAAACCGGCCAGCTCTTCGGCACTCTCTTCCTTGTGCCGCAGCAGCATGAGAAAGGCGCCGAGCTGCGTGTCCTCGGCCTTACCGTCGAGCAGCATGCCCATGGCTTGACGGGCTTCCTCGCGGGTCAGATCGCGTGCGCCGCGCTTGCCTTTGCCGAGAATGCGGACGAAAACGGCGAAGGGGTGTTCAGGCGGGGTGACCAGGTTCATATGCAGTTGCTCGGTTTCGGCAGGCCTGCCAGCTTTGCCGCAAGCTTGGCCGGGGTGCCTTTGAAAAGACGGTTCAGGTGCGGGCTGTTGCCCTTGTCGGGGCCGAGCTTAAGCGCGGTGTACTTGATCAGCGGGCGTGTCGCCGGTGACAGCTGGAACTCCTGATAGAAGGCTCTGAGCACGTGCAGGATCTCCCAGTGTTCGGCCTGCAGGCTGATTCCTTCGGCGGCCGCCAGGGCCTCGGCAACCGGTTCGCTCCAGTCGTCGAGGTTCTCCAGGAAGCCTTCCTTGTCTACGGCGACGCGGCGGCCGCCTACGTCCAGTGCATTCATAACCAGGCGTTGGTCCGTGCGTAGCGGCAGCAGAGCGCGACGAAACCGGCATAGTCGACAGGCTGCACACGCGCCGGCAGGCGATCCAGGCCGCGGGCGTCGAGGTCCTCATCCAGTGCAAACAATCCGATGCCGTCCGGCAGCGACTCCAGCGAGTGGCGCTGGTTGGTACCCTCTTGCAAGGCATACACCGCATCGCCGCTGAGCAGCAGCGCATCGTCCACCGTCAACAGGCGCAGGCAACTGGCCAGGCGGCCATCGGTAAAAGGGGAGTGCGAGAGCAAATGCAGAGTGGCCATCAGAGGGTGATCACATGGTCGTAGCGGTTGATCAGAGCGCCGAGCTCGGCATCGTCCAGTCGCTCGACCGGTAATGCCAGGGTGGCGTGCTCGAGCCCGCGCTCTTCCAGGCTGCGGCGAGCGACGAACAACGACTCGACGCCAAACATCGGCAGTGCCTGCAGGTTAGCCGTCAGGTCCTTTTGCTGCAGCGAAGCGGCCCGCTGCGCCGGCGCCAGTTGGAACACGCCATCGTCGAGAAACAGCAGGGCGAGTGGCAAGTCGAACGCACCACCGGCGAGGACGATATCCAAGGCTTCGCGCGCCGTTGGTCCGGCCCAGGGCGCCTGGCGGGTAACGATCAGCATCGAACGCGCCATCAATGACCTCCAAAACAGACCAGCCGGTCCGCCTGCTGGCTGGCCTCGTGCAGTTGGCCGAGCCCCGACAGCTCCCAACCTCGGGCCAGGTTCGCCGCCGGTCGTTGATGACGGCTGGCCTCCTGCTCATCGAGGACGCCACGCCGCAGGCCAGCGGCGATGCAAACCACTCCATCAAGGCCTTGCTCGCGGACGAACTGGCTCCATTGCGCGGCGACATCGAGTTCGTCCTGGGCGCTCACGGTATTGCCCGACGCGCTGTGGACGCCGTCCTGGTACAGAAACAGCCTGGCAATCTCGTGGCCGCTGGCGAGCACCGCTTCGGCGAAGCGCAGGGCGCGCCGCGAGGCAGGGGAGTGGGCGGGGGCAAACAGCGCGATTACGAACTTCATGGGAGCACCGGTTCCTCAATGGCCGACATGATACGCCAGCTGCAGAAACGAAAAAGCCCGCCGAGGCGGGCTGATTCGCAGGGTGACGGTCAGTCGTCGCCCATGATGCCCATCAGTTGCAGCAGGCTGATGAACAGGTTGTATAGCGATACGTACAGGCCGATGGTGGCCATGATGTAGTTGCGTTCGCCGCCGTGGATGATCGCACTGGTCTGGAACAGGATGCAGACCGACGAGAACAACACGAAGCCTGCACTGATCGCCAGCTGCAGACCACTGATCTGGAAGAAGAAGCCCGCAACCATCGCGCCCAGCAGGACGAAGAATCCGGCGGTGATGAAGCCGCTGAGAAAGCTCATGTCCTTGCGTGTGATCAGCACGAATGCCGACAGGCCGAAGAACACCAGGGCGGTCATCGACAGCGCCGAGGCGATCAGCTCGCCGCCGTTGGCGGTGCCCAGGTACATGTTCAGGATCGGCCCGAGCGTGTAGCCCATGAAGCCGGTCAGGGCGAAGGTCGAGACCAGGCCCCACGCGGAATTGCGCAGCTTGACGGTCAGGAAGAACAGGCCGTAGAAACCGACCAGCACGACGAAGATGTTCGGGTAGGCGGCATTGGCCTGCATCGCCATGTAGGCAACAAAGGCACTGAACGCCAGGGTGATGGCGAGCAGCCCGTAGGTGTTGCGCAGAACGCGGCTGACGTCCTTCTGTTCAACCTGCGTGTGTGTGGATGCGTATGGTTGCCTGAGCATGGCGACACTCCTGTAGATGGATTCAGCCTGGAACAAACTGCCTCGATCATAACAGAGCTTTCGCAACGGCCCAGTCAGAGAGTTTGACAGTGTGTTTCGTTCGGGTACTATTGCCGCCGCTGTCTGCGGAGGAGTGGCAGAGCGGTTGAATGCAACGGTCTTGAAAACCGTCGAAGGGGAAACTCTTCCGTGAGTTCGAATCTCACCTCCTCCGCCATATCGCAAGACGAAGGCCCCGGATTCCGGGGCCTTCGTCGTTTCATGGATGACAAATCGCGGGTCGGACGTCCAAGCTTCCGATCGACGAAGCGTTTGTTGGCCAAGCGGCAGGTACGCTTGGCTGTCAGATTGTCCGCTCAGACAAAGGAATTGTCGGATGACACGGATCAGGCTGCCCGAGGCTTTGGCGCTCGTGCAGGAACATTTCAAGCCATTGCGGTTCTGCGCCACGATGGATTCTCCCCGGACCATCCAGGCGATGCTGCTCGACGAACTGTCCGGCGAGTCGCTAGTTCTTCCCGGGCTGCCTTGTGGCGTATCGGTTACCCGGGCGCAACTGGTCACGCTCGTCAGCGTGATCGAACTCGACGTGGCCGCTGTGAGACCGGCTCTGCTCGAGCGCATGAGCAGGCAACAGCTCGCCGACCTGCGCCCTTCAGTCCACCTACCCGGCGCGTGAAGGTGCGCCGGCGTCCTCGGCGTAGTGGCAGGCGACCAGCCGGTCGTCCAGCGGCCGGAACGCCGGGACTTCGGCGCCGCAGCGCTCGGTGGCGTAGGGACAGCGGGTATGGAACGGGCAGCCGCTGGGCGGATCGAGCGGATTGGGCAATTCGCCGCTGACCTTGATCTTCGGCCGCGCCGCATCGGGGCGGATGCTCGGGGTCGCGGCCAGCAGCACCTGCGTGTAGGGATGCAGCGGGCGGGTGTAGATCAGCTCGGCCGGGCCCATCTCCATCGGGCTGCCGAAGTACATCACCAGCACCTTGTCGGCCACATGACGCACCACGGCCAGGTCGTGGGAGATGAATACATAACCGGCGTTGAACTGTTCCTGCAGGTCCATGAACAGGTTGAGCACCTGCGCCTGGATCGACACGTCGAGCGCCGAGGTCGGCTCGTCGGCGATCAGCACCTTGGGGTTGAGCATCATGGCGCGGGCCAGGGCGATGCGCTGCCGCTGGCCGCCGGAGAACATGTGCGGATAGCGCTGATAATGCTCGGGCCGCAGCCCCACCTGCTGCATCATCGCCTGCACCCGCTCGCGGCGCTCGCTGCGTGACAGCCCGGTGTTGATCACCAGCGGTTCGGCCAGCTGGTCGCCGATCTTCTGCCGCGGATTCAGCGAGGCATAGGGGTTCTGGAACACCATCTGCACGTTGCGGCGCAGTTGCCTGCGCTGGGCCTTGTCGGCGCCCGTCACCTCCTGGCCGGCGATCTGCAGCGACCCCGAGGTCGGTTCCTCGATCAGGGTCAGGGCGCGGGCTAGAGTGGATTTGCCGCAGCCGGACTCGCCGACCACCGCCAGGGTTTCTCCGGCCGCCAGTTCGAAAGACACGCCGTTGAGCGCTCGTACAGTGGCGTGTGGTTTGAATAGGCCGCGCGAGATCTCGTAGTGGCGGGTCAGCTCACGTGCCGACAGCACGCTGCCTGTCGCTACCTCAATAGACATGGTGTTCTCCGGGTCGCTGGCTCGGACGTTGCGCTGCTGGGCGCACGTCGGGTGCTTCGCCAGGTGTCATGTTGCGCGGGAAAAAGCAGCGCACTTCACCGCGGTCGTAAGGCTCGAGCGCCGGTTGCTCGGCACATCGTGGCTGGGCATAAGGACAGCGTGGTGAAAGCAGGCAGCCGGCCGGCCGGTCGTAGCGGCCCGGCACGATACCTGGCAGCGTCGCCAGTCGGCGGGTGTTGGACTGCTCCGGGATCGAGGCTAGCAGCGCTTCGGTATAAGGATGAGCCGGAGCCTGGAAAAGCGCCGGTACGCGTCCGGTTTCCACGGCCTGACCGGCGTACATCACGCAGACGCGCTGCGCGGTTTCGGCCACGACGGCCAGATCATGGGTAATGAGGATCAGCGCCATGTCATGGTCGCGCTGCAGGTTCAGTAGCAACTCCATGATCTGCGCCTGGATAGTGACATCAAGGGCAGTAGTGGGCTCGTCGGCAATCAGCAGTTGCGGTTCGCCGGCGATCGCCATGGCGATCGCGACACGCTGGCTCATGCCGCCGGAGAGCTGATGCGGGTAGGCGTCGAGACGGCTGGCCGCGCCTGGTATTTCCACTCGCTCGAGCAGCTTAATCGCTCGCTGCCGGGCCGCCTTGCCCTTCAGGCCGAGATGCTGTCGCAGCACCTCCTCGATCTGGAAGCCCACGGTGTAGCTGGGGTTGAGCGCCGTCATCGGGTCCTGGAACACCATGGCGAGGTCTTTGCCGATCACGCGCCGACGCTGGCGACCTTTGAGTGTCAGAAGGTCCTGACCGGCAAAACTGAGGCGGTCGGCGGTGACCTGACCGGGTGCATCGACCAGGCCCATCAGCGCCATCATGGTCACCGACTTGCCTGACCCGGATTCGCCGACGATCGCCAGGACTTCGCCCTTGTCGACGCAGAGGTCGAGCCCATCGACCACTGGTGGCGCGTCCGTGCCAAAACGCACGGACAGGTTCTGAATCTCGAGAAGGCTCATGAGCGCAGGCCCTCCGTTGCGGTGAAATCAGTCATAGAGCGAGCCCTCATGCGGCATTCTTGAGCTTGGGATCGAGCGCGTCGCGCAGGCCGTCGCCAAGCAGGTTGATCGCCAGCACGCTGAGCAGTATCGCCAGGCCGGGCAGTGAGACCACCCACCAGGCGCGCTCGATATAGTCGCGCGCCGAGGCCAGCATCGTGCCCCATTCCGGGTTCGGCGGCTGCACGCCGAGACCGAGGAAACCCAGCGCCGCGGCGTCGAGGATCGCCGAGGAGAAACTCAGCGTGGCCTGCACGATCAGCGGCGCCATGCAGTTGGGCAGCACGCTGATGAACATCAACCGCAAGGTGCCGGCGCCGGCCAGCTTCGAGGCGGTGACGTAATCGCGGTTGAGTTCGGTCATCACGGCCGCCCGGGTCAGGCGCACATAGGCTGGCAGCGACACGATGGCGATCGCGAAAATGGTATTGATCAAGCCGGGGCCGAGAATGGCCACGATCGCTACCGCCAGTAGCAGCGAGGGCAGGGCCAGCATGATATCCATCAGGCGCATGATGAACGGCGCCAGGCGGGTCGGGGAAAAGCCGGCCAGCAGGCCGAGCAAGATGCCGGGAATCAGCGAAAACAGCACTGACGCCAGGCCGATCATCAGCGAGAGCCGCGCACCGTGGATCAGCCGCGACAGCATGTCTCGTCCCAGTTCATCGGTGCCCAGCAGGAACTGCGACGTGCCGCCTTCCTGCCAGGGCGGCGGGGTCAGCAGAAAATCACGGAACTGCTCGCTTGGACTGTAGGGCGCCAGCAATGGTGCGAAAAGGGCGCAGACGATCAGCAATGCCATGAAGACCAGGCCGCCCAGCGCGCCTTTGTTGCGGCAAAAGGCGCTCCAGAATTCTCGCAGCGGCGACGGGTAGTAGGTGGTCGGCTCAGCGGCCGGTAGGGTCTCGATGTTATTCATGTGCCCGGCCTCCTCAGCGTTGGTGGCGAATACGCGGATTGGCCAGGCCATAGAGAATATCCACGGTGAAGTTGACGAGAATGACCAGGCAGGCCACCAGCAGAATGCCGTTTTGCACCACTGGGTAGTCCCGCGCGCTGATGGATTCGATCAGCCATTTGCCAATGCCGGGCCAAGAGAAGATGGTTTCGGTCAGCACGGCTCCGGCCAGCAATGTGCCGATCTGCAGGCCGAACACGGTCAGCACGGGGATCAGCGCGTTGCGCAGCCCATGGATGAACACCACCCGATTCGGCGACAGGCCTTTTGCGCGCGCGGTCCGTATGTAGTCCTCGCGCAGCACCTCGAGCATGGCCGAGCGAGTCATGCGGGCAATCACTGCGAGCGGGATCGTTGCCAGCACGATGGCCGGCAGGATCATGTGGTGCAGGGCGTCGAGAAACGCGCCTTCCTCGCCGCTCAGCAGCGTGTCTACAAGCATGAAACCGGTCACCGGCGGAACGTCGTAGAGCAGATCGATGCGCCCCGACACTGGCGTCCAGCCCAGCCCAACGGAGAAAAACATGATCAGGATCAGTGCCCACCAGAAGATCGGCATCGAATAACCGACAAGCGATACGCCCATCACGCCGTGATCGAACAGCGAACCGCGTTTGAGCGCCGCTACCACGCCGGCAAGTACGCCCAGGGTGCCAGCAATGATCAGGGCCGCGATGGCCAGCTCAAGCGTGGCGGGGAACAGTGTGGTGAATTCCTTCCAGACGCTGGTGCGGGTGCGTAGCGATTCGCCGAGGTTTCCGTGGGCCAGATCGCCGATGTAATCGAGGTATTGCACATAGAGCGGCTGGTCCAGGCCAAGGCGCGCCATGGCCTGGGCATGCATCTCGGGGTCGACCTTGCGCTCGCCCATCATCACTTCAACCGGATCGCCGGGAATCATGCGAATCAGGGCGAAGGTGAGCAGGGTGATGCCGAAAAACGTCGGTATCAGCAGACCCACTCGACGAGCTATCAAGCTGAACATGGGGTTAGAACTCCTGATAGGGCGGGTCTCGCCTGACTGAAGGAGGACAGCCAGGCAAGCGCCAAAACGGCCTGAACCGCGACAGGCTGGCTGTGAGCAGCCCCAGGTCGCGGTCGCGATAGAAACAGCGCGCAGTGATCGGGCAAGCCGAGGCTCGCCCGGTCACCCGTTCATTAGCGCTTGTTCTCCACGCCGTAGAAGGAGTTGAGTGCGAACGGGCTGATCTTGAAACCCTCAACGCTGTTGCGCATGGGCTGGTAAACAGTCGAGTGCGCGATGGGGGTGATCGGCACCTGCTCTTGAATGATGTGCTGCGCCTGCTGATAAAGCTTGGTGCGCTCAGCCTGATCCGTCATGCGCTTGGCCTGTTTGACGACCTTGTCGTATTCAGGGTCGCACCACATGGAAAAGTTGTTGCCACCCACCGCATCGCAGCCATACAGGGTGTTGAGCCAGTTGTCCGGATCACCATTGTCGCCCGTCCAGCCGATCAACATGGCGTCGTGCTCGCCGGCATGGGCGCGCTTGATGTACTCACCCCATTCATAACTGACGATGCGCGCCTTGATCCCGATCTTGGCCCAGTCAGCCTGGATCATCTGCGCCATCAGCTTGGCGTTGGGGTTGTAGGGACGTTGTACCGGCATGGCCCAAAGCGTGATTTCGGTGCCTTCCTTGACGCCGGCCTGCTTGAGCAATTCGCGGGCCTTTTCCGGATTGTATTCGGTGCCCTTGATGCTCTCGTCGTAGGACCACTGGGTAGGCGGGAGGGCGTTCACGGCCAGCTGCCCTGCGCCCTGATAAACCGCCTCGATGATCGACTTCTTATCGATCGCCATGTCGAGCGCCTGGCGTACTTCGAGTTTGCCGAGCGGCTCGTGCTCGACGTTATACGCGATGTAGCCAAGGTTGAAGCCGGGTTGGTTTGGCACCTTGACGTTCGGGTCGTCCTGCAGCGCTTTCAGGTCGGCGGGGCGCGGGTTGAGGGTGACCTGGCATTCGCCGGCGCGGAGTTTCTGCGCGCGGACCGAGGCATCCGTGGTGATGGCAAAGATCAGGTTATCGATCTTTACATCCTCAGGCTTCCAGTAGTCCTTGTTTGCTTTGTAGCGGACTGCCGCATCCTTCTGGTAGCGGCTGAACACGAATGGCCCGGTGCCAATCGGCTTGCGATTGATCTGCTCGGCGTTGCCGTTCTTCAACAGCTGGTCTGCATATTCTGCCGACTGGATGGAGGCGAAGTGCATCGCCATATTCTGGATAAAGGCCGCGTCCACCTTGTCGAGCGTGAACCGCACCGTCATGTCGTCGAGCTTTTCGACCTTGGTGATGTTCTTGTCCATTCCCATGTCGGTGAAGTAGGGAAACTCACTGGGATAGGCTTTTCGAAACGGGTGGTTCTCGTCCAGCATGCGCTGGAAGGTGAAGACGACGTCGTCGGCGTTGAATTCGCGGCTGGGCGTGAAGTAGTCGGTGGTGTGAAATTTCACCCCGGGGCGCAAATGGAAGGTATAGGTCAGGCCGTCGTCGCTGATGTCCCAGCTGGTCGCCAGGCCGGGCTTGGCAAGGGTGCCGCCGCGCTCGAATTGCGCCAGACGGTTGAATACGGTTTCAGCCGATGCGTCAAAGTCGGTGCCGGTGGTGTACTGGCCCGGGTCGAAGCCGGCAGGGCTGCCTTCGGAACAGTAAACCAGGTTGCTGGCGGCAAAACTGAGGGGCGAGCCGAGGATCAGACCTGCGGCGAGCAATGCTCGGAGGGTGTGGTTGTTTCGCATGCAAACCTCATTCTTTTTTATGTTCATCGAGGGTTGGTCTTGTGGACCGAACAGTGGCTCACTGCACGCCGGTGTCGCCGTTGGGGTTTGCCCGCTCGGCGCAGAACACTGTTGGCCGCTGTGCGCTGAGCGTCACAGCCTAGCCTGCCTCGAAATTAAGTCATGCTGAAAACACGGTCAACCCAAATTAAGCGCTGCTGAATTTCGGTGGCGTGGCTTCGACTTCCAGATCAAGCAATAGCTGTGCCAGTTAACGAGTGGCCAGGTCGTCGAACAGGCCCATGGTCGTCACCGTCAGCACCTCGGCAGGCTGGTCGCCCACGTTGGCCAGGTGATGAGGCTTGCTGGCATCGAAATGAATGGAGTCTCCGCTGCCCAGCGGGTAGTCGCGGCCGGCTACCGTATAGACGATTCGCCCAGTGAGCACGTAGGCGAATTCCGCCCCCTCGTGGGCGATGAGTTCGGACTGGTAGCCGACGGGCATGCTCACCTTGACGGCATTCAGCAGGTTCCCTGGAAAGCTCGTGGACAGGCGTTCGTAGGCCAGTGGCTGGCCTTCAATGGTGTAGCGCACGCGCTCGCCCTGGTGCGAATCCGGTTGCGCCTGGCTCGGTTGGTCGAACAGCGAGTTGAGGGGCACGCCGAGGGAGCGGGCGATGTTCGCCAGCGAGGAAATGGAGATGCCCGTGAGGTTGCGCTCGGCCTGCGAGAGGAAGCTCGCGGTCAGCCCCGATTCCTTGGCGACCTGGTTCAGGGTCTTGTTCGCGGCACGCCTGTGCCGGCGTAAACGCTCACCGATGCGATCGACTGTCATGGAGGCCCGCCTTGTGAAAGTGGCCAGTATAGGGCCAGCCCGGTGCGCTCGCGCCAGCCATGCCTTTGGCTATTTGACCGCGAGGTGAAAAAAACCTTTGCCTCAAAAATTAAGCTGTACTTAAATCCGATCGGCATTTTTCAGCAGCGGGAGCAGGGTAAATGACCATCGGTGTGGGCGGCAGTACGCAGGAAGAGGCGCTGGGGCGCTTGCGCAACATGGTCGAAGGCGTCGAGCCGATCGCCGCAGCGGAATACCGGACGCGCATCGACAAGGCGCAGCAACGCATGGTGCACCTGGGCCTGGATGCGCTGTTCCTCAGTGCTGGGGCCAACCTCGAGTATTTCACCGGGGTGCGCTGGAGCCCGAGCGAGCGCATGGTTGGTGCGCTGCTGCCCGCTCGTGGTGCGCTCGAATACCTGGCGCCCGCCTTCGAAGAGGGCACCATCCGCGACTTCATGGCCGTCGAGGGCGCGGTCAACGGATGGCAGGAACACGAAAGTCCGTACCGGTTGCTGCTCGAGTGCCTGCAGCGCATGGGCATCCGCCCGAACACCAGCCTGCGCCCGCGCATCGGCCTGTGTCCGTCACTGCCGTTCTTCATGTTCGACGGCCTGCGCCTGCTCGATCCGGGCTATGCCTTCGTCAATGCGGGCGTGGTGACTGCCTATTGCCGTGAGCGCAAGTCCGCCGCCGAGATTGCGCTGATGCAACGGGCCATGGATATGACCCTCGCCGTGCACCGGGCTGCGGCCAGCATTCTTCATGAGGGCATCAGCACCACCGAGGTGGTCCGCTTCATCGAGCGTGCACACCGGGTTGTGGGCGCGCCGGGCTCGACCTTCTGCATCGTGCTGTTCGGCCAGGCCAGCGCCTTTCCTCACGGCGTGAAACACCCGCAGACGCTCAAGCGCGGCGACATGGTGCTGATCGACACCGGTTGCCGCGTGCACAGCTATCAGTCGGATATCACCCGCAGCTACGTGTTCGGCGAGCCGGATGCGCAACAACGTGCCGTTTGGGCGTTCGAAAAGGAGGCGCAGATGGCCGCCTTCGCCGCGGCGCGACTGGGCGTGCGCTGCGAGAACCTGGACCAGGCCGCTCGCGATGCGCTCGAGGCGTCGGGGCTCGGGCCTGATTACCAGCTGCCGGGGTTGCCGCACCGGACCGGCCACGGCATCGGCCTGGAGATCCACGAGAGCCCCTATCTTGTGCGGGGCGACCAGACGCGCCTGGAAGTGGGGATGTGCTTCAGCAACGAGCCGATGATTTGCGTGCCCGGCGAATTCGGCATTCGTCTGGAAGATCACTTCTATATGACCGAGCAGGGCCCGCGCTGGTTTACCGAGCCGAGCCCGAGCATCGACGATCCCTTCGGCCTCGGCGGTTGAGGCGAGCGCGACGGGCCAACTGCACTGCTGAACAAATCCCTGACTGTGTGTGTCCGGGCGTGCTCGAGGTTACCTAGAATCAAGGGTCCACTCACCCGTCCGGGCCTGCTCTCATGCCATCGCGCCGCTTCCCGTTGCTGCTCCTGGGTGCCTTTCTGGCGCTCTATCTTATTTGGGGTTCGACCTATTTCGTGATTCGCGTTGGCGTCCAGTCCTGGCCGCCGATGCTGCTGGCCGGGCTGCGCTTCGTCATCGCCGGCAGCCTGCTGTTCGCCTGGCTGCGCTGGCGCGGGGTCGACATACCGACGGCAAAGGAGTGGGGGGGATGTGCCCTCGTCGGCGTGCTCTTGCTCAGCTGCGGCAACGGCGGCGTGACCGTTGCCGAACACCTGGGCGTGGCCTCGGCGGTCGCGGCCCTGGCGATCGCCACCGTGCCGCTGTTTGCCCTGCTGTTCGGCCTGATCTGGGGCCAGCGAACCACCGGGCTGGAGTGGGGCGGCATTGTCCTCGGGCTGCTCGGCATCGGCCTGCTCAACCTGGGCCACAATCTGCAGGCCAGCCCCCTCGGGGCGGTGATCGTGCTGCTCGCGGCGGCCAGCTGGGCGTTCGGTTCGATGTGGAGTCGCCACCTGACGCTGCCTGCCGGCGCCATGGCCAGCGCAGCGCAGATGCTGATTGGCGGTGGCGTGCTGCTGCTTGGCAGCGCGATCAGCGGCGAGCGCCTGCAAGGCATGCCGGACGCCGGCGGCTGGCTGGCACTGGCCTACCTGACATTCCTTGGCTCCATCGTGGCATTCAGTGCCTATCTGTATTTGCTGAAGAACGTCCGCCCGGCGGCTGCCACCAGCTATGCCTACGTCAACCCCGTGGTGGCCGTGTTGCTGGGCATCACTTTTGCCGGCGAACGGATCGGTGTCGAGGAGTGGCTGGCAATGACCGTGATCCTCAGTGCCGTGGTACTCATCGGGCTGCCGCAATGGCGGCGGCCCAGGCAGCCCGCCACGGCGCGGCCGACCTGAATCGATTGCCGCGCGGTCTTGACATGGTTGTATGATGACTTCGCCGCAGCGGCGATCGAAGGGGTCGGTCGAAGGTCATAACCCTGAGCGCCGCTGCGCTCGCTGCCCAGTGCACCCACCTGTGCCGCTGGCGTTCTGGTCCTTCGTCCACCCACCGACAGGCAAGCCGATGCCCGCAGAGAAAATGCCCGCCGCCAATGACACCGTCTTCATCCTGTCGCTGGTGGTGTTCAACTTCATCTCCTTCATATCCATCGGCATCCCGTTGGCGTCTTTGCCGGGCTACATCCATGAGAACCTTGGATTCAGCACCACGGTGGCCGGCATCGTCATCGGCGCGCAGTACCTGACGACGCTGCTGTGCCGCCCCTTGGCCGGCCGGCTGGCGGACGAGCGGGGCGCCAAGAAGACGGTGCTGCTGGGCATGGCGTCCGGGCTGCTGAGCGGCCTGTTGCTGTTCGCCTCGGCACTGCTCGACGCCTGGCCCACCGCCAGCATCGCGGTGATGGTGGCCAGCCGCCTGGTGCTGGGTTTCGCCCAGAGCCTGATCGGCATCTCCGCCATCAGCTGGGGCATCAGCCGGCTGGGGCATGAAAGCACCGCGCGGATGATCTCCTGGAACGGCGTCGCCGCTTACGGCGGCGTGGGGATCGGCGCACCGCTGGGCGTGTACCTGTCGCAGACGCTGGGGTTGTGGAGCCTCGGCGCGGTGACCATGGTGCTGGCCGCCACCGGTCTCGCGCTGGCCTCGCGGCGTGGCGACGCACCGCTCAATCCGGGGCAGCGGCTGCCCTTCGGCAAGGTGTTGTGGAAGGTCGCCCCGCCCGGTGCCAGCCTGGCCCTGGCAACCCTCGGCTACGGCACGCTCACCGCATTCGTCGCGCTCTACTACGATGCCCGCGGCTGGGACGGCGCGGCCTGGTGCCTGACCGCGTTCGCCTTCGCCTTTATCGGCACTCGGCTGCTGTTCCCCAATCTGATCAACCGGGTGGGCGGCTATCCGGTGGCGCTGGTCTGCCTGTCGGTGGAGATCGTCGGGCTGCTGATGCTTTGGCTGGCCGAGGCGCCCGGCGTCGCGCTCGCCGGTTCGGCGCTCACCGGGTGCGGGCTATCGTTGCTCTATCCGGCGCTTGGCGTCGGCGTGGTGTCGCGCGTGGGCGTGTCAAACCGCAGCTCGGGCCTGAGCGTGTTCGCCATGTTCTTCGACCTGTCGCTGGGGCTGTCCGGCGCCATCATGGGCATGGTAGCGAGCTACATCGGTATGCAGAGCATCTTTCTCGGCGCCGCCGCGGTCGCGGTTGGCGGCCTCGGCATCGTCTGGTTGCTGTGGCGCCAGGAGCGTGCCACAACCGGATGAGGCTGCGGCGCCGGCTCAGTCGACGGCATCGGTGTCTGGGCGCGCGCCGTGAGCCACCCCGGTCTCTGCCAGCGCGATACCGCCGAGGCCGGCCTGCAGCTTGCTCAGGTAATGCAGGAAGTTGACGTTGTCGTCGAAGCTGAAGCCCGTTAGCCCCTGCTCGTAGAACGCCTGGATACGCGACTGCAGCGAGTCCCAGAAATCGCGCCCGGTGTCGGTCAGCCTCACCAGCCGCGCGCGGCCGTCGTCGGGGTGCGGGACGCGCCGTACGTGCCCGTCCCGCTCCATGCGCTTGAGCACCCCGTCCAGGCTCTGCCGGCTCACCACCAGGTATTCAGTGAGCTGGTTGAAGGAGATGCCGTCCTCATACCCCGGTCGGGACAGGGCCCCGAGCACGGCCCATTGCACCGTGCTGATGCCCATTTCCTTCTGCACCTGCCGCTGCAGCACGTTGCCGGTCTGGAACAGCCGGAAGAACAGGCGGTTGGGGATGCTCGTGGTTTCGATCGAGGACATCTGGATTCCTAGCGGGACAGGGGCTGCGCCGCCGACGGCGGTCAACGGTCAGTGCGGGAGGCATTCGCGCGCGATGATATTTTTCATGATCTGTGCGGTGCCGTCACCAATCTGCAGCCCGAGTACATCGCGCATCCGCTGCGAAAAGGGCAGGTCTTCGCCCCAGCCGGTGTGCCCGTGGGCCAGCATGCACTGTTTCACCACGTCGAAGGCCAGCTTCGGTCCCCACCACTTGTTCATCGCCGCTTCGGCGTTGTGGCGCTGGCCGCTGTCTTTCAACCAGAGCGCGTAGTAGCACTGCAGCCGCGCAGCGTGCACGTAGGTCTGATATTCGGCGAGCGGGTGGGTCAGGCCCTGGAAGCCGCCGAGCTTCTGGCCGAAAGCCTCGCGCTCGGTCAGCCATAGCCAGGTTTCATCGAGCGACTGCTGCGCCGTGGCCAGGCACTGCAGGCCGATCAGCGCGCGGCTGTAGTCGAAGCCCTGCATGACCTGCCGGAAGCCCTGGCCTTCCTCGCCCAGCCGGTGGCTGGCGGGCACGCGGACATTATCGAAGAAGATCGAACCACGGCCGATGCAGCGCTGGCCGGCATCGTCGAAGCGGGTGGTGCTGATGCCGGGCGTGTCCATCGGCACCAGGAAGGCGCTGATGCCGCTGGCGCGTGATTCCTGCGTGCCGGTGCGGGCGAATACCACCGCCACGTCAGCCTGGTCGGCCATGGAAATGGAGGTCTTCTCGCCATTGAGCAGATAACCGTCGCCGCTGCGCTCGGCCTTCAGACGCAGGTTCGCCGCGTCCGAGCCGCCGCCCGGTTCGGTCAGCGCGATGCAGACGACCATGCGCCCGGCGGTGATCTCGCCCAGCCATTCGCGGGCCAGGTCGGGCGCTGCGTGCTGGGCGATGATCTGGCCGTTGAGCGAGGCCAGCAGCGGCACATAGCCGACATTGAAATCCCCGCGCGAAACCTCTTCGATGATGACGCCGGCGGTGACACAGTCCAGCCCGCTGCCACCGAAGGCCTCGGGCAGCTCGCCGCCCAGCAGGCCCATCTCGCCCATCTGGCGGATCAGCGGGCGCTCGATCCGGCCCTCGCGCTCGCGCCGGCGATAGCCCGGCATGAGCACCTCGTGGCTGAAGCGCGCCACGCTGTCGCGAATGGCGCTCTGCTGCTCATTCAATGCGAAATTCATGCTGTTCTCCCTGATACGAGGTCGAGGAGCGCGGGTGCTCCCCGGCTAGGCAGTCACTTGTAGAACTGGCGGAAGTCCGGCTTGCGCTTCCCCTTGAACGCCGCCACGCCTTCACGGGATTCCTCGCTGTCGTAGTACAGGCTGAGCGCCTGCATACCGAGGCCGCCGATGCCGGCGATGTTGGCGCTATCGGCATTGAACGAGCGCTTGGCGATGGACAGGGCTGTCGGGCTCTTCTCCAGGATCTCGTCGCACCAGCGCGCGACCTCCGCGTCGAGCTCGGCCGCGGGCACCACGGCATTGACCAACCCCCAGTCGTACGCCTGCTGTGCGCTGTATTTGCGGCACAGGTACCAGATCTCCCGGGCGCGCTTTTCGCCGATGATCCGGCTCAGGTACGCGGTGCCGAAGCCGGGGTCGACCGAGCCGACCTTTGGGCCGACCTGGCCGAACACCGCCGTCTCTGCTGCGATGCTCAGGTCGCACACCACGTGCAGGACATGGCCGCCGCCAATGGCGAAGCCGTTGACCCGTGCGATGACCGGCTTGGGCACGTCGCGGATCAGGTTCTGCAGTTCCTCGACCGGCAGCCCGATCAGCCCGCGGCCGTCGTATTGCCCCTCGTGGGCGCCCTGGTCGCCGCCAGTGCAGAACGCCTTGTCGCCCGCGCCGGTCAGCACGATGACGCCGATCGCCTTGTTCCAGCCGGCGCGGTGGAAGGCGTCGATCAGTTCCATGCAGGTCTGCCCGCGGAAGGCGTTGTAGCGCTCGGGGCGGTTGATGGTGATGGTTGCGACGCCATCGGCTTCGCGGTAGAGGATGTCTTCGTAGTGCATGTCGTTCTCCTGTCAGCCGGCCATGGTCAGGCCGCCGGACACGCTGATGACCTGTCCGGTGATGAAGTCGGCGTCGTCGCTGGCGAGTAGGCAGACGATGCCGGGATAGTCGTCGGGTTGGCCAAGACGGCGCTTGGGCACAGCGTTGCGAAACGCCTCGAGCAACTTGTCCGGGTTGTTGGAAGTGGCCGCGACGCTTTTCAGCAATGCGGTGTCGGTCGGGCCGGGGCAGACCACGTTGAGGTTGACGTTCTTGCCTGCCAACTCTCGGGCGAGGGTCTTCGACAGGCCGATCAGGCCTGCCTTGCACGCGGCGTAGACCGCCTCGCCGGAAGAGCCGACCCGGGCGGCGTCGGAGGCGATATTGACCACCTTGCCACCGCCGGCCTCGATCATCTTCGGCAGTACCACGTGGTGCATGTTGAGCGCCCCGGTCAGATTGACGTCGATCAGCGCCTGCCACATGCCCGGCTCGGTCTTGAGAAACGGCATGAAGCGGTCGAAGCCGGCGTTGTTGACCAGCACGGTCGGCGTGCCCAGGTCACGCTCCAGCGCATCGACCGTCTCCATCATGGCGCGGTAATCGGTAATGTCCGCGGCATAGGCCAGCGCCGTGCCGCCAGCAGCGACGACCTGTTCGACGGTGGCCTCGGCAGCGGCGGCGTCGCGGTCGAGAACCGCCACGCGGCTGCCTTCGGCGGCAAAACGCAGGCACAACGCGCGGCCGATGCCGCCGCCGCCGCCGGTAACGATCACGGTCTTTGCTGACAGGCCTTTCATTGCAGTTCTCCGGATGGGTGGGCTCTTGTTGCAGAGGAAGGCGCAGCCGCCAGGCTTAACTGCCGGGCCTGCTCGCGCAGCTTGAATTTCTGGATCTTGCCGGAGGGGGTGCGCGGTAGCGCCGGCAGCACCTCGAGGTACTCGGGCAGGTAGTTACGCGTCAGGCGCTGGGCCAGCAGGAAGTCGACCACCTCCGGCAGGCTGAGCGAGGCGTGCCCGTCGTGCAGGGTGACGTAGGCGCACAGGCGCTCGCCCAGGCGCGCATCGGGGCAGCCGACCAGCGCCACCGCCGAAATGGCCGGATGTTTGTAGAGCAGGTTCTCGATCTCGACCACCGGCACGTTCTCGCCGCCACGGATCACCACGTCCTTGGTCCGCCCGGTGATGCGGATGTAGCCCTCGGCATCCATGCGCGCCAGGTCCCCGGTGGGAAACCAGCCCTGCGCGTCCAGGGTGTACAGATCCGGGCGCTTCAGGTAGCCGACGAAGAGGCTGGCGCCGCGCACCAGGAGGTTGCCTTCCTCCCCGCGCGGCAGCTCCACGCCGTGCTCGTCGGCCACGCGCACCTCCATGTGGGGCAGGGCGATGCCGTCACTGTGGATGGCGCGTTCGGTGGGGTCGTCAGGGTGTGTCATGGTCACGGCGCCGTTCTCGGTCATGCCCCAGGCGGACACGACCCGCGCATTGATCGCGGCGGCTGCGCGCTCGACCAGTGCGCCCGGAATCGGCGCGCCAGCGGAAACGAAGATACGCAGCGACGCGAGTGCCTGCCGATGGGCCGGCGCCACCTCGATCAGGTCGGCCAGAAAGGGCGTCGAGGCCATGGTGAAGGTTGGCTGCTCGGCTTGCGCGACCTCTACGGCAAGGGCGGGATCCCAGACATCCTGCAGCACGGCCGTGCTCTGCAGGTAGACGGGCATCATCAGGCCGTAGAGAAAGCCGGTCTGGTGCGCCAGCGGCGACGCCATGTAGACGATGTCGTCGCGGCCCAACTTCAGGCGCTCGGCATAAGGCCGCACGTTGCTCCATAGCGTGTTGCTGCTGTGCAGCACGCCCTTGGGTTCGCCCGTGGTGCCGGAGGTATAGAGCAACTGCACCACCTCGTCCGCCGCCGGCCGGCGCTCGGCGAACAGCGCCGCGGTGTCGGTTTCCGTCTCCCAGGGGCGGTCCAGCAGCACGCGCTGGAAGCTGCGGTTGTCGTCGTCGCTGTCGATCACCAGCAGGTGCGCCAATGCCGGCAGCTCGTCCCGCAGCCCGTCGAGCATCGCCGCGTAATCGAAGCCGCGAAACCGCTGGGGTACCACCAGCACCCGGCTCTCGGCATGGCTCAGCATGAAGCGCAGCTCGTGCTCGCGGAAAATCGGCATCAGCGGGTTGAACACCGCACCGATGCGCACACAGGCCATGTGCAGCGCGCTCAACGGCCAGCCGTTGGGCAACTGGCAGGATACTACCTCGCCCTTGCCAACTCCCAGCGCGGCCAGCCCGGCCGCCAGGCGGTCCACCACGGTCCCTAACGCCTGATAGGTCAGTACGCTGCGCTGTCGCGGGGTGCTTCTGTACGAAATGATCGCGGCTGTCTGCGGCCGCTCGGCAATCGCCTGATCCAGATAATCTGTAATGATCCTGTCATTCCATGCGCCTGAGCGACGCATGAAATTGCGTCGGTAGCCCGGCACCGTTGTGGTGATCGTCATGACTGTTTCCCATTTTGCTTGTTTTTATTCAGGGCGACTGAACGTCTGGCCGCTGGGAAAGAGTAAAGGCCGGCTGATCATCTATGTCAACATGTTGTCTTTATTGCTCGATTAGACGGCTGTCGACGCGCTGAGGGTGCATGCATGCCCTGGGGGGCGCCCAAAGCCCAATACGGCCGGGCCGGGCAGGCATGATGGCGGCACCTTCGCAGGCTGGGTTTCAGCCCACCGACAGAGGCTGCCGTGACGGTCACGGATCAGAGTTGGGTGGGTCGCCGGGCGGCGAACTGCGAGCGGCGAGCTAAGCCCACGGGCTACGGATAGGGTCGGAACGGCAGGGGCGGCCCGTTGGGGCGGGCTTGAGCCAATGGTGCTGCGCCAACCTGGTCACCGATCGGACATCGGCTAAGGCGCTTGGCTGCAAGCGGTGAGCTGAAGCCCACCTTACGGGTTGTCGCTGGGGCACGGTGGCGTGCTGGCGGAACGGAATCGGGTCCTAACCGCGGCCGGCGTACAGGTCCAGGTCGCGGGAGGCTCGCCTGGCGAGAGCGGCAGCGCTGGGGCGCCAGGTGGCCTTGGTGGGCTGCAGGTGGCGCCAGACGTCGGCCGGGCCCCTTGCCGAGAGCTCCGATTGCTTGACCAGTTGTTCCAATGTCTTGCTCATGAGGCCTCCAGTAGCACGATTCCAATAACCGTCAGAGAGTCGCGTCCTTGCGCCAGCCGTCGCGGCTTTCCATGGGTGAACAATGCCGGCTAAGGGTGACAGCTTGTTGACAATCGGGCCGGTGAGGCGCCGGGCAGACGAGCGGTGGCAGACAGCCCGTTTCGTTGCTATTGAAGTGCAATTATTGAAGTGGTCGAAGTTATATTAAAGTGCTATCTATCAGCGCCCATGAAGTTTGTGTGGGCTAATTACCGTTCATCACTACGGCGGATTACGATCGAACTCTCCCGCGCTTGTTGGCCTCCGATCAAGTGAGGCGGTTGTGAAGCAGTCGCCGCATTGTTCCATTCAAGTATCACCACACTGGAGAAATCTCATGTCGAATGATAAGAGCGGAAATCCGGGTAACTTCGCAAACGATCGCGAGAAGGCTTCCGAAGCCGGTCAGAAGGGCGGACACAACAGCGGCGGCAATTTCGCCAATGATCCGCAGCGCGCATCCGAAGCCGGCCATAAAGGCGGGCAGAACAGTGGTGGAAACTTCGCCAACGACCGTGACCGCGCGTCCGACGCCGGCCAGAAGGGCGGGCAGAATAGTGGCGGCAACTTCGCCAACGACCGCGAGAAGGCGTCCGAAGCCGGCCGCAAGGGCGGTCAGAATAGCCACGGCGGCGGCCGTAGCTCCTGATAGGCTTCGCTTCTAGCGACGCTTGAAAAGGCGGGCCCCGATATGTCGGGGCCCGCCTTTTTTATGTCAAAACTCTTTCGCCTGAAAGGCCTTTGGCGAAACGGTAGTTGTCTTTTATATATGAAATATATTTTGTTTAACGATGATTTTAATTGATCACCAACATTGCCGTCGCCCGGTCTTATAGCGCAAAGCGCCATAATTCCATGATCAATTGCTGTTAATTTCGCACCGCGCTTCGACCGTTCGTGCCGAAGCAGTGGCGCGCTCGTCCAAAAACGATGGGGTAACAGCCAGCGGGCCCGCTCGACGGTACGCTCCGCGGCGTTCTGTCAGCGCCTTGACCCGCTGCGCTTGTCCGCCCAGCGGGTCGAGGCGCGGTGGCGCAGGTGAGTCCATCGGCACCGCCCGCGGCGTCCGGGCTGCGCTAGGCGTCGTCGGCCAGGTGCGCGGTGGCGACGGGCGCCGGGCCCGGGTGGCGTGCATACCGCCGCGTCAGCGGCGCGGCGGTCACGCCGTGGAGCATGATCGAAGCGAATATCACCGCGCTGGCCGCATACCAGTAGCGCGGATCGTGCAGGTGGCTGTGTGCGAAGGCGGCGTAGTAGATGGCTGCGATCCCCACCGGGCCAAACCAGCCGAGAAAGGCGCTGTCCTGGCGGTTGAGCCGCGAGCCCCAGGTCGGCGCCAACAGCGCCACCACCGGCGGGCGACGCAACAGCAGGACCAGCAGGGCGAAACCGGCAAGCGGCCAGCCGAGGGCTGCCCACTGATCCAGCGGCAGGGCAATGCCGAAAATGACAAACATCGGCAGCGTGAACAGCTTGGCCACGGCTTCCTGGATGTTTTCCTCCTCACGCTCTTCGCGCCGGTCGCTGTACAGGTTGAAGCTCAGTCCCGCGATAAAGACTGCCAGCACGCCGTCGGTGCCCAGCAGCTTGGCCAGGCCCAGGGTCAGCAGGGAAAAGGCCACGCTGTAGCCCAGCAACGAGGTGTCGGCGACCAGCCGGTGGCGTTCGGCGAAGGTAAGCAGCCGGGCCGCGGCAAAGCCGACGCAGGCGCCGACGGCCGTGGCGCCGAGGATGCCGATCAGCACCGCGTCGACCAGCCAGCGTTGCAGCACCGGTTCGCCGCCATGACTGAGCACCAGCAGTGGCAACATGACGAAGCCATACGCAAGGCCGTCGTTGCTGCCGGACTCAGCCGACAGGGTGTCGCGCACGCGCAGCGGCAGGTGCCGCTTGGCGAATTGCCCGGTGACGATGGAGCTGGAGACCACCGGGTCGGTTGGCGTCACGATCGCGCCCAGCAGCAGCGCGGCCCACAGCGACAAGCCCAGCAGCCAGTTGGCCAGCAGCGAGGACAGCGCCCACATGCCCAGCATGCCGAGCGTCAGCAGCAGGGTGACCGGGCGCAGCAGCGTGCGCAGTGCCTCGCGCTTGAGGCGCAGCGCGACCCCCATCAAGCCGATGGCCAGCGTCAACCGCGCGGCCTGTTCGAGGATGCTCAGCGGCTCGCCCCAGCGCGACAGGTCCAACCAACCCAGGCCGAAGGGGCCGACCGCGACGCCGATAAGCACTGCGATGGCGGCATCGGAAATGGGGTTGCGCTTGAGCGCGGCCGACATCAGCGCGGTGGCGACCGCAACGGCGCCCATGATGGCGAGGGCAAGGTTCAACTGGGTCATGGTGGCTCCCTGTAACGTTTCTTCTGCGAGTCACAGGGCGCCGCAATTGTTCCGCCTCCGGTCAGTCTCCGGCCCGCTTCTTACAGGCGAGATAGCGATCGTTCACCCGCTGGGCGAACCAGGCAGTGGTGAGGTTGCGAGTGATCTTGGGGCTTTCCAGGCGAATGCCTGGCAGTAGCTCGCGCGGCAGTGCTTTGCCAGTGCGTCGTTCGGCCAGCGTGAACACCTTTGCGTAAAGATCGGTCTTCTCGAACCCCTCCGTATCGCCGCGCTCGAGGGCGTTGCGGATCGCCGTGTCGCTCATGTCCAGTTTGCCGGCGAGCGAGCGTACGGCGCGCTCGGTCTGCCCGGCAGCGCTGCTGCCGTGGATAATCAGGTCACCGTCGAGTGCCAACTTCTTTCCGCTGGCCCGCGCCACCGCATTCTGGAAGGCCGCGTTGCGGCTGGCATACCAGCCGGCGTTGAAGTCGGCGAAGCGGTACAGAGGCTTGCTGTAGCTGGCGGGGTAGTCGAGCAGGTGGGCGATGCCGAAATACAGGCCACCGCGACGGCTGAATACCTCATCGCGGATGCTGCCGTCGTAGTCGTAGGGATAGCTCCAGCGGCGGTCTTCGGCAAAGGCGATGCTGACCTGCATGGGGCCGCCGGTCTTGACCGGATTGAGCGTGCCGAACAGCTGTTTGCCCAGCGGCACGACGCTGAGGAAATCATCGAATATCGCGCTCAGCTGTTCCTCGGTGCGCACCGCATCCAGGCGGTCGCTGTAGCTTTTGCCGTTGGGCGAACGAACCTCAAGCGCTGCATCGACCAGGAACCGCGGCACATGCAGGCGCCCGGCGCGGCGGTAGATTTCGTTGCGGGCGATCTTCGCCAGGCCCGGCACCGCCGGGGTCGCCTGGAAGGTCGACTCCTGCGCCGTCACCGCCAGCACGGCGCAAAGGTTCTGCTTGGATGCGGGCAAATCCAGCGCCTCGAAGGCGGACTGAATATCGGCGGCCCAGCCCTTGCGATCCGGGACGCTGGCCGGGATCAGACGGGCCACCGTTGCGCGTACCTGGTCAGGAGGCGGCGAGGGGACTTCAGCCTGGCGGCTGCCGCAGCCGGACAGTGCCAATACTGCAAACAGACTGATGGTCGCAGGCATGGCGCTGCGGGCCGGCGTGGCCCGCTTTTGGCGAGGAAAGGTTAGAGCGAGATCGATCATGCGCTGGCAATCGTCCTTGGAAAAAGATGAGGGTGATGATGGGCGTAGGACAATAAAACGTCGTCGCCTGCTGCGCACGGTTGCCGTGCTGAGCCTGCCGTAACGGCGGTCCCGCCCACCCGATGTTCGGCTGCGCGGCGCTTTTCGGCTAGGCTGGGAAACCGTGCTCGACCCCCGGAGACCTGTCGATTCATGCCGCGTTCCGACCCCCACTCCCGCTATTCCGACCCCGGCTCGCGCTTCTGGCGCGATGCGGCGTTGCCCTTCATCGAGGCCCGCAGCGTGGCTGATGGCCGCCGCATCTGCTACGGCCTGCACAGCCATGAAAGTTTCTCGATTGGCCGGGTCGATCACGGCACCAGCACCTACCAAAACGGTCAGCACAGCTGCAGCATCGAGACCGGAACGCTGGTGCTGATGAATCCCGGGGACGTGCATGCCTGCAACCCGGTACAGAACCGGCCATGGGCCTACCGCATGCTCTATGTCGACCCGGGCTGGCTGGCGGCATTGCAAGCGACGCTCGGGCTCGGCGCCGGCGGCCTGCGCCGGTTCGCGCCGATCCTCACCCGCGACGCACGGCTGCAGGACGGGTTCGACCAGCTGTTCGGCGTCCTGGACGACGAGACGCGGGCGCCATCGGACAAGGAAGCGGCAGCGGAGCGGTTTTTCAGTGAGCTCCATTGGCGGCTGCCACTGGAGGAGCGCTCGCCGCCGCCGGATCCGCGGATGCGGCGAGCCGTCGACTTCATCGGCGCGCATTACCAGCGTCCGCTGCGGCTGGAGGAAATTTGCGCCACGGCCGGGGTCTCGCCGTCGGGGCTGATCCGTGCCTTCAAAAAACACTTCGGTATCACGCCGCACGCCTACCTGACCAACCGGCGCGTGCAGTTCGCCCGCGCCGAGTTGCGCCGTGGTGGCGCCATCGCCGACGTCGCGCTGGCCGCAGGCTTTGCCGACCAGGCGCACCTGCAACGTGCCTTCAAACAGCTGCTGGCCGCCACGCCGGGGCACTACCGTGAACCGCGTCCAGGGCGCAACGGCCGGCCCCGGCAGTTCAGCTCAGCAGCAGATAACCCGCGCAGCCGACCAGCAGCAGAGCCATCGAGCGATTGAGCAACCGCAACCGCCCGGGCGCGTCCAGATGGCGCCGCAGGCAGGCGCCCGCCAATGCCCAGCAGCTCAGCGAGGCATAGCAGATCACACCGTAGATGGCCGCAAAGCGGCACACCGACGCGGCATCGCCGGCGGCGGCAAACAACCCCATGCCGGCGATCGAGGCCAGCCAGGCCTTGGGGTTGAGCCACTGCATCAGCGCGCCATGGCGCAGCGTCGGGCGCAGCGATCGCTGGCCGTCGAGGCGGCCGTCAGCCGTGGCCAGGCGCAACGCCATGTACAGCAGAAACGTCACGCCGGCCAGGCGAACCATGTCGGTCAGCCATGGCCAGCGCATCAGCAACTCGCTCAGGCCCAGGCCGATCAGTAACAGCAACAGGCTGAAGCCCAGCGTTGCGCCGCTGACATGGCGCATCGCCGGGCCGATGCCGAACTGGGCGCCGGCGCCCAGCGCCACGATGTTGACCGGACCGGGGACAGGGATGAGGCCAGCGCAAAAGCGGCCATGGACAACGACAGGCTCATGAAAGCTCCAAAATCGAAGGGAAGGGCGCCCGGGTATCCGGACTGACAGTGGCGACGTTAGCGGCCAGTTCCGGCGCCGGTATTGAAGGAAATGCGCAACGCCTGGTCGCGGCCTGCCGAGGCGGCCAAACTTGCCGTCGACTGCATAGTCCAACGCCGCGTCCGGTACCGTCCGCCGCATCCAACCAGGAGAACCCATGGCTTCGATCGACCTGCTGATCAGCGACTGCGACGGCGTGATCGTCGACAGTGAAATCCTCAGCCACCGCGTGCTGTTCGATGCCCTGAGCGAGCATGTGCCGGCCGAACGGTTGCACGACGCCCTCGAAGGCACCTTCGGCCTGACCGTGCCCAGCATCATCGAGCTGATCGAAAGACGCTTCGACCTCAAGCTGCCGACGACCTTCGACGATGACCTGCGCCGGCACAGCGAGCAGGTGGTCGCCGATGAGGTGCAGGCCATCCCCGGCGTGCGCGACGCGCTGCTGGAAATCGACCTGCCGCTGGCGGTGGCCTCCAACAGCCGGCGGCACAACGTCGAAGCCTCGCTGCGCCGTGCCGGGCTGACCGAGCGGGTCGCCGGAAACATCTTCTGCGCCGAGATGGTGGCCGCACCGAAGCCGGCGCCGGATGTCTACCTGCTGGCAGCCGAGCGAATGGGGGTGGCGCCGGGCCACTGCCTGGTCGTCGAAGACAGCCCCACCGGCGTTCTGGCTGCACGCACCGCCGGCATGCGGGTGATCGGTTTTACCGGCGCCAGCCATATTCCCGCAGGGCACGATCGGGCCCTGTGCGAGCTAGGCGTAGCCGCGGTCATCGCCGACATGCGCGACCTGCCGGCAACCGTGGCCAGGTTGCGCGGCGCCTGAGCGAGCCGCCGGCAACAAACAGCCTGGGCCACGCAACGCGTGACGCCGGGTCGGGTCTGTATTGAAACGGTCACGGCGGGCAGCAGATGGTCAAGCGTTGGAAATGGTTTCTCATCCGCATCAGCAAGCGGCCCTGGTTCAGGGCGAGCCTGTATTCGGTGCTGGGCGTGGTCACGGCATTAGTCGCGCTGGTCGTGGCGCCCTACATACCGGATGACCTGCCCGCCAAGATCGGCTCCGACGCGGTCGACAATATCCTTGGCGTCCTGGCTTCGAGCATGTTGGCGGTGACCACCTTTTCCCTGAGCATCATGGTGGCGGCCTATGGCTCGGCGACCAATAACGTCACGCCACGGGCCATTTCCCTGCTGGTCGAAGACCCGACCACGCAGAACACGCTGTCGACGTTCATCGGCTCATTCATTTTCAGCCTGGTGGGCATCATTGCGCTGAGCACCGGGCTGTATGGCGACAACGGACGTGTCGTGCTGTTTGCCGCGACCATCGGGGTGGTGGTGCTGGTGGTGTACGCGCTGTTGCGCTGGATTGACCAGCTCTCGGGGTTGGGCCGCGTGGCGGAAACCACGGCAAGAGTGGAAAAGGCGGCTACGAGCGCTTTGTGCCAGCGAATGGAGCAGCCATTTCTTGGTGGCCGCCCCCTGGAACTAGACCCCCTGGCCTTGCCGGGCGCACGGCCGGTTTATTCGCACAAGGTCGGCTTCGTTCAGCATATCGACATGCCGGCATTGGGCGGCCTGACGTCGGCCGAGCACTGCGCAGTCTATATCTGTGTATTGCCGGGCGTTTTCGTCGAGCCGACACGTCCCATCGCCTGGTCGGTCGGCATCGACGAGGCCTGCGACAGCAAGCTGCGGGACGCCTTTGTCGTCGGCGCGCAGCGCACCTTCGAACGTGACCCGCGCTTTGGCATCACCGTGCTGGCCGAAATCGCGTCGCGCGCGCTGTCGCCCGGCATCAACGACCAGGGCACGGCTATCGACGTGATCGGGCGGGGTGTACGCGTGTTGTCGCACCTGTCGCGGCCGACTCCGCCAGAAGAGCCCACATTCGATCGGGTGTTTGCACCCGGCCTGAGCGTTGCCGATATGCTTGACGACTTTTTCACGCCGATTGCAAGAGATGGAGCTGCCATCGTTGAAGTGGGGACGCGGTTGCAGGACGGACTGGCGTCGCTTGAGCGCATGGGGGATGCAACGGTTCGCGTGGCGGCTGCACGTCATTCCGCCGCTGCCCTCGCGCGCGCCGAAGTGGCGATGACATTGCCCGAGGACCTGCAACGTGTCCGTGACGCCGCGCGGGCGGCTTCGGCGCTCGGCTCGGCAAGCTGATCGGTATGGGCGACATCCAGTCACCCAAAAACCTTACTGTTCCTTTACGCGCGCTTCACACGATGCTGACTATCTTCGGCGTAAAGTCCGTTCCAGGCTGACGGAACAGCCCGCTCCCTTGGGTGGGTGCCGCAACCGGGCCGTTCCCCCTTCGGCCTTTGTGGGGCGGCAACCCGCTGCTTTTTTCAACTCTGGAGCCGGCTCTTGCACGTCATAGGCTTCAACCTTTTTTCATTGTGGAGAAACCCGTCACCATGATCCTTCGAAGAAATTTTCTAGCTGTCATGGCCGGCGTAGCGCTGTTCGGTCAGACGCTCATGGCCCATGCCGAACTGCCTGATTTCACCCCGCTGGTCGAGGATGCGTCGCCCGCGGTGGTGAACATCAGCACCAAGCAGACCCAGCCGATGCGCGGCGCCCAGGCGCAGATGCCGGATCTGGAAGACATTCCGCCAATGTTCCGTGACTTTTTCGAGCGTGGCATGCCACAGCAACCCGAACGCCGCCGTGAAGTGCAGTCGCTGGGCTCGGGTTTCATCATTTCCGAGGACGGCTATATCCTCACCAACAACCACGTGGTCGCCGATGCTGACGAGATCATGGTGCGCCTGCCGGATCGCAGCGAGATGCAGGCCAAGCTGGTGGGTGCTGACCCGCGCAGCGACGTGGCGCTGCTGAAGATCGAAGGCGATGGCCTGCCGACCGTCAAGATTGGCAAATCCGAGGCGCTGAAAGCGGGCGAGTGGGTGGTGGCCATCGGTTCGCCGTTCGGTTTCGATCACACCGTCACCGCCGGCGTGGTCAGCGCCACCGGGCGCAGCCTGCCTAACGAAAGCTACGTGCCCTTCATCCAGACCGACGTGGCGATCAACCCGGGCAACTCCGGCGGCCCGCTGTTCAATCTCGATGGCGAAGTGGTAGGCATCAACTCGCAGATATTCACCCGCTCCGGTGGCTTTATGGGCCTGTCGTTCGCGATTCCGATCGACGTGGCGATGGACGTCGCCAATCAGCTACGCGACGACGGCAAGGTCAGCCGCGGCTGGCTTGGCGTGGTCATCCAGGAAGTCAACAAGGACCTGGCCGAGTCCTTCGGACTCGAGCGGCCGGCCGGTGCGCTGGTGGCCCAGGTGATGGACAGCGGTCCGGCAGCCAAAGGCGGCCTGAAGGTTGGCGACGTGATCCTTAGCGTCAACGGCGAATCGATCGACATGTCCGGCGACCTGCCGCACCTTGTTGGCTCAATGAAGCCTGGCAGCAAGGCCAAGCTGGAAGTGGTGCGCGACGGCGAGCACAAGATGCTGAACATCGAGATCGGCGCGCTGCCCGAGGACGGCGATGTCATGGCGGCCGACGGGTCGGGCGGCATCAGCCACAGCAGCAACCGCCTCGGCGTGACCGTCACCGAGCTGACCGATGCGCAGCGTCAGGCACTGGAAATCTCCGGCGGCGTGGTAATCCGTGAAATCAGCCAGGGTCCGGCGGCGATGATTGGCCTGCGCCCGGGTGACGTCATCACGCACCTGAACAACGAGGCGATCGACTCGGTCAAGGAGTTCACCAAGGTGGTCAAGGACTTGCCGAAAAACCGCTCCGTGTCGATGCGCGTACTGCGCGAGGGGCGTGCCAGCTTCATCACCTTCAAGCTGCCGAAGTAAGCCAGCGCGATACGAAGAAGGCCCGCCCCGTGCGGGCCTTTTTCGTTGGAGCGGCGGAAAACCCCGGCGAACTCCTTGGACGGCCAGTGGTTCCATATGCCGAACAGAGCGAGGACATCCGAATGACTCGAACAGGGCTACTGACGATGCTGTTGCTTCCGGCCGCGGCCATGGCCGTTCCGCCGGGGCTGGAACTGGAGCGAGAGCTGAACGACCTGAATGTCGACGTGGAACTCAGCGACCTGCATACCCAGACCGATGCGGGCATCGAGTCAGGGCGCGTGCAGGTGCAGATCACCAACCACGAGCGCTTCAAGGTCGCCTGCCAACTGCATCCGGGCGAAACCGAAGCTTCGCCGGGCCTGGACGCCACGCCGGTGACCATCATCGTGCCCGAAGGCCGCCGGGCGCTGACCATGAGTGGTGAGTACGGGGACTCGACGCTCAACGCCCTGTTGACGTGCACACGAGACGAGTAGCCGCAGCGTCACGGCCGCCCATGGCTGCTGGTCAAGCGTCTGCGACCTCTCGGCAGCCCTGTGGCGCGTGAATGCGCCGAGTCGAGGCAGGGTTGTCGGCCAGTTTGGCTTCTGGCCGGCGCGGACGGGCGACCAGCTCGCCGCCGCAGTTCGGGCAGGTAAATCCCAGTCGGGCGGCGCAGGAGGCGCAAAAGGTGCATTCGAAGGAGCAGATCCGCGCGTCGGCCGATTCGGCTGGCAGATCGGTGTCGCAGCATTCGCAGCCTGGCCTGAGTTCGAGCATGGGTTGGGTCTCCCGTGGGGCAGCCTGGCAAAACCGCCAGACCGTCAAAAATGAATGGGTGTGAGGTAGTGAACGGCCTTCGCCGAATGTTTTCCAACAGCCCATGCCAGGCCGGCCGGCAATCGCTTAAGCTCAGGCGTTTCGTTCCGGGCGCACCCGTTCCGGCGTCCATCCAGACCTGCCCGGCCAGGGCCTGAGGGTAGGATTATCTTGAGTCATTCCATGGGCAATACACCGCAGCGGTCCGTTCCGTTGCGCAGCCGCCTGCTGATGATTGCACTGGCCGGGATCCTGCCGCTAGCGCTCGTCGCCGGGCTCGGCATGTTCTCGATCATCAACGAGCAAAAGGCGCTGGCCAAGCAGCGCAGCCTGGAAGCCACCCGCCTGGCCGCGACAGCGGTGGAGGTCGAACTCAACCGCACCCTCAACCTGCTGCAGGCGCTGTCGCAGTCGCCGCTGCTCGACGTGGACGACGTGGACGGCTTTGCCGAGCTGGTCCGGCGTGTCCTGCCGTCGCTGCCCAGCTGGTACGCGATGCTGCTCATCAACCCAGACGGCGAGGTGCTGCGTCGGGTGTCGCTGAACAATCCGCCTGCCTCGCGAGCGGTTGCCGAGCCGGGCAGCTTTGCCGAGGTAATCCGTACCGGTCTACCGCAGGTCGGTAGCTTGAGCAAGGGGCCCGGCGGCGTGTGGGGCATCCCCTTGCGCGTGCCGGTGAGCCAGGACGGAGTGGTGCGCTACGTGCTCACTGCCGTGCTCAAGCCGCAGGCCATTGCCGACGTCATCGGTAATCGCCGGCTGCCGTCGGGCTGGGTGAACACCGTGCTTGATGCCAACGGCCTGCGCATCGCCCGGTCACTGCGTCATCAGGAAACCCTTGGCCAGCCGGCATCGCCGACGCTGGCGCAGATGCTGCACGACAACCCCGCCGAGGAAGGCATCGGCCTGTCGATCACCATGGAGGGTGCCAGCGCCTATACCTCGTTCGTGCGCCTGCAGCCGTCTGGCTGGATCGTCGCCACCGGCGTGCCCACCGAGCTGGTCGAGGCCGGCGCGGCGAGGGCCTACACCCTCTACGGCGGCGGGCTGCTGCTGTCGCTGTTGCTGGCGGTGGCCGCCGCGCTCGCCGCCAGCCGCAACATCAACGTGCCGATGCGCCAGCTGCGTCGCGCTGCGCAGGCGATTGGCCAGGGCCAGCGGGTCGAGGCGCCCGACAGCGAGATCGAGGAAATTCGCGAGGTGGGCCGCGCGCTCGCCAATGCCGCCGAGGCGCGCCAGGCCAGCGAGATCGAGCGCGACGGCATGTTGTTGCGCCTAGAGTTCGCCCAGCAGGACCTCACCCAGCAGATCAGCGATCTCGAGCAGTTGCAGGCGCTGAGCAACCGGCTGCTGCAGATGCCATCGCTGGATGCACAGTTGCAGGCCATCATCGAAACCCTCTGCGCGCTGCACGGCGCGGCGCACGGGCTGCTGGCCCTGAGCGACGGCGGCTCGCCGCTGCGCATCCACGCCTCGAAGGGTTTTTCGGCGGCGTCCCTGGCGGTGATGGACAACGTCCAGCCCGGCCTGGGTGCCTGCGGCATTGCCATCGAACGCGGCGAACGGGTGGTGGTGCTGGACACCGAGACGGACCCTTGCTTTCGTGAGTTCGTCGAGGTGGCGCGCCGCGAGGGCTTCCGCTCGGTGCACAGCACGCCGATCCGGCACAGCGACAACAGCGTGCTCGGCACCCTGACCGTGCAACTGCGCGACGCGCGCCCGCCCACCGACCGCGAGATCCGCCTGGCCGACCTGGCGGCGGGGTTGGCTGCGGTATTCATCGACCGGGCCCGGGCAAGGATCAAGGCCGGCATGCTCGAGCAGCGCCTGCAGGTGGCGCTGGATTCCTCCACCGTGCCGTTCGCCATCGTCTCGCCATTGCGCGACACGGCCGGCACGCCTGTGGACTTCACCCTGGACTTCATCAACCCTACGGGCGCGGCGGCCTTGCGCGGCACGGTCGCCGATCTCCAGGGGCGCCAACTGAGCGAGCTGCTCGGGGCCGGGGCCAATCCGCAGGCGCTCGAGACCCTCACCGAGGTGTTCCGCCTGCAGCAGCCGCGCGACCTGGAAATGCGCAGCACCGCCTTTGCCAGTGAGCGCTGGGTGCGCCTGGTCGCCACGCCCTTCGATCGGAGTGTGGCGGTGTGGTTCGCTGACGTCACCCAGGCCAAGCAGCAGGAACAGGCCATCCTCGAATCCGACCGACGCAAGGACGAATTTCTCGCCACGCTCGCGCATGAATTGCGCAACCCGCTGGCGCCGATCCGGCTGGCGGCCGGGCTGGTCGGCGCGCCTGGTGCGTCGGATGCGCAAAAGCTGCGCAGCCAGCAGATCATCGAGCGCCAGGTGCGGCACATGGCGTTGCTGCTGGACGACCTGTTCGACATCTCGCGCATCACCCTCGGCAAACTGGCGCTGCGCAAGACGCCGCTCGACCTGCGCAGCGTGGTCGAGGCGGCCATCGAGACGGCGCGCGACAAGATCGAGTCACGCCAGCATCAGTTGCTGGTGAGCGTGCCCGATGAACCGGTACTGCTCGAGGCCGACCCGCTGCGCCTCGAGCAGATCCTCACCAATCTGCTCAACAACGCGGCGAAATTCACCCCACCCGGCGGCCGCATCAGTGTGCGCGCCTGGGCCGGCGACGGCGTGGCGACCGTGTCGGTAAGCGACAACGGCATGGGCATCGCGCGCGAACACCTGCGATTGATCTTCGAGCGGTTTGCCCAGGTCCCGCTAGGCGGCAGTCACGTCAACAGCGGCCTGGGCATCGGCCTGGCGCTGGCCAGGGGCCTGGCAATCCTGCACGGCGCGGACCTGCGGGTGCGCAGCGCCGGCCTGGGGCAGGGCGCGGAGTTCAGCCTGGTGCTGCCGCTGCCAGTGGTGGCGCCGGACGGCAGCCCTGGACGGGCGGACGCGGCGCGGCGCGGGCGCACCCGTCGCGTGCTGGTCGCCGATGACAACCAGGACATCGCTGAAACCATGGCCGACGTGCTCAGGCTCGAAGGCCACGAGGTGTACCTGGCCGCGGACGGCGTCGAGGCCTATGCCCGTTACCAGGCGGTCGCACCGGAAGTCGTGCTGCTTGATATCGGCATGCCGGGGCTGCGCGGCGACGAGGTGGCGCGGCTGATCCGCCGCACCGATAGCCAGGTCCGCCTGGTGGCGATTACCGGCTGGGGGCAGCCGAGCGACAAGGAAAACGCGATGGCCGCCGGCTTCGACCTGCACCTGACCAAGCCGGTGGACATCGAGCGGCTGATCGAGGTGGTGGCGGCTGGGAGCTGACGGCAGCCGTCCGGGGCTATCTTCCGCCGGTCGACTGCGGTAAAACGACGCAGTGCCTGGCGACGTGCGGCGTACTCAGCCGTTCGCTCCAGGACAACGCTTCAGCTGGCAGACACCTCAGGGTGGCTACCAGCGCGGGATATCGGGAGAGACTGCAGCGCCTCTCGCATGCAGCGCCGAAGGAGCAACCGCCCCGGAAACTCTCAGGCAAAAGGACCGATATCGCGGGTGAACTCTGAAGAGCCGTCGGGTTGTCGCCCGGCGCACCGAAGGAGCAAGCGGGCAGCGCCCGTGAAAACTCTCAGGTCCAGCACAGAGGGGGCGTCCGATCCGCATGTCGCGGACGGGCATCAACCCCTGACGTGCTGGAGTTGCATCATGAAGACGATCGCTGTCGTGGGTGGTGGTATCACCGGTATCACCACTGCCTATGCGCTGGCCAAGCGCGGGTTTGCCGTCACCTTGTTCGAGAAGCACCGCTACGCGGCCATGGAAACCTCGTTCGCCAATGGCGGCCAGCTGTCGGCCTCCAATGCCGAGGTCTGGAACCACTGGTCGACCATCCTCAAGGGCCTCAAATGGATGCTCAAGAGCGATGCACCGCTGCTGGTCAACCCCAAGCCCAGCTGGCACAAGCTGTCCTGGTTCGCCGAGTTCATCGGCGCCATCCCGCAATACCGCCGCAACACCATCGAAACCGCCCGCCTGGCCATCGCTGCGCGTGAACACCTGTTCGCCTGGGCCGAGGAAGAGGGTATCGACTTCGACCTGAAAAAGGCCGGCATCCTGCACATCTACCGCCACAAGGCGGGCTTCGACCACGCCGGCAAGGTCTCGACGCTACTGGCCCAGGGCGGCTTGCCGCGGCGCAGCGTGACACCGGAGGAGATGCGCGCCATCGAACCGACGCTGGCAGGCCAATACTACGGCGGCTATTACACGGAGTGCGATTCCACAGGCGACATCCACCTGTTCACCAACGGCCTGGCAGCGGCCGCGGTGCGCCTGGGCGTCGAGTGTCGCTACGGCCACGAAGTGAAGGGCGTCTCGACCAGCGGCAGCCAGGCCAGCGTGGTGCTTGCCACGCCGGCGGGCGACGAAACCCTGGCATTCGACGGCCTGGTGGTCTGCGCCGGCACCGCCAGCCGGGCGCTGGCCGCGCAACTGGGTGACCGGGTCAACATCTACCCGGTCAAGGGCTACTCAATCACCGTCAACCTTAAGGACGAGGCCAGCCGTGCCGCGGCGCCCACTGTCAGCCTGCTCGACGACGAGACCAAGCTGGTCACCAGTCGCCTGGGGGACAGCCGCCTGCGGGTCGCCGGCACGGCGGAGTTCAACGGCTACAACCGCGACATCCGCGCCGATCGGATTCGGCCGTTGGTTGACTGGGTGGCCGAGTGCTTTCCGGGGGTCAGCACCCAGAGCGTGGTGCCCTGGGCCGGCCTGCGGCCGATGATGCCGAACATGATGCCGCGGGTCGGTCGCGGTCGTGCGCCCTGCGTGTTCTACAACACCGGTCACGGCCACCTTGGCTGGACGCTCTGCGCGATCACCGCGGACATGATCGGCGAGCTGGTTAGCCAGTCCATGGCGCCTCGCGCGGCCTCGGCAACGAGCTCGCAACGCCCAGCCCACGCCTAGCCTGGGCGGACCCGGGCGGCGGCACACGCCGCCGCCCGGTGCGGTTGCCCAAGGTCGCTGCGCGGTCGCGCTCAGTTCGCCGGATCGCGGCGGGTGAGGTCGGCGATGGCCTGCAGCAACGCGCGCTGGGAGAACGGCTTGGCCAGCAGCGGCAACCGATGCGCGGCAGTGCCAGCCGGGATTTCGGCGTAGCCGCTGACCAGCAGGATCGGCAGCTCCGGCTGAAAGCTCCGGGCTTGCTGCGCCAACTGGGCGCCGGTCATCTTCGGCATCGCATGGTCGGTGATGAGCAGGTCGAAACGGGTCTCGCGCAGCAGCTCCAAGGCCTCTGGTGCGGCCTGCACGGTGGTGACCTGATGGCCTTCGTCGCGCAGCATTTCGGCGGTGTTGAACAGCACCAGTACATCGTCGTCCACCGCCAGGATGTTCAGTCCGGTGGTGGCCTCGTCCGCGTGCTCGGCTATTCCAGTGCCGCGCGGCGCGGCGCGGTCGTGGTCGCAGGCCGGCAGCCAGATCTGCGCAGTGGTGCCCGCGCCGACCCGACTGCGCAACAGCAGCCTGCCGCCGGATTGCTCGGCGAAACCGTGGACGATGGACAGCCCCAGCCCCGTGCCCTTGCCGACGCCCTTGGTGGTATAGAAAGGTTCAGTGGCGCGCTGCAGGGTCGCCTCGTCCATGCCTTCGCCCTCGTCACTCACCGCCAGGCACAGGTAGTTGCCCGCGGCCAGGCCGTGTTCGGTCGTAATGCGCTGGCTGTGGGCGCTGATGACGATGCGGCCCTCTCCGCCGATCGCGTCACGTGCGTTCAGCGCCAGGTTGAGCAGGGCAGTCTGCAGCTGGTTGGGATCGGCCTCAATGGTCGGCAGATCGGCTTCGACCCGGGTCTCGATGGCCACCGTGGGGTCGAGTGAGCGCGCCAGTAGCTCGGTCATTTCCGCGATCAGCCGCCCCGGCTGAATGCGTTCGGCGAGCAGGTCCTGCTTGCGCGCGAAGGCCAGCATGCGTCGGGTCAGCGATGCCCCTCGCTCGGCGCCGATGCGTGCGTTGTCGATCAGGCGCAGCAGCGGCGAATCGGCGGGCACCCGCTTGCGCAGCAATTCGAGGTTGCCCATCACGGCGGTCAGCAGGTTGTTGAAGTCGTGGGCGATGCCGCCGGTCAGGTTGCCCAGCGCTTCCATCTTTTGCGCCTGCTGCAAGGCGCGCTCGGTTTCGATCCGCACCGTGCTGTCGACCGCCTCGGGGACCACGCCGACCACCTGTCCGCTGGCGTCGAGCACCGGGCGCACGGAGAAGTCGAACGAGCGCACGCCGCCCGGCAGGTGCAGCTGCATGTTCAGGCTGTCACTGCTGCCGCGCCGGGCGGCCGCGACGAGTGCACGTACGCTGGCGTCCATGCCCGGCGTCGCGGCGAACCAGGGGCTGTCCCAGAAATCCACGCCCACCACGGCGTCACGCTCGGCCTGGGCGGCGGCAAGCGAGGTGGGGTTGGCATAGATGATCCGCCCGTCGACATCGAGCAGCCATTGATAGAGATGCGAACTGGCCGCGACCGTGCGGATCTGCGCTTCGCTCTGGGCCAGCGCAGCGGTGCGCTCGGCCACCTGCCGTTCCAACTCCAGGCGAAAACGCCGCTCGGCGTGGCGCACCGCGGCCTCCGACCGAACGCGCTCAATGTGCGCCCATGAGCGCTCCGCCACTTCGGCGAGCAGCGCCAGCTCCTCGGTTTTCCATACCCTTGGCGTGCGGTCGTGGATCGCCATCAGGGCGGTCAGCTTGCCTTCCTTGGTCAGCGGCATGCAGCTGGTGGCCGCCAGATCCAGGTGGAGAAAGGTAGCTGCTTCGTCGCCCGGCAACTGCCGGGCGTTGTCCTCAAGGATCAGCGGCAGGCCCGCGCGCAGGTTGGAGACGGCGAGACGGCCGAAGTCGGCCAGGCGATAGCGGCCGACGATGCCGCGCGCTCCGGGCGCCGTCCAGTTGCCACGTATGGTGAAGCCGTCCTCGTCCGGGTCCATGTCGGCGTAGGCGCAGACCGACGCGCCCAAGTGTTCGCCGAGCAGCCGGGTAGTGATCGAGAGAATGGTGTCGGCGTCGGTGCTGGCGGCGGTGGCCCGGCTCAGGGTGTCGAGAAACCGCATCCGCCGCTCGGCAAGGGCGCGCTGGGTGACGTCGTGGCCCTGGACGAAGATGCCGGTCACCGCGCCGCGGCTGTCGACCACCGGCTGGAACACGAAGTCGAGAATATAGGCCTGCTCGGCATCGTCAGGCGCACGGCGGATGTCCAGCTCCACCGAGTTGCCGACGTAGGCGATGCCGCTGCGGTAGACCTGATCGAGCAGCTCGACGAAACCCTGGCGGGCGATCTCCGGCAGGGCCTCGCGTACGGACAGCCCGATCAGGTTGCGCTGGCCCACCAGCCTGACGTAAGCCGGGTTGGCCATTTCGAAGCGGTGCTCCGGGCCGCGGAGCATGGCCATGATGCCGGGCGCCTGTTCGAAGAGCAGGGTCAGGCGGTCCTTCTCGGCCAGCAGGCGGCGCTCGGCGCGCACCCGATCGGTGGTCTCGACGACAAAGGCGATCACGCCGGCCGGGCGCCCCGACTCGTCGGGTACGGGTGAGTAGTCGAGGTTCATCCATACCTGCTCGGGGCGGCCGTTGCGGTGCAGGGTGAGCTCCTGATCGCGGTAGGCAAGGGTGCCGCCGGCCAGGCACACGGTCATCACGTGATCGTTGAACTCGGCGACTTCCGGCCAGCCGCGGCGCACTTCCGAGCCGAGCAGCTGCGGATGGCGGCCGGCGGCGAACACGGAATAGGCGTCGTTGTAGAGCATGATCCCCCTGCTGCCCCACAGCAGCACGATGGGCACCGGTGAACCGAGCAGCATGGCGGTCACGGTCTTCAGGCTCTGCGGCCAGGACGCGAGCGGCCCCAGCTCGGTGGCGGCCCAATCGTACGCGCGGATCAGTCCGCCGAGCTCGCCACCGCCGAGGGGGAATGCAGCGGGCTCGGAGGCTTGGGCGGGGCTTGAGCTGTCGGGTGTCATGGTCAGGATCCAGCATTGGCGCGCCCGGCTAGCGAAGGTCTGGCAGTGCCAGCGAGCGAATGGAAGAGGGAGGCGTGCGTGCCCCAGGTTGGATTACGCCCGCCCGGCAAAGTTGGCCGGACGGATCGCCAATGTGCGCTGCGTCACGCTCAGTCGTCGCGGGTCAGGACGTCCAGCAGCTCGATCTCGAATAGCAGGTTGGCGTGCGGCTTGATGTGCGCGCCGACCTGACGCTCGCCGTAGGCTAGGTGCGCGGGAACGAAGAGCTTGCGCGTACCGCCGACCTGCATGCCCATCAGGCCCAGGTCCCACCCCTTGATGACCCGGCCAGTGCCGATCACGCACTGGAACGGCTTGCCGCGCTCGTAGGACGAGTCGAACAGGGTGCCGTCCTCCAGGTGACCGCGGTACTGGGTAATGATCAGTGCGCCCTTGACCACGGCCTTGCCGTGGCCGAGCTTGATGTCCTCGATCTGCAGTTCGTCGCTCATGAAGGGCTCTTCGGAAATGGCTAGACCAGCACTTGACGGGTGCTGGCGATTAGGCGGTGGACCTGCTGCTCCACGCCGGCACCGGTCGGCTGCAGCGGACCGCGGCCGCGCGGGCAGGGTAGGCTGGCCGTGGTGCCGAACAGGCGGCAGATCAGCGGGCGCTCGTCGTAGGCGGTGCAGCCGTTCGGACCCAGGTGCACGCAGTCCCACCGCGCCAGAGCGGCGTCGTGTTCAGCATCGCTGCGCTGCGGCAGGCGGGCCAGTTCCTCGCTCGAGGCGGTCACCGGACCGCAACAATCGTGGCAGCCTGGCTCGCAGGCGAAGCCCGGAATCCGGCGGCGCAATTGGTCGATTCTGCGGTCGGTACAGCTCATGGGACGGGTCCGAAAGGGGGCGCGCGCATGGTACGCGACACGCAAGGGCGAGGGTACGTCGCCGCGCATTATCCCCGAGAGTCGTCGACGATGTCGTTCCAGTCCGGATGCCGTTCGACGTAGGCCGCGACGAAAGCGCAGGCCGGCACGATGCGCTTGCCTTGCCGGCGGGTGTCCTCCAGCGCCTGGCGCACCATTGTGCTGCCCATGCCCTGGCCTTCGAGGCTCGGGTCCACCTCGGTGTGGGTAAAGACCCGTTGCTCGCCCTGCGGCTGGTATTCGGCGAAGCCGAGCGTCTCGCCGCCGACCTCGAGCAGATAGCGGTTCGCCTGTTCGTCGTGCCTGACCTGTGCCTTGTGGTCGCTCATGGGAATGCTCCAGTGATGTAAGAGGAGGACGCCGCCGGGCGTTTACAGGGCGTCGACCAGGGCGCGGCCCAAGTCGCAGCCGTGTTGTAGCGCCTCGTCGAAGTCGCGGAAATGGCGCGACGGCTCGACGCTGACCGGGACGATGATCTCGCGGTTTCTGACGACTTCGGCGGCGACCGCCCAAAGCGTTTCGCCGAAGGTTTCGTACTCGTAGCCGGTGAGGTGCACGATCACGTCGTAGCCGCGGTAGTCCAGCCGGTGGCTGTGGGGGATCTGATGGTCGCTGCCGCTCGGGATGTAGGCTGGCGCCTCGAAATAGGGCTGTTCGGCGTCCGGTTTCATGGCCTTGGTCATGGCGGGCCTTCTCTGCGTGGCTGATCGGATGGCTTGTCAGGATTGGGCCGGGCCGATAGCGCATCGTTCCCCTGGCCAAGAAAAAGCGCACCAGCCTCAGCAGGAGCGGCCCTGCCCGCGCGATGCCGGGGTTCGGTTTACGCCGCGGTGTAGGGCCCCACCCTCGGTCGCAGGCAGAGCCTGCTCCTACAGGAGCTGCCGCAGGCCCGGATTCTGTAGGAGCGCGCCCTGCCCGCGACACCGGGGTTCGGTTTACGCCGCGGTATAGGGCCCCACCCACGGTCGCAGGCAGAGCCTGCTCATACACAGGCGGTGCCGCAGCCCCGGGTTCTGTAGGAGCGCGCCCTGCCCGCGACACCGGGGTTCGGTTTACGCCGCGGTGTAGGGCCCCACCCACGGTCGCAGGCAGAGCCTGCTCCTACGAAGAGCGCGCCATCGCACCAGGCGGGATTTCGTTCCTTAACATTGGCGGCGACTTGCGGCCTGCGCCGGGTTGCGACCTAGACCGAAGTACTGGGTCACCGACCAGCAAGTCGCATGGCATCGCTGGCGTGGCTGAATAGCATGGGTGCATAACTACAAAACCGAGAGGCCCTCATGGCTCGCCGCGCCTGTCTGTCATCATCGTTGCGCACGCTGCTGGTGTGGCTGTGCCTGCTGGTTAGCCCGCTGTTGGCTGCGCAGGAGCTGGACGACCAGATCCTGCAGTTGTTCCCCAAGGCGACGCGCATCGAGCCGAAGCAGGCAAACCCGCCGGTGTACAGCGCCTACCAGCTCGACGAGCTGCTCGGCTACGCCTTCGAGTCCACCGACTATTCCGATCTTCAGGGTTTTTCCGGCAAGCCGATCAGGCTGCTGATCGGCATGAACCCGCAGGGCGTGCTGACCGGCGTCCGGGTGCTGGAGCATCACGAGCCGGTGTTTCTTCACGGCCTGGGCGAGCAGGCGCTGTTCGACTTTGTCGACCAGTATCGGCAGCAGGCGATCGCCAGGCCTATCGTTGTCGGCGGCCGCGAAGGCACTGCCACCAGCAACGACTCGGTCACCCGCATTGATGGCGTGAGCAAGGCCACGGTGTCGGTGGTGATCGTCAACGAGACGGTGCTGGTCTCCGCGATGAGCGTGGCGCGGCAGCTGCTCGAGGGATTCGCCGGCGGCCCGCTGGCCACGGCCAAGCCGGACCTCTACGAGCCACTTGCCTGGGATGAATTGCTCAAGCGCGGTTACGTCCAGCACTGGACGGTGAGCCGCGAAGAGGTGGAGGCGGACATCGGCCATTCCCTCGACAGCTATCAGGCCCTGGATACCGAGAGCGACGAACCGTTCAGTGAATTGTATTTCGCCTACCTGAACGCACCGATCATTGGCCGCAACCTGCTCGGCGAGGCGGGCTTCGACAAACTGATGGGCGAGCTGCTGCCCAACGAACAGGCGCTACTGGTGCTGTCGTCCGGGATGTATCCCCACGTGCCGAACGACTTCGTGCCGGCCACCGCCCCCAGCCGGCTGGTGCTGATGCAGAACGACCATCCCATCGACCTGCAGGACATGAACTTCAACAACGGGGCGGTCATGGACCTGGTCGACGCGCCGGTGGAGCCAGCCGAAGCCCATATTTTCCGGATCAAGGCGCACAATGCCTTCAACCCCGCGCAGACGGCCGGACTGCGGTTGAACGTCAAGCTGCAGCGCAACCATCTGGTGGAAACCAATACCCAGTTCACCCGCGAGTTCCAGCTCGATTCTGCGCTGTTCGACATTCAGGAAGCCCAGGTCGTGGCCGAGCCGGTGCCGGTCTGGCTGCGCATGTGGCAGGAGCGCTGGTGGCAGGTCGGCCTGGTCGGGCTGGCGCTGCTGCTGCTCACCGGCGTGTTCATCTGGCAGCATCGGATCAGCCGGCACAGCCGCGGTTTCCACCTGTTTCGCGCCGGCTACCTGCTGTTCACCCTGGTATTCATCGGCCTTTATGCCCAAGGGCAGCTGTCGGTGGTGAATATCTTCACCTTGCTGCTGGCGCTGTGGCAGGACTTCGATATCCGCGTCTTCCTGATGGACCCGGTGATCTTCATGCTCTGGAGCTTCACCTTCGTCAGCCTGTTCCTCTGGGGGCGGGGGGTGTTCTGTGGCTGGCTGTGCCCGTTCGGCGCGCTGCAGGAAATGCTCGGCTGGGTAGCCAAGCGTCTGCGGATTCGCCAGTGGAAGATTTCCGACCGCACCCATCAGCGGCTGCAGTGGATCAAGTACGTGATCCTCATCGGCCTGCTGCCGGTGGCCTTCTATTCGCTGACACTGGCCGAGCGGCTTGCCGAGGTGGAGCCGTTCAAGACCAGCATCACGTTGTTCTTCGTCCGTTCCTGGCCGTTCGTGCTCTACGCCTTGGTGCTGCTTGGGTTGGGCCTGTTCGTGCACAAGTTTTACTGCCGGTACGTGTGCCCGCTGGGTGCCGGGCTGGCGATCCTCGGCAAGTTCCACCTGTTCGCCTGGCTCAAGCGGATCGACGCCTGTGGCCAACCCTGTCAGCACTGCAAGAATCACTGCGAGATTGGAGCGATCAAGCGTGACGGGCGGATCGACTACGACGAGTGCATCCAGTGCCTGGAGTGCATTGTCATACTCAATAACGACGATCAGTGCGTGGCCACCATCAGCGCACGCAAGCGGGCGGAGAAGGCCGGGCACCGGGGCGAGCTGATCGCCACCGATGCCATGGCGTCGCAAGCGCTGCCTGCGCCTTGATGGTGGGCCAGGGCGCAGGCGGCCTCGCGACCTGACTGCCTGGTTCTGCAACGCTGCACAGCGGCTGTGCGCCCGTGGCTATTGTTCGTCCGTACAAGTTCGCTAGCATCGGACGCTCTTGGCGCCCCGGACAGGCCGGTCCGCCTGTACTCCTTGCCGCGAAGAGGGCCCCATGGCTGAACGTGAAATCGTCGTTGTCGGTGCGGTGCGCACCCCGATCGGCTCCTTTGGCGGTTCGCTGAAGGATGTTGACCTCATCTCCCTGGCCACCACCGCCTGCCGCGGGGTGCTGGAGCGTTCCGGTACACCGGCCGACGCCGTCGGCCATGTGGTAATGGGCAACGTCATTCCCACCGAGCCGCGCGACGGCTACCTGGCGCGCGTGGCCGCGGTGGACGCCGGCGTTCCGCTGGAGACCCCGGCCTTCAACGTCAACCGCCTGTGCGGCTCGGGCCTGCAGGCGGTGATCTCCGCCGCGCAGTCAATCCTGTTGGGCGACACCGACGTAGCCATTGGCGGCGGCGCCGAGAGCATGAGCCGTGGGCCGTTCATCCTGCCGAACCTGCGTTGGGGCGCGCGGCTGGGCGACAGCCAGGCGATCGATTACATGAACACCCTGCTGCATGACCCGTGGGGCAAGTTCCATATGGGCGTGACCGCGGAAAACGTCGCCGAGCGTTACGGCATCAGCCGTGAGCAGCAGGACGCGCTGGCGCTGCAGAGCCAGCAGCGCGCCGCCCAGGCGGTCGAGGAGGGGCGTTTTCGCGAGCAGATCGTCCCGGTCGAGATCAGCAGCCGCAAGGGCACCACTTTTTTCGACACGGACGAGCATGTGCGTGCGGACCTGACCGCCGAACGTCTCGCCGCATTGAAGCCGATCTTCAAGAAGGAGCAGGGCACCGTGACGGCCGGCAATGCGTCGGGCCTCAACGACGGTGCCGCCGCGCTGGTGCTGGCCGAGGCGGGACGCGCGCGCGCGCTGGGACTCATGCCCATGGCACGTCTGGTCGGCTACGCCCACGCCGGGGTCGAGCCGGCCTACATGGGCATCGGCCCGGTGCCGGCGGTGCGCAGGCTGCTGGAGCGCACCGGCGTCCGTCTGGCGGACATCGATGTCATCGAAGCCAACGAGGCCTTTGCCGCCCAGGCCTGCGCGGTGATGCAGGAACTCGATCTGGACCCGGCGCGGGTCAACCCCAACGGCTCGGGTATTTCCCTCGGGCATCCAGTGGGCGCGACCGGCGCGATCATCAGCGTCAAGGCGATCCACGAGTTGCAACGGGTCCAGGGGCGCTACGCGCTGGTGACCATGTGCATCGGTGGCGGGCAGGGGATTGCCGCCCTCTTCGAGCGCGTCTGAACCGGGCGGTGCGCGTTCATCGAACCGGTGTGTGCGCGACTGAAGTTTTTCGCCGGGCGGCCGACAAGCCGGGAGCGAGGTGACCGCCCGCCACGCGCCCGGCTTTTTCATCAGGACGACCCATGAACAACGTATCCGCCACCGACTCCTTATCGCTTCTGCTGTTCACGCTGCGCAGCGGCAAGCAAATGGCGATCAACCTGTTGAAGGTCAGCGAGATCATCCCGACCCCCTCGCTGACCCGCCTGCCCGAATCCCACCCCCACGTGCGCGGCGTCGCGACCCTGCGCGGCCAGCCGCTGTCGGTCATCGATCTGAGCCTGGCGATTGGCATGGCTCCGCTGCAGGACCCCAAGGGCGGCTGCCTGATCGTCACCGAAATCAGCCGTTCCAAGCAGGGGCTGCACGTGCAGGCGGTGGTCAAGATCGTGCATATCCAGTCCTCGAAGATCCTGCCGCCGCCCTACGGTGCCCGGCAGAACTCCTTTATCACCGGCACGGCCGAGGTCGACGGCGAGCTCATCCAGATCCTCGACGTGGAAAAGGTCATCCACAATATCTCGCCGGTACCGGGCGATGCCGACATCTCTGACCTCGACGACCAGGACGCCCAGCTGCTCACCGAAACTCGCGCCATCATCGTCGACGACAGCCAGGTGGCGATCCATATGTCGGTCTCGGCGCTGACCAAGATGGGCGTCACCTGCCATGCAGTGCGCAGCGCGCGCGAGGCGTTCGCCAAGCTCGACAGTCTGAAGGGCACCGCCGACGAGATCAACGTGGTGGTGTCCGACATCGAGATGCCGGAAATGGACGGCTATTCCTTCACCCAGGCCCTGCGCAAGCACCCCGATTACGCGACCATCTACGTGTTGCTGCACACCTCGCTGGACAGCACCATCAGCACCGACAAGGCCAAGGCGGCCGGTGCCAACGACATCCTCACCAAGTTCTCCCCCCCGGAGATGGCCAAATGCATGTTGCGCGCAGCACGGGTTATCCACCTCGGGGAGGATGCATCGGTCGCCTGAGCGCGACGCCCGCGTAATGCACCGGCCCTGTCGGAGCGGGCTCTGCCCGCGTCCCGGGGGTTCGTTCTACGCCTCGGTGCATGAGCTCCGCCACCGGTCGCAGGCAGAGCCTGCTCCTAGACGCGATGCTGAAGGCCCAAACGCGGTGCGGGTTAGTGCTCCGGCCGCTGTAGCATCGCCAGGCGGTCAGCTGCCGTACTTACCGAAGCTTGCGTCACGGGTATTGACGTAGAGCGCGTACAGCGAGTGGCTGCCGGCCATGAACAGGCGGTTGCCCTTGGCACCGCCGAAGCACAGGTTGGCGCAGCGTTCTGGCAGACGGATCTTGCCGATGGCCTTGCCCTGCGGGTTGAAGACCATCACGCCGTCCAGGTCGGCGGTCACCGCTTCCGGCGCGCCCGAACTGCCCCAGCCGCACCAGAGGTTGCCGTCCTCATCGCACTTGATGCCGTCCAGCGCGCCGTACGCCGAGGCCTCGATGTGCTTGCGGCGCTCGCCGAGGGTGCCGTCATCGTTGACCGGGTAGGCCCAGACCAGCCGGTTCGGCTTGGCGCGGCCCTCGACCACGTACAGGGTCTTCTGGTCCGGTGAAAAGCACAGCCCGTTCGGGCCGGAGATCGAGTCGATCACCCGGGTCACGGCGCCGTTCTCGCCGTCGATGCGGTAGACGGCATCCGACAGTTCGGTCTGGATCTTGTGACCCTCGTAGAAGTTGCCGGTCTGGAATGGCGGGTCGCTGAACCAGACCGAGCCGTCCCCGCGGACCGCCAGGTCGTTCGGTGAGTTGAAGCGCTTGCCCTCGAATCGATCGGCCAGCACGGTAATGCTGCCGTCGGGCTCGGTGCGGGTCACGCGGCGGCCCAGGTCGTTGGTCGTCGAGCCTTCGCACACCAGCAGGCGCCCCTGGAGGTCGCGCGCCATACCGTTGGAATGGTTGGAGGGCTGCCGGTAGACGTCGAAGGACCCGGTGATATCGTCCCAGCGCATGATGCGGTTTTCCGGAATATCGCTGACCAGCAGGTAGCGGCCGTCGCCGACCCACACCGGGCCTTCTGCCCAGCGCATACCGGTGGCCAGGCGCTCGACGCTGGCGTTGAACAGCCGGTATTTGGCGAAGCTCTCGTCGAGGATCTCCACCAGTTCGTCCGGGTAGCGCTGGGTCAGCGGCTCGGCCGACGCCAGGCGGGACACGCCGAGGCCGCCGAACGCGGCGGCGCCGGCCGATAGCATCAACGAGTTTTTCAGAAAGGCACGGCGCGCGTGCTGCGGTTCGCCAGCGGTGTCGGTGGGTGTTGCGTCGATCAGGTCTGTCATAAGGATGTCCTGGCAAGCTGTTTCGGTCGGTCGTTCTGTAGGCCGAGCGCGGCCGTTGCGCCGGGCGGGGCCGGGTGCAGATCGGTGTTCAAGGAGAAATCAGCGATTCGGTCGTGGGGGGCTTTGGGCGTGTCGCATGGCGGGCCCAGTGCACGTGGAGCGGGGCGGTATTGAACAGGGCATGGCGTCTATCCGTTTGTTTTTATTGTTAGGTCGTCGTACAACCGCGATGAGTATTGGCAGGCTTTTCTCGCTTGTCAAAGCCGATATGCGCTGGAATGGTGGTTTTAGTGATCGAGCTAGTCGCCGGACGTCAGATGACGTGACTCGGCTAGAAGACGCCCGGTGAGCGAATGCCACGTAGAATGGCGTTTTCTGGCAGGGGCGCGGTGCACGGTGGAACAGCAACAGGGGTTTGTCCTCACGCGGCACTGGCGCGACACCGCAACGGGCACCGAGGTGGAGTTCTGGCTGGCGACCGATACCGGCCCGCGTCGCTTGCGGGTACCGTCGCAGCCGTCGGTGGCCTTCGTGCCAGCACAGCAGCGGGACGCGGCCGAGCGCCTGCTGGCCGGGGAGCGCGATGTCGAACTGCGTCCGTTGAGCCTGACCGATTTCCAGCACCGGCCGGTGCTCGGGCTGTATTGCCGCCAGCACCGGCAATTGATGGCGCTGGAGAAGCGCCTGCGCAGCGCCGGGGTCGATGTCTACGAGGGCGACATCCGGCCCCCGGAACGCTTCCTGATGGAACGCTTCATCACCGCGCCAGTGAGTTTCACCGGCGAGCAGGACGCCGCCGGCGTGCTGCACAACGCCCAGCTCCGGCCAGCTCCCGACTACCGCCCGGCACTCAGGCTGGTTTCGCTGGACATCGAGACCACCATGCGCGGCGAGCTGTATTGCATCGGCCTGGAAGGTTGTGGCCAGCGGCAGGTGTACATGCTCGGGCCGGCCAATGGCGATGCATCGGGCGTGGATTTCCAGCTGGAATACTGCGCCAGCCGCCAGCAGCTGATCGAACGGCTGAACGACTGGATGGCGCGGCACGACCCGGACGCCATCATCGGCTGGAACCTGGTGCAGTTCGACCTGCGCGTGCTGCGCGACCAGGCCCAGCGCTACCAGGTGCCGCTGCGCCTGGGCCGTGGTGGCGAGGAAATGACCTGGCGCGAACACGGCAGCCGCGGCAATCACTTCTTTGCTGCAGCGGCGGGGCGGCTGATTATCGATGGTATCGAAGCGCTACGCTCGGCCACCTGGAGCTTCACGTCCTTCAGCCTGGAACATGTCGCGCAGACCCTGCTCGGCGAGGGCAAGGCGATCGACACGCCGTACCAGCGCATGGACGAGATCAACCGCCTGTTTGCCGAGGACAAGCCAGCCCTGGCGCGCTACAACCTCAAGGATTGTGAGCTGGTCACGCGGATCTTCGCCAAGACCGAGCTGCTGACCTTCCTGCTCGAGCGCGCCACGGTCACCGGTTTGCCGGTCGACCGCAGCGGCGGTTCCGTGGCCGCCTTCGAGCATCTCTACATCCCGCTGATGCACCGCCAGGGCTTCGTCGCGCCGAACCTCGGCGAGCGGCCGCCTGAGGCCAGCCCCGGCGGTTTCGTGATGAATTCGCAGCCGGGCCTGTACGAATCGGTGCTAGTACTGGACTACAAAAGCCTCTACCCCTCGATTATCCGCACCTTTCTGATCGATCCGGTGGGGCTGGTCGAAGGCCTGCGCCAGCCCGACGACGGCGACGCGGTGGAGGGCTTTCGCGGCGCGCGTTTTTCACGCACGCGGCACTGCCTGCCAGCGATCGTCGAACGCGTCTGGGAGGGGCGCGAGGCCGCCAAGCGCGAGGGCAACAAGCCGCTGTCCCAGGCCTTGAAGATCATCATGAATGCCTTCTACGGCGTGCTCGGCTCCAGCGGGTGTCGCTTCTTCGATCCGCGCCTGTCCTCGTCCATCACCCTGCGCGGCCACGCCATCATGCGGCGCACCCGCGAGCTGATCGAGGCCGAAGGCTACCAGGTGATCTACGGCGACACCGATTCCACCTTTGTCTGGCTCAGGCGTCCGCACAGTGACGAGGACGCGGCGCGCATCGGCAAGGCGCTGGTGGGGCAGGTCAATCGGTGGTGGCGCGAACAGCTGCAGCGCGAGTTCGGCCTGCACAGCGCGCTGGAACTGCAGTACGAGAGCCACTTCAGGCGCTTCCTGATGCCGACCATCCGCGGCGCGGAAGAGGGCAGCAAGAAACGCTATGCCGGACTGGTAACGCGCCCTGACGGGAGCGACGGCCTGGTATTCAAGGGGCTGGAGACGGTACGCACCGACTGGTCACCGCTGGCCCAGCAGTTCCAGCAGGAGCTGTACCGACGGATCTTCAAGCGCGAGCCCTACCAGGACTACGTGCGCCGTTACGTGGAGCGGACTCGCGCCGGCGAGCTGGACGATCTGCTGGTGCTGCGCAAGCGCTTGCGCCGGCGCCTCGACGACTACGAGCGCAACGTCCCGCCGCATGTGCGGGCCGCGCGCCTCGCCGACGAATACAACTTGCAAAACGGTCGCCAGCGGCAATACCAGAACGGCGGCTGGATCAGCTACCTGATCACCGTCGCCGGCCCCGAACCGCTGGAGGTGCGCCGCGCGCCAATCGACTACGAGCACTACGTCAGCCGCCAGTTGCAACCGATCGCCGATGCCATCCTGCCGTTCGTCAACGACCGGTTCAGCGACCTGATCGATGAGCAGCTCGGGCTGTTCTGAGCGCCTCAGCCAGGGCCGCCGCCGGCCAGCACCATGGCCGCGCCGGCTGCATAGAGGCCGATCAGGGTCACGCTTTCGAAGCCAATCCGGCCGAGGCCATGCTTTTCACGGCGCAGCAGGCCCATGAGCAGCACCCCGGTCATCAGGATCGACAATGCCACCCAGAGCAGCACGCTGCCGGAGATCTGGTGATAGATCGAGCCGTTGCGGTAGGCGACGTCCGAGGCGGCGACGAACAGCGTGTCGAAGGCATTGCCGCCAATGATGCCGCCCACCGCCAGGGTCAGCGCGCCGCGGCGCACGGCGGCGATCGAGGTGACCAGTTCCGGCAGCGATGTGACCACCGCAGTGAGCAGCGAGCCCACCGCCGCCTCGCTGAGCCAGGTGCGCGCGGCGATCTCGCTGGCCGAGGCCTCGAGCAGCCAGCCACTGACGCCGAGGGCGAGCGCCATGACCGCGAAGCGCAGCCAGAGGGAGGTCAGCGAATGCTCGCTGGAGGACGTGTCCGGGGTGTCCTCGCGGGTTTCGCGGGTGCGCGCCGGCCGCCACATTGCGGCCTTCTGGCCCTGGGCAATGACGCGCAACCCGAACAGGTAGCCGAGCAGCAGCAGTGGGGTAACCGGATGAATGCTCCAGAGGCTGACCTCCGGGGAAAAACTGCCCACCAGGATCAGCGACAGCAGGCACAGCACCAGCGTGCCCTGCAGCAGGTTGCCGATCGACGCGGCCGCGTGCTCGAGGTTGACGCGCCGCAAGCAGAGGTCGGCGATAGTGAGAAACAGCGTCTGCACCGCAATGCCACCGAGCGCATTGCTCATCGCCAGCTCGGGCTGCCCCTCGGCAGCGGCCTTGACCGACAGCACGATGCCCGACAGCGAGGTCGCCATGCCCAGCAGCACCGCGCCGGCCATCGCCTCGCCCATGCCGGTGCGGTCTGCCAGTTCGTCGACCACGCGGGTCAGGCGGGTGCCGACAATGCCGATCACCGCCGCGCACGCGACCAGCAGGGCCAGGCTCATCGACAATCCCATTGCCTGGAGATCGGGCATGGGCCCTCCGCTCGGGTGCGTTGAACTCGGTAGAGCGGCAAACCGGTGCGGGGTTCAGTACCAGAGACAGGGCCGGCCGACGCCGCGCGCCGGCGAAGCGTGTTCTCAGTCCTGCCGGGGAGGCGTGGGGGCGTAGCGCTGGGCGAGGCGTTCGGCCGGCACGCCGCAGCTGAATTGCAGGGCTAGCAGGCGGTTGCGCAGCGATCGGCGCCACCAACCGTCACGCTGCCAGCGGCGCGGGTCGACTCGCACACCGTCGTCCAACCGGACGAACGGCCCACAGCGCCGTAGTCGTTTGACCAGCTCGACTTCTTCGAACAGCGGCCAGGGGCTGTGCTGGCCGCAGCGCTGGTAAGCCATGGCCGTGGCGAACAACCCCTGATCGCCGTAAGGCACGCCGATACGGCAGCGCCAGCCGATCAAGCGTTCGAGCACGCGTCCCTGCCAGTCGTCGCTGGCGAAGCGAAATCGGAAGTAGCCACCGGCAGCACCAGCCGCGCAGGCAGCGAGCATTGCTTGCAGGGGTTCGCCATGCAGTTGCGCATCGGCATGCAGGAACCACAGCACGGGGTGTCGCGCTTTGGCCGCACCCAGTCGCAGCTGGCGGCCGCGGCAGGGGTTGGCCGGCAGCCAGTGCGCCGCGTAGCGCTCGCACAGCGCACGACAGCTGTCGCTGGCGGCGCCGTCGACCACGATGATCTCCCCTGGAACGGCAGCGTCGATGAATAGCTGGACCAGCCGGTCGAGCAGCCGTGCCAGCGCCCGCTCATCCCGCCAGCAAGGAATGACGACGCTGATCGCCACTGGCTCAGGCATCGACGGCATGCCCCAGTGACGCGAGCAGGTCCAGCAGGCGCCGGCGTGCCGGGCGTGGGTCATCGGCCAGGGCACGGGCCAGCGGCGGCAAGTCGGCGGCGTGGTCGATGTCGAAGGATTCGCCGGCGACCACAACCTGCTGTCCGGCGTCGCGGCAACGTTCAGCCAGGGCTTCGCCGAGCCGCGCGGTGCTCCAGGGCAGGCCGGCGAGGTCCGGCCAGGGATGGTTCGAAGCCATCAACACGACGCCGCCGTCACGGGCAGCCAGTAAGACGGTATCGGCGTCCTGCAGCTGCTGGTGAACGTTGCGGTAGGCGTCTGCGTCGAGAAGCGGGCAGTCGCTGCCGATGAACATAAGCGCGCGCTCGCCGGCGCTACGCAGGTCACGATCCAGTGCATTGAGCCGTTGCCCGAGGTTGCCATCGGCCTGAGCCAGACAGCGGGCCTCGCTCACCAGCGAGCCGGCCCAGCCCAGATGCGCCGGATGGTCCGGCGCGATGACCGTCGGCCCAGGCCAGGCGTGCAGATCCTCCAGGGCGCAATCGAGCAGCCCCTGCGCCAGCGTCAGTGCGCAGGCCGGGCCCAGAGTGCTCGCCAGACGCTGCTTCGCGTGGCCCATGGCCGGCCGCTTGCACACCAGCACCAGGCAGGGCAGGTCGTCGGGCAAGGCTTCGCAAGGGCGTGACGGCATATCGGTTTCTCCAGTGAGGCGGGGCGGCGACGGGATGCGCAGGTGCATCGAAGGTTACCCGCAATCCGCTCCGCCCGGGTTCAGCCTAGGGCCCTGCAGCACGACCTGCCAGCAGAGCAGGCTCGCGGCATGGCCAATGGGCTGCACTGTCGCTGTGGCGTGGCGCGCCTGCCACACCAAGGGGACGGTTGACGGCAAAGCACGGGGCGCCGATGTAACGGACTCGATGTAATACAGGTATGAACTAAAACATTGAAATAATACGGATGCGTATTAAGCTGTAGCCAATACAGCCACGCAGGCGGATTCCGGATGAACCTCGAACAGGCGATCAGCAAACCCGACGTCGGCTCGCCCGAGGCAGGGCGGGTGGCGCTGACATTTTTTTTCAATCTGATGACGTTGTGGCAGTGCAGCGCCGAGCAGCAGCGCGTGCTGCTGGGGTCGATCGGCACGACCACCTACTTCAAGTACAAGAAGCGCCCCGACGTGCGTTTGCCGCGCGACACCCTGGAGCGGATTTCCTACCTGATGGGCATCCACAAGGCGCTGCGGATCATCTTCAGCAACAACGCCGAGCGCGCCTACGAGTGGGTGCACAAACCCAACACGGCGGCGCCCTTCAATGGACGGAGCGCGCTGGCCTACATGCTGGGCGGGCAGGTGGTCGACCTGGCGGACGTGCGCCGCTACCTGGACGGGGTGCGCGGCTGATGGCGTTGAGCGCGGTGCTGCCCGGCTGGCGCAAGGCCTACCGGCTGGTCAACAGTGCGTTTCCGCCGCTGGGGGTGTTCGAAGACACCCTCGACCCAGACGACCTGGACATGGCGTTCGCCATCGAGGCGATGACCAACGACCGCCTGCGCGAAGAGGCTGGCATCCTGCAGCGCGTCGCGCCGGTCGACCGCGTCAGCGGGCCGGGTTCCACGGTGGTGATGGCGGCCTTTACCCACGTCGGCAACCCGAGTCGCTTCAGCGACGGCAGCTATGGCGTCTACTACTGCGCCAGTTCGGTCGACGCAGCCATCGCCGAGACCAAGTTTCATCAGGAACGCTTTCTCGCGGCCACCGGCGAAGCGAACGTCGAAGTGACTTTGCGGGCCTACGTCAATCGGGTGGTGAAGCCATTGCTCGACGTGCGCGACCGGCCCGCGCTGCATCGGCCCGAGCTCGAGGCCTATGCGGTGAGCCAGGCCTTTGCGCGAGAGCAGCGCGACGGCGCCAATTGGGGCTTGCTCTACCGCAGCGTGCGGCTGGAAGGCCACGAGTGTGCCGCGGCGTTTCGCCCGCCGGCGGTGTCGCTGCCGGTGCAGGGCGCTCATTTCCGTTACGTCTGGGATGCACGGGCAGGCGCCATCACCCACGTCATGCAGCTCACCGAGGTAAAGGTCTGAACGCGGGTGGCGTCGTGGTCTTTCTTGCGTCCGGTCAAGTTTCGCGGCGCACGGCATCGTTAGCCTGAGGGCTCACCCTTCAGCAGTCGACGGGGTCGTCATGGCCAAGAAATTCCCCCTCAACCCGCCGCATCCCGAGCGCGTCTGCTGGGGCTGCGACCGCTACTGCCCCGCCGACTCGCTGGCGTGCGGCAACGGCGCGGGGCGCACCCAGCACCCGGCGGAGATGATGGGCGACGACTGGTACGAATACGGCGACTGGGGTGACCTGATCGCCACCGACAAGGCGGACAAGACGCCGCAGTGACACGCTGCTGTCCGCTCAGCTCGGCGTCCAGTTGAGCATCTGTCGAACCTTGTCGAGCAGATCGCCGATCTGGAACGGCTTGACCACCATCTCCATCCCCTCCGCCAGGAAGCGATCCCGGCGCACCGCGTTCTCCGCGTAACCGGTCATGAACAGCACCGGCAGGGCTGGGCGGTGCAGGCGCGCGGCGTCGGCGAGCGCCCGGCCGGACAGCTGCGGCAGTCCGACATCGGTCAGCAGCAGGTCCACGCTCAGGTCTTCGTGCAGCACCGCCATGGCCGTGGCCACGTCGCCGGCCTCGCTGCAGCGGTAGCCGGCCTCGGTCAGCATCTCGACCACCAGCATGCGGACTGCCGGCATGTCTTCCACGACCAGGACGTGCTCGCCGCTGCCTTGGGGCAAGTCCCGCGGGTTGATGGCCGGGGCGGAGGTTGCCAGCGCCGCGGGCAGGACCAGCGACACCTCCGTACCGACGCCGACACGACTCGACAGCCTGGCCTCGCCACCGGACTGCCTGGCGAATCCGTAGATCGACGACAGGCCGAGCCCGGTGCCCTGGCCCAGCGGTTTGGTGGTGAAGAACGGATCGAAGACCTTGCCGAGGATCTCGGGCGGGATGCCGGCGCCGTTGTCTTCAACCGATAGGACGACGTAGTCGCCGTCGTCCAGTTCCGCGTGACCCTGCACGGCCAACGGGGCGGTGCGCAGAGTGATGGTCCCACCGAGGGGCAGCGCATCGCGGGCATTGATGACAAGGTTGAGGATCGCGCTTTCAAGCTGATTGGCATCGACCTGCGCCACGGCGCCCTGTTCGCAGAGCGCCAGGTTCAGCGAAATATGTTCGCCGATGGTTCGCTGCAGCAGCTCCTCGAGCGAGCGAATCTGCTCGTTCAGGTCGGCCGGGCGCGCATCCAGCGGCTGCTGCCGGGCAAAGGCCAGCAGGCGATTGGTCATCGATGCAGCGCTGCGTGCGGAATTCAGCGCCGTGTCGGCAAAGCGCAGCACGGCGTCGGTGCGCCCCTCGTGGGCGCGTCGCTTGAGCAGTTCGATGCCCGTGATGATGCCCGTCAGCAGGTTGTTGAAGTCATGCGCGATACCGCCGGTCAGCTTGCCCAGCGCATCCATTTTCTGCGCCTGCATCAGCTGGGCCTCGGTGCGCGCGCGTTCGGCGACTTCCCGTGCGAGTTCCGTGTTGGCGTCGTCCAGCTGCTGCCGCTGCGAGCGCTCGCGCTGGCGCTGCTCGGTAACGTCTTCGATGAACACCAGGCCGAGTTCGGCCGTTCGATAGGGCGAAACCTGCCAGTTGGTTTCGCGTTGTGCGCCGCCCGCCTGCATGATCAAGCTGTCCTGCCAGCGCGCCCCGGTCACCAGGGCATCGCGCAATGCCTGCAGCTTGGCCTCCTGTCCCGGGGCCAGGCTGCCGATCAGCGCCGAGTCCCCGGACTGATCGCCGAGCAACAGGGAAAGCGCCGGGTTGCGTTCATGAATCACCAGTTGTGCATCGATCACGGCGATCGGCGCGGCGACCTGCGAGAAGATGTCGCGAAAGCGCGCCTCGCTCTCGCGCAACGCGTACTCGGTATCGCGTACGCGCAGCAGCGTGCGCAGCGTGGCCAGCAGCACGTCGGGGTCGACGGGGTGGATCAGGTAGGCGTCGGCGCCGGCGTCCAAGCCGGTAATGATGTCGCCGGTCTGTATCGACGCGGCCGAGACGTGGATGACGGGCAGCAGTCGGGTGCGGTCGTCGGAGCGCAACTGGCGCACGATGTCGAACCCGCTCATGTCCGGCAGATTGACATCAAGGATCAGCGCGTCGATGGGGCCACGGGTGATCCGCAGCCCCTCGGTACCGGTCCCCGCTTCGAGCACCTCGTAGCCATGGCGTTCCAGGACGCGGCGAATCGCATAGCGCGTCGCGGCGTTGTCATCGACCACCAGCAACCGGCTAGTCGTGTTCATCAGCCTGCTCCGCTGAGATGGCGACCGGGATAACCACAAAAAACGTCGAGCCGACGCCGGGCTGGCTGGTGACTCCGACACGCCCACCCAGCAGCTCGGCGAAGCGCTTGCAGAGCGACAGTCCAAGGCCGGTGCCACGCAGGCGTTTCTGCAGCGGTGTGTCGATCTGGACGAAGTCCTCGAAGAGGTTGCCGTGCAGGTCTTCCGGGATGCCGATGCCGGTATCGCTGACCGCGAAGCAGACCTCGCCATCGCCTTCGGCCCGCGCCGATACACGGACCTCTCCCTGCTGGGTGAACTTGAGCGCGTTGGAGATGAAGTTTCGCAGGATCTGCGCGAGCTTCTTGTCGTCGGTGTACAGCCGCGGCATGTCCTGCGGTTCTTCGAAGATCAGGTCGACGGCATTGGCATCGACGATGGGGCGAAACATGCCACGCAACGCGGAGAACAGGTCCAGCATGTCGAACCAGGCGGGCGAGATGGTGATGCGGCCGGCCTCGATCTTCGCCAGGTCGAGCAGGTCGTCGACCATGTCGCTGAGTTCGCCGGCAGCGCCGCTGATGAACAGCACCTGCTTGTGCTGCTCGGGGCTGATGGGGCCGTCCAGCTCGTCGCTGAGCAACCGGGTAATGCTGCGAATCGACCCCAGCGGCGTGCGGAACTCATGGCTCATGTACGACAGGAACCGGCTTTTCAGGTCCGAGGCCTGGCGCAACTGCTCGGCCTGGGTGTCGAGTTCGGCGTACAGGGCCAGCACACCCTGGTTGGTCTCATCGAGTTCGGCGCGCAGCGCCTCGTTCTCGCGTCGCAAACGCTCCAGTTCGGTCAAGGTCGCATCAGTCACGAACGGTCTCCAGCGCAATCACCATCACGGTCACGTCATCGCGCCCGCGGCAGAAGTCGCGGTGCAGCAGGGTTGAAATAATCGCCGGGTGACGCTGGGCGAGTCCCGGATAGTCGCGCAGGTTCCAGCGCGTTTGCAGCCCATCGCTGTAAAGGATCAGCAGGGAGGCGTCCTCGACCGGGTAGTCGAACACCTGCGCCTTGCGGAACTGCGAGCCGACGATACCGGGATGAGAGGCCAGGCCGCGGCTTTTCTCGGGTGTAACCAGGCAGGCGCCGATGTTGCCGATGCCTGCGAAACGCAGCGTGTTCGATGCGGCATCGTACCGCGCGATGGCGGCTGCGCCGCCGCGGGTGCCGTTCATGGCCTGGTGCATGTCCTGCAGGCTGCTTGCCGGGTCGGCAAGGGGTGCGACTGCGAAGGCCGCGGCGCCCGCCAGGCCGGCCTGCTCGGCATCTTCCCCGTGGCCGAGGCCGTCGATCACCAGCGCACTGAGCTGGCCTTTGCCCACGGCCAGGTGCCAGACGTCCCCGCACGCCGGATCGTCGTTCAGGGCGTGCTGGCTGACCCCGAAACGAACCGGGCAGGGCGCGACGTGCCGCGGGAACAGCTGCGCCAGGACCACTGACCCGCGGCCATCGGAATAGATATCGAACAGCTGCGACAGGCGGGACAGGGCTCCGAGCCCCGTTCCCGGGGTGCCGCCGGTGGAAAACCCGTCTGCCAGGCAGCGTGCTGCATCGAAGCCGGGGCCACGGTCCACCGCGACCAGCTCGATGCCACTGGCGCCCTGGGCCGGCAACGCTCGCAGGTGCAGCGCGCCGTGCCGGGCGTGCTTGAGCATGTTGGTCGAAAGCTCGGTGGCAACGATCGCCACGCGACCGGCATCGACTTCGCTGAAGCCCAACTGGCTGGCCAGCGCGAGCGCGACCCGTCGGGCATGGCCGACCTGGCTATCGTCCTCGATGGCCAGCGCGGTGGTCGTCGAGCCGTGGAGGTTCATGTCCATTTGGTGATACTGATGCGGGTGCCCACACCGACGGTGCTGTCGAGCTCGAACTCGTCGACCAGGCGCCGCGCGCCGGTCAGCCCGAGCCCCAGGCCGCCACCGGAGGTCCAGCCGTCGGTCAGGGCCAGCTTGAGGTCGGCGATGCCCGGCCCCTCGTCGCGAAACGTCAGGCGGATGCCGGTGCGCGGCCCTTCGTCGAGCACCGCCCAGTCCATGTCGCCGCCGCCGCCGTACACCACCGTGTTGCGCGCCAACTCACTGACCGCAGTGACCAGCTTGGTCTGGTCGATCAGGCGCATGCCGCTGTCCTGAGCCAGCTTGCGGACCGCCTGGCGCGCAATCACCACGTCCTGCTCGATACGAACCGCAATGCTGCCGCTCGCGCGAATGGTCATTTAGCCGCCATCCGTTTGTGCAGCAGCTGCATTCCGCGTTCGACGTTGAGTGCCGTGCTGACGCCCTGGAGTGTCAGGCCCAGCTCGACCAAGGTAATGGCCACGGCAGGTTGCATGCCGACGACCACCGTCTCGGCATCCATGATGCTCGACAGTCCGGAAATCGAGCTGATCATCCGCCCGATGAACGAATCGACCATGTCCAGCGCGGAGATGTCGATGAGCACGGCGCGGGCGGAGGTGCTGCTGATGCGCTCGGCCAGGTCGTCCTGCAGCGTCAAGGCCAGTTGGTCGTGCATGTCGACCTGGATGGTGACGAGCAGAAACTCGCCCATCTGCAAAATCGGGATGCGTTCCATTACACGGCCTTGCTGACAGTTAGCCCCGAACGGCGCAGCGCGAGCGCCAATGCGTCAGCCAAGGTGGCCTTGGTGACGATGCCCTGCAAATCGAGCCCCAGATGCACGATGGTCTGCGCAATCTGCGGGCGCACGCCGCTGATGATGGCATCGGCGCCCATCAGGCGGATCGCCGTGACCGTCTTCAGCAGATGCTGGGCTACCAGGGTGTCGACTGTCGGCACGCCGGTAATGTCGATGATCGCGATTTCCGAACCCGTGTCGACGATGCGTTGCAGCAGTGATTCCATCACCACCTGCGTGCGTTGCGAATCGAGCGTGCCGATCATCGGCAGCGCCAGCACGCCGTCCCACAGCTTGACCACCGGCGTCGACAATTCCAGCAGCTCTTCCTGCTGGCGCTTGATGACCGATTCCCGTGACTTCTGGAAGGCGCGTACGGTTTCCAGACCGAGCTGGTCGACCAGCTCCGACAGCGCCCAGAGCTGTTCGGCGAGCAGCGCCGGCTCGTCGGCATATTCCTGCTGCAGCAGCGGCATCAGGGGGCGCTTGAAGGAAAAGATGAAAGCGGCGGTCTGCTGCGAGTCGAAGCCCAGCAACACCCGGCTGTGGGAAAGCTGCTCGAGGAACTGACGCATGGCGTCCCAGTTGGAGGAGCGCAGGCTGGTCGATTCGGTTTGCCGCGCCGCGGCGATCAGCAGCTGAATGAACTCGGTGGTCTGCTGGCGAAACTCGTCCATCTTGACGGTGCGATACAGGCCGCTGGCCTCGAGCTCGGCAGACCAGCTGCTCAGGAGCTCCTGCTCATGATCGGCAATGACAGTGAAGGTGCGTTGTTGCAATGAAGCCATGGGCGCTATTCCTTATCGGGCGGCAGCAATAGTCGTGTTCGATTCAAAAGGCGTGCAAGCGTTCCGGTGTGGCGCCGAACCTGCGTGACGGAATCTGCATGATGGGCTGGAAACACTGACCCAAAGGCGCTCAGAATACGCCAACCAACCCGTTGAGCAGGCAGGATTTTTCCGTATCCGGACGTGCTGCGCCCGAGCCGGCTCTGCCTGCCGGGCTCGGCTCAGCCACTTCAGGGCCGCCAGTGGTGATAGCGGTCGCTTGCCGGTGTGGACGCAACTGCCCTGCTACAGAAATTGCCGCCCGTTCTGACTCGCGGCGCCCTAAGGGCCTGTTCAGTCCCGGTCGGTTGCCCGTCACCGCTGGGTAACCGAGCGGTGGCCGAGTGGTTGTACCGAACCTCTACACAACCGTCCGTCGACAGCCTCGCTGAAAGCCACGCGGTTAATCGCCGAATCCCTGACAGCGATCAATGCACACTGATAGCATTTAGCCTCTATCGGATCTTGGGTAAGAACCGTGCGTGATTCAGGAAGTCGATCCCATGCTGATCGGTAGCTACAACAACGTCCTTGTCTTCTTTTCCTTCGTGGTGGCAGTGCTGGCGTCCTATACGGCGCTGGACATGGCCGGCCGTGTTGCCACCTCGGCCGGACGCGCGGCGCGGCTGTGGTGGATCGGCGGCGCGTTTTCCATGGGCCTGGGCATCTGGTCGATGCATTTCATCGGCATGCTCGCCTTCAGCCTGCCGATCGCCCTGGGCTATGACCCGCTGATCACGGCGTTGTCGCTGGTGGTCGCCATCGTCGCGTCGGGCCTGGCGTTGTGGCTGGTGTGCCAGCAGGAGTTGCGTGCGTGGCGGCTGGTCCAGGGCGCCGTGCTGATCGGCGCCGGCATCGCGTTGATGCACTACAGCGGCATGGGCGCGTTGCGCATGCAGCCCGGCATCGTCTATGACCCCGTCTGGCTGGTCGCGTCGGTGGCCATCGCGGTGCTCGCCTCCGGTGCTGCGCTGTGGCTGGCCTTCCACCTGCGCGCCAACCTGCAGCACGTGCGTATCTGGCGCAGCGCGGCGGCACTGGTGATGGGACTGGCGATCGCTGGCATGCACTACACCGGCATGGCTGCTGCCGGATTTCCCGAGGGCAGCTTCTGCGGTGCGGCCAATGGCGTGGACACCAACTGGCTGGCGTTGCTGGTGATCGTGCTGACGCTTGCCGTGCTGGGCATCACGCTGACCGTTTCGGTGCTCGATGCGCGCCTGCAGGCGCGGACCTCGGTGCTGGCCCGCTCGCTGGAAAAGGCCAATGGTGAGCTGTTGCAGCTGGCCCTGCACGACAACCTGACCCGACTGCCGAACCGGTTGTTGCTCGAGGATCGCATGAGCCAGGCGTTGAACGTGGCGCGGCGCGAGCAGAGCAGCTTCGCGGTGATGTTCATGGACCTCGATGGCTTCAAGGCGGTGAACGATGCCTACGGTCACCACTTGGGCGATCAGTTGCTGGTCGGCGTCAGCGACCGGCTGCGTGCCTGTGTGCGGGCCCAGGACACCCTGGCGCGCCTTGGCGGCGACGAGTTCGTGCTGCTGGCGGCGATCAGTGAGCCGGACGATGCGGCCACCCTGGCGGCCAAGCTGGTGGAGACCATCAGTGAGCCATTCGTGCTGTCGCGTTACCGGCTAAGTGTTTCGCTGAGCGTTGGCATCGCCGTGTATCCCGGCGACGGACTGGTCGAGCGTGACCTGCTGCTGCACGCCGACGCCGCGATGTACCACACCAAGAGTGCCGGGCGGAACGGCTACAGCTTTTTCGAAGCCTCGATGAACGCCAACGCGGTGGAGCACCTGCAACTGCTCAACGACCTGCGACAGGCCGAGGCGAACGGGGAGCTGCGGCTGCACTACCAGCCCAAGTTCGAAGCGCCGGCCGGTCCGGTGCGCGGCTTCGAGGCATTGTTGCGCTGGCAGCACCCACAGCGCGGCATGCTTTCGCCGGACCTGTTCCTGCCGCTGGCCGAGAAGACCGGGCTGATCGTGCCGATCGGGCACTGGGTGCTGAACGAGGCTTGCCGGCAGCTGCGCGAATGGCACCTGCAGGGCTTAGGGCACTGGACCGTCGCGGTCAACCTGTCGGCGCTGCAGTTCGAACAGCCCGACCTGCTCGAAGGGGTCGTCGCGGCCATCGAGCGCCACGGCATTGCACCGTCCATGCTGACCCTCGAGGTCACCGAGACCGTGGCCATGCGCAACCCGGAAAGCACCATCGAGACCCTGCGGGCGCTGACCGAGATGGGGGTGAAGGCGTCCATCGACGACTTCGGCACCGGCTATTCGAGCCTGCTCTACCTCAAGCGGCTGCCGGCCACGGAGCTGAAGATCGACCGCGCCTTCGTTCGCGAGATGAGCGACGGCAACGAAGATGCGGTGATCGTTTCGGCGATCATCGCCCTGGCCAAGGCGCTGGGCCTGGAAGTGGTGGCTGAGGGCGTCGAGACCGCCGAGCAGCAGGCGTTTCTCACCGGCCTGGGTTGCGAGACGCTGCAGGGCTTTCTGCTGGATCGCCCGATGACGCCAGCTCAGATACGCACCCGGGTCGAACGGCTGCGGCCGGGCGAATCGGACTTCGCCCCGGCGCGTCAGGCCTGCACCGAGCCGGCCTGAAACAGCCGGCAGCGGTCAGAACCAGCGGTCGTTGCGCTTGCGGCCGCGGGTCAGCGCCGGAATGATCAGGCCGGCCAGCAGGCCCGCGCCGGCGATGCTGCCGCCATAGACCATGTAGCGCATCAGCACCTGGTTGTTCTCGTCGCCGAGGCGCGCCTCGGCGTCGCGCAGTTCCGATTCGGTGGCGGTCAGGGCTTCGTCCAGCGCCTTGCGCCGGGCTTCCAGCTCGTCGATCAGCGCCTTGCGCGAGTCGAGGGTTTCCTGCATGCCCTGGACGCGTGTCTTCCAGCTGTCATCGATGGTTTTCAGCTCCTCGCTGAGTTCGGCCACCTTTTGTTCCAGCTCCGGCAGCCGCTCGCCCTGGCCGGGCATTTCCTGCAGGTCGCTGGTGCGAATCCAGACGCGGTCGCCGTTCTCGCCTCGGACCTGGCTGTAGTCACCCTGGGTCTCGAGCAGCTCGACTTTCTGCCCGGAAGTCAGTGTGCCGACAATGCGGTAGCCATCGGTGGGCCCGCTGCGTACGTAGGTGCTGAGGCTGTCGCTGACCCAGCGATCGCTGTCGGACTGCTGGGCCTGGACCGGGGCGACGGCGACCAGCAGGGCGCTCAGCACCCCAGCGCGAACGACGTGGCGCCGGGCGGCTGCGAGGGAAAAACGGGAAAGACGTGCAACTGAATGACGGGATAAGGACATGGTGGTCTTCGCGTTGACTGAATATGAAGGCCTCGGTGAACAGGCCGAAACACATGTAACGGAGCGGTGGCTTACCAGAAACCCCGCCACAGGGACGATTGGCAGGTGTGCCGGATGAACGGAACGGAGCGCGTACGGGACCTGACCGCTCCCGGTGCGGGGCAATGGGCGCCCGCAATGCTGCAGCCTGGACTGACAACGGAAATCGCCCCGGGTTCACCAAATTGTCATGGCGGCGAGTCGCGCCGTTTCGCCTGCCGAGGTGCTGCCTAATGGCGGCCGGGTGCCCCGGGCGCTACAGCACCTCGACCGGGAGTGCCCGGATCAGCAGCTGCTCCTGACGGAAACGACGCTCCAGCGTCGTCCGGTATTGGCGCCACCAGGCATGGTCGAGCGTGGCGGCCACCACCTCGTAGATCAGCAGGTCGTCGCGTACGGCGTGGCTGTCGTCGTCGCGCCACAGGCCCTTGACCGGCGCGCGGGTGTGCGCCGTGAGCCCGCCGAACCTGGCAGTGAGCTCCTCGCGCACCTGGCCGAAGAGGTCGGCAGGCAGGGCTTCCTGGTCGTTGTCGTACAGCGGCAGCAGCAACTGAATCAAATGCATGGCGGGCTCCATGACGGATCTGGCGCAGGATTGGACCCTGTCCGGACAAGCCCGATGCCGGCCTGCGGACAGGCGGCAGCGTTGGCTGTTGCCACGTCACCAACGAAACGGGCCAGCACCGGCGGCGAATTCATCAGCGCCGTTAGACTCCAACGCTCATGAATAGCCACTGGAGGCCGTTGGCGATGGAATCTACAAGCCCACTGATCCGCGCGCTGCAGAGCGCCCAGGACATCACCTCACGCTGGTCCGACGGCGAACTGGGCGCCGAGCAGGCGCAGCACGCCCTCAAGGCACTGTTCCAGCAGTGGCCGCCGGGCGATGCCACCAGCGAGGCCGAGCAGGTCGCCGCGGCTTCGCTTCATGCGGCGCGCATCGCCTTCGAGGACTGGCAGCAGCGCGGTGAGAACTGCGACGAGCTGGTGACGCAACTGCGCTGGATCCTCGACCCGTCGAAGGACGGCGTCACCGATCCGGCGCTCAACGTCTACGCGCCACAACGCCCCGAGTGAGTCCGGCGCTCAGCGCACCAACAGCCCGACTAGGATGAGCGCCAACACCACGGACACGCCCTGCCAGAACAGCACAGGGTTACGCTCCATCAGCGGCGGCCGCGCCTTGGCAAGGAAGGCCGCGTTGGGCTGGCGCAGCTCGAAGACGAATTCCGACAGATCCTCGTAGCGCTTGCACGGGTCGGGATGCAACGCCTTGCGCAGCACGTCGTCGATCCAGGCCGGAATGCCGCGGTCGTGCTCGCGAATCGGCTGGTAGCTGAGCCTGTTCTGCGCTGCTCGGGTGCGACACTGCGCGACCTGGGTGCCGTAGGGCAGTTTTCCACTGAGCATCTGATAGGTGAGGACCGCCAGGGAGAACTGATCCGAGCGCGGCGTGCCGCTTTCGCCGAGGAAGTACTCCGGCGCGGTGTAGGGCGCGGTGCCGAGCAGGTCGCTGCGCTCGAGCGGTGAAGCGATCTCCAGCAGCCCGGCGACGCGCGCCGAGCCGAAATCGATGATCTTGACCGTACCGGTGGCGTCGATCATGACGTTCGCCGGGCGCAGGTCCTGGTGCAGCATCTCCAGCCGGTGAAAGGCACGCAGCCCCTTGGCGACCTGCTCGACGATGCCGCGCACCGTTTCCAGCTCCGGCTGCGGGTGGTCGATCATCCATTGGGCCAGCGTCTGGCCCTCGATGAATTCGCTGACGCCATACAGGTAGCGCCGCTTGCGGGTCTGCAGGCACGGCTTGGCCACGTGTGCGCTGTCGATCCGCCGTGCGACCCATTCCTCGGTCAGGAAGCGCTCGAGGTAGGCGGCATCGCGCTGCAGGTCGATCGAGGGCGTCTTGATCACCACCCTGGCCTGGCTGTCATCGTCGATCGCGAGATACACATGGCTGCGGTTGCTGGCGTGCAGTTCGCGCACGATGGTGTAGCCATCGAACGATGCCCGCGCCTCGAGCACCGACGGGAAGGGCAGTTCGGTCAGCTGCTGGTAGCGCTCGTCGGCCTGCTGCAAGGGCAGGGCCTCGATGCGCAGGATCTGCACCGTGAGGTTGTCGTCGCTACCTTGGTCCAAGGCCTGTTGGACGATGGCCCGGGCGGCGGCGTCCAGGTCATCGGGATTATGGGCAATGGCACCGATCATCGACGCCGCGCTGATGTATTCGTAGACACCATCGGTGGCAAGAATGAAGACGTCGCTGACCTCGACCGGCTCGGCGCGGTAATCCGCCTCCAGCTGCGGATGGATGCCCAGCGCCCGGCTCAGATAGCTCTGGTCCTCACCCAGCCACAGGCGGTGATCCTGGGTCAGTTGCTCCAGCGCCGTGCCCTGGACGCGATAGATGCGCGAGTCGCCGGCGTGGAAGATATGCGCGGTGGTGGATTTGATCACCAGCGCACTGAAGGTGCAGACGTAGCCGCGGTCCGGGTCGAAGCGATAGGGGCTGTGCTGCCCCTGCGCATGCAGCCAGGAGTTGGTCGCCATCAACACCCGCTGCGCGGAAGTCTTGACCGACCAGGCGTCGGAGGTGCTGTAGTAGTCGGCGAAGAAGCCGGTGACAGCCGATTCGCTGGCGATATGACTGACGGCGCTGCTGCTGATGCCGTCGGCCAGGGCGATGGCAATGCCCTTGCTGCTTCGTTGTGGTTCATCGGGAATGTAGACGCCGTGGAAATCCTGGTTGGTTTCCTTCACGCCCTTGTCGCTGCATTGACCCACCGAAATCTTGAGTTGACTGCTCATGTGCTCGAAATCTGGCCCAACCCAGCCTTGCGCTTATCGCTGCTGGCTTGCTGTTGCTGTTGTAGGAGCCAGCTTGCTGGCGAAGCTTGTCTGCCGTCGCGCTTGATCGCGGTGTTCGCTCGGCTGTTCGCGAGCAAGCTCGCTCCTACAGGAAATGTGCGCTGTTGCGAGCCGGCGTCACCCGCTGCCGGGTTGCTGTTGCTCTTGCTATTGCCCATGTAGGAGCCAGCTTGCTGGCGAAGCTTGTCTGCCGTCGCGCTTGATCGCGGTATTGGCTCGGCTGTTCGCGAGCAAGCTCGCTCCTACGGGAAAATGCGCTGTTGCGAGCCGGCGTCACCCGCTGCCGCGTTGCTGTTGCTCTTGCTATTGCCCTTGTAGGAGCCAGCTTGCTGGCGACGCTTTTATCGCGTCGCTTCAGCGCACCAGCACTCGCTTGGCGCCAGTCTTGACGTGGGTGGTGTAAAGCGTCAGACCGGTAAAAGCCAGACCGCCCACCAGATTACCCAGCGCCGTGGGGATCTCGTTCCAGATCATGTAGTCCATCACCGAGAAGCCGCCGCCCATGATCATCGCCGAGGGGAACAGGAACATGTTCACCACCGAATGCTCGAAGCCCATGAAGAAGAACAGCATGATCGGCATCCACATCGCGATCACCTTGCCGCTGACCGAGGTGGAGATCATCGCGCCGACCACGCCCATGGAGACCATCCAGTTGCAGAGCATGCCGCGCACGAAGATGGTGAACCAGCCGGCCAGGCCGTACTCGGCGTAGCCGAGCGTGCGGGCCTCGCCGATGTGCGCGATCTTCTCGCCGATCGGCCCCGGTGAGGTGGAAAAGCCGTAGGTGAAGACAAAGGCCATCATCACGGCGACGGTCAACGCGCCGGCGAAGTTGCCGAGAAACACCAGCCCCCAATTGCGCAGTACGCCATTGACCGTAACGCCTGGGCGCCGATCCAGCAGGGCCAGCGGCGTCAGCACGAATACGCCCGTCAGCAGGTCGAACCCCATCAGATAAAGCATGACGAAGCCCACCGGGAAGAGCACGGCGCCAAGCAGCGGCGAGCCGGTCTGCACGGTAATGGTCACGGCGAATACAGCCGCCAGCGCGAGAATGGCACCGGCCATGAAGGCACGGATGAGGGTGTCGCGGGTGGACATGTAAATCTTGGACTCACCCGCGTCGACCATCTTGGTGACGAATTCCGAAGGCACGAGATAGGACATTTCAGTTTCCCTGGTTGTGTTGGCTGGGCAGGACTCGGCCTGCCATTGCGTATCGCTACCTGCCACTCGCTGCGGTCAGCGTGCGGCGATTTCCACTGCGTCGCCGTTCAGGCGTGCGGGCCAGACTTTCAATTGTTGTTCCGGGTATTCCACGCAGCAGCCATCGGTGAGGCGAAAGTGCTGCTTGTACAGCGGCGAGGCGACCACCAGCTCCCCCTTGAGCTGCCCCACAATGCCGCGCCCGATCACGTTGGCGCCCGATTTAGGGTCCTTGTTGGCGATGGCGAACACCTGTTCGCCGGTCTCGCCCTGGGGCAGGTGAAACAGTGCAACTTGCTGGCCATCGAGCCAGGCGACCACACCCGAATGGGCGACGAGGTCGCGGCGGCTGCACAGCGCGCGCCAGTTAGTGGACTCATGCGGTTGCTTGCGTACGGCGTTGGACTGGCTCATCAGAGCACCTCCTCGGTGACGGGAATCAGGTGAAGTTCATGTGCGTGCACCGGCCGGCGCTGGCCGCGTTCCCTGACGAAGTGGACGTCCGGGTCGCCGCGCTGGTCGTTGACGAAGGTGCGGAAGCGCTTGAGCTTTTCCGGGTCCTTGATGGCGTTGGCCCATTCGCATTCGTAGCGATCGACCACCAGCTGCATCTGCGCTTCCAGCTCGGTCGCAAGATTCAGGCTGTCGTCGATGATGACTTGCTTGAGGTAATCGAGGCCGCCTTCGAGCGATTCGCGCCACACCGAGGTGCGCTGCAGCTTGTCCGCGGTGCGGATGTAGAACATCAGGAAGCGATCGATGTAGCGGATCAGCGTTTCGTCATCGAGGTCGGTGGCGAACAGCTCGGCGTGACGCGGACGCATGCCGCCGTTGCCTGCGACATACAGGTTCCAGCCGTTTTCGGTGGCGATCACACCGATGTCCTTGCTCTGCGCCTCGGCGCATTCGCGGGTGCAGCCGGAAACCCCGAATTTGATCTTGTGCGGCGAGCGCAGGCCCTTGTAGCGATCCTCCAGCCGTAATGCCATGCCGACGCTGTCCTGCACGCCGTAGCGGCACCAGGTGCTGCCGACGCAGGATTTCACCGTGCGCAGCGACTTGCCGTAGGCGTGACCGGTCTCGAAGCCGGCCTCGATCAGTTCGCCCCAGATGTCAGGCAGTTCGTGCAGCTGGGCGCCGAAGAGGTCGATGCGCTGGCCGCCGGTGATCTTGGTGTAGAGGTCGTATTTCTTCGCCACGGCACCGAGCGCGATCAGCTTGTCCGGCGTGATTTCACCACCGGCGATGCGCGGCACCACCGAGTAGGTGCCGTTCTTCTGCATGTTCGCCATGAAGGTGTCGTTGGTGTCCTGCAGCGGGATCAGCCCCGGATCGGTGATCGGCTGGTTCCAGCAGGAGGCGAGGATCGATCCCACGGCGGGCTTGCAGATATCGCAGCCGGTGTGGCCGCGGCCATGCTTGGCCAGCAGCTCGTTGAAACTGATGATGCCCTCGACGCGAACGATCCCGTACAGCTCCTGGCGGGTGTGGGCGAAGTGTTCGCACAGGCTTTTGTCCACCTCGACGCCGCGGGCAGTCAGTTCATGCTCGAAGACTTGCTTGAGCAGTGCCGAGCAACCGCCGCAGCCGGTGCCGGCCTTGGTCGCGGCCTTCAGCTCGCCGAGATCGGTGAGGCCGGCATCGACCTGGCAGCACACCGCGCCCTTGGTGACGTTGTGGCAAGAGCAAATGGTTGCGGTGTCGGGCAGGGCGTCCGCGCCGAGCGTCGGCGCGCCATCCGACAGCGGCAGGATCAGGCTGGACGGATCGGCCGGCAGCTTGATGCCGTTCTGCGCGTATTGCAGCAGGGTGTCGTAGTAGCTGTTGTCACCGATCAGCACCGCACCTATGACGCGTTTGCCGTCCTCCGACAGCACCAGACGGCGGTAGCTGGCGTTGGCTTCGTCGATGAAGCGATAGCTTTTGGCGCCAGGCGTGGCGGCATGGGCGTCGCCGATGGAGCCGACATCGACGCCGAGCAACTTGAGCTTGGTCGACATGTCCGCGCCGGCGAAGGGCTGGTGCGGTTCGCCGCAAAGCAGGGCGGCCAGGTTGCGTGCCATGGTGTAGCCGGGCGCGACCAGGCCGAAGACCATGCCGTTCCAGGACGCGCATTCGCCGATGGCGAAGATCGACGGGTCGCTGGTGCGGTAGTCGGCGTCGATCACGATGCCGCCGCGCGGTGCGATTGCCAGCTCTGCGCTGCGCCCCAGCGCATCCTGCGGGCGGATGCCGGCAGAGAACACGATCAGGTCGGTTTCCAGGTACTCACATCTACCGTCAGCGCCATCGTTGAAGTTCATCCGGTAGGCGTATTCCTCGCCGATGACGATCTCCTGGGTGGCGCGGGCCAGATGCACGCCGACGCCCAGCGCCTCGATGCGGGCCTTGAGTGCGGCGCCACCTTCCTCGTCCAGCTGCACCGGCATCAGGCGCGGGGCGAACTCGACCACATGGGCTTCGAGGCCGAGCGACTTGAGCGCGTTGGCGGCTTCCAGACCGAGCAGGCCGCCCCCGACCACGACGCCACGCTTGGCATTGCTGGCCGCGGCGCGGATGGCATCGAGGTCATCGAGGGTGCGGTAGACCAGGCGCGAGTTGCCTTCGGCGCCCGGAATCGGCGGCACGAAGGGGTAGGAACCGGTGGCCAGAATCAGTTTGTCGTAGGCCTGGCGGCCGTCGTTGGTGACCACCTCCTTGCGCTCGCGGTCGATTTCCAGCACCTGCACGCCGAGGTGAATGTGTACGCCGTGAGCGGCGTAATAGTCCGCTTCGCATAGGGCCAGGGAGTCGGCATCGCGGCCGCCGAAGTACTCGGACAGATGCACCCGGTCATAGGCCCGCTGGCGCTCTTCGCCATACACATGGATCTGGTACTGGCCCAGCGCGCCGCGCTCGACCAGTTGCTCGACGCAGTGATGCCCCACCATGCCGTTGCCGATGACGATCAGCGTTTCACTTTTGAGCGGGGTGACGATTGCGTTCATGCCGGTTCCTCCGTCGAAGCCGTGTTCGGCGTCGTCGTACAAAAACAAAAAGGCGCCTGGAGCTGTCGGGCAGCTCCAGGCGCCTTTGCCTGGTATTCGTAAGGTGTGGAGGTGACTGTTCGAGCCTCGTTGCCCGTCGCACCTGTCCCGCGCCGTTTATGGCTGATGGTCTTCGCTGACCGCGGGAAGCTCTGCCGAATCGCTCGGCAGGCGTTGCTTAGGTGTTTGCAGGTTGCGTGCCAGCGGGAGAGAGATGTTCCGCGATCGGGGGCGCTGAACAGAAGCTCGACGGAACTGCTGGGCTGGGCGCAGCCCTACGGACGGATTGGCGGGCGGCTTCGTCAGCAGGGTGACCACGCCGCTGCGCGCCAGCTCGGCGATGTCGCTGAACCACAAAGGTGCGGCGCTTGGCGTGCGCTCCCTTTTTTGGGGCGACCTTCCTGGCGCAATTGCGGATAAGCCTCCTCGGCGCCTCGGCTCGCCAAATCGAAGAGGGGTGGGCTTCAGCCCACTAACGGATGCCTCAACCGATCAGCGACTGGCCGCTGTCACGCCTCGTCCACCCGCACCACCAGCTTGCCAAAGTTCTTACCTTCGAGCAGGCCGATAAAAGCGTCGGGCGCGTTTTCCAGGCCTTCGACGATCTGCTCGCGGTATTTGATCTTGCCCTCGGCGTACCAGGTGCCCATCTCGCGGGCGAACTCATCGTAGCGGTGGCCGTAGTCGTTGAAGATGATGAAGCCCTGCATGCGCATGCGCTTCTTCAGAATGGTGTCGAGTAGCAACGGCAAGCGATCCGGCCCGTCAGGCAGCTCGGTGCTGTTGTATTGCGCCACCACGCCGCACACCGGTACCCGGGCGCTGGTGTTGAGCAGCGGCAGCACCGCGTCGAAGACCCTGCCGCCGACATTCTCGAAATACACGTCGATGCCGTCCGGGCACTGCGCCGCCAGGTGCTGCGCGAAGCCCTCGGCGCGGTGGTCGACGCAGGCATCGAAGCCGAGCGTCTCGACCGCATGCCGACATTTTTCCGGCCCGCCGGCGATCCCCACCACCCGACAGCCCTTGAGCTTGCCAATCTGCCCGACCGTGGCGCCGACCGGCCCGGTGGCGGCTGCCACCACGAGGGTTTCGCCGGCCTGCGGTTGGCCGATGTCGAGCAGCCCCATGTAGGCTGTGAAGCCGGGCATGCCCAGGACGCCGAGGGCGTGCGAGGGGTGCGGCATGTCCGCGGCGAGGCGGATCAGCCCCTGGCCGTCGGACAGCGCATAGTCCTGCCAGCCATTGCCGCTGAGCACCAGTTCGCCAGCCTGGTAGCCCGGGTGCCGGGACTCGACCACCTCACTCACCGTGCCGCCGACCATGACGTCGCCAACCTCCATTGGCGGGGCATAGGACGGGCCCGCGCTCATGCGGCCGCGCATGTACGGGTCCAGCGAGAGAAAGCGGGTCCGGAGCAGCAGCTGCCCATCGCCCGGCTCGGGGACCGGGCCGGTCTCCAGGCGGAAGTTCTCGGCAGCCGGTGCGCCGTGCGGGCGGGAGGCGAGGCGGATGCTGCGGTTGTGCGCGGTGTGGGGCGACATGGAGACTCCAGAAAATAGACAGATCGATAGACAGGGAACCTGGCGTCGCCAGCCGCGTCGAGGCGACGTGAGCAGGCTGCGTACGATGCGCTATTCGATTTCACCTGGCGTAGCAGATCGATGCGGCGGGTCCTCGGTAATGGTTTCCTGTTCGGTTCGATGCATGTTGCGGTTGGGCACCGTATCGTTCTCGGGCAACCCTTGGACCAGCCGGCCATCCTCGGTAACGATCTGCCCCTGCTCATTGCGGTGGGTTTCGAGCTTTTCCTGGGGCGTCGGCACGCCCATGGGGCTCGGCCGTACGACGATGCCATCATCTGAAGGTTCGCCGGCTGCCTGCGCCGCGTTGGGCAGGACAGTGGCGCAGAGCGTGGCGAATGCCAGAGATGTCAGAAACCTGCTGTTCATGGTCTTCTCCTCATTTAACAAAGTACACACGGCGAGCCGCCGATCAGCGGCTCGGAACGCCTTCCGGTTGGCACACCAGTAGCGCCTTCGGTCCACCCGCCGAGTATTTGCCTGGAACGCGCATCACCACCTGTTCGTTGGGGCTTACCGAGACGGCCGGCGCTGCGGTCATCACGGTTTCTTCGGGTAAGGCATGAAACTGACAGGACGCAATTTCCGGGCTGTGGTTGGTGACCTTGATCGCCGGCACGCCTTTGAGGTCGACCTTGTCTGACGATGCGGACGGCACGCCCAGTTGCTCGATCTGCAGGTCCATGCCGTGCAGCCGCGTCGTGATCTCCGGTGTCTGCGCCAGGGCGGGGGTGGCACAGGCCAGCCCGACCAGGGTCCACAGTGATCTCATCATCCTCATTCTCCCGTCATGACCTGTACAGCATGGGAACAACGCGGGCGGGGATGAGTTCGAGCAGACCATCAGCAAGTCGTGGCTGCTGCCCTCGCGCTGCGGCAGGCGCTTGGCCACTTTTATCTGCCAGTGTCTGAACCACATTTGTCTTACTGGGTCAGAGCTGAGCGTCACGGCCAAGCCGTTTGGCGACTCCAGCGCAGCAGATCGGCGCTGTTCGGGTCACGGGCGGTCGGCCGGATCGATTGACTCTCGCCAGAACCGAGCACCCCCATGGACCAGATATACGCGGTCGTACTTTCGTACAAACGCAAAGGCCTGCTGAAACGCTGCCTGCACGCCATCGATGCCCAGACGCGCCCCTGCGCGGGCATCATCGTCGTCGATAACGCCAGCCACGACGGCACCGAAGAGATGCTGATGGAGCAGGCCCTGCCCAACCTCAAGGTGTACGTGCTGTCGCACAACACTGGGGCGTCCGGTGGTTTCAGTGCGGGCTTCCGCCTCGCCTATCAGCACGGCGCCGATTTCGTCTGGATGATGGACGACGATGTGATTCCCGACCCGGATGCCCTGCAGCAGCTGCTCGACGCCGGCGATCGGCTGGCCGCCAGGTACCAGCCGCATTCGTTCCTGTTGTCGCTGGCCTACACAGAGGACGGCCTGCTGACCAACGTGCCTGGCGTCGACACGCGCGCCAACGCCATCGATTACGAAAACTGGCCAGCCCTGCTCGACGAGGGGCTCGTTCCCGTGCGCCCGGCAACCTACGTTTCCATCCTGGTGCCGCGCGCCTCGCTGCAGCGCTACGGCTTGCCGCTCGCCGCCATGTTCATGTGGGGCGACGACACCGAATACACGCTGCGCATCAGCCAGCACGCTCCCGGCTACCTGGTGGCGGCGAGCAAGGTGCGCCATCTGCGCAAGGTCAGCGGCTCGATCAACATCCAGCGTGAGGTCGATCCGAAGCGCACGGCCTTGCACCGGCATTTCGTGCGCAACGAGCTATTCATCGCGCGCCGTTACTACAACCGTCGCCGGGCGCTGACCGTGTTTTTGTCGCGCCTGTTGCTGGCCGCGCGGATGCTCAGGAGCGGCCAGGGCGCAAAGTCGCGCATCGTGCTCAAGGGGCTGCTGGAAAGCCTTCGCTTCAAACCAGTGCCCGAGCCGGCTGAGGCGCCGGTCGAGGCGCTCGGGGTTACGGTGCGGGAGCTGAGCCCAAAGCCGCTGGCGGGACCGGCGCCGGTTGAGGCCGGCGCCGCGGCGAGCGTGTCCGGCGATGCGGCCGCACCCGGGGCCGGCGCGGATGAGCCGGCTCCCGAGCCGCGACGCCACACACGGCAGAATCGTCGTGTGCTGGTCTGCGGCGCCGGCGGCCAGGTCGGCTATTGCCTGGTCAACCAGGCCGCCAGCTTCGGCCTGGAGGTCATCGGGCTGCCACGCGAAGCGCTGGACATCACCTCGGTGCAGCAGGTGCACGCTGCCATCGAGTGCTATCAGCCCGCCGTGATCATCAATGCCGCGGCCTACACCAACCTCGATCACGCCGAGGCCGAAGTGGCCCAGGCTCAGGCGGTCAACCGCGACGGCCCGGCGAACCTGGCCGCTGCCGCCCGGGAGTACGACATCCCGCTGTTCCATCTCTCCAGCGAGTTCGTCTTCGACGGCGAGGGCAACGTGCCGTATCGCGAAACCGACACGCCAAAACCCAACTGTGTCTACGGCTCGACCCGATTGGCAGGCGAGGCCGCGATCAGCCAGACCCTGGACCGCTACCTTATCCTGCGAACCAGCTGGATCTATGGCGAGCGCGGCAACAACTTCGTCAAGACCATGCTCAACCTGGGCTCCAAGACCGAGGAGATCTCAGTGGTCAGCGACCAGGTCGGTTGCCCAACGCGGGCGCGCAGTGTCGCGCGGGTGCTGATCGAATTGGCGCTGCGCTATTGCCGCGACGGTGACCTGGAATGGGGCCTGTACCACTACAGCGGCTCGTCGCCGTGCAGCTGGGCGGAATTCGCCAGCGAGATCTTTCGCGAGGCGGAGCAGGCTGGCCTGATCGACACCGCGCCGCGGGTGCTGCCGGTGACCAGCGAGCAACTGCCGCGGGCAGCGAACCGGTTGGCCTGGTCGGTGCTCGATTGCGCGCGCATCGAGGCCACCTTTGGCATCCGCCCCAAGCACTGGCGCAAAGAGCTGCACCACGTGATCCGGCGCATGAGCGACATGCCGGCCGTCCCGTTCGGGCCGGCGCCCAGCCGCGTCCCGTACAAGGCGTATCCGTTCAGCATCGCCGACGACCCCACGCAACTGGCTACTCCGCAGGCGGCGCACAACTGATGCGGGTGGTTCGATCAAAACTTTTTCCGGATGTTACGGTCGGAAGGCGAGGACCTAACAGGGGCAGTTCGCTATGACAGTCGAAACGATAAAAAGAGTGGGTGTGTCAGGTACAGGGATGATTTCGCACTGCCTCGTTCGCCTGATCAAGCAGCATTACAAGGACATGGTTGTGAGCCGCGTGCTGACGCGCCGGCGCATCGACAGCCTGGCGGATTTCCCGCTCAGCGACCGGCTGACCAACTCTATCGACGAGTTGCTCGAGCATTCCGACATCATCGTCGAATGCACCGGTGATGTGTTCTTCGGCACCGAGGTAATCGAGCGGGCGTTCGAAGCAGGGTTGCCGGTGGTGACCATCAACGCCGAGCTGCAGGTGACCACGGGTTCCTATCTGTCGACCAAGGGGTTGCTGACCGAAGCCGAGGGCGACCAGCCCGGCTCGCTTGCCGCGCTGCGCGAAGAGGCCCTGCAGATGGGCTTCCGCCCGCTGGTCTACGGCAACATGAAGGGCTACCTGAACCACAATCCGAGCCCCCAGGACATGGCCTATTGGTCGAAACGCCAGGGCATCAGCATCGAGCAGACCACCTCCTTCACCGACGGCACCAAGGTGCAGATCGAACAGGTGGTGGTGGGCAACGGCTTCGGCGCGACCATTTCCCGCCGCGGCCTGGAAGGCGTGCCGTCCACCGACCTGAACCTGAGTGGCAACGTGCTGGGCCTGCTCGCCGAGGGCATCGGCCAGCCTATCGTCGACTACGTGCTGCCCAGCGGCTATCCGGCTGGGGGTGTGTTCCTGGTCTGCCGCCATGACGAGGACCAGGCGCCGGCGATCGAATATTTCAAGCTAGGGCCCGGGCCGTACTACGTGCTCACGCGGCCGTTTCACCTGTGCTCGCTGGAAGTCGGCAAGACGCTGCGCCGGGTCCTGTCCGGCGGCGGCGTGCTGCTGAACAACGGCGCAACTCCGACCCTTGGCGTCGCTGCCGTGGCCAAGCGCGAGCTGCGCGCCGGTGAGATGATCACCCGCGGTATCGGGGGCTTTGACGTGCGTGGCGAGGCGGTGCGGCTGGCTGACGAGCTGGACCACGTGCCCATCGGCCTGTTGCGCAATACGGTGCTCAAGCGCGCGGTGGAGCCCGGCCAGTTGATTACCTTCGATGACATAGAAATCCAGCCCAGCCGCGTGCTCGACATCATTTCGCACCAGCAGCGCAAGCTCATCGAGCAGGCCGAGGCAGGTACCGCGCGGGTCGAGGGTGTGCTCAGGCAGGCCTTGTCGTGAGCGAAGAGTGCCGCGGGGGAGAGGCCTGGGCGGATGGCTACAGCGTCGTTGAATTCGAGCGGACTGCCCTGGGTTTGATTCCCTATCATCAGGAATTCCGGCCCTCACCCGGGGAAGCCGCTGCCGGGCAGCCATTGCCCGTCCAGCCAAACAGCAGGTTGGGCGATCTGGACACACCGTTGGGCGTCCTGATCGCCTGAATCGTGCGACGCCGGGCGGCTACACCGCCTGCTGGTCGATGGGCGAGGCGGCGAGCGCCGCTTCGCTGATGGCATTCCAGACCTGTCGTGCCAGGTTGACCACCGCTCCGCCGAAGAGCGTGGCTTCGTTTTGCGCGTCCTGTTCGCTGTCGAAGACTGCAAGCACGCTGCCATAGGAATACACCACGCCCCACTGCTCGTGGTTTTCCGTTTCTGTCGCCGATCTTTCCATGTTGGTTCTGCCTGAATGCCACGCATGTGACGGGAATACGTCGCATAAATAGCATGCCGTCAAGATGCCGCCAATCGCCGTTCGGCGGCTGGCGCCGGTAGCCGATGAGCGACGTCCAAATAGCCCTGTCGACCCCCGGAAAGCGCCATGCCGTGCGCCCCCGGATCTACGGCCAATGCGGTCAACGGCGCTCGTTGCCGGCGGTGGGATGGGTTTCGTGGCCCATGGGCGTTGCGTCCGGCAGGGTCACATCCGGCTCGTCGAAATCGGGACTGTGGACTTCGGAGTCGAGCGGCATATGGCTGTAGCGCAGCTTGTCCGGCAGGGCGCGCTGTGCCGGCGGCGTTGCGCTGGCCTCGCCAAGGATCCGCTTGGCCTCGCAGCGTCCGCTGATTCCCCGCGCCAGCGCCAAGCCGCCAACCGCCAGCTGAACCAGGCCGCCCAGCCCACCACGGCTCAGGCCCTTGCCGAGCAGCGCCAGGCCACCCGCGATAGAGGCGGCGCGCTCCCAGCCGTGTACGTTCTGCCCGGGTTTTTGCGGATACAGTGTTTTCATCTGGTGTGCTCCTGAGGATGGCGAAAAAGGGCGGCCACGCGGGCGCGGAACATTGCTACAAACAGCCGGCCGCAGTCTTGGCCCTGTTCTGGTTCGGCAAGCGAGGCGGGTGATCGTTCTCAGCCGCAGACCAGCGGGCGCGCAGGGCGCGGCGCAGCGACGCGCAGGCGGCAGTGCTTGACAGCATGGCGTCGGTCACGCAAATTCCCCTAAACGTAATCTGATTACGCAAAACAATAACGGCGCTCCGATCAGGACGCGACAGCAGGCCATCCCAATGCACCTCGACACGCAGTTCGTCCGTTCTTCGTTCCCTCTCCGCAGCACGCCCCGGCATCTTGAGCCAGGCTTGTGGCTGGGTGGCCGGGAGTCAACCGCCGGAGTTGCGAGCATGACGGTGGCGGCATATGCGACAGCCGGCCTGCCCGTCACTGCCGTACCCGCTGCCATACGCCGGGAGCGCCGATCACCATGAAAATCCGCGGTTTCAAGCTACTGATGGGCGACCACCTCTCACGCAGCGTGAGGGGCATTTCCTGCGCACCACCCCGAAACAGGCGCTGACTCGTTCACCCTTTGCCTTGTTCCGTTGCGCTTGAAAGGAGCCAATCATGGCCGATCTCTACGAAAACCCCATGGGCCTCATGGGCTTTGAATTCATCGAATTTGCCTCGCCCACGCCAAACGTCGTCGAACCCGTGCTGGAAAGCATGGGCTTCAGCCACGTCGCCAATCACCGTTCCAAGGATGTCGCGCTGTACCGCCAGGGCGAGATCAACGCCATCGTCAACCGCGAGCCGAACAGCCACGCGGCGTATTTTGCCGCCGAGCACGGGCCTTCCGTCTGTGGCATGGCGTTTCGTGTCAGGGATTCGCACCAGGCCTACGCCAAGGCGCTGGAGCTGGGCGCGCAAGCGGTGGACATGCCGCCAGGACCGATGGAGCTGCGCCTGCCGGCGATCAAGGGCATCGGTGGCGCGCCGCTGTACCTGATCGACCGCTTCGGCGAGGGCAGCTCGATCTACGACATCGACTTCGTGTTCCTCGAAGGCATTGACCGGCACCCGGTCGGGGCCGGCCTCAAGCTCATCGACCACTTGACCCACAACGTCTACCGCGGGCGCATGGCCTATTGGGCGGACTTCTACGAGAAGCTGTTCAACTTCCGCGAGATCCGCTATTTCGACATCAAGGGCGAGTACACCGGGCTGACCTCGAAGGCCATGACCGCGCCGGACGGCATGATTCGCATCCCGCTGAACGAGGAGTCGAGCAAGGGCGCCGGGCAGATCGAGGAATTCCTCATGCAGTTCAATGGCGAGGGCATCCAGCATGTCGCCTTTCTCACCGACAACCTGATCGAGACCTGGGACAAGCTGAAGGCCAGCGGCACGGTGTTCATGACCGCGCCGCCCGCCACCTACTACGAGATGCTCGAAGGGCGGCTACCCAACCACGGCGAGCCCGTGGAGGAACTGAAGTCACGCGGCATCCTGCTCGACGGCGCGTCGGAGAACGGCGAGCAGCGGCTGTTGCTGCAGATCTTCTCCGGCACGCTGCTCGGCCCGGTGTTCTTCGAGTTCATCCAGCGCAAGGGCGACAGCGGATTTGGCGAGGGCAACTTCAAGGCACTGTTCGAATCCATCGAGCGTGACCAGATCCAGCGTGGCGTGCTGAGCGCCACCGACTGATCGCCGAGCGGCGGTCAGGTTGGCCGCCGCCACCGTTCCGGCCCGCTGTCCTGGCGGGCCACCTCTGCGGTGTTCAGCGCACGCGGTGTGTGCCTGACCCGATCGCCCCGTCAGAAACGTTCAATCGTTGCGCTTCGGTTCGCCCGGGCCACGGCGCCAGCGGTGCCAGCGTGCCAGCCAGCGCAGTGCGCGGGCCGGCGCGTGGGCGCGCTTCCATTCGCCAGCCACGTATTTGTTCGCCTCTGCCAGGGTTGGGTAGAGGTGCAGGGTGCCGAGGATGCGGTTCAGCCCCAGGCCGTGCTTCATTGCCGAGACGTATTCGATAATTAGCTCGCTGGCGTGCGCACCGACGAGGGTCGCGCCGAGGATGCGGTCTTTGCCGGGCACCGTGAGCACCTGGATGTAGCCGTCGGTGGCGCCGTCGACGATGGCTCGATCGAGTGCGTCCAGGCTAAAACGGGTCGTTTCGAACGGAATGCCCTGTGCCCGTGCCTCGTGTTCGGTGAGGCCGACGTGCGCCACTTCCGGGTCGGTGAAGGTGGCGCGCGGGATCACCCGGTAATCCACCCTGAAGCGGCGCAAGCCGCAGAGCAGCCCATTCACCGTGGCGTACCAGGCCTGGTGCGCCGCAACGTGGGTGTACTGCAAGGGGCCGGTTACATCGCCTGCCACGAAGATGTTCGGAAAGCGCGTGGCCAGGCAGGCATCGGCGGCGAGGCTGCCGTCGTCACGCAGGTCCAGCCCGAGCGCCTCGGCGCCGAATCCCTCGACAGTGGCGCGGCGACCCAGGGCCAGCAGCACCTGGTCGAAAATGATAGCGACGTCCGCACCGGCTGCCTCGTCGCGGCAGATCAGCTGGCGGTCGCCGCCAGCCGCCGCGACGAAGTGCAACGCGTTGTGTTGCAAACGCACCTCCACGCCGTCGGCCCGAAGGGCGTCGAGCACCGCGGCACTGGCGGCCTCATCCTCCTTGGGCAGCAGCCGGGCGTTGCGCTGCACCAGGGTGACGGCAGAACCGAGTCGCTGGAAGGCCTGCGCCAGCTCGCAACCGACTGGGCCACCGCCGAGCACCAGCAACCGCGCCGGGCGTTCGCGCAAGGTCCAGACCGTTTCCGAGGTCAGTGCGGCGACCTGCTCGATGCCGGGAATCGCCGGTACATGGGGGCGGGCTCCGGTGGCGATCACCATGGCCCGGCTGGACAGCACGCGGCCATTCACCTCGACGGTCCAGGGGGAGGTGATCCGCGCCTCGCCCTCGACGATTTCCACGCCCATGGCGGTGTAGCGCTCGACCGAATCGTGCGGCGCGATGCGGTCGATGACATCGCGGATGCGCGTCATCACGGCGGCGAAATCCACCTCGCCGCTTGCGCTGACACCCAGGCGCCCGGCCTGCTTGAGCTGGTGGGCCAGCCGCGCCGAGCGGATCAGCGCCTTGGACGGCACGCAGCCGGTGTTGAGGCAGTCGCCGCCCATGCGGCGTTTCTCAATCAGGGTGACCTTCGCTTTCAGGGCCGCGGCGATATACGCACTGACCAGGCCACCGGAGCCAGCACCGATCACGATCAGATTGCGGTCGAACCGGCGCGGCTTGCGCCAGCCGGCATAGACCTGCCGGGTTCGATAAGCCTGAAGCAGCTTGCGCGACAGCAGCGGCAACAGGCCGAGCAGCATGAAGGCGCCGACCAGGCCCGGGGACAGCAGGTCGTTCGTAGAGCCGAGCGCGCCCAGTTCGCGCCCCGCGTTCACGTAGGCCAGCGTACCCGGCAGCATGCCGAGCTGGCTGACCCACCAGAAGGTGCGCACCGGCAGCGCCGTCAGCCCCATCGCCAGATTGACCAGGAAAAACGGAAACAGCGGAACCAGACGCAGGGCGAACAGATAGTGGGCGCCGTCCTGCGCCACGCCCCGGTCGATGGTCGCGAGACGTTGGCCAAAGCGCGCCCGAACCCAGCCACGCAGCAGGTAGCGGCTGAGCAACAGGGCGCCGGTCGCGCCGAGGGTCGAGGCGAACGAGACCAGCAGCGTGCCACCCGCCAGGCCGAACAGTGCGCCACCGACCAGCGTCATTAACGCCGCGCCGGGCAGTGACAGCGCCGTGACCAGCACATAGGCAAGGAAGAACGCGCCGCGGGACAGCCAGGGTTGCGCGGCGACCGCGGCGTCGAGTGTCGCCAGCCGGGCCTTGATGCACTCAAGTTCGAGGTACTGGCTGGCATCCAATGCGAAGAGCACGGCAATCGCGACGACCAGCAGCGCCAGGACGGCGAAGCGCCCGCGGGTCATGTGGCGGCTCCCGGTTCGCCGCGCTGCCGCAGGCACCCGTTCGGCGTGCCCGCGCGAGGCGTCCGCCTGGCGGCGCCGTGGCTCACTCGATTCGCCGGACGCAGGGGCCGGCGGTGGCTATCCATGCAAGGTCCTCAGCCGTTCAGGCTCCCGCCGCAACTCGAGCCTTGCCCGGCCGTGCAGGCGTAGCAGTGGTCGCGGGTGACGATAGGGTTGCCGTCCAACCGCGCGCCGCGCAGCAGGTCACGCAGATGCGGGCGTTCGCGGCCGATCAGCCCGGGCAGCGCCAGGGGTAGCCCGAGCATCTGGTTGAAGTCGCAATCGTATAGATAGCCCTGCCAGTCGACGCTGACCAGGCTGCGGCACATCACGGCGTCGAGGTTGGCGGGCCGGTAGCTGTCGCGCAGCAGCTGCAGGTAGTCGCCGAACTGGCCGCGGCTGACCAGGGTGCTGCCGAAGCGGGCGATGGGCTGATTGGTGATGGTCAGCAGGTGGTTGAAGCTGACGCCGAAGTCGTCCGCCAGATGCGCCTTGTAGTCGGCTTCCAGGGCGGCTTGGGGAGGCGGCAGGCTCGGCCCCTGCGGGTTGTACACCAGATTCAGGATCAGCCCGCTGTCAGAGGCGCCGTAGCCGAGCCGGTTGAGCTGCCTCAGCCCGGCGATGCTGGCGGCGAAGACGCCGTCGCCGCGCTGCTGGTCGACATTGCCGCGCGAATAGCAGGGCAGCGAGGCGCTGATTTCCACGCCCTGGTCGGCAAGAAACGCGGCCAGGTCCTCATGACCCGGCTCGCTGAGAATCGTCAGGTTACAGCGGTCGATCACCCGCAGGCCCTCGCGCCGCGCGTGGCGGACGATGTCGCGAAAGCGCGGGTGCAGTTCGGGGGCGCCGCCGGTCAGGTCCAGGGTGTGCACCGGGTGTGCATCGATCACCTGGTGCAGCAGCGCCAGGCTGTCGTCGGTCATGGCTTCCTCACGGGTCGGGCCGGCGTTGACGTGGCAGTGCAGGCAGCGCTGGTTGCAGCGGTAGGTGAGGTTGACCTGCAGAGCCTCCAGGCCGCTGCGACGCAGCGGTGGAAAGGCCAGGCGATCGAGCAGCGGAAGGGTGGCGTGCATGGCAGGACGGCTCCGGAAGCGTTGGAGGGGCGCGAGCGTCAGGCCTGGCGCAGGCAATCGGGCAGGGCGTTTAGGCCGCCGAGGATGTACGTCGGATCCACGCCCCAGGGGTCGAACGGCACGCCCGGATCGCGACGCAGCCAGGCGGTGGTCAGCCCGGCATGCGCGGCGCCGAGGATGTCGAACGGGTTGCCGGAGACCAGGCAGATGCGTTCGGCGGGCTCGTCGGCAACCCGGCACAGGTGAGCATAGACCTCGGGCGCCGGTTTGAACGTCCGCACGTCCTCGACGCTCACCACCGCGGTAAAGGCCGCCAGCACGCCGGCGCGTTGCAACAGCCCCTCTACCGCGCCGCGGCTGCCGTTGGAGAACGCGTATAGCGCGAGCCCGCTGTCGGCCAGGGCCTGCAGGCTGGCCGGCACGTCGGCGAAGGCCTCCAGCTCGGTGTAGGCGTGCATCAGCTGTTCGATATCGGCGGGGCTCAAGTGCTGTCCGCAGGACTGCGCGGCGAATACCAGGGCGTCGCGGGTGCATACCGAAAAGTCACGGTAATCGCGCATCAGGCCGCGGCGAAAACTGTATTCCAGCTGCTTCTGGCGCCAGAGCTGCGACACCGCCGGCGCCGCGCCGCCCACCCGTTCGGCCAGTTTTCCGAGCACTGCCTGGGTGTCGATGAGTGTTCCATAAACGTCGAACGCGACGGCTTTGAGCATGGAGCCCCCTGAGCAGTAAACGCGGGCGCGGCCCGCCGGTGACCGAACTCTAGCGCAAAGCGCCCGTTGCGGTGCCCGTCACGTGCCCGGTGCAGCGTCACGGGGCAGGCCGGTCAGCTGGCTGGCGATCGGCGTCGAGTTGCTCAGGGTCGCGCGGGAATTGTCGGGCGACGGGGAAGGGCGGCAGCCAGGCTTCGCGCCGGCTGACCCAGCACTCGTAGGTCGGCGTCAGCTGGTCCGGCCTGTCCAGCGCGCCGAGATGGACCTCGACTTCGCCATCGCTGCGCGCGAACACCGACCCGCCGCAGCGCGGGCAAAAATGGCGCCCGGCGTACGCGTGGGTGATACCGACCACACTCACTGCTGCCTCGGCGAACACCGCCGCGGCGTAGAACAGGGCGCCGTGGTGCTTGCGGCAGTCCAGGCAATGGCAGATGCCGACCCGGTCGGGTTGGCCGGTTGCGACGACGCGGACCTCGCCGCACAGGCAGCCAGCGGTGTATCGGTCCATCTCCGGTTTCCTCGTAGAGCGTGCGTGACGGCGCTTAGGTGCGTCGCGGTACCGCTCCGCTTTGCTGGTTGAGCAGGGTCAGGTAGCGCCGCGCAGCCAGCCCGAGCGGGCGGTTCTTGATCCAGATGACGTCAACCCACAGGCGCAGCTGGCTGGCCATATTGTCGAACACGACCGGATTGAGCGCGCCCGAAGCGATCAGCGGTTGCACCAGCGGCTGCGCCAGGTAGGCCCAGCCGACGCCGGCCTGCACCAGTTCCAGCGCCGCGAGGTAGCTGTCGGTGAGCCAGATGCGGTGCGACAGGACCAGCTGCGGGTCCGAAGCGGCGGGGTCGCCGCTGGCGACGATGATCTGCCGCATGTCCGCCAGCTGAGCCTCGCCCAGCGGCGCGCCGCTGCCGCGTGCCAGGTAGTGCGGCGCGGCGACCGCCACCAGCAACTGGCTTCCGGCTTCCTGGAACGCCTCGCGCTCGTCGATCCCTGGGCGCTCGAAGACCAGCGCCAGCTGGGCGCTGCCCTCGTGCAGCATGCGTGCGGCATCGGCCTGGGCGGCGGAGCGCACCTCGATTTCCAGCGTCGGGAATTCCGCGGCCAGGGTCGCCAACGGGCAGCTCCAGGCACCAGTCTGCAGCTCGGGCGGCATCGCCAGGACCAGCCGCCGCTCGAGCCCGGCGTGCAGCTGCAGGGCGTGGGCATCGAGCAAGTTGAGCTGGCTGGCGACCTGCCGCGCCTGGGGCTCCAGCGCGCGGGCGGCCGCGGTGGGCTGCGCCTTGCGCGTCGAGCGGTCGAACAGCACGAGGTCCAGCTCGGCCTCGAGCTGAGACACCGCCATGTTGACGGCCGAAGGCACGCGGCCCAGAGCGCGCGCCGCGGCGGAAAACGAGCCCTCGTCGAGCACCGCAAGGAAGAGTTTGATGGAGTCGCTGCTGAATGCCATGACTGGTTGTCAGTTCCGCTGATAACGATTGTCTTTGTTTAGCAGAGCGGCAGGGCTATGTTCCAGCACTACGACAGTTGATAACGGGCAGGACGATGAGCGAATCGGCGTGGCAAGGGCAGGTCGCGGTCATCAGCGGCGCGGGCAGCGAGCACGGCATCGGCATGGCCATTGCGCGGCGCCTGGGTGCGGCCGGCGCGAGGCTGGTGGTTACGGCGAGCAGCGCGCGCATCGCCGAGCGGGTGGCCGAATTGCGTGCGGCGGGTTTCGAGGTGCACGGACGGGTGGCCGATCTAACCGATGAGGCCCAGGTGCAGGCCTTCGCCGACTGGGCAGAGCGCTGCTGGGGCCGCGTCGACATTCTCGTCAACAACGCCGGGATGGCCATGTTGGGCAGTCCCGAGCCGATGGCCAAGGTCGCCAGCATGAGCCTCGAAGTCTGGAATCAATCCCTGGCGCGCAACCTGACGACAGCGTTCCTGCTGACCAGGGCGCTGCTGCCGGGCATGCAGGCCCGCGGGTACGGGCGGATCGTCCATGTCAGCTCGACCACCGGAACCCGCGGCAGCAATCCGGGTGAGGCGGCCTACAGCGCTGCCAAGGCCGGCATGGTCGGGCTGCAGATGGGCCTCGCGCTGGAAGTCGCCGGACAGGGCATCACCGTCAATTCGGTTGCCCCCGGCTGGATCGCAACCGCCTCGAGCACGCCGGAAGAAGCGCGCGCCGCGGCCTATGTGCCGGTGGGCCGCGCGGGGCGGCCGGAAGAAGTGGCCGCCGCCGTGGCGTTTCTCGCGTCACCCGAGGCCAGCTATATCACTGGCGAACTGCTGGTCGTCGATGGCGGCAACTGCCTGATCGAGAACAAGGCACCATGAACGTGCCGATGACGCCTGTGGTGCTGGTCACCGGTGCTGCCGGTGGGGTGGGCCGCGCACTGGTCGAGCGCTTCGCCAAGGGCGGCTGGCGAGTCTTCGCCACGGATCTGGACGCCTCCGGCCTAAAGGCGCTGGCTGCCGAGCAGAACTTGCTTGGCAGCCTGGCCCGCGACCTGCGCCAGCCGGACGCCTGCCGCGAGGTGGTCGAGGCGGTGATCGCCGCCGCTGGCCGCCTGGATACGCTGGTCAACGCCGCCGGTGTGTGGCGTGAAGGCCCGGTCGAGCATTTCAGCGAGGCGGATTTCGACCTGGTGATGGACGTCAATCTCAAGGGCACCTTCTTCATGTGCTCAGCCGCTATCCCGGCGTTGCGCGCAGTGGCTGGCTGCATCGTCAACATCTCCAGCGATGCCGGCCGCCAGGGTAATCTCAACGCCGCCGCCTACTGCGCCAGCAAGGGCGGCGTGACCCTGCTGACCAAGGCCCTCGCGCTGGACCTGGCGCCTTCCGGCGTGCGCTGCAACGCCATTTCGCCCGGCGACATCGCGACCCCGATGCTGCGTTTCCAGGCCGAGCGCTACGGCGACGGCGACCCGCAGGGCTATTACCGCGCGCTGCTGGAGAAATACCCGCAGGGCGAGGGCGCACGCTTTATCCAGCCCGGCGAAGTCGCTGAGCTGGCGTTCTACCTGTGTCAGCCGGCGGCGCGCTCGATCACCGGCGCGGATCTGGCCATCGATTGTGGGGTCTCGGCCGGGCACTAACGCCGGGCCCGTCATCAGCAAGGGAGTGAATCATGTCCATCAGCGGGATCAACGAGGCGGCCATCGCCGCCTTCGCCGCCGCCGAGCGTCAACGGTTCGTCGAGCGAAACCCGCGTTCGGTCGCCCTGGCCGAGCGTGCGCGTAGCCATCTGTTCAATGGCGTGCCGATGCACTGGATGAATGACTGGTCGATGCCGGTCCCGTTGTTCGTCGAGCAGGCCAGCGGCGTGCGCTTCGTCGATGTCGACGGCCACGAGTATGTCGACTTCTGCCTTGGCGACACCGGCAGCATGTTCGGCCATTCGCCGGCGCCGGTCGCCCGTGCCATGGCAGAGCAGGCCAGCCGCGGGCTGACCACCATGCTGCCGGGTGAGGACGCGGTGGTCTGCGGCGAGCTGCTGGCGGAGCGATTCGGCCTGCCGTTCTGGCAGATCACGGCGACCGCCACCGATGCCAACCGCTACGTCCTGCGCTGGGCGCGGGCCGTTACCGGGCGCAAGACCCTGCTGGTATTCGACGGTTGCTACCACGGCACGGTGGACGACGTCATGGTGCGCTACCGCGAAGGCCGCACCGTGCACCGCGCCGGGCTGGTCGGCCAGGCCTACGACCTCACCCAGTACACCCGCTCGATTCCGTTCAACGACCTGGCGGCGCTCGAAGCGGCGTTGGCGCAGGGAGACGTCTGCGCGCTGATGTGCGAACCGGCGATGACCAACATCGGCATGGTGCTGCCTGATCCGGGCTTCATGCAGCAGTGCCGCGAGCTCACGCGCCGCTACGGCAGCCTGCTGATCATCGACGAGACCCATACCATCTCCACCGACGTCGGCGGTTGCACCCGGCTGTGGAACCTCGACCCGGACTTCTTCGTGGTTGGCAAGCCGATCGCCGGCGGCGTGCCCTGCGCGGTCTATGGTTGCTCGGCAGCAGTCGCAGAGCGCATGCGCACGGTGCAACAGCAGGGCAGCGAAGCATCGACCGGGCACGGCCACAGCGGCATGGGTACCACGCTCTCAGCCAACGCGCTGGCGATGCACTGCATGCGCGTCAACCTCGAGCAGGTTATGACGGCGCAGGCCTATCAACACATGCTGCCGCTGGCGGCGAGCCTGGCGCAGGGGCTGCGCGACCTGTTCAGCCAGCATCGGCTGGGCTGGTCGGTCACCGAGCTGGGTGCGCGCTGCGAATTCCAGTTCTGCCCCATTCCGCCGCGCACCGGCGCCGAGGCTGAGGCGGCCTTTCACGACAGCCTGCAAATGGCGCTGCACCTGTTCCTGATCAACCGCGGCGTGCTGATAACGCCGTTCCACAACATGATGCTGTGCTGCCCCGACACTACCGCGGCGGACACCGCACGTCTCCTTTCCACGCTGGACGAGGCGCTGCACGAGCTGCTGTCCATGGACAACGCGCGCAGCGCCTGAGAACCCGTCATGCCTATCGACCGACACGAAGCGCAAGCCTTTCTGGACGCACATCCCGAGGTGCGCTGCATCGAACTGTTTCTCATCGACGCCAATGGCATTCCGCGCGGCAAGCTGTTGCATCGCAACGAACTGCTGGCGATTTACGAGCACGGGCGGCCGCTGCCCAGCTCGATCCTGGCGTTGACGGTGCAGGGCACCGATGTCGAGGAGAGCGGGCTGGTCTGGGACGTCGCTGACGCCGACTGCTGGACCGAGCCGCTACCCGGCAGCCTGACCCTGCAACCCTGGCGCAACGCGCCGACCGGCCAGGTGCAGGTGAGCATGCACCCGAGCCGCGGGTTGCCGGCGGCAGTGGCTGATCCGCGGCATGTGCTCGTCCGTACGCTCGAGGCGTTGAAGGCCGACGGCTATCACCCGGTGATGGCGGTGGAGCTGGAGTTCTACCTGCTCGATCGCGAGCGCGACAGCGACGGTCGCCCGCAGCCGGCCCTGCAGGCCAACGGGGTCCGGCCGGGCGCGCCGCAGGTCTATGGCGTTTATGAGCTGGAGCAGTTGCAGCCGTTTCTCGACGACCTCTACGTGGCCTGCGAAGTGCAAGGGCTGCCGGTGCGCACGGCCATTTCCGAATACGCGCCGGGCCAGCTGGAACTGACCCTCGAGCATCGGTTCGACGCGCTGCGGGCCATCGACGAGGGCGTGCGCTACAAGCGCCTGGTCAAGGGCGTGGCGAACAAGCACGGGCTGACCGCCTGTTTCATGGCCAAGCCCTTCGGCGATCAGGCCGGCAGCGGCATGCACCTGCACCTTAGCCTGGCCGATGCCGAGGGCAACAACCTGATGGCCTCGGACGACCCCTGCGGCACGCCGCTGTTGCGCCATGCCATCGGCGGCATGATGGCCACGCTCGACGATGCCCTGGCGATCTTCTGCCCCAACGCCAATTCCTTCCGCCGTTTCCAGGCCAACAGCTACGCGCCGCTGGCCCGTAGTTGGGGTGTCAACAACCGCACCGTCTCGTTCCGCGTCCCGGGCGGGCCGGCGGCCAGCCGGCACGTCGAACACCGCATCTGCGGCGCCGACGCCAACCCGTACCTCGCGGCAGCGGCGGTGCTGGCCGGCGCGCACCACGGCATCCGCCATCAGCTCGACCCAGGCGCGCCGACCGTCGGCAACGGCTATGAGCAGGTCCGCGACACCCTGGCCACCGACTGGCTGACGGCGCTGCGCAACCTTGAGGCATCCGCCTGGGCGCGCGAGGCGTTCGGCGCCGGTTTCCTCGACGTGTTCCTGGCAATCAAGTGGGCCGAGTACCGCCAGTTCATGGGCGAAGTGAGCGAGCAGGACTGGCGCTGGTTCCTCAATCACGCGTGACTCTGCAGAGGCCGCGCCCCCACGTGACACCCGGGCGCGTTGCTTGAGGACAGTCCGGCTCAGCCATCGAGGCCCTGAAGGAAACGCTCGACCGTTGCCAGCACCAGGGCCGGCTGCTCCCGGTGCGGGACGTGCTGGCAGCCGTCAAGCAGCAGCCGCTCGACCGGGCCCCGGGCGAGCGCAGTGACCCGCTCCAGATGCGCCACGCTGCCGTATTCGTCGTCCCGGCCGTGAATGGCCAGCAGCGGACAGGCGATGGCCGGCGCGCTCTGCTCCAGCGTCCAGCCGGCGAAGCTCTCGGACAACCAGGTATCGATCCAGGCCGACAGAATCCAGTCGGCCTTGTCGCCGTGGTACTTGTTCAACCGATCGCGCTGGGCCGGCTCGGCGAAGGTTGCCTGCGCCTGACGGATGCCCTGCAGGGTGCGATCCTCGACGAACGCGAGCGCGGCCACCGTGATCAGCGCGCGGCAATGCCGGGCATGGTGCGCCGCCACGCTCGCAGCCATGATGCCGCCGACGCTGTGGCCGAGGACGATGAACTCCTCGCTGTCCAGCGCCTGCCACACCGGTGGGAAGTAGCGCTCGGCTTCCTCGCGGATGAAGTGGTTCGACCAGCCACCCGGGTGCGCCGCCGAACGGCCATAGCCGAGGCGATCATAGGCGATCACGTCGCGCCCGCTGGCGGCGGCCAGCTGCTCGGGAAAGTCGCGCCACAGCTCGACGCTGCCGAGCGAGTCATGGAGCAGGACGATGGGCGTCCGCCGCGATCCGGTGCGCCAGCGCCGGGCGAACACCTCACCGTCGGCAGTGGGAAGGAAGCGGTCTTCGGTAGCGATGTTCATGCGGTTCCCTGTGGCCGTGGCGGCCTCTGTGTTCGGCGGGCTGGCGGCTGTGCCCGGGCGCATTCGGGTTGGTGGGATCAGGCAAAAAAGTGCGGCCGCGGGGGCCGCACAATCCCGTCACGCCACGGGCCGATCAGACGTCGATGTGCCGCCGGGCATCCGGGTGCCTCAGCTGGCGGCCTTGGTCGCGGCGGCCGGTTGCCCGGCGGCCTTTTCGCGGTCGCGCAGCAGGAAGCGCTGGATCTTGCCGCTCGGAGTCTTCGGCAGCTCCTTCACGAACTCGATTTCCCGCGGGTAGGCATGCGCGGACAGGCGTTGGCGGACATGCAGCTGCAGCTGTTCGGCCAGCGCCGGGTCGCCGGGGTGACTGGCGTGCAGCACGACAAAGGCTTTCACCAGCTCGGTGCGCTCGGGATCGGGCTTGCCGATCACCGCCGCTTCGATCACCGCCGGGTGTTCCACCAGGGCGCTTTCCACATCGAACGGACCGACGCGGTAGCCGGAGGTGGTGATCACGTCATCGGAACGGCCGACAAAGCTGATACTGCCGTCTTCGTTCAGCTCCACCGTGTCGCCGCTGAGGTAGTAGTCGCCGACGAAGGCCTTGGTCTTCGTCCCGACGTAGCCGCCGAACCAGAGCAACGGCGAGCGGCTGCGATCGAGCGCCAGCATGCCGGGAACCCCTGGCGCCAGTTCGCGCTGTTGATCGTCGAGCACCACGACCCGGTGGCCCGGCATCGAATAGCCCGCCGCGCCAATGCTGACGTTGTGGCGCAGGGCGTGGTGGTTGCACAGCACCATGCCCAGTTCGGTCTGGCCGTAGTGGTCGTGGATGGCGCAACCCAGGCCACTGGCGAACCAGCGTATGACTTCCGGCGTGAGCGGCTCGCCGGCACTGCTGACGGCGCGCAGCTGGCCCTTGAGGCAGGCCTCAACCTCGTTGCGCGAGGCCAGCAGCAGGCGAAACGCGGTGGGCGAGCCGGCCATGTTGGTGATGCCGTATTCATTGACGACGCTACAGGTGCTGTCGACCGTGAAGCCGCCCTCGTAGAACAGCGTGCTGTGGCCCATGGCGAGCGGCCCGGTGACGGCGTAGTACAGCCCGTAGGCCCAGCCCGGGTCGGCGATGTTCCAGAAATTGTCTTCCGGGCGCAGGTCAACCGCGTCGCGCATGTAGGTGACGAACGCGACGATGGCTTTGAGTGGGACATGCAGCTGCTTGGCCGGGCCGGTGGTGCCAGAGGTGAACATGGCGAGGAAGGGCGCCTCACCGTCGAGCAGCACGGGGGCGAAGTCGGCTGACTGGCGCTTGAGCTGGGTCCAGAAGTCCTCGGTCTCGTCACCGACCACCAGCCGGCGCGGCGCGGCGTCGATGGCGTCGAGCTTGTCGCGGTTGGCTGTGTCGGTCACCACCAGGCGGGCGCCGGATTCCTTGATGCGGTGCTCGACCGCCTTGGGTCCGAACGCGGTGAACAGCGGCTGGTAGATGGCGCCGGCCCGCCAGGTCCCGAGGATGGTGATCAGCAGTTCGGGAGTGCGCGGCAACAGGCCGGCAACGGTGTCGCCCGGCTGAATGCCGTAGCTGGAGAGGAGGTTGGCGAAGCGCGCCGCGGCGTCCTTCAACTGGGCGAAGGTCCAGCTGGCCCGCTCGCCGTCGCGGCCTTCCCAGATCAGGGCGACCTTGTCCGAATCGGCGTGGCGGTCGCAGCATTCGATGCAGGCGTTCATTGCTAACAGGTCGCCGTCGAGGATGGCCGAGACTGTCTGGTCGTAATCGAACTCACTGGCCGCAGTGGCATAGTCGCGCATGGCGGGCTCCTGATTTTCTTGTTATGGATGCCCGGATAGTGGCGCTGCCTGCGGTCGGCAACAATGGCAAAAGCCGGCAAAGTGGATGAGCGGTTTGGACAAACTCATCTGGCCAGCGAGCGACACGCGGCGCGCACGAATCCGGCGGATTCGCCTCGAAAGAAAGAGCCATTGGCGGCTCAGCCGGAGGAGTTTCATGAGTATCGATCCGCTCGACCGTCCCCACGACCAGCAACCCGTCCCGGGCCAGGACCAGAACCCCAGCCATTCACCAGAACCCGACTTCATCACCGATAACCCGGATGTGCAGCCGGGCTCCGGTAGCGGGGCAGAGCGCCCCGAGCGGCCCGCTCGGCGGCCTGAGCCGGACCCGAACGAGCCCGGCTTGGGTAATCCATTGCCCTGACCCAGTGGCGCGTCAGCCCAGCCCAGCCCAGCCCAGCCCAGCCCAGCCCAGCCCAATGCTGGGCTTTTTTAGGCGCGGCTGTTCGACTCAGCCTTCAGTAGCCGACCGCCTCCGACGGAGGTGTGTTGGCCTTAAGACCCGCTTGCATCGGTGTGTTGGATAATTGACTTACTTTTAGTAAGTGATAGTATTTTGACATCATTCTGCGTCACGCGCGGTCGTGGTCCAGTGATCACACTCGGTTCGGCGGGTGCGCTACCCAATCTCAATCTGGAGTTGGTAATTGTTCCGACGCTGTTCTATCGAGACCAAGGCTGGGCTCATTGCGGTCGTTGCATTGACGGTGACCCTGTTGCCCATGTGGCTCACGCTCCATGCCTGGCTCAAGCATGAGCGCCAACTGGTGCAACAGGCGGCTGGAAATGACGCCATGAACCTCGCCGTTGCCTTCGAGGAGCATGTACACAGTGTCGTCCGTTATGCCGATGCCCTCCTGCTGGACACCCGAGAGCACCTGGAGACGGACCCGGACGCCTTCCGGCGGTTGGTGCATAGAGAACTGCATCGGGACGGCAACATGGTGGCGCAGTTCGCGCTGATCGCTGCCAATGGACGGCTGACCGAGTCCTCGATCCAGTCGGATCGCGATGTCGATCTCAGCGATCGCGAGCATTTTCGGGTTCACCGTGACAATCCTGGCCGGGATCAGCTGTTCGTCAGTAAACCGGTGCTGGGTCGTGTATCCGGCATCTGGTCCATTCAGCTCACCAGAGCGGTCTTCAAGCACGGAACATTTGACGGCGTGCTCGTGTTATCCATGCCGGTCGCTTTTTTCACTGACTTCTACAAGCAGATCAATGTGGGGCAGCGGGGTCTCATCGCTCTGGTGGGCCTCGACGGGGTCCCTCGCGCTGCCGCCTCCAAGGGCACCATCGCCGGCCGACTGGACACGATGATCGTCCCGGCCGACAGGCCGTATTTCGATCCGCGATTGCCCACGCATGGTTTCTATTTCGGGCCGAGCGCCCTTGACCAAACCGAGCGGCTGACCGCCTATCGCCGTTTAGCCGACGCGGGGCTGGTCGTGCTCGTCCAGCTCTCTCCCGCGGACTATCTGGCGGCGGCGGAGGAGCGTCGGCAGTTCCTCCAATTCTGCGCGGCGGCAATTTCCGCGCTGTTGCTCGCTTTTGCGGCTTACCTGTACTTCGCGACCAGAAGGCATCTGACCAACACGGCAGCACTCAGAACCGCTCACGATTCGCTGCAGCAGATCATCAACATCGACCTGCTGACTGGCGCACGAAGCAGACGCGATTTTCTCGCAACGCTGGACAACGAAACGACGCGTGCGCAGCGCCACCTGACACCCTTGAGTCTGGTGCTGCTGGATATCGACCTCTTCAAACGTGTGAACGATACCTACGGGCATCCGATCGGCGATGTCGTGCTGAAGCGGCTCTCCGAAATGTGTCGCGACATGCTTCGCGCCCATGACGTTTTCGGCAGGCTGGGCGGTGAAGAGTTTGGCTTGATCCTTCCCCACACGGACGGTGACAGCGCGATGCTTGTCGCCGAGAAGCTGAGGGAAGTCGTCGAACGCACCGTCATCGACACCGTACGGGGGCCGATCAGCATCAGCTTGAGCGCGGGCATCGCGTCTGCGGACCAGGTCGCCTATGACCCTGGCCGCCTTATCGTCCGCGCTGACGACGCGCTTTATACCGCCAAGCAGACCGGCCGGAACAAAGTCTGCATGGCGCCGGCCGAAGAAAATCCTGCTTCACCTGGCGGGCCCGAACAGGTCGGCGCCTAGCACTTCCGCATCGCGGCTGTGTCAGGCTCCCGCAGGAATGGCCGCCGACCCACCCAGCCGCTCGCTGATTCGCTGCGCGACGGCCAATAGCCGCTGCGCATGCAAGCCGCCGGGTTCGGCCATGAACCCCGGTTCGGCGCCAACCACAGTGACCACACCGGCCAGGCGCTGCTGTGCGCTGAAGACTGGGGCGGACAGGGCATTGACCCCGGCCATCAGCAGGCCGTGCACTGCCTGTACATGGCTGCGTTGCAAGTCGCGCATGCCCTCCTGCAGGGCGTCGGCGGACGGCGCCGAGGGTGCCTGCATCTCAGCCTCGCGGAGCGGCGCGGTTTCGGCGTCCGGCAGGAAAGCGTTGAACACCAGCCCGGTAGACGAGCCCAGCAGCGGCAATACCGAGCCGACCTGGGTTACCAGCGTCACTGCACGCAGGGCCTGCTCGACATGCACCACAGCCGGGCCGCGGTTGCCCCAGACGGCGAGAAAGCAGGTTTCGTTCAGCTCGTCGCGCAGCGCGGCCAGGTGCGGCGTCGCCACCTTCACCACATCCAGCCTGCCCAGCGCGGCGAGGCCGACGAACAGCGCGGCGCGTCCCAGCCCGTAGTGGTTGGTCAGCGGATCCTGCTCGGCAAAACCGCTGGCCATCAACGCTTGCAGGTAGCGATGCACCTTGCTCGCCGGCATGCCGACGTGCTCGGCCAGGCGTGACAGCGAGGTGGCCGGCGCCAGCTCGGCGAGGGCGGTAAGGATGTCGGTGCCGACTTCGGCCGCCTGTACTTTCTGGCGGCGTGGTGCCGTATCCGCAATGCTGTCTGCCATCGGTTCGGGTGCCTGTTTGGATGCTTGCCGGAGGAGGCGCTGTTTATAGCTTGACGCCCCTGTGAGTTCAAATTACTTTTTGCGTAACCGAATTACGCAAAGTGAGCATCGGCATGCAAGCACAACAACAAGACCGCGACGACGCCCATGGCCTGCGCGTCGGCTACCAGTCCGGCTTTGGCAACGAGTTCAGCAGCGAGGCGCTGCCCGGGGCATTGCCGGTCGGGCAGAACTCGCCGCAGCGGGTGCCATACGGGCTCTTTACCGAGCTGCTGTCCGGGACCGCCTTCACCGTGCCGCGCAGCGAGGCGCGGCGGACCTGGCTGTACCGCATCCGCCCCTCGGCTCATCATGGCCAGTACCAGCGCATGACGCGGCAGCTGGGCAGCGAACTGGGGCCGGTGACGCCCAACCGCCTGCGCTGGAATCCCGAGCCGTTTCCCTCCAATGCCACCGATTTCATCGACGGGCTGAGCGCCATCGCCGCCAATGCCGAGCCTGGCCAGCCCGCCGGGGCGAGCCTCTACCGCTATGCGGCCAACCAGTCCATGGAGCGGGTGTTCTTCAACGCCGATGGCGAGCTGCTGCTGGTGCCGCAGCAGGGCGCCCTGCGCCTGGTGACCGAGCTGGGCGTGCTGCATGTGGCACCGCTGGAGATCGCGGTGATCCCGCGCGGCATGCGCTTTCGCGTCGAGCTGGCCGACGCCACCGCGCGTGGCTACGTCTGCGAGAATCACGGCTGCGCGTTGCGGCTGCCGGACCTCGGTCCCATCGGCAGCAACGGCCTGGCCAATCCGCGCGACTTCCTGACGCCGGTTGCGCGTTTCGAGGAACGCGACGAGCCGGTCGAACTGGTGCAGAAATTCCTTGGCGAGCTGTGGACCACCACGCTGGATCATTCACCGCTGGACGTGGTCGCCTGGCATGGCAACAACGTGCCCTACAAATACGACCTGCGCCGTTTCAACACCATCGGCACGGTGAGCTTCGATCATCCCGACCCCTCCATCTTCACGGTGCTGACCTCGCCGAGCGCCATCCATGGCATGGCCAACATCGACTTCGTAATCTTCCCGCCGCGCTGGGTGGTGGCGGAAAACACCTTCAGGCCGCCGTGGTTCCATCGCAACCTGATGAACGAGTTCATGGGCCTGATCGATGGTGCCTACGACGCCAAGGCCGACGGCTTCGCCCCCGGCGGCGCGTCGCTGCACAACTGCATGAGCGCCCACGGCCCGGACAGGATATCGACGGAGCAGGCGATCAACGCCGAACTCAAACCCCACAAGATCGAGAACACCATGGCCTTCATGTTTGAAACCGGCCAGGTGCTGCGTGCCACGCGCCAGGCGCTGGAGAGCCCGCTGTTGCAGAGCGACTACGACAGCTGCTGGGCCGGCCTGGCCAAGACGTTCCAGAACCCGAAATGACAGGACGGCACAGACCATGACCGTACACAACGAACAACACAGCTGGGTCGAGTCGGCCAACGGCCATTCCGATTTTCCCCTAGCCAACCTGCCGCTGGGCGTGTTCAGCCGTGACGGCGACGCGCCGCGCGGGGGCGTGGCTATTGGTGATTACATCGTCGACCTGCGCGCCGCCTGCGAGGCAGGTCTGTTCGAGGGGCAGGCGCTGGACGCGGCGAAAGCGGCCAGCGCGAGCAGCCTCAACGGCTTCTTTGCGCTCGGCGCCGGGGCGCGCAAAGCGTTGCGCGGCGCCTTGCAGGTTCTGTTGGGCGAGGGCAGTGCGCAGCGTGAACGGCTGCAGGCCATGGGCGAGGCGCTGCTGCAGCCGATGGAACGATGCCAGCTGCACGTGCCGGCGAGAGTCGGTGACTACACCGATTTCTACGTCGGCATCCACCACGCCACCAACGTCGGCAAGCTGTTTCGCCCCGACAACCCCTTGCTGCCGAACTACAAGTACGTGCCGATCGGTTATCACGGCCGCGCCTCGACCATCGACGTGTCCGGCGCGAGCGTGCGGCGGCCCAATGGCCAGACCCTGCCGGCCGGCACCAGCGAGCCGGTGTTCGGGCCGAGCAAACGGCTCGACTACGAGCTGGAGCTGGGGATCTGGATCGGCTCGGGCAATGCCCGCGGCGAGGCGATCGCGATCGGCCAGGCGGGCGACCACGTGGCCGGTTTCTGCCTGCTAAACGATTGGTCGGCGCGCGACCTGCAGGCCTGGGAATACCAACCCCTGGGGCCGTTCCTGTCGAAGAGCTTCGCCACCAGTGTGTCGCCCTGGGTGGTGACGCCCGAGGCGTTGGAACCGTTCCGTTGCGCCCAGCCGCAACGACCGGCTGGCGACCCGCAGCCGCTGCCGTATCTCCTCGACGCGCGTGATCAGGAGCACGGCGCACTGGACATCGAGCTGGAAGTGCTGCTGCTCACCGCCGCCATGCGCGACAAGGGGCTGCCGCCCCAGCGCATCGCCCTGAGCAGCACCGGCGCCATGTACTGGACCGTCGCGCAGATGGTCGCGCACCACAGCGTCAACGGCTGCAGCCTGCAGCCGGGCGACCTGTTCGGCTCCGGCACTCTGTCCGGAAGCACCCCGGACAGCCTCGGTAGCCTCCTGGAGATTACCGGTGGCGGCAAGCAGCCATTGGAGCTGGCCAGCGGCGAGACGCGCACCTTCCTCGAGGATGGCGACGAGATCATCCTCAAGGCCCGCTGCCGCCGCGACGGTTACGCCCCCATCGGCTTTGGCGAATGCCGCGGACGCGTGGTGCCGGCGCCACGCTGAGCCAGTAGCGCCAGCAAAACCTGCGGCGCGGTACGAGGCGACTCGAACCGCGCCGTTTTCATGTCCGCCATTTCAAAGCCGCCATCGAAGGCGCCAGGGATTGGCTTGCTGGTCAGAGGAGGCAGGGCTGGGCGGCGCCTGCCGGGACCCGTTGTGTATCAGGCGCCGGGGATCGAGCCCTGTATCGCGAGCATGCTCGCTCCCACGCAGGAGACGAGCCGGCTCAGTTAGCGGGCGCCTGCAGTTGTTTGGCGAGCGCGGCGGTGAATTGCTGCGCGGCCGACCAGCGCATGTGCACTGCGTCGACAAAGGCTTCGGGCGGAGTCGTCCAGTCCTTGTCGGCATTCCAGTAGGTGCCGCCGCTCTGGCTCAGGCTGCGCTGGATGCGCCGGTCGAAGTCGGCGAGAAAGCGGCCATCGGGGTCGTATTGTTCTTTCCACTCGGGGTTGATCGGCGTCGAGACGACGGTCAGCGACCGGCCTTCCTCCGCCAGCCGCGCACCCAGGTCGCGCAGCGCCGCGAAGCACTTCCTGTCCAGCGGATCAGGCCGGCCGTACATCAGTTCACGGGTGTTGCCGGTCACCAGCGGGCCGTCGCCGAAGCGGTTGAACACCAGCGGGTCCCACTCGATTTCGCCGGCGCGCTGGGCCTTGACCGTCAGGGCATTGCGGGCCAGGGATTTCGGTGCGAAGTAGCGCATGTAATAGCCCCAGGGCGAGGCCTGGTCATAGACGTAGGGATCGACATGGGCGCGGTTGAACACCGCGTCCGGCACGCGCCAGCAGCCGGCGAAGTCCTGCGGGTCGGCGATCATCACCACGCTGCGGATGCTCGGGTGGCGATCCAGCAACCAGTTGCCGACGTAAGCGGACTGGTTGGCGAACAACCCGCAGAAGGCGCCATTCATCGGCCGCACGCCCGGAGCGGCAGCCGACAGCACCGCACCGTCCACATGCCGCCAGGCGACCGAAGAGCCGATCACCAGCAGGTTCGGCGCGGCGATCGGGTTGTTGCGCAGGAAGTTGAGCTTTTCATCGACGCACAGGTTGTTGGAAAAGGCCGGCGGCGGCAGATGCCCGGTTCGCTCGAGGCCGAACAGGGTGGCGCAGAACAGCATCAGCGCGCCGACCAGGCCGACGAAGATCGACATGAGATACCGCGACCGCACCCGGCCAGGCACGCTGGCCGTGCTGCCCGTATCCCCGTCGGTGGCGTGCCCCTCTCCGGGGAAATCAGCGGCATGCACCATGATCTAGCGGGCCTCCAGCTTGCTGGCGATGACCTGGGCGAAGTGGCCGACGTTGCGCAGCGACTCCAGCTCCGCGGTGCGGAACTTGATGCCGAAGCGCTGTTCGGCCGCGACGGTGAGCATCACGTGGGTCTGGCTGTCCCAGCCTTCGATGTCGTTGGCAGTCATCGAGGGGGCGAGCACGAGGTCGTCGTCGTCGAACACGTCGCGAAAAACCGGGGTGAGCTGCTGGAGAACTTCTGCTTCGGTCATGCCTGTACCTCGATGAAATGATGGGGGGCGGGGACAGCGGCGACGTCCAGGCGCCAGAAGGTGGCGCCCGCGTCGGCACCCGGCGGTGACGGCTGCTGGACGAAGCCCAGCCGCGGGTAGTGCTCGGCGACCATGGCGTTGCGCTCGGTGGGCCGGTACTCGCCAATCAGCGTGCGGTAGCCGGCAGCGGCCGCGGCGCGGGCGAGCACGTCTAGGACCGCTTCCTCGACCTGCCGGCCCAGCACGCGACAGCTCATCAGCCAGGTATCGATCAGCAGTTCGTCATCGCCGAGCGAGTCGTCCGGGCGCGCGAGCACGACGCTGATCAGCCCGTTATCGCCAAACTTGTCCGCCAGCCGGATGGCCAGCGCTACGGCACGCGGATCGCCGGCCATGCGCTCGACTTCAGCCTCGCCGTAACGCCGCGTGGTGAGGTTGAACTGGTTGGTCTTGTTGACCAGCTGGGTGCTGCGTGCCAGCTCGGCGGCACCGATGGGCGTGGCGGTCAGCCGCATTTCCAGGCCGCACAGGTAGCCGTCCATGTCGGTGGCCTGGCTCATGGCGGCCTTGCGCTCGGCATTCAGCGCGTAGTTGCGCCCGCGCGTGGCGTCGTCCGATGTAAAGGACACCGCCTCGAAATAGCCGGCGGCCGCGACGCGCGCCGGGTAGTCGGCGACGTCGTCCGGCAGCTCCGGCACCGCGACTTGCGGCAACTCGCGGCGGACGATGTCGCGCTCGGCCGGGTTGTCGTCGACGAACACCAGGCTGTCGAGGCCGATGTCCAGCATCGAGGCGATGCGCCGGAGATTACCGGCCTTGTCCTCCCAGTTCGCGACAAAGGCGGCGATGTCGCCTCGCTTGAGGGCCATTTCGGGATGATTGAAGGCCGCTTCAGCCACGCTCAGGTCGTTCTTGCTGCACACCGCCAGGATGATGCCGCGCCGGGCCAGCAAGGCGGCATAGCGCTGGAAGGCGAGGAAGGCCTCGCCGCTGGGCGAGCCCTGGCCGAGGTGGATGCCCTCGACCCCGTCATCGCCGACCACGCCGCCCCACAGGGTGTTGTCCAGGTCGAGCACCAGGCATTTGCGTGACAGCCCGACACTGGCCGCGGCGATGCGCGCCAGCTGGTCGCCATAAAGAGGTGCCAGGTGCGGGCTGACCAGCTGCTTGGCCTGGTGCCAGCGCAGCGGCTCGGCCAGGCCGTCTCCGTAGGCGCCGCTGGCCGCCTCGTGTGCGAGGTCCATGAGCAGGACGCCGTCTTTCCGGGCCGCCTCGCGAATGGCGCCGTTCAGGCGATCGATCAGCGATTGCGGAGAGGCCGGGACCAGCGCATCGAAGGAGCCGAACAGGGGTGGGTCGGCCGGCACGATGGTTTGCTGGACGACCTGTGCGGCATATCGTTCACGGGCCCGGCGCCAGAGCAGGCGCAGCTCCTCGATGCGCGTGGCGACCGCTTCGTCCACCTCGGCCTGGGTGGCCTCCAGCGGCACCTGCAGGGGCGCGTCACGGGCATCCAGGGCCAGGAGGATCAGCTGCGGGGCAAAGGCTCCGAGGGCGGCGTCATCGAGGAGCAAGGCCTGGCGATACTGGCCGTAGGGTGCGACATGCACGGCCAGCGCTAGGCGCCGCGCTAGAGCGGCGACGCGGATCGCCGGCACCAGGTGATCGACGGTGTGGGAGGCGAGGAGGGCGATGCGCAGCGGCTGCAACCCGGTGGCGGTTGCCTCGCTGTTGGTCACCGCGGCCAGGCCCTCGCCCGCAAGCCGGTCGAGGCGGGTGGTCTGGGTGAAATCGCGGCGGTAACCGGCCAGTCGCGCCGCGTGCTGCAACCGCGCCTGCGGGTCGCTGTCGCGCTTGGCCTCGCTGATTGCGGCGCTCAGGTCAGGGTGTCGCGGTAGCCAGAGCAGCTGTTCCATTGGCCATCAACTCCTTGTGTTGCCTGTTCTTGTGATTGGAAATCGTGCCTAGCCGGTGTATCGAGTCATTGCCACCTGGGGCGTTGCTGACCGTTCGCTCGGACCGGCGCCGTTCAGAACTGGAAATAGAGAAATTCGGTCGGCGCCACGGAAAAGGCCACGGCGAGGGCAAAGAAGCCCAGCACGCCGATGGCCACGCCGACCGCTGGCGTCGGGCTCCAGGCCGCGACGGGCAGCCAGCGCAACAGCCAGTTCTCGCGGGGCGGTGCGTCGAGCGCAGTGCGCACCTGCGCCATCCACTGCTGCACGTTGGGCATGCTCCAGACGAACCCCAGCAGCACGGCCAATGTGAAAAAATCGGACTTGTCGAATTTGGTGCTCAGCTCGCTCAGGCCGACCATGCCCGAGAGCATCGCCAGCGCGGCGCCGACGCTGCTGGCGCGGAAGAACACCATGGCCACCAGCACGCAGAGAAACGTCAATAGCACCGCAGCGCCCTGGTGCCAGTACTTGTCGCTGTCCAGCGGCAGGCCGCGGCGCGCCTTGTAGGCGCGAAAGCCATGGGCCACGACCAGGTAGAAGCCGTGCAGCAGCCCGAACGCCACGAACTGCCAGCCCGCGCCGTGCCAGACGCCGGAGATGAACATCGTCAGCACCGTGGGGTAGGCGACCAGCACCACGAAGGTGCCCAGGCTCATCTTGCCGCGGCGGGGCATGGGTTTGCCGGCGGCCATGCGCGAGCGGGTGATGCGCATGACGATGGGGTTGTAAAGGTAGGCGGTGAGAAAGCGGGTCAGCGTCATGTGCCAGCGCGACCAGTAGTCGATGACATTGCGCGCCTTGAATGGGCTGTTGAAGTTCATCGGCAGGCGCAAGCCGAACATCAGGCCCAGGCCGATGGCCATGTCGCTGTAGCCGGAGAAATCGAAGTAGATCTGCAGGGTGTAGTTGAGCGCGCCGTACCAGGCATCGTAGAGCGAAGGCACCGTGCCGCCGGCGGCGACGGCAAACACCGGCGAGGCATGGGCGCCCAGCGGGTCGGCGATGATCACCTTCTTGAACAGGCCGAGCAGGAAGACCGTCAGCCCAAGCGCCAGGTTGTCCAGGCGCGGGCGAAAGGTGGTCGAGTCCTTGAATTGCCTGAGCATTTCGCCGTGGTGGGTAATGGGGCCGGCGATCAGTTGCGGGAAGAAGCTGATGAACAGGCAGTAATTGACGAAGTCATGTTCCTGCACCTCGCCGTCATGGGCGTCGACCAGGTAGGCGATCTGCTGGAAGGTGAAAAAGGAAATCGCCAGCGGCAAGACTATGTCGCCAAACGACCAGCCCAGGCCGAATGCCTGGTCAAGGGCGCCGAAGAGAAAACCGGTGTACTTGTAATAGCCGAGCAGGCCGACGTTGGCAGCCACGCCGAGCACCAGCACCGTGCGCGACGGGTGTCGCATCAGGTAGCCGCCGATCAGGTAGTTGACCACCATGCTGCCGACCAGCAACGGGACGTAGCCGGGGTTCCACCAGCCGTAGAAGACCAGTGACGCCAGCGTCAGCCAGACGGCTGCGAGACGTTGCCGGCCACCGAGCAGGATGAAGCCGAGCAGTACCAGCGGAAGAAAGCCTGCGATGAATACCGTCGAGTTGAAGAGCATCGTCCCTATCCTTGCCCAATATCTCCATGCCGCTTCCCGAATCGGGTCGGCGGCTGCACCAGCGGAACACGCACCGCGACGTTGTCGTCGACGCACGTTCCACTCCCCCAAAACACACAGAACCAGTGTTGCAGCGAGGCGTCGTTCCTTGTCGCTACTACGGAGCCGAATGCCAGTCTGTTAAGTCCGACTCAGTGCTGAGATAAAAAGTTGCAGGCTATTTCGAGAGGAAAATTGCTGCCCGGACGGGTGGGTTGCGACTGGCTCAACAAGCGTAACGGCCTGAATCTTCTAGACTTCTGATCCTAGAGCTGCGCGGCAGACTAGAAGGCGGCGCATCGCCGCAGGACGATCGTCCAAGTCGGATCGACTTACCCGATCAGCGGGCGGCCAGCCCGCTGCCTCGGAACGCCCCGTACAAAGCCACCGCCCGTGCCGGCGCGGTCGAACACGCCGTTCATCCGCCGACTGGCGCGTCGCAGCCGGGTGCGCTGAAGTTTCCCGCGCGCCCGCCGATGACCCGCCGGTACCCACTTCAAGCGGAAACCTCCATGCGACTCACGCTCAAACTCAAGGTCCTGCTCCTTGCGCTGGTCCCGGTCATCCTGTTTGCCCTCGTGCTCAGCGGCGCGGCCGCGCGAATCCTCCATTCCCTCGCCGACGAGGAGCTGGAGAACACCCGTGCGCGGATGCTCGACGATGCCCGTACGAGGCTCGAGGACTACATGCGCATCGGCGTGAGCAGCGTGGCGCATCTGTACGAACCAGCGGCGCAGGGCGACCTGGAGAGCCGCGCCAAGGCGATCGAGATCCTCAAGAAGATCAAGTTCGGCAAGGACGGCTACTTCTTCGGCCACGACTCCAATGTGGTGCGCCTGTTTCGCGGCGACAGCCCGGTGGATGTCGGCGTCAACCTGAGCGACCGTCGCGACCCCAACGGCGTCTATACCAACCGCGAACTGGTGGCGGTGGCGAAGAACAACACTTACTTCGTCAACTACTCCTCGCCGCTGCCCAGCAACGACAAGGTGCTGGTGCCCAAGCTCGCTTACAGCTACTACCTGCCCAAGTGGGACATGGCACTCGGCACGGCAGTGAACCTGGACAACATCGAGCTGGCCCTGGCCGATGTCCGCCAGGAGATCGACGCGCGGGTCAAGTCGATTCTTACCAGTATCCTGGCTATCGCGGCGGTCATGCTGGTGGCGCTGGGCATCGCCGGCGTGCTGATCAGCAATTCCATCGTGCGGCCGATCCAGGTGATCCGCGGGCAGCTCGACGACATCGCCGCCGGCGATGGCGACCTGACCCATCGCCTGCCTGAAAACGGAAGGGACGAACTGGGTCAGTTGGCAGGTTCGTTCAACCGCTTCGTCGGCAAGATCCACAGCATGGTCAGCCAGGTCGCGGAGATGACCGGGCAACTGACCGGCATGGTCGGCGAGGTGGCGGCGCAAGCGCAGCGTTCCGAAAAGGCCATGGAAAGCCAGCGTCACGAAACCGACCAGGTCGCCACGGCGATCAACGAGATGTCCGCCGCCGCCCAGGAGGTCGCCCACAGCGCGCAGAACGCGGCCGAGGCGGCCCAGCAAACCGACCGTGAAGGGCTGCAGGCCAAGGCCGTCGTTGACGCCAGCATCCGGCAGATCCATGCGCTGGTCGAAGAAATCCGCAGCAGCGGCGGCTCGCTCGACGCGCTGCAGCACGACGTGCACGCCATCGTCGGCGTGCTGGACGTGATTCGCTCCATTGCCGAGCAGACCAACCTGCTGGCGCTGAACGCCGCCATCGAAGCGGCCCGCGCCGGCGAGGCGGGGCGCGGCTTCGCCGTGGTCGCGGACGAAGTGCGCGCGCTGGCCAGCCGGACGCAGCAGAGCACCCAGGAAATCCAGGGCATGATCGACCGGCTGCAGACCGGCACCGGGCAGGCCGTGGCAGCCATGAGCCGCTCGAGCGAAGCCGGTAGCGCCAGCAGCACACAGGCCAACCAGGCGGGCGTGTCGCTGGACGCCATCGCCCAATTGATCGCCACCATCAACGGCATGAACGCGCAGATCGCCAGCGCCGCCGAAGAGCAAACGGCGGTGGCCGAGGAGATCAACCGCAGCGTTCACCAGATCGCCAGCGCGGTGGAAAACGTCGCCGAGGAAACTCAGCAGGGCGCTCGCACCGCACGCAACCTTGCCGACCTGGGCGACCGGCTGGGCGGCCTGGTGCGCCAGTTCCGCATCTGAGCCGTGACGCGGCGGGCGCCGGCCCGCCGCCGTCGTTCATGGCCGCATCCGGCCGCGGGCTGCCCGCCGAGCCGTGCGGGCCTGCCGCGCCCTGCGTATTTGGCTAAAATGCCGCGCCTGATCATCAACCAAGGCGCGCTGGCATTGTCCGAACCAGTACGCCACAGCCACGGCTTCCCTCTATGCCCTCCGCTCAAACCGCCGCCGCGCGCATCGCCGAATTGCGCAGCGAAATCGACGCCCACAACTACCGCTACTACGTGCTCGATGAACCCAGCGTGCCCGACGCGGAATACGACCGCCTGTTCCAGGCGCTGAAGGCCCTCGAGGCGGAACACCCCGAGCTCGTCACCCCGGAATCGCCCACCCAGCGGGTCGGCGGCGCGGCGCTGGCAGCGTTCGGTCAGGTGCGCCACGAGGTGCCGATGCTCAGCCTGGGCAACGCCTTCGAGGAGCAGGACCTGGTCGACTTCGACCGGCGCGCACGCGAAGGCCTTGGCCTGGGGGCGGGCGATCTGTTCGGTGATGGCGTCGAGCTGGAATACAGTTGCGAGCCCAAGCTCGATGGCCTGGCGGTCAGCCTGCTCTACCAGGACGGCCGGCTGGTGCGTGGCGCGACCCGTGGCGACGGCAGCACGGGCGAGGACATCAGCGCCAACGTGCGCACGGTGCGCAACATTCCCCTGCGGTTGCAGGGCGAAGGCTGGCCGGCAGTGCTGGAGGTGCGCGGCGAGATCTACATGCCGAAGGCCGGCTTCGAGGCACTCAATGCGCGGCAGCTGGAGGCCGGCAACAAGCCCTTCGCCAACCCGCGCAACGCCGCCGCCGGCAGCCTGCGCCAGCTTGATTCGAAGGTCACCGCCAGCCGCCCGCTGGAGCTCTGCGCCTATGGCGTCGGCCGCAGCGACGGCGAGCTGCCGGACACCCATGTCGGCATTCTCGAGGCGCTCAAGCGTTGGGGCTTGCCGATCAGCCGGGAACTGAAGGTGGCGCGGGGCGTGCAGCAGTGCCGCGACTATTACCAGGCGATCGGCGAGAAGCGCGACGCCCTGCCGTACGAGATCGACGGCGTGGTGTTCAAGGTCAATGCAACTGCGCAGCAGCGCGCCCTTGGCTTCCGCGCCCGCGAGCCGCGCTGGGCCATCGCCCACAAGTTTCCCGCGCGTGAAGAGGTGACCGAGCTGCTGGACGTGGAATTCCAGGTCGGCCGTACCGGCGCCATTACCCCGGTGGCGCGGCTCAAGCCGGTGCAGGTGGCCGGCGTCACCGTCTCCAACGCGACGCTGCACAACATGGACGAGGTGGCGCGGCTCGGCGTGATGATCGGCGATACGGTGATCGTGCGCCGCGCCGGCGACGTGATTCCGCAGATCCTCGGCGTGATCGCCGAGCGTCGGCCGGCCTCGGCGCGGGCGGTGCAGGTGCCCGACCAATGCCCGGTATGCGGCTCGGCGGTCGAACGCACCCAGCTGATCAAGCGCAGCAAGGGTCGCGAATCGGTCAGCGAAGGCTCCATCTATCGCTGCGTGGGGCGCCTGGCGTGCCAGGCACAGCTCAAGCAGGCGATCATCCACTTCGTCTCTCGCCGGGCGATGGACATCGACGGGTTGGGCGACAAGATCGTCGAGCAGCTGGTCGACACCGGGTTGGTCGCCTCGCCGGCAGACCTCTATTCACTGACCGTCGGACAGGTGCTGGCGCTGGACGGCTTCGCCGAGACCTCGAGCCGCAACCTGATTGCCGCCATTGATGCCAGCCGCACCCCGGCGCTGGCGCGCTTCATCTTTGCGCTGGGCATCCCGGATGTCGGCGAAGGCACCGCCAAGCTGCTGGCGCGCGCGCTCGGTTCGCTCGAGCGCATCAGCCAGGCGCTTCCGGATGTACTGGTCCTCCTGCCGGACATCGGCCTGGAGGTCGCGCACGAGATCCACAGCTTCTTCGAGGACGCGCACAACCAGCTGGTGATCCGGCAGTTGCGCGAGCGCGGCGTCGTGCTGCAGGAGGAGGGCGAGGTGAGTCCGGAGTTCGCCGCCTGCGCCACCCTGGCCGGGTTGCTCGACCGGCTGAACATTCCCTACATCGCCACCACCGGTGCCCAGCGCCTGGCCGAGCGTTTCGGCAGTCTCGAGGGGGTGATCACGGCCGACTGGCTGGATCTGCGCCAGGTCGAGCGGCTCAATGAAAAGGCCGCCCGCGCCTTGCGCGACCATTTCGATGATCCCGCGAACGCCGCGCGCGCCCGTGCCATCGAAGCGCAGCTGAAGGCGTTCGGCATGCATTGGTCCAGCGAGCGCAAGCAGGCACAGGGCCTGCCGCTGGCCGGCCAGACCTGGGTACTGACCGGCACGCTGGAGAGCATGAGTCGCGAAGCGGCAAAGGAGCGCCTGGAGGCGCTGGGGGCAAAGGTGTCCGGTTCGGTGTCGGCGAAGACGACTGTGGTGGTGGCCGGGCCGGGTGCCGGCTCCAAGCTGGCGAAGGCCAACGAACTGGGTGTGACGGTGGAGGACGAGGCGTCCTTTATCGAGCGGCTCGCCCAGCTGGAAGGCTGAGCCGTGCGGCCACCGGAGCGTCGGTGGCCGTCGCGGGGCCGGCTCAGTCGCCGCGGTATACGCAGCCGCTGGTGCAGGTCTCGTGGATCCGGATGCACGAGAGTTCCGGCAGCAGCGGCTTGAGTTCCTGCCACACCCAGCGGGCGAGGTTCTCGCTGGTGGGATTGTCCAGGCCGGGAATGTCGTTCAGGTAATGGTGGTCGAGCCGCGCATAGATGGGCTGGAAGACCTGCTTGATTTCCGCAAAGTCGCGCACCCAGCCGGTCCGCGGGTCGACCGCTCCTTCCAGATGGATCGCGATGCGGAACGAGTGACCATGCAGGCGGCCGCACTTGTGCCCGTCGGGCACGTGCGGCAGCCGATGCGCCGACTCGAAGGTGAATTCCTTGAAGATTTCCACTGCTGACACCTCGGCGCGCAAAAGCGCGAACTGTACCTGATCCTGCGGCCAACGCGGTGCCTGCGTGCGGCGATCACGCCGGGACAACGTCGCCAGCCGCTTCGTTTTTGACAGGCCCGCGGGCATGGGGCAAAGTGCCCCGCTTTTTATCGGCGTGTGGCCAGTTGGGGAGTTGAAATGAATGCAGTGGTAGCGGCGGTTGGGATCATGCTGATCCTCAGCCTGTGCAGGGTGCATGTGGTGGTGGCGCTGATCGCCGGGGCGATTGCCGGCGGCGTGCTCGGAGGCCTCGGCCTGGAAGGGAGCCTGGAAGCGTTCAACAAGGGGCTCGGCGGCGGCGCCACCGTGGCGCTGTCCTACGCCTTGCTCGGCGCCTTCGCCGTGGCGATCGGCAAGAGCGGCCTGGCCCACGCGCTGGCCGACCGCGCGCTGGCGATGGTCGGCAAGCAGCAGACCACCGGTGGCGGTTCGGTGAAGTGGATGATGATCGGCCTGCTGCTGGCGGTCGCCGTGTCTTCGCAGAACATCCTGCCGATCCACATCGCCTTCATTCCGCTGCTGGTGCCGCCGCTGCTCTACGTGCTGAGCAAGTTGCAGATCGACCGCCGGTTGATCGCCTGCGTGCTGGCCTTCGGCCTGGTTACGCCTTACATGTTTCTGCCGGTGGGGTTCGGCAGCATCTTTCTCAACGAGATCCTGCTGGAAAACGTGGCCAAAAGTGGTGCCGACATCAGCGGTATCAACGTCAGCCACGCCATGCTGATCCCGGCGCTGGGCATGGTGGCGGGCTTGCTGATCGCGCTGTTCAGCTACCGCAAGCCGCGCAGCTATGACCTGGCCAAGGTCGACCAGCTGCAGACCATTAGCGTCCAGTACAGCCCACTGACTCTGCTGGTGGCGGGGCTGGCGGTCGCTGCAGCCTTCGTCGTGCAGCTGTGGCTGGACTCGATGATTATCGGTGCGCTGGTGGGCTTCGTGATCTTCTCCGTCTCCGGCGTGGTGCGCTGGAAAGAGGCCGACGACCTGTTCACCGAAGGCATGAAGATGATGGCGATGATCGGCTTCATCATGATCGCCGCCGCGGGCTTCGCTGAAGTCATGCGCGCCACCGGCGAGGTGAAGACCCTGGTCGACGCCTCGGCCGAGTGGATCGGCAACAGCAAGGCGATCGGCGCCCTGATGATGTTGCTGGTCGGCTTGCTGGTGACCATCGGCATCGGCTCCTCGTTCTCCACGGTACCGATCATCGCAGCCATTTTCGTACCGCTGGGCCTGCAACTGGGCTTCAGTCCGCTGGCGATTGTCAGCCTAGTGGGCACCGCCGGCGCGCTCGGCGATGCCGGGTCGCCGGCCTCGGATTCGACCCTCGGCCCCACCGCAGGCCTCAACGCCGATGGCCAGCACAACCACATCTGGGACACCGTCGTCCCGACCTTCCTGCACTACAACCTGCCGCTGCTCGGCTTCGGCTGGATCGCCGCGATGACGCTGTAAGGGGCATCAAGGCAACGCGCCTGACCGTGGTGGGGATGCCGGTGGGCTCAAGCCCACGCTACGAGGCCGACCCTCCGCGCAGGCGCCGCCAAGCGTCCGGCTTTGCGACGGCACCATTCGTTGGGTGGGCTTGAGCCCACCAAAACGCACGGTCGGTGACCCTGGCGGAGGGCTCGACGCTTTCTTCGAGCCATACCCGTTCCCCGCACTCCTGACGGCAAACGCTGACTAAGGGATACCGCCGCAGCGATAGGAAGCACACCGTGAATTCAACCCTCGAGCAGAAAGTCTTTCTGGCGCTGCTGCTTGTCGTGACCCTGGCCTTTGGCTGGATCCTGTTCCCCTTTTACGGTGCGGTGTTCTGGGCGGTGATCCTTGCCATTCTCTTCGCGCCGCTGCAGCGCCGGCTTTACGAACGGCTAAGCCACCGGCCGAACCTCACGGCGCTGATTACCCTGCTGGTTGCGCTGGTCGTGGCGGTGCTGCCGGTGATCCTGATCACCGGCCTGATCGTTCAGGAGGGCTCCTCGCTTTACCAGCAGATCGAGAGCGGCGAACTCGACGTGGGCCGTTTCGTCAACGGTGCCAAGGAAATGCTCCCCGAAACCCTGCAGTCACAACTGCGTCGTTTCGGCCTGGGCGATTTCGACCAGATGCGCGACCGGTTGGCCAGCGGAGCGTTGGAGGGCAGCCAGTTCCTCGCGACCAAGGCGTTCAGCTTCGGCCAGGGCACTTTTCAGTTCCTGGTCAGCTTTTTCGTGATGCTCTACCTGCTGTTTTTCCTGATTCGCGACGGCCGCGAGCTGGTGGCCAAGATCCGCCGGGCCATGCCACTGAGCGACAACAAGAAGCGCCGGCTCTTCAGCAAATTCACCCGCGTGGTCAGGGCGACGGTGAAAGGCAACATCGTGGTCGCTGCGACCCAAGGGTTTCTCGGCGGGGTGATCTTCGCAATCCTGGGCATTCCCGGTGCGCTGCTCTGGGGGGTGCTGATGGCGTTCCTGTCGCTGCTTCCGGCGGTAGGGGCAGGGCTGATCTGGACGCCGGTGGCGATCTATTTCCTGCTGCAGGGCATGATCGTGCAGAGCGTGATCCTGACGCTTTACGGCGTTCTGGTGATCGGATTGGTGGACAACATCCTGCGCCCGATCCTGGTGGGCAAGGACACCAAGATGCCGGACTACCTGGTGCTGATTTCCACCCTCGGGGGCCTTGCGCTGTTCGGCCTGAACGGCTTCGTCATCGGGCCGCTGATCGCCGCCCTGTTCATGTCGGCATGGGGCCTGTTCACTGCATCCGAAGGGCGGCCGCCGGCGTAGCGTGGCGCCAGCGACCGCCTGGCGGACTAGAGAATGCGGCCGCCGTCGTCGCGGGTGATGATGACGGTCGCCGAGCGTGGCCGCCGACCCGGGCCGTCCGGCCAGGTGCTGGTGTACTCCGTGGCGGAGGAACCCTCGCCCGGATGCTGGATGTTGACAAACAGCGTGCGGAAATCCGGGGTCGCGGTGATGCCCGTCACTTCGGCGCCTTGCGGGCCGACGAGGAAGCGTTTGGTCTCGCCGCTGGCCGGGTCCGATACCAGCATCTGGTTGTTGCCGAACGGCCCGTTGCTCAGCTGGCTGCCGCTCATGTCGGTCTGGATCCATAGCCGGCCGTCGTCATCGAACCAGAGCCCGTCCGGGCTGGCGAGGATGTTTGCCTCGGTCAGCGGCCGCCCGCGCGGGTCTCGGCTATCAGCCGCAGGACCCGCAAGCAGGTAGATATCCCAGCGAAAACGCGTGCCGACGTGGTTCCGACCCTCTTCGCGCCAGCGGATGATGTGGCCGGTCGGGTTTGGCGCGCGGGGGTTCGCCGCGTCCGCTTCCTGACGGGCGGTGTTGTTGGTCAGGGTGAAGTACACCTCGCCCGTATCCGGATGCACGGCCCCCCATTCCGGCCGGTCCATCTTGGTCGCGCCGACCACGTCCGCAGCGAAGCGAGTGTTGATCAGCACCTCGCCCTGATCGGCAAAGCTGACATTGGCCCTGGCACAGGCCTGCTGGAAGCCGGCGTCTTCGAGGTCCAGAGGCAGCCAGTCACCGCTGCCGTCGGGATTGAAGCGGGCTACGTAGAGCGTACCTTCGTCGAGCAGGCGGCCGTCGCTGCGCTGCGGGCGATACTTGTCGCGGCTCACGTACTTGTAGATGTACTCGTTCTGCGAGTCGTCGCCGGAGTAGCAGACCACCGGCCAGCCGGCCCTGCTGGGAGCGAAGACCAGTCCTTCATGGGCAAAGCGGCCGAGCGCGGTGTGCTTGATCGGTGTGGCATTCGGGTCGAAGGGGTCGATCTCGACGATCCAGCCGAAGGTGTTGGGCTCATTGCGGTAATCGGCACGCGCATCTTCAGCCGTCGCCGTGGCATCGAATCGCTGAAACTCATCGCCGCTCAGGGTTTCCCAGCCGTAGCGGCTGCTTGACCGCACGCCATAACGCCGGAGATGGCGGGGCAGTTCCGTATCGCGCGAAGCGAAGTAGCCTGCCCAGTTTTCCTCGCAGGTCAGGTAGGTGCCCCACGGGGTGTAGCCGTTCGAGCAGTTGTTCAGCGTGCCGCGTGTGGACGTACCGCTCGGGCTGTAGCGCGTCGTCATCAGTGCATGCCCCCGGGCTGGGCCGGCGATCTGCATGGGCGTGGCACCGGTGATGCGGCGGTTGCGATCCGAAGGCAGGACCGCCCAGTCGCCCTGGTTATTCCGCCGGATCTCGACGATCGAGACGCCGTGCGCGTTGATTTCCTTGCGCACCTCGTCCGCGTCGACGCGCTTGCCGGCGACCAGGGTGGGGCCGTTAGGGTGCAGCAGCGGGGCGTCGATGTATTCGTGGTTCAGCGCGAGCATGCCGTGGTCGCTTTTGCGTGCTCTGAAGCGGGCGTCCATCGGGAAGAAGTGCATCCCGTCGTGGTGCATGCCGGTCTGTTCGGCCTGGTCCGCGGCGGTATTGCTCGCATCGTCCAGGTACGCCGGGTAGCGCCCGCAGATCGGCGTGCCCCAGGGAATGAAGGCTTTGGCGGTATAGCCAACCGGCACGCTGACCGTGTCGGCGCGGGTGACGGCAATCGCAGCGAAGGGCAGCCGATCCCGGCGGCGCAGCGCCAGCCCCTCGCCGATGCGCGTCGGTTCGGCAGCGCGGGCAAGGCCCGGCATGCCACCGAGAAATGCCAGTGCGCCGAGCGCGGCGCCGCCGGCCAGCACCTGGCGACGTCCCGCGTCGATGACATCGCGCAGGTGGGGATTAGCGGTGTGATTGCTCAGCGGCTCATCGCCGTTGCCGAACATGATCGGGTTGTTATCGTCACTCACGGCGCAGCTCCATAGGAAATCGACGGACCTGTGACGCTAGGTTTGGCATGCGACAAGCTGATGACACACCGATGGCTGACGACAGACGGTCAACTCTTTCGGAAGCGGCTGGCGGCCTGCGTTACCATCGCCGCCGGCCCATCCGACACGGCGACCCGATGTCCAGCGCAACCCCTCTGTCTTCTTACCGTCACGCTATCAGTCGCGACGGTTTCGTCAGTGATACAGCCCAGCAGCGCGCGGTGGCCGCGTTGCAGCGCTGCCATGCAGCACTTCATCATGCGGTCACCGGGCCAACGCCCCGTGGCGTTTACCTGTGGGGGCCGGTAGGGCGGGGCAAGACCTGGCTGATGGATCTGTTTGTGGGTTGCGTGCAGGTGCCGGTGCGGCGGCAGCACTTTCACCACTTCATGCGCTGGGTGCATAAACGCCTGTTCCAGCTCAATGGAACGGCCGATCCGCTCCAGGCATTGGCCAGTTCACTGGGCGAGGAGATCCGCGTGCTGTGTTTCGACGAATTGTTCGTCGCCGACATTGGCGACGCCATCATTCTCGGCCGGCTGTTCCAGGCGCTGTTCGCCCATGGTGTGATGATCGTGGCGACGTCCAATCAGCCCCCCGGGCAGCTCTATGCCGACGGCTTCAACCGTGAGCGATTCCTGCCGGCGATCGAGGCCATCGAACAGCATATGGAGATCGTCGAGGTCGACGGCGGCAGCGATCACCGACAGCGCCCCGGGGAGGCCCGGCAGCGCTACTGGGTCGCCCAGCCGGATGGCGAAAGCGCGCTGCGTCCGGTGTTCGATCAGCTGACCGCCGGCTCGTCTGCACTGCGGGCCGACCAGGCCGAACCGACACTCGGGCGGCGGCCGCTGCGGGTCGTGCGCTGCACTGGCGCGGTGGTCTGGTGCCGCTTCGCCGATCTCTGCGAGGCGCCGTTTTCGGCGCTGGACTATATCGAACTCTGCGATCGCTACATGGCCATCCTCGTCAGCGAGGTGCCCCGGCTGGGCAGCGCGCCGCGCGAAGGACGCATCGCGCGCGGCACCGAAGATGCGGCAACGCGCGTCGAGGCGGGGGATCGCGAGCTGCCGAAGCTGGCGGCGCACGACGACGCGGTGCGGCGCTTCATCGCGCTGGTCGACGAATGCTACGACCGCGGCGTGCCGATCTATATCGAAGCGCAGGTGCCGCTCGAGGCGCTGTATACCCAGGGCTACCTGTCGTTCGCGTTCCGCCGCACGCTTAGCAGGCTGGGCGAGATGCAGTTGCAGCGCTTCGCAGTGGGCGCCGATCAGTCGCGGTAGAACACCTGCACCAGGTGATAGCCGAACTGGCTCTTGATCGGGCCGTGCACCTCGCGCAAAGCCTTCTTGAAGATCACCTGGTCGATGCTGCGCACCATCTGCCCCGGGCGCACCTCGCCAAGGTCGCCGCCGCGTTTGGCCGACGGGCAGGTCGAATATTTCTTCGCCAGCACGTCGAAGGCCTCACCGTCGCGGATGCGCTTCTTCAATTGGGCGGCTTCGGCTTCGGTCTTCACCAGGATGTGACGGGCCATGGCCTTGGGCATTGCAGCTCTCCTCTGGGGGCGGCAATTGTAGGGGTGCGGGCCGAGAAACCGAAGCATCAACGGCGGCTTGAGTACCGTCTGTCCTGCTGGAGTCCCGACGAACGGTAGTTCGGGTGTCCGCATGTTAGCGCTACCATTCGGCCCAACAAACATAATACGGCACAACGATGCCGCCGGAGACCCTGCAGTGGACCCTCGATCCCACAGCGATTTTCCCGTCAACAGCCAGGCCCTCGTGGTCATGGGTGTCAGCGGGTCGGGCAAGACCGAAACCAGCCATGCCGTTGCCGAGGCGCTGGGCTTTCGGCATATCGAAGCCGACCATTTCCATCCCGAAGAGAATGTCGCGCGCATGCGTGCCGGCACGCCGCTGTCGGATGCCGATCGCGTCGAATGGTTGCACAAGCTCATCGTCGAGATGCAGCGTGCGATAGCCGACGATGTCGGCTTCGTTCTGGCCTGCTCCGCCCTCAAGTGCCGTTACCGCGACCTGCTGCGCGACGCCGTGCCCGGCCTGCGCTTCGCCCACCTGTCCATCGACTACGACACCGCCCTCGAGCGGGTAGGCGGGCGCGCCGGCCACTTCATGCCGACGTCGCTGGTGGACAGCCAGTTCGCCACCCTCGAATCGCCCGAAGGCGAGCCGGGCGTGCTGGTGGTAGATGCCAGCCAGCCGCGCAGCGCGGTGCTCGAAGAGATTGTCGAATGGATGCAACGCGAACCGGGGCTGGCGATCAACGAGGCGGAGGGCTATGCCGCGGCTCCGCTTGATAGCGCTAACAAGCGCGGCGGCGAGCCTGCGCCCGACGGCGCGGAGCTGACCGGCGCACCTATCTACGGCGGCAAGGTCGCCCAGGGCTTCGACCGTGTAACCGACTGGCTGATGGCGGCACTGCTCGCCTTCATGGTCGTCGTGGTGTTCAGCAGCGTAGTGCTGCGCTACGCCTTCGGCACCGGCTGGACGGGCGCCGAGGAGTTGTCGCGGCTGGCCTTCGTCTGGCTGGTCTTCGTCGGCGTGGCCTCGAGCATGCGCCGCGGCGAGCTGATGGCCTTCAGCATGATCCGCGATCGTTTCCCGCTGCTGTTTCGCCGCGTGGTGGACTCGCTCAGCTGGATCATGGTGGCGGTCGCCAGCGGCCTGGCCGCGCTTGGCGGCTGGCACCAGATGCAGTTCGGCTGGACCATCAACAGTCCGGTGGTGGGCTACCCGCTGGCGATCGCCATGGTGCCCGTGGCCGCGAGCATGGTGGCACTGACCGTGCTGGCGGTGTTGCAGCTGGTCAACGTCTGGCGGCGAAAGCCGCCGGCGCACATCGCCGAAGCCAATGTCACGGCCGATTGAATCCCGATAACAACAAGGGCACGCGCCCACCCGAGGTCCGTACATGACTGTCGTCGTCTTTCTTTCGTCATTGTTTGGCTTCATGGCCTTCGGCATGCCGATCGCCTTTGCGCTGATCCTTACCGGCGCGGTGCTGATGTGGTACCTGGATTTCTGGGACGTGCAGCTGATCGCCCAGAACCTGCAGGCTGGCGCCGACAGCTTCCCGTTGCTGGCGGTGCCGTTCTTTATTCTCGCTGGCGAGCTGATGAACGCCGGCGGTATCTCGCGCCGCATCATCAACATGGCGCAGGCGTATTTTGGCCACAAGCGTGGTGGCCTGGGCTACGTGGCGATCGCCGCTTCGGTGCTGCTGGCAAGCATGTCCGGCTCGGCGCTGGCCGACACCGCGGCGCTGGCGACCCTGCTGCTGCCGATGATGCGCGAGCGCGGCTATCCGCTGAGCCCGTCCTCGGGCCTGGTCGCGGCGGGCGGGATCATCGCGCCGATCATTCCGCCGTCGATGCCCTTCGTCATCTACGGTGTGGTCACCAATACCTCGATCAGCCAGCTGTTTCTCGCCGGCATGGTGCCGGGTCTGATCATGGGCGCCGGGCTGGTGATCGCCTGGACACTGATCGCGCGCAAGATCGAGGAGCCACCACAGGCCAAGGCGACCCGCGCGCAGCGGCACAAGGCGCTGGTCGACGGTGCAGCGGCGCTGATGCTGCCGGTGATCATCGTCGGCGGGTTGCGTTTCGGGCTGTTCACCCCGACCGAGGCGGCCGTGGTCGCGGCGGTCTATGCCTTGCTCGTTTCGACGCTGCTGTACCGCGAGCTCAGCTGGCGTGGTGTGGTCGAGGTGCTGACCCGTGCCAGTCGTACCACAGCGTCGGTCATGTTCCTTTGCGCGGCGGCCATCGTGTCGGCGTACATGATCACCCTGGCGCAGCTGCCGGATGAGATTGCCGCGATGCTCGGGCCGCTGGCCGAGGATCCGAAGTTGCTCATGGTCGCGATCATGGTGCTGATGATCGCCATCGGCATGGTGCTCGACCTGACGCCGACCATCCTGATTCTCGGGCCGGTACTGGCGCCGATCGCGGTCAAGGCGGGCATCAATCCGGTGTATTTCGGCGTGATGTTCGTGCTGATCGGCTCGATCGGCCTGATCACCCCGCCGGTCGGCACGGTACTCAACGTGGTCGGCGGCATCGGCCGGTTGCGCATGGAGACCTTGGTGCGCGGCGTAATTCCGTTCTTCGTCATCTACCTGGCGATCGTCGTACTGCTGGTGGCAGTGCCGTCGATCATCACCGTGCCGCTGCAATGGCTGCGGTGACCGGGCAGAGCATTCATCGCTTCACCCAACCCTCCACAACAACAAAAGGTACGAGAGCATGAAACGATTCCTTATTGCGGCCCTGGCCGCCACCACCCTGGGCAGCGCGATCACCGCCGTCACCGCACAGGCTGCCGACGATATCCGTCCGCGCATGATCCGCTTCGGTTATGGGCTCAACGAGGACAGCAACCAGGGCCGTGCGGCCAAGGTATTGGCCGAGGAGATCGCCAAGGCCTCGGACGGCAAACTCAAGGTTCGCACCTTCGGCTCGGCCAGCCTGGGCTCGGATGACCAGATGCAGAATGCGTTGATGGGCGGCGCCCAGGAAATGATGGTGGGTTCTACTGCCACTCTGGTGGGCATCGCCGAGGAAATGGCCGTCTGGGATACGCCGTTCCTGTTCGAGAACGAAAAGCAGGCTGACTACGTGCTCGATGGCCCGGTTGGCCAGAAGGTCATGGACGCCCTGGAAGAGAAGGGGCTGGTGGGGCTGGTCTATTGGGAAAACGGCTTCCGCAACCTGACCAACAACGTACGTCCGGTCGAGAAGATGGAAGACTTCGACGGCATCAAGCTGCGTGTCATGCCTAACCCCGTTTTTATCGACACCTTCAAGCAGATGGGTGCCAACGCCGTGCCGCTACCGTTCTCGGAGCTGTTCACCGCATTGGAAACCAAAGCCGTCGACGGGCAGGAAAACCCGTACAACACCATCCTCTCGTCGAAGTTCTACGAAGTGCAGAAGTACCTGAGCGTGACCAACCACGTCTACAGCCCGTGGATCGTCACCGCGTCCAAGCGCTGGTGGGACGGCCTGTCCGAGACCGAGCAGAAGATCATCATGGACGCAGCGAAGAAGTCGCGTGACTCGGAACGCCAGGACACCCGTGCCGAAGCCCAGGAAGCGCTGGCGAAAATCAAGGAGCACGGCATGGAGGTCAACAAGGTCAGCCCGGAGCAGATTCAGCGCATGCGCGAGCAGGCCAAGCCGGCGATCCAGACCGTGATCGACACGGTTGGCGAGCCGCTGTTCAACGAAGTGCAGGCCGCGATCAAGAAAGCGCCCAAGTAAGCGGACGTGCTCCGTACCGCCTGTGCCAACACGCGAGCCGGCTCTCCCGGCGTGGTTCGCCTGGCCTGGTGCGGAGCAGCATCCCGTATAGAATTGCCGCCCCCCGGTCGCTGGATCCTGCCATGAGTTCTCGCCGTCGTCGTTCACTGGAACGGGCCACGTTGTCGGACGTGGCGCGCAGTGCCGGCTGTTCGCTGATGTCCGCCTCGCGCGCGCTGTCACAGCCGGAACGGGTCTCCGATGCGCTGCGCGAACGTGTCATGGCCGCGGTCAAGGCCCTCGGGTACGTGCCGCACACCGCGGCACGCCACCTGGCCAGCGCCCGCTCGAACCTGGTCGCGGTCATCATTCCCTCGCTGTCGAACGCCGTGTTCGTCGACACTGTCGAGGCCATTCAGCGTGTCCTGATGCCGGCCGGCTACGAGCTGATGATCGGCGTCAGCCACTACCGCCCCGACGAGGACGAGCGGCTGCTGCGCGCCTACCTGGCGCACCAGCCGGCTGGCCTCCTGGTCACCGGCTTCGAGCGCAGCGATGCCGCGCGCGAAGTACTGGGCAGCTATTCCAGTCCCATCGTCACCTTGATGGAACTGAGCGATGCCGAGGAGGAGTACTGCGTCGGGTTCTCTCAGTTCGAAGCGGGCGCGGCGATGACCCGCAAGCTGCTCGAACGCGGTTACCGGAATATCGCCTTTGCCGCGGCCCAGCTCGACCCGCGCACCTTGCAGCGCGCCGAGGGATACCGCAGCGTGATGCGCGAAGCGACCCGCTACGATCCCGCGCTGGAACTGCTGACGCCGCAGGTGTCGTCCATCGGCCTGGGCGCCGAGCTGCTCGACCGGCTGCTGGCCCAGCACCCGGAGATCGATGCGGTCTTCTTCAACAACGACGACCTCGCACTGGGTGCGCTGTTCCGGGCGCGCCAGCTGCAGCTCGCGGTGCCACAACGCCTGGCGGTCGCCGGGTTCAACGACCTGCCGGCAGCGGCCTGGATGAATCCGGCGCTGACCACGGTGCGGACCATTCGCGGAGAAATCGGCACGCTGGCCGGGCAGATGCTGCTCAGTCTGATGCGTGGCGATGCGCCGCCGCAACGGCGCATCGACGTGGGCTTCGAGGTGGTGATGCGCGACAGCGCCTGATGACGGCACCGTCGTTGCCGGCTGTGGTGCTTACTCAGGTTGTTGCTGTGCCGCGGTGACCTGCTGGGCGATTTCGATCATCTGCTCACGCATCCAGCGGTTGGCCGGATCCTGGTCGGTGCTTTCATGCCAGTAGATGTGGGTTTCCAGCGGCGGGATGTCCACCGGCAGAGGAATCTGGTGCAAGTCGTGGCGACGGGCAAAACGCTCCGGCACGGTAACCGCCATGTCGGTCTGCTGAATCACCTGGGTGGCCATCATGTAATGCTGCGAACGCAGCGCGATCTTGCGCTGCTGGCCCATCTTGCCAAGCGCCAGGTCGACCATGCCCAGCCCGCTGCGCCGGCTGGAGATGTGGATGTGCGACAGCGACAGGTATTCCTCAACGCTGAGCTTGTCCTTCGCCAGCGGATGGCCGCGGCGCATGGCGCAGACGTAGCGGTCTTCCAGCAGCTTGACGTGGCGCACCTGTGGGTCGGTGTTCAGCGGCGCGTCCATGGCGAAGTCCAGGCGGCCGGCGGCGAGCTCCTTGGTGGTCTCGCGGCGCTTGGCCAGCATGCTCTCGATCTTGACGTTGGGCGCCAGCCGACGCAGGCGCTGAAACAGCGGCGGCAGCACCACGGCCTCGGTGAGGTCGGTCATGCTGATGCGAAAGGTTTTGTTGGCCTGTGCCGGGTTGAATGTCCGGCTTTCCTGCACCGACACGCGAAGCAACTGCAGCGCATTGCGTACCGGGCCGATGATGTTCTGCGCCATGGGCGTCGGCACCATGCCCTGCGCGGTGCGGACGAACAGCGGGTCATTGAACGTCTCGCGCAGGCGTGCCAAGGCGTTGGAAACGGCCGGTTGGGTGATGCCGACGATCTGCCCGGCGCGGGTCAGGTTCGCCTCGGTGTAGATGGCGTCGAAGACAATGAATAGATTCAGATCGACCTTGTTCAGGTTCATTGTTGTGCTCTCTGGCGTGTATCGGAATTCGCCGATCATATATCGGTGATGAATGTTTATACACGAGGAAAATAGCTTAGATAAATCCACAAGCCTCCTCTAGCATTCAAAATTACAAAACATTACCTGCCAGAAGGTTATCGCCCATGGATTTCGCCTACTCCCCGAAGGTTCAAGAGCTGAGAGAGCGCGTGCAAGCGTTCATGGATGCTCACGTCTATCCCGCCGAAAAGGTCTTCTATCAGCAGGTCGCCGAGGGTGACCGCTGGCAGCCGACCGCCGTTGTCGAGGAGCTCAAGGCCAAGGCCAAGGCAGAGGGCCTGTGGAACCTGTTCCTGCCGGAATCGGAACTGGGCGCCGGCCTGACCAACACCGAGTACGCACCGCTGGCGGAAATCATGGGCAGCTCGGGCCTCGGCCCGGAAGCGTTCAACTGCTCGGCGCCGGACACCGGCAACATGGAAGTGCTGGTGCGCTACGGCAGCGAGGCGCAGAAGCGCGAGTGGCTGGAACCCTTGCTGCGCGGCGAGATCCGTTCGGCCTTCGGCATGACCGAGCCGGGCGTGGCTTCGTCGGATGCCACCAACATGGAGGCCCGCGCGGTACGCGAGGGAGAAGAGTGGGTCATCAACGGTCGCAAGTGGTGGACCTCCGGCGCCTGCGATCCGCGCTGCAAGATCATGATCTTCATGGGGCTGACCAACCCGGATGCGCCGCGCCACGCCCAGCATTCGATGATCCTGGTGCCGATGGACACCCCCGGCGTCAAGGTGCTGCGCCCGCTACCGGTGTTCGGCTATGACGATGCCCCACATGGCCACGCCGAGGTTCTGCTGGAAAACGTCCGCGTGCCGTATGACAACGTCATCCTCGGCGAGGGCCGCGGCTTCGAGATCGCCCAGGGCCGCCTCGGCCCGGGCCGCATCCACCACTGCATGCGCTCGATCGGCGTCGCCGAACGTGCACTGAAGCTGATGTGCGAACGCGCCGTCAGCCGTACGGCCTTCGGCAAACCGCTGGCGCGCCTGGGTGCCAACTTCGATTACATCGCCGAGTGCCGTATCGAGATCAACATGGCGCGCCTGTTGACGCTGAACGCGGCGTACATGATGGATACCGTCGGCAACAAGATCGCCGCCAGCGAGATCGCGCAGATCAAGGTAGTCGCACCCAACGTCGCGCTGAAGGTCATTGATCGCGCCATCCAAATCCACGGTGGCGCCGGCGTTTCCGAAGACTTCCCGCTGGCCCACTGGTGGGCGATGCAGCGTACGCTGCGCCTGGCCGATGGCCCGGACGAGGTGCATCGGGTCGCCATCGCGCGTCACGAACTGGGCAAGTACGTGCCGCGTGAGGCGCTGCGTAGCCGCTAAGCCGACCGCTATCGGGCAACAACTGAAAGCAAGGCCACGTGAGTGGCTTTGCTTTTTTATGCGTTGTTATCAGTGCGGCATCGCGAGAAGTCGTTAAAACAAGCTTGCCGCCACGAGGGCCTGCTTTTGCAGGCGCGAGCTCTGCCTGCGAACGGTGCCTCCGCTCCCGGCGCGCTTATGGCGCCACAGTGCGCAGATCCGGCGGCGTTTGTTGACCATGGGTGTCGATGACCAGCTGTCGATAGCGCCGATAGGCCTGTTCATAAGCCCGAACCGATTCCGCCTGCGGCTCGACCGCTGTTGCTTCATCGACCCGCACGCAGCGCGCGCACAGCGCCGCGAGGCTGGCGATGGGGTTGCTCTGTCGTGCATGGCACCACGCCGCCTGTATCGCGCCGCCCAGCGCCGCCGCTTCGCTGTGGGTGGTGCAGACGACCGGGGTGGCCATCAGGTCGGCGACGATCTGGCGCCACAGTGGATTCTTCGCGCCGCCGCCGATCAGCTGGATGCGTTCGCTGCGGATGCCGCTTTCACGCAGCAGGTCCAGGCCATAGCGCAGGCCGAAGGTCACGCCCTCGACAACGGCCCGGCAGAGGTTTGCGCGGGTGAGGTTTTCCGTGGTCAGGCCGTGCAGGCTGGCACTGGCCTGGGGCAGGGCGGGGACGCGCTCGCCGTTGAGGAAAGGCAGCAGCGTGACGCCGTCACAGCCGATTGGCGCCTGCGCGACGAGTGCGTTGAACGATTCGAGATCGAGCTGCAGCAGGTCGCGGATCGCGGCGTTGGCGTTGGTCAGGTTCATGGTGCAGATCAATGGCAGCCAGCCTCCACTGGACGAGCAGAAGGTGGCGACTGCTGGCTGGGGGCTGATGCGCGGTGTGTCCGAATAGGCGTAGAGCGTGCCGGAGGTGCCCAGGCTCATGGTGATGGCGCCCGGGCGGATGTTGCCGGTGCCGATGGCGCCCATCATGTTGTCGCCCCCGCCACTGGATACGATGGCGTCAGGGTTCAGCCCGAGCTGTCCGGCGATTTCCGGGCGCAGCCGGCCGACGGCTTTGTCCGGTGCGATCAGCTCGGGCAGTGCCGCCTCCAGCCGACCGCTCGGGTCGATGTGGCGCAGGATGCCGAGGTCCCACTCACGGGTTCGTACGTTGAAATAGCCGGTGCCGGACGCATCGCCCGACTCGGCGCAGGCGCGCCCGGTGAGCCAGTGGTTCAGGTAGTCGTGCGGCAGCAGGATGTGCGCAATCTGCTCGAAGCGTGCGGGATGCTGCGCCTTCATCCACAAGAGTTTCGAGACGGTGTAGCCCGGCGCGATGACCACCCCCAGGCGCTCGAGCGACCCCTGTTCCCCGCCCAGCCAATCGAGCAGCGCGGCGTTTTGTGCAGCCGATTCCGTGTCGCACCAGAGCTTGGCCGGGCGCAGCACCTGGCCGTCGCGGTCGAGCGTGACCAGCCCGTGTTGTTGCCCGGACACACCGATGCCCAGCACCTCGCGTCCGTCGACTCCGGCCTCGGCCAGGGCGGCTCTAGTGGCGGTGGCGAACGCGGTCGTCCATTGCGTGACGTCCTGCTCGCGGCGGCCATTGGCGCCGCTGATGAGCGTGTGTGCCGCCGAGCCCTGGCCCAGCACGCGCCCGCTGGCGGCGTCGAGCAGCAGTGCTTTGGTGCCCTGCGTGCCGCAGTCGATGCCGAGGTACATAGGTCCGTCCTCAGCGCGTCAGCAGCAGATCGAGCGTGCCGCTGACGCCGAGCGTCCGCAGTCGCAGCAGGTTGCGCTCGAAGGCATCGCGAAATGCCTGGGACCGGCCAATCTGCGTGCCGAAGATTTCCTCACGCCCCAGCAGCCGCTCGGCGAGCCTTTCATCGTCCTCGACCAGCGACTGGCAGAACTCGGCGCGCGGGTCGGGAATGCTGTACGAGGTCCCATTCTCGTCGACGCCTTTGAGGTACAGCGCCCAGGCCGCGACGACCAGCGCCGCGCGGTCCAGCTCGGCGTTATCGGCGATCAGTCGATTGATGGTGGGTACGCTGAATTTGGGAAATTTCGACGAGCCGTCCGAGCAGACCCGCTCCAGCTGGTCGGCGATGGCACAGTTGGAGAACCGCTCGATCAGCGTCTGCTTGTACGCGGTCAGGTCGATACCCGGGACCGGGGCCAGTTGCGGCGTGACGTCCTCGTCCATGTAGCGGCGGATGTACTCGACGAACAGCGGATCAGCCATGGTTTCGTGCACGAAGCGGTAGCCGCGCAGGTAGCCCAGGTAGGTCAACGCCAGATGACTGCCGTTGAGCAGCTTGATCTTCATTTCCTCGTAGGGTGAAACGTCGTCGGTGAACTGCACGCCGACCTTTTCCCAGGCCGGGCGGCCGGCGACGAATTTGTCTTCCAGCACCCATTGCACGAAGGGCTCGCAGACGACGGGCCAGGCGTCATCGATACCGTGCTGCCGCTTGAGGTCGGCGCGGTGTGCGGCGCTGGTCATCGGCGTGATCCGGTCGACCATGGCGTTGGGGAAGCTGACGTTGTGCTCGATCCAGCCGGCCAGCTCGACATCCACCCGTTTGGCGAACGCCAGGGTTGCCTTGCGGGTCACGTCACCGTTGTGCGGCAGGTTATCGCAGGACATCACCGTAAAAGGCCCCGTGCCTTCGCCCCGACGCCGGGCGAGCGCCGCGCAGATCAGGCCGAAGACGCTGATCGGCGCCCGTGGATTGGCCAGATCATGCTGGATCTGCGGCAGCGCGGCGTTGAACTCGCCGGTGCTGTCGTCCATGCAGTAACCGCCCTCGGTGATGGTCAGCGAGACGATGCGGATGGCCGGATCAGCCAGCCGGGCGACTACGGCTCCGGAACCATCTTCGGGCGCCAGCAGCATGTCGCGAAGGCTGCCGATCACGCGCACCTCGGTGTCCGGACGGTCGTCGAGCTCCACCAGGGTATAAAGGAAATCCTGCGATGCCAGGGCGTTGCGCATGGTGCTCTCATCGGCGCGGGTGCCGATGCCGCAGATACCCCAATCGAGTCCTTCACCGGTGTTCATCAGCGCATCGGTGTAGGCCGCTTGATGGGCGCGATGAAACCCGCCGACCCCGATGTGTGCGATGCCGGCCGTGACCGACCCGAGCGAATAGGACGGGCGAGCGATGTGCGCCGGCAGCTGCGGCAGGTTCTGTTCATTCAACTTCATGTCAGGCCTCGCTGGGCGTGAAAAGAGAATTACCGGCGGCGTAATCGCTGCCGTGATGGCAGCGATACGTCGGCGAGCGGGTTGGTCCTGGATCGGTCTGGCGGTCAGGCGACCTGTTGCAGCGGTTGGCCGACGGCCAGCCCGTTGCCATCGAACAGGTGGCAGTGCGCGGCCTCCAGGTCCAGGGTCAATGGCTCGCCATAGCGCGGCGTGAAATCGCCACGGATGCGCATCGTCAGCGGCTCGCCGGTGCGGGTGATGACGTGGCAATAGGTGTCGCTGCCCAGTCGCTCGTTGACATCGGCCTTGACGGTCAGCTGGCAATTGCCTTCGCTGCCTCGGTTCAGATGCTCCGGACGAATGCCCAAGGTAACCGGGTCGCCCGCCGCCAGCGCGCCGCCCCGTGGCAGGTACAGGCGGCAGCCGGCTTCCAGCTCGACTTCAACGCCTGTGGCGTCGGTCCGGCTGATACGACCTTTGAGGAAACCCATCTTCGGCGTGCCGAGAAAGCCCGCGACGAAGAGGTTGGCCGGGTGGTGATAGAGCTCCATGGGCGAGCCGACCTGCTCGATGCGCCCACCGTTGAGCACCACCACCTTGTCGGCCAGGGTCATGGCCTCGACCTGATCATGGGTCACGTAGATCATCGTGGCCTGCAGCTCCTGGTGCAGGCGCGACAGCTCCAGGCGCATCTGCACCCGCAATGCGGCGTCGAGGTTCGACAGCGGCTCATCGAAGAGGAACACCTTGGGGTTACGCACGATGGCGCGACCGATGGCGACACGCTGGCGCTGGCCGCCGGAGAGCTGGCGTGGCTTGCGTTCGAGTAGCGGTTCCAGCTCCAGGGTGCGGGCCGCGGCTTCGATCTTGCGCGCCACGTCCTGCTTGTCGGCGCCGGCCAGGTCGAGGGCGAAGGACATGTTCTTGCGCACCGTCATATGCGGGTACAGGGCGTAGGTCTGGAACACCATGGCCAGGTCACGCTTGGCCGGGCTGAGGTCGGTGATGTCCCGGCCATCGAGCTCGATGGTGCCGCTGCTGACTTCTTCGAGCCCGGCGATCAACCGCAGCAGAGTGGACTTGCCGCAGCCGGACGGGCCGACGAAGACGACGAATTCGCGGTCGCGGATAGCCAGGTCGATGCCCTTGATGATCTCGTTGCCGTCGAAGCCTTTCTTCAGGTTGTGGATCTTCAGGTCTGCCATGTTCGAATCCTCTGTTGTTCTTGTCGGTCTTGTTGATACGGCGGCGGTTACTTCACGGCGCCGAAAGACAGGCCACGGACCAGCTGCTTCTGGCTGATCCAGCCGAATATCAGAATGGGGGCGCAGGCGAGGGTGGATACGGCCGAGAGCTTGGCCCAGAACAGGCCTTCGGGGCTGGAGTAGGAGGCGATCAGCGCGGTCAGCGGCGCGGCGTTGGACGAGGTCAGGTTCAGCGACCAGAAGGCCTCGTTCCAGCACAGGATCAGCGACAGCAACATGGTCGAGGCGAGCCCGCCCTTGCTGATTGGCAAGAGCACGCGAACCATCTCCTGCAGCAGCGTGGCGCCGTCCATGCGCGCCGCTTCGAGGATGTCGCGGGGAATGTCCTTGAAGTAGGTGTAAATCATCCACACCAGGATCGGCAGGTTGATCAAGGTGTAGATCACGATCAGCACGGTGCGGCTGTCGAGCAGGCCGAACTGCTTGGCCAAGAGGTAGATCGGCACCAGCACGCCCACGGGCGGCAACATCTTGGTCGAGAGCATCCAGAGCAGGGTGCCCTTGGTGCGCTTGGTCTCGTAGAAGGCCATGGAATAAGCGGCGGGAATGGCGATCAGCATGCCCAGCGCGGTGGCGCCGAAGGAGATGGTCACCGAGTTCCAGGCGTACTTGAAGTAGCCGCTGCGGTCCTGGATGTGCAGGTAGTTCTCCAGCGTGGGCGTGAAGATGAACTGTGGCGGCGTGGCGAAGGCGTCGATCTCGGTCTTGAAGCTGGTCAGGATCATCCAGAAGATCGGGAAGAACAGCAGCAGCGCCACGGCCCAGGCGAGCAGCCCGACCACCAGGGTATTGAGGCGTCGACTTTGTTTGAGCGTCAGCATCGGTCTGTCCTCAGTATTTTTCGGTGAGATTCTTGCCGAGCATGCGCACCAGGATGATCGCCGCGATGTTGGCGATCACCACTGCAATCAACCCGCCGGCCGAGGCCATGCCGACGTCAAACTGCAGCAGCGCCTGGTTGCAGATCAGGTAGGCAAGGTTGGTCGAGGCGTAGCCGGGGCCACCACTGGTGGTGGTGAAGATCTCGGCGAAGACCGACAGCAGGAAAATCGTTTCGATCATCACCACCACGGCGATGGGCCGGGCCAGGTGGGGCAGGGTCAGGTGCCAGAAAATCGCGATCGGGCCGGCGCCATCGAGGCGGGCGGCTTCCTTCTGTTCCTGGTCGAGCGACTGCATGGCGGTCATCAGGATCAGGATCGCGAAGGGTAGCCATTGCCACGACACGATGATCACGATCGAGGCCAGCGGATGCTGCGCCAGCCAATCCACCGGCTGCGCGCCGAAGAACTTCCAGACCGCCGCGAGGATGCCCGAGACCGGGTGATAGATCAGGTTCTTCCAGACTAGGGCGCTGACGGTCGGCATGATGAAGAACGGCGAAATCAGCATCACCCGGACGACGCCGCGGCCGGCGAAGTCCGCCGCTTCGATCAATGCCGAGATGAGTACGCCGAGCACCACGCTGATCAGCAGCACGCTGCCGACCAGGATCAGGGTGTTGATCATGCCGGGCATGAACCCGGCGTCGGTCAGGAAATACTCGAAGTTTTCCAGGCCGACGAAGTCGTTCTCGCCGGGATAGAGCAGGTTGTAGCGAATCGTCGAGAAGTAGAGTGTCATCGCCAGCGGTACCAGCATCCACAGCAGCAGGAGCGCAACGGACGGACTGACAAGGAACCAGCTGGGTCCGAAGCGTCGCGGCTGGCGCGCGTTGGGCTCGCTTGCCGTTTCGGTAGCGGAGGCCTTGGAAGAGGCTGTCGAGAGGGTAGCCATGGGCGTGCTCCGGCTGAAAGAGACCAGTGAGGGCTCAGGCGAGCCCTGTCCAGTGGAGAGGCCTATTTGGGATAGCCAGCGCGCTTCATCTCACCTGAGGCCGATTGCTGCACCGCCGTGAGCATCTGCTCGACCGGCATCTGCCCGGTCAGCGCGGCAGCGAACATCTTGCCGACCTGAGTGCCGATGGCCTGGAACTCGGGGATGGTGACCAGCTGAATCCCGACGTAGGGCACTGGCTTGGCCGACGGCGAGGCGGGGTCAGCCTGCTTCAGCGACTCGAGGGTGATCTTGGCGAACGGCGCGGCGGTCATGTATTCGTCGCTGTAGGTCGATTCGCGGGTGCCCGGCGGCACATTGGCAACGCCGTCGGTCTTGGCGACGAGCTCGGCATAGTCTTTCGAGGTTGCCCAGGCGGCGAAGGTCTTGGCGGCGTCCTTTTGCTGCGAGCTGGTGGGGATCGCCAGCGCCCAGGAATAGAGCCACGCCGAGCCCTTGTCGGTCGTTTCATGCGGGGCGAAGGTAAAACCGACCTTGTCGGCGACTTTGCTTTGGGATTCGTCGGTGACGAAGGAGCCTGCCACGGTCGCATCGACCCACATCGCGCACTTGCCGCTGTTGAACAGGGCCAGGTTCTCGTTGAAGCCGTTGCTCGACGCCCCGGGCGGGCCGTACTTGCTCAACGTATCGACGTAGAACTTGGCCGCCTGGGTCCATTCCGGTCCGGTGAATTCGGGCTGCCACTGCTCGTCGAACCAGCGTGCACCAAAGGCGTTGGCGATGGTGGTGACCAGCGCCATGTTTTCGCCCCATCCGGCTTTGCCGCGCAAGCAGATGCCGTACTGGTCTTCGCCCGGCTTGTGCAGTTTCTCGGCGAATTGCGCCATCTGCGTCCAGGTGGGGTGCGCGGGCATTTCCAGGCCGGCCTGCTTGAACAGGTCGGTGCGGTAGTAGGTCATCGAGCTTTCCGCGTAGAACGGCAAGGCGTACAGCGTGCCATCCACTGACAAGCCTTCGCGTACCGAGGGAAAGACATCCTCGAGGTCGTAGCTGTCGGGCAGGTCGGTCATCGGTGCGAGCCAGCCCTTGGCGCCCCACAGCGAGGCTTCGTACATGCCGATGGTGAGTACGTCGAACTGGCCGCCGTCGGTGGCGATGTCGGTGGTCAGGCGTTGGCGCAGCACGTTCTCTTCCAGCACCACCCAGTTGAGTTTGATGTCCGGGTGCTGGTCTTCGAAGGTTTTGGACAGGCGCTGCATGCGGATCATGTCCGCGTTGTTGACCGTTGCAACGGTCAGGGTTTCGGCAGCCTGGGCCAGGCCGAACGAGGCCATGCAGGCGGTGCCGAGCAGCAGGTGTGAAATCTTCATTCCTGGACTCCTCTTCCGCGGCAGAGCAGCGGAAGTCGCTTATTGTTTTTGTTTTTCGCCCGCGTACTACGGCTACGGACGTCTCGCAGGCATTACAACGCTGGCAGCAGCAAGGCGACAAAGCCCTGACTACACTTCATTCGATACTTTTTTGCACTGCATCGGGATGGGTGTGGTGCCTGGCTTAATGCCGGATCTTGCCGGGCAGGGCGCTCAAGCATGCGGCTTCTGCGCGTACTGAAGCATCCGCGTGCTCGCTTAGAGTGTGGCCGAGGGTATAGAGGACGGTGGCCGGAAGCGTATCAGCTGGCGAGATTCTGCTCGGTCAGTCGCTGCTGCACCAGGCGGCGGTAGCAGGACGGCGTCATGCCCTTGAGCTGCTGAAAGCGGCGATTGAAATTGGACAGGTTGTTGAAGCCGGACTCGAAGCAGACGTCGGTGACCGGCTTGGCCGGGTCCAACAGCAACTCGCATGACTTGCTGATGCGCAGGCTGTTGACGAACTCGACGTAGCACCGGCCCGTTGCGCGTTTGAAGAAGCGCGAGAAATAGGTGGGCTTCATGCCGAGGTGCCCGGCCACCTCTTCGAGCGGCAACTCGCGCATGTAGTGGTCGAAGATGTAGTTGACTGCCATGTTGGTGCGATCGGCGTGGTGTTCGTCGCTCAGTTGCGCCGCGGTCGCACCCGAGAGCAGCTGGTAGTCATCACATCGGGCCAGTAGCTCGAGCATGATCAGAAAATAGCCGAGACGGGTGGCGCCGCGGCTGTCGGCAATTTGCTGCATCAACTGTCTCGCCTGGGCGATGGTGTGCGGGCAACGAAACTCGATGCCATAGCGGGAGCGTTCGAGCATGGGCGCGAAGCTGCGCAGTTCCGAAAAGACGCTGTGGCCCGCCTCGAAGAGCTCGTCGGTGAAGTTGACCAGCATGTCGCGCTTGGTCACCACTTCGCCTTCCGCGACCTGGCTGATCCAGTTGTGAGGCAGGTGCGGGCCGGTCAGGAACAGGCTGTCCGGGCCGAAGTTACCGACATAGTCGCCGACGAAGACCTTGCCGGAGCTGGCCACGATCAGGTGCAGCTCGTACTCCTTGTGGTTGTGCCAGCGCACCAGCGGGCAAGGGAAACCGTGCTCTCGGTAGATCAGCGAGTTGCCATGATGGTCGTCCATCAGTTCGTAGGATGGATCGTTGATCCTCAGCGCTTTCATGCTCGGTTCCGGCGTCCTTGTTGTTGTCCCCTTGGGGTTATAGACGTTCGTGCCGATGGGGCCAACCGGTCAGGCGAATTCGTGCCGGTAGGGCAGGTCTGGCCCGCGGCGCGAGCAGGTGATGGCCGCCGCTTCGACGGCAAAAGTGAGCATCGCCTGCAACTGATCGCGGCTGATCTGCGCCAGTGCGGCCGGCGCATCCAGCGCGTGGTCGTGGAGATAGCCGAGCAGCGCGGCCTGGAAGGTATCGCCGGCCCCGACCGTGTCGCAGACGTCGACGGCCTTTGCCGGGGCCGCGAGCCGCCCATGTCGGCGGCTGAACAGCTGCGCACCGTCGCCGCCACGGGTCAGCACGACCAGTTCGCAGCGCCCCTGCAACCAGCGCCGGGCGATACCGGCCGGGGATTCGCCGGGATACAGCAGCCCCAGGTCTTCGTCGCTGACCTTGATCAGGTGCGCCTCGGCGGCCAGGGCCTCGACGCGCTCGCGCCAGCGCTGCAGGTCCGGGTCGACGTTGAGCCGGATGTTGGGGTCGAAGGAAATCAGCCGCCGAGCGCTTTCGCGGCGCACCAGCGCCAGCAGGGTCTCGGCGATCGGCGCCGTGACAATGGTGTAAGAGCCGACATGCAGACCGCGGATCCGCTCGCTGAGCGGTGCCAGATGGCGCGCTTCGGGCAGGCGGTCGGCGCAACCTTCGCCGCGAAAGCTGTAGGCCGGCGAGCCGCTGGCGTCCACTGCCACCATGGCGAGGGTGGTGGGCGCGTCGAAGTCCACCAGATAGCCCGGATCGACACCTTCGTCGAGCAGCAGCGTACGCAACTGGCGGCCGAAGGGATCGCGGGACAGGCCGGCGAACAGGGCAACCGGCGCATCCAGCCGGGCCAGGCCGATCGCCACGTTGAACGGCGAGCCGCCGGCGACCGCCTCCAGCTTCAAGCGGTTGCGCGGGCCGGCCGGGGCCGCGAAGACATCGAACAGGGCTTCTCCACACACCAGGTACATGATCGTTCTCGCCTTGGGGATGGCCCGAGCTTAGCCGCGCCACAGGCGCTCTGACAGTACATCCCGGGCCTCTGGCCGATACGTTCTTGTACCCGGCACGCCGCGATCAGTACACCCAGACCTCGACACGGCGGTTCTTCACGCGGCCGCTCAGTGTGTCAGATGCGACTGGAAGAATGTCACCCAAGCCGTTGATTTCTCTGACGAGAATGCCACCTCGCGACAGCTCGCGGCGCACCGCCATGGCGCGTAGCTTGGACAATAGCGTCGTTCGTGCGGGATCGCGTCGGGCATCACCGAAACCCACCAGAGCCGCGGCGTGCATGGTCTTGCCACTGTCCTGCAAATAACGGATCAGCCGGCCGACGTCGCGCTGGGCCTTGTTGTCCAGCCGTGCGCTGCCCTCGGCGAAGCGAAAGTTGACCGTCAGCCGCTGTGCCTGGCTGGCGAGGTCGCGGTAGGCCTGTGGCATGTCGGCCTCTACCGGCAGGCGGATCGCCTCGATGGTCTGGCCGATGTAGCCGGACTTGAAGACGATGGCCTGACCGGCCGGGCTGTGGACGAACTCGAGGAACGCGCGCGTCCAGGCCGTTTGCGACTGCGGGTTGGCGTAGAAGAACAGCCGGCGCGACAAGGGATAGTCTTCCGTCGCGACCAGCGCCGGGGTCGGCAGCATGGGTTGCGACTGGCCGTCGGCGATTGCAACGGCGCGCGCCTGGCCCACCGATGCCAGCCCGACGAAGCCGATGGCGCCGGGGTGCCGGCTGACCACCTGAGACAGCCGGTCGTTGGATTCGTAGCGCGCCGCATGGCCATCCAGCGCCTTGCCCTGGGAGCCGAGCACCAGCTCGTTGAAGGTGTCATAGGTGCCCGAGCGGTCGTCGCGTGCGTGCAGTTCGACCGGGAGGTCGGGGCCACCCAGGGCCTTCCAGTTGCGAATGTCCCCGGCGAACAGGCTCGCGACCTGCTGCACGCTGAGCGAGCGGACCAGGTTGTCGGGATGGACGATGATCGCCAGCCCGTCGATGGCGATAACCTGTTCGGCCTCGACCGAGCGCAGGTCGCCGAGGCCGGCCAGGCTGGCATGTTCGCTGTCCTTGATCGGGCGTGACGCGGCGGCGAGGTCGCCGGAGCCATCCTTCAGCCCGGCAAAGCCGGTCCCGGTACCGTGGGCGGCGACCGTGGCGAATAACCGACGGCCATCGCTGTCCGTGGCGCTGACGCGCTGCTCGTTCTCTTGACCGGTCGGCGCGATGTTGATGTCACGCAAGCCCTGCGCCTCGAACAGACCGGCAATCAGCATCGGTGCAAGCTTGGCACCGACCGTATTCGATCCGTTGATGCGCAAAACGGCTTTGTCAGACGCGGGTGTCGGCAGCGTCGCGGCAGAGACCAGGCTGCCGACACACAGCATTCCGGCACACAGCAGGCGCAGCGCCCGTTTTCCATGGATGCGTCCGGACGCGGGACCTTTCATGCAACGACACTCCCTTTCAAAGAAGCGGGGAGATTAAGACGCTTTGTTTGCCGTTATGTGACAGTGTGCCGGGGCCGTTCCGGGCTGTGACGCAGTGCGCGATGCAGCGTCGCTACGGCGTGCTGGCCTTAGCGAAATTCGATCCAGACCGGACAATGGTCCGACGGCTTCTCCATTCCCCGAATGTCATAGTCGACACCACAATCGACCACTCGCTGGTGCAGTCCCGAGGTGGTCAGGATCAGGTCGATTCGAAGGCCCCGCCGCGGGTCGTCTTCAAAGCCGCGGCTGCGGTAGTCAAACCAGCTGAAACGGTCGACGACCTCGGGATTGAGCGTGCGGAAACTGTCTTGCAGGCCCCAATTCTTGAGGCGAGCCAGCCACTCGCGCTCTTCGGGCAAAAAACTGCACTTGCCCGTGCGCAACCAGCGTTTGGCATTCACTTCGCCAATGCCGATATCACAGTCTTCGGGGGAAATATTGAAATCGCCCATGACCGCGACCGATTGCTCCGGTGTGAAGCGTTCTTCTAGCAGTGCCTGCAGATCGGCATAGAACTTGGTCTTGGCCGGGAATTTGGTCGGGTGCACGCGGCTTTCGCCCTGTGGGAAATAGCCGTTCATTACGGTGACCGGCTCGCCGTCGCCATCAGCGAAGCGACCCCAGATGAAGCGCTTCTGCGACTCCTCACCGTCGCCGGGAAAGCCTTTGTGGATTTCCAGCGGTGCCTGGCGCGAGAGCAGTGCGACGCCGTAGTGCCCCTTCTGACCGTGGTAATGGACGTGATAGCCCAGCGCTTCGATCTCCGCTTGGGGGAACTGCTCGTCGGCAACCTTGGTTTCCTGCAGGCCGATGACGTCAGGCCGGTGCTGCTCGATCAGCGCAGATAGTTGGTGAGGTCTTGCGCGTAACCCATTGATGTTGAACGAAACTAGCTTCACGGATGTGGCTCCGGCAAAACCGCGATTCTAAGTCCTGCCGGCGCCGTCGCGCGACCCGTTTCGGCCCTCTCGTTCGCCTGGCCGCCGGGAAGCGGCAGGAGACCGATGGCGGTGCTAACGTCAGGGAATCGCTTTACAACGAAGCGATTCACAACGACAAGATCAAGCGAGAACTGCCATGCCGATGCCTGCCGACGTGCGAATGCTGGACAGCGGGTACGCCCGTGAAGCCCGCTCGCTGTTGTACAACGCCTATCGCCACGAACCGACCTTTGCCTACCTGTTCGAATCCGACCGGCCCGGCTACGACCAGCGCGTGCGCGCAACCGTGCGTGAACTGGTCAACCAGCACCTGCTGCAGGACCAGCCGTCGCTCGGGCTGTTGGTCGAGGACCGCCTGATCGCCGTGGCACTGATCGCGCCACCGCAGCGGCGCCTCGACGTCACCGAAAGTTGGGTGTGGCGGATGCGCATGCTTCTGACTGCCGGGTTTCGATGCACCCGCCGCTACCTCGACTACCACGCCGCGGTGCTTGGCTGCCTGCCGCCTGGGGCCTTTCATGTGTTGCCGCTGATGGCCGTCCATCCGCAGTTCCAGGGCCAGCATTACGGTGAGCAGTTGCTCGAGGCCTTGCACAACTGGTGCGCCGCGGATCCGGCCTCGCATGGGCTGGTCATCGACACCGGCAACCCACGCTACCTGCATTTCTACGAGCGTCAGGGCTATGAGGAGGTTGGGCAGGTGGCCATCGGGCCAGTGGTCGAGCACGTGTTTTTTCACCCGGCGCCACGGCAGGTCATGGCAAGCGGCAGCTAGCACGAATTTTGTTGGCGGTCGGCAGTCTTAAGCAGGGATACCCGAAGAAGTACACCAATGCCTTGCCTCAAGCTGTATGCACTGCACCGCGGCGGCCGATGCCGAGCGGGACGGCGGTGACTGACATGTTAGGATCGCCGCCCATGCGATCCCTGTTCCTGCGCCGGGTACTCCCGGCCGGTCTGCTGCTGTGCCTCGGCTGTCCGGTCACCGCGGCTCAGCTCGACGTGAAGGTCGAGCCGGGCAACCGCGCGCTGCGCGAGAACGTGCAGAACTATGTAGGGGACCTGGGCGACCGAAACGAGCAGGAACTGCTGCGCTACAGCCGGGTGGTACGGCAACAGGCGGAGAAGGCTGCACAGGCGCTCGGCTATTACCACGCCGACATCGAGACGCAGGTCAGTGGCGGCGACAATCCGACCCTGTCGCTGCGCATCGAACCCGGCGAGCCCGTGCGCCTGGATATGATTGTGCTGCGAGTCGACGGGCCGGCCGCCACGCAACCGAACTTCAGTGTGCCGCGTAATCGGTTGAAGCGCGACGATGTGCTCAACCACGGCGAATACGAGGCCGTGAAGCAGCGCATTCTCAACCAGGCCTCCCGCTACGGTTACTTCGACGGGCACTTTACCCGGCAGCGCCTGGCGATCGATCCGTCGACCAACACGGCTGATGTCGAGCTGGTGTTCGACAGTGGTCCGCGCTACGCGCTCGGCGATGTTCGTTTCGAAGGAGACGCACCGTTCGATCCCGACCTGCTGGCGCGCATGGTGCCGTTCGAGGCGGGCACCCCCTACGATTCGGAGCTGGTCGCCGACCTCAACCAGGCGATGCAGTCGAGTGGCTATTTCGACGGCGTGCGGGTCGATGCCAATCCCGCCAATGCCGAGGGCCAGCGGATCCCGGTGGCGGTGCAGCTCACGACTCGCGAACCGCGCACTCTGGGCCTGGGGTTTGGCTATTCGACCGACGTGGGGCCACGCCTGCGTTTCGATTTCACCCGCCACTGGGTCAATCCACAGGGCCACAGTTACGGGATCGAATCCGAGCTGTCTGCACCGCGGCAGAATGTCGGCCTGTTCTACGACGTACCGCTGGACCCACCCCTGACGGATAAGCTGCGGTATGCGGCAGGCTATCAGTACGAGGAACTGGGCGACCGTGACAGTCTCAGCCGACTGCTGACGGTCGGCCCTGAATGGCACCGCAAGCTGCCCAGCGGCTGGCAGCGGATCTGGTCGCTGAAATGGCGCCACGAGCAGTACGAGCTGGGTGACGATGCCGGTGTGAGCACCTTGCTGATGCCCGGGGTCGCCTACAGCTACCTGCGCAGCGACAACCGACTCGACCCCAACCGTGGCTATCGTCTGCGCTTCGAGCTGTCCGCAGCGAAGGAGGGCGTGTTGTCCGATGCCGATCTGGTCCACGCCACCGCGACCGTCAAGGGCCTGACCACGCTAGCGGGTCGCCATCGCTTTCTCGGGCGGGTGGAAGTCGGCGCCAACTGGACCAATGCCTACACCAACGTGCCGCCGTCCCTGCGCTATTTCGCCGGTGGTGACCAGAGCGTGCGCGGCTACGACTACCAGAGCCTCTCACCGACCAATTCCGACGGCGACAAGATCGGCGGCCGCTACCAGTTTGCGGTCAGCGCCGAGTACCAGTATTCGCTGACCGAGCAGTGGCGGCTGGCGACCTTTGTCGACCAGGGCAACGCGTTCAATACCCTCGAACTACCCAGCCTCAAGAGCAGCGTGGGCGTCGGGGTGCGCTGGGTGTCGCCGGTCGGCCCGATCCGCGTCGACCTGGCTCACCCGCTCGATGACGAAGGCGGCGTGCGGCTGCACTTTTCCATGGGGCCGGAGCTTTGAGGCGCCTGGCACGGGTGGCGGGTTGGGCTGCGCTGGGGGCGGCGGCGCTGCTGTTGCTGGTATGCCTGGCCATTGGGCTGGTGCTGGGCACCGGCTCGGGCAGTCGCTGGGTGCTGGGCAAGGTGCCCGGACTCCAGTTCGAGGGCTTCACCGGACGACTGGCGGGGCGCTGGCAGGCTGACCGTCTGGTCTGGACGCAGGACGGCCGTCGGGTCGAGGTCAAGTCGCCGCAACTGGATTGGTCGCCCCGCTGCCTGCTGGGCTTGACGCTGTGCATCGAGACGCTGACGACCGGCGACATCGATGTTCGGCTCCCTCCGGCGCTCCCAGAAGACCCGTCCGATGCGCCGTTCACCTTGCCCGATCTGGACTTGCCGCTTCGGCTGCGCCTGGAGCAGGCCGAGATCGGCAGCGTCACCGTCAACGGCACCGAGCAGCTGCGCGGTGCTCGGTTGCGTGCGGACTGGAACGAGCAGGGTGTAGCGATCCGCAGCCTGGCGCTGCGCCATGAAGCGTTCTGGCTCGACCTGGCCGGACATCTGCAAACTACCGCTGATTGGCCGCTGACCCTGCGCGGTAGCGTGGCGCTGCGTTCGCCAGATGCCCAACCCTGGGCGCTGCAGTTCAAGGCGGACGGCGAACTGCGCGAGCACCTGATGCTCGCGGTCGAGAGCCGGGGGTATGCCGAGGGCACGCTCAGTGGTCGGGTCAGCCCGCTCGAGCCGGAGGTGCCAGCGAACCTGGTCCTGATGCTCAGTGATTTCAAGGCGATACCGTCCTTGCCCGAGGCCCTGCGGCTCGACGCGCTGGAGCTGACGGCCCGGGGTGATCTGGAGAACGGCTACCGACTCGACGGTGCGGGGCGGCTGAAGGGCGAGGGCGGGGCGGTCGGCTTTGCCCTCGACGGGCTGGCCGATGCTGCTCACGCCGAGATCGACGCGCTCAACCTGACCGCGGGCGACGGTCAGCACATCGACCTGAGCGGCCACATTAACTGGCAGAGCGAACTGCAGGCCGAGGCCGAGCTCGCCTGGCGCGATTTCCCCTGGCGCCGGCTGTATCCCGACGTCGACGAGCCGCCCGTGGCCCTGCGCCGCCTCGATGCGCAAGTCCAGTACGACGACGGCGATTACCTCGGCAACTTCAACGCGGCGCTGACCGGGCCGGCGGGCGATTTCACCCTGCAAAGCCCGGTCAGCGGCAATCTCGAGGTGGTGCATTTGCCCCAGCTCGAACTGCACGCCGGCCAGGGCCAGGCCGAAGGCAGCTTGAGTGTCGGCTTCGCCGATGGCCTGGACTGGACCACCCGACTGCAGCTGAGCGACCTGGACCCGGCGTACTGGGTTGCGCAATTGCCGGGCCGGCTGGGCGGCACGCTCGGCAGCGAGGGTTCGCTGCGCGAAGGGACGCTGCAGGCCGAAGCCCGGCTCGACCTCTCAGGGGATCTGCGCCAGCAGCCGCTGGACCTGCAGCTGCAGGCCAGCGGCGATGGCGGCGACTGGGTCGTGCCGACACTCGACCTGCGCCTGGGCGACAACCGCATCCAGGGCAAGGGCCGCTGGGCCGACGCGCTAGAGGCGACGCTGGCCCTCGACCTCCCACGGCTTGGGCAGCTGTGGCCAGGACTCGACGGCCGGCTGAAGGGTGACTTCGACCTGGCCGGTACGCCCGACGCACCGCGGGGCAGGCTGGCACTGACCGGCGCGCGGATCGGCTTGCAAGGCAATCGTGTCAGGCAACTGTCGCTTTCGGCGGGCCTCGCCGAAGGCGAGCGCGGCACGCTTCGCCTCGACGCCCAGGGTATCGAGGCCGGCACCACGGAGATCGGGACGCTACGGCTCGACGCCGAGGGCACTCAGGCCGCTCACCAGGTCACCTTGAGCCTGCAGGGGCCGTTGCTGGAGCTGTCAATGGCATTGGACGGCGGCCTCAAGTCCGGCGATTGGCGTGGGCGCCTGGCGCGTGCCCGCGTCGATGCCAAAGGCCAGGAGTGGGCCCTGCGCGATCCGGCGAGCCTGCGGCGGCTGGCGGACGGAAGCCTCACCCTGGGTGCGCATTGCTGGGCGTCCGGCCAGGCCAGCCTCTGTGCCGACGACCAGCAGCTGCAGCCCGACCCGCGGTTGCGCTACCGCCTGCGGGAGTTTCCCCTGGAGTCGCTGGCCGAATACCTGCCCGACAACCTGCGCTGGCAGGGCGAGCTGAATGCTGATCTGTCGCTGGATCTACCGGCTGCCGGGCCGAGCGGGCGCATCCGGGTCGACGCCGGGCCGGGCACCTTGCGCCTGCGCGACGGCGAACGCTGGCTCGATTTTCCCTATCAGGTGCTGTCGCTGAACAGTGCATTGACTCCCCGTCAGGTCGACAGCCGCCTCAGCTTCGAGGGCGGCGACCTGGGTAACCTCGACGTACGGCTGCAAGTGGACCCCAGCACGGCGGCCAAGCCGATTTCCGGTACGTTTCAGCTGAACGCGCTCGATCTTTCGGTCGCCCGACCCTTTGTCGCCCAGGTTGATCGACTGGAAGGGCAGCTGAATGGCAATGGTCGGCTGTCCGGTACCCTCGAACAGCCACAAGTCGAGGGTGTGTTACGCCTTGGTCACGGCGAGATCGCCGGCGCGGAGCTGCCGGTCAGCTTCGAGCAGCTGCAACTGGTTGCGCGCATCGACGGCGAGCGGCTGCGTCTCGAAGGCGACTGGCGCAGCGGCGAACAGGGGCAGGGCAGCCTTACCGGCACGTTGGACTGGCGTGATGCGCTGGACCTCGACATGCGCCTCCGGGGCCGCCAGTTGCCCGTGATCGTCGAGCCCTACGCAGAGCTCGAGGCCGCACCTGATTTGCGCATTCGTCTGGCCGATGATCAATTGTCGGTGAGCGGCAAGCTGGCCGTGCCGAGGGGCGAAATTCAGGTGCGCGAGCTGCCGCCGTCGACGGTGCGGGTGTCGGAGGATGCCGAGATCGTCGGGACAGAGCAGGCTCCGGCGAAGCCGCCTCTGGCCATCGCCATGGATGTCGACGTCGAGGTCGGGCAGGATCGCCTGCGTTTCGCCGGGTTCGGCCTGACCGCCGACCTGGCCGGTTATCTGCATATCGGCAACGACCTTGATACGCGCGGCGAGCTCAACCTCAACAACGGACGCTACCGGGCCTATGGCCAGCGCCTGACGATCCGCCGAGCGCGCCTGCTGTTTACCGGTGTTCTGTCGCAGCCCTACCTGGACATCGAGGCCATCCGCCGCATCGAGGCCGAGAACGTGACCGCGGGGCTGCGTATCAGCGGCAGCGCCGAGCAGCCGCGGGTCGACGTCTTCGCCGAGCCGGCCATGAGCCAGGAGCAGGCGCTGTCCTATCTGGTGCTCGGCCGCCCGCTGGGCGCCGAGACGGGCGACAGCAACCTGCTGGCCCAGGCCGCGCTAGGCCTGGGCCTGGCCGGTTCGTCCTCAATCACCGGCAACGTGGCCCAGCGTTTGGGCATCCGGGACTTCCAGCTCGACACAGAGGGCAGTGGCAACGATACCAGCGTGGTGGCCAGCGGGCGGCTTACCGACCGGCTGACGCTGCGTTACGGCGTAGGCGTGTTCGAACCGGCCAACACCGTCGCGCTGCGTTACCAGTTGACCAAGCGCATCTTCCTCGAGGCGGCCAGCGGGCTCGCCAGTTCACTGGACGTGTTCTACCGCCGCGATTTCTAGCGTTCCGATCACGGCTGTCGGGCCTGTTGCGGTGACTGGCGCGGTGGCGGAAACGGGCTACGCTCTAGGCTTCCGTAAACGGCAGGCGGGAGAGGGTTTATACGCTGACCCGCCAGTCGCAGATACACCGGGCGCATGACGCACGAAGCCGGTACGCCAATCGCCAAAGGTGGTGGTAGGATCGCCCGGTCGCTCCTTGCGTGGCGGCCGTTGCGAGGCTCTAGCGCGAGTCGTGCACGTTGTCGGTGGGGCGTCTGACACTGATGTCGGCGCGCCACCGGGTCGTTCGGGCAGGTCGTCGGTTCGGTCCCCGCGGGGGGACGGTTCGCTGGCTGCGCCGCGTCGGCCCGCTCGGGCAAGGATGTCTAACATAAACAATAAGGGTGCCCTGAATGGAATTCCTGCAAAACCTGGTCAATAGCATTAACGGGCTCGTCTGGGGTCCACCCATGCTGGTGCTGATCCTCGGTACCGGTCTCTTTCTGATGGTGCTGCTCAAGTTCATGCCGCTGCTGCGGATTGGTACCGGCTTTGCGCTGATCTGGCGCGGGCGCATCAAGGATGACGAGGAATCCGGCGAGATCAGCCCGTTCCAGGCATTGATGACCTGCCTGGCTGCGACGGTTGGAACCGGCAATATCGCCGGTGTGGCGACCGCGATTTTCCTCGGCGGCCCTGGCGCGCTGTTCTGGATGTGGTGTACCGCGCTGGTGGGCATGGCCACCAAGTACTGCGAAGTGGTCCTGGCAGTGCATTTCCGCGAAAAGGACGACCGTGGCGAGCACGTCGGCGGCCCGATGTACGCCATCAAGAACGGCCTGGGCAAACGCTGGTTGTGGCTCGGCGGTGCGTTCGCCGTGTTCGGCGGGCTGGCAGGCTTCGGCATCGGCAACATGGTGCAGGTGAACAGCATGGCGCTGGCGCTTGAGTCAACGTTCTCCGTGCCGCTGTGGCTGACGGGCGTGGTCACCATGGTCTTCGTCGGTCTGGTGATCCTGGGCGGCATCAAGCGGATCGGCGCAGTTGCCGCGGCGCTGGTGCCGGTCATGTGCGTGGCCTACATCATCGCTGGCGTTACCGTGCTGGTGGTCAATGCGGCCCAGATTCCGGCAGCGTTCAGCCTGATCTTCACCCATGCTTTCTCACCCGTTGCGGCAACGGGGGGCTTTGCCGGGGCAGCGGTCATGGCAGCGATTCGCTTCGGCGTTGCGCGCGGCATCTTTTCCAACGAGGCTGGGCTCGGTACCGCGGGTATCGCACAGGCGGCCGGCACCACTCGTAGCTCGGTGCGCTCGGGGCTGATCGGCATGATGGGCACCTTCATCGATACGCTGATCATCTGCACCATCACGGGTCTGGCGATCATCTGCTCTGGTGTCTGGACGAGCGGTGAGAGCGGTTCGGCGCTGTCGGCGGCGGCGTTCGAATCGGCCATGCCGGGTGTTGGCGGAGCGCTGCTGACCATCGCGCTGGTGGTCTTTGCCTTCACCACCATCCTTGGTTGGAGCTACTACGGTGAAAAGTGCTGGGAATACCTGGTCGGCACCAAGGCGATCCTGCCGTTCCGCATCATCTGGGTGCTGGCCGTGCCCTTCGGCGCAATCGCCCAGCTCGATTTCGCCTGGCTGCTGGCGGACACGCTGAACGGCCTGATGGCGCTGCCGAACCTGGCGGCCCTGCTGTTGCTCAGCCCGGTGGTGGTCAAGCTGACCCGCGAATATTTCGCCAAACAGCACACGGCATGATCCAAGCGGGCCGCGCTCTCGCGGCCCCACGATTCCCAGAGGAGGTCACATGACAGAGATAACCCACCGCGGCAACCCGATCCAGGTCGCCGGGAGCTTTCCCCAGGCCGGGCAGACGGCCAAGCCGTTCAGCCTGGTTGGCGGCGATCTGGCCGACGTGACGCTGGCCAGCTTCGCGGGCAAGCGCAAGGTGCTGAACATCTTCCCGAGCATCGATACCCCGACCTGTGCCACCTCGGTGCGCAAGTTCAACGCGCAGGCCAGCGAGCTGGCAAATACCGGCGTGCTGTGCGTGTCGGCAGACCTGCCGTTCGCGCAGAAGCGCTTCTGCGGCGCGGAGGGACTGGAGAACGTCGTCAACCTGTCGACCATGCGTGGCCGTGAATTCCTCGACGACTACGGTGTGCGCATCAGCTCGGGGCCGCTCGCCGGCGTTGCCGCGCGTGCGGTGGTGGTACTCGACGAGCAGGATCGCGTGCTGCACAGCGAACTGGTGCCGGAGATCGGTCAGGAGCCGGACTATCAAGCGGTGCTCGACGCGCTGCGCTGAGTCATCGATAGGGAGCGGTGCAAGGCCGCTTCCTACGCCGGCTTGGACTGGCGACAGAAAAACGTCTTTGAATGCCGGTCATACCGGCATTTATCAATTTGCTGAATTCGCCGTCCGCGCTTAGGTTTCTAGATATCACCTGTTCTGGTATTGCCGCTGCGCAGCGTCTGGCGACAGGCGGAATTTTCCGTCACGCCTAAATCTTTTCCTGCCGCTGCGGTCAGAGCACCAGTTGCCCACTGAATGGATTCGCGTATGTCTAGCACCCCCGCCAAGAAAAAGATCGGTGTCTCCGGCACAGGCATGATCGCCCACTGTTTCGTCAGGCTGATCAAGCAGCACTACCCGGACCTCGAGATCACCCGGGTCCTGACCCGCCGGCCGCTCAACTCCCTCACCGATTTTCCGTTGCCGGATCGACTAACCAACTCCATCGACCAACTGGTCGATAACGCCGAGTTGATCGTCGAGTGCAGCGGTGATGTGTTTCATGGCACGGAGGTCATCGAGCGCGCCTTGGAAGCCGGCTTGCCGGTGGTCACGGTCAATGCCGAGCTGCAGGTCACAACGGGTTCCTACCTGGCCGGCAAGGGCTTGCTGACCGAGGCCGAAGGCGACCAGCCCGGCTCGCTTGCGGCGCTGCACGAGGAGGCGCTGATGATGGGCTTCCGGCCGCTGGTCTACGGCAACATGAAGGGCTATCTGAACCACGATCCGTCACCTGCAGACATGGCCTACTGGTCGAAGCGTCAGGGCATCAGCATCGACCAGACCACCTCATTCACTGACGGCACCAAGGTCCAGATCGAGCAGGTCATCGTTGGCAACGGGTTGGGCGCGACCATCACCCGTCAGGGGCTGGAGGGCCTGGCATCGACCAACCTGACCGAGACCGGCAACCTGTTGGGCATGATGGCCGAGCGCCTGGGGCAGCCGTTCGTGGACTACGTCATTCCGTCCGGCTATCCGGCGGGCGGCGTGTTTCTTGTCTGTCGGCACGATACGAGCCAACAGGCCGCGATCGAATACTTCAAGCTTGGGCCGGGGCCTTATTACACGTTGGTGCGGCCGTTCCATCTGTGCTCGCTGGAAGTCGGCAAGACCGTGCGCCGTGTGCTCAACGGTGGTGGTGTGCTGCTTAACAACTCCACCGCACCGACGCTGGGTGTGGGCGCGATCGCCAAGCGGGCAATGCGGCCGGGCGAGCTGGTCGAGCGCGGCATTGGTGGCTTCCAGTTCCGTGGCGAGGCGCTCAAGCTCGACCAGAACCCGGAGCACGTGCCGATCGGCCTGCTGCGCAAGACGGCGCTCAAGCGCGCGGTCGAGCCGGGTCAGCTGATCACTTTCGACGACGTGGACCTCCTGCCCAGTCGTGCGCTGGACATCGTAATCCAGCAGCGCGACGAGCGTGTCGAACGGGCAAAGCGCGAGCGCCTGGCCGCCCCGATGATGCCGGACGGAATGCTGGCGGTCGGTAGCTGACAGCCGCCAGCACGGCGCAAGGCGAAGCAGCGGTCGCAACCTCCCGAAGGGCTCGTCTGCCGAGCCCATGGAGTCACCGGCTACACGGCGTAGCCGAGCACCCGTGGCAACCAGAGCGCGATCTCCGGGAATACCGCAACCAGCACCAGTGCGCTTCCCATCACCAGCACAAACAACAGGGCCCAACCGACGGTCTGTTCCAACCGTATGCGGGCGACTTCGGCGGTCACCATCAAATTGATCGCGACTGGCGGAGTGAACTGGCCAATGGCGATGTTCATCGCCAGCAAGATGCCGAACCACACCGGATTCCAGCCGAAGTGCTGCATGACCGGGATGAGGATCGGCATCAGGATGAGGTAGATGGAAATCGCATCCAGCAGCATGCCGGCCAGCAGTACGGCGACCATCACCAGGGCCAGCAGTACCACGCCGTTGTTCGATAGCGAGATCAGCCACTCGGCGAGATGGCGGAAGGTACCGAGCATGGTGCCAGCCCAGGCGAAAATACCTGCCAGGGCGATGATCAGCATCACCACCCCGGAGATCACCGCCGCCTCGCCGCAGAGGCGCCAGAGGTTGCGCCAGTCCAGTTCGCGGGTGACGAACAAGCCGACAATCACGCCGTAGGTCACGCCCGCGACCGCAGCTTCGGTCGGGGTGAACAGTCCGCTGCGCAAGCCGCCAAGGATCAGTACCGGTGCGAATAGTGCTGGCAGCGCCTGACGGAAGCTCTCGCCCAAGGGCGGGCGCTCGGCCTCTTCGGGGTTTTCCCAGCCATAGCGGCGCGCCAACAGCCAGGCGGGCAGCAGCAGCACGCCGCCGGCGATCAGGCCGGGAAACAGTCCGGCGGCAAACAGGGCACGAAGGTCCACACCGGGCACGACGATGGAGTAGAGGATCAGCGCGATCGAGGGCGGGATCAGAATCGCCGTGGAGGCCGAGGCGGCGATCAGCGTGGCGGAAAAGGGCTTAGGGTAACCGGCGCGGGTCATGCTCGGCAGCATCACCATGGCTACGGCGGCGGCATCTGCCGGACCGGAGCCGCTCATGCCGCCCATGATCAGGCACACCAGGATGGCAACCATCGCCAGACCGCCATGGCGCGGGCCAATCAGCGCCTGCGCGAAGCGCACCAGGCGCAGGGCGACACCTGATTTTTCGAATACCAGCCCGGTCAGGATAAACAGCGGAATGGCGATCAGGGGATATTTGGCGACCCCGTTAAAGGTGTTGGTACCGAGCGTGGCGAGCATGTCCGGCGACAACCCGGCAAGGATGCCGATGGCGCCAGACAGTGCCAGGGAGAACGCGACCGGCACGCCGATCAACAGCAGCAGCAGGAAGCTGGCGAGCATCCACAGGTCAGGGCTCATCGGTGAGCCTCCCGCGAAGCCGGTCCAGGGTCATCTGGCTTAGGCGAACCATCATCAGCAAGGCCAGCAGGGGCAGCCAGACGACATACCACCAGTTCGGCAACCCAAGACCGGGGGATTGCGATTCCCACTGGAATTCCTCCAGGGCGAACTGGCCGCCAAACCAGGCCACCAGGCCCAGCACCAGCATACCGGCCAGCCACTGAAGCAGGATCAGCGGTATGCGCAGCCGCGGGAGCAGGCGCTCCAGGAAACCGATGCGGATGTGTCGGTTGCTGCGCATGGCCACCGAGGCACCGGCAAACGTGAGGATTACCAGGAGAAATACCGAAATCTCCTCGGTAAAGGCAAACGAGGCATCAGTGAAATAACGGACGACCACATTAGCCAGGCTGATCAGGCTGATGATCACCAACGCCAATGTGGCGAGCACGCGCTCGAGGTGCGCGTCCTGTCGATTGTTCATGGAGTTCCCCAAACCCCGGTGGCGTCGCGCCACCGGGTACAACCTGTATTACTGGGCGACGGCGGTACGAGCGGCCTCGACCAGGTCGTTACCGATCTTCGGTGCCCACTTTTCATGCACGCTGCGGGTTGCGTCGACGAAGGCCTGATGTTCAGCCTCGCTCAGCTCGGTCACTTCGACCCCGCGGGAGCGGATATCCTCCAGGCGCTTGGCCTCACTGCTGCGCGACAACTCGATTTCCCATTTGCCGGCATCGATCGCGGCCTGCCGCAGCAGCTCGCGGTCGGCTTCGGGGAGCCCTTTCCAGACGCGCTGGTTGACCGCGAAAATCAAGGGGTCGGCCATGTAGTGCCAGAGTGTCAGGTGCTTCTGCCCGACCTGATCGACACGGGCCACGTCGAATACGGACAGCGGGTTTTCCTGGCCGTCGACCGCGCCGGTGGTGAGCGCCGGCTTTGCATCGGCCCAGCTCATCTGGGTCGGATTGGCGCCCAGTGCGCTAAAGGTGTCCTGAAACAGGGGCGATCCGACCACGCGAATCTTGAGGCCTTTCAGATCGGCCGGGGTTTTGACCTGCTTGACCGAGTTGGAGATTTCGCGGAACCCGTTTTCACCCCAGGCCAGGGGCACGATGCCGCGCTTCTCGATGGCAGCGAATGCCTGCTTGCCGGCCTCGCCGCCGGTGATGGCGTCGAGGTCCGCGCTGTCGGCCATCAGGAACGGCAGCGAGAAGAGGTTCAGCTCCGTCACCTGCGGCGACCAGTTGATGGTCGAGCCGACGGCCATATCGATGAGCCCGGAGCGCATGGCGGAAAACTCCTTGGTCTGGTCCCCGGCGACCAGCTGGGCGTTGGGGTAGACACGCAACGTGATTTCACCGTTGGAGCGTTCCTGGACCAGGTCGGCCCATTTCTGCGCCGCCTGGCCCCAGGGAAAGGCATCGGACAGCACGGTGGAGACAGAATATTCGCGGGCCATGGTCGAGAAACTCGCGGACAGGGCGGCCGCGGCGGCCAGGGCAGTGAGGCAGCGGGTCAGTTTCATGAGGCGTCCTTGTTCGGATCTGTTCTTGGTTGTTGTAGGTCGCGGGCGCGCAGCAAGGGCAGCGCGGCCGAATGGCGCTCGAGCCGTCGCCCACGGGTCACGTGGACGAAGAGGACGCGGCGGCTGCGGCAGGTAGGCGCAGCGAAGCGCGAAGCACCGTTCGCCTTGTGGGCGGGCGGCGACCAGGCGTTGATCGACTGGTCGGACAACTATCGCAGAAGGCGTTTGCCAGCGCCATTACCGGATCGGTGCAAGGTGCGACTGCGCTGATCAGGCGTCGCGCAGCAGGTCGTGGGCATTGAGCAAGCCGTAGGCGATCTCGGGGTGCCGCTCCAGCGCACGACGGATCGCTGTCGGAATCGCCTGCCGGGTCTTGCGGCACAGGCCGGGCTGTTCGGTCAGCTCGATGCGAATGCCGCGCATGCTGCGCACTTCGTTCGGTCCCGGCGCGATGCTTAGTCGTATTCCCAGCTGGTCGAAGAGCCGCGCCTGCATGTGCTTGAGGTCGGCGAGGCTGTCCAGCGCCTCCAGGCGCGCCAACAAGCGATTCTCCTCGTGCCGGGTCAGTCGAAGAATACGAAGATCGCCCTCGGCGTCCTCCATCAGTCGATCACGCCCGCAAATACAGCTGGCCGGCGGGCAGGGCTGGCGCACTGGTGGATTGGTCATTGGCGACGGGCCCCGGCAACTGCTCGCGCTAGGCGCCGGTCGAGGCTAGCTGCGAGGCAGCCGTGCCGGTGCGAGAAGGCCATCGCCGGATTCCATAGCGTAGGTGTCATGGTCATCAGTGGAGGCGGCTGCCGCTTCCTCCGACGCTGTATCGGCCCGCGCCCAGCAGTGCGATGGCGATCGACCCAAACAGGAACAGTCCCTGCAGTTCGAGTGACCAGCCCCCCATCTTGTTCAGCGCGAGCAAATCCTGCATGTGCGCCAGGCCGAAGGCGACGACCATATTGCCCACCATCAGCAGCGCGCCCACCCGCGTATAAAAGCCGAGGATGACCAGGATCGGCCCGACCAACTCGCCAAGATAGACGCCATAAGCGAGGACTCCGGGCAGCCCGTGGCCGCCCAGCATGCCGGCTATCCCGCCGACTCCATGCTGGAGCTTGAAGATGCCATGCAGCAGCATCAACAGGCCAACCGAAACCCTCAACACCAGTTTCCCCACGTCGTCGGTCATGATCGTCTTGTCTCCAGGCGAAGGCTCCTCGTCAATGGACAAACATAGTCCAGCGCGGTTGCGTTTGCATCCGAGAGCCGCTGCACTTGATCGTGCTTGTTGCCAGCGGAGCTCCGGGGCTCCGGGCTACAGAGCGCCTCTCAACCAGAGCGACTTTGTGCCGACCGCTTCTGGCGAGCGGCCGGGATGGTTGGCTCCCGGCGCCAACGTTATCAGGCCGCGGGGAGCCCATCGCCGGGCCTGGAACGGCAGGGTGACTTCTCCGGTTCGAGCCACTAGAATGCTTGCCCATTCTGGGGCCGGAACGCCGGCTTATGTCTGTGCAACGAGGAAAATCCATGCAAGTTTCTGTTGAAAGCACCTCCGCTCTTGAGCGCCGCATGACCATTGGCGTGCCGGTCGAGCGCATCGAGACCGAAGTCAACAAGCGTCTGCAACAGACCGCCAGCCGTGCAAAGATTCCAGGTTTCCGTCCCGGCAAGGTGCCGATGAGCGTGATTCGCCAGCGTTACGAAGCCGCTGCACGCCAGGAAGCGCTGGGCGACCTGATCCAGGCAACCTTTTATGAGGCCGTGGTCGCTGAAAAGCTGAATCCGGCTGGCGCTCCGGCTGTCGAGCCGAAGGTGTTCGAGAAAGGCAAGGATCTGGAATATGTCGCCACGTTCGAAGTCTTTCCGGAATTCAAGGTGGCCGGTCTGGACGCCATTGAAGTCGAGCGCCTGCAAGCGGAAGTGGCTGATGCCGACGTCGACAATATGCTCGAGATCCTGCGCAAGCAGAACACCCGTTACGAGAAGGCCGAGCGCGCCGCAGAAGACGGTGACCAGCTGAATATCGATTTCGTTGGCACGATCGACGGTGAAGCCTTCGCCGGCGGCTCCGCCCAGGGAACGCAGCTTGTGCTCGGCTCCGGCCGCATGATTCCGGGCTTCGAGTCGGCGCTGATCGGCGCTAAGGCCGGGGAAGAGCGGGTCATCAACCCGACGTTCCCGGACGACTACCAGAACCTCGACCTGGCCGGTAAGGCCGCCGAGTTCACGGTCAAGGTCAACAGCGTTGAAGCGGCTCAGCTTCCCGAGCTGAACGAAGCGTTTTTCGCCCAGTTCGGCGTGCAGGAAGGCGGCCTGGAAGGGTTCCGTGCCGAAGTGAAGAAGAACATGGAACGTGAGCTGCGCCAGGCCATCAAGACCAAGGTGAAGAATCAGGTCATGGACGGTCTGGTCAACGCCAACCCCATCGAGGTTCCGAAGGCGTTGATCGACAACGAAGTGAATCGCCTTCGCGTGCAGGCCGTCCAACAGTTCGGTGGCAACATCAAGCCTGACCAACTTCCGGCGGAGCTGTTCCAGGAGCAGGCCAAGCGCCGCGTCGTGCTGGGCCTGATCGTCGCTGAAGTCGTCAAGCAGTACGAACTGAAGCCTGACGACGCGCGTGTTCGCGAGCTCATCGAGGAAATGGCTTCGGCCTATCAGGAGCCCGAGCAGGTCGTGTCCTGGTATTACAAGAACGACGAGCAATTGAACGAAGTCCGCTCGGTTGTGCTCGAAGAGCAAGTTGTAGATACTGTTCTGCAGCAGGCTAAAGTGACCGATAAATCGGTCTCCTACGAAGAAGCAGTGAAGCCCGCGGAAGCCCCGCAAGCCGCCTGAGTCTCTTCAACCGTTTAATGCACTTTCATAAGCCAGCCTCGCGCTGGCTTATGTCTTTGCGGCGTGACATAGGGAGTATCGTTGGAAATGTCCGGCAATTCGTTTATGCAAGCACCTGAGATCCAGGCCGCGGGTGGGCTTGTGCCGATGGTCATCGAGCAGTCCGCTCGTGGCGAGCGCGCCTACGACATCTATTCCCGCCTCCTGAAGGAGCGGGTTATCTTCATGGTGGGTCAGGTAGAGGACTACATGGCCAACCTGATCGTCGCGCAGATGCTCTTCCTCGAGGCGGAAAACCCCGAGAAGGACATTCACCTGTACATCAACTCGCCGGGTGGCTCTGTCACCGCGGGCATGTCGATCTACGACACCATGCAATTCATCAAGCCGGACGTGTCGACCATCTGTATCGGCCAGGCTTGCAGCATGGGCGCGTTGCTGCTGACCGGCGGCGCAGCAGGCAAGCGTTACTGCCTGCCGCATTCGCGAATGATGATTCACCAGCCGCTGGGTGGTTTCCAGGGCCAGGCGTCGGACATCGAGATTCACGCCCGTGAGATCCTCACGATCCGCGAGCGCCTGAACAAGGTGATGGCCGCCCATACCGGGCAACCAATGGAAGTGATCGCCCGTGACACCGACCGCGATAATTTCATGAGTGGCGAAGAAGCCGTTAAATACGGACTGATCGACCAAGTCCTGGCTCAGCGGCAGATGGCCGTCTGATCTCACCGCATCGCGATATCCGGCTGTAGCGTGGGCTTGAAAAAGCCCACGATTGCCTTCATCTTGTGTTTCAAGCCTTCCCGATTGGATCGATCGAATGACTGACACCCGCAACGGCGAGGATTCCGGCAAGCTGCTCTATTGCTCTTTCTGCGGCAAAAGCCAGCATGAAGTACGCAAGTTGATTGCCGGGCCCTCGGTCTTTATCTGCGACGAGTGCGTCGACCTGTGCAACGACATCATCCGCGAGGAGGTGCAAGAAGCACAGGCCGAGAGCAGCGCGCAAAAACTGCCTGCGCCCAAGGAGATCAGCGGCATTCTCGACCAATACGTCATTGGTCAGGAACGTGCCAAAAAAATCCTCGCGGTAGCTGTTTACAACCATTACAAGCGGCTCAATCAGCGCGACAAGAAAGAAGAGGTCGAGCTGGGCAAGAGCAACATTCTACTGATCGGACCGACCGGTTCGGGCAAGACTCTGCTGGCCGAAACCTTGGCTCGTCTGCTGAATGTGCCCTTTACCATCGCGGACGCGACGACGCTGACCGAAGCAGGTTACGTGGGTGAGGACGTCGAGAACATCATCCAGAAGTTGCTGCAGAAGTGTGACTACGACGTGGAAAAGGCCCAGATGGGCATCGTCTACATCGATGAGATCGACAAGATTTCCCGCAAGTCCGATAACCCCTCGATTACTCGCGACGTCTCCGGCGAAGGTGTGCAACAGGCACTGCTCAAGCTGATCGAGGGCACTGTCGCTTCGGTCCCGCCGCAAGGAGGACGCAAGCATCCGCAGCAGGAGTTTCTGCAGGTTGACACCCGCAATATCCTGTTCATTTGCGGCGGCGCCTTTGCAGGGTTGGAGAAAGTCATCCAGGGCCGATCGACCCAGGGCGGGATTGGCTTCAATGCCGAGGTTCGCAGCAAGGACCCGGGCAAGAAGATCGGCGAGTCGCTGCGAGCGGTCGAGCCGGACGACCTGGTGAAGTTCGGACTGATACCCGAGTTCGTTGGACGCCTGCCGGTAATCGCAACCTTGGACGAGCTCGACGAGGCGGCGCTTATCCAGATCCTTACCGAGCCAAAGAACGCGCTGACCAAGCAGTATGCCAAGCTGTTCGAGCTTGAAGGCGTGGATCTCGAGTTTCGTACCGATGCACTCAAGGCCGTCGCTGCTCGCGCACTCGAGCGCAAGACCGGTGCTCGTGGGTTGCGGTCGATTCTCGAGGGCGTGCTGCTCGATACGATGTACGAGATTCCCTCGCAGAAGGATGTCAGTAAGGTGGTCATCGATGAGAGCGTGATCGAGGGCACGTCCCAGCCGTTGCTGATCTACGAAAACAGCGAGCCACCGGCGAAGGCAGCGCCTGACGCGTGATACCACAAAGGGGCCTGCGGGCCCTTTTGCATTTCCGCGACATCCTTGTTTTTTGCCCTGCGCGCCCTCATCTTGATTGCCAGGGTGTTTCCCGTTCACGCCGTATGGCCGTCGTAGAGCTTAATTTATGAACACAACCATCGAATTGCCCCTCTTGCCACTGCGTGACGTCGTGGTTTACCCACACATGGTGATTCCGCTGTTCGTCGGCCGGGAAAAATCCATCGAGGCCCTCGAGTCGGCGATGGCCGGTGACAAGCAGATCCTGTTGCTTGCACAAAAAAATCCGGCTGATGACGATCCGTCCGAAGAGGGTCTGTACCGCGTAGGCACAGTCGCCACCGTGCTGCAGCTGCTCAAGCTGCCTGATGGCACGGTCAAGGTGCTGGTCGAAGGCGAGCAGCGCGGCGTCATCGAGCGTTTCGTCGAAGCCGACGATCATTGCCGCGCCGAAGTGGCGCTGATCGAGGAAGCCGAAACTGAGGAGCGCGAAGCAGAGGTCTTCGTACGCAGCCTGCTGAGCCAGTTCGAGCAATACGTGCAGCTGGGCAAAAAGGTGCCGGCCGAGGTGCTGTCCTCGCTGGCGAGCATCGATGAGCCGGCGCGCCTGGTTGATACCATGGCTGCGCATATGGCGCTGAAGATCGAGCAGAAGCAGGCGATCCTCGAGATCACCGATCTGCCGGCGCGGGTCGAACACGTGCTTGCGCTGCTCGATGCCGAGATCGACTTGCTGCAGGTGGAAAAGCGAATCCGCGGCCGCGTTAAGAAGCAGATGGAGCGTAGCCAGCGCGAGTACTACCTGAACGAGCAGATGAAGGCCATTCAGAAGGAGCTCGGTGACATCGATGAAGGGCACAATGAAATCGACGACCTGAAGCAGCGCATCGAAAAGGCTGGACTGAGCAAGGACGCCCACGCCAAGGCTACAACCGAGCTGAACAAGCTCAAGCAGATGTCGCCGATGTCGGCCGAGGCCACGGTGGTACGTACCTATATCGACTGGCTGGTAAACGTCCCGTGGAAAGCCGCGAGCAAGGTTCGCCTGGACCTGGCCAAGGCCGAGGAAGTGCTCGATGCCGATCACTACGGTCTGGAGGAGGTGAAGGACCGTATCCTTGAGTACCTGGCCGTGCAGAAGCGCGTAAAAAAGCTCAAGGGACCGGTGCTCTGTCTGGTTGGCCCGCCCGGTGTCGGCAAGACGTCGCTGGCAGAATCCATCGCGCGCTCGACCAACCGCAAGTTCGTGCGCATGGCGCTCGGCGGTGTGCGTGACGAGGCCGAAATTCGCGGACATCGCCGTACCTATATCGGCTCGATGCCCGGTCGCCTGATCCAGAAGATGAGCAAGGTAGGGGTGCGCAACCCGCTGTTTCTGCTGGACGAGATCGACAAGATGGGTAACGACATGCGCGGCGATCCCGCCTCTGCGCTGCTCGAAGTTCTCGATCCCGAACAGAACCACAACTTTAACGACCATTACCTGGAGGTCGATTACGACCTGTCAGACGTGATGTTCCTGTGCACCGCCAACTCGATGAACATTCCGGCACCGCTGCTGGATCGCATGGAAATCATCCGCCTTCCCGGCTACACCGAAGACGAGAAAATCAACATCGCGGTTCGCTATCTCGTGCCGAAGCAGGTCGAGGCAAACGGCCTTAAAAAGACCGAGCTGCTGTTCGATGCTGACGCCCTGCGCGACATCATCCGTTATTACACCCGCGAGGCCGGCGTGCGTGGATTGGAGCGCCAGATTGCCAAGGTGTGCCGCAAGGTGGTCAAGGAGCACGCGGCGGAAAAGCGCTTCGAGGTCACCGTCTCAGCGGAGACGCTCGAGCATTACTTGGGCGTGCGCAAGTTCCGCTATGGCCTCGCCGAGCAGCAGGATCAGGTGGGCCAGGTCACGGGCCTGGCCTGGACGCAGGTCGGCGGCGAACTGCTGACGATCGAGGCGGCGGTGGTTCCGGGCAAGGGCCGACTGACCAAGACCGGCTCGTTGGGTGATGTCATGGGCGAGTCGATTACCGCGGCGCTTACCGTCGTGCGCAGCCGTGCGAAAAGCCTGGGCATCGCCCCGGATTTTCATGAGAAGCAGGACATCCACATCCACGTTCCGGAGGGCGCGACGCCGAAGGACGGCCCGAGTGCGGGCATCGGCATGTGCACGGCACTGGTGTCGGCGCTGACGCAGATTCCAGTGCGCGCCGAAGTGGCGATGACCGGCGAGATTACCCTGCGTGGCCAGGTGCTGGCCATCGGTGGTTTGAAGGAGAAGTTGCTGGCTGCTCACCGTGGCGGAATCAAGACGGTGATCATTCCCGAAGAGAATCAGCGTGACCTGAAAGAGATTCCCGAGAATATTAAGCAGGACCTGCAGATTAAACCGGTGAAGTGGATTGACGAAGTCCTCCAAATTGCGCTGCAATACGCGCCGGAGCCCTTGCCCGATGCGGCTTCCGATATCGTTGCAAAGGACGACAAGCGCGAATCTGATTCCAAGGAGCGAATCAGCACGCATTAGTCTGAAAGGCATTGTTGACACATTTTCGGTGGCCTTGATATAAGCCGGCGCCTTGCGCTGTTGCTATTAGGGTGCCGCTTTGCTTACACCCAAAAAATTATAGATACGACTCAACAGAAATAAGGGGACTTAGAGTGAACAAGTCGGAACTGATCGATGCAATCGCCGCATCTGCTGATATCCCGAAAGCTGTTGCTGGCCGAGCGCTGGATGCAGTGATTGAATCCGTCACTGGCGCTCTGAAGGCCGGTGACTCCGTGGTGCTGGTTGGTTTCGGTACTTTCGCTGTCAAGGAACGCGCTGCCCGCACTGGCCGCAACCCGCAGACTGGCAAGCCGATCAACATCGCCGCAGCCAAGATCCCGGGTTTTAAGGCTGGTAAAGCTTTGAAGGACGCTGTCAACTAAGCGTTTTCGATCCGGCCGGCGTCGGCTCTTCCGATGCTGGCTTGGGGCGGTGATTCGAGCAGGCAACGCTTGTTGGGTCAGGGCCTGGGGGATAAGGCCCGGCCGCTCCAAAAGCTCCGAGAAGGCGCATCCCTGGATGCGCCTTTCTTTTATCCGGATTCCACCCGTGCTGCCGCGACATGGCGCAGCTGACTCCTGGGGGACGCATGCTTCAGAACATCAGGGACAATTCACAAGGCTGGATTGCCAAAACGATCATCGGTGTCATCGTGATGCTGCTCGCGTTGACCGGCTTCGATGCCATTTTCAATGCGGTGAACAACACCCGTGACGCTGCCGAAGTCAATGGCGAGAAGATTTCGCTGGATGAGCTGAACCAGGCGATGAACATGCAGCGTCGGCAGCTGGCGCAGCAGTTGGGGGGCAATTTCGATCCCTCGATGCTGGACGACAAGCTGGTGCGCGAATCGTCGTTGCGCTCGCTCATTGATCGAGCCTTGTTGCTGCAGGGCGCCGAGGACGCGGATTTTGCTTTCTCCGAGACGGCGCTGGACCAGTTGATCCTGCAGACCCCGGAGTTCGTCGTGGATGGCAAGTTCGACGCGTCACGCTTCGATCAGGTCATCCAGGGCATGGGCTATACCCGCCTGCAGTTCCGCGAGCTACTGAAGCAGGAAATGCTGATCGGCCAGCTTCGCGCGGGTATTTCCGGATCGGGCTTCGTCACCGACGAGCAGATCCAGGCATTTGCGCGCCTGGAGCAGCAAACCCGGGATTTCGCCACCGTCACCTTGCCGGCTGATGCCGATGCGATCGAGGTGAGCGATCAGGAAGCGCAGGACTACTACGACCAGAACACCGATCGATTCCGTTCCCCGGAGCAGGTTGTCCTCGAATACGTCGAGCTGAATAAGGAATCCTTTTTCGATCAGGTCGAAGTGGCGGACGCGGATGTCGAGTCGCTGTACAAGCAGCGAATCGCCAATCTGGCGGAGCAGCGGCGCGCCGCCCACATCCTGATCGAAGCCGAGGACGGCAAGGATGCCGAGGCCAAGGCGAAGATCGAGAAGATCGCCGAACGGCTGGCAGCAGGTGAAGACTTCGCAGCGGTGGCCAAGTCGGTTTCCGAAGACCCTGGCTCGGCCAGTGTAGGCGGTGACCTCGGCTTTGCCGGGCCTGGTGTCTACGACCCCGCGTTCGAAAAGGCGCTCTACGCCCTCGAGAAGGGCCAGGTGTCGAAGCCGGTCCGGTCCGAGTTCGGCTGGCATCTGATCAAGCTGCTCGACGTACAATCGCCCGAGGTGCCCTCGCTGGATAGCCTGAAGCCAGAGCTGGTGCGCGAACTGAAAGCGCAACAAGTCGAGCAGCGTTTTGTCGAGGCGAGCAAGCAACTCGAGGACAGTGCGTTCGAATCATCCGACCTGGCGCAGCCCGCTCAGGAGCTCGGGCTCAAAGTGGTCACCACCGAACCGTTCGGACGCGACGGGGGTGCCGGAATCGCCGCCAATCGGCAAGTGATTCAGGCCGCTTTCAGCGACGAAGTGCTGGTCGACGGCGCCAACAGCGGTGTGATCGAGCTGGACCCCGATACGGTCGTGGCCGTTCGCGTCAAGCAGCATCTCGAGCCGGAAGTCCTGCCCTTCGATCAGGTCAAGCAGGACATCACCGCACAGCTGCAACACAGCAAGGCCGCAGAAAAAGCGCAGGAAGCTGGCGAGAAGTTGGTGGCTTCGTTGCGCAAAGGCGAGCAGAGTGAACAACAGTGGCAGCCGGTCGAGGCGGCATCGCGCAATCAGGAAGGGGTTGACCCTGCTGTGCTTCAGCAAGTGTTTCGGATGCCGAAGCCCGAAACGCGTGACAAGCCGACCTACGGCACCGTTCGCTTGGCGGATGGGGACTACGTAGTCATTCGCCTGAACGGCGTCAGTGAACCCAAGAGTGAGCTGACCGAAGAAGAGAAGCAGAACTATCGACGCTTCCTCGCTTCGCGAAGCGGCCAGCAGGACTTTGCCGCCTACCGCGACATGCTCCACGCAAAGGCCGATATCGAAACATTCTGACCGAGCGTAGTGCAAAAAAAACCCGCATACGATGCGGGTTTTTTTATGTGCTGCCGTTGGATCAGTCTTCCATCGCGCCCATTGCCGTGGTGTTGAAGCCACCGTCGACGTAGAGGATCTCTCCACTGATGCCAGATGCCAAGTCGGAGCAGAGGAAGGCGCCAGCGTTGCCGACCTCCTCGATGGTCACGTTGCGCCGCAGCGGGGTCTGTTTTTCGTTGGCGGCGAGCATCTTGCGGAAGCTCTTGATGCCAGAGGCCGCCAGGGTGCGGATCGGGCCTGCCGAAACAGCGTTGACCCGAGTGCCTTCTGGGCCGAGGCTGCCGGCCAGGTACCGTACGCCTGCTTCGAGGCTCGCCTTGGCCATGCCCATTACGTTGTAGTTCGGCATGGTGCGTTCGGCACCTAAGTATGACAGGGTCAGGATGCTGCCGTTACGGCCCTTCATCATCGGGCGTCCGGCCTTCGCCAAGGCGACCAGGCTGTAGGCGCTGATGTCGTGAGCGATGCGGAAACCGTCGCGCGTGGTGACTTCGGTGAAGTCGCCATCGAGCTGATCGCCCGGCGCGAAGCCTACGGAATGGACGATGCCATCCAGGCCATCCCATTTCTTGCCCAGCGCCTCGAACACCTGGATGATCTCGTCATCGCTGGCCACGTCGCATGGGAAGCACAGCTCCGGGCCCGAGCCCCAGGTCGCAGCGAACTCTTCCACGCGGCCTTTCAGCTTTTCGTTCTGATAGGTAAAGGCCAGTTCGGCCCCTTCACGGTGCATGGCTGCCGCGATGCCGGACGCAATAGACAGCTTGCTGGCAACGCCAACGATCAGTACGCGCTTACCGGTTAGAAAACCCATGTGCTTGTCCCTCTTCTGGTTGTTCGTCAGTGGCCGGTGGTGCCATGAAGGCCGATTCCAGCAACTGTCGTGTATACGGATGTTGAGGAGCGGCAAAGATGCTCTCTGCCGTGCCCTGTTCGACCACCTGGCCCTGCTTGACCACCATCATCTGGTGACTGAGCGCCCGTACCACCGCCAAGTCATGGCTGATGAACAGGTAGGTCAGGTTGTATTTCTCCTGCAGTGACCGCAGCAGCTCGACCACCTGCCGCTGTACCGTGCGATCCAGCGCCGAGGTCGGTTCGTCGAGCAGGATCAGCTCAGGCTTGAGTACCAGCGCCCTGGCGATCGCGATCCGCTGCCGCTGGCCCCCTGAAAATTCGTGGGGATAGCGGTGGCGGCTTTCGGGGTCGAGGCCTACTTCGACCAGTGCATCCTTGATGGCCTGCGCCTGTTCTGCGGCGGAGCCGATTCCATGAATGCCCAGCCCTTCGCCAACGATCTGGCCCACCGACATGCGAGGGCTGAGGCTGCCGAAGGGGTCCTGGAAGACCACCTGCATTTGCCGTCGCAACGGCCGCACTGCCCTTTGCGACAGGCCCTGCAGCGGCCGGTCCTGAAATCGGATCTCGCCGTTGCTGGCAATCAGACGCAGGATTGCCAGCCCCAGCGTGGATTTACCCGAGCCGCTTTCCCCGACGATGCCCAGCGTCTGGCCCTTTGGCAAGCTGAAGGTGACTCCGTCCACCGCCTTGATGTGATCGACGGTATGGCGGAACAAGCCTTTCTTGACTGGAAACCAGACCCGCAAATCCTTGACCTCCAGCAGGGTCGGTCCCTCACCGTCGACGGCGACCGGGCCACCGCTGGGCTCCGCTGCCAGCAATTCCCGGGTATAGGGGTGCTGCGGCGCACGGAACAATTGTTCGCAAGGCGCTTGTTCGACGACGCAACCGCTCTGCATGACACATACATGATGCGCGATGCGCCGGACGAGGTTCAGGTCGTGGCTGATCAGCAGCAGCGCCATGCCCAGCCGGGCCTGCAATTCCTTCAGCAGTTCGAGTATTTTCAGCTGCACGGTGACGTCGAGCGCTGTCGTCGGTTCGTCGGCAATCAGCAGTTCGGGCTCGTTGGCCAGTGCCATGGCGATCACTACACGCTGTCGTTGGCCGCCGGAGAGCTCGTGGGGATAGGCGCGGATGCGCTTGGACGGCTCCGGGATGCCGACCAGTTCGAGCAACTCCAGCGTGCGCGCCGTCGCCGCCTTGCCAGTGAGCCCCTTATGGATCAGCAACACCTCGTTGATCTGCTTTCCGATCGTGTGCAGCGGATTGAGCGAGGTCATTGGCTCCTGGAAGACCATGGCGATGCGGTTGCCGCGGATGCGGCGCATACGCTTTTCCGACGCCTTGAGCAGGTCTTCGCCTCCGTAGAGAATTTCGCCGGCCGGATGACGCGCGAGGGGGTAGGGCAGCAGGCGCAGTATCGAATGCGCCGTCACCGATTTGCCCGAACCACTTTCGCCAACGAGGGCAAGCGTCTCGCCTTTGCGGATGTCGAAGCTGACATGATTCACGACGCGTTGTACCCGGTCGCCCGAGACGAACTCGACGGCCAGGTCGCGGACCTGAATAAGCGTCTCGGTCATGCTATTTCCTCGGGTCGAAGGCATCACGGGCGGCTTCGCCGATGAACACCAGCAATGTCAGCATGACTGCGAGCACCATGAAGGCGCTGATGCCCAGCCAGGGCGCCTGCAGGTTGGATTTGCCCTGTGCCACCAGCTCACCCAGCGAGGGCGCACCCGGCGGCAGACCAAAGCCCAGGAAGTCCAAGGCCGTCAGGGTGCCGATGGCACCGGTCAGGATGAAAGGCATGAAGGTCATGGTCGACACCATGGCGTTGGGCAGGATGTGGCGAAACATGATCGCGCCATTGCGCATGCCCAGCGCGCGGGCGGCGCGCACGTATTCCAGGTTGCGTCCGCGCAGGAACTCGGCGCGGACCACGTCCACCAGGCTCATCCAGGAGAACAGCAGCATGATGCCCAGCAGCCACCAGAAATTCGGTTGGACGAAGCTTGCCAGGATGATCAGCAGGTAGAGCACCGGCAACCCGGACCATATTTCCAGCACACGCTGGCCGACCAGGTCGACCCAGCCGCCGTAGAAGCCCTGCAGGGCGCCCGCAACGACTCCGATCACCGAGCTGATCAAGGTCAGCGTCAGTGCGAACAGCACCGAGATGCGGAAGCCATAGATCACCCGTGCCAGCACGTCGCGCCCCTGATCATCGGTGCCCAGCCAGTTTTCCCAGGACGGCGGCGCGGGCGCCGGAACCTGCAGGTCGTAGTTGATGCTCGAGTGATGAAAGGGGATTGGCGGCCAGACCATCCAGCCACCTTTCTTCACGATCAGCTCGCGGATATAGGGCCCCTTGTAATTGGCCTGCAGGGGAAACTCGCCGCCGAAGACGGTCTCCGGATAGCGCTTGAAAACGGGGAAATACCAGCCGCCATCGAAACGCACCACGATGGGCTTGTCGTTGGCGATCAGCTCGGCGCCGAGGCTGAGCACGAACAGGGTGAGGAAGATCCACAGCGACCACCAGCCACGCTTGTGGGCCTTGAACAGGGCAAAGCGGCGCTGATTGAGGGGCGACAGCTTCATGTCAGGCCTCCCTGCTTTCGAAGTCGATGCGCGGGTCGACCAGCGTGTAGGTGAGGTCGCCGATCAACTTGACCACCAGGCCGAGGAGGGTGAACAGGAACAGGGTGCCGAACACCACGGGGTAATCGCGGTTGATCGCTGCCTCGAAGCTGAGCAGGCCGAGGCCATCCAGGGAGAAGATCACCTCGATCAGCAGCGAGCCGGTAAAAAACATGCCGATGAACGCGGAGGGAAAGCCGGCGATGATGATCAGCATTGCGTTGCGGAACACATGGCCGTAGAGCACGCGGTTCTTGCTCAGCCCCTTGGCCCGCGCGGTGATCACGTACTGCTTGCTGATCTCGTCGAGAAAGCTGTTCTTCGTCAGCAGGGTCAAGGTCGCGAAGTTGCCGATCACCAGCGCCGTGATCGGCAAGGCGAGGTGCCAGAAGTAGTCGATGATTTTCCCGCCCAGCGTCAGGTCGTCGAAATTGCCCGAGGTAAGTCCGCGCAGGGGGAACCAGTTCCAGTAGCTGCCACCGGCGAACAGCACGATCAGCAGGATGGCGAACAGGAACGCAGGAATTGCGTAGCCGACGATGATTGCCGAACTGGTCCAGACGTCGAAGGCGCTGCCGTGCCGGGTGGCCTTGGCGATTCCCAGTGGAATCGACGCCAGGTACATGATCAGCGTGCTCCACAGTCCCAGGGATATCGACACCGGCATCTTCTCGATGATGAGCTCGGTCACTGAGGCGTCGCGAAAGAAGCTCTCGCCGAAATCCAGTCGCAGGTAGTTGCTGAGCATGATCCAGAAACGCTCGGGCGCCGGTTTGTCGAAGCCGTACAGCCGTTCGATTTCGGCGATCAGGTCGGGGTCGAGGCCCTGTGCGCCACGGTAGCTGTTGCTGCCGGTCGCCACTTCCGAGCCGCCACCGGCGATGCGGCTGGTGGCCCCTTCGAAGCCTTCGAGCTTGGCGATCGCCTGCTCCACGGGGCCGCCCGGCGCTGCCTGGATGATGATGAAGTTAATCAGCAGGATGCCGAACAGGGTCGGGATGATCAGCAACAGGCGCCTGACGATGTACGCAAGCATACTATTGCTCCGTGGAGTCAGGTGCGCTGACCGGTGCTGCTGCCGAATCATCGGTGGTCCCGGTGTCGCGCTCCGGCGCCGCGTGCGCGGCATCCGGCTGGTTCCACCAGGTCATCAGGCCGATGTCATAGGCCGGTGTGGTGGCAGGGTGGGCCAGCTGGTTCCAGTAGGCGACCCGCCAGGTCTTGATGTGCCAGTTGGGGATCACGTAGTGCCCCCACAGCAGAACCCGGTCCAGCGCGCGGGTGCGGGTAATGAGCTCCTGACGTGAATCGGCGGCGATCAGTTTCTCCACCAGCGTGTCGATGGCCGGATTCTTCAGGCCGATGAAGTTGCGGCTGCCGGGGTTGTCGGCGCTTGCCGAATGCCAATATTCGCGCTGTTCGTTACCCGGCGAATTGGACTGGCCAAAGCCGCTGACGATCATGTCGTAGTCCCGCGAGCGGAGACGGTTGATGTACTGCGAAACATCGACTCGACGGATTTCCAGATCGATGCCGAGGCCCGCGAGGTTGCGCTTGTACGGCAGCAGCACGCGCTCGAAATCGGCCTGCACCAGGAGGAATTCCAGTTTGACCGGCTTGCCCTGGTCATCGACCATCTGGTCATTCTCGATCTTCCAGCCCGCGGCGGTGAGCAGTTCGTAGGCACGGCGCTGCTGCTCGCGAATCATGCCGTCGGCCTGGGTCTTCGGCAGCTCGAAGGGCTTTTCGAATACTTCGTCGGGGATCTGCCCTCGCAGCGGTTCGAGCAGGCTCAGCTCTTCCTTGCTAGGCAGGCCGGAGGCGGCCAGCTCGGAGTTGTCGAAATAGCTCTTGGTGCGGGTGTACGCGCCATTGAAAAGCTGACGGTTGGTCCATTCGAAGTCGAACAGCAACGCCAGCGCTTCGCGTACCCTCGGGTCTTGCAGGTGCTGCTTGCGCGTGTTGAAGATGAACCCCTGCATGCCTTGCGGATTGAGGTTGGGAATCTCCTCCTTGACGATACGACCGTCCCTGACGGCATCGATATCGTAGGCGGTGGCCCAGTTCTTCGCGCTGGTTTCCAGCCAGTAGTCGAAGTGCCCTGCCTTGAATGCCTGCAACGCTACGGTGTTGTCGCGGTAGTAGTCGAAATTGACGTGGTCGAAGTTGTAGAAGCCCCGATTGACCGCCAGATCCTTGCCCCAGTAATCCTCGACCCGAGCGTAGCGTATCGAGCGGCCCGGCTCGACGCGCTCGACGCGGTACGGCCCGCTGCCAAGGGGCGGCTCGAGGCTGCCGGCGCCGAACTCACGGTCGGCCCACCAATGCTTCGGCAGTACCGGCAGCTGCCCCAGGATCAGCGGCAACTCGCGATTACCGGCGTGCTTGAAGTCGAAACGCACCTGGCGCGGCCCTTCGATCACCGCTTTCTCGACGTCCGAATAGTAGGCGCGGTAGTAGGGTGCGCCCTTGGCCATCAGCGTCTCGAAGGTAAAGACGACGTCCTCGGCCTTGACCGGCTCGCCATCATGAAAACGCGCCTCCGGCCGCAGGTAGAAGCGTACCCACTCGTTGTGCGGGCCTTTCTCGATGCGCTCAGCCAACAGCCCGTAGACGGTGAAGGGTTCGTCGAGGCTGTTGGTCGTCAGGGTGTCGTAGACCAAGCCGATGTCATCGGCGGCGACGCCCTTGTTGATGAAGGGATTGAGCGAGTCGAAGCTGCCAAAGCCGGCTTCCCGGAGTGTCCCGCCCTTCGGCGCATCCGGGTTGGCGTAATCGAAATGCGTGAAACCCGCCGGGTATTTGGGTTTCTCGTCATACAGGGTCAGGGCATGTTGCGGGGCAGCGTCGACCGCGCCGGCCAGGCACAGCAGGGCCAGCGCAGCGGCAGGCCAGGGCAGGCGTGCATGTTTCGTCATTGAGCCGTCTCCAGATCCTTCAGCCACCAGGCCCGCAGTCCCAGCGTATAGGGCGGGGTGGTGACATGGGCGAATCGATTGCGATACGCCAGGCGGTGGTAACCGATGTACCAGTTGGGAATGGTGTAATGGTGCCAGAGTAGGACGCGGTCGATGGCGCGTGCTGCGGCAATCTGTTCTTCGCGGGTAGTGGCGGCAAGCAGTTTTTCCAGCAGCTCGTCCACGATGGGGTTGGCAACGCCGGCATAGTTGCGGCCGCCCTTGGCGTTGACCTGGCTGGAGTGAAAGTACAGCCACTGCTCGAGGCCGGGGCTGAGGCTTTGGGCCAGCGTGGTGAGGATCATGTCGTAGTCGTATTGATCCAGACGCTGTTTGTACTGCGCGCCGTCGACGGTACGCAGGCGCGCCTGGATGCCGACTCGGGCGAGATTTTCCACGTAGGGCTGCAGGATGCGCTCGAGGCCGGGATTGACCAGCAGGATTTCGAAGCTGAACGCCTGACCAGCCTTGTTGCGCAGGCCGTCGGGCTTCAGCGTCCAACCTGCCCGTTCGAACAGTTCCAGTGCTTTGCGCAATGTCCGACGCGGTATACCGCGGCCGTTGGTCTTCGGCAGTTGGAATGGCTCGGTGAACAGTTCGGCTGGCAACTGCTCGCGGGAGGGCGACAGCAGCAGCCACTCCTTGCCCTCCGGAGTGCCGGTGGCAGCGAAGTCGCTGTTGGGGTAGTAGCTTTCGCTGCGTGTGTAGGCGCCGTAGAAAAGGGCGCGGTTCGTCCATTCAAAATCGAACAGCATGCCCAGCGCCTGGCGGACCCTGATATCGGCAAAGGTCGCCCGGCGTCCGTTCATGAACAGCGCTTGAGTCTGGGTCGGAATCTGGTGTGGGATTTCCGCGCGAATAACGTCGCCACGAAGTACCGCCGGAAACTGGTAGCCGTTGGCCCAGTTCTTTGCCTGATGCTCAATGTAGAAGTCGAACTCGCCCACCTTGAAGGCTTCGAAAGCAACCGTCGTGTCACGGTAGAACTCTACTTCGACGCGATCGAAGTTGTACTTGCCACGGTTCACGGCCAGATCGGTGCCCCACCAGTTCTTGACGCGCTCGAAGGTCAGTCGGCGGCCCGGCTGCACCTCGCTGATGCGATAGGGGCCGCTCCCCAGCGGAGGTTCGAAAGTGGTGGCACGGAAGTCGCGGTCCTTCCAGTAGTGCTGAGGGAGCACCGGCAGTTCACCCAGGCGCATGATGAGCAGCGGCTGGTCGGGCTTGTCGAATACGAACCGGATGCGGTGGCGGTTGAGGATGTCGACCCGCTCCACACCCTTCAGATCGGTGCGATAGCGCGGGTGGCCATCCTTTATCAGCAGCCGATAGGAAAAGGCTACGTCGTAGGCGGTGATCGGATGACCATCGTGGAAGCGAGCGGAATCACGCAAATTGAACACTACCCAGCTGCGGTCGTCGCTGTATTCGATGCTTTTCGCGATCAGCCCGTAGGCCGAGGCCGGCTCATCCCCCGAGGGGTCGTAGACCCCGGTGCCGACCATCAGCGGCTCGTTCAGCTCGCTGATGCCGTACTGGAAGAACCCCGGCGTCGCGGTGGGGCTGGTGCCCTTGAAAGTATAGGGATTGAGCGTGTCGAAGGTGCCTGAGCCCATCAACCGGACGCGGCCGCCTTTCGGCGCATCGGGGTTGACCCAGTCGAAGTGGGTGAAGTCCTGGGCATACTTCAGGGTGCCGAACTGCGCAAAACCGTGGCTTTCGCTGATGGTCGCGAAACACGGAGCGCTCAAGCCCAGGTAGGTCAACGCTATCAGGATGGGTCGCAGCAAATCGTGAATCCGATCCATGGGCTTTAGGTCGTCTTGGCGGGCTACAGTAACAGCTTGTATCCGCTGGAAAAAGGCCGACCATCTGGGCAAACTGCCTTTCCATTTCGCCGCCTGAACATTGGCCGAGGTCGCAGAATTTGAGTGAGTCCAGCTATGGCCTGCAGGCGTGGATCGACCGCCTGAACCAATCCGAGCTACCGGCCCTGGCGGCGGTCGTGCAGGACCTGCAGCGCCTGACGGAGCAGGAGCACGCCTCGGTGCAGCAACTGGCCGATGTGCTGCTGCGTGATGCCGCGCTGACGGCCAAGGTGCTGCGGGTCGGCAACAGCAGCTATTACAACCCCTCGCAGGAAACCATCAAGACGATCTCGCGCGCCATCGTGATGATCGGCTTCGATAACGTGCGCCTGATCAGCCTCTCTGTGAGCCTGATCGACGGTCTGCTCGATCGTGCACCCCGCGAGCAGCTCCAGGAGTTGCTTGCCCGTTCGTTTCATTCGGCCGTGCAAGCCCGCAATATCGCCGGTTATGTCCTGACGCGCCATGACGAGGAAGTGTTCATCGCAGCGCTGCTTCATGAGGTGGGTGAGCTTGCGTTCTGGGGTTGCGGCGGCGAGCAGGCCGACGAGCTGGGCGAAGCCCTGGCGGACGGCAGCGTAGACCACGACCAGGCAGTGGAGCGGGTGCTGGGCACCAGCTTTCGCCAGCTCAATCTCGGCCTTATCAAAAGCTGGAACATTGGTGAGCTGGCCGGCTTCGCGCATGGCGCCGGTAACCGGCGCGACCCGGCGGTTCGCTCCGTCAGTCTAGGGGTGCGCATTGCCGCTGCGGCGGTTCAGGGGTGGGGATGCCCGGCCATGGATGAGCTGGTCAAGGAGCTCGCCGAGTTCAGCGGTATCTCCGGGGCTGACGCGATGCAGCAGGTGCTCGCCAGCGCTGACGAAGCGGTCAAGGTGGCGGCAACTTTTGGCGCCAGCCGATTGTGCAAGCTGATTCCGTCGACCGATCCTGATCAGGTCCGCCTGCAGCAGGCGCAGCGCCAGGCACGGCACCTGCAGCCCGATCTACTTGTATTGCAGCAGGCAATGCAGGACCTGGGCATGATGGCGAGCAGCGGCGGTGACGTTGGGCTGATCCTGGATGCCATGCTGCGGGGACTGCATCAGGGCGCAGGGCTCGAGCGCGTCATGCTGACCGTGCTGGCCGACCAGCAGCGCGCCTTCCGGGCCAAACGGGTCGCCGGCGAGCAGACGCAGGCCTGGTTGGAGAACTTCGAGCTTCCGGCCGACCCGGCTGGCCAGGCGCACATCTTCAGCTACGTGCTGCGGCAACGTCAGCCGCTGTGGATGGGCGTGCCGGCGAGCTACAACCTCGACGAGCTGGTGACGCTACCGCTGCGGCAGCAGTTGGGAAAGGGCATGTTCTTCATTGCGCCGCTGATGGCGGGCACGCGAGAAATTGGGGTGCTCTATGCTGACAGCCGTTTATCAGGGCGGGCGCTGAAACATGAGCAGTTCGTAGCGTTCCAGCGATTCAGTCAGTTGGCCGGGCGTTGCCTGGAAGCGCTCGCCAACGGCAGGCGCACCTAGCTAGGCTGGCGCCTGCGCCGGTTGAGAACAGATCAGCGCGGGATGTACAACGTCAGCGTCTGGCCCGGCTTCAGCATCGCGCTGTCGCGTGGGTTCCATGTTTTCAGATGGTGGATCTGCACGTTGAAGCGTCGGGCAATTTCGTACAGCGAGTCGCCTTTCCTGACCTTGTAATAGGTAGGTGCGGGCTTGCGACGGTTCTCGCCGGCTGCCGCCTGCAGGAATAGCGCCTGGCCCGCCTTCAGGGTGCTTCCGGTCAGGTTGTTCCAGCGCTGCAGGTCGCGCACTGACACCTTCTGCGCTTTGGCGATATCCCACAGATTGTCGCCCGGGCGAACGCGGTAGCTGCGTGGAGCCGGCTGGCTTCGGGCAACCGCGTGGAGCAGTTCGCTCGAGGTGTTCGATCCGGCTGAGTGCGGAATGCTCAGCACCTGACCGATCTGCAACTGGTCGCCACGCAGGCGATTGATGTCGCGAATGACGCCGATCGACAATCCGTTCCGGTTGGCAATGGAGCCCAGGGTGTCACCCGGCCGGACCCTGTACTGCTGCCAGTCGACCAGGTCCTGCGGCTTCATCAGGGCCAGGTTGGCGGCAAACATCTCCGCTTTGGCGCTCGGGACCAGTAGGTGCTGGGGGCCGTCGAGGGTGATGCGCCGGGTGTAGGCCGGGTTGAGCTGGTAGATCTCGTCTTCGTCGAGGTCCGCCATCTCGGCGACCCGGGCCAGGTCCATGCGCTGCTTCAGCGCGACCACTTCGAAGTAGGGCTCGTTGGCAATTGGGTCGAGCGCCAGCCCGTAGGCATCCGGGCTCTGCACCATCTGCGACAGTGCGAGCAGCTTGGGAACGTAGTCACGGGTTTCGTTGGGTAGCGAGAGGTTCCAGTAGTCGGTCGGCAGGCCGAGTTTCTGGTTGCGCTCGATGGCGCGACTGACAGTGCCTTCGCCGGCGTTGTAGGCGGCCAGGGCCAACAGCCAGTCGTCGTTGAACAGGCCGTGCAGGTAGTTCAGGTAGCGCAGGGCCGCAGTGGTGGACGCGGTGATGTCGCGCCTGCCGTCGTACCAGCTGGTCTGCTGCAGGTTGAAGTGCCGGCCGGTCGAGGGAATGAACTGCCAGAGGCCGACGGCTTGCGCTGGCGAGTAGGCAAAGGGGTTGTAGGCGCTTTCGATGATCGGCAGCAGCGCGAGTTCGAGCGGCATTTGGCGCTCTTCCAACTGCTCGACGATGTAATGGATGTAGGGGCTGCCTCGCTCGCTGGCGAGCTCGATGGATTTCGGCCGGCTGGAGAACAACAGTCTTTGCTGTTCGATGCGCGGGTTGCTGTCCAGGTGCTCCTGCAACTTGAAGCCGTGTCGAATCCGCTCCCAGATGTCTGTATACGTCGGGGCGGCCGAATCCTTGTCGTTCAGCCAGAGGGTTTCCTGCGGAACTGCGGCGGCCTGCGCGATGTCACTGCTGACCGGCCCCCGTGATCCTGTGGACTGACAACCGGTGATGGCGAGACAGACGGCCAGCGCCAGGGCCCGTCCGGAGGCTGCCAAGGCGTCCGGCTGTGGGCTATTGGAGGAGTCGGACGGCATTGGCTGATGGCTTCCCTTTGCGCAAAGTCGGGCGAGTGTAGGAATGCCGTACCGGTGGGTCAACCCAACGCCTTGCTTTTTGGCGACTGGTCGAAGTTCATCGGAAGCTGTCCTTCCAGGCGCGTAACGCCGCAAAGACGGCCTCCGGCGTGGCGAGCGCCTGCCCGGCGTGCGTGCTCGCGGCCATTGCCACCGGCACCTCGGCGCAGCGCAGAAATGGGTTGGTCAGCCGCTCGGTATGTATGTCGGAGGGGAGGGTGATCTGCCCGGCTTCGCGCTGTCGGGTCGCCTGCTCGAAGCGATCGACCAGCGCTCGGTTGCCGGGCTCCACTGCCAGGGCGAACCTGAGGTTGCTGAGGGTATATTCGTGGGTGCAGTACACCCTCGTGGCGGGTGGTAGCGCCGCGAGCCGCTGCAGGGAGGCGAACATCTGCGCCGGCGTACCCTCGAACAGCCGGCCGCAGCCGGCAGCGAACAGGGTATCGCCGCATAGCAGCCAGGGCTCGTCCGCCTCAGCATGGACATAGGCGATATGGCCGCTGGTATGGCCGGGCACCTCGATGACGTCCAGCACCCTATCCAGCACCTGCACCTGCTGGCCGTCGACAAGGGCTTCGTCCCGGGCCGGGATGCGTTCTGCAGCGGGCCCGAGAACCCTGGCCCCATGCTGGGCCTTAAGCGCTTCGACGCCGCCTACATGGTCGTGGTGGTGGTGCGTGATCAGGATATCGGTCAGCCGCCAGCCCGGATGGGCCTGCAGCCACGTTTGAACGGGCTCCGCATCGCCCGGGTCCACCGCAGCGCAGCGGCCATGCTCGGGGTCCTGGAGCAGCCAGATGTAGTTGTCGGTAAAGGCGGGCAGGGCATCTATCTTCAACATGGGTATGGGTCGCCAAGTGATGGGCAATGGCGCATCCTAACAGCCCGACCAAGTGCCGGGCCGAACGCCGCAGGTGAGCGACCTTGCGCATCCGATGAGTGGAGGCAGCCATGAGTGAGTCATCCAATAGCGGGTCGGACCATCGCTGGTTATCGCTGATGACCGGTGCCAGCGCCTGGTTCGCAGGCCCTATCGGCCAGCAGCTGCTCGAGCAAGAGCGGCATGTCATTGGCCAGGAGCTGTCGCGCTGCTTTGGCGGTTATCTGGTGCACTACGCGCCGATCGCCAACGCAACGATCGAGGCGCAGAAGATCAAACGTTGCGTGCGCCTGGGGCCGCCGCTGGACGGTGTCGACATTCTTTGCGACGAGCAGGCCTGGCCGATCGGTGAGCATGCCGCCGATGTGGTGGTGGTTCAGCACGGCCTCGATTTCAGCCTGTCGCCCCATGCGTTGCTGCGCGAAGCAGCGCGCAGCGTGCGGCCCGGTGGACATCTGCTGGTCGTCGGGGTCAATCCCTGGAGCACCTGGGGAGCGGCGCGTCTGATGAGTCGGCGCGCGTTTCGTCAGGCGCGGTGCATCCGTCCGGTGCGCGTGAGCGACTGGCTGAACCTGCTGGGATTTGCGCTGGAGAAACGACGGTTCGGGTGCTATTGTCCGCCGCTTTCTTCGGGCCAGTGGCAGACCCGATTGTCTTCCGTCGAGGTGGCGGGCCAGCGTTTGCAGTTGCCAGCCGGCGGGTTCTACCTCCTGGTAGCGCGCAAACTGATGGTCGGGCTGCGTCCTCTCCAGCAGACCCGTCGGGAGCGGATGGGCCAACTGCTGCCCCTGCCGGTGGCGAAGGTCAGTCGCCGCGATGCCGAACAGCGATGAGCAAAAATTCCAATGAGTGACGACACCGTCGAGATCTACACCGATGGCGCCTGCAAAGGCAATCCGGGGCCCGGAGGCTGGGGCGCACTGCTCATCTTCAAGGGCGTGGAACGCGAGCTGTGGGGCGGCGAGGCTGAGACCACCAACAACCGCATGGAGCTGATGGCTGCGATTCGCGCGCTCGAGGAGCTGAAGCGACCATGCCAGGTAAGGCTGGTCACTGACTCGCAGTACGTTATGCAGGGCATTAACGACTGGATGCCGAATTGGAAGAAGCGAGGCTGGAAGACCGCAGCCAAGCAGCCGGTGAAGAATGCGGACCTCTGGCGTCAGCTCGATGAGCAGGTCAGCCGGCACCAGGTCGCTTGGCAATGGGTGCGTGGCCACACCGGTCATCCCGGAAACGAGCGCGCCGACCTGCTGGCCAACCGCGGCGTAGTACAAGCCAAACGACAAACCGCTTGAGTGAATTGAAAGATGCGTAGCGTAGTGCTGGATACCGAAACCACTGGCATGCCGGTGACCGATGGCCACCGGATCATCGAGATCGGCTGTGTCGAAGTCATCGGCCGGCGCCTGACGGGGCGGCATTACCACGTGTATCTCCAGCCGGACCGTGAGGTGGACGAGGGTGCCATTGCGGTCCACGGCATCACCAACGAGTTCCTCACTGACAAGCCGCGGTTTCGCGAGATCGCCGACGAGTTCTTCGAGTTCATCAAGGGCGCGCAGCTGATCATCCACAACGCAGCGTTCGACGTTGGCTTCATCAACAACGAATTCGCGTTGCTGGGCCAGCAGGATCGCGCCGAGCTGAGCGATCACTGCAGCATTCTCGATACGCTGCTGATGGCCCGTGAACGCCATCCTGGGCAGCGCAACAGCCTTGACGCGCTATGCAAGCGCTACGGCGTCGATAATTCGGGCCGCGATCTGCACGGCGCCTTGCTCGACGCCGAGATCCTGGCGGACGTCTATCTCACCATGACCGGCGGGCAGACCCATTTGTCCCTGGCCGGCGAAGGGGCCGACGGCGACAACGGCGGGCGTCAGCAGGCATCGCCGATTCGTCGGCTGCCGGCGGATCGGCCGGCGACACCGGTGCTTCGCGCATCGGCCGAAGAGATCGCGGCGCACGCGGTGCGCATGCAGGCCATCGAGAAGGCCGCCGGTTCAACGCCGCTCTGGGTACAGTTGGAGCAGCCCGCCGTGAGCGAGGCACAACCGTTGCCGGTTTGAGGTTCGTGCCGCTCGCCTTGCAGATGAGGCTTGGTGCTTGAGGGCGAAACTTCTACGCTGGAGGGGAATGCCTTCAGGAAGTGCCCATGTACAAAGACCTCAAGTTTCCCATTCTCATTGTGCACCGCGACATAAAGGCCGACACGGTTGCCGGTGAGCGAGTGCGCGAGATCGCGGCCGAGCTCGAACGCGACGGTTTTCACATCCTGCCGACCGGGAGTGCTGCCGAAGGACGCATCGTCGCCTCGACTCACCATGGCCTGGCCTGCATCCTAGTCGCTGCCGAGGGCGCCGGCGAAAATCAGCGGTTGCTGCAGGACGTCGTCGGCCTGATCCGCGTGGCCCGGCGACGGGCGCCGCAGCTGCCGATCTTTGCGCTCGGCGAGCAGATCACCATCGAGAACGCGCCAGCCGAGGCCATGGCCGACCTCAACGAGCTGCGCGGCCTGCTCTACCTGTTCGAAGACACGGTCCCCTTCCTGGCCCGGCAGGTCGCGCGGGCCGCCCGCGGTTACCTGGACGGCCTGCTTCCCCCGTTCTTCCGGGCGCTGGTGCAGCACACCGGTGATTCGAACTACTCCTGGCACACGCCGGGCCACGGTGGCGGGGTGGCCTTTCGCAAGAGCCCGGTCGGCCAGGCCTTCCACCAGTTCTTCGGCGAAAATACGCTGCGTTCCGATTTGTCGGTGTCGGTGCCAGAGCTCGGCTCGCTGCTCGATCACACTGGCCCGCTGGCAGCAGCCGAAGCCCGCGCGGCGCGCAACTTCGGTGCTGACCACACGTTCTTCGTCATCAATGGCACCTCGACGGCGAACAAGATCGTCTGGCACTCGATGGTCGCCCGTAATGACCTCGTCCTGGTGGACCGGAATTGCCATAAGTCGATCCTGCACTCGATCATCATGACCGGTGCGATACCGCTGTACCTGACGCCGTCGCGCAACGAGCTCGGCATCATCGGGCCGATCCCGCTCGAGGAGTTTTCGCCCGAATCGATCCAGGCCAAGATCGATGCCAACCCGCTGGCGCGTGGGCGCCCGCCGCGTCTAAAACTGGCGGTGGTTACTAATTCCACCTATGACGGGCTCTGCTACAACGCGAACCTGATCAAGCGCACCCTGGGCAACAGCGTCGATGTGCTGCACTTCGACGAAGCCTGGTACGCCTACGCGGCATTTCACGAGTTCTACGACGGCCGCTACGGCATGGACACGCGCGAGCAAGGCCCGCTGGTGTTTACCACCCACTCGACGCACAAGGTGCTGGCAGCGTTCAGCCAGGCGTCGATGATCCATGTGCTTGACAGCGAGCAGCGCCAACTGGACCGCGACCGCTTCAACGAAGCCTTCATGATGCATATCTCCACCTCGCCGCAGTACGGCATCCTGGCCTCCCTGGATGTCGCCTCGGCCATGATGGAAGGCCCGGCAGGCCGGTCGCTGATTCAGGAAACCTTCGACGAGGCCCTGAGCTTTCGGCGCGCGCTGGCGAACGTCCGTCAACATCTGGCGGCGGACGACTGGTGGTTCGGCATCTGGCAGCCACCGGCCGCAGAGGGCGCGGACGAGCTCGTCACCCAGGACTGGCTGCTGGCGCCCGACGCGGACTGGCATGGTTTCGGTCATGTGGCCAGCGATTACGTGCTGCTCGATCCAATCAAGGTGACCCTGGTGACTCCGGGCCTGACCGCCGGTGGGACATTGAGCGAGCGTGGTATCCCCGCAGCGGTGGTCAGCAAGTTTCTCTGGGAGCGCGGGCTGGTGGTCGAAAAAACCGGTCTCTATTCGATTCTGGTGTTGTTCTCCATGGGCATCACCAAGGGCAAATGGAGCACCCTGCTGACCGAGTTGCTGGAGTTCAAACGGCACTACGACAACAACGTGCCGCTGTGCGATGCGCTGCCCACCGTGGCGCAGGCAGGCGGAAACCAATATGCCGGAATGGGGTTGCGTGACCTGTGTGACGCGTTGCACGGCTGCTACCGCACCAACGCCACTGCCAAGGCGATGCGCCGGATGTATACGGCGCTGCCGGCGCTGGCGATGAAGCCGGCCGATGCCTATGACAAGCTGGTCCGCGGAGAGGTTGAGGCGGTGCCGATCGAGGCACTCGAGGGGCGTATCGCAGCGGTGATGCTGGTGCCATATCCGCCAGGGATTCCGCTGATCATGCCGGGTGAGCGATTCACCGCGCAGACGCGCTCGATCCTCGACTACCTGGCCTTTGCCCAGCGTTTCGCTGCCGAGTTTCCGGGCTTCGACGCCGACGTGCACGGGCTGCAGCATGAAGCCTGCGCGGAGGGGGGCGGGTATACAGTCGACTGCATTCTCGAGGGTTAGAGGCAGCTGCCCGTCGCCGTGGCGTTTGTCAGAGAAGGCGAAGCGTCAGGGCGTGGGCTGCTTCACAACGTCTCTCATCGACTTTCATCGGGCTGTTGTTATAGTTGCCCGGTTGAGAGTGGCCCCGCTGGGGCTGTCGAATTTGTCCCGGCACCGAGTGCCGCGGCTGTCGAGGATGAGCGCGTGACTGTGTACCAAGCCTTCCGTGTGGAGTTGAAGGACAGGGTCGCCCATGTGGCGATCAATCGACCTGAAAAGGTCAATGCAATGAATGCAGCGTTCTGGGACGAGATCGTCGAGATCTTCCGCTGGATCGATGACACCGACGAAGCACGCGTGGTGCTGTTGAGCGGTGAAGGCAAACACTTTTCCGCTGGCATCGACCTGCAACTGCTGGCCCAGGCTGCCACCCAGCTCGGCGCCGATGTAGGGCGAAACGCCGAGCGGCTGCGTCGCCAGATCCTCAAGCTGCAAGCCTCCTTCAACGCGGTGGACAACTGTCGTAAGCCGGTCATCGCAGCGATTCAGGGGTACTGCATTGGTGGCGCGATCGACCTCATAGCCGCCTGCGACATGCGCTACAGCACCGTTGATGCCCAGTTTTCCATCCGCGAAATCGACATGGGCATGGCGGCAGACGTGGGCACCCTGCAGCGGCTGCCGCGCATCATCAGCGACGGCGTCATGCGCGAGCTAGCCTATACCGGGCGGACCATCGACGGACTGGAAGCTCAGCGCATCGGCCTGGTGAACCAGACCTACGCCGATCATCCGGCCTTGATGACCGCCATGTCGGACCTGGCGGCGGTGATCGCGGCGAAATCCCCGGTGGCCATCCGCGGCACCAAGGAAATGATCCGCTATATGCGCGACCACCGGGTCGACGACGGTCTCGAGTACATCGCGACCTGGAACGCGGCAATGTTGCAATCGGCTGACCTCAAGGTGGCCATGGCGGCTCACATGAGCAAGCAGAAACCGGATTTCGCCGACTGATGCACCCCTTCAACGTTGCGCGGGAGGCGCGCTAGGCCATGGTTACCGGAGCCACATCACTCAGCCTGGTTCGCGATGAGCTATTCGCCACCATGGAAGAGGCCGAGCAGAGTCTCGAGCATTTCATCATCGACCGTAACAATGGCGGACTGCTTCAGCAGGCCGTCGAACACCTCAAGCAGGTGCGGGGCACCCTTAATCTGATCGAGCTCACCGGAGCCGAATTGCTCGCCCAGGAGATCCTCCAGCTCGCCACCGATATACCAGTCGGTGCCGGCGAGGAGCGCGACGGGCAACTGGCGGCACTGGACAACGCCCTGTACGTACTGGGTCGCTACCTGGAAAGCGTCGACGCCAGCCGGCAGGAAATGCCCGAGCTGTTGCTGCCGCCGATCAATGCGCTGCGCCTCGTCAGCAGCCAGTCCCCGTTGCCGGAGAGTTTTTTCTTCAGCGTTCGCCTCGACCATGCGCGACCGCCAATCGTCGCGGCTGTCCGCGAGCCGGCGGCGCGGATGACCGAGGCGCGGCGTTTGCGGCAGATGTATCAAGTCGGCTTGCTGGGCTTCATTCGCGACGACAACACCTCTGCCAGCCTGAAGCTGATGATGCGCGCGCTGGCTCGCCTGGACCTGCTGTTCGCCAACTCGGCCGCCGGTCGGCTGTGCTGGCTCGGCAGCGCCGCGCTGGAAGCCCAGCTCGACGGGCAGCTGTTGCCGCGTCAGTCACGCAAACACCTGTTTTCCCGGCTCGACCGTGAGCTGCGCCAGCTGATCGGCCACGCCAGCTACGAACCCCCGCGGATCCTGCTCAAGGAGCTGCTCTATCTGGTCGCGCTAGCGGAAAGCAGCGGGCCGATCGCGACCCAGGTGCGCGAGACCTTCTCGCTGGGGTCGCTCCCGTTTACTGACCACCTGCTCGAGGACGAGTCACAGCGTCTCGCCGGCCCCGGGCAGGCGGTGATGCGCTCACTGTCCTCGGCGGTCCGCGAGGAGCTGGCCAGCCTGAAGGACCTGCTGGACCTGATCGAGCGGCAGACCGCGCCGGCCGAATCCTACGCCACGCTGCACACCTTGCTCGGCAAGCTGGCAAAGACGCTCGGCATGGTCGGGTTGTCTTCGGCGTCCAGTACGTTGCAGGCGCAGCTGGCGGTGGTGTCGACCTGGAGCGCCGAGCAGGCGCCGGACCCCCAGGCGCTGCTGAAGCTGGCGGATGCGGTGCTCTACGTCGAAAGCATGGTGGCGAGCCTGGAGCGCGGCGAGCGGCGCGAAGCGCGCTCTAACCCGGTGCAGCCGGGGCACGAGGCCGAAGCGTTCGCCAACCATCAACTGACCGAGGCCTGCATCGTGGTCATCGGCGAGGCGACCGCCGGCCTGGCACTGGCCAAGCGGGCGATCACCGCCTACCTTGAATCCAACGGCGAAAAGCTGCACTTGGCCAATGTGCCATTCAGTCTGATGGCCGTGCGTGGCGGCCTGCGCTTCCTTGAGCAGGATCGTGCTGCCGAGCTCATCGGCGCCTGTGCCGACTTCATCCAGAAACAAATGCTCGAGGGAGTGCAAATGCCACCTGAACCGCTGCTCGAGACCCTGGCGGACGCGCTGACCAGCCTCGAGTACTACCTCGACGGCGGCGCCATACTGCGGCGTGACGACTCGCGGACGGGGGTCCTGGATATCGCCAGCGAAAGCGTTCGCGCGCTGGGCCTGCAGGTAGCGGCCTGATGAGTCTGCGCTGGCAGCCTGCCTTGCTCGATCCTTCGCAGGAGGGCGGGTGGGCCGTCGTGCATTGCCAGCACGGGTTTCTGGTCGACAGCAATGGCGTGCTGTTTCCCAGGGGTTGGTTGAAGCGTCTGGAGCTGCCGCTGTCGAGCGAGCAGGGGCTCGGCTATTTCGACGGCGATCCGGTGTTTCTGCTGGAGCTTGCACACCCGGCAGAGATTCCTGGTGGGGCATGGCAAGGGCTGCGGCAATTGATGATGCAGGACGAGGATGCCGAGCGGTTCCGGATGCTCGGATTTGCCGCCCAGATCGGCACCTGGGCACATCAGCACCGGTATTGCGGCAGTTGCGGCAGCCCGATGCGTCAGCATCCCAGCGAGCGCGCAATGCAATGCGATCAGTGCGGCATTCACCATTACCCGCGTATTTCGCCCAGCATGATCGTACTGGTGACGCGCGGCGATGAGCTGCTGCTGGCGCGTTCTCCGCGGTTCGCACCTGGTGTCTACAGCACGCTGGCGGGCTTCGTCGAGCCTGGTGAATCGGTCGAGGAGTGCGTGCGGCGAGAAGTGCGGGAGGAAGTCGGTGTCTCCATTCACGAGCCCCGCTACATCGCGAGCCAGGGTTGGCCATTCCCCCATTCGTTGATGCTCGGCTTTCATGCCGAATACGCGTCCGGTGAGATTGTCTTGCAGCCAGAGGAGATCGAGGATGCGAGTTGGTTCTCGATCCATGACCTGCCGTTGCTGCCTGCCTCCAAGTCCATCGCGCGCTACCTGATCGATGTCTACCTGGCCCAGCGCCTAGGCCGCCCCGAACCAGTTCTGCCAGGCTAGGCGCAGGCTCATGATCAGCACGACCGAGATGAAGATCGGCCGAATGAACCGTGAGCCGCCCTGGATTGCCGTTCGCGCACCGAGATAGGCACCTGCCATCAGCGCCAGCCCCATGCCGATGCCCAGCGCCCAGGCAACCTGGCCGCCGATGATGAACACCGCGAGCGCGACCCCGTTACTGACGAAGTTCATGCTTCGCGCGACGCCGCTGGCTTTGAGCAAATCGAGCGGATAAAGCAACATGTTGCTAACTGTCCAGAACGCGCCTGTGCCGGGGCCGGCCACTCCGTCGTAAAAGCCAAGCAGGAGCCCCTGGGGCCATTGGCGCAGCTTTTTCGGCTCCGATGCAAGCTCAAGCGGTGCGGTCGGCATAGGGCTGAACAGCAGATACAACCCGCAAAAACTCACCACCAGCGGTAGCAATTGTTTCAGCCACTGTGCCGGGAGCAGGTGGGCAAGGCCGGAACCGAGTGCTGCACCGATCGCGGTGGCCAACAGCGCACCACGCCATTGATGCGGCACGAACAGTTTGCGCCGGTAGAAAGTGTAGCTTGCCGTCGCCGAGCCGAAGGTCGCACAGAGCTTGTTGGTACCGAGCACCAGATGTGGCGGCAAACCCGCGGTCAGCAATGCAGGCAAGGTCAGCAAGCCGCCGCCTCCGGCGATTGCGTCGATGAAGCCGGCCAGAAAGGCGACCGCAACCAGCGCGGTCAGCACGATCGGGTCCGTCGCAAGTTCAAGCATCGGCATGGTCGTTCGCGGCATTCGTCAGGAATGGGCGGGCATGATGCCGACAGCGGGGCCAGAGTGCCAAGGATTCGGTGTCGCATGTCGCAGCGCGGGAAGAATGTCGATTCGTCGGCAGTGTCCGGATCCTGAACTGGCCGCCGCCGTTGGGCTTGCCGATAATGCACCGTCGCATATTCAGGAGGCGGGGGATGCAGTACTTGGGGCTGGGCCTGGTGGTCGGCTTGCTTGCGCTGATGGTCGCGCTGGTTGCACTGCGCGTGCTGCTGTCCGGCCATTGGCTGCTGGGTTGGCTGCGGGGAACTGTCGGCATGCTCGCCGTCGCGCTGGCCGTCCTGATCGGGCTGACCGGCTGGGACATGACCGGCTATCGATCTCTGCCTACGGGTAACGATGTGGCGTTACTGTCGTTTCAGGCTGATGGCCAGCAACGTTACCGGGTCCAGCTGGAAGAGGCGGACCAGTCGCGCTTCGTCACGCTCGAGGGCGATCTATGGCAGCTTGAAGCACGAGTGCTTCGCTGGTCTGGGCTGGCCGCGCTCATCGGTCTGCAACCGGGTTACCGACTTGCCGTGCTATCTGGTCGCTACCTGGCCGTCGAGCAGCAGGATCAGGCGCACCATCCCTATGTCTCGCTCGCGCAAAGCCTGGTCGGTGTCGACCTGTGGACCGGGCTGCGGGATTGCCGCTGCACCTCGTTGATGCTCGAAGCACAATCGCGGCGCAGCAACTTCCTGCCCATCGCTGATGGTGCCCGCTATCGTGTCGAGCTGACCCCGACTGGCCTCCTGGCGAAGCCCGACAACGCGGAAGCGGAACAGGCGCTCAGCAACTGGTGACCATTCGGTCGGGAAGAAGGGGCGCCGACCGCGCGTGAAACCTGGCGGTCGGCGGGGTAAGGGGCGGGACTAGCGCAAAACAGGGAGACAAGCCGGCGGGCCTCGCCGCCGTGGAGGTTGTAAGCTTTCGAGCGGCCTCCGACGGCTCGCGAGCGTCGATCAGGCTGCTCATCTGACCGCGGCAGCCTTTTGCAGTGCCTGCTGCGGTCATTTTTCAGGTCAGCTCGGATCAGGCCAGGTAACCGCCGTCGACATTCAGTGACAGCCCGGTGGTATAGCTTGAGGCATCGCTGGCCAGATACAGCACGGCGCCGGCCATTTCGCTGGGGTCTGCCACGCGGTGCAGCGGGATGTGCCGCAGAGCCTCCTCGCGGATGGAATCATTCTTGACCAGCGCGGAAGCGAACTTGGTATCGGTGAGGCCGGGCAGCAGCGCATTGCAGCGGATGCCTTGCGCGGCGCATTCCTTGGCGAACGCCTTGGTCATGTTGATCACTGCCGCCTTGGTAACCGAGTAGATACCCTGGAAGTTACCGGGCGTGACGCCGTTGATCGATGCGACGTTGATGATGCTGCCGCCGCCGTGCTCGCGCATCAGCTTGCCGGCTTCGACCGACATGAAGAAATACCCGCGGATGTTCACATCGACCGTTTTCTGGAACGCCGATACGTCGGTGTCGAGAATGTGGCAGAACTGTGGGTTGGTCGCCGCATTGTTCACCAGGATATCCAGGCGGCCGAACTGCTCGCGAATCTGGGCGAATACCGCCTGGATCTGCTCCAGCTCACCGATGTGGCAGGCCACCGGGGTGGCCTTGCCGCCAGCTGCGACGATCGCGTCGGCCACGGCCTGGCAGCCCTCAAGCTTGCGACTCGAGACGATGACGTGGGCGCCTTGTTGGGCCAAAAGCTTGGCTATTGCTTCGCCGATGCCGCGGCTGGCGCCAGAGACGAAGGCGATCTTGCCATCGAGGTCGAACAGGTTGGTTTTGCTCATGGAATGCTTTCCCTCTTGGTGAGCTGTCTTTACAGCGTCGAGTTGTGGATGACCTGAAGACCGGCCTGTTCGAGCAGGGCGTTCATCTGCACGAATCCGGCGAAGCGCGGGTCCTTTGTCTGCCCGTGGAAATAGCGGTAGTAGATCTGTTGCACGATCGCGGCCAGGCGGAACAGCCCGTACGTGTAGTAGTAGTCGAAATTGTCGATGCGAATGCCTGCGCGCTCGGCGTAATAATCGACGAACTGCCGGCGAGTGAGCATGCCGGGTGCGTTGCTCGGCTGCTTGCGTATCCGCTGCAGTGGCGCCGGGTCGCCGGCCTCGATCCAGTAGGCCAGAGTGTTGCCCAGGTCCATCAGCGGATCGCCGATCGTGGTCATCTCCCAGTCCAGGACGCCGACGATCTGCATCGGGTTTTGCGGGCTGAGAATCACGTTGTCGAAGCGGTAGTCGTTGTGGACGATGCCGGGTTTGTGATGATCCGCGGGCATCTTGTCCCACAGCCAGGCCTTGACCGGTTCCCAGCCCGGGGCATCAGCGGTGGCTGCGCGCTCGTAGCGATCGATCCAGCCGCCGATCTGGCGCTGCACGTAGCCCTCCGGCTTGCCGAGATCGCCTAGCCCACAGCTTTGGTAATCAACGTTGTGCAGTTCAACCAACTTGTCGACGAAGCTCTTGCACAGAGTTTGCGTCTGGTCTGCCGAGAAGCTCAGTTCAGGCGGCATGTCCTCACGCAGGATGATGCCTGTGACCCGCTCCATCACGTAGAACTCGGCGCCGATCAGCGATTCATCGGTGCAATGGACATACGCCTTCGGGCAGTAGGGAAACCCGGCGTTGAGCTGGGTCAGGATCCGGTATTCGCGGCCCATGTCATGCGCGGACTTGGCCTTGTGGCCGAACGGTGGCCGGCGCAGCACGAATTCCTGCTCCGGGTACTCCAGCAAGTAAGTGAGGTTGGAGGCGCCTCCCGGGAACTGGGAAATGCGGGGGCTGCCGGCCAGGCCGGGGATGTGCTCCTTCAGGTAGCGGTCGATGGCCTCGGCGGGCAACTCCTCGCCCTCGCGGATGCGGCTGGTCTGATCTATGAGCGCCATGCTGTTCCCTTTGTCTGTTCGATACCCACGTTGCCCCCTTGTCGGTTCGCATACGCTTGTGTCCGGCGGGACAAATCTAAAGCGCTGGGTCAGGATGACCAAGTCAAGGCGGTCGTTATTGGTCGGGGTGTTGCCTTGTGATCAATGTTCCTGATGCTCGATCATCTTCGAAAAAGCGCATAAAAAAACCGAAGTCAACAGACTTCGGTTTTTTTGGACAACGCTTGGTTCAGGAAGGGAACAGTTCGCTCAGCTTCAGGGCCAGCATCATGTCGCCTTCGGCGCGTAGCTTGCCCGCCATGAAAGCCTGCATGCCGTCGGTCTCGCCGCTGATCACGCCCTGCATAGTTTCGCTATCCATGATGAGCGTCACATTGGCATCGGCGGACTCGCCCTTGTGGAAGTCACAGGTGCCGTCCTTGACGACCAGGTAGTAGTTCTCTGCGTCGGTGATGTTGAACTGGAACACCAGGTCCAGGCCGGCAGCGGCGCTCGGGTTGAACTTGGCCTTCATGCCTTCGATGGTTTGGTCGACGTTGCTCATCTGAGAGGTCCCTTATTTTCGTGATGGAGATGCAGCGCAGGGCCGCGGTTGGGCTGGTGCTCATCGGTAACTGATGAGCGCCGGATTGTTCAGTAATTCCAGGTGCGCGTGGCTGTTGAAGGAAGCCAGCGCCACAGACTGGTTGCGAAACTTGAGGCGGCTCAACGAGGTGTTGACGATCTGCCAGTTCAGCTCGAACGCACTGATCGGCGCTACGCCGATGATCACCTGGAGCAGGGCGGTGATGGTACCGCCGGACGTAAAGATCGCGACGTGGTCGCTCGGACTCGCCTGAACCAATACCCGGTCCAGACCGCTGCGGACGCTGTCGACGAAAGTTTGCCAGCTCATTAGGCCATGCTTGTCGTGGTTGCCGGATACCCAGCGATGGATGACAGTTTTGAATAGGCGCTGAAATTCGGAGCGGTGGTCTGCTGCGTTCTGAAAAACGTGCAGGGCCTCCGGCTCCTCGGCCAACAGGTCGTCCATGTGCGCGCGGATGACCTCATCCGCAAGGAACTCGTTGAATGCCGGATCGATTTCCAGGGCAGGGGTGGGCCGTTGCGGATCGCCGGACATCTGGTCGAGCGTCGCGCGGGCTGTGTCTTGCTGGCGTTTCAACGCCCCGCTCAGGCAGCGATCGAAGCGAATGCCCAGGCGGTTCAGGTGATCGCCCAGCGCGATGGACTGCTCGATGCCGAGCGGTGAGAGCACGTCGTAATTGTCTGCGCCGAATGACGCCTGACCATGTCTGATCAGGTAGATCGTGCCCATGCATGGCTCCGTGAGCGTTTTGCGCGAGGTTAGGGTGATCGCCCAGGAGTGTCAACGATCAATCATACGTTTGTTTGAATCTGACGCTGCTGGCTCAGAGTGGCAGGCTATCGGTATGCTTGGACGGTTTATGCCAGCCGTTCGTTCGGCCGGTGGCCATAGGTGACCGAGGGGGATGTGTGGAATTTCTCGCTGATTACGCAAGCTTTCTGGCAAAGACGGTGACGCTGGTGGCCGCTGTGCTGGTGGTGCTGGTTGCGCTCGCCTCACTGCGCCGCGGTCGTGGCAAGCAGTCCGGAGGGCACCTGGACGTGCACAAGCTCAACGACTTCTACAAGACGATGCGCGAACGCCTGGAACAGTCGTTGATCGACAAGGACCAGCTCAAGCAGCAGCGCAAGCGCGAAGCCAAGGCCGCCAAGCTCGCCAGGAAGAACCCCGAAGCGCGTGCGCGGGTGTTCGTGCTGGATTTCGACGGTGATATTAAGGCATCCGCCGTCGACAGCCTGCGCCATGAAATCACTGCGCTGCTGACCCTGGCGACGCCAAAGGACGAGGTTGTGCTGCGGCTGGAGAGCGGTGGCGGCATGGTGCACGGCTACGGGCTCGCCGCCTCGCAGCTGGTGCGGATACGCGACGCCGGCGTGCCGCTCACGGTCTGCGTGGACAAGGTCGCCGCAAGCGGCGGCTACATGATGGCCTGTATCGGTGACAGGATTCTCAGCGCGCCGTTCGCGATCCTCGGGTCGATCGGTGTCGTTGCCCAGCTGCCAAACGTGCACCGCCTGCTGAAGAAGCACGACGTGGACGTCGAGGTGCTGACCGCCGGGGAGTTCAAGCGCACGCTGACCATCTTCGGCGAGAACACCGAAAAGGGACGAGAGAAATTCCAGGACGACCTTGAGACCACCCACGAGCTGTTCAAGAACTTCGTGGCGCGGTATCGCCAGCAGCTGTCCATCGACGAGGTGGCCACGGGTGAGGTCTGGCTGGGTATCGCGGCGATCGGCAAGCAGCTGGTGGACCAGCTGATGACCAGCGATGAGTACCTGGCCGCCCGCGCCCGCGAGGCCGACCTGTACCACCTGCATTACGCCGAAAAGAAAAGTCTTCCGGAGCGATTCGGGATGGCAGCCAGCGCCACCCTCGAGCGAAGCGTGCTCAAGGGCTGGACGCGGCTGAACGAGCAACGATTCTGGCAATGAGAGGTAACCGATGACCAGCTTCAAGGCACTGCAAGCCTGCGAAAAAACCGATGGCGGTTTCGAGACGCGCGTTGTACAGCGTGACGTCCAGGACCTTCCGGCCGGAGAGGTGCTGATCCGCGTCAGCTATTCGTCCCTGAATTACAAGGACGCACTGTCTGCCAGCGGCAACCGCGGCGTGACGCGTCAGTATCCGCACACCCCTGGAATCGATGCGGCCGGCACGGTCGCCGAATCCAGCGTGGCCGAATTCACGGCCGGCGACGAGGTGATCGTGACGGGTTATGACCTGGGCATGAACACCGCCGGCGGCTTCGGCCAGTACATCCGTGTGCCTGCTGCCTGGGTGATCAAGCGCCCGGCGGGGCTGTCGCTGCGCGAAGCCATGGCGCTCGGTACGGCGGGGCTGACGGCTGCACTCTGTGTGGACAAGCTCGAGCAGGCCGGACTGGAGCCGGGCGATGCACCGGTCCTGGTCACCGGGGCGACCGGCGGGGTCGGCAGCATCGCGGTCGCGCTGTTGTCTCGCCTCGGCTACAACGTCGCCGCCGTGACCGGCAAGGCCGACCAGGCGCAGTTCCTCACCCGGCTGGGTGCTACGCAGATCGTCGAGCGTAGTGCGCTTCAGGCCGGCACCGAAAAGGCGCTGCTCAAGGAGCAGTGGGCGGGTGCGGTCGACACGGTCGGCGGCGATATCCTGTTCAACGTGGTCAAGTCACTGCAACGTGGTGCGAGCGTGTCCTGCTGTGGCCTGACCGCCGGGACACACTTCCAGGCCAGCGTACTGCCGTTCATCCTGCGGGGGGTGAACCTGCTGGGTGTCGATTCGGTGGAAATCCCGTTGGTGGTCAAGGCCTCGATGTGGGACAAGCTGTCGGTGCAGTGGAAGCTGCCGAACCTGGACGATCTGGTGGAGGAAGTGTCGCTGGAGCAACTGCCGGGCGCGATCGAGCGAATCCTCGCCGGGAGGCATGCCGGACGCATGCTGGTCAGGCTCGACTGAGCGGTCGCGCGACGAGACGGTCTCGCTTGCTATCGGGCTATCGGGTGGATAGCCAGATTCGATTTTTCGCGGGCGCCTGAACAGGCGAAGCTGGCGCCACCTCAACCGAGCGGGAGCCGGCCGTGAAAGCGTTCGCAGAAAAGATCATCGCTACGTTCGGTAAGAAGCAGGTTGCCGACAGCGCCACCCTGGAACATCCAAATTTCTGGATGTATCAATGAAAGAACCCGCCAGGTGGCGGGTTCTTTTATTTCGCAGACGGCTTCAGCCCTGTCGGCGGCGGAACAGTGGAAGCGGTTCGTCCGCGGCCGCCTGATAGGTCACGGAAAAGTCCTTCAGACTTTGCAGCGCGTCGTACGGATCACGGTCGGGGCGCACCGCGAAGGCATCGAAGCCGCAACGCCTCATGTAGAACAACTGGTCGCGCAGGACGTCACCGATAGCGCGCACTTCTCCCTTGTAGCCGTAGCGATCGCGCAACAGCCGGGCACTGGAGTAATGCCGACCGTCGGTGAACGCCGGGAAGTTCAGGGCCACGACCTGGAAATGCTCCAGGTCGTCAGCGATCTCTTCCACCGCCTCGTCCGAATCGAGCCAGACGCCCAGGCCACCGTCGCGTGCCTTGAGTGCGTGGGCATGGTCGAGCCACAGCTGCAGCGGAACGATCAGATCGTCGCAATTGGACAGACTGTCGAGGGTCACGTTCTTCGGCAGCAAGTGCCAGGTCTCGTCGATGACCTGGCCGTTCTTAATGATTCGCTGCATAGACGCGCTCCTTGAAGGGGTCGATGCCGATCCGGCGGTAAGTGTCGAGAAACTGTTCATCTTCGGTCCGCTGCTCCACGTAGACACCGATGATCTTTTCGATCACATCAGGCATGACCTCCTGGGCGAAGGAGGGGCCGAGGATCTGGCCGAGGCTGGCGTTGCGTCCCGAGCTGCCGCCCAGCGACACCTGGTAGAACTCGGCGCCTTTCTTGTCGACCCCGAGAATACCGATGTGGCCGACGTGGTGATGGCCGCACGCGTTCATGCAGCCAGAGATATTCAGGTCCACGTCGCCGATGTCGAATAGATAATCCATGTCGTCGAAGCGCCGTTGGATGGCTTCGGCAATCGGGATCGACTTGGCGTTGGCCAGCGAGCAGAAGTCCCCACCCGGGCAGCAGATGATGTCGGTCAGCAGACCGATGTTCGGCGTGGCGACGCCCAGCTCGCGCAGCTCGTGCCAGAGTTCGAACAGGCGTGACTGCTCGACGTCGGCCAGGATCATGTTCTGCTCGTGGGAGTTGCGTACCTCGCCGAAGCTGTAGCGATCGGCAAGATCGGCAATGCTGTCGAGCTGTTTGTCGGTCACGTCGCCAGGTGCCACGCCGGTGGATTTCAGCGACAGGGTTACCGCCGCGTAGCCGGGCTTTTTGTGTGCGACCACGTTGCGTTGGCGCCAGCGGGCAAAACCGGGGTGTTCGGCGTCGAGCTGGGCCAGGTGTGCGTCCTGATCGTCGAGCACCTTGTAGGAGGGGTCGACGAAGAACTTGCCGATGCGCTCGATCTCGGCCTCGGTCAGGGTGTTGGGGCCATCCTTGAGGTGCGCCCATTCGGCGTCAACGCGCTCGGCGAAGCCTTCCGGTGTCAGCGCCTTGACCAGGATCTTGATACGCGCCTTGAACTTGTTGTCGCGTCGGCCGTAGCGGTTGTATACCCGCAGGATGGCGTCGAGGTAGGTCAGCAGGTGCTGCCAGGGCAGGAACTCGTTGATGAAGCTGCCCACGATGGGGGTGCGGCCCAGGCCGCCACCCACCGAAACGCGGAAGCCAAGCTCGCCGGCCTCGTTATTGACTGCCTCGAGGCCGATGTCATGAACCTCGATGGCGGCGCGGTCGCTGACAGCACCGTTGACGGCGATCTTGAACTTGCGCGGCAGAAAGGCGAATTCGGGGTGAAAGGTCGACCATTGACGAATGATCTCGCACCAGGGGCGCGGGTCGATCAGTTCGTCCTTCGCCACACCCGCGAACTGGTCGGTGGTGGTGTTGCGGATGCAGTTGCCGCTGGTCTGGATCGCGTGCATCTGCACGGTTGCCAGTTCGGCAAGGATGTCCGGTACCTCTTCGAGCTCCGGCCAGTTGAGCTGCACGTTGGTGCGTGTGCTGATGTGTGCATAGCCCTTGTCGTAGCGACGGGTAATCTCGGCAAGCTTGCGTATCTGGGTAGACGAGAGCAGCCCGTATGGCACCGCGATGCGCAACATGGGCGCATAACGCTGAATGTACAGGCCGTTCTGCAGGCGAAGGGGCAACAGTTCAGCGTCGGTCAGTTCGCCAGCCAGATAGCGTCGGATCTGATCGCGGAACTGCCGCACGCGATCCTCGATGATGTGTTGGTCGTACTGGTCGTATACGTACATGAAGTGTCCTGTCGTTCGGGCTGTCTACAGCTTTCGCGCGCACGGCCGCGCACCCTTCAGGGAGGCCGGCAAGATACCAGCAAGCGTTTATGCGTAAAAGTGATGTTTGGGAATATGTTTAGAACGAAACGCTGCGATCCGGCTATTTATAACCCCGCACTTGAGGGGGCTCTTTGGGTGGTCTTAACTGCATTAAACAGGCCTATTAGAGGAGCGAAGCATGTCGCATCAGCACGGCAATGACAGCAGGGCGGACGCCGCCGCCATTTTGTGCCTGATCCTTCTGGTGGTCTCGACAGCCGTTTTCTGGGTAAGTCACCAATAGACCGCTAGATAGTCATCCGCCCTGCACCAGGTAGAGCACCAGCTTGACCACGCCCAGAATGGTCAGCACGAACAGCAGGGTGAAGCCGACCCCCAGCAGAATGAAGTGGCTCGGCTTGCCCTGGCTGAAGTCCCGCGCCCGGTTCCGGCTGCTCTGCACCCCGAGGGCACCGGCCAGCACGCTGTGCAGCATCTGCCGGAAACTCAGGGGTTTGCGCTCGTGCTCGTCGTTCATGCAACACCTCGCTCGCGATGCCTTTCCGGCAGTCTAGTCAAGGGGCAGCCAGGCGGGGCCTTCACCTGGTCCGAAAGATGGCCGTTGCCCGTTGTGGCAGGCGTTGCCGCGGGCAACGCGGCGCCCGTCCGTCATACCGCGTGGCGCTCGCAGGGTGTGCCTCACTCCGCTGCGGCCTCTGCGAACTATCAAATGGCACTCCCTGTTTGCATCGCCCGGTTCGTGTCGGTCAGCGACCTTTGACCCAGTCCCACAGGCCCAGTGAATAGTTGGGCAGCAAATTGATCCCCAGCGCGGACTTGATCAGGTACAGCGCGATCAGCCCGACCAGGATGGAAAAAAGCAGGAAGACCGTGATGACGCTGGCCTTGGCCGCCAGCGACAGGTTGCGCTGCCCGCGCGAGAGGTTGCGCTTGTTGCGACCGCCGACAAAGACGAAGTAGTACTGGTTGCTCCAGAGCCTGAAGGTGCCGCGCAGGTCGAACTTGTGGCGCGCCCAGGAACGCGTGGCGAACGCGCTGCGCAGGCCGTCGAGCTGGTCATCGGTGAAACTTTCGCGCAAATGCGCCGGCAGGCGCTGCTTCAAGCCAATGACAAAAGGATCGTGGTCGAGCGAAAGCCTGGGATCGGAAACAAGGCCGGTAGCCGATCCGTCGTTGGGCTGGGGAGCGCGTGAGGTCATGCGTCAGGAAACCGTCATGGAAAGAAGAAAAGCGTTTCCATGCAACTAGCCGGCCGTTTCGCACTGAAAACCGACCAGCGATCCGAGTGTTCGATTCAGCTCGGTGAAATCCGGTCGCTCAAGCACCCTGGCATCCAGGCAGCGGTCACGAAGCACAGCGAGCGGATAAAGGCCTGCGTCCCGGTCCGTCGGTTCGCAGCGCTCCAGCAGCTCGTCGAGCAGGCAGCCGAACGCCCGTGTCTCCAGTCGCTGAAGGGCGCCAGCCTGGGTGGCCGCGGGGTCGAAAAAGGACGCTGCGCCAAAATCGCTGAGCAGCGCTCGACCCGCGCCATCGACCAGCAGGTTGTGCGCATAGACATCACCATGAAGGATGCCGCGGCCATGCAGGTGCGCCACCGCTGCGGCGACGGCGCTGCTGATACGCAAGACTTGGGCGGCGCTGAAACGGCGACCGGCTGGGTAGCAATCGCGGCTGCAGCTGGCAAAGGAAGGCGGTCCGGCCAGCGCCGCGTAAGACGGGTCGATCAGCGCCATCAGCAGGCCGGGCAGGTGATCATCGCACTTTGCCAGGGGACCGAAGACCGACACCAGGTGCGGGTGCGCCCCGGCCGCGATACTGGCGGCCATCTCGCTGTGGGGCAGCCCGTCACTGGTCAGGGTGCCCTTGAACAGCTTGGCCGCCACGGCAAATGGAGGTTTTGACGGGCGTTGCCATTCGGCCCGGTAGATGACTCCCGAGGCACCCTGGCCGAGCTGATCGCCTATGGTCACTTCGGACCGCGGGACGGGCGGCAGCGGGTGCTCGGCCAGCACCCTGGCCTCCAGCTCATCGCTGAACGGGTTGCCGGCGAATGCCAGCCAGGTCAGCCGAGGCATTTCCAGCAGCCAATCCGGCAGGCCGGTCAGCCGGTTCGCTGAAATACGCAACAGCTCCAGGCCATGGCAGGCAGCCAGCGTGTCGGGCAAGGCTTGCAAGCGGTTTCCCGCGAGCAGCAGCTTTTGCAGTGCGGCGCACCGGCCGATTTCCGGCGGCAGGTGTTCCAGTCGGTTGTCGGTCAAGGTCAGCCAGCGCAGGCGAGGTGGCAGCGCCTCGGCGGGTAGGCTGCGGATCCGGTTGGCCTTGAAGCCGACCATTTCCAGCCGCGGACAGCGGCCAAGCACGGCGGGTAGTTCGGTAAAGGCGTTGTGCGAGCAGAACAGGATGCGCAGTTTGCCGAGACGCGGCAGGTCCTCGGGCAGCCGGTCGAGGCGGTTGCCCGACAGGTTCAGCACCTCGAGGCTGTCTGCCAGGTCGAAGATCTCCGGCGGAAAGGTGTCGAGTCCCTCGGACAGGTCCAGGCGGGTGATGCCTGACAGTTCACCGCGTTGCAGTTGTTCCAGAGTGTGCATGCTGGTCTCATTGGCCCGGACGGGCCCTGGGTGCGCGTGGGCCACCGAGTGGTCGGTGTGCCCGGGGTCGGATCAATGCGCTAGGACAATCGCGGACGCCGCTGGTTCAGCGCAGCGCCTCTGGCTCGGGGCCTGGCGCTCGAGCCGCAGCGCGGCGGCGCTCGGTCGTGACCCGCTCGGCGCGGGCGCGCAGCTGCCCGCAGCCGCCATCGATGTCCTGCCCGGCGGAATTGCGCACCTTGGTCAACACGCCGTGTTCATGCAGGTAGCGCATGATCTGGTGGATCCGGTCGGCCCCGGGGCGCTGGAACTGGTCGTTGTCCAGGCTGTTGTAGGGGATGAGGTTCATGATCGCGAACTTGCCCCTGAGCAGGCGGATGATGCCGTCCATCTCGTCCTGGCTGTCGTTGATGCCCTGCAACAGCGTCCATTGATACTGGATCGGATAGTCCACCAGGCGCGCATAGCGCTCGCCCAGTTCCACCAGCTCGGCCGGATCGAACACCGGCGCGCGTGGCAGCAGCGTCTGGCGCAGACTGATATCAGTGCTGTGCAGCGACAACGCCAGCGCCGGCCTCACCCTCTGCTGCGGCAGACGCTCGAAGACGCGCGGGTCTCCCACGGTGGAGAAGACCAGATTCTTGTGGCCGATACCGCCCTCGGTGCCGAGCAGATCGATGGCGTCCAGTACGTTGTCGAGATTGTGCGCCGGCTCGCCCATGCCCATGAAGACCACCTTTCTCACCGGGCGAACGCGTCGTGCCAGCGCCACCTGGGCCACGATTTCGGCGCTGCCGAGCTGGCGCAGCAGGCCGCTCTTGCCGGTCATGCAGAACACGCACCCCACCGCGCAGCCCACCTGGCTCGATACGCAGAGGCCGCCGCGGGGCAGCCGCACGCTCTCGACCATCTGGCCGTCGGCGAGGGCGACCAGCAACCGTGCCGAGCCATCGGCCGCGGGGTGCTCCGAGCGCAGGCGAGCCAGCGTATCGATGGTTTCGCTGATGCGCGGCAGTCCGTTGCGCACTGACAGCGGCAGGAAGTCTTCGCTGCGCTGGTGTCGCGTGCCGGCGTCCAGCGCCCGGCCCTGGAGCCAGGCACGCGTCACCCGACCGATGTGAACGGGCTTGGCGCCGATGTCGGCGAGCTGTTGCTGGAGGTCATGGATGCGCATAGGGCGCGCATTCTAGCCAAACCGTGTGACGCGGTCTGTAGCGCTGGTCGGTCACTCGGCGAAACGCCGGGCGCCTAGCGAAAGGCTGAGTAGCAGCAGCGAGAGCAGGGCGAACGCCAGGGTCAGGGAGGCGTGCTGGGCGATCAGCCCGATCACCGCCGGCCCGGCCAGCACACCGGCAAAACCGATGGTCGTCGCGGCCGTGATCGCCTGATTGACCGGCATCGCCTGCTGCCGGCTGAGTGACGAGATCAGCATCGGTGACACATTCGCACAGCCCAGGCCGCAGAGTCCGTAGCCCAGCAGCGCCAGCGTCCAGTGGGCGGTGATCAGTGTCAGCGTGATGCCCAGGGCCGCCAGCACACCGCCAAAGCCGATGACCCGGGCGGTGCCGAGGCTGTTCACCACCGGGCCGCCAGCAAGGCGGCCGACGGTCACCATCGCCGCGAAGCTGGCGTAGCCAAGCCCGCCCTGGGCCGTGTTGAGTGCCTTGTGGGCCGTGAGGTAGAGCGCACTCCAGTCGAGCACGGCGCCCTCGGCGAGGTAGACCACAAAGCAGAGCGAGCCGACGAGCACCACCCGGGCGCTGGGCCGAACGAAGGCCAGGCCGCCGGCAGGCGCCCGCTCACGGAGAAAGCCGCCGGCCACGGCCAGGTTCGCCAGCAGGATGACCGCCACCATCAGCAGGGTGCTGGTGGCCGGCGCCAGCCCCAGCGAGAGTGCACCGGTCAGCGCCAGTGCGCCGCTGATCGAGCCAAGGCTGAACATGCCGTGGAAATTGGACATGTGTCGCTTGCCGGTGTCGCGCTCGACCATCACCCCTTGGATGTTGAAGACGACATCGATCACTCCCAGGCTGCCACCAAAACAGAACAGCGCGAGCGCGAGCACCCAGACCGAGTGCGTCAGCGCCATGCCGGTCAGCGCGAGCGCCAGCAGCCCCACGCTGGCAAGAATTACCGGACGGATGCCGCGACGCGCGACCAACAGGCCCGATACCGGCATCCAGCTCAGCGAACCGATCCCGATACACAGCAGCAGGGCGCCGAACAGCGCATCGCTCATCTCGATGCGCTCGCGCACGTAGGGCACCAGCGGCGCCCAGACGGACAGGCCGAAGCCGGCCATGAAAAAGCCGACGCGCGTGGCTCTCCGGGCCAGGGGCGATGCCGCATCGATTGTCGGGGGTACGCTGGGCATCAGCCGGGTATCCGTGTGCAGGAGGTGAAGCGAGCAATGGATTGCGCCGCGGCGCATTGTGGCAAAGATCCCGCTGCGTTGCCGGGTCGTTCGCAGGCGCCGCGCGGGCGCGATACCGCCGGGGCGTGCATGTTAATCTGTGCGCTTTGCCAGACGGCGGCCGGAGCGGTACATGAAGTTCATTCACCAGCGCGAACACCTCAACGAAGACGATTTCGTGATCATCGAATGCTCACAGCCCTGCAACATCCGTTTGATGAACGACAAGAACTTCCGCAGTTTCCGCAACGGCGGGCGGCATACCTACCACGGCGGCGCGTTCGACCAGTTCCCCGCCAAGATCAAGGTGCCGGGCACCGGGTTCTGGAACATCACCATCGACACCATGACCCGCCGCCCGATCAGCGTGACCCGCAAGCCGACGCTGACCCACAAGATCAGGATCGTGCGCAACTCACCGTCCGAGCTCAGATAGCGCGCTTGAGACGCGTTCGTCGGGCGGGTCGCGCCCGCGACGCCCGGCTGTTTGCAGCGCGCCGGCATTGATCTAGCTTCACGTGGAGATTCTTCAGCTGGAGCCAGCTATGCCGCAAGACCCGCCGAACGACCATGTGGACCGGGTTCTGGCGCAGTGGCACGCGGTGGAACCTGACCGTGACGTCACGCCCATGGCGCTGTTCACCCGCCTGTACCGCCTGTCCAAGTACCTGAACCGGACCGTCGCGGCGGTCTTCCGTCAACACGGGCTGCACGACGGCGAGTTCGACCTGCTGGCCACGCTCTATCGCAGCGGCGAGCCGCTCGGGCTCACCCCCAATGCCCTGCGCCGCGCGGCGGTGCTCAGTTCCGGTGCCATGACCCATCGCCTCGACCGCCTGGAGTCGGCCGGGCTCATCCGGCGGGTGGTCAATCCCGATGACCGTCGCAGCCTGTTGATACGGCTCACCGAGGCCGGGCGATCCGCGCTGTTGGGTTGTCTCGATGAATACTTGGCAGCCCTGCATCAGTTACAGGCGCCTCTCGATTCGCAGCAGCGCCGGCTATGTGCTGATGCCCTGCGCAGCGTGCTACTGGCGCTGGAGGGGAGGGATGATGGCTGAGCCACGGCGCGGTACCGCCGGTGCGCACCTGGGGATGTTGCTCTGGGCGCTGCTCGTAGGGCTCTCGTTTCCAGCGGTGGGGCTGATGAGCGAAGGATTGCCACCGCTGTTGCTCACCTCGATCCGTTTCAGCATTGCCGCGCTGGCCCTGTCGCCATTGCTTTGGCGACAAGCCGAGCGCTGGCCTAGCCGGCGCGGACTGGTGCTCTATGCCCTGATGGGACTGAGCCTGGCGGGCTTTTTCGGCAGCATGTTCTGGGCCGCTCACCGGGTCAGCGCGCTGTCCATGGCGACGCTGTTCGTCAGCGTGCCCTTGCTGGCCTACTGCATCGGTCGAGGCCTGGGCGTCGAGCGGCCGGCAGGGCGGCTGTTGGCGCTCCTCGCGCTTGGCGCCACCGGAGCGCTCGGGCTTGCCTGGGCGGAAAACGGCGGTAGTTTCGGCGGCCTGCAGCTGGGTATTGGTGAGCTGATCTTTTTCGCCGGTTGTGTCGCCTCGGCGCTGTATCCGGTGCTCAGCAAATGGGGGTTGCAGCGTGGTTGGCTGGCGTCGGGCGCTGGCCTGCGGACCTTCTGGAGTTTGCTGATCGGAGCCATGCTGATCGGACTGCTCGGCCTGTTGAGCGAAGATGCCAAGGCACTTACCCGCATGAGGGTTACCGACACGGCATTGCTGATCTACCTCGGCGTGTTTTCCAGCGGCATGACGTTCTTCCTGCAACAGCGCGCCACGGCCCTGCTTACCCCGGGCGCGGTCACTGCCTACAGTTATCTGGTGCCGTTCGTGTCGATGCTGCTGCTGTTCGTCTCCCACCCACAACGCATCGGCTGGCACTGGCTGCCCGGCAGTCTGCTGGTACTGCTGGCGATTGCCTTGCTGTTGCGCCGCGGCGTGCGGGAGCGATAAACCGACCAGGACTCCCTGGGGTCGGCGCGGCGACTGGGACGCGACCACGTCCCGGAAGAAGATGCCTCGCGCGGACTGAGCCGCAAGGCGTGACGCCCAGGTGTTGGCTAGAGCTCTTCATCGATCGCCAGTGCGCCGAAGCACTGTAGCCGATGTTCCGGTTCAAGCAGCCAGGCGTCCTCGGTCGGCAGGTATCTGGCTTCCATGATCTGGTTGTAGCTGAAGCGCCAGACCCGCCGTTCACGGCCGTCAAGCCCTTCGATGCTAAGCACCTGCTCTTCGCTGGCAAAGGGTCGCTGCGCCTCTGCGGCGGCCTCGGCCTGGTCGAGCAGGGGTTCGTTGAGCTCGAATCGCCAGGCGTGCAGGCCATCGATTACCAGCATGTCGGCAGTCTCGAACTGGTCGAGCAGGTAGGGCGATTCGGCAGGCATGGTGCGGCTCCGGTGTGAACGAAAGGCGCCATTTAACCGCTGTCGGCGCGCGGCGGCCAGCGGGACGTGGCAGGCAGCCTGCGGGGCGACCGCGTCGGCAGGACAGGCGGTCGTCAAGCTCGGCGCACCGTCGCCGTTACATTGGCTGCAATCAGCAGCGCACCGGGCGCCGCGGCCGCCCGAAACAAGTCGGCACGGGCGCGGTTCTCCTGTGCCAGGCACCAGTGCAGGCGCTGCTGCGGTTTTTGACATGCAGTTCGGAGTTGATGCTGTCCATGACGTCTTACGAGCGAGAGCGGTTGTTCGCCCTCAAGCAGTTGAACCTCCTCGATACCCCGCCCAGCGAAAGCTTCGATCGCATCACCCGGATGGCCAGCCAGCTGTTCAACCTGCCGATAGCCGCGGTCTCGCTGACCGACCAGGATCGCCAGTGGTTCAAGTCGCGCGTCGGCGTGGCGCATACCGAGATTCCACGCTTCAAGGCCTGCTGTGGCGAGGTGGCCGATCGCTCAGGGGTTCTGGTGATCAGCGACCTGCTGGCGTCGCCGCATTACCGTGACAGTCCGCTGGCGCAATCGGGCATTCGCTTCTACGCCGGCGCGCCGCTGACCACCCGCGACGGCTACACGCTGGGGGCGATGTGCGTGCTGGGCAGTGAGCCGCGTGACATCACCGACCAGGAACGCGCCGGCCTGCAGGACCTCGCTGCGATGGTCATGGCGCAGATCGAAATACAGCATGCCTATGGCCGGCGGGACCCGCTGACCGGCCTGGCCAACCGCAGCCAGTTCGTCGAGGACCTCGAGGACATGGCCCGGGACCGGCCCGGCAGCCGGCTGTTCGCGTTTTTCACCGACCTTGTGGGCCTGGCTCAGGTGGCGTCGATCCAGCGCGCCATGGGGCCCGCCTTCCTGGATCGGCTGGCGCGGCGGGCTACCACTCACCTGCAGCGTTGCCTGCCGGCCAGTGTGGCCCTGTACTGCGTCAGTGCCGGGCAATATGTCCACGTGCTCGAAGCGGCGGACGAGCAGGAGGCGGTCAGTCTCGCCACCGCGATGTGTGACGAACTGGCGGCCCTGACCCCGGACGATTCGGCGTCGATGATGATGCGTCCGGCCATCGGTGTCGCGCCGTTCCGGCTGGGTGAGAGGCAGCCCGAGGACATACTGCGGATTGCCCACAGCGCCTGCCAGGACGCCCGGCTGCAGGCGTGTGGCGTCGGGTTGTATTCCCGTGAGCTCGACGCCTGCCATCAGCGGCGCTTCCTGCTGCTCGGGGATTTTCGCGCCGCGGTGTCACAGAACGGCCAGTTGCGGCTCGACTACCAGCCGCGTGTCGACATGATCAGTGGTGCCTGCGTGGGTGCCGAAGCCCTGATCCGCTGGGAGCACCCGACGCTGGGCAACGTCTCGCCTGCCGAGTTCATCCCACTGGTGGAGCAGACGCACCTGGCACGCCCGCTTACCGCCTGGGTCATCGCCACAGCCATGCAGCAGGCGGCGCGGTGGCAACGACAGGGCATGAAGCTGCGCGTCTCGATGAACATTACCGCACTGAACCTGGAAGAGCCGGATTTTGCCGAGACGGTCCTCGCGGCTCTGGATCACCACCGCTTGCCGCCCGCAGCGGTCGAACTCGAACTGACCGAAAGCGCGCTCATCAGCAACAGCGCCGCGGCCTCCGGGCAGCTGGAACGCCTGCAGTCAGCCGGTATCAGCGTGGCCATAGACGACTTCGGTACCGGCTACAGCAGCCTGGCCTACCTGCACAAGATCTGCGCCCAGGTGGTCAAGATCGACCGCTCGTTCATTACCGGCATCGACCAGCGCACGCGCAGCCAGACGCTGGTGCGATCGATGATCAGCATGGCACATGCCCTGGGCTACAGCGTGGTGGCTGAAGGCGTCGAGGAACCTGCCGTCTATGACCTGCTCAGGGACTACGGTTGTGATGAAGTGCAGGGTTATCTGGTGTCCCGGCCCATGCGGACCGAGCAGTTCGAACACTGGATGGCGCAGCGATCCGCTGGGTCAGCAGGCGGCCGGTCAGGTTGGACCGGCCGCAGCGGCGGTCAGGCGTCGTAGCCGAGATTGGGCATCAACCAGCGTTCGGTCACTGCGAGGTCCTGGCCCTTGCGCTGGCTGTAACGCTCGGCCTGATCCTTGTCGATTTTGCCGACGGCGAAATACTGCGCCTGCGGATGCGCGAAATACCAGCCGCTGACCGCCGCCGTGGGGAACATCGCGAAGTGTTCGGTCAGGGTGACCTGGCTCGCGCCGTCCGCATCGAGCAGCTTGAACAGCGTGGCCTTCTCGGTATGGTCGGGGCAGGCCGGATAGCCCGGGGCAGGGCGGATGCCCTTGTACTGTTCGCGGATCAGCTCCTCGTTGCTCAGCTGTTCTTCCGGGTCGTAGCCCCACCATTGCTTGCGGACCTGCTGGTGCAGCCACTCGGCGCAGGCTTCGGCCAGACGATCAGCCAGTGCCTTGACCATGATCGAGTTGTAGTCGTCGCCCGCGTCCTGATAAGCCTTGGCGACCTCTTCGGCGCCGATGCCTGCAGTGGTGATGAACCCACCGACATAATCGGTTACGCCGCTGCTTTTCGGCGCGACGAAGTCGGCCAGGGAGAAATTCGGTTTGCCGTCGGTCTTCACCGTCTGTTGCCGCAGGTGGTGCAGCGTGGCGAGGGCTTCGCCGTTCTCGCCGTAGACCTGAATATCGTCCTCATCGACCTGGTTGGCCGGCCAGAAGCCGAACACGGCGCGGGCCTTGATCAGCTTTTCATCGACCAGCTTGTTCAGCATTGCTTGGGCATCATTGAACAGCGCCGTGGCCGCTTCTCCGACCACCTCGTCTTCGAGGATGCGCGGATACTTGCCGGCCAGGTCCCAGGCAATGAAGAAGGGCGTCCAGTCGATGTAGTCGACCAGGGTGCGCAGGTCGATGTCTTCCAGCACCTTGCGACCGGTGAAGGTCGGCTTGGCCGGCTCGTACTCGGTCCATTCGAACTGGGGTTTGACCGCGACGGCTTCTTCGTAGGTCAGACGCTCGGTGCGGGCGCTGCGGTTGGCGGTGCGCTCGCGGATCATCGCGTACTCGTCGCGGGTTTTCTGCGTGAACGCCGGCTTCAGCTCCTTGGACAGCAACGTCGTCGCGACCCCGACCGCGCGGGAAGCGTCGGTCACGTAGACCACCGCATCGTTCTTGTAATGCGGATCGATCTTCACCGCGGTATGCGCCTTGGACGTGGTCGCGCCGCCGATCATCAGCGGCAGATGGAAGTCCTGACGCTGCATCTCGCGCGCTACGTGGACCATTTCATCGAGCGATGGGGTGATCAGGCCGGACAAGCCGATGATGTCGCACTTCTCGTCGCGGGCCGTCTGCAGGATCTTCTCCGCCGGGACCATGACGCCCATGTCCACCACGTCATAGCCGTTACAGCCGAGCACCACGCCGACGATGTTCTTGCCGATGTCATGCACGTCGCCCTTGACCGTGGCCATGAGGATCTTGCCCTTGGCTTCCGGCTTGTCGCCTTTCTCGGCTTCGATGAAGGGAATCAGGTGCGCCACGGCCTGCTTCATCACGCGAGCTGATTTGACCACTTGCGGCAGGAACATCTTGCCTGAGCCGAACAGGTCGCCAACCACGTTCATGCCGGCCATCAGCGGGCCTTCGATGACCTCGATGGGGCGCGCACACTGCTGACGGAACTCTTCGGTGTCCTGAACGATGTGCGTGGTGATGCCCTTGACCAGCGCGTGTTCCAGCCGCTTCTCGACGGTGTAGCTACGCCACTCTTCGGTCTCCGCTTCCTTGACGCTGCCGTCGCCCTTGAACTCGTCGGCAATGGCCAGCAGCGCTTCGGTGCCGTTGGGCGTGCGGTTGAGCACCACGTCCTCGACCGCGTCGCGCAGCTTTTTCGGGATCTCGTCGTAGATCTCCAGCTGGCCGGCGTTGACGATCCCCATCGTCAGGCCGTTCTGGATGGCGTAGTAGAGAAAGACCGAGTGGATCGCCTCGCGCACCGGGTTGTTGCCGCGGAACGAGAACGACACGTTGGACACGCCGCCCGAGGTCAGGGCGTAGGGGAGGTGGTCGCGGATGTAGGCGCAGGCCTCGATAAAGTCCACGGCATAGTTGTTGTGCTCTTCGATGCCGGTGGCGATGGCGAAGATGTTCGGGTCGAAGATGATGTCTTCCGGCGGGAAGTCCACCTCATCGACCAGGATGTCGTAGGAGCGCTGGCAGATCTCGCGCTTGCGCTCGGCGGTATCGGCCTGGCCGGCTTCGTCGAACGCCATGACCACCACGGCGGCGCCGTAGCGCTTGCACAGGCGTGCATGATGCTTGAACGCCTCGACGCCTTCCTTCATGGAGATCGAGTTGACGATGCCCTTGCCCTGGATGCACTTGAGGCCCGCTTCGATCACCTCCCACTTCGACGAGTCGATCATGATCGGCACGCGGGAAATGTCAGGCTCACCGGCTATCAGATTGAGGAAGGTCACCATGGCCTTCTTCGAATCCAGCATGCCCTCGTCCATGTTGATGTCGATCACCTGCGCGCCGGCTTCCACCTGCTGCAGGGCGACTTCCAGGGCTTCGGTGTAGTTTTCCTCGCGGATCAGGCGGGCGAACTTGGCGGAACCGGTGATGTTGGTGCGCTCGCCGACGTTGACGAATAGCGAGCTGCGATCGATGGTGAACGGCTCGAGGCCGGACAGGCGGCAGGCCTTGGGAATATCGGGAACGGCGCGCGGCGCGTACTTCGCGACGGCCTTGGCGATGGCCTCGATGTGCGCGGGCGTCGTACCGCAGCAGCCGCCAACAATGTTGAGAAAGCCACTGGCGGCGAACTCTTCGACCACCCGGGCCATCTCGGCCGGGCTTTCATCGTACTCACCGAAGGCGTTCGGCAGGCCAGCGTTGGGATGCGCCGAGACATGGGTTTCAGCCTTGTTCGACAACTCTTCCAGGTAGGGACGCAGCTCTTTTGCGCCCAGTGCGCAGTTCAGGCCGACCGAGATCGGTTTGGCGTGGCGCACGGAGTTCCAGAAGGCTTCGGTGGTCTGGCCGGACAGGGTCCGGCCAGACGCATCGGTAATGGTCCCGGAGATCATGATCGGCAATTCGAAGCCGACTTCATCGAACACCTGCTGCACGGCAAAGATCGCTGCTTTGGCATTGAGCGTGTCGAAAATGGTCTCGATCAGAATCAGGTCCGAGCCGCCTTCGATCAGGCCGCGCGTGGCTTCGGTGTAATTCTCCACCAGCTCGTCGAAGGTGACGTTGCGGTAGCCGGGGTTGTTCACGTCCGGTGAGAGCGAGCAGGTCCGGCTGGTCGGGCCGAGCACCCCGGCGACGAAGCGTGGGCGATCCGGCGTTTCAGCGGTTTTCGCATCGGCTGCCTGACGGGCGAGGCGGGCGCCTTCGACGTTCAGCTCGTAGACCAGCGCTTCCATGCCGTAATCGGCCTGGGACACGCGGGTGGCGTTGAAGGTATTGGTCTCGACGATATCGGCACCCGCATCGAAATAGGCCTTTTCGATCGCGCTGATGGCGTCTGGGCGAGTGAGGATCAACAGGTCGTTGTTACCCTTGAGATCCTGTGGCCAGTCGGCAAAACGCTCGCCGCGATAGTCGGACTCGTCCAGTTTGTAGCTCTGGATCATCGTGCCCATGCCGCCGTCGAGAATCAGGATGCGCTGGCTGAGCGCCTGCTGGAGAGCCTGGAGACGGGCGTTGCGATCGAGCATGGGAACTACCTGGAACTGGTTACGGGGACCGGCAATCATAACAAAGCTGCACGCATTTTGATCGCGAGGCGGCTTTGCATGAATACAGTTCATGCAGCGTCAAGGCTGCGAGCCTGCCGGCGCGACAGGAGGTGAAGAACCAGCCATCCGGTGGTGAACAAGATATCCAGCACGCCGGCATTGGCTATCTCCTACTAAATTACTAGGGCTTTATCCGGCGCGAGGCATGGCGTACACTCGCTTCCATATCTGAGAGGAGTTCACATGAGCGCCATTACCATTACCGAAGCTGCACACGACTATCTGGCTGACCTGCTGGAAAAGCAGAACACCACCGGCATCGGCATCCGGGTGTTCATCACGCAGCCCGGCACGCCCTACGCGGAAACCTGCATCGCCTATTGCAAGCCTGGCGAGGAGAAGCCCGACGACGTAGCCATTGCGCTGAAGCGATTCACCGCCTGGATCGACAGTGTCAGCGAGCCCTTCCTGGAAGATGCCCTGGTGGATTACGCGACGGACCGGATGGGTGGCCAGCTGACCATCAAGGCACCGAACGCCAAGGTGCCGATGGTCAACGAAGACAGCCCGCTGAACGAGCGCATCAATTATTACCTGCAGACCGAGATCAATCCGGGTCTGGCCAGCCATGGTGGCCAGGTGACGCTGATCGACGTGGTCGATGAGGGCGTCGCGGTGCTGCAGTTCGGCGGCGGTTGCCAGGGCTGCGGCCAGGCGGACGTGACGCTGAAGGAGGGCATCGAGAAGACTCTGCTCGAGCGCATCCCCGAGCTCAAGGGCGTGCGTGACGTGACGGACCACACCAACCGCGACAACGCCTACTATTAATCAGGCTGAATTGGTCCAAAGCCTGGCGGTATCGGTCAGGTGTTGGCCAATTGCCATTATTCTTGCGGTGCTGTCACCACGGCGCTCGTTGGCTGGGATAAGCTGCCCGGATTCAGGAAAGCCTGCCACGCGAGCGAGCGCCGCATGTCTGTCGTGTCCTTGTTGATCTGTGATGATTCGAGTCTTGCGCGCAAGCAACTGCTGCGTGCGCTGCCCGCTGCCTGGCCGCTGGATATAAGCCAGGCCGCCAGCGGGCGCGAGGCGCTGGAGCGGATTCGCAACGAGGACGTCGACGTCCTCTTGCTCGACCTCACCATGCCCGACCTGGACGGCTATCAGGTGCTCGCGGCCCTGCGCGAGGAACAGCTCGCGTGCAAGGTCATCGTCATCTCTGCGGACGTTCAGGAAGAGGCTGTGCGCCGCGTGCTGGAACTTGGCGCGCTGGCCTTCATCCGCAAGCCAGCCGATCCGATACACCTGCAGCAGACCCTGGCGGGCCTGGGAATTGTCGGCGACGAGCTGCCGGCGCTGGGCGAGCGAAACGCGGGGCCGGTAGCCTTCCGCGATGCGTTTCGCGAAGTGGTCAACGTGGCCATGGGCCGCGCGGCGGCACTGCTCGCCCGGGTGCTGGGCGTGTTCGTCCAGCTGCCAATTCCCAACGTCAACATCCTTGAAGTCGGCGAGCTGCATATGGCGCTGGCCGATGCCGCGCAGGGCGACCAGCTGACCGCGGTGTGCCAGGGCTACATCGGAGGTGGCATTGCCGGTGAGGCGCTGCTGATCTTCCACGACTCGGAAATCGCCGACATGGCGCGCCTGATGCGCACCGACGACTACCTCGAGCTGGAAATGCTCCTCGATCTGTCCAGCCTGTTGATCAGCGCCTGCCTCAGCGGAATCGCCGAGCAGATCGACGTGGTGTTTTCCCAAGGCCATCCGCAGGTCCTGGGTCAGCACGCTTCCATCGACGAGCTGATCCGGGTCAACCGGCAGCGCTGGAAGAAGACCCTGGCGGTGGAGATCAGCTACAGCCTCGAAGCCCACGATGTTCATTTCGACCTGCTGTTGCTGTTCACCGAGGATTCGATCGAACTGCTTTCTCGCAAACTTGCGCTGCTGACGAGCTGACCATGTCCGAATCGACCGATCTGAGCGAGCTTCACTGGCTGCTGGCGATCGTCCAGAGCATCGACGTTGGCGTCGTGGTGCTCGACCGCGAGTACCGCATCGACGTCTGGAACACTTTCATGGAGAACCGCTCCGGACGGCTGCCGGAGCATGCTCGCAAGCAGTCGTTCTTCGAACTGTTCCCGGAGGTCGACGAGCAATGGTTCCGCCGCAAGGTCGAAAGCGTCGCGACGCTCGGGACACCGTCCTTCACCATTTGGGAGCAGCGGCCCTACCTGTTGCGCTTCAAGAACTACCAGCCGATCACCGGGCTGGAAGATTTCATGTACCAGAACACCACGTTGATGCCGCTCAAGGGGCTGAACGGCCGCATCGAGCAGATCTGCCTGATCATCTACGACGTGACCGACGTGGCGACCAACCGCAGGCAGCTGCAGGCGGCCAACAAGGAGCTGCAGCGCCTGTCGAGCACCGATCGGCTGACCGGCTTGTTCAACCGCGGTCACTGGGAGGAAATGCTGCGACAGGACTATGCCCGGCATCGTCGCTACGACCGCAATGCCGCGCTGGTAATGTTCGATATCGATCACTTCAAGAAAATCAACGACAGCTACGGGCACCAGGCGGGCGACGCAGTCATCCAGCAGACGGCCGAACTGGTTCGCCAGTGCATGCGCGACGCCGACATTGCCGGGCGCTACGGTGGCGAGGAGTTCGTGGTGCTGCTACCGGACACCGACAGCGAAGGCGCGACGACCTTTGCCGAGCGCTTGCGGCAGGCCATCGAAGCACACGCCGTGCACCACGAGGAGCACCTCATCCGCTTCACGGTGAGCTTGGGCATCGCTGACCTTAGCCTGCCCACCAACGGCTACGCACAGCTGATTGAACGCGCCGACCAGGCGCTGTACGCCTCCAAGGCGTCGGGCCGTAACCGGGTATCGCTGTTCAGCTAGGCCTGCCGGGTATTCTCCTCACGGGCCTTGAGAAAATTCAGCAGTGCGACTTCCTCGGCGCTCATCCACTTGCGCTTGCGTGCCTTGCGAAGCGGCGCGAGCTCGCCGGCGAGAAAGGCGTCGAGCACGTCCGGGTGGATATAACACTGGCGGCACACCGCCGGTGTGTTGCCGAGCTGCGCCGCCACCGTCTTGACCGTGTCGACCAGTTGGCTGCGGGCCGTCGCGGATGACTCCCAGGCGCAGCCGCGAAGCAGGTCCAGGGCCAGCGCACTGCCTGCCCAGGTGCGGTAATCCTTCGCGGTGAAGTCACCCCCGGTCAGCTGCTGGATGAACTGATTGACGTCGCTCGAGCTCACCGGGTGCCGTGCGCCGTCTTCGTCCAGGTACTGAAACAGGTGCTGCCCCGGTAGCTCCAAGCAGCGCCGCATGATCCGGGCCAGGCGCTGATTGCGCAGCGTGACCCGATGCTCGACGCCGCTCTTGCCGCGGAAATGGAAGCGAATCGCAGCGCCGCGGACGTCCACGTGGCGTGTGCGCAGAGTGGTCAGGCCGTAGGAGCGATTCTCCTTGGCGTAGCGCGCATTGCCGACCCGGATCAGCGTCGATTCGAGCAGCTGCACCACCAGCGCCATCACTTTTTCGCGAGGCATGCCGCGTTTGCCCAGGTGCTGCTCGAGGCGCTCGCGCATCTTCGGCAGGGCGGCGCCGAACGCCAGCAGCCGTTCGTATTTGTTGCTGTCGCGGATCTCCCGCCAGCGCGGGTGATAGCGGTACTGCTTGCGGTCACGCGCGTCGCGCCCGGTGGCCTGCAGATGTCCGGCCGGGTCCGGGCAGATCCAGACATCGGTGTAGGCGGGCGGGATCGCCAACTTATTGATCCGGGAGATTTCGCTTGGATCGCGCAGGCGAGTGCCGTCCGGCAGGAAATACGTGAACTTGCCGCGCTGCAGCCGGCGTCGGATGCCCGGGCTGTGGTCGTCGACATAGCGCAGGTCGTCCGGAAGCGACGGACAGAGTGGCGTTCCCCTGTCGGTGCCTTCGTCGTCGGGCACCGGTCGCGAGCCTTCGGCCCTCAGCACGGCATCGCCGCCCTGGCCGTTCAGCATGGAGCATCCCCATTGGCGAGAGGAAGCCCGTGCTTTTTGTTCTGACCGGGCCGCCCGTCGGGTGTCCCGCGATCCGGCAGGGTGCGGCCGGCCCAGGTAGGGCGGGTGCGCAGCAGCAATCCGTTCAGTCTTCGCGCTCCTGGCTGTTGCGCATCAGCAGCCGGATGGCCGCCACCAGTTCATCGATCGCTTCACGGTAGATGGCCGGATCGGCCTTGGTTTCCGCACTGTCGGCGAGCTGCCGAGCGGATTCGAGATGGTCATTGATGGAAGAGTAGTCGCCAATCATCGCATCACTCCTGGTCGCAGGCTGGAAGGGGAGCGGCATGACGCCGCGTCCGTCCCTATTAGTGACCGGGCTGCGGGACAGGGGTTCGCCTGACTCACTGCACGCGCGGATGGCTCAGGGCGAGCGTCCAGTGTTCATGGCTGCAGCGCGGGCAGGTGGCCTGCTGGCTGGCTTCGATGATCTGCGGGCGTCCGCAACGGGCGCAGGCGTAGAGACCGCTGGCGGGGACCTGCCGGTGGGTTGGCCGATGTTCGGGTGGCAGAACCGAAAGCCCAGGCCGGACCGCATGCGTGTCGGTGAAGAACAGGCTGACGTTGCCGTCGGTTTCCAGGATGCCCAGGCGCACCTGGCCGAGGTGATCGACCCCGCGCTGGCGCAGCTCCATGAAGAACTCGTCGGACGATATATTGAGCCGGTCAAGGCTGTTCAGCTCGTAAAGGCCGCCCCTGATGATGGTCACCGGCTTGCCTTCCATCCAGTTGGAGAATCGTTCGCTGCGCGTCATCAGCCAGACCGTGAGGCGATACAGGGCGAGCAGGGTGACGAACACGGCCGCGACCGGCAGCATCGGCACGTCCTCGTAGAAGGAGACGTCACCGGCTGCCGAACCGAGGGTCAGGATCACCACCAGTTCGAACAGCGACAGCTGGCGAATGCCCCTCCGGCCGCTGATCTTCAGGAACAGGAAAACCACGACAAAGGCAAACAGCGCGCGTAGCGCCACCTCGGCCAGAAACATCAGGGGAAAGTCGTCGAGCAGCATCCGCTGCCAATCGAAGGGTGCCATGCGTCGCCTCGGCAGGTGGGCTGGTTTGGCTACGGGGCTGGCATCGGCCTTGCGGCAGGCGCCCTCAAACGCCGGCTGCCACTACGGTCGGCCGCGCCCGCGGCAGATCGTGGGCGCTCGCGGCACGCGTTCACCCGGCAGGGGCCACGTCGAATACCAGGTGGATTCCGTCGCCACTGCCGTCACCGACCACCGAACCCTCGACGGGCCGGTGCGTCACCTGCCGCCCCCGGTAGAACTCGCTGAGCCGCTCCTGCGCCACGTCGCGCACATGCACGATGAGCCCGGTGGTCTGCGCATCGCGCGGAATGATGAACTTGAGCGTGATGCAGTGGCGCTCGGGGCCTTCCGGCAGATTGGCCAGACCGCTGCTGTGCCATTGATCGTTGACGTAGGCTTGCGCACCTTTCATGAGCTGCTCCTTTCCGGTTTCGTCCTAGGTGGGACCGTGAAACGGACGAATGGATCAGTCGGTACGGGCGCCACGGGCGTAAAGAAAAGGCCCGGCGCTTGCGCAGCCGGGCCCTGGAATAGCAGTGTGCGAGTTATTCGGGCATATGCCAGGGGGCGAAATGGGCGCCCTTGCTGCTGAGGTCGGCGCGGGCCTGTTCCAGGGTCTCGCCCAGCTTGACCGGGTCGGAATAGACGCTGCTGGACAGCTTGCAACGGCCAACGGCGCGCGACTCGTTGCCATCGACGACCGTGATGCTCAGATCGCCATTGCCTTCGAGCAGCGTCCAGGCGACGCACTGGAACGGCTTGAACGCGCGATCAGTAATCAGAAGGGCGTCGTTGAAACGAAGGGGGCTGTTCATCGGGCATGTCTCTCTGTGTGGTAACCAAAATTCGGATTTGAGCCTGCCGCCAGGCTGCCGGCGTTGGCCTTACATATCCATTGATGTACACAGAGGACTGATAAGTCACACGGTCGTTTCGCGATTTGTCGATTATTTTGCAATTAGCCTAAAGTCTAACGCTTCCATGGCGCTGATTTTAGGCTGCCTGCATTGCTGTAACCCGCTTTCCAGAAGGGTTTTACAAGCGAGTCGGGGAAATCGCAGCGCCGCTTTGGCGGTGGCATCTCCCTCTGGCCTGTGGCGAAAAGTCGCGCTCTGTCGGATGAAAAAAACGGCCTGCGCCGCGCGGCGGGCAGACCGTCTGTATACATGAACGCACTGGTACAGAGCGGCGCCGGCGCGCCGTTGGCTTCAGACCTTGAACTGCTTGAGCAAGCCGTCCAGTTGTTCGGCCAGCTCGCCCAGTTCACGCCCGGCGGCGTTCGACTGTTCGGCCGCGAGCGTGCTCTGCTGGGCCAGCTGAGCAGCCTGGGTGACGTTCTGATTGATGTCCTCGACCACGTGCGTCTGTTGCAGCGTGGCGCTTGCAATGGATGCGTTGAGGCCTGACAGGTTGCGCAGGGCCTGGGCGATCTGGCCGAGGCTTTCGCCGGCCTGACTCGCCTGTTCGACTGTGGTCTGCGAAGCCTTGCTGCTGCGGGTGATGACGCTCACCGCATCCCCCGAATTCTTTTGCAGCCGCTCGATCATCGTGTGGATCTCCGCTGTCGAGGTCTGGGTGCGTTGCGCCAGCAGGCGCACCTCGTCCGCGACGACGGCGAAGCCGCGACCCTGCTCACCGGCGCGTGCCGCCTCGATGGCGGCGTTCAGTGCGAGGAGGTTGGTCTGGTCCGCGATCGAGCCAATGACTTCCAGCACCGAGCCGATCTGCGTGGTTTCGTCGGCCAGTGACTGAATGACGCCGACTGCCTCGTTGATGGTCGCCGACAATTGGTCGATTTGCTGCAGACTGGCTTCGATGTTGCGCTGACCCTGACCGGCCTGCTTCTCTGAATCGCCCACTTCGTTCGAGGCCTGCTCGGCGTTCTTCGCGACTTCCTGGACGGCATAGGTGACTTCGTTGACCGCCGTGGCGACCAGTTCCATCTGTTGCGACTGTTGCTGGCTGTGCTGGTGCGCCTGGCCGGCAAGGTCCTGCAGCGCGCTGGAGGACTGCGCCAGCGAACCAGAGGTCTCGAACAGCTGGCCGATAACGCCACGCAATTTACGGGTGAAGGTGTTGAAGTCGCGGCCCAGGGTGGTCAACTCGTCATTACCGGACACGTCGAGCTGGCGGGTGAGGTCCGCCTCGCCGCTGGCGATGTTGGCCATGGCTTGCATCGAGTGGCGCAACGGCTGGGTAATGCTGCGGATCAGGATCGCCACGAGCAGGGCCATGACGGTGGCGATGGCCAGGCCGATGATGGAGAACCGCACCACGTAGTCGCGGAACTCGGCTTCGACGTCGTCGACATAGATGCCCGAACCGATGATCCAGCCCCAGGGCTTGAACAGTTCGACATACGAGATCTTCGGCACCGGGTCCTCCGCCCCCGGCTTCGCCCACTGGTAGTCGACGATGCCGGCGCCCTGCTGGCGTGCCACCTTGACCATCTCGTTGAACAGCTCCTTGCCGTTCGGGTCCTTCACCGCGGACAGGTTCTTGCCTTCGAGTTCCGGCTTCATGGGATGCATGAGCATGGTCGGGCTCATGTCGTTGATCCAGAAATAGTCGTTCTGCCCGTAGCGCAGCAGGCGGATCTGGTCCATCGCGGCCTTCTGCGCGGCCTCGGTGGTCATCGCGCCGCTTGCTTCGAGCTGCTGGTAATAGTCGAGGATGCCGTTGGCCGTTTCGACGATGTTGCGCGTCATGACCTGCTTGCCCTTGTAGAGGTCGGACCGCACCTGCTGGATCATCAACAGGCCCAGGGCGAACAGCATGCCGACAGCCAGCAACGGGATTAGCCAGAGGCGCTTGCTGATGGGGAAATTTCGCAGCAGATTCATAAGGTTATTGGCTCCTGTTAAAGCGCGGTCTTCTTTATTATTCGAGTGAGGACGCCCCTTCGATGGGGGCTGTCCCGAACACCGGCTACGGCGATGAGGTAGTTGTCACGGGCCTTCTGACACAATGTCGGCCGCGGCGGCGAAAAGATGAGGCCCGTGCGCCGCTACCCATTGAATTTACTTGGGCCGGACAGGTCAGAACAGCGCTCAGATGGCTATCTGACATATACCTTTGTTGCATATTCAGGCGCGGTGGTCTGCACCGCTGATGGGGAAGAGATGGACCTTTGGATTGCCTTTCAGGCATTGCTTCTGGGCGTGGTAGAAGGCATCACCGAGTTTTTGCCGATTTCCAGCACCGGTCACCAGATTATCGTCGCCGACCTGATCGGCTTCGGTGGCGAGCGCGCACTGGCCTTCAACATCATTATTCAGCTCGGCGCCATCCTGGCCGTGGTGTGGGAATACCGCGGCAAGATCTTCGATGTGGTGGTCGGGTTGCCTAAGGAGCGGCAGGCACAGAAATTCACCATCAACTTGCTGGTCGCCTTTCTGCCGGCGGTGGTGCTCGGGGTCGCATTTGCCGACCTGATCCACGAGTACCTGTTCAACCCGATCACCGTCGCCACGGCGCTGGTGATTGGCGGCGTCGTGATGCTCTGGGCAGAGAAGCGCCAACACCGGGTGCAGGCCGAGACGGTCGATGACATGCACTGGTCCCACGCACTCAAGGTGGGGTTCGCCCAGTGCCTGGCGCTGATTCCCGGTACCTCGCGGTCGGGCTCAACCATCATCGGCGGCCTGCTGTTCGGCCTGTCGCGCAAGGCGGCCACCGAGTTTTCCTTTTTCCTCGCCATGCCGACAATGGTCGGCGCAGCGGTGTACTCGGGCTACAAGTACCGCGACCTGTTCCAGCCATCCGATCTGCCGGTCTTCGCGATCGGGTTCGTCACCTCCTTCATCTTCGCGATGCTGGCGGTGCGCGCGTTGCTGAAATTTATAGGCAACCATAGCTACGCCGCATTCGCCTGGTACCGGATCGTGTTTGGCCTGATCATCCTGGCTACCTGGCAGTTCAGCCTGGTCGACTGGAGCACCGCAGCGGGCTGACCAGGGTGACACTGATCGTGGAGGGACCTGTGCACGCATACGAACACCATCGGTTGGCCGTCAACGGCATCACCCTTAGCGTCTATTGCGCCGGACCCGAGCAGGGCCCGGTGGTCTGGTTGCTGCACGGCTTTCCCGAATGCTGGTACTCCTGGCGCCACCAGATGCGCGCCCTGGCAAACGCCGGTTACCGCGTAATGGCGCCGGAAATGCGCGGATACGGGCAGAGCAGCGCGCCGGAGTCCGTCGACAGCTATGACCTGATGACCGTCTGCGCCGATCTGTCCGCCGCCATGGACAGCTTCGGTCAGCGGTCCGTCGCCGTGGTGGGCCACGATTGGGGTGCGCCGGTGGCCTGGCACCTAGCGTTGCTCGATCCGCAGCGCGTCAAGGCGGTGGCCGCGATGGCTGTTCCCTTCGGCGGGCGTCCGAAGCGGCCGGCCATCGAGATCATTCGCAGCCAGGCTGCCGATCGCTTCCACTACATCCTCTATTTCCAGCAGCCCGGCGTCGCCGAGGCCGAGCTGGACCGGGATGTCGCACAGACCTTGCGGATGATGATGCACAACACGTCCGCGGCGGTGCCCAAGGACTTTTTTCTGCAGGACAAGCCGGCCGGCAGTTCGCTGTTCGAAGGCCTGCGCGATCCCGGCACGCCACCGGGGTGGTGCTCGGCCGATGCCTTCGCCGTGTACCTTGCGACGTTCGAGGGGCGCGGCTTTCGCGGTGCGCTCAACTGGTACCGCAATTTTGAACGCAACTGGGCGCGCACTGCACCCCTGGCCGGCCAACAGGTCGAGCAGCCGGCGTTGTTCCTGTTGGGCGACAAAGACCCGGTCGGCACCCTCGAGGCCCATACGCTACAGAAGATGCCGACGTGGGTGCCCGACCTCGAGCAGCATCTGCTCGCCGACTGCGGTCACTGGCTGCAGGGCGAGCGGCCCGAGCAGGTCAGCCGGCACCTGCTGGACTTTCTCGGGCGTCGCTATATACCGACTCTTTGAACGGCCAGCTCGCCGCAGGCAGCAGCGGCGATTAGAATCGCCGCTTTTCGCACCGGGCCAATCGCCATGGAATCACGCGGTCAGCTGAGCAGTTGGAACGATCAGAAGGGTTTTGGTTTTATCCGGCCCGAGCGGGGCGGCGATGACGTCTTCGCGCATATCTCGGCCATGCGCGGCGCGCGCCGACCGGTCCAGGGCGACCAGGTGCTGTTTCTCAGCGAGCCGGACCAGCAGGGGCGGTTGCGGGCCACCCACATCCGGCTCGACGCCGGACTGTCGATCGACGAGCCCGGTATCCGGCGCAAACCCAAGCCACATGCGTCTGGCGGCAAGCCCGTGCGGGGCAGGGCGCCTCAGCAGCGCAAGCGATCCGAGCCGCGCGGCCGGATGCGGCGGCCCTTGGCGAAAGCGCTGGCCTTCGGCTCGCTCAGCCTGCTGCCTGCGGTCGGCATGGCGCGCCTGGCCATCCAGGGCATCCACTGGCCCCTGTTCGCAACCTTGCTGGCAAGCCTGCTGGCCTTTGGGTTCTATCTGCACGACAAACGCAGTGCACTGAGCAGCGGTTGGCGCACGCCGGAGGCGCGGCTGCATCTGATTGAATTGCTCGGCGGCTGGCCCGGCGCGTTGATCGCCCAGCAGGCGTTGCGGCACAAGACGCGCAAACTGTCGTTTCAGCTGGTGTTCTGGCTGATCGTCCTGGTGCATCAGGTGGTGTGGCTGGACTTCGTCTACCTCCAGCGGCTGAGGCACTGGATTCAGTTCTGAGCCGATGGAGGCGCGTTGCAGATGCGCGAACGCCCCGACAGGCGGGGCGTTCCGTTACGCAAGCCTGGCTCAGATCACGCCGAGGCTGCGCAGGTAGTCATCATAAGTGCCGCTGAAGTCGGTCACGCCCGTATCCGATAGCTCGATGATGCGCGTCGCCAGCGAGCCGACGAACTCCCGATCGTGGCTGACGAAGATCAAGGTGCCCGGGTAGTTTTCCAGCGCCAGGTTAAGCGCCTCGATGGATTCCATGTCCAGGTGGTTGGTGGGTTCGTCCATCACCAGCACGTTGGGCTTTTTCAGGATCAGCTTGCCGAACAGCATGCGACCCTGTTCGCCTCCGGAAATGACCCGAACCGACTTCAGGATTTCATCGTTGGAGAACAGCATGCGGCCCAGCGTGCCGCGGACGATCTGTTCGCCGCCCTGTGTCCATTGCCCCATCCAGTCGAACAGCGACATGTCGTCTTCGAAATCGTCGGCATGGTCCTGGGCGTAATAGCCGACATCCGCGCTTTCGGTCCACTTCACCGAGCCCGCGTCCGGTTGCAGTTCGCCGACCAGCGTACGCAACAGGGTGGTCTTGCCGATGCCGTTCGGGCCGATGATCGCGACCCGTTCACCGGCTTCGATGGTGAAGCTGAAGTCCTTGAACAGGGTCTTGCCATCGAAGCCCTTGGCCATGCGCTCCACGGTCACGGCCTGGCGGTGCAGTTTCTTGGTCTGCTCGAAACGGATGAACGGGCTGACGCGGCTGGACGGCTTGACTTCGGCCAGCTGGATCTTGTCGATCTGCTTGGCGCGCGAGGTGGCCTGCTTGGCCTTCGAGGCGTTGGCGGAGAAGCGGCTGACGAAGGTCTGCAATTCGGCGATCTGCGCCTTTTTCTTCGCGTTGTCGGCCAGCAGTTGCTCGCGCGATTGGGTCGCCGCGGTCATGTACTCGTCGTAGTTGCCCGGGAACAGCCGCAGCTCGCCGTAATCGAGGTCGGCCATGTGCGTGCAGACGCTGTTCAGGAAGTGCCGGTCGTGGGAAATGATGATCATGGTGCTGTTACGCGCCGTAAGCACGTTTTCCAGCCAGCGGATGGTGTTGATGTCCAGGTGGTTGGTCGGTTCGTCGAGCAATAGCACTTCCGGATCGGAAAACAGTGCCTGGGCCAGCAGCACGCGCAGCTTCCAGCCCGGTGCCACTTCGCTCATCGGTCCGAAATGCTGCTCCAGCGGAATGCCCAGACCGAGCAGCAGCTCACCCGCGCGGGATTCGGCGGTGTAGCCGTCCATCTCGGCGAACTCGGTCTCCAGCTCCGCCACGGCCATGCCATCTTCTTCGCTCATCTCCGGCAGCGAATAGATGCGCTCACGCTCGGCCTTGACCTTCCAGAGCTCCTCATGGCCCATGATCACCGTGTCGATGACGTTGAAATCTTCGTAGGCGAACTGGTCCTGGCGCAGTTTACCCAGGCGCACGTTGGGCTCGAGCATGACCTGACCGGCCGACGGCTCCAGATCGCCACCGAGGATCTTCATGAAGGTCGACTTGCCGCAGCCGTTGGCGCCGATCAGGCCGTAGCGGTTGCCGTTACCGAACTTGACGGAAACGTTCTCGAACAGCGGCTTGGCGCCAAACTGCATGGTGATATTAGCGGTAGAGATCAAAGCCAGTATTCTCGCGGGTTTCAGAGTTTCGTTTGTCTGCTTGGGGCAGTAGCGGGTGCTGCCGCTTTCCCATTTCTGCCAATTCCTTCTACCTTCGCTACGGCGCGCGGGTCGGAATTTGGATCGAACGACCAGGCCGTTTTGCAGTGGAAGCCGGGGCTGTGCTTGGGCGCCAAGCATATCGCTGCGTATGTGAGGCGCGCATTGTACGGGCCGCGGTCAGGAATCCCCAGCGACTTTCGCATTCATTGACTCGATGGTGACGGTCTCGGCTCGACTTGCTCGGTTGCCGATCTGGCTGGAAAGCGTAGCATGACGGACAACATATGAATCATCGGGGCGCCCATGCGATATTCGGAAGATCACAAGGCCCAGACTCGCCAGCGCATCGTCGAAGAGGCTGCTCGGCGTTTTCGCCGTGATGGGGTCAGCGCGACCAGCGTGCAGACGCTGATGAAGGCGCTGGACCTGACACACGGTGGGTTCTACGCCCACTTCAAATCCAAGGATGAGCTGGTCGAGGAAGCGTTGCGTCACTGCGCAATCGAACTCGACGCGGTCAATCCCGTCAGCCTGTCCGGCGACCAGCCGCTGGCGACCTTTATTAGCCGCTATCTGTCGCAGACGCACCGCGCCGAGCCGGCGAAGGGTTGCATGTTTCCAACCATCTCCGCCGAGCTGGGTCAGCGGGGAGAGGCCAGTCCAGTGACCGACGAGGCGCTGCGCCACCGGCTGACCCAGATTGGTCAGCACATGGACAACAGCCAGGACGCGGCGCTGATGCTCAGTGCCATGGTGGGAGCATTGCTGCTGTCGCGCAGCGTGGCCGATCCGCAGCTGTCCGATCGGCTCCTCGAGGAAACCCGCGCCAGCCTGCTCAGGCTGGTGGGCACAGAGCTGCCGGAGGCCTGAGGCTCGCTTCGATAGCGAGGGTCACCTGCTCCGCGACAGGCTCGGCGAGTGCCGCACATTCACCGACAGGCGTTACGGTCGTCGGGTACGGCAATGCAGGCAGCGTCATCCACCGGTTGTCCATCCCTGGGTGCGACCAGTGGGTCGGCGCCATCAGCGCTGCGCTTTTACGGTCAAGCGTGATATCCGAATAAGGCCGCACGGGGCGGATCAGTCTGAACAGGCGGCGACGGCACGTGCAGCGAAGGCCTGTGGGCCATTCCCGGTAACACCCTGCAGCTTTACATGATGAGTATCATATGTTTTATATGTCGACCGTAATCCAATCTCGGTGAACCGGAAGACGAGGACTCGTCATGAACTACGCAGAACGTGAGGACCGCTTAGCCACCTGGTTGAATGCAGAAGAGGCCATGCGTGCGCGACTGGGACCGGTCGGCACCGTGCCGCCGGCCGCCGCCATGGCAATGCCTCCGCCAGCGTTGTTTGACGCGATCGGCCGAGGCGAGCTGCCGCGCCCGCCGATGGGGGAGCTGATGGGGTTTGTGCCGGTGGAATGGGCGCCAGGCTATTTCGTCTTTCAGGGCACGCCCGGGGAGCGCCATTACAACCCGTTGGGCAGCGTGCATGGCGGTTTTGCAGCGACCCTGCTGGATTCCTGCATGGGTTGCGCGGTGCACAGCCGGTTAGAGGCGGGGCAAGGCTACACAACCACCGACCTGCGCATCACCTATATCCGTGCGCTGCGCGCAGGCGTCGGGCCGGTGCGTGCCGAGGGCCGGGTGGTACATGTCGGCCGCTCGACAGCGGTGGCCGAGGGGCGTCTCTGCGATGTGGAAGATCGGCTCTATGCCATTGGCTCGACCAGCTGCCTGATTCTCACACCGAGCGCGTGAGGGCCGTTTGCAGATCTCCTGCGATCGAGCTTTCGACACTGTGGCCGACGCGCCAGCTTGCTTGCCGCCTGGTTCCGGCTATGCAGCCGCTGCGCGCGGTAAGCGACCAGTCTTGTAGATTCGAGGAACAAAATGAATATTCAGAATGCAGTCCGTATCGTTGTTACCGGTACGGGGATAGTGAGCCCTCTGGGCTGCGGAACGGCGGCGGTCTGGTCCCGGTTGTTGGCTGGGCAATCGGGGATCCGCGCGCTGCCTGAGGAGGTGGCAGAAGGGACCGGTTGCGGCATAGCGGGACGGGTCCCGAGCGTGGCCGATGACAGCGAGGCGGGCTACGATCCCGATCGCCATATCTCGGCGAAAGACCGCAAGAAGATGGATCGCTTCATCGAGTTCGCGCTGATAGCGGCTAACGAAGCCCTTGCGCAGGCGGGCTGGCATCCTACCGACGAAGCTGCGCGGCAGCGAACCGCCACCATCATCGCGTCGGGTGTCGGCGGGTTCGACGCGATCACCGAAGCCGTGCGCACCACGGACAGCCGTGGACCTCGCCGGCTTTCTCCGTTCACCGTACCCTCGTTTCTGGCCAACATGGCAGCCGGGCACGTGTCCATCCAATACGGCTTCAGGGGCCCGCTCGGGGCACCGGTGACCGCCTGTGCCGCTGGCGTGCAGGCTATCGGTGATGCCGCCCGCTTGATTCGTAGTGGCGAGGCGGACATTGCCGTGTGCGGCGGAACCGAGGCCGCCATCCATCGTGTGACCCTCGGCAGTTTCGCAGCGGCGCGCGCCCTGTCGACCGGGTTCAATGATCGCCCGCGAGAAGCGTCTCGTCCGTTCGACCGCGACCGCGAGGGTTTCGTCATGGCCGAGGGCGCCGGTCTACTGGTAATTGAATCGCTCGAGCATGCCCTGGCCCGCGGCGCTCAGCCACTGGCCGAACTGGTCGGCTATGGCACCAGCGCCGATGCCTACCACCTGACAGCCGGTCCGGCTGACGGAAGCGGCGCACGTCGGGCGATGGAACTGGCACTGCGCCAAGGTGGTGTGACACCTGCAGAGGTGCAGCATATCAACGCTCATGCAACGTCCACCCAAGTCGGTGACCGTGGCGAGCTGGCGGCGATTCGATCGGTCTTCGGAACGGGCTCGGGTGTGGCAATCACCTCGACGAAATCCAGCACGGGCCACCTGTTGGGCGCAGCAGGCGGCATCGAAGCCATCTTCACCGTCCTCGCCCTGCGTGATCAGGTCGTTCCGCCCACGTTGAACCTGACAACACCCGACGAGGCGGCCGCCGGACTCGATCTAGTAGATGTAAACGCCAGAAGCATGCCGATCGAACATACCCTGTCGAACGGGTTCGGCTTTGGCGGCGTCAACGCCAGCGTGCTGTTTCGCCGTTGGAAGGCTGATCGGTAAGGGGCTTCGAGTGGTCCGCCTGAAGGGTGAACTGCTGTCCTCGCTCGCAGGGCTGGCATCGCTGAGCGATGCGATCGGCCCGGCGCGAACTGGGCGTGCAAGCGTTCGCCAGCGCTAAGCTCGCCGGCTGCCCCGTGGCGCAAACGAAAACGCCCCGAACGAGTCGGGGCGCTTGTTTCTGCTGCGCCTGCTCGCGGCGCCTTTGCGGGCGTGACGCGAGCAGGGTAGGGCGTGCATCAATGCATCAGACGGCAACCACGTCGATCTTCGCTTTGGCCGCCGATTCCCGGAACTCGGCAATCTGGTCGAAGCTCAGGTAGCGATAGACGTCCGCCGCCATGGTGTCGATCTGCGCGGCGTAGACCATGTACTCCTCGACGGTCGGCAGGCGACCCAGGATCGAGGCAACCGATGCCAGTTCGGCGGAGGCCAGGTACACGTTGGTCGCATCGCCCAGGCGGTTCGGGAAGTTACGGGTCGACGTCGAGACGACGGTCGATCCGGTTTCCACGCGAGCCTGGTTACCCATGCACAGCGAGCAACCCGGCATTTCCAGGCGAGCGCCAGCACGGCTGTAGATGCCGTAGTAGCCTTCTTCGGTGAGTTGGTGCTGGTCCATCTTGGTCGGCGGGGACAGCCACAGGCGAGTCGGCAGGGCGCCTTCGACCTTGTCCAGCAGCTTGCCGGCCGCGCGGAAGTGACCGATGTTGGTCATGCACGAACCGATGAAGACCTCGTCGATCTTCTCACCCTGAACGCTGGAGAGCAGGCGCGCGTCGTCCGGATCGTTCGGCGCACAGAGAACTGGCTCGGTGACTTCGGACAGGTCGATCTCGATGACTTCGGCGTACTCGGCGTCGGCATCCGCAGCCAGCAGCTGCGGGTTGGCCAGCCAGGCTTCCATCGCCTGAGCGCGGCGCTCGAGGGTGCGCGCATCGCCGTAGCCTTCGCTGATCATCCAGCGCAGCAGGGTGATGTTCGACTGCAGGTACTCGGCAATGGCCGCTTCCGGCAGCTTGATGGTGCAACCAGCAGCGGAGCGCTCTGCCGAGGCGTCGGACAGCTCGAAGGCTTGTTCTACGGTCAGCTCGTTCAGGCCTTCGATCTCGAGAATGCGGCCGGAGAAGATGTTCTTCTTGCCTTTCTTCTCGACGGTCAGCAGGCCTTTCTGGATGGCGTAGTAGGGGATCGCGTGGACCAGATCGCGCAGGGTGATGCCGGGCTGCATCTTGCCCTTGAAGCGCACGAGTACCGATTCCGGCATATCCAGCGGCATCACGCCGGTGGCAGCGGCGAAGGCAACCAGGCCGGAACCGGCCGGGAAGGAGATGCCCATCGGGAAGCGGGTGTGCGAGTCACCACCGGTACCGACAGTGTCCGGCAGCAGCATGCGGTTCAGCCAGCTGTGGATGATGCCGTCACCCGGACGCAGGGAAACACCGCCGCGGGTCATGATGAAGTCCGGCAGGGTGTGATGGGTGGTGACGTCGATCGGCTTCGGATAGGCCGCGGTGTGGCAGAACGACTGCATGACCAGATCGGCTGAGAAGCCCAGGCAAGCCAGGTCTTTCAGCTCGTCGCGAGTCATCGGGCCGGTGGTGTCCTGGGAACCGACGGTGGTCATCTTCGGCTCGCAGTAGGTGCCCGGACGCACGCCTTTGCCTTCCGGCAGACCGCAGGCGCGACCCACCATCTTCTGGGCCAGGGTGTAGCCCTTGTTGCTTTCAGCCGGCGCTTCGGGCTTCTTGAACAGATCAGACGGGCCCATGCCCAGCTCGGCACGTGCTTTTTCGGTCAGGCCACGGCCGATGATCAGCGGAATACGGCCGCCGGCGCGCACTTCGTCGAGCAGGACGTCAGTTTTCAGCTGGAAGGTGGTAACCAGCTCGTCGCTACCGTGGCGGCGGACTTCACCCTTGTACGGGTAGACGTCGATCACGTCGCCCATCGCCAGATCCGAGCAATCGAATTCGATAGGCAGGGCGCCAGCGTCTTCCATGGTGTTGTAGAAGATCGGCGCGATCTTGGTACCGAAGCAGAAGCCGCCGGCACGCTTGTTCGGGACATTCGGGATGTCGTCACCGAAGAACCACAGCACCGAGTTGGTAGCGGATTTTCGCGAGGAACCGGTACCGACCACGTCACCGACGTAGGCAACGGGGAAGCCCTTGGTCTTCAGCTCTTCCATCTGCTTGAGCGGGCCAACCGAACCCGGGACGTCGGGGTTGATGCCGTCACGGGCCATTTTCAGCATGGCCAAGGCATGCAGCGGGATGTCCGGGCGCGACCAGGCGTCAGGCGCCGGGGACAGGTCGTCAGTGTTGGTTTCACCAGCGACCTTGAATACGGTCAGGGTGACCTTCTCGGCAACGGGGGCGCGGTTCTTGAACCACTCGCCTTCAGCCCAGGACTGCAGAACGGCTTTGGCGTTGGCGTTACCGGCCTTGGCTTTTTCGGCGACGTCGTGGAACGCATCGAACATCAGCAAGGTGTGCTTCAGTTGCTTGGCCGTAACGTCCGAGAGCTCCGGGTCGTCCAGCAAGTCAACCAGCGTGACGATGTTGTAACCGCCCTGCATGGTGCCCAGCAGTTCGACGGCGTGCTGCTTGCTGATCAGCGGCGAGGTGGCTTCGCCCTTGGCGACGGCAGCGAGGAAGCCGGCCTTGACGTAGGCGGCTTCGTCAACGCCCGCGGGGACGCGGTTGGTGATCAGGTCGAGGAGGAATTGTTCTTCGCCGGCAGGCGGGTTCTTCAGGAGGTCGACCAGGCCAGCGGTCTGTTCGGCGTTGAGCGGCTGGGGCACGACGCCCTGGGCGGCACGCTCTTCTACGTGTTTGCGATAGGCTTCAAGCACAGTTATATACCCTCATCATTGGTCCCTTGGGTGTCTCGGGACGCGCATCCGGAAGCTGTTTTCAAAGTTTTACGCCGGGTAGAACAGCCGGGTACGCAGGAGAGAGGGATCTGCGCACCCGACATGGGCCGGTCAACTGTGCTCGTGACGCTTTGAAAACAGCTTCTTGCGGAATGTGGCGCCTTAAACGGCGCGCCGATTCTACTGGAACGGGTAGGCAAAGTTAAGTGACATGCCGGGCTCGGCCGGTTCCGGCCGCTGTCGCGGGAATGGATCGGTGCGCTGCAGGCCGCGCCGCGCTTGGGCTGCGCCGTTATGGCCAGTGGCTTGTCACAATCGAGGCCGTGACCCGGGTAGGACAAAAGTCTAAGATGCAGCGCTGTCCACCGTCCCATCGTCCGCCATGTCCAATCAACGCATCAAAACCCCCTGCGTAGGCCTGTGTTCGACCGTATACGGCGATCTGGTCTGCCGTGGCTGCAAGCGGTTCCACCACGAAGTGGTGAACTGGAACGGCTATGACGAGGAGGTCAAGCGTTCGGTCTGGCATCGGCTGGAGGTCCTGCTCGCCCAGGTGATGGCGGCCAAACTGGAGGTCTTCGACGCCCGCCTGTTGCGCCAACAGCTGGAAAGCCGGCAGATCCGCTTCGTGCCCGAGCAGTCGCCCTATTGCTGGGCTTACCAGTTGATTGCCCGCGGCGCCCGGCTGATCCAGCAGCTGGACGCCTATGGCGTGGCCCTGTTGCCTGAATTTCGCGAGTGGACATTGCCGGAGCTGCGCGACGCCATCGACCGCGAATTCTTTCTCCTCTCCGAAGCGCACTATCAGCGTTACATCGCTCCGCGGTTCCTCGCAGGCGCCGCGCTGTAGCGCCGCCTGCGAGGCGTCCGGCTTCTGTCAGCGTTGTGCGACCAGCTCTTCGAGGTGGTCAATGATGTCGTCTGGCTTGAGGACAAGCACGTCGCTCTCCAGGGTGTCGAGCACCACTTCGGCGGTGTTGCCCATCAGCGCACCGGAAAAACCGGTGCGCGCCACCGTGCCGATGACGGTCACCACCGCGTTCAGCTGATGGCAGACGCGGGGGATCAGGGCGTCGGCAGGACCCTCCTCGATGTGCAGTTGGCCGTCCGGGATATCGAACTCGGCCTGGAATTGCCGGCAGGCGTTCCGATAGCGGGCTTCGATCGTCTCCTTCAGCTGAAAGGCCGGGTCGGCTGCCGACAGCATGGCCGAGGGATGGGCGCTGACCACATGCAGCCTGCCGTCTGCCAGGGAGGCGATCTCGTAGCCGTGATTGACGATGCTGGCATGCAGCGTGCGGTGCTCGATGTCGGCGTTGCCGACGTCGACGGCGGCCAGGATGTTGCCCCCGGTCCAGGGCGCTTCGGTCTTCACCATCAGCACCGGGCAGGGACAGTAGCGCAGCAGCTTCCAGTCTTCGGGAGTTAGCAGGGCGCGCTTCAGCGCACTGTCGGCAAGGTGTTGCTTGATTACCAGCCCGCAGCCTTCGGCCTGCTGGGCGTTGATGATGGTCTGGTGGATGCTGTCGTGCCAGGCCTGGCGGGCCGTGACGGCATGACCTTCGTCCTCCAGTGTCGCGCGTAATGCGTCGAGGTACTCAGCGTGGTCATGGTGCGCGTCGCAAACCAGGAGATGAAGCCGCGACTGGCTGACGCTGGCGATCAATCGCGCCCGCTTGAGCGCCAGGTTGTCTGGCAGGTTCGGGTCGATTACCACGAGGATACAGCGTATGGCTTGCATGATCGGCTCCAGTTCAGGCGTTGGATGGATTCACTATAGACAAGGTGGTTCGGACGGCCAGTGATCCACGTCAAGCGCCTCTGGCCGTTCGCTGCCGGACTCGTATAATGCGCGGCGGGCGGTAGTCAGTGTGTTGACGGCCGCGTTCATCTCCCTCGTGAATACCTGTACTCATGCTCCCCGAATTGAACGAGTTCCTCGGCTGCGCCACGCCGTCCAGCTGGGTCGAGGCGGCCCTCTGTAATCAGGACGTGATGCTCATCGACCACGGCAACTGCGAGAAGAAGGCCGCTGGCGCCGCCTTTCAGCTGATGTTCCGCTACGTCGACAAGCCCGACCTGCAGAACAAGATGTCGCGTCTGGCCAGAGAAGAGTTGCGGCACTTCGAGCAGGTGCTGTCGATCATCCGCAAGCGTGAAATAGGCCTGCGCAACATCGGCTCATCGCGTTATGCCGCTGGGCTGCGGGAATTGGTTCGCAACCATGAACCCTACCGGCTCACCGATACCCTGGTGATCGGTGCCTTTATCGAGGCTCGCTCCTGTGAGCGGTTCGCGATGCTGGTGCCGCATCTGGATGAGGAGCTGGGCAAGTTCTATCACGGCTTGCTGAAGTCCGAGGCGCGGCATTTTCAGGATTATCTGAAGCTGGCGTATCTCTATGGGGATGCGGCCGATATCGACGCGACCATCGACCGGGTGCGTGAGCGCGAGCGGGAGCTGATCGAAAGCCCGGACAATGAGTTTCGCTTCCACAGCGGTGTGCCGAGCGCGGCCTGAGTCGCTCAGTTCAGGTCGAACGGGGCTTGGTGAAAGCCTGATTCATCGACTTGCAGCGCCCAGCCCTGGCAATCCCAATCGCCTAGCACGATGCGTCTGGCCGGTCGTCCATTCACGTCCAATGCATGGATCGCCGGGCGGTGGGTATGGCCGTGAATCAGCGTCGTCACTTTGTGGCGCTGCATGATCCTGACCACTTCGCCGGGCGTTACATCCACAATGTCGCTGGCCTTCATGCGCGTTTCGGCCTTGCTGCTTGAGCGCAGTTTGCGGGCGAGCTTCTGGCGGCTGGCGAGCGAGAGGTGATGCAGGACGAACAGGCTGACCGGGTTGCGCAGCCATCGCCGCAGCCGCATGTAGCCTTCATCCCGGGTGCACAGGGCATCGCCATGGGTGAGCAGGACAGGTTCACCGTTTAGCTGAACGACTTGCGGGTCGGCCAGCAGTGTGCAGCCCGCCTCGCGGCAAAAGGCCTTGCCGATCATGAAGTCGCGGTTGCCGTGCATCAGGTAGAGGCGGGTTCCGCCCACGCTCAGGGTCTTCAGCGCGCGCGCGATCTCGTGCTGGTAGGGCGTCATGCCGTCGTCGCCCACCCAGACCTCGAAGAAGTCCCCGAGGATGTAGAGCGCCTCGGCCGCAGCCGCTCGCGTCTCGAGAAAATGAAGAAACGCCCGGGTCAGGTCCGGGCGTTGCTCTTCGAGATGGAGGTCGGAGATCAGCAGGATCAACGGGCTTACTCGACGATCTCGGCTTTCTCGATGACCACGTCATCCACCGGCACGTCCTGATGGCCCGACTTCATCGTGGTCGGTACGCCCTTGATCTTCTCGACCACGTCCATGCCCTCGACTACCTCACCGAACACGGCGTAGCCCCAACCCTGAACGGTCGGCGCGGTGTGGTCGAGAAAGTCGTTGTCCTTGACGTTGATGAAGAACTGCGCAGAGGCCGAGTGCGGTTCCATGGTGCGCGCCATGGCCAGGGTGCCGGTCTTGTTGGACAGGCCGTTGTTGGCCTCGTTCTGGATCTGCGCGCGGGTCGCCTTCTGCTTCATGCCGGGCTCGAAGCCACCGCCCTGGATCATGAAGTTGCTGATGACCCGGTGAAAGATGGTGCCGTCGTAGTGGCCGCTCTTGACATATTCCTTGAAGTTCGCAGTGGTTGCCGGGGCCTTGTCTTCGAACAGCTTGACGGTAATGACGCCATGATTGGTGTGCAGTTTGATCATCTGAAGCCTTCCTAATGAGAGAAAAAATCGTGTTCCGATAGGCAATCGGCGCGATCGTTCCAGGGGCTCGCTCGCTGCCGCGCCACAGTGGCCAGCAGGGCGCTTTGCTCTGTCAGGGGGTTGACGGGTCCGCTATGATAGGTGCTTTGTTTTGGCAGGCCTACCCTGAGAGAGCGTTTACAAATTACTGCTCTCGGCCATGCTGCGTTGAAATCAGCCTCAAACTGCTCATGTACAACTTGTACATTCCGCTTTTTCGTCTGATTTCGCCTTGCCTGACCATCGCTCGCTACATTTGTAACCCCCTCTGAGCCGCACACTCGCAGATCGTTAAGGACACCATGAGCAAGCCTGAGACTACCGCAGCCACCAATTTTCTCCGCCCCATCGTCCAGGCTGACCTGGAATCGGGTAAGCATGCCAAGATCGTCACGCGCTTTCCGCCTGAGCCCAACGGTTACCTGCACATCGGTCACGCCAAATCGATCTGCCTGAACTTCGGCCTGGCCAAGGAGTTCGGTGGCGAGTGCAATCTGCGCTTCGATGACACCAACCCGGCCAAGGAAGACCAGGAATACATCGACGCCATCAAAAGCGATGTCCAGTGGCTCGGCTTCCAGTGGGCGGGGGAGGAGCGTTATGCCTCTAACTACTTCGGTCAGCTGCACGATTGGGCCGTCGAGCTGATCAAGGCGGGCAAGGCCTACGTCTGCGACCTGACGCCTGACCAGGCGCGGGAATACCGTGGCAGCCTGACGGAACCGGGCAAGAACAGTCCGTTCCGTGATCGCTCGGTGGAGGAGAACCTGGATCTGTTCGCGCGGATGAAGGCTGGCGAGTTCCCGGACGGCGCCAAAGCGTTGCGCGCAAAAATCGACATGGCTTCGCCGAACATGAACCTGCGTGATCCGATCCTTTACCGGATCCGCCACGCGCATCACCACCAGACCGGCAACGACTGGTGCATCTACCCGAGCTATGACTTCACCCATGGCCAGTCGGATGCCATCGAAGGCATTACGCACTCCATCTGCACGCTGGAATTCGAAGATCACCGGCCGCTGTACGAATGGTTCCTGGAGAACCTGCCGGTGCCGGCGCGCCCGCGTCAGTACGAGTTCGCTCGGCTCAATCTGAACTACACCATCACCAGCAAGCGCAAGCTCAAGCAGCTGGTCGACGAGAAGCACGTCAGCGGTTGGGACGATCCGCGCATGTCGACGCTCAGCGGCTATCGCCGGCGCGGCTATACGCCCGCGTCGATCCGTACCTTCTGCGACATGATCGGTGTGAACCGCGCGGGCGGCGTCGTCGATATCGGGATGCTCGAATTCGCCATCCGCGAAGACCTGGACGCAAACGCGCCACGCGCCATGTGCGTGCTCAAGCCGCTGAAGGTCGTCATTACCAATTACCCAGAAGGTCAGGTCGAGAAGCTCGAATTGCCTTGCCACCCCAAACAGGACATGGGGGTACGCCAGTTGCCGTTCTCCCGTGAGCTCTACATCGATGCCAGCGATTTCGAAGAAGTCCCACCGGCCGGCTTCAAGCGTCTGATCCCAGGCGGGGAAGTGCGCTTGCGCGGCAGTTACGTGATCCGTGCCGACGAAGCGGTAAAGGACGCCCAGGGCAATATTGTCGAGCTGCGTTGCTCCTACGACGAAAACACCTTGGGCAAGAACCCGGAAGGCCGCAAGGTCAAGGGCGTTATTCACTGGGTTCCGGCTGCCGAGAGCGTCGAGTGCGAAGTGCGCCTGTATGACCGTCTGTTCCGCTCGGCCAATCCCGAGAAAGACGAGGAGGGCGGCAGCTTCCTCGACAACATCAACCCCGAATCGCTGGTGGCGCTCAAGGGCTGCCGAGCCGAGCCGTCGCTAGCCTCGGCCGAAGCCGAAGATCGCTTCCAGTTCGAGCGCGAGGGTTACTTCTGCGTCGATCGCAAGGACAGTCGCGCGGATGCGTTGGTATTCAACCGTACCGTGACGTTGCGTGATTCCTGGGGAGGCCAGTGATGGCGCTGTCGATCTATAACACCCTGAGCAAGGCCAAGGAGCCCCTCAAGCCGCTGATCGACAACCAGGTGCGCATGTACGTATGCGGCATGACGGTCTATGACTTCTGCCATATCGGTCATGCACGGGTCATGGTGGCGTTCGACGTGGTATCGCGCTGGTTGCGTCAGCGCGGCTACGAGTTGACCTACGTGCGCAACATTACCGACATCGACGACAAGATCATTCGCCGTGCCCAGGAAAATGGCGAAAGCTTCGACGCGCTGACCGGGCGGATGATCGCCGCGATGCACGAGGACGAAGCACGGCTCAATGTGCTGCGCCCGGACCTCGAGCCGCGTGCGACCGATCACATTGCCGGCATGCACAGCATGATCCAGACCTTGATCGACAAGGGTTTCGCCTACGCGCCGGGTAATGGCGACGTCTATTACCGGGTCGGCAAGTTCGTAGGCTACGGCAAGCTGTCGCGACGCAAGATCGAGGACCTGAAGATCGGTGCGCGCATCGAAGTCGACGAGGCCAAGGAAGACCCGCTGGATTTCGTGCTCTGGAAAGCGGCCAAACCGGGCGAGCCGAGCTGGGAGTCGCCGTGGGGCGCGGGGCGTCCGGGCTGGCATATCGAGTGCTCGGTCATGTCTACCTGCTGCCTGGGCGAGACCTTCGATATTCACGGTGGCGGGCCCGATCTGGTGTTCCCGCATCACGAGAACGAGATCGCGCAAAGCGAGGCGGCGACCGGCAAGCAGTACGCCAACGCCTGGATGCACGCTGGCGCCGTCCGCGTCGATGGCGAGAAGATGTCCAAGTCGCTGGGCAACTTCTTCACCATTCGCGAGGTGCTGGAAAAGTACCAGCCCGAAGTGGTGCGTTACCTGTTGGTGTCGAGCCATTACCGCAGTCCGATCAACTATTCCGAAGACAGCCTGAAAGAAGCCAAGGGCGCGCTCGAGCGCTTCTACACTGCGCTCCGCGGCCTGCCGGAGGCCGAGGCGACTGGCGGTGAAGCGTTTGCTACACGCTTCGGCGAGGCGATGGACGACGACTTCAATACACCCGAAGCCTGCGCGGTGCTGTTCGAGATGGCCCGTGAGGTTAACCGCCTGCGTGAGACCGACCTGCCTGCGGCTGCAGCGCTCGCAGCGCGTTTGAAGGTGCTGGCTGGCGTGCTCGGTGTGCTGCAGATGGAGCCGGATGCCTTCCTGCAAGCCGGCGCGGCGAGCAAGGTTGACGCCGCCGAGGTCGACGCGCTGATTGCGGCGCGGCTACAGGCCCGTGCCGAGAAGAACTGGGCCGAATCCGACCGCATTCGCGATCAGCTGGCGGCCATGGGCGTGGTGCTTGAGGATGGCAAGGGCGGCACGACCTGGCGCTTGGGCGAGTAACCAGTCGAGCGGCATCTTCCGGCCCGCATAATTTGGCGCGGGGGCTCGCCTGCCACAGCGTTCGGCGCGTGCACGTACCGCTTTGCATAGGTGGTGGCCCACGCCGGGGCAAAGCTCGGCCAGCAGGTGGTTGTGCGCTGGGATTGGCACGCCGGCGAGTCGGCGGTCGCTCTAACGCTCCCAGATGCCTTCGGCACGCAATCGCTTGTAGAGCGTGTTGCGGCTTACCCCCAGATGCCGGGCCAAATGCGAAACGTTGCCGCGGCAGGCCTCCAGCTGCAAGCGCAGGGGCTGGTCCGGGGCGATTGCCGGGCTGGCGGTCGCGGTGCCAGGCGTGGTTGCGGTACCGGTGACGGCGCCGCCCGGGTCGAGATCCGACAGAAATTCTTCCGGCAGATGCTCCACTCGGATCGGCTGGTTGCCGGCCAGTGCAAGCGCGACCTGAATCACGCTGCTCAATTGCCTCAGGTTGCCCGGCCAGGGATGCCTGTCGAACAGCCGCAGCACCTCTTCGCTCAGGCCGGCCCATTGCTGGGGCTCCCGGTGCTGCTCCCAGAGTTGCTGAAAGAGCGCACGCTTGTCGCAACGGTCACGCAGGGGCGGCAGTTCCACGCCAAGCCCGTTCACGCGGTAATACAGATCCTGGCGGAATCGACCGGTTTCCACCTCATGGCGCAGTGACCGGTTGGTGGCGCAGATCAGTCGGAAGTCCACCGGAAACGGCTCGCCGCCACCGAGCGGCTGGACGCTGCGCTCCTGCAGTACCCGCAACAGACGTGCCTGCAGGTTCAGCGGCATGTCGCCGATTTCGTCGAGAAACAGGACGCCGCCATCAGCCTTGCGTATCAGGCCCAGGCTGCCTCGCTGGTGCGCGCCGGTGAAGGCGCCCTTTTCATAGCCGAATAGCTCGGATTCGATCAGCTCGCCGGGGATCGCCGCGCAATTCACCGCGATCAGCGGGGCCGTCGCCCGCGAGCTGGCGGCATGCAACGCCTTGACCAGCACCTCCTTGCCGACGCCGGTTTCGCCATGGACAAGAATCGGGATGTTTTTTTCGAGCATCAGCTGGGCCTGGCGAAACACCTTGCGCACCTGGGCATCGCCCTGTTCGTGGTTGGCCTGGCCCACCGTTGGCGCCGCAGCAGGGGGGACGCTGCGGAAATCGCGCGGCTGGATGCGCGGCTTGCGCGGACGCCGGACGCTGCCATGGAAGCGATGACGCCCCAGCGCCAGCAAGCGCATGGGCTGCTCCTCCGGTTGATTCAGCAAGTGCAGCAGTGGCACGTCGAACAGGCTGTCGATGCGTGAGCGGGTCAAGGCCACGCCCAGCAGGCTGTCGGCGCGCCGATTGGCCGACACGATCAGCCCGGATTCGTCGAACACCAGCAGGCCGGCCCACTGGCTGTCGAGGTTGTCCTGCCCAGTATTGAAGGTCAGCTGGAAATAGTCGTCATGGAACAGATTGAGGATGAGCCGGTTTTCCACCGACTGGCTCATCATCTTGACCATCCCCAAGGTGTGCGAAGGCGGCAAATAGCTGTCACTGGACACGTCGAGCACCCCGATCAGCTGCCGTTGCGCATCGAAAATCGGCGAAGCGGCGCCGGACAGGTACCGGTTGGCCATCAGGAAATGCTCGTCGCGCTGGATGTGCACCGCCTGTCCGCTGGCCAGCGCGGTGCCGATCGCGTTGGTGCCGGTGTCGCGCTCCATCCAGCTGGCGCCGGGCATGAATCCTCTTCGATGCGCGGGCTCGACGAAGCGCCGGTCGCCCCATGACTCGAGCAGCTGGCCATTGTGGTCGGTCAGCAGGATCAGGCAGCTCGAATTCGAAAGAATGTTTTCGTAGTAGGGCAGCACTTCGCGCTGGGTGGTGTGTACCAGGCTGTGCTGGCCGTCGAGCAGTGCACTGACGGCCTGCTCGCTGGGCTCGCCAAAGCTGGGCGTACACAGCGGGTCCAGCCCGTAGCGTTCGCAACGGCTCCAGGAGTCCTGGACCAGGGACTGGTGTGACGGGGACGGAGCTGGGTCGGCCATGGTGCCTCTCGGTCGCTGCCGGTTCTTGTTGTTATGAGCGCTGCCGTGCGGAGCGCCATGAACAGTCTTGTTCATTTCTGCACACTGTCAATGTTCACTATTGTTCATTTTGAACGTTTGCCGAAATCGGGTTTTGCGGTGTGCCGCCTGCCAGAGCGGTTGTCGGGACTGGCACGGATATCGCTCTGTCCGCTTAACGACAAAAAGAGGAAGGCGGCATGTCCCTGGTTTTGGAACAGGTCACCAAGACGGTCGATGGTCAGCGGCATATCGACGGTGCCAGCCTGGTGTTCGAGCCGGGCTCGTTCAACGTGCTGATCGGCCGCACCCTGTCAGGCAAGACATCGCTGATGCGGCTCATGGCCGGGCTGGACAAGCCCAGCGCCGGACGGGTGCGGATGAACGGTGCCGACGTGACCGGCGTTCCGGTGCGCAAGCGCAATGTCTCGATGGTTTACCAGCAGTTCATCAACTACCCCACACTCAGCGTTTTCGAAAACATCGCGTCGCCGCTACGACAGGCCGGGCTGGACAAGGCCGAGATCGAGCGCAAGGTGCGCGAGACCGCCGAGATGCTGCACATCGAGGGGTTTCTCCAGCGCTATCCGCTGGAACTGTCGGGCGGTCAGCAACAACGCACGGCAATGGCGCGAGCGCTAGCAAAGGACGCGGACCTGGTGCTGTTCGATGAACCACTGGTCAACCTCGACTACAAACTGCGCGAAGAGCTTCGTCAGGAAATGCGGGAACTGTTCAGGACGCGCCGCAGCATTGCTGTGTACGCCACCACCGAACCGAGCGAGGCGCTGGCGCTTGGTGGTACGGCGACGGTATTGCACGAAGGGAGGGTGATCCAGAGCGGGCCGACCTCCGAGGTCTATCACCAGCCCAGCCAGGTGCTCAGCGCCGAGCTGTTTTCCGAGCCGCCGATCAATCTGCTGCCGGGACGGATCGACGCCAGCGAGGTCAGCTTTCAGGACTGCCTGCACTTCCCGTTGACCGCCGACCTGCGTGGTCTGGAGGAAGGGGAGTACCGCTTCGGCGTGCGGCCCAGCCATATCGGCCTGGTGCCGTCCAACGACGACGACCTGGAAGTGTCCGGCGTGGTCGAGCTGGCTGAGATCAGCGGCTCGGAAACCTTCCTCCACGTGCGCAACGAGCAGTTCAACCTGGTGCTGCACTTGCAGGGCGTCCACGACTACCCGGTGGATTCACCGATCCGCGTGTACATCCCGACGCACAAGCTGTTTGTCTTCGACGCCGCCGGCCACCTGGCTCAGGCGCCGGCCCGGCGCGCCTGAGGAGTCACGACATGGCGGAAATTCGCTTGCAGAACCTTGCCCACAGTTACAGCGCGCAACCGCGTGGTGCTGCTGACTATGCCATCAGGGAAATGGACCACGTCTGGGAGCAGGGCGGCGCCTATGCCTTGCTGGGCCCCTCGGGCTGCGGCAAGTCGACGCTGCTCAACATCATTTCCGGTCTGCTCAGCCCGTCCGAAGGGCAGGTGCTGTTTGACGCCCGCGAGGTGAACCGGCTTACGCCCGAGCAGCGCAACATCGCCCAAGTTTTCCAGTTCCCGGTGGTCTACGACACCATGACGGTGTTCGACAACCTGGCCTTTCCGCTGCGCAACCAGGGCGTCGCCGAAGCGCGCGTCACCAGCAAGGTGCATGAGATCGCCGAGGTACTTGACCTGCATCCGCTGCTCACCCGCAAGGCGCGCAACCTGACTGCGGATGAAAAGCAAAAGGTGTCGATGGGGCGCGGGCTGGTCCGCGACGATGTCTCTGCGATCCTGTTTGACGAGCCGCTGACCGTGATCGACCCGCACCTGAAGTGGAAGCTGCGGCGCAAGCTCAAGCAGATCCACGAGCAGTTCAACATCACCATGATCTACGTGACCCACGACCAGCTCGAGGCCTCGACCTTCGCCGACAAGATCGCTGTCATGCATGGCGGGCAGATCGTCCAGTTCGGCACGCCACGCGAGCTGTTCGAGCGGCCGCAGCACACCTTCGTCGGCTTTTTCGTCGGCAGCCCTGGCATGAACCTGATCGACGTCCGGGCGGAGGCAGGCGGTGTCGGCTTCGGCGATGTCCATCTGCCGCTTGCCGATACGCAGCTTGCCCGCCTGCCGGAGCTGGATGGGTGCCGCTTGCAGATCGGCATCCGTCCGGAATTCGTTCAGGTGAGCGCCGAGCCGGCAGCGGCAGGCATGCCCGCCGAGGTGGTGCGGGTCGAGGACCTGGGAACCTACAAGATTCTCACGCTGCGCCTGCAGGGTCTGTTGATCAAGGCCCGTCTACCTGAGGATCAGGCCGTCCCGACAGCCAACGCCTGGGTCGGCTTTCCGGCGCAGTGGATGATGCTGTACGCCGATGATCGACTGGTGGAGCACAAGGCATGAACAAGGTCCACGACAACCGCGCCTGGTGGCTGGTGCTGCCGGTGTTTCTGCTGGTCGCCTTCAGTGCCATTTTGCCGATGATGACCGTGGTGAACTATTCGGTGCAGGATATCTTCGATTCGACGACTCGCTATTTCGTCGGAGCGGACTGGTATCGCCAGATCCTCCACGATCCGCGCCTGCACGACTCGCTGCTGCGGCAATTCGTCTTCTCCGGCTGTGTGCTGCTGATCGAGATCCCGCTGGGTATCGCCGTGGCACTGACCATGCCGACCCGTGGCCGCTGGGCGTCGCTTTGCCTGATCGTGATGGCAATTCCGTTGCTGATTCCCTGGAACGTGGTCGGCACGATCTGGCAGATCTTCGGGCGCGCCGACATCGGCCTGCTGGGTTACAGCCTTCGTGAGCTGGGCATTGATTACAACTATGCGTCCAACACCCGAGATGCCTGGGTAACCGTGCTGGTGATGGACGTCTGGCACTGGACCTCGCTGGTGGCGCTGCTCTGCTATTCGGGGCTGCGTGCCATCCCGGATGCGTACTACCAGGCGGCGCGAATCGACCGGGCGTCGAGCTGGGCAGTGTTTCGCTACATCCAGCTGCCCAAGCTCAAAAGCGTGCTGCTGATCGCCGTGATGCTGCGCTTCATGGACAGCTTCATGATCTACACCGAACCCTTCGTGCTGACCGGCGGCGGCCCCGGCAATGCCACGACTTTCCTCAGCCAGACGCTGACGAAGATGGCCGTTGGGCAGTTCGATCTCGGCCCGGCGGCAGCGTTCTCGTTGATCTACTTCCTGATCATCCTGCTGGTGTCCTGGCTGTTCTACACAGCCATGACCCACGGCGACCCGAAGTGAGGAGGGCACGTTGATGAACCTGCGCAAGCGAGCGGTACTGCTGCTCTATATCGTCTTCCTGATGGTGCCGATCTACTGGCTCGTCAACATGTCGTTCAAGAGCAACACCGAGATTCTCGGCGGGCTGACTCTGTGGCCACGCGATCTGACGCTGGACAACTACCGACTGATCTTCACCGACCGCAGCTGGTACAGCGGCTACATCAACTCGCTGTACTACGTGTGCCTGAACACCCTGATATCGCTGACGGTGGCCCTGCCCGCAGCCTACGCGTTTTCGCGTTTTCGTTTCCTTGGCGACAAACACCTTTTTTTCTGGTTGCTGACCAACCGCATGGCGCCTCCGGCGGTGTTTCTGCTGCCGTTCTTTCAGCTGTATTCCTCGATCGGGTTGTTCGATACGCACATCGCCGTGGCGCTGGCGCATTGCCTGTTCAACGTGCCGCTGGCGGTTTGGATTCTCGAAGGCTTCATGTCCGGTGTGCCCAAGGAGATCGACGAGACCGCCTACATCGACGGTTACAGCTTTCCTAAATTCTTCGTGAAGATTTTCATCCCGCTGATCCGTTCGGGCATCGGCGTTACAGCCTTCTTCTGTTTCATGTTCTCCTGGGTCGAGTTGCTGCTGGCGCGCACCCTGACGTCAGTCGATGCCAAGCCCATCGTTTCGGTGATGACGCGCACGGTATCGGCCTCAGGCATCGATTGGGGCGTGCTTGCCGCGGCCGGCGTGCTGACCATCCTGCCGGGCACGCTGGTGATCTGGTTCGTCCGCAATCACGTCGCCAAGGGCTTCGCCCTCGGCCGGGTATAGGAGCGCCCCATGAACTGGATGGCCTGGACCAGCTTTACCGCCGTGTTCTTCGCCTGCATCGGCTTGATGCTGGCGGCGATGAGCGCCTGGGAGCTGCGCCGTCCCTGCGTGCCACGCAAGGGCTTTTTGCCCATCGTCACCACCCGTGGCGATCGGTTGTTCATCGGACTTCTGGGCAGCGCCTATTGGCATCTCCTGCTGATAGGGCTGACCGACTGGAGCATCTGGATCGCGACGGCGCTGTCCGCCGTCTGGTTGTTTGCAGTGATGCGCTGGGGTTGAACCGGTGCGGTTCTTCTCTCCGAAAAACCCAAAGGAGGTGTGTATGTTCTACAACAAAAACAACACCCGGCATGGCATGGCGCTGATGGCCCTGCTGACGTTGTCCGGCATGGGATCAACGGCATGGGCGGACGCCTACGAGGACGCGGCGAAGAAGTGGGTCGAGTCGGAGTTCAACCCGTCCACGCTTACACCTGAGGAGCAGATGCAGGAGTTGCACTGGTTCATCAAGGCGGCCGAGCCGTTCCGCGGCATGGAAATCAACGTCGCCTCGGAGACCATCACCACTCACGAGTACGAGTCCAAGACCCTGGCGCGTGCCTTTAGCGAGATCACCGGTATCAAGCTCCGCCACGACCTGATGCAGGAAGGCGATGTGGTCGAGAAGTTGCAGACCCAGATGCAGTCGGGCAAGAACATCTACGACGGCTACATCAACGACTCGGACCTGATCGGCACGCACTTTCGCTACGGCAAGGCGGTGGCGATCAGCGACATGATCAAGAACGAGGGCAAGGACGTCACCTCGCCGACGCTCGACCTTGACGACTTTATCGGGATCTCCTTTACCACCGGCCCGGACGGCAAGCTCTACCAGCTGCCCGACCAGCAGTTCGCCAATCTCTATTGGTTCCGTGCCGACTGGTTCGAGCGCCCCGAACTGAAGAAACAGTTCAAGGAGCGCTACGGCTACGAGCTCGGCGTGCCGGTCAACTGGTCCGCCTACGAGGACATCGCCGAATTCTTCACCAAGTACGTCAAGGAGATCGACGGCCAGCGCGTCTATGGCCACATGGACTATGGCAAGAAGGACCCCTCGCTGGGCTGGCGCTTTACCGACGCCTGGTTCTCGATGGCAGGAGCGGGCGACAAAGGCTTGCCGAACGGCTTGCCGGTCGACGAGTGGGGAATTCGCGTCGAGGATTGCCATCCGGTGGGTTCGAGCGTGGCGCGTGGCGGTGCCACCAATGGGCCGGCCGCGGTCTATGCGACGCAGAAATACGTCGACTGGATGCGCCAGTACGCCCCGCCGGAAGCCCAGGGCATGACCTTCTCCGAGGCTGGTCCGGTACCGGCGCAGGGCAATGTCGCCCAGCAGATCTTCTGGTACACCGCCTTCACTGCGGACATGACCAAGCCGGGCCTGCCGGTGGTCAACGAGGACGGCACGCCGAAGTGGCGCATGGCACCGTCGCCCAAGGGCCCCTACTGGGAAGAGGGCATGAAGCTCGGCTACCAGGACACGGGCTCTTGGACGTTTCTCAATTCCACCCCGGAGAAGCGCCGGCTGGCGGCCTGGCTGTACGCGCAGTTCGTCACCAGCAAGACCGTGTCACTGAAGAAAATCCTGGTCGGCCTGACACCGATCCGCGAGTCCGACATCAACTCGCAGGCCATGACCGACGCGGCGCCGAAACTGGGCGGTCTGGTCGAGTTCTATCGCAGCCCCGCCCGGGTGCAATGGACGCCGACCGGGACCAACGTGCCGGACTATCCGCGTCTGGCGCAGCTCTGGTGGCAGTACATTGCCGAAGCGGCCAGCGGTGACAAGACGCCTCAGCAAGCGCTCGATGGTCTTGCCGAAGCCCAGGACACCATGATGGCGCGGTTGGAGCGTGCCAATGTGCAACCCAAATGCGGACCAAAGATGAACGAGCCGCGTGATCCGCAGTACTGGCTCGATCAGCCGGGCGCGCCGAAACCCAAGCTGGAAAACGAAAAGCCCAAGGGGCAGACCGTCAGCTACGGCGAGCTGATCAAGTCCTGGGAGCAGGCGCGCTAGATAACCCTGCATTGACCTTCAGGCGGCAATGAAAACGGCACCCTTGGGTGCCGTTGTTCAAACCTGCTGCGTCGAACGGCGTCAGTGGTGCAAATGCTCTGCAGCGTGCAACGTATTTTCCAGCAGACAGGCGCGGGTCATCGGGCCAACGCCGCCAGGAACAGGCGTGATCCAGCCGGCACGCTGCACCGCGATGTCGAATTCCACGTCACCCACCAGTTTGCCGTCGGCCTGCCGGTTGATGCCCACATCGATCACGATTGCGCCTTCCTTGATCCACTCGCCTTTGACGAGACCTGTGATGCCCGTGGCGACCACGATCAGGTCGGCACGTTTGACGTGATCGGCCAGGTCATGGGTGAACCGGTGGGTCACGGTCGTGGTGCAACCGGCCAGCAACAGCTCCAATGCCATCGGTCGACCGACGATGTTCGAGGCGCCGACCACGACGGCGTTGAGCCCGTGCAGGTCGACGCCAGTGCTTTCCAGCAGCGACATGATGCCTTTGGGCGTGCAGGGCCTCAGCAGAGGCATGCGCTGGGCGAGGCGCCCGATGTTGTAGGGGTGGAAGCCGTCGACGTCCTTGTCCGGGCGGATGCGCTCGAGCAGCTGTGAGGCATCCAGATGCTTGGGCAACGGAAGTTGCACAAGGATGCCGTCGACGAGGGGGTCTTCGTTGAGCTGATCAATGAGTGCCAACAGGTCGTCCTGTCGCGTCGTGGCAGGCAGATCATGGGCGGTGGACTTGAAGCCCACTTCCTCGCAGTCCTTGCGCTTGTGCGCAACGTAGACCTGTGAAGCGGGATCGGTGCCCACCAGGATCACCGCCAGCCCCGGGACGCGGAGGCCCTGCTGAATACGTTCGGCCACCCGGCCCGCGATCCGCTGGCGGATAGAAGCAGCGATCTGTTTACCATCGATGAGTTTTGCGGTCATGACGCGTGATCAACCATGGAGGAGGACTAAAAAAGGACGCGCATTCTCGCACGCCGGCACCGTCCGGCAAAGGCGATGCGGCGCTGGCGTCCCGTAACTCCTTTACCCGGCTGAAATTTTTTCGTTGAGGCTGTTGACGAGGTGGAGGCAGGCCATTAAGATTCGCCCCGCTTGTCGAGCACAGCTTGCTGCTGGGTAAGACGGCTTTTGAAGGGGTTTCCCTTCAGTGGCCGGAGCTTGAAGTCTGCGCTCTGATCGAATGCAGATAAAAGCGCCCGTAGCTCAGCTGGATAGAGCATCCGCCTTCTAAGCGGATGGTCGCAGGTTCGAGTCCTGCCGGGTGCGCCATTCCGGCACTGGCACAAGCAAACGCAATATGGTGGGCGTAGCTCAGTTGGTAGAGCACAGGATTGTGGCTCCTGCGGTCGTGGGTTCGAACCCCATCGTCCACCCCATATTCCGAAGCGCCAGGCATTGCCTGGCGTTTTCGTTTAGCGGTTTTGCGGACGTGGTGAAATTGGTAGACACACCAGATTTAGGTTCTGGCGCCGCAAGGTGTGAGAGTTCGAGTCTCTCCGTCCGCACCATCTGAAGCGCTGAAAGCCCCGGATTCCGGGGCTTTCGCGTATCTGAAACTGAGCAAAATGGTGGGTAGGCGCTCCCGACGTGTTCCCATGGAAATCCAGTGGTTTGCTCCTGAATCTTCAGGAATCGCTCAAAGCCCCTTCACCGGGGCTTTTTTGTGGCTGCGCACTTGGCGGGCACCTGCCAGACCGCGTTCCAGTTCAAGCGGTGGCGCCGTCGCGTGGCGGCGAAGTTCGGGTTGGATGCCGCGCCAAGCACGACGATCAGGCGGACGAGGCCGAAACAGGCCCTTACGCCCGATAGGGGTGTCAGCCTTGGGCATGCAACCTAAACGCTCAGATCAGAAATTCTGCAGTCAAAGCGCAACGCTATTCATTGGTGTGGACTAACGGTCTGGGGCACGCTCTCAGCGCATCAGCACTGGAGGCGGTCATGTTGTTTTTCTGCACACTGCAAAAGCGCACAGCGCTGCGATGGTCATGACGGGCACGGCGGCTCGGCCTCTGCCGTGCAAGCGCTGTGTTCTTGCTGATCAATGCCTGACGTCCGTCGTCGACAGGAGCGATTTGACTGCTGAGCGATCGTTGCTGCGCACCGTCACGCTGGCCAAGGGCGAGCAGTTGTTCGAGGCGGGTGAACGGGCGACAAGCCTGTATGTGGTGCGGTCCGGAGCGATGTGCGCCTCTCGCCCGAACGGCTATGGTGCTCAGCAAATCCTGTCATTCAGCCTGGAGGGGGACGTGATCGCGGCGTCCGCACTCCACGCTGATGAATATCAGGTGACTGTCCGAGCGGTGCAACCCGCCGTCCTGTGCAGCTTTCCCCTCGAGCTGCTGCACCGTCTCAGCAGCACCAATGGCCGGCTTGTCCGATTCTTTCGCCGCTCATTGGGTAATGAGCTGAAGCGCAACCGGGACGCTCGGCTACTTCTCACGGCGCCCAGGGCAGACACCCGGGTGGCGAGCTTCCTGGCCTGGTACGTCGAGGTACTGGCCAAGCGACGCATATTAGCGACGCGCTTCCGCCTTCCGGTGTCCCGGGCGGAGATGGCGAGTCATCTCGGTCTGGCGGTGGAGTCGGTGTCGCGTGCGCTTTCGGATCTTCGCGCTGAAGGCATCCTTGAAGCCCGTGGGCGGGAGATTGCGGTACTCGACGCATGCCGGCTGCAGGAGGTGGCGGGTAGCAAGCAGTTCCGTCGCCTTTTACTTGAGCCTGAGCGCCGGTGTTCTGCGGACGGCAGCGGGCCTGTTGAGGATTATGGCGCCAGCCGCGGATTCAGCCGGACGAGGCAGTCGTCCATCGAGCACCCCACGCTGATCACAGGCGGCTGCCTACCATGAAAGGCAGCCCACCTGCGGTACGCCTCGCGTCCGTTGCGCGTTGCGCGATCCCCTCACAGCGCCTCACAGCGCCTCGCGCCGCTTGCCGCGAAACACACGCAGGACGTCAGCGATGACGGCCAGTGCGATCTCGGCGGGTGCCTTGCTGCCGAGGTCGAGGCCAATCGGCATGTGGATACGGTCGACGTCGTCGGCGCTCAGGCCGCCGACACGCTGCAGCCGCTCGGCCCGTTTGGCAGAGGTCTGGCGCGAGCCCATGGCGCCGATGTAGAAGGCCGGGGTGTGTACTGCTTCCATCAGGGCCAGGTCGTCGATGCGTGGGTCGTGGGTGAGGGCAACGATCGCGGTGGCCTCGTGGCAGGCGCCGGAGGCGATGTACTCGGACGGCATCATTGGCCGCACCTCCACTCCATCGGCCAGCGAACCCTGCATCTCGTCGCGCGGATCGCAGGCGACGACATCCCAGCCGAGCGCGCGCGCGAATTCGGCGCAGGCCCTGGCCACTGGCGAAACCCCGGCCAGCAGCAACCGCAGCACCGGACCGATCCGAATCTCGGCCTGTTCGCCATTGAGACAGGTCTGCTCACCGCCGGGATCGGCGAGCAGCTCGGTGGCCCCGGTGGTCAGGTCGACGCGCCGCATCACCCGGCGCTGACCGTTCAGCGCGGACAACAATTCCTGCAGGTGGCTGCGCCAGGCCGCAGCGGGGGCGCGGTGTTCGACCAGCACCTGCAACACGCCGCCACAGGGAAGGCGCAGGCGATGCCGCTCCTCGTCGCTTTCGCCGTAGCGGATGACCTGCGCGGCGGCTTGCAGCTCGCCCTGTGCCAGGCTGGCCAGAAACGCTTCCTCGACGCAGCCCCCGGACAGCGAGCCCAGGTGCGCACCATCGGCGCGCGCCACCAGCAGCGCGCCCGGCGCTCGCGGGGCCGAACCATAAGTCGAGAGGACCGTGCACAACCACAGGTCGTGGCCCTCGGCTTCCCATTGCAGGGCCTGTTCGATCACCTGTACATCGAGATGTTGCATTGGCGGGCTCCCCGGGTTGCGTAACCGTCCGATGGCAGTCGGTCGTGTTCATACGCGCTCGCTGCCTGGCTGGCGCGCAATGCCTGTGCTGAATCCGACCGGTGCATGAGGCGTTCTGCTGCATCGGGTCGATTGGCGGGTCGGCTGATCGCTGCATGCGTTGGCGGCGGGGCCGCCGCCAGACGCAATGAGGCGCGGAGGATATCGAGAGGAGGCCGGGGCGCGTTGCCTCAGGCCTTGCTGAGCGACCAGTAGGCCGGCTTGAACAGGTCGCGCTCGCCAAGCAACACCACACCCGCGGCAAAGGCGGCAAGCACCAGCACGATATACGCGCACAGCTGCAGCAGTCCGTGGGGTGTGGGCAGCCAATGCAATGCGGTGGCGATGGCCGCGGCGGTCGCCAGCCAGCGCAGCAGCACCCCGAACGCCAGGCCGGCAGGCGATGCCTGGTAGACGTACAGGCCCATCAACAGGGCCTGCAGCGCCGCGCCGCTGGAAAATGCCAAGGCCAGGCCCTCGGCACCGTATGGGCGGTACAGCAAGGCATCGACTCCAACGGTCAGCGCGGAGCTGAACAGGGTAATGACCAGGAACAGCCGCGATCGGTGCTGGGCCAGCAGAGCGCGGCCCCACAGCAGCGCCAGCCCCATCGCCGGCAGCCCCAGCGCATAGAGCACCACCAGCGAGGCGGTGGCGTCGGTCTGGGTCGCGCCGAACTGTCCACGCTCCAGCAGCACGGCGACGACGGTTTGCGGAAACGAGCAGAGCACCACGCTGGCCGGAACGAGGAATAGAAGGGTTGCCAGCAGGCCCTTGCGAATCATCGCGCCGTGGCCGGTGAGGTCGCCGTCGGTCCAGCTCGAGACGAAACGCGGAAACAGTACCGAGAGCACCGACAGGGCATAGAGCGTCAGGGGAATGGTGACGATGCGGAACGCGAAGGACAGCATGGTGATGCTGCCCTCGTCGAGAAAAGAGGCGAACATCCGTTCGGCAAGAATACAGCCCTGCTGGGCGCCGGCGGCGAGCAGAACCGGTGCGAACGCCAGGCCGAAACCGCCGGCATGGCCGGTCGTCTCCACCTTGTCGCCGCCGCGCAGGTAGGCGATGCGGCGATGCTGGACCACGATCAGGGCGAGTTGGGGTACCAGCATGCCGATGAAGATAACCATGCCGGTCGGCTGGAACAGGAGGATGCCGATGATCGCGCCGGCGTTGAGCAGGACGGTTCGGGTCATCGGCAGGACGAACACCTCGTCCATGTTGAGCAACGCGCCCTGGCAGTAGAGCACCGCCTGCACGGCCACCAGCAGGGCGCCTACGCCGAACACGACCTGGCCGCTGATCACCTGGGCGTCGCTCCAGCCGGGGGCCAGCGCGCCGAGAATCCAGTAGCTGCCCAGCACCGCGAGCGCACTGACCGCCGCGCCCATCAGCATCACGCGCCAGTACAACCAGCGGCTGACCGTCTGGAACAGCGCCTCGGACTGGCTGCGCAGCTTCTGCAGGTAGGGGATCATGGCGTCGCGCAGGGCCAGGCCAAGAAACTGTTCGAAGAACATCGGCAGGATCAGCGCGACAAAGATGAGGTCCGCTTCCCAGCTCAGGCCGAAGGCCTTGGCGATGAACAGGTCACGCAGGAAGCCGAGAAGAAAGCTGGCGACAGTCAGCGCCAGGATGACCAGTGATGCGTTCATTCCTTGATCCTGTACAGGCCGATATCGGGCGGCCTGGTCAATGGCGACATAGCGCACCCGGTGCGATCGAACGCCGGGGCGGTCCCTGCGGCCATCATTCGCCGGGGCGGCGAACGCTACATAGACTGGCCGCCTTGCGCATGGTTCCTTGGGGCCGTTGCCGAGCGCTGTCGGGCGGGCCCAGCATGCGACAAGTCCGGATACGTAAAAATGCCGTAAAGCCCCTTTGCGAGCGCAGCGGGACTGCTTATGGTTCATCCTCATTTTCAGGCGAACCCCGTTCATGTCCCAGTTGACCTCTTCTTCGGCCGGCTCCACACGTCGCTGGCTGGTCGTCGGCGTGCTGATCGTCGTCGCTGCGCTGCTGCTCTGGTGGCTGTGGCCAGTGGCGGAGGAAAAACCGGATCCACCGGGTGGGCGGCCGGGCTTCGGGGCGTTCGGTGGTCCGACGCCGGTGCGGGTCGCCACGGTCGAGCAGGGCGGGTTCGAGGTTTATGCCAGGGCCCTGGGCAGCGTCACGCCGCTGAACACGGTCAACGTGCGCAGCCGCGTGGCCGGCGAACTGGTGGACGTGCGTTTCGAGGAAGGGCAGCGGGTCAAGGCCGGCGACCTGCTGGCGGTCATCGATCCGCGGCCATACGAAGTGGCGCTGCAACAAGCCGAGGGCACGCTCCAGCAGAACCGCGCGCTGCTGCAGAACGCCGAGGTCGATCTCAAGCGCTATCGCGGCCTGTTTGCCGATGACAGCATCGCCAAGCAGACCCTCGACACCCAGCAGGCACTGGTCAACCAGTACCAGGGCACGCTGGCGGCAAACCAGGCCGCGGTCAACGAGGCCAAGCTCAATCTGAAATTCACCCAGATCCGCGCGCCCATCGACGGCCGGGTTGGCCTGCGCCAGCTCGACCAGGGCAACCTGGTGGCGGCCAACGACACCACCCCGCTGGTGGTAATCACCCAGACCCAGCCCATGGCGATCACCTTCACGCTGCCCGAAGGCGAATTGCCGCCGGTGATCGAACGGGTCCGTCGGGGTGACCGGCTGGTGGTGCAGGCCTGGGACCGCGGCGAACGCATGCTGCTGGGCGAGGGCGTGCTGGACAGCATCGACAACCTGATCGACGCGACGACCGGAACCTTGAAAATGAAGGCCCGGTTCGACAACGAGGACGAGCTGCTGATACCCAACCAGTTCGTCAACGTGCGGCTGCGCGTCAAAACCCTGGACGATGCGGTCCTGATGCCCTCGGCGGCGCTGCAGTTCGGCGCCCGTGGCCATTACGCCTATGTCGTCGGCGCGGATTCCAAGGTCGAGTTGCGGACCCTGAAGGTCGGCCCCAGCAACGGCGACCGCACGGTCGTCGAGCAAGGGCTGAAGGTGGGTGAGCGCATCGTCATGGAAGGCACCGACCGCCTGCGTGACGGCAGCGAGGTGGAGGTGGTCGACCCGGCGACGCTGGGCAAGGGCGCAGCGGCGGGCGCACCGGCGCCGCAGGACGCGCCGAACGGGAACGAGCAGCCCGCGCGATGAACCTCTCGCGGTTGTTCATCCTGAGGCCGGTCGCCACCACCCTGACGATGGTGGCGATCCTGCTGGCCGGCCTCATCGCCTACCGGATGCTGCCGGTCTCCGCGCTGCCCCAGGTGGACTACCCGACCATCCGGGTGATGACGCTGTATCCGGGCGCCAGCCCCGAAGTGACCACCAGCGCCGTGACAGCGCCGCTCGAACGCCAGTTCGGACAGATGCCCGGCCTTACGCAAATGTCCTCGACCAGCTCCGGCGGCGCCTCGGTGATCACCCTGCGCTTCGCCCTCGACGTCGAGCTGGACGTGGCCGAACAGGAGGTGCAGGCCGCCATCAACGCGGCCAGCAACCTGTTGCCGAACGACCTGCCGGCGCCGCCGGTGTACAACAAGGTCAACCCGGCGGATACCCCGGTGATGACCCTTGCGGTGACCTCCGACAGCCTGGCCTTGCCAGCGCTGCACGATCTGGTCGACACCCGCATGGCGCAGAAGCTCGCTCAAATCAGCGGCGTCGGCATGGTCAGCATCGCCGGCGGGCAGCGGCCCGCGGTGCGTATCCGGGTCGATCCCGAGGCGCTGGCGGCGCGCGGGCTGTCGCTGGCCGACGTGCGCTCGCTGGTGACCAGCGCCAACGTCAACCAGCCCAAGGGCAACTTCGACGGCCCCACGCGGGTGTCGATGCTCGATGCCAACGACCAGTTGAAGTCGCCGGAGGAGTACGCCGACCTGATCCTGGCCTATCAGGACGGCGCGGCTTTGCGACTGAAGGATGTCGCCGCGATCAGCGACGGCGCCGAGAACGAGCGCCTCGCGGCCTGGGCTAACCAGAGCAAGGCCGTCCTGCTCAACATCCAGCGCCAGCCCGGCGCCAACGTGATCGAGGTGGTGGAGCGCATCAAGGCGCTGCTGCCCGAGGTCACGGCCAGCATGCCGGCAGGGCTGGACGTGGTGGTACTCACCGATCGCACCCAGACCATCCGCGCAGCCATCGACGACGTTCAGCACGAGCTGTTGTTGGCGACGGTGCTGGTGGTGCTGGTCACCTTTATCTTCCTGAAGAAGCTCTCGGCCACCGTTATCCCCACCATCGCGGTGCCGCTGTCGCTGGTCGGCACCTTCGCGGTGATGTACCTGGCCGGGTTTTCGCTGAACAACCTGACGCTGATGGCCCTGACCATCGCCACCGGTTTCGTCGTCGACGATGCCATCGTCATGCTGGAAAACATTGCGCGCCACGTCGAGGAGGGCGAGACGCCCCTGCAGGCCGCGCTCAAGGGCGCCCGGCAGATCGGCTTCACGCTGGTATCGCTGACCCTGTCACTGATCGCGGTGCTGATCCCACTGCTGTTCATGCAGGACGTAGTGGGCCGGCTGTTTCGCGAGTTCGCCATCACCCTGGCAGTGGCGATCCTGATCTCCCTGGTGGTGTCACTGACGCTGACCCCGATGATGTGCGCGAAGCTGCTCAAGCCGGCCGTTCGAACCGATGCCAGGCCGGACTGGATCGAGCGCTTGATCGACGGCTACGCCCGGGTACTGACCTGGGTACTCGGCCACCAGCGCTTCACCTTGCTGGTCGCCGTGGCCACGCTGGGGCTGACGGTCGTACTGTATCTGCTGGTGCCGAAGGGCTTCTTCCCGCTGCAGGACACCGGGACGATCCAGGGTATCAGCGAGGCGCCGCAGTCGATTTCCTTCCGCGCCATGAGCGAGCGCCAACAGGCACTGTCGGGGGTGATCCTGGCGGACCCGGCCGTCGCCAGCCTGTCCTCCTACATTGGCGTGGACGGCGACAACGTGACGCTCAACAGCGGTCGCCTGCTGATCAACCTCAAGCCCCACGCCGAGCGCGACGCCACCGCCAGCGAGGTCATCGACCGTCTGCGTCCGCAGCTGGCCAAGCTGCCCGGCATCGCCCTGTACATGCAGCCGGTGCAGGATCTGTCCATCGAGGATCGGGTCAGCCGAACCCAGTTCCAGTTCAGCCTCGAGTCCCCCGACGCCGACCTGCTGCAGGAATGGACGCCACGTCTGGTGGCAGCCTTGCGCGAACAGCCGCAACTGACCGACGTCGCCAGTGACCTGCAAAGTGACGGGCTGCAGGTGTTCCTCGATATCGACCGTGACGCCGCCGCGCGCCTGGGCATCGACATCGCGGCCATCACCGATGCGCTGTACGACGCCTTCGGCCAGCGCCAGATATCGACCATCTTCACCCAGGCCAGCCAGTACCGGGTGGTGCTCGAGGCCGACGCGGCCAGCCGGCTCGGCCCGCAGGCGCTGGGCGAGGTGTTCGTCCAGAGCGAAAGCGGCACGCCGGTCCGGCTCTCGAGCCTGGCGCGGCTGGAGCAACGCCACGCGCCGCTGGTGATCAGCCACATCGGCCAATTCCCGGCGGTTACGCTGTCGTTCAACCTGGGCGAGGGCGTTTCGCTGGGCGATGCCGTGGCACTGATCGAGCAGGTAGAAGCGGAGATCGGTCTTCCGCCCGGCATCCAGAGCCGCTTCCAGGGCGCTGCCGAGGCGTTCCGCGCTTCGCTGTCGAGCACGCTGCTGCTGATCCTGGCGGCGGTGGTGACGATGTACATCGTGCTCGGCGTGCTTTATGAAAGTTACATTCACCCGATCACCATCCTCTCCACGCTGCCCTCGGCGGCCGTCGGCGCACTGCTGGCGTTGCTGCTGACCGGCAACGATTTGGGCCTGATCGCGATCATCGGCATCATTCTCTTGATCGGCATCGTCAAGAAGAACGCGATCATGATGATCGACTTCGCCCTGGACGCCGAGCGTCACCAGGGCATGTCCCCGCGGGACGCCATCTACCGTGCCGCGTTGCTGCGCTTCCGGCCGATCCTGATGACCACTTTGGCAGCGTTGTTCGGCGCCGTGCCGCTGATGCTCGCCTCGGGGTCGGGTGCTGAACTGCGCCAGCCTCTGGGCCTGGTGCTGGTCGGCGGTCTGCTGCTCAGTCAACTGCTTACGTTGTTCACCACGCCGGTGATCTACCTGTTTTTCGATCGGCTGGGGCAGCGGTTCTCAAGGCGGGGCGCAGTGGGGCAGGAGGCGGACGCATGACCGCTTCGAAAAAACGCTGGAAGCGGGAGGCTGGACGAAATGCCGGTCCCCGGAAACCTGGCCGTGCTCGTCCAGCCCTTAGCCTTCAGCCTTCAGCGGCATCTGCCCGATGAACCTCTCCTCGCCGTTCATCGCCCGCCCCGTGGCGACCATGCTGCTGAGCCTGGCGATCCTGCTGCTGGGCGGCGTCAGCTTCGGCTTGCTGCCAGTTTCGCCGCTGCCGAACATGGACTTTCCGGTGATCACGGTGCAGGCGAGCCTGCCCGGGGCCAGCCCCGAGATCATGGCCTCGAGCGTCGCGACACCGCTAGAACGCTCGCTGGGCAGCATTGCCGGGGTCACCCAGATGAGCAGCCGCAGCAGCCAGGGGCAGACGCGCATCATCATCCAGTTCGATCTCTCGCGGGAGATCAACGGCGCCGCGCGCGATGTCCAGGCGGCAATCAACGCCTCGCGCAACCTGTTGCCCAGCGGCATGCGCAGCATGCCCACCTACCGCAAGATCAATCCGGCGCAGGCGCCGATCATGGTGCTGTCGCTGACGTCCGACGTGCTCTCCGGCGGCCAGCTCTACGACATCGCCTCCACGGTGCTCGCGCAAAAGCTGTCGCAGGTTCCGGGGGTAGGGGAAGTGCAGGTCGGCGGCAGCTCGCTGCCGGCGGTACGCGTCGAGCTGCAGCCGCAGCAGCTGGAGCAGTACGGCGTGTCGCTCGACGAGGTGCGCCAGACCATCGCCGCCGCCAACGTGCGTCGCCCCAAGGGCTCGGTCGAGGACCAGGAGCGTCACTGGCAGGTGCAGGCCAGCGACCAGCTGCACGAGGCGGCGGACTACCTGCCGCTGGTGATCCGCTACCAGGACGGCGCCGTGCTGCGCCTGCGCGATGTCGCCAAGGTGCGCAACGGCGTCGAGGACCGCTACAACGACGGATTCTTCAATAACGACCGTGCGGTGTTGTTGGTCATCAACCGGCAGGCGGGCGCCAACATCATCGAGACCATCGAAGGGATCCGCAACGAGCTGCCCGCCCTGCAGGCGATCGTGCCCGGCAGCGTCGAGCTGGCCGTGGCAATGGACCGCTCGCCGGTGATCCGCGCCACCCTGCACGAGGCCGAGCGCACGCTGCTGATTGCCGTGGGGCTGGTCATCCTGTTGGTATTCCTGTTTCTCGGCCGGCTGCGCACCGCCCTGATCCCGGCGCTGGCGGTGCCGGTGTCGCTGGTCGGGACCTTCGCCGTGATGTATCTGTTCGGCTTCTCGCTGAACGTGCTCTCGCTGATGGCGCTGATCCTCGCGGCCGGGCTGGTGGTGGACGACGCCATCGTGGTGCTGGAAAACATCGCCCGGCACATCGACGAGGGCGTACCGCCGATGCGCGCCGCTTACATCGGCACCCGCGAGGTGGGCTTCACCCTGCTGTCAATGAACCTGTCGCTGGTGGTGGTCTTCGTTTCGATCCTGTTCATGGGCGGGCTGGTGGAGCGGCTGTTTCGCGAATTCTCGATCACCCTGGCCGCGGCCATCCTGGTCTCGCTACTGGTGTCGCTGACGCTGACGCCGATGCTCTGCGCGCGCTGGCTCAGGCCGCACCAGCCCGACCACGACGGGCGGCTGCACCGTGCCAGCCACCGCGCCCACCAGTGGCTGGTGGGGCATTATGACCGCGGGCTGGGCTGGGCCTTGCGCCACCGGCGGATCACCCTGCTGACGCTGCTGGCGACCATCGGGTTGAACGTGTTTCTCTACGTCCAGGTGCCCAAGACCTTCCTGCCCCAGCAGGACACCGGCCAGCTCACCGGTTTTATCCGTGGCGATGACGGCCTGTCGTTCCAGGTCATGCAGCCGAAGATGGAAACCTTCCGCAAGGCGCTGCTCGCCGACCCGGCAGTGGAAAGCGTGGCGGGATTCATTGGCGGCCAGGGCGGGATCAACAATGCATTCATGATCGTGCGGCTCAAACCCCTGGCCGAGCGACGGATCTCGTCGCAGCAGGTGATCGAGCGCATTCGCAGGAACCAGCCCAAGGTGCCGGGCGGGCGGATGTTCCTGATGGCCGACCAGGACCTGCAGTTTGGCGGCGGTCGGCAGAGCAGCTCCGCCTACTCCTACAATTTGCTGGCCAGCGACCTCGACGACCTGCGCACCTGGCTGCCGCGCGTGACCCAGGCACTCAAGGCGTTGCCGGAACTGACCAGCATCGACGCCAACGAGGGCGAGGGCGCGCAACAAATCACGTTGAAAGTCGACCGCGATGCGGCCAAGCGCCTGGGCATCGACATGAGCACGGTGACCACCATGCTCAACAACGCCTTCAGCCAGCGCCAGGTGTCGACCATCTACGAGGCGCTTAACCAGTATCGCGTGGTGATGGAGATCGACCCCGCCTACGCGCAGCACCCCGAGGTGCTCGAGCAGGTGCATGTGATCAGCAGCGACGGGCGGCGCGTCCCGCTGGCTGCGTTCGCCCGTTATGAGCGCAGCCTGGAGGAGGACCGGGTCAGCCACGATGGCCAGTTCGCGGCGGAGAACATCGACTTCGACCTGGCGCCGGGCGTCAGCCTTGATCAGGCGACCCTGGCGATCGAGCGCGCGGTCGCGGCCATCGGCCTGCCCAGCGAGGTGCAGGGACGCCTCGGCGGGACCGGCGACGTGTTCAAGGCCACCCAGGAGGGCCAGCCACTGATGATCCTGGGCGCCTTGCTGTTGGTCTATATCGTGCTCGGCATCCTCTACGAGAGTTACATCCATCCGCTGACAATCCTCTCGACGCTGCCATCGGCCGGCGTTGGCGCCTTGCTGGCGATCATCCTGACCGGCGAGCAGTTCAGCCTGATTTCCCTCCTGGGCCTGTTCCTGCTGATCGGGGTAGTGAAGAAGAACGCCATCCTGATGATCGACCTGGCGCTGCAGTTCGAGCGCCAGGACGGGCTGTCGCCGGCCGAGTCGATCCGCCGCGCCTGCCTGCTGCGCTTCCGGCCGATCCTGATGACCACGCTGGCGGCGATCCTCGGCGCGCTGCCGTTGCTGCTGGGCGGCGCCGAAGGGGCGGAAATGCGTCAACCGCTAGGCCTGACCATTATCGGCGGGCTGATTCTCAGCCAGCTGCTGACACTCTTCACCACGCCGGTCGTCTACCTGTATCTGGACCGGGCACGCCATCGTTTCAATCGCTGGCGCGGTGTACGCACCGACGCCGCACTGGAAGATCCGCTATGAGTTCACGCTTTTCCCTGCAGCCGCTGGCCATTGCCGTACTCGCCGGCGCGCTGGGCGCCTGCACCCTGGGCCCCGACTACCAACGACCGGCCCTGCCCAGCGCCGTGGCGTTCAAACAGGCCGACGGCTGGAAAGCTGCCGGGCCGGCGGATCTGCTGCGGCGCGGCGACTGGTGGTCCCTGTTCGGCGACGTCGAACTGAACGCTTTGGTCGCCCGGTTGAACGCCGCCAACCAGGACCTGGCCGGTGCCGAGGCGCAATACCGCCAGGCGCGGGCGCTGGTGCGCGGCGCCCGTTCGCAACTGTTTCCCAGCGTCGGCGGCAGCGCCGGGGCAACACGCGCCGGGCAGGGCACCACAAGTGGTACAACCAATACGGGCAACGCCTCGATCAGTGGCATCAGCGAGAGCTACAGCGTTGGACTCGATGCGACCTGGGAGCTGGATCTGTGGGGCCGCTTGCGGCGCAACCTCGAAGCCAGTCGCGCCGACCTGCAGGGCAGCGCGGCGGACCTGGCCGCGGTGCGGCTGAGCTTGCAGGCCGAGCTCGTGCAGACCTATCTGCAGCTGCGCGTGATGGACGAGCAGCAACGCCTGCTGAACCAGTCGGTGGAGGCCTTCGCCCGTTCGCTACGGCTGACGCAGAACCAGTACCGCGCCGGCATCGTGCCCAAGTCGGACGTCACCCAGGCCACCACCCAGCTGCGCAGCACCGAGGCGCAGGCGCTGGACCTGCAATGGCAACGCGCACAGCTCGAGCATGCCATCGCCGTGCTGGTCGGCGTACCGCCGGCGGAACTGGATCTGGCCGAGCGCGAGGGCATTCCCGTGGTACCGGCGGTCCCGCCGGCGTTGCCGTCGCAGCTGCTGGAGCGGCGCCCGGACATCGCCTCGGCCGAGCGCGCCGTCATGGCGGCCAATGCGCGGGTCGGCGTGGCCGAGGCGGCCTGGTACCCGGACCTGACCCTCAGCGCCAGCGGCGGATACCGCAACAGCAGTGTCGCCAACCTGATCAGCCTGCCCAATCGTTTCTGGTCGCTCGGGCCGGACCTGGCGGTGACGCTGCTGGACTTCGGTGGTCGCCGCGCGGATCTGGAGGCGGCGCAGGCCAGCTACGACCAGACCGTGGCGCGCTACCGGCAGACCGTGCTCGACAGCTTTCGCGAGGTCGAGGACAACCTGGTGCAATTGCGCGTGCTGGCCGCCGAAGCCGTGGTCCAGCGCCAGGCGCTGGAGGCCGCACAGGAGTCGTTGCGGCTGATCGAAAACCAGTACCGCGCCGGCACCGTGGATTTCCTCAGCGTGGCAACCGCGCAGACCAACGCACTGAACAGCGAGCGCACCTACCTGACGCTGCTGGGCGACCGCTTGAATGCCAGTGTGGCCCTGATCGCGGCGCTTGGTGGCGGCTGGGACGCAACCGCACTGGGAATTGCTCCCGGCGATCGGTAGCACCAGCCGGCTGACTTCGGCCGGGCTGTGGCCTCACTCGCCCGCGCGAAGGCAAAAAAAACCGCGGCCCATGGCCGCGGTTCGTCTGTTGAGGTGCAGCCCGGTCAGTGCCGTTGCTTGCGATTGACCGTCTGCGCCGCCTTGATGATGTCGGAGCCGATCGCCGGTTCAAACTGCTGCCAGACCGGACGCATGGTTTCACGCCAGGCTTCGCGTTGCTCGGGTGTCAACTCGATGATCTCCGACGTGCCGGCTTTGCGGATTCGCTCGCGGTCGGCCTGGTTGGCTTCTTCGGCGGCGCGGTTCACCTCGTAGGTCACCTCGTCGATGATGCCTTCGAGTTCGGTACGGATGCGGTGCGGAATGGCGAACCAGAATCGCGCGTTGCTAACCAGCATGTAGTCGAGCACGCCGTGGTTGGACTCGGTGATGAAAGGCTGCACGGTGTGCATCTTCTTGCTGTAGATATTCGACCAGGGGTTCTCGGCGCCCTGCACCGTGCCATTCTGCAGGGCTGCATAGGCTTCGCTGAACGGGATCTTTTTGGTTTTGGCCCCTAGCTGCTCGAATTGCGCCTCGAGTACTGCCGAAGGCTGGATACGGAAGGCCAGGGCCGCTGCGTCAGACGGCATACGCAATGCCTTGGTGGCCGAAAGTTGCTTCATTCCGTTGTGCCAGTAGGCCAGGCCGGTGATGTTTTCCTGCTCCATCGAACGCAGCAGCTGGCGGCCCTTGGCGCGTTTCTGGAAGCGGTTGACCGCCTCGAGATCATCGAACAGGAACGGCAGGTCGAATACCTGTAACTGCTTGGTGTACTTCTCGAACTTGGCCAGCGACGGCGCGAGCAGCTGCACCTCGTTCTTGCTCAGCGCGTCGAGCTCGTTGTTATCGCCAAACAGGGTGGAATTGGGGTAGACCTCGACGGTGACCTGCCCGGGCAGGCGTTCTTCCACCAGGCGCTTGAATAGCAGGGCGCCTTTGCCCTTGGGCGTGTCTTCGGCCACTACGTGGGAGAACTTGATGACGATCGGCTCCGCCTCGACGGCGGTCGTGACCAGAGCCAGCACGATGCCGGCAAGGGTGATGATCGGCTTGATCATTGGAGGGCTCTTTTTTTTTGGTTGGTTGGCAGGACGTCCCGCGGACGCGTGTTGAGCGTCAACGGGACCTTATGCCAAATATGCCGACCAATCAGAAGGGCTTTCTCGCAAATTTCATCTGCCGATCCGGTAGGACCGGGCATGCGTCACATTTTTCAGCCGGGCGTGCGCGAACGGCTCTGAAGCGGCCCGCACCGACGTTTCCTGCGTCAGGCACTCGGCAATTGCCAGCCGCCCCCCAGCGCCTTGTACAGCGCGACCACGCCGCGGTAGAGGTCGGTTTCCGCCTGAGCCTGGGCGTCCTCGGCCAGCAGCCGCTCGCGTTCGGCATCCAGTAGCACGAGGAAGTCGACGCTGCCTTCGCGGTAGCGGATCTGCGCCTGCTGCGCCGCTTTCCGGCTGGCTTGCGACTGGCGCAGCAAGGCCACCAGACGATCCTGGGTGCGGGCATAGTCGCTGAAGGCGTTTTCCGACTCTTCGAGGGCCAGCAGCACCTGCTGCTCATAGCGCGCCAACGCGCCGTCGGCGTCTGCCTCGGCGCCCCGCAGACGCGCGCGCACGCTGCCCATGTCGAAGGCGGCCCAGCTGATGCTAGGCCCTACGCTCCAGGCACGCGCGGCGCTGGAGCCGATCTGCGAACCGCGTCCGGCGATGAAACCGACGAACCCGGACAGGCTGACCCGCGGAAACAGATCCGCGGTGGCGACTCCGACATTCGCTGTTGCCGCCGCCAGTTGGCGCTCGGCAGCGAGGATGTCGGGACGCCGCCGCAGCAGCTCGGTCGGATCGCCGACCGGCAGCGCCTTGGCGATGACAGGCAGCACCCGCGGTGAGAGATCGACGCTGAGCTGGTCGGCACGTTGGCCCAGCAGGGTAGCGATGCGATTGCGTGCCCGCGTCTGCTGCGCCTGCAGCTGCGGCAGGCTGGCCTCAGTGGAGGCCAGGCGCGCGTCGGCGCGCAGCACGTCCAGTTCGCTGCCCACACCGACTTCACGTAGCTGCTCGGTGAGCCGGTGTGAGTTGCGCTGGTTCTCGAGGTTTTCTCGGGCGATTCGCTCACGCAGCTGTGCGCCACGCAGTTGACCATAGGCGTCCACCAGTTCTGCGATCAGGCTGACCTGCAGCTGGTACAACTCGGCCTCGGCCGCTTCGGTTTGCGCCTCGCTGGCTTCGATCCGGCGCTGGATGCGACCGAACAGGTCGAGCTCCCACGCCATGTCGAGCCCGAGATCGTAGCGCTCGCTGTTGACGCGCTCGTCGGTCACGCCGGGTTGCTGGGCCTTGCCGATCTCCGCGCTGGCGCCAGCGGTCACCGTGGGGAAGCGGTCGTTGGCGGTGTCTGCACGCAGCGCGCGCGCTGCGCGCAGGCGGGCAAAGGCGACACGGAGTTCGCGGTTGTCGCCCAGGGCCTCGCGCACCAGTGCATTCAGCGTCGGGTCGTCGAACTGCCGCCACCAGGCGGCCTCGAAGCGCGAACGATCGAAGGGCGGCGTTGTGGCTCGTTCGATCTGTGCCGGTTCGGTCTGCGGCGCACGGTAGTCCGGGCCCACCGCGCAGGCGCTCAACAGCAGCAGCGTGGCCAGCAATGACGGGGTTGCGATCAGCGCTTTCATGCATTTGCCTCCTTGAGAACAGCCTTTTTCTCCGTGCGCCTTTCGACGAAGGCGCGAATCACCAGATAGAACACCGGGGTCAGCAGCAGGCCGAAGAAGGTCACGCCGAGCATCCCGCTGAATACCGCGACGCCCATGGCATGGCGCATCTCGGCGCCGGCGCCGGACGACAGCACCAGCGGCACCACGCCCATGATGAAGGCGAAGCTGGTCATCAGGATCGGCCGCAGCCGCAACCGGCAGGCCTCCAGCACGGCGGCCAGGCGAGTCATGCCTTCCTCCTGTTTGTCCTTGGCGAACTCGACGATCAGGATCGCGTTCTTGCACGCCAAGCCCACCAGTACGATCAGGCCGATCTGGGTGAACACGTTGTTGTCGCCGCCGGACAGAATCACCCCGGTAATGGCCGATAGTAGCGTCATGGGTACGATCAGAATCACCGCCAGCGGCAGGCTCCAGCTCTCGTATTGCGCGGCCAGTACCAGGAACGCCAGCAGCACGCAGAGCGGGAAGACGAAGACTGCCGTGTTGCCGGCAAGGATCTGCTGGTAGGTCAGCTCGGTCCATTCGTAGCTCATGCCGTTGGGCAACTCGGCCTTCAGCAGCCGCTCCATCGCCGCTTCCGCCTGGCCGGAACTGTAGCCGGGGGCGGCCGCGCCGTTGATTTCAGCGGTGAGGAAGCCGTTGTAATGCATCACCCGGTCAGGACCTGCGCTGTCGGTGACCTTGACGAAGGTCGACAGCGGCACCATCTCGCCCCGGTTGTTGCGTACTTTCAGCTGGCCGATCTGCTCCGGCGCCAGACGGAACTTCTGATCGGCCTGGACGTTGACCTGATAGGTGCGGCCGAAGCGATTGAAGTCGTTGGCGTACAGCGAGCCGAGGTAGACCTGCATTGTGTCGAAGATCTCGTCGATCGCCACGCCGTGGGTCTTGGCTTTTTCGCGGTCGATGTCGGCGTCCACCTGAGGCACGTTGACCTGATAACTGGTGAACAGTCCGGCCAGCTCGGGGTAGTCGGCGCTCTTGGCGAGTACGTTCTGCACCTGCTTGTAGAGTTCTTCGTAACCGAGGTTGCCGCGATCCTGCACCTGCACACGGAAGCCGCCGATAGTGCCAAGCCCCTGCACGGGAGGCGGCGGGAAGATCGCGAGGTAGGCTTCCTGGATGCTCGCAAACTGGCCGTTCAGGTCACCGGCGATGGCCCCAGCCGACATATTCGCGCCTTGGCGCTCGTCGAAGTCCTTCAGGGTGACGAAGACGATGCCGCTGTTGGGGCTGTTGGTGAAGCCGTTGATCGACAAGCCCGGGAAGGCGACGGTATTCGCCACGCCAGGATGCTTGCCGGCGATTTCCGACATCTGCTTGATCACGTCCTCGGTACGATCGAGGGTGGCGGCGTCGGGCAGCTGGGCAAAAGCCACCAGGTACTGCTTGTCCTGCGGAGGCACGAAGCCGGTCGGCGTGTTGGCAAAGCCCATGTAACCGAGGGCGACCAGTCCGACGTAGACCACCAGCGCGATACCGCTGCCCCGCAGGATGCGCTTTACCGCCCCGACGTAGCCGTGACTGGCACGCTCGAACACGCGGTTGAACGGGCCGAACAGCCAGCCACCGAATAGCTTGTCCAGCAAGCGCGAGAAGCCGTCCTTTGGCGCGTCGTGGGCCTTGAGCAGGACTGCGGCCAACGCTGGCGACAGGGTCAGCGAGTTGAACGCCGAGATCACCGTGGAGATGGCGATGGTCAGTGCGAACTGCTGGTAGAACTGCCCGGTCAAGCCGGAAATGAAGGCGGTCGGGATGAACACCGCGCAAAGCACCAGCGCCGTGGCGATGATCGGCCCGGTGACTTCCTTCATGGCCTGTTTGGTGGCTTCGACCGGTGTCTTGCCGAGGCCGATGTTGCGCTCGACGTTCTCCACCACGACGATGGCGTCGTCCACCACGATGCCGATCGCCAGCACCAGCCCGAACAGCGACAGCGCATTGAGCGAGAAACCGAGCATGTGCATCACGGCGAAGGTGCCGATCAGCGACACCGGCACGGCCGCCAGCGGGATGATCGAGGCGCGCCAGGTTTGCAGGAACAGGATGACCACCAGCACTACCAGCACCAGCGCCTCGAGCAGGGTGTGCACCACCGCCTCGATGGAGCCGCGCACGAAGATGGTGGGGTCGTAGACGATCTCGTAATCCACGCCCTCGGGGAAATCCTTCTTCAGCTCGGCCATGCGCGCACGCACCGCATCGGAGATCGCGATGGCATTGGAGCCGGGGCGCTGAAACACCGGAATGGCCACCGCCGGCTGGTTGTTCAGCAGCGAGCGCAAGGCGTACTGGCTGGACCCCAGCTCGACGCGGGCGATGTCGCGCAGGCGGGTGATCGAGCCGTCTTCGCCGGCACGGATGATGATGTTTTCGAATTCCTCCTCGCTGACGAGGCGGCCCTGGGTATTGATCGACAGCTGGAAGTCGGTCGCACCCGGTGCGGGCGGCGCGCCGAGCGAGCCGGCCGCTACCTGGCGGTTCTGTTCGCGAATCGCGTTGACCACATCGCTCGCGGTGAGGTTGCGCGAAGCGACCTTGTTTGGATCCAGCCAGACGCGCAGGGAGTAGTCGCCCATGCCGAACAGTTGCACGTCGCCGATCCCGTCCAGCCGCGCCAGCTCGTCCTTGACGTTGAGCGCGGCGTAGTTGGACAGATAGAGCATGTCGTAACGCTCATCCGGCGAGGTCAGGTGCACCACCATGGTGAGGTCCGGCGAGGCCTTGTCGACCGTCACGCCGAGCCGCTGCACCTCGGTGGGCAGGGTCGGCATGGTGCGGGTCACGCGGTTCTGCACCTGCACCTGGGCGTTGTCCAGATCGGTGCCCAGGGCGAAGGTGATGGTCAGCGTCAGCTTGCCGTCAGCGGTCGCCTGGGACGACATGTAGAGCATGCCCTCGACGCCGGTGATGGCCTGTTCAAGCGGCGAGGCGACGGTCTCGCCGATCACCTTGGGGTTGGCGCCGGGGAAGTTGGCCCGTACCACGACGGTGGGCGGAACCACTTCGGGGTATTCGCTGATCGGCAGCTGGAACAGCGAGATGGCACCGCCGATGAGGATGATCATCGACAGTACCGCGGCGAAGATTGGCCGCTGGATGAAGAATTGCGAAAAAGTCATGACGCACTCCGGGGGAGAGGGTGCGCGTGACGCACCCTGACGGAATCGGTTTTTTTGGTTGCGCCGAAGCGCAGGGTCGATGCGAGTCAGCGCACGCGTCAGCTGCTCGGACGGCGCGCCACGTTGTGCTCGACGACCTCGGTCTTGAACGCCGCCGTGATCGCGCGGTTCTGCTCACGCAGTGCGGCGAGGGTGTCGGCGTCTGCCATCGGCACGTTTTCCGGCTGCACTGTGGCACCCGGGCGAACACGCTGCAGGCCGTTGACGACGATGGTTTCGCCTTCGTTCAAGCCGTTGCGCACGATGCGCAGGCCTTCCAGCTTCGGCCCCAGCTCGACGGAGCGATAACTGACCTTGCCGTCATCACCCAGCACCAGCACGAACTTCTTGCCAAGATCGGTTCCCACCGCGACGTCCTTGATCAGTACCGCCTCGTAGGTAGCGCTGCCGACCAGCTTCAGCCGCGCGTAGAGACCGGGGGTGAAGCGCCCGTCACGGTTGTCGAAGACGGCGCGGCCGCGAATGGTGCCGGTGCGGGGGTCGACCTGGTTGTCGATGAAGTCCATATGGCCCAGGTGCGGGTGCCCCGGCTCGTCGGAAAGCCCCAGGTAGACGGGCGTTGCCTCGCCGCGCTCGCCTTCGCGCGCCAGCTCGCGGTACTTGAGGTAAGTACGCTCATCCGCTTCGAAGTAGGCATAGACCTTGTCGGTGGACACCAGCGTAGTCAGCAGGGCTTCGCCGGCGTTGACCAGGTTGCCCGCGGTGATCAGGGCGCGGCCGACCCGGCCGTCGATAGGCGCGGTTACGCGGGTAAAGCTCAGGTTCAGCTTGGCGGCGTCGAGCTGGGCCTGGATCGCCGCAACCGCCGACTTGGCTTCGCTGGCGGCACTGGTGCGCGCATCGGCGAGTTCGGCGGAAATGGCATTGTTGGCGCGCAACCGCTCACCACGCTCGGCTTCGCTGGCGGTACGTTGCTGAGTGACGCGAGCCTGTTGCAGCTCTGCCTGTAAACGCTTGACCTGCGCCTCGAACGGCCTCGGGTCGATCTGGAACAACAGATCGCCTTTCTTGACCAGAGCACCTTCCTCGAAAGCGACCTTGTCGATGAAGCCAGACACCCGTGGGCGAATCTCCACTGATTCCGGAGCCTCCAGGCGCCCGGTGAGCTCGTCCCATTCGGTGACCTGCTGCTCGATGACTTCAGCGACGCTGACCTGCGGCGCTGGCATTGCCGCTTCGGTGGCCTCGGGCGCTTGTCCGCATGCGCCAACGAGGGCAGCGGCAGCCGCGACCAGGGGGTAACGCAAGGCTTTGAGTGAACGTTCCATGCTTGACTCCGCAACTCGGGTTTTTATCGATGGCGGGAGTGCGCGTGGTCGAGCCGTTCTGCAGAAATCGAACGAGCCAAAGGTGAATATCATTGGCGGTGATGGTCGGGCATTCGTTATCGGCGCGACGCGAGGCATGGTCCTGGCTCATGGCAGGACGGCGCCCAGGTTCGGTGGCGCGGGTTTAGTCCACCAAACGGTGTGACGCCGCGGCTAGTGGTGGCCCCCCTCAGCTCGGCGGAGGCGCTGCGCCGATCGGTGCCGGGCCGGACCGGGCATGTCCTGGCTGGTGGCGCTTCACATGTGCCGCTGCCGCAGCTGTCTTACGGTGGGCTTGACCGCCACGCGAACTTGGCGCGAATGAATAAACGAGTGGCTGAAGCCCAGCCTGTATCGCCTATCAGAGACTGTCCGGGTCGCCGACGAACATCTGGATCCGCGAACGCAGCCAGCGCTCGGCCGGGTCGTTGTCCTGGGCACCGCGCCAGGCCATGGAGAGTTCGAAGTCCTGGCTGGTGTCGAAGGGCAGGGGTTCGGCGCGCACGCCGCCATTGGCCGCCAGCGCGGCGGCGGCGTAGTCGGGCACCGTGGCCACCAGATCGGTGCCGGCGAGCAGGCTGGCCAGTCCGTTGAACTGGGGAACGGCCAGCACCACCCGCCGCTTGCAACCGTGCAGCGCCAGCTCCTCATCGATATAGCCGTTCAGGTCGCCGGCGAAGGACACCATCGCGTGCGGTCGCGAGCAATAGTCCTCCATGCTCATGCGTCCCGGAATGCTGTCGGCGCGCAAGAGCATCGGCTTCGGCCGGCGCAGGACCTTGCGCTTGGCATTGGCGGGCAGTTCTTCGGTGTAGCAGACCCCCACCGAGATTTCGCCGGACGCCAGCAGACCGGGCATCAGCAGGTAGTTGGCGCGGCGTACCACCAGCACGACCCCCGGGGCTTCGGCGCGCACGCGCCGCAACAGCTGCGGCAGCAGGGCGAACTCCACCTCGTCGGTCAGGCCGATGCGAAAGACCGACTCGCTGGTGGCCGGATCGAAGGTCGAGGCGCGGCTGACCGCGGTGGAAATGGAATCCAGCGCAGGGGAGAGCAGCCCAGCGATTTCCTGGGCCCGCGCGGTGGGCTCCATGCTGCGTCCGGTGCGCACGAACAGTGGGTCGTCGAACAGGGTACGCAGGCGGGCCAGGGCCGCGCTGATCGCCGGCTGGCCGAGAAACAGCTTTTCTGCCGCCCGCGTCACGCTGCGCTCGTGCATCAGCGTTTCGAAGACGATCAGCAGGTTGAGGTCTAGACGGCGAAGGTCGTTGCGATTCATGCCATTCACTTCAAACTGGGGCCGGGCGGGACAGGCAAGAGCCTTCCCGGTGTGCGTCAGCATTCTAGACAGTTCCGCGGCCGGCCCGCATGTCGATTTCCGCTCGGGCAATGCCCAAACCTGCAGCGCCGGGTGCGGCCTTACATACAGGCTCTCATCATTGGCGCGCATGGCGACTATCGAACTGCGCGACTGGAGTTGTGCCAGCGGTGCGGATAGAGTCACTCCCACAGTAGTAATCGAGGGGTCTTGTTCATGTCCCGCATCATCCGCTTCCACCAGTTCGGCCCTGCTGATGTCCTGCGCTACGAGCAGCAGGACGAGCTGCGCCCGGGGCCGGGAGAGGTGCTGATCGACGTCCAGGCGATCGGCGTGAGCTGGAACGACGTTCTCTGGCGGCAGGACCTGGCGCCGCGGCATGCAAAATTGCCGGCTGGGCTCGGCAGCGAAATTGCCGGCGCCATCCGCGCCGTGGGCGAGGACGTCGACGGCTTTGCGGTGGGTGACCTGGTGGCGAGTTTTCCGGCACACGACCTTAACCGCTACCCGTTGTACGGCGAGCAGGTGCTATTGCCCACGACCTCCTTGGTGCACTATCCCGAGCGGCTGACGGCAGTCGAGGCGGCGGTGCATTTTACCCCGGCGCTGGTGGCCTACTTCGCCTTGGTCGAGCTGGCGCAACTGGAACCCGGCCAGTACGTGCTGATCACCGAGGCCCGCCATTGCACCGGCCCCATCGCGGTACAGATCGCCAAGGCGCTCGGCGCGCGGGTCATCGCCACGTGCGATACCGTCGACGATCGCGATTTTCTCCGCGAGCTGGGTGCCGAAACGGTGATCGTCACCGAAGAGGAAGACCTGGTCGGCCGCTTGCAGAAGATCACAGCCGGGGCGGGTGTCGAGGTGGTGCTCGATGGGTGCGGTGGCTCGCGCATGAAGCTGCTCGGCGATGTCATCGCGCCGCGCGGCAAGCTCATTCTCTACGGCCTCAACGGCGGCAACGAAACCGCATTCCCGGCCTGTGCCGCATTCAAGAAGAACTTCAAATTCTTCCTGCATTGCCTGTGTGATTTCACAGGTCAACCCGACCTCGGCATCGAGCAGGATCGCCAGGCTGTCGAGCGTGCATTGCTGCACATCAATCAGCTGACCGCCGATCGCATGATTGCGCCCCAAGTGGACCGGGTATTCGGCTTCGACGAGGTGGTCGAGGCGCATCGATACGTCGAAAGCGGCGTGCCGCGCGGCCGCGTGGCATTGCGCCTGAACTGACCGCAGCGCGTCGATGGCTGTCGCTGACCCCGCCTGGTGCGGGGTTTTTTCATTTACTCGCGGCATCTGATTGCTCGCCACCTGCGTGACAGGCGAACGGCCGGGCGGGCCTCTCATCGCACTGCAGAAACTTTCCCCCTGCCGGCAAAGTCCTCCAGATACAGGTCAATCAACCGTGACGGAGAGTTTTGCATGGCTGACGAATCCCAGACCCTCCCGCCCCAGCAACAGGCCGAACCTGGCAAGGAAGGCGAGATGACGCCACGGCCTGCGTTCCGTGGCGAGGACTACAAGGCGGCAGGCAAGCTGCAGGGCAAAGTGGCGATCATTACCGGTGGCGACAGCGGCATCGGCCGTTCGGTGGCCGTGCTGTTCGCCCGCGAGGGCGCTGACGTCGCGATCCTCTATCTGGACCAACATCAGGACGCGCAGGAGACCCGGCGCGTCGTGGAGCAGCAGGGCCGCCAGTGCCTGACCTTTGCCGGCGACGTGGCCGACCGCGACGTTTGCCACAAGGTGATTGACGAAACCCTGGGCCGGTTCGGCAGGCTGGACATCCTGGTCAACAACGCCGCCGAGCAGCATCCGCAGAAGGGTTTGGAGGATATCCCCGAAGAGCAGTGGGAAAAGACCTTCCGCACCAACATCTTCGGCATGTTCCAGATGACCAAGGCCGCGCTGCCTCACCTACAGAAAGGGGCCGCGATCATCAATACCACTTCGGTGACGGCCTACAAGGGCAGCCCGCAGTTGTTGGATTATTCGGCAACCAAGGGCGCAATCACGGCCTTCACCCGATCGCTGTCGATGAACCTGGCCGAGCGTGGCATCCGGGTCAACGGCGTGGCGCCGGGACCGATTTGGACGCCGCTGATCCCGTCGACCTTCGATGCGGAAAAAGTAGAGAAATTCGGTGCCAATGTGCCGATGGAACGTCCCGGGCAACCTGAAGAGGTGGCGCCGGCCTATGTCTACCTGGCCAGCGATGACGCGTCCTATGTCAGCGGCCAGGTTATCCACGTGAACGGCGGTACCGTGGTCAACGGCTGATCGCACCACGGCGACAGGAGGGAAGACTATGCCCCGTACGATCTGGAAAGGCGCCGTCAGCTTTGGGCTGGTGCACATTCCCGTTGCGCTCGTGCCGGCCACAACCCGGCAGGGTATCGACTTCGACTGGCTCGACAAGCGCAGCATGGACCGGGTCGGCTACAAGCGCATCAACAAGACCACTGGTGAAGACATCGACAGCGAAAACATCGTCAAGGGCGTGGAGTACGAGAAGGGCAACTACGTCGTGATCAGTGACGAGGAGATCAAGGCCGCGCACCCGAAAGCCACGCAGACCGTTGACATCGTCGCCTTCGTCGACGCCAAGGACATCTCCTTCCTCTATATCGACACGCCGTATTACCTGACGCCTGACCGTCGCGGCGAAAAGGTCTATGCCCTGTTGCGCGAGACGCTGCTCCAGACCGGCAAGGTCGGCATCGCCAACGTCGTGTTGCGTAACAAGCAGCACCTGGCGGTGGTGATGCCGCTGGGTAAGGCGCTGGTGATGAATACGCTGCGCTGGGCCGATGAGGTACGCGGCGTCGAATACCTGGAAATGAAGGACGAAGCGCTCAACGCCGACCTCAACGCCAAGGAACTCGATATGGCCAAGCGGCTGGTCGAGGACATGACCGAGGCCTGGGACCCCGAGCAATACAAGGACACCTTTCAGGACCAGATCATGGACCTGGTCGAGACCAAGGCCCGCGAAGGCAAGCTCGAAGCCGTCGGCGGACCGGAAGAGGCGGTCGACCGGCGCAGCGCCGACGTCATCGACCTGACCGAATTGCTCAAGCGCAGCCTGGCCGGAAAGTCGGCGAAAAAGGCGCCGCCAGCCGAAGAAGTCGAAGACGACTCGGCTGATGATGGCGAAGAGGCAACGCCCAGCAAGCGGACGGCGAGCAAACCCACCACCAGCAAGGCCAAGACGCCGGCAAAGTCGACTGCGAGCAAGGCCTCGACCAGCAAGACGTCGCCGGCGCGCAAGAGTCCGGCCAGTAAGACCGCCGCCAGCAAGTCCAGCAGCAAGAAGGCCAGCTGACGTGGAGAAGAGCCATGGCTGTTACATCGGGGAAGGCCCGGCCCGAGGTGGGCGGGATCGGGATCAGCAACCCGCAGCGGGTGATCGACGAACGCAGCGGCGCGACCAAGTTGCAGCTGGCTCAGTACTACCTGCAGGTCGGCGAGCGGCTGATGCCGCATCTGGTCGCCCGACCGCTGTCCATCGTCCGCGCACCGGAAGGCATTGCCGGGGAGCGGTTTTTCCAGCGCCACTGCGGACGGCTGAAAATGCCCCACATGCACGTGCTGGACAGGGCGCTCGATCCGGAGCACGCGCGGCTTATTCAGGCGGATACGCTCACCGCGGTCATCGAGGCGGTACAGATGGGCACTGTAGAGTTTCATACCTGGAACGCACGCAGCGACCGCATCGACCGGCCTGATCGCATCGTTTTCGACCTGGACCCGGATCCCGAGTTGCCGTGGGCGAGCATGGTCGAGGCGACCGACCTGACGCTTGGCTTGCTGGATGAGCTGGGCCTGCGCGCCTTCATCAAGACCAGCGGCGGGCGCGGTGTTCATGTGGTCGTACCCATCGCGCGGCGGCATGACTGGAGCAGCGTCAACCGCTTCGCGCGAGGCGTGACCGAGCGGCTGGCAAAGCAGGCCCCGGAGCGGATCGTCGCCAAGATGGGGCCGAAGAACCGGGTCGGAACGATTTTCGTCGACTACCTGCGCAACCAGCGTGGCGCCAGCACGGTGGCCGCTTATTCGGTTCGCGCCAGGCCCGGCCTGCCGGTATCGGTGCCAATCCGCCACGAAGAGCTGGCGTGCATCGAGCGCGCCGATCACTGGAGCATCGCCAATCTCGCAGAACGCCTGGAGGCCGATGACCCTTGGGCTGACTACGCTTCGACTCGTCAGGCGCTGTCGTCGCGTTTGCTCGAGCAGGTCCGCTACGGCGACGAGTGACTCGTCCGAGGCGCCTTCCCAACCACGAAAGTCCGACTACGCTAAGACAAGCGCAGCGCGAAGGCCGCGCCCGTCGATCACCGCGGATGAACCATTGCAGAGCGGTCGCGGTCGATTGACCGATGAACGGACATAACTAGAAACAAGCAGAATTCAAGCAACAGGAGATACCGATGACCGTGCGAGTATCCCGGCGACAGTTCCTGAAGTTCGGTGCGGCTGGTGTAGGCGCATCGAGCATGGCCATGATGGGATTTGCGCCTGATGAAGCCGTTGCGTCGATTCGTCACTTCAAGCTGACCGGCGCCAAAGTCACCCGCAACATTTGCACCTACTGCTCGGTAGGCTGCGGCATGTTGCTTTACGCACGGGGCGATGGAGCCGCCAACGTGGTCGACGACATCTATCACGTCGAAGGCGATCCGGATCATCCGGTCAGTCGCGGCTCGCTGTGCCCTCGCGGCGCCGGCGTGCTGGACTTCATCAAGAGCCCGTCGCGGGTCAAGTACCCCGAAGTGCGCGACCCTTATACCAATGAGTGGAAGCGCATCAGCTGGGAAGACGCCCTGACGCGCATCGCGCGGCACATGAAGGACGACCGCGACCGGAACTTCGAAACCCATGACGAGCAGGGCAGGCTGGTCAATCGCTGGATGACCACCTCGATGGTCGCCGCATCGGCCTGTACCAACGAGACGGCGTATCTGACGCAGAAAATTACTCGGGCGTTGGGCATCCTCAAAATAGACAACCAGGCGCGCGTCTGACACGGACCAACGGTGGCAGGTCTTGCCCCTTCATTTGGTCGCGGTGCCATGACGAACCACTGGGCGGACATCGGCAATGCCAATGTCATTCTGTCCATGGGCGGCAACTCCGCTGAGGCACACCCGGTCGGTTTTCGCTGGGTGATGAAAGCCAAGGAGCGCAGCAATGCGATCCTGATTTCGATCGACCCTCGATTCAATCGCACTACGGCGGTGGCCGATTACCATGCCTGGATTCGTACCGGCACGGATATCGCGTTCCTGGGTGGTTTCATCAATTACCTGATTGAAACCGGTCGTTATGCCCATGAATACGTGCGCGAGTACACCGATGCCAGCCTGATCGTAAAAGAAGGGTTCGGCTTCGAAGACGGCCTGTTCACTGGCTACGACGAGGACACGCACACCTACGATCGCAAGAGCTGGAACTTCGAGCTGGACGAAAGTGGCTTCGCCCGCCGCGATCCAAGCCTTGAGCATCCGCGCTGCGTGTTCCGCCTGCTGCAACAACATTACAGCCGCTACACCGTGGATCAGGTGGAGACCATCTGCGGCATGCCGCAGGAAACGGTGTTGCAGCTCTGGGACCTCATGGCTCAGACGTCGGCGCCCGACAAGACCATGACGATCCTCTACGCCCTGGGCTGGACCCAGCACACCATTGGTTCGCAGATCATCCGCTGCGGTGCCATGGTGCAGCTGTTGCTGGGCAACATGGGCATGCCTGGAGGCGGCGTCAACGCGCTGCGCGGCCATTCCAACATCCAGGGTCTGACGGATATAGGCCTGCTGTCTAACCTGCTGCCGGGTTACATGAACCTGCCGTCGGCAAACCTGCAGTCCTATGACGACTACATGAAGACGCGGATCAAACCGCCTCTGCTCGAAGGGGAGGTGTCTTACTGGAAGTTCTACGAACGGTTCTTCGTCAGCCTGATGAAGGACTGGTACGGCGAGGCGGCGACCAAAGATAACAATTGGTGCTACGACTGGTTGCCCAAGCTGTCCGCGCCCATTTATGACGTGCTGTACGCAATCAATGACATGACCCTGGGCAAGATGACCGGGGCCTTCTGCCAGGGCTTCAACATCTTGGCGTCCTTCCCGAACAAGGCGAAGGTGTTCGAGGGCCTCTCCAAGCTCAAGTTCCTGGTCATCATGGACCCACTGACAGTGGAAACCGGCGAGTTCTGGAAGAACTTCGGCGAATACCACGACGTCGACCCGTCGAAGATCGGCACTGAGGTGTTCCGCCTTCCAACCACCTGTTTCGCTGAAGACTCCGGGTCGATCACCAACAGCGCTCGCTGGTTGCAGTGGCATGAGAAAGCGGCACCGGGACCTGGCGAGTCGCTGACCGACACAGAGATCCTCGGCGATCTGATGCTGCGGCTCAAGGCGATGTACCAGGAAGAGGGCGGGGCTTTCCCCGATCCGATTCTCAACCTCAGCTGGAACTACAAGGATCCCAACTTCCCCGCGGCCTACGAGCTGGCGATGGAATACAACGGGCGCGCGCTGGCAGACCTGACGGACGACACCGGTAAGGTCATCCGCCGCAAGGGCGAGCAGCTGAAAGATTTCAGCGAGTTGCGCGCCGACGGGACCACGGCCTGTGGCTGCTGGATTTACTCTGGCGCCTGGCCGCAGGAAGGCAACATGATGGCCCGTCGCGATAATTCAGATCCGTATGACACCGGCAATACACTAGGCTGGGCCTGGGCTTGGCCGATGAATCGCCGGCTGCTCTACAACCGCGCATCAGCCCGACCGGACGGCACGCCCTGGGCAGTCAACAAGGCGTTCATCTGGTGGGATGGCGAACGCTGGACGGGGGCTGACGTCCCCGACTTCCCGCTCACGTCGCCGCCGTCTGCCGGCGTGCGGCCATTCATCGTCACGCAGACCGGGACCGGTCACCTGTTCTCCAGCGAATGGCTGAATGAGGGGCCGTTCCCGGAGCACTATGAGCCGATGGAGAGCCCGATCGACCGCAACCCGATGAGTCCGAACAACCCGTTGGCGATGCACAACCCGATCGTACGGGTGTTCGAGCAGGACAGGGATTCGTTCGGGTCGAACAAGGAGTTCCCGTACGCGGCGACGACGTACCGGCTGACCGAGCATTTCCACTTCTGGACGACCCATGCTCGGCTCAACGCAATCGCGCAGCCGGAAAAATTCGTCGAAATCGGAGAGGTGCTCGCCGGAGAACTGGGGATTGTGGCCGGCGAACGCGTGCGGGTTCGCTCCAAGCGAGGCTTCATCACCGCGGTTGCCGTGGTGACCAAGCGACTGGTGCCGCTGGAGATCGATGGGCGCACGGTGCATCAGGTCGGCATTCCGATTCACTGGGGCTTCAAGGGCGTCGCAAAGAAGGCGCACCTGACCAATACCCTCACGCCCTTCGTGGGTGACGGGAACACCCAGACACCGGAATTCAAGTCGTTTCTGGTGACCGTGGAAAAAATCGGAGGTGCCGTCTGATGCGAGGCGACCAGATCAACCTGCAGAACATCATTGCCCGTTCGGCCACCACGACGCCGTCGCCGCAGGTGCGGCACGGCGGCGTCGAAAAGGTCACCAAACTGATCGATGTCTCGGTGTGCATTGGCTGCAAGGCGTGCCAGGTAGCGTGCTCGGAGTGGAACGACCTGCGCGACGACGTCGGCGAGTGTGACGGGACCTACAACAACCCCCAGGACCTGAGCCCCGAATCCTTCGAGGTGATGCGCTTCTCCGAGTACGAGGACGAGCAGGGCAACCTGGAATGGCTGATCCGCAAGGACAACTGCATGCATTGCGCCGAGCCGGGCTGCCTCAAGGCCTGCCCGTCCCCCGGTGCCATCGTTCAGTACGCCAACGGCATCGTCGATTTCAACTCGGAGCACTGTATCGGTTGTGGCTACTGCGTGGCTGGCTGTCCCTTCGACATTCCGCGGATCTCGAAAAAGGACAACAAAGCTTATAAATGCACCCTGTGTTCCGATCGGGTCTATCAGGGGCTGGAACCGGCTTGCGTCAAAAGCTGCCCCACGTCCGCGATCATGTTCGGCACCAAGGAAGACATGCTCGACTATGGTGCCCACCGCGTCGCACACCTGCAGGGCCGCGGCTACGACAATGCGGGGATCTACGACCCGCCCGGCGTCGGTGGCACCCACGTGGTGTATGTCCTGCAGCATGCTGATCGGCCGGAGCTCTATAGCGGGCTGCCGAAGGATCCGCAGATCAGCCCGACGGTCGAGCTCTGGAAGGGCGTCACCAAGCCGATCATGTCCGTGGCACTGGGCATGTCGGTACTGGCGGGCTTCTTCCACTACGTGATGAAAGGCCCCAAGGAAGAACCCGAGGACGATCCCGATCCGGAACAGGCGGCCGCAGCGCGTAACATTGATCGACACGGGGAGGACCGGTTATGAGTCACTCCAACGTACGGCACGGGATCCTTCGCTACGGCTGGTGGGCGCGGGTCAACCACTGGCTGATCGCGATCAGTTTCGTGCTACTCGCGCTGAGCGGCCTTGCGTTGTTCTACCCGACGTTCTTCGGCCTGACGGCGCTGTTCGGCGGGCCGGAGCCTACGCGCATCGTGCACCCCTACATTGGGGTGTTCATGTCGTTGTTCTTTGTCATCCAGATGGTGCGTTTCTTCGGCGACAACCTGTTCCGACGGCACGATGTGCAATGGATGAAGCAGATCCGGGACGTGCTCGGTAATCGGGATGAGCGATTGCCGCCGGTCGGCAAGAACAATGCCGGGCAAAAGCTCGTCTATTGGATCTTTCTAGCCACGGTGCCCGTGTTGCTCATTACCGGAATCGTGCTCTGGCGACCTTGGATCGCCAGTGACATGCCGGTCTGGGCCCTGCGCTGGGCGGTGATGATCCACGCCTTCGCCGCATTCGTCGCGATCATTACGTTGATCATCCACATCTACGCCGCCATCTGGGTCAAAGGTTCGGTGCGTGCTATGACGCAGGGTCGGGTCAGCCATGCCTGGGCACGCCATCACCATGAGCTGTGGTATGACGAAATGCGGCGCAAGGAAGGCTACGACGACCCGGGCGGACTCTCGCCCAGCCGCGACGTACCGTCGAAACGAACCTGAGGAGCTAAGGTGAAGCACGATTTTGGAAGCGCGCCCTCGGGCATCATGGAAGCGCCCTATGTAACGCTTCCCGACGCGAAGCTGTTTAGCAAACGGGCCACCCGCCTGCGGGAACTGGTCGAGCAGGTGCCGGCACTGGACGAGTTTCTCGCCTTCATGGCGCGGCTCGTCCAGGCACAACACCAGGTGTTGACCGAGCGCGACCCTGCCTGGCAACCAGCGCCGGATGCCTTCGACCGGGCCCTGCAGCACGCGATGCCACCGCTGGGCATCGAAGCGCTGCGCCGCGATGTACGCTGGCAGGACGACCTGATGGGGTTGCTCGATGCGCTGGAGCTGCACGTGGGGCAGCGTCAGCGGGTATTCGTTTCCAGCCTGCGGGAGATGTCGGAGCAGGCGCTGGCCGACTTGGCGGATGATGTGTTCGACGGGCGTCCCGGGACGGACAGCACGCGTCCGTTGCTGCCGTTGGTGGCCGCCGCCCTGCAGGTGAGCTGGGCTCGGCTGGCCATGGCACTGCCGCGCCCACCTGAGCGTCCCGGCGGCGAGGCGCGCGCGCTGTGTCCGGCCTGTGGTTCGCCACCGGTGGCCAGCGTCGTCCACAACGAGCGTCATCGCAGCGGAGTGCGCTACCTGCACTGTTCGCTGTGTGCCACCGAATGGCATCTGGAACGGGTCAAGTGCAGCGTTTGCGACACGGGAGCAAAGTTGTTGTACCTCGGACTGGACGACGACCAAGGCAAGCCTTTTCTGCCCATCCAGGCAGAAGCCTGCAGCGGTTGCCACAGCTATCTGAAAATCGCCCAGCGCGAGACGCATGGCCGGGCAGACCCGGTGGCCGATGATCTGGCCAGCCTGGCGTTGGACCTGCTGCTGGCCGAGCAGGGTGAGTACGCCCGCAGCGGCTACAATCCGCTTCTGGTGCCCGGCACCTGACAAGCCGATCGCCCCTGGTCGAGCGGATCATGGCGGGCCCCGGCCCGCACATGGCGCCGGTGTGTCGCAGGCAAGACCTGACGCCTATGAAACTGGCCCGGCCCGAGCGCAAATGGCATGAGCAGGCTTCGGCTTGGCCGTGGCTGGGCATCGATCCCAGCGGCCTGTGCTGTTCACGAATCCTTGACGGCAGGCGGTGCACAGTAGGCCTCCCATACTCAGAGGAGCCCGTCATGGCCCGGCCTGCTGTTCAACGCTTCATGGTAATCGCACTAGCGATGCTGCTCATGCCTGTCGGTTTCGCGGCAAACCGCTCGGCACCCAAGGTGCTGGGCTGGGTGGAAAAAGGGCTGCTGATGCCGGAGCAGGTGTCCGTCAAAATTAAACTGGACACTGGCGCGCAGACCTCTTCGATGGACGCCAAGGACCTTGAGCGATTCAGCCGGGATGGCGACGAGTGGGTGCGCTTCAATGTCGAGGTCAAGGACAGCAACACCGGCAAGCAGGTCAGCATTCCTTTCGAGCGCCTGGTCGAGCGCAACGTGAAGGTGCGGGGTGCCGGAGGCGCCGAACACCGCCCCGTGGTGTTCATGGACATGTGCATTGGCGGGCAGAAACTGCACGAGCAGTTCTCGCTGAAGAACCGCGGCAAGATGCTCTACCCGGTTCTGATCGGACGGCGAACATTGGAACACCTCGGCGCAGTGGACGCTTCGCGCACCTTTACCGTCGAGCCCACCTGCAACTAGGCCGAGCCTACCGACAGCACCTCGCCAAGTCCGTCACTCTGATCCAGATAAAAAAAGCCCGTCACAAGGACGGGCAAAAGTTTCCGCAACAGGAGCGAGGAGTGTTGCGTCCAGCGTGGTGGATGCCGCTTACAAGATCGAGATCGGGTAATTGAAGATCAGGCGGTTCTCGTCCAGATCGCGAGTATTGACCTGCGAGCGGAAGCTGGAATTGCGCCACTTGATGTTGAGGTTTTTCGCCGGGCCGTTCTGGATGGTGTAGGCCAGTTCGGTCTCACGCCCCCATTCCTTGCCATCGTCAGTGGTCGCGGTGTGGATGTTGTCGCCGCTGATGTAGCGGTTCATCAAGGTCAGCCCCGGCACGCCCATCGCTGCGAAGTTGTAGTCGTGACGGACCTGCCAGGAGCGCTCACCGGCGTTGTCGTAGCTGTTGTTGAAGCTGTCGTTCGCCAGGGAACCGCCGCTGGTACCGTTGACGCGCATCCAGCCGGTGTCGCCACTGACCTTCTGCAGACCGACATAGAAGGTGTTGCCGCCAGCCTTGAGGCCGAACAGACCGGAGTAGGTCTTGTTGTCCAGCTCGCCGGCCAGCGCGCTGCCTTCTTCGTCGCCCTGGAAGTAGCCCAGGTTGGCGGTCAGCGCGAGGTCGTCGCTCAGCGGTTGAGTGTGCAGCAACTGGACGTACTGTTGCTCGTACACATCCTTCAGCTCTGCCGTCCACAGGCCGATGGTGGTGCGCTTGTCGTTGAAGGCGTATTCACCGCCGAGGTAGTTGAAGCGGTCGGAGACGCCACCGCCATAGGTCATGTCTTCCATGCTGGCGTCATCGCGTGGGCTGTTCTGACGGAACTGGCCGCCGCTGAGGGTCAGTCCATCGATTTCGCGCGAGGTGATCATGCCGCCTTCAAACGTCTGGGGCAGGGAACGACCGTCGTCTGCACGCAGGATCGGCAGGACGGGCATCATTTCACCCACTTTCAGCTCGGTATTGGAGAACTTGGCCTTGGCGGCCACCCCCAGGCGACCAAAGTCGTCGGCTGGACGACCATCGCTGTGACGCGGTAGCAAACCGGTGCCATAGGTCCCGCGGCCACCATCGAGCTTGACTGCCAGGCCGGCGAGCACGTCGACACCAAAGCCAACCGGGCCCGGGGTATAGCCGGACTGGATATTGAGGATGAAGCTTTGGGTCCATTCCTCGGCTTTGGCACGGTTGATCGAGTCGTCGCGGAACTCGCGGTTGATATAGAAGTTGCGCGCGTTGACGGTGATCTTGGTGCCATCGACGAAACCGTCCGCTGCGTGAGCAACGGCCGGGATGCCAAGCGCCATCGACAGGGTGCCTGCGAATACGGCTGCAGACAGGGGGTTGCGTAGGGTCATTGTTGTTGTGCTCCCTTGTTGAAATAGCCCGACCCGTGCGGCCCAGGGCCAGAAACGAGGCGGGTAAATAGCGCGGCCGCACCATACGGCCCTTCGCTGACGCCTGTTATCAGTCGTCATACGACAGGTCGGATTATGGCGGCCCGGGGAACCTTGTCAAATCAATTTGTAAATTTTTGTGAGACCTACGCCTATCGTCTAATGCCCGGCTGCTGGGCTCCTGACCTCGACGAGCAGCGTGCGCTGAGGCCCCGGCCGGAGAAATTTCCGGAACTCGACCGACTGCATCATTCGGGGCTGGACCACCAGGAGGGTAACAGTCGTCTGACCTGTGGGCGGGCGAAGCGGTCATCGATCAGGTGCACGACGCCGGAATCCTCGGTGGTCCGTATGACCCGACCCGCCGCCTGCACGACTTTCTGCAGGCCGGGAAACAGGTACACGTAGTCGTAACCTGCCCCAAAGAGTGCATCCATTCGCGCCTTGAATTGCTCGTTGACGGGATTGACCTGAGGCAGGCCCAACGTGGCGATGAAGGCACCGATCAGGCGTTTTCCAGGGAGATCGATGCCTTCTGAAAAGGCGCCGCCCAGCACGGCAAAGCCGATGCCGCAGCTCTGCTCAGTGAAGCGCTCGAGGAAGGCGCTCCGAGCCGTCTCGTGCATGCTGCGGGTCTGCTCCCAGTGCGGTAACTGCGGATGACGCGTACGCAACAAGGCAGTGGCCTGCTGCAGGTAATCGAAGCTGCTGAAGAACGCCAGGTAGTTGCCGGGCCGCGCCAGATACTGCTCCGCCAGCAGCTCGACGACAGCATGCAGCGAGGCCTGTCGATCGCGGAAGCGGGTGGAGATATGCCGGGCATGACGGACCTGCAATTGCTCGGCGCGAAACGGCGATTCGACATCTATCCAAACCCGGTTGGCGGGTACGCCCAGGGTGTCGGCGTAAAAGCGCTGCGGGGTCAGCGTCGCGGAGAACAGCACACAGGAACGCGCCTCGGCGATGCGTGGCGCCAGGAAGGAGGCGGGTACAACGTTGCGCAGGCAGAGCACCGACATTTTGGCGTTGTTGCGCCCATGTGCTGGCAGCAAGGTGCAATCGAGCAGTGAATGGTCACCATGGAGCTCAGCCAGCTTGCAGAAGTGCATCGCGTCGAAATAGGCCGCTTGCAGCGCCGGGTCCAGGCCCGCGGGATGTTCGCCGAGGTAATCGGTGATGGCGCTGACAGCCTGCTGCAGGGCATTGATAAGCACCTGCGGCAACCCGGTCAGCAGCTGGTAGCGTTCGCTCTGCAAGCGGTGCACGTCGCTCCAGCTCCGCAGGATGCGTTCGATCGGCTTCTTTAGTGCGGCCGGAAGAGACTTGCGTAACCCCTTGAAAACACGCATATCCAGTTCGGCGCTGTACATGGCGCGACCGCGCTCGAGCAGGTTGTGCGCTTCGTCGACGAGCACGCCAACCCGCCACTGGTTGAGCAGCGTAAGGCTATAGAGCAGGGCGCTGAGATCGAAGTAATAGTTGTAATCGCCCACTACCACGTCGGCCCAGCGGGCCATTTCCTGGCTCAGGAAATAGGGGCATACCTGGTGCGCCAATGCGATCTGGCGAAGCGTCGCCTGGTCCAGGCAGGCTTGGGCAGCGGCCTCTTTACGGGCGGCGGGCATGCGGTCGTAGAACCCCCGGGCCAGCGGGCAAGACTCCCCATGGCAGGCCTTGTCCGGATGCTCGCAGGCCTTGTCGCGGGCGATCAGCTCCAGAGTCCTCAGCGGCGTGCTGGCATCGGTTAGGCGGGCAAGCGCATCCAGCGCGAGTTGCCGGCCGGAGGTCTTCGCGGTGAGGAAGAACAGCTTGTCCAGTGCCTGGCCCGGAACGGCCTTCAACTGGGGGAACAGCGTCGCTAGGGTCTTGCCGATACCGGTCGGCGCCTGGGCCATCAGGTGGGTCCCGGTGCAGGCAGCCTTGTAGACGGCCTCGGCCAGCTGACGCTGACCGCTGCGAAATTCCGCGTGAGGGAAACGCAACCGACGTAGCGCCTGGTCCCGCTCGGCGCGATGGGCCAGCTCCTGTTCGGCCCAGGCCATGAAACAGGCGCATTGCGCCTCGAAAAACTCACGCAACACTTCAGCCGTGAAGGGCTCGACCAGGAGCGTTTCCTTTTGCGTGACCACGTCGAAGTACACCAGCGCGATCTCCAGCGCGGACAACCCGCGCGTTTCGCAGAGCAGCCAGCCGTAGACCTTGGCTTGGGCCCAGTGCAGCTGACGATGGTTGGCCGGTTGCCGGCCAAGGTCGCCGCGGTAGGTCTTGATCTCTTCCAGCCGATTTTTCGCTGGATCGTAGCCATCGGCACGACCGCGGATGGTCAGGCTGCCATAGTGTCCCTCGAGCGAGACCTCCCGCTCGTAACCTTCACCGCGGCGCGTGGTCACCGTGTTGTGCCCGGCGATGCCCTCCAGCGCGGTCGGCGACGGGGTGAAACGCAGGTCCAGATCGCCCTGTTTAGCGGTGAACTCGCAGAGGGCACGCACCGCGACCCGATAGCTCACGGCGCCGCCTCGTCCCACTGCACGTAGCAGACTGCGATCGGCGCCTCATGGCGCAGTGCGAACTCGATCCAGCGTTTCTGGTTGTCCTGCAGGCGATCGCCGGGGCCTTTCACCTCGATCATTCGATAGCGCCGCTCGCCGGGCCAGAACTGGATCAGATCCGGCAGACCGCTGCGGTGGCCGGGCACGTCGAGCAGGATGCGCCGGAAAAACGCAGCCAGGTGCGCAGCGGGAATGCAGTCGAGCGCCGTGTCGAGCAGGTGGTCGTCGAACAGGCCCCAGCTGACGAACTGTGACTGCAGGCCAAACTTGGCGTGGAACGCGCGTCGGATGCAGTCGCGGTATTCATCCGTACCCAGCTTGCTCAGGCAGTCGCCGAACAGCTCGGCACGCCGCGAATAGAAGTCGGGACGAGCCAGATCGGCCGGGGCGGCGTGGAACGGATGAAAGAACGCCCCCGGCAACGGGGCGAAGATCGCCTCCCAGCAGAGCAGGCCGAGCAGCGAGTTGATCAGGGCGTTCTCGACGTAATAGACCGGCGCATCGGCCTCGCTCAGGTGAGCGCGCACGGCGTGCTCGACGCTCATCCCGTCGGGCCTGGGCAGGCGCAGATCGATTCGCTGCGGCTGCACCGAACTGGAGCGGCGCCCGGCAGGGCCACCCAGCGACCGTCGCAGGCGCGGGAGAATGCGCTGCAACTGCTGGGCTTCGTGTTCGCTTTCCGGCTGGGCTTCGGCCGCCAGCGCCAGCTGAAGCGCCGCATCCGGTTGCTCGCACCGTTCCAGGACACGGATTGCTCGCTCGCGCGCGCCCGGGTACCGGTTGGCCGCGTGCAGCCGCAGTGCCTGGGCCAGGTCCCCCTCGCGCTCGCATTGTCGCCCCAGGCTCAGCAGCAACTTGCCGCGGCGGTGTTCCAGCCAGTCGTTGGTGTAGGCCGCCGCCGGTATGTCCTGCAGCACGGCGGCCACCGGCTCGCCTGCCTCGAAACGCTCGCGGCAGCGATGCAGGTCGAGGTAGGCATCCACGTCGGCGCGTGAATGAAAGGCGCGCGAGGCGGGGGAGAAGGCCACTTGCTCGTAACGGAAGATACCGAGGTCGGCGAGGACGAACTCGGACCAGTCCTGGCGCACGTTGCCGAAAAACATCACCCGCAGCCGATCGCACAGATCGCCGATGCTCAAGGCGAATGCCAGGTCGTCGAGGGCCTCGCACCAGCTGGCGAAGGGCCTGGCTTCGGGATAGCCGGCCTGCAAGGCCAGCAACAGGTCGCGCTTGCGCTGGCCGCCGCACGCCGCGCTGCCGAACACCCGTAGCAGTTCGTCCTTTTTCAGCAGGTCGAACAGCTGGGTGAGGTTCAGGGACGGGTTGGCCTCGATCCAGCCCTGCTCGAGCAGCGCCGTCGAGGCCTGGACCGGGCAACCGATCTCCGCGTAGCGCAACTTGCTGGCCCGGAACAGCGTGCCCTTGCGCATCACCATGCGCACCAGCAGCGCCTGGGACGCGTGCGGGACCTGCTGGAAACGATCAAGAAACCCACGCTCGCGCTCGTCCAGCAGATCGCCGTGGCGTACGCCCACCCAGGCGAGTACCTGGCGAAAGTTGTCGAGGTAATAGAAGGGGTTTTCCAGGGCCTGGCGCATCGAACGTCCGGTTCGGTCATTCACGGGCGGAGCGGCCCGGGGCTGGGTATTTATACAGTTGCCGGCAATTTTGGCAACGGCTGGACGATCAGCGGCGAGGCGCTGGGAAATGCACTGTGGCTGCCCGCCCCGTCGGTGAAGGGGCGGGGGAGGCGGTGTCAGACCGTGCGGGAGAAACGGCCGCGCTGCTCGCCGCCGAGGTAGGCGTCGAAAGCCATGGCGACGTTGCGCATCATCAGGTGACCCTGGGGCTGCAGCACGACAGCCTCGTCGGTGATCTGCACCAGGCCGTCGGCGACATGCTCGTCCAGCTTGGCCAGCGAATCGGCGAAATAGTCGCGGAAGTCGATGCCGTAGCGCTGCTCGATCTCGCTGAAATCGACACGACCATGGCACATCAGCGAAATGATCACGTCGCGACGCAGGCGGTCGTCCTCGCTCAGCTTGTAGCCGCGGTGCACCGGCAGCAGGCCTTCGTTGAGGCGGGCGTAATACTGCGACAGCTCCTTCACGTTCTGGCTGTAGCTGTCGCCGACTTTGCCGATGGACGAGATGCCGAGGCCGATCAGGTCGCAGTCGGCATGGGTGGAGTAGCCCTGGAAGTTGCGTTGCAGGGTGCCGTTGGCGCGTGCCAGGGCCAGCTCGTCCTCGGGCAGCGAGAAGTGGTCCATGCCGATGTAGACGTAACCGGCATCGGTCAGCCGGCGGATAGTCAGCTCCAGCAGCTCCAGCTTGCGCTCCGGCGGCGGCATGTCCTCGGGACGGATCAGCTTCTGCGCGCGCACCAGGTCCGGCAGATGCGCGTAGCTGTAGGCAGCGATGCGGTCCGGGCGGATGTCGATGATCTTGTCCAGCGTGGTGTCGAAGCTCGCCACTGTCTGCAGCGGCAAGCCGTAGATCAGGTCGACGCTGATGGACTTGAACCGGGCGTCGCGCGCAGCCTGGACCAGGTCGCGCGTCTGCTCCTCGGTCTGGATGCGGTTGACCGCGATCTGCACCTGCTCATCGAAATCCTGCACGCCGAAGCTGAGGCGGTTGAAGCCCAGGGCGCGCAGCTGATGGATCTGCTCGGGCGTGACGGTGCGCGGGTCGACTTCCAGCGAGAACTCGTGGTTGTCATTGTCGTCCATGTTGAAGGCTTCGTGCAGCGTCGCCATGAGGTCGGCGAGTTGCTCGCTGGTGAGGTAGGTCGGCGTGCCGCCGCCAAGGTGCAGCTGCGTCAGTTTGCGCGAACGATCGAACAGTGCGGCCTGCATGCTGATCTCGCGCTTGAGGTAGTCGAGGTACTCGACGGCACGATCGGTCTTATGGGTGATGATCTTGTTGCAGGCGCAGTAGTAGCAGAGGCTCTTGCAGAACGGGATATGGATGTACACCGACAGCGGCTTGGGCGCCGCGGCTTCGTTGGTAGCCTGCGCGGCGCTGCGGTAGTCATCCATGGCGAAGGCCTGGTGGAACTGCGGCGCGGTGGGGTAGGAGGTATAGCGAGGACCGGGACGGTCGTATTTCTCGACCAGGGCGCGGTTGAAGCTCGGCGTGTGGTCCATGGGCAGTGTCACCTGGGGGTTGTTTGGCGGGAGGGCTGGACGGGAACACCGACAGCCTGCGACATCGTGGCGCGATTATCGCTGATTCCGGCGCCGGGGTCGGCTGTTTCAGATCAAGAGAGCGCCCGGCAGTGCAAGCCGGGCTCCTGTTAGGAGCGGGCGAGCGCTCAGAGCCGGAACTGGCTGACCAGGCGATTGAGCTCGGCGGCGAGGTGTACCAGCTCTTCGCTGATCTGCGAGGTCTGGCGCGCGTCCGCCGCGGTGGTGTCGGCGATATCACTGATGGTGGTGATGTTGCGATTGATCTCCTCGGCCACGGCGCTCTGTTCTTCGGCAGCAGTGGCGATCTGCATGTTCATGTCATTGATGGTGCCGACTTCGCCAGCGATGCCGTTGAGGCTCTGCGCTGCTTTGGCCACACAGCCAGAGCCGGCATGCGCCCGTGCCTGAGCGCCTTCCATGACCTGTACCGCGTTGCGTACGCCTTTTTGCAGTTGTTCGATGGTGGCCTGGATGTCGCCGGTCGACTTTTGCGTGCGCGAAGCCAGCGTGCGGACCTCGTCGGCGACGACGGCAAAGCCGCGCCCCTGTTCGCCGGCGCGTGCCGCTTCGATGGCGGCATTGAGCGCCAGCAGGTTGGTCTGCTCGGCGATGCCATTGATGACGCCGAGCACCATGCCGATCGACGCGGTATCGGTTTCGACCTGCTTGATAACCTGCGCCGCCTGCTCGATCTCGCGGATCAGACCGTCGATGCCGTCCAGCGCTTCGGTGGCCAGGGTAACCCCGGCCTTCGACTGATCATCGGCGTCGCTGGACGCCGCGGCGGTCTGGCTGGCGTGGCGCGCGACCTCCTGGACAGTAGCGCTCATCTCGTTCATCGCCGAGGCCACCATGTCGGTTTCACTGCGTTGTGCCAGCACGGCGGCGTGGGTCTTCTCGGCGACGCTGGAGACGCGCTCCGACACCTCGCCCAGCTGGTGCGTGACGCCGGCCACGGCCTCGAGGCTGTGGCGGAACTTGCCAATCATGCGGTTGAACGAGTGCCCCATGGCGCCGACCTCGTCTTCGGCGTGCACGGTGACGATCCGGCTCAGGTCCTCGTCCTCGGTCATCGCCTCCATGGTGTGCCGCATGCTGTTGATCCGGCTGATAATTACCCGGCGGATGATGTAGCCCATCACGAGCAGCCCGGCGACCAGCAGCAACAGCTGGATACCGGCGGAGGTCATCACGTTGCGGCGCACTTCGCTGTCCAGCGCGGACAGGTCGTAGCTGATCCGCACGGCACCCATCACGGTGTTTTCAGCGACCTGGTGGCACGCCAGGCAGTTTGTCCCGCGGTAATCCTGGTGCGCCAGGATCGGATTGATCACGGTGAGCACCCGACCATTCTTGCCGTCCGTGACCTCCATGGTCGCCCGGCCCGCCAGCGCGGCCTTGTCCTTTTCGTCCGCCACGGCTTCATGGGCGAAGCCGGGTCCGAACACCTTGCTCACCGGCTCGCCGCGAACGATGCGCGCATCGATGACGCCCGGCCGCGCCAGCAGCTTGTCTCGCAGGACCTCGCGCTGGGCCATGGTTCCGGTAAGCATCATGGTATTGATGCTGTCGAAATAAGAGTCAGCGGCGTCCTTGGTCTGCTGCTCGACCACCTGTAAAACCAGACGCTTCTCGGTCGCGGCGGCGTAGTACAGCGAGGCGGAAAACACCAGTGCGAAAACCAGCACCAGCGCCAGGTTGATCTTGGCCTGGACGGACATCTGTCGATTGGCGGGAACGCTGCTCATGGTCATCCTTACGGCTGGACGATTCGAAACCCGCCAGTGCTGGCGGATGGGGTGTGTCGGCAGGCAAGTCCGGTCAAGGCGTCTGCCGCTCATGCGGGCGCGCACATGTTAGTAGCAGTCATCGACCACGGATCCGAGCGCTGAAGCCGACCTGCTGGTTAACTGCCGCTTTATTGACCGAGATCAGCAGAACGGCGGATATCCCCGCCGGAAAAGGGAACGAATCCACGCCGCCGAGCGGTCAAATCGTTCGCAACGGCTGCGCATGCCGCTTCGCACTGTGATCGGCCGGCGCCCGCGAGGGTCGCCTGGAATGGGCCGAGTGCATCGCGCACTTGGCAACGGCTGCGCCACGGATCACTCTACGCAGGCGCGAAAGTCAACGCCCTTCGGTCTGATGGTTTGGCTTGTCCGCGGCCCTGCTTTTTTGCTCCACGAACATGCGAACCCCTCGTCGTTTCGGTGGTCGTAGCCTCTAGTCAGCCGCTGTCGGCGGGACATGCAGGCTATGGCTGCTGACCGATCCAGGCGCAGTGCATCAATCGGAACTCTCTTTTCAAGGATTCACATGATCAAGAAATGCCTTTTTCCTGCGGCCGGATATGGCACGCGCTTCCTTCCTGCAACCAAGGCCATGCCCAAGGAAATGTTGCCGGTCGTGAACAAGCCCTTGATCCAGTATGGGGTCGAAGAGGCACTGGAGGCAGGGCTCAGTCAGATCGCAATCGTGACCGGACGCGGCAAGCGTTCGCTGGAAGACCACTTCGACATCAGCTACGAGCTGGAGCACCAGATTCGCAACACCGACAAGGAAAAGTACCTGGTCGGGATCCGCAAGCTGATCGATCAGTGCAGCTTCTCCTACACCCGTCAGGTCGAAATGAAGGGCCTGGGCCACGCCATCCTGAGCGGCCGGCCGCTGATCGGCGACGAGCCCTTCGCCGTGGTCCTGGCAGATGACCTGTGCATTAACCTCAACGGTGATCCGGTGCTGGCGCAGATGGTCAAGCTGTACAACCAGTTCCGCTGTTCGATCGTCGCGATTCAGGAAGTACCGCCGGAAGAAACCAGCAAGTACGGCGTGATCGCCGGCGAGATGATCCGCGACGACATCTTCCGCGTTAGCCATATGGTCGAGAAGCCCAAGCCGGAGGACGCACCGTCCAATCTTGCGATCATCGGCCGCTACATCCTGACGCCGGACATCTTCGACCTGATCGAGCAGACCGAGCCGGGCAAGGGCGGCGAGATCCAGATCACCGACGCGCTGATGCGCCAGGCCCAGGATGGTTGCGTGCTGGCCTATAAGTTCAAGGGGCAGCGCTTCGACTGCGGTAGCGCCGAGGGCTACATCGCAGCGACCAACTTCTGCTACGAGAACTTCTACCTGACCGGCAAGGCGTTCTAAGCGCGTCGGGTTTCAGTCAAAGCCACCTCCGGGTGGCTTTGTTCGTTTCAGGGTGCAGGCATGTCGTCGGCGCCCGGGCCGAGCGGCTGTCCGTAGCTGAACTCGACATAGTTCCCCGCCGGGTCGCGGACGCCGCAGTAGTAGCCCACCGGGTACGGCTCGTCGCGTGGCGGCCAGATCAGGCAGCCGGCCTGGCGCGCGCGGTCTGCGATAGCATCGACCTCGCCGCGACTGGTCAGGGCAAAGCCGAAATGACTGTAGTCGTTCTCGGCCAGCGCGCGCTCCTGCCCGCCAGGCATGATGACAAAAATGAAGTCGCGCTCCTTGCCCGGCTCCGCCATCCAGACGATGCGCGAACCCTTGCCGGCACGCTCGTGGAACACATGCATGCCGCAGAACTGCGCGTAGAACGCGATGCACGCGTCCAGGTCCGGTACGTGCAAGGCAAGGTGCGTGAGGGTAGGGCGCATGCGTCTGTCCTCCTGTGAATCCGTTGCGAAGCCTGGGTTATGCTGTGCCTTCTACAAGGGAGACAACCGTTCATGGCTTACGACTTCGATCTTTTCGTCATCGGTGCGGGTTCCGGTGGCGTGCGAGCCGCCCGTTTCGCGGCCGGCTACGGCGCCCGCGTCGCGGTTGCCGAAAGCCGGTATCTGGGAGGCACCTGCGTCAACGTCGGCTGCGTGCCGAAAAAGCTGCTGGTCTACGGCGCCCACTATGCCGAAGAGCTGGATCAGGCCCAAGGCTACGGCTGGACCATCGACGGTGCGACCTTTGACTGGAAAACCCTGATCAGTCAGAAGGATCGCGAGATCCAGCGCCTCAATGGCATCTACAAGAACCTGCTCGTCGACAGCGGCGTGACCTTATTGCAGGCCCACGCGACATTGGTCGATCCACACACTGTGGAGGTCGAAGGCCGTCGCTACAGCGCCGAGCACATCTTGATCGCCACCGGGGGCTGGCCGTTCGTACCGGACGTTCCGGGCCGTGAGCATGCGATCACCTCCAACGAAGCCTTTTACCTCGACGAGCTGCCACGGCGTGTGCTGGTCGTCGGCGGCGGCTACATCGCCGTCGAATTCGCCTCCATCTTCCGCGGCTGTGGCGCCGTTACCACGTTGCTGTATCGCGGCGACCTGTTCCTGCGGGGTTTCGACGGCTCACTGCGCGACCACCTCAAGGACGAGCTGATCAAAAAGGACATCGACCTGCAGTTCAACAGCGACATCGCGCGTATCGACAAGCAGGCCGACGGCACGTTGCTGGCGACGCTGTCGGACGGCCGTGTGTTGGAGGCGGACTGCATTCTCTACGCTACCGGGCGGCGGCCGATGCTTGATGGGCTGGGGCTCGACCAGGTCGAGGTGGCACTGGACGCGCGCGGCTTTATCGCTGTGGATGAGCAGTTCCGCACTTCAACGCCGTCGATCCTGGCCATCGGCGACGTCATCGGCCGCATCCAGCTGACCCCGGTGGCGTTGGCCGAGGGCATGGCGGTAGCGCGGCAACTGTTCAAACCCGAAGAATATCGGCCCGTCGATTACGCCAACATCGCGACCGCGGTGTTCAGCCTGCCGAACATGGCGACCGTGGGGCTGACCGAGGAAGATGCGCGCAAGCAGGGACATAAAGTGGTGCTGTACGAGAGCCGGTTTCGTCCGATGAAGCTGACCATGACCGACAGCCTCGAACGCAGCCTGATGAAACTGGTGGTCGATGCCGACACCGACAGGGTGCTCGGTTGCCATATGGCCGGACCGGACGCCGGCGAAATCATGCAGGGCATGGCCGTGGCACTGAAGGCGGGCGCCACCAAACGCATCTTCGACGACACGGTCGGCATCCACCCGACCGCGGCGGAGGAATTTGTCACGATGCGCACGCCGACCGGGCTCTGAACAACGCAGGGTAGGGCGGCGAGGAGGGCGGCGCCACCTCGTCGCCAACATGAGCTGCCCGTCGCGGGCGCCGGGGATCAGTGCTGCATGTGCTCGCTGGATTGCCCTTCAGGCCCCTGCTCGCGGATCGGCACATCCAGGGTCAGGTCGCCGGCCTGCTCGAAGGTGAGGGTCACCGGGAAGTGCTCGCCAGCCACCAGCGGCTTGGCGAGTTTGAACAGCATCACGTGATGGCCGCCCGGCTGGAAGGCCACCTGGCTGCGGGCCGGCAGCTCGACCGACTCGATGCGCTCCATGCGCATCACATCGCCCTCGTGCACGCTGGTGTGCAGTTCGGCTTTCTCCGCCCGGGGCGTCTTCACCGCGATCAGCCTGTCAGGCGTGTCGCCATGGTTCATCAAGGTGAAGTACACCGCGCCGGTCGGCGCGCTGGGCGGCATGGCGCGAGACCATACCTGGGTGACCATCGGTTGGTTGTGCGCCATGGCGTGCGAATGGTCATCAGCCATGGTGGGCAGGGTGGCCGTGCCGAGCACGAGTGCGGTTACCAGGCGAAGCAGCATAAGGACTCTCCGGGATCGGTTTCGGTGGCGAACCTTAGCACGCACCTGTCTGCCCCGGTACGCTTCGCGCAGCAGTCGCGATACTGCTGGCGACGGAACCTGCAGCGCCGCCGCGTTTCTGCTTGAATGAGGCAGCCCTACGATCGGAGACGGAACACCCAATGGAACGAAGTCGCTGGAGTCACCGGTTACTCTCAGGAGGGACGGAACCCGATCCGCGGTTCACCCTGGCCAACGAGCGCACCTTTCTGGCCTGGATCCGCACGTCTCTGGCGCTGCTGGCCGGGGGCGTCGCGGTTGAGGCATTCGCCGGCGGCATCTTTACCCTCGAGATTCGCAAGATCCTGTCGATCTCGCTGCTGTTGCTGGCCATGTTCATCAGCTCCACCGCATTTGTGCGCTGGCTCAGCATCGAGCGCGCGATGCGGCACAACGGCCCGTTGCCGTTTCCGTTGCTGATTCCGATCCTCTCGGTCGGCGGGACGCTGGTGATCCTCGTCCTGGTCAGCTACATCGCGCTGCGAAGCTGACATGCGCTTGTCGTTCCGCCGTCGCCTGGCCCCCGAGCCGCCACCGCCGCCGCTGCACGAGGATCCGGGCCTGCAACCGGAACGCACCTCGCTGGCCTGGGGTCGAACCCTGCTAACCATGCTGACGGTAAGCGCGCTGTTCCTGCGCTGGATGCCGTTTCACGGGGCGTTCGTCGGCGCACTCGTCGGCCTGGCGCTGGCGTCCGCAATGGGCATCTGGAGCACCCAGCAGAGGCGTTACCAGCGCAGCGCCAGCGGACTGAAAAGCGGGCGCATCCAGGCGGACGCGTTTTCCGTGCTCTGGCTCGCGGTCGCCGTGTTCATGCTCGGCGCAATGGGGCTGTATACCGTCATTTGGCTGCCAATCACCGATTGAGGCAGTTTTTCGTAAAGGGTTAGAGAGGCTTAGATGAGCACTGCCAACCAGCAATTTGCCAGCGACAACTATTCAGGCATCTGCCCGGAGGCCTGGGATGCCATGGCCCGCGCGAATCAGGGCCATGATCGTGCCTACGGCGATGACCAGTGGACTACTCGCGCGGCGGACCATTTCCGCCAGTTGTTCGAGACCGACTGTGAAGTCTTCTTCGCCTTCAACGGCACAGCCGCTAACTCGCTGGCACTGTCGGCCTTGTGCCAGAGCTATCACAGCGTGATCTGCGGGGATATCGCGCACATCGAAACCGATGAGTGCGGGGCGCCGGAATTCTTCTCCAACGGCTCCAAACTGTTGGTCGCCCGGACCGAGCAGGGCAAGCTCACGCCCGCGGCGATACGTGAGGTCGCGCTCAAGCGCAAGGACATTCACTATCCCAAGCCGCGTGTGGTGAGCATCACCCAGGCGACCGAAATCGGCACGGTCTATCAACCTGATGAGTTGAAGGCAATCAGCGAAACCTGCCGCGAACTCGGCCTGCACCTGCACATGGACGGCGCGCGCTTCGCCAACGCCTGTGCGCACCTGGGCCTGTCGCCAGCCGAATTGAGCTGGAAGGCGGGTGTCGATGTGCTCTGTTTTGGCGGCACCAAGAATGGCATGGCGGTCGGTGAAGCCATCCTGTTCTTCAACCGCGACCTGGCCGAGGATTTCGAGTATCGGTGCAAGCAGGCTGGGCAGCTGGCATCGAAAATGCGATTCCTATCGGCACCCTGGGTCGGCTTGCTGGAAAACGGCGCCTGGATGAACCATGCCGAACACGCCAACCGTTGTGCCCAACTGCTGGCAGAGTTGATCGCCGATCTACCGGGGGTGCAACTGATGTTCCCGGTGGAGGCCAACGGCGTTTTCGTCAGCATTCCGCCCAATGCCCTGGAAGCGCTGCGGAACCGGGGCTGGATGTTCTACACCTTTATTGGTGTCGGCGGCGCGCGCTTCATGTGCTCCTGGGATACCAGCGAAGCGCGCGTGCGCGAACTGGCCCAGGACATCCGCGCGGTTGTTGCAGAAAATCCATAGGTGCGAGAGCGGCCGCGCTTGCTCTCAGCGTGAGCAGGCGCGGCATCTGCGCGAGTCGGGAGGACTACCGAAAAGACACTGGCCGGTAGCAGTGGTGCCGGTCGCAGCTGCAGGCAGGCCGAAAACATAACAAGCAGATACGCTATTTAACATAATATACATTATGCGAACTATGACGATTGGTGCTCCCGCTGAGTCACACCAAAACAATCAGACCGGTCTCTCTACAGGACCTTCACTGGATCGGTGCCGATTCGGGCCATGCCCCTGTTCGCTCTATTCCGTCCCGACCCGCCAAGCGCACGGTTCGGGATGGAACGGCCGCTACTCGAACGCTCAGATTCATAGATTCATACTGCTGCGTGACTCAATGAATGGCGTGACTGCGATCGCAGCCTGGTTTCGCTTTGCCTGTCACAGGCTGTCTTTTCGCCGTGCGCGTCGTTTGACCCAATCAGCTGTCGGCACGCGGCGTCTTTTCAGCGCTGCGGCGGGCCTGGGACATTTGCGTGTCGCTGTCCTGCGTATCGGTGTTCGCTGCGGCGTGATCCTGGGCGCGCTCCTGGAGGCTGGTGAAGCGCGCAGCGAAATCGGCCGATTCCTCGGCAAATGACAACGGCGACACGACGGCGGCGCAGGCGGCAAACAGGGTGGCGACGATAATGCGGTTCATGGAGTGACCTCGCGAATGCTGTGGCGTTAATGACGACGCCAGCGTAGGTCCCGCGGTGCTGTGCAAACAGCCGCGAACGGCTGAAGGACCGTTACCTGTCGCGCAACAGTGCAGTGCACGAGGCCTCAGCGGCGTTTGAAGGCGGCGCGGAATTCGCTCGGTTTGAGGCCGGCCTGCTTGCGAAAGAACCGGCTGAAATAGGCGGTATCGGTGAAGCCCAGGTCGCGCGCGATCTGCTGGATATGCAGGCTGGTGTAGGCCAGCTGCCGCTGGGCCTCGCGGACGATGCGTTCGTGAACGATCGCGCTCGGCGCCACGCCCGCCTCCTCCCGGCAGACACGCCCAAGGGTGACCGTGGTCACGCCCATCGCTTCGCAGTAGCGGCCCAGCGTCCACTGGCTGCGAAAGTGCTGGTCCACCAGCTCGCGGAACTGGCGCAACAGTGCGGCACGGCGGCTCTTGCCCGGCCGTGGCGCGGCATGAGCGGCGGCGTGGATGGTGGCGTCCTGTCGCGCCGCCTCAATCAGCAACGCCAGCAACAGGGCATGGCCGGCCGCGATGTTGCCGCGCGCCTCGCTGCGGGCTTCGGCTTCGATCAGCTGGACCAGCGGCCAGATCGGTTCCTGGTCATCGGCCAGCCAGGGCAACGGCACGACGCTGGGGCGCTGGAGAAATCCCAGCAGGCCCGGGGCGACGATACGGGCCATTGATTCCAGCGGGCGCTGCGCCGCGGTGAACACCGGCCCGTCAGTGTCGCGGTGGTAGCTGAACGCATGCACGGTGCGGCTCGGCAGTACCAGCAGGCAGGGCCCGGCAAAGGGCAGCCGCCGATTTTCCAGGGATACTTCGCCACCGCCGCGACGGATGTAGAACAGCTGCAGCAGCGCGTCGTGCTGGTGCGGCCGGATCTCCCACTGATACTGCTCGCCGCGCTCGTTGATCCACTCGCAGTGCAGCATGTCGCGCCAGGCCGGCTGCGCGGTCTCGCCATACAGGCCGTAGTTGGGGATTCGTTTCATGGGTGGCGCTCGTGGCGGTGTTCGGCGGCGGCCACAAGCGTGCCAGAGCATGCCGGCTGCGCCTGGGGTGATTCAGATTGAGCGAATTGTCCTATTGGTTGTTCGATTTGTCACATCGGCTTGCCGTTAAATGTAACGCGTCGTGTCACCCCGCCACGGCGCCGCTTCGTGTGAATCGGTTTCACACCGCGCCGCCGCCCCGGCCCCCAATCAGAAAAAGACCATGACCATGCCCAGCTGGCGCGAATGGCTGTTCTCGGCCAAAGCGCTGATCGCCGCCCTGCTCGCGCTTTACATTGCCTTAGCGATCCCCCTCGACAATCCCTATTGGGCGATGGCCTCGGTCTATATCGTGTCCCACCCGTTGTCCGGCGCCACGCGCTCGAAGGCGGTCTACCGTGCGCTCGGCACCCTGCTGGGCGCGGCCGCGTCCGTGGCCCTGCTGCCGCTGTTCAGCCAGCAGCCGTTGATGCTCGGCCTGGCCATCGCGCTGTGGGTCAGCGTCCTGCTCTATCTGTCGCTGCTGGACCGTTCGCCGCGCAGCTACGTGTTTCTGCTGGCAGCCTACACGGTGCCGCTGATCGCCCTTGCCGAAGTCAACCATCCTGAGGCGATCTTCGACGTGGCGCTGGCGCGCTCGGAGGAGATCCTGCTGGGCATCGTCTGCGCCAGCGTGGTCAACACGCTGCTGTTCCCCAGCCGCATCGGCCCGGTGCTGCATGGGCGCATGGGGTTGTTGCTGGCCGATGCGCGACAAGCCGCGGTGCGGATGACCGGCGCCGCCGGGGCGGATGCGCTCGATCCGCGCACGCTGCACCGGCTGATGATCGATGTGATGGCGCTCGACGGCATGATCCTGCACCTGGAATACGACAGCCGCAGCCACCTCGCCGCACGGCACGCCCGCGAGTTTCGCGCGCGCATGGCGCTGCTCGCGCCGCAGCTGATTTCCATGGGCGATGCGCTGCTGCGCCTGCGTCAGGCATTGCCCGAGGCCCGCCCTGCCCTCGATGACCACCGGCAGCGGCTGGCCGCTTGGTTGCAAGATGAGCAGGCGCCGGCCACCGCGGGCCCGCTGCTGGCCTCCGCCGCGCAGCTCAAGGCGAAACTGCTGGCCTGCCATCCGGCACACCGGCTGGCGATAGTCAGCGCCTTCGATCAGCTGCGCGCGTTGGTCTGGCTGTGGCTGGACGCCCTCGCCCTGGACGACTGTTTCGCCGCCGGCCACACCGCCCAGAGCCCGACCCTGCGCTACCACGCCCACCAGCTCAACGGCACGCGCCACCACGACTATTTGCTGCTGGCCTTCGCTGCGCTGGGCGCCGGCACCCTGGTGCTGCTGGCCTGCCAGCTGTGGTACCTGTCCGGCTGGCAGCACGGCTACACCGGCGTATTCATTGCCGCGGTGGCGAGCTGCTTCTTTGCCAGCCAGGACAATCCCGCGCCCTTCATCCGGTCCTTTCTCTGGACCACCCTGGCGTCCATCGCGGCCGCAGCGATCTACCTGTTTGCGCTGATGCCGCAGGTGCACGACTTCGGCAGCCTGGCGATCTTGCTGGCGGTGCCGCTGCTCCTGCTGGGCACCTTCTCCGGGCGTCCGCAGTACGCCGGCACCACGGTGCTGCTGGCGGTGCAGACCATTTCCACCCTGACCATTCGTGACCGCTATATCGCCGATTTCGCGCAGTTTGCCGATGTCGCCCTGTCGTCCGCGCTGGGAGTGCTGCTGGCGCTCGTGTGGGCGCGCCTGAGCCGGCCATTCGGCACCCAGTGGGCGGCGCAGCGGATAGCCCGCAGTGGCTGGTCGAGCCTCGCCGACCTGGCCCTGGCCAAGCCCGGCAAGGACTACAGCCATGTGGGCTCCACAATGATCGACCGCACCGCCCAGCTGCTGCCGCGGCTGGGCCAGCTGGATGACCAGGGCGCCTCGCTGCACGACGCAACGCGCGAATTGCGCCTGTGCTTTCGGCTGCTGGAACTCAAGCAGCTGATGCTGCCGCCCGAGGTTGACCGGCACCTGCAACCGCTGCTTGACGACGCCAGCCGCTACTTCCGCCGCTGTGCCGGGGCCCGTCATCGCCTGCCGGCACCAGACGGCCTACGCCAGCGAATCGACGACGGCCTGAGCCACCTTGCCACAAACGGCCCGGTTGCCGAACGCGCGGGCCTCGCGCTGTACGGACTGCGGCTGGCCCTATTTCCTGCCGCGCCCGGTGCGTCCGCCGCAGCGCCCCACTTCTCGCCCTCCGGAGCGCCCGCATGATCGGCCACGTGAACCTCTATGGCGTCTACATACCGGCCCTGCTGGTGCTCATGCTGCTCGCCTACCTGCTCAAGAGCCTGCTGGGCGTCGCCCTGACCCGCCTGGGCTTCTACCGCCGGGTCTGGCACCCGCCGCTGTTCAACCTCGCCCTCTACCTCATCCTGCTGGGCGTCCTGTCCACCCTTTTCTCGGGAGTTCGCCTGTGAAGAAATGGTTACCTGCTGCCGGCTCCGTCGCGCTCACGCTGACGGCGGTCGCCATCGCCGCCGTGGTCAGCGTGCAGCTCTGGAATTACTACATGGAGGCGCCCTGGACCCGTGACGGCCACGTGCACGCCGACATCGTCCAGGTCGCGCCGGACGTGTCCGGGCTGGTGACCGAGCTGCATGTGCGCGACAACCAGGCGGTCCACCGCGGCCAGGTGCTGTTCGTCATCGACCAGGCCCGCTACCGGCTGGCCGTCGACCGTGCCGAAGCCGCCGTGCTGGAGCGCCGTGCGCTGCTTGACCAGGCGCGCCGGGAGGCCCGGCGCAACCGCTCGCTGAAAGACCTGATCTCCACCGAAACCTTGGAAATCGGCGACACCGAGGTCAAGCGCGCGCAAGCCGCGATGAAGACCGCCGAAACCGCCCTGGCAGTCGCTCGCCTCGACCTGGCGCGAACCCGCGTGCTCAGCCCGGTGGACGGCTACCTCAGCGACCAGACCATGCGCGTCGGCGACTACGTCAGGACCGGCACTCCGGTGTTGTCCATCGTCGACAGCGGCTCGTTGCGCGTCGAAGGCTACTTCGAGGAAACCAAGCTCCACGCGATCGCCATCGGCCAACCGGTGGACATTCAGATCATGGGCGAGTCGCAGCACCTGCGCGGTCACGTGCAGAGCATCGCGGCCGGCATCGAGGACCGCGATCGGGCGCGTGGCAACTCGCTGCTGCCCAACATCAATCCGAGCTTCAACTGGGTGCGCCTGGCGCAGCGGATACCGGTGCGCGTGGTGCTCGACGAGGGCCAGGACACCGCCATCCGCCTGGTCATTGGGCGCACCGCGACACTCGCGGTCCTGCCCGCCACGGCCGACGCCGACGAGGCGGCCACGCTATGAACCGCTGCCGCCTGATCGCCTTGCTGAGCCTGAGCGGTGCCCTGGGCGCCTGCAGCGTGGGGCCGGATTATTCGGTGCCGGAGGCGGCCGTTATCCAGCGCCCCGCAGCCCAGGCGCCCTTCGATCTGCGCGGCAACCCTCAGGTTGCACAGGCGCAGCTCCCCGATCGCTGGTGGGCGCTCTACCAGGACCCGGTGATCGACGGGCTGGTGCGCGAGGCGCTGGCGAACAACCAGGACATCCGCGTCGCCTATTACAACCTGCGGCGCGCCTACGAAGGCTTTCAGATGGCGCACCACGCCCAGGAGGTCGAGGTCGGGGGCGCCGGCTCGGTCGCCCGCGGCCAGTTGTCCAGCGAATCCCTGGCGCTGGAAGAAAAGATCCCGGTGATGAACCTGGGCGACCTGGGCGTGGCGGTCGACTACCAGCTGGACCTGTTCGGCAAGCTCCAGCGCGCCGCCGAGTCCGCTGGCGCGACGGCAGACGCACGCGCCGCGGCGCTGGACGCCGCCCGCATCAGCGTGGTCGGTCTGGTGGTACAGGGTTACCTGAACGCCTGCCATGCCCGTGAAGAGCGGCACATCGCCGAGCGTTCGCTGGACATTCAGCGCCGCCAGCTCGAGGTGGCCGAGCGGCTGAACCGGGGTGGGCGCGGCAATGAGGTCGACGTGGCCCGTGCGCGGGCCCAGGTGGCCAGCTTGGAGGCCGAGCTGCCGCCGTTCGACTCGCTGCGTTCCGCCGCGCTGTACCAGATCGCCGCGCTGCTGGGGCGCACACCCGGCGACTTGCCGGCCGGCGTCGAGGCCTGCCACCACGCGCCGCAGCCGGACGCACCGATACCGGTGGGCGATGGGGCGGCGCTGCTCAAGCGGCGCCCTGACATCCGCGCAGCCGAACGCGAACTGGCCGCGGCGACCGCCGACATCGGTGTCGCCACGGCAATGCTCTACCCGCAGATCAGCCTGGGCGCTTCGGCCGGCTACACCGGCATGCTCGAACACCTGGGCGATCCGATCACGCGGCGCTGGGCGTTTGGCCCGTCGATCGACTGGCACATCCCTACCCAGGTCGACCACGCGCGAATTCGTGCAATGCAAGCCGGGGCCGCCGCCACCCTCGCCCACTTCGACAGCGTGGTGCTCAACGCACTGCGTGAAACCCAGACCCTGCTGGCGCGCTATGCCGAGGACCTGAAGCGCAACCGGGCCCTGCGTGACGCGCGCGACGCTGCGAGCCTGGCCGCCGACCACACCCGCACGCTCTACCAGCTGGGCCGCCTAGCCTACCTCGACAGCCTGGATACGGAACGCACCCTGGCGACCGCCGAAGCCGCGCTGGCGGCGTCCGAGGCGCAGCTGTCCAGGGATCAGGTCGAGCTCTTCCTGGCGCTGGGCGGCGGCTGGCAGACGACGGCGGCAGTGTCTCCGGCTGCCCCGGCGACCGCCTCATTCACGCGATAGCCGACGGGCAGGCCGGACAGGCCGGACGCGGGGGAAGAACGCCGCGCGGTTCAGTTGACCTGGCCGTGGACCTCGGTCCGCGCCGCCGCCAGCAGCTTGCCGGCGCCCGGCTCGCAGGCGCTGAGCAGGTCCTCTTCAGCGTGGTAGGCGGACGTCTCCACATTCATCAGCCCGAGCACCGAGTGGAACAGGTTGTCCTGCGAAACAGGCTGCTGGCGCGCCGCCTGCAGGCAGGCATCGTCGACGGCCGCGCTGCGCCGCATGCCGTCGGACAGCCAGAGCAGCATGGGGATGTGGGTCTGTTCGTTCGGCGCCATGGCGTAAGGCAGCCCGTGCAGGTAGATGCCGTTCTCGCCCAGCGACTCGCCGTGGTCGGACAGGTAGAGCATCGCCGTGTCGAAGCGCGATTCGTTCTGCGCCAGCAGGTCGATGGTCTGCGCCAGCACGTGGTCGGTGTAGCGCAGGCTGTTGTCGTAGGCGTTGACGATGCTCTGCCGGTCGCAGCGGTCGAGCTGGTTGCTGTCGCAGACCGGCGTGAAATGCTCGAATTCGGCCGGGTAGCGCTTGTAGTAGGCCGGACCGTGACTGCCCTTCATGTGCAGGACCACGACGGTGTCGTCCTGTTGAGCGTCGAGATAGGCCTGCAGGCCATGCAGCAGGATGCCGTCGTGGCACTCTTCGCTGTTGCACAGGTCGGCGACCTTCAGATGGTCGACATCCTCATGCGGGACGCGGTCGCAGGTGCCCTTGCAGCCGGAGTTGTTGTCACGCCACAGCACCGCGACGCCCGCGCGCTGGAGCACGTCGAGCAGTCCTTCACGGTGCTTGGCCAGGCCGTCCTTGTAGCCTTGCTGGCCGACGTCGAGAAACATGCAGGGCAGCGACACGGCGGTGGCGGTGCCGCACGAGCTGGCCTGGGTGAAGTTCAGCACCTTGCGCCGGGACAGTTCCGGGTTGGTGTCGCGCCCGTAGCCATCGAGGGCGAAGTTCGCGGCACGGGCCGTCTCGCCGACCACCAGGATGGTCAGGCGCGGGCGCCGCGTCGGCGATACCGGCACGCGACGATGGGCGTCGGCGCCCACCACCTGCAGGGTCTGCGGCTCGGCGAGCTGGCGGCGGGTATAGCTCTGCACCGCCGCCACCACGTTGGAGGGCGTCAGCATCAGGCGCAGCTCGTGGTGGTTGCGTACCAGCGATGCGTAGGGCTGGTACTGGCTGAACGCGACGGCGCCCAGGCCGGCGACAGCCACCAGAATGCCCAGCGCCTTGGCGCCCAGCTCCCGCTGCCAGCTGCGCGGCGCCAGGCGAACCCGGCTGAGCAGCACCGCCGGCAGCACACCGAAGCCGAGCAGCCAGAGCACCAGCTTGCCGCTGAGCAGCTCGCTGGCCTCGGCGGTGTCGGTCTGCACCAGGTTGGTCAGCATGTTGTAGTCGATGACGATGCCGTAGCTGTTCATGAAGTAGCTCGCCGCGGCCGAAACCAGCAGCGCGACGATTAACACCGGCTTGGTCAGGCGCCCCCAGGCGAACAGGCTGAGCAGCAGAAACAGCCAGCACAGCACGAACAGCGGCAGGCTGAGCAGAAAAAGCCCGTTGCCTTCGCGCAGGCCACCCACGCCCTGCCAGACGGTGCGCCAGAACGGCCAGTTGGCAAAGGCCAGCAGCCACAGCGCGGTCGCGAGGATCAGGCGGTTGCGGCTGGCAAGCAGTGTCCAGCCGCGGCGCCTGTTGGTTTCCGGTTGGGTGTGATCCACGGTGGTCGCCCTGTTGTCTGAGATCGCGCCAGAGTAGGGAGCGTCCCGTGAGCAAACCGTCAGCGCGGTGTGAAGAATCCGTCAAACGGGGCGGCAAACCGGGTGCCCCTTGGGCCGCCCCACGCGGATGCGCGGTTGGCTACTGGCTAAAGTGACGTGGCGGGCGGCCGCCGAATGTTTCGAACCGCCGTGGTGACGGCAATAACTACGCCCAGGGCGTTCAGGTGGTGAGATGGACATGCTTCATGCAATGCAGACCTTCGTACGGGTGGTCGATGGCGGCAGCTTTACCGCCGCCGCGCAGCAGGCGGACACCTCCACGGCCCAGGTGTCGCGGCTGGTTTCGGAGCTGGAAAACCACCTCCAGGCGCGGCTGCTGCACCGCACCACCCGCCGTCTGGCACTGACCGAGGCCGGCGAACGCTACCTCGAGCAGTGCCGGCTGATTCTCGAGCAGGTCGAGCAGGCGCGGGTCGAGGCCGGTGGCGCGCACAAGGTGCCCAAGGGGCGGCTGCGGGTGCACTCGACCATCGGTCTCGGGATCCAGCTGCTCGCCACCCTTGCCGGGCGCTACAACGAGACCTACCCGGACGTGAACCTCGATCTGATCCTGTCCCAGCGCAAGCCCGACCTGCTGGAGGACAGCCTCGACGTGGTCATCACCCTGTCCCGCGAGCTGCCCGATTCCGAGCTCATCGCCCAGCCGCTGGGCACCGTTTATCACGTGGTCTGCGCATCGCCCATCTACCTCCGCCAGCATGGCGCGCCGCAGGTCCCGGCCGATCTCGAGCAGCATTGCTGCCTGCGACTCGCCGACCCGGTGTTCGCAGACAACTGGACCTTCGTGGGCGACGGTGTCGAGCACACCATCCAGCCCGGGGAAATCTTCAAGGTGAACGTGGCCGAGGCCATGAGCGCCGCCGCCGAGGCCGGCATGGGCATCTGCCTGTTGCCCGACTATGTCGCGGTGCCGGCGCTCCAGCGCGGCTCGCTGGTGCGCCTGCTGCCGCAATATCGGCTGCAGGAAAAGTCCATCTACGCGCTCTATCCGTCGCGACGTTTCCTCGATGCCAAGGTGCGCACCTGGGTGGAGTTTCTCAAGCGGGAACTGCCCCAGGCCTTCTTCAACTACCACCAGGTGCTGCAGAACCCCGAATACTGGGTCTGAGCCGGTTTCTTCGAGCACTGCCCGCCCGCAGGGATTGTTACCTCATCGGTAACGGTGCCCTACCTGTAACGCCATGTTTCCCACATCCGGTGACCGTTAACCTTGCTCCATGGCAGTGCAGCGGCATGAGTCCCGCCCCGCATCGTTCGACCGTTGCTCCTTCAGTCCGGCGATACCCTGTCATGGTTTGGCTGCCCTGCCCTCGTTGGGCAGCCGGTTTTATTCCCGGGCACCGCCGTTCCAGGCGTTGCCTCAACGCCAAGAGGTCACCATGAAAAATCTGCTCTGGATCGCCGGTTTATCCCTGTGCGCGCAACTGGCCAGCGCCGCCCCGCAACCGACCACCTACCAATACGGCGACTCGCTCGACATCGCCAAGGTCATCTCGATGGAAGTGCCCAGCGGCTGCGCCGTGGGCGAGGCCAAGATGACCTACGTCGACTCCAACGGCGAAACCCACGTGCTGAAATACCTGCGCCAGGGCGAAGACTGCTACGACCATTGAAGACCGACGCCGGGATTGCCCGGTCGGCGCTAGGCCCCGCCGCCGAGCCGCCAGCGATGCAGCCGCGCCGCCCATGAGTTCTGCGGGCTCTTCGCGGCATGTGCGCGGCGCCAGGTCTCGGCCACCGCCAGGCTGGCTTCGGCCAGGGTCGGGTTGATCTGCACGGTACGCCGCAGTTTGTTCAGACCCAGCTTGTGCTTCATGGCCAGGACGAATACCGCCAGGGTTTCGCTGGCCCCCTCCCCGACCAGGGTCACGCCGATGATGCGGTCGCGCCCTCGTTCGGTGAGCACCTTCACAAAGCCGTGGCCGCCGGTATTGATCCGCGCCGCCTCGAGCGAATCAAGCTCCAGTCGCGTGACTTCGTATTCCTCCTTGGCCAGCCGGGCCTGGGCCTCGGTCAGGCCGACGCTGGCGATCTCCGGCGACGTGAAGACCACCCGTGGCACCACCCGATCGCTGACCAGATAGCGCCGGAATCCAGCGAACAGGCCGTTGGCCGCGGCGTACCAGGCATGATGCCGGGCGCTCTGGGTCGAGCTGTCCGGCCCGGCCACCGCGCCCACGGCATAGATGTTCGGATAGCGGGTGGCCAGGTATTCGTCCACTTCCAGACCGCCATCGGGGCCGGTGTCGAGCTTCATCCGCTCCAGTCCCAGGCCGTCGAGATTGGCCTGGCGTCCCAACGCCAGCAGCAAGCCATCGAAGGCCAGCGCATGGCTGCTGCCGTCGATCACGCAGATCAGGCGCTGGTCGTCACCCTCCCCCTCGAACCGCTGTGGCGAAGCTTTCGTCAGCACCTGCACGCCGTCTCGGCGCAGTGCTTCGGTGACCGCGTCACGCGCCTCGGGCTCCAGGCCCGTGAGCAACTGGTCGGCTTCGGCCAGCAACGTTACCTGGCTGCCCAGACGCTGGAACGCCTGGGCCATTTCGCAGGCATGCGCGTCGCTGCCGAGAATCAACAACCGGTCCGGGCGCTTGTCGAGCTCCCAGATGGTTTCGCAGGTCAGCGGCCGGACCCGGTCGATCCCGGGAATCGGCGGAATGACCGGACGGCTGCCGGTGGCGATGACGATGGCGCGGCTGCGAATGACCCGATCGCCAACCTGCACCGTCCAGGGCGACAGCAGCGTCGCCTCGCCCTGGATCAATTCCACGCCCATGGCTCTGCAGGTCTCGGCGGTGTTCTCGTCCTGCGCCTCGGCCAGCGCCTGGCGCACCTGCGACATCACCGCACCGAAATCGGCGTCGACCGGCGCGCAAACGCCCAGGATCTGGCCTTGGCGCAGCGCCTGGTTGAGGTTGGCTGCGCGCATCAACGCCCGCGCTGGCAGGCTGCCGCTGTGCAACGCCGCGCCGCCCAGCCGGTGGCGCTCGACAAGCGCGACCTGCGCCTTCATCGATGCGGCGATGCGTGCCGCGGCCAGCCCGCCACTGCCCCCACCGATCACCAGCAGATTGTGTTCGAATCGCTTGGGCTTGTCCCAGCCGCGGTACACCTTGCGCGCCTTGTAGAGCGTCAGCATCCGGGTCGCCACCAGCGGGAACACCGCCAGCAGCACCAGCGTGCCGATGATGCTGGGCGAAAGAATGTCGGAGATCTCGCGGATGCGCGACAGCTGGCGGCCGGCATTCACGTAGATGGCATTGCCCGGCAGCATGCCGAGCTGGGTCGTCCACCAGAAGGTCCAGAGCCCGACGCGCGTGAGGCCCAGCGCGGGGTTGAGCAATACGAAGGGCACCAGCGGGATGAGCCGCAGCGAGAACAGATAGAAGGAGCCGTCGCGATCCAGGCCGCGGTTGATGCTCGCGATCTGCTTGGCAAAGCGACGTTGCACCCAGTCGCGCAAGAGGAAGCGGCTGATGAGCATGGCCATCAGCGCACCGATGTTGCTGGCGAACGAGACCATCAGCGTGCCGCCGACCAGGCCGAATAGCGCACCGGCCAGGAGCGTCAGCACAACCGTTCCGGGAAACGACATCACCGTCAACGCCACATAGGCAGCGAAGAAGACCGAACCGGTCCACCAGGGGTGCGCCTGGACCTCATCGCGCAGGGCCCCGCTCTTGGCCTGGATCATTTCCAGCGTCAGGTATTGCTCGAGGTCGAACCAGAAGAAACAGGCGACTGCGACCACCAATGCCAGCAAAATCAGCCATCGGATCAGCTTCATGGTCGGTGCCCCGCGGTATGGCCGATAGCCATGAGAAAGGCAGGGTGCAAACCCAGGCAAGGCGACATCTGGCCTGGGCGTTGACAGGAAGTACGGCTGATCATCTGACGGAACGACTCTTGTGAGGGGCGTTAGATTGGAGCCGGCCTTGCAGTAGATGTTCCGGGACGGAGATAAGCCGTCAGCCGCGCACGCCCAGCTGCTCCCGCATTGCCGCGCTGATGCGCTGGCGCAGGCGGTCGATGCCGGCCCAGGGATCGTCCCGGCCCTGCGCCTGTAACCGGGGGAGCAGGTTGCGGATGGTCCACTGGTTGGCGTCCTTGAGGTCGCCCAGCTCGTCACGGTGAATGGGCACCGACACCCCCAGCCCGGGCCGTGCCCGCACCGAATAGGCGGCTACCGTGCTGGCGCCCTGGCTGTTGCGCAGGTAGTCGATGAAGATCCGCCCGACGCGGTTCTTCGGCCCGCTGACGGCTGAAAACTGCTGCGGCATCAGCTTGGCCAGGTACTGCGCGATGGCCTGGCTGAAGCCTTTGACCTGCGCCCAGCTGTGCACCGGTTCCAACGGCACGATGATGTGCAGGCCCTTGCCCCCGCTGGTCTTGAGAAAGGACTGCAGGCCGATCTCATCGAGCAGCGTCTGGGTCAGCTGGGTGGCGTCGAGCATGCGTTTCCACGGCAGGTCGGGATCCGGGTCCAGGTCCAGGACGAAGCGGTCGGGGTGATCGAGCACCGGCGCCACGGCATTCCAGGTGTGCAGCTCGATGGTGCCCATCTGCGCGGCGCTGACCAGCGCCTCGGGCGTGTCGATGGTCATCAGCGCGGCATGGCCGGGAAACAGCGCCGGGTCCAGCTGGGTGATGTGCGGGATGCTCAGCTTCTCGGTGTGCTTCTGGAAGAACAGCTCGCCGTCGATGCCCTCGGGCGCGCGCACCAGGGCCAGCGGGCGCTGACGCAGGTGCGGCAGCGCCCAGGGCGCGACGTCGGCGTAGAAGCGCGCCAGTTCCAGCTTGGTCGCGCCAATGCTGGCATCGATGACGCGCTCTGGATTGGAAATCTTCAGCCCCGCCGCAGCCTTGCCGGCAGCGCGCTTCGGGGTGGTGCCGCGGCTACCAGGGGCCGGCGCGTCGGCCGCTGCCGCGGGTCGCTCATGGATGATCCGGCTCGCCGGCTTGTCGGTGCGCAGGCCGTGGAACACCGAATGGCGGATCACCCCCTGGCGGGTCATTTCCGCATAGGCGACCTCGCACATCAGTTCCGGCTTGAGCCAGTGCGCACCGCGCACGTCGGCGGCCGGCGCCGGCTTGTCCAGCGGGCTGCGCTTGACCACGAGCGGCTGCAGCCTGGCGTGCAGGTTGGTCAGGGTCGCCTGGTTGAAACCGGTACCTACCTTGCCGGCGTAGATCAGCTCACCGGCATCGCTGTGAAGACCCAACAACAGCGCGCCGAAACCCGTGCGCGCGCCCTTCGGCTCGGTGTAGCCGACGATGACGAACTCCTGGCGGTGTTTGCACTTGATCTTCACCCAGCTGTTGCTGCGCCGGGACACATAGGGGCTGCCGGCACGCTTGCCGATCAGCCCTTCGAGCTTCATCTGGCAGGCGCTGTCGAGCACGCTCTGCGGGTGTTCGGTGAAATCTGCCGAAAACCGCAGCAGCTCGCTGTCGGCGTTCTCGACCAGCGTGCCGAGGGCGGCACGGCGCGCCTCGAGCGGCACTTCGCGCAGGTCCATGCCGTTGAGGTAGGGCAGGTCGAACAGGTAATAGACGATGGAGCCGCTACGGCCGACGTCGAAGGCATTCTGCAGGGCCTGGAAGTCCGGCGTGCCTTCCTCGTTCGGCACCACCACCTCGCCGTCGAGCCAGGCCGACTTGAGGCCGAGGCCGGCGAGTGCCTCGGCCTGCTGCGGCATCTTTGCCGTCCAGTCGTGCCCGTTGCGGGTGAACAGCTGCACCTTGCCCGACTCGATGCGCGCCATGATCCGGTAGCCGTCGAACTTGATCTCGTAGCGCCAGTCCCCCTCGGGGACCGATTCGACCAGGGTCGCCAGCTGCGGCTTGAGGCTGTCGGGCAACGCGGCCGGGCGCGCGCCGGGCAGTTCGGTGTCGGCCTTGTTCGCCGCGTTGGGGCTGCGGCGGCGCGGCGCGGGCGTCTTGACGGGCCTGGGGCTCGCCTCCTCACCCTTGGCCTGGCTGCGGGCCTTGCCACGCTTGCGTGGAATCAAGGTGCGGTCGCTGAGCACACTGTCGGGTAACTCGCTGACGATGTCGTAGTCGCCTTCCGGCCGGGCCGCCTCGTCGTTGGACTTGATCAGAAACCACTGCTCCTTGCCGCCCTCCATCCGCGTACGGATCAGATTCCAGGCGCCGCTGAGCTTTTCGCCGTCGAGGGTGAATTTCAGCTTGCCCTTGCGGTAGCCCTCATGCGGATCGCCTTCGGGCGTCCACACGCCGCGGTCCCAGACGATCACGTCTCCAGCGCCGTAATGGCCGGCCGGGATGCTGCCCTCGAAGGTGGCGTAGTCGAGCGGATGGTCCTCGACGTGGACGGCCAGCCGCCGCGCCTTGGGGTCCAGCGACGGCCCTTTCGGCACCGCCCAGCTCTTCAGCGTGCCGTCCAGCTCCAGGCGGAAGTCGTAGTGCAGGCGCGTCGCGTCGTGCTTCTGGATACAGTACTGCAGGGCCTGCTCCTGGCGTTTGGCACGCCGACCGCGCGCCTGGCCGTCGGGTTCCGGCGTCGCGGCGAAATCACGCTTGCGGTTGTATTCGTCGAGGGCCATGGCAGGGCCTCCTGACTGGCTGAACGGGAAACGCATGCGGCCCGGCAAGCGCAGCGGCGCCCGCCGAGGCCGGCGCCACGCTTCTGCCGAACGGTGGACGGCGGCTATTTACAAGCTGGCAGGTCCTGCTAGCGTTCACAGATGCCGCGCCCGCAACGCGGCCAACCCACCGGCGCGCGCTCGCCGCCAACGGACTCACCTCGGGAGGAAGGATCATGGCTTCGCGTCTACCTCTGCTGACGATCGAGAACATCCTGCGCGATTACCTCCATCCCTTCCGCTGTGACTGCCGCGTGCAGGAAGACAGTCGCGTCACCGTTCGGCTCTACGAGGAGCACACCGACGGCGAAGAGCTGACCGTGCTCGGCATCACCGACGAGCAGTGCCGGGATGCCGCGCACCTGGTGCGCCTGGCCCAGGAACTGCGTTTCGAGCTGTACGCCACACGCGGCGGCTTGCTCGATACGCCTGAGGCGAAGATGGCCGAAGGCTGACGTCGCTGCCGCTCGATCGCCCCGGTAACCGCTTTGTGCCCGGCTGCCGCGCGGCGTGTTCGGGGCCGCAGGTCAGCGCTTGGCTTCGGTGTGAGGCGACTCGGAGCGGGTCAGGTACGCCTGGGTCAGCTCGGCGAGGTGGCTGCGCATCCATTCGGCCATGGCCACTTCTTCACCGAGGATCCGCTTGCATACCTCTTCGGTCTGGGTATCGCCCACCGCCTGCGCCGCAGCGATGAGGATCTCGTAGGAGGCGATTTCCAGGTTCTCGAACACGTAGCCCATCTGCGCGCCCTTGACGATCTCGTCGTTGACCATCATTCCGCCCATGGCCTGGCCCATGGCCATCATCTTGCCGCCCAGGTCCTTGAAACCCGAGTAGGACTTGTCATAGCGCTGCAGGCAGCCTTCGATCAGCTTGGCCTGGTTCTGCGTCTCGGTGATGTGCTGCTCGATGCGCGCCTTGAGCTGCGGGTAGTGCTCGATGCGGCTGGCCTGCTTGTTCAGCATGGTCTCGGCCTGGGCTTCCATCGCATGGGCGTCGCGCAGCCACTCGATCAGGCGTTCGATGCGGACGTCGTTTCCGGTCTGTGCACTCTGCATGGTGTGTCTCCAGTTCAGGTCGTATTCGCCGAGCAGGCCTGCATTGGCTTGTTCGGGGTCTTGAAGGTGTGAGAGGCGCCGCCCAGAGGAGTTCCCACCATCCGACTGGCTGCACCGGGGCGGCCGCCGGACGTGAACTTTGCCGGCGCCCCGTCAGTCTCTGATGCACCGCCTGGCCTGGAGACGCCTTATCGACTACCTCAGGATTCCCCTGCAGTGGGAGCACTACATCACTGAACCGGCCCTGCGCACCCTGCTCGCCGCCGCGCTGGTGGTGGTCCTGCTGAGTGTCTTCAGCCGGGTGTTGACGGCGGTCATGCTGCGCCTGGGGCGTAGCTTCCTGTTCACCAAGGCCGTCTCCGAACAGCTGGAAAAGCCCTTGCGCGTGCTGCTGCCGCTGCTCGGCCTGCAGGCGGTGCTGGCGCCGGCGAGCGACGACTTGGCGCTGATCGACATGGCGCGGCGCATCACCACCCTGCTGATCATCGCCTGCGTCACCTGGCTCGCCCTGCGCCTGCTGCGCGGGCTGGAACAGGTCGTGCGCCTGCAAAACCCGGTGGACGTCAGCGACAACCTGCGCGCACGCCAGATCCAGACCCAGTCGCGGGTGCTGCTGCGCACCCTGAGCTTCTTCGTGTTGTTGATCGGCGCCGCCGGGATGCTGATGACCTTTCCCGCGGCGCGGCAGTTCGGTGCCAGCCTGCTGGCCTCGGCGGGGCTCGCGGGCCTTGCCGTCGGCTTTGCCGCGCGCCCGGTGCTGGCCAACCTGATCGCCGGTATCCAGATCGCAATCACTCAGCCGATCCGGCTCGACGACGTGGTCATCGTGGAGAACGAGTGGGGCCGCATCGAGGAAATCACGGGGACCTACGTGGTTGTCCGGGTGTGGGACGACCGGCGTCTGGTGGTGCCGCTGCAGTACTTCATCGAGAAGCCGTTCCAGAACTGGACGCGGCGCAATTCCAATCTCATCGGCTCGGTGTTTCTATGGGTCGACTACACGCTGCCGCTGGAGCCGCTGCGTGAAGAACTGCGACGGCTGTGCAGCGAAGTGCCGGAGCTGTGGGACGGCCGCGTCTGCGTGCTGCAGGTGACCGATACCACCGAGAAGTCGATCCAGCTACGGGTGCTGGTCAGTTCGCCGGACTCCTCGCGCAACTGGGACCTGCGCTGCCACCTGCGTGAAACGCTGATCGGCTTCGTCCAGCGCCAGTACCCGCACTGTCTGCCGCAGCTCCGCGCCGACCTCAGCGTCGGGCAGAAACCCAGCGTCGACCACAGCGTGCCCGATCACGTCGAGCCCGAGCGCCAGCCACCGGTGTGACCCGCTGGCGCAGCGCGGGCCTGCTGCAAGACAGGGCGTCGTGTCGCCGGGTGATGCGTCGCGGTGCGTTTCCGCGGCGGGTTTGGCGGTCAGTGCATCGCCGCCAGCTTGCGCTGCAATTGTGCGTATTTGTCCGGCAACTGCTCTAGCGCGTAGCGGGCCGCCTGCTTGCGGATGGCGACCCGGTCCCCTTCGAATTGCACCGTCTCGCTGATGCTCACTTGGCGCTCACCTTGCATCAGCGCATAGGCGTAGCACTGAGTGCCGCCGGCGTCTTGCGCGCTGTCGTCGGCGACACCGGTGTTGGCAATGGCGATGTCGGCGACGCTGGCGTTCAACGCGCCGATGGCCATTTCGGTGGCGACCTCTTCACTGGTCAGGCCAAAGGTCTCGATGGTTTCGAAGCTGACGTGCAACAGCCGGTTCTTGGCTTTGGGCGAATAGACAACGAAGCCGCTGTCCAGCACCTGGCCACACCCGGGAATGTCGCCCAACAGGGAGGCCATCAGGCCACAGGTACAGGATTCGGCAGTGGTCAGTTTCATCTGTTTGTCGCGAAGAAACCGCACTATTTCCGCTAGGTCTTGCATGGTTCTGGCTCCAACTGGCAACGCGCGTGCAACAGGGTGGGATCAGATTTTCGGAACAGGCGCGCGTTGGCAAAGTTCCCCCTGTCTGGCGGAGGCGTGTTTTGAGAACTAAATCACGCCGCCCCGGTCTTTCTCAGGGTAGGGCCACCGCAGTCCCGGGCCGCAGAACACGCGGCTCATACAACAAGAAAACCACCTTGCCGTGCTCATGGTTCGCGGCGCCTCACGTGGCGCTGCGGGGTAACAACGTGCTTGTGGCGGGCTAATCGAACAGCGCCGGCCACTTGGGGAAAAGCTTATGAGTATCGCCGCAGTGAACGTCCGGCCAGCCCGACTGAACCCCGCCTACAACCCGGGCAAGCCCATCGAGCGTCCGGTGCTGCAACTGCGCAGCACCCAGGACGACAAGAAAAAGATTCTCTTCGTTACTTCGGAACTGACCGACCTGGTCAAGACCGGCGGCCTGGCCGACGTATCCGCTGCCCTGCCCCGCGCCCTCGGTGCCCTGCATGACGTGCGCGTGCTGATCCCAGGCTACAGCCAGGTCATGCAGCACGCCGATTCGATCCGCATCGTCGGCAGCGTGCTGGCCCACGGCGACCTGCCCTCCTGCCGCATCGGCCGGCTGGACATGCCCGACGGCCTGATCATCTACGTGCTGATCTGCCCCGAACTGTACGAGCGCGACGGCCTGCCCTACGGCGACGACGCGGGGCGCGACTGGCCGGACAACCCGCTGCGCTTCGCCCGCCTGTGCCTGGCGGCTGCGGATATCGCCGCCGGCACCGCCTGCATTCGCTGGGTGCCTGACCTGGTCCACGCCCATGACTGGCCGACCGGTCTGACCCCGGCCTACATGCACTGGCGCGGGCTGACCACGCCGACCATCTTCACCATCCACAACCTGGCCTACCAGGGCAACATCGACATGGGCCTGCGGCGCAAGCTGGGCATCCCGCTGGAAGCGTGCGGCCCGGAGCGCATGGAGTTCTACGGGGCGCTGTCCCTGCTCAAGGCCGGCATTGCCTATGCCAACCACGTAACCACGGTCAGTGCCACCTACGCCCAGGAGATCACCACGCCGGCGTTCGGCTGCGGCATGGAAGGCTTCCTTGCGATGAAGGCGCGCCAGGGCCTGCTCACCGGGCTGCTCAACGGCATCGATGAGAGCTGGGAGCCGCAGAGCTGCTCGCACCTGGTCAGCCCCTTCAGCCCCGAGGACTGGTCCGGCAAGCAGGCCAATGCCGCCCACGTGCGTGAACTCTTCCAGCTCGACCCCGGCGAAGGTCCGCTGTTCTCTGTGGTGTCGCGCCTGGTGCACCAGAAAGGCATCGACCTGACCATCGCGATTGCCGACACCATCGTCGAGCGCGGCGGGCAGCTGGCGATCCTCGGTCGTGGCGAGCCGCATATCGAGGATGAAGTGCGCCGGCTGGCCGAACGCTTCCCCGGCCGCGTCGGCGCGCACATCGGCTTCAATGAGACCGATGCCCGCCGCCTGTTTGCCGGCAGCGACTTCCTGCTCATGCCGTCGCGCTATGAGCCCTGCGGCCTCAGCCAGATGTACGCGCAGCGCTTCGCCTCCCTGCCGATCGCCCACCGCACCGGCGGCCTGGCCGACAGCATCGACGACGGCGTGACCGGCTTCCTGTTCAACGACGCCACCGTCGAGAGCTACCGCGACACCGTCGAGCGCGCCCTGGCGGTGCACCAGAAACCGCAGCTGTTCCACGCGATGCGCTGCCGTGCGATGGGTCACGGATTTTTCTGGCGCCACGCGATCGAACCCTATGACCGCCTGTATCGACAACTCCTGGGCGAACGGCGGCAAGTCCATGCTGTTTCATAACGAGGTCAATTAATGCAGAACAGGCCGGCCCGCAACGGGCGTCACGGACCGGAGCGACTCGACGAGTCGCGTGTCCGGTTCAAGCTCTGGGCTCCCGACGCGCACAGCGTCAGCCTGGTAATCGAGGGCCGCGACACGCGGCCCATGCACTCCGATGACGACGGCTGGTACAGCCTGGAGGCCGAGGCCGGTACCGGCACGCAGTACCGCTTTCTGATCGATGACGAACTGGCCGTGCCCGACCCGGCCTCGCGCGCGCAGTCGGCTGATGTGCACGACGCCAGTGTGGTCGTCGATCCCCATGCCTACGCCTGGCGCCACACCAGCTGGCTGGGTCGGCCGTGGCACGAAACCGTGCTGTACGAGTTGCATGTCGGCGCCTACGGCGGCTATGCCGAGATCGAGCGGCGCCTGCCGGCCCTGGCCGAACTGGGCGTGACGGCCATCGAGCTGATGCCGCTGGCCGAATTTCCCGGCGACCGTAACTGGGGCTACGACGGCGTCCTGCTCTACGCGCCCGAGGCGTCTTATGGCACGCCCGAGCAACTCAAGCAGCTGATCGACACGGCCCATGGCCTCGGGGTGATGGTCTTTCTCGACGTGGTCTACAATCACTTCGGCCCGGATGGCAACTACCTGCATCGCTACGCCAAGCACTTCTTCCGCCACGACCAGCAGACCCCCTGGGGCGACGCCATCGATTTCCGCCGCCGCGAGGTGCGTGACTTCTTCATCGACAACGCCCTGATGTGGCTGATGGAGTACCGTTTTGACGGCCTGCGCCTGGACGCGGTGCACGCCATCCCCGATCGCTCCTTTCTCGTCGAGCTGGCCGAACGAGTGCATGCCGAGACCGAGCCCGGCCGGCACGTGCACCTGGTGCTGGAAAACGAGGACAACCGTGCCAGCCTGCTGAGTCAGGGCTTCACGGCCCAGTGGAACGACGATGGCCACAACGTCCTGCATACGCTGCTGACCGACGAGCGCCAGGGCTACTACGCCGACTATCACGAAGGCGCCAGTGACAAACTGGTGCGCCTGCTGGGCGAAGGCTTCATCTACCAGGGCCAGCAGAACCGCCGTGGCGAGTCGCGCGGCGAGCCCAGCGCTCACCTGTCGCCGACCGCCTTCGTGCTGTTCCTGCAGAACCACGACCAGACCGGCAACCGGGCCTTTGGCGAGCGTCTGATCGGCCTCGCCGATCCTGACGCCCTGCGCGCGGCCACCACGGTGCTGTTGCTGTCGCCGATGATCCCGCTGCTGTTCATGGGCGAAGAATGGGGCGCGCGCGAACCCTTCCTGTTCTTCACCAGCCACCACGGTGAATTGGCCGATGCGGTGCGCGAAGGACGGCGCGGCGAATTCGCCGAGTTTGCCGAATTCGCCGACGAACACACCCGTGAACGTATTCCCGACCCCAATGCGGTGAGCACCTTTGAAGCCTCGCGCCCGGACTACGCCAAGCGCGAGCTGCCTGGGCACGCCGAATGGTTGCAGCTGTACCGCCAACTCTTGCGGCTTCGCCACCAGGTCCTGATGCCGCGGTTGGCGAACAGTCGCTTCGTCGGCGCCCAGGCGCTGGGCGACGCCGCCGTGTGGGGCGAGTGGCAGCTCGGCGACGGCAGCCGGCTGCAGCTGGCGCTCAACCTGGCCCCACAGGCCCGGCCCGTGCCCCAACGGGCGCCCGCGGCGCGGCTGCTGTTCAGCAGCCGCGCCGGAACAAATGACGGTGGCGACACCCTGCCCGCGCATACCGCGCGGGTCTACCTGACCGACGCATCCCATGACCGGAGTACTTCATGAGCGATGAACGCCTCAACCGCCTGGCCCGGGCGGCTGGCCTGTCCATCGACTGGGTCGATGCCGACGGACGCGACCAGCGCGTCAGCCCCGGCGTCCTGCGCAACGTGCTCGAAGGCCTTGGGCTGGCGGCGCACAGCGATGCCGACATCGAGGCGAGCCTGGAAAAACTGCATGCGAGCAATGGTGACGCCAGCCTGCCGCCGCTGCTGACCGTCGACCAGGGCGCCGCGCTTGAGCTGGGCCGCCATTTCCCGCCCGGTGCCGCCTACGCCTTGCAGCTTGAAGACGGCTCGCGCCTGAGCGGAACGCTGGACGACGAGGCCCGCCTGGCACCGGTGGACACACCCGGCTACCACCACCTCGAAATTGCCGACCGGCAGCTGACCCTGGCCGTCGCGCCACACGCCTGCCCGCGGGTCGAAGACGTGGCCGGGCCCGACGCCTGGGGCCTCACGGCGCAGCTGTACAGCTTGCGGCGCCCTGGCGACGGCGGCCTCGGCGACACCCTGGCGCTCGAAGCCCTGGTACGCAACGCCGCAGCGCATGGCGCCGATGCGCTGGGGATCAGCCCGATCCACGCCATGTTCACCGGCAACAGCGGTCAGTACAGCCCCTATTCGCCGTCGAGCCGGCTGTTCTTCAACGTGCTGCACAGCGCACCGGAGGCCATTCTCGGCGAAAAGCCGCTGCGCCTGGCCATCGAGTCCTGCGGCCTGGGCGACGAGTTGCAGCGCCTGGAGCAGCTCGAGCTGATCGACTGGGACGCCGTGTCCCGCACCCGCCAGTGCCTACTGCGTGCGCTCTACGAGCAGTTCTCCAGCGGCGGCAATGCGCAGAAGGCCGACTTCGACAGCTTCCGTGAAACCGGTGGCGAAGCCCTGGAAAATCATTGCCGGTTCGAGGCCCTGCACGCGGCACTGCTCACCGCTGAAGGGTATCCCCAGCACTGGCGCGACTGGCCCGAGCAATACCGCACGCCGCAGGACCCGGCGGTCGAGCAGTTCGCCCGCGAGCATGCCGACGAGATCACCTACTACGCCTTCTGCCAGTGGCTAATTGACCGCGGGCTGGAGCGCGCCCAGAGCGCCGCGCGCAGTGCCGGCATGAAGATCGGCCTGATCAGCGACCTCGCGGTGGGCGCCGATGGCGGCGGTAGCCAGGCCTGGAGCCGCCAGGACGAGGTCCTCGCGGCGCTGAGCGTCGGCGCGCCGCCGGACGTCCTGAACCGCCAGGGCCAGAGCTGGGGCATCTCTGCGTTTTCGCCCTGGGGCCTGCGCGAGCATGGCTACCGCGCTTTCATCGAGATGGTTCGCGCCAACCTGGCCCACGCCGGCGGGATGCGGATCGACCACGTGATGGGGCTGATGCGCCTGTGGGTGATGCCGGCCGGCGCTGGCCCCACCGAAGGCGCCTACCTGAACTACCCCTTCGACGACCTGCTCAGGCTGCTGTCGCTGGAAGCCTGGCGGCGCAATGCGATCATCCTGGGTGAAGACCTTGGCACGGTCCCGGACGGCTTGCGCGACAAGCTCGCCGACCGCGGGCTGCTGGGCATGCGTGTACTGTTCTTCGAACGCGACCAGCAGGGCCGCTTCACCCCGCCCATGCACTGGCCGCGCAGCGCGCTGGCAACCACCACCACCCATGACCTGCCAACCATCCACGGGTGGTGGAAGGCCCACGACATCGACTGGCGGATCAAGGTTGGCCAGAACCAGGAAGACGAGCGGCCCGCTCAGTTGCAGGAGCGTGAGCGCGAACGGACCGGCCTGCTGCGCCTGCTGCGCGAGCACGTGCCGAACGTCGAGGGCGACCTGCATGACCCGGCGGTGCTGGCCGAGGCCTGCGCCGCATTTATCGGCGGCACGCCGGCGCCGCTGGCGCTGTTTCCGGTCGAGGACGCGCTTTGTCTGCTGGAGCAGCCGAACATGCCGGGTACCACCGACACCCATCCCAACTGGCGCCGCCGCTACCCGGGCGACAGCGCCACCCTGCTCGACGAGCCAGCCTGTGCGCAACGCCTGCAGCTGCTGGCCGATGCGCGACGGCAGAACACTGGACGTACCGATCGATGAGAGAACTCACTGCCACCCTGCGCCTGCAATTCCACCGCGACTTCACCCTCGACGACGCGACGGCGCTGGTCGACTATTTCGCCGACCTGGGCATCAGCCACCTCTACGCATCTCCCCTGCTCACTGCGCGGCCGGGCTCGATGCACGGTTATGACGTCATCGACCCGACCCACATCAACCCCGAGCTCGGTGGCGAGCCGGCACTGCGCCGCCTGGTCGAGGCCCTGCGCGCCAAGGGCATGGGCCTGATTCTCGACATCGTCTCCAACCACATGGCCGTGGGTGGTGCCGGCAATGCCTGGTGGCTGGACGTGCTCGAATGGGGCCGGCGCAGCCCCTACGCGATGTTTTTCGACATCCAGTGGGATTCCCCCGACCCGCTGCTCGAAGGCCAGCTGCTGGTGCCCTTTCTCGGCAGCGACTACGGCGAGGCGCTGCAGCAGGGCACGGTCCCGCTGCGCCTGGACGTGGACAACGGCGCCTTCTATGCCGAGCACTACGAACATCGCTTCCCGATCTCGCCGCCCACCTACGGGGAAATCCTGCGCCTGACCGACCATCCGGAGCTGCGTACCCTGGCGCAGCATTTCGATGCACTGAAGACCGAGCCGGCCGCGTACCAGACCGCTCGTCAGTTGCGCGCCGAGCTGGCTCGGCTGCTCGAGGACAGCGCCACCCGGCAGACGCTGCAGGAAGCCCTGCGGCACTACGACTCCACCACCGAAGAAGGCTTCAAGCGCCTGCACGGCCTGCTCGAACGCCAGCACTATCGCCTCGCCAGCTGGCGCACCGCCGGTGACGACATCAACTGGCGGCGCTTCTTCGACATCAACGAGCTGGGCGGCCTGCGGGTCGAGCGGCCGGTGGTGTTCGAGGAGACCCACGCCAAGATCTTCGAGCTGATCAGCGAAGGGCTGGTCGACGGCCTGCGCATCGACCACATCGATGGGCTGGCCAACCCGCGCGGCTATTGCCGTCGCCTGCGCCGCCGGGTCGACCGGCTGAACGCCGGGCGCCCGGCCGACGCCGCGCAGGATCACGTGCCGATCTATGTCGAGAAGATCCTTGCCGAAGGCGAGCGCCTGCACGACGACTGGGGCGTGGACGGCACCACCGGCTACGAATTCATGAACCAGGTGTCGTTGCTGCAGCATGACCCCGACGGCCGGGCGCCGCTCTGCAGCCTTTGGAGCGAGACCGCCGAGCGCCCCGCCGACTTCATGGAAGAGGTGCGCCAGGCGCGCCAGCTGGTGCTCACCGGGCCGCTCGCCGGCGACTTCGAAACCGTGGCCCAGGCGCTGCTGCAGGTGGCCCGCTACGACGTGATGACCCGTGACATCACCCTTGGCGCGATTCGCCGGGCCCTGCTCGAGCTGATCGTGCACTTCCCGGTGTACCGCACCTATATCGGCGCCCAGGGCCGGCGCGAAGCGGACGAGCCGTTTTTCCAGCAGGCCCTGGCCGGCGCCCGTTCCACCCTTGGCGAGGCGGACTGGCCGCTGCTCGACCTGCTCGACCGCTGGCTCGGCGGCGAAAGCCTGCGCTCGCTGCCGCCGGGGCCGGCGCGCCGCATCCGCCGTTACGCCTGCACCCGCTTCCAGCAGCTCACTTCGCCGGCGGCGGCCAAGGCTGTGGAAGACACCGCCTGCTACCGCTCCGGTGCCTTGCTCTCGCGCAACGATGTCGGCTTCGACCCGCAGACCTTCAGCGCCTCGCCGGATGCCTTCCATGGCGAATGCCTGGCGCGCGCCGAGCACTTTCCGCTCAACCTGCTGACCACCGCCACCCATGACCACAAGCGTGGCGAGGACACCCGTGCGCGGATGACGGTGCTCAGCGAACGCGCCGATTGGTTCGCCGCCAAGGTCAAGCACTGGCGACAGCTGGCCTACGCGCTGCGCCAGGAGCTGCCCGACGGGCCCGCACCCTCGGCGGGCGACGAGATGCTGTTGTTCCAGATCCTGCTGGGCAGTTGGCCGCTCACCCTGGATGCCGAGGACCGCGACGCCGCCACCGCCTACTGCGAGCGGATCATCCAGTGGCAGGAAAAGGCCGTGCGCGAAGCCAAGCTGCGCAGTACCTGGACCGACCCCAACGCTGATTACGAAGGCGCCTGCCAGCAGTATGTCCGCGCGCTGCTGCTGGGCGACGAATGCCGGACCCTGCGCGCCGACATCGCCAGCGCCGCCGCCGAGCTGGCCCCGGCCGGTGCGCTGAACAGCCTGACCCAGAGCCTGCTGCGCATGACCACCCCCGGCGTACCGGACCTGTACCAGGGTGCGGACTACTGGGATTTCAGCCTGGTCGATCCGGACAACCGCCGGCCGGTCGACTACGCCAGCCGTCGCGCCAGCCTCTCCCTCGCCGCCTCGCCCGCCGGGCTGATGGCGAGCTGGAAGGACGGCCGACTCAAGCAGTGGCTGATCGGCCGCACCCTCACCCTGCGTCGCGCGCAGCCGGCACTGTTCAACCACGGCCGCTACCTGCCGCTGAAGACCGAAGGCGAGCACGCCGACCGGCTGATCGCCTTTGCCCGCGAGCATGAGGACCAGTGGCTGGTGGTGGTCGCCGCGCGCCTGGCCAGCGGCCTGCTGGGCGACTCACCGGCCCCGCAGATTCCGCCCGACCGCTGGGGCGATACCCGGGTGCTGCTGCCCGAAGCGCTAGGCGGTCGCCCGCTCGAGCGACTTTTCGACGGAATAACAGTCACACCCAGACAAGCGGGTGTGCATGCGACCGAGCTTTTGCAACAACTGCCCGTGGCGCTATTACAGCTAACAACAGTTCAACAGGAGAATCAGAACGATGACTAAAGACGAGCAGCGCATCCGCGAATTCGCATACGACATCTGGGTATCCGAAGGCCGCCCCCATGGCCAGGATGAACGCCACTGGGAGATGGCCCGCAAGCTGGTGGAAGCCGAGCAGAACGGCGCCACCGTCGCCAAACCGACCAGCCGTGCGCGCAAGACGGCGACCAAGCCTACCGATGCGACGCCCGTCGCCAAGCCGACCAAGGCCGTGAAAGCGCCCAAGGAGCCGGCCGACGCCAAGGACGTCAAGCCCGCCAAGGCTGCTGCCGCCGCCAAGGGTTCTGCCCGGCCCAAGGCCAAGGCGGACACCGAGGCCGCCGAAGGCACGCCGGCTGGCGTCAAGAAGACCGGTACACAGCGAGCCAAGAAAGACAGCTGAACGCAACACCTCGCGACACCCGCCCTGTCCCGGCTAGCCACGCCGGGCCGCGGCTCCCTATTGCCTTGCACTGCGCTAGCACGAGCTGCCATCGGAGATTCCATGAGTAACAAGAAGACACCTGCGGCGCCTCAGATCCTGACCCCCTCGCGGATTCGCGAAGGCACGCCCTTTCCCCTCGGCGCCACCTGGGACGGGCTGGGCGTGAATTTCGCGATCTTTTCCGCGAACGCCACCAAGGTCGAGTTGTGCCTGTTCGACACCGATGGCGAAACCGAGCTCGAGCGCATCGAACTGCCCGAATACACCGACGAGATCTGGCACGGCTACCTGCCTGATGCGCACCCCGGCCAGATCTACGGCTACCGCGTGCACGGCCCCTACGCACCGGACGCCGGGCATCGCTTCAACCCCAACAAGCTGCTGATCGACCCCTACGCCAAGCAGCTGGTCGGCGCACTGAAATGGTCCGAGGCGCTGTTCGGCTACACCATCGGCCACAAGGACGCCGACCTCAGCTTCGACGAACGCGACAGCGCGCGCTTCGTTCCGAAGTCCAAGATCATCGACCCGGCCTTCACCTGGGGCCACGACCGCCCCGTGCAGGTGCCCTGGGACCGCACCATCATCTACGAGACCCACGTGCGCGGCTTCACCATGCAGCATCCCGCGGTGCCCGAGGACATGCGCGGCACCTTTGGCGGTTTCAAGACGGCCGAGGTGATCGACTACGTACGCAAGCTCGGCGTGTCGTCGATCGAGTTCCTGCCGATCCATGCATTCGTCCAGGACCAGCACCTGCTGGAAAAGGGCATGAGCAACTACTGGGGCTACAACAGCATCGCCTTCTTCGCGCCGCACCCCAAGTACCTGGCCAGCGGCAAGATCAGCGAATTCAAGGAAATGGTCGCGCACCTGCACAACGCCGACCTGGAGGTCATTCTCGACGTGGTCTACAACCACACCGCCGAGGGCAACGAGCTGGGCCCGACCCTGTCCATGCGCGGCATCGACAACGCCTCCTATTACCGGCTCATGCCCGACGACAGGCGCTACTACATCAACGATTCCGGCACCGGCAACACGCTGGACATGAGCCATCCCTGCGTCGTGCAGATGGTTACCGACTCGCTGCGCTACTGGGCCGAAGAGATGCATGTCGACGGTTTCCGCTTCGACCTGGCGACCATCCTCGGCCGCGAGCACGACGGTTACGACGAGCGCCACGGCTTCCTTGTCGCCTGCCGCCAGGATCCGGTGCTGGCCAAGACCAAGCTCATCGCCGAACCCTGGGATTGCGGCCCGGGTGGTTACCAGGTCGGCCGCTTCCCGCCGGGCTGGGCCGAGTGGAACGACCAGTACCGCGACACCGTGCGCGCCTTCTGGAAAGGCGACAGCGATCAGCTGCCGGATTTCGCCGCGCGCCTGACCGGCTCCGGCGACCTGTTCAACCAGCGCGGTCGACGGCCGTTCAGCTCGGTGAATTTCATCACGGCACACGACGGCTTCACGCTCAACGACCTCGTCTCCTACAACGACAAGCACAACGAGGCCAACGACGAGGACAACCGCGACGGTAGCAGCAACAACATCTCCTGGAACCACGGCGTCGAGGGCTCCACGGACGATCCTGAGATCAACGAGCTGCGCTTCCGCCAGATGCGCAACTTCTTCGCCACGCTGCTGTTCTCCCAAGGCACGCCGATGATCGTCGCTGGCGACGAATTCGCCCGAACGCAGAACGGCAACAACAACGCCTACTGCCAGGACAGCGAGATCGGCTGGGTCAACTGGGACATCCCCGAAGCGAGCCGCACGCTGCAGGCCTTCGTGCGCAAGCTGATCCGCCTGCGCCAGCGCTACCCGATGCTGCGCCGCGGGCGCTTCCTGGTTGGCGCCTACAACGAAGAGTTGGGGGTCAAGGACGTCACCTGGCTGGCGCCGCATGCCGAGGAGATGACGATCGAGCACTGGGAAGACGGCAACAACCGCTGCATGGGCATGCTGCTCGACGGCCGCGCGCAACCGACTGGCATCCGCCGGACCGGGTCGGATGCGACGCTGCTGATCATCGTCAATTCGCACCATGACGTGGTCAATTTCACCTTGCCGGAGGTGCCACAGGGGGTTTACTGGAACCGCCTGATCGACACCAACAACCCCAACGCCCGCGCCGAGCGCTTCGACTTCAACGACGAGTACGCGCTCACCGGCCGCTCGCTGCTGCTGTTCGAACTGATCAAGGAAGAGGAGTAACCCCACTCCCGCACGGCCGGTCCCGCCTGGGCCGGCCTTGCGGGACCGGCCTGGGCCCCGCAGCGGAGCAACTGCGTCGGCCCCGGCTCAATCCTTCGATCGATCGCGACGTGCGGTAGTGAACCCTGTCACGCGTCCCCAGTCCCAACCCCAGCGCGGCATCACCCACCCCGACGGATCTGTTCCTGCCGGCCGCAGGCAGGTTGTCTCATCCGTGACGGATCACATGCTTATGGCTTCGACCCGGCTGACCCTCGCCCTCGCTCTGCTGCCCTTCTGCTTCGCCTCGCCCCTGCCGGCGCTTGCCGGTGGCGCCATCACCAACGCAACCCTGCCAACCGGCAAACCAGGCACGGTCCGGCTGTTCGTCAACCGGGTCGGGGGCGGCAAGGCCATGGAGGTGCACAACGACACCGACGTGCCGGTAGAGGCGGTGCTGCGCCTGACGCGGATGGTCAACGTGACGGGCGTGGGCAAGGGCGTGATCCGCCAGACGGTGCCGGCACGCACCCGGCTGCGTATCGCCACGCTGCGCAAGCGCCAGCCCGGCTACCCGCTGATGTACCAGCAGTCGTTCAGTTATTCGCTGATCTACTCACCCGAGCCGGGCAAGCAGGGTTCGGTCGGCGGTCATGCCTACGCCTTGCCGTGGCGCGGCGGTCCCTTCCACATCTCCCAGGGTGCCGGCGGCGACTACAGCCACACCTCGCCGAAGGGCCGTTATGCCGTGGACATCGCCATGCCGGAGGGTACGCCCATCGTGGCAGCCCGCGCGGGCACGGTGCTGAGGGTCCGCAACAGCCAGATCGGCCACTACCCCGATCCGGCCGGCAATTTCGTGCGTATTCAGCACTCCGACGGCACCCACAGCGCTTACCTGCACCTCAAGCGCGGCTCGGTGCAGGTCAAGCCGGGCCAGCAGGTGGCGGCCGGCACGATGCTGGGGCGCTCCGGCAACACCGGGCGCAGCACCGGGCCGCACCTGCACTTCGTGGTGCAGAAGCCCTATGGTGAGTCCATGGTGTCGATCCCCTTCCGCTTCGACCGGCCGGTGGAAGCGGCGTCCGAGCTGGCGCGCAACGACCCGTAGCGCCGTCTGGTCGAGTCAACCGAACTGGAACGCGGACAACCTGGTGTGCATCACCCGGTCGCTGAAGGTGCGACGACCGGTGCTCTCCAGGCCGGCGCCGGCGGCAACCAGCAGCGGCAACAGATGCTCTTCGGCCCGTGGCGGATGGCACAGGCGCGCCGACGGCGCCTCCTCCCAGCGCGCCAGCAGCGCATCCCGCTCCCCGGCCGGCGCGCTCACCGCATCGGTCAACCACTGGTCGAAGGCATCGGAAATGGGCGCGAAGCGCGGATCGCCGTAGCCGCGCATGTTGTGAAAGCTCATCCCACTGCCAACGATCAGCACCCCCTCCTCGCGCAGCGGCGCGATAGCACGGCCGATGGCCAGGTGCGCCGCCGGGTCGAGATCGGCGCGCAGCGACAGCTGCACCACCGGCACTTCGGCTTCCGGAAACATCAGCTTCAGCGGAATGAAGGCGCCATGGTCGAAACCACGGCGCTTGTCCTGCTGCGCAGCGACCCCGGCCCCCGCGAGCAGTTCGACCAGGCGCGCGGCAAGCGCCGGATCACCCGGGGCGGGGTAGCGCAGCTGATAGGTGTGGGGCGGAAAGCCGTTGTAGTCATAGATCAGTTCCGGCGCCGGGTTGGCGGTCACGCTGACGGCGCTTTCCAGCCAGTGCCCTGACACCAGGACGATCGCCTTCGGCCGCTGCGCCAGGGTCGCGGCAATGCCCTTGAGGTACGCGGCCATGCTGTCCCAGGCGTCGGCGGGGTTCCAGTCCATAAAGAAACAGGGGCCGGCGCCATGGGGCACGAACAGGGCCGGCATCGGCGCGGCGGCGGTCGAATGAGGGTTATCGGTAGTCATGAGCGGGTCCTCCAATGAATGCGTCCAGTATGGATTACACTCGTTTTAGCCAGAACACGGCATTCATAGCCAAGAGTTCCCATCGGGAGTAGGAGATCGTCATGCTCGACCGTGTAACCAGCATGCGCGTGTTCAGCCGCGCCGCCAGCGCCGGCAGCCTCTCCGCCGCGGGCCGCCAGCTGGGCCTGTCTCCGGCAATGGCGACCAAGCATGTGGATGCCCTCGAGGCACGCCTGGGGGTCAAGCTGTTCCACCGCAGCACACGCCGCCTGACGCTCACCGCGGCCGGCAGCAGCTACCTGGAGGCTTGCCTGCGGATCCTGCCGGAAATCGACGAAGCCGAAGCCGGCGCCGCGTCCCTGCGGATCGAGGCCTCCGGTCTGTTGCGCATGAACGTGCCGTTGTCCTTTGGTACGCGCTACATCGCGCCGCTGATCCCGGCGTTCACCGAGCGCCACCCGGCGGTGACCCTCGAGCTGGGCCTGACCGACAGCCAGGTCGACCTGATCGACGGCCACTGGGACATGGCGGTGCGCATCGGACGCCTGGCCGACAGCCCGTTGCAGGCGCGGCGCCTGGCTGACTGCCCGATGCGGGTGTGCGCCTCGCCGAGCTACCTGGCCCGCCACGGAACGCCGCGGCGAGTCGTCGACCTGGCCCGGCACAACTGCCTCGGCTACAGCCTCTCGACCCTGCTCGGCCGCGAATGGACGTTTGGCGCAGCCGGCGAATACAGCGTGCCGGTGCAGGGCTCGCTGGTGGCCAACAACGGCGAAGCCCTGGTGGCGGCCGCGGTGGGCGGCCTGGGCCTGGTCTACCAGCCGCTGTTCATCGTCGACGCCGCGCTGCGCCGCGGCGAACTGGTCACGCTGGACCTGGACCAACCGACTCTGAGCGTCGGCGGTATCCATGTGGTGTACCCGCCCGACCGGCGTCCGCCGGCCAAGCTCCGGGCGATGATCGACTACCTGGTCGAGGCATTCGCCGCCGAACCGCCCTGGAGCGCCGGTACGGGCTAACCCGGCGCCACCGCGGCCCGGCGAAAAAAAGATGAACCGCAATAGCCGCCATCAGTCCGAATGAAGGAGCTGTCGTGTGTCACCGCGCGCCCCGGAGCGCCCGGCTGCACGACCACGATCCCCGGATCACAGGCCCCGCCCGGTTGGCGGGCGCACTGGCAGGACTGTCATTCACCCATTCAGGCCGCTCGCCGCCCCGCCCTGCCCGGCACGACCGGCCCGTTTATGGAGACGCCATGAAAGCTGTTGTCTATCACGATGTGGGCGATATCCGCCTCGACGATGTCGCCGACCCCCGTATCGAAGCGCCGACCGATGCCATCGTGCGGATCACCGCCTCGGCCATCTGTGGCACCGACCTGCACTTCGTGCGCGGCACCTTCAGCGGCATGAAGAAGGGCACCATCCTCGGCCACGAGGCGGTGGGCATCGTCGAGGAACTCGGCGACGACGTGCGCAACCTACAGGTAGGTGACCGCGTGGTGATCCCCTCCACCATCGCCTGCGGCAACTGCAGCTATTGCCGCGCCGGCTATTTCGCCCAGTGCGACGTGGCCAACCCCAACGGCAAGGAGGCGGGCACGGCCTTCTACGGCGGCCCGGCAGCCACCGGCCCGTTTCACGGCCTGCAGGCCGAAAAGGCGCGCATTCCCTTCGCCAACATCGGCCTGGTGAAATTGCCGGCCGAGGTCAGCGATGACCAGGCGATCCTCCTGTCCGACATTTTCCCCACCGGTTACTTCGGTGCCGAAATGGCCGAGATCGAGCCCGGCGACAGCGTGGCCGTGTTCGGCTGCGGGCCGGTCGGCCAGTTCGCCATCGCCAGCGCCAAGCTGCTCGGTGCCGGCCGCGTGTTCGCCATCGACCAGTTCGAGGACCGCCTGCGGATGGCCCGTGACCAGGGTGCCGAGATCATCGACTTCAACCGCGAGGACCCGGTGGAGACGCTCAAGCGCCTCACCGGCGGCATCGGCGTGGACCGTGTGATCGACGCCGTGGGTATCGACGCCGAGCACGGCTGCTGCGGGGGCAAGCCGGCAGACGGCGCCAGGACCAACCAGAAGGCCCAGTGGGAGCCAGGCGATGCCCCGTTCCAGGCGCTCGAGTGGGCGGTGCAGAGCCTGGCCAAGGCCGGCACCCTGTCGATCATCGGGGTCTATCCGCCGGATGCGATGACCTTTCCCATCGGCATGGCGATGAACAAGAACATCACCATGAACATGGGCAACTGCCACCACCGCAAGTACATCCCGCGGCTGATCGAGATGATTCAGGCCCGGCGCATCGACCCGGCGAAGATCCTCACCCAGGTCAAGCCGATGACCGACGCGATCGCCGCCTTCGAGGCCTTCGACCGTCGCGAGCGCGGCTGGATCAAGGTCGAATTGCAGCCCCAGGGCGCCGGGTCAGGCGGCAAGTCGGTGGACAACCGGGTCGACAAGGCGGTGGCCGACACCTTCCCGGCGAGTGACCCGACCAGCATGCAGGATCCGAGCTAGGCGCAGGAGGTCGCGATGGCAGCCATCCATATCGGCATTTCCGGCTGGCGCTACGCACCCTGGCGAGGCGATTTCTACCCCAAGGGCCTGGTGCAGAAGCACGAGCTCTGGTTCGCCTCGCGCGCCGTGAACAGCATCGAGATCAACGGCTCGTTCTACGCCCTGCAACGGCCCGAGCTGTACGCCGCCTGGTACGAGGAAACGCCCAAGCACTTCGTGTTCAGCGTCAAGGCGCCGCGCTTCATCACCCACGTGCGCCGGCTGCGCGAGGTGGAAAAGCCGCTCGCCAATTTCTTCGCCTCCGGGGTGCTGGCACTGGAAGACAAGCTCGGGCCGATCCTCTGGCAGTTCCCGCCCACCTTCAAGTTCGAGGCCGAGCGTTTCGAGGCCTTCCTGGCGCAGTTGCCCCACGACACCGAGGCGGCATTGGCTCTGGCCAGGCAGTGCGAGGCGCGGATGGAGGGTCGCAGTTACCTGCAGACCGGCCGCAAGCGGCGCCTGCGGCATGCCGTGGAGATCCGCCACGAGAGCTTCGTCGACCCGGCATTCGTGGCCCTGCTGCGCCGCTACAAGGTGGGCCTGGTGATCGCCGATACCGCGGGCAAATGGCCCTATCGCGAGGACCTGACCAGCGATTTCGTCTACCTGCGGCTGCATGGCGCCGAGCAGCTCTACACCAGCGGCTATACCGACGAGGCGCTGGATCGCTGGGCCGAGCGGATACGCGACTGGAGCCAGGGCCGGCAACCGGCGGACGCCCACCTGATCTCCACCACCCGACCGGCTGCGCGCAAGCACCGCCAGGTCTACTGCTATTTCGACAACGACGTGAAGGTCCGGGCCCCCTACGATGCGCGACAGTTGTTGCGCCGGCTCGGGCTGGAGGACGACCTGGAAACCGTTCCAGGCCACCTGGAAGGAGCAAAGGCTTGAACGCGGACAACAACCATCCCCTGGGCAGCAGCGACCTGGACGCCCACATGTCCACCGCGGTGAATTCGGTGCGCCTGCTCACCGTCAATACGCACAAGGGGTTCACCGCCCTCAACCGGCGCTTCATCCTGCCGGAGCTGCGCGAAGCGGTGCGTGCGGTCTCTGCCGACGTGGTCTTCCTGCAGGAGGTGCTGGGCACCCACGAGAAGCACGCGCTGCGTTTCCACGACTGGCCGAACGTGTCGCAGTACGAGTTCCTCGCCGACAGCATCTGGACCGACTTCGCCTACGGCCGCAACGCGGTCTATCCCGACGGCGACCACGGCAATGCGCTGCTTTCGAAGTTTCCCATCCTGCGCTACGAGAACCTCGACGTCTCCATCGCCGGGCCGGAGCGCCGCGGCCTGCTGCACAGCGTGCTGCAGGTACCGGGGCACACCGAATTCCACGCCATCTGCGTGCACCTGGGGCTGCGTGAAGCGCACCGCCAGGAGCAGCTGCGGCTGCTCTGCGAACTGCTCGATTCGTTGCCGCCCGGTGCCCCGGTAGCGGTGGCCGGCGACTTCAACGACTGGCGCCTGAAGGGCGCCCAGGTGCTGGATCGCTGCGCCGGCATGCACGAGGTGTTTGCCGTCGCCCACGGCAAGGTGGCCAAGACGTTTCCGGCGCGCTGGCCGATGCTGCGCCTGGACCGCATCTACGTGCGCAATGCGACCAGCCATCGCGCGCAGATTCTTGGTAACAAACCCTGGACACACTTGTCGGATCACCTGCCCTTGGCGGTGGAGATACACCTATGAATTTTCACTGGAGAGACGGGAATCGTCTTCAGTTGCTGGAAAATGGCGAGGAATTCTTCCCGGCCGTCCTGGAGGCCATCGCGGCCGCAGAAAAGGAAGTCCTGCTCGAGACCTTCATCTTCTTCAAGGACAAGGTGGGCCACGCCCTGCAGCAGGCCCTGATCGCCGCCGCCGAGCGCGGCGCGAGCGTCGACGTGACGGTGGACGGCTACGGCTCGGCGGACCTCGATGGCGAATTCGCCGCGCAGATGACCCGTGCCGGCGTGCGCATCCACATGTTCGACCCCGGCAAGCGACTGCTGGGCAAGCGGGTCAACGTATTCAGGCGCATGCATCGAAAGATCGTGGTGGTCGATGGCGAACTGGCATTCATCGGCGGCATCAATTTTTCCGCCGATCACCTCGGCGATTTCGGTCCCGAGGCCAAGCAGGACTACGCCATGCGCGTCGAAGGCCCGGTGGTGCACGACATTCACCGCTTCGCCCTGGCCAATATCGCACCGGCACAGACCAACCGTCGCTGGTGGCACCGCCGCGTCCGCACGCAAAGCAACGGCTTCGTCGGGGCCAGCCGTGGTGAAGCACGCGCACTGCTGGTCACCCGTGACAACCATAACCACCGAACCGACATCGAGCAGCACTACCTGCAGGCCATACGCGACGCGCGTTCGCGCCTGCTGATCGCCAACGCCTACTTCTTTCCTGGTTACCGGGTGCTGCGGGAAATCCGTAACGCGGCTCGGCGTGGCGTGCGGGTGCGGCTGATCCTGCAGGGCCAGCCGGACATGCCGATCGCCAAGTTCGGCGCGCGCATGCTCTACAACTACCTGATGAGCGATGGCGTCGAGATTCACGAATACTGCCGGCGCCCGCTGCACGGCAAGGTGGCGCTGGTTGACTACGAATGGTCGACGGTAGGCTCGAGCAATCTCGATCCGCTGAGCCTGTCGCTTAACCTTGAGGCCAACCTGATCATTCGCGACCACAGCTTCAACCGCCAGCTGCACGAGAACCTCGACAACCTGTTGCAGAACGACTGCCGCCGCATCCCGCTCGAACGTATTGTGCGCGGCTACTGGTGGCGGGCGCCGCTGGCGTTTGTGATCTTCCATTTCCTGCGGCATTTTCCGCAGCTGGTGGGGCTCTTCCCGGCCCACCGGCCCAAACTGGAACTGCTCGATCCGGAACCGTTGGAGCCCAACCCGGCGCCGCTGCACCGAGAGCAGCAATGAGCGCCCGGCCCCAGCAGGACACGCGCACGGGCTGGCGCCGTCATTGGCCGTGGCTGCGCAAGCTCCTGACGGTCGTGTTCTTCATGCTGGTGGCCGGCCTGCTCATCGGGTTGGCGCGCAACGTCGACTGGGGCGAAGTGCTGCACACCCTCGGCGAGTACCAGGCAACCACGCTTTGGCTGGCCGGCGCCGCTGCCCTTGGCAGCTACCTGGTTTATGGCTGTTTCGATGTGCTCGGCAAGCATTACGTGGGCCATGAGTTGCCGATACGCCGGATTCTGCCGGTAACCTTTGTCTGCTACGCCTTCAACCTCAACCTCACGGCCTGGGTGGGCGGTATCGCGCTGCGCTTTCGCCTGTATTCACGCTTTGGTCTGCGCACCTCGCAGATAACCCGCATCTTTACCTTCAGCATCCTGACCAACTGGCTCGGCTACGTCGGCCTCGCCGGCTGCGTGTTTGCCATGGGCTGGGTGACGCCACCAATCAACTGGGAAATCGGCCACGGCGCACTGCGCGTTCTGGGCATCGTGCTGCTGCTGGCATGCGCCGCCTATGTCTGGGCGTGCGGCTTTTCGAAGCGCCGGGAATGGACGCTACGGCAACACCAGATCCAGCTGCCGTCGCTGCGCCTGGCCGTGCTACAGGTGGTGCTGGGTGCCGCCAACTGGGCGTTGATGGCGCTGGTGGTGTATTTCATGCTCCTGCAGAAGGCACCCTACCCCGAGGTGCTGGGCATCCTGATGATCAGCAGCATCGCCGGGGTGATCGCGCATATTCCTGCCGGGCTTGGCGTGATCGAAGCAGTCTTCGTCGCGATGCTCGCCGATGAAATCAGCCAGGGGGCCATCGTGGCCGGTCTGATCGGCTACCGGGTGGTTTATTTCCTGATTCCGCTGCTGCTGGCCACGCTGGTCTATGTGGCGCTGGAGGCGCGCGCCAAGGCCTTGCGGACCAGCGGTGCGCCGCCCGACGACCCAGCGCGCCCCGACAAGGAGCGGTCGTCGACCACTGCGTAACCGGCGCTGTTGCGCGATTGGCTGGTTGACCGGCGGCGGCTGCGCCGCTTCACCGACTGATGGTTGGCAGCCACGGCCACGCATGCTCGACGCAGCGCCTCAGGCCGCGCCCGGTCCTCCGTCGGGCTGCCAGACCGAATCGCCCGCGCCACAGTCGGGATCGGCGTCGCACGCGCGGCGGATCGAGGCATCTTCCGGCTGCAGGGTGCTGTGGGTGATCGCGAAACGCTCGCGCAACAGGTGCTGCAACTGCGGCAGGATCGCAGCCCAACGGTCCATGGCATCCACGTCGACGTGCGCCGCCAGCGCCTGGCTGTTCGATGACAGGCTCCAGATATGCATATCGTGGATGGCCAGCACCCCGTCGACCTCGACCAATGCATCACCGACTTCTCGCGCGTCGATGCCCTTGGGCACGCCTTCCATCAGCACATGGGTCACCTCGCGCAGCAGCCGGACGGCGCTGAACAGGATCAGCAGGCTGACCAGCAGCGAGAGAATGGGGTCGACCACCGGCGGACCGCCGAAATAGATGATGGCACCGGCCGCCAACGCGGCCACCGACCCCAGCAGGTCGCCCATTACGTGCAGCAGCGCGCCGCGCACATTGACCGACTGCTCGCCGCGCATCAGCACCCAGGCGACCACCAGGTTGACCAACAGGCCCAGCGCACCGATGGCCAGCACCGTCCCGCCTGCTACCGGCGGCGTGTCTCCGATGCGTCGGATCGCCTCGTAGGCGATGAACACGATCACGCCGAACATGAACAGCACATTGAACAGCGCGCCGAGCATTTCGGCGCGCTTGAGGCCGAACGAATGCTGGCGCGATGCCGGCTTGCGGGCCAGCCAGGCAGCAAAGGCGCCGACGCCCAGGGACAGCGAATCGGTGAACATGTGGCCGGCATCGGACAGCAATGCCAGCGAATCGGCGATCAGACCGCCAAACACCTCGACCGCGGCGAACGCCGTGGTGAAGACCAGCGCAAACAGCAAGGTCTTGCCGCTACCATGATGGTGGCCGGGGCCATGGCTATGCCCATGATCGTGCCCGTGTTCATGCGCGTGTTCATGCGCGTGTTCCGGCATACTGCGCCTCCTGTATTGGCTTATAGGGCCTGCCTGTTTCCGGCAAACCTCGTGCGTGTCCTGACAGGCCTTTGACCGCTGCACGCCGGCTGCGTGCCGCCCCACTACACCAGGGCGTGCCTGCCCTGGTAGCCCAGGCACAGGCCCACCAGCAAGATCAGCCCGCCGGAAAGGTACGGCGCCTTGTACGCGAATTCGCCGGGCCCGCTTCAAGAAGCAGACCCGCCGAATCATACTCCCCCGGGGTATCCGTATACTACCCACCAGTATCGTTCGTAGACAGAGAAGGCTTCATGCATACGATCAAAGACAAGGCGAAACTGCTGACGCGCGTGCGTCGTATCCAGGGCCAGGCGGCAGCGCTGGAGAAGCAGTTGGATCAGGAAGGTGACTGCACTGCGGTGCTGCAGCAGATCGCCGCGATTCGCGGCGCGGTGAACGGCCTGATGGCCGCGGTGATCGAGGGGCACCTGACCGACCATGTGGTCAACGAACCCGAACTCGACCAGCGCCGGCAGGACCTGGATGCCGTGCTGCAAGTCATCAAGTCCTATCTCAAGTAGTCTCGCTGAGCTGGCGCAGAAGCGAGACCCGGACGTCGGGCGCAGCGGCCCGTACGTCCTTCGACGCCTTAACCTTGCGGCATCAGGATCACCACGCCCAGTGGCGGCAGGGTCAGGGAAAGCGACATCGGCTGGCCATGAGCCTGCGTCTGCTCGGCGAGAATCCCGCCACCATTGCCGACGTTCGAGCCGCCGTAGCACTCGGCATCGCTGTTGAAAACCTCCAGCCAGCGACCCTCTTCCGGCACACCGATCCGATAGTTTTCTCGCACCACCGGCGTGAAATTCCCCACCACCAGCAGCGGGTGCCCGGTACTGCTCTTGCGCAGCCAGGCGAAGACGCTGTTGGCCCGGTCGTCGCCGATCAGCCACTGGAAACCTTGCGGGTCGCTGTCCAGCTCGTGCAGCGCCGGCTCCTGGCTGTAGAGCCGGTTGAGGTCGCGGACTAGCTGCTGGGCACCGCGGTGGTCGGCCTCTTCGAGCAGGTGCCAGTCGAGTTCGCGATCATGACTCCATTCGCGCCACTGACCGAACTCGCAACCCATGAACAGCAACTTCTTGCCCGGGTGGGTCCACATGAACGACAGGTAGGCGCGCAGGTTGGCGAACTTCTGCCAGCGGTCGCCCGGCATCTTGTCGATCAGCGAGCCCTTGCCGTGGACCACCTCGTCGTGGGAGATCGGCAGCACGAAGTGCTCGGAATAGGCGTACACCATGCTAAAAGTCATCTTGTCATGGTGGTACTGGCGGTTGATCGGATCCTCCTGCATGTACTTGAGCGAGTCATGCATCCAGCCCATGTTCCACTTGTAGGCGAAGCCGAGCCCGCCCTCGGCAGTGGGCTTGCTGACCCCGGGAAACGCAGTGGATTCCTCGGCGATGACCAGCGCCCCGGGCGTCTCTGTCGCCACCACGTCGTTCAGGTGACGCAGGAAATCGATTGCCTCGAGGTTTTCCCTTCCGCCGTGGCGGTTGGGGATCCACTCACCCTCCTTGCGTGAATAGTCGCGATAGAGCATCGACGCGACGGCATCGACCCGCAACGCATCGACGTGGAATTCACGCAGCCAGTGCAGCGCCGAAGCCAGCATGAAGCCGTGCACTTCGGTGCGCCCGAGGTTGTAGATGTAGGTATCCCAGTCCTGGTGGAAGCCCTCGAACGGATGGGCGTATTCGTACAGCGCAGTGCCGTCGAATTCGCCCAGGCCGTGGGCATCGGTCGGAAAATGCGCCGGGACCCAGTCGAGGATCACGCCGATGCCGGCCGCGTGGCAGGCGTCGACGAACGCGGCGAAGTCGTGCGCCGAGCCGTAGCGCGCACTGGGCGCGAACTGCGAGAGCAGTTGGTAACCCCAGGATCCCCCGAACGGGTGCTCCATGATCGGCATCAGCTCGATATGGGTGAAGCCCAGGTCCACCACGTAGGGGATCAGCCGCTCGGCCAGCTCGTGCCAGTCGTATAGCCGGCCATGGTCGCCCCCGTCGCGGCGCCAGGAGCCGGCGTGCAGCTCGTAGATGGTCATCGGCGCAGTCACTGATTGCCGCGCCACGCGCTGGTCCAGCCAGGCCTGGTCCTTCCACTCGTAGTCCAGCGGACGGGCGACCACCGACGCGGTGCCCGGCGGCAGTTCGGTGGCCAGAGCAATAGGGTCCGCCTTGAGCGGCAATATGCCGTGGGGGCCGAGGATCTCGTATTTATAGTGCTCGCCCGGTTGCAGGCGCGGAATGAAGATTTCCCAGACGCCTGAGGGGAAGCGCAGGCGCATCGGATGGCGGCGCCCGTCCCAGCCGTTGAAGCTGCCGACCACCGACACGCGCCGGGCATTCGGTGCCCAGACAGCAAAGCGCACGCCCTGCACGCCGTCGATCTCCATTGGTTGCGCACCGAACACCCGACCGATCTCGCGGTGGTTGCCTTCGGAGAACAGGTACATGTCCATTTCGCCGAGCTGTGGGCCGAAGCTGAACGGGTCTTCGGTCAGCTGCTCGCCACCGGCCCAGCGGATCTTCAGCAGGTACGGCTGCGGGTTGGTCAGTCGGGTGAAGAAGAAACCGGGCACCTGGCCCTGCTCCATCGCCGCCAGCACGCGGCCACCGGTGCGCTCGAGAACTTCGACACCCAACGCGTTGGGCAGGTAGGCGCGGATCACCAGGCCGTCGCCGTCCGGGTGCGGCCCGAGAATGGAGAACGGGTCGCCGTGCTCGGCGCGTACCAGGGCGTCGACGTCGGCATCAGTGGGCAAAAGGGTCTCACCGGGCATGGTCACGACCGGACGATCAATCATTGGGAACCTCCATCGGAAATCTGTTGTGCCAGTGCCGCCAGCCCCTGAAGCGGGACGGTCAGCCAGGCCGGGCGGTTCTCTGCCTCATAGGCCACTTCATACGCGGTCTTTTCCAGGCTGAACAGGGCCAGCGTCGCGTCTGCGCCGCCCTCCTTTTTCCAGCCGTGGGGCATGGCTGCGGTCGCCTCGTGGTAAGCCTCGAGGAAGACCGCACGCGCCTGCTGCTGGTAGGCGCTGGAAATGGTGCGGCGTGCCGAGTCGGCTGCCTCCGAGCTGTCGCTGATCTGCGCGTTGCGCATGACCATGGCGGCGGCGTACTCGAACGAGCGCAGCACGCCGGCGACGTCCTTGAACGGGCTGAGCTTGCTGCGACGTTCGTCCAGCGAGCGCGCCGGCTCGCCCTCGAAGTCGATGAAGTACGCATCGCCCTGAGCCACCAGCACCTGGCCGAGGTGCAGGTCGCCATGCACGCGGATACGCACGCCGCCAACGGCACGTTCAGCTAGCCGCTCGACTTCGGCGAGCAGCTGTTCGCGCTGGCCGAGCAGTTGCTCGACCATGGCTGCAGCTTTGCGGTCGAGATCGGCGCGACGCCCCTGCAGCAGATCCAGCGCGCGTTCCACCTGGGCGCGGATCGATTGGGTCCATTCCCGCGTATCGGCCGGGCGCGTCGGCTCATTGGCGAAGGCCGGGTTGTCGGTGCTGGCCGCCAGGGCCATGTGCATCTCGCCAAGGCGCTGGCCGAGCAGGCGGTTGAAGGCTTCCAACTCCTCAAGGGCGCTGAACTGGTTTTCATGCAGGGACACACCGCCGGCGATCTGGTCGCGCACCGCACGGTCGAGGGTGTTGAGCGTCCACTCCCAGGCGTCGCCCTGGTTGTCGAGGAAGCGCTGCACCACCATCAGCGCGTACTGCTCGCCCTGCTTGTCGAGGCGGGTCACCTGGCCGAGCATTGCCGAGATGTGGGTAAAGCCCTGCTCGGTCAGGAAACGGCCCATTTCCAGTTCCGGGTGTACGCCGGCCGATACGCGGCGCAGCACCTTGATCATCATCGTGTTGCCGATGATCGCCGAACTGTTGGACTGCTCGGCGGTGAGGTAGCGCACCTCGGCATCGGCCGGCAGTTCGATCTCGGCCAGCGAGCCCACGGCCTCGAAGCGGATTTCACCGTCGCCGCAGGGCAGCACCTGGCCGTCACGCAGGGCCTGGATGACGCCCAGCACGAACTGGTTCAGCGCGAAGGCATCGGTCAACAGGCCGACCCGCGGGCCGCGGCGCACGCGGGCCATGGCCAGCTGCTGCGGCAATGCCGTGTCGAAGTCATCCTCGTCGAGGAAGCCCAACGGCAGCTGGTAGAGGTCGGTGCGCCCCGCCGCGTCCACCGCCAGTTCGCTGAGCAGCACCGGACGCTGCGGGTCGCCGAACGGGACGCTGTAGCAGATCCGGATCGCCTCGATCGGCGCGTCCTTGCTGGCGAACCAGCGCCGCTTGGGCAGGTACGCCGGCAGCGACTCGGTTTCGAGGATGCGCTTGTTCGCCCCGGTCAGGGTGTCCAGGCGCTTGAATACGAGGGTCTGGAAGTCGGGCATGGTTTCCACCGGTGCCTGGTGCCAGCTGGGCATCTGGTGACTGGTCGCCAGCTGGAACCAATAGAAGCCGTAAGGCGGGAGGGTCAGCAGGTAGGGCAGTTGGCCGATGGGCGGAAAGGCGCTGCCGCCGATCATTTCCACCGGCACCATGCCGGCGTAGTGCGACAGCTCGAGCTCCGCCGCCTGGGCCGAGCGCGACACGTTGGCCACGCAGAAGATCACCTCGGTGTCGCCGTTGGGCGCTGTGTATTCACGCAGGTACGCCAGGATGCGGCGGTTGCTTGGCGCGAGCATCTTCAGCGTGCCGCGGCCGAAGGCCTTGAACTGCTTGCGGATCGACAGCAGGCGCCGCATCCAGTTGAGCAGCGAATGCGGGTCGCGCTGCTGCGCCTCGACGTTGATCGCCTGGTAACCGTAGAGCGGGTCCATGATCGGCGGCAGGACCAGGCTGGGCGGATCAGCGCGGGAAAACCCGCCGTTGCGGTCCACCGACCACTGCATCGGCGTGCGCACACCGTCGCGGTCGCCAAGGAAGATGTTGTCGCCCATGCCGATCTCGTCGCCGTAATAGATCACCGGCGTACCGGGCATCGACAGCAGCAGGCTGTTGAGCAGCTCGATGCGCCGGCGGTCGCGCTCGAGCAGCGGCGCCAGACGACGGCGGATGCCGAGGTTGATGCGCGCGCGCTTGTCCGAGGCGTAGTAGTTCCAGAGGTAGTCGCGCTCCTTGTCGGTCACCATTTCCAGCGTCAGCTCGTCGTGGTTGCGCAGGAAGATGGCCCACTGGCAATTCTCCGGGATGTCCGGGGTCTGGCGCAGGATATCGGTGATCGGAAAGCGGTCTTCTTGGGCCAGCGCCATGTACATGCGCGGCATCAGCGGGAAGTGGAATGCCATGTGGCATTCGTCGCCAAGCCCGCCGTCCTCGCCGCCGAAGTAGAGCTGGGTGTCTTCCGGCCACTGGTTGGCTTCGGCCAGCAGCATGCGGTCCGGGTAGTTGGCGTCGATCTCGGCGCGGATCTGCTTGAGCACCACATGGGTCTCGGGCAGGTTCTCGTTGTTGGTGCCGTCACGCTCGACCAGGTAGGGAATCGCGTCCAGGCGCAGGCCGTCGATGCCCAGGTCGAGCCAGTAGCGCATCACGCTGAGCACCGCCTTCATCACCTGCGGGTTGTCGAAGTTCAGGTCCGGCTGGTGGGAATAGAAGCGGTGCCAGAAGTATTGCTTGGCGACCGGGTCCCAGGTCCAGTTGGATTTCTCAGTGTCGAGAAAGATGATCCGCGTGCCCGGGTACTTGTCGTCGGTGTCCGACCAAACGTAGAAATTGCGCGCCGCCGAGCCCTTCTTCGCCTTGCGCGCGCGCTGGAACCAGGGGTGTTCGTCGGAGGTGTGGTTAATGACCAGCTCGGTGATGACCCGCAACCCGCGCTTGTGCGCCTCGGCGATGAACCGCTTGGCGTCGGCCAGGCTGCCGTAGTCCGAATGCACGCCGCGGTATTCGGCGATGTCGTAGCCGTCATCCCTGCGCGGCGACGGGTAGAACGGCAGCAGCCAGATGGTGTTCACCCCGAGGTCGGCCACATAGTCGAGCTTGTCGATCAGCCCCTGGAAGTCGCCGACGCCGTCGTTGTTCGAGTCGAAAAACGACTTGAGGTGGACCTGATAGACCACCGCGTCCTTGTACCACAGGGGGTCCTTGATGAAGGCCGCTGGTTTACGCGCTCTTGCCATGGTCGTGTTCCTGGCCCCCGCCGCGGCCGGCAACTGCCGGCGAGACGGAAACGGTAGTCAGCCGGTGGCTGAAGTTAGAATCCAGATACTATTAAGTTCGTAACCCGTTGAAATAGAACGGTTAACCGGCAACTCTTCAGAAACTACTTGAGGTCTGGGTCCGGGGCGTCCGCAGTGATCCGCCAGATGCCGAACGGCAGGTGCCAGGGCTCGATGCGCATCCACTGGGTCTTGCCGTACCAGGTCCAGCGGTGGCCATTCATGAGGTCCTCGCCGCGGGTCTCGGCATGGTCGGGCAAGCCCAGCTCCCACAGCGGCAATTCGAAATGGGCTTCCTGGGCGTTATGGGGGTCCAGGCTGATGGCCACGAGGATGAAGTTCTTGCGGTCCGGGGTCCGCTTGCCGAAGAAGAAGATGTTGTCGTTGTAGGCCGTGTAGGCCTCGAAGCCGAGGTGCGTCTGCAGCGCCGGATTCTGCCGGCGGATGCGGTTGAGCTGGGCGATCTCGGCCACGATGTTGCCCGGCGCGTGGTAGTCGCGGACGCGGATCTCATACTTCTCCGAGTCCAGGTATTCCTCCTTGCCAGGGATTGCGGCCGATTCGCACAGCTCGAAGCCGGAGTACATGCCCCACAGGCCCGACCCCATGGTCGCCAGCGCCGCGCGGATAAGGAAGCCCGCGCGCCCGGAGTCATGCAGGAAGAACGGGTTGATGTCCGGCGTGTTGACGAAGAAATTGGGCCGATAGCAGTCGCGCAGCGGATGCTCGTTGAGCTCGGTGAAGTACTCGCTGAGCTCGGCCTTGTTATTGCGCCAGGTGAAATAGGTGTAGCTCTGGTTGAAGCCCACCTTGCCCAGGCGCGCCATCATTGCCGGCCGGGTGAAGGCTTCGGAGAGGAACATCACGTCCGGGTCGCGCTCTCGGATATCGGCGATCATCCATTCCCAGAACGGCAGCGGCTTGGTGTGCGGGTTGTCGACGCGGAAGATCTTCACGCCCTGCTCCACCCAGTGCCAGACCACGTCACGCAGGGCAATCCACAGATCGGGCATGGCGTCTTCGGCGTAGAAGTCGACGTTGACGATGTCCTGGTATTTCTTCGGCGGGTTTTCCGCGTAGCGAATGGTGCCGTCCGGACGCCAGGAGAACCAGCCCGGGTGCTCCTTGAGCCAGGGGTGGTCCTGGGAGCACTGAATGGCGAAGTCCAGGGCGATTTCCAGACCGTGCTCGGCTGCCGCGGCAACCAGGTCGCGGAAGTCCTGCAGCGTGCCCAGCTCGGGGTGCACCGCGTCGTGCCCGCCCGCCTCGCTGCCGATCGCGTAAGGGCTGCCGGGATCGTTGGGGCCGGCCTCAAGCGTGTTGTTGCGGCCCTTGCGGTGCTGCCGACCGATGGGGTGGATGGGCGTGAAATAGAGCACGTCGAAGCCCATGTCGCGAATCGCCGGCAGGCGCTTGTGCACGTCGCGAAAGGTGCCGTGCCGGTTCGGGTCGTCGGTTTCCGAGCGCGGGAACAGCTCGTACCAGCTGGCGAAAATCGACAGCGGGCGCTCCACCTCCACCGGGAAGACCTCGCTGCGGCTGCAATGCTCGCGCGGATCGGCATCGGCCATGGCGGCGGCCGTCTCGCTGGAAAGCATCACCGAGACCCGCTCGTCATCCAGGTGGCAGGTGCCCAGGCGATGCAGCAGATCATCGATGATCGCCTTGGTCTCGCCGTGTGCACGGGCACTGGCCCGCTCGAGCAGCAGTCGGCCCTCCTCCAGTTCGAGCTGCACCGCTACGCCGGCGGCGTGTTTTTTCGACAGTTCGTAGCGGTAGGTTTCGTAGATGTCCCACCAGGCTTCGATCATGAATTCATGGGACGCCACCTGGGTCGGCGTGAACTGGCCTTCCCAGCTGTCATTGCCGATCAGCTTCAGGCGCGCACGGCGCCAGCTGTCCTCGCCCTTGACGCGCCAGCAGATCGACGCGGCCAATTGGTCGTGGCCGTCGGCGAAAACCTTGCTGCTGACGGTGACCGGCTGGCCGATGATCGCCTTGGCCGCGAAACGTCCGCCGTCGAGGGTCGGCTGCGTGGACTCGATGGCAATACGGGGCATTTGCAGGGCTTGTTCAAGACGGGGATGGATCGTGGCATGGGGCTGTGCATCGTTCATCGAACGGGCTCCTGACGCGTGATCGGTGCGAAACGGCAACGCCGACCGCTCGGGCGCTGTGCCGAGCCAGTCGGGCTGTCGTTGGGAAGTCTCGGCGTGGCGGGCTTTCCCGGACTCTGTTCTTCCGAACCAAGGGAGGCGCGAAAAGTTCAGCACAAAACACGGCGCCTCAGCGCCGCAGCGCGAGCGGTACGGCCGCCGGACGGGCCGTCCGGCAGGCGCGACAGAAGTAGGGTCTAACGTGGTGGCGGGCGTTCAGTTCGCCAGGGCGACATCGAGCCGGCAATCGACCTGCAATCGCTCGCCGGGCGCCAGCAGCCGCATGCCGTTGCCCTGCGGGTCGGGCATGTTCAGCGCATTGTTGGCGTGGCTGACCGGCTCGACAGCGAAGAAGCCGAGTTCGGCCGGCGGGGTAAAGACCACCAGGTGGCTGAGCGCCTCGCCCGCGCTCAGGCTCAGTTGCACGCCCTGCCCTGGCCAGCGGATGCCGACCGGCCCGCGCCGGCCGACGAAACAGTTGTCGAGCCCGGGCGCGTCGAGAGGCCGTTCGACGGTGAAATCCCAGACGGACGGGATCGCCATCAGGTTTGCCGGCAGCCCCTGCGCGTCGTTCTGCCAGACCGTTTCGGCCGTGAAACGAAGCGCGCAGCCGTCATGCCGCGGGAAATACGGGTGCCAGCCCAGCCCCGCCGGCGCCGGTCGGCTGTCGACATTGAGCAGGGTCATCTGCAAGGCAAGGCTTGTTTCGCTGAGGTGCAGGCGGTGCTCGAGGTCGAAGGCAAACGGCCAGTCCATCTGCGCCTCGCCCTCGGGCCAGTGCGACAGACGCAGGGTCAGCCGATCCGGGGTCTGCTCCGTCACCGTCCAGGGGCGTTTCCAGGCGACGCCGTGGATCGGCAGCGGATGGTCGGCGGACAGCCGGCGCAGCGGATAGCGCACGCCGTCCTGCTCGAAGGCGGCCTCGCCCACCCGGTTGGAGAACGGCGCCAGCACGAAGCAGCCGGTGCGCCGCACGCTGTCGCTGCCGTCCCAGGGGCGCAACAGGTCGAAGCCGGCCAGGCTCAAGTGGGTAATGGCGCCGCCCAGCACCGGGCATACCCGCAGCCGCATCGCGCCCTGTTGCAGTTCGATTTCAGGCAGTGCGGGGAAGGTGCTGGGCATGTGGCTTGCTCCGGTTGTGATTCGTGGCTCGTGCGTGCAGCAGCATGGGCAGCCGCGCAGCAGTGGAACGGACTCGGGGTGCGCCGCCCGCCTGCACGCGGGTGGCCTGCAGGCGGGGCGGCGCCGGGGTTGGTGAATGCCGATCCGGGTTCGTGGCCCGGGCGGGCGGCGGCCACAGCCGCCTCCGTCGTCGTGCAGGGTCGCTGCGTTCAGACGGCTGTCAGCACCTCGCCGCGCGCTAGAAACGCACGCAGGTTGGCAAACAGCAGTTCCTCCATGGCCAGCCGGGTTTCCTCGGTGGCGCTGCCGATGTGCGGCAGCAGGACGACATTGGGCAGGTCGAACAGCGCCTGCGGGACCTCCGGTTCGCGGGCGTAGACATCCAGCCCAGCGCCGCCCAGCCGACCGTCGCACAACGCATCGACCAGCGCCGCCTCGTCGACCACCGAGCCACGCGAGACGTTGATCAGCGCGCCCTTTTCGCCCAGCGCATCAAGCACCGGGCGGTCAATCAGGTGATGGGTGCCCGGCCCACCCGGGCAGGTCAGCACAAGGAAGTCGCTCCAGCGCGCCAGATCCACCAAGCTGGCCGCGTAGTCGTACGCGCTGCCTTCGACCGGGCGACGGTTGTGGTAGCGCACTTCCATGTCGAAGCCGCTGGAGCGCCTGGCCACCGCCTCGCCGATGCGCCCAAGGCCGACGATGCCGAGCTTCTTGCCGCTAACCCGGCGCGCCAGCGGCAGGCCACCGGCGGGCCACTGCCCGGCCCGCACGAAACGGTCGGCCCGCGACAGCTGGCGGGCACAGTCGATGACCAGGCCGAACGCCAGGTCGGCAACGCAGTCGTTGAGCACGTCGGGCGTGTTACTTACCGGTATGCCGCGGGCCCTGGCCGCAGCCACGTCGATCGCGTCGTAGCCAACGCCAAAACTGATGATGGCGCGCAGCGCGGGCAGCCGTTCGATCAATGCCGCGTGGCAGCCGAAGCGCGCCGAGGTCACCACGATCTCGATGCGCTCTGCCTCGCGCTCGACCAGGGCGTCGCCGCCCGCGTCCCAGTAGCGCAACACCTCGTGTTCCGCGGCCAGGCCACGGTTGAATCGTTCAGTCAGGGGGCCGATCTGGAGTATGCAGGTCACGGGATACCTCGTTCGGTGGCCGGGGGTGACTTAAGCACCTTGCCCGGGTTCATCAGGCCCTGTGGGTCCAGGGTGCTCTTGATGGCGTGCATCAGCGCCAGCTCCAGCGCCGCCTTGTGCTGCCGGGCGGCGGCCAGTTTGCTCTGGCCGAGGCCGTGTTCGGCGCTGATGCTACCGGCGAAACGTGCGGTGGCGTCGTAGATCAGCCGGGTGATCGCCGCCTGTTGTGCCTTGAACGGCGCATCCTCGGTGCCGATCGGCTTGCTGATGTTGTAGTGCAGGTTGCCGTCGCCCACATGCCCGTAGGCGACGATGCGGACTCCGGGAAATTGCGCGTGCAGTTGCCCGTCGGTGGTCTCGATGAACGCGGGGATGCAGCTCACCGGCACGCTGATGTCGTGCTTGAGGCTCGGGCCTTCGTGGTTCTGCGCTTCGGAGATTCCTTCACGCAGCTTCCACAGCGCCGCCACCTGCGCTTCGCTGCCGGCCAGCACCGCATCGTCCACCCAGCCGCGCGGCAGCGCCTCGCTCACCGCGGCCTCCAGCAACGCATTGAGCGGCGCCTCGGTCTGGGTGTCGCTGAGCTCGATCAGGACGTACCAGGGGTGCGCGCTGGCGAAGGGATCGCTGCAACCGGCCACGTGCCGCAGCACGAACTCCAGGCTCTGCCTCGACATCAGCTCGAAACCGGTCAGGCGATCGCCACAGAGGCCGCGCACCAGGCCGATCAGTGCCACTGCCGCCTGTGCGTCGGGCAGCGCCAGCCAGGCGGTGGTGCGGCTGCGCACGGCTGGGTAGAGCTTGAGCACGGCGGCGGTGATGATCCCGAGGGTACCTTCCGAACCGATGAACAGGTGCTTGAGGTCGTAGCCGGTGTTGTCCTTACGCAACGCGCGCAGGCCGTGCCAGACCTGCCCGTCGGGCAGCACCACTTCCAGCCCCAGGGTCAGGTCACGCATGTTGCCGTAGCGCAACACCGCGGTGCCGCCGGCGTTCGTGGCGAGGTTGCCGCCGACCGTGCAACTGCCCTGCGCGCCGAGGGAAAGCGGAAACAAGCGCCCTGCCTCGGCCGCTGCGGCCTGGAGGGTCTGCAGGATCACCCCGGCCTCGACGGTGATGGTTTCGTTGGCCGTGTCGATTTCGCGAATCCGGTTCAGGCGAGTCAGCGAGAGCACCACCTGGGTACCGCTGTCATCGGGGATCGAGCCACCACACAGCCCCGTATTGCCGCCTTGCGGCACCACGGCGATACGCCGCTCGTGGCACAGGCGCACCACGGCGGCCAGTTGTTCGGTTGTCGCCGGCCGCACAACCAGCGCCGCCTTGCCGCGATACGCGTTGCGCCAGTCGCTGAGGTAGCTGGCCATTCGCTCTGGGTCGCAGACGATTCCGGCAGGTCCGACGATGGCTTCGAGCGCATGCCGCAAGGTGTGGGCGTTCATGGCAACTCCATGTGGGAAATTGGCAGGTGTTACTGACCGGTCGTTCAGCGAGTTCGCCTTCCTCCGCGGAAACCGAACTCAAGGTCGCGGGCAGAGCCCTCTCCTACAGGCAATCCACCGGCGCTTTGTGGGCACTGGCTCTGCCTGCGACCCGCGACGAACAGCGCAACCGGCACGCCCCTTATCAGGTAATCGGCGCTGGGTTGAACAGCACGATGTCATTGTGCAGCCTGTGCTGCTCGGCCCAGGTCTTCTTGCGACCGCTGGCGACATCCAGGTAGTAGTGGAACAGCTCCCAGCCCAGCTCCTCGAGGGTCGCGCGGCCCGTGGCGATACGGCCGGCGTCGATGTCGATCAGATCCGGCCAGCGTTCGGCCAGCTCGGTACGGGTCGCCACCTTGACCACCGGTGCCATGGCCAGGCCGTACGGCGTGCCGCGGCCGGTGGTGAACACGTGCAGGTTCATCCCGGCGGCCAGCTGAAGCGTGCCGCACACGAAGTCGCTGGCCGGTGTTGCGCAGAAGATCAACCCTTTGCGATCGACCCGCTCGCCCGGCCCGACCACGCCGTTGATGGCGTTGCTGCCGGATTTGACGATCGAGCCCAGCGACTTCTCGACGATATTGGACAACCCGCCCTTCTTGTTGCCCGGTGTGGTGTTGGCGCTGCGGTCGGCGGCGCCGCGTTCCAGGTACTGGTCGTACCAGTCCATCTCGGCGATCAGGGCGTCGGCGACTTCCGTCGACTCGGCGCGGGCGGTGAGCATGTACACCGCGTCGCGCACCTCGGTGTTCTCGGAAAACATTACGGTGGCGCCGGCGCGCACCAGCAGGTCCGATGCATAGCCCAGCGCCGGGTTGGCGGTGATGCCGGAGAAGGCATCGCTGCCGCCGCATTGCATGCCCAGCACCAGTTCGGAAGCCGGCACCGTCTCGCGGCGGCGCTGGTCGAGCTTTTTCAGCCGCGTTTCGGCCAGGGTCATGATCTGCTCGATCATTTCACCGAAGCCGGTGTTGGACTCCTGCAGGCGATAGAGCCAGGGGTTGCGCAGGTCCACCGAAGGATCACCCTCGTGCATCACTTGCTCGGCCTGTAGCTTCTCGCAGCCGAGGCTGATCACCAGCGCCTCGCCGCCCAGGTTCGGGTTGCGCGCCAGGTTGCGCACAGTGCGGATCGGGATGTAGGCGTCGCGCGCATTGATGGCCACGCCGCAGCCGTAGCTGTGGGTCAGCGCCACCACGTCATCGACATTGGGGTATTTGGGCAGCAGCTCATCGCGAATGCGCTTGACCGCATGTTCCAGCACGCCGGTGACGCACTGCACGGTGGTGCTGATACCGAGGATATTGCGGGTGCCTACTGTGCCGTCGGCGTTGCGATAACCCTCGAAGGTGTAGCCCTCCAGCGGGGCGAGCCTGTCCGGTACGGCATTGGCGCGCGGCAGGCTATCGAGCGGCGGCGCGCTGGGCATCTTCAACTGGGTTTCCTTCACCCATGAGCCACGGCGCAGCGGCTCGAGCGCGTAACCGATGATCTGACCATAGCGGCGTACGGGCTCGCCTTCGGGGATGTCCACCAATGCCACTTTATGGCTCTGGGGCACGCTTTCGACCGTCACCAGGCCATCCTCGAACCGCGCACCGGTCGGCACACCGCCATCGTTGACTACCACGGCCACGTTGTCCGCCTCGTTAAGGCGAATGTAACGCGGCGAATCTTGATGTTGAATCAGTTCCACGGTGTCGTTCATATCGGTCTCCGGTCAGCCCGGTTGTTGTTCTGATCTGGTGCGTTCTGGTCTGGCTCGTTCGTCCAACATACTGCGCACCTTGTAGGGTGGGCTTTAGCCCACCGAGTTTCCCGTCTCGAACGTTCATTCCGGTGGGCTGAAGCCCACCATTTGTGCGCATCACTGGTGGGCTAAAGCCCACCCTACATCGTTTTCGACCGATACCAGTCCGCTCTCGAACCGGCCTAGATCGGGACACAGCTGCCTTCAACGCACCATGCACGGCTTCTTGTTGTTGAAGGTCCATTCCGAAATCAGGTACTGCATGGCGATGGCATCGTCGCGCGCGCCGAGGCCTTTGGCCAGGTACAGCTCATGGGCTTGTTGCAGCGCATCTTCGTCCAGCTCGACGCCCAGACCCGCCTTGGCCGGAACAGCGACCTTGCCGCCGACGATCTGCAGCGGCTCGCGGGTCAGGTACTGACCGTCCTGCCAGATCCAGTGGGTGTCGATCGCGGTGATCTTGCCCGGTGCGGCGGCCGCCACGTGGGTGAACATGGCCAGGGAAATGTCGAAGTGGTTGTTGGAGTGCGAGCCCCAGGTCAGGCCCCAGTCGTTGCACATCTGCGCAACGCGCACCGAGCCGCTCATGGTCCAGAAGTGCGGATCGGCCAGCGGAATATCCACGGAATTCAGCTGGATGGTATGGCCCATCTGCCGCCAGTCGGTGGCGATCATGTTGGTCGCGGTCGGCAGGCCAGTGGCACGGCGGAATTCGGCCATCACTTCGCGACCGGAATAGCCGTTCTCGGCGCCGCAAGGGTCTTCGGCGTAGGCCAGCACACCGTGCAGGTCCTTGCACAAATCGATGGCTTCAGCCAGCGACCAGGCGCCGTTGGGGTCCAGGGTGATGCGCGCATCGGGGAAGCGCTCGGCCAGCGCGCGGATCGCCTTGACCTCTTCGCTGCCCGGCAGCACGCCGCCCTTGAGTTTGAAATCCTTGAAACCGTAACGCTCGTAGGCCGCCTCGGCCTGACGTACGACGGTCTCCGGAGTCAGCGCTTCTTCGTTGCGCACGCGGAACCAGTTGTCGCTGGCGTTCGATTCGTCGCGGTAACCCAGATCAGTCTTGTTGCGGTCGGCAATGAAGAACAGGTAGCCGAGCATCTCCACTTCGTCGCGCTGCTGGCCGTCACCGAGCAGTGCGGCTACCGGCACGCCGAGGTGCTGGCCGAGCAGGTCGAGCAGTGCCGACTCGATGGCGGTAATGGCATGAATGGCGATGCGCAGGTCGAAGGTCTGCAAGCCGCGGCCGGCGACATCGCGATCAGCGAAGGCCTTGCGCGCCTGGTTCAGCAGCGCATTGAAATTGCCGACTGACTGCCCGACGAGGATGGAACGGGCGTCTTCGAGGGTCTGGCGGATGGCTTCGCCACCGGGGACTTCGCCCACTCCGGTGTTGCCGGCGCTGTCCTTGAGAACGAGGATGTTGCGGGTGAAATACGGACCATGGGCGCCGCTCAGGTTGAGCAGCATGCTGTCCTGGCCGGCAACCGGGACCACCTTGAGTTCGGTGACGACCGGGGCGCCGTGGTTTGCAGAGTTGTTCATAGGCGTCTCTCTATTGTTCTTATGGTCCGCGTGGCGGTATGTCAGTGCGCCATGGGGCGCCACCCGCCGAGTCGCAGGCGGACTCGCACGGGTGGCGTCGCATGAAACGCGGCGGCGATCAACCGATGTAGGTGGTCTTCACCGTGGTGTAGAACTCCTGGGCGTAGCGCCCCTGCTCGCGCGGGCCGTAGGACGAGCCTTTACGGCCACCGAAGGGCACGTGGTAGTCCACGCCAGCGGTCGGCAGGTTGACCATCACCATCCCGGCCTGGGAATGGCGCTTGAAGTGATTGGCATACTTCAGCGAGGTGGTGCAGATGCCGGCGGACAGGCCGAACTCGGTGTCGTTGGCCATGGCCAATGCTTCGTCGTAATCCTTGACCTTCACCACGTTGGCCACCGGGCCGAAGATTTCCTCGCGACTGATGCGCATGTCGGCGGTGCTGTCGACGAACAGCGTCGGCGCCAGGTAGTAACCCTCGGTGCCGCAGCTCACGCGCTCGCCGCCGACAGCCAGGCGTGCGCCTTCCTGCTTGCCGATTTCGATGTATTTCAGGTCCTGGTCCAGCTGGGCCTGGGACACCACCGGACCGACGTCCACACCCTGCTCCAGGGCCGACCCGACCTTAATCTTCTTGATGCGCTCGATCATGGCTTCGACGAAACGGTCGTAGATGCCTTCGGTCACGATGATGCGGCTAGAAGCGGTGCAACGCTGGCCGGTCGAGTAGAACGCGCTCTGGGTAGCCAGCTCGACCGCGGTGTTGAGGTCAGCGTCATCGAGGATGATCTGCGGGTTCTTACCGCCCATCTCCAGCTGAACCTTGGCCTGACGGCCGACGCAGGTCGCCGCGATGCCGCGGCCGACGCCCACCGAACCGGTGAAGCTGACACCGTCGACGCGCTTGTCATTGACGATGGCTTCGCCCACTTCACGGCCCTTGCCCATCACCAGGTTGAACACGCCCGCCGGGAAGCCAGCACGGGAGATGATCTCGGCGATGGCCCAGGCGCAGCCGGGGACCAGGTCGGCCGGCTTGATGACCACGCAGTTGCCGTAGGCCAGCGCCGGGGCGATCTTCCAGGCCGGGATGGCGATGGGGAAGTTCCAGGGCGTGATCAGACCGATCACGCCCAGCGGCTCGCGGGTCACTTCGACACTGACGCCCGGGCGAACCGACTGCAGGGTCTCGCCGGCCTGGCGCAGGCATTCACCGGCGAAGTACTTGAAGATATTGCCGGCACGGGACACTTCGCCGATCGCTTCTGGCAGCGTCTTGCCCTCTTCACGGGCCAGCAGATTACCCAGCTCTTCGCGACGCGCGAGGATTTCCAGACCGACCTTTTCCAGCGCATCGGCGCGGGCCTGGATGCCGCCAGTCGACCAGGCCGGGAAGGCCTTGCGTGCTGCAGCGATGGCGGCTTCGACTTGCGAAGCATCCGCCTGGGCGTATTCGCCGATGACGTCCGACAGGTCGGACGGATTGATGTTGGCCTGGTAGTGCTTGCCAGCTACCCACTGACCGTCGATGTAGTTGTCATAACGTTTTGCGTCTGCCACGGAATGCTCTCCTTCATGGTGACCGCCAGCCGGGCCGCGCGTGAGGCGGCGTCCCGCATGGACTGGCGGTGGGGGCGAATGATGGATCGGCTTGCCGTTACTGCGCGCCCTGCTTGTGGATCAGTGCGGCGAGCGATTCGTACTCGTCCGGCAGCAGATCGGTCAGCGGTGCGCGTACCGGGCCGGCATCGTAGCCGGCGATCTTGGCACCGGCCTTGACGATGCTGACCGCGTAACCCTTGCAACGGTTGCGGATGTCGAGGTACGGCAGGAAGAAATCGTCGATGAGCTTGCCAACGGTTTCATGGTCGTCGCGGGAGATGGCCGCGTAGAAGTCCATGGCCAGCTTCGGTACGAAGTTGAACACTGCCGAGGAGTAGACCGGCACGCCCAATGCCTTGTAGGCGGCGGCGTAGACCTCGGCCGTTGGCAGCCCGCCGAGGTAGCTCAGGCGGTCGCCGAGGCGGCGGCGGATGGAGACCATCAGCTCGATATCACCGAGGCCGTCCTTGTAGCCGATCAGGTTCGGGCATCGCTCGGCCAGTTGCTCGAGCAGCGGCGCGGTCAAGCGGCAGACGTTGCGGTTGTAAACCACCACGCCGATGTTGACCGCCTTGCACACTTCCTCGACGTGGCGCGCCACGCCTTCCTGGCTGGCTTCGGTCAGGTAGTGCGGCAGCAGCAACAGGCCCTTGGCGCCGAGGCGCTCGGCTTCCTGGGCGTAGGCGATGGCCTGGCGGGTCGGGCCACCGACACCGGCGAGGATCGGCACCTGACCAGCGCAGGTGTCCACGGCGGTCTTGATGATGTCGGGATATTCCTGGGGTGTCAGCGAGAAGAATTCGCCGGTGCCGCCGGCCGCGAACAGGGCGGTCGCGCCATACGGTGCCAGCCATTCCAGGCGCTTGATGTAGCCAGCACGGTTGAAGTCGCCCTGCTGGTCGAAATCGGTGACCGGGAAGGACAGCAGACCAGAAGAGAGGATGGCCTTCAGTTCTTGTGGGTTCATTGTTTGAGCATCCTGTGAAGCGATCGGGATCGGTAGATAACGAGGTAAAGGGCCGAGGCCTTGAGATACGTTATCGTACAACCTTGAGTATGGCTACTGCTTTGTACGGAATTTTCCGCTTACCAGCGGATCGCCGCCGGCCGGGACGATCGGCGTTTAAACGGCGGACTGGATAAGCTCCAACCGCTGTTTCTGCTCCACCTGCACGAAATTTTAGCGGACAGGAAACCGACCAACTGACCGATCAGTCACAGGGGCGATTTATATTGTTGCAGCGGTTTGACATTGCCCCGCTGCACTGTTAAAAAATCGCTCAAGTCATATGACAACGTATGACACAAAAACAACCAGAGCCCAAACAGCCATGCCCTATTCCGCCGCCTGCCGCGCCTTGCGCGCCGCATCGATGCGCTCCCGTCCAGCCACCACTGCCGTGGTCGTTTCCATGCCAGTTGCCCCCGTATCGCCCTGTCTCCGCCTGCCCGGCAAGCGCGCCGTGATTGTCGCCTTGCTTCGGCGTCCGGTCGACGGGCCGACGGCCGCCTGCGCCCAGGCATCTTGCTCGCCGCACTGAACCACGCTCACGACAATAACCAGGAGCCTGCTTACCGATGTCCGATTCGATCCCCGCCACCCCAGTCGCTACCCGGATGCAGGTCATCCCGGTGGCTGGCTACGACAGCATGCTGCTCAACCTGTGCGGGGCTCATGCGCCCTGCTTCACCCGCAACCTGGTGTTGCTCGAAGACAGCGCCGGACGCACCGGCATGGGGGAAGTGCCCGGTGGCGAGGGCATCCGCCAGGCGCTCGAGCGCACCAAGGGGCTAGTCGTCGGGCAACCCATCGGCCGTTACAACCGGGTGCTGAACAGGCTGCGGCAGGCGATTGCCGGCGGCTCGGCCAAGGGTCCGCAGTCTACGCAGCATGAGGTCACCTCCGAAGCCGAAGCGGCCGTGCTCAAGCAGCCGCACGAGATCAACCTGCGTCTGGACAATGTCATCACGGCGGTCGAAGCCGCCCTCCTCGATCTGCTCGGCCAGCATCTCCAGGTGCCGGTTGCCGAGCTGCTCGGCAGCGGCCAGCAGCGCGACAGCGTGCCAATGCTCGCTTACCTCTTTTATATAGGTGACCGCACGCGTACCGACCTGCCCTACCTCGCCGGTACGGGTTCGAGCGATGACTGGTATCACCTGCGTCATCAGCCGGCCGTCACGCCCGAGGCCATCGTGCGTCTGGCCGTGGCCGCGACCGCGCGCTACGGCTTCAAGGACTTCAAGCTCAAGGGCGGCGTGATGCGCGGCCATGATGAGATGCAAGCCGTCGCCGGCATCAAGGCGCGTTTTCCGGATTCACGCGTCACGCTGGACCCCAACGGAGCCTGGTCACTCGCCGAGGCCATCGAACTGTGTCGCGGTCAAGGCCACATCCTGTCCTACGCCGAGGACCCCTGCGGCCCGGAAAACGGCTACTCCGGTCGCGAGATCATGGCCGAGTTCAAGCGCGCCACCGGCATTCCCACCGCCACCAACATGGTCGCGACCGACTGGCGGCAGATGGGCCACTCGCTGCGTCTGGAAGCCGTCGACATCCCGCTGGCCGATCCGCACTTCTGGACCATGCAGGGCTCGGTGCGCCTTGCGCAGATGTGCGAACAGTTCGGCCTGACCTGGGGCTCGCATTCGAACAATCATTTCGACGTATCGCTGGCGATGTTCACGCACGCCGCTGCCGCCGCGCCGGGCACCATCACCGCCATCGATACCCACTGGATCTGGCAGGAGGGCCAGGAGTGCCTGACTCGCGAGCCGCTGCAGATCGTCGGCGGTGCGGTCCAGGTGCCGGATAAGCCGGGCCTCGGTATCGAACCGGACATGGACCGGATCATGGCCGCCCACGCGCTGTACCAGCAGGTCGCCGCAGGCGCTCGCGATGACGCCATGGCCATGCAGTACCTGGTGCCCGGCTGGCGATACGACCCCAAGCGCCCGAGCCTGGGGCGCGACTGACCTGAGCGACACCCGCAACCGAAACCAAGAAGAGAAACGAAGCGCCGCAACCCCACCACCGGAGAGACAAACAATGAAAAAAACCATCAGCGCCTCCCTTGTTTCCGCCGTCCTGGCCACCGCCGTCAGTGGTGCCTATGCCGCCGAGACCGACTGGCCAACCCGCCCTGTACAAGTCGTGGTCATCGCCAACGCCGGCGGCGACACCGACTTCAACGCCCGCACCATGGCCAAGTACTTCACCAAGCTCACCGGCAAGGCCATGGTCATCACCAACGTCGCCGGCGGGGGCGGCACCCTGGCGGCCGAGCAGGTCAAACAGGCCGAACCGGACGGCAATACCATTCTCTTCACCCACACTGGGCAACTGATCGTCAACGAAGTGGCCGGTCTGACCGAAGACAGCCTGGACGCCTTCGATATCTGCTGCATCGCCGGCGTCGACAAAGGCACCGTGTTCGTCGCATCCAAGAGCTCGGGGCTGAAATCGCTCGAAGACCTGATCTCCAAGTCCAAGGCTGAGCCGAGCAGCGTGACCTATGGCACCGAAATGGGCAGCTACTCGCACCTGCAGGGCCTGATGTTCGAAGGCCTGACCGACACCAAGCTGAAGATGGTCGACGCCGGGACCGTGTCCGAAAAGGTCGTCGCCCTGCTGGGTGATCGCATCGACCTGGCTGCGATCAGCTACGGCTCGGTCCAGGACTACGTGAAGAGCGGTGACATGGTCGCGCTGGGCCAACCCAACGAAGAGCGCAACCCGCTGCTCGGCGACGTGCCGACGTTCAAGGAGCAAGGTGTCGACTTCGTGATGGAAAAGCCCTACGTGGTCGCGTTCCCGGACGGCACCGACCCGGCCATCATCGACAAGATGGCGGGTATCGTGAAAAAGATCACCGAGATGCCGGAATACGAAGAGGAGCTGCGCAAGACCTTCAAGCAGCCGGTCAGCTATTTCGGCACCAACCAGTCGATCGACCGCCTGAAGAACACCCGCGAAAATTTCATGAAGCACAAGGATGAACTGCGCCAGAGCAAGTAAGCGCTGCGACACGATGCCGGGCGTCGCCGCTGCGCCCGGCAGACTCTCCTCCGAACCGAGTACCGACCCATGGATACCTACAAGAGAAAGGAGTTACTGGTCGGAGCCCTGATGCTGGGCGCCGGCCTGTTCTACCTGTTCCTGACCATCAACCTTCCGCGCAAAGGCTTCATTGACGCATCGACGGTGCCCTATGTGCTGTCCGTCGGGCTCTGCCTGCTGGGCTTCCTGCAACTGATTACCGCAACCCGCGCATCCCAGCCCGCCGCCGACCTGGACGAGGAAACCGATCCCACAGCCGGAACAGCGCCCGACTACCCCACCGTTTTCAAGACACTGGGCCTGATTGCCGTCTATGTCGCGCTGCTGGAAAAGGTTGGGTTCCCCATCATGACGGCGCTGTATCTCTACCTGCAGTTCATCGTCATCACCCCGCGCGAGCAAAAGGTCAGGCATGGCCTCTACGTCGTCATCGCCTTGATCTCGTCCGCGGCGATTTTCTACCTCTTCCGGCAGGGCTTCGATCTGATGCTCCCGACCGGTTTCCTCAACATCTAGGAGACGGCCATGATCGATCTACTGCAGGCCGGCTTCGGCGCGGTGTTCTCCCCGTACATCTTCATACTGATTACCCTCGGCGTGGCCGTGGGCATCGTCTTCGGCGCGGTGCCCGGGCTGTCGGCGACCATGGCGATCGCCCTGTGCCTGCCGCTGACTTACACCATGGGCCCGGCCGCCGGCCTGTCGCTGCTGGTGGCGCTGTTCATTGGCGCGACCTCGGGCGGCCTGATTTCGGCCATCCTCTTGAAGATCCCCGGCACGCCCGCCTCCATCGCCACCACCTTCGACGGCGGTCCGATGATGGAAAAAGGCGAAGGCATGAAGGCCCTTGGCATCGGTGTGGTGTTTTCCTTCATCGGCACGGTATTCAGCATCGTCGCGCTGATGTCCATTGCGCCGTCGCTGGCCAAGGTGGCCCTGCGCTTCGGGCCGCACGAATACTTTTCCATCGCGATCTTCTCGCTGACCCTGATCGCCACGCTGTCCACCGGCTCGCTGCTCAAGGGCATCTACGCCGGCACCCTGGGCTTCGCTTTTTCCACCGTGGGCATCGCACCGGTGGACGCGATCCGTCGCTTCACCTTCGATTCGCCGAACCTCAACGGCGGGTTCGCCATGCTGACCGTGATGATCGGCATGTTCGCCGTTGCCGAGGTGATCAAGATCGCCGAGACCGGCCGTTCGGCGCACAAGAGCAAGATCGCCTCGGTGAGCATGAAGGGAGTCAAGGGGTTCGGCTTTTCGATGAAGGAATTTTTCGGGCAGCTGCCGAACGCCTTCCGCTCCTCGCTGATCGGCATCGGCATCGGCATCCTGCCGGGCATCGGCGCCGGCACTTCGAACATCGTCTCCTACATCATCGCCAAGAAGCGTTCCAAGCACCCCGAGCAGTTTGGCAAGGGCGCGATCGAGGGCGTGGTCGCCAGTGAAACGGCGAACAACGCCGGCATTGGCAGCGCGATGATCCCGCTGATGACGCTGGGCATTCCCGGTGACACCGTAACCGCCATCCTGCTCGGCGGCTTCATGATCCATGGCATTCAACCCGGGCCGCTACTGTTCATCAGCCAGGGTGCGCTGGTCTACACCATCTTCGCCGCGCTGATCCTGGCCTCGGTGATGATGCTGGTGCTGGAGTTCTACGGCCTGCGCATGTTCATCAAGCTATTGGCGGTGCCCAAGCACATCCTGCTGCCGATTATCCTCGTGCTGTGTGTGGTAGGTGCGTTCGGCCTCAGCAGCCGCGTGTTCGATGTCTGGACCATTCTGCTGTTCGGCCTCATCGGATACGGCTTCGCCAAGGGTGGCATGCCTGCCGCGCCATTCATTATCGGCTTCATCCTTGGGCCGATGGCCGAGACCAACCTGCGCCGCGGCCTAATGCTGTCGGACGGTCACTTCATGGGATTTCTCACCAACCCCATTTCGGCTGCGTTTCTGGCCCTGGCCGCGGCCTCCGTGCTCTGGCACCTGGTCGGCGCGCTGCGCGGGCGCAAGGCCGAAGCGGCCAAGCTGCAAAGTACCTGACCGCCACCGGCGCGCTGTCCACGGGCGCGCCGGTGAGTCGCTGCGGATCGGCGTCGGTCGGCGGCATTACGCACCGGCGCGCGGTCAAGCATGCCGGCCAAAGGTACTCCGGGCGAGCGTCCAGTCCTCAACCCGCTCGTGCAGGCTCAGGCCGAGTCCAAGCCGGTCCGGCACGACCATGCAGCCGTCGCGCATGGCCAAACGCTCGTTGAACAGAGGCTCCAGCCAATCGAAATGCTCGACCCAGCTGCCATGGGCGTAGGTAGCCGCCAGGTGAATGTGAATCTCCATGACAAAGTGCGGTGCCATGACCATGCCACGCCGTTCGGCTGCTTGAGCCACCTGCAGAAACGGTGTGATACCGCCCAGCCGCGGTGCGTCGTGCATGATCACGTCGACCGCGCCGCCCTCGATATAGTCCAGCGCCTCGGTAGCGCTCGTCAGCATCTCTCCGCTGCCAATCGGCGTGTCCAGCTGCGCAGCCAGGGCGGCATGCCCGGCGAGGTCGTGGGCGTCCAGCGGCTCTTCGATCCAGGTCAGCTGGTATTGCTCGAGCATGCGCCCCACGCGCAGCGCGGTGACCCGATCCCATTGCTGGTTGGCATCGACCATCAGCGGAACTGCGTCGCCCAGCTGCCTGCGCAGGGCTTCCACCCGGCGCAGATCCAGCCGGTAGTCCGGCTGTCCGATCTTGAGCTTGATGCCGCCGATGCCCTGCTCGCGAGCCGCGGTCGCCTTGTCGATCACTTCTTCGATGGGAGCCTGCAGGTAGCCGCCGGACGTGTTGTAGCACGGCACAGCGTCGCGCCGAGCGCCGAGGAGCTTGGACAGGGGAAGCACCGCCCGCCGAGCCTTGAGGTCCCAGAGCGCCGTATCCATCGCAGCGATAGCCTGCGCCGCCACCCCGCCTCGACCAACCGATGCGCTTGCCCAGATGAGTTTGCTCCAGAGCCGTGCGATGTCGTTGGGGTCCTCACCAATCAGCAGCGGAGCAAGCTCGCAGGCATGGGCGTATTGGGCCGGGCCTCCGGTACGCAGGCTGTAGCTGAAACCCAACCCCCGATTGCCGTCACGGGTCTCGATATCGGCAAACAGCAGGCTGACCGCCTCGAGCGGAGTCTGCCGGCCGGTCAGTACCTTGGCATCGCTGACGGGCCTGTGCAGGGGAAGCTCCACGGAGCGCAAATCGATGCGGGCGATGCGGTCTGTTCGATAAAGCGTCATGACGGTCGCCTCAGGTTGGCCGGTGAGCAAGGGCCTGAGCATGGCGGCGCAGATTGATGTCAGTCCAATTCAAACAAGCAGCCAACTGATACGGAAAATGAATCAATGTTCGACTTACCGCAGTTGCGCTGTTTCACCGCGCTGGCCACGGAGCTGAATTTCCGGCGGGCCGCCGAACGTCTGAATATGACCCAGCCGCCGCTGAGCCGGCAGATTCAGCTGCTCGAACATCGTCTGGGCGTGGCGCTGTTTACACGCAGCACCCGTACTGTGGCACTGACCGCTGCGGGTCGTGCCTTCCTGGTCGAAGCCCAGGCGCTGCTGGAACAGGCGCACCGGGCAGGCCAGGCCGCGCGCCTGGCCGCCCTCGGCGAGAGCGGCACGGTCAACATCGGCTTTGTCGCCAGCGCCGTGTATGACTTGCTGCCACGGGTTGTGGTCCAGGCTCACCGGCAACGCCCGGGGGTACGCATTGCGCTTCACGAGATGAGCACTTTCGACCAGCTGCAGGCACTCCAGGCGCGGCGTCTGGATCTCGCCATCGTGCGCGCTGCCTCGCCTCAACCCGGCCTTGTCAGCACGCTGCTGGCCCGCGAGCCCTTCGTGCTGGCGCTACCCGAAGCGCATCCGCTGGTGCAGTCCGACCCACTGGAACTGTCGGCACTGCACGGCGAACCGTTCATCCTGTATTCGCACGCCGTCTGGCAACCGTTCAATGAGCTGCTCAGTGGCCTGTTCCGCTCCGCAGGGGTGCAACCGGATCTGGTCCAGACGCTGGGCAACACCCTGACCATCCTGTCGCTGGTCAATGCGGGCATGGGACTTGCGCTGGTGCCGCGCAGCGCCCAGACGGTGCGTTTCGAACGGGTCCGCTGGCGCCAGCTGGACCTTCCGGCAGGCGTGCACAGCGAACTGCACCTGGCCTGGCGCAACGACAACGACAGCCCCGCCGTCGCCGCGCTGCGTGATGCCCTTCGACTGGCTGCTGGCCAACCGCCTCAGGCGCGCTGACCGATCTCGGCCTGCTGCACCGTCCAGCCAGCCACCCGTTCACTGAGGGTCAGGCCGAGACCCGGCCGCGACGGCACCCACATGCGCCCATCACGGATTTCCAGGCGCTCCTCGAACAAGGGTTCCAGCCATTCGAAATGCTCGACCCACGGCTCGCACACGTGGGTCGCGGCCAGGTGCACGTGCAGCTCCATGGCAAAGTGCGGCGCAAGGCTGATGCCGGCCTGCTCGGCGAACGTCTGCACGCGTAGATAGGGCGTGATGCCACCGACGCGCGGCGCATCGGGCATCAGGTAGTCGGCGGCACGCAGGCCAATGAATTCCAGATGCTCGGCCGGGCTGGTGAGCATCTCGCCGGTGGCGATCGGCGTGTCGAACTGGCGCACCAGCTCGGCGTGGCCCTCGGCGTCGTAGCAATCGAGCGGTTCCTCGATCCAGACCAACTCGAATGGCTCCAGGCGACGGCACATCCGGCGCGCCATCGGCCGATCCCATTGCTGGTTGGCATCGACCATCAGCGGGAACGCCTCGCCCAGGTGCTGGCGCACCGCACCAACCCGATGCAGATCCAGCGCCCAGTCCGGCTGGCCAACCTTGAGCTTGATTCCACCGATGCCCTTCTCGCGGGAGATGTCGGTGTTTTTCAGCAACTGGTCGAGCGGCGTGTGCAGGAACCCGCCTGAGGTGTTGTAGCAACGCACCGAATCACGATGACTGCCGAGCAGACGCGCCAGTGAAAGACCGGCGCGACGGGCCTTGAGGTCCCACAGCGCAACGTCGAAGGCGCCGATGGCCTGGGTAGCCAGGCCGCTGCGGCCGACCGACGCGCCGGCCCAGCAGAGCTTGTCCCAGAGCCTGGCGATATCGCTGGGGTTCTCACCGAGCAGGTTCGGCGCCACCTCCAGCGCATGAGCGAATTGCCCAGCCCCTCCGGCGCGCTTGGAATAGCTGAAACCCAAGCCCTGGTGGCCATCGCGGGTCTCGAGCTCGGCGATCAGGATGGCGATTTCGGTCATCGGCTTCTGCCGGCCAGTCAGCACTTTGGCGTCGCTGATGGGAGTGGCGAGCGGCAAGGCTACCGATCGCAGACGCAGCCAGGCGATGCGGTCCTGATCGGCACAGGATGTGGCACAGGTATTGTCCATGTGGCCTCCGGAAGGGTGGGAGCACTGGTCGGGTCAGGCTAGGATGGTCGATTGGATCTGCCCGACGAAGTCATCATACAACCATAGCTGGCGCGGTCTTCATTCGGGACCACGGAAGCCGCGCCGAGCCGACTCGACTTTAGTGGTATGTGCAGCGTGCCAAGGTCTCGCTAGCGTGAGCCCATGCGGAACCTCTAGCTCGCCATAATTTGCTGTATTCAAGGGAGTTTCAGCACTGCCGGGGGCGTCGTGCACGCGCTCGGGACGTGGCCGCCCGCAGCGGAAACTTGCAGGCCACGGGTTGACAAAGTTACATGCCGGTACAAATAATCGTCGCAAGTCATCCGACAACAGATGACATTAAAAACAATAAGCGATGGGCACATTACGATGACAAGCACGACAACCGCTCCCACACCCTTCAATCGCCTCCTGCTGACAGGCGCAGCAGGAGGATTGGGCAAGGTGTTACGCGAAACGCTTCGCCCCTACGCCAACATCATTCGCCTGTCCGACATTGCCCCCATGGACCCGCCAGCCGGGCCGCATGAAGAAGTGGTGCAGTGCAACCTGGCCGACAAGGCTGCCGTGCACGCGCTGTGTGAAGGCGTCGACGCCATCGCCCACTTCGGTGGCGTCTCGGTCGAACGGCCATTCGAAGAAGTTCTGGAAGCCAACATCAAGGGCATCTTCCATCTCTATGAAGCCGCGCGCCGCCATGGCATCAAGCGCGTGATTTTCGCCAGCTCCAACCATGTGATCGGCTTCTACCCGCAGACCGAACAGATCGACGCCGCTGCCGCGCGCCGCCCGGACAGCTACTACGGACTGTCGAAATCCTTCGGCGAAGACATGGCCAGCTTCTACTTCGATCGTTACGGCATCGAGACCGTGAGCATCCGCATCGGCTCTTCCTTCCCGGAGCCGCTGAACCGCCGGATGCTGGCGACCTACCTCAGCTACCGCGACCTGACCCAGCTGATCGAACGTTCGCTGTTTACCCCTAAGGTCGGCCACACCGTGGTGTACGGCGCCTCGGCGAACCGTGATGTCTGGTGGAACAACCACATGGCGGCGCACCTGGGCTTCGAGCCGCAGGACAGCTCCGAGCCGTTTCGCGAGAAAGTCGAGCAACAGCCTCCCTACGCGTCCAACGACCCGGCGCTGCTTTACCAGGGCGGCGCCTTCTGCGAGGCCGGGCCCTTCGAAGACTGACCCGCCGCCAGTACGCCGCGAACAACAACAAGAGAATCGCCATGGCCCGCCCCGCAGAACTCATCCTCGACGCACGCAATGCCACCGGAGAAAGCCCGGTCTGGGTCGCTTCCGAGCAGGCGCTGTACTGGGTCGACATCCCCAATCGCCAGCTGCTGCGCTGGACAGCCGCGGACGCTCGGGTCAGCCGCTGGACCTTCGAGCAGATGATCGCCTGCATCGCCCGTTGTGAAGGCGGGAACAACCTCTGGATCGCCGGCATGGAGGACGGCATCTTCGAGCTGGTGCTCGCCGAGGACGGCAGCGCGCAGACGACGCCGATCGCTGCAGTCAACCATGCCCATTCCGGAATGCGTTTCAACGACGGGCGCTGCGACCGTCAGGGGCGCTTCTGGGCCGGCACCATGGTGATGGACATGGCCGCCGGGATACCCGCCGGCGCGCTGTACTGCCTCGCCGAAAACCGCACGCGCGACGCGCTCGAATCGCGTCTGTGCGACTTCACCGTGCCCAATGGCCTGGGCTTCAGCCCGGACGGTCGCACGATGTACCTGTCCGATTCGCATCCGAGCGTGCAACGCATCTGGGCGTTCGACTACGACATCGATGACGGCCTGGCGAGCAACCGTCGCCTGTTCGTCGACATGAACGCCTACCCCGGCCGCCCCGATGGCGCCGCCGTGGACGTCGACGGCTGCTACTGGATCTGCGGCAACGACGCCGGGCTGATCCATCGCTTCACCCCCGACGGCCGCCTCGACCGGTCGCTCGAGGTGCCGGTAAAAAAGCCCGCCATGTGTGCCTTTGGCGGTCCCGGCCTGGACACGCTGTTCGTCACCTCCATCCGGCCGGGAGGCGACCTCGCCGACCAGCCGCTGGCTGGCGGCGTCTTCGCCCTGCGCCCCGGCGTCCAGGGGCTGGAGGAAACTCGCTACCGCTTCTGACCCATTCATCCCCCGAGGTCGGGCGCACCCGCCCGGCGTCTAAACGCACCGCTGTACACACCAACAACAACAAGATGGAGATTCACATGAACTTCAAACGCAAGTTGCTCGTTGCCGCCCTACCCTTCGCGTTTTGCCTCTCAGGCATGGCACATGCCGCCATGACGCTGAAAATCGCCGAGATCCACCCGGCCGGCTACCCCACCGTCGTGGCGCAGCAGCACATGGGCGAGAAGATCGAGAAAGCCACCGACGGCGAGCTGAAATTCCGCATGTTCTCGGGCGGCGTGCTCGGGTCTGAAAAGGAAGTGGTTGAGCAGGTCCAGCTTGGTGCCGTGCAGATGACCCGCGTCAGCCTCGGCACGCTGGGCCCGGTCATCCCGGAGGTCAACGCGTTCAACATGCCGTTCGTGTTCCGCGATCACGAGCACATGCGCAAGGTCATTGACGGTGAGATCGGCCAGGAAATTCTCGACAAGATCACCAACTCCGACTTCAACATGGTCGCCCTGGCCTGGATGGACGGTGGCGTGCGCAACCTCTACACCAAGAAGCCAGTGCGCAAGCTGGAAGACCTCAAGGGTATGAAGATCCGTGTGATCGGTAACCCGCTGTTCATCGATACGTTGAACGCCATGGGCGCTCAGGGTGTCGCGATGGATACCGGCGAGATCTACAGCGCCCTGCAGACCGGCGTGATCGATGGAGCCGAGAACAACCCACCGACCATGCTCGAGCACAACCACTACCGCGAAGCCAAGAACTACACGCTGACTGGCCACCTGATCCTCCCCGAGCCGATCGTGATCTCCAAGACCACCTGGAACAAGCTCACCCCCGAGCAGCAGGAGATCGTCAAGAAGGCAGCCAAGGAAGCGCAGATGGAAGAGCGCAAGCTGTGGGACGAGAAGACCGAGCAGAGCGTTGCGAAGCTGAAGGATGCCGGCGTCGAGTTCATCGAAGTCGACAAGAAGCCCTTCTATGACGCGACCGCACCGGTGCGTGAGAAATACGGCGCGCAGTTTGCCGATCTGATCAAGCGCATCGAAGCGGTCAAGTAACAGGCCGCTCAATCTACGCGGCGGCCCTGGCCGCCGCGTCTCGTGGTGAAGTTATGAAAAACACGATCCTGCGCGTCAACGACGCGATCTACACCAGCGCCATCTGGTTGGCAGGCATCGCCGTCGTCGCGATGTCGCTGATCATCCCGTGGGGCGTTTTCGCCCGCTATGTGCTGCGGTCCGGCGGCGGCTGGCCGGAGCCGGTCTCGACCATGTTGATGGTGCTGTTCACCTTTGTCGGCGCAGCGGCCAGTTACCGGGCCGGCGCGCACATGGCGATGGCGATGGTCACCGACCGGCTGCCAAAGCAGATGCAGGCACTCATCACCGTCCTGGTCCAGATTCTGATGGCGATCATCTGCCTGTTCATGACCATCTGGGGCGCCAAGCTCTGCATGGTCACCTGGAACCAGTACATGAGCACCCTGCCCGCATTACGGGTCGGCATCACCTACGCACCCATTCCGATTGGGGGCGTTCTGACCCTGATCTTCATCCTTGAACGGCTTTTTCTGGGTGACCAGAGCCACCGACGCGCGGTGAACTACGAAATGGTCGAAGACAGCCAGGAGGCCCTCTAAATGGAAGCCGCAATCCTGCTCGGCAGCTTCATCACGCTCATCGTCGTCCGCATGCCGGTGGCCTATGCGCTTGGGCTGTCGGCGCTGATCGGTGCCTGGTACATCGACATTCCGCTCGACGCGGTGATGATCCAGGTCGCCTCGGGGGTAAACAAATTTTCCCTGCTGGCCATCCCCTTCTTCGTGCTGGCCGGCGCGATCATGGCCGAAGGCGGCATGTCGCGCCGCCTGGTGGCCTTTGCCGGCGTGCTGGTCGGCTTCGTCCGCGGCGGGCTGTCGCTGGTGAACATCATGGCCTCGGCCTTCTTTGGCGCGATCTCCGGCTCGTCGCTGGCCGACACCGCCTCGGTTGGCTCGGTGCTGATCCCGGAAATGGAAAAGAAGGGCTATCCGCGCGAGTTCTCCACCGCCGTCACCGTCAGCGGTTCGGTGCAGGCGCTGCTGACCCCGCCCAGCCACAACTCGGTGCTCTATTCGCTGGCCGCGGGCGGCACGGTGTCCATCGCCTCGCTGTTCATCGCCGGCATCGGCCCGGGGCTGCTGCTCAGCGCGGTGATGATGGGCATGTGCCTGTTCTTCGCCAAGCGGCGCAACTACCCCAAGGGCGAGGTCATTCCGCTGCGCCAGGCGTTGAAGATCTGCGTCGAGGCACTCTGGGGCCTGATGACCATGGTCATCATCCTCGGCGGCATTCTGTCCGGGGTGTTCACGGCCACCGAGTCGGCTTCCATCGCGGTGGTCTGGGCGTTCTTCGTCACCATGTTCATCTACCGCGACTACAAGTGGCGCGAGCTGCCCAAGCTGCTGCATCGCACGGTCCGTACCCTGTCGATCGTGATGATCCTGATCGCTTTCGCCTCGGCCTTCGGCTACATCATGACGCTGATGGAGATCCCGTCGAAGATCACCACCGCGTTCCTGACCCTGTCCGACAACCGCTACGTGATCCTGATGTGCATCAACGTCATGCTGCTGGCGCTTGGCACCCTGATGGACATGGCGCCATTGATCCTGATCCTGACTCCCATCCTGATGCCGGTGATCAGCGGTATTGGCGTGGACCCGGTGCACTTCGGCATGATCATGCTGGTCAACCTGGGCATCGGCCTGATCACTCCGCCGGTTGGCGCCGTGCTGTTCGTCGGCGCGGCCATCGGCAAGGTGACGATCGAAAACACGGTCAAGGCACTGATGCCCTTCTACCTGGCGCTGTTCGCGGTGCTGCTGGCAGTGACCTACATCCCTGCCATCTCGCTGTGGCTGCCGAGCGTCTTGCTCTAGCGGTTCACAGATCGCTGTAGACGCCGCCGTAACAGGCGGCGTCTTGCTTTGCGAGGCATCGGACGAACAGCGTACAGCCATCCCTTCCAGGTCAATGAATAGCCGAGCGAGCGAAGTTCGCCGATTACAGGATTGCTCCATGCACACTGCTGCGCCGTTCCAACGCCCCACCGCGGTATTGATTCTCGCCACCCTGGCCTGCTCGTTCGCCGGCAACCACATCGCTGCCAGGATTGCATTCGATCACGATACGGGGCTGCTGCTGGCCATGCTCTGCCGTGCAGGTATCACCCTACTGGCGCTGGGCGCATTGGTCTTCTGGCGGCGCGAGTCACTGCGTCTGAGCAGCGAGACCTGGCGTTGGCAGCTTCTGCTCGGCCTGCTGATCGCGGTACAGAGCTTCTGCATCTATTCCGCTGTGGCGCGCATCCCCGTCGCGCTGGCTCTGCTGGTTGTGAATCTGTCGCCGATTATGCTGGCGCTGCTGACCTGGTTACTCGGCGGACCAAAGCCGACCCGTCAGGCGCTTGCGATCATGGGCATGATTCTGTTCGGTTTGGTGCTGGTACTGGACCTCCCGGCTCGCCTGATCAGCAGCGAGAAGCCGGATGGCCAGTGGGTCGCCGGCATATTGTTCAGCCTGACTGCGGCCGCGGTCTTTGCGATCGCTTTGTGGGTGACCGAGCACAAACTCTCGAAAATGGCAGGCTCGGTACGAAGCATGCTGACCCTCACCATCGTATTTGCCAGCTCCGCCCTGCTCGGCGCAAGCGACCTCATACCAGGCGGTCTGAGCTTGCCCAGCGCGAGCGCCGGCTGGATCGCTCTGGGATGCCTGGTATTGCTCTATGGCGCGGCCTTTTCGACGCTGTTCATCTGCATGCCGCGCTTGAACATCGCCCGCAATGCGCCGGTCATGAATGTGGAACCGGTTGCGGGCATGCTGTTGGGCTGGCTGGTGCTGGGCCAATTGATGGGGCCTTGGCAGGTACTCGGCGGTCTTATCGTGGTCAGCGGCATCGTGCTGCTGGCCTACCGCAAGCACTAACGCCAAAGCATGTAGGGGCTTCGCCTATGGCCGATTCCCGCCAAAGCTGGTCGGGTCATCTGATTATCGCGATGCAGACGCTTGACGGGGCGAGCTTGGAAGCAGCGATGCGATGTTTGGTGAGCCGCTGCGTGTCTGCTGAAACATCATCCAAAGCGCCGCGGCTGGGGGCCCCTTCGTAGCTAGGGTAGCTTTATCGGACCTCGTCCGTTTCTGCCTCTTCATGGGCCTGGCGCAGGCGTTCGCGGCTATTGGTCAGGTGCAGACGCATGGCGGCGCGTGCCGATTCGGCATCCTGACGCGCGATGGCGTCGAAGATCTGCTCGTGTTCGCGGCCGAGACGCTGCTGGTAGTGCGGTTGGTCGTCATGTGCCAGGCGCGCGGAGTTCAACCGGCTGCGCGGAATGATCGCCGTGCCTAGGTGGTTCATGATGTCGGTGAAGTACCGGTTACCGGTCGCTTCGGCTATCTGCAGATGAAACTGGAAATCCGAGACTGCCGCTTCGCTGGACAAGGCCGCGCTTTGTTGAAGGGAATCGAGGAATGCGCGCATTGCCGCGAGCTGTTCCGGCGTACGCCGTTGAGCCGCGAGGCCCGCCGACTCGACTTCCAGGCTGATACGCAGCTCGAGGATCGAGAGCACGTCGCGCAAGGTGCCGATGGTCGCCGGGTCGATGCGCAGACCCGTGGTGCTGGGGGTATCCAGCACGAAGGTGCCGATGCCGTGCCGTGTCTCCACGAGGCCAGACGCCTGCAGGCGAGAAATGGCTTCGCGAACCACGGTCCGGCTAACCCCCTGCGCCTGCATGATGGCCGACTCGGTAGGCAACTTGTCACCGCGCTTGATGAGGCCGTCGCGAATCTGCTGCGACAGTTCGATCACCAGTTCTTGGGCAAGGCTGCGGTGCTTGCGGCGGGCACGGGGCTGGGCGCTCTGGTTTTCCATGGCACGTCGATCTCTGGAAAGCGAAGTTCCCGTATCATAGCCCAGTAGTTGTACGATAACTATCGGCAAGGCCCCGCATTGGCCGTGGTGCGACCTTGTGTCCGAAATCCTGGCGGTGTGCGCGCCTCTTCTATACTCAGCGGGCGCCCCCTCACTGGAGATCGAACCATGCGCACACTACTGATGCTTGTTGCCGCCGCCACGATCTGTGCGCCCGCCTGGGCGATGCACTGCCCGGCCGACATGGCCAAGATCGACGCTCAGATGCAATCGAACCCCCCCGCCGACCCGGCCATTCGCGCACGGGTTGAGGCGCTGCGCGAAGAAGGCGAAAAGTTGCACAAGGCCGGCGATCACGAGGCGTCGCTAAAGGCGCTGGGTGAAGCGCAAGCGCTACTCGACAGTTGACCCCGCCAGCCGGCGTACGCTGCAGTCAGGGTGGCGTATCGCCGGCGTCGTTGCACCGGATGCGCCACTCGTGGCGCTCGAAATCCTGCTCGTTGCTCAACATCTCGAAGCCAGCCGGGCACGCCGCCTTTGCCTGAGTCTCACAACTCGACGCACCCGCCGACTTGCCGCAGGCCAGCACGTACTGGTCATCGTCATCCGGCGGTGCAACCTGCTCGAACCCAGCACAGCCGCCCAGCAGCCCGGACAAGAGCAGGAAGATCAATGGTCTGGCAGTCAGCATCGCTGGATGCCCTCGTTCTGTAGGTTATGGCTGACATCCGTTGGCGTAAAACGCCCCTGTCCCGCGCCAAACCGCCTGGCTATTCTTTCCTCCAGTAGCGCAGGACGCGCAACGGGACAGGATGCCCGCACGGACTCGCCGCAGGATCGCGGCGTCAGGGACAACGGAACGAAAAGAACAATGCCTGCAGCCCCGCTTTGTGCGGGGCTTTTTAATGGGCGCAGCATCAGCGCGGATTCGGTACGCCGTCCCGCTCGGCCTGATCCGGGTCGATGTCGGGCACCTGCTCGCCGGGCACGGCCGGATCCTGGCGGCTGACAGGCGTCTTGCCGTCGTTGTCGGGCAATTCATCTACGCCGGCCTCGTCTTCCGGGTTCACATCCGTGCGCCCGGTGCCCACCGGCGGCGGAGAACCTGGTACACGGACGCCATCATCTTCGGCTTGTGCCATTTGAGCGGACCGCGTCCGCTCTGCCGCCGCTGGCAAGGCTGTTTGATCGGCCATGGTTTTTCCTCATCGGATCGGGTGGCTGGTCAACGTTGGAACCGCTCGCCGCCCAGCCGTTCAGGCCGCCGATCGCCGCTCGCGCGATGCCAGTCGCCAGCGGATCCAGCCGCCATTGGCCGACGTGATCTGGCACACGTGGTTGCACCTTGTCCGGCCGCTGGTTATAGTCCTGCGCCGCGATTGCCTGGCGCGGTTCAACACGGTACGGATACGCGAGCGAAGCGTATTCCGGCGCGCCTGGAGTCAACCAGCCGCCAGCCGCCAGCGGTATCGACAAACTGCGTTGCACACTCCGCCCGAGTGGTGAAATCGGTAGACACAGGGGACTTAAACCATTTGAGCCTTCGGAGGGAAACGTCCGAAGTGAAGCCCGTCAAATTCGGCGAAAGCCCTGGATACTTGCGTATCCGAGCCAACGCCGAGCCAAGCCCAAGCCTAGCTTGGGAAGGTGTAGAGAGCAGACGGCGGGCACCTACGGCCGCAAGGCTATGGTGAAGGCGTGCTCCAGCCCACGAACGTTCTGCGGTTGAGAACGGCGGCGAAAGCCGAAGTGGGACGAAAATCCCCCGCCGAAAGGCGTGCCGGTTCGAGTCCGGCCTCGGGCACCACTATCAAGCTACCCTGAGTTGCCTCAGGGTGATGCTATCGATACCAGCTAAGCGCCACGACCTCCTGGGCGCTTGGACACCTCCAATTGAGCCCTCTACCTAGGTCCTAGGTCAGCCTTGTTCGTTGCATCACCACGCGTAGCCTTGTGCGATGGGCTAATCGGGTGAACAAGTCACCCCGTTTTGCGCAGGCGCGCTACCAGGTGCCTCTGCCGGCCTTACGGGGTGTGGCTAACGCACTCGCGCGACACCTGGGCGCCGCGCTTCAACGATCAGCGAAACTGCCGGTACAGGATCGGTAGCATGCGCACGGCATCACGGGTGTAGCGCTTGCCGAGGCGTCGCGGCTCGGTACACATACGGTGCACCCACTCCATCGACATGCGCTGCATCCACCTCGGTGCTCGCTTGACCTTGCCCGACAGGAAGTCGATGGACGCGCCCACACAGAGGCCAACGCCTCGCGCGCGCCCATCTGCCTGGATCAAGCGTCCAAGGACTTCCTGGCGCGGGCAACCCACTGCCAGCACCACGAGATCGGCCGGGTGCTGAGCGACGAAGTCCAGGCACGCCTGGACCTCCCGGGGCCGGTCGAAGAACCCCATGCGCGGACCGTGATGAAAGAAGGTCACGTCCGGGTACAGCTGACGCATCCGGCGCATTTCCTCGTCTCTGCTGCCAATCACCGTCACCCGCCAACTTCCGCCCTGGGCAATGCCCATCAGCTCTTCGGTCAGGTTGCTGCCTGGGATGACCTCGGGGACAGGGATGCGCTGCAGGGTCATCAAGCGCTTCAGGACCTGACTGTCGCAGATCCTGTGGCTGGCATCGGCGTAGGCGCGCTGAAGTTCGAGGTCATCCTCGAGCCGAACCACGTGATTGACGTTCGGGGTGACCACATAGCTGAACGCGTGCTTGCGCGCCTCAACGACATGGTCGATGAGTTCAGCATGTGTTCCCTCGTAGAAATCGATGTCAAAGGCTCTTATCGGGCCTTGCCTGGTACCTAAGGTCGTTTGCTCCTCTGCTTGGCGCTCCTGATACTCCGGATGCTTCTGCAAAAGGTGCCTCCTCGTTCGCTGCGTGGCTCCGTACGGCGAGCGCTCTCACGCTCAGCCAGCGTAGTAACGGTCATCTTTGCCTCTCTTAAACTGAGGCCCGTCGAACGCAGAGGTTCGAGCCATCTATCGAGCAGTACCGAATCCACGCGGTTCGGAACGAGGCCTGGCTGTCGCCGTAGCCCGATCAATGACCAGGGCGCTGCGTCACGCCTGAACCGTGGTGAAAACGTAGGTCGTCGCTTGCGTATCAGAACAGCGCTCACTAGCGAAGATTGTCGCGCGAATAGCAGGCCGGGGCCCCTTTCCCGCCAGGCCCCGATTTCAGCGGCACGCCTCGCGCGCCGCGCCGCCAGCGAGGCGACCTCCGACCTCCCGTGCTCCTGCGCCACGCCAGTCGGCTTCGGTCGGCCCCGCCGACCCTCAGCTCAGCGACGCTGTACGCCGGCGACCAGCCAGAAGACCAGTCCGAGCACCGGGAATACCGCGATGCCCAAGGCCCAGAGCGCCTTGGCACCAACGCTTCTGTCGCTTTTGAACACCGATATGATGGCCAACAGATCCAGCGCGATGACCACGACCGCGGCGGCGATGGCGAGATACGTAAGGGCGTCCGACACAGCAATTCTCCTCGATTGACCCACTGCAATATGAGGCCGCACGAGCGCCGTAACGGTTCCGTGCACCGTCCGCGAGATACCTGGGAGAAACATTGGACGCGACGGCTGATCGGCAACTGACAGGCATAAAAAAACCGCAAGCGATCGCTTGCGGTTTCTTTACTAAATGGAGGCCGATGTCGGAATCGAACCGGCGTACACGGATTTGCAATCCGCTGCATAACCACTCTGCCAACCGGCCTCAAAACGAAGACGCCGCATGCAGCGGCGTCATCGTCAACAAACTGGAGCGGGAAACGAGACTCGAACTCGCGACCCCGACCTTGGCAAGGTCGTGCTCTACCAACTGAGCTATTCCCGCATCGTCTTGGTGACGGGCGCCATTTTATAGTTTCGGCAGCGTCCGTCAAGCCCTTGATTAAAAAAGTTTTTATTTCTTTTCGGTTGGACTCAGATGAGGCCAGGCAGCCATCAGGTAGTTGGCCATGGACCACAGCGTCAGCCCGGCGGCCACGATCAACAACGCATAGCCGAGCCCGACCCAGACGGTCGGCAGGGGTGGGTTGGCCAGCAGGATGATCAGCGCCACCATCTGCGCTGCCGTCTTCCACTTGCCCAGGTTCGATACGGCGACGTGCGCGCGCGCACCCAGCTCCGCCATCCATTCGCGCAACGCCGAGACCACGATCTCACGTCCGATGATGATGGCGGCGGGCAACGTGAGCCAGAGGTTGGCATGTTCTTCGACCAGCAGCACCAGCGCCACGGCGACCATCAGCTTGTCCGCTACCGGGTCGAGAAAGGCACCGAACGGCGTGCTTTGCTGAAGCCTGCGGGCCAGGTAGCCGTCCAGCCAATCGGTCACCGCCGCTACCGTGAACACGGCGCTGGCGGCCAGGTAGCTCCATTGGAACGGCAGGTAGAACAACAGGATGATGATCGGTATCAGCAGTACGCGCAGCACGGTGAGAATGTTTGGAATGTTCATCGATACCACTGATCCGCTGATTTAGAGGGTGATTCTACTCACTGTGCAAAGCGGCATAAATCGACTCGGCAAGCTTTTTACTGATGCCCGGCGCCTTGGCGATCTCGTCGAGGCTCGCGCGGCAGAGTTCCTGAAGACCACCGAAGTGCTTGAGCAGTTCGCGCCGGCGTTTCGGTCCGATTCCGGCCACGCCCTCGAGCGTCGAGGTGGTTCGCGCCTTGCCCCGGCGCGCGCGGTGACCGGTAATGGCGAAACGGTGCGCCTCGTCGCGGATCTGCTGGATCAGATGCAGCGCGGGCGAATCGCCCGGCAAGGTGAACTCATGTGCAGCGTCGTTCAGATAGAGCGTCTCCAGCCCCGGCTTACGGGTGACACCCTTGGCCACGCCAAGCAGGATAAGCTCCGGCACGGCCAGCTCCTCCAGTACCTCGCGAGCCATCGCGAGCTGCCCCTTTCCGCCATCGACGAGCAGGATGTCCGGCAACTTGCCCTCACCTTCCACAGCGCGCTTGAAGCGCCGCGTCAACGCCTGGTGCATCGCCGCATAGTCATCGCCCGCGGTGACGCCCTCGACGTTGTAGCGCCGATAGTCGGACTTCAGCGGCCCCTCGGGACCGAACACCACGCAGGACGCCACGGTTGCCTCGCCGCTTGAGTGGCTGATGTCGAAGCATTCCAGGCGCAGCGGCGGCTCGTCCAGGTCGAGCGCCTCGGCTAGCGCCTGGAACCGGGCCGCCAGGTGCTGACGGTTCGCCAGCCGGGCACCCAGGGCCTGCTCGGCGTTGGTCAGCGCCAACTGCTGCCAGCGGGCGCGGGTCCCGCGAACCCGGTGGGAGATGGTGAGATCGGCCTGGCGCAACTCGGCCACGGCACTGATCAGCGTCTCGAAGTCTTCGTGTACCGCGTTGACGATCAGCTCCGAGGGCAGGTCGCGCTCCATGGAGCCGAGGTAATACTGCTCCAGAAACGCCAGCAGCACGTCGCTGACCGTCTCCTCGATGGCCACCTGCGGAAAGAAATTCTTGCTGCCGAGCACGCGCCCTGCACGCACGCTGATCAGATGGACGCAGGCGCCGCCGGGGCTGACCACCGAGGCGACGATGTCGACATTGCCGCTTCCGCCCTCCATGCTTTGCTGGTCCTGGACGCGGCGCAGGATGCCGATCTGGTCGCGGATCTCGGCGGCCCGCTCGAAGTCCAGCGCCATCGCTGCTTTTTCCATGTTCCTTGAGAGTTCGTCGGACAGCGCATTGCTGCGCCCCTCAAGGAACATGATCGAATGCCGTACGTCCTCGGCGTACTCCTCGGCGCTCACCAGCTTCACACAGGGCGCCTTGCACCGCTTGATCTGGTACTGCAGGCAGGGGCGCGTGCGGTTGCGATAGTAGCTGTCCTCGCACTGGCGCACCTGGAACGCCTTCTGCAGCAGGCCAAGGCTTTCGCGGATGGCGCCGGCGCTCGGGTACGGGCCGAAGTAGCGCCCAGCTGCCTTCTTCGCGCCGCGGTGAATGCTCAGCCGTGGGAAGTCCCCCGCCGACAGGAACACGTACGGGTAAGACTTGTCGTCACGCAGGAGGATGTTATAGGGCGGTCGCCACTGCTTGATAAGGGTCTGCTCGAGCAGCAGGGCCTCGGTCTCGTTGGCGGTGATGGTGGTTTCGACCTGGGCGATCCGCGCCACCAGCGCCGCGGTTTTCGGCGCCTGACCAGCCTTGCGGAAATAGCTCGCCAGGCGTTTCTTGAGGTTCTTCGCCTTGCCCACGTAGAGCAGCTTGGCGTCGGCGTCGAACATGCGGTAGACGCCCGGCCGGCCACTGCACGACGCCAGGAAGGCGGAGGAATCGAAACCGCTCATCAATTGATGGTATCGACCATGCCGTGCCGGACGGCCAGCAGCGCCAGCTCGACATCACTGGTAATCGAGAGCTTTTCGTAGATGCGGTAGCGGTAGGTGTTCACGGTTTTAGGCGAGAGGCAAAGCTTGTCGGAGATGACCTGAACCTTCTGGCAGTTGGCGATCATCAGTGCAATCTGAATTTCTCGCTCGGACAGCAGATCGAACGGCGAACCATTGACCTTTGGCTGGAATGACTTGAGCGCCAGCTGTTGGGCGATCTGCGGGCTGATGTAGCGCTGGCCGGCGAACACCATGCGGATCGCCTGGATCATCTCGTCGAGCGCAGCACCCTTGGTCAGGTAGCCCGACGCACCGGCCTGAAGCAGACGCGTCGGGAACGGGTCTTCCTCGCAGATGGTAACGGCGATGACCTTGACGTCGGGCTGGCTGCGCAACAGCTTGCGGGTCGCCTCCAGGCCGCCGATCCCGGGCATCTTGACGTCCATGAGCACGACGTCGGGCTTGAGCTCGCGACACTTCTTGATCGCCACTTCGCCGGATTCCGCCTGGCCGACTACCTGCAGGCCATCGATATCGGCAAGCATTCTGGAAATGCCCGTGCGCACAAGATCATGGTCATCGACCACAAGCACCCTAATCAAGCAGACACCTCGTACTGGCAAATTCAAAGCTGGCGGGCTGCTCGCTTCACAAGCGGCAAACTTTAACAAATATCTGCCCGGCTTACCCAGACCATACATCGCAAGATGGCCAGATGACAGCATTCGTTCGGCTCTGCCCCGGGCGTTCGGAGGAACGCATGCGGACGCCGGAAAGTCTGACCTAACGATCAACATAGTCGCTAAACGGGGGTGCCGCACATGCTCGTCAGTTTCGTCGCAGTGCTCGTGCTGTCTGCGGTTCACCTATGTGCCGGCCGCCTGCATGCACTGGATAGGCTGCCACGCAGCCGCTGGCTTTCACTCGCGGGCGGCGTGTCGGTGGCGTACGTTTTCGTCCATCTGCTGCCCGAACTCGCGCGCGGGCAGCAGGTGATCGACGGTAGCGACCTGCAACTGTTCCGCTACGTCGAACATCACGTCTACCTGCTGGCGCTGCTCGGACTGGCGACCTTCTACGGCCTGGAACGCATGATCAAGCTGCACCGGCGTCGCCAGCCGGCCGGCTCGGCGGCTCGTGCCGGCGTGTTCTGGCTGCATATCGGCGCGTTTGCGTTCTACAACGGCCTGATCGGCTACCTGCTTATTCGTGGCGAGAGCGGCAGCCTCGTCTCGGTAAGCCTGTACTGCGTCGCGATGGGGCTGCATTTCCTGGTCAACGACTTCGCGCTGCAGCATGACCACCGAGAGCTGTTCCGCCTGCGCGGTCGCTGGCTGCTGGCAGCGATGCCGCTGGTTGGCTGGGCTCTCGGGGCGCAGACGGAAGTCTCCGAGCTGGCGGTTTCCGCGCTGACCGCCTTTGTCGGCGGCTCGGTGATCCTCAACGTGATGAAGGAAGAACTGCCGGAAGAACGCGAAAGTCGTTTCAGCGCCTTCCTGCTCGGAGCGGCCGGCTACTCGCTGCTGCTGCTCGGGTTGCAGAACGGCTAGCCGGTCAGAGGCCGGGGACGTCGGGTTTAGGTGCGCTCGCGTTGCTCGGCGAGCAGGTGGCTGAGGACCGAACGCATCTTGCCCGCCTTGACCGGTTTGTTCAGCACGGGCACACCGAGCCCCTGCAGTTGCCGGCGGCACTGGTCGCTGCGGTCGGCGGTCACCATCACCGCCGGCAGCGCCTGCGCGAAGTGCGTTCGCAGCGCGGCCACCACGTCCCAGCCGGTCACGCCCTGGTCCAGGTGATAGTCGGCGAGGATCACCTCCGGCGGCGTTCCGTCGAGCGCCGCCAGCGCCTCCTCCAGGTCGGTCGCCGTGATCACCTCGCAGCCCCACTGCTCGAGCAGCGCCGCCATGCTGTGCAGGATGCTCAGTTCATTGTCCAGCACCAGCAGGCGGCGCCCGGGCAGCGGATCGCCCGCCGTGGGCCCGACCGGGATCGGCGCATCTGCCGGCGCCTCGACCGGGTTGTCGGCCAGCGGCACGTTGATGCTGAACACCGAGCCACGCCCAGGCCGCGAGCGCACCTCGATACGGTACTCGAGCATCGAGGCGATGCGATCGACGATGGCCAGGCCGAGCCCGACCCCGACGCGCTCGGCGGCGCGCCGCACGCCAAGCTGGTTGAATTCGAGAAAGATGGACTGCATCTGGTCGGGCTCGATGCCACAACCGGTGTCCCACACTTCGATGCGCAGGAAGTCACCGCGCTTGCGCGCGCCCAGCAGCACCCGGCCCCGCTCGGTGTAGCGGCAGGCGTTGCTGAGGAAATTGCGCAAGATGCGGGTTAGCAGGCGGAAGTCGCTGCGCAGTGCATAGGCCGGGATGAAGTGCTCGAAGCCAAGCCCCCGCGCCTGGGCCACGGACTGGAACTCGGAGACCAGCGGCAGCAGCACCTCGTCGAGGCGATAGACGTCGATGTCGGGCTTGATCGCCTGCTGGTCAAGCTTGGAAATATCCAGCAGGTCGGTAAGCAGGTCCTCGGCGCCTTCCAGCGCCTGGTGGGCGCGCTCAACCAGATTGTGCTCGGCCGCCTGCATCGGCCGCTCGCGCAACGTCGAAATCAGCAGGCGCGCTGCATTGAGCGGCTGCAGCAGGTCGTGGCTGGCCGCGGCCAGGTACTTGTCCTTGCTGTGGTTGGCAGCCTCAGCGGCATCACGCGCCTTACGCAGCTCCAGAGTCCGCTCCGCGACGCGCTGCTCGAGTTGCTCATTGAGCTGAAGCAGCCGCAGCTGAGCGAGCTTGCGTTCGGTGATGTCAGCCACGAAGCCTTCGACAAGTCCCTCTTCGTCGGGCTTAAGCAGCAGGTTCATCATGACGTCTAGCGCACTGCCGTCCTTGCGGCGCAGGCGCGTCTCGTAACCGAACAGCCCGCGCTGCGAGCTGAGCGTCTGGCGGATGCGCTTGAGTTCTTCTTCTCCGCCGATGAACAGGTGATGCGACAGGTCGGTCAGGGCCCACAGCGCCTCGGCCGTCGTGTCGTAGCCGAGCATGCGCGCCAGTGCCGGGTTCGCAGCTCGAATGCCCTCCTGCAGGCTGGCCTGGAAAATCCCGTGCACCGCATGCTCGAACAGCCATTTGTAGCGGTTGCGCTCCGACTCGAGCTCCTCCAGGCGCGCCACCAGTTCGGGGTAGTGGCTCTTGCGCGCCGAATGGGTGCCCAGGCCGAGCAGTCCGGCGAGGGCGTCGTTCTGCTCAGAGTGCTTCGGCATAGACCACTTCGACGTCACGCTGGGTCGACGAACGCGGGTTGGTCAGGATGCAGGGATCCTGCATCGCGTGCTGGGACAGGAAGGGAATGTCCGACAGGTTCACCCCGTGCAGGCTCAGGGTTTCGTTGAAGCCGATGGCCTGCTTGAGGGCGATCAGGTGCTGCACAAGGCGCTCGCGGATCTGCCGATGGTTCAGTCCGCGGCTGTCGATACCCAGGGTTTCGGCGACGAGCTTGAAGCGGTCGGGCGCGGCGTCGTAGTTGAAGGCCACCACATGCTCGACCAGCACGGCATTGCACAAACCGTGCGGCAGGTCGAGGTAGCCGCCCAGGCTGTGCGACATGGCATGCACGGCGCCGAGGATGGCGTTGGAGAACGCCAGCCCGGCCTGCATGCTGCCCAGCATGATCTTCTCGCGCAGCGCGATGTCGGCGGGATTGGCGATCATCTGCACCAGGTGCCCGTTGATGAGCCGCATGGCTTCGAGCGCATGGGGGTCGGTGAGCGGCCCGTGGCCGGTGGAGACGAACGCTTCGATCGCATGCACCAGGGCATCGATGCCGGTGCAGGCAGAGAGAAAGGGATCCATGCTGAGGGTGGTTTCCGGGTCGATCAGCGAAACGTCGGGCACGGCGCCCTTGCTGACGATCGAGAATTTCATCCGCTCATCCTGGTTCGAGATGATCACGAACTGCGACACGTCGGCCGAGGTGCCGGCCGTGGTCGGGATCAGGATCAGCGGCGGGCTCGGCACACGCAGGGTGTCGACGCCTTCGAACTCGACGATGTTGCGTCCGTGCGCGACGGCAATACCGATGCCCTTGGCGCAATCCATGGGGCTGCCGCCGCCGACGGCGACGATCACGTTGCAGCCTTCGCTGCGGTAGACCTCGGCGCCGGCCATTACCTCTTCGGAGCGTGGATTGGCCGATACCTGAGTAAACAAGTGGTAGTCGATGCCCTGCTGGCTCAGGCTCGCCTGGACGTCTGCCACCCAACCGGCGGCGACCACGCCAGGGTCCGACACCAGCAACACCTTGCGCGCACCGAAATTCTTGGCGTAATTGCCGGCACTGTGGCGACACCCGGCGCCAAAGATGATTTCCGGCGAGACGAACTTGCGCTGCAGGCTAAGGTTTGGGCTCATACAACGGCCTTCGTAATTATTTGTTACCGGATACAAGCCTACTGCTTTCACCGCTCAAAGCAATCAGCAAAAAGCAGCAGGGCCGGTGGGCCGGGAAGTCTACAGCCTGGCACCCTGCTATGGCGCGCGGGACGACAGGCGCTGCGCTTACAACAACCGCCGGTAGAACGCGTATTCACGCTCGAGGGCATCAGCCAGGTTGGCGGCCTGGCGGAAGCCGTGGCGCTCATCCGGATACAGGCGGTACTCCACCGTCACACCCCGGGCTTCGAGGGCGGCGACCATGGATCGGGTTTGCTCCGGCAGCACCACCGCATCCTGGCCGCCCTGGAAAAAGATCACCGGAACGCCAATCTGCGCCGCGTTATAGAGCGGCGTGCGCTGGCGATAGCGCTCGGCATCGCACTGCGGGTCGCCGATCAGCCAGTCCAGGTAATCGGCCTCGAACTTGTGGGTGACCCGGCGCAGCGCCAGCGGATCACTGACGCCGTACAGGCTCGCGCCGCCGCGAAAACCGACATTCGCAGCCAACGCACGCAGGGCGGTGTAACCGCCGGCGCTGGCCCCGCGGATAAATGTGCGTGCCGGGTCGATCTGGCCGCTGGCCGCCAGTGCCCCGACCAGCGCTTGTGCGTCTTCCACATCTAGCACGCCCCATTGCCCGCGCAGGCACTGGCGATAGGCGCGACCAAATCCGCTGCTGCCGCGGTAGTTCAGGTCGGCAACGGCGAAACCGCGTTGCGTCCAGAACTGAATCCGTGGGTCGAACACGGGGTAGCACGCCGATGTCGGACCGCCATGCAGGAAGACCACCAGCGGCGGCCGCTCGCCTTCCAGGCTGCAGCAGGCCGCGTTGGCGGGCGGGTAGAAGAAGGCATGTGCCCTCTCCTGCGAGCCGGTATCGAAACTGAGCGGCTGCGGGCGTGACAGCGACTCGGCGGGCAACGGGCGTGCGCCGCCGGCCAGGACGCGCAGCTGCCCATCTGCACGCGAGATGGCCAGCACGGCGGGTAGACGGTCGACCGCGCCGGCGATGCAGTAGAAGTAGTCAGCGTCGGCGGCTAGCTGTCGACAACGGCTGAAGGCCTGGGCCAGCTGACGTGGCGGCCTATCCGCGCCCTGCTCGATCAACAGGCCGTAACCGTGCTCCAGGCGGGTCAGCAACAGGCAGTCGCCGGCCAGCGGCAGGTAGCTGAAGGTGCCCAGTTGCCATGGCGCGGGCGCGTGGTCATGGCGCGGTGCGACGGTGCCGCCCCCGGTGTTCGCCCGATCAGGCTCCCGGTCGACCGGCTCCAGCCGCCCCGCACGTTCACGCCAGGGCGCCCAGGCACCGGCCCGGTCGCTCAGGCAGAACAACTGTCCCTCGGCGGAAAACCGCGGTTGCTGCAGGGATTCGTCGCCCTCGGCGCCGGCCAGGCAAATCGGCGTGCCCCAGTCGCCGCTTGCAGTGCGCTCGGCGAGCCACAACGTGGAGGCTGTCCAGGGTTGTTCCGGCCGTTGCCACTGAATCCAGGCCATACGCCGTGACAGCGGGTCGATGCAGGGCCCGGCATAGAAATCCGCACCCTCGGCAACGACCCGGCGCGCGCCGCTGTCGAGCTGCACGCTGACCAGGCGATGGACGACCTGGCCGTCGAGATGGGTCTCCTCGACTGCCACGACGGCCTCCGCCGCCGCGTCATACTGCAGATCCCCGTAGCGGCACTCCGGGCGCTGCGTCAGCCGGCGACATGCCCGGGCTCGGCTGTCCAGAGGCAGCAGGTGGATCTGCTGGTCGCGTTCGTCGACATAGGCCACGCCGCCGGCAACGAGGCAGAACGCACCGCCGCCGTATTCGTAGACGCGGCTGCGCAGCGAAACGCCCGGCGGGCTGACGCAGGTCGCCGTCCCGTTGCGCCAGAACCACAGGGTGCACCGCGAATCGGCCGGGTCGTATTCAATCCAGAACAACCCACCGTGCCCCGCCCGGATTTCGGCAAAATCCTTGCTGGCAGCGGCAGCCCGCTCGGCACTCCAATCGCTCGGCCAGGAGCCGAAGGGCAAGGCTCGTCGGGTAATCGGCTCGGGCATCGGTTCGCCGGACACCCTAGGCCTTGAGGATCAGGTTCGAGGCCTTCTCGTTGCGGAAGGTCAGTTCATCGAGCCCGCGCGGTGCCTGCTCGGCCTCGAGGCGGGCGGCGAGGATCTTGTCGTGGTGGGACGACTTGCTGCACACCGGGTCGGCATTCGCCGCGTCGCCGGTCAGCATGAAGGCCTGGCAGCGGCAGCCGCCGAAGTCCTTTTCCTTCTCGTCACAGGACTGGCAGGGCTCGGGCATCCAGTCGAAGCCACGGAATTTGTTGAAGCCCAACGAATGCTTCCAGATTTGTTCGATGCTCTGTTCGCGTACGTTCGGAAAGGTGATGGGCAACTGACGGGCGCTGTGACACGGCAGCGCGGTGCCATCCGGCGTGATGTCGAGGAACAGGTTGCCCCAACCGTTCATGCAGCCCTTGGGTCGCTCTTCGTAATAATCGGGCGTAACGAAGATCAATTTGCACGGATGGTTCTCGGCGGAAAGCTTGTCGCGCCACTCATTGGTGATGCGTTCGGCCCGCACCAGTTGCGCCTTGCTGGGCAACAGGCCGGCGCGGTTAAGCTCGGCCCAGCCGTAGAACTGGCAGGTGGCCAGCTCGACAAAGTCGGCTTCCAACTCGATGCACAACCGGATGATCTGGTCGATGTTGTCGATGTTGTGCCGATGGGTGACAAAGTTGAGCACCATCGGATAGCCATGCGCCTTGACCGCCCGCGCCATGGCCAGCTTCTGCGCGAAGGCCTTCTTCGAGCCGGCGAGCAGGTTGTTCACCTCCTCGTCGGCGGCCTGAAAGCTGATCTGGATATGGTCGAGCCCGGCCTCGGCGAAGGCGGCGATTTTGTCCTCGGTCAGGCCGATGCCGGAGGTGATCAGGTTGGTGTAGTAGCCGAGGTCCCGCGCGCCCTTGATCAGCTCGGCCAGGTCCTGGCGCACCAGGGGCTCGCCACCGGAAAACCCGAGCTGCGCCGCACCCAGCTCGCGGGCCTGGCGGAACACCTCGATCCACTCGGCGGTGCCGAGTTCGTCATGGCTACGGGCGAAATCCAGCGGGTTCGAGCAATACGGGCACTGCAGCGGGCAGCGGTAGGTCAGCTCCGCCAGCAACCACAGCGGCGGGCCGGGTTCGAAGCCGGGTTTAGCGAAGCTCGATCCAGAACCGTTCAACGGCCACCTCCAGGAACGCGCGAATGTCTTCCTCGATGCCCTCGGCGTCCGGGAACCGGCTCTGCAGGTCGGCGACGATGGTGCCGACCGTACGGGCACCGTCCACTTCACCGAGCACCGCCGATGCGCTGTCGTTGAGCTTGATCATGCCTTCGGGATAGAGCAGCACATGGCAGTTTTGCGCCGGTTCCCACTGGTAGCGAAAGCCGCGGCGAAAGGCTGGAATCTGGGTCAGTTGGATATCGCTCATGGTCCTCTTTCTCGCCCTTTGCAGCATCATCATTGGTCGGTCCCGCGGTAAGTCGAAGCAGAACGCTCCAACCCGTTCAGCCCGCAGGGGACCTTGGTCGGCTGATTACTCAAGCGCCGCTAGAAGGCAATGCCCCGGTGCCAGACCCGCTCGCGCGTAACGGTGTGGTACGGCGGGCGGTCCAGCTCATAGGCCATGCTCATGGCGTCCAGCATGCTCCACAGTACGTCGAGCTTGAACTGAAGGATATTGAGCATGCGCTCCTGGGCCTCGCGGGTCTTGTAGTGCTCCAGGGTAATGCGCAGGCCGTGCTCGACGTCGCGACGGGCTTCCTTCAATCGCTTGCGGAAGTAATCGTAGCCCGACGCATCGATCCAGTTGTAATGCTGCGGCCAGGCATCCAGCCGCGATTGATGGATGGTCGGCGCGAACAGCTCGGTCAGCGAACTGCTGGCCGCTTCCTGCCAGACGGCACGGCGCGCGAAATTGACGTAGGCGTCGACCGCGAAGCGCACGCCGGGCAGGACCAGTTCCTGCGAGAGCACCTGCTCACGGTCCAGGCCGACGGCTTCGGCCAGTCGCAGCCAGGCCTCGATACCGCCCTCCTCGCCAGGCGTGCCGTCGTGGTCGATGATGCGCTGGACCCACTCGCGACGCGTGTCACGGTCCGGGCAGTTGGCCATGATCGCGGCATCCTTCACCGGGATGCACACCTGGTAATAGAAGCGGTTCGCTACCCAGCCCTGGATTTGCTCGCGGGTCGACCGGCCTTCGTACATGGCGCGGTGGAACGGGTGATGGATATGGTAGTAGTCGCCCTTGGCACGGAGCGCCGCTTCGAACTCCGTCGGGGTCATGGCTGGCAGGGTCATAAAGCTTCCTTACGGGTTAGGCGGGCCGTTCTTCCAGGCGCAGACGAGCGCCTTCAGCCACTGGTCGTTGCCACATGGCGCGCCGGAGGCGCTACAACTCGATGCGCATGCCGTCGAAGGAGACTTCGATGCGATGCTCGTCCAGGATCGCGCGCTCGGGCGACGCTTCGTCCAGGATCGGGTTGGTGTTGTTGATATGGATAAGGATCTTGCGCGCCGCCGGCAGACCGTCCAGCACCTCGATCATGCCGCCGGGGCCGCTCTGCGGCAGGTGCCCCATTTCGCTGCCCAGCTTGTCGCCGACCTCGCGCACGCGCATCTCGTCATCGCGCCAGAGCGTGCCGTCCACCAGCAGACAGTCGGCACCGCGCATGATGTCCAGCAGCGCATCGCTGACCTGGCCGAGCCCGGGCGCGTAGAACAGCGTGCCACCGGTGTGCCGGTCACGGATCAGCAGGCCGATGTTGTCGCCCGGGTGAGGGTCATTGCGGTGCGGCGAATACGGTGGTGCCGAGCTGCGCAAGGGGATCGGAGTGATCTCCAGTCCCGGACAGGCGCCGATCTGGAAGTTGCCTTCCAGTGCGATGGGGTTCCAGCGCAAGCCGCCATTCCAGTGGTCGAGCATGTTGAACAGCGGGAAGCCGGTGGTCAGGTCCTGATGGACCATCTCGGTGCACCAGACCTCGTGCGGGCAGCCTTCGCGCAGCGTCAGCAGACCAGTTGTGTGGTCGATCTGGCTGTCCAGCAGGATGATCGCACCAATCGCGGTGTCCCGCGGACGACGCGCCGGCTGCAAGGCCGGAAAGGATTCCAGCTGGGCCCGGATGTCGGGCGAGGCGTTGCAGAGAATCCAGTCCTCCCCGTTGTCACTGATGGCGATGGACGACTGGGTACGTGCGGTGGCCTTCAATGTGCCGTTGCGCAAACCGGCACAGTTGGCGCAGTTGCAGTTCCATTGAGGAAAGCCGCCACCAGCAGCCGAACCGAGAATCTGGATGAACATGGGCGGCTCCCGAAAACTAAAACCCCGGCGGGAACCGGGGCGGGGTAATCAGCGGTTGGCGAAATACATGGTGACTTCGAAACCGATACGCAGGTCAGTGAAAGCAGGTTTGGTCCACATGGCTCGATCCTCTTCTTATGGCGCCGGGTGATCCGACGCCCTCATTAAGCACCCTATTGCGCTAAAAGCAGAATGGTACTTTGGAAGGAGACAGCGCCCTGCGTTGGTAGTGCCTGAACGCGCACCCCGAAACGCGGCGCGTTGCGGGCGCCATGCCGCCGGTCGAACACCCTCAGCCGTTGCGCCGGGCCGGCCGGCCGTGGGTTCCGCGCCAGGCCAGTTCATTGGTCAGGGTGGCCATGGGCGAGAACATGGCGAAGTCGAATTCGCTCATGGCCTCGTTGCTGCGAGCGCGCAGCGGCCAGTCGTGATTGGCCAGCGCGGCCTTGCCGATGGCGACCAGGTCCAGCGCGCCTTCATCGAGCAACGCCTGGGCATCGGCGCCGGTCTGTACGCCACCGTTGCCGATGATGGGGATGGACACGCTGGAGCGCGCAATCGCCGCCAGCGACGGACCTTCGCCGAAGGCCGGGGCGCCGACCTTGTATTCGGTGACGTGGAGGTAGTCCAGGCCTGCGGCCGCCAGGGTGGCAAAACGCTCACGGGCCTCCTCGACGCCGCCTTCCCACTTCAGCTCGCTGTCGGTGACCATGCCCTGGGACAGCCGCATGCCCACCACGAACCCGTCGCCGACCGCCTGACGCACCGCGTCGATGACCGCCAGCGGCAGCGCAAGCCGCTGGCGGAAATCGCCACCCCAACGGTCACTGCGCTTGTTGAACGCCGCGCTGAGGAATTCATGCAGCAGGTAGCCGTTGGCCGCATGCAGTTCGACGCCATCGAACCCGGCCGCCTGGGCATGACGGGCGGCCTGCACAAAACCTTCCAGCGCCTGCTGGATTTCCGCCTCGGTCATTTCTGCCGGCGTCGCATAGGGGCCTTCGCCGCCGTAGAAGCTCAGCTGGTTACCCTTGGGCTGTACCGCCGACGGCGCGACATGGCGTGCGTGGTGCAGGTTGCCCTGGGTCTGCCCGCCGCCGTGCATGAGCTGCGCGATAAAACCGGCGCCGGCGGCATGCACCGCCTCCACCACCGGTTTCCAGTGGTCGCGCTGCGCCTCGGTGGCCAGTCCGGGCTGGTTGAAATAACCCTGGCTGTAGGCCGTGTCGGTGTAGGTGCCTTCGCTGATCAGCAGGCCGAAGCCGCCTTCGGCGAACCCCTGGTAGTAGTCCCGCATCAGCTCGTTGGGCGCGCCGTCAGGCTCGGCGCTGACGCGCGTCATCGGCGCCAGGACGGTGCGGTTGCGCAGCGTCAGCCGCTTGAGCTGGAAGGGTTCGAACAACTGGGGCATGGGGCCTGTCCTCACGAAACACGGGTGGTTCCGCATCTGAGGCGTTTAGCGGCTCAGGAGTTCGGTCATCGCGATGGCTGGCGCGCGGCGCAAGCGGAACGCGACCCGCGACAGCCCCTGCGCTGGCTTGCGGGATCCCAGAACAGGTGCGCAAAAAAAAACGCGACCCGGAGGTCGCGTTGCATTGACGCACTGGGGAGTGCGAGCAAGTTAAGCCGGCGCGCTGGAGCGAACGCGCCGGGTCCTCCGAGTGTTGCGTTGCCGGATCAGAAGAAGCCCAGCGGATTGATGTCGTAGCTGATCAGCAGGTTCTTGGTCTGCTGGTAGTGGTCGAGCATCATCTTGTGGGTCTCGCGGCCGACACCGGACTTCTTGTAGCCACCAAACGCGGCATGCGCCGGGTACAGGTGGTAGCAGTTGGTCCAGACGCGCCCGGCCTTGATGCCACGGCCCATGCGGTAGGCGCGATTGATGTCGCGGGTCCAGACGCCAGCGCCCAGACCGAACTCGGTGTCGTTGGCAATCGCCAGGGCCTCGGCCTCGTCCTTGAAGGTCGCCACGCCGACAACAGGCCCGAAGATCTCTTCCTGGAAGATGCGCATCTTGTTGTGGCCCTTGATCAGGGTCGGCTGCACGTAATAACCGGTCGACAGGCTGCCTTCGAGCTTCTCGGCGTTGCCGCCGGTGAGGATCTGGGCGCCTTCCTGCTGGGCGATCTCCATGTAGGACATGATCTTGTCGAACTGCTGCTCGGACGCCTGAGCGCCGACCATGGTGTCGGTATCCAGCGGGTTGCCGCGCTTGATCGCCTTGACCTTCTTCATCACCACTTCCATGAAGGGCTCGAAGATGGACTCCTGGATCAGGGCACGCGACGGGCAGGTGCAGACTTCGCCCTGGTTGAAGAAGGCCAGCACCAGGCCTTCGGCGGCTTTCTCGATGAAGGCCGGCTCGGCATTCATGATGTCTTCGAAGAAGATGTTCGGGCTCTTGCCGCCCAGTTCCACGGTGCTCGGGATGATGTTCTCGGCGGCGCAACGCATGATGTGCGAGCCCACCGGGGTCGAGCCGGTGAAGGCGATCTTGGCGATGCGGGTGCTGGTGGCCAGCGCCTGGCCGGCTTCGCGGCCGAAGCCCTGAACGATGTTCAGCACGCCGGCGGGCAGAAGGTCTCCGACCAGTTCGGCGAATACCATGATCGACAGCGGGGTCTGCTCGGCAGGCTTGAGCACGATGCAGTTACCGGCAGCCAGGGCCGGAGCGAGTTTCCAGGCAGCCATCAGCAGCGGGAAGTTCCACGGAATGATCTGCCCGACCACGCCCAGCGGCTCGTGGAAGTGATAGGCCGCGGTGTGCTCATTGATCTCCGCAGCACTGCCTTCCTGGGCACGGATGCAGCCGGCGAAGTAGCGGAAGTGGTCGGCGGCCAGCGGCACGTCGGCGTTCAGCGTTTCGCGCACGGCCTTGCCGTTGTCCCAGGTCTCGGCGATGGCGAGCTTTTCCAGGTTGGCTTCGATGCGGTCGGCAATCTTCAGCAGGACCAGCGCGCGGTCCTGGACCGAGGTCTTGCCCCAGGCATCGGCAGCAGCATGGGCAGCGTCCAGCGCTTTTTCCACGTCTTCGGCGCCGGAGCGCGGGAACTCGGCGATCACTTCGCCGTTGACCGGCGAGGTGTTGACGAAATACTCGCCCTTGACCGGCGGGACGAATTCACCGCCGATGAAGTTGCCATAGCGTGGCTTGAAGGAAATGACGGAGCCTTCCGTACCGGGTTGGGCGTAGATCATGAGCGGCCTCTCCAATGTTCTGCTTATCGAGCCTGACCGGGGGTGGACAGGACATGGAACGATCTTAGGCAGCCTGACAGGCCAGCCGGAATGCACCCAAGGGACCGATGCGTTACTCATTTGGTAGTAGATGCCGGCGCACGACGCAGCCCGCATCCGGCGGGCCCGACCGGCAGAATCCGGCCCCTTGCGGGCGAGAAAAAACCGACAGGTTAAACCGCGATCGACGGGCCAAAATTGACCATCGGCAAGCCCGACCGGGCGCACTGCAACTATTTCTCCAACGCCGAAAAAACGCGACCAATTGCGGGCAAAACCGGGCCGAAAGTCCTATTAGGGGCGGCCCTGGCGCGGCTTAGTTTCAGCTGGCGACACGGTTTTTCCTTTCCTGAACACACCGAGGAGATACGCCATGCAATGGATCGATCCCGACTTCTGCGACCTGCGTCTGGGCTTTGAAGTCACCGCGTACGTCTACGTGCGCTAGGCCCACGCCGGCGTGCTGGCAGTTGCCTTCACGCCGGCTCCGCAAGGAGACCAACATGACCACCCCCGCCCCCATCGCACTGGAGCGTTGCTACGAGATCCGCCCGCCCTTCCTGTTTCGCTGGGAGGCCTCGCAGGACGCCCACGTGCTGCTCTACCCAGAAGGTATCGTCAAGCTCAATGCCACTGGCGGCGACATCCTCAAGCATTGCGACGGCAAGACCCGCGTGATCGACCTGATCGAGCAGCTCGCACATCGCTACCACGCATCCGACCTCGAGGCGATCCGCGAGGGCGTGCTGAAATTCCTGGAGGTATCCCATGGCAAAGGCTGGATTCGCGCCACGGCTTGACGGCAACGGCAACCCGGTCTGGCTGCTGCTGGAACTGACCTACCAGTGCCCGCTGCAATGCGTGTTCTGCAGCAACCCGCGCAACTTCGCCGACTACCGCCAGCACGAGCTGAGCACCGACGAATGGATCGACGTGATGGCCCAGGCCCGCGCCATGGGCGCCATGCAGATCGGCTTCTCCGGCGGCGAGCCCACACTGCGCAAGGACCTGGAAACACTGGTCGCCGAAGCCGACCGCATGGGCTACTACACCAACCTGATCACCTCCGGCATCGGCCTCACCGAAGCCCGGCTGCACGCGCTAAAGGATGCTGGCCTGCGTCACATTCAGCTCGGTTTCCAGTCCACCGACCGTGACGTGGCGCGCCAGCTGGCCGGTGTCGATGCCTGGGAGCGCAAGCTCCGCATGGCGCGACTGATCAAGTCCATGGGCTTTCCCATGGTGCTCAACGTGCCGATCACCCGGCAGAACATCGGCCAGATTCCGGACATCATCGAATTCGCCGTCGAACTGGGCGTCGAGTACCTCGAGCTGGCCAACGTGCAGTACTACAACTGGGCGTTGCTCAACCGCGACGCGCTGATGCCCACCCACGCCGAGCTGCAACGCGCCGAGGAGCAGGTGCGCCAGGCGCGCGAGCGTTACGGCGACCGGCTGACGATCTTCTTCGTCATCCCCGACTACTACGAAGGCCGACCCAAGGCGTGCATGAACGGCTGGGGCGCCATCCACGTCACGGTCGCACCCAACGGCGATGTATTGCCCTGTTCCCAAGCCAGCAACTTCAAGCAACTGACCTTCCCCAACGTGCGCCAGCAGCGGCTGGAGCAGATCTGGCACGACTCGCCAGTGTTCAACCTTTACCGCGGCGATGCCTGGATGCCCGAGCCCTGCCGCAGCTGCGACGAAAAGGAAAAGGACTTCGGCGGCTGTCGCTGCCAGGCCCTGCTGCTGACCGGCAACGGCGCCAATACCGATCCGGCCTGCAGCAAGTCACCGCATCACCAATTGATCCAGCAGGCCGTGGCGCTGGCGCAGGATGCCACGCGGTCGCCAGGCGACCTGATCGCCCGGCAGGCCAGCCAGGGGGTGGATTTTGAAACTGCCCCATGACTCTTTTGGCGGCACCCTCGGCATCGGTCTGGCACTGACGCTCGGCTGCTATTTCTTGCTGCGCGTGCTGGTCTAGGAGGCCCCATGCAACAGCCCGTATTCGATCTGCTCGCCCGCTACGCGCACGTGCTGTTCGCGCTGGTCTGGGTCGGCCACAACTACGCCAACTTCATCCAGAATCCGCGCTTCGTGCCGCTGCACAACGGGATCGATGTGGCCACCCTGAACCGAGACCTGGAGGTGCGGATGAAGCGCGAGCACGGCATCTTCCGCTACGCGTCGCTAGTAGTCTGGGTGACCGGCATGTTCATGCTCTGGCAGCGCGGCTGGCTGCCCGGCGCCCTGCAGCTCGAAGGTCCGCTGGCGGTGATTGGTCTGGGTGCCTGGATCGGTACGGCGATGGTGCTCAACCTCTGGCTGGTGCTCTGGCCGCACCAGAAAAAGCTGCTCGGCTTCGTCCCGGCGACACTGGAGGAGCGAGTACGCTGCTCGCGCATCACCTTTCTCTCCTCGCGCAGCAACACCATTCTCTCGATTCCACTGCTATTTCTGATGGCATCCGGCGCCCATGGCCTGCACCTCTACTGAACCGGCCGAGCGCTACAGCTTCGCCGCCGGTCCGGCGATGCTGCCAGCAGCTGTGTTGGCGCAGATCGCCGCGGATTTGCCCAACTGGCGAGCAACCGGATTCTCGCTGTTGGAACAGCCCTTCACCGGCGCGCCGTTCAAGGCGCTGATGCACGACACCGAGCAGTTGCTGCGCCGGCTGCTGGCGATTCCCCGGGGCTACCGTGTGCTGTTCCTGCAGGGCGGCGCCTCGGCGCAGTTCGGCCTGGTGCCGCTGAACCTGTTGCACCCCGGGCAAGGCGCCGATTACCTGGACAGCGGCCACTGGGCGCGCAAGGCCATCGCCGAGGCGCGGCGTCATTGCCAGGTGCGGGTGGTCGCCAGCGGCGCTGCGAGCGGCTACACCGCCCTGCCCGACCCGCACGACTGGCCGCTCGATCCGGCTGCGGGGTATTGCCACCTGACCAGCAACGAGACCGGCCACGGCCTGCAGTGGCACGCAATGCCGGCCGTCCCGGTGCCGCTGGTCGCGGACGTGACCAGCGATCTCTGCACTCGGCCGTTGCCGATCGAGCGCTTCGGACTGCTCTACGCCAGCGCCCAGAAGAACCTCGGCGTGGCCGGTCTGTGTCTGCTGATCGTGCGCGAGGACCTGCTGCAAGACTCGCCTCCCGGCCTGCCCGCCGCGTTCAGCTATGCCGTGCAGGCCGAGCAGCAGAGCCGCTTCAACACGCCGCCGACCTTCGCGCTCTATGTCGCCCACCTCATGCTGCGCTGGATCGAGGCACAGGGCGGGCTGACGGTCATGGCTGCCAATGCCCGGGAGCGCAGCCGGCGACTGTACCGGTACATCGACGCCAGTGGTTTCTACCATTGCCCGCAGCGCCGCGCGGACCGCTCCACGGTCAACGTCTGCTTCCAGCTGCGCGATGCGCGGCAGGTCGAGGCCTTCATCACCGAGGCGGCGCAGGCGGGTCTGCATCATCTGGCCGGCCACGCCGCGGTCGGCGGCTTGCGCGCCAGCCTCTACAACGCCATGCCGATGGCGGGCGTCGAGCGGCTGCTGGCCTTCATGCATGCGTTCGAATGCCGCCATGGTTGATTGCGGCCACGCCATTCGGCGCCCGCACCTCGGCCATCGGTTCGCATTCGGCCTGGTGAGTCTGGCGTGTCGCCTGCCCTCGCCCCCCATCGTCCAGCCGGTCGAGGCGATGGGCCTGGTGTTCTCGTCTCCGCTGGGGATCGCCGCCGGTTTCGATCGCTTCGGCCAGCTCGGCCGTCGGGTAGCGGCACTGGGCTTTGGTTTCAGCGAGATCGGCAGCCTGACCGCCGCCGACCTGCCACGGCTGGCCATCTCGCGCCAGGGCACGGCGCTGCTGGGCATCAACCTGACCCTCGACTCCTGCCAATCGACCGCCCAGACCTGCGCCCTGCTGCAAGGCGCCTGGCCCTGGGCCGATTACCTGGTGCTCAATCTGATTGGCCCGCTCTGCGCCCCGCTGCTGGAACAGCCCGAGCGCCTGCAGGCACGGCTTGCTGCGCTGCGCGACCATCACCGCCACCTCAGCCGCGCCTATGAGCGACCAGTACCGCTGGTAGCGAAGCTCCGCTGCCTGCCCGGCGAGCTACCACTGGCCTTGGTCGATCGGCTGCAGGCGCTGGGCGTTGACGGCCTGCTGCTGGCACATGATCCGGGCCCACCTGCCACCCGGCAGCGCTACCTGGCCTGGCAGGACGACAGGGCGCAGGCGCTGGCCTGCGAGCAGATCGCCGAGCTGCGCCGCTTCTGTGGGCCGGAAACGGTGTTGATGTCGGTCGGAGGCATCCAGACGGCTGCCCACCTGTTGGCACGCCGGGCGGCCGGTGCGCAACTGGTGCAGGTGCATGCCGCCCTGCAGCATCAGGGGCCCTGGGTCGCGCGCCGGCTGCTGGCGGGCGATGCCGATGCGGCCCTTCGGTTGTCCGGACGCTGCTGACGGCTGACGCGAGGGAAGCCACAAAGCACGCCGACTCGGGGCACAAACAAAAAGGGCCGGCTAATAGCCGGCCCTCTGTCTTCAGGTGTCGATCAGCGCTTGGCGACGACCTGGTCCTTCGGCAGCTTGAAGGTCCAGACCATACCGCCCTGGTTGAAGTCCTTGATGCGTTTGGCCACTTCGCCACCCCACAGCGGGACCGCACCACCCCAGCCGGACAGTACGGAGACGTACTGCTCGCCGTCCATTTCCCAGGTGATCGGCGAGCCGATCACGCCGGAACCGGTGTTGAACTCGTAGAGTTTCTTGCCGGTCTTGGCGTCGAAGGCCATCAGGTAGCCTTCCGGGTTGCCGGTGAAGACCAGGTTGCCCTTGGTCGCCAGCACGCCGCCCCACAGAGGTGCGTAGTTCTTGTAGCGCCACACTTCCTTGCCGGTCTTCGGATCGATGGCGCGCAGCACCCCGATGTATTCCTCGTTCAGCGGATGGATGGTGAAGCCGGCGCCGAGGTAGGCAGCGCCCTTCTTGTAGGCAACGCCCTCGTTCCACATGTCCATCGCCCACTCGTTGGACGGCACGTAGAACAGCCCGGTGTCCTGGCTGTAGGCCATCGGCATCCAGTTCTTGCCACCCAGGAAGGACGGCGCAACGGTGACGGTCGAGCCCTTGTCAGCGTCGCCTGGTGCACCCGGACGGTTGGTATCGTCGTAGATCGGGCGGCCGTTCTTGTCCAGTCCCTTGGCCCAGGTGATCTTGTCGACGAAGGGGAAGCCGCGGATGAACTTGCCGTTGGTCCGGTCGAGCACGTAGAAGAAGCCGTTACGGTCGGCGGTGCCGGCAGCCTTGACGGTCTTGCCACCGTCCTGGTAGTCGAACGAAACCAGCTCGTTCACGCCGTCGTAGTCCCAGCCGTCATGCGGCGTGGTCTGGAAGTGCCACTTGATCGAACCGTCGTCCGGGTTGAGCGCCAGGCGCGAGGACGAGAACAGGTTGTCGCCAGGACGCAGGTGGGAGTTCCACGGCGACGGGTTGCCGGTGCCGAACAGCAGGGAGTTGGTATCCGGGTCGTAGAAGCCGCCCAGCCACGGGGCCGCACCGCCGGTCTTCCACAGGTCGCCCGGCCAGGTCTTGCCGGCTTCGCCGCCGGAGATGCCGTTTTCGACCTTCTTGCCGTCCTTCATGACGTAGCCCATGTGACCTTCAACGGTCGGACGGGTCCAGATCAGCTCGCCGTTCTTGGCGTCGAAGGCCTGGATCATGCCAACCACACCGAATTCGCCACCCGCCAGGCCGGTGATGACCTTGCCTTTGACGATCATCGGTGCGGCGGAGATGGAATAACCCGCCTTGTAGTCCGCTACGGTCTTCTTCCAGACGACCTTGCCGGTGTCCTTGTTCAGCGCGACCAGCTTGGCGTCCAGGGTGCCGAAGATCACCAGGTCGTCATACAGCGCGACACCGCGGTTGATCACGTCGCAGCACGGCATGATGCCGTCGGGCAGGCGCGCATCGTACTGCCAGAGCTCATTGCCGGTGCGGGCGTCGATGGCATACACGCGGGAGTAGGAGCCAGTGATGTACATCACGCCGTCCTTGACCAGCGGCTGTGCTTCCTGGCCACGCTGCTTCTCGCCGCCCAGGGAGAAGCCCCAGACCGGGCGCAGTTGGCTGACGTTGTTGGTGTTCAATTCATCCAGGGGGCTGTAACGCTGGCCCTGCACGCCCAGGCCGTTGGTCACGATCTGATCGGTGGACTTGGCGTCGTTGAGAATCTCCTGATCAGTGACTGCCCAAGCCGACACGCTGGACATCGCCATGGCGGCGCAGAGCGCTGTCAGGGCGAAGGGCTTGCGAAGACCGGTGTGCTTCATTGCGGCTACCTCTACGGGTTCATTGTTATCGTCGCCGGGAACTTCTCCCGGTCTAGGGCCGATTCTTGGATCTGGCCGCCGCCGCAACAATTGACCGCAGTGTCGATTTTCCTCCTCCCTTGGTAGCAATACTCCGCGCAACCGGCGCCAGCCCTGGCCCGGCGCGGCCTGATCGGGTGACGGCCCAGCACCGAAGTCGCAGCCCCGTGGCCCGAAAAGACAATTCCACGCGGCGGCGACGAACCGTACAACGTGACCTCCCTCCGCTCACAAGGACCCGAGCCATGCGCCGCCTGATTTTCTGCGCCCTGCTGCTGACCCTGGCCGCCAGTGCCCACGCCGCCGTGCCGATCCGCATCGGCCTCAACTACCCGAGCACCGGCAACTACAAGAGCGAAGGCCTGGAGCTGCGCCGCGGTGCCCTGCTGGCGGTGGAGCAGATCAACCGTGAAGGCGGTGTGCTCGGCCGACCACTGGAACTGCTCAGCCGCAACTCGGCGGCACGCGAGGAAAAGGCCCGAGGCAACATCGATCGCTTCGCCGCCCAGGGCATCGCCATGGCCTTTGGCGGCGCCACCAGCGAGGAAGCACTCGCCGCCGGCCAGCGTGCCCGCGAGCAGGGCCTGCTGTTCTTTCCCACCCTCGCCTACGCCAATGCGATCACCGGCCACGACGGCCAGCGTTACCTGTTTCGCGAGAGCAACAGCGCCTGGATGAGCGCGCGGGTGCTGGGCGAATACCTGAGCTGGCACCTGCCCAACCGCCGTTTCCACTACATCAGCCTTGACGACAGTTGGGGTCACAGCATGGAGCAGGCGCTGCGCGAGGCGACGCGCAGCCGCGACCGGGCTCGCCATGGCTTCAGCCGGATCAGCCCGCACGGGGCGCGTCACGAGGAATACCTCACTGCAATCAACAAGGCTGCTACCAGCGACGCCGACGTGCTGGTCATCGTGCTGCTCGGGCAGGACCTGGTGCAAACGATGCGCCTGGCGCACGACCTGCGCCTCGATCGCAAGATGCAGATCATCGTGCCGAACCTGACCAGCGCGATCGTCGAACAGGCCGGACCGCAGGTCATGGAGCACGTCATCGGCACCACAGCCTGGACATGGCAGGTGCCGGCACTGGTCAAAAACACCCGGGGCCAGGGCTTCGTCGATGCCTATATCGCGCAACACCAGCGCTACCCCGACAGCACCACCGCCTCGGCCTACGGCATCGTCATGCAATGGGCCGAGGCGGTACAGCGCGCCGGCAGCCTGGACAGCGACCGGGTCATCGCCGCGCTCGAAGGCCACCACTATCAGTTGCTCAAGGACGACCAGTACTGGCGCGGCTTCGACCATCAGAACGTGCAGAGCATCTACGCGGTGCAGGTCCGCTCGCGCAGTGAAATCATGCAGGACCGCTTCAAACAGGACTACTTCAGCATCATCCACCGCATGAATGGCGAGGAAGCAGCGCCCAGCCGCGATGAATGGCAGGAGGAGCGCGGCGACGAGCCAATGCTGCGATAATCACCGGCCAACCGTGCCAGACACCGGTCGATCACGGTCCTCTTACTGTCGGTGGTCCGCTCCGCCCTTCCGGCAAGCGCCAGCGCTCCATGCAGCTGCCAACCGGCACGGCAGCAAGCCTGCCTGTAGAGGGATGAACGATCGGTGCGGGCATCGCCCGAACCCATCCCTGCAGGACGATCAATGAAGCAACCATGGCCGGCATTTCCCTGGGTCTGTTTCGCCATGTGCGTCGGCGTCATGGGCACTGCGCTCATCTCGCCGCTGTACCCGCTCTACCAACAGGCCTGGCAGCTGCGCACCAGCGACGTCTCGCTGATCTATGTGATCTACATGCTCGGCGCCCTGGCCGGGCTGTTGTTCATGGGTCGGCTGTCCGACACGTTGGGCTTTCGCCGGGTCATGCTGCTGGGTCTTGTGCTTGGCTGGGTCGGTACGCTGGCGACGATGCTTGCCTGGAACCTGGCGAGCCTGAACTTCGGGCGTTTCGCCGTCGGCCTGTCGTCCAGCCTGATCGTCACCAGCGCCTCGGTGGGGCTGGTACAGATTTCCCGTGACGGCGCGTCCCAACGCATCTCTACCCTGACCAGTTTCCTGCTCGCCTTTGGCTTCGGGCTCGGCCCGTTGACCGGCGGCGTTATTGGCCAGTGGGTCGCCGATCCGCTGAGGACCGCCTACCTGCCGTCGCTCGGCCTCGGCGTGCTGGCGGTCTACGCCCTGCTGCGCCTGGACCTCGGGCCGGACGAGGACGCCGCTTTTGGCTGGCGGACGTTCCTGCCGCGCCTGGCCTGGGCGCAACGTCGCGATTCGCTGGCCTTCCTGCTGACCTGCGCCTGCCCCTTCTTCGCCTTCGGCGTGTTCGGGCTCTACGCGTCCATGGCGCCGTTGTTCCTGAAGAAGATGCTGCCGTGGCACGGGCCGGTGGTCAGCGGGACCTCGATCGGCGTGATTCTGCTCACCTCGGCCATGGTGCAGCTCGCCTGCGCACGGTTGCCGCTGCGCTGGGGCGGCCTGCTTGGCCTGCTAGCGGTGGTGCTCAGCAACGCCATGCTGGTACTCAATTTCAGCCTCGGCTCGACCCTGGTGTTCATCATTGGCGTCTGCGCCGCGGCCACCGGTCATGGCCTGTGCCTGCTGGCCGGCATCAGCATGGTCAACCGCATCGCCAGCCCGGCCGAGCGGTCCGGGTTGATCTCGACGTACCTGGTGTGCGGCTACGTCGGCAGCATCGTGCCGCTGCTCGGGGTCGGCTGGGTGGCCGACCACTACGGCCTGCCGGTGGCAGTGACGTCACTGGGATTGGCTGTGATGACGATCGCCACGCCGCTGGCCCTGTGGTTCTTCGTGCATCCGCGGATGCGCAACGCCTGAGCACAGGGCGCAGACGCCATCGCTATCAGAGGCGGCCGCTCAGGCTTCGGCGACCAACCGGTAGCCGACCCCGGCCTCGGTGACGATGAAACGCGGCGCAGCCGGATCGTCCCCCAGCTTGCGCCGCAGGTGCCCGACGACCACGCGCAGGTAGTGGCTGTCACCGCTGTGACTCGGCCCCCAGATGTCCTTCAGCAATTGTTGCTGCGTCACGACACGGCCGACGTGCCGCGCCAGCATCGCCAACACGGCGTACTCCTTGCGGGTCACGCTGACGTCCTGCCCGGAGAGGCTTACCCGGCGAAAGGCGAAGTCGACGCACAGCGGGCCGCTCGATATCTGGCTCGGCGCCGCGGCCTCTCCCTGACCAGGCGCTTGGCGCAACAGCGCCCGCACACGCGCGAGAAACTCCTGGATACCGAAGGGCTTGGTGACGTAGTCGTTGGCGCCACCATCGAGCGCAGTGACCTTTTCGGCTTCGCTGGCGCGGACCGACAGCACCAGCACCGGCACCTGGCTCCACTCACGCAGCTCGCGCAGTACCTGCTGGCCGTCCAGGTCAGGCAAGCCCAGGTCCAGAACGACCAGGTCGGGCTTTTCGAGCGCGGCACAGGCCAAACCCTCCCGGCCGGTCGCGCTTTCCAGCACGCGATAGCCCTGGGAACCGAGGCTGATGCGCAGGAATTTCCTGATCTGCGGCTCGTCGTCGATGATCAGTAGGCTGGCTTGCTGACTCAAGAGAGGTCCTTGTCGATTTCCGGTTGAGGTTGCAGCGGCAGCTCCAGGACGACGCTGGCACCACGCCCGTCGAGCCCATCGCCAACCGAGACGCGGCCACCATGGGCGCCGATCATACCCTGACAGATAGCGAGGCCAAGGCCGGTTCCCGGTCCGCCCCGGTCGCCGCGTGCCGCGGTGTAGAACATGTCAAAGATCCGCTCACGCTCGGCCTCCGGCACGCCTGGCCCTTCGTCGCTGACGATGAAGCGCAGGTGCCCGCTCGCCGCCTCGACGGCAACACGCAAGCGCCCACGGGGCGGCGAAAAGCGCGCGGCATTCTCCAGCACGTTGACCAGCGCCTGCTCAATCAGTGCCGGATGCACGTACAGCAACGGCAGTGAATCGGGGATCGATACCTCGACCTGCAACTCGGCGAGCACACGATGCAGGCGCTGCAGTGCGCTGGCAACGATATCGCCGGGCGTCGTCCAGTCACGGATCAGCTTCAGGCCGCCGTGCCCCAGGCGCGTCATGTCGAGCAGGTTCTGAATGTAACGATCCAGCCGTTCGGCCTCGTCTCGGGTCGCGTCCAGCAGCTCTTGTCGGTCGTCTTCGCTCATGCTCCCGCCGAGCGTGGCCAGGCTATCGATGGAGCCGCGCATGGCGGTCAGCGGCGTTCGCAGGTCATGGGAGACGGAGGCCAGCAAGGCACTGCGCAGCTCTTCGGTCTGCCCGTGCAACCGAGCAGCCTCGAGCTCTTCGGCCAGCATCGCGCGTTGCAGCGCCTGCGCCAGCGGCTGGGCGAGCGCGGCAATCAACCGACGCGTTTGTGGTTGCCCGGGGCGGGTCTGGCGAATGCCAAGCAAGCCGAGGGTGCGCGTCTCGCCGGCCAGGGGCAGCCACCACCAAAGGCCGCTTGGCAAGGTAGCGGTGCCCTGCCCGGCTGGCTGGCCGCGTTGCCAGGCCCAGTCGGCGGCCGCCTGTTCCTGCTCGCCGAGTACCGGCGTCTCACCGTTATAACGCCATTGGCCATCCTTGCCGCGTATCGCCACCACGGCCTGGGTGCCGGGCAGCTGGCACAACTGGCGCACCGCGGCGGCGGCGACAGCCTGCACATCGGTGGCGGCGCCAAGCTGGCGCGACAGATCGAGCAACGCCGTGGTTTCGCTCTGCGTCTGGCGCAACGCCTGGTACTGCCGGCGCTGACGGCTGGCAAGATTGCCGGTCAGCACGGCCATCAGCAGGAAGAACAGCAGCGTGAGCACGTCTTCCTGCCGAGCCACGATGAAGGTGAAGGTCGGCGGAATGAACAGGAAGTCGTACAGCAGAAAGGATGCGCCGGCACAGGCCAGCGCGGGACCCAGGCTGCTGCGTACCGCGACCACCAACACCGCGGCGAGAAACACCAGGGACACATTGGGCAACTCCAGGTAACGCGACAGCAGCAATGCCGCACCGGTCGCCATCGCGGTGGCCACGGTCGCGAGCAGGTAGTTGCGCCAGTCGACCGGCACCTTCACGGCGGCGGAGCGCACTGCGCGTGCGGGCTGCTGCGCCAGCACGCTGATCTCCAATCCTTGGCCGGCGCGGATGAGCTGCTCGGCAATACCGCGTCGTCGCCAGAAACGCCCTGCGCGCCGCGCGGGGTCGCGGCTGCCCACCAGCACCACGGTGGCCAGTCGTTCGGCTGCATGTTCGAGCAGGGTCCGCGCGGTGCGTTCACCGCGAAGCTCGACCACCTCTGCGCCGAGGCGCTCGGCCAGTTGCTGTGCGGACTGTAGAAACCCCAACTGCACCTCGCCGCGACTGGCGCCGTTGCTGACATGCACCACCGACCACGGCAGATGCCGCCGCTCGGCCACGCGGGCGGCGTGGCGCACCAGGCCTTCGGCGTAGGCATCACCGTCGATCCCGACCAGCAAGCGGCCACGTACGACCGGCACCGTTTCGCCCAGGCGACGGGAGCGCCGCAGCAGATCGGCATCCACCCGGGCGGCTGCGGTCTGCATGGCCAACTCGCGCAGCGCGGTCAGGTTGGTCTGGGTGAAAAACGCATCGATCGCGGCCCGGGCCTGTTCCGGCACGTACACCTTGCCTTCACGCAAGCGCTCGAGTAGTTCCCGAGGTGGCAGGTCGATCAGCAGGTTTTCATCCGCATTGTGCAGGACCCAGTCGGGCACCGTTTCGCGCACCTGGACGCCGGTGATCGTGCGGACCTGATCGTTGAGGCTTTCCAGATGCTGGACGTTGACCGTGGTGTAGACGTCGATGCCCGCCTCGAGCAGTTCCAACACGTCTTGCCAGCGCTTGCTGTGACGACTGCCAGGCGCGTTGCTGTGGGCGAGCTCATCGACCAGCGCAAGCCCCGGACGCGCTTGCAACAACCCGTCCAGGTCCATCTCCAGCAGCGTGACACCGCGATACTCCCGGGGGATCAACGGTTGTTCCGGCACACCCACGCGCAGCGCTTCGGTTTCGGCGCGGCCGTGCGACTCCACCACGCCGGCCACCACCGCTCGCCCTGAACGCAGTTGTCGCTGCGCCGCCTGCAGCATCGCAAAGGTCTTGCCGACACCGGGCGCCGCGCCGAGGAATACCTTGAGTCGGCCCTGCCCCTGGCGGGGTCGTTCTTCCTCCCAGGTAGCGGCGTGCAAGGCATCGCTCATTCGATTCACTCGTCTTGATCGGGCCAGCGATTTTCTGCCATCGCAAGGTTTACAGCCAGCACGTTGACCACGGCCGGCCCCACGAGAGGCGCTTGAAGGTGCGCCTCGAGCAGGCGTTGCAGGCGGTCCGGTGACACGCCCCGGGCCGCGGCAACCGCGGGCAGCTGATAGCGTGCCGCCGCCAGGGTCAGGTGCGGATCCAGCCCACTGCCGGAGCTGGTCACCAGTTCCATGGGCACCGGCCCATCGGTGATGCCTTGCCAATGCGCGGCCTGGGCCCGCACCTGCTCGCGCAGCGCCGGATTGCTCGGGGCCAGGTTGCTCGCACCACTGGCCACCGTCGCGTAATCGGCGGCCGATGGCCTTGGCTGAAACCATTGAGGCCCATCGAATGGTTGTGCGAGCAGCGCGCTGCCGCGGATCTGCCCGGTGGCATCGCGTACCAGAGTCCCGTTGGCTTGGTCGGCGAACGCCAGTTGTGCCACGGCGGTGACGGTCAGGGGATACAGAACCCCGGTGATCAGACTCATCAGCAGCAGCGCGGCCAGGGCCGGGCGAAAGTGCTTGAGCATGTGTTCTCTCCTGAAAAACGCGCCGAAGCCGGCGCAAGCAAGGTCAGACCAGGCCGACCGTAGTGAGCAACAAGTCGATCAGTTTGATGCCCACGAACGGGGCGACTAGACCGCCAACGCCATACACCAGCAAGTTGCGCCGCAACAGGCTGGCCGAATCCACGGCCTTGACGTCTACCCCGCGCAGGGCGAGCGGGATCAGCCCGACGATGATCAGGCCGTTGAACACGATGGCCGACAGGATCGCGCTGGCCGAGCTGTGCAGCTGCATCACGTTCAGCACCGAAAGCTGCGGATAGAGGCCGATGAACAGTGCCGGCAGGATGGCGAAATACTTGGCCACGTCGTTGGCGATGGAAAAGGTCGTCAGCGCGCCACGGGTCACCAACAGCTGCTTGCCCACCTGCACCACATCCAGCAGTTTGGTCGGGTCGGAATCCAGGTCCACCAGGTTCGCGGCCTCGCGCGCGGCCTGAGTGCCGTCGTTCATCGCCATACCGACGTCGGCCTGGGCCAGTGCCGGGGCGTCGTTGGCACCATCACCGCACATGGCGACCATCTTGCCTTCAGCCTGCTCCTGGCGAATCCGCTGAAGTTTCTTCTCTGGCGTCGCCTCGGCGATCACATCGTCCACCCCCGCCTCGGCCGCTATGGCCGCGGCCGTCAGCGGGTTATCCCCGGTGACCATCACGGTGCGTATCCCGAGCTGGCGGAGCGCGGCGAAGCGTTCACGAATCCCGGGTTTGACCACGTCCTTGAGGTGAATCGCACCCAGCAGACGGTCGTCAGCGCAGACCAGCAAAGGCGTACCGCCGCCCTGGGCAATGGCCTGAATCTCGCGCGCCAGCACCAGTGGGACCTGCTCGCGCGTCAGGCCCAGATGGGCTAGCACTGCATCCACGGCGCCCTTGCGGTAGCGATGGCCTTCGTGATCGGCGCCGGACAGCCGGGTTTCGGCGGTGAACGGGATGGGGTCGATCTCCAGCCCAGTGGGCTCCTTGGCCGGCGACAGCCCGCGCAGGTATTCGACGATGGATTTGCCTTCGGCCGTGTCATCGGCCAGCGATGCCAATAGCGCCGCCCAGGACAGCTCGGTTGCCGTGACGCCCGGCGCCTTGACCATCGCGGCGCAACGCCGGTTGCCGAAGGTGATGGTTCCGGTCTTGTCCAGCAGCAAGACCTGCACGTCACCCGCCGCTTCGACAGCTCGTCCTGATTTGGCAATCACATTGAGCCGCACCAGGCGATCCATCCCAGCGATGCCGATGGCCGAGAGCAAACCGCCGATGGTGGTCGGGATCAGCGTCACCAGCAGCGCCACCAGGTAGACCAGGGGCAGGTCGCCGCCAGCGAACCGCGCGAAGGGCTGCAGCGTCGCGACCACCAGCAGGAAGATCAACGTCAACCCGATCAGCAGCACGTCCAGCGCCACTTCGTTCGGCGTTTTCTGCCGCTTCGCCCCTTCAACCAAGGCGATCATCCGGTCCAACGTGGACTCGCCCGGGTTGTTGGTGATGCGCACCAGCAACCAGTCGGAAACCACCCGCGTATTGCCGGTCACCGCCGAGCGATCACCGCCCGACTCCCGGATGACGGGCGCCGATTCCCCGGTGATGGCGGCCTCGTTCACCGCGGCGATGCCTTCGATGACTTCGCCGTCGCCAGGGATCAGTTCGCCGGCTTCGACCCGCACCACATCGCCGCGCCGCAACCGGCCGGCCGGCACGCTCTGGAAGTCACCCGTGTCGGTTCGCAGGCGGGCCGCAAGCCCTTCGGAGCCGGCCTTGAGGCTATCGGCACGGGCCTTGCCCCGGCCTTCGGCCAAGGCTTCGGCAAAGTTGGCAAAGAGCACGGTGAACCACAGCCAGAGCGCGATCTGCACCGCGACGCCGGTGCTCACTGCACTGTTCGGGACCAGGCACAACGCCGAGGTGAGCACGGCGGTCAGCTCGACCACCAGCATGACTGGCGAGCGCGCCAGGCTGCGCGGATCGAGCTTGACGAATGCCTGGCGCAACGCCGGCTTGCACAGCGCGGCAAAGGATGTGGCGGTTGGCTGCTGGGCACTGTCGAGTGCCGCTTGATGGGTAGTCATCGTGACGATCCTCAGTGGCCTTGCAAAAGAGAGACGTGTTCGGCGATCGGTCCGAGCGCCAGTGCCGGCAGGAAGGTCAGCCCGCCGACCAGCAGGATCACCAGGGTCAGCAGCACCACGAACAACGGTCCATGGGTGGGAAAACTGTTGGCATCCACCGGCGCGCGCTGCTTCGCTGCCAGGCTGCCGGCAATGGCCAGCACCGGCAGGATGTAGCCGAAGCGCCCGAGCAACATGGCGAGCGCAATCATCAGGTTGTGGTAGGGAGTGTTGGCGCCAAACCCGGCAAAGGCCGACCCGTTGTTGCCGGTGCCGGAGGTGTAGGCATAGAGAATCTGGCTCAGGCCGTGCGGGCCCGGATTGCTGATCGACGCGGCCGCACCGGGCAGACTGACCCCCAGCGCCACCAGAATCAGCACGCCGACCGGCATCACCAGTAGCGTTGCCACCAGCAGCCGGACCTCACGCGCTTCGAGCTTCTTGCCGAGGTACTCAGGGGTACGGCCGATCATCAGCCCGGCCAGGAATACCGTGATCAGCACGAACAGCAGCATGCCGTAGAGTCCGGCGCCGACGCCGCCAAAGATGATCTCCCCGAGCATCATGTTGAACAGCGGCACCATGCCGCCCAGCGGGCTGAAGCTGTCATGCATCGCATTGACCGAGCCGTTCGACGCCGCACTGGTGGTGGTTGCCCACAACGCCGAGGCGGCGATGCCCAGACGACTCTCCTTGCCTTCCAGCGAACCGCCCTGCTCGATCGCCAACGTTGCCAAAGCCGGGTTCGGTTGGTGTTCGGCCACCAGCGTGACACCGAGCCCGAGCACGAATACCAGCAGCATGCAGCCGAGAATCGCCCGGCTCTGACGAAGATCGCGGACGTAGTGTCCGAACATGAACACCAGCGCCGCCGGGATCAGGATGATCGAGACCACCTCGAACAGGTTGCTCCAGGCCGTCGGGTTCTCGAACGGATGCGCCGAGTTGACGCCGAAGAAGCCGCCCCCGTTGGTGCCCAGTTGCTTGATTGCGATCTGGCTCGCGGCCGGGCCCAGGGGAATGGTCTGTTCGGCGCCTTGCAGCGTCGTGGCATGGACGTAGCTGGCCAGGCTTTGCGGGACGCCCTGCCAGACCAGCAACAGCGCCAACACCAGACTCAGCGGAAGCAGGCCGTACAGCACGGCACGGGTCAGGTCGACCCAGAAATTACCGACTGCCTTCGAGGAACGACGCATGAATGACCGGCAGAACACCACCAGCACCGCCAGGCCGACCGCCGGGCTGACGAAGTTCTGCACGCCCAGGCCCAGCATCTGGCTGAAGTAGCTCAGCTGCGCCTCACCACTGTAGGCCTGCCAGTTGGTGTTGGTGACGAAGCTGACCGCTGTATTCAACGCCAGCGGCCAGTCCATTCCAGGCACGGCCTCGGGGTTGAGCGGCAGGCTGCCCTGCGCCAGCAGAATCGCAAACAGCGTCAGCAGGCTTGCAAGGGTCAGCGCCAGCAGGGCCAGGCTGTAGTGTTTCCAGTCCTGTTCCTGCTCGGGGTCGACGCCGGCAGCGCGATAGCAGAGCCGCTCGACGGGTGCGAGTACAGGTGTCAGCCAGGTGCGCTCGCCCTCTATCGCCCGGTACAGGTAGCGCCCCAACCAGGGCGCGGGCGCCAGCACGAGGATGAAAAAGGCAGCGATCAGGTAGTAATCGTTGGCGTGCATGCGGCCTCCTAACCGCGGTCGGCGCGCAGCAGCGCCGCCAGCAGGTAGAGAAACAGCACGATGGCCAGGCCCAGCGAGAGGCCGTCGAGAAAGGACATGGGTCAACTCCGTAGTTCGCGTCTAAGCGGTACGGAGAGTGTCCGAGGGAGGGGTGTAAAAATTCGATTGCAGAGGCGCCCGGCGGGCGTAAAGAAAGCGTATGTTTTGCGCCGCGCCGCGAATGGGCGAACCAAGCGCAAGGGCCGCGACGCCTTAGCGGCGCCGCAGCCCGGACGGATCATTCAGCCTGATACAAATCCGGCAGTTCGTACTGAAGGCCGTAATCGTTGAAGAGCTTTTTCAGGTTCCCTTGCTCGATCAGTTCCTGGAGACGGGCTTCGAGCGCGTAGGCCAACTGGCGGTTGGACTCATGAACGGCCATGCCGAGATCCCAGGCCTGGCGGCCCATGTTCGGATAAGCGTTCTCCGCCAGCTTGAGGTGTTCGTCGTTGGCCTTGTGCAGCATCCAGTCGATCTCGCCACGCATGGCCATGGTGGCATCCACTTCACCCGTCTGCATGGCAGTGAACGCTGCCTGCGCAGTGGGATAGTGATGCAGCATCTTGGCGATGCTGCCATTGAACACCGAGGACAGGTAGAAAGACGGCACGCTCTCGATTTCGACGCCAACCGGGTGGAAGCGCAGCACGCCGACGCTGGACAGCTCATCGATCCGGCGGTCGTCGTAGGCGGACTGCCAGCGCTCGCGCTGGTAGGGGCCGAACATCACCACCTGTTCGTTGACCAGCTCGCCCACATCGTTGCGTTTGAGGCTGTACTCACGGTCGTAGGGCACGCGCATCATGACGTCAGCCAAGATGTCCGGCCGCAGGTAATGCCCCTTCCAGATGAAGTTACGCAGGTCGTCATCGAGCGTTTCGCCGGGCGTCACCCAGAGCACTTCCACCTTCAGCCCAAGCGCCTTGGCCAGCGTGTTGGCGAGGTCGACGTCGACCCCGCGCGGCTTACCGTCATCCATGAAGCTGTAGGGCGGAAAGTTTTCGTACATCGCCACCTTGAGCACGCCCGAGGCAATGATGTCGTCGTACGCCCGCACCTTGATGACGCCCGCCTGAGCCAGCGCGCACCACATCGACAGGCACAGAACCGCTAGCAACTGGCGCATGAGAATCACCGCTTGGCAGCTTCGCTTTCGATATAGGTGCGGATCGCCCACAGCGCTTCCTGGCTGAGGTAGTCGGCCATGCGCGGCATGTAGACAGCGCCGTCACGCACCGCACCGTTGATCACGCGCTCCTTGAACCACTCGTCGCCGTCGTAGCTGGCTTCCAGGTCTCGCAGGTCGGGCGCGATGCCACCGGAGATCGCCTCCAGGCCGTGGCAACGGGCGCAGTTCTGGTTGTACGCCGACGAACCGATTTCCACGGCACGGTCGTGATACTCGCTGTCGCCACGGAAGGGGTTCTCTTCGGCCCACTCTTCGCCCAGGTCAGGGAGGCCCTTGGTGTCGACCTTCTGGGGCGTGACGTTGCCGTGGGCCATGGCCAGGCTGGCCACGCTAAGCAGGCCAACAGCAAACAGAGCGCGCAATGAGGTTTTGTTATTCATGACTTCCACCCTTGATTTCGAGTATCTGAGCAAGGCTGCCCCATATGGAGCGCATGGTGGGCATCTTGGCGCCGGGCCGGTGACGGCAGAATCCTGCTTTGGTTGCCTGACTCTCCTCCCTTGGTAGTAGGGCATCGGACAGGTCCGGCAACCGCCAGCGCGCCGCAGGCCTGTTAGAGTCCGCACTCAGCTGCCCCTGCCTTCGTATCGAGAGTCTGCCAACCATGGCCACCGTTCAGATTTCCCTGCCCGAGGACGCCGACGCCCTGCCCCGCTTTGCGGGCCTTGGCCTTGCCGACATCCTGATCCCCGCTTCAGCCGAGGCGTTTGCACAGGCCGTCGAGCAGATCAGCGCCTTTTCCGAGGTGGGTTTCGATACCGAGTCCAAACCGACCTTCAAGGTGGGCGAAGCCTCGAGCGGCCCCCATCTGCTGCAATTCGCCACACCCCGAAAGGCGTACCTGTTCCAGGTCGGCGTGGATGGCTGTCTGGACGCGGCGCGGCAGTTGCTCGAGTCAGACCGACTGGTAAAGATTGGCTTCGGCTTGGGCGCCGACCGCAGCCGCCTACGCAGCAAGCTGGGCATCGAGCTGCGCGGCTACCTGGACCTCGGCACTGCCCTGCGCTACTCCGGCAAGAAAGGCCAGGTTGGACTGCGCGGCGCCGTCGCCGGCGTGCTGCACGCGGCAATCAGCAAGTCGCGGCGGGTCTCGACCTCGAACTGGGCAAGCCGGACGTTGAGCGAGGCCCAGCAGCACTACGCTGCCAACGATGCCTACGCCGCGCTGCAGGTGTACCTCGCGTTCGATCCGGCAACCCGCGCCGCAGTGGGCGAACGCATCGCCGCCGGGTCCGCGCCGGGCTGATTGCGCGCCGCGACATGCAACCCGCCGCGCCCTTCGGCGTCTACCGATGAACGCCAAAGACGGAGGTTACGGTGGAGGGCATGTTTTTCAGCGGTTGGTCGACCCTGTTTCGCACGCTGGTGGTGGGCGTACTGGCCTATATCAACTTGATCGTGCTGCTGCGCATTTCTGGCCGACGCACCCTGTCGAAGATGAACGCCTTCGACCTGGTGGTGACGGTGGCGTTGGGATCGACATTCGCCACCATCCTGCTCAACCGCGATGTGTCGCTGGCGGAGGGCACCCTGGCCCTCGCCCTGCTGATCGGCCTGCAGTACTTCGTCACCTGGTCCAGCGTGCGCGTCGGCTGGGTCCGCAAGACGGTGACCGGCGAACCGGCACTGCTCTTTCACCGAGGCCAGATGCTGGACGGCGCCATGCGCAAGGCACGCGTGACCCGAGATGAACTATGCGCGGCCATTCGCTCCAGCGGCATCGCTGCCCAGGACGATGTGGAGGCCGTGGTGCTGGAAACCGATGGCCGTTTCAGCGTGGTGAAAAGCGCGGCGGGCGAGAGCCGTTCAAGCCTCGCCGGTGTCAAGACGCCAGGCCTGCACGAGATCGACCTGACCGACCAGGGCCGGCACAAGGCGTAGCGACACGCAACGGACCAACGCCAGGTCTGGAGGGGTCAGGCCTGCCCGGCCCCGTCGCCATTGCCATAGACGGCGCACCAGTTCCAACCGTCCGATGCCAGCAGCCCGCGCAGGAGCACGCGACGTTTCGCTCGGCTCGCGTCCTGCTCTGAGCAGCCCTGGCGAAACCTGATGCCGGCCTGGCGGAGCGCGGCAAGATCGACCTCGGGCTGGGCATCGTCGAATGATGTACGCAACGCGAAGTTGGACTGCAGCAGCGCCAGGTGCCGGTCGATGGCCGACTCGAGCTGTTTGTGCTTGAGCCTGCTTTGCGGTTTGCCGGCGTCGATCTCGCTCAGCAGCCAGAGCGTCTCGTCGAGGCGCGCGATCGCTGGGATCATGCTCTTGTCCGGGTTGCTGTCATGAAAGCAATGCACCACGGGATAGGCGTGGTAGTTGAGCGTGTGCTCGACGAGCGTTTGTGCCAGGTCGGTGGCGCTGTCGTAGAAGGCGGAAAAATCTTCGCCGTTCCAGCTGTTGAGCAAAATCTGCTGCGGGGTTCCGCCCATGCCCGTGACCTGAATACTCAGTTGCCGCTGGACGCTGACCGCAGACAGGACCGGGACGATATAGGTGATCGCCATGGTGATAAAGGTCAGCCCGCAGAATGCTCCGGCGCTGGTGACGATTCGCCAGCCATCGCTTGCCGCCACATAGTCGCCAACGCCAAGGGTCGAAAGCGTATAACCGGCGTAATAGGCCATCTGCCAGAGATCGGCTGGGGCTTTGGTCGTGCCATTGACAACCGACCAGGGAGCGGACGCGAGCATCAGGAACAGGCTGAGCCACAGGCAGGCGATCCAGCTGAGCAACACGCAGAGCAGCACGCACTGGCCTGTGTATTCAAGCAGCTTCGACTCGCCCTTTCGTCCCGATGCCAGGAAGAACAGCCGCCACAACAGGCGCGACACGCGGTTGGTGATCATGCCGCCACCACGCATCGAAAGCGTTGTCTTGACGATGTCAGATGCCACTAGCAGAAATAGCAAGATCCCGAAAACTAGAAACGCCATAGGCCCGCTGCGCCGCCCCTCGCCATAGTCTGTTCCTACTATGAAAGAGCCGCTCGCCCGGAAGTTCATGCCTCGAGCCGCTGCGTCGGCTGTCGAAACAGGGCGGCGCATGGCGAAAACGCCGAGCCAGGGCGTATCGCTCGGCTCGGCTCGGGTAACGCGTCGGGCTTCTCAGTTCTTCAGCTGGCTGGCGAACTGGCCCACCGCACTGACGACGCGCTGGGCACCGTCTTGGATCTCGACGATAACGGAGCCGGCCTGATTGGCGAGATCGAGACCGTTTTCAGCCTGGCTGCGGCTGGCCGACATGCTGCGCACGGCCGCCTGCGCCAGATCCTGGTTCCGACCCACCACACCGACGATCTCGCCGGCCGCTTTACTGGTCCGCGCCGCCAACTGCCGGACTTCGTCAGCCACCACCGCGAACCCGCGGCCCTGGTCGCCGGCCCGTGCTGCCTCGATCGCTGCGTTGAGCGCCAGCAGGTTGGTCTGATCGGCAATGTCGCTGATCGTCTTGAGAATCGCGCTGATCAGCTGCGATTGCTTGTCCAGCGCCTCGATGCCATCGGAGGCTTCCTGCATCCGCGCAGCGATCTGGTGCATGACGCCAACCGTCTCCTGCACCACAGTCGCGCCTCGCTGGGCGCTCAGGTCCGTCTGCTGCGACGTGCCGTAGGCGATGGTGGCGGCTTCGGCGACGGCCAGTTCGCGGTTGACCTGATCGGTGATGATGGTCGCGAACTTGATGACCTTGTAGAGCTTCCCGTACGCATCGAGCACCGGGTTGTACGACGCCTCCAGCCAGACCGCCTGACCGTGCGCATCGATGCGTTTGAATCGGTCGGCGACATACTCCCCGCGGTTCAGGCGTGCCCAGAACTCCCGGTAGCCAGCCGACTCGCTTTCCGCGCGTTCACAGAAGGTGCGGTGATGCTTGCCCTTGATCTGATCCAGCCGGTATCCCATGCCGTTGAGGAACTGCTCGTTGGCGGTGATGACGAGCCCGTTCAGATCGAACTCAATCACGGCCGTCGACCGCTTGAGCGCGCTGATGATGCTCTCATGCTCACGGGACGTGGCGATGGTGCGGGTGAGGTTGTTGGCACACAGGGTGAAATGATGCAGCGAGCCATCAGCCGCCTTGATCGGCTGCCAGATCGATCGCAACCACGCTTCCGTACCGTTTGCATGTAGCAGGCGGAAGGCGCCACTCAGATGCTCGGCGCGCTGCATGGCGTTCCTGAGTTTGGCGTAGTTTGGCTCGCTTCGAAATTCATCGGAAAAGAAGCTGTCGAGCGAGCGGCCCAGTATGTCGTCGAGCCGATAGCCCATTTCTTCCAGGAAAAGTGGGTTCGCGTGCTGAACACGACCTTTTGGATCGACTTCCAGCACCATCATCTCCCTGTATAACGACTCCCTGATCTGTCGGTTGGTCGCGACCTCTTCACGCAACTCGGCCAGCTCTTGCTTCAGCTTCTTGTTGAACATTTTTGTAATCCGATTGAGGGGGAGCAAAGCTGCTCGACAAACTCATCGGCATGTACAACTTTTTCCCAAGCGCCGTCTGAAGGATTTTTTTGTAACAGCCTTGCGAGCGCTCGCCGGATGGCACCGCTATCGCTCGACAACCACCTCGCTGATCTGCATGACCGGCGTGAGGTCGGTGTAGTTGGCGATGTCGCCCTGGATCTCTCCGGCATGCGGCCCGAATGCTGCCTGGAACGCCTCCACTGACTCGCTGAAGATATGGCACATGGCAAGGTACGTCGGCGCCGCCCCAGGCGAGCCGCCGGAGAGACCCTTGTCCACGGTGTAATACAGGCAGGCGTCGCCCATGCGAGCCTTGACCAGCGGCATGTGCCGGTCGCGGTAATAGTCGTGATCGAACCGGGCGCCGGGTGTGTGGGGGTACATCACGCTGACCTTGATCATCTCTGCTCTCTCCGTCGGTCGGGCCTCGCCTCGCGCCAGGTCCGGTTGTGGTTTGACAGCACCGCACGGCGCGGGCTGCTCGACAAGCGTAGCGTCAATTGAACAGCGCGCCGCGCCGCGTGCCGGCATCGGCGCGCACGTGTATCGGCGTGGCATGCGGCTGCGCCCGGAACGACTGCTGGTTCGTCTGCGCGCCGGCCGGCAGGCCCAGGTGGACCGCGCCGCACTGGTCGAAACCGATCAGGCTGCCGAACAGCAACAGGTTGAGGACCACGGCTCTGCAGGGCGTCATGGCGGGCGGCTCGTTCTTGTTGTGATGGGCGCCATGCTAGGGCGCCGCACGCGTCCGCCGGCTACTACCTTGGTACACAACGACTGGTACTTTCTGCATATTCCCCGACCCCGCCGGCCTTCCTATGCTGGTCGCAACGCCATAGGAGTCACCCATGCCCCATTCCCTGCTACGCACCGGTCGCCGGCTGGCACTGTGCTGTTGCGTCGCCCTGGCGACCAGCGCCGTCCATGCCGGCGAGGCGCTGGATGTGCGAATTGGCTATCTGGGTTACCGGCCGGACCCGGGTCCGCTGCTCTCCAACGTCATTCCCGAACCGGCCGACGCCGGGCAACGCGGCGCGGAACTGGCGATCACCGACAGCAACACGACCGGGCGCTTCCTCGGCCACCAGTACCAGCTGACCGTGCGCAACAGCGACTCGCCGGAACAGCTCCTGGAAGACGCGCGCAAGCTGCACGAGGACGGCCTCCGGCTGTTCGTCGTCAACGTACCGGACAGCAGCCTGCAGCGTCTCGCCGACACGTTGCCGGACAGCCTGCTGATCAACGCCGGCAGCGCCAGCGACGCACTGCGCACCACCACCTGCCTGCCGAACGTGCTGCACACCCTGCCCAGCCGCAGCATGCTGGCCGATGCCCTGGGCCAGTTCCTTGCGGTGCGCCGCTGGAACCACTGGCTCTTGATCAGCGGCCCGACGCCGGAGGACCAGGCCTACGCGACGGCCATTCGGCGCGCGGCCAAGCGTTTCGGCCACAAGATCGTCCTGGAGAAGGCCTGGACCTTCGACAACGACCAGCGCCGCACCGCCCAGGCCGAAATGCCGCTGTTCACCCAGGCCGACGACTACGACGTGGTGGTGGTGGCGGACGAACGCGGCGACTTCGGCGAATACGTGCCGTACCAGACCTGGCTGCCACGCCCGGTGGTCGGCACCCAGGGCATGACCCCTACCGGCTGGCACAAGACCGTGGAAACCTACGGCGCGGCGCAATTGCAGAAACGCTTCGAAGCCCTCGCCAACCGCTGGATGAACGACCGCGACTTCGCCGCCTGGATCGGGGTGCGCAGCATTGCCACCGCCGTCACCCGGCTGGGCAACGCCGACCCGGCCGCGATTCGCCAGCTGTCATTGAACGAGTCCCTGCCAGTGGACGGCTTCAAAGGCCGCAAACTGACCTTCCGCCCCTGGAGCGGCCAATTGCGCCAACCGATTCCGCTGGTACACCCACGCGGCCTGGTCTCCAACTCACCCCAGGAGGGCTTCCTGCACCCGACCAGCGAGCTGGACACGCTGGGCTTCGACCGGCCGGAGAGCCAGTGTCGCCTGAGCGAAAAGGAGCTTTGAGCCATGCCGGCCCGCCTGCTCGGCCTCTTGCTGCTCGCAGCGCCCGCCGCGTTCGGCCAGACCAGCGACCTGAGCTACGAGTCGTACATCGACAGCGACAAGCGGATCAAATGCCTGTACGGCTACGCGGCCCAGAAAACCGGTGACCATGCCGCGGCGCTCAAGATTTTCGAGGACTGCGTCGACCGTTGGGACGACGTCCACTCGATGATCTGGCTGGCGCAGATGTACGAGTCCGGCGTTGGCGTGCCCCGGAGCCTGGAGAAAGCCGCCGCATTGATGAAGCGTGGCGCCGAGCAACCCGATACTGCCGCGTACGTCAGCCTGGCGCGCTATCACTTGGGCGTCGCGCTGGCCGAAGGGCGTGGCGTGGCAATGGACAAGCACGCCGCCCGCCACTGGCTGCAGCGCGCCTCGGAAAGCGGCCAGACCGAGGCTGACGACTATTTGAGACGACTGGATCAACCCCCACGCGCCTCCATTGCTGAGCGCTCCGACAACAATAACGAGACCGACCCATGACCCGAACGCTCCTTGCCGCTGCCATTGCCTGCGGGCTCGCGTGGACTGCCAGCTCCGCACTCGCCGCCACCGCCTATGTCTCCAACGAGAAGGACGACACCCTGAGCGTGATCGACCTGGCCTCGATGGAAACGGTGGAGACGCTGGACGTCGGCCAGCGGCCCCGCGGCCTGGCCCTGTCGCAAGACAACAAGCTGCTCTACATCTGCGCCAGCGACTCGGACACCGTCCAGGTGATGGACCTGGTGACACGTAGGATCATCAAACAGCTGCCGTCCGGGGCCGACCCGGAGCAGTTCGCCCTGCACCCGAACAACAAGTGGCTGTACATCTCCAACGAAGACGATGCGCTGGTCACCGTGGTGGACGTCGACAACGAAACGGTGCTCGCGCAGATCGAGGTGGGCGTGGAGCCCGAGGGCATGGCCGTCTCGCCGGACGGCAAGTGGGCGATCAACACCAGCGAAACCACCAACATGCTGCACTGGATCGACACCTCGACCAATACCCTGGTCGACAACACCCTGGTGGACCAGCGCCCGCGGCACGTGGAGTTCAGCCATGACAGCAAGACCATCTGGGCCTCCTCGGAAATCGGAGGCACCGTGACCATCGTCGACGTCGACCAGCGCAAGGTGCTCAAGACCATCGATTTCGAGATCAAGGGCGTGCACCGCGACAAGATCCAGCCGGTCGGCATTCGCCTCAGCGCCGATGGCAAGTACGCGTTTGTCGCGCTCGGCCCGGCCAACCGCGTGGCCGTCGTCGACGCGAAGACCTACGAGGTGCTCGACTACCTGCTGGTCGGCCATCGCGTCTGGCACATGGCGTTCAACCCGGACGAGAGCCGGCTGCTGACCACCAACGGCGTCAGTGGCGATGTCTCAGTGATCGACGTCGACGCGCTGAAGGTGGTCAAGTCGATCAAGGTCGGCCGCTACCCATGGGGCGTGGTGGTCACCCCATGACTGCACTGGAGGTCACCGATCTCAGCTTTGCCTACGGTGCGCGACAGGCGCTGCAGCACGTCAGCTTTCGCGCTGCCAGTGGCCGCTTCACGGCGCTGCTCGGCCCGAACGGTGCCGGCAAGTCGACGCTGATCGCCCTGCTCACGCGCCTCTATGACCTGCAGCAAGGGGAAATCAGCGTGGCCGGCCACAGCCTCCGGGCCCAGCCGCGCGAAGCCTTGCGGCGCCTGGGCGTGGTGTTCCAGCAGAGCACCCTGGACCTGGACCTGAGCGTCGAGCAGAACCTGCGCTACCACGCGGCCCTGCACGGCATGCCGCGCCAGTTGGCGCGCACGCGCATCGAGCTGGAGCTGGACCGCCAGCAGCTCGGCGAGCGGCGCAAGAGCAAGGTGCGTGAACTCAACGGTGGCCACCGCCGGCGGGTCGAAATTGCCCGCGCGCTGCTGCACCAACCCCGCCTGCTGCTGCTGGACGAGGCCAGCGCCGGCCTCGACCCGGCGAGCCGCCAGGCCCTCAACGACCACGTCCGCTCGCTCTGCGACGAGGGCATGAGCGTGCTCTGGACGACTCACCTGCTCGATGAAGTCAGCGCCGAGGACGATCTGATCATCCTTAACCGCGGGCAATTGGTCGCCCAAGGCAATGCTGCCGAACTGTCAACTGCCGACGGCGGCCTGCAGCAGGCCTTCGCGCGGCTGACCCGCGCCCCGGTGCCGACATGATGGCGCCCACCCCGGGCCGACGCCCCCTTCTCCAGGAGCCCTCATGACCGCCTATTGGGAATGCCTGCGCGCCATCATCGGCCGCGAGTGGTTGCGCTTCGTCCAGCAACGCTCGCGCTTTTTCAGCGCCCTGGTGCGCCCGCTGCTGTGGCTGGTGGTGTTCGCCGCCGGCTTTCGCGCGGCGCTGGGCATCGCCATCATCGAGCCCTACGACACCTACATCACCTACGAGACCTACATCGTGCCGGGCCTGGCCTGCATGATCCTGCTGTTCAACGGCATGCAGGGCTCGCTGTCGATGGTCTACGACCGCGAGATGGGCAGCATGCGCGTACTGTTGACCAGCCCGCTGCCGCGCAGCTTTCTGCTGGGGAGCAAGCTGCTGGCGACGTCGCTGATCTCACTGTTGCAGGTCTATGCGTTTCTCGCCATCGCCTGGTTCTACGGCGTGCAGCCGCCCCTTGGCGGCCTGTTGAGCGCCCTGCCGGCGCTGCTGCTGGTAGCCCTGTTGCTCAGCGCCCTGGGCCTGCTGCTGTCCAACGGCATCCGTCAGCTAGAGAACTTCGCCGGGGTGATGAATTTCGTCATCTTCCCGATGTTTTTCCTGTCCTCGGCGCTGTATCCGCTGTGGAAGATGCGCGAGGCCAGCGAATGGCTGTTCTGGATCTGCTCGTTCAACCCGTTCAGCTATGCCGTCGAGCTGGTCCGTTACGCCCTGTACGAGCGCCTCGACCCGGTGGCGCTGGGGGTCTGCGTCGGCCTGACGTTGCTGTTCAGCGTACTGGCTGTGCTCAGTTTCAACCCGCAGCATGCGGCCTTGCGGCGCGCAACCTGACACCGTGCTAGTACTTTGGTACTGGTTGCGCTGTCGATTGTAGGATTTAAAAAGACCGCGCCATGCACTGTAATGTGGCCGACCGAAGTACAGGGCAGCGGATGCACCGGCCTTCGGGCTCGACCAGGGCCGGCCGCGGCGCGACACGCTGGCATCGGCCGTCGACCTGAGGCAAGCTTCGCGGCCGCCCGGCACCGCGCAGGCCACGGCAGGACGGGATGCGCCGCGGGAAGGCGCAGATCGCCTTTCCGCCGCCCCACCATAATCACAACAATGAGGTGACCGGCCATGTACAAGATTCTGATCGCTGACGACCACCCGCTCTTTCGCGAAGCCATCCAGAACGTGATTCGGGACGGTTTTCCCGGCAGCGAAATCCTGGAAACCGCCGACCTCGACAGCGCCCTCGCGATCACTCTGGAACACGACGACCTGGATCTGGTCCTGCTCGACCTCAATATGCCCGGCATGCACGGCCTGAACGGCCTGATCAACCTGCGCAACGAAGCGCCCACGGTACCGGTGGTCATCGTCTCGGCCGAGCAGGACAAGCAGATCGTGCTGCAGGCGATCACCTACGGCGCCTGTGGCTTCATCACCAAGTCCTCACCGCGCGCGCAGATGACCGACGCCATCGAGCAGATCCTCAACGGCAACGTCTACCTGCCCTCGGATATCATTCGCAGCCAGAAATCCACCACCCGCCGCGCCCAGAGCAACGAGCAGAGCATTCCCCCGGAACTGTTGCAGGCGCTGACCCGCAAGCAGCTGCTGGTGCTCGAACGCATGACCAAAGGCGAATCGAACAAGCAGATCGCCTACAACCTCGACATCGCCGAAACCACGGTCAAGGCCCACGTCTCCGCCATCTTGCGCAAACTCAACGTGCACAACCGCGTGCAAGCCATCCTCTCGGCCGGCGACATCGACTTCGCCGCCTACCTGCGCCGCTAAGGCCTGGTAGTAGGAGCAGGCTCTGCCTGCGACCCGTGGCCTGCGTGCACACCGAACCGGGGTCGCGGGCAGAGCCCGCTCCTACAGGTAGCGTTCAGGCTGGATTGCTTGCGACGACTGCGGCGCCCGGTTCGCCGATAACTTTCTTCTACGAAACGGAATCGCTTTTTGTGTAGGAGCAGGCTCTGCCTGCGACCCACGGCCTGCGCACACACCGAACCCCAGGTCGCGGGCAGCGCCCGCTCCTACAGGTAGCGGGCGGCCGGGATCGCGGAGTACGTTCGTTGCCGCGCCGGACGGGTCACGAATGGCCGTGTTCGATCATGTGGCACATGGCGGTCTTGAGCTTCATCGGGCGCACCGGTTTGTGCATCAGCATGTGCCCCAGCTCGCGGACCTGCTGCTTGAGCTCGTTGCTGTAGTTGGCGGTAATCATCAGAGTCGGCAGCGGACTGGCGCGCCGCGCGTTGACCGTCTCGACGACGTCGATCCCGGTGCAGCCGTTATCCAGATGGTAGTCGGCGATCATCAGGTCGGCCTCGGCGTGGAAGTTGTCCACCTGCCCGGCCAGGTCTTCCTCGGACAGCGCGGTGACCACGCTGCAGCCCCAGCCCTCGAGCAGGGTGCGCATGCCGGCGCAGATCGCCGCGTCGTTATCGAGCACCCAGACCCGCGCGCCCTTGAGCCGTTCCAGCAGCAGGTCGCTGCTGCTCGGTTCCGGCTTGGCCTTGGGCGCTCGGCGCGACAGCGGCACCTCGATGGCAAACACCGAACCGCGCCCCGGCTGAGAGCGCACCTGGACGCGGTGCCCGAGCATGCGCGCGATCTTGTCGACGATCGCCAGCCCCAGGCCGAGCCCGCGGTCCTGGTTGGGACGCACCCCCTCGCCCCGCTTGAACTCGTGGAAGACTTCTTCCAGGCGATCCTCGGCGATGCCGACGCCGGTGTCCCAGACCTCAATGGACAGGCTCTGGCGATGCCGGCGACAACCGAGCAGGACGCGGCCCTGCGGGGTGTAGCGAATGGCGTTGGTCAGCAGGTTGCGCAGGATTCGCGCCAGCAGCTGGATGTCGCTGCGCACCAGCGCCGAGCAGGGAATGAAATCAAGTTGCAACTGCTCGCTGCCGGCGATCTGGCGGAACTCGACGGCGAGGTTTTCCAGCAGCTCACTGACGGCGAACGGGGCGATGTCCGGCTTGATCACGCCGGCGTCGAGCTTGGAGATATCGACCAGGGTGCCGAGCAGGTTTTCCACATCTTCCAGTGAGTTGCTGATATTGCGGATCAGGCTGCCGTTCGGCGCCTTCGGTTGCTCCAGCAGCGCGCTGGTGAACAGCCGCGCGGCATTGAGCGGCTGCAACAGGTCGTGGCTGACCGCGGCGAGGAACTTGGTCTTGGACAGGTTTGCCAGCTCGGCCTCGCGCTTGGCCTCGCGCAGGCGGGCCTCGGCGTGGGCACGCTCGTCGATCTCGCAAAGCAATTGCTCGTTCAGGCTGGTCAGTTCGGCGGTGCGTTCGCGTACGCGCTGTTCGAGGTTCTGATAGGCCTGGTGCAGGGCTTCGGCGGTGCGCCGACGGTCGGTAATGTCCTGAATGAGGACGAAGATACCCACCACTTCCCCGTTGGCCTGGCGGTTCGGCACGTAGGAACGGAGCATGTAGCGCTGCTGGCCGGCATGATTCGGCTCGGCCATCTCGAAACTGACGTTTTCCCCCGACAGCGCGCGTTCGATGTAGGGCTCGAGCTGTTGCCAGTGTTCGCCACTGTGGATCTCGCGCAGGCACTGGCCGAGCATGCCGTCACTGGGCCAGCGGTACCACTCTTCATAGACCTTGTTGGTGAATTCGTACGTCAGGTCCGCCGAGACGTAGGCGATCAGTGCCGGCACGTGATCGGTGATCAGGCGGATCCAGCGCTCGCTCTCGCGCAGGGCTTCGGCGTGGCGGTAGCGCTCGGTGATGTCGGTGAAGGTGTTGACGAAGCCGCCGGTGGGCAACGGATGGGTGCGAATTTCCAGCGTGCGGCCATCGAACAGGTGCTGCTCCAGCTCGCTCAACGGCTGGCCGCTGGCATCGCGGGTGCCCGGTGTCAGCAGCTTCAGTTCGCTGTCGGCCATGACCTCTTCGAAGGGCCGGTGCGCCTCGATCGGCGCCAGGCCGCAGAGTTCGAGGAAGCGGCCGTTCCACAGCTCCAGGCTGCCATCGGCGCTGACCATCGCGACGCCCTGGGACAGGTTGTCCACGGCACGCTGCAACAGTCGCGATTTCTGTGCCAGAGCCTGTTCGCGGCGCATGGTCTCGCTGATCTTCACCTCGGTAATGTCGGTGTAGAGCATTACCAGGCCGCCTTCTCGGGTCGGCCGCTCGCTGACCTGCACCCAGCGCCCGTTCTGCAGGCGGTAGATGATCGGCTCGTTTGGTTTGCCGCGGTGCTCCTCGGCGATCATCCCGCTGTCTTCCGCCAACCGCTTAAGCTCCGACAGCCGCGTGCCACTGTTGATGCGTGCGCGAGTGCGGCTCCACAGCGACTTGAAACGCTTGTTGAACAGGACGATGCGCTGCTCCTTGTCGAACAGCACGAAGGCGTCAGAAATACTCTCGATGGCGTCGACCAGATGCTGATGCGCGGTTTCGGCACGCAGCCGCGCATCGCTGAGCAGCCGGTTGCTGGCCTTGAGCTCGGCCATCGCCTGGTTCAGCGCGTCGGTGCGCTCGCGTACCTGCTCGGCCAGTTCCACCGAGTGCTGGAAGGCCGCGTAGGAGGCGTCCCGCCCGGTGCCGCTGGATTCGATGCGTTCGATCAGCGCGGCGTTGATCCGCCGCAGCTTCTGGTTCTCGCGCTCGAGCTCGGCCTGCCTGTCGAGCTGTTCAGCGACCGCCCCGGCCTCCAGGCCGGCCGATGGCGACGCCGGTGAAGGTCTGGTTGATGTGCATGCCATTGAACTGCTCTCCATAGGTGTTGAAGCCGATCACCTGCTGGCGGCGAAGGAAGGCCGAGGTCTCGTCGGTGGAGCCGTTGCCTTCGATCTCCAGGCGCCTGAGGAAGCAGTCGCAGCCGATCGTCAGCAAGGGCGCGCCGAGGCGCTGTTCGAGCCGCGCGAACAGCGTCTCGAGGTTGGGCATCAGGGGGCCGGGACGCATGGCGGTGAGCACGATGCCGTTCTCCACCGCGCAGTAAAACGTCAGGCTCAGGTCGTCGTTGACCTTTTGAATCGAGCGCACGTAGTAGTGCTCGTTGATCCGCACCGCCAGCGGGTGGGCGGCGAACAGTTTGTGGTCGAGGTCCGCCACGTCCACGCCGATCAGGCGTGCATATTCCTCGGCTGCCGGCTCGGCGTTGAGTTCGTAGACGCGCCGGGCATGGCTGTCCACCCGCGTAACCACCAGCTTTTCAGTGCGCGGCAAGATATGGTGGGTGGTGAATACCTCGAAATCGAGCCAGGTATTGATCAGTACCACGATGGCCGCGCCGCTGTGGAACCGGCCGTCGTAGTAGACGTGGGTGTCGGTCAGGTGGTTGTCGTCACCGGCCGAGCCGCCGAAGTGCGGGATGCTGCCAAACGCCGCGCTTAACGCCGACAGAACGATTTCCTCACGGCTGGACAGGCCGTCGAGCAGCGTCAGGGCGAAGCTGTGGTCCTTGATCGGCGCCAGCTGGTTGCTGCGGCAGGCACTGCCCAGCCGCTCGACCAGCTGCTGGGCGTCGATCAGGCTGAAGCGGTCCATCTCGACGATCAGCTCGCTGGCGATGGAAAAGCTGCGGTGGTCGAACCCCACAGCGGTGACGCAGCTGCGCCCGTAGCCGAGCGAGGTGATCTCCCCCGCCGAAGTGCAGCCGACCACCCGCACGCCGCCGAAGTACTGCTTGAGCGCATCACCCAGGGCCGGCAGGTCGTATTCGGCCGAGCAGAAGAACAGCACGAACCCCAGGTGCGGATGGATCAGCTGGCGTGCCAGGTCCTGGGCCACGGTTTCGGCATCCCGAGCTTCGGACATCGCTGTGCGTATCGCCTCGCCTTGTTGTCCGCTCACGCACTGCACTCCACTACACAGACTTTTGATGCCCTTATTCTTGGTCAGGGATTAGGGCGCGCAAATGCTACTTCAGTACCGGAGTGACCCTGCCAAGGTACAGAGGCGACGGACGCCGGCGGCGCGGCCCGAAGCGGCCGGCGCAGGCCGACCGGGCATAAAAAAAAGGACGCCCCAAGGGGCGTCCGTTGCGGGTGTCGCGGCGCTGGCTCAGAAACTCAGCGTGGCGCCCACGGCAAAGGTGCGGGTGTCTTCGTCGAGGGCGTCGGTGTCGCGACCGCGCAGCTCGAACTCGTTCACTTCGGCCACCAGCTTCAGGTTGTCGTTGATGGTGCGGAAGTAGGCGATGCCGCGAGTCTGGTAATCGGCAGCAGTGCCCAGGCCATTGCCGTCGTCCTTGGTCTTGCCAGTGGACAGCGCGATACGGTTCTTGCCGAACGAATAGGAACCCTGCAGCAGGTAACCGTCGCTGTCGACGTCGCGCAACTGCGCCTCGCCGGCGTTGTTGGTGTAGAACGGGTTGATGCCTTCGGCCTGGAAGCCCGATGCGGTCACCGAGAAGCCGGCCATCTTGGCCTGGATACCGTAGCCGAGCCCCTTGGAATCGACTTCATCGACCGTGCTGTCGGTGTTCTTGGAGGTCTGCTGCATGCCGTTGACCCAGGTATAGAACTGCGCACCGCCCAGGTCGAACTGGTAGGTCACCTCGGTCTCGAAGCGCGGGCTGTCCTGGTAGGCCTCGTCCAGTGCCTTGCTGGCGTCGTCGGTGGTGTCGACCGGATCCATGATGCCGGCGGCGATGCGCAGGCCGCCCATGACCGGCGAGCGGTAGGTCACCTGTGACGTCGGGAACGGATACGGGTAGCCGGTGCCGATGTTGCCGAAGGACACGCCACCGAAGTCCACCAGACCCAGGGTGTCGCTGACCTGGCCGTAACCGGTGAGCATCTCGTCGAGGAAGATGTTGGACCGGCCGAACAGGCCGAAGTCCTTACCGAACAGCACTTCACCCCACTGGTCGTTCGACGCGGTGCCGTAGAACTGGCGCACATCGATGCCGGTTTCGGTGCCGTTGGTGTCGCTGTCGTTGATGGTGACCCAGAAGGACGAACGCCCGCCCACTTTCACGTCGTCGAGCTGCTTGCCGAAGTTGAAGCCAATGTAGTTGGGCAGGAAGCCCATCTTGACGCGCGACTGGTCACGATCGAATCGGTCGCCGGCGCGGTCGACGTTGCTGCTGACGTAGAAGGTGTTGAAGTAGCCGTCTACGGTAAAGGTGGTGTCATCCTTGTCGTACAGCTTGATCTCGGCCAGGGCCGACTGGCTCAGGGTCATGGCAATCGCGCTGGCCAGGGCCAGGGGCAACAGGGTGGTGATGGCGTTTTTCTTGTTCTGCATGGCGCTCTCCGCTGATGTGACGACGGGCAGTCGTGTCGAAGCGGATTATCGAAACCCCCTCCCCGCGGCCATACGCTGCGATAGCGGCGCTTGGCTACTACTTTGGCTGCGCGCGGGGGCTTGCCCTGTTCGGACGGGGCATGCCTGCCAGACGACCTAGCGCTTCGGTAGTACGCCGTTGCGCTTAGGTCGCGAAATGCCCACGGACGCACCCGCAGCGTGCTGCGGGTGCGGCAAAAACGGATGGCGGGAGGGTGTGGGTCTGGACGTCAGGCCCAGCCGGCCTCGGGAGCCGGCTGCGTGGCGACCACCACCCAGCCGCCCCGGCCGGCGCGGATGGCTCGCAGGGCATCGACGAGGTCCCTGCCGGTAAGTGCCGCCATGGCGGCAGCCACGGCCCGCGGATGCTCCGGGGGCAGCCCGGCCAGGCGGCACTGCCAGGCCAGCTCGGCCTGCATGCGCGGGTCGGTCAGCGCCGCCAGCTGGCGGTCGCCCGCCGCCTGTGCGGCCTGCACCAGCGCCGCGTCGGGACGCGCGGCCAGCGCCTCGGCAAAGCTGTCGAGGAACTGCAGGCAGTGCTCATGAATCTGCGCCGCCGAAGCGCTGGGCGACTGCACGGCGAACAGCACGCCGGCGTGCGCACCCACGCTGTGGAAGCGGCTGAACACCGCGTAGCCCAGCTGCAACTCGCTGCGCAGGCGACGAAAGAACGCACTTTCCATCAGGCGCGCCAGGACCCGCCAGGCCGCCTCGACCCTTGCCGAACGATCCGGCAGCGGGCAGAACAGCAACCAGCCGGTGTCTGCCTGGGCGACGCGAATGCCTGGCAGGCCGACCGCGTACCAGTGCCGGTCGAAATGGCGATCGACCGGCGCGGGTGGCCGCCCCAGGGGCGTGCCCGGCAGGCGGTCCAGCGCCTCGGCCAGCGGGCCCTCCCGATCGGACGCCAGGCCGACCGCCAGGGCGCGCCAGCACGCCGCGCCCCAGCACCGCTGCAGCCCGTGCGCATCCGCCGTCAAGCGCGATGCAACACCCTGGCCCTGCTCGCCCAGCAGGCGTGGCAACCACCGAAGCAGCTGCCGGATGAGCATGTCGTCGCCCTGCAGCGCGGCGGCCTGGGCGGCTCGACGCGTTCCTTCGGCGAACGCGGTGGCAGCCGGCGCGACTAGCTGGGCCGACAGGCCACGGAGGACCTCTGGGATGACGTCGGTGACCCCTTCGAGTACCAGTTGCCAGGCGTCACCCAGATCATCGAACCGCAACTGCACGCCGGCCTCCAGGGCCGCCGCGCTGCTCGCCTCGATGGCCTGCGCCAGGCTCTGCCACAGCGCCGCCGGGGGCGCCTCGTCGAACTGCCAGCCGAGAAAGACCGCGCCCAGCTCACCTGGGTCCGTCACCGGCAGCCAGTGCACCGCCGCCAGCCGCCGCGACGCCGGGTAGCCGGCCGGAGCAGGCCTCAGCCACGGATTGATCGTCGGACACTGCCAGTGCCAGGCGTACGGCTCGGCGCGCGCCGCTGGCTCTTGGGCAAGGCGCAGCGCAAAGCCGCCGGTCACGATGGACGGGCGGTCGCTGCCGTCGACTGTCAGCACCAGCGGCCGGGCCGCGGCGAGGCATTCGCCCAGAGTCTGCAATGCCCGCTGCAGCGCCGAGGCATCGCTGTCCCGGCCCCAGGCCAGCGGCTCGACCCAGTGGCGCAACCGTGCCAGGGGTTCGGCGCGCTGCAACTGGCGCTGGACGATGACCGCATAGGCCTCGCTGCAAGCGGGCCAGCAGGGCCCACCGGTAAACAACCGCAGCCAGTCGCACACCGCTTCGACCACCGTGGCCCGTGCCTCAAGACCAGACGCCGTGGGCTGCAGCTCGACGACCGCCACACACTGGCCGGCGTACCGGTACGGCACGCGCAGCCGGACCGAGCGGCTCAGCCCGGCCTCGCGCAGCCGCGCCGCGAGGCCGCCCGGAGCTTCGGATCCGAGCCAGCAAGCGAGGTAGTCCAGCGCCGCGGCGGCCTGTTCCGGCAGGCTGTCGAGCAGGAATGCCACGTGCAGGCGCGGCGGCGTCTCAGGCAACTGCATCCGCAACCAGCCGGCTTGCTGCGCCAGCAGAGGCGGCGCGGCACGTTGGACGAACGGACCGGCCAGCAATAGCCGGTCGGCCTGCTCGGCAAGCTGATGCAGGACCGGCGCATCCTGCGGGCCGGCCAGCAGCAACTCGAGCTGTCCGGTGCGGTAGAAGCCCTGGTGATAAGCGTGGAATGCCGCCTGGAAGGCATCGTCCTCGACCGGCAGCGTGTCGCGGTTGCCAGCGTGGAAGGCTGCAAAGGGATGCGCCGCTGCCAGCCCCTGCCCGAGTGCAGCGTCGCACAGGGTGTCAACATCCTGGGCCCGCGCCTGGAACTCGGCCTGCAGCACCTCGCGCTCACGCAGCTGCCCGTGGCGGTCGAGCAAGGGTCGCGCCAGCATGTCGAGCAGGCGCAGCAGCGCCCCGTCGAGCTGGTCCGCCGGGACCTGAAAGAAGAAATCAGTGTGGCGCTCGCGAGTCGAGGCGTTGAGCTGGCCGCCGCAGGCCTGCACGAAGGGCATCAGCGCGTCGTTGCCCGGATAGGCATGGCTGCCAAGAAACAGCAGGTGCTCGAGGAAATGCGCCAGCCCCGGATACGCGGACGGCGCGTCGTGGGCTCCCGCGTGGACTCGGACCCAGGCGGCGCTCTGCGCCGCGCCGGGCAGCGGCAACAGGCGCACCTGCAGGCCGTTGGCCAGGGTGCTGCGGGCAGGGCGCCGGGTCGGATCAGTCGTGGGCATGGGCTGCGCCTTTTGCGGCAAGGGGGCTTGAGGCTCGCCCCGGGACGGTCCCGGCGCGATCGCTCCCAAGCATCCTGCGCTCGCCGGACAAGGGCAAGCCCGGCGCGCTCAGGTGTCCAGATGCCCGTCGAGGAACTGCAGCAAACGGCGCTGCATCAGCTTTCCCGCATTGCCCAGGCAGGCGACCGGCGAATGGCGCAGGCCGTCCTCGGAAAATTCGGCGGCCTCCCCGGCCATCGCCAGCGGGCAGTCGAGGCTCAAGGTCAGCCGGGTGAGCTGCTTAAGCAGCGCCGCGTTGGCCGGCACGTTGGAGTACAGCACCAGGGCGCGCGGGCGGACCTTCTCGCACACCAGCGTCAGCTCCTCGAGCGGCTGACCGATCGCCAGCACGCTGACCTCGATCTTCTCGCTGGCGAGCAGCAGGCCGGCGACCAGCAGTTCCAGTTCGCGGCACTGCCCCGGCACCGCCGCCAGCAGCACGCGCTCCTCGGCCTGACCTCGCCCGAGTTGCAGGCGCTGCAGCACCCGCGCGCGCAGGAAGCCGTCGAGGAATAACCATTCGCTGGTCTGGCCGAACGCGCCCTGGCGTACCAGCAGCTGTTGCCAGAGCGGCAGCAGGACTTCCTGAAACACGACTGGCAGCGGGTAGGTCGAGAAGATCTGGCCGTAGACCTGGTCAAGCCGATTGTCATCGAACTGGCTCACGGCACGCTGCACCTGCGCTTGCCATTCGGCCCATTCGCCGGCGACCGCCTCCAGCTGCTCCGGCGGCGCGGCGGCTTTGGTCGCGGCACTGCGCGACAGAATGCTGCCGACCTTGCTCACTGCCACGCCGCGCTCGGTCCAGGCGACGATGCTGCGCACCGCCTCGACGTCAGCCATCGAATACAGGCGATGGCCGCTCTCGGTACGGGTCGGCTGGATCAGGCCGTAGCGGCGCTCCCAGGCACGCAAGGTCACCGGATTCACGCCCGTCAGGCGCGACACCTCGCGTATCGGAAACAGGTCTTCCCGTTTCAGCGACTCGGATGAAAGCAGCGTGGATGCATCGGCGGAATCGGTCATGGTGCGGGCGGCTAAGGCAGGGAAAGCGCGCATTGTAACCCACGCCCGGCAGGCATAGGCTATACAAAAGCTATACAAACCGAGGGTTTCGCTATGCATCCGAAATGGCCGCTGACGCTTTACGTTGACGGCGCCTGCCCGCTCTGCGCCCGGGAAATCCTCTGGTTGCGCCGGCATGCCGTACCCGAGCGGCTGCTGCTGGTTGATATCAGCGCCACCGACTTCGCCTGCCCCGAGCGCTCCGTCAGCCAGTTGCGCGACATCCTGCATGCCCGCAGCGCCGACGGGCAGTGGTTGACCGGCATCGATGCGACCTACTGGAGCTGGCGTGCAGCAGGTCTCGAGCGCTGGGCCACGCCTCTTGGCTGGCGGCCGCTGCGGCCGGTGCTGCTGCTGGCGTACCGGCTGTTCAGCCTGGCTCGCCCACACCTGGGCTGGCTGCCGCATCCGGCGGGCGCGAGCCGCTGCATCGACAGCTGCAATCGCGACGCCTGATCACACGCAAAAACCTGTACAGAACGAAGGGTTTCTAGTCGCTTCGCCACGCGGAGCGGGCACCCACTGTTTCGGTCGAAGCCCTGTCAACGCTGCATCCTGTTGCCGGCCGGGGCATCCAAAAGCGTTACAACACCACGAAATTTTCTTGTACAACTAGATCTTCTGGTATAGCTTTAGTCCGACTGGCACTCTGCCTCGCCCGCCACTCCGACCCGGCACCCGGGCGCCTGCACCGCTTCCGTCTACGCACCGCCTTCCAGAGGAATGCTTCATGAACGAATTGTCCGGCCACTTCCGCGAAATCCTCCTCGGTGTGGGTGAGGATCCGCAGCGCGAAGGTCTCCTCGACACGCCCAAGCGGGCCGCCAAGGCCTTGCAATACCTGTGCAACGGCTATGAAAAGTCGCTGGAAGAAGTGGTCAACGGCGCCCTCTTCGCCTCCGATAACGACGAGATGGTGATCGTGCGCGACGTCGAGCTCTACTCGCTGTGCGAGCACCACATGCTGCCCTTCATCGGCAAGGCGCACGTGGCCTACATTCCCACCGGCAAGGTGCTGGGCCTGTCGAAGGTGGCGCGCATCGTCGACATGTATGCACGGCGCCTGCAGATTCAGGAAAACCTGACCCGGCAGATCGCCGAGGCGATCCAGGAGGTCACCCACGCCGCCGGCGTGGCGGTGGTCATCGAGGCCAAGCACATGTGCATGATGATGCGCGGCGTCGAGAAGCAGAACTCGCTGATGAACACCTCGGTGATGCTTGGCGCCTTCCGCGAGTCCTGCACCACGCGGATGGAGTTTCTGCAGCTGATCGGGGGGAGCCGCTGATGCCCCGCATGGAGCCCGGCCTGGCGCGTATCCGTGTCAAGGATCTGCGCCTGCGTACCTACATCGGCATCAACGAGGACGAGATCCTCAACAAGCAGGACGTGCTGATCAACCTCACCGTGTTCTATCGGGCGATCGATGCGGTGCGCGCCAATGACATCGACACGGCGCTGAACTACCGCACCCTGACCAAGGCGGTGATCGCCCATGTCGAAAACAACCGGTTCAACCTGCTGGAGCGCCTGACCCAGGAGATTCTCGACCTGGTGATGAGCCGCCCGGAGGTGGACTACGCGGAGGTGGAGGTAGACAAGCCACATGCCTTGCGCTTCGCCGAGTCGGTCTCCATCACGCTCGCGGGCAGCCGCTGAGCCCAGGCGCCTGGCCAGGGATCGGGAACGGGAGGAGCGCCATGATCGCTCGTGCTGCATGGCTGGCCCTGTGGCTGGTGAGCGTCTGCGTGTCGGCGAACGATTGGCATCAGGTGCTGCCCGGCGCCCGATTGGTCGGCGAAGGCGACGCAACGCTGCTCGGCCTGCGCCTGTACCGCGCCCGTCTGCTCGCGCCAGAGACGCCGCTGCGCGCCGATTCGCCCTTCGTGCTGGAGTTGCGCTATCACCGCGCCTTTCGGCGCGACACCCTGGTGCAGGCCAGCCTCGACGAAATGCGCCGGCTCGGCCAGCCGAATGGACCGCGGCTCAGGCGCTGGGAACACGCAATGGCGCAGGCCTTCGCCGATGTCGCACCGGGTGATCGGCTGGCCGGCCTCTACCTGCCGGGCGAAGGTTGCCGCTTTTACCTGAACGGGCAGCTGCGCCAGGAAATCCGCGAGCCGGCCTTTGCCCAGGCCTTTTTCGCCATCTGGCTCAGCCCGGACAGTCGCGACCGGACGCTGCGCCGGCAATTGTTGGGCACGCCATGACCCGCGCCGATCTCGCCCGTTACGGCGGCCTCGGGCTGCCGCTGGCCATGGCGATGCTGCCGATTTACGTGCTGGTCCCCAACTTCTACGCGACCGAGGTCGGCCTCGGCCTCGGTCTGACCGGCGCGATACTCTTCGCTGCGCGGCTGGTCGACACCGTCCAGGATCCCTGGCTCGGCTGGATGATCGACCGCCTAACCCCGCGCGGCTGGAACCGCCTGGTGCTCGCAGCGGCCGTCGGGCTGGCCGTGGCGATGGCCGCGCTGCTGGTACCGCCGACCGGCAGTCACTGGCTGATCGGAACCTGGCTGGCCCTTGCACTGGTGGCCACGTACAGCCTGCACAGCCTGATCAACATCACCTACCTCGCCTGGGGCGCCCGCTTAAGCGACCTTCAGGCCGTGCGCACCCAGGTTGCGGCCTGGCGCGAAGGCGCCGGGCTGCTTGGCGTCGTCCTGGCCAGCGTGCTGCCGGCACTGCTCTCCAGCTGGCTCGGCCAGGCCACGGCGATGGCCCTGTTCGCCGGTCTGTTCGCCCTGATGCTGGCGGCCGCCACCGGTCTGCTGGTCTGGCGCGCGCCGCGTCCGCAACGTCCGGCGGGGGTCGGCCTCGGATGGCGTGTGCCACTGAACAACCGGGCCTTTCGCCAGCTGAGCCGGGTGTTCTTCGTCAATGCGGTGGCCGTGGCGATCCCGGCGACCCTGGCGCTGTTCTTCATCGCCGACCGCCTGGCGCTCGCCGATAGGGCCGGCCTGTTCCTGACGCTCTACTTCGTCAGCGGTGCCGCGGGGTTGCCGCTCTGGACCCGCCTGGCCAACCGGGTCGGCAAGGCCCGCGCCTGGCGGGCCGGAATGGCGATGGCCTGCTGTGCGTTCGTCTGGGCCGCCTGGCTCGGGCCCGGCGATGCCTGGGCCTACGCCGGCGTCTGCCTGCTCTGTGGCCTTGCCCTGGGCGCCGACCTGGCGTTGCCGCCGGCGCTGCTGGCCGACCTGATTCCGCCCGAACATCGCAATGCCACCGCCGCCTACTTCGGCCTGTGGAGCCTGCTGGCCAAGCTCGCGCTGGCCGTGTCCGGCCTGGCGCTGCCGGTCCTCGCGCTGCTGGGTTACCAGCCCGGCCAGCCGGCCGGTATTGAGCTGGCACTGGTCTATGCCGCGCTCCCCTGCCTGCTGAAGATCGGCTCAGCCCTGATGCTGTCTTCTCTCACCCGTGGAGAAACCCGATGAAACGATGGCTGATGATGTGTTGCATCCTGCTTGCCGGCTGCACCCAGGTCGAGGTGGCGGACTACCGCGACCAGGGCCCCCCGCTCGACCTGCGCACCTTCTTCGATGGCCGGGTGGACGCCTGGGGCATGTTTCAGAAACGCTCCGGCGAGGTGGTCAAGCGTTTTACCGTCGTCATCGAGGGGCGGCAGGACGGCGATAACCTGATCCTCGACGAACGCTTCACCTACAGTGACGGCACCCACCAGCGGCGGGTCTGGACCCTCCGCCCGGACGGTCCGGGACGCTGGCGCGGGACCGCCGCGGACGTGGTCGGCGAGGCCTGGGGCGAGGTCGCTGGCAATGCCTTGCGCTGGCGCTACGTGCTGCGCCTGCCGGTCGATGACGCGGTCTACGACGTCACCCTCGACGACTGGATGTACATGCTCGACGAGCAGACCCTGGCCAACCGCTCCTTCATGAGCAAGTTCGGCGTCGAGGTCGGGCAGATCACCCTGTTTTTCCGCAAGCATCCTGCCTGACTGCAGCGGCGACGGCCCCAGTTGCAAAAGCCTTGTGCCAGCCCCGGAGGACTTGATCTAGAATGCCGCGAAACGAACAAGAGACATCCCCATGATCAACGCCAAGCTGCTGCAACTGGTAATCGAAGCCTCCAACGACGGAATCGTGGTCGCCGAGCAGGAAGGCGAGGACAACATCCTGATCTACGCCAACCCGGCCTTCCAGCGCCTCACCGGTTACGAGGTCGACGATATCCTCTATCAGGATTGCCGCTTCCTGCAGGCCGGTGACCGCGACCAGCCAGGCCTGGCGGCGATCCGCGAGGCGGTACGCAGCAATACCCCGTGCCGACAGATCATCCGCAACTACCGCAAGGATGGCAGCGCGTTCTGGAACGAACTGTCCATCACCCCGGTATTCAACGAAGGCGACCAGCTCACGTACTACATCGGCATCCAGAAGGACGTCACGCCCGAGGTCGAGGCCAAACAGCGCGTCCGCGAGCTCGAAGCCGAGGTCGCCAGCCTTCGTGAGCAACTGGCTGCCCGGGACGCCTGAACGTCTTCGGTCGTCGCGTTCCACTCGCCCCTTCAGTCCCCCGCCGCGGCGCCGATAGCCTGTTCGGAAGGCGCCGCTACCGGTCGCCACCCGGCGTCCAGATGACCGCTCGGCGCATTAGCCGATGCACCGCGCGTGAAAAACGCGAATAATAGCCATCTGCCACTAAGTTCCCGCCAACCTGGACGGCGGCTGTATCCGGATCGTTTCATTTGACTTCCTACGCATTCGTCGAAAACGCAACGGTGCTGCTGGCGCTGTGTTGGCTGCTCTCCTTTACCTCGCGACATTGGGGACAGCACCACCAGCGCCAGGCGCAATTCATCGCTGGCATCTGGTTTGGCGGTGCCTGCGTGGTCGGCATGGTGATGCCAATCGCCACCCAGTCCGGGATCATCTTCGACGCGCGCACTGTGGTTCTGAGCATGGCGGCGCTGTTCGGCGGCCCGCTGGTGGCCGGCATCGCCGCGGTGATCGCCGCGGGCTACCGCATCTGGCTCGGTGGCGCGGGAGTCTGGGTCGGGCTGATCAACGTCGCGCTGCCGGTGGTCCTGGGGTTGGCCTACCGGCATCTGCACCGCCGGGGCCATGTTGCGGTGAGCTTCTGCCAGCTGTTCCTGTTCGGCCTGTTGCTGCACGCTGGGGTGGTCGCCTCACTGCTGTTGCTGCCGGCGCCCTTCGTCGCACCGACCCTGGGCCAGGTCGCGCTGCCGATGCTGCTGGTGCTGCCCACCGCGGTGATGCTGCTTGGGCTGCTGCTGGCCGACATGCTCAACCGCGCCCAGATCGAGCGGGCCATGCACCTCAGCGAGGCCCGTCTGCGTGCCATCACCCAGGCCATTCCAGACGTCCTGCTGGTGATCGACGAGGACGGTCGCTACCTCGAAGTCATCGCCAACGAGGCCGCCCTGGTACACGGCGCGGCTGCCAATCTGGTCGGCAAGACGCTCGAGGACGTGTTGCCCCGGGCGCAAGCCAACCGCTTTCACCAGCTGATCCGCAACACCTTGGCGAGCAGCACGCCCGGCCTGCTGGAGTATTCGGTCCAAACCGACGACGGTTTGAAGGTCTTCGAGGTTCGCGCCCAGCGCCTGATGCTGGCGCAGCCGAATAAGCCGGCCGTGGTGTGCCTGAGCCGGGACATCAGCGAGCGCGCCAATGCCGAGCAGGAGCGCCGCATCGCCTCAATCGCCTTCGAATCCCAGCAAGGCATGATCATCACCAACGCCGAGAACCGCATCCTGCGCGTCAATCAGGCGTTTACCCAGATCAGCGGCTACAGCGCCGAGGAAGCCGTCGGCCAGGACACCCGTCTGCTTGCCTCGGGCCGGCATCCTGCCGACTTCTACCTGGCCATGTGGCGCAGCATCCAGCAGACCGGCGCCTGGCAGGGTGAGATATGGAACCGCCGCAAGAGCGGCGAGGTGTACCCCGAGTGGCTGTCGATCAGCACGGTGCTCGACGCGCGCGGCGTCGTGTCGAACTACGTGGCCGCGTTCACCGACATCACCGAGCGCAAGGAAGCCGAAGAGCGCATTCATCACCTGGCCTTCTATGACCCGCTGACCAACCTGCCCAACCGGCGCCTGCTGATCGACCGTCTGACCCAGGCGCTGGCCGCGACCGCGCGCAGTCAGCATTACGGTGCGCTGATGTTCATCGACCTCGACAACTTCAAGAACATCAACGACCTGCACGGACACCAGGCCGGTGACCAGTTGCTCTGCGTGGTCGCCGAACGACTCGGCCACGAGGTCCGCAGCGTCGACACCGTGGCGCGGCTGGGCGGCGACGAATTCGTGGTGATGCTCGAAGATCTGGATACCAAGGCCGAATACGCCGCGGCCCAGGCCGAGCATGTCGGCGAGAAAATCCTGTCGGCCCTCAGTGAGCCCTACCAGCTGGGGCACCTGCTTCTGCACAGCAGTGCCAGCGTTGGCGTGGTGCTGGTCAACGCCTGCGATGGTGACGCCGAAGAGCTGATGAAACGCGCGGACATGTCGATGTACGAGGCCAAGCAGGCCGGCAAGAACGCCTTGCGCTTCTTCGACCCCTGCATGCAGCAGGCGGTACAGGAGCGCCTGCGCCTGGAGGACGAGATCCGCCGCGGGCTGTCGACCGGCCAATTCGTCATCCACTTCCAGCCGCAGATCCAGCGTCAACGCGGGCTGGTGGGCGCCGAGGTACTGGTTCGCTGGCAGCACCCCGAGCGTGGCCTGCTCGCACCGGCGCACTTCATCGGCCCGGCCGAGCGGGCGGGGCTGGTCGAGGCGCTGGATTTCGTCGTGCTGACCCAGGCCTGCCGGCAGCTTGCCGCCTGGGCCAGCCAGCCGGCGCGGGCGCGGCTCACCCTGGCGGTCAACCTCAGCGCCAGCCTGCTCTACCAGGTCGACTTCGTCGAACGCCTGCTGGCATTGCTGGACAGCACCGGCGCCGACCCACGGCTGCTCAAGCTGGAGATCACCGAATCGCTGCTGCTCGACGACATGGAAGAGGCCGTGGTGCGGATGAAGACTCTGAAGCGGCACGGCATCCGCTTCTCCATCGACGACTTCGGCACCGGCTATTCCTCCATGGCCTACCTACAGCGCCTGCCGCTGGACCAGTTGAAGATCGACCAGTCCTTTGTCCGCCAGCTGGCCGATGACACCAGCAGCCAGACCATCATCCGCGCCACCTGCGCGCTCGCCGCCGGGTTCAACCTGGAAGTGATCGCCGAAGGCGTGGAAACCGAAGCCCAACGCGCGCTGCTGATCGCCAATGGCTGCGAGATGTTCCAGGGCTACCTGTTCAGCCGCCCTGTCCCGCTGGCCGAATTCGAAGCACTGGAGCTGGGCGCGGTGGCCTGACCCACGCGGCCCGCCAGGGGCCGCGCGGCAAGCGTCGGCCTGCTACAAGGCCAGCGGCGCGCGGCGGCAGAGGGTGACCAACGCTTGCACCCAGTGGTCGTGGGTGTTGACGCAGGGGACCAGTTGCAGCTCGGTACCGCCCGCTTCAATGAACTGTTCGCGGCCCCGGTCGCGGATTTCCTCCAGCGTCTCGATGCAATCGGAAACAAAGGCCGGGCACATCACCAGCAACTTCTTCACGCCCTGCGCCGCCAGCGCCTCGAGGTGCGCCTCGGTGTAGGGCTCGATCCACTTGGCGCGCCCGAGGCGCGACTGAAACGACAGCGACCATTGATCGGCACGCAACCCGGCGCGCTCGGCAAAGGCTTCGGCGCCCTGGATGCACTGCGCGCGGTAGCAACTGGCAAGCACCTCGCCCTCGGCCCGCTGGCAGCAGTTCTCGGCCTTCAGGCAATGCGCGCCGGTCGGGTCGGTCTTGTGCAGGTGCCGCTCCGGCAGCCCGTGAAAGCTCAGCAGCAGGTGATCGAAGGGCTGCTCCAGATATGGCCGGGCGCTTTCGACCAGGGCATCGAGGTACTCGGGCTGGTCGAAGAACGGCTGCAGGATCGCCAGCTGGGTATCGAGGCCATGCTCGCGGATCACCCGGCGCGCCTCTTCGATGACCGTGGTGGTGGTGCTGTCGGCGAACTGCGGATAGAGCGGCGCCAGGGTGACTTGGCGCACGCCCTGGGCCGCGAAGTCCAGCAGTGCACGCTCGATGGTCGGCTCGCCGTAGCGCATCGCCAGCTTGACCGGTCCTTCCGTCCACAAGGGTCGCACGGCCTCGGTCAGGCGCTGGCTGAGCACCACCAGCGGCGAGCCTTCCGGCCACCAGATCGAGGCATACGCATGCGCCGACTGGGCCGGACGCTTGACCAGGATCAGCGACACCAACAGCCGCCGCAGCGGCCACGGCAGGTCGACCACGTAGGGATCCATCAGGAACTGGTTGAGATAGCGCCGCACATCGGCCACATCCGTGGAGGCCGGCGAACCCAGATTGACCAACAACAACCCCTGCTCTGACATGCACATTCCTGACTACTGATTTGGGAGGATCGCACCGCAGCCGATGGCTGCGGCGCGCCATTTTCACACAGCCCTACGCCTTGCGCAGGTCTGCCAATGCCGCATCGAGCGAGGCGAAGCGGAAGCGGTAACCGGCCGCCTCCAGCCGTGCCGGTACCGCCTTCTGACCACCGAGAATCAACCCGGCCAGCTCGCCGAGCCCGAGCTTCAACAGTGCAGCCGGAACCGGCAGCAGCGCCGGTCGGCCGAGGCTCGCCGCGAAGGCGCTGGCGAACTCGGCGTTGCGCACCGGCGCCGGTGCGCAGGCATTGTAGGGGCCGCGAGCGGCCGGTTGCTGCAGAAGAAAATCTATCAGCCCGATCTGGTCATCCAGATGAATCCAGGGCATCCACTGGCGCCCATCACCCTGCCGGCCGCCCAGCCCCAGCGAGAACAGCGGTCGCAGACGCTGCAGGAAGCCTCCCTGTGGTGCCAGCACCAGGCCGGTGCGCACCAGCACCACGCGGATGCCCAGGGCCTCGGCGCGCAGCGCGCTTTCTTCCCAGGCAATGCACAACTGGCTGGCGAAATCATTGCTCAGCGGTTGGTCGGCCTCGGTCAGCTGGCGCTCGCCGCCATCGCCGTACCAGCCGACGGCCGAGCCGGAAATCAGCACGGCGGGCCGTTGCGCCCGCCCGGCCAGCCACTCCACCAGCCGTTCGGTCAGGCCGATGCGGCTGTTCCATAGCAGGCGGCGGCGCGACTGGGTCCAGGGCCGGTCGGCAATCGGCGCCCCGGCGAGGTTGATGACCGCGTCGAAAGGCACGGTGTCGACCTCCTGGAGCTCGCCGATCCCCAGTACGCCATCACCGCAGAGGCTGGCCACCCGCTCGGGCGAGCGGCTCCAGACCCAGAGATGATGGCCCTGTTCGAGCCAGTGCCGGCAGAGCGCCCGGCCGATCAGGCCGGTCCCTCCGGTAAGCAGTATGTTCATGATGACCTCCTCGCACGCGGCGATTCGAGCGCCGTGCCGACGGTTGGCCGGTCGCCCGAACTCGATAGTACACCTATACAGTTTTGTAGTCTTGTATAAGTTAGCTTTACACAGGTAGCCTAGCGCCCTCACTCAGACGGAGGTGTCCATCAACATGCGTCTCATCACGATCATCGGCACCGGCATCGCCGGGTTGTCCGCGGCCACGGCGCTCCAGGCAGCCGGTCGTGCGGTCCAGTTGTTCGACAAGAGCCGCGGCAGCGGCGGACGTATGGCCAGCAAACGCGGCGAATGGGGCACCCTCGACCTGGGTACGCCCTGCTTTGCCGCCAGCGAGCCGGACTTCATCGCGGCGCTGGACCGCTGCCAGGCACGGGGCGAGGCCGCGACCTGGCAACCGCACCTGTACAACTATCCGGACGGCCCGCGCGCAGCGCCTGATCGACCGGCCGGCTGCTGGGTCGGCGCGCCCCGCATGAGCGCGCTGACCCGCGGCCTACTGGGCGACATGCCGGTCACCTTTGGCTGCCGTATCAGCGCACTGGGCCGACGCGCCGGCAGCTGGTACCTCACCGAGGCCGGGGGCGCCGAGTACGGGCCGTTCGCCCAAGTCATCCTTGCCGTTCCGGCGCCACAGGCCGTGCCGCTGCTGGCCGCCGCGCCCGAACTGGCGAGCCTGGCCGCCAGCGTCACGATGGCGTCAGCCTGGGTCGTCGCGGCCGCCTTCGACAGCCCTGTGGAGACCTCCGTCGACGTCTACACCAGCCCGCAGGGGCCACTCGCCCGCGCGGTGCGCAACAGCAGCAAGCCGGGGCGCGACCGGGCACCCGATACCTGGGTGCTGCACGCGGACGCCGGTTGGAGCGCCCGGCACCTCGAGCAGCCGCCCGAAACGGTCATCGCACATTTGCTCGTGGCCTTCGCCGAGCTGCTCGAGTGCTCCTTGCCAGCACCGTTCGCCTGCCATGCCCACCGCTGGCGGTACGCGCAGCCCGAGCAGCCGTTCAACTGGGGGGTACTGAGCGCAGCGTGCGGGTTGCATGCGTGCGGCGACTGGTATCTGGACGGCACCGTGCAAGCCGCCTGGCTGAGTGGGCGGGCTGCTGCACGGCAGGCGCTGGCGCGCGTATGAACCGCTTCAATCCACAGAAGTTACTGTTGTCGAAGTGGACCGCGACACGGCCGCAGCACAAGGAAAAGCACTTCATCGTCGTCGACCTCGAACGTGACGAAGAAGGCGTGTTGCTCAGGGTCGAGATTCAGGCCGTCCACAGCCGTCGCAGCGAGTGGCTGGACTGGCGGCTTTTGCGTGACGAGACGCACTGGCGTCAGGGCTGGCTCTGACAAGTTGTACAAAAATCGGAAGATCGGCTTTTTCTTATACATAACGTATTGACTCGTACAATTAACCACCTATGATGGCCTCATGCTGTACAGGGAACCGTATCTGTACAAGAAAGTAGCGAGGTCGAACCCATGCCCCATTCAGCTCGCCCCCCCATCAAGGTCGGTATCAGTGCCTGCCTGCTGGGCAGCCCCGTGCGCTTCAACGGAGGCCACAAGGAGTCCCGGCTGTGCAGCGAAACGCTGGCCAGCCACTTCGAATTCGTCCCGGTCTGCCCCGAGGTCGCCATCGGCCTGGGCACGCCACGTGAGCCGATCCGCCTGGTCGGTGAGCCGGACAGTCCGCGCGCGGTCGGCAGCGTACATGCCGAACGCGACGTCACCGACGCGCTGATCGCCTATGGCAACCAGGTCGCTGCCGAACTGCAGGACCTCAGCGGCTTCATCCTGATGCAGAAGTCGCCCTCCTGCGGCATGGAGCGGGTAAAGGTCTACCAGGCCAACGGTCATCCGGTGGACGGCGGCGGCTCGGGCCTGTTCGCCCGCGCCCTGATGCAGGCCCGCCCGGACCTGCCGATCGAGGAAGACGGCCGCCTCAACGATCCGGTGCTGCGCGAGAACTTCCTGACCCGGGTGTTCGCCCACGCCGAATGGCAGCGCCTGGTGGCGGCCGGCCTGACCGCCCGGGCACTGGTGGAATTCCACTCGCGCTACAAGTACCAGCTGATGGCCACCGATCCGCTGCAGTACAAGGCGCTCGGCCGCCTGGTCGCCACGGTCGGCAAGCAGCCACTGGAAACCTTCGCCCCGGCCTATTTCAGCCAGCTGATGCGCGCCCTGAAGAAGACCGCCTCGCGCGGTACGCACAGCAACGTGCTGCAGCACCTGAGCGGCTACCTGAAGCACGACATCGGCCAGGACGACAAGCAGGAGCTGCAGCGCCTGATCAGCCAGTACCGCCAGGGGATCATCCCGCTGGTGGTGCCCATGACCCTGCTCAAGCACCACTTCCGCCGCCATCCCGACCGCTACATCGCCACCCAGGCCTACCTGCAACCGCACCCTGAAGACCTCAGCCTGCGCAACGGCATCTGACCATGACCCGACTTTCCGACGATGACACCCAGCACGGCCTGGGCGACGACTGGTTCCCCATCCGCGAGGTCGCCCGCCTCACTGGCGTCAACCCGGTGACCCTGCGCGCCTGGGAGCGGCGCTATGGCCTGATCGTGCCGCGGCGCACCGCCAAGGGCCATCGCCTGTACGACGACAGCCATGTCCAGCGCATCCACAAGATCCTCAGCTGGCTCAACCGCGGCGTCGCCGTCGGCCAGGTCAGGCAGCTGCTCGATGCGCGCCAGACGCTGAACCTTGCCGAACACAACCAGTGGGGCGGGCTGCACGAACAGATGCTGCAGGCTGTCACCCACCTCGCCGAGCGGGCCCTGGACGACAGCTTCAACCGAGCGCTCTCGCTGTACCCGCCGCGCACCCTGTGCAAGCACCTGCTGCTGCCGCTGCTGACCAGTCTGGAGCAGCGCTGGGCCCACCAGCTCGGTGCGGACCTGGAGCGCGGACTGTTCGACTCCTGGCTGCGCACCAAGCTCGGCACCCGGGTCTATCACAGCAACCGCCAGCATGGCGGTGCACCCCTGCTCCTGGTCAACCTCTGCGACCAGCGTTTCGAGCCCGGTCTCTGGCTCTGCGCCTGGCTGGCCTCCAGCGCCGGCTGCCCGGTGGACGTCATCGAATGGTCGGTGCCGCTGGCCGACCTGCCCCTGGCGCTCGAACGGATCCAGCCGCGCGGCGTACTGCTGTACGCCAGCCAGTCGCTCGACAGCGGCTACCTCAAGCGTCAGCTGCCGCGTATCGCCGATCCGCAGGCCATGCCGCTGCTGCTGGCCGGCCCCGCCGCCAGCATTCACCAGGCCGAACTGCGCGATGTCCAGGGGCTGACCCTGGCAATCGATCCGCTGGCGGCCCTGGAAGCCCTGCAGCAGAGCCCGTTGCTCGACAGCCCCAAGGGGTATCTGGAATGAACCAGCTGATGTGGCTGCGCACCGACCTGCGGGTGGCCGACAACACAGCCCTTGCCGCAGCGATGAATGCCGGGCCGACCGTGGCCCTCTACGTCATCACGCCCGGCCAGTGGCTGGCCCATGACGAGGCGCCCTGCAAGGTCGATTTCTGGCTGCGTAACCTGGCCGAGCTGTCCACGCGCCTCGCCGCACTCAACGTGCCGCTGCTGATCCGCCATGCGCAGGATTGGGCCGAGGTTCCGGCGCTGATCGCCGAGCTGTGCCAGACGCACCAGATCGGCACGCTGCACCTGAACGACGAATACGGCGTGAACGAACGGCGGCGCGACGAGGCCGTGGCCGAGGCGCTGGACCGGGCCGGGGTCGAGACCCGCCGCTACCTGGACCGGCTGTTCTTTGCGCCGGGCACCGTCACCACGCTCTCCGGCGGCTACTTCAAGGTGTTCAGCCAGTTCCGCAAGGTGTGCTACGTACGCCTGTCCCATTCCCTGCCGGCCTGCGTTCCGGCGCCGGCGCGCCAGGCGCCGCTGACGATCACGGCCGACCCGGTGCCGAGACATGTCGAGGGGTTCGCCATGCCGAGCGACCCGCTGCGCAACCTGTGGCCGGCCGGCGAGCAATTCGCGCGCCAGCGGTTGGCGCAGTTCGCCGCCGACGCCCTCGCCGACTACCAGCTGCGGCGCGATTTCCCGGCCGAGGCCGGCACCAGCCAGTTGTCGCCCTACCTTGCCGCCGGGGTGGTCTCGCCGCGGCAATGCCTGCATGCCGCGCTCGGGGCCAACCGCGGCGAACTCGACAGCGGCAACCCCGGCGCCGTCACCTGGATCAATGAGCTGCTCTGGCGCGAGTTCTACACGCACATCCTGGTCGGTTACCCGCGGGTCTCCATGGGCCGGGCCTTCCGCGCCGAAACAGAACGCCTGCCCTGGCGCCACGCACCCGACGAACTGGCAGCCTGGCAACAGGGCCGCACCGGGTTCCCGATCATCGACGCGGCGATGCGCCAGCTCCTGACCACCGGCTGGATGCACAACCGGCTGCGCATGATCGTCGCCATGTTCCTGAGCAAGAACCTGCTGATCGACTGGCGCGAGGGTGAGCGCTGGTTCATGCAGAACCTGATCGATGGCGAGCTGGCGGCGAACAACGGCGGCTGGCAGTGGAGCGCCTCGACCGGAACCGACGCAGTGCCCTACTTCCGGCTGTTCAACCCGGTCAGCCAGTCGTCCAAGTTCGACCCGGACGGACGCTTCCTGCAGCGCTGGGTGCCGGAACTGGCCGACCTGGACCACCGCGAAAGGCACGACCCACGTCGAGGCCGCGGCTTGTTCGACAACCTCGACTACCCGGCGCCCATCGTCGACCTGCCGTTCAGCCGTGAGCGTGCCCTGACGGCCTTCCGGCAATTGGGAGAGCAGCCATGAGCGATTTCCTGCGCCGCTTCGCCGCCGAGTTCGCCCAGCTCGAAGCCGGCAACCTCGAGCGGCTCGGCGAGCTCTATGCCGAGACCATCCACTTCACCGACCCGCTGCACGAGGTGTGCGGGCTGCCCGAGCTGCAACGCTATTTCGCCGAGCTGTACGCCAACGTCACGGCACTGGACTTCGAGTTCTTCGCCTTCGACCAGGTACGCGAAGGCGAAGGCTACCTGCGCTGGGTCATGAGCTACCGGCACCCGCGCCTGAAAGGTGGCAAGCCGATCAGCCTGGAGGGCTGCTCGATGCTGCGCTGGGATGCATCGGGCAAGGTGGTGCGGCACCGCGATTACTTCGATGCCGGCGCCCTGCTCTATCAGCACGTCCCGGTGCTGGGTGGCCTGATCCGCCTGTTGCAACGGAGGCTCGCATGAGCCGGTCGCGACGCATCTGGCTGACCGGCGCCAGCAGCGGTATCGGCCAGGCACTGGCCACGCAGCTGCTGCAAGCCGGTCACCGGCTGGCCCTCAGCGCCCGTCGCGAGGCGCCGTTGCAGGCGTTGGCCGACGCCTACCCGGCCCAGGTGCTGGTAGTGCCGGGTGACCTGGCGGCGGCCGAACAGGTGCAGGCCATCGCGGCGCAGATCGAGGCCCGCTGGGGCGCGCTGGACACCGTGATTCTCAATGCCGGCACCTGCGAGTACATCGACGCCAGCCGGTTCGAAGCGGCCCTGGTGGGGCGCGTACTGCAGGCCAACCTGCTGACTGCTGTCCATTGCATCGAGGCGGCGCTGCCGCTGTTGCGCCACGGCGACCGGCCTCACCTGGTGGGTGTCGCCAGCGCGGTGACCTACCTGCCGCTGCCGCGCGCGGGGGCCTATGGCGCCTCCAAGGCGGGCCTGCGTTACCTGCTCGAATCCCTGCGCATCGATCTCGCGGCCGAGCGCATCGACGTCACCCTGGTCAGCCCGGGCTTCGTCGACACGCCGCTGACCCGGCGCAACGACTTCCCGATGCCGATGCGCTGGCCGGCCGAGCGCGCCGCCCGACACATCGCCCGGCGGCTGGAACGGCGCCCGCTGGACATCGCGTTTCCGGCGCTGTTCATCGCCACCCTGCGTTGCATCTCTCTGTTTCCGGCACGCCTGCAGTTCGCACTGGGCCAGCGCATGGCGCGCCGCGACATCAAGGAAAGACAGTCATGAAGATCGCCATCATCGGCAGCGGCATTTCCGGCCTTACCAGCGCCCATCTGCTCGTCCGCGAGCACGAAGTCACGGTGTTCGAAGCCTCCGACTGGATCGGCGGCCACACCCATACCGTCGACGTCCAGGTGGGCGGGCGCGACTACGCCATCGACACCGGTTTCATCGTCTTCAACGAGTGGACCTACCCGAACTTCATCGCCCTGCTCGACCGCCTCGGCGTGGCCTACAAGCCGACCGAGATGAGCTTTTCGGTGAGCGATCCGCGCAGCGGCCTGGAGTACAACGGCAACAACCTCAACAGCCTGTTCGCCCAGCGCAGCAACCTGTTCTCCCCGCCCTTCTGGGGCATGCTGCGCGACATCCTGCGCTTCAACCGGGAAAGCCTCGAGGACGACGCCAACCAGCGCATCGCGCCGCACGTCACCCTTGGTGAATACCTGCGCCTGGGCGGCTACAGCCAGCGCTTCGTCGATCACTACATCGTGCCCATGGGCGCGGCAATCTGGTCGATGTCGCTGCAGCAGATGCTGCAGTTTCCGATGGCCTTCTTCATCCGCTTCTTCAAGAACCACGGGTTGCTGTCGGTCAGCCAGCGGCCACAGTGGTACGTGGTCGAGGGCGGCTCGCGGGCCTATATCGACCCGCTGGTCCAGGGCTTCGCCCAGCACATCCGGCTCAATTGTCCGGTGTTCGAAGTGCTGCGCGACCGCGCCGGCGTGTCGCTGGTCAGCCCGCTGGGTGCCGAACGTTTCGACAAGGTGATCTTCGCCTGCCACAGCGACGAGGCGCTGAGGCTGATCAATAGCCCGACGCGTGCCGAGCAGCAGATCCTCGGCGCGCTGCGATACGCCAACAACGAGGTCGTGTTGCACACCGATACTCGGCTGCTGCCGAAGCGCCGGCGCGCCTGGGCCAGCTGGAACTACCGCCTCGGCGGGCCGGCCGGGCAGCTGGCGGCGGTGACCTACGACATGAACCGCCTGCAGGGCATCGAGGCACCGGAGACCTTCTGCGTCAGCCTCAACCAGACCGAGGCAATCGACCCGGCGCGCATCCTCGGCCGTTACCGCTACGCCCATCCGCAGTACAGCCTCGAGGGCATCGCTGCCCAGCAGCGCGCCGACGAACTCAGCGGCGCCAACCACAGCTACTTCTGCGGCGCCTACTGGGGCAACGGCTTCCACGAGGACGGCGTGGTCAGCGCGATGCGCATCGCCGATGCCCTGCGGGAGGCCTGCGATGAACGCCGTCTTGCATAGCGCGCTGTACTGCGGCGAGGTCCGCCACCGGCGGCATCTGCCGCGGGCGCACGCCTTCCGTTACCGCATGGGCCTGCTGTACCTCGACCTCGCCGAGCAACAGGCCGTGCTGGGCTTGAGCCGGCTGGCCGGCGCGGGCCGTTTCGCGCCCTTCGCCTTTCGCGAGACGGACTACCTGCCGGCGTTCACCGGTCAGGGCATGTCGCTTGCCGATGCCGTGCGACAGCGGGTCGCCGAGGCCCTTGGACGCCCCGTGAACGGTGCCATTCGCCTGTTGACGCAACCGCGCAGCTGGGGGCTGTCGTTCAACCCGGTGAGCTTCTTCTATTGCTTCGACGAGCAGGAGCGTCTCGCGGCGATTCTCTGCGAGGTGAGCAACACACCCTGGCGCGAGCGCTACCACTACGTGTTGCCGGTCGAGGGCAGCGGGCCGCTGCGCTTCAGCGTGGCCAAGACCTTTCACGTCTCGCCCTTTCTCCCGGCCGGACTGGAATACCGCATGCGCTTCAACACCCCGGGCGCGCGCCTCGGTGTGCACATGGAGGACTGGCAGGGCGACTCGCGGCTGTTCGACGCGACCCTCGGCCTGCACCGCGAGCCGCTGACCCGCGCGGCGCTGCACGGCTACCTGCTGCGCTTTCCCTGGATGACTGCCAAAACCCTGATGTCGATCTACTGGCAGGCCGGCCGCCTGCTGCTCAAGCGCATCCCGCTGTTCGCCCATCAACCCGCCACTGGCCGCTTCGGCGTCGCCAGTGCCACACCCAGCGAGTCCCGCCATGAAGAGCTCTAGCCTGTCCGCCACCGTCTCGCCCCTGGCCCACAACAGCCTGACCAAGGGCCTGCTCAAGCGCACCGTGATGCACCACCTCGGCCAACTGCGGCGCGGTCGCCTGACGCTGCACGATGGCGACCAGGCGCGGGTGTTCGGGGACAGCGAGGCGGTCCTCACCGCGGAACTGCGGGTCCTGGATGCCAACTTCTGGGGCATGATCGCCAGCAACGGCTCGATCGGCGCAGGCGAAGCCTATGTGCAGGGCTATTGGAGCACCCCGGACCTGACCGCGGTGGTGCGCGTGTTCGTCGCAAACCTGGACATCCTCGACCGTATCGAGCGCGGCCCGCTGGCGCTGCTCGGCCAGCCGCTGGTCAAGCTGCTGCATTGGCTCAACCGCAACAGCCGCGCCGGCTCGCAGCGCAACATCGCGGCGCACTATGACCTGGGCAATGCGCTGTTCGAGCAGTTTCTCGACCCCACCATGATGTACTCGGCGGCCATGTTCCGCAGCGAGCGGGACAGCCTGGAACAGGCGCAGCTGAACAAGCTCGACGCCATCTGCCGCAAGCTCGACCTGCAGCCTGGCGATCACCTGCTGGAAATCGGCACCGGCTGGGGCAGCATGGCGCTGTATGCCGCGACCCACTACGGCTGCCGGGTGACAACCACCACCCTGTCGCGCGAGCAGTACGCCTACACCAAACGACGCATCGAGGAGCAGAACCTGCAGCACCGCATCACGCTGCTGCTCAAGGACTACCGCGACCTGGACGGGCATTTCGACAAGCTGGTGTCGATCGAGATGATCGAAGCGGTCGGCCATCGCTTCCTGCCCACCTATTTCCGCCAGTGCGATCGCCTGCTCAAGGAGGACGGGCTGATGCTGCTGCAGGCCATCACCATCCGCGACCAGCGCTACGAAAAGGCGCGGCGCAGCGTGGACTTCATCCAGCGGCACATCTTTCCAGGCGGCGCACTGCCCTCGTTGCAGCGGATGCTCGACGTACTCAGCCGCGATACCCAGATGAACCTGCTGCACATGGAGGATTTCGGACCCCACTACGCGCGCACGCTGCGCGCCTGGCACGACAACTTCAAGCGCGCCCGTGCGCCGCTGCAGGCGCTCGGCTATGACGATCGCTTCTACCGGCTCTGGGAGTTCTACCTCTGTTACTGCGAGGGCGGCTTCCATGAGCGCAGCATCGGCACCGCCCAGCTGCTGTTGGCCAAGCCCGGCTCGCGCCGCATGCCGGATTTATCTCGATAGACGGCCTGCGCCGTACCGCGCAGCAGCCGATAGCCCTGTATGCGCCACGGCGCCCTGAGAGCACTGCCATGAACGACGACCACTTCACGTCACAGGACCATCACCGCAAAGCCGACCGGATAATGCTCGGCGTGCTCTGGTTTCTCGTGCTCTACGCCCTTGGCCTGGCGGCACTCGGCGGCGGCTGGGCGCAGGCGCTGCTGGTCGGCGGCGGCACCGCGCTGGCGATGACCGTGCTGCACCTGCTGATCCCGGGCAGCCGGCTGCTGCGTTGCATGATCGGCGCAGCGTTCATGGTGATGGCGGCACTGCACATCAACCTGCAGCACGGCATGCTGGAGATGCACTTCGGCATCTTCGCCCTGCTCGCCTTCCTGGTTTTCTACCGCGACTGGCTGCCCATCGCGGTGGGCGCGATAACCATCGCGGCGCACCACCTCGGGTTCTTCGCGCTGCAGCAGCAGGACGCCGGCGTATTCCTGATACCCGGAGGCAGCTGGGGCCAGGTGCTGCTGCATGCCTTCTACGTGGTGTTGGAAAGCGCCATCCTGGTCTATCTGGCCGTGCGCGCCGCTGCCGAGGCTCGAGAAGGCGAGGCGTTGCTCGAGACAGCATCGCTGATCACCCGGCACCCGGAACAGCTCGATCTGCGCCAGCGTTGCGCGGCCAGCGGGCCGGTGGGCACGCGCTTCAACCAGTTCCTCGAGCAGCTCTCAGAGCTGGTCAGCGCGGTGGTCAACGACACCCACGGGCTGGATGGCACGGCCGGTAGCCTCAACGGCGCCACCCGGCAGTTGCGCGACGGCGCGGACCGGCAACTGGGCGAGACCGCGCAAATGGTCGAGGCCATGCAGCAAATGGCCGGCGCCATCGAGGAAGTGGCCAGCCACGCCGACCGCGCCGCGCAGGCGGCCCAGGCGGCCAACGTCAAGGCGGGCCAAGGCAGGCTGGCGGTGGCCGGCAGCCGCGAAGTGATCGGCCAGCTGGCCAGCCGGATCGACGGCACCGACGAGGTGGTCCAGGACCTCGCGCTGCAGTCCGGGCAGATCGGCCACGTGCTGGAGGTCATTCGCAGCATCGCCGAGCAGACCAACCTGCTGGCCCTGAACGCGGCCATCGAGGCGGCGCGGGCCGGTGACCAGGGCCGCGGCTTCGCGGTGGTCGCCGACGAGGTTCGCAACCTGGCACAGAAGACCGCTGCCTCGACCCGGGAAATCCAGGCCATCATCGGGCGCTTGCAGCAGAGCAGCCAGCGCGCCGCCGAAGCCATGCAGGAGAGTCGCCAGGGCGTCGCCCGCTGCGTCGACGACAGCCGACAGACCACCGACATGCTCGAGGCGATGGCCGAGGAAATCGCCGCGATCAGCCGGATGAACGAGCTGATCGCCGCCGCCACCCACCAGCAGACGGCGGTCACGGCGGACATCTCCAGCCACCTGCAGAGCGTGCAGCAGATCGCCGGGCAGAATGCGCAGGACGCCAACCAGCTCGACCGCGACAGCCATGACCTCAGCGCCCTGGCCAGCCGGCTGGGCGCACTCAGCGGCCGCTTCGCGGTCGGCCAGACGGCGCCGCGCGCCTGACCCTCGCCCACGTTACGCCCAACGGCCGGCGTAACGTGGGCGGCACCGCCGGTCCCGCACCGCGACGCCCGTATGGAACGGGCTCGCTGCCGGTGCTATTGATGAGGACTCGTCCGCTGCAGGAGTCCCGCCATGATCCCCACGCCCCTGATCGATGCCCTGCGCCGCGCCCGACACGTCGTCGTGTTCACCGGTGCCGGCGTCTCGGCAGAAAGCGGCATCGCCACCTTTCGTGATTCGCTGACCGGCCTCTGGGAACGCTTCGACGCGGCCTCGCTCGCCACGCCGGAAGCCTTTGCGGCCGACCCGGCGCTGGTCTGGGGCTGGTACGAATGGCGGCGCATGAAGGTGCTGCAGGCCCGGCCCAACCCCGCACACCAGGTGATCGCCGAGCTCAGCCGGCACGTGCCGCGGCTGACCCTGATTACCCAGAACGTCGACGATCTGCACGAGCGTGCCGGCAGTGACGATGTCATTCATCTACATGGCAGCCTGCATGCGCCCCGCTGCGTCAGTTGCGCCCAGGCGCCCCTCGAGCCGCTCGCCAGTCCGCACGAGCCTGAAGGCGGCCGCCGCCTGGAACCGCCCCGCTGTGCCAGCTGCGGCGAGCGGCTGCGACCGGGGGTGGTCTGGTTTGGCGAGAGCCTGCCCGCCGACGCTCTGCAGGCTGCCTTCGATGCCGCGCAGCACTGCGACGTACTGATCTCGGTCGGCACCTCCGGCGTGGTTTATCCCGCCGCCGAAGTGCCGCGGCTGGCCTGGCGCGCCGGCGCGCACGTGGTGCACGTCAATACGCAGGCCGAGCACAGGCAGGCCGAACGCGAGTTCGCCCTGGTCGGCGCCGCTGGTGAATTGCTGCCCCGGCTGCTGGAACAGGCGTTCGGCGTGCACTGACTGCAGCCGCCGCTCAGGTCAGGGGCGTCATCACCGCCGTCTGGTAGGCGCTGCGCTCTCGCAGGCGCTCATACCAGTCACGCAGATGAGGAAGATCGGGCCGCTCGATCGGCATCTCGAACCAGGCGTAGGCAAAGCAGCCCAGCGGGATGTCGCCCATGCCCAATGAGGCGCCGGACAGGTAGGGCTGATGCCCAAGCGCCTGGTCGGCAATCGCCAGCAGGCTGCCGCATTCGGCCAGCGCCGCGGCTACGGCCGGCAGGTCACGCGCCTCCGGAGTGGTGCGCACGGTGTTCCAGAACAGCGTGCGAAACGGTACGGCCAGCACGAGGTGACCCAGTCCATCCACTTGTCCGCCTGGGCGCGGGGCGCCGGGGTTTCGTTCCAGAGCGCACCGGCGCCGTACCGGGCGGCCAGGTAGCGGACGATGGCATTGGACTCCCAGAGCACCAGGTCGCCGTCTTCCAGGCAGGGCACCAACCGATTCGGGTTCATGGCGGCATACGCCGCCTCGCCGACCACGCCGAAGGCGCCTCCGGCGTCGATGCGGGTATACGGCAGGTCCAGTTCTTCCAGGCACCAGAGCACCTTTTTCACATTGGTCGAATTGTCCCGACCCCAGAGTTTCAACATGACGTGCTCCTTCATTTGCGACGTTTGGCCCAGCCGGTTCCGACCGAAGCAGGCTTGACCGGCGCGCACGCGGGCCGGACCCTCTGCGGTCCGCCCCGATGGCGCTCAAGCCCTGCCGCGGCGCAGCGCGCGACCGGTGTTCGGCATTCACAGCATTCACGGCGGTCGACCGGCAGCCGCGCGGCTTTTTCGAACTCCGCGCGGCCTGCGGGCTCAACCATTGTCGGCCGACCCTTTCCAGTCCCGAACCCTAGCAAGCATCAGCAGAGGTATGCCATGTCCAGCAAAGCCATCTACGTCCAGCCCGGCGGCGGATACGACAAGGTCGTTGTCGGTAACGCCGAGGCTGCGCCGCCAGGCCGCGGCGAAATCACCGTGCGACTGCGCGCCAACTCGCTCAACTACCACGACTTCGCGGTGGTCAGCGGCATGTGGGGTCCGAGCGAACCGCGTATTCCGATGGCCGATGGCGCCGGCGAGGTGGTCGCCGTTGGTGAAGGCGTTAGCGAATTCAAGGTCGGTGATGCCGTGGTGAGCACCTTTTTCCCGGACTGGCTGGCCGGCGAGCCGATGATCGAAGGCTTCGCCACCGTTCCCGGCGATGGCATCGATGGCTACGCCCGGGAGCAGGTCACCGCTCGCGCCACGTCCTTCACCCTGGCGCCAAGGAACTACAGCCACGCCGAGTCCGCCACCCTGACCACCGCAGGCCTCACCGCCTGGCGCGCGCTGATGGCCGATGGCGGTCTCAAGCCGGGCGACAGCGTACTGGTTCAGGGCACCGGCGGCGTGTCCATTTTCGCCCTGCAGTTCGCCAAGATGGCCGGAGCCACTGTGATCGCGACGTCTTCCAGCGACGCGAAGCTCGAGCGCCTGGAAGCGATGGGCGCCGACCACCTGATCAACTACCGCAGCACGCCGAACTGGGGTGAACGGGTCCGGGCGCTGACCGGCAATCGCGGGGTCGATCATGTGATCGAGGTCGGCGGGCCGGCGACCCTGGAGCAATCGATGGTGGCTACGCGCATCGGCGGGCACATTGCGGTGATTGGCATCCTCACCGGCGTGGCCGGCGAGTTCGGCGTGGTCAATGCGCTGGTCCGGCAGTTGCGCCTGCAGGGCGTGCTGGTAGGCAGTCGCAGCCAGCAGCAGGAAATGATCCGCGCCATCGACGCCAACGGCCTGCGGCCGGTGATCGACCGCGAGTTTCCCCTGGACGCGATCACCGACGCCTTTCGCTACCAGGAGACCAACCAGCACTTCGGCAAGATCTGCCTGACCATCTGAGGCCGCGCTGCGGGCGCCCGCTCAGCCGGCGCGACGTGATGCCGGGCGGCGGGCCAGCACTTGCGTCGCGCCCTGCGGCTTGCCGGTGTACCAGAGCACCCGGCTGACGCCCCGAGTGATCGCCACGTAGGCCAGGCGCAGCTGCTCATCGGCCATCGCCTGGTCATAGCTGTTGCCGAAGAAGCCGCTGTAGGCGTAGAGGGCGTTGCGCAGTGGATGCCTGGGCGCCGGCAGGCAGTCGTCGAGAATGATTGCGACCTCCGCCTGCAGCCCCTTGGCACGGTGAATGGTGTAAGCCTTGACCGGCAGCGAGCGTTCGAGCTGCGCCTCGATCTCGCGCAGCGGCTCGTTGCGCCGGCCGAGCACCAGCACCGCCGTGCGCTCGCGACTTCCGCGCGCCTTGACCTGCTCGCACTGGGCGCGGATCTCGCGCAGCAATTCGGGCAAACGGGCCTGCACATCGAATCCGGTAACCAGCTTCACGCCATGGTCGCCGTCCTGCACGGCGCGATGCGCCTGGCTGGCCTTCTCCTGCTTGACCGTCACGCCCGCCAGCACCGCCTCGGCGTCGCGGATCACCGGCTCGACCGAGCGATAGTTGGTTTCCAGCAGCAGCACCCGACTCTTCTTCGCCGCGCCACGCGCCGGAAAATACTTGTCGAACGCCATGAACAGCTCCGGCGAGCTGCCGCGCCAACCGTAGATGGATTGCCAGTCGTCGCCGATCGCCATCAGGCTGACTGTCTCGCCCTGACGCACCAGCGCGCCGTGCACGGCCTGCAGCCACTGCACGATCTGTGGCGAGATGTCCTGGAATTCGTCGATCAGCAGATGGCTGAACGGTGCCAGCGCCTCGTGCCCCACCCCGCCATCGCCCGCGTTGAGCAGCAGCGCCAGGCGCTGGAAGGCGCCATTGAAGGTCATCAGCCCCTGGGCTTCGAGCAGGGACTGGAAGCGCTGCCAGAACAGCTGCAACGCCTCGACGAAGCCACGCTCGGCCTCGCTGCCAGCGATGCGCGCCGGCTGGATCTGGTCGATGCGGATACCGACGCTCTCGATGAAACCGGCCTGGGTGTAGAACACCTCGAACAGCGGCGCCGCCGCCAGTTCCCCGGCGAGCCTGAAGGCGTCCAGCGGTGCGCGCGGCACCCGCCCGGCATTGGCATCGGTGGGCGCTGGCAGCCCCAGCAACGCGTGGACCCGCTCGCGAAAGCGTGGCTCGGCGGCGTAGCAGTCCTGATAGGCCTGCTTGAGCAAACGCTGCTGCGCCGGACGCAGGCGCGACGAGGTCAGCGGGTTGTCCGGTTCGGTGGCCGAGGCCTGCTTTTCGCCCAGTTGCTCGAACCACTGCGGCCGCCCGGGCAGCTCCTTGGCCAGCAGCGCCATGGCCGAGTGAAAGGTGCGCACGCACTGCCGTGCCTGCACCGCGTCGAATGTGACGTTCCAGAAACCCAGCACCCGGCCCAGCTGCTCGCGCAGTTCGGCGCATGAGGCGTTGGTGAAGGAGATAACGGTCAACCGCTCGGGCGGAATCTCCAGGTGACAGAGCATGAACACCACGCGCAGCACCAGCGTGGTGGACTTTCCCGAACCCGCGCCAGCGAAGATCCGCGTCACCGGGCTCTCGGCGAGGATCATCGCCCACTGTTCCTCGGACGGCGCACGGATGACGCCCGCTTCCACGGCGCGGCCGACCCGCAGACGCATGGCCTGCACCTGCTGCTCGCCAATGGTCAGCGGCGCCGGACCGTAGAGCCCTTCCGGCACCGCCTTGCGTGGTTTGGCGCGGGGCTTGGGGCCTGGCGATCCGGCGCTCGCCTTGCCCTTGCCCTTGCCCTTGCCCGCCGGCTTACCGGCCGCCTTCGCGGCCGAACGGGATGGTGCGGCCAGTTGGCGGGCGGCTTTGGCAAGCGGCTTGCGGGCGTCCGGCCAGCGGCGCAGCAGGAGCTCGTCTTCGGATTGCAGGTAGGCAGAGGTACGCGGGAAGCAGCGCGCCAGTGTGAGCGACACCAGCCGCTTGTAGCGCTTGACGGCAGACAGCATGACAACCAACCGGAGCTAGATAGGTGGTTGATATGGTACGGGTTTTCAGCCACTCGCTGGGCAGGCGCACGCAGCGTTCGACCGCCGGTGCGCGTGCCGGTTAGCCACGCCGGATGCCGTAGCGTTGCAGCTTGCGGTAGAGGGTGTTGCGGCTGATGCCCAGGGCCTCGGCGACCCGCGTCATGTTCCAGCAGCACGCCTCCAGTGCCGCGAGCAAGGCCTGGCGCTCTGCATCGCCCAGCGGGTCCCGGCTCGCCGGGGCCGCCAGCGCTGGCGGCTGAACCGCCAGCGGCAACACTGCGGCGACATCGGCCTCCTCGATGCGACCCTCGTCCGCCAGGGCGATCAGGGTGCGCACTGCGTTGCGCAGCTGGCGCACATTGCCCGGCCAGCCATAGGCCAACAGGCGCTGGCGTGCCGGCGCATCTAGCGCGATGCGCTCGCCGCGGGCCTCGGCCTGCAGCAGGTGATCGAGCAGAGCCTCGCGGTCGCTGCGCGCCCGTAGCGGGGGCAAGCTCACGCTCAAGCCATTGAGGCGGTAGTACAGGTCTTCGCGGAAGGCGCCGCTGGCGACCAGCGCCTGCAGGTCGCGGTGGCTGGCACTGACCAGACGGATGTCCAGCGCGACCGGCACCTCGGCACCGAGCGGCACCACCTCGCGCTCCTCCAGCACCCGCAGCAGCCGGGTCTGCAGACTCAGCGGCATGTCGCCGATCTCGTCGAGGAACAGCACGCCGCCGTTGGCCTGCTGCAGTTTGCCGGTCATGCCTTCCTTGCGCGCGCCGGTGAAGCTGCCACCGCGATAGCCGAACAGCTCACTTTCGATCAGCGTCTCGGGGATCGCCGCGCAGTTGAGCGCCACGAACGGCTTGTACCGGCGCGCGCTGGAGCGGTGCAAGGCAGCCGCAAAGGCTTCCTTGCCGGTGCCGGTCTCGCCCTGCAGCAGCACCGGCACGTCCCGCTCGAGCACCTTCAGTGCGCGCTCAAAGCCGTTGCGCAGCGTGGCGTCACCCAGGCACAACCCCACAACGGGTTGCGCCGGCAGGGCATGGCGCGGCGTCACCACCCGCACGCTGGGGCCGCGCAACTGGGCGTAAAGGCCCTGGCCGTCAAGGGTACGCAGCGGCCAGCACGGGCCCGGCTGGGGCGAGGCCCGTTGCAAGACATCGTCCAGCCGGACCGCCAGCAATTGTTCCAATGACAGTCCGAGCAGTGCCTCGCGCCGCTGCCCGAGCAGAGTCAACGCCGTATCGTTGACCGCGCTGATCTGCCCGCCAGCGTCGAAGGCCAGCAGGCCTTCGCTGAGCAGGCCAATGTATTCGGGCTGGGCATGGAAGCGCAGCAGGTAGGCGTCTTCGCAGTGCTGCAGGAAGAAGCAGCTCTCGATCAGCTTGGCCGACAGGTTGGTCAGCGCCATGGTGTGGAAGCGCCGCTGATGCGACAGCTCCTCACGCGCCGAGGAGACATTGAGCACCGCGAGCAACTCGCCCTGCGGGTCGAACACCGGGCTCGCCGAGCAGGTCAGGGTGGCGTGCCGCCCGCGGAAATGCTCGTCACGGCAGATGGTCAGCGCTTGGCGCTCCAGCAGGCACAGGCCGACGCCGTTGGTGCCCTCGACGGCTTCATCCCAGACCGCGCCGAGCCAGAGCCCCGCCTGCTGGAACTCGGGGCGCTCGGCTTCGCTGGAGACGCTGTCGATCACCACGCCGCGCGCATCGGTCAGCAGGATCGCGTGGCCACTGCCGCCCAGTTGCTGGTGCAGGCTGTTCATCTGCCAGCGGGCAACCCCGACGACCTGTTCGAGCTGTTCGCGGTGCTCGCGCAGGCGGCCCTGTTCGACCACGCAGGTCGCCCGCGGGCTGGTGGGGTCGAGCCGGTGCTGGTCCAGGCAGCGGCGCCAAGAGCGGGCGATGGCCGGGTCGGCGGCGGGCCCGTCGCTGCCCTGCCCCTCGCCGAAGCTGAAGACCTGATGGGCATGCCGGGCGATGTGCGGTGAGGTCATTGTTGTTCTACTCCGCGGACTGGGGGCGGTCCGCCCCAGCATAGGCGAAACCGTGCCGGCCCGCATGCCGTCCCGGACGTGCAACAGCCTGTCACGCCAGGCTGTGTCAGATCTGACACAGCGGCGCATCGGCAATCGAGCTGAATGCCGCCGCAAGCGCTCTGCACCGGCACTTGCGCGGAGCTGGCCCGGGGCTTGCTCCAGTCACTGGGTCACTGGGCAGCTAACGCCTGCACCCAGGTCATTGGAGCGGACCTCCCGTCACGCTCCGGCAATGCGCCACAGGCGTAGCGCCTGAATAACAAGAACCTTGCACAGGACCTCACCATGAACATCAGCATCGATTCCATGACCCCGGCCCAGACCCCAACCTTACAGCTCGCCGACTGGGTCGAGCGGCTCGGACAACGCCTCGCCGCGCGCGACATCGACGGCGCCCTCGAACTCTTCGCCGCTGACTGCCACTGGCGCGATCTGGTCCTGTTCAGCTGGAACCTGGTCACCCTCGAAGGCAAGGCCGATATCCGCGACATGCTCGAAACCCGGCTGGAGGCCACCCAGCCGGAAAACTGGAGGCTCGAAGGCGAGGCGAGCCTTGCCGACGGCGTACTGGAAGGCTGGATCAGCCTGGAAACCGAGGTGGCGCGCGGCAAGGGCTATGTCCGGCTGAAAGACGGCCTGTGCTGGACGCTGCTGACCACCATGCGCGAGCTCAAGGGGTTCGAGGAGCCGACCGGCCGCCGCCGGCCGATGGGCGCCGAGCATGGCCACGGCCGCACCGACAAGCGCAACTGGCTGGAGAAGCGCCGTGACGAGGAAGCGGCCCTGGGCGTGACCGAGCAGCCCTATTGCCTGGTGATCGGCGGTGGCCAGGGTGGCCTGGGCCTGGGTGCGCGGCTCAAGCGCCTGGGCGTGCCGTCGCTGATCATCGACAAGGCCGAGCGCCCCGGCGACCAATGGCGCGGGCGCTACAAGTCGCTGTGCCTGCACGATCCGGTCTGGTACGACCACCTGCCCTACCTGCCCTTCCCCGACCACTGGCCGGTGTTCACGCCCAAGGACCAGATCGGTGACTGGCTGGAGATGTATGCCAAGGTCATGGAGCTCAACTACTGGGCCAAGACCGAATGCGTCAACGCCCGCTTCGACGAGGCCGAAGGCCGCTGGACGGTCGAAGTGATGCGCGATGGCCGGCCAATGACGCTGCGGCCGACCCAGCTGATCCTCGCTACCGGCATGTCCGGGGTGCCCAACGTGCCGGTCTACCCCGGCGCCGAGACCTTCGCCGGCCAGCAGCACCACTCCAGCCGGCACCCCGGCGGCGACGCCTGGCGCGGCAAGCGCGCGGTGGTCATCGGCGCCAACAACTCGGCCCATGACATCTGCGCGGATCTGGTGGAAAACGGCGCGGACGTCACCATGGTGCAGCGCTCCAGCACCCACATCGTGCGCTCGGACTCGCTGATGGACATCGTCTTCGGCCCGCTCTATTCCGAGGATGCCGTGGAAAGCGGCCTGACCACCGACAAGGCCGACATGCTCTTCGCCTCTATTCCCTACAAGGTGCTGCCGGAGTTTCACCGCCAGGCCTTCGAGCAGGTCAAGGAACGCGACAAGGCCTTTTACGACCGCCTCAGCGCGGCGGGCTTCATGCTCGACTTCGGCGACGACGAGTCCGGGCTGTTCCTCAAGTACGTGCGCCGCGGCTCGGGCTACTACATTGACGTTGGCGCCTCGGAGCTGATCGCCAACGGCACCATCAAGCTCAAGAGCAGCCCGGGCCTGAATGTCGAACGGATCGAAGCGGATGCGGTTGTACTGAGCGACGGCAGCCGCCTGCCAGCGGACCTGATCGTCTACGCCACCGGCTACGGCTCGATGAACGGCTGGGCCGCCAAGCTGATCTCCCAGGAAGTCGCCGACAAGGTTGGCCGCTGCTGGGGTCTCGGCTCTGGCACCACCAAGGACCCGGGCCCGTACGAAGGTGAACTGCGCAACATGTGGAAGCCTACGCAGCAGCCGAACCTGTGGTTCCACGGCGGCAACCTGCACCAGTCGCGGCACTACTCGCTGTACCTGGCGCTGCAGCTCAAGGCGCGCTTCGAAGGGCTGGACACCTCGGTCTACAAGCTGGCGCCGAGTTACCATCGAGGCTGAGCCGCTCACGCAACGGGGCCTTCGGGCCCTGTTTTGCGTCTGGAGACCCGACGCCTGGCCGCTTACCTCGAGCGGCCACGTTCGTCCGGGCGATGGCACGCCTGGCGCGGTCGGCTTACTAACCCCTATCAGCCCGCTCCCGCGGAAATGCCGCCACGGCGCTCTGCGCACAGGTCGTCTTATGCACAGAATCGGTTTCGCCTGCATGTACCGTCACCCCGGCCACAGCGAATCGCTGAAGGAGCTGGAAGCCATCGAGCGCGCCTTCAATCCGCGCTCGACCACCTTGCGCTGGCTCAACAGCGTGTCGCAGGACACCGCGCGGGAAAAGCTCAACGGCATCATCAAGCACAACCTGGCCGCTCAGCTGAAGCTGATGAGCTACGTCGCCACGCTCCCGCCGGCGCTGCGCATGTTGCGCCTGAGCAGCGACCTGTTGCCGTTCTACAGCCATCCCGAGGCGGCCGACTTCTACCGCCAGGCTGACGTGCGCCACCTCATCGAGACCCACCTGGCGCGAATCGGCGAGCGGGCGCGCGAGCTGGAGATCCGCCTGTCCTTTCATCCGGGCCAGTACTGCGTGCTCGGCTCTGACAGGCCGGACGTGGTGGAAAACAGCCTGGCGGAGTTCGAATACCACGCCGACATGATCCGCATGATGGGCTTCGGCCAGCGCTTTCAGGACTTCAAGTGCAACGTGCACATCGCCGGACGCCTCGGTGCAGAGGGCGTACGCGCTGTCTGGCCGCGTCTGTCGAGCGAGGCGCGCAACACCATCACGTTCGAAAACGATGAAAAGACCTACGGTGTGGACGATTGCCTGAAACTGGCCGACCTCGCCCCGGTAGTGCTCGACATCCACCACTGCTGGATTCATGAAGGCGAGTACATCGACCCACATGAGACACGGGTCGCGCGGATCATCGACAGCTGGCGCGGCGTGCGTCCGACCATGCACTACTCGCAACCGCCCGAAAGCCTTCAGGACCTGGGCTATTCGCCCCAGGACAAGCTGGAGATTCCGAGACTGCTGGAGCAGGTCAGCAAGCGCGACCTGTACAGCCACAGCAAGCGCATGTGGAACGACTGGACCAACCGCTACGCGCGCCAATTTCTCGACCGGTTCGACATCATGTTCGAGGCCAAGGACAAGAATCTGGCCACCTTGGACTACTACCGCGATTATCTGCAGGCAACTGCCTGAGCGTTGCGCTTTCGCAGTTGAAATGGCCGGCGCGTATGCCGCTATAATGGCGCCCCTTGTTGGGGAGTAGCCTGCTCTGGACCCCGGTCGCAGAGCGTCCGCGTCAACATTCTCGGCAGCATGCCGTGGCGCGGACACCTTCTGGTTGGCGAGACCGACGATACATCCACGCTCAAGTCGGGCGTGTGGCTGTGTCGTTGTCTTATTGCCCGACTGGATGTCTTACCGTGAACCCCATATCCCTTGTTTTCCTCGCCTTGGCCATGTCAACGGACGCCTTCGCAGCGGCCATCGGCAAGGGTGCGAGTCTGCACCGGCCCCGTCTGAGCGAAGCGTTGCGCACCGGCCTGATCTTTGGCGTGATCGAGGCGACGACCCCGCTGGTGGGCTGGGCCATCGGACAAGCCGCGACCCAATACGTCGAACGCTGGGATCACTGGATCGCATTCACCCTGCTGTTCGTGCTGGGCCTGCACATGATCTACAACGGCCTCAAGCACGAGGAGGCGGAGGTCGAAAAGCCCAGCCAGCATTCCTTCTTCATCCTCGCGGTCACCGCATTCGCCACCAGCATCGATGCGCTGGCGGTGGGCGTGGGCCTGGCCTTTGTCGACGTGAACATCCTGGTCGCGGCATCGGCCATCGGTATCGCCACCACGGTCATGGTGACCCTGGGCGTGATGCTCGGCCGCGCGCTCGGAACGGTGGTCGGCAAGCGCGCCGAAATGATTGGCGGCCTCGTCCTGATGCTGGTGGGCGCGACGATTCTCTATGAGCACCTGTCGATGGTGTGAGGGCATGCGCTGAAGGAGCAGCGTGGTTCTGCAGCGGACCATGCCGCGTGCGGGCGGGAAAGGCGTCATTCGCGAACGGGTAGCGAAAAAATGGGGCAGGCGTCAGGCGGTGTTCCGGCGCCAACCCCTCGGTCGGCGCAGGACGGCAGGGTCAGTAATTGCGTGGTTGAACGTCGTGCTCGCGACGTTTGGCCAGTTGGTCGGCAGCGATCAGCGCCAGTAATGGCAGCACACCCACCTTGAGGCCCAGCTCCCATGATCCGAGGAACCCAATCAGTACCGCTCCTACGACAACGATGGCCGCGATGCAGTGAGCGCAGAAGCGCCACAACTCCAATGCAACGACCTGAGCTTTCTGGTTGTTGATCATAGACAGCCCCCTCGTTCTTGTTTTATTGCGCGTCTCACCTTGAGCGTAGTCCGGGACGCTACGTCTGCAACCACATTTTTGTTTCAGAGATATGTCTAGCTCGCCGGTTTCAGCGTTTCGCAGAGAGAAACGGACCGTAGCATCAGGCGCTCCGCGCTGATTCGGCACGCTCCTGCCCGGGACGGATGAAATGCTTCGAACGCCGAAACAACGACGAACGGCCGTGTACCCGGCGCGAGCCGTTCAGTTCTCTGCGCGCGCGAGGATGCGATCGAGCGCGCCTCGGAATATGTCCACCGTGCGCTCGAGGTGCTGCAATTTCTCCAGGCCGAACAAGCCGACGCGAAAGGTCTGGAAATCCGCCGGCTCGTCGCACTGCAAAGGCACCCCTGCGGCGATTTGCAGGCCCTGGCCGACGAATTTGCTGCCGTTCTTGATCTGCGCGTCGTCCGTGTAGCAGACCACCACGCCGGGCGCCTTGAAGCCCTCGGCGGCGACGCTTGCGATGCCTCGCTCGCGCAGCAGCGCCCGCACCTGGCGCCCCAGTTCCTCCTGCTGGTCACGGAGCCGGTCGAAGCCGTAGGCCTGGGTCTCCAGCATCACGTCGCGGAAACGTGCCAGCGCATCGGTCGGCATGGTGGCGTGGTAGGCGTGGCCGCCCTGCTCGTACGCCTGCATGATCTGCAGCCACTTCTTCAGGTCGCAGGCGAAGCTGCTGCTCTGGGTCGCTTCGACGCGCGCCTGCGCGGCCTCGCCGAGCATGACCAGTGCGCAGCAGGGCGACGCACTCCAGCCTTTCTGCGGCGCACTGATCAGCACATCGACCGCACAGGCCTGCATGTCGACCCACAGCGCGCCCGAGGCGATGCAGTCCAGCACGAACAAGCCGCCCACTGCGTGCACGGCCTCGCCGACGGCCCGCAGGTAGGCATCCGGCAAGCGCATGCCCGACGAGGTTTCCACGTGCGGGGCAAATACCAGGTCCGGCTTGTGCTCGGCGATCGCCGCCAATACCTCCTCGAGCGGCGGCGGGGCAAAGGCAGCCTGGGGCCCCGGTTGCTGCGGTCGCGCCTTCAGCACCTCGGCGCGCGCCGGAATCGCGCCCATCTCGAAGATCTGCGTCCAGCGATAGCTGAACCAGCCGTTGCGGATCACCAGGCAGCGCTGCCCGTGGGCCAGCTGGCGCGCCACCGCTTCCATCCCGAAGGTTCCGCTGCCGGGCACCACCGCGACGGCGTGCGCGTTGTAGACAGTCTTAAGCGTCGACGAAATGTCCCGCATGACCGCCTGGAATCGACGCGACATGTGGTTCAACGAACGGTCCGTGAAGACCACCGAGTATTCGATCAGGCCATCGGGGTCCACGCTGGGATAAAGGTCCGACATGACATCGCTCCAGAACTAGGGTTCGCTCCCGACCCTGCCCGAAGCCACCGCGCTTGACAAGCGATACACCGCTTCGCCGGCAGCAGGCCGGCCGTGACCAGGCCAACTGGCCTCAGCACTCGCCCACGTCGACCTGATCCGTAGGAGCGAGCTTGCTCGCGCATCCTGTTTGCCTCCGTGCAGATCTTGTTCGCGAGCGAGCTCGCTCCTCCAGGGCAGCGCGCGATCCGGGCATTAGGTAGGTGCATCACCCAAACGCAACACCCTTAAAAAAGGATTGCCCGCAAAGTTCCCCGCCACGCCTGCCATTCGTCGGATCGCTGTCTGCGCCCAGCAGCGTTGCGCCGGGGACGCTCGTTCAAAAATTTGGCGCCCTGAAAATGGCGACCCCCTGACTTTGCGGGTTTCGCCCGACCGCTCAGCGGAGCGGCACCAACCGGGCAATATCAACTAGCCATCAAACGGCTGTTCCGACTTTTTTCTGGCGCCAGTGAGTGGTCGAATTTCGTTTAATCGATTTTAAAAACAAATTATAAATGCGCCCAACGAAACGCCAGGCCAGGCCTGGCGCGCGTTTTAGTGGCTCGTTCTGTTTGTGGAAATTCGCCTGTCCCGGCATCGCCCGCTTATCGATCGGCCTCCCTGTCGCTTTGCCGAAACGCCCCGTTCGGCATCTCTGGTTACGGTGAGCCTATGTCCATCACATCGCTATCCACTGCCCCCCGCGGCGTCTTTTCCGCCATGGCCCTGGCTGCGCTACTCAGCGTAGTACCGCTATTTGATGGTGCGCAGGGCGCTGCGGTCGCGGCCAGCAGCGTCACCGGCGTGACCTACTCGGCGCTGGTCAACAAATTCACCAACAAATACTGGGATAACGGCTCCTGGCGGGCCTCGGTTGGCCTGTCTGTCGCGGCCACGGCGCAGAACATTGCCGCCTTCAAGATCGGCACCTCGGTACGTACCGCCGACGGCGTGGTCCGCGTGGTCACCGACGTGAAGCCGGCCAGCGGCGCTATCACCGTGTTCATGAACGGTCCCGCGCTGGACGGCGCCGTGGTCGGCTATCCCCACCGGCTCGCCGTCAGCAGCGTGGCCAGCACCATAGCGGTGCCGCCGCCCGCTCCAGTGGTCGCGCCCAGCTACGCAGCGCTGGTCAACAAGTTCACCAACACCTACTGGGACAACGGGTCCTGGCGCGCATCGGCCGGTGTGTCGGTCGCCTACACCGAACAGAACCGGAGCCGCTTCGTCCCCGGCGCGTCGGTGCGCCTGGCCGACGGTCAGGTGCGGCGGATCACCTCGGTCAAGTACGCCAGCGGCGCGCTCACGGTGTTCATGGAGGGCCCTGCTCTCAATGGCTCCCTGGTGGGATACCCGAAGAAGCTGATGCTGGTCGACGCCTCCATGCCTGTCGCCCCAGCAGCCGTGCCGGCAGCCCGCCCTGCCCTTGACCTGAGCACGGCAGCGCCGACCGCGCCGGTGCAACTGGTCGGCGTGGCGCTGTCGGGCGCGGCGTTCGGCTCCTCGGCGCTACCGGGCAAGCACGGCACCAACTACATCTATCCGGCCGAGTCCTATTACAAGAAATACGCCGAGCAGGGCCTGAAGCTGGTTCGCCTGCCCTTCCTTTGGGAGCGTATCCAGCCGAGCCTGAACAGCGAGCTCGACGCAGCGCAACTGGCGCTGCTCACCCAGTCGCTGGATTTCGCGCAGAAGTACGGCGTCAAGGTCGTGCTCGACATGCACAACTACTACCGCTACTACCGCGAGCCGATCGGCTCGGTGAACGTCCCGATCGCTTCCTTCGCCGATGCCTGGAAGCGCATCGCACTGAAGATCGGCCAGCACCCGGCGCTCAGCGGCTACGGCCTGATGAACGAGCCCAACACCAAGGGCCTGTGGCCGGAGGCCGCGCTGGCAGCGGCCAAGGCAATTCGCACCGTGGACCGCAGCCACTGGGTATATGTCGCCGGTGATCGCTACTCGAGCGCCTGGCACTGGCCGCAGTCCAACACCCAGCTGATCGCCGATCCCTGGATGCGCGACCCGGCCAACAAGCTGATCTTCGAGGCCCACATGTACCTGGACTGGGACACCTCCGGCCAGTACGCGGACAAGACCAAAACCTTCGCTCCGGACCTGGGCATCACCCGCGCCAAGCCGTTCGTGGACTGGCTGCGCGCCAACAAGCTGCGCGGCTACATCGGCGAGATCGGTGTGCCGCGCTACGCGCCCGACGCGATCCTCGCGATGGACAACCTGCTCGGCTATCTGCGTGACAACTGCGTGCCGATGACCTACTGGGCGGCTGGCCCGTGGTGGGGCAGCTACATCCTTTCTCTGGATGTCACCGGCGGCGCCGAACAACCACAGCTGCCGGTACTGCGAAAGCACGCCGCTACGCCCAACCGCTGCGCGGCGATCGGCGAGCCGCTGTAAGCCAAGCCTTCGCCTGAGAGCAAAGGCCCGGTACGCACTGCGTATCGGGCCTTCTTGCTTTGCGCTCACGGCATGCCGGCGCGCGTGATGGATTCAGGCGGAACCAATCTCCACCCGAGCGGGACGAAATCCTGTCCGGGCAACAAACCCGCCCGGACAGGCTCATGGAGCCGACCTTGACCGAGGAACGGGAATGAAAGAAGGGATACTCCTGGCACTGACCGGCCTGCTGGTGGTGCTGACGGTGCTGCCGATATGGAAGAACCCGGTGTGGTGGGTGCGAGGCCTCGACTTCCCGCGTCTGCAGCTATGCGTGCTGGCATTTGCCCTGTTGCTGGACCAGGCCTTGCTGCTCAGCTACTCCAACGCCACTCAGGTATTGGTTTCATTGTTATCAGGCCTTTGCCTCGCCTATCACGCGTGGTGGATCTTGCCATATACCCGCCTATGGCGGCGCGAAGTGCGGTGGGCCAACCCCGCCTGCGACGCACCGCGGATCCGAGTCATGGCGGCCAACGTACTGACCCCCAACCGCCAGGCGCCCAAGCTGCTCGCACTGGTGCGCGAGCACCGTCCCGACGTACTGGTCACGCTGGAAACCGACCAGTGGTGGGAAGACCAGCTCGCCGAACTCGGCGACGATTACCCCTACCGGATTCGCTGCCCGCTGGACAACCTCTACGGCATGCACGTGTGGTCGCGGCTGCCGCTGGAAAACGCCGAGACGTGCTTTCTGGTTGAAGACGATGTGCCGTCGATGCATGCCCTGGTGCGCATCAACGACAGCCTCGCCGTGCGGATGCACTTTCTGCACCCCGCGCCGCCCAGTCCGACCGAAAATGACGAATCGACCGAGCGCGACGTCGAGCTGCTGCTGGTGGCCAAAAGCGTGCGGGACGATGAGGACAAGATACCGATCATTGTCACCGGCGACCTGAACGACGTGGCCTGGTCGGCCAATACCCGGCTGTTCCGCAAGATCAGCGGACTGCTGGACCCCCGGGTCGGGCGCTGCATGGTCAACAGTTTTCATGCGCAGCATTGGTTTCTGCGCTGGCCGCTCGACCACCTGTTCCACAGTCATCATTTCAAGCTGGTCCGCATCCAGCGCCTGCCTGAGTTCGGGTCCGACCATTTTCCTGTGCTGGTCGAGCTGCAGTACGACCCAGCGCCCGAGCAGCAAAGCCTGCCGGGCGATGCCGACGACCAGCGCGAGGCGCAGCACAAGCTGGACGAAAAACCTGCCGATGAAACGGACGTGCCTGAGCCGGAGAAGCGCTGAAAGCCGGTCCCGTACCGCCTTCCCCATGACCCGGCGATGCAGCGCGGCGGACCAATGCCCCGTCTCGGGCCCCCGTGAGGGTCTACGCTGTGGGGAGCGGCTCGCTGAGCCGGCGGTGTTGCCAAGAGCGGAGCAGACAATGCGCGGCCGCCCAACGCCCGGCTGCCACCAGTGCCATTTCGCTCGCCCGACGGAGGACAAACCATGGTCACCAGCACGCTTGGCATCTCGCTCGACGAAGCACTGCAGGCGCGACTCGAGGCAGCCGCCCGCCAGGCTGGCTGCAGCCCGCAGCAGCTGGTGGAACAGGCCATCAGGCGCCACCTGACGACCCTGGAAAAGGACCGCCCGGCCACCGCCACCAGCGCGACCGCCGATGACGAGCAGACGCCCGGTGGCCCCTTCAGCGCCTTCGCCCGCAGCCTGCTGCCCCAGACCGAACAGCGGGCGCGCATCACCGCGGCCTACCGAGTGCCTGAACCGGACGCCGTGCCCGCCTTGCTGGAGCAGGCGCGGCTCGAGCCCGAGCAGGCCGAGGCCACGCACCGGCTCGCCATGCGCATCGCCGGCAAGCTGCGCAACCAGAAGAGCGCCACCGGGCGCCAGGGGCTGGTGCAGGGCTTGCTCCAGGAGTTTTCGCTGTCGTCGCAGGAGGGCGTGGCCCTGATGTGCCTCGCCGAAGCCCTGTTGCGGGTGCCGGACAAGGGCACCCGAGATGCTCTGATCCGCGACAAGATCAGTACCGGCAACTGGCGGCCGCACCTGGGCAACAGCCAGTCGGTCTTCGTCAACGCCGCCACATGGGGTCTGCTGCTGACCGGCCGGCTGGTGGCCACGCACAACGAAACCAACCTCTCCTCCTCGCTCAACCGCCTGATCAGCAAGGGCGGCGAACCGGTCATCCGCAAGGGCGTGGACATGGCGATGCGCCTGATGGGCGAGCAGTTCGTCACCGGCGAAACCATTGACGAAGCCCTTGACAATGCCCAGTCGATGGAAGCCAAGGGGTTCCGCTATTCCTACGACATGCTTGGCGAGGCGGCCCTGACCAGCGCCGATGCGCAGCGCTACCGCGAATCCTACGAACAGGCGATCCACGCCATCGGTGCGGCGTCCCGCGGGCGTGGCGTCTACGAAGGGCCGGGGATCTCGATCAAACTCTCCGCCCTGCACCCGCGCTACAGCCGAGCGCAATACGCGCGGGTGATGGACGAGCTGTACCCCACCCTGCTGTCGCTGACCCAACTGGCCCACCGCTACGACATCGGCATCAACATCGACGCCGAGGAAGCCGACCGCCTCGAGCTGTCCCTGGACCTGCTCGAGCGCCTCTGCCACGAACCCGCGCTGGACGGCTGGAACGGCATCGGCTTTGTCATCCAGGCCTATCAAAAGCGCTGCCCCTACGTGGTCGACTACCTGATCGACCTGGCGCGGCGCAGCCAGCACCGCCTGATGATTCGCCTGGTCAAGGGCGCTTACTGGGACAGCGAGATCAAGCTGGCGCAGATCAACGGCCTGGAGGACTACCCGGTCTACACCCGCAAGGCCTATACCGACGTATCGTTCATCGCCTGCGCGCGCAAGCTGCTCGCCGCGCCCGACGCGATCTACCCGCAGTTCGCCACACACAACGCCCATACCCTGGCCGCCGTCTACCACCTGGCCGGGCCCGACTACCACCCTGGACAGTACGAATTCCAGTGCCTGCACGGCATGGGCGAACCGCTTTACGAACAGGTGGTGGGCAAGGAAGACGGCCGCCTGAACCGGCCCTGCCGCATCTACGCGCCAGTCGGCAGTCACGAGACACTGCTTGCCTACCTGGTGCGACGGTTGCTGGAAAATGGCGCCAACACCTCGTTCGTCAACCGCATCGCAGACAAGCGCATCGCCCTGGAAGAACTGGTGGCCGACCCGGTGAAGACCGTCGAGCAGATGGCCACGTCCGACGGTCAGTTCGGCCAGCCGCATCCGCGCATTCCGCTGCCGAGGCACCTCTATGGCGAGGCGCGCCTCAACTCGGCGGGCATCGACCTGTCCAACGAGCAGCGCCTGGCCTCGCTGTGCAAGACCCTGCTGGAGACCGCCGGGCATCCCGTGCAGGCCGAACCCCTGCTGGCCGACGATCGCCGCTCGGACAGCCCCATCCAGCCGCTTCCCAATCCGGCCGACCATCGCGATCTGGTAGGCCAGGTGCGCGAAGCCAGCGAAGCGGACGTCGATGCCGCCCTTGGCGCCGCCCGCGAGGGCTTCGCCAGCTGGCGCCAGACGCCGCCGACGCAGCGTGCCGAGGCGCTGGAAAAGGCCGCCGAGCTGATGGAAGCGCGTATCGAGCCACTGATCGGGGTGCTGGTCCGCGAGGCCGGCAAGTCCTATGTCAATGCCATCGCCGAGGTCCGAGAAGCCGTGGATTTCCTGCGCTTCTACGCGGCGCAGGTGCGCAGCACCTTCGACAACGACAGCCACCTCCCGCTCGGCCCGGTGGTCTGTATCAGCCCGTGGAACTTCCCGCTGGCGATCTTTACCGGCCAGGTCTGCGCCGCCCTCGGGGCCGGCAACAGCGTGCTGGCCAAACCGGCGGAGCAGACGCCGTTGATCGCGGCCTTGGGTGTGCAGATCCTCCATGAAGCAGGTATTCCTCGCGGGGCCCTGCAGCTGTTGCCTGGTCGCGGTGAAACGGTCGGCGCGCGACTGGTGGCTGACGAACGCGTTCGCGGCGTGATGTTCACCGGCTCCACCGCAGTCGCCGCCCTGCTGCAGCGCAGCCTTGCCGGGCGGCTGGACGACCACGGCCGGAGCATTCCGCTGATCGCCGAGACCGGCGGCCAGAACGCCATGATCGTCGACTCGTCAGCCCTCGCCGAGCAGGTGGTGGTCGACGTGATGGCGTCGGCCTTCGACAGCGCCGGCCAGCGCTGCTCGGCACTGCGCGTGCTCTGCGTGCAGGAGGACGTCGCCGAGCGGGTCATCGGCATGCTCAAGGGTGCGATGGCCGAAGCGCGGCTGGGCAATCCGCAGCGCCTGGCGGTAGACGTCGGTCCGGTAATCGACGGCGAGGCGCGCGACACCATCGAACGGCACCTCAACGCCATGCGCGAAAGAGGCCGGCGCGTCCATCAGATCGCGCGGGTCGACGAACAGGCGTGCGCCAACGGCACCTTCGTGACGCCGACGCTGATCGAACTGGAGCGACTCGACGAGCTGCAGCAGGAGGTCTTCGGTCCTGTGCTGCACGTGCTGCGTTTTCGCCGCACCGACCTGGGCCGCCTGCTGGACCAGATCAACGCGGCGGGCTACGGCCTGACGCTGGGCGTGCACACGCGCATCGACGAGACGATCGCCAAGGTCATCGACCGCGCCAAGGTCGGCAATCTGTACGTGAACCGCAACATCGTCGGCGCGGTGGTCGGCGTGCAACCCTTCGGCGGTGAAGGGCTATCGGGTACCGGGCCCAAGGCCGGCGGCCCGTTGTACCTCTACCGCCTGCTGGCGCAGCGCCCGGACGATGCACTGTTGCGCGCGCTGGACTTCGGCGGCACGCAGACGCTGCCCGAGGTCCGGCGGTCGGTCGCCCAGGCCGACGGCGGCCGGCAGTTCCGGCAATGGGCGCAGGACAACGGCCACGGCGAGATCGCGACGCTCTACGATCGCTTTGCCGAACGGTCGCAAAGCGGCACCACCCGGCTGCTGGAAGGCCCTACCGGCGAACGCAACACCTACAGCCTGCTGCCGCGTGAGCAGGTGCTGTGCCTGGCTGCCGAAAGCCGTGACCTGCTGATCCAGTTCGCTGCGGTGTTCGCCGTGGGCAGCGAAGCGGTGGTGGTGGACAGCGCCACGACACGCGAGCTGATCGACCGGTTGCCCTCGGCGGTGCAGGCAAGAATCCGGCGCATCGCCGACTGGACCAGTGACCAGGAGCGCTTCGACGCCGTGCTGCACCACGGCGACCGGGAACAGCTGCTCGAGGTTGGCCTGCGCCTCTCGCAGCGCAGTGGCCCGATTGTCGGCGTTCAGGGCCTGGCCAGCGGTGACACGGCCGTTGCGCTGGAGCGGCTGGTCATCGAGCGCGCGCTGAGCATCAACACCGCAGCGGCCGGTGGCAACGCGAGCCTGATGACCATCGGCTAACGCCGTGCCGGCCGATCAGTCGATCGGCCGGCCGACGTGGCCAGCAAGCTCACTTAATTAATTAGCTATCTTCTGCAAGTAACGGATTTTAAAGGACGACAGCTACACTGCAGTACTGACGGCGTCCCTCCACCATGACGTCGACCTCGTCGCCCTCCTCCAGGCCCAGCAAAGCCTGCCCCAGCGGCGAGCGAGGCGAGATGACCAGTACCTCGGTCTGCCCGACGGCAACGCGCAGGCCCGCCGCGTCCGGCCCCAGAAACACCCAGCGCATGGCGCCGGCAAGCTCCAGTTCGATAAGCGCGCCGACGGCAATGGCCTCGCCCTGCTGCGCCCTGGGCAACAGGTTGCGGTAGCAGGTCAGCGCCGTCTCGATCTCGTGAACGCGGCGGCGCTGGCCGTCAGCGAGGTAGGCCGCCTCGAGCCCGCGGGTGTCGTATTTGTTCTCGGCCTTGCTCTCGGCGTGGGTCGCCGCCTCGTGCGAGGCTTTCAGGGCAGCCTGGGCGATGGCGAGGTCCTGGACCAGCGCATCGAGGATCAAGGCATGCAGCACGGTCTTGTTCATGCAGGCGCAACGAAGGGAATGGGTGTGCAGCATGGCATCGCCAGGCCCGCAGCACCACGCCTGCATAAGCGCCGGCAGATGCACGACGGGCTGGCGCTTCACCGTTCGTCAGGCCACTATCGCAACGCCGCGAGCCGCGCAGCCAGCCGCCAGGCCACGCTCAAGGCCAGACCCACTCGCATGACCGGAGCGAATCAATGAACCTACGCGCGTTACTCCTGCTTGCCGCCCTTTCGACAACCGCCACGGCGTTCGCCGAAGGCGCTCCGCTGACCGTCCGGCTCCTGGGCGTGGAGCATGACCACGGGACCCTCAAGGTTGCCGTGTTCTCCGACCCCAAGACATTCCGCAAGGTGGACAAGGCGTTCGCCACGAAAGAGGTTCCCGCTAAGGCTGGGACAGTCACCCTGGTGTTTGACGCGGTGCCGGCCGGCCAGTACGCGATCATGGCCTACCACGACGAAAATGCGAATGGCGAGCTGGACCGTCGCTTCGGCATGTTCCCCACCGAAGGCTACGGCCTCTCCAACAACCCCAAAGTGATGGGCCCGCCAAAATTCGAGGACAGTCAGTTCGCGGTCGAGGACGCCGCGCCTAACGAGCAGGACATCGAGCTGCGCTACTGACCCGCCTTTGCGGCCGAGCGTGACGATGCGCGAGGCCGTCTTGCACGGCCCGCCATGCCACGCTCATCGCCAGGCGCCAGGCGGCACTGCCGATGGTCGGGCAGGCAATGAACCGAAGCCGAAAAGCCGCTGTCCAGACAGAAGCGTCCGATCTGCCGACGCGATTTGCCGGCCACGCGGAATAATTTTTCGAAAAAGAGGAAATTTGCCGCAGGCGACAGGGCTAGACGCTGCTTATACTGACCACCCATCCCAATCTGGAGCCATACCCGTGAATAAAGCCGAGTTGATTGAAGCGATCGCCGCCTCCGCCGATGTTCCGAAGAGCACTGCCACCCGCGTGTTGGATGCTTTCACAGAAAGCGTGACCAATTCGTTGCAGGCCGGCGACAGCGTAACGCTGGTCGGCTTTGGCACCTTTGCCGTCAAGGAGCGCGCCGCCCGTGATGGCCGCAACCCGCAGACCGGCGCCACCATCAAGATTTCCGCAGCCAAGCTGCCGGGCTTCAAGCCGGGCAAGTCGCTGAAAGATGCAGTGAACTGACACCCCGCTGCCAGATTCCGGGCCGCTGACGTCCCTATGGACGCAGCGCCTGCCCGGATCGGCCAGCACAGCGCAACCCCCCTCCTCCAGCTCCTTTTGCCTTTCGCGGCGTCCAGCCCGTTTGCCAAGCCCTCCCGTCTTCTGTATCCGACCCTGCCAGCGGTTGTGCCGCCGCTTGCTCGTGCGCACCCGCAGCCCAGCGCATGAAGAGCGAAAACTGAACGAGTAGGCTGGGCGGCGCTCCGCTTCAGACCTCCCGTGTCACGCGCACCGATTGGGCCGCCTCGAGGCCAGCCTGCGGCCGCACTTGTTATTTGTCGCGGTCAACCGCGAAGCCCGCCCAGGCCTGGCGCGATGGCATGATTTCCAAGCGGTTGATGTTGATGTGCGCCGGTAAGGTGGCGACGTAGAAGATCTGCTCGGCGATGTCTTCGGCCGACAGCGGCGTCGTGGTGCTGTAGAGCGCATCGGACGCCGCCTGGTTGCCTTTGGTCCGCACCAGGGTGAATTCGGTCTCGGCCATGCCGGGCGCGATGTCCGTCACCCGTACGCCCGTGGCGATCAGGTCGCAGCGCAGGTTGTAGCTGAACTGCTGAACGAACGCCTTGCTCGCCCCGTAGACGTGGCTACCCGGGTAAGGCCATTGGCCGGCGACTGAGCCGATATTGACGATGCTGGCGCCCTTGCCCGTCTCGATCAGCGTCGGCAGCAGGGCATGGGTGACGTTGACCAGCCCGGTGATGTTGGTGTCGATCATGGTGTGCCAGTCATTCAGGTCGGTCTTCTGGGCAGGCTCCGGCGCCAGCGCCAGGCCGGCGTTGTTGACCAGGCAGGTGATGGCGCGAAAGGCCTCGGGCAGGCCGTCCACCACGGCCTTGACCGCCTCGTTGTCGCGCACGTCGAGCGTGGCGACATGCACCGGCACCTTGGTGCCCAGCTCCTGTTCCAGGGCGGCCAGCCGCTCGGCACGGCGACCGGTCAGCACCAGCGCCCATCCTGCTTCAGCGAACCGGCGCGCGGTGGCGCGCCCGAAACCGGACGTGGCGCCGGTGATGAAAACGACCTTGCTGTTCATGCTGTTCCTCTTTTCGATGGGGCGGCGCCCGTAGAAGCGCCGCGGGGATCGGTGACCTATGGTCGGTTGCCCGATGGAAAAATTCGAGCGCTTTTCATGCTGTACGGCAACGTCGGTACGCCACTGTTCAGCCCGCTGCCGACCTGCCGCCGCTCGCCTGGCCCGATGGCGGCCACCGAACGGTGGCCCAGGATGCGACCAAAGCAGGCAGCCGCGGCCCTCGTCGCACCATGGCAGTGCATCCGAACACCGCCAGAGCGGGCAATACGGCAGAAACACGGCCTTCGGGCTGTTGGCATCGCCCTTGCAAACACCTTGTTGCCAGGAAGCTGCGGCTCAGGGACGAGACAATTCAAGAAATGGCCGACTAGGGTTCCGGCTCGCGCTGCGAGTGGCTGGTCCGAGAGTTGGCGACCTCCAGTGAGGTTACACGGCGGGATAAAAGCCCGGGAGACGGCGTTTCGATACGCAGCTCCTGTCGCCTGCCCACTCACCGGAGGTCCGCTCATGCCCACGCTCGGAATCGTCACGACCGACCCGCGGCGCCCCGCCCCGCTCACCGAGGGGCACGCCCCATGCGCCTGATCAACCGGGTCCCCAGTCGCACCGGCTGGACGCTGCTGGTCATTCTGCCGTTCGCGATCCTACTGTTCACCTACCTGGTCAACTCCGCCCAGCGCCTCGAGGCCAACCCCAACGACAAGCTGCTGCCCAGCTTCACGCAGATGTCCAGCGCCGTGGAGCGGCTTGCCTTCACGCCGGACAAGCGCAGTGGCGATTTCCTGTTCTGGCAGGACACCGCCTCCAGCCTCAAACGACTCGGTATCGGGCTGGGCATCGCCGCGGTCACCGGTCTGTGCCTGGGCGTGGCGGCCGGCACGCTGCCGCTGTTCGGCGCGCCGCTGTCGCCGCTGCTGACCATGCTGTCGATGGTCCCACCGCTGGCGATCCTGCCGATTCTGTTCATTGTCTTCGGGCTGGGCGAACTGTCGAAAGTAATGCTGATCGTGATCGGCGTGACGCCGGTGCTGGCGCGGGATCTCGAGCAGCGCGCTCGAGAGTTGCCGCCGGAGCTATTGATCAAGGCGCAGACGCTGGGCGCCAACACCTGGACGCTGATCCTGCGGGTGGTTCTGCCGCAACTGCTGCCGCGTCTGCTGATCGCCCTGCGCCTGGTGCTGGGTTCGGCCTGGCTGTTTCTGATCGCCGCCGAGGCCATCGCATCCACTGACGGTCTGGGTTACCGCATCTTTCTGGTTCGCCGTTATCTGGCAATGGACGTGATCCTGCCGTATGTGGCCTGGATCACCCTGCTGGCCTGGAGCATGGATTTCGGGCTGCGCAAGCTGGCCCAGCTGGCCTTCCCCTGGTACGAAGGAGCCAAGGCATGAGCGAGATCGACCGCCCGACGGGCATGACGCGCGCACCCGCCTTTATCCAGGTGAACAATGTCTGGCAGGAATATGGCGACCAGGTGGTGCTGGAGCGCCTGAACCTGAGCGTCGACGAAGGCGAATTCTGCACCCTGGTCGGCGCGTCGGGCTGCGGCAAATCCACCTTTCTGCGGCTGTTGCTCGGGCAGGAGCGCCCCAGCCGCGGCGCCATCCTGCTGGACGGTGCACCTATTGCCAACGAGCCGGACGCCAGCCGCGGCGTGGTATTCCAGCGCTATTCGGTATTCCCACACCTGAGCGTGCTGGATAACGTCGCACTCGGCCTTGAATTGCCGCATGCGCCGCTGCTTGGGCGCTTGCTGGGTAGTGCCAAGCGCCGGGCGCGCGAAGAGGCGGCGGCCATGCTGGAAAAGGTCGGCCTCGCCCATGCAATGGACAAATACCCGGCGCAGCTCTCGGGTGGCATGCAACAGCGCCTCGCCATCGCCCAGGCACTGATCATGAAGCCACGCGTGCTCTTGCTGGACGAGCCGTTTGGCGCACTCGACCCGGGCATCCGCAAGGACATGCACGCGCTCTTGCTGGAGCTGTGGAACGAGACCCGGCTGACTGTGTTCATGGTCACCCATGACCTGTCCGAGGGCTTTACCCTCGGCACACGCATCCTGGTCTTCGACAAGACCCGCCTCGATCCCCATGCCCCGGGTGCCTACGGCGCCCGCGTGACCTACGACATTCCGCTGAACAGCGACCGCCGCGTCGCCCCGCGTGCAGCGGACCGCCTGCCGGCGCACCTCGCCGGCCACCTGAACCCGATTTTTCAAGGAGCCTGACATGAGTGCCCCGCTTGCCATCCGCCCGACGCTGTACGAGGAAACCGTCCCCGGCGGCGGCCACACCTCCTTTGTCCTCAAGCGCGGCCAGCTGCTGCGCCTGACCGACCTCGAAGGCGGCGCCAACGTCAGCCTGCTGATGTTCAACGCGCACGAAAAAAGCGAGCGCCTGAACCTGCCGGACACCCTCAAGGGTCAGCACACCGCCAAGCTCACCGCCGGCCACTGCCTGTATTCGGACATGGGCCGCGTGCTCGCCTGCATAACCGCCGACACCTGCGGCTGGCACGACAGTTTCGGCGGTGTGCTCAACGCCACAGAGGTCGCGGAGAAGTACGGAGAAGGTCGTTACGGCGAGCTGCGCAACGGCTTCTTCCGCAACGGCGCCGACAACCTGCTGGTGGAAATGGGCAAGTGGGACCTGAACCTGCAGGACCTCTTGATGGTGCTCAACCTGTTCAGCCGGGTGGACGTCAGCGCCGACGGCGCCTTCGCCTTCCAGCCGGGCAATTCCAAAGCGGGGAGTTATGTCGAGCTGTATGCGCCGATGGACAGCCTGGTGGTCCTCACCGCCCTGCAGCATCCGATGGACCCGGACCCGGAATACGCGCCCAAGCCGGTGCAGCTTACCTGGCAGCAGGTGGAGAGCGATGGCATCAGCGTGCTCTGCCGCACCTCGCGTCCGGAAAACGGCCGCGCCTTCCACAACACCGAACGGCTGTACATCTGAGGGAGTGCCACCATGAGTCTTGTCGAAAGCCACCTGCACCCCGAAACCGCCGCCTTCCGCCATGTGATCCCGGCCGGCGAGCCCCACCTCCTCGAAATCAAGGCCGGCCAGACCCTGCGCCTGCTGGATCTGGAAGGCAACCAGGCGGTGGATACCCTGTTCTACAACGCCAGGAACCCGCGCGAGCGCTACGACCCGCAGCGCACCCTGCGCCGACAGAACCGCGTCTACCTGACCACCGGCACGGTGCTCTATTCGAATCTGGGCAACCCGCTGCTCACCATCGTCGCCGACACCTGCGGTCGCCACGACACCTTGGGCGGCGCCTGCGCCCAGGAGAGCAACGTGGTGCGCTACGCGCTGGACAAGCGCTACATGCACAGCTGCCGCGACAACTTCCTTCGCGCGAGCCTCAACGACGGCCGTCTGACCAAGCGCGACATCGGCGCCAACATCAACTTCTTCATGAACGTGCCGGTGACGCCCGAAGGCGGGCTGACCTTTGCCGATGGCATCTCCGCGCCCGGCAAGTACGTGGAACTGAAAGCCGAGATGGACGTAATCGTCCTGATCTCCAACTGCCCACAGCTGAACAACCCCTGCAACGGTTGGAACCCGACCCCGGCCGAGGTGCTGGTGTGGGAGGCAAAAGCCGAATGAAGCAGCGGTGGCTGGACGTACGGCGGCCAACGCCAAGCGATCGAGCCGAAGCCCAGGCTTCGGCAATGGCCACCCAGCGTGAACCGACCCAGGCAGCCAACACTTCGACGTAGCAGCGAGCTTGCTCGCGAAGCGTTTCGGTCACTGCTGCCGGGCCTGTGCGCGAGCGTCATAGAGCGGGCATGAGCCCACCGTTAGCAGCACGTCCACATGGCGGGCTCTAGCCCCTACCAATGGATCAACCCCCGGACGGCCGGGGGTGATGAACGAATAAAGGCGGGACGGCCCGCCCAGCCCCTCGAGGGTTTCAACCATGTTCGACAAACTCCTGATCGCCAACCGCGGCGCCATCGCCTGCCGCATTCTGCACACGCTGCGTGCCCTGGACGTAAAAGGCGTGGCCGTCTATTCAGAAGCGGATGCCGCCAGCTTGCACATCCAGCAGGCTGATGAAGCCCATAGCCTCGGTGAAGGCGCTGCATCGAACACCTATCTGGTGGTCGACAAGATCCTCGGTATCGCGCAGGCCGCCGGTGCGACGGCGATTCATCCCGGCTACGGTTTTCTTTCCGAGAATGCCGCCTTTGCCGAGGCCTGCGAGGCGGCCGGCATCGCCTTTGTCGGACCGACGCCCGAGCAGCTTCGGGTGTTTGGGCTCAAGCACACCGCGCGAGCGCTGGCCAAGCAGCACGGCGTGCCGATGCTGGAAGGCACCGAACTGCTGGAGAGCCTCGAAGCCGCGCTGGAAGCCGGCCAACAGGTCGGTTATCCGGTCATGCTCAAGAGCACGGCTGGCGGCGGCGGCATTGGCATGCGCGTATGCCGCTCGGCCGAGGAGCTGTCAGATGCCTTCGACGCAGTTAAACGCCTGGGGCAGAACAACTTCAGCGATTCGGGTGTGTTCATCGAAAAATACATTCAGCGCGCCCGCCATCTGGAAGTGCAGGTATTTGGTGACGGCCAGGGCGAGGTGATCGCGCTGGGCGTTCGCGACTGCTCGGTGCAGCGGCGCAACCAGAAAGTGCTGGAAGAAACACCGGCACCGAACCTGCCGACCGGCATGGCCGAGGCTCTGTGCGAAGCCGCCATCAAGCTGGCCAAGGCGGTGAACTACCGCAGCGCTGGAACCGTCGAGTTTGTCTACGACGCTGAGGCCGAGCGCTTCTACTTTCTCGAAGTGAACACCCGCCTGCAGGTCGAACACGGCGTGACCGAGCAAGTCTGGGGCGTAGACCTGGTGCGCTGGATGATCGAGCTGGCAGCAGGTGACCTGCCGCCTTTGTCGGCACTGGCGAAGGACTTGAATCCCCGCGGCCACGCCGTCCAGGCACGCCTCTACGCCGAAGACCCGGGCCGCGACTTCCAACCAAGTCCGGGCCTGCTGACCGCCGTGAATTTCCCCGAGTCAGATCGCAAGGCTCTGCGCATCGACACCTGGGTCGAGGCTGGCTGCGAGATTCCGCCCTACTTCGACCCGATGATCGCCAAGCTCATCACCCATGCGCCGACCCGTGAAGCGGCCCACGCTGCGCTCGATCAGGCGTTGGCCCGCACCCTGCTCTATGGCGTCGAGACCAACCGCGACTACCTGCGTCAGATCCTCGCCTATGCGCCCTTTGCCGAAGGCAATCCCTGGACCCGCTGCCTGGAAGGCCTGACTTACCAGGCCGCCACCTTTGAGGTGCTCGCAGCTGGCACCCAGACCACCGTGCAGGACTTCCCCGGACGGCTCGGCTACTGGGCTGTCGGCGTGCCACCGTCCGGTCCGATGGACAGCCGTGCGCTGCGCCTGGGCAATGCGCTGCTGGGCAATCCGGCCGATGCCGCAGGCCTGGAAGTCACCATGAGCGGGCCGATCGTGCGCTTCAATACCGATGCGGTGGCTGTGGTAACCGGCGCTGACATTCCAGTGAAACTCGACGACATCGAGCAACCGATGTGCACCGCGATCCTGGTCAAGGCTGGCAGCACGCTTTCGCTCGGCACCATCGCAGGTCCCGGTGCGCGCAGCTACCTGAGCGTACGCGGCGGACTGCAGGTGCCCGATTATCTGGGCAGCAAGAGCACCTTCACCCTCGGCCAGTTCGGCGGCCATGCCGGGCGCGCCTTGCGGGCCGGTGATGTGCTGCACCTTCCCGAACTGGCTGACGACAGCGTTGGCGCAAGCCTGCCGCTGGAACTGTGCTCAGCCTTGCCCGCAGTGCGCGAGATTCGCGTGATCTACGGCCCGCATGGCGCGCCGGAATATTTCACCGAAGGCTATATCGACAAATTCTTCGCCACCGACTGGGAAGTGCATTTCAACTCCAGCCGGACCGGCGTGCGCTTGATCGGCCCGAAACCCGAGTGGGTACGCGACAGCGGCGGCGAGGCTGGCCTGCACCCGTCGAACATCCACGACAACCCCTACGCCATCGGCGCGGTGGACTTCACCGGCGACATGCCGGTCATCCTCGGTCCGGACGGCCCAAGCCTCGGCGGCTTCGTCTGCCCGGTGACCATCATCGAGGCCGACCTCTGGCAGATGGGTCAGCTCAAGGCTGGCGACAAGGTGCGTTTCGTACCAGTGGAGGTGACCACCGCGCGGCAGCTGGCGAAGGCGTTGAACGACGAATGTGCGCTTCGTGGCAGCCAGAGCGACGGCACCCTCCCCGCTCCTACAAGTGCGCAAGCGCTCACCTCGCCCATCGTCCTCGATCTAGGTGAGGACGACACCCGGCTGGTCGCCCGCCTCTCTGGCGACACCCACCTGCTGCTGGAAGTCGGCGCGCCTGAACTGGATCTTGTTCTGCGCTTTCGTGGCCATGCGCTGATGCAGGCGCTGGAGGCGAAGAACCTCGACGGCGTGATCGACCTCACCCCCGGCATTCGCTCCCTGCAGGTCCACTACCAGCCAGAAACCCTGCCGTTGCGGACGTTGCTCAACATCGTCGAGGGTGAATGGGACGCGGTGTGCGCCGCCCGCGACCTGAAAGTCCCCTCGCGAACCGTCTACCTGCCCTTGTCCTGGGACGACCCGGCCTGTCAGTTGGCCATCGAAAAATACATGACCACCGTGCGCAAGGATGCGCCCTGGTGCCCGAGCAACCTGGAATTTATCCGCCGCATCAATGATTTGCCAAACCTTGATGCAGTGCATCGCACGGTGTTCGAGGCCAGCTATCTGGTAATGGGCCTCGGTGATGTCTACCTCGGCGCCCCGGTCGCGACGCCGCTCGACCCACGGCATCGGCTGGTGACCACCAAGTACAACCCGGCACGCACCTGGACCGCGGAAAACTCCGTGGGCATCGGCGGCGCCTACATGTGCGTCTATGGCATGGAAGGCCCGGGTGGTTACCAGTTCGTCGGCCGCACCCTGCAGATGTGGAACCGCTACCGCGCGGTGGAGGCCTTCGGCGGCAAGCCCTGGCTGCTGCGCTTCTTTGACCAGATTCGCTTCTACCCGGTTTCTGCCGAAGAGCTCTTGAAGATCCGCCGCGATTTTCCCCTGGGCCGCTACCCGCTGAAGATCGAAGAGAGTGAGCTGCGCCTGTCCGACTATCAGGACTTTCTGGCGAAGGAAGCCGAAGGCATTGACGCCTTTCGCAGCCAGCAGCGCGCCGCGTTCGACGCCGAACGCCAACGCTGGATCGCCTCAGGCCAGGCGCACTTCGAGAGCGAGGAAGTCGCCGCTGAACTTGGTGAAGACGCCCCGCTCGGCGCCGGCGAGCACGGTATCGAAAGCCACATTGCCGGCAACCTCTGGCAGGTTTCGGTGGCCGAGGGCGCACGGGTGGAAGCCGGCGACGTGCTGGTGATCCTGGAAAGCATGAAGATGGAAATCCCGATCACCGCACCGGTTTCCGGCGTGGTGAAGGACATCCGTGTGCAGCCTGGCTCGCCGGTGCGCGCCGGACAGCGCGTGGTAGTGATTGAGGAGGCGTGACGCCGTCCGGACAACACCGAACCCTAAGGTGGATCACGCTTCACCGATCCACCAACCGGCCCACCGAGCCGTTCCGAACATCACGCGTGGAAAAGGCGTTGCCGTTTTCCACCCTACGAGGAATACAACGTGACCATCGACTTCGATCTACGCCTCGACACACTGCGCACGGCTTACTCCAGCGCCCAGCTGTCACCACGCAACCTTATCGCTGCAGTGCACGAGCAAGCCACCGCCCTGCAAGCCGAATTCAATCTCTTCATTCATCTGCTAACAGAGGATGAACTGGAGCCCTACCTCGCCGCCCTGGACAGCAAATCCCCGGACGATCTGCCGCTGTACGGCATCCCCTTCGCGATCAAGGACAATATTGACCTGGCCGGCATTCCCACCACAGCCGCCTGCCCGGCCTTTGCCTACACGCCCGAAACCAGCGCTACCATCGTCGAGCAGCTGATTGCCCTTGGCGCGATCCCGCTGGGCAAGACCAACCTTGACCAGTTCGCCACCGGCCTCAACGGCACTCGCTCGCCCTATGGTGAATGCCGTAACAGCGTGCACCCGGCCTACCCGTCGGGCGGCTCCAGTGCCGGCTCATCCCTGTCCGTCGCGCTGGGCATTTGCAGCTTTGCGCTGGGCACCGACACCGCCGGTTCCGGTCGGGTGCCGGCGGCGCTGAACAACCTGGTCGGCCTCAAGGCCAGCAAGGGACTGATCTCCACCGCAGGCGTCGTGCCGGCGTGCCGTACGCTGGACTGCGTCACCTTTTTCACCGCGACCGCAGCCGAAGCCAGTCAGCTTCTCGCCCTGACCGCCAGGCTCGATCCGCGTGACGAATACAGCCGCACCAACCCCGCATGGAACGACGGTTCGGCCTTCGGCAAGATCGCTACCTTCCGCTTCGGCGTGCCAAGCGGGCTGGAGTTTCTCGGTTGCCCGGAAAGCCCGGCGCTGTTCGCTGCCACCATCGAGCATCTACAGGCCCTTGGGGGCGAGCCGGTAGAAATCGACTTCGAGCCGTTCCTTGAGGCAGCGCGCTTGCTGTATGAGGGGCCCTGGGTCGCTGAACGTTACAGCGTCGCCGGCGAGCTGATCGAACTACAGCCGGACGCCGTGCTGCCGGTAATCAAGGCCGTGCTGGAAAAGGCGCCCGGCACCACCGCGGTTCAGCTGTTTCGCGCGCAATATCGGCTGCAGCAGCTCAAGGCCATCTGCGACCGGATCATGGCTGGGGTCGACTGCATCCTCACGCCTGCCTACCCGCGACCGGTCACCCTGGACGAGCTGCACGCCGAACCGGTCAAGCGCAACTCGGATCTAGGCTATTACACCAACTTCATGAACATGCTCGACTATGCCGCCGTTGCGGTGCCCGCCGACACAATGCAGAATGGCCTGCCGTGGGGCGTTACCCTGTTCGGTCGCGTGTTCACCGACCAGTACCTGCTGAGCCTGGCCGATGCACTGCAGCGAGGCACCGGAATCCCCCTGGTCGGCGGCCAGTCCATCACCAAAGCCGCGCCGACACATCCGGCGCGCAATGACCGGGCCCGCGTGGTCGTCTGCGGCGCGCATCTGGACGGTCTGCCGCTCAATTGGCAGCTCACGCAGCGCAGTGGTCGGCTGCTGGAAGCCACCCACAGCTCAGCGAATTACAAGCTCTACGCGCTGGCCGGCGGCCCGCCGTTCCGCCCTGGCATGGTCCGGGTTGCCGAAGGCGGAGCGGCCATCGAAGTGGAAGTCTGGGAAATCCCCAGTAGCGAACTGGGCTCTTTTCTCACCGGCATCCCCGCGCCGTTGGGCCTGGGCAAGGTGCAGCTGGCCGATGGCCGCTGGGAAACCGGCTTCATCTGCGAGCCCTATGGTCTGGAGGGTGCCGTCGACATCACCGAATTCGGTGGCTGGCGGGCTTATATGAAGAGTCGGCACTAACAGCCATTCGGGACGGATGATCCGGCCCTACGGACACCGCCACTCGCATCTGCTGCCGCTCGGCCTGGCTGCGACGTCGCTCGGTGTTGGGCTGGATTGATATCACCACTCCTTTTCGTCCCCGCCGGAACATCCCTTACTGGACGTCCTCCGATGCAAAGCGACGCCGAACATTCGGCTCAACCTGCATCAGAGGAGGCTCCATGCGCATCACCCTTCCACCTCTCGGCTTTGGCGGCGCGCCGCTGGGCAACATGTTCCAGCCTCTCGACGAAGCCACGGCCGACGCGACGCTCAAGGCCGCCTGGGAAGCGGGCATCCGCTATTACGACACCTCGCCGCATTACGGCGCGGGCCTTGCCGAACAGCGCTTCGGGAGGTTGCTCAGCCACAAGCCACGCGACGAATTTGTGCTGAGTACCAAGGTCGGTCGGCTGCTGAGGCCGGCAAATGCCCCTGAGAACGCCAAACCCTTTGTCGACGAGCTGCCGAACAAGCGTGTCGTCGATTACTCCGCCGACGGCGCGCGGCGCTCCATTGAAGACAGCCTGGAGCGCATGGGGGTCGACCGAATCGATGTCGCCTTCATTCACGACGTGTCTGAAGACCAATGGGGCCCGCAGTGGACCGAGTACTTCCAGCAGGCTATGCAGGGCGCGGCGAAAGCCCTGACGCAAATGCGTGACGAAGGCCTAATTCGCGGCTGGGGGCTGGGCGTGAACCTGGTCGAGCCCTGCCGGCTGGCGCTCGAGCAGTCCGACCCTGACGTATTCCTGCTAGCCGGACGCTACTCGCTTTTGGATCACCGCGAAGCGCTGGACACCTTATTCCCACAGTGCGTGGAGCGTGGCGTCGGGATCGTCGTCGGTGGCCCCTTCAACTCCGGTGTGCTGGCCGGCGGCGAGCACTACGACTATGCCGACGCACCCGAGGCGATCCGCAAGAAGACCCAGGCGATCGAGGCCGTGTGCGGCGAGTTCGGCGTCGATATCCGTGCCGCCGCGCTGCAATTCTGCCTGGCTCATCCCGCGGTGCTGTCCGCCATCCCCGGCACCAGCAACCCGAAGCGTCCGGCGCAGTATGTGCAGCAGTTCGAAGCCGAGATACCGGCCGCGTTCTGGCGGGCACTGAAGGACAAGCAACTGCTGCCTGAGGATGTGCCGGTGCCGGCGTAACGCCGACCGCCAGTATTGAATCGCTGGCATGACGCACGACGTCATGCCAGCAATTGCTTGAGCCCAGCACACCGCCGCAGAACGCCACGAGGCACCCGTCGCTCCCGGTTGATACCTCGTCCTCCCCCTGATGACGTCCGTCGCGCTCCTCCCCTGTCACGACCAACGGGGCACCATTGCAGCGCACAACTCACCATTTGAGCGCAGCCCGGTTACGGCCATAGCGTGACGATCGGTCGAGATATGCCGGCCAACTCATTGAATCCGTTCCGCAAAAATCCACCAGATAAAGATGGCACGCAACCTGCTCATCCCAGATAGAACGGGATGAGTCGCCACCACGCTCATGACGCTCGGCACACAGGAGCAACACAACAGGCGAACTAGGGTTCCGGCTCATGCAGATGAGCGCTGGTCCGAGAGTTCTCCGGTCCTACGGATTGGGACTACACGGCGGGATAAAAGCCCGGGAGGACGCGATGTCATCCCGTGCCGGTTCTTCCACTGTGTAGGAGTTTCATCATGACTGGACCACTGCTGCGTTCGCTGCACCACACCTTGCTTGGCGCCACGCTGGCGGCCGCGACGATCTTTGCGCCGCTGGCAGCCCAAGCCGCCGAAATGATGAAAATCGGCACGGTGGTATGGGCCGGTTATGGCCCCTTCTATGTCGCCGACAAGAAAGAACTGTTCAAGCCCCACGGCCTGGATGTCGAACTGCAGTTCTTCAATGACCCGGCGCTGATCCCCACCGCGATGCTCAGCCGCGCCCTGGACGGCGGCATGCTCACCTATGACCAAGTGGTGGCCTCGGTCGCCAAGGGCCTCAAGCACCGCGTGGTGATGCCCATCGATTTTTCCAACGGGGGTGACGCCATCGTCGCCGACGCTTCGATCAACGCTGTGGCTGATTTCAAAGGCAAGAAGGTGGGTTACAACCCGCTGTCACCGTCCGACTTCCTGCTTGCCTATGCGCTGCAGCAGAACGGCCTGACCGAGAAGGACATCGATCCGGTCAACATGACGCCCGAAGGCATTCCCGGCGCCATGGCCTCTGGCAATCTGCCGGTCGGCGTGACCTACGAACCCAACGTGTCGCAGATCCTCTCCATGGGCAGCGGCGACAAGTTCAAGGTGGTGTATTCCTCCAAGGATGCGCCCGGCCTGATCACCGACGTGCTGGTGTTCGACGAGGCGGTAATCGCCAAGAAGCCGGAAGCCATCAAGGCGATGATCCAGGGCTACCTCGACGGCCTCGCCTATATGCAGGCGCACCCCGAGGAGTCGGCAGAGATCATCGGTGAAGTACTGGGCGTCAGCGCCGAGGAAGCAACCGAGCAGATGTCTGGCGCCTACAACATTCCGCTCGCTGAAATGGGCAAGAGCTTCGCCCCAGGTGACGACACCCATTCCTTCCATGGCAGCGGCGCGATCATCGCCAAGCTGCTGGTCGACAACGGACAGATCCCGGCCATGCCGGACTTCAGCCACACCTACGACGCCCAGTTCGTCGAGACGCTCGCCAAGTAGTGCATGCCGGGCGAGCCGCCGCTCGCCCGGTTGGAGACCGATATGCAAACGCGCAAACCGCTCTACCGCTACGCCGATGGCCGCGTGCCGAACAGCCTGGCCATGACCTACACCCTGCTCGGCTACCTTGCCGGGCTGGCGCTGCTGTTCCCGGCCAATGGCTGGCTCAATGCGCTGGGCACCCTGTTGCTCGCTCACGCGATGATCATCGCTGCCTACCTGATCCACGAGTTTGCCCACGGCACCATTTTCAGTGTGCCCAAGCACAACCAGTGGGCCGGCAACGCCTGCAGCTGGCTGGCCGGCAGCTGCTACGCCGATTTCCAGGACTTGCGTAAAAAGCACATGCGCCACCACGTCGACCGTGCCGATGTAATCACCTTCGACAGCAAGGCCTTTCTCAAGGCGCGCCCGGTGTGGTTCCAGAAGCTGGTCATCGCGCTGGAGTGGGCCTACGTGCCAGCGGTCGAGCTGATCATGCACCTCTACGTGATTGTGCTGCCCTTCGTGACCACCAACGAGAAGCACCGTGCCCGTCGCGGCAAAGTCGCCCGCGTCATGCTGATCCGGGCTCTGCTGTTCGCCCTGGTTGGTTGGTTATCGCTCAAAGCCCTGGCGCTGTATGCCGTGGCATGGCTGCTGATGGTCACCGTGCTGCGCTTTGCCGACGCCTTCCAGCACACCTACGACGCCTTCGCCGTGCTGGAAGACGGCCAGGTACCCGAAGACAAGCCACGCGACCGCGCCTACGAACAGCTCAATACCTACAGCAACGTGGTGTCCGCCCGTTGGCCGTCGCTCAACCTGCTGCTGCTCAACTTTCCCTACCACAACGCCCACCACGAGAAACCCGTCGCGCCCTGGTATCGCCTCCCCGCGCTGCACGCCGAGCTGTATGGCAGCGCCTACAACCAGGTCATTCCGATGCGCGACCTGCTTGGCAGCTTTCACCGCTATCGCCTGCGTCGTGTACTGGATGACGACTACGGCGCAGTCAGTGAAGGTCCGCAAAAAGCAGAAGGTTTCTACGGTGCAGTTGGCGTGTCTTTCCTCACGGCGGTGTGACATGCATAAAGCACTCGATTATCGCGGACGTTGTGTCGTACTCACCGGGGCGGCTGGCGGCATTGGTCGGCAGTTGGCCAAGACCTACGCCGAGGCCGGCGCCACACTGGAATTGGTCGACCGCAACCCGGACGCCCTCGCCGAACTGGTCGAAAGCCTTCAGCCGGAGGGCCCGCTGCACGCCACCCCGCTTGAGCTCGGCGATTGGCGGGCGGTGCAGCGCTTCGCTGACGACCTCGCCTGCCGCAACCGCTCGGTCGAGGTGCTGGTGAACAATGCCGGTGTCGAGTACCAGACACCCATTACCGACCCCACTGCCGAAGCCGACGCGTGCTGGGCGCAGCTGCTGGATAACAACGTGTCGTCCATGCAGCGCCTGACCCGCGCGCTGCTGCCTCGCCTGCGCGCCGGTGCCAGCGTGATCAATCAAGCTTCGATCTGGGGCTTGAAAGGCGTACCGGGCTTTTCCGCCTATGCCGCCAGCAAGCATGCAGTGATCGGCCTGACCCGCTCCTTGGCCTGGGAACTGGGGCCTCGGCGCATCCGCGTCAATGCCGTCTGCCCTGGCTGGATAGGCACCGATGCCGCGATGCGCTCGCTGCGCATCATGGCGGCGGAAAACGGCCGCAGCGAGACTGAAGAACTGGTCGCCGTGCTGGCGGCGCAGGCCATTCCGGAATTGCTGACTCCCGCTGACCTGTCCGGCACCTTTCTGTTTCTCGGCTCGCCGCTGGCCGCGGCGCTGACCGGCCAGGCGCTGTCGGTCAGCCACGGTGAGGTCATGCATTGATGGATCGTCTGCCACTGGAGGGCAAGGTGGCTCTGGTCACCGGCGCAGCGACCGGCATTGGTCGTGCAACCGCCGTGGGCCTGGCAAGAGCCGGCGCGCGGGTCTGGATCAATCACCTCGGCCAGCACGGGGCGGCGGAACAATTGTGTGCAGAAATCGAATCGCGCGGTGGCCAGGTGCGCCATGTCGAGGCTGATGTCGGCTCGGCAGCCGCCGTTGCAGGGATGTTCGAACAGATCCTCGCCGACGGGCCGCTGGATCTGCTGGTCAACAATGCCGGGATCATCCTGGAGAAACCTTTTCTCGACACCACTGAACAGGACTGGGCGCAGGTGCTCGGCGTCGACCTGCATGGCGTCTACCACTGCTGCCAGCACGCATTGCGCCATATGCAACCGCGCAGCTGCGGGGCCATCGTCAATGTGGCCTCGGACCTCGGTTTTCTCGGCCGCAGCGATTACGCCGCCTATTGCACCGCCAAGGCCGCCGTGATCGGCCTGACGCGCTCGCTGGCCCGCGAATTCTCCGCCAGCGGCATCCGCGTGAACGCCGTCGCGCCGGGTCCCATCGCCACGGCCATGGTCTCGCCAGCGCACATGAGTCGTGAGTGGATGGCCAAGGAACTCGACATACCCATGGCCCGGCTCGGTACGCCGGACGAGGTCGCGGCCGCCATCGTTTTTCTGCTCTCGCCTCAGGCCAGCTACTTCACCGGGCAAACACTCGGGCCCAATGGCGGCTCCTGGATGGGCGCGTGATGACCCTGCTCCCGCAGATCTTACTGGTCACCGGCGCAGTCGCCTGGGGCCTCGGCTGGTTGCCCCTGCACCATTTCGCCAGCGTCGGGCTGGTGGGCATGCCGCTGGTGCTGCTGGTCTATGGCTTACTCAGTCTCTTCGCCATTCCAGTGCTGTGGTTCGAGCGCCGTGCGTGGATGCCACAGCGCAACGGTTTGCTGGCCATCGCCGTCTGTGGAGGCGGTGCGACCGCTGCACTGGTCACGGCGCTGGCCATCGGCGAGGTGGTGCGGGTCATGCTGCTGTTCTACCTCGCACCGGTCTGGGGCGTACTGGGTGGCTGGTTGCTGCTGGGCGAACGCCTGACGCCGCTGCGTATCGGTGCCCTGCTGCTGGCCATGCTCGGCATCGCCTTGACGCTGAATATCAGCAGCGCACTGACCCACCCACTGAGCGGCAGCGACTGGCTCGCACTCGCCGCTGGTCTCGGCTTCAGCCTGAACAATCTCGCCACGCGCGCCGCCGATCAGGTGCCACTGGCGAGCAAGACGTTGGCGCCGTTTCTGGGCAGTGCACTGATTGCCGTTGTGCTCTGCCCTGTGCTTGGTGAATACCCGCCACCGCTGAGTCTCACGCTGAGCTGGCAGATCGGCCTGATGGCGCTGGGCTGGCTGCTGAGCATGGCTGCCGTGCAATACGGCGTTAGTCACATCGAGGCCGGGCGCGCGGCGGTGCTGGTGGTCTTCGAACTGGTGGCCGCCGTGCTCTCTTCCGCCTGGCTCGGCAACCAGGCCATCGGCACCCATGAATGGCTGGGTGCAGCCCTTGTAATGATTGCGGCACTGACCGCCAGCTGGCCAGAACGCCCGGCCGTGACCGTAATTCGGAGTCCTTCGCTATGAACAGCGTGCACATGGATCAACTGAGCTGGGTCGAGTACGAACACCGTGTTCGCGACGGTTCCGTGCTCTTCCTGCCTTGCGGTGCCACCGAGCAGCACGGCCCGCACCTGCCGCTGGGCACCGATGCGCTGCTTGCCAGCGCCATCTGCGCCGATGTGGCGCAACGCGTCGGCGGGCTGGTCGCGCCGGCGCTGTCCTACGGCTACAAATCACAGCCCAAGTGCGGTGGCGGCCAGCACTTCTGCGGCACCACCAGCCTTGATGGCGCCACGCTCAGCGCCCTGGTGCGCGACGCCGTACGCGAATTCCATCGGCACGGCGTGAAGCGATTGGTGCTGGTGGTTGGCCATTACGAAAACCAGTGGTTCGTTGGCGAAGGCATTCAACTGGCGCTACGTGATCTGGGACCGGATGCGGGGCTCGAGGTCATGCGCCTGGAGCATTGGGACTTCTGCCGTGAGGACACCCTGGCCGATGTGTTTCCAGACGGTTTTCCAGGCTTCGCCCTGGAGCACGCCGCTGTCATCGAAACCTCGCTGATGCTCCATTACTACCCCAGCCTGGTGGCGCTGGAGCGCATCCCGGACGAAGCCCCCGCCGACTTTCCACCCTACGACATGTATCCGCCCCGCACCGAGTGGGTACCGCCGTCTGGCGTGCTGTCTTCGGCCAAGGGCTCGACGGCAACAAAAGGTCAGCGCATGGCCGAAGACATCGTGGGCGGTATTGCTGCCGCTGTGCGCGGTGAGTTTGCTCTGGAGAATTTCCTGTGAATTCGGCATTGGCGCATACCGCGCTGCTGGTAATCGACATGCAGCGCGACTTCTGCGCACCGGGCGGCTATGCCGATCAAGCCGGCCTGGACATCGAGCGGCTGCGAGCGCCCATCGAGCCGATCCGCCAGTTGCTGGTCGCCGCACGCCGTTGCGGCCTGTTCATCGCGCACACCCGCGAAGGCCATCGGGCTGACCTCAGCGACCTGCCCGAGACCAAGCGGCGGCGCGCCGAAGCCAGCGGCGCACCCATCGGCACGCCGGGCCCCATGGGTCGCCTGATGGTGCGTGGTGAATACGGCAATGACCTGATCGATGAACTGCAACCCGAGACGGGTGAGCCGGTGATCGACAAGCCGGGCTACAGCGCCTTCGCTCACACCGACCTGGAATTGCTGCTGCGCAATCGCGGCATTGGGCAGTTGATCCTGACAGGCGTGACCACCGAAGTCTGCGTGTCTTCGACCCTGCGACACGCGGTGGACCTCGGTTTCTCCTGCCTGACCGTTGCTGATGCCTGCGGCTCGGCCTACCCCGCGCTGCACGCGGCCGCGCTGTCGATGATTGGCGTCGAGGGCGGGCTCTTCGGTGAAGTCATCACCAGTGATGCGCTCATTGCTCTGCTGGAGGTGCCTGCATGACCGATGTGCTCAAACTCTGGCCGCTGCTCACCGCGACCCATCGCTACGACAAGTCCATCTCGACCCGCAATCGCGGCCAGGGTGTCCAGATCGAGGCGCCGATCCTGGCGTTTCTGATCGAGACCCGGCAGGGCCGCATCCTGTTCGACGTTGGCTGCGACTACGCCAAGCTCAGCGATCCGGACCTCAGAGCGCGATGGTACGACCCGCTGGAGTTCCCCATGGGCCCGCCGCAGATGACCGAGGAACAGCGCCTACCGGCACATCTGGCCCGGCACGGGCTGACACCAGCCGACATCGACCTGGTGTTTCTCAGCCACCTGCACTTCGACCACGCCGGTGGGCTGTGCGAGCTATGCGGTTGTGATGTGCACGTGCACGAGGCCGAACTGGAGGCCGCGCTGGCCGAGGCCGACGATGCCTACTTCGCGGACGACTTCTCCGACACCATCGTCGACCAGCAGCGCTGGAAATTGCAGCGCGAGGAATACCAGCTGGTGCCGGGTGTGCAGGCGATCAACACGCCTGGGCACACCGCCGGCCACATGTCATTGATGGTCGAGCTGCCGCACGGCAAGCCGGTGATTCTGACCGGCGATGCGGCCGACCTGCAGGAAAACCTCACCGATGAAATCGCGCCCGGTCTCTGCTGGCAAGACCGAGAAGACCTGGCGCTGGACAGCATTCGCAAGCTCAAGGGATTGGCCGCCGACGCCAAGGCTGAGTTGTGGCCGAACCACGACATGGCCTTCTGGCGAACCCTCAAACGCTTCCCGGAGTACCACGCATGAACAGCGTTCCCGAATCCTACCTGGGCGTGTGGCGACGCCGTTTGTTGACCACGACCGACGGGCACCGCGACGACACCAGTGACGTCTACTGGCTGCAGACCGCCCAACTGCACGCCGACATACGCATCCCTCACCCCCCGACCGCCTCCGCGTCCCTGGCGACCTGTTCGCAGGCGCAACAGCTCGACCTGTGCGAGCAAGGCGGCTTTGCCGGGCTGACCCTGGTGGAGGGTGACATCTGCCAATGGCAGCGTCTGATCGATTACCAGCCACCAGGCGCTGCACCGGACATCGGCCGTATGCGTTTCGAAGGTGCGGATCAGTTGCTCGAAGATGGCCTGGACGGCCGCTATCACGAGGTGTGGCAGCGCGTTGCCGAATCGGAAGGCACCAATTGGGGCCTGTGGCTGCGCTCGGCCGATGAGCCGGAGCGACAGGCCTGTTTGCTGGTCGCCGGAGACTACTTCATGTTCGCCGCCGACCGGCCCGTGACCCTGGACGCGGATGGCAGTCGCCTGCGCGATCAGGTCGCCCGCGCCGCGCCGGCAAAACGGCTCGACCTGCTGGCCTGCGAAATTTCCTTCGGCCGCCAACGCAACGGTGCGACGCCCTGGATGATCAGCCACTCGACCCTGCCCGGACGTGTCGGTGACAGCCTGCTGCCGAGCTATTGGAATTTCCGTCAACCGGCCGGAATTCCCGAAGAGGACTTGGCCCGCATCGGCCAGTTTCCGCCAGCGCTGGGCTGGGTCAGCGTGGCGAATCCGCATTTACCGACCGTTCAGGAGGTAGTCGCATGACGGCGCATTTATCCCTTACCGCAGACACTGTTCTGGATAGTCCCACCGCGGCGGACAGGCAGCCCGCCAGCACGCCGCATACGGCCCCCGCCAAGCCACGCCGAGCGCGCTGGTGGCGCATCCGAGGCGATCTGCCGAAAACCACGGCCTGGGCACTGGCAGCCGCAGGCCTGACTGCACCCTTCGTGCTCTGGTGGGCCTATACCGCGCTGGGGCTGGCGGATCCGATGTTCATGCCCAGCCCCGGCGCCGTACTCGAACGCCTGGGCCGCTGGTGGACCAGCGAAGGCTTGCTCACCGACATCGGCATCAGCGTCTGGCGGGTGATGGCTGGCTTCGGCGCATCGGCTCTGCTCGCGCTGCCGCTGGGGCTGTACATCGGCACCTATCGCCCGGTGCAGGCTTTTCTCGAGCCACTGACAGACTTCATCCGCTACATGCCGGCGGTAGCCTTCATTCCGCTGGTAATGCTCTGGGTCGGCATCGACGAGGGTTCAAAGGTGCTGATCATCTTTATCGGCACCTTCTTCCAGATGGTCTTGATGGTGGCCGAAGACGTGCGCCGTGTACCGATGACGCAGATCGAGGCGGCGCAGACCATGGGCGCCAACCGGGGCGAGATCGTCAAGCTGGTGATCCTGCCGTCGGCGCGTCCGGCCATTCTCGATACCCTGCGCATCACCTGCGGCTGGGCCTGGACCTACCTGGTCGTCGCCGAGCTGGTGGCCGCCAATTCGGGCCTCGGCTACGCCATCCTCAAGGCACAGCGCTACATGCACACCGACAAGATCTTCGCCGGCATCCTGCTGATCGGCATCATCGGCCTGCTCACCGACCAGGGCTTCCGCTGGCTGTCACGCCGGGCCTTCCCATGGAGAAAACAAGCATGAGCGACGCCAAGATCCGCATTCAGCAGGTGGGCAAGACTTTCGTCAGCGAGAAGCGTGAGGTCGAGGCGCTGAAGGCTGTCAGCCTGGATATCCAGGCAAACGAATTCATCACCTTTGTCGGCGCATCGGGCTGCGGCAAGTCCACCCTGCTGCGCATCATCGCCGGGCTGGAAACACTCAGCCGTGGCGAAATCCTGCTCGATGGCAGGCCGGTGGACGGCCCTGGAGTCGACCGCGCCATGGTGTTCCAGCACTACAGCCTCTACCCCTGGCTGACAGTCATGAAAAACATCAAGTTCTGTCGTCAACTTAAGGTAATTTCTGACGCAGTGCGTGGCGATGGCGATGTGGAAACGGCGGCCGGGCGCGCCGATGCGTTGCTCAGTTTGATGGGGCTGACCAACTTCGCCGAGGCCTTTCCCAGCCAGCTTTCCGGCGGCATGCAGCAGCGCGTAGCGATTGCCCGGGCGTTGATGCCCAAACCCGCGACTTTGTTGATGGACGAGCCTTTCGGCGCGCTGGATGCGCAGACCCGCGAGGTGATGCACGACCTGATCCGGCATGTTCACAGGCTGGAGAAGACCACCATTCTGTTCGTCACCCATGACGTCGAGGAAGCCATCTACCTGGGCGGCCGCGTAGTGTTGATGGCGCCGCGGCCGGGACGCATCGATTCGATCTACGACGTCCCGCTGCCCGCACAGCGCCATCAGGACATGAAGCTCTCGCCTGAATTCACCGACCTCAAACGCGAGATCCTCGGGCGCATCCGCGAGACCTCCGGCATGCAGACCGATCTCGACCAGCTGGCGAAACTGACGGCCATCGCGGGTTGACGGAGATGGCAACCTGGGCGCTCCGGCGACGCTGCGAGCGCCCGGCCACCAACCGACGCATCGCCTCCTCACGCAAACGAGCCACCCACCCAGAACCAGTCCCCTCGCCCCTTTAGGGAGCGGGCTAGGGTGAGGGGGCGGGGTTTCGCCAGGCATCGGCGTTCTTGGTCGCTACTCCAGCTAACGGGACCATCCGACTGGCCCGGGCCTCTCAGCGCGGCATCATCCGGACCCCGGACAATTCGGACAGCGGTCCCGGTCGGCCCAGGTGGTAACCCTGCACGTAATCGACGCCAATGCCCTGCAGGCATTCGAGGATGGCGGCCGACTCGACGAATTCCGCGACAGTGCGCAACCCCATCTCATGGCCGATGTTGTTGATGGAGGCGACCATGGCCCGGGCAATGGGGTCCCGATCGATCTCGCGGATAAAGCTGCCATCGATCTTCAGGTAGTCCACCGGCAGCGTCTTCAGGTACCCAAAGGAGGACAGCCCGGACCCGAAGTCGTCCAGGGCAAAGCTGCAGCCCGCTGCCTTGAGCCGTTGCATGAAGGTCATGGCGCGGCTGAGGTTGGCGATCGCCGCGGTTTCGGTGATCTCGAAGCACAGGCAATTCGGCGGAATGCGGTGCCGCTCGATGGCCGTCAGGATGAAGTCGAGAAAGCTTTCCTCGCCAAGCGAGGTCGCCGACAGGTTGATCGAATAGTGTCCAAGCGTAATACCCGGCCTGCGGCTCAGATCCCCGACCCAGGCGAGGAAGTTGCCGACCACCCAGCGATCCACCGCAGGCGCCAGGTCATATCGCTCGGCGGCCGGCATGAAGGCGCCGGGCGGAATGATGCTGCCGTCCTCGCCCTGCATGCGCACCAGCACCTCGTAACGCTGCAGCCCGTCGTCGCCTTCTGCACGCACAATCGGTTGCACGAACAGCCGCAGGTGGTCGCCATCCAACGCCTGGCGTAGTCGCTGGGTCCATTGCATCTCACCGCGCCGCGCCATTAACTGCTGATCGTCGGCCTGATAGACATGAACGCGGTTGCGGCCGCCGTCCTTGGCGGCATAGCAGGCGCTGTCGGCCGCGCTGAGCAGGGGCCCGAGTGAAGTGGCGTGCTCATCGATGGCAACCAGCCCGATGCTGGCACCGACCGCGAACGCCTTGCCGTCCCAGTTGAAGCGGAACTCGTCGACGCTGTGACGAATGCCCTCGGCAATCACGACCGCCTGCTGCAATGGGCAGTCCATGAACACCATGCCGAATTCGTCGCCGCCCAACCGCGCCAGCAGGTCGCTGCCGCGCACCCGGCCGCGCAGCAACTGGCCGAGCTGGCGCAGCAGCTCGTCTCCGGCGGCGTGTCCGCAGGTATCGTTGACGACCTTGAACTGATCCAGGTCCATGTAGCAGAGGATGTGCTCGCCGCGGGTGTTTTCCTGCAGCAGCCCTTCGAGGCGACGCTCGAACGCCGAGCGATTGACCAGTCCGGTCAGGTTGTCGTGGTTGGCCTGAAAGGTCAGTTTGCGCGCCAGCTGATGGGTCACACTGACGTCACGGAAGGTCAGCACCGTGCCGATGATCTGCCCCTCGGCGTCGCGGATGGGCGCTACCGCGTCCTGCACGGCCAGCTGCGAACCGTCCGGGCGCTGCAGCAGTGCAGGCGCCCGCTCGGTGCGCTCCTGTCGATCGCTGCGCCGGCGCATCCCGGTGGCGGCGGCATTGGCCAGCGGCGCGCCGGTGGTTTCGTCATACAGTCGGTAGACCTCTTCGAGCAGCAGCCCCTGCGCCGCGTTCTGCGTCCAGCCGGTCAGCCGCTCGGCGCTCGGGTTGAGGTAGCGCACATGGCCGCTCCGGTCGGTGGTGATGACGCCATCGCCAATCGAGGCCAGCGTGACCTGGGCCAGCATCTTTTCGGCGAACAGCTGCTCTTCCATCTGCCGCCGCTCGGTGATGTCGCGCAGCATGCAGACAAAGGTTCCCTGCGCATTGTTACCGGGACTGGCCGTCAGTTCAGCGGGAAACACCAGCCCGTCGCCCCCGCGCAGCAGGGTCTCGGTCTTCAACTCCCCGCCTGCGTGCGGGAGCAAAGCCGTGCCACCGTCCACGATGAAGCGTTGCAGCGGTTGTCCGACGATCAGTTCGGCAGGCAGACCGAACAGCCGCTCGGCGCCCGGGTTGCAGCTGGTCAGGATGCCGTCGCCGCCGCAGGTGACAATGCCGTCTCGTATGTCGCGCACGATGCTTTGCGTCTTAGCCACAGCCTGGCGCAAGGCGCGAATGACCTGATTGTATTGCTCGGCGATCTGGCCCACTTCGGTGAATGGCTCGACCTCGACCTCGCGCTCGAACTGGCCCTGGCGCTGGTGTTCGGCCATGGCGTCGAGCAGCTCGATCAGTTCGGTCCGCGCGCCATGCTCGCTGACGTTCAGGCCCACCCGCTCGTCTTCGGGATCGACCCGCATGGGGTACACACGATCGATAAGGCGCAGCAGCAAGTAGGTCAGGCCGAACGCCCAGACCGCACAAACCAGCACACCTTCGAGCTGAACCATCAGCTGGTCGCTCCGACTGAGCCCGGTGCCGAGCAGCGCCGGCTCTCCAAACAACGCCACCGCGAGGGTGCCCCAGAGGCCCGCCGCCAGGTGCACCGGCACGGCGCCCACGGCATCGTCGATGGCGCAGCGCACCAACAGACGGTCGGTCAGCCACATCACCAGACCGCCGCCGGCGCCGATCACCAGGGAATCGGCGATCGACACGGCGTGGGCGCTGGCGGTAATGGCCACCAGCCCGGCCAGCATGCCGTTGAGCAGCGCGGCCGGGTCGACATGGCCGTAGCGCCAGGCCGATAGCGCCATGGTGGTGGCGATGCCGGTCATGCCCGCGGCCAGGGTGTTGACGATAATGCCCGGCACGCGGCCATCGAAACTCAGGGTGCTGCCGCCATTGAACCCGAACCATCCGAACATCAGCAGCAGGCTGCCGAGCATCGCCAAGGGCAAATTGGAGCCGGGAATACTCTGGCGCAGCCATTTGCTGTCGAAGCGACCGGTGCGCGGGCCGATCACCATGATCGTGGCTAGGGCAATCCAACCGCCCACGCCGTGCACCACGGTGGAGCCGGCGAAATCGACGAACCCCTGCTGCGCGAGCCAGCCCTGCCCCTCGCGCAGCGCACCGCCCCAAGCCCAGTGGCCGAACAGCGGATAGATGAGCCCCGCGGCCAGCGCCGCGACGATGAGGTAGGCATTGAAGCGCATGCGCTCGGCAGCCGCGCCGGAGACAATCGTCGCGGCTGTGGTGCAAAACATCGCCTGGAACAGGAAGAAGGCCAGCGGCCAGCTCTCGTCGATAGCGAAATCCAGCATGAACAGACCCGAGCCCATCAGCCCGTCGTGGCTGGTGCCAAACATCAGCGCGAAGCCAAAGGACCAATACAACAGCAGGGCAATGCACAGGTCCGCCATGTTCTTGGTGGCAACATTGATCGCGTTCTTGCTGCGCGTCAGGCCAGCTTCCAGACAGAGGAAACCGATCTGCATGTTGAATACCAGGCCTGCGCAGAGCACTACCCACAGGATATCGATCGAGTCTTTCGGCATAGGTGTCCCGCGCTGGGAAATTGGCCCGCCGAGGCGGAGGGAACGCCCAGGCGCCCCGCGGGGCTCAATGATGGCGTTTGGATACCTCGACTTAGCCAGAACCGTGCCATCACCGCAGCGCTGCTGGCGGCAGCAGTGCCGGATAGCTCATACGGCGCAGCAGGCCGTGTCGTCGGCCGGTCAGGTCGCGAGTAGCTCAGCCATCGCCGCGAACACCTGCGCCATGGCCGAGGGGTTGCGCCCGGGCCCGCCGGCGCAGTGGCCCCAGTCGGAGTTCAAGACCCGCACCTGGGCATTGGGCATCAGCGAGGCTTCGTAGCAAGCGTCCTCGACGGTGAAATAAAGGTCGCTGCTGCCGGGCATGCTGAGGGTCCGCGCCGTCACCCGGCCCAGCGCGTCCTCCAGGCTGGCGGCGCCGGGCAGCAGCGCCGGGTCGGCCGATTGCCAGGTGTCGAGCACGCAGAGCAGGTCATTGGCATCCTGCTGCAGGTGGTCGTCCTCCCACCAGGCGAGCAGTGCGTCCAGCGACTCGAAACCCAGCTCACGCCAGGCTTCGCGGCGGTAGAACGCCTGCGAATAGGCCCAGCCGGCATACACCCGGCCGAAGGCCCGCAGGCCGCGCTCCGGTGCGGTTGTGTAACGTCCGCCCTGCCAGGCCGGATCGACCTGCAGAGCCGCCTTCACACCTTCGAGGAAGACATAGTTGTGCGGCCAGCAGCGCGCGGTACAGCAGAACGGCAGGAGGCGTTGCACCCGGTCGGGGAACAGCATGCCCCAGTGCAACGCCTGCATCCCGCCCATGGACCAGCCGGTGACCAGCCGCAGCTGCCAGCGCGGTCCGAACAGCTGGTCGAGCAAGCGGTGCTGGGCGCGCACGTTGTCCGCCAGGCTGACCCGGGGAAAATCCGCGCCACCCTGCCCCTTGCCAGCCATGCTCGGCGAGCTGGACCAGCCGGCGCCGAACAGGTTGGTCAGTACCACGCAATAGTCGCCACTAACCAGCGGGCTGCCTGCACCAAGCAAGGGCAGGCTGCCCCAATGCGAACCACCGTAGTAGCTCGGAATCAGCACGATGTTGTCCTTGCAGACGTTGGGCGCACCGACCAATTGATAACAAATGCGCGCCTGGCGCAGCACCTGGCCGCTGTCGAGGGGAAAGTCGCCCAGCTGAAGAAATCTTTTTTCATTTTTCATTTCAATCACTTGCGGATCTCCAAAGGGTGATCAGGCGGCGCCTGGCGCGCGCCGGAAGCGGCTCTTCTATACACACTGGCATGTATATTGGATGAAGGATTCGTGCCACAGCGCATGACGCTGGCTCGAATTCAGCTTAGGACTTCCACCATGACGACCTTTCCGCTTCCCAAGATCGAAGAACTCAAACAAAGCCTGCAGGACAAGGGCGTCAAATACGCCATGGCCAGCTACGTGGATATGCACGGGGTAATCAAGGGCAAGTTCGTGCCACTGGCTCATCTGGGCCAGATGCTGCGCGGTTCCGAGCTGTACACCGGCGCGGCGCTGGACGGCGTACCGCAGCAGATCAGCGACAACGAAGTGGCCGCTATGCCCGACCCGGCCAGCGCCACCCAGTGCAGCTGGAACCGCAGCCTGGCCTGGTTTGCCAGCGACCTGTACCTGGATGGCAAGCCCTTCGACGCCTGCTCACGCGGCATTCTCAAGCGCCAGACCGAGGCAGCGGCCGAGATGGGCTACAGCTTCAACCTGGGCATCGAAACCGAATTCTTCCTCTACAAGGACACGCCGGACGGCGGTTTCGCCCCGCTCAGCGATCGCGACACCGCGGCCAAGCCCTGCTACGACCCGCGCCTGCTGATGGACAACCTGCCGGTGATCGATGAGCTGGTCGAGGCCATGAACGAGATGGGCTGGGGCGTCTATTCCTTCGACCATGAAGACGCCAACGGCCAGTTCGAGACCGACTTCAAGTACGCCGACGCGCTCACCATGGCCGACCGTTTCGTGTTCTTCCGCATGATGGCCAACGAGATCGCCCGCAAGCACGGCGCCTTCGCCACCTTCATGCCCAAACCCTCGGCGCAACGCACCGGCAGCGGCGCGCACTACAACATGTCCCTGGCCGACCTGGCCTCGGGCAAGAACCTCTTCGAAGTGGACGGCGATGATCCCCACGGCTGCGGCGTCACCCCGCTCGCCTACCACTTCATCGCCGGCGTCCTGAAACACGCCAAAGCCATCTGCGCGGTGATCGCGCCCACTGTGAACAGCTACAAGCGCCTGATTCGCAAGGGCGCCATGTCAGGTTCGACCTGGGCGCCGGTGTTTGTCTGCTACGGCAACAACAACCGCACCAACATGCTGCGCATCCCGTCCCAGGGTGCGCGCGTGGAATGTCGCGCGGCGGACATCGGCTGCAACCCCTATCTCGGCGCCGCGATGATCCTCGCCGCCGGCCTGGAAGGCATCCGCGACACGCTCGAGCCGGGCCAGCCGCACCGCGAAAACATGTACGACTACAGCGAAAAAGACGTCGCGGACATGGGCATCGAGACCCTCCCGCGCACCTTGTCCGAAGCCATCGACGCCTTCGAGGCCGATCCGCTGTCGCGCCAGGTGTTCGGCGACGCCATGTACCAGGCCTTCGTCGACTACAAGCGCGACGAGTGGAATGCCTACCACACCCATGTTTCCGACTGGGAAATTCAGCGCTACCTGAAATTCTTCTGACTCGACGAAAAGGAGATTCACCATGCAAGCCAACACCTTCAAGCGAGCGCTCTGTGCCGGCGCTGTGATCTTTGCTGCCCTTTCGCCCTTCGCCGCTCAGGCCGAGGAGAAGAAGAGCTTCGACATCGCCTGGACCATCTACGCCGGCTGGATGCCGTGGCAGTACGCCGATGAGTCGGGAATCATGAAGAAGTGGGCCGACAAGTACGGGATCGAGGTGAAGATCACCCAGGTCAACGACTACGTCGAATCCATCAACCAGTACACCGCCGGGCAGTTCGACGGCGTGGTCGCCACCAGCATGGATGCGCTGTCGATCCCGGCGGCCGGCGGCGTCGACACCACCGCGCTGATCGTCGGCGACTACTCCAACGGCAACGACGGTCTGGTGATGAAGGACAGCGGCGACCTCAAGAGCCTCAAGGGTCAACAGATCCACCTCGTCGAATTGTCCGTGTCCCACTATCTGCTGGCGCAGGCGCTGGACAGCGTCGGCATGAGCGAGCGCGACGTGCAGGTGGTCAACACCTCGGATGCCGACCTGGTCGCCGCCTTTGGCACCGACCAGGTGCGCAACGTGGTGACCTGGAACCCGCTGCTCGATCAGGTCGCCGCCGCCCCGGGTGCGCATGAGGTCTTCGATTCCAGCCAGATCCCCGGCCACATCAAGGACCTGACCATCGTCAACAACCAGACCCTGGCCGACAACCCGGCCTTCGGCAAGGCCGTGGTGGGCGCCTGGTACGAGGTGATGGGCATCCTGCAGAGCGACACCGAGGAAGGCGCCAAGGCGCGTGCGGCCCTTGGCCAGGCGTCTGGCACCGACCAGGCGGGCTATGAAAGCCAGCTCAAGGGCATGAAGATGTTCTGGACGCCGGCCGATTCGCTGGCCTTCATCAACAGCGACGAGGCCTACCAGGCGATGGACAGCGTTCGCCAGTTCTCCTTCGATCACGGGTTGCTAGGCGACGGCGCCGATTCGGTGGACTTCATCGGCATCGCCATGCCGGGCGACAAGTTGCTCGGTGCCGAGGGCAACGTCAAACTGCGCTTCGACACCACCTACATGCAGATGGCCGCGGACGGAAAGCTCTAAAAAACTTCCGTCTCCTGACCTCCAGCTTCCATCCCGAACGGGAAGCTGGAGGTCGCTCGCCCTTCCCACTCGCCAACGATCACGCCCATGCGCCGCACCAAAGAAGACGCCGAACAGACCCGCCTGAAGATCATCGCTGCCGCGCTGGAGCTGTTCAGCCGCAACGGTTACTCCAACACCACCCTGGCGATGATCGCCGATGAAGCGGGCTTCAGTCGCGGGCCGATCTATTGGCACTTCAAGAACAAGGACGAGCTCTACCAGGCCGTGCTGGGCGTGTCCCAGCGGCCGCTGGAACAGCTGATCGCGCAGAGCCGGCAAATGGCGGACCGGCCCCTGGCGGCGCTCGAACACTTCGTCCATGAGTGGTTTCGCCTGCTGCTCGAAGATCGATGGCACCGCCAGTCGTTCGAGATCCTCCTGAACAAGACCGAACTCACCGAACAGATGGCCGACACCCTCAAGCGCGAGCGCAAGCTGACGCGGACCATGATCGACCTGCTCGAGCATCTCATCCACCCGCTGCTCGCGGAGCGCGGGCCCGGGGACAGCGATGTATCGGCGGCCCGCTCGCGCGCCCTGTTCGTCTACTCGAGCCTGATGGGCATCACCCATAGCTGGTTGTTCTCGCCGCGCCTGTTCAGCCTCAAGGCGCAGCGGCAGGCGTTCGCTGCCCAACTGCTCGACAGCTTGCGTTCCCCTGTGGATTAAGCGCCACGCGGCTTATCCCCAATTCGTACAAGGCAAACTGCTGGCTCAGACCCGCCGAAACGCAGCGATTGCGGGCTGGCCGGCGCCTTCGCGTCCGGTATTAATTCGCCGCTTGTCCGTGATCGGCCATTGGATGGATATCCGGCGAGCGGCACGCCGGCTAGAAGTCAGCTTCCTCAACCCCCCCCGGGGACACCGGAATGCAGAACTTCACCGGCATGCACACAAGAAAAACCCTCCTGGCCGCGGCCATCTCAGTCCTTATCGCGGGCCACGCCTTGGCGGCCAGCGAGTCGCGTCAGGACCAGACCGGCACCGGCAATTACGCCGACGCCCTGCAGCAGGGCGATGGCAACCGCCTCGCCCAGACGCAGAATGGCACCGACAACGTCGCCTATACCGATCAGGACGGCGCCGGGCTGAGTGCCAGCAGCGAACAGTCCGGCATTGGCAACCTCGTGACGATCGACCAGGCGGGCAGCAATGGCACGGTCGACGTCAGCCAGGACGGCAGCTACAACCAGGCGACCGTCGAGCAATCCTCACTGAATGTGGGCCAGCTTGCCGCGATTGCGCAGGTGGGCTCGAGCAACGTCGCCACCATCGAGCAGGTGCAGGTCGACAGCAACAGCGCCAGCATCAGCCAGACGGGAGAGCGCAACCAGCTCGAGGTCTACCAGCTAGGCATGCTCACCAAGACCTACAGCGGCACCCAGGCCGGGGTCGGCAACACCGCGTACATCCAGCAGCAGGGCGACGCCCGCGCGCAAACCGACCAGACCGGGACCGACAACCGCATCGACCTGAGCCAGGACGGCTTTCCATACGGCGCCAGCGCCTCGATCAGCCAGACCGGCACGGGCAACCAGGCGACGGTGGAGCAGCTGTCGGCCGGGCGCTACGAGACCGGCAGCGTGGCGCTGGTGCAGGCCGGTACCGACAACGAGGCGGATGTCGTGGTGAACAGCGGCTTCGGGTCCTTCGCCTATACCCAGCAGGGCACGGGCAACCAGCTGACCGCGCGCCAGGGCGGCCGCTCCAACAGCGTGGACGGGCGCTCCAGCGGCGACGACAACCGGGTCAATATTCAGCAGGACTTCGACGGCAACAGCCTGACCATCGATCAGAACGGTACGGCCAACGAGATCGATGTGGTGCAGTCGGGCTACTTCAGCAGCGGCACCATCGAACAGAACGGCACGCAAAACTACGCGTCCCTGGTGCAGCCCGGCGGGCCGGAAACGGCGGCGACCTATGATGCGGTGATCGTGCAGAACGGCAGCGGCAACTCGGCGTACGTGACCCAGGGGCAATGACCGCCCCCGCACGACGGGCGCCGCTCAGGCGGCGCCCAGTGCCTGGCGAACCACCCGCTCCAGATCGTCGAAGAAGAACGGCTTCTGCAGGGTCGGCATCTGAGCGTAACGCGGGTCCACTCCGTGAGCGCCGTAGCCAGTGGCGAAGATGACCGGAACGCCACGCGCGATCAGCCGATCGGCGATGGGAAAACTGCTGGTGCCGTCCAGGTTGACGTCCAGGATCGCCACATCGAAGGTGCCGTTTTCGGCGGCCCGCATGCCATCGGCGAACCGCGGCGCCAGTTCGACCTCGCCGCAACCGATGTCCTGCAGCATGTCTTCGAGCAACATCGCGACGAGGGCTTCGTCTTCGATGACCAGCACCCGCGCGCAAGAAAGACTCATCGTAACGGTACCTCCATATCGAACAGCACGCCGGTCTTGAGAAAGGCCAGCCGGACCCTCGCGTCGAGCTCGCCGGCCAGCCCGCGTTCGAGCAGCCGCGAACCGAAGCCCTTGCGCTCGGGCGGCGCGACGGCGGGACCGCCCGACTCTTCCCAGCGCAATTGCAGGCACTGGCCGTCCTCTGCACGGGTCAGCTGCCAGTGAACCCGCACCTGGCCGCCGTCGCGGCTAAGCGCCCCGTACTTGGCGGCGTTGGTGCACAGTTCATGCAGCGCCATGGCCAGGGCCAGCGCGTGCTTGGGCCGCAGCCGCAGTGCCGGCCCGTCGAGCAGGAAGCGCTGCCGCCCGTGGGATTGAAAGGGTGCGACGGCCTGGACGATCAGTTCGCGCAACTCGGCGGCCTGCCAGTTCTCCCGCGAGAGCACGTCGTGAGCCTTGGACAGGGCGATCAGGCGGCCTTCGAACCATTGGTAATCTTCGTTCTGGGCAGTGCGCCGAAAGCTCTGCGCGGCAATCGACTGCACCGTCGCCAGGGTGTTCTTGACCCGGTGGTTCAGTTCATTGAGCAACAGTTGCCGATGGTCCTCGGCCACCTTGCGTTCGCTGATATCGACCATCATGTTGATTGCCCCGACCACCTCGCCGTGCGGGTTGTGCAAGGGCGCCGGATAGCCGAGAAACGGCACGCCGCTACCATCCGGTCGCTGCGCCAGTGCCTCGACGGCATGAAAGGACCGGTTCTCGGCAAGCGCGACCGCCATGGGACAGGTACCCGGCTCGATCACCGAGCCATCGGGCTGGCAGAGTCGCCAGATCACGGTCCACTCGTCCACGCCGACCTGCGGCAGGCGCCCAGCGAGCTCGACACAGGCCTGGTTGAAATAGGTCAGTCTGCCGCGCGCATCGGTGGTGTAGATGGCCGTAGGCAAGGCGTCCAACAGGCCGCGCACGCGCTGCTCCGCCTCACGGCGGGCGGCTTCCAGCTGCTTGCGCTCGGTGATGTCGCGGGTCACCGCCAGTTGCACGAAGCCCGATGCGGCTTCGCCGTCCGTTCCCGGAAAGCACATCGGCACGGCGTGGGTTTCCATGTGCCGGCGGTGCCCGGCCAGGCTGATGATGTCGAATTCCCAGCTGAGCTTTTCACCGTTGCAGACGCGCTGGTGCTGTTGCTGCCAGAACGCCCGGCACTCGGGCGCGATCAGCTCGAAGACGCTGCCGCCCTCCACCGCCTCGGGGCCATCGGCATCGAGCAGCTGCAGCCCGGCCCGATTGATCTGCAGCAGGGTACCGTCGCTGGCCACCACCTTCACGCATTCGGGGGTACTTTCCAGCACTGCGCCCAGCCAGTCCGCATCCTGCCGGCGGTCGGCGCCCGGTGGCGGCGCCGCGGAGCAGGCCTGGAAACACAGCGTCGCGCCATTGATCTGCCCGGCATCGTTGCGCAAGGCCTCAACCGTCGCCAGCACCGGGCGGAGGGCGTTGCCCTCGGGCGCATCATCGGCTCCTTCGATCCAGAGCCGGACGTCACGGGCGGTACGCCCGGTGCGCAGTGTGTCCGCCAGGGGCGACTCGGCGATTGGCAGCGAGGTCCCGTCGGAATGCAGGAGGCGCAGCCGGCCGTGCACCGCCAGGCTGCCGCCGCAGAGCTGGTCGGCCAGCCGGTTGTAGCGCAACACCCGTCCATCGGCATCGAGGGTACAGACCGCCACGGGCAGTACATCGAGCAGCCCTTCGTCGAAGCGCAGCGGGCGCTCGGGCGGTTCTGGGCGGGATGGCGCCTGGGTATCGGCAATCAGCATGGGAGAAGGTCTACCTGGGTCATGAGCGATTGGTGCGGGCGGCAGTGTACCGGGCAACCGCGCACACGGAGCCAACCGCCCCGGACGCCGCTTCGCACCCTGCAAATATGCAGAGCGGCTATGCAGCAAACCGTATTGATGCACGCAAATTTGCACTCTAGGATCAAGGACACCTGATCGCTTGCCTTATTCCATAACAACAACCGGTAGGACTCGCCATGACCCAGTCAAGTGCCATCCCAACAGTCAAACTCCTGATCGGCGGTGAGCTGGTGGAGTCGTCCACGCAGGAGTGGCGCGACATCGTCAATCCAGCGACGCAGGAAGTGCTTGCCCGCGTGCCCTTCGCCACCGAAGCGGAAATGAACGCCGCCGTGGCCAGTGCCAAGGAGGCTTTCAAGACCTGGCGCAAGACCCCGATCGGCGCGCGCTCGCGGATATTCCTCAAGTACCAGCAACTGATTCGCGAAAACATGAAGGAGCTTGCCGCCATCCTCACCGCAGAACAGGGCAAGACCCTGCCGGACGCCGAGGGCGACGTGTTCCGCGGGCTGGAAGTGGTCGAGCACGCCGCCGGTATCGGCAACCTGCAACTGGGCGAGCTGGCCAACAACGTGGCCACTGGCGTCGACACCTATACCCTGTTACAGCCACTGGGCGTCTGCGCGGGCATCACACCCTTCAACTTCCCGGCGATGATCCCGCTGTGGATGTTCCCCATGGCCATCGCTACCGGCAATACCTTTGTTCTCAAGCCGTCCGAGCAGGACCCGATGGTCACCATGCGTCTCGCCGAACTGGCGTTGGAAGCCGGCGTACCGCCGGGCGTGCTGAACGTCATCCATGGCGGCGCCGAGGCAGTGAACCTGATCTGCGATCACCCGGACATCAAGGCCGTTTCCTTTGTCGGATCGACCAAGGTCGGCACCCATGTCTACAACCGTGCAAGCCAGGCCGGCAAGCGCGTGCAGTGCATGATGGGCGCCAAGAACCACGGCATCATCCTGCCCGACGCGCACAAGGAGCAGACGCTCAACAACCTGGCCGGTGCGGCGTTCGGTGCCGCCGGCCAGCGCTGCATGGCGCTGTCGGTGCTGATCCTGGTCGGCGAAGCGCAAACCTGGCTGCCGGACCTGGTCGCCAAGGCCAAGACATTGAAAGTCAATGCGGGCGCAGAAAACGGCACCGATCTTGGTCCGGTGGTCTCCTGTGCAGCCCTGGACCGTATCAGCTCCCTGATCGAGCGCGGCGTATCCGAAGGCGCCGAATTGGTCCTCGACGGCCGCAATCCCCAGGTGGCGGGCTACGACAAAGGCAATTTCGTCGGCCCGACCATCTTCTCCGGCGTGAAGCCGGACATGACCATCTACCGCGAGGAAATCTTCGGCCCGGTGCTCTGCGTCATGCAGGTCGACACGCTGGATGAAGCCATCGAGCTGATCAACGCCAACCCCAACGGTAACGGCACCGCCCTGTTCACCCGCTCTGGCGCCGCGGCCCGGCATTTCCAGGAAGAGATCGATGTTGGCCAGGTCGGCATCAACGTGCCGATCCCGGTGCCGGTGCCCATGTTCTCCTTTACCGGCTCGCGGGCCTCGAAGCTGGGTGACCTAGGCCCATACGGCAAGCAGGTAGTGCAGTTCTACACTCAGACCAAGACCATCACCCAGCGCTGGTTCGATGAGAACGAGGTCGGCGGCCCGGTGAACACCACCATCAACCTCAAATAACCGAATCGGCGTCGGCTCAACACCCGGCGCCGTTTCAGCCGTCAGACAGAACAAGAAGGAAACGGCCATGCATATCGGATTTCTAGGACTCGGCAACATGGGTGGGCCCATGGCGCGCAACCTGCTCAAGGCCGGCCATCAAGTCACGGTGTTCGACCTCTCCGCTGCGGCGGTGTCCGGTCTGGTGGAGGCTGGCGCCAAAGAGGCGACCTCGCCGGCCGCCGTCGCCCAGGCCGGGGTTGAAGCCATCATCACCATGCTGCCGGCTGCCGCGCATGTGAAGCAGGTCTACCTCGGTGAGGACGGGCTTCTGGCCAACGTCCAATCCGGCGTTCTACTGATCGACTCCTCCACCATTGATCCGATGTCCGCGCGGGAAGTCGCCGCCGCCGCAGCAAACAACGGCAACCCCATGCTCGACGCGCCGGTATCCGGCGGCACGGTCGGCGCCGCGGCCGGCACCCTGACCTTCATGGTCGGCGGCAGTGAGGCCGACTTCCAGAAGGCCCAGCCGATCCTGGCGACGATGGGCAAGAACATCGTGCATTGCGGCGACACCGGCAACGGCCAGGTGGCCAAGGTCGCCAACAACATGCTGCTCGGCATCTCGATGATTGGCGTGGCCGAGGCCATGTCGCTGGGCGTCGCGCTGGGGATGGACGCCAAGGTACTGGCCGGGGTGATCAATTCCTCCAGCGGACGCTGCTGGAGCTCGGAAATCTACAACCCGATCCCCGGCGTGGTGGACAACAGCCCGGCCTCGCGCGGCTACAGCGGCGGGTTCGGTACCGACCTGATGCTCAAGGACCTGGGGCTGGCCAGTGAAGCGGCCAAACAGGTGCGCCAGCCGGTTATCCTCGGCGGTCTCGCGCAGCAGCTTTATCAGGCCTTCAGCATGCAGGGGCACGGTGGGCTGGACTTCTCCGCGATCATCAAACTCTACCGCCAAGAGGACGAGACATGACCCAGGCAGAAGCGCCGGTACTGATCGAGGTACGCAACCGCGTCGGCTACCTCACACTCAACCGCCCCGCCGGGCTGAACGCCGTCACGCTAGAAATGGTGAGGTTGCTGCACCGTCAACTGCAAGCCTGGGCGGACGACCCCGATGTGGTCGCCGTGATGTTGCGCGGCGCTGGCGAGAAAGCCTTCTGCGCCGGCGGCGATATCCGCTCGCTGTACGACAGTTACAAGGGCGGCGACAGCCTGCACCGAACGTTCTTCGAGGAAGAGTATGCGCTGGACCAGTACATCCATGCCTACAGCAAACCCCTGCTGGCATTGATGAACGGCTTCGTGCTCGGCGGCGGCATGGGCCTGGTCCAGGGTGCCTCGCTGCGGGTGATCTCCGAGCGCACGCGAATGGGCATGCCGGAAGTCGGTATCGGTTACTTCCCGGATGTGGGCGGTAGCTATTTCCTGCCGCGCCTGCCGGGCAACCTCGGCCTCTACATGGGCCTGACCGGTAACCACGTCGGCTCGGCCGACGCGCTGTATGCCGGTCTCGCCGATTATTGCGTGCCTTACGAGCGTTTCGCCGAGCTTGAGCAGGCGCTGGATCGCCAGGACTGGAGCACTGCGCCGGTGCAGGCACTGACCAACCTGCTGGTGTCCATGGGTTGCACCGAGTTGCCGGATGCGCCGTTCAAGGCGCTGTTCCCGGCCATCGAACAGCATTTTGCCCACGACAGCGTCGCTTCCATTCGCCAGTCACTGGCCGCCGAAACACGTCCCGAGTTTCGCGATTGGGCGGCCGAGACACTGAAGACCATGGACAGCCGCTCGCCGCTGTCGATGAGCGTCACGCTGGAAATGCTCCGTCGTGGTCGCACCCTGTCGCTGGCCGACTGCTTCGCCATGGAACTGCACCTGGACCGCCAGTGGTTCGACGAAGGCGACATCATTGAAGGCGTGCGCGCGCTGATCGTCGACAAGGACAAGAACCCTCGCTGGAACCCGCCTACGCTGGACGAAGTGACGCCCGAGCGCGTGGCGGCCTTCTTCGCCGGCGCCTGAGGAGCTGCATATGCAAGACATTGAACTGAGCGAAGAACAACGGATGATCCGCGACATGGCGCGCGACTTCGCCCGCGCTGAAATCGCGCCCAAGGCAGAGGCCTGGGAACAGGCCGGCTGGATCGGTGACGAGACCGTGACCCAGCTGGGCGAGCTCGGTCTGCTGGGCATGATCGTGCCTGAGCAATGGGGCGGCACCTATATCGACTATGTCGCCTATGCCCTGGCCGTCGAGGAAATCTCCGCCGGCGACGGCGCCATCGGTGCGCTGATGAGCATCCACAGCTCGGTCGGCTGCGGTCCGATTCTGAAATACGGTACGCCGGAGCAGCAGGACGAATGGCTGCCGGACCTGGCGGCGGGCCGCGCCATTGGCTGCTTCGCCCTGACTGAACCGCAGGCCGGTTCCGAGGCGCACAACCTGCGCACCCGCGCCGTGCTGGAAAACGGCGAATGGGTGATCAACGGCGCCAAGCAGTTCGTCAGCAACGGCAAGCGCGCCAAGATCGCCATCGTCTTCGCCGTCACCGACCCGGAGCTGGGCAAGAAGGGACTGTCGGCGTTCCTGGTGCCCACCGACAACCCCGGTTTCGTCGTCGACCGCATGGAAAAGAAGATGGGCATCCGTGCTTCGGACACCTGTGGCGTGACCCTGCGTGACTGTCGCATCCCCGAAGCCAACCTGCTCGGCCCACGCGGCAAGGGGCTGGCCATCGCCCTCTCCAATCTCGAAGGCGGCCGCATTGGCATCGGCGCCCAGGCGCTGGGCATTGCCCGCGCCGCGTTCGAGGCAGCACTCGGCTATGCCCGCGAACGCATCCAGTTCGACAAGCCGATCATCGAGCACCAGAGCGTGGCGAACATGCTGGCCGATATGCACACGCGCCTGAACGCCGCGCGATTGCTCATCCTGCATGCCGCGCGATTGCGCAGCGCCAACCTGCCGTGTTTGTCCGAGGCCTCCCAGGCCAAGCTTTTCGCCTCGGAAGTTGCCGAATACGTCTGCTCCAAAGCCATGCAGATCCACGGCGGCTACGGGTATCTCGAGGATTACCCGGTCGAGCGCTACTACCGCGATGCGCGCATCACGCAGATCTACGAAGGATCGAGCGAGATCCAGCGGCTGCTGATTGCGCGGGAGCTGAACAATTACGGGCTATGAACGACAAGCGAAGCGTGCCCGCGCAAGGCGTGGGTGCAGCGAGGAGCACAGGACCAACGGGTAAGAGTACGCCGGGCCCTTGGCGAACAATCGGCTAGATTTACAAAGCGAGAACAACTCGCCATAGCAGCAAGCAGTATTCGAATGACAGATGGCGGCAAGCGCGACCGCCATCCAGACAACAATAAGAAGGATACGACGATGCTCAAAGGTACGATGCAGCAGACCCCGCTGATGATCAGCGGCATTCTGACCCATGCCGCCCTCGCCCATGGCGACCGGGAAATCGTCTCGCGGCTGGTGGATGAACCTATCTGGCGCTACGACTACGCCGGGCTCGCCACACGCTCCGGCCAGGCAGCCGCCATGCTGCGAAGCCTGGGCGTGAAAGCTGGCGACATGGTGTCCTCCATGGCCTGGAACACGCATCGTCACTTCGAGCTGTTCTTTGCCGTACCCGGCATCGGCGCGGTGCTGCACACGGCCAACCCGCGGCTATCGGACGAGCAAATCATCTACACCTTGAACCACGCCGGCAGTGGCGTGCTGCTGTTCGATCGCAGTTTTCTCGCCGTGGTCGAGCGAGTTCGGCCACGGCTTGAACATATCCACACTTTTATCATGCTGTCGGATGCCGAACGCACCGAGCCCGGGGACGTCGGCGCGCAAAGCTACGAAACGCTGATCGCTCGAGAAGCGCCCATCACGGATTGGCCCCAGTTCGATGAAAACGCCGGCGCCATGCTCTGCTATACGTCCGGCACCACCGGCAATCCGAAGGGCGTGGTCTACAGCCACCGCTCGGTCGTCCTGCATGCCATGGCAGCCGGCCTCACCGGCGCCTTCGGCTTTTCGGCCTTCGATTGCATCATGCCGTGTTCCTCGCTCTACCACGCCACCGCTTGGGGCGTGCCGTTTACCGCCGCGATCAATGGCTGCAAGTTCGTCCTGCCGTGCGACAAGATGGACGGCGCCAGCCTGCAGGAACTGATCCAGACCGAGGGCGTTACCTTCTCCGGTGGCGTGCCGACCATCTGGACCATGTACCTCAATCACCTGGAGCGCACCGGCGAAGACACCGGCCAGCTCAAGTGCCTGGTCATCGCCGGCTCGGCGGTACCCAGAGCGCTGGCGGAGAAATTCGAGACGAAATACGGCGTCAGCGTCCGCCAGCTCTGGGGCATGACCGAAACCAGCCCGCTCGGAGTGGTCGCCACCCCGACGCCCAAACTCGCCGCCATGGGCGAAGCGGCCACCAACGAGGCCATCTGGACGCGCCAGGGCCGCCTGCAGTTCGGCATCGAGCTGAAGATCGTCGACGAAGCGGGCAATGAGCTGCCGCACGACGGGATCAGCTCCGGCGCCTTGCTGGTGCGCGGCCCCTGGACGGTAGAACGTTATTTCCGCAGCGAAACCACGGCGCTGGACGCTGACGGCTGGTTCGACACCGGCGACATCGCGACCCTCGACCCCAACGGCTACATGCGCATCACTGACCGCAGCAAGGACGTGATCAAGTCGGGCGGCGAGTGGATCAGCTCCATCGACATCGAAAACATCGCCGTGGCCTGCCCCGGCGTGCGGATCGCCGCCGTGGTCGGCGTGACGCACGAAAAATGGGAAGAGCGCCCGATCCTGATCATTGAGCCCCACGACGACACCGAAATCTGCATCGAAACCGTGCTCGCCTTTCTCGAGCCACAGATCGTCAAATGGTGGATGCCCGACGCCGTCATCATCGACAGCGTCCCGCTGACCGCGACCGGCAAGATCGACAAGAAAACCCTGCGCGACCGCTATCGCAACCATTTGATCGAGCTGGAGGAAAGCGCAGCGGACGCGGCGAGCCTGTAGCGCGGCAGACCCTCGGGGCGCGCCGTAGGGTGGGCTTCGGCCCACCGTTCTCACCCGACCGACCGAGCGTAGCGGGCCACACCGTTTCGCGGATTCCCCCGCTTTCTCCGGCGAGCTAGCGGACGACCTGTAGGCTGGGCCTAGGCCCACCGTCTTGCCTATACAAGGGATCTGACGAACCGCGTCGTTTCACGGGCTCACCGCGTCATCTCCGTGCGCATCCATGAACCCGACCATTAACGGCCCATAACACGCCTGACCGATCACAGCCGCCCGCGCCGGAACCACACCGATGCCTGCACCTACGGGCGCAATGGACCCCATCACCAACAGGAACGCGCCTTATGTCGACTGCCACCGCCACCCCTCGCCAAGGTCCGCTGCTCGGTCTTCGAGTACTGGAGTTCGCCAGCATCGGGCCCGGCCCACACTGCGCAATGCTGCTGGCCGACCTCGGCGCCGAGGTGATTCGCATCGAGCGCGAAGGCGGCAATGGCTGGCCCAACCCGGTGGTTGATCGCGGTCGCAAGCGGCTGACGCTGGATATCCGCACCGAAGCCGGACGCGAGCGCTGCCTTGCCCTGGCGGAAGGCGCCGACGTGCTCATCGAAGGCATGCGGCCCGGTGTGATGGAACGCCTCGGACTCGGCCCGGAACAGGTCCATGCGCGTAACCCACGGCTGGTCTATGGCCGTATGACCGGCTGGGGCCAGACCGGGCCTTTGGCCCAGAGTGCCGGCCACGACATCAACTACATCGCGCTGACCGGCGCCCTGGCGGCCATCGGTGGACGCGAAGGCCCGGCGATCCCGCCGCTCAACCTGGTCGGCGACTTCGGCGGTGGCTCGCTGTATCTGGCGTTCGGCATCATGGCTGCACTCTGGGAACGGGAGCGATCGGGCCAGGGACAAGTGGTCGACGCCGCCATCGTCGACGGCGTGTCGTCGATGATGACCTTCTTCGCCGGGCTGCTGCCCAGTGGCGCCATCTCGCTGGAGCGCGACCGCAACCTGCTCGCCGGTGCCGCCCCGCATTACCGCTGCTACACCTGCGCCGACGGCCGTGACATCGCCATCGGGCCACTGGAGCCGCAGTTCCTGGCCGAACTGATGCAGCGGATCGGCGCCACGGAGAGCCTGCTCCAAGGTTGCGCCAATCCTGATCATTGGCAGGAACAGAGCGAACAGCTCACTACCCTCTTCGCCAGCCGTACCCAGGCCGACTGGTGCGCGCTGCTCGAAGGCACCGACGCCTGCTTCGCCCCGGTGCTGACCCTGGAAGAAGCCGCGCAGCACCCGCACATGCAACAACGCGGCGTGTATCGCGACATCGACGGCGTCCTCCACGCTGCACCCGCGCCACGTTTTTCGAGAACGCCAGGGACGATAAAAGGGTCGGAACAAGCGAGTGGCTGGGATAGGTAAGGCATGAAATGGAGGGTCTATACGCCTGCAACGCGACGGGGCGGATTTGGGGGTAGAGCGCGTTCGTCCAACCGCCCTGGAGAGGTCCTCGGGCAATCCCCTTGCGACACAGGCCCGCTATCTCTGCTCCGTTATAGTATTCAATGCGCGACGCTTACCGCCCACCAGACAATCAAGGATCGATTATGTCTGCCATCCCCAAGCAGTTAACCTGCCTGCACGCTGCCTTTTCTATGGCTCTACGTCTCTCCCCACCGGCTTTCGCTGAAGCCTGCGTAGGCGCACCGTGCCTGCTAAAGGCTCGAGATATTGGCGAGGGGCTTATCTCTACTGCATTCGTTACCGTCGGGCTACCGTTGATGAGCAGCCACCAGACGAATGAATCGTCCAGCAGTGGTTGGACGGGATCCGCCGCGGCCATCGTCGACGATGCCGCTGTGGTTGTGGCTAGCCAGGGAGAAATCAAAGGCCCCTATTTCGAATCGGCGAGACTTCGGTACGAGGTACAGGGGGATCCTGCATCGCTCTTAGGTAACGTGGAGTTCGCGGCGATGCTGCTGGCCAATCGGTGATTAACACCAAACCGCTGAGACATCGACCGTACAGCGATTCCGTAGGTCGAATGGCGCGCCATCCATAAACCATGCGACGGGCGGTTTAACGGTGGAAAGGTGAAGCGTGATCCGCCGTTAAACCGCCTTGCCCGCGATCAAACGGCAGGTATCGTTTTTCAGGCCGATACGTAGCGGCGATGCGACCTTCCCCGGTTTATCGATGAAGAGTGACCTACCCTACGATTAGCCAGGGGTAAGCGCACACCTCATTCCCCCAAATTACGCGCGATCACCAACCGCTGGATATCGCTGGTGCCTTCGTAGATCTGGCACACCCGCACGTCGCGATAGATGCGCTCCACCGGGAAGTCCTGCAGATAGCCGTACCCCCCCAGCGTCTGGATGGCCGCCGAGCAGACCTTCTCAGCCATTTCCGAGGCGAACAGCTTGGCCATGGAGGCTTCGACCAGCGCCGGTTGGCCGGCTTCGCGCAGCGCGGCGGCGTGCAGCACCATCTGCCGGGCCACGGCGATCTGCGTGGCCATGTCGGCCAGGCGGAAGGCAACGGCCTGGTGTTCGGTGAGCGCCTTGCCGAAGGCTTCACGTTCGCGGGCGTAGTCGCGGGCGGCTTCGAACGCCGCGCGGGCCATGCCGGCCGCTTGAGCAGCAATGCCGATACGGCCGCCTTCCAGATTGGCCAGGGCGATGCGGTAGCCCTCGCCCTCCTCGCCCAGGCGCTGGGATTCATGCACGCGCATGTCCTCGAACGCCAGTTGGCAAGTGTCCGAGGCGTGCTGGCCAAGCTTGTCCTCGACGCGTACCACCTGATAGCCGGGCGTGTCGGTGGGCACGATAAAGGCGCTGATGCCGCGCTTGCCGGCGTCCGGGTCGGTGACGGCGAAGACGATTACCGTGCCGGCGTGCTGGCCCGAGGTGATGAACTGCTTGGCGCCGTTGAGTACATAGCCGTCACCGTCACGCCGCGCACGGGTGCGCAGGCTGCTGGCATCGGAGCCCGCATGCGGCTCGGTCAGGGCAAAAGCGCCGATCTGCGCACCACTGGCCAGCGGTGTCAGGTAGCGCTGCTTCTGTTCCTCGCTGCCGAAGCGCAGGATCGGCACGCACCCGACCGAGTTGTGCACGCTCATGATGGTCGAGCAGGCGCCATCACCCGCAGCGATCTCTTCGAGCGCCAGCGCATAGGCGATATAGCCGGTCTCGCTGCCGCCCCACTGCTCCGGGCAAAGCATGCCGAAAAAGCCGAGTTCCGCCATCTCGGCAATCGCCTCGGCCGGGTAGCGATGTTCGCGGTCCCAATCGGCGGCAAAGGGCTTGAGGCGTTCCTGAGCGAACTGCCGGGCCATGTCGCGAATGCTGGTTTGATCTTCGTTGAGCAGCATGGCGAGTCCTCAGTCGAGCAGTTCGACGGCCATGGCGGTCGCTTCGCCACCACCGATGCAGATGGCCGCGATGCCCTTGCGCAGGCCGCGGTCGCGCAGTGCGGCAATCAAGGTCACCAGAATCCGCGCGCCGGACGCACCGATTGGGTGGCCCAGGGCGCAGGCGCCGCCATTGACATTGACCTTGGCCTGATCGAGCCCTAGCTCGCGCATGGTGACCATGCTGACCACCGCAAACGCCTCGTTAATCTCGAACAGATCGACCTCGTCGAGACTCCAGCCGGTGCGCTCCAATAGCTTGTGGATGGCCCCGATAGGTGCGGTCGGGAACAGACTGGGCGCGTCGGCGAATACCGCATGGCCATGAATCACGGCCTGGGGTTTCAGCCCGAGTTGCTCGGCATGGGAACGCCGCGTCAACAGCAGTGCTGCGGCACCGTCGGAAATCGAACTGGAGTTGGCAGCCGTCACAGTGCCGCCTTCACGGAACGCCGGCTTGAGCGAGGGGATCTTCTCCGGCATCGCCTTCGGTGGCTGTTCATCGTCACGCACGGTGCGCTGCTCGCGGCCCTGGGTGACCTCCAGCGGGACGATTTCGCTGGCGAAGCGGCCACTGGAAATGGCATCACGCGCACGCTGCAGCGAGGTCAAGGCATAGGCATCCTGTTCCTCACGGCTGAAGCCATGATTCTGTGCGCAATCCTCGGCAAAGGTGCCCATCAGGCGGCCCTTTTCATAGGCGTCTTCAAGGCCGTCGAGGAACATGTGGTCAAGCACCTTGCCGTGGCCCATGCGATAGCCGCCACGGGCTTTTTCCAGCAAATAAGGCGCGTTGGACATGCTTTCCATGCCGCCGGCGACGACCAGATCGACACTGCCGGCGCGCAGCGCATCGTGGGCAAGGATGGCCGCCTGCATGCCTGAGCCGCACATCTTGTTCAGCGTGGTGGACGCGGTCGCCTTGCCCAGCCCCGCGCCGAGTGCCGCCTGACGGGCCGGCGCCTGGCCGAGGCCGGCCGGCAGCACGCAGCCCATCAGCACTTCCTGCACCTGTTCGGCGGCGACACCGCTGCGCTCCACCGCCGCGCGAATCGCTACGGCCCCCAGCTCCGGCGCACTGAGGCTTTTCAAATCACCCTGGAAGCCGCCCATGGGGGTGCGGGCCGAGCCCAGAATCACGATTGGATCGTTGTTCATCATCTGTCTCCCGATTATTTGGCGGCCATGCGCAGCGCGCCGTCGAGGCGGATCACTTCGCCATTGAGCATGTCGTTCTCGGCGATATGGCGGACCAGCGCCGCGTATTCACTGGCGCGGCCCAGACGTGGCGGGAACGGCACACCTGCGGCCAGCGAGTCGCGGACCTCTTGGGTCATGCCAGCCATCATCGGCGTCTCGAACACACCCGGGGCGATAGTCATGACGCGGATACCGTGGCGTGCCAGTTCACGCGCCGCCGGTAGCGTCATGGCCACCACGCCGCCCTTGGAGGCGGCATAGGCCGCCTGGCCGATCTGCCCGTCGTACGCGGCGATAGAAGCCGTATTGATGATCACGCCGCGATTGCCCTGGGCATCCGGCTCGCCACGGGCGATGGCTTCGGCAGCCAGACGCAGCATGTTGAAGCTGCCGATCAGGTTGAGGTTGATGACCTTGCTGAAGCTGGCCAGGCCGTGCGGGCCCTGGCGGCCGAGGATCTTTTCGCCACTGGCGACGCCCGCGCAGTTGACCAGCCCGTGCAGGCCACCGAAATACTCGACCGCGGCGTTGACTGCCGCTTGTGCTGCCGCTTCGTCGCATACATTGGTGACCACGGCGTGCGCGTTAGCACCCAGCGCCTCGCTGCGTTCGCTGAGCAGCTCGGCATTGATATCGGCGAGCACGACCTTTGCACCCGCGGCGACCAAGGTTTCGGCAGCGGCCGCGCCCAGGCCGGATGCGCCACCGGTGATCAGGAAAATCTTGTCTTGAATGTTCACTGGACGACCTCACGAAGACTTGAAGGGCGCTACGGCTGAAGGCGCCCGCCCTATTGAGCTCATCTTCATCAGACCGACAGGTGGGAACAATGGTCGTTGCGGGCAACGTGGGTGACTGTTTTGGCCAAATTGGTGGGTGTGGGAGCTAGCCGGTGCGCGTGGTCGGGTTACTGGGTCAACTCCGCCTTCCCCCTCACCCCAGCCCTCTCCCCGGCGGGGCGAGGGGGCAGATCGGCGTTGTGGTTGCGCGCGTGGTGAGCCGGGCTGCGTTGGCTGGTGCCGTTCAGCGAGTCGCCTGCGCTAGCCACGCAGCTAGGGCAATTCGACTTGTTCATCCCCACGCAAGATCAACCCGCGGTACTGGCCCGGGTTGGTCCCGGTCCATTTGCGGAAGGCCTTATAGAACGAGCTGACGTCGGCGAAGCCGAGCCGTTCGGCGATGTCGGCATAGGTGACCGTGGCGTCCGCCAGCCAGAGCGTGGCCATTTCCTGACGGATCTGGTCCTTGATCGCCTGGTAGGGCTGCCCGGCTTCGGCCAGCCGCCGGCGCAGAGTCGACGGGGAAACGCAGAGGGACTGGGCCATTCGCTCGCTGGTCGGCCACTGCTCGGCAGGCAACTCGCGCAGCTGCTTCTTGATCTGGCTGGGCAGGCTGGTCGGATCACGGTAGCGGACGAGGATGTTGGCCGGCGCCTGGGCCAGGAAACCGTGCAGCTCCTGCTCGCTGCGGCGCACAGGCAGGTCGAGGAGTTCGGCGGCGAAAATGATGCGCGTGCGGGGCCGGGCGAAGCGCAGGTTGCGCGAGAACATGACGCGATAATCGTCGGTATAGGCCGGCGCTTCGCAGCGCAATTCGACAGCCAGCAGCGGGATGCGGCGGCCTACCAGCCAGCAGGCCAGGCCGTGTAGCAACATCCAGAACGTGAAGTAGCCAAAGGCCCGCAGCGGAAGCGCACTGCTCTCCTGGAGCACGATTTCCGCCAGGCTTTCGCTACGCGACAGCTCGCCCCGAAAGCCCTCGAACGTCAGCCCGAAGAAGTCCAGCGCCACGCGCATGGCGCTGTCGAGCGTCGGCTGGGCCATTGCAGCACGACAGACGAAAGCGAAACTGCCGACGCGCAGGCGCCGTGGGTCCATGCCGAAGAACTCATCGTCGAAGTGACGCGCCAGACGTCTCCAGAGTTTGCTGAACTCGGCCACGTCGATGCGGGCGTCGGGATCAGACAGATCCACCGGCGGCAGCCCGAGCCGCTGCATCAGCAGCTCGGGCGGCAGCGTAGGCGAGACAAACCCCAGCAGTGCTTCCTCAACCAGCCGAACGGAGATGGTGCCCTTGCCGTCGCGGTTCATGCGCGCCCCATCATCACGTCGTGGCTGTTGGCGGCCACGTCACGCAGGAAATCCCAGCAGACGCGCATCCGTGCCAAGTCTTTGTTCTCGACCGGCATCAGCATCCAGAAGGTCCGGGTGAACTCGATCTCGTCGACCAGCACCTCCTTCAGGCGCGGCTCCTGGCGAGCCGAAAACGCCGGCAGGATTGCCAGCCCAGCGCTAGCGGCGACCGCTTCCTGCTGGGCCACGATGCTGGTGCTGCGCAGCGAATGCTGGCGCGGGCGGACGATCTCGTCGAGGTAGAACAGCTCTTTGCTGTAGAGCAGGTCCTCGATGTAGCTGACGAACACATGACCGCCGAGGTCTTCGCGGCTGCGGATCGGCGGATGCTCTGCCAGGTAGGCTTCGGACGCGTAGAGCCGCAGCACGTAGTCGGTCAGCTTGGTGATCACATAGGGGCCGCGCTCGGGGCGCTCGAGCGTGATGACGATGTCCGCTTCATGACGGGCCAGGCGTACCGAGCGCGGCACGGCCAGCAGGTCGACGCCCAGATGCGGGTAGTCGCGCGTCAGGTGTGCCAGCTGGCCGGCAAGCATGACGGTGCCGTAACCCTCGGTGGCGCCGATGCGCACCTGACCGGAGAGCTTGTCGGCGGTCAGGCTGGGCTGCTCGATGGAGGCGATGGCGCTTTCCATGGCCTCGGCCTGTGCTAGCAGTTCGCGCCCGGCTTCGGACAAGCGATAGCCCGCCTTGGCGCGAATGAACAGCTGCCGATCCAACGATTTCTCCAGCGCCTGGACGCGGCGGGCGACGGTGGTATGGTCCACGGCCAGGCGCCGTGCAGCGATGGTCAGTTTGCCGGCTCGCGACAGCTCAAGAAAGAAACGCAGGTTGTCCCAGTCCACGACAGGCTCCAGCTCCATTCGGGTAACGGCGGGGTCTCAGGTGGCTCCGCTGTGCAAAAACACAGAATACCTGTGCATTTCGCACCATGGGTTTACTATTTTTCCGCTGCTAGGCTCGTTCCTCGAACCTCTGTCGCCTCAAGGTATTCGCATCATTTCAGAAACAAGGAAACGACAATGAGCCAGAAGATCCAGCTCGACATGCGCGGCCATACTGCCCTGCTGACCATCGCCAATCCGCCCGCCAACACCTGGGACCGCGAATCGCTCGCCGCCCTCGAACAGCTGATCGGGCAGCTCAACGGCGACCCGGAGGTCTATGCGCTGGTCATCACCGGTCAGGGCGAGAAGTTCTTCTCCGCTGGCGCCGACCTCAAGCAATTCGCCGATGGCGACAAGGCATCGGCCAGTGAAGTCGCCGCCCTCTTCGGCCGCGCCTTCGATGCACTGACGCGCTTTCGGGGCGTCTCCATCGCGGCGATCAACGGCTACGCCATGGGTGGCGGCCTTGAGTGCGCGCTGGCCTGCGACATCCGCATCGCCGAAGAGCAGGCGCAGATGGCGCTGCCCGAAGCCAGTGTCGGCCTGTTGCCGTGCGCCGGCGGCACGCAGAACCTGCCGTGGCTGGTGGGCGAAGGCTGGGCCAAGCGGATGATTCTCTGCGGCGAGCGTATCGATGTGCAGCGTGCCGAGAAGATCGGCCTGGTCGAGGAAGTCGTTCCCCGCGGCCAGGCGCTGGAGACGGCGCTCAAGCTGGCCGAGGGTGTCAGCAAGCAAAGCCCCTCCTCCGTCAGCCGCTGCAAGCGCCTGGTGATGAATGCGCGCAACGATACCCATGTCGATGGCTGGGCGGCCGAGCGAGAACTGTTCGCCGAGCTGTTCGATACCCAGGACCAGAAGGAAGGCGTCAATGCCTTCCTGGAAAAGCGCAGCCCGAGCTGGAAAAACGCCTAAGCGACAAGGCCCTGCGCGACGGCAGGGCTATCTCACCGCCATACGGCCTTCGACCCGGGGGGGCGGGGCTTTCACCCCGTCCGATCGACCAAGCGTCACTCGCGGCTCCCCAGGGATTTGGCGTGCGCTTGCTCACCGCGGCTTCGGCGTCCACACAGCCCGCGTTGCGAACCGTGCGCAAAATGGACTGACCAGCCCTGGCAGCGTCGCCTTTAAGCTACTGCTACTTAGCAGATCGCTAGCCGATCGGTACGCTCAGCGGAGCCTTGACGCCTCCAGTCTCTACTTCCCGCCGCGTTCTACTTGAAGTTGCGTTTGATCAACCGCTCGATCCAGCCCACGATCCCCGAGCGGAACAGCAGCACGCAAAGAACGAAGATAACCCCGAGAATCACATGCACCCACTCCCCCAGCGGACCGTTGGACAGTGAACTCTGCAGCGTGATCACGACAGTCGCCCCCACCACCGGGCCCAAAATGGTGCCGACACCACCGAGCAAGGTCATCAGGATGACCTCGCCGGACATGTGCCAGTGGGCGTCGGTCAGCGACGCGAGCTGGAACACCACGGTCTTGGTCGCGCCCGCCAGGCCGGTCAGCGCTGCGGAGATGACGAAAGCCAGCAGCTTGTGTGCATCGACGTTGTAGCCGAGCGAGATCGCCCGCGGCTCGTTCTCGCGGATCGCCTTGAGGACCTGCCCGTAGGGCGAGTGGATGGTGCGCTGGATGATCACAAAGCCGAGCACGAACACTGCCAGCACGAAGTAGTACAGGGACAGGTTGTTCTGCATGTCGAACAGCCCCAGCAGGTGTCCGCGCGGTACGCCCTGCAGGCCGTTCTCGCCGCCGGTGAATGGCGCCTGGACGAAGACAAAGAAGACCATCTGCGCCAGCGCCAGGGTAATCATCGCGAAATAGATGCCTTGCCGCCGGATCGCCAGCAAGCCGAAGACCGCCCCCAGCACGGTGGAGGCCAGTGTGCCGGCGACTATTCCGAGCTCGGTGCTCAAACCGCTGTAGGTACTCAACATGTAGCCGGTGATGTAGCCGCCACAGGCAAAAAACGCCGCATGGCCGAACGACAGCAGCCCGGCATACCCCAGCAGCAGGTTGAACGCACAAGCAAACAGGGCGAAACACAGCAGCTTCATCAGGAACACCGGGTAGACCATCAACGGTGCCACCAGCGCCACGCCGAGAAGCGCCAGGTAAAACAGATGCTGACGCCGCCGTGCCGCCTGCCGCCGCTCCCGCTCGGCATTGGCCCGTACGCTCATGGGAGACGCTGATACGCTTTGGGGGGTCGTCATCTTCACGCCTCCTTACCGAACAAGCCTGCCGGACGAACCAGCAGGACCAATACCATGATGACGAAAATCACTGTGTTGGCCGCCTCGGGGTAGAACACCTTGGTCAGGCCTTCGATCAAGCCCATGGCAAGCCCGGTGATGATTGCGCCCAGAATCGAGCCCATGCCACCGATCACCACCACGGCGAACACCACGATCAGCAGGTTCGAGCCCATGCCCGGCGTCACCGCATAGATCGGCGCTGCGAGCACGCCGGCGAACGCCGCCAAGGCAACCCCGTAGCCATAGGTCAAGGTAATCAGCAGCGGCACGTTGATGCCGAACGCCTGCATTAGCTTCGGGTTTTCCGTACCGGCGCGCAGATAGGAGCCCAGGCGCGTCCGCTCGATCATGTACCAGGTGACCAGGCATACCGACAGTGCCGCGACGATCACCCAACCGCGATAGGTCGGCAGGAACATGAAGCCCAGGTTGTGGCCGCCCTTGAGCAGTTCGGGCATTGGGTAGGACGAGCCGGAAACGCCGAACAGCTTGACGAAACTGCCCTCGACGATGAGCGCCAGGCCGAAGGTCAGCAGCAGCCCATACAGGTGATCCTCACCGGCGATGCGGCGCAACAAGCCGCGCTCGATGCCGATCCCCAGCAGACCGACCAGCAGGGGCGATAGCAGCAGCGCGGCCCAGTAGTTGATGCCCAGGTAGTTGAGCCCGAGAAAGGCTGCGAAGGCGCCGAGCATGTACTGCGCGCCGTGGGCGAAGTTGATGATGCGCAGCAGGCCGAAGATGATTGCCAGCCCCAGGCTCAACAAGGCATAGAACGAACCGTTGATCAGCCCGAGCAACAGCTGGCCAAACAACACGCTCAGGGGAACGCCGAAAACGAGAGTCATGATTCACCACCCGGAAAAATCGGTGACGCCCCGGCCAGCGCTGGGCCGGGGATGGTTCGGCTCAGCCGATCAGTTCTGGGTGACCAGCTTGCACTGACTCTCGCCCAGCGGCCGGAACGCCTCGTCGCCCGGGATGGTGCGAACAACTTTGTACAGGTCCCACTCACCCTTGGACTCGTCCGGCTTCTTGACCTGCACCAGGTACATGTCATGCACCATGCGGCCGTCCTCGCGGATGGTGCCGTTCTTGGCGAACATGTCGTTGACCGGTGTCTTGGCCATTTGCGCGCGGACGGTCTTGGTGTCGTCGCTGCCGGTGGCCTTGACCGCATTGAGGTAATGGGTTGTGGCCGAATAGATGCCGGCATGGACCATGGTCGGCATGCTGCCGACGCGCTCCTGGTAACGCTTGGCCCAGGCGCGGGCTTCGTCGTTCATGTCCCAGTACCAGCCCGTGGTAAGCATCAGGCCCTGAGTTACGTCCAGGCCCATGGCGTGGATGTCGTTGAGGAACACCACCATGCCCGCCAGGCGCTGGCCGGACTGGGTGACGCCGAATTCGCTGGCGGTCTTCAACGAGTTCACCGTGTCGGCGCCGGCATTGGCCAGGGCAACGACGTCCGCGCCAGAGCCTTGCGCCTGCAGGATGTAGGACGAGAAGTCGCTGCTCGGGAACGGGTGACGCACGGTACCGACGACGCTGCCCCCCTCGGCCTCGACGACCTTCTTGATGTCGGCTTCCATTGCGTGGCCGAAGGCGTAGTCGGCGGTGAGGATGAACCAGCTCTTGCCGCCGTCCTTGAGCACGGCGTTGGCGGTGCCGTTGGCCAGGGCGAAAGTGTCGTAGGTCCAGTGGATGTGGTTGGGCGAGCAGAATTCGTTGGTGATGCTCGACGCCGCGGCGCCGGAGATCAGCGCCAGTTTGTCGCCCTGCTCCACCACCTTGGCGGCAGCCAGCACCACGGAGCTGGCCACCAGGCCGGTCACCATGTCCACGTTGCGCTCGTCAATCCACTGGCGGACGGTGTTGGCGCCCACGTCAGGCTTGTTCAGGTCGTCGGCATTGAAGGTCACGATCTTCTTGCCGTCAACGCTGCCGCCGAAGTCTTCGATGGCCATTTTCAGCGCTTCGAGGCCGCCGGGGCCGGACAGGTCGCGGTAGGTGCCGGACATGTCGGCGAGATAGCCGATGCGGATCTCGTCGTTGCTGATCTCGGCCTGTGCGGCACCGGCGATCATGCTGGAGACGAGAGCGGCGGCTGCGGTTTTCTTGATGATGTTCATAGTCACCCACTGTGATTGTTTTTGTTGTGGCTCTGATTGATGTGCGCACCGGTTGGTACGGCGAACCGGCAGGTCCTTCTGACGGGGTCAGACCCCGAGACAGCTATTCAAAAACTCCTTTTTCGAATCCAGTTCGGCAGCGCTGATTTCCTCGATAATCTGTCCGTGTTCCATGACGTAATGGCGGTCCGCGAGCGGCGCGGCAAAGCGGAAGTTCTGCTCCACGAGGACAATGGTCAGGCCGCGCTTCTTCAGCTTGATCAGTACCTCGCCGAGCTTCTGCACGATCACCGGTGCGAGGCCCTCGGTGATCTCGTCGAGCAGCAGCAGGTTGGCGCCGGTGCGCAGGATGCGCGCCATGGCGAGCATCTGCTGCTCACCACCGGACAGCCGTGTGCCCTGGCTGAAACGGCGCTCGTAGAGGTTGGGAAACATCTCGTAGAGCTCGTCCAGGCCCATGCCGCCGCTGCGCACGGTGGGCGGCAGCAGCAGGTTTTCCTCGACGTTGAGGCTGGAGAAGATGCCGCGCTCTTCGGGGCAGTAACCGACGCCGAGCCGAGGAATCTGGTGCGCCGGAATACCCATGGTCTCGTTGCCGTTGACCACGATCGAGCCGGTGCGGCGGCCGACCATGTTCATGATCGCGCGTAATGTGGTGCTGCGGCCGGAACCGTTGCGGCCGAGCAGCGTCACCAGCTCGCCGCGCCCGACGACCATGTCGACGCCGTGAAGGATGTGCGATTCGCCGTAGAAGGCATGCAGGTCATCGACCCGCAATTGGTCGCGATCGGCCATGGGCGTCATGCGTGGGCCTCCTCTGCGCTGGCTTCGCTGCCCATGTAGGCCTCGCGTACCTCGGGGTTGGCCGAGACGCTGTCATAGTCGCCTTCGGCCAGGATCGCGCCGCGTGCCAGCACGGTGATGCGGTCGCAAAGCCGGCTGACCACGCTGAGGTTGTGCTCGACCATCAGCACCGTGCGGTTCTGCGCGGCGCGGCGCACGAGCGCCACGACCATGTCGACGTCCTCGCCACCCATGCCCTGGGTTGGCTCGTCGAGCAGCAGCACCACTGGATCCAGCGCCAGGGTCGTCGCCAGTTCCAGCGCGCGCTTGCGGCCGTAAGGGAGTTCGATGGCCAATGTCTGGGCGAAGGACTCGAGATCGACTTCGGCCAGCAGCTGCATGACCCGTTCGTCCAGCTCACGCAGGATGCGTTCGGATTTCCAGAAATGGAAGGAATTACCGAGCTTCTGCTGCAGCGCGACCCGGACGTTTTCCAGCACCGTCATATGGCCAAACACGGCTGATATCTGGAATGAGCGCACCAGGCCGAGCCGCGCAATCTCATTGGCCTTCAGCGCCGTGATGGACTGGCCGCGATAGAGAATCTCGCCTCGGGTCGGCGTGAGGAATTTGGTGAGAAGGTTGAAGACGGTTGTCTTGCCGGCGCCATTGGGACCGATCAAGGCGTGGATATGACCCTTTCTGACCCGTAGATCGACGGAATCCACAGCTGTAAAGCCGCGAAACTCCTTGGTCAGGCCGCGCGTTTCCAGCACGAACTCTGGTTCCATGAGATGCCCTCTAACCCTGATTATTGTTGTTGGTTATGGCGCAGGCCGCTGGATGACCTTTACGTAAACGATAACAACCGATTCCAGTCCGAAGCAAGCGCCGATTTCAAACGCTCGATTGACGCAAAACCAGTAACGACGGGGCTTCCGGCAGATACGCCGAGGGGTTGAAACATGTTGAAAAAAACCGGGCCGCCAGGGCCCGGTAAAAGGATCAACGAGGAGGTATT
>DDKB01000021.1 GCA_002339675.1 Stutzerimonas stutzeri
CCCCGCCCCCCCCGCGCCCCCCGCCGATGCCGCTGCCGGCGATGCCGCCGACCACCGCACCGGCGCCGGTACCGATAGGCGTCTTGGTACCTTCGAGCTTGACCGGTCGCAGCGACTCGATGGTGCCATAGCGCACCGTTTGCACGGTCCGCGCCTCGTCGCGGGAATAGGAATCGCCCGTGAGATTGGAGGTACAGCCCCCGACGGCCAGCGCCAACGCGGTGAAGGAAGCCATGAAGATGGAGTTGCGCATGATGTTCTCTCCTGGGAAACCGATATTCATCCCCGACCGCGCCGACCAACCACTGCGGCGAAGAAACACTTGGCATCAGGCTCGTCCTGACCCAGCATTCGTGTGAGATAGGACCTTACTTTACCCGAGGCGATCCCGCACCGCATGGTCGATGCTCGCCTCGGCCGCACCCGAGACTGCCGATGGACTACTTCATCATCACCGTTGTGACACTGGCCGGACTGGTCTTTCATGCATGGCTGTATGTGCGCTTTCGACGCTGGGCCGATCGCGACCTGGCGCTGTCATTGGCAGGCAAGGATCCGCAGGAGCGGGAATGGGTACTGCAGAAGCTGGCCAGCGCGCGCAGCGCCCGCGTCAAGCGCAAGGATTTGCAACCCTGGCTCGAGGGCGAACTGGCGCGCCACCGCGCGGACAAGGCCACCAAGGAGATGCGGACCACGGCCTGAGCCGATCCGCGTCGACATCGGGTCAGGGCGCCAGACGCTCTCGCTGCCAGTCGTTGGCGACGCGGCGGTAGTTCAGCCGGTCGTGCAGCCGGCTGGGACGCCCCTGCCAGAACTCCATGCGTTCCGGCAGCAGGCGATAGCCACCCCAATGCGGCGGACAATGCGGCGCCTGGTCGAGGAACCGCTGCTCGGTTTCGGCCAGCAATCGCTCGAGCTCGGCGCGATCGGCGATGACGTGGCTCTGCGGCGAGGCCCAGGCGCCGAGCCGGCTGCCAAGTGGACGCACCTGGTAGTAGGCATCCGATTCCTCTGCCGTTACTTTCTCGACACGCCCCTCGATGCGCACCTGGCGCTCAAGGCTGGGCCAGAAGAAGGTCATCGCGGCAAACGGACAGCTCACCAGCTGCTCGCCCTTGGCGCTGTCGTAGTTGGTAAAAAAGGTAAAACCGCGCTCATCCAGCGCCTTGAGCAACAGGACCCGGCAATGCGGACGATTGTCAGGGCCGACTGTCGCCAGCGTCATGGCGTTCGGCTCGACCGGCGGCTGCTCGGTCCGGACAGCTTCGTCGAACCATTGGCGAAAGAGAGCAAACGGCTCGTGGGGCGCGCTGGCCTCGCTGAGTCCGTCACGGGTGTAGTCACGACGCATGTCGGCCAGAGTCTGGATCATCTCGGTATTCCTGGAAACAGTCGAAACCGAAGCGTACCGGCTTAGCGCAGAACCGTGCTTGATTCAGCGCAACGCCTGTCCGCGCTAAACCGGTACTGCCAAGCCGCGCGGCACCCTACGGCTTGGCCTTTGTCACCTCGGCAGCGGCGACCTGGGTCGCATCCGCCGGCGCCGCGCTGTACTGCGCCACCAGCGCCAGTAAGGTCGGCTGGGGAGCCAAAACCATCTCGACCCGACGGTTCAGGGCGCGCCCTGCAGCGTCCTCGTTGGACGCGCGCGGGCGGTCCGCACCCAGGCCACGAATGCGCAGACGGTCATGCTTCAGACCGCTCAGGCGGAAGATCGCCGCCACGGCACCGGCCCGCTGGCGGCTGATGTCACGGTTGAGATCGGCCGGGCCGCTGCTGTCAGCGTGACCGAGCACCACCACGGCAGTCTTCGCATCGCCTTCGACCAGCTTCGCCACGCGGCTGATGGGCCCAAGGGTGACCGGCAGCAGCATGCCGGGCCGATCCGGATTGAAGGACGCATCAACCGGCGCGGTCACCACCAAGACGCCTTCGCGCCGCTCCAGCTCGAAGCGGCTGTCCTTCAAGGCTTCGCGCAAGCGCGGTTCGTAATCGTCCAGCCAGGCGCTGTCCACCACCGCCTCCGGAACCACGGCGGCCACTTCCGCCGGTTTGTCACCCTTGGAGCTGCAGCCAGCCAGCATCATGCAGAAGATCAGGGAGGCGTTTTTCACCAGGTTCATGAGCCAGTTTCCGTGGATAGGTGGACGTTGCGAATACAAGCCGCGCGAGAAGGCTGACAGCTTATGCAAGGATTTGTCTCAAATTGTGGACGCAGGTCATTGTTATGAAAAGCCCCTGCCGGGCGACCAGACGAGCGGTTCACCCCAGGCAGGCCGCCACGCTACGCGCCAGGGCCTGGGCCCTCGGGTCCATCAGGACATAGGGCCCCAGGGTGTTGGTGACGTAGCCGAAGGCCAGGTCACGCTGCGGATCAGCAAACCCGATACAGCCACCCGCGCCCGGATGGCCAAACGCGGCCGGGCCCATGCCGAAGGTGGCATTCGCGAGCTCAGGCTGATCCAGCCAGCAACCCAGGGCGAATCGGGTGGGAGCCAGCAGGGTACGGTCCTCGCCACGACAGTGTTCGCGGGTCATTTCGGTGAGCAGATCGGGCTCGAGCAGATCCCCCCTGAGCAAGCCGTCGTAGAACCCCGCCAGGGTACGGGCGTTGCCATGGCCATTGGCGGCCGGCTGGGCCATGCGACGCCATTCAGGCTTGTTCGCACTGTTCATGATCGAAGGCGGATTGGTGAATGCAAGCGCCGTCATCGACTGCGGATCGCCAGTCAACGCTTTGAACACCCGCTGGGCAGCGGCATCACCGAAATTGTTCTTCTGTCGCGTCAGGTAGGCGACGCGATCAAAGTCGCGGTCGGCGAGGCCCAGATGGAAGTCCAGCTGCAGCGCTCGGGCGGTGCGCTCGACAATCGCGGCACCCGGCTCTCGCCCATCGGCGCGGCGAATGAGCTCGCCGACCAGCCAGCCGTAGGTGATGGCGGCATAACCGTGGGCCTCGCCGGGCGTCCACCACGGCTGCTCGGAGCAGAGTGCCGTGGTCATGACGTCCCAGTCGTAGAGCGCCTCGGGCGGGAGCGGTTGACGGATCGCCGGCACGCCGGCCTGGTGGCTGAGCAGTTGGCGCAGGGTGATCGCCTGCTTGCCGGCGGCGGCGAATTCCGGCCAGAGACGGGCGACCGGTTCGTCGAGCTGCAGCTTGCCTTCGCCGACCAGCTGCAGTGCCGCCACGGCAGCGAAGGTCTTGGTGCAGGAAAACAGGTTCACCAGCGTGTCGCTGTGCCAGGCCTGCTCGCCGGCGTTATCCGCCACGCCCGCCCAGAGGTCGACGACCGTCTCGCCGCCGATCTTGACGCACACGGCCGCGCCGCGCTGCTGGGTGTGTTCGAACAGGTCGCTGAAGGTTTCCTTCACCGCCTCGAAGCGTAGGTCGAAATATCCCTGGATCTGCACGTCCTACCCTCACCTGACTGATTGACCCGGGCATTGTTTCAGTCGACTGACGACAAGGAAACAGCCACGAGCCGGATCGCGCTGTCATCGACCGTCTGAATACCGCTGCATGGGAGCAGCCTCGCGCCGCTCACCGCGTCAGCCGATCTCGCGCCTGAAGGGCGGCAGGGCATTGAGGATGGCTTTGCCGTAGCGTTGGGTCACGACGCGACGGTCCAGTAGCGTAATGGTGCCGCGGTCCTCCTCGGTGCGCAGCAGCCGCCCGCAGGCCTGGACCAGGCGCAAGGAGGCATCCGGCACCGCAATTTCCATGAAGGGATTGCCGCCGCGCGCCTCGATCCACTCGGCCAGCGCCGCCTCGACCGGGTCATCGGGCACCGCGAAGGGAATCTTGGCGATCACCACGTGTTCGCAGTAGGCACCCGGCAGGTCGACACCCTCGGCAAAACTGGCAAGCCCGAACAGCACGCTCTGCTCACCGCCATCGACGCGCGCCTTGTGCTTGTTCAGCGTTTCCTGCTTGGACAGATTGCCCTGGATCAACACCCGCCGGCGCCAGTCGCGCTCCAGGGCGTCGAACACGTCCTGCATCTGCTTACGCGAAGAAAACAGCACCAGGGTGCCGCGCGAGGCCTCCACCAGTCCCGGCAGGTCGCGCACGATGGCCGCGGTGTGCGCCGCTGCATCGCGCGGGTCGGCGCGCAGGTCGGGCACCCGCAGCACGCCGGCGTCGGCATGGTGAAACGGACTGGGAACCACCGCGGTCACGGCGCAGCGGGGCAGCCCCGCGCGCATCCGGTAGCGGTCGAAACTGTTGAGCGCAGTGAGCGTCGCCGAGGTGACGAGGGCGCCATAGCAGACATTCCAGAGGTTGCGGCGCAAGGTCTCGGCCGCCAGGATCGGGCTGGCATTGACCTCGACGTCGAACAGCGCACCGCCCTCGGCCAGGGTCAGCCAGCGTGCCATCGGCGGGCTGTCCTCCGGATCGTCGAGGGTAAAGGCAGTCCACAGCTCCCAGTTGCCCTGCACCCGCGCCAGCAGGCTGCCGAACAGGGGGTACCACTCCTCAGCCTGGTGGCTGGCGATGCCGACGCCCGCCTCGCCATCCATCGCCTGCTTGAGCAGTTCGTTGATGCGGGTAAACAAGTCGTTGAGCTTGGCGAAGCCTTTTTTCAGCTCGACGCCCAGCTCCACAAGGTGGTCGGGCACGACGCCACCGACAAACCGATGCCGTGGACGCTCGCGCCCTTCCATGTCCTCGCCGGCACGGAAGTCAGCCAGCTGCTCGCAGGCGCTGAACATGAACTGCTGCTGGGTGCGCAGGTCACGGGCGATCTCCGGCACCGCTTCGATCAGCCGCCCGAGATCGCCTGGCAGCGGATGCTGCGCAAGCAGCTTGGTCAGGTTCTTTTCGACCTGGCCGAGCCAGTCGGCAGTCGAGCGCAGGCGGGTGAAATGGGCAAAATGGCCGATCGCCTTGTCAGGCAGGTGGTGACCTTCATCGAAGACATAGAGGGTATCGCGCGGGTCCGGCAATACCGCGCCGCCACCCAGTGCCAGGTCGGCGAGGACCATGTCGTGGTTGGTCACGATGACGTCGACCTTGGTCATGCCCTCGCGCGCCTTGTAGAAGGCACACTGCTGGAAGTTCGGACAATGCCGGCCGGTGCACTGGCTATGGTCGGTGGTCAATCGCGACCAGTCCGGGTCGGCGAGCTCCTCGGGCCAGCTGTCGCGGTCGCCATCCCAGCGATTGCCAGCAAGCTTCTCGATCATGCTGGCGAAGAGTTTTTCGCTGCGTTCGTCCACGTCGAGGCGAAATCCCTCTTCCTCGAACAACTGCGCCGTCGCGCTGTGCGCCTGCCCTTCCTGCAGCAGCGCATCGAGCTTGGACAGACACAGGTAACGCCCACGGCCCTTGGCCAGGGCAAAGGAGAAACTCAGCCCGCTGTTGCGCATCAGATCCGGCAGATCCTTGTGCACGATCTGCTCCTGCAGCGCGACGGTCGCGGTGGCGATCACCAGGCGCTTGCCAGCCGCCTTGGCCGTCGGGATGGCCGCCAGGCTGTAGGCGACGGTCTTGCCGGTGCCGGTGCCGGCCTCGACCGCGACGACCGCCGGCTCACCCTCGCGCCGCCCCTCGTCGTCGGCCTTGATCGCACCCAGGACCTTCGCCACTTCGGCAATCATCAGGCGCTGGCCATAGCGCGGCTTGAGCCCCTTGGCGTCGAGGAACTGGGTATAGGCGCCCTGAATCTGGGACTTGAGTTCGGTACTGAGCATGGGCGCGTGGGCTGTATATATTTTCAGTGTTTCGAGAGGATGGCTATGATAGCGCGCGTTTCTTCCCTCGCCACCGGAGATTTCCCAATGACCGCCTTTGCTCTGCCCTATGCCCTCCACGTCCTGGCCGCCGTGGTCTGGGTCGGCGGCATGTTCTTCGCCTGGATGGTGTTGCGCCCCGCTGCGGTTTCAGCCCTGCAGCCGCCCGAGCGACTGATGCTGTGGGCCGAGGTGTTTCGCCGCTTCTTCCAATGGGTATGGGTCACGCTGCTGGTCCTTCCGATCAGCGGCCTGGGCCTGTGGCACATGCGCTTCGGCGCTCTGGAGGCGGCGCCCCGCTACGTCCACATCATGGCCGGCGTGTTCCTGGTCATGCTTGCCCTGTTCCTGCGGATCCAGTTACTGCAACTGCCGGAATTCCGGCGCGCCATCGCCGACCAGCGCTGGGCCGAAGGTGGCGCGGCGCTCGGCCGTATCCGTCGACTGGTGGGAATCAACCTGCTCCTAGGACTGGCGGTCGTCATGCTCGCCAGCGCCCGCCCGCTGTTCTGAGGCGCAGAAAAGCCGGGTGCTGCGCCCATGAAAAAGCCGGGCACAAGGCCCGGCTTCAGTTACCTGCCACAACGCGTTATGGACGTGCTTCGACCTCGGCCTCTACGCGACGGTTGATGGCGCGACCCATCTCTGTCGAGTTATCCGCTACCGGTCGCGACTCACCATAACCAATGGCCTCAAGGCGATTGCCCTCAATGCCGTAACGGTTTATCAGCACATCGCGCACGGCTTCAGCACGACGCGCGGACAACCGCTGGTTATAGGCATCGGTGCCTATCGAGTCGGTATGTCCTTCGACCGTGGTCGACGTTTGCTGGTACTGCTTCATGAAGTCGGCGAGAACCTCGATATCATCATAGGCATCCTGTCGGACGGTAGCCTTGTCAAAGTCAAACTTCACGTCCAGTTCGACCCGTACGGCCTCCATCGCGGGCTCTGGCTCCGGCTCCGCCACCGGCGTTGGCTCGACCGTCTCGACCATGGCGACGGTTTCCTGCTCGGTGCCGTTGGCCCAGCAGTACGCAGCGGCCATGCCACCTCCGATCAAGGCGCCATAGCCGGCGTAGGTGCTGCTTTCGATCGCCCCCAGTGCAGCGCCGCTAACGCCGCCAACAGCCGCACAGGTGGGCCAATCCTGCTTCTGCACCCCTGCACAACCGGCCAGAACGGTGGACATCACTATCACGGGTACCGCTGTCCGTAAGCTACTCATTGGTGTGAACCTCCTAGTTTGAGATCGGCCAGAGCGCCATGCGGACGGCATAAGCGGCTCCAGTTGTAACGAGACTAGGACGGCATGCGCCGCCGCGCTAGTCTTAACGCTTCGCCAGGCCGTATAAATGCATTCCGCACGAAACGCCGCCCGGCATCGAGGATCTCGGCTTGGTTGTCTCCAGCTCATCGCAATCGCCTCAACTGGCCCTGGCCGCCCTGCTGGACAAGCATCTGCCGGAGCGCCTGCTGCATATCGGCCGCAGCGCCATGCCCGCCGTTGATGCATTCGCCCACAGCCACCCGCATTGCCAGGTTGCACACACCCAGGCCGCCCTGCCTGCCGAGCTGGCGAACCAGCGCTATGACTTGGCCCTCGTAGCCGACTGCCTTGAGCACCTGCCCAAGCGCGAGGGGCTGCAACTGCTGGGCGGAATCCGCAACCTCAACACGAGCCGCATGGCCGTACTGGTCGACCTTGCTGCATGCGATTGGCAAGCGACAGATTTCTTTGCCCTGGCGCTGCAACTCGCTGCGCGCTTCGAGCGCGGACAACAGACCCTGACCCTCTTCACCTACGACCTGCTGGATTACAAGCAGGTTCCGGACTGGCTCAATGCGAAGTTCTGGGCGAACCCGCAGATGTTCGGCAAATACTGGTGGTAATTTGATGACCAACGACGAACCCGGCCACGGCGCCAACTGCCCCTGCGGCAGCGCTGATCCATACGACGCCTGCTGCGGCCGCTATATTGGCGGTCAGCCCGCACCCAGCGCGGAGCGGCTGATGCGCTCGCGTTACAGCGCCTATGTTCTTGGCAGGATCGACTACCTGAAGGCCACGACACTGCCTGCCCAGCAACACTCGCTGGATTTGCAGGCGATGCAGCAATGGAGCGCGTCGAGCACCTGGCTGGGGCTCGAGATCGAGAACGCTCAGCTGCTGGGTGGACGTCCCGAGCATGCGCTGGTCAGCTTTATTGCTCGCTGGCATGACCAGCAAGGCGCACACGCCCAGCACGAACGGTCGGCGTTCGTCCAGTGTGACGGGACCTGGTATTTCATCGACCCGACCGTACCGTTGAACGCCGGCCGTAACGACCCCTGCCCTTGCGGCAGCGGCCAGAAGTTCAAGAAGTGCTGCGCCAGCTATTTCTGACCGACAAGCAAAGGCCGGCAAGCGACAGGCGCCAGCCGGCCTCGGTGAGCAGCGGTGCGGTTACTTTTCGACGAAGGCACGCTCGATCAGGTAATCGCCTGGATCACCCATCCGCGGCGAGGCCTTGAGTCCGAAGCTGTCCAGCACCTCGCTCGTCTCGGCGAGCATGCTCGGGCTGCCGCAGATCATCGCGCGGTCGTCGTTCGGGTTGATCGGCGGCAGGCCGATGTCGGCAAACAGCTTGCCGTTGCGCATCAGGTCCGTCAGCCGACCCTGATTGGCAAAGGGCTCGCGGGTCACGGTCGGGTAGTAGATCAGCTTTTCCTTCAGCGCCTCGCCGAAGAACTCGTTCTGCGGCAGGTGTTCGGTGATGAATTCCTGGTAGGCCAGCTCATTGACATAGCGCACGCCGTGCACGAGTACGACCTTGTCGAAGCGCTCGTAGGTTTCCGGGTCCTGGATGACGCTCATGAACGGCGCGAGCCCAGTACCGGTGCTCAGCAGATACAAGTGCTTGCCGGGCAGGAGGTCGCCAAGCACCAGGGTCCCGGTCGGCTTACGGCTGACCATCAGCGAGTCGCCCTCCTGCAGATGCTGCAGGCGGGAGGTCAGGGGACCATCCGGCACCTTGATGCTGAAGAACTCGAGATGTTCTTCATAGTTGGGGCTGGCGATGCTGTAAGCACGCATCAGCGGCCGACCGTTGACTTCCAGACCGATCATCACGAACTGCCCGTTCTCAAAGCGCAGCCCCGGGTTGCGGGTGGTCTTGAAACTGAACAACGTGTCGTTCCAGTGGTGCACACTGAGGACTCGTTCTACGTTCAGGTTGCTCATCTAGGGTTCCCCTTCCTCGCGCACGGCGCGCTTCGATAATTGCAAGAGTTTATCGACATCCCTAATATTCGCTAAACAAATATTAACGATATAGCTTATCGGTTATATAGATATGCATTTCACCCTGCGTCAGCTCCAGGTGTTTGTCGCCGTCGCCCACCAGGAAAGCGTCTCGCGCGCAGCCCAGAGCCTGGCGTTGTCGCAGTCGGCTACGAGCACCTCGCTGGCCGAACTCGAGCGCCAGTCCGGCTGCCAGTTGTTCGATCGCGCCGGCAAGCGGCTCTGGCTCAACGCCCTGGGTCGCCAGTTGCTGCCCCAGGCGGTCAGCCTGCTCGACCAGGCCAAGGCCATCGAGGACCTGCTGGCGGGCAAGACCGGGTTTGGCTCGCTCAACGTCGGGGCGACTCTGACCATCGGAAACTACCTGGCGACCTTGCTGATTGGCAGTTTCATGCAGCGGCACCCGGAATGCCGCGTCAAACTGCATGTCCAGAACACGGCGCACATTGTCCAGCAGGTCGCGCAGCATGAACTTGATCTGGGTCTGATCGAGGGCGATTGTCAGCATCCGGACATCGAGGTCCTCCCCTGGGTCGAGGACGAACTGGTGGTGTTCTGCGCGCCTCAACATGCGCTGGCCAACCATGCCAGCGTCAGCCTCGAACAGCTCGCCCGGGAAGCCTGGATATTGCGCGAACAGGGTTCCGGCACGCGGCTGACGTTCGACCATGCCATGCGCCACCATCCGGCGAAGCTGAACATTCGCCTCGAACTCGAGCACACCGAGGCGATCAAGCGTGCCGTGGAATCCGGCCTGGGAATTGGCTGCATCTCACGACTGGCGCTGCGTGATGCCTTTCGCCGTGGCAGCCTGGTGGCGTTGGAAACCCCGGATCTGGACCTGTCGCGGCAGTTCTATTTCATCTGGCACTCGTTGAAATACCAGACCGCCGCCATGCGTGAGTTCATCGAGCAATGCCGCGCACTCACCGCCGGCATACGCCGCAGCGACCAAATCGTCCTGCCAGTGATTGCGTAACCAGCCGCGACTGATGACTGCCAGCCGCGGTTACTGCGGGATCGACCCCATCTGCTGCAGCAGCAATGCCGCCTGAGTCCGGGTTCGCACGCCCAGCTTGCGGAAGATGGCCGTCACGTGCGCCTTGATGGTCGCCTCGGACACGCTCAGTTCATAGGCAATCTGCTTGTTCAGCAAGCCATCGCAGACCATGGTCAACACCCGGAACTGTTGCGGCGTGAGGCTGGCCAGCCCGGCGCTGGCCGCCTTGGCTTCCGGGCTGACATGGGCAACATCATCGATGTTGCTCGGCCACCACACGTCGCCATCGAGCACCATCCGCACCGCTTGTTGGATGGTCTCCAGCGAACTGGACTTGGGAATGAACCCACTGGCACCGAACTCGCGTGAGCGGGCCACCACGGCGGCGTCTTCCTGGGCCGAGATCATCACCACTGGCAGCTGCGGATACTGCCCCCTGAGCAGAACCAGCCCGGAAAAGCCGTAGGCGCCCGGCATGTTCAGGTCGAGCAGCACCAGATCCCAGTCCGAGGTGCGCGTCAGCTGGGCTTCCAGCTCGGCGATGCTGGCCGCTTCGGATAGCCGCACCTCATCGCCAAGCCCAAGTGTCAGGGCCTGCTGTAGAGCACTGCGGAACAGCGGATGATCGTCGGCAATCAGGATTTCGTAAGCAGCCATGGCGGACCTGTAGTTTTTATTGGCGCTTGACCCCACGAAATACGCGGGGATGAACCGGGGTGATGATATCGCGCCACCACCGGAAATTCGATCACCGTTCCGTATTTAATCGGCTACGAAACCCGTCCTACGGTAAATCGTTGGCCACGGATCGGCGTTTAAGGCAGAGTTGCCGATTTTTCCAGCCGAGCCGAATCATGCGCAACCAAGCCCTCCGTGCCGACATCCTCATGCTGATCACTGCCATGATCTGGGGCAGCGGGTTTGTTGCACAACGGATCGGCATGGACAGCATCGGCCCGTTCCTGTTTACCGGCCTGCGCTTTACCCTCGGCGCAATGGTGCTGCTGCCGCTGCTGATTCACCAGGGGCGCGGCGCCGCCCGGCATGAACCCTTCCTTCAGCGCGGCTTGTTGCTCGGTGGACTGAGCATGGGCCTGGCGCTGACGCTGGGCATCAACCTTCAGCAGGTCGGCCTGCTGTTCACCAGCGTGACCAATTCCGGGTTCATCACGGGTTTGTACGTCATCGTTGTGCCGCTCTTGGGGCTGCTCGTCGGCCAGAAGACAGGCCTCGGCACCTGGCTGGGCGCCCTGCTGGCAGTGGTCGGCATGGCCCTGTTGAGCATCGATGCGCAGTTCCGCGTGGCGCCCGGCGACTGGATACAGCTGGTCGGCGCCTTTGTCTGGGGAGTTCACGTCCTGCTCGTGAGCTTCTTTGTCGGTCGCCATGACGCCATTCGCCTGGCATTTCTGCAATTCATCACCTGCGCCCTGGTCAGCATCGCGCTGGCGCTGGCTTTCGAAGAAGCGAGCCTGCCGAGCCTGTGGCAGGCGACGCCGGCGCTGATCTACGGCGGCGTCTTGGCTGTGGGCGTCGGCTATACCTTGCAGGTCGTGGCGCAGAAACATGCCATTGCCTCGCATGCCGCCGTCATCCTGTCGCTGGAAGCGGTATTCGCCGCCCTCGCCGGTGCGCTGTTCCTTGACGAGAGCCTCGACCTGCGTGGCTATACCGGTTGCGCCCTGATGTTCACCGGCATGCTGGTCGCCCAGCTCTGGCCGCGCAAACCCGTACCGGCCAGCAGCGAGACCGGCGGGCCGGCCGCGCGCTGAACGACCTCACCCCTGCTGGCCGAAATCGGCCAGCACTCGATGCGCCGGATCGTCCAGGTTCGGGTCCCGCTGCTGTTTTGCAGCCAGATAATGGTCGGTGAACACGTCGAGCCAGGCGTCCAGCGCGCGACTGGCTCGGTCGTCACCAGCGAGCCCCAGACACAGCGCCGCAACCTCGGCCGTGCACAGATGTTCACCCCGGCTCGATCGACGCAGGCGGTAGCGCGACAGTGCCTCGGCCTGCAGGCTCAGCACCGGCAATGCATCCAAGTAGGGACTTTTGCGAAACATCTTGCGTGCCTCGGTCCAGGTGGCGTCGAGCACGATGAACAGCGGGCGTCGGCCCGCCAACGGGTCGACATGCGCCACCACCCGCTCGGGCTCGGCGTACTCGCCTGGAAACACCACGACCGGCTGGTAGGCGGGATCGGCCAGCAATGCCAGCAACGTCGGATCGACCTGCGTTCGGCTCCAGGTGAAGGCATGAGTGTCCGGCACGATGTCGGCGATCAACCAACCAGTGTTGCTTGGTTTCAGCGGCTCGATGTCATGCATGATCAGGCACACCGCGCTGTGCGCCGCGACGTGCGGCTGCCAGCAGCATAAACAATGACGGCTGGCGACCCGGCAGCGAGGGCAGCGGGCGATGCGCGACCCGCGCGCAACGAACGGCTTGGCGCTAAGCGCCAGGCGCGCATCGCGCAGACGGGCGACGGCGTGTGACATGAACAGATTCGCTCGATCGGACGGAGCGGCATCTTAGCAGCCAGGCCCAATCCGGGCGACCCGCTGAACCGTGCCCCGGCACACCGGTCGAACGACGCAATACCCAGGAGAATGCCATGCCCCGTCTGACCACCCTCTTCGCCCTCTGTCTTGCCCTGCCGTTCGCTTCGGCCGCTTCGGCTCAGGAACAGCCGCTCGACCAATTGCTCGAGCAGGTCGCCCGGGAAAGCAGCGTTGGCACGCCGCGGGCCATCAACGCCGACATCCTCGACGAGGGCTACAGCGTTGACGGCAACCAGCTGGTCAACCACCTCAGCGTGCAACCGCGCCATGCCGCTCAAATGCGCGACAACCCCAAGCAGGTGCGCAACCAACTCGGCGCCAGCGTCTGCAACAACGACGGCCTACGCCAGCTGATGCAACGCGGCGCCGTGTTGCGTTTCGAGTTCCGCGAATACCAGAGCAAGAAGCCAATCACCACCGAACGCTACCGCGCCAGCGACTGCTGACGCGCCCTTCGGCAAGCAAGGCAGTGACCTAGCGCAGCACCCTCGGATCGCCCTTGCCCGCCACGGCTGCGGCCTCGTCCTGCTTGAGCAAGGCCGTGCGGGGCAGGTCCAGCAGTCGCGCGCAGGCGGCCAGGACATTGGCCCACGAGGCACGGTTGGCGAACTGCATCCCGTCCACATCAAGCGTACCGCCCCGGTTACGGTAGCCCAGCACCGAATTGCGACGCGCATCCGGCAGGATGGGCCAGAGATGTCCGCGTGCCACCTCCGGTCGCATATGGGTGAGCAGCACGCGCAACTCCATGCGCTCCGGGAACAACCGCTCGGCCACCCCATCGGCAGCAAGCGCATCGATTTCCCAGCGGTCACGCGGCGCCCGAAAACGTCCTGGTTCCTGCAGATAGACCAATCGGTAGGCCACTTCGGCCTCCTGCAAGCGTACCGCTGCCCGCAGCATTTCGGCGAGCTGATAGCTGCCATTGGCGATCAGCAACACCGGATCCTGGCCCGGTCGCTCGTCGACCACGATGGCCCCGTCACGAGCCAATTGCTCGGCCTGGGCCTGGGTAAACACTGCGGGACGCTCCCGCTTGGGCATGACCAGGCAAGCCAGCGCGCCGCGCGTCTGGTAGACCGACGGCAACAGGGCTAGGGCGCTGTTGTAGTCCGCCGGGAACAGGACGCGGACCATGTCGCTCATTTCACCCAGCAGCGCCTCGCAGAACGTGGTGTCCTGGTGCGACTGTTGATTCTTGCCGTTTTCCCAGGAGTGCGAGGTGGCCACAAGCGGCCAACCGAGCCAGCCGGCAGGCCGCCCCGCCTCCTTTTGCTGGCGCGCGAAAATCAGACGTTGGCGCACGGCGCCGAGCATCTTCACGCAGAAGGCCTCGTAGCTGGCGACCAGGTTCAGACCGGCCTGATTGCCCAGACAGGCCGAAACAACGGCCTCCTCGTTCAAGGCAGTGATGACCTTGCCGTCTACCGCTTCCAGCTCGCTCTCCGGCTCGACCACCCGATGCTTGAGCGCGGCGAGCACCCCACCCAGGCGATTGCTCGCCAACTCATCGGGGTTGCCCACGCGTGGCCGCAGCGACGGATTGGCCCGTGTCAATTCGACGAAGAAGCGGTCGAGCGCGGCCATGGGCGAACAGGCGTCATCAGAGTATGCCAACGGCGGAATCGTCGGAGCGGCAGGATGCCTCGAGGCCAATGCATTGTCCCGCTCGGCCGGGCGTCCTTGACGCGACTGTTGCAGGCTCAGCCGCGCCTGCTCCAGCGCGTCCCACGGCACGAACAAATCTGCGGCGTGGCGGTTGAACAGCTCGCGCGAACGCGCGTCTTCGTGGGGATTGCCGGGCAGCGGCAAGTTGTGGGCGGCATTGCTCCCGGCACCGTAGAAACCGAAGCCCTTCTCCGTCTCGGCGATACCGTAGGGAATCGGCAGCGGATAACGGAGCAGACCCCGCTCGCGCTCCTCGACGCGGCGCGCCAGGCGCTGCTCCATTTCCCAGAGGATGCAGACGAACGCGGCCGGATCCCGCCCGTCGAAGGGAATCGGATCGAATCCGCAGCTCGCCAGGTGCTGGCGAAAGCCTTCCAGGCCTTCATGGGTGCCGAGCTGGGTTCGTTGTTCGATGCGCCGACCATTGGCGATCATCACCGGCAGCGCGAAGCCGCAATCCTCGGCGCGCCACCAGCGAGGAATCCAGTCGCTGCCGCGCTGCTCCTCGGCCGCACCATCGGAGAGAAAGGCCACCAGCGTTTCCCCCGGCAGCGGCATGTGCGCGTACTGCAACTCGGCGAAGCCGAGATAGCCACCCTCGGCGAGCCCGCCACCGGTGTGCGCGTTGACGTGACTGCCCAGCGGAGCCGCGGGGCTGCCATCGGACGCTTGGAGATAACCGTAGAAGTCCTCGAGCAGGCGATTGATGCCCGCCTCGCCGTCGCCGTAGACCTGCGCCTGTTCACTGTGCTGGTTGCCGCTGAGCAGGTTCAGGGCTTCGATCGCGGCCACGCAGTGGCCCTGCCCCATCAGCCAGGCCCGGGTGGTCCTGGTCAGCGCATTGAGGCCGAGGTAACCGGCGTACGCCGGCACCATGTTCAGCGAGCCCCCGGTGTGGCCTTCCGGGGCCCGTTTGAAGTCCGCGGCGCCCAGCGCCGAGCCATCCAGCCGAACACGCTGCGCATAGGTCATGTGCACCACGAGCCAGAGGCCGGCCGAACCGATCCGGTCGATCGCCTGGAGCATCCGATAGACGCTAGCCAGATCGGCCTGCAGCCCGGCCTGGACCAGCTGGTGAGCGAGGCGGAACACAGCCGCCTGCGTCTCCAGGGAATGTTTGAAAACCCCGTATCCGGTCCGCCAGCGGGCGAACTCCGTTTCCACTTCCGCGTGACGGTCCAGTTCGTCGAGACTGGGCAGTAGCTGATTCATGGGGCGCTCCGTTGATTGGCGTTCGGGGTAGTCTAGCCAGCGGCTGCCGAGTGATCGCTGATATGCATCAAGACGCGCCAACCGCCCATCGGGCATGCTGCCGACACCATACAGAAAGGGGAATCCCATGGCGCTGCTCAGCTTTCTTGGCGCGATTCAACAGGTCACTGGCTCCTGCTACCTGCTCGAAACCCATGGCGGGGTACGCGTGCTGCTCGACTGCGGCATGCACCAGGGTCGACGTGAAGACGAGGACATCGACCGCGCCCGTTTCAGCTTCGATCCGACGACCCTCGACGCCGTGGTCCTGTCCCATGCCCACATCGATCACAGCGGCCTGCTGCCCAAGCTCGTGGCAGCTGGATTCAACGGCCCCATCCATGCCACCGACGCCACCTGCAAGCTGGTCGAACTGATGCTGCTCGACTCGGCCAATATCCAGGAAAAGGACGCCGAGTGGGAAAACCGCTGGCGTGCTCGGCAAAACAAGCCGGCCATCACGCCGCTCTACACGCGGGTCGACACCGAACGGATGCTGACGCAGCGGCGTGCGCACGCCTACGCCGAACCCTGCGAGATCGCGCCGGGAATTCGGCTGACCTTTCTCGATGCCGGGCACATCCTCGGCTCGGCAATCGTCCAGCTCGAGGTGACCGACCTCGGCCAGACGCGCCGCCTGGTGTTCTCCGGTGACCTGGGCAACGCGGCATCACCCCTGATGCACGCACCCACGCCCATCGCCGAGGCCGACGTCGTGCTGATGGAATCGACCTATGGCGATCGCGATCACCGCGACCACGCGGCCACCGTCGAGGAACTGGCCGACATCCTTCAACAGGCGCACCGCGACGGCGGCAACGTGCTCATGCCTTCCTTTGCTGTGGGTCGCACGCAAGACCTCATCTACTACCTCGGACTGCTCTACCAGCAGGGCCGCGTGCCGCAGCAGATGGTCTTTCTGGACAGCCCCATGGCCATCGGGGCGAATGCCATCTATTCGCTGTTTCAAGAACAACTGGAGCTGCCGCCCGGCCTACCGGCTCAGGCCGGCCAGCAGCGCATCGAGAAGTGGCTGCCGATCTTTCGCCCGACGCCGACGGCCGAGGAATCCATGGCGATCAATCGCTTCAAGAGCGGCGCCATCATCATCGCCGGCAGCGGCATGTGCACTGGCGGCCGCATTCTGCACCACTTCAAGCACAACCTCTGGCGCAAGGAATGCCACCTCGTGATCCCCGGCTTCCAGGCGCGCGGCACCCTCGGCCGGGCGATCGTCGATGGCGCCACCACGGTCAAGCTGATGCACCAGCGAATCGCGGTCAATGCGCAGGTCCATACACTTGGCGGCTTCTCCGCCCACGCCGGGCAGTCTCAGCTGATCGAGTGGGTCAGCCACTTCCAGGCGCACCCGGAGCTGTACCTGGTTCATGGAGAACTGGAAAAGATGCAAGTGCTGCAGAAAGCGCTGCAGGATCGCCTCGGCTGGCAGGCCAGAATCCCAGAACCCGGCGAGCGCATCGCCCTATAGTGGTAGGCCGGCGCCCCGGCCGGCGGGTCCGGTCAGATCACGCCACTTCCGCACCCTGATGGCGGGGCTGCTAGGCTTGCCGTAACCCTGCGCAGAACTCGCGCATGGTGTCGCAGCGGCCTAGCTGCCTAGCGGCGTCCCAGCTTCATTCCAGAGAGAAGCTCTATGCCTTTCGAGCCGGACGATTATCTTTCACGCCATTTCAGGACCAGCGGGGCGGACCTGTCGAAGAGGATTGACGAACTGGTCGAACTAGCAGTGCCGCCGGCCAGCCCGAATCTGGCGCTCTACCGCGAAATGCTGATCACCGTCATGCGCATGGCGCAGGCCGACCGCAGCCGCTGGGACGCCAAGATCCTCCTGCAGACCATGCGCGAGATGGAGCATGCCTTCAGCCGACTCGATCAGTTCAAGCGACGCCGCAAGGTCACGGTCTTCGGCTCCGCGCGCACCCCCATCGAGCATCCGCTGTACGCACTGGCCCGCGAGCTCGGCCAGGTCCTGGCACGCCTAGACATGATGGTGATCACTGGCGCCGGGGGCGGGATCATGGCGGCCGCGCACGAGGGCGCGGGCACCGACAACAGCCTGGGACTGAACATCACCCTGCCCTTCGAGCAGCGCGCCAACCCGACGGTGGACGGCACTGACCACCTGCTGTCGTTCCACTTCTTCTTCGTTCGCAAGCTGTTCTTTACCAAGGAAGCCGATGCCCTGGTGCTCTGCCCCGGCGGATTCGGCACCCTGGACGAAACCCTGGAGGTGCTGACGTTGGTTCAAACCGGCAAGAGCCCGCTGGTGCCGATCGTGCTGCTCGATGAGCCCGGCGGGACCTTCTGGAACGACGCCCTCAGCTTCATGCACCGGCAGTTGGCGAACAACCGCTACATCCTGCCAACCGACATGCGCCTGATGCGGCTGGTCGACAACGCCGAAGCGGCTGCCGCTGAGATCGACACCTTCTACCGCAACTTCCACTCGAGCCGGTGGCTAAAGGATCGCTTCGTCATGCGGCTTCACAACCGGCTCAACGAAGCGGCGCTGGCGGCCATGAATGACACCTTTGCCGATCTGTGCCTGAAGGGTCGCTTCGAGCAGATGGGCTGCTGCGACACGGAACTGGACGAGCCGGAACTGCAAACGTTGCCGCGCCTGAGCTTCGTGTTCAATGGCCGCGACCACGGTCGTCTGCGTGAGCTGACCGATTTCATCAACCAGCCGGACCACTGGGCGCAAACGGCTGCGCCGCGTCACTGAACCGAGCGGTGCGGCACCACGGCAGCATTGTCGAGGGCGTCGAGCGTCCAGCTAGTCGATGGAGTCGCCGCGCAGCAGCCTTCCGATCATATCGAGGGGGTAGCCGCGGTAGCTCAGGAAACGGCCCTGGCGGGCGCGTTCGCGCGGATCACGTGGCAATTCGCCGAACTTGCGTGACCAGACGTCATGCAGCTGCAGGCGCCAGTCGAAACCGCTGTCGCCCAGGGCCTGTTCGATCGCCTGCCGCTCAAGCCCTCGCTGGACCAGCTCCTCGCGAATCCGCAGGGGACCGTAACCGGCAGTGGCGCGCATGCGCACGAAGCTCTCCAGATACCGCACTTCGCTGAGCAGGCCTTCATCGGCCAGGCGATCCAGAGCCGGATCGATCAGCTCGGCAGGCGCACCACGAAGCCGTAGTTTGCGACCGAGTTCGACACGCCCGTGCTCGCGCCGCGCCAGCAGGTCCATGGCTGCCCGCCGCACGGCGGCGGGGCTGTCGAGCACGACTGGCATCGCGATCAGAGATCGGCTTCGGCCAGGTCTTCGGTTACCGGGTTGGCCTTGGAGTTAGGCGCAACGACCAGCAACTTGTCACGAATCTGTTGCTCGATCTCGCGACCGATCTCCGGGTTCTCCTCGAGGAACTTGGCCGCATTGGCCTTGCCCTGACCGATTTTGTTTCCCTTGTAGGCGTACCAGGCGCCAGATTTCTCGACCAGGCCCTGCTGCACGCCCAGGTCGATGACCTCGCCGTTGCGGTAGATGCCCTTGCCATAGAGGATCTGGAACTCGGCCTGACGGAACGGCGGTGCAACCTTGTTCTTCACCACCTTGACCCGCGTTTCGCTGCCGACCACTTCGTCGCCCTCCTTCACCGCGCCGGTACGGCGGATGTCGAGACGAACCGAGGCGTAGAACTTCAGCGCGTTGCCGCCAGTGGTGGTTTCCGGGCTGCCGAACATCACGCCGATCTTCATGCGGATCTGGTTGATGAAGATCACCAGGCAGTTGGCGTTCTTGATGTTACCGGTGATTTTGCGCAGCGCCTGGGACATCAGGCGGGCCTGGAGGCCGACGTGGGTATCGCCCATCTCGCCTTCGATTTCGGCCTTGGGGACCAGCGCGGCCACCGAGTCGACGATGATCACGTCGACCGCGTTGGAGCGCACCAGCATGTCAGTGATTTCCAGCGCCTGTTCGCCGGTGTCCGGCTGCGAAACCAGCAGGTCATCGACGTTGACGCCCAGCTTGCCGGCGTAGTCCGGATCCAGGGCGTGCTCGGCATCGACGAAGGCACAGGTCGCGCCCATCCGCTGCGCCTCGGCGATCACCGACAAGGTCAGCGTGGTCTTGCCGGAGGACTCCGGCCCGTAGATCTCGACGATCCGGCCCTTGGGCAGGCCACCAATGCCGAGCGCGATGTCCAGCCCCAGCGAGCCGGTGGAAATGGCGGGAATGGCCTGGCGATCGTGATCGCCCATGCGCATGACCGCGCCCTTGCCGAACTGCTTTTCGATCTGGCCCAAGGCAGCAGCCAAGGCGCGCTTCTTGTTCTCGTCCATTACAATCCTCACTTGATCAAGAGGGCCAGAGGCCACGACAACTGTATAAGTAGACAGTATTAGAGCATAGGCAAAATCGACCGCCTAGCCCTCCAAGGGATTTTCTCCGCCGGCCAGGCGGATCAATCCGACGAGCGCCGCTTCCACGCTTTGCTCGCGAACCGCCAGACGATCGCCCTCAAACTGGAAGCGCCTCGCGGCGCACTGCGCATCGCCAACCCAGGCCAGCCATACCGTGCCGACCGGTTTGTCCGGCGAGCCACCACCAGGGCCCGCCACCCCGCTGACCGCGACGGCATAGCGGGCACCGCTGGCCTGCTGCGCACCCCGTGCCATGGCCTCGACTACCTCGCGGCTGACCGCGCCCGCGGTGCCGAACAGAGACGCCGGCACCTGCAGCTGGCGAGTCTTCTGGCGGTTGGAATAGGTGACGAAGCCCACTTCGAACCAGGCCGAACTGCCGGCGATCCGGGTGATGGCCTCGGCGATGCCGCCGCCGGTGCAGGATTCGGCAGTGCTCACCTGGGCCGCTTGCAGCTCCAGCACGCGGCCCAGCTGCGCGGCAAGGTCGGTCAGACGGGACATGGGCGCTCCGAAACGCAGGGAAAGGAGCGCTACCTTAGCAGCGGCCCCTTGCCTGGTCAGCCCCGAAGGCTACCGCACCGGCCAGTGACGCTGCATTTCCAGGAACAGGAACGACGCGGTCCAGGTGATAAGGACCAGCCCCGTCAGTGCCTCGATTCCGGTCAGAAACCGAATCGGTCCGACCGGATGGATGTCGCCGAAACCCACCGTGGTGAAGGTGGTAAAGGAGAAATAGGCGCAGTCGAGCAGGCTGCCGCCGAATTCGCCGGCCAGCTCGCCCCAGCCCGGCGCGTGGTGCATCAAGTAGTAGGCAAAGGCGAATACCCAGACCTCTACCGCATGCGCGGTCAGTGCGCCGAAAACGCCAAACACGATGCCCACCCGATGGTGGACGTGTCGGCGCGGATGACCCGCAGAGAGGCGTGAGAGGAACTCGTAGTGCACCGCCACCGCGATCGCCACGACCAGCACGTTCACCAGCACCACCAGCAGCAGGTTCGTCGACGCGTCCGACGCGTGTTCCAGAGCAGTCATCATCCGATCCCACGATAAAGTGTTGGCCGCAAGGGCGGCCCGCCCCAAGGCCCGCTGCGGGGCAGGCGACGGGCTGGCGCTCGGGGCCGCCCATGATAACCTTCCCGGTTTGTTTTCCGGCTAGCCGCCGCCCTTGCCGAGCGCCGCAGCACCGAGCCACGCCGGCGCCGACCCTCTGCACACCGCCCACGTATCGAGCCATATGTCACACGACCTGTCGCACCACACCCCGATGATGGGCGGTGACTCTTGATAAATCAGCCCTAAGCCGCGTAGATAGCGGGCTTCAGTGCATATTGTGTAGCTAGCGTGCGGCCTGCATTTAGCATTGGATGGCATGGAATGGCGCTGCGATTGCCCCATTTTTGCCCCAAGCCCCCGCCGCAAATGTCGAACAAAAAACGTCCGGTTTAGGTTTGAACAGGCCTATGGTCTGCATTCGCCGCAAGGGCTCGGCTCGAACGAAAGCAGCATATATCCATGGAAGCACCGCCTTCGGGGCGAAGCTATTGGCATACCCGCAGGCGGCTGTTCAGTCCTACCCAAATTGAGCTGACGAACCTTGATCGCTTCGGTATCCCGTCAAGCCCAGGGAGTGGGTACCGCTGCGTTTGATTGACGAGCTGTAGAGCGTATTCGCGACGGCTCAATCGCAGGTGTGATGTACGGACCTGCTGTCCGCACGGCTGATGGGGAAGTAGACGCCTCTTTTGATGCGAGTCACTTCGCGTCCTGCTGCCCTCTGCAAACGGGTCAAGTTCCTGAGCGACCGCCATCTGCGCTTGCCCCTATCCAACCTGAGCGACAGCGTGACGACAACTCGCCACTGGCATTTTTTGCTTACCAGAATGTTGTCAGTTTAGAGCACAAATCGCTGATAAAAAACGTCATCGTGGTTTCACCTAACCCATGGGAGAACCACAGCTATGCCGAAACCATTTGTTTACTAGAGAAGCGGGCGAGATTTTGCGCTGCAGCGAGAGCACCCTGTTGCGGAGGCGCAAAGCAGTCCGCCGCTTTCCACAGCCTTTCCGGGCGGGGCAGCACTTGTTGTGGACTTCGGAGCAGTTAGTGCGAGGAATGCTGCTTCTGAAATAGCTCAGTTTATCGCCGCAGTTCTAGCTGCGGCGGTACCGGCCACATTTTCCTTAACCTAAAAAATTCACATGCTTAGCACGCTACGCATGGAGGAACCCACATGCCTCAAAAAGTCAGCTTCGATATGCCGCGGCCCTTACTGCCAAGCTTGGAAGCCTGCGCCCCATACCCAGTAGACGCTCTAGGCGAGGTTCTGGGGGGCGCCGCTAACGCCATCATCTCGGCCGTACAGGTACCTGATGCCCTGGCGGCACAGTCCGTCCTAGCAGCCGCTGCTATGGCAGCTCAACCCCACGCAAACGTGGTACGTGGTGGGCAAGAGATCCCACTGAGTATTTTCTGCCTGTCGGTAGGCGAGTCGGGAGACCGAAAAAGCAGTGCAGACCGGATCGCCCTAAGCGCTCATCACTCTCACCAAAACCGGCTGGTCTCAGAGTTTGCACGGACAGTGAAGGAGCATCGCGACGCCACCGACGTTTTTCAGCGTTGCCGAGCAGCTGTTCTCGGCAGGCGAGGAGAACCCGACACACTATTGGCAGAACTGGCAAAACTGAAGGAGCCCAAAAACCCTCCTTCCCCGTTTATCCTGTGTGTGGAGCCCACCCTTGAGGGTCTGCATAAAAGCTTTTTGCATGGCCACCCGTCACAAGGATTTTTCAGCGATGAGGGTGGCCAGTTTCTGGGTGGGCACTCATTCAGGCCCGAGAACATGCTCAAAACCGTGTCCGGACTCTCCAGGATGTGGGATGGCGAACCCATCACCCGCACCCGCGCCAAAGAGGGAGAAAACGCGTCCCGCAGCGGCTGCCGGCTGAGTGCCCATCTGTTGATCCAGCCAGCCGTCGCTCAGGAAGTACTGACCAGTCGGGTCTTGCTGGGGCAAGGTTTTTTGGCTCGTTTTCTGGTCGCCTGGCCGGAGTCGCTATCAGGACACCGGCTGTACCGCGACGCTGACCCGACGAAAGACCCTCGGCTAATATGCTATTGGCAGCGCATGAATGATCTGCTGACGCTTGCTTGCCCATTAAATGCTACGGGCGATTTGGCTCCACCGCCCTTGCATCTGGAGCGGGAGGCGCTATCGGCTTGGATCAAGATGCATGATGAAGTCGAGGTGTCGTTGGGCCGTGGTGGTGATCTACTAGAGATCAAGCCCACCGCTGCCAAAGCCGCGGAAAACGCGCTCCGAATCGCTGGGGTCTTCGCGATTACTGAGGGCTCCTCCTCCATCACTCGCCCCCTAGTCGAACGTGCAGCCATGCTCATGAGGTGGTATCTGGAAGAGGCGTTGCGTGTGCTCCACCCGATCAAGATCGATACGCATCTAATCGAAGCGCAAAAGCTTTTCGAATGGCTCTGCGCTAGGGATTGGCAGCAGTTTTACGGACGTGACTTACAGCGCCTGGGCCCTCGTTTTGCCCGTAAGAGCGCAGCCTACCGCAACCAATTACTGAGAGTACTCGTGGAACATCGAATGTTAACTGCTACCGGAAACACCCTCTGCATTAATCCGCTGGCGTCACCCCGATAGTAAAGTGGAGCATTGGTATAGGCGAAGAAGCGGCGACAGGCTGGGCCTGTCGCCGCTTCTTCGCCATCCGGTCACCATTGGTAGCTGGGCCAACACGTGGTTTGTCGCCGCTGTCGCCGTTGTCGCCGTTGTCGCCGCCCTAAAGGGAGCAGCTGCGGATTGAATTGCTGTGATCAGAATCAAAAGCCCAAAGAGTTAGGTTCTGGTTGAGCTTCAAGAACACAATCCGTACTCATTAATCCATTGATGTGGTAGTTGTAAAACTGAGGCGTTACAAATATCCAGTACTTTTTCGGTTATCGATTAAATACCAACCACCACGTCAGCAGCGTCCCTGTGATGGCGACAGCGGCGACAGCGGCGACACACCCACAGAGCTAAGCACAACAACGGTGATGCCCTGGCGACATGTGCGACAAATCCCAACCCCACCTCAGCGCAACAGTTGCTGACAGAGCACTGCAGGATCTGAAGCTCTTCCTCTGGATGGGAAAGCTTTTCCCTACCAGGGATCAGGTCCTACGCCGGAGTCCGCAGATACTCATAGAGGGTGGCCCGGCTGATGCCGAACTCGCGCGCCAGGGCGGCTTTCGGCTCGCGGGCTTCAACACGACGCAGTAGCTCTTCGATCCGGTTGTCGCACAGCGCTTTTTTCCTCCCTCGGTATACACCGCGTTGTTTCGCGAGGGAAATACCCTCGCGCTGCCGTTCACGAATCAACGCCCGCTCGAATTCGGCAAACGCCCCCATGACCGATAGCAGCAGGTTGGCCATCGGCGAATCCTCGCCGGTGAAGGCCAGCGACTCTTTCACAAACTCGATCCGCACTCCCCGCCCGGTGAGCTGCTGCACCATGCGCCGCAGGTCATCGAGATTACGTGCCAGACGATCCATGCTGTGGACCACCAGGGTGTCACCCTCGCGGACGTAGTTGAGCAACGCTTCAAGCTGCGGTCGCTGCGTGTCCTTTCCGGACGCCTTGTCGATGAACACCTTGCCCACCTGAACGCCTTCAAGCTGCCGATCCGGGTTCTGGTCGAGCGTACTGACCCGTATGTAACCAATCCGTTGTCCGTGCATGCCGTCTCTCAGCGAAATGTGTATAGCTGAGATTTTAAAGGCAGCCAGACAGATGCCAAATTATTGGAAAATCGACCCTATCTGGGCAGGTTGGGGCTGGGTTTGGGGGTGTCTGGTTGGGGTATAGGTCAGATGGTCATCGGACGGCAGCAATCGGCCCAGAGTGTGTAAAAA
>DDKB01000022.1 GCA_002339675.1 Stutzerimonas stutzeri
AGGCGGCTTTTTCAGACCTTCCATAGGTGTATTCGTCCTTGTGCTTGAGCCGGGCCAGGCCGATCAGCGCCGAACTGTTGCGCGCCAGCGAATCGCTGATATCGGCGACCAGCGGCAGACAGCCGTCGACGTCGATCGCCTTGCCCAGTCGCGCCTCGCCGAACAGCTCGGTGACCGCCTTCTTCGAGCGGCTGATGATGCGGGCGGCGCGTTGCAGTTCGTCGCGTGCGCTGCAACGCGTGACAACGGCCGCTTTCGGCGTTTCGGGAGCCGCGGTGGCCGCCGGTGCTTCCGGCGCCGCAGCCGACGCATCGGCCGGATCGGCCACATCGCCACCCTTGTCGGTGTCGATCCAGACGCCTGCCAGCCCGCTCTGGCGCAGCCGCGTCAGGTCGTCGGCATCCTCCACGACGAACCGGCTCTTCCAGAACGGATGCGACAGCCAGTTGCCCTCGAAGGCATGGATGTACATGCCGGCGCACACCGCCTGGGCAGGGATCTTTTTCAGCATGGGCACCTCGTGACGTCGACACAGCAGCCGGCCCGGCTATCGGTGTGCATCCCTGCCGGTCGCCACCGGCTTGAAGCCTGGCGACCGATGCCATCATCCTGCCATCCTCCAGGCAGAGCTGTACATGCGCCGAAGGGTGTACAGGCCTTGGCGTCCGACGCGCGGTCTGCTTTACCATGCCGCCACCCCCGTGCGAGTCGACCATGCCCGTCCTGTCCAGCCGCAACCGCGTCGCCCTGATCGTTGGCCTGATCCTGCTCGGCCTGCTGCTGAGCATCTACTGGGCCGGGCGCATCGCCGAACAGCGTGCCTGGGCCGAGCGCAGCCAGGAGGCACGCGGCCAACTCGAACTCTATGCCCAGGCCATCCACACCCAGGTCCAGCGGTTTCGCTCGGTGCCGGCGCTGCTGGCGCTGGACAGCGATATCCGGGCACTGCTGGCCCGGCCGGACGACCGCGCGCTGCGTGAGCAGCTCAACCACCGGCTGGAGGAACAGAACCAGGCGGCCGGCTCCTCGGTGCTCTACCTGCTCGACCGCCATGGCGAGACGCTTGCGGCGAGCAACTGGCGCGACTGGACCAGCTTCGTCGGCAACAACTACGCCTTTCGCCCCTACTTCCTCGATGCGCTGCACAACGACTCCGGGCGCTACTTCGCGGTTGGCGTGACCACTGGCATACCCGGCTATTTCCTTTCCAGTTCGGTGAAGAACGAGGCCGGCGAGGTGATCGGCGTGCTGGTGGTCAAGCTCGAGCTCGAGGATATGCAGCGCGAGTGGGTCGGGCAGTCCGGCATCCTGCTGATCGCCGATTCGCTGGACATCGTCATCCTCACCAACCGCCCCGCCTGGCGCTTCCGCTACCTGCGCCCGCTGGACGAGACGGTGCGCGCTCAGCTGGTGGCGGCCCGTCGCTATGCCGAGCAGAACCTGCAGCCCCTGGCCAGCCAGAGCCTGCGGCGCATCGCCGAGGACAGCGAGCGGCGCCTGGTCGAGGGGCCCGATGGCCGCCGTGAATACCTGTGGCAGCGCCTGGAACTGCCCGAAGAAGACTGGACCCTGCACCTGCTGCAGGAGCCCCAGCTGATTACCGCCAGCGTGCGCAGCTATCGCCTGGCCGCGGCAGGGGTGTGGATGACCCTGGCGTTCCTGCTGCTCTACCTAGCCCAGCGGCGCAAGACCCGTCGCGTCGAGCAACACAGCCGCAGCGAGCTGGAACGCCTGGTCGAGGCGCGCACCCGCGAGCTGCGCACCGCCCAGGACGAGCTGGTGCACGCCGCGCGCATGGCCGCCCTGGGGCAGATGTCCGCCGCCCTCGCCCACGAGATCAACCAGCCGCTGACCGCCCTGCGCATGCAGCTGGCCAGCCAGCGCCTGCTGCTCGACAACGGCCGCACCGACGCCGTGCGCGAGGGCATTGGCCAGGTCGAGGACCTGCTCGAGCGCATGGCCGCGCTGACCAGCCACCTGAAAACCTTTGCCCGCAAGAGCCCGGCCGGCCTGCGCCAGCGCCTGAGCCTGGCCGACGTCCTCGACCAGGCCTTGCAGCTGCTCGGCCCACGCCTGCGCAACGATGGCATCGAAGTGCTGCGCCAGGTGCCAGCCGACGCCTGGGTCAGCGGCGACGGCATTCGTCTGGAGCAAGTGCTGATCAATCTGCTGACCAACGCACTCGACGCCATGCAGGGCCACCCGCTGCGCCAACTGCGCATCGACTGCCGCCGCACGCAGCAGGGCTGGACGCTGCGCGTCGCCGACAGCGGCGGCGGCATCGCTGGCGAACACCTGGACCAGGTCTTCGAGCCGTTCTTCACCACCAAACCGGTCGGCCAGGGCCTGGGCTTGGGGCTTGCGGTGTCCTACGGCATCGTCCGCGACCTGGGTGGCACCCTCGAGGTGAGCAACGATGCGCTCGGCGCGGTGTTCGAGCTGTCCCTGCCGGCGGCCGAGCCGGACGCGTAGACTGGCAGCAGCCAGGAGGAATGCGACATGAGCGGTCAGGTCATCTTCATCGACGACGAAGCGGCGATCCGTCAGGCCGTGCAGCAATGGCTGGAACTGTCGGGCTTCAGCGTGCGCACCTGCGCCAGCGCGCAGCAGGCCCTGGGGCTGATCGATCGCGACTTCCCCGGCGTGCTCATCAGTGACGTGCGCATGCCCGATCTGGATGGCCTCGGGCTGCTGGAACGGCTGGTGGCGCTGGACCCGGAGCTGCCGGTCATCATGGTCACGGGCCACGGCGATGTGCCCATGGCGGTGCAGGCACTGCGCCAGGGCGCCTACGACTTCATCGAAAAGCCCTTCACCCCCGAGCGCCTGCTCGACAGCGTGCGCCGCGCCCAGGACAAGCGCCGGCTGGTCTGCGAGAACCGCCAGCTGCGCGAGCAGTTCACCCGCAAGGGGCGCATCGAATCCATGCTGCTCGGCGTCTCGCGCGGCATGGAACACCTCCGGCGGCAGGTACTGGAACTGGCCGGCACCAACGTCAACGTGCTGATCCGCGGCGATACCGGCAGCGGCAAGGAACAGGTCGCGCGCTGCCTGCACGACTTCAGCCCGCGGGCGCGCCACCCCTTCGTCGCGCTGAACTGCGCGGCCATCCCGGAAACCATCTTCGAGAGCGAGCTGTTCGGCCATGAGAGCGGCGCCTTTACCGGCGCCCAGGGCAAGCGCATCGGCCGCATCGAGCATGCCCACGGCGGCACCCTGTTTCTCGACGAGATCGAAAGCATGCCGCTGGCCCAGCAGGTCAAGCTGCTGCGCGTGCTGCAGGAACGAACCCTGGAGCGGCTCGGCTCGAACCGCAGCATCGAGGTCGACCTGCGCGTCATCAGCGCGGCCAAGCCGGACCTGCTCGACGAAGTACGCAGCGGGCGCTTCCGCGAGGATCTGCTGTATCGCCTGAACGTCGCCGAACTGCACATCCCGCCACTGCGCGAGCGCCGCGAAGACATCCCGTTGCTGTTCGAACACTTCGCCAGCCAGGCCGCCCAGCGCCACGGCCGCGACCCGGTGCCGGCCAGCCCCGCCGAGCTGGCGCAGCTGCTCGGCCACGACTGGCCGGGCAACGTCCGCGAACTGATCAACGCCGCCGAACGCCACGCACTCGGCCTGACCCCGCCGCCCGCGGCCGGCACTTCCCCCGCCGCTGCCGCCAGCGCCTCGCTCGCCGAACAGATGGAAGCCTTCGAGGCGCAATGCCTGCACAGCGCCCTGCAGCAGCACAAAGGCAACATCGCCGAAGTGATGAACCAACTGCAGCTGCCGCGCCGCACCCTCAACGAAAAGATGCAGCGCCACGGCCTCTCCCGCAGCGACTACCTGCCGGCGGGCAGCGGCGAAAGCTGATCCGGCACGCTGCCACAACGCAGTCCCCGCAAGCGGCATTCCGCTTCAGCCCACCACTCAGCCCCAAGGATGGGACGCATGGCTTCGCAATCGGCCCCCCGCATCGCCTTCGCTGGCTCTCGCACTCGGAGCGCCACTGGTGGGCTGAAGCCCACCAATCCGTACGCAATATGGAAAAATGCGGCCTTCCGGATCTGTCGCACTTAGGCGCCACGGAGACGCTGGGCTGCTGCATCCGGGCATTGCGCACGCGACCGCTGGTCGCCGCACGGGCACGGAGGCCTTGACCTGCGACCGGGTTCCGGAGTTTCCTGAAACCGGTTTCAGAGCCAGACAATAAATTCAAGAAAGCAGGTTTCAGCCCGTGAATTCTTTCTCCGCCGCCCAGCGCAGCCGCGTGACTATGCTCGATGTCGCCGAACGCGCCGGGGTATCCAAGGCCAGCGTCTCGCGTTTCATTGGCGAAGACCGCGCCCTGCTCTCCGATGCCATCGCCCAACGTATCGAGCAGGCGATTGCGGAGCTGGGTTATCGCCCGAACCAGATGGCCCGCGGTCTCAAGCGCGGCCGCACTCGTCTGATCGGCATGCTGGTAGCCGATATCCGCAACCCCTATTCGATTGCCGTGATGCACGGCGTGGAAACCGCCTGCCGGCGCCACGGCTACAGCCTGGTGGTGTGCAACACCGATCGCGACGACGAGCAGGAACGCCAGCACCTGGCGCTGCTGCGCGCTTACAACATCGAAGGCTTGATCGTGAACACCCTCGGCCACCACCGCGACGAGCTGCTGGAGCTGCGCCGAGAAATGCCCCTGGTCCTGGTCGACCGCAAGGTCGATCGGCTCGACAGCGACCTGGTCGGCCTGGACAACCCCGCCGCCGTCGACATGGCCCTCGATCACCTCGAGGCGCGCGGTTACCGCGACCTGCTGCTGGTGACCGAGCCGATCGATGGCACCAGCTCGCGCATCGAGCGGGTCGAGCGTTTCCAGGCCGGCATCGAGCAGCGCTCTGCCCTGCGCGGCGCCGTGGTGGACACCCGCGAGGGCCTGGAGACACGCATCGGCGCCTTCCTGGCCCAGCCGGACCATGGTCCCAAGGCCCTGTTCTGCGCCAACGGCATCGCCGCGCTGGCGGCCACTCAGGTGTTGCGCGAGCTGGGCTGCCAGCTGTTCGACGACATTGGCCTGCTCGCCCTCGACGACCTCGACTGGTACCCGCTGGTGGGCAGCGGCATCAGCGCCCTGGCGCAACCCACCGCCGAGATCGGCGCCAGCGCGTTCGACTGCCTGCTCAAGCGGCTGCGCGGCGACAGTGGCCCGGCACGCACCCTCGATTTCTCGCCGCGATTGATCGAGCGCGGCTCCACCCGTGGCGCTGGACGCTAAGCCGCAAGGGCCTCGCACATGAGGCCCTGAGCAAGGCGAAATTTTTTTACGCGAAACTGAAACCGGTTTCAGAGGAGCACAACAATGCATAAACCACCCGTCTCCATCAGCCTCTCCAGCTACGGCGCTGACCTGGTCCGCGCGCGCGGCCAGGGCAGCTTCGTCGATCTGCTGGCCGCTGCCGGTGCGTCGCGAATCGAGTGGCGCGAAGAACTGCTGACCACCGAACAGGCCGGCGAACTGGCCGCAGGCGCGCGTGCCAAAGGGCTGTGCAGCATCTATTCGTCGCCGCTGGAGCTGTGGCTCGCCGATCAGCCAGCGCCCAATCCCGCCCTGCTGACTGCGCTGCGGCGCGCCGAGGCCTTCGGCTCGACCTGGCTGAAGGTCTCCCTTGGCCACTTCAGCGACGCCCACGATCTGTCGGCACTGGCCGCCGCACTCGCCGACAGCCCGGTGCAGTTGCTGGTCGAGAACGACCAGACCCCGCAAGGCGGGCGGATCGAGCCCTTGCAGCGCTTCTTCTCGGCGGTCGAACAACGGGGCCTGCCCATCGGCATGACCTTCGACATCGGCAACTGGCAGTGGCAGGAGCAGTCGGTACACCTCGCCGCGCGCCAGCTCGGTCGCTACGTGTCCTACGTGCATTGCAAGGCGGTGACGCGCCGTGCCGATGGCAAGCTGGTCGCCATCCCACCCGCCATGGCCGACCTGCCGCTGTGGGAGTTGCTGCTCGAGCAGATGCCGGCCGGCGTGATGCGCGCCGCCGAGTACCCGCTGCAAGGCGATGACCTGCTGCAATTGACCACCGACCACGTCGCCGTCCTGTCCCGTCTTGGCCAGCCGCACCGGGAGGCCGCCCATGTCTGAGTTCGATGTCCTCTCCTTCGGCGAAACCATGGCGATGCTGGTGGCCGAACAGACCGGTGACCTGGCCAGCGTCGAGCACTTCCACAAGCGCATCGCCGGCGCCGACAGCAACGTTGCCATCGGCCTGTCGCGGCTGGGCTTCAAGGTGGCCTGGCTGAGCCGGATCGGCGCCGATTCCCTCGGCCGCTTCGTGGTGCAGACGCTGGAGCGCGAAGGCCTGGATTGCCGTCACGTGGCGGTCGACCCGGCGCACCCGACCGGCTTCCAGTTCAAGTCGCGCAGCGACGATGGCAGCGACCCGCAGGTCGAGTATTTCCGCCGCGGCTCGGCGGCCAGCCACCTGTCGATCGACTCCATCGCGTCGGCGCTGCTCGAGGCCCGCCACCTGCATGCCACCGGCATCGTCCCGGCGCTGTCGATCACCGCCCGCGAGATGGCCTTCGAGCTGATGACACGTATGCGCGACGCCGGCCGCAGCCTGTCCTTCGACCCCAACCTGCGGCCCAGTTTGTGGGACAGCGAGTCGACCATGATCCGCGAGATCAACCGCCTCGCCGCCCTCGCCCATTGGGTCCTGCCCGGGCTCGCCGAGGGCCGCGTGCTGACCGGCTTCGACGATCCGGCCGACATCGCCGCCTTCTATCTGGATCAGGGCGCCAGCGCGGTTGTGATCAAGCTTGGCGCAGAGGGCGCCTACTACCGCACGGCCGACGCGCAGGGCTTCGTCGCTGCGGTGCCGAACGTTCAGGTAGTGGACACCGTCGGCGCCGGCGATGGCTTCGCTGTCGGCCTGATCAGCGCGCTGTTGGAAGGCCAGGGCCTCGACGACGCGGTGCAGCGCGCCAACTGGATCGGCAGCCGCGCGGTACAGAGCCGCGGCGACATGGAGGGCCTGCCGACCCGTGCCGAGCTCTCGGCCGCCTTCGACGGCCTCGTTCGGGAAGCGGCCCAGGTCCCGCTAGCTGCCGGCGCATCCGGCATCAGGCGCGTCATCGGGGCCTGACCGACACAACCATCCACCCACACCTGTTGCACACAAAAACAACACGCTCAGGAGTCATGCCATGCAAACGCGCAACCTCGCCACCCGCCGCTGGTGGTACATCATGCCCATCGTCTTCATCACCTACAGCCTGGCCTACCTGGACCGCGCCAACTACGGCTTCGCCGCCGCCTCGGGCATGGCCGAAGACCTGATGATCACGCCCGGGATGTCATCGCTGCTGGGCGCGCTGTTCTTTCTCGGCTACTTCTTCTTCCAGGTGCCGGGGGCGATCTATGCGCAGAAGCGCAGCGTGAAGAAGCTGATCTTCGTCAGCCTGATCCTCTGGGGCTCGCTGGCGACCCTGACCGGCATGGTCTCCAACGCCTACTGGCTGGTGGTGATTCGCTTCATGCTCGGGGTGGTCGAGGCCGCCGTGATGCCGGCCATGCTGGTGTACCTGTGTCACTGGTTCACCCGCGCCGAACGCTCGCGTGCCAATACGTTCCTGATTCTCGGCAACCCGGTAACCATGCTGTGGATGTCGGTGGTTTCCGGTTATCTGGTGGACCAATTCGACTGGCGCTGGATGTTCATCATCGAAGGCCTGCCGGCGGTGCTCTGGGCCTTCATCTGGTGGCGCCTGGCCGATGACCGCCCGGCCCAGGCCAAGTGGCTCAACGACCAGGAAAAACAGGACCTGGAAAGCGCACTGGCCGCCGAACAGGTCGGCATCAAAGCGGTGAAGAACTACGCCGAGGCGTTCCGCTCGCCGAAGGTGATCATCCTTGCCCTGCAGTTCTTCTGCTGGAGCGTCGGCGTCTACGGCTTCGTGCTGTGGCTGCCGTCGATCCTCAAGGCGGGCCAGCAGATGAACATGGTCGAAGCCGGCTGGCTGTCGGCACTGCCTTACCTGGCCGCGGTGATCGCCATGCTGCTGGTGTCCTGGGCCTCGGACAAGGCGCAGAAGCGCAAGCGCTTCGTCTGGCCGCCGCTGCTGATCGCCTCCGTTGCCTTCTATGCATCGTACCTGTTGGGCGCCGAGCACTTCTGGTGGTCCTACAGCCTGCTGGTGCTCGCCGGGGCCTGCATGTACGCCCCCTATGGACCGTTCTTCGCCATCGTCCCGGAAATCCTGCCGGCCAACGTCGCCGGCGGCGCCATGGCGCTGATCAACTGCATGGGCGCGCTGGGATCGTTCGGCGGTTCGTACCTGGTGGGCTACCTCAACGGCTCCACCGGCTCGCCCGCCATGTCCTTCCTGCTGATGAGTGGCGCGCTGCTGCTGTCGGTGGTGCTGACCCTGGCGCTCAAGCCCGGCGCCAGCGACCGCACCGCACGCACTACCGCGACGCCCCTTTCGGCCACCGCTCGTCCCTGATTCGAGGATCCTCATGAAAAAGCATGTCGTGTTGTACAAGTCGCTGTCCGCGCCGCTGATGGCGCGCCTAGAGGCGCAGGCCGAGGTCACGCTCATCGAGCGCCTCGATGCGCAAGGGCTGGCGCAACTGCGCGATGCCCTGCCCGGCGCCCATGGCCTGCTCGGGGCAAGCCTCAGGCTCGATGCCACCTTGCTGGACCTGGCACCCGATCTGCAGGCCGTGGCCAGCGTCTCGGTGGGGGTCGACAACTATGACATCGACTACCTGACCGAACGCCGGATCCTGCTCAGCAATACTCCGGACGTCCTGACCGAAACCACCGCCGACACCGGCTTCGCGCTGATCCTGGCGACCGCCCGGCGGGTCGTGGAGCTGGCCAACATGGTCCGCGCCGGCCAGTGGCAGCAGAACATCGGCCCCCGCCATTTCGGTAGCGATGTGCATGGCAAGACCCTGGGCATCATCGGCATGGGGCGCATTGGCGAAGCCCTTGCCCAGCGCGGGCACTTCGGCTTCGGCATGCCTGTGATCTACCACAGCCACTCGCCCAAGCCGGCGGCCGAGCAGCGCTTCGGTGCGTCCTATCGCAGCCTCGAGGCGCTGCTGCAGGAGGCGGACTTCATCTGCCTGACCCTGCCGCTGACCGCGCAAACCCATGGCCTGATCGGCGCGTCAGCCTTCGCCCAGATGCGCCCCGAGAGCATCTTCATCAACATCTCCCGCGGCAAGGTGGTCGACGAGGCGGCGCTGATCGAGGCGCTGCGCAACGGCCAGATCCGCGGTGCCGGGCTGGATGTCTTCGAGCAGGAACCACTGAGCGCGGATTCGCCTCTGTTGCAGCTGGATAACGTGGTGGCGACCCCGCACATGGGGTCGGCCACCCACGAGACCCGCGAAGCGATGGCGCGCTGCGCGGTGGACAACCTGCTGGCGGCGTTGGCCGGCGAGCGCCCGGCGAACCTGGTGAACCCGGCGGCCTGGCGGGGCTGAACGCCTCTCTGGGCTCGACAAGGTGGGCTGAAGCGGCGCCCACCATGCCCACGCGGCGGAACGCGGCTATGACGCGTCCGTCTCGCCCAACTCATCCAGGCGCTGCTGCAAGAAACGCCGCTCCGGCTCCAGTTGCGCCAGTGCCAGCGCGGCCCGGTAGGCGTCCCGCGCCTCCTCCAGGCGGCCGAGGCGCCGGCAGAAATCGGCGCGGGCCGAATGCAGCAGGTGGTAGTCGCGTAACTCGCCACGGGCGAGCAGGTCGTCGATCAGCGCCAGGCCGGCGTCGGGGCCCTCGCGCATGGCCACCGCCACCGCGCGGTTCAATTCGATCACCGGCGAAGGGCTGACGCGCAGCAGCACGTCGTAGAGCCCGACGATCTGCGCCCAGTCGGTCTGCGCGGCGCTGGGCGCCTCGGCGTGCACGGCTACGATCGCCGCCTGCAAGGTGTAGGGGCCGAAACGCCGCGAGGCCAGCGCGCGCTGCACCAGCGCCGACCCTTCCTCGATCTGCGCGCGGTTCCACAGGCTGCGGTCCTGGTCATCGAGACGCACCAGCTCGCCCGCCGCGTCGGTGCGTGCGGCGCGGCGCGAGTCGTGCAGCAGCATCAGCGCGAGCAGGCCCATCAGCTCCGGATCCGGCAGCAGTTCGAGCAGCAGCCGGCCCAGCCGGATCGCCTCGGCGCTCAGGCCGGCGCGGGTCAGCTCGGCGCCGCTGGAGGCCGAATAGCCCTCGTTGAACACCAGATAGATCACCCGCAGCACGTTATCCAGGCGCGCCGGCAGTTCCTCGCGCGAGGGCACACGATAGGGAATCGCGGCGTCACGGATCTTCTGCTTGGCACGGACGATGCGCTGGGCGATGGTGCTGGGCGAGGCGAGAAAGGCGCGGGCGATCTCCTCGGTCTTCAGGTCGCAGACTTCGCGCAGGGTCAGCGCCACCTGGGCATCGTTCGGCAGCGCCGGGTGGCAGCAGGTGAAGACCAGTCGCAGGCGATCGTCCTCGAGCCCGTCGAGGTCCCAATCCGGTTCTTCGGCCGTGTCCAGCTGGTCGGCCAACAGGCTCAGCGAGGCGTTGAAGCGCGCCCGTCGGCGCAGGCCGTCGATGGCCTTGAAACGCCCAGCCGAGACCAGCCAGGCACGCGGGTTGGCCGGGATGCCGTCGGCCGGCCACTGCTGCAGCGCGGCGAAGAAGGCATCGTGCAAGGCCTCCTCGGCCAGGTCGAAGTCACCGAGCAGGCGGATCAGGGTCGCCAGTACGCGCCGCGACTCGCTGCGGTAGATGGCCTCGACCGCCCGCTGGCTGGCCGCGTCGCCACCCGATGTAGGCGTCACGCCGAGCCGCTCCGGTGGCTCAACGATCAGGCAACTGGCGCAGCGGGCGGACCTCGATACTGCCCAGCGCGGCCGGCGGAATCTTCGCCGCCAGTTGCACCGCTTCGTCGAAGTCCGCCGCCTCCAGCAGGTAGAAGCCGGCCAGTTGCTCGCGGGTTTCGGCGAACGGGCCGTCGACCACCGAGACCGCGCCTTCGCGTACCCGCACGGTCTTGGCGGTGCGTACCGACTGCAGCGGCTCGCCGGCGACGAAATGCCCGCTTTCCTGCAGGCGCGCGCTGTTGGCCAGGCACTGATCGACCAGCGCGAGCCACTGCTCGTCGGTCATGGCATCCACGCGTTGTTCGTCGTAATAGACCAGGCACAGGTATTTCATGCGGTTCTCCATCGAGACCATGCCAGCCGACAACCATAGCAGCCGGCACGCGGTGCGGCGCCATTCAGGGTTCGAGGCCGAAGATTACCTGGCCGCTGGCCATGTCGAAGGGCATCGAGAAGTGCTCGTGGACGACCTTCCAGTCGCCGCCTTGCAAGCGCCAGCAGCGGGTGCCACGCATCCAGGCCGTCTGCATCTCGCCTTTCTCGTTGGAACCGCCGCAGTGGTTCAGCGAATAGCTGAACGCGAGGTCGCCGCTGGCAATCACCTCGACGTCGCCGATCTCGAAGAAGCCCTCGCCCTGGCAGAAGTCGAAGCAGCGCTGCCAGTGGGCGCGATAGGCCTCGACGCCCTTGAACTGCAGTTCGCCGACGGCATCGTAGGCCACCACGTCGGGCGCGTACTGGGCCATGATGCGGTCGAGGTCCTTGACCGCCACGGCCTGCTGGAACTCGGCCATCCGCTCACGGATGCGGGCTTCGCCATTCTGTGCGTTCGTCGTGTTCATGTGCGTCTCCTCATGGAGTCTGAAAGGGATCGAGCGGGTACCACCACGGCCAGCGCTCAGGGCGGAGCACGCGGGTGCAGCGGCCGCACTTCGGCGTAACCCAGGCGCACCGGCGGAATGCGGGAGGCCAGCAGGATGGCGTCGTTGAGATCGTTGGCCTCGAACAGGTAGATGGCCGAGGGCTGCTCGCGCCCGGCGAAGACCGGCCCGTCGCGCAGCACCAGCCGGTCGCCCTGGATATGCAAGGTGGTGGCGTTGCAGGTCGGCTGCAGCGCCTCGCCGATGATCAGCCGGCCGCTGCGCTGCAGGCCCTCGCGGAAGGCGCGCGTTTCCGCCTCCAGCGCCCTGTTGACGGCTGCCGACAGGCCGCTCTGGGCTGCTTCATCGAGGTAGACCAGGCACAGATAACGCATTGCGATCCCCTTGCCAGCGTGTTTCCTTACCCCTTGGTCGTACCGGCAGGGACGAAATCGACAGGATCGTGGCTCTCGCGGCAAATTTATTCGCGATTACGCGCTCCAACGCGGATCAGGCAATCCAACCCGTGACCAAGGAGCGACTCATGCGTGGTTCATCGCGCGCGCTATCCCTCATCCGCGTCGGCCTCGCCGCGGCCCTTCTGACCGTTGGCACCACGGGAGCGGCGGCACCCATGTACACGTTACTGATTGGCAGCTACACCGGCGAAGGCAACAGCGAGGGCATCTACCGTCTGCAGTTCGACGCCGAGACCGGCCGGATCGAGCCGCAGCCGCTGCAGGTGGTCAAGACCGAGAACCCGTCCTGGCTGCTGCTGGACCTCAACCGCAACCGCCTCTACGCCGCCAACGAGAACGGCCCGGGCCAGCGCGACCCGGTGGGGCGGGTCAGCGCCTTCATGATCGCCCCGGCCAGCGGCAAGCTCTCGCCGCTGGCGCAACAGGTCACCCTGGGCGACGAACCCACCCACCTGAGCCAGAGCCGAGACGGCCGCTACCTGTTCGTCTCCAACTACGGCGTCAACGCCAATCCCGGCGGCAGCCTGGCGGTGATGCCCACCGCCAAAGACGGCACGCTGATGCCGGTCACCCAGATCCTCACCCACCCGGCGAGCAAGGTGCACGCTGAGCGCCAGCAATCGGCCCATGTGCACTCGGCGGTGATGTCGCCGGACGGCAAGACGCTGTTCGTCAGCGACCTGGGCGCCGACAGGATCTTTGTCTACCGCTACGACCCGGCCAACGCCGAACGCCCGCTGTCGCCCGCCGACCCGGCCTTCATCAGCCTGCCGGAGGGCAGCGGCCCGCGGCATCTGGCGTTCAGCCCGGACGGCAGCCAGGCCTATGCGACGCTGGAACTGAGCGCCCAGGTGGCGCGCTTCGACCATGTCGACGGCAGCCTGGTGCAGCGCCAGCTGGTCGACCTGGCCGCCGGTGACGAGCCGCGCCTGCACTCGCCCGGCGCCATCCACCCTTCGGCCGACGGCCGCTTCGTCTACGTCAGCGATCGCGCCGAGAAGAACCGCATCATGGTGTATGAAGTCGAGGAGACCGGCATGCTGCGCGAGATCCAGCAGCGCGACAGCGAGGGCCGCGAGCCACGCGAATTCGCCATCGACCCCAGCGGCCACTATCTGATCGTGGCCAACCAGAAGAGCGACGCGCTGGTGGTGCTACACCGCGATCCGGACAGCGGCAAACTGGGCGATACGGTGCAGACCCTGCCGATGGGCCGGCCGTCGGACGTGAAGTTCATCGATCGCAGCGCGCCCTAGGACGTAAGTCCAGACGGAAATCCGCCTGGACCAGGACGCGCCAGGCATTGAGCCAGGCGTGCCCTGCCTAGAGATTCTCGGCGAGGAACACCAAGCTGCGGCCATGCGCCAGCGCGGCGGCGTTCTGGTTGTACATGGGCCGCGCCCAGCAGTTGAAACCGTGGTCGACGCCTGGGTAGGTCTCGATCTGCGCCTGGCCGACCTGGCCCATCTTCTGCTGCACGGCGGCGACCGCATCGGAGTCGATATGCTGGTCTTCCTCGGCGAAGTGGAACAGCGTCGGGCATTTGATCTTCTCCGCCTGATCCAGACGCTTCTCGATGCTGCCGGGGTAGTAACAGACCGCGGCATCGACGCTCTGGTGGGCGGCCAGCAGAAACGACAGCACGCCGCCCATGCAGTAGCCCACCGAGGCCACGCGGCCACTGCACTCGTCGCGCCCGCGCAGGAGATCGGCGCTGCGGCGCAGATCGTCAATGGCAAGCTCGAAGTCCAGCGCCTGCATCAGGGCGAAGGCGCGTTCCCAGTCCTCTTCTCCATAGCCAAGCTGGACGCCCGGCTCGCTACGCCAGAACAGGTCCGGCGCCAGGACGACATAGCCATCGGACGCATACTGGTCGGCGACCGACTGGATGTGCGCGTTCACCCCGAAGATTTCCTGAATCAGCACGATGCCGGGGCCGTGTCCGGTGGGAGGCAGCGCCAGGTAGCCCTTGAAGCTCTTGCCGTCCTGCGCGGGAATGTCGATCCACTGTGAAGTCATGCCAGTCTCCGTCGGTTTGGGTGATGAGGCAGTCCTGACCGTGCGAAGCACGCCGGTCAACAGGGTTGCGACAGGTCGCGGCCGGGCGAGTTCGCCTGCGGCCGCTTTACCGGCGGAAACGGCCGACGCGGCTCAGCGCCGGCGCGGCAGCAGCGAGGCGACCAGTTCGGTGAAGGCGGGGCTGGGCCGGTCGAGGGCGAAGCCCATGTCGAAAGAGTCTCGGCGCGTGTCCTTGCCCACCCACTGGCAGATGACCACCACCTCGATCACCTGCAGGCGCTCGCCATGGCTCGGCACGTGCAGGCACATCTCGTAGCAGCCGCCGATGGACAGCGGCTGGCGCGCCACCAGCCGCAGGCCGCCAATGGACAGGTCGCCGACATAGCCCATCGGGTCGCCACTGAGGCGATTGGTGACCTGGATGCGGCTGAGGTGGCGGAAGTCGAGGCGGCTGTGTTGGCGCATGGTGGGACCCTTGGCGGACGCGGCAGACCGGTGGCACCGCGCCGGGCCCCGACCGGGCCGCCGGCGGACGGTGCGTTCACAGCCAGCAGGCGACCGAAACGCTGCCGGACTTAAGCCGACCGGTCTGCGCCCGTGCGTCGTCCGCTCAGCTGCGTGACGGCCGCGCCTGGTCGCGCTTGCGCGCCGGGTCCTCGCTGACCTCCTCGGTCATGTCGGCGGGCACGTTGTAGGCGCCACCCGGCACGTCATGGCGGTCGCCGCCGGCCGCTTCGCCGTTGCTGGTGCTGCGTGTCCGCTCGTCGCGCGGCTGCTGTTGCTGAGTTCGGGCGTCGCCTCTTTCATCGTCACGCGTGGATGCGTTCATGAAACCTCCGTCTGCTGGGTAGCGGTTGCTGAATCAACGGACATCGCGTTGCCTGACCGCAGTGCCCTCATAGCTACGAAGTCGACGGGCGCCGGAAGTTGCACCGGCATTGGCGGCCAAAGCTGACCGGCCGTTCAGCAGGTGCGCTGAACTTATCCCCGCCGGCGCCGGCCCAAAAATCATCTGGGCCCTGCCCCACTGCCACCGTGTGAAGCCATGCAACTGACTCGAAGCCTGCCCGTAGACGCCGTCCCCGTGACCATGGAGACGCCCGCGCCCGCCAGGTCGCTGTACTTCGACCTGCTCGACAGCCCCGAGGCCCCGCGCGTCCGCGCACGCGCGGCCGACTACCTCGCCAGCCAGCTGGAGGTTGCCGCCGGGCTGCCCTGCGACCTGCCGGCGACCCCGTCCGACCTCGACGCCTGGCTCGAGGCCCACGTCAGCCGGGTCGGCAGCGAGTACCAGCACTACCTCGAGGCCCGCCGCGCCGGCGCGCCACGGCGCTACTTTTCCAGCAAGGCCCATGCACTGCACTTCCTGCGCGGCGTGGCGCCGACCAAGCTGGTCGATGGCGCCTGGCTCTACGGCCTGCTGCAGCGCTGGAACGACGATCGCTTCACCGCGCTGATCCAGACCTACCTGGAAGAGCTGGGCGAAGGGCAGCCGGAAAAGAACCACGTGGTGCTGTACCGCAAGCTGCTGGCCAGCCAGGGCTGCGACGACTGGCAGCGCCTGGACGACGATCACTTCGTGCAGGGCGCGATCCAGCTGGCCCTGGCCGCCCACGCCGAGCAGTTTCTGCCGGAAATCATCGGCTTCAACCTGGGTTACGAGCAGTTGCCGCTGCACCTGCTGATCAGCGCCTACGAGCTCACCGAGCTGGGCATCGATCCCTACTATTTCACCCTGCACGTGACGGTCGACAATGCCGACAACGGCCACGCGAAAAAGGCCATCCAGGGCCTGCTCGCCGCCTGGCCACAGGTGGGCAACCGCGACGCGTTCTACCGCCGGGTGGTCAACGGCTATCGCCTGAACGACCTGGGCGCCAGCACGCTCTCGGTGATCGCCGGCTTCGAGCCGGAACAGGAAGTGCAGCGCGTGCTGGAGAAAAAGGCCGGCGTCGGCCAGTTCGTGCATTCGGATTACTGCCGCTTCGACGGCCGCACGGTCAACCAGTGGCTGGCCGATCCGGAGTCGATTCCTCAATTCCTCGATACCCTGCAGCGGCGCAACTGGATCAAGCGGCACGAAGATCCGCAGCACAGCCGCTTCTGGCAGCTCATCACCGGCGAACAGGCACCGATGTTCGGGGTTTTCAGCGGGCACGAGCAGCAGCTGATCCACGACTGGATCGCCGGTGACTGGCTGGCCGAGCAGCCGGCACCCCGTGGCCGGCCCCAACCACCGACGTCCGTTGGCCGCGCCAGCCGACACCCCCAGGCGATCGAGCGCGACACCGCTGCCCGGCCCGCGCCGGCCAATGGCAGCGACTTCGACCAGGAGGCGCTTGTGCTCGAACAGCAACTGGCGCAGCTGCCTGATCGTGCGGCGCGCATGCAGCACCTGCTGCCGCTGCTCGCCCCGACCCGTCACCACAGCGCCGCCGGGCTGCTGGCGACGCGCATCTTCACGGACCTGTTCAACTAGAGAAGGCGACACTCGCCAGGGAACTGCACATGACCACCGAGACTGCCCAGGACCGCGCGTTGCTGCACCTGGCCGAAGCATTGCGCGAGCGCGGCTACCACTTCATCACCCCGACTCCGCTGACCCACCAGCGGGTCAACGCGCGGATGGAAAACGCGTTGGCCAAGGACCTCACCGGGGTCTTCGGCTGGAGTCGCCCGTTCCAGCATGAACTGCTGCCACCGTCGTTGTTCAGCCTGATGGACCAGGCCGGTGTGCTCGCCCCCTGCGACACCCGCTGGCGCAGCCGGGTGCGGCTGTCGAGCCTCGACGGCCAGCTGTTCGTGCATTCGGCGTTTCCCACCGATGCGCCGGATGCGGTGTTCTTCGGCCCGGACACCTACCGCTTCGCCAATGCAATCCAGGCGCACCTCAATCACCACCCGGGCAGCATCGAGCGCGCCGTTGACATCGGCTGCGGGTCCGGCGCCGGCGCCATCCTCACCGCCCTGGCGCGGCCACATGCCGAGGTCGTCGCCGTCGACATCAACCCCTCGGCCCTGCGCCTGACGCGCATCAACGCCGCGCTGGCCGGCGCCGACAACCTGCAGGCGCGCCACAGCGACCTGCTGAGCGACGTCGACGGCGAGTTCGACCTGATCCTGGCCAACCCGCCCTACCTGATCGACCCGCGTGAGCGAGCCTATCGCCACGGCGGCGGGCCGCTGGGGGCCGGGTTGTCGTTGGCGATCTTCGACAGCGCCCTGCAGCGTCTGGCGCCGTGCGGCACCCTGCTGCTGTATACCGGTGTGGCGATGCAGGGCAATGAGGACCCGTTCCGTCGCGAGATCGTCCAGCGCCTGGAAGGCACGGACCTGCAGTGGACCTATCGCGAGGTCGATCCCGACGTGTTCGGCGAGGAGCTGCTCGAAGCGGCCTACACCGGCTGCGACCGGATCGCCGCGGTGGTGCTGGAAGTGACGCGCCCGGCGGGCTGACGTGACCGCGTGGAAAACGCTTCGCGGTTTTCCACGGGGTGGCCATCCACCCTACGGCCGGCCAGGCGGGTGGGTAACGCCGCAGGCTTATCCACACGCTCCGGACCTTGATAGGGGCAGCAGATCCGAAGGATGGGTAACCCATCAATCCCGGGAGGCCACCTCTACACCGGCAACAGCACCAGGCACGCCGACAGGGTGAGCAACGAGCCGAGCGTCGACAGCAACACCACACGCGACACCCGCGAGGCCTCGCGCCCGTAGAATTCGGCGAGCATGTAAGGCCCGGTGCCGGTGGGCAGCGCACTGAGCAACAGCGCGGAATAGGCCCATAGCGTCGGCAGCTCGAAGACCTGAAACGCCAGGAACCAGGTGATCAGCGGCTGGACCACCAGTTTCAGCGTGACCAGCGGCCATACGCCGCTGACCTTGCCGCCCGGTTGCGGCTGGGCGAGGAACAGCCCCAGCGATACCAGCGCACAAGGCGCCGCCGCCGCGCCCAGCAGCTTCAGCAACGTCGCCACTGGCACTGGCAGCTCCATCCCGCTCGCCGCCCACAACCCACCCAGCATCGGCGCCACCACCAGCGGGTTGCGCAGCAGCGCGACACAGACCTTGCGCAGCGTCCGGCTGAAGCCCTGGCCGGCGTGCAACCCGGTCTCGACACAGGCCAGCGCAATGGCGAACAGCACGCAGACCACGATGATCGAAGCCACCATCGCCGGCTGCAGCGCCTCGTCACCCAGCACCAGCATGCACAGCGGAATGCCGATATAGCCGGTGTTGGCATAGGACGCGCCAAGTGCATCGAGGCTGGCATCGGCCAGCGGCTGCCGCTGCAGCAGGCGATAGACCAGGGTGAAGCCGAACACCCCAAGACAGCCCACCGAAAACGCCGTGATAAAGCCCGGCTGCCAGAGTTGCGCCCAGGTGGAATTGGCAACGACGCTGAACAGCAGTGCCGGCAGACCCAGCCAGACCACGAAGCGGTTGAGCTCGGAGGCCCCCGTCGGGCCCATACGGCCGGTGCGGCGGCACAGGTATCCCAGGAAAATCAGGGCGAAGACAGGAAGGACGACGTTGACGACGGCGGACATGGATTCTCATCGGGTGGGCCGCCAAGGGTGGCGGTACGGGGCGGGCTGCAGACCTTAGCAAAAAATGGCCTATCGCATTGTTCGGGGAGGGTCGCTTTTTCGGTCGCTAAAACCTAAGCAAAGACGGCTGCGCCTGCATATTGCGCTGTCGTAGGAGCGGCCTTGGTCACGAAGCTCTTGGGCTTGGACCACCGAGCCTAGGGCCTAATGGCGGAGCTGGCTGGGCCATTGGTTTTGCCCTGCCGGGCGACTGGCCCATCTCAATGCCGGGCGGCCGGCTTCTGGAAGACGGGCTGCGAGTCTTGCTCGAGCGCATGCGCTGTCGTGGGAGCGGCCTTGGCCGCGAAGCTTTTGGGCTTTGACTTCCGAGCCTAGGGCCTATGGCGGAGATGTCTGGTTTTGGTGAGCACGATGTCTTGCTCGCGCACTTTGCGCTGTTGTGGGAGCGGTCTTGACCGCGAAGGTTCTGGAGTTTGACTTCCGAGCCTAGGGCCCGATGGCGGAGCTGGCTGGGGCATTGGTTTCGCCCTGCTGGGCGAGTCCCTTTTGGCAATTGCCCGGATGGCCGGCCCCGCCAAAAGTAACCAAAAGGTCTTGCCCCGCCATCCGGCCCCGGCTGCGCCGGGGTTCGTTCGCTCCATCGCCGCTCCGAGGGTCGCCGTACAAGGGCCATCCATGGCCCTATACGGCTCTCGCCGCATCCATGCGGCTCGCCCCTCTACGCAGCGACTCCACTCACCCTCCTGATGGGGCGTTTCGCGTTGTCTGGTGGTTTGTGCAAAAGAAAAACAGAGCCAAAGAGCCAAAGAGCCAAACAAAAAAGTCTCGTAGAGCGCTCAGAGCGCGTGAGTACAAGCCGTCAGGCGCAGCGAAGGACATCGTGCATCCTACCTTTTGCTTCTCTTATTAAGCGCACGGCCCGGCAGACGACACCGAACGCCCCGTCAGAAGGCCGAATGGAATCGCTGCGCAGAGGGGTGAGCGGCATGGATGCCGCGAAAGCCGTGAAGGGCCATGGATGGCCCTTGCGCGGCGACCCTCGGAGCAGCGATGGAATGAGGGAAGTCGAGCGCAGCGAGACCCGTATGCAGGGGCAAGCGTTTTTGCTTACTTTTTTCGCGTTTGAAAAAAGTGAGTCGCCCAGCAGGGCGAAACCAATGCCTCGGCCGACTCCGCCAATAGACCCTAGGCTCGGAAGCCCAAAGCCCAAAAGCTTCGCTGCCAAGGCCGCTCCCACCAACCGACTGCCAAAAGAAACTCACCCAACAGGGCGATACCAAGCCCTCAACCAACTCGGTAATCACTTACCGCGCAAAACCACCCCGCGCGAAGCGTCCCGTCGGTGGCAGCCCGAATGCCCCCTAGTGCAACATCGTCGAGGGACTGTACCCATTCGGCTCCGCCCGCGCCGCGGCGAACTCCGCCTCAACGCGCCCACGCATGGCATCCGGCGATTGGGAAAAACCGCTGCGATCACTGTAATCCCACTCGACAACGGGCTCGCTTTCGCTGGCCAGACCGCGCGCACAGGACACATCCAGCGCCGTGATCCCTGCCACCGCCCCCGCAGCAATGGCCGCGTTGACCTGCTCGGTGCCGTTCTCGATGCTCAGGCCAAGGCCAACCAGGTCCAACGCGTCGCCGCCAATGCGGCCGTAGATCCAGGGCTTGGGATCGTCACTCATCAATAGCCCGACGCCAGTGGCGATTTCTCGCGCGCCACAGGCGCGGATCAGCCCCTCATTGCCGCGCACGCCGAGAAAGCGCGCCAGCTTGCCGGGCACCAGCACCTCGGCCAGCCCCAGGCCGATGCTGAACCAGCCCAGCCCGCGGGCCAGGGTGCGGGCGGAATGGTTGGGGCGGGTAACGCGATGTGGAACGCTCATAACTATCTCCTCCGTCAGGGCTCATGGCTGCATGGCGGCCCCGGATCAGGGCACTGCCAGCACTGCCCTTTAAGGTTTGAGAACGACCTTGATGCAGCCGTCATGCTTGTCGCGGAAGGTCTTGTACATTTCCGGACCCTGCTCGAGGCTTACGCTGTGGGTGATGACGAAGCTGGGGTCGATCTGCCCCTCCTGGATGCGCTTGAGCAGGTCGTCGGTCCAGCGATTGACGTGGGTCTGACCCATGCGGAAGGTCAGCGCCTTGTTCATCGCCGCGCCGAACGGGATCTTGTCGATCAGGCCGCCATAGACGCCTGGAATCGAAATGATGCCACCCGGCCGACAGACGTAGATCATCTCGCGCAGCACGTGCGGGCGGTCGGTTTCCATCATCAGCGCCTGCTTGGCGCGGTCGTACATGGAATCCACCGAGCGCGCCGCATGCGCCTCCATGCCCACCGAGTCGATGCACTTCTCCGGGCCCTTGCCGCGGGTCAGTTCCTTGAGCCGCTCGAGCACGCTTTCTTCATCAAAGTTGATGGTGATGGCGCCGCCGGCGCGGGCCATGGACAGGCGCTCGGGCACATGATCGATGCAAATGACCTGCTCAGCACCCATCATCAGCGCGCTGCGGATGGCGAACTGGCCAACCGGACCCGCGCCCCAGACGGCCACGGTGTCGGTGGGCTGGATGTCGCACTGCGCCGCGGCCTGCCAGCCGGTGGGCAGGATGTCGCCAAGGAACAGCACCTGCTCGTCGGTCATGCCGTCGGGAATCACCACTGGGCCGACGTCGGCATAGGGGACGCGAACGAATTCGGCCTGCCCACCGGCATAGCCGCCGGTGAGGTGGGTATAGCCATAGAGCCCGGCCGTGGTGTGGCCGAAGACCTTGTCGGCGACGTCCTTGTTGCGATTGGTCCGCTCGCAGACCGAGAAATTGCCGCGCCGGCACTGGTCACACTCACCGCAGACAATGGTGAAGGGCACCACCACGCGGTCGCCGACCTTGAGCTTCTTGTTCGCCGAGCCGACCTCCATCACCTCGCCCATGAACTCATGGCCCATGATGTCGCCGTGCTGCATGCCAGGCATGAACCCGTCGTACAGGTGCAGGTCGGAGCCACAGATGGCGCAGGACGACACCTTGATGATGGCGTCACGGGGATCTTCGATCGACGGATCGGGGACGTGGTTGTCGCAGCGGATGTCGTGCTTGCCGTGCCAGCGAAGGGCTCTCATGGAAAAATCTCCTGGTTCGGTGTTCGGAAACGCCGCCGTGGTGGTTCTTCCTGATGATTTCGCCGCGCTGCGGCAGCTGCTCCTGACCCGACTGCTGCCGTGCGGCAGGGTATATGGCGTGCGTGCTATCAGATTTTTAGTGTGCGCGGTGGCGGCAGAGTTGCGAGACAGGCTGCCTCGACGGCGAAATCACCGACGGGCTGTCATGCGTCGGCAGGCGCCAACGAGGCCGCACGGGAGCCGTTCGCCCATGGTCACGTCGCTCCGCCGGCTTGCACGCACCGCCTGGCCACACGCTGTCGCCGGCTGTTTCGCGGCAAAGCTCGCTCCCAAAAACGGTGTGCTGATCAGGCGGCAACCGTTACCGGCGCCGTAAGACCGCTCGCGACCCACCTGTAGGAGCACGCGCTGCATGCGACCCCGCGCGCTAAGGCCGAGGTGGTGCGCCGCGTCCAGGTCGCTCGCTCGCGAACCGGCGGGTCGTTGAGTCAGATCATCCGCGACGCGGCGTCTCAGCCCTTGCCAGGGCGCACACAGGCGTAGCCGTTGCGATAGCTCGGATATTGCGGCACCCAGCCGAGGGCGCGCGCGCGGGCGTTGCGGCAGCGTTTGCTGCCGGCGCGGCGGGTCATGCTCTGCTCGGCCCACTGGGTCACGCCGAGGCGTTCGCGCAGGAAGTCGATCACCTCGTGCAGCGGCGCCGGGTCGTCGTCGACGCCCAGGTAGCAGTCTTCCAGATCGCCACCGGCGTGATCGGTCTGCAACAGGCAGGCAAGCAGCGCGGCGGCGTCGTCGCGATGGATGCGGTTGCTGTATTGCGGCGGCTCGCGGTCGACGCGCAGGCCGGCGCGCACCTGATTCTGCATCCACGGCCGGGCCGGGTCGTAGAGCCCGGCCATGCGCACCCGGGTGGCCGGAATGCCGCTGTCCAGCGCCAGCTGCTCGGCCTCGAGCATCACCCGGCCGGTGTAGCCGGTGGGCGCGGTCGGCGAAGTCTCATCGATCCAACCACCGTCGTTCTGCGCATAGACGCCCGTGCTGGATACGAAGAACAGCCGCTTGGGCTGCTGGCCACGCTGTTCGAGCCAGCCGAGCACGTTGCGCAGGCCATCGATATAGGCCGACCGGTAGCCGGGCTCGTCATGCTGGCTCGCCGAGGCGGCGTAGACCAGGTAGTCCAGCTTGCCATTGGGCCAGCTACGCGGCAGCTCCGCAGCCGACAAGTCGCCCTTGACCGGCAGGATGGGTACCGGCAGATCCGCTGCCTGGCGACGCAGGCCATAGACCGTCCAACCCGCCCGGCTGAGCTGCAATCCGAGACGAATACCCACATCGCCGCAGCCGGCGATCATTACCGAAGGTCGAGTTGCCATGGCGGTTGCTCCATAACCGTGCGGGCCACCGATCGGCCCACGTGGATCAAGTGTAACGCTGCCGCGAATTGGCCGCCGATCAGCTTTGAAGGAACGGCCGGCGGCCAGTTGGTTCGAACACGAGCAAAGGCTATGCTAGCCGGCACTCTGATGGAATAACGCTATGACACTGACCGAACTGCGCTACATCGTCACGCTCGCCCAGGAATCGCATTTCGGCCGCGCGGCCGAACGTTGCCACGTCAGCCAGCCGACCCTGTCGGTGGGCGTGAAGAAGCTCGAAGACGAGCTTGGCGTGTTGATCTTCGAGCGGACCAAGAGCGCGGTGCGCCTGACACCGGTCGGCGAAGGCATTGTCACCCAGGCGCAGAAGGTCCTCGAGCAGGCGCAGAGCATCCGCGAGCTGGCCCAGGCCGGCAAGAATCAGCTGGCCGCGCCGCTGAAGGTCGGCGCCATCTACACCGTCGGCCCCTACATGTTCCCGCACCTGATCCCGCAGCTGCACCGCGTGGCGCCGGACATGCCGCTGTATATCGAGGAAAACTTCACCCATATCCTGCGCGACAAGCTGCGCACCGGCGAGCTGGACGCGATCATCATCGCGCTGCCGTTCCAGGAAGCCGACGTGCTGACGCTGCCACTGTACGACGAGCCCTTCTATGTGCTGATGCCCGCCGGGCATCCGTGGACGAAGAAGGAAACCATCGACAGCGAGATGCTCAACGACAAGAGTCTGCTGCTGCTCGGCGAAGGCCATTGCTTCCGTGATCAGGTGCTCGAGGCCTGCCCGACCACCCGCAAGGGCGAGGCGCCGAGCCACACCACAGTGGAGTCCTCGTCGCTGGAAACCATTCGCCACATGGTCGCCTCGGGCCTGGGCGTATCGATCCTGCCGCTGTCGGCGGTCGATAGCCATCACTACTCGCCGGGCGTGCTGGACATCCGCCCGATGACCGCGCCGGTCCCCTTCCGCACCGTGGCCATCGCCTGGCGCGCCAGCTTCCCGCGACCGAAAGCCATCGAAGTGCTGGCCGACTCCATCCGCCTGTGCTCGGTCGCCAAACCGGCAGCGGCGAACGCCTGAAGCGATGAGCGAACTGGCGGCGGTGCCGGTTACCGCAATCAAGGGCGTCGGCGCCGCGCTGGCCGAGAAGCTGGCGAAGGTCGGCCTGGAAACGCTGCAGGACCTGCTGTTCCACCTGCCGCTGCGCTATCAGGACCGCACCCGCATCGTGCCGATCGGCGCGCTGCGCCCCGGGCAGGATGCCGTGGTCGAAGGCACGGTGACCGGCGCCGACATCGTCATGGGCCGGCGCCGCAGCCTGCTGGTGCGCCTGCACGATGGCAGCGGCAGCCTCAGCCTGCGCTTCTATCATTTCAGCCAGGCGCAAAAGGAAGCGCTCAAGCGCGGCACCCAGGTGCGCTGCTATGGCGAGGTGCGCCCCGGTGCGTCGGGGCTGGAGATCTACCACCCCGAATACCGTGCGCTGAGCGACAGCACGCCGGTCGCCGTGGAACAGACGCTGACCCCGATCTACCCGACCACCGAAGGCCTGACCCAGCAGCGCCTGCGCCAGTTGACTGAGCAGGCACTGGCACGGCTCGGCCCGCACAGTCTGCCGGACTGGCTGCCCGCGGAGCTGACCCGCGATTACCGCCTGGCCAAACTGGACGAGGCGATTCGCTACCTGCACCGGCCACCGCCGGATGCCGACCTGGAAGAGCTCGCCGAAGGCCGGCACTGGGCACAGCACCGTCTCGCGTTCGAAGAGTTGCTGACCCACCAACTCTCGATGCAACGCCTGCGCGAGAGCAGCCGCGCCCAGCACGCGCCGCCACTGCCGGTCGCCCGCGAGCTGCCAAAACGCTACCTGACCAACCTCGGCTTCCAGCCCACCGGCGCGCAGCAGCGCGTCGGCGCCGAGATTGCCTATGACCTGGCCCAGGACGAGCCCATGCTGCGCCTGGTGCAAGGCGACGTCGGCGCCGGCAAGACGGTGGTCGCCGCCCTCGCCGCCCTGCAGGCGCTGGAAGCCGGCTATCAGGTCGCGCTGATGGCGCCGACCGAAATCCTCGCCGAGCAGCATTTCATCACCTTCTGCAAATGGCTCGAGCCGCTGGGTATCGAGGTCGCCTGGCTGGCCGGCAAGCTCAAGGGCAAGGCGCGTACAGCCGCGCTGGAGCGTATCGCCGCCGGTTGCCCGATGGTGGTCGGCACCCATGCGCTGTTCCAGGACGAGGTGCAGTTCCGCCGCCTGGCGCTGGTGATCATCGACGAGCAGCACCGCTTCGGCGTGCAGCAGCGCCTGGCGTTGCGGCGCAAGGGCGTCGAGGGTCGACTCTGCCCACACCAACTAATCATGACCGCCACGCCCATTCCGCGCACCCTCGCCATGAGCGCCTACGCCGACCTGGACACCTCGATCCTCGACGAGCTGCCGCCGGGCCGCACCCCGGTCAATACCGTGCTGGTAGCCGACAGCCGCCGCCTGGAAGTCATCGAGCGGGTGCGTTCGGCCTGCAACGAAGGGCGCCAGGCCTACTGGGTCTGCACGTTGATCGAGGAGTCCGAGGAGCTGACCTGCCAGGCCGCGGAAACCACCTTCGAGGACCTGTCAGCGGCGCTCGGTGGGCTCAACGTCGGGCTGATCCACGGCCGCATGAAGCCGGCCGAGAAGGCGGCAGTGATGGCCGAATTCAAGGAAGGTCGGCTGCAACTGCTGGTCGCCACCACGGTGATCGAGGTCGGCGTCGACGTGCCCAACGCCAGCCTGATGATCATCGAGAATCCCGAGCGCCTCGGGCTCGCCCAGTTGCATCAGTTGCGTGGCCGGGTGGGCCGGGGCAGCGCGGCCAGCCATTGCGTGCTGCTCTATCATCCGCCGCTGTCGCAGATCGGCCGCGAACGGCTGGCGATCATGCGCGAAACCTGCGACGGCTTCATCATTGCCGAGAAGGATCTGGAACTACGCGGCCCGGGCGAAATGCTCGGCACCCGGCAGACCGGGCTGCTGCAGTTCAAGGTCGCCGACCTGATGCGCGATGCTGATCTGCTACCGGCGGTGCGTGACGCCGCCCAGGCGCTTCTGGCACATTGGCCGCAGCATGTCAGCCCGCTGCTGGAACGCTGGCTGCGCCATGGACAGCAATACGGTCAGGTTTGACGCTCGTCGGCAAATGCTAACCGCACTAAACCTACGGCTATACTGCGCCGATTGGGAATAAGACGGACAGGTTATGAACACGGCTGCCGACAGCAACAATCAGATCACGCTTCCGCCAATGATCGTCCAGCTGCTGGACAAGCTGGCCATCCCCTATCGGACCTGCGACGACCGCCCGGACCTGGACCCTGCGCAACGCGTCCAGGCGGTGCTGGTGGACGATGCCATCGGCGCGCTGCTGGTGCTCTACCCGCGCGACCACCTGCTCGACCTGCCGACGCTGGTCGAGCTGACCGGCCGCCAGCTGGTGGCGGTCAAACCCGATCGTCTGACCCGGATGCTCGCCAAGCACGACCTCAAGGTGCTGCCGGGGCTGCCGCCGCTGACCAGCTCGCCGTGCCTCTATGAAGAGCGCCTGCTGCAACAGCCGGAACTGCTGGTCGAATCCGGCCAGCCGGGGCTGCTGCTGGCGTTACCCAGCAGCGATTTCAAGCAGCTGCTGAGCAAGGCCAGCGCCGGGCGCTTCGCCGTGCCCCTGAGCCAGATCAGCCTCAACCTCGATCGCCCCGAGCAGGACAACGCACAGATCACCCAGGCGGTGCAGAGCTTCACCGCGCGGCGCATTCAGAAGCGCCTGGAAGAAACCATCGAGATCCCGCCGCTGGCCCAGACCGCGCAAAAGATCATCAAGCTGCGCGTTGACCCGGACGCCACCGTGGACGACATCACCGGCGTGGTGGAGACCGATCCGGCCCTGGCCGCGCAGGTGGTCAGCTGGGCCGCCTCGCCCTACTACGCCGCGCCGGGCAAGATCCGCTCGGTCGAGGACGCCATCGTGCGGGTGCTGGGGTTCGACCTGGTGATCAACCTCGCCCTCGGCCTGGCGCTGGGCAAGACCCTGAGCCTGCCCAAGGATCATCCCCAGCAGGCCACGCCCTACTGGCAACAGGCGATCTACACCGCCGCGGTGATCGAGGGATTGAATCGGGCCATCCCGCGGACCCAGCGTCCGGAGGCCGGCATCAGCTACCTCGCCGGGCTGCTGCACAACTTCGGCTACCTGGTGCTGGCGCATGTCTTCCCGCCGCATTTCTCGCTGATCTGCCGCCATCTGGAGGTCAACCCGCACCTGGGCCACAGCGTGATCGAGCAGCACCTGCTGGGCATCACCCGCGAACAGATCGGGGCCTGGCTGATGCGCTACTGGGGCATGCCGGACGAGCTGTCCACCGCGCTGCGCTTCCAGCATGATCCGGACTATCAGGGCGAGCATGCCGGTCACGCCAACCTGGTCTGCCTGGCGCTGCGCCTGCTGCGCAACCGTGGCATCGGCTCGGGTCCCTACGAGGAGATCCCCCAGGCGCTGTTCGACCGCCTCGGGTTGAGCCGCGACAAGGCGCAGGACGTCCTGAACAGGGTGCTCGACGCCGAAGCGGCGCTGCGTGCCCTGGCCATGCAGATCCACCCCGCACCCTGATGCGCCGCGCCGGCTAGCCGCCGGCGCGTACGGTGACCCGGGCGTCCACCAAGCCATCGCCGACCTGGCTGATGCTCACCTCGCCAAGGCTGGCGCCGGCGGCCTGCAGTGTCTCGAACCAGCGCAGCAGGGTCGCGTACGACGCGCCCGGCAAGGTGACCTGCAGGCTGCCATCACTGCCGTTATCGAAGCTCTCGATGGTCAGCCCGCTCTGCTGTGCGCTCTGCGTAACCAGCCCCTGGAGCTGTTCCGGTGCCAGCGTCACCGGCTGGCTGCGCGACAGCTGCCGGGCCAGCTCGGTGTTCTGCTCGAGGTAGCGGTGCAGCTCGCGTGCTTGCTGGTAAACCACGCGCGCCTCCCGCGCATGACGTTGCGCGGGCTGCCAAAGCAGCAGGTACAGCAACACCACCGCAAGAAACGCCGCCAGCAGGGTCAGCGACAACCGTTCGCGCGGCTGCAGGCGCTGCCAGCGCAACCACAGGGGCGATTCGGCCATGCGCACCCGCCATTGCTGTGCCAGGTTCATCCCCGTCCTCCCATCACCACGCGGGCGCTGACCGAGTCGCCATCGCGGCTGGCCGAGCCCAGTTGCACATTGCCGCCGATTTCGCTCAGCCGCTGGCGCAGCTGCTCCAGGGTGGCGAAGTCACCGGCGCGCACCTGCAGCGCCAGATCGCCGCGCGCCTCGTTGTAGTCCAGCTGGGTGATCGACACCGGCATGCCGTCGGCCAGCGCCTGCGCCACCTGGTCGAGCAGACTCATGAAGCCACTGGTCGCGCCGCCACGCTGACCGAGGTGCTGATCGAACTGTGCGCGCAGGTTGACGATGCGCCGGTCTTCGGGAAACAGCTCGCCGTACAGCGCCCGGCTGGCCTGCGCATAGTGTTCGGCCTGGCTGTTGAGCGTCCACGCCTGGACCAGGTTGAACACCAGTTGCACCAGCAGCACCAGCACCAGCACGCCCGCCACCGGCTTCCACGGCCCCAGGCCGGTGCCGGCGGCACGTACCGCAAAGCTGCCCTGGGCCAGGTTCAACGCCCCGGCACGCCCGGCAGCGAGGAAGCGCCAGGGGTTGCCGAGCGGCTCGTAGTCCTGCAGGGGTGCCGGCGCCGTGACGACCGTGCCATGGCCGTGCACGGGCGGCGCGCATTGCCCGGCCAGGCTCGGCCACTGGCTGCTGTCGAAGGCCAGCCGGGCCTCGCCCGAGCCGCCGAGCAGGGCGCGCTCGCCAATGAGCAGCAACTGCGTGCCGTCGCGCGGCAGCAGGTCGGCATCGACGTGGATGGCCACGATGGTCAGGCCCAGCGCCTCGAGGTCGGCCAGCCAGTCGGCCAGTTGGCGACGGCGGATCGCGATGACCCGGCGGCGGCCGTCCTCCAGCGCGTCCCCGTGGGTCAGGTGCAGCTCGTCGACGTTCTCGGCCAGCAGCTCCTCTACCGCGTAGGCCAGCGCCTGGTTGAGCCAGCGCGCCTTGCGCGTCGGCAGCGTGACCGCAAAGGCGCTGCACGCCTCGGCCGGCACCACCAGGGTCACCGCAGCGGCGGCCTGCTCGGCGCACTGCGCCAGCGACACCCAGCCGCCGTCGCCATCGCCCGGCAGCCAGTAGACCTGGCTGTTGGCGTCGAGGCGGGCACTGCAATCACCGGGCAGAAACAGGCAATCCATCGGCTAGGGTTCTCCGTCATCGGGTTGAAGCGGGAGCCGCGGGGGCTGTCCCAGGTTGCGCTGAAGCACACGGACATCGCCGTTGTCCTCGCGATGCAGGCGGCTCACCAACGCCAGCCGGCGGTCGCCCAGGCGTACCTCGCTGGTGGCCTGGAAATACTGGCTGCTCACCGCGAGGTTGATGCCCTGCAGTTGGACACCGCCAAACGCCGGTTGCGCCATGAACGCCGCTACATCGCGAAACCCGCCGGCCTTGCGCGCCTGCACCAGCGCCTCGGCGGCGCTTGGGGTGAGGCTGTCGGCCAGGCTGGACAGCACCATGGCACTGGCTGTGTTCACATTCAACGGCACGTCGGCTGGCAGCACGCTGACGTAGGGTGCCAAGCGCTGGAAATCCTCGTCGCGCATGTCCAGCAGCAGGCGCAGCTCGGAAAGGTCTTCCAGGCGCCGACCCGCCGTGCGGTAGGGCGGATCGAGCAGCTGGTAGGCGGTGTCCTCGGCGCCCAGCTCACCGCTGGGCTGCTGGTCGGCATCCAGCCAATCGACCAGCCGCTCGGCGTACGGCTGGCTGATCTGCAGGCGGCGCAGCAGGCGACGGAACTGCGCCAGCGCGGCGGCATTTGGCTGTTGCTGCTGCACCAGGCTGTTGAGGTTGAAGCGGCCGGCCAGGTCCTCGATGCGCACCTGCACCTGGCCCTGCCCTTCGTCCAGGTCATAGGCCGGCCGCGGCAGGGCCCAGGGCTCGAGCAGGTGATCCACCGGCTGGCGCGCCCCGGCCTCGGCTTGCTGCCGGTCCTGGCGCAGTATCGCTTGCGCCAACGCTTCGCCGCCGAGCGCGTAGTGCCAGGCCTGGCGGGCCTGCAGCTGGTTGCCGGTGGCGCGGATCGACAACTGCTGGCGCGCGATCATGCTGGCGCAGACCACGGTGACGATGGCCACCACCAGCAGCACGGTAATCAGCGCGACGCCGCGCTGCGGCTTCATTGCATTTCTCCCGCGCCGTCGGGCTCCGGCACGCCCTGGGAGTCAGGCTGGACGAACGTCGGTGTGGGCGCCGGTCCATCGGGCAGCCGCAGCAGGCGGGTGACGGTGCCGTAGCGGCGGTGTTCGAAGGTCACCTCGACGGCAACCGGTAGCCGCCGCGCCTGTTCGTCCGGGTCACCCCGGCCAAATTCGAACGGGGGCCATTCCTCGTGCCAGGCATTTTGCGCATCGAGGTAGCGCAGGCGCAGCGCGGTCACGTTGTCCAGCACCGCCTGCACCCGCGGAGCACTGTCCACGTCGCGGTCGAGCACGGACCAGTAGCGGCGCTCCAGGCGCTCGCCGCTGAGCCGCCAGCTGACCCGCTGCAGGTTGGCCCGGCGCAGGCCGGTGGGGTTGCGCCAGCCGCTGCGGGTGAATTCCAGCGCGGCGCCGCCCTCCAGGCTCGACAGCTGGCCGACAAAGGCATTCTGCTCGTCGCCGTAGCCGTCGCGTACCGGCCGCGGCACGGCCTGGACCAGATCCTGCTCGAGGCGCCAGACCGCGCGCCCCAGATCGCGCAACTCCGCCTCTCGGGCGCTCACCACCTCGTCGCTGCGCAGCACCGCCTCGAGCATGCGGTAGGTGGCCAGGCCCAGCAGGGCGAACAAGGCAATAGCAATCAGCAGTTCGAGGAGGGTGAAGCCGGCCGGACGGCGCGGCAGCGGACCCCCGCGCCTCACGGGGCGACCCCGACGAAGCCGGTCAGGCTGGTGATCGCGCGCGTCTCGACCGAGACGCTACGGTCGCGCCCGGCAGCCGCCACCCAGACGCGAATGCGCAGCAGCCCGGGCGTGCCGCTGGCGCTGACCTCGCTGAGGGTTTGCCACTGGCGGTTGGCAAAGGTCACTTTGGTCTCCTCGCGGCCAAGCGTCGGCGCGGGCTGCTGCAGCTGCAGTTCGGTCAGGCGGTTGTCGGCGATCCAGCCGGCCAGGGTCAGGTCCTCGAGCCGCCCGGCATTGGTCACGCTGCGCCCGGCGGCGGTGTACACCACCGCCGCGACGATGGCGAAGATCGCCAGCGCGACCAGTACCTCGATCAGGGTGAAGCCTGCTCCACGGCAGCGTGAGCGCCTGCCCGGCGCGGATCCGCTCATCGCGGTTCGTCCAGGGGTTCGGCGCGCGGCAGGCGAAAGCCGTCGCTGGACACGGCCCAGCGGGTCCCGCGCGGGCGCTGGTCCGCCAGGGTCAGGGTAAAGGCTGACAGCTCACCACTGGAAAGAATCAGCACCTGCGGCTGCACGGGCGCCGCACGGCGGCGCTGGCGTTCCTCGCCGCGAGACAGCCCGGCCGGGTCGTCCTCGCGCTTGACCGGGGCGAGCAGCTTCAGCGGCGTCCCGTCGAGCTCGAGCGACAGGCGCATCCATTCCGGGACCTGATGGGGTGTGCGGTCGCGGGTTTCGCGCCAGCGGGCATCGGTTTCGTCATAGCGCAGCACACGGTAGCCGTCCGGGCGAACCAGCAGACCGTACTCGCGGTTGTCGAGCACGGCCTCGTCGGCAATCAGGCCGATCAGTGCGGCCAGGCGCTGCGCCTCGTCACGGATCTCGCGCGAGGAGCTCGTGTTGCCGGTGGACAGCACCGCCAGGCCCACCAGGCTGCCGAGGATGACGATCACCACCAGCAGTTCGATCAGCGTGAAGCCGCCCTCCCGGCGCGCCCGAGGCATGAATCAGAGGTCCCAGTTGCCGATGTCCGCGTTCAGCTCGGAACCGCCCTGCTTGCCATCGGCGCCGTAGGAGTAGAGGTCGTAAGGGCCTTCGGTACCGGGTGACAGGTACTGGTACTCGTTGCCCCAGGGGTCCTTGGGCACGCGCTTGAGGTAGCCGTCGCGGTTCCAGTTCTTGGCCTGCGGATTGCCGCTGGGCTTCTCGACCAGGGCGTCCAGGCCCTGCTGGGTGCTGGGATACGAATAATTGTCCAGCTTGTACATGTCGAGGGCGGCGCCGATCGCCTTGATGTCGCCCTTGGCCACAGTCACCTTGGCCTGGTCCGGGCGGTTCATCACCTGCGGCACCACCAGCGCGGCGAGGATCCCGAGGATCACCACCACCACCATGATCTCGATAAGGGTGAAGCCCCTCTGCTTGCGGTCGTTCAACGTCATACTCACTAGCCCACCAGTTGATTGAGAGAAAGAATCGGCAGCAGGATCGCCAGGACGATCACCAATACCACAGCCCCCATGAACACCAGCATAAAGGGCTCGAAGAGCCCCACCATCAGCGAGATCTGCGCGGCCAGGTCGTTTTCCTGATTACGCGCGGTGCGGGCGAGCATCTGGTCCAGCTCGCCGGACTTCTCGCCGCTGGCGATCATGTGCAGCATCATCGGCGGGAATTCGCCGGTGGCGTCCAGGGCCCGGGTCAGGCTACCGCCTTCGCGAACCCGTTGTGCCGCCTCGATGACCCGGTCGCGGATGCGCAGGTTGGCGATCACCGCCGCAGCGATGCCCAGCGCGTCCACCAGCGGCACGCCGCTGCGGGTAAGGATCGCCAGGGTAGAGGCGAAACGTGCGGTGTTGGTCGCCCGCGCCAGCCGGCCGACCAGGGGGATGCGCAAGATCAGGGCGTGCCAGCGCCGCCTGAGGGTTTCGTCGCGCAGCGCCTGGCGCAGGCCCAGGGCCACGGCAGCGGCGCCGAGCAGCATCAGCCAGCCCCAGCGCTGCACCACTTCACTGACGGCGATCAGCCCGGTGGTCAGCGCCGGCAGCGGCTGGCCGGTGTTGACGAAGACCTTCACCACATCCGGCACCACGTAACCGAGCAGCAGGCTGACGATGGCCAGCGAGGCCACCAGCAGGATCACCGGGTAGAGCAGGGCCAACTGAATCTTTTGCCGCGATTGCTGGCGCTGGTCGGTGTAGTCGGCCAGCTGGTCAAGCACCAGGCCGAGGTGCCCGGCATGTTCGCCCGCCGCCACCGTGGCGCGATAGAGCTCGGGAAAGGCCGACGGATACTCACGCAGCGAGCCGGCCAGGCTGTGCCCTTCCATCACACGGGCCCGCACCGCCAGCAGCATCGACTTGATCTTCTGCGAGCTGGTCTGCGCCGCCGCCGCACGCAGGGCCTCCTCGATGGGCAACGCCGCTTGCACCAGCGTTGCCAGCTGACGGGTCACCAGGGCCAGATCGCGCGCGGAGAGGCCACGCCCCATGGCAAACCCGCCGCGGCCGGTGTCTTCCTTCGCCTTGGCCTGCTTCACTTCCAGCGGCGACCATTGTTTGTCGCGCAGCAACTGCCGTGCCTGGCGTGCGCTGTCCGCCTCGATCAGGCCCTTCTGCTCGCGCCCGCGGGGGTCTAGGGCGATGTATTCGAACGCGGCCATCAGCCAGCCTGCCCAGCGCGTCGGCGAGCGCGCCCGGCAAGCGCCTGGTCAATGCGCATCGCGCTATTCCTCTCGTGTGACACGCAGCACTTCCTCGATGGTGGTCACGCCCTCGCGCACCTTGCGCAGGCCGTCTTCACGGATGCTCGGGCCGAGCTGGCGGGCGTGCCGCAGCATGTCCTGCTCCGGCGCGCGGGTATGGATCATGCTGCGCAAGGCATCGTCGAACATCACCAGCTCGTAGATGCCGGTGCGCCCGCGATAGCCCAGCTGCCGGCAGACGTCGCAACCCTCGGCGTGGTACAGCGTCGGCGCCTGACTTGGGTCCAAGCCGAACAGCGCGCATTCGGCCTCGTCGGCGACATAGGCGCGCTTGCAGTCGTTGCACAGCACGCGTACCAGCCGCTGGGCCAGCACGCCGAGCAGCGACGAGGAGATCAGGAAGGGCTCGACGCCCATGTCCACCAGGCGGGTGACCGCACCGATGGCGCTGTTGGTGTGCAGCGTCGAGAGCACCAGGTGGCCGGTCAGCGACGCCTGCACCGCCATGTCCGCGGTTTCCTGGTCGCGGATCTCGCCGACCATCACCACGTCCGGGTCCTGGCGCAGGATGGCGCGCAGGCCACGGGCGAAGGTCATGTCGACCTTGGTGTTGACCTGGGTCTGGCCGATGCCCTCGAGGTTGTATTCGATCGGGTCCTCGACAGTGAGGATGTTACGCGTGCGGTCGTTGAGCGTGACCAGGCTGGCATACAGCGTGGTGGTCTTGCCCGAACCGGTCGGGCCAGTGACGAGGATGATCCCGTGCGGTTTCTGCACCGCCTGCTCCATGACCTTGCGATCACGCTCGCTCATGCCCAGATGGCGCAGGGTCAGGCGCCCGGCCTGCTTGTCCAACAGTCGCAAGACCACCCGCTCGCCGTTGGCCGAAGGCAGCGTCGAGACGCGGATGTCCACTTCCCGCCCACCGACGCGCAAGGAAATCCGGCCGTCCTGCGGAATGCGCTTCTCGGCGATATCCAGCCGCGCCATGACTTTGATCCGTGACACCAGCAGCGCCGCCAGTTCGCGTTTGGGCTGCACCACCTCGCGCAGGATGCCGTCGATGCGGAAACGGATCACCAGGCGCTTTTCGAAGGTCTCGACGTGGATGTCCGAGGCGTTCTCCTTGATCGCCTCGCCCAGGATGGCGTTGATCAGGCGGATGATCGGGGCGTCGTCTTCCTGCTCGAGCAGGTCCTCGGTTTCCTGGATCTGGTCGGCCAGGCTGTGCAGGTCCATATCATCGCCGAGCCCTTCGACCATCTGCATCGCCGCGGAGGAGTCGTGCTGGTAGGCCGCGCTCAGGGCCTGCTCGAACTCGTCCGCCGCCAGCCACTGCAGGGCCAGCGGCCCGCCGGCGACCCGCTGCGCCTCCTGCAGCGCCGTCAAGGGCGCGCCTTCACGCGCACACAGGCGCAGCCCCTCCGGGCGCTCCAGGAGGAGCACGCCATGCCGTCGGGCGAAGGCGAAGGGCAGCCGCCGGGGCAGCGGCTCGTCCAGCAGGGTCAATTCATTCACGTCGAGTTCGGCCATGTGAATTTCTCATCAGTAATGCGATCGAACCTCGTCGGCACGTCGTAGCCCGCGACGAAACCTGCGTAACCAAAGGCGTTGGACTACAGGCAAAGCATGACATTGCAAACCCCGGCCCGATTTTTTTTGGCATCCGCCGCACCGACCGGCACCAAGGTCGCATACAGACAAGCCCGCCGACGAATACACCGTCTATGGTCCGTCATTCATGATTGCGCCGCGCATAACCGGGTATGGAACCTTAGACAAAGGTCGAAGCCAATACCCGCGCTGCCTGCAGCGGTGCACAGGAACCTGACGGTCACGACATGAACGAGGCGCCACCCACTCGTTCCGGTTAAAACAGTTGTTTGATTTTTTCAGTCCTTGCAGAATGCCGCGCCATGGCGGTCTCGACCAGCAGTGCACGAGCCCGTTAGCCGTTCCACACCCCGGCCGCCCTCCGCAGCGACCGGGTGAATACCACACCCGCGGTTCGCAGCCGGTCGACCGGCTGCAGCGCAGGTACGATCCAGCAGGAGAACAAGAACAATGCACATTGGTGTTCCTCTCGAAACCAGGCCCGGTGAAACGCGCGTCGCCGCGACACCGGAAACCGTCAAGAAGCTGATCGGCCAGGGGCATCGGGTGACGGTGCAGAGCGGAGCTGGCGTACAGGCCAGTGTCCCGGACAGCGCCTTCGAAGCGGCAGGCGCCACCATCGCCGATGCCGCTGCGGCGTTCGCAGCAGAGATCCTGCTGAAGGTGAACGCACCGAGCGACACCGAACTGGCGCAGATCGCGCCCGGTACGGTGTTGATCGGCATGCTCAACCCCTTCGACAATGACAACATCGCACGCATGGCCGAACGCGGCATCACCGCCTTCGCCCTGGAAGCCGCGCCGCGCACCTCGCGCGCGCAAAGCCTCGACGTGCTGTCTTCCCAGGCCAACATCGCCGGCTACAAGGCGGTGATGGTCGCCGCCAACCAGTACCCGCGCTTCATGCCGATGCTGATGACCGCTGCCGGTACGGTGAAAGCCGCACGGGTGCTGATCCTCGGCGCCGGTGTAGCGGGTCTGCAGGCCATCGCCACGGCCAAGCGCCTGGGCGCGGTCATCGAAGCCTCGGACGTGCGTCCGGCGGTGAAGGAGCAGATCGAGTCGCTCGGCGCCAAGTTCGTCGACGTGCCCTTCGAGACCGACGAAGAGCGCGAGTGCGCTGAAGGCGTCGGCGGCTATGCGCGGCCGATGCCGGCCAGCTGGATGGCGCGCCAGGCGCAGGCCGTACACGAGCGCGCCAAGCAGGCCGACATCATCATCACCACCGCGCTGATTCCGGGCCGCAAGGCGCCGACGCTGCTGCAGGAAGAAACCGTGCAGCAGATGAAGCCCGGCTCGGTGGTCATCGACCTCGCCGCCTCGCAGGGCGGTAACTGTCCATTGACCGAAGCCGATCAGGTAGTGGTCAAGCACGGCGTGACCCTGGTTGGCTACACCAACCTGGCGACCCTCGTGCCGGCGGATGCCTCGGCGCTATACGCACGCAACCTGCTGGACTTCCTCAAGCTGGTGATCGATGGCGAAGCCAAGTTCCAGCTCAATCTCGAAGACGACATCGTCGCCGCGTGCCTGATGTGCCGTGACGGCCAAGTCGTGCGCACCAACGGTTAAGGGAGCCCGAAAGAATGGACCTGATATCTGATGGCATCTACAACCTGATCATCTTCGTGCTGGCGATCTATGTCGGCTACCACGTGGTCTGGAACGTCACCCCTGCGCTGCACACACCGCTGATGGCGGTCACCAACGCCATCTCGGCGATCGTCATCGTCGGCGCCATGCTCGCCGCCGCCCTGACCGTCACGCCGATGGGCAAGCTGATGGGCACCCTGGCCGTGACCCTGGCTGCGGTCAACGTGTTCGGTGGCTTCCTGGTCACCCGTCGCATGCTGGAAATGTTCAAGAAGAAGGAGCGCGCAGGCGCCAAGGCGGAGTCCAAGCCATGAGCATGAACCTGATCACCCTGCTCTACCTCATCGCTTCGGTGAGCTTCATCCAGGCCCTCAAAGGCCTGTCGCACCCGACCACCTCGCGCCGCGGCAACCTGTTCGGCATGGTGGGCATGGGTATCGCCGTGGTCACCACGGTGTTCCTGGTGTTCAAGCTCGGCGCGCAGCTGGCCGAAAGCGCCAGCCCCTGGGGCGGCCTGGGCTTCATCATCCTCGGCCTGCTGGTCGGCGGCAGCATCGGTACGCTGATGGCCAAGCGCGTCGAGATGACCAAGATGCCCGAGCTGGTCGCCTTCATGCACAGCATGATCGGCCTGGCCGCGGTGTTCATCGCCATCGCCGCGGTGCTCGAGCCGCAGTCGCTGGGTATCGTCCAGGCGCTCGGCTATCCGATCCCGGCCGGTAACCGTCTGGAGCTGTTCCTCGGCGCAGCCATCGGTGCCATCACCTTCTCCGGTTCGGTGATCGCCTTCGGCAAGCTGTCGGGCAAGTACAAGTTCCGCCTGTTCCAGGGCGCGCCGGTGGTGTTCCCCAACCAGCACAAGATCAACCTTGCCGTTGGCGTGGCGATCCTCGTACTGGGCCTGATCTACACCTTCAGCGGCAACTTCACCGCGTTCATGATCCTGGTGGCGCTGGCCTTCGTGATCGGCGTGCTGATCATCATCCCCATCGGCGGCGCCGACATGCCGGTGGTGGTGTCGATGCTCAACAGCTACTCGGGCTGGGCGGCGGCCGGCATCGGCTTCTCGCTGAACAACTCGATGCTGATCATCGCAGGCTCCCTGGTGGGTTCGAGCGGCGCGATCCTCTCGTACATCATGTGCAAGGCGATGAACCGTTCGTTCTTCAACGTCATCCTCGGCGGCTTCGGTGGCGACGCCGATGCCGGCCCGGCCAAGGGCAGCCAGGAGCAGCGTCCGGTCAAATCCGGCTCCAGCGATGATGCCGCCTTCCTGCTGTCGAACGCCGACACCGTGATCATCGTTCCCGGCTACGGCCTGGCAGTGGCCCGCGCGCAGCATGCGCTAAACGAGCTGGCCGAGAAGCTGACGCACATGGGCGTGACCGTGAAGTACGCGATCCACCCGGTTGCCGGCCGTATGCCTGGCCACATGAACGTGCTGTTGGCCGAGGCCGAAGTGCCGTACGAGCAGGTCTTCGAGATGGAAGACATCAACTCCGAGTTCGGCCAGGCCGACGTGGTGCTGGTGCTCGGCGCCAACGACGTGGTCAACCCGGCGGCGAAGAACGATCCGAAGTCGCCTATCGCCGGCATGCCGATTCTCGAGGCCTACAAAGCCAAGACGGTCATCGTCAACAAGCGCTCCATGGCCAGCGGCTACGCCGGTCTGGATAACGAACTGTTCTACATGGACAAGACCATGATGGTCTTCGGCGATGCCAAGAAGGTCGTTGAAGACATGGTCAAGGCCGTGGAATAAGCGACACCGCGACAGCAAAGCCCCTCCCGGCCTGGCCGCGAGGGGCTTTTTTTGTCCGCTCAGCCACGCAATTGCACCGATACGGCACATCGCCAGCGGGGCCGCCAATCCATGCGGGCACGCTCGCTCTGCAGGGCGCGCACGACGGGAGCGCTACCAGGCGTACGGCTGGCGCGGTCTTGCCCTGGCGGTCCGACACGAACAGTTCTGCGTCGCGCCAGCGGTACAGTTGGCTGACGAACGCAACTGAACCGGCACAATCCACAGCCCCTGTGGCTGTTGCGCAACAGCGCGGCGCGCGACCCTGTCTGCCCATGACCCATCCCCGCATCGAGCGGGAAGGAGACGGCAGATGGAACGCATCCTGCCCCACGCATCCGTCCTCACACCCGGCGGCGGCTCGGCGCTGCGTCGGCTAGCGCAGCGGTTGCGCCTGTGGCGCCAGCGCGCGCGCACCCGGCGCCAGCTGGCGGCGCTCGACGACCATCAGCTGGCCGACATCGGCGTCAGCCCAAGCGAGCGGACGAATGAACTGGCCAAGCCGTTCTGGCGCTGACGGGGCTTCCAGGCCGCGGCCGCACGGCGCAAGCTGAACGGCACCGGCACCCGGTGGTCGAACGGACTATCGGCGGGAAGCCGCGTCAAGCCTGGAGCACACCATGAACAAGTACCTGTTGTCCCTCGCCACCGTCGCCTGCCTGGCTGCGGGCACCGCATCGGCTGGAAGCATCACCGGCACCATCGACGCCATCGGCGCCTCGCTGGTCAACACCGTCGAAGGCACCTCCGACGTCACCTCGGACCTGGGTGACGACAAGCTGGTGCTCGACGCCCGGGACGATGCCGCCCGCTTCGTCGCCAGTGATGGCCAGGCACGCGGGGCCCAGCTGGAAGCGGCCCTGCAGCACATTCGCGCCGAGGCGCCCGAGCTGGAGGCCAGTGACCTGCAGCTGGCCAACGCGATCCTGGCACGCTGAGAACGGCCGCGGCACTGGTCCAGCGGCGGGCGTTTCGCTAGCCTTGACGGCCGATGTTCGGCTCCAGGTTAACCATGCGTCCGCTCTACCTCCTGTTTCTCGGTGGCTGCTGTGCCGGCAGCGCCCAGGCCTTCGACAGCCTGACCGGCGTCACCGTCGCCGCCACCTACGTCGCCAGCCAAGTCACCAGCGCCCCGTTCGACGACAAGCTGATCCTCGATGCCCGTGAGGACGCGGCGGTGTTCGTCGCCAGCCACGGTCAGTGGCGCGGCGCGCAGCTGGAGACGGCTCTTCAGCGGCTGCGCAAGCGACACCCGGACATGGCCGCGACCGACCTTGAACTGGCCGAGGCCATCCTCGTCCAATGACCCACCCTTTTCATGAGCCTTGATATGAACAAGCTGATCGCCGTCCCGCTCGCGCTGACCCTGTTTGGCGGCGCCGTCCAGGCGCAAACGCTGGTGGCCACCAGCAACATCGTGATCAACGCGGTGGATCGCAGCATCAACTTCACCTCCGACGTGACCAGCCGCATCAGCGACATGAAGATCGTCAGCGAGGCCCGTGACGAGGCGGCCGGCTTTGTCGCCAGCGGTGGCGAGGTCCGGGGCGCGCGGCTGGAGGCGGCGTTCGGCAGCCTGCGCCGCGCCTTTCCCGAGGCGCAGCAGGCCAGTGACCTGGCCCTCGCCGAAGCCATCCTCGCGCAGTGAAAGCGGCCCGCGCCGGCTGGCTGGCCGTTGCGTTCGCGGCGCTCACGTCGTTCGCCACCGTCTGTCAGGCCGACCTGCGCCTGACCCTCGACGATCGCGATCTGCAACCGGCCGAGCGCGCCGCCAGCCAGCAATTGCTGGACGAGGCAGTGGCGGCGCTGCCGCCGCGAATGGTCCAGCGGCTCGACCGCGATATCCGGGTGCGCTGGCACGACGGCCTGACTCACGACGTCTACGGCAGCGCCGGCGGCAATCTGCTGCTGCTCAACAGACGCCTCCTGCCGGCGCTGGCCGATGGCAGCGCCGCCAAACAGCGCACCGAGCGACCGCACGGCACAGTGCGCCGGGAAATGCTGGCGACGCTGGTGCACGAAGTCGCACACCTGTATGACCGCGCACAGCTGTGGTCACCGCAAGACCATCGGCGGATCGCCTTCTGCAGCCAGCGCGCCAGCAGCCTCGGCCCGGTTGGCCTGCCCGACGATTGCCGCGGCCAGACCGAGCGCCGTTTCACCCTCAGCGACGATCCGCGCCTGCTCGACCTGGCCGGCTGGCCGCAGCGCGTCGGCCAGCGCGGCGCACGTGAGCAGGATAACGCCCAGCAGGCGCGCAGCCCCGACGCTTACGAGCTGACCAACCCGCTGGAATTCGTCGCGGTGAACCTCGAGTACTTTCTTCTCGACCCGAGCTACGCGTGCCGACGGCCCTCGTTGCAGCGCTATTTCCGCGCGCATTTCGGCTGGCAGCCGGCCGATGTGCAGCCTTGCGCACCCGGCCTGCCGATCCTCAACGCCGGCCGCGACTTCGCCCGGACGCCGCTGATCGAACTGGTTCCGGAACGCGTCTATGCCGTTGACTACCTGTTCGCCGAAGCCAACGACGCCTGGGTCAGCCGCTGGGGCCACAGCATGCTGCGCCTGGTGATTTGCGCCCCAGGCCGCCCCCGCGGGCCGGATTGCCGGCTGGACCTGGACCAGCACCTGGTGTTGTCCTTTCGTGCGTTCGTCGGCGACGTGCAGCTGTCCAGCTGGGACGGGCTGACCGGCGTCTACCCCTCGCGGCTGTTCGTGCTGCCGCTGGGCCAGGTCATCGACGAGTACACCAAGATCGAGTTGCGCAGCCTCGCCTCGATCCCGCTGGCGCTGCAGCGCGATGAGATCGAGGCGCTGGTGGCGCGCAGCGCCGAGCTGCACTGGAGCTACGACGGCAACTACTACTTCCTCTCCAACAACTGCGCCGTGGAGACGCTGAAGCTGCTGCGCAGCGGCACCGCGCGCCCCGAGCTGACGGCGCTGGACAGCATCCTGCCCAGCGGCCTGCTGGAGATCCTGATCAACCGCGGTCTGGCCGACGCCAGCGTGCTGGATGATCCGCGCGAGGCACTGCGACTGGGGTATCGCTTCGACTCCTACCGCGATCGCTATCAGGCCATGTTCGCCGTGCTGCGCGAGCGGCTGGGCCTGCCGCAGGCCGACGTCGAACAGTGGCTGGACCTCTCGGCCGGGCAGCGCCGCCCCTGGATCGACAAGGCCGACCTGCGCGCCAGCGCAGCCCTGCTGCTAGTGGAGCAGGCCGCCCTGCGCCGCCACCTGCTGCTGGCGCAGGAAGAATTGAAGAACCGCTACCTCAGCGGCCGCGAGCGCGGCGACGCGAGCCTGGCCAAGGCCGATGAAGCCCTGCAGGGGATTCTCGCCAACAGTGGCTACCTTAGCCGCCCGGCCGAACTGCTGGACGACCACGGCTACGGCCTGCCCCAGCCCAGCGAATGGCAGCGCCTGGAACAGGCCAGCAGCGAGCGCCAGGCGCGCCTCAGCCAGCTCAGCGAGGCGCTAAACACGCAGGTGCGCCTCTTGCTCAGCGATGCGCGCCGGCGGGAGCTGGAGGACGTCGAAACCAACCTGAAACAGATCAGCCAGCACCTGCGCCAGCTGCACAGGGCCAGCGGCGGGCTGCAACTGCCCTGACGCCCGTCGCGCAGTGCACCGTTACCTCGCAGCCCCAGGTCGCGGGCAAAGCCCGCTCCTACAAAAGCCATGCCCGAGCCGATCGCAGGCGCAGCTTGCTCGCTTCTGCAGGAGCACGCTCTGCTTGCGGCCCGCAGCTTTTCTCGGGACGAAAAAAAACCTCGAACTTCGTTGGGGGAGGGGGAAGTTCGAGGTCCAAGTCCGGTACGCCAAGGGCGTATCCAGAGATCTGCCAACACTTAACACAACAAGGAGCATTGAAGAGCTTTCACACCCTTCGTAGCCTATGACGGGCGTTTGCTCCCTGAGTTCCACGCGAGCGGAAAAATAGTTTTGCCGCCGCGGACGTGCCCCACGGCCGGTCCGCGTGGGCCTGGAGAAGGGTCGGGCCAGGCCGCCTGTCGGGCTCTAGCCTCGGTCACAGCCAGCGCGACCGGTGCCTGGATAAGCCTTAGTGCGCCTCGTCCCAGTTGTTGCCGACTCCGGCTTCGACCAGCAAGGGCACGTCCAGCGTGGCCGCCCCGCTCATCAAAGGAAGAATCTGCTCGCGCACCTGCTCGACCAGATCCTCACGGACCTCAACCACCAATTCATCGTGCACCTGCAGGATCACCCGCGCATCCAGCCCGCTCGCCTGCAGCCAGTTGTCTACGGCGATCATGGCGCGTTTGATGATGTCCGCCGCGGTGCCCTGCATGGGGGCGTTGATCGCGGTGCGCTCGGCGCCCTTGCGCATGGCACCGTTCTTCGAGTTGATCTCCGGCAGGTACAGCCGGCGACCGAACAGCGTCTCGACATAGCCCTGCTCCGCTGCCTGCGCGCGGGTGCGCTCCATGTAGGCGAGCACGCCGGGGTAGCGGGCGAAATAACGGTCGATGTAGGCCTGCGCCTCGCCGCGGCCGACGTCGATCTGCTTGGCCAGGCCGAAGGCGCTCATGCCATAGATCAGCCCGAAGTTGATCGCCTTGGCGCTGCGGCGTTGATCGTTGGTGACCTGATTCAGTTCGACACCGAATACCTCCGCCGCCGTGGCGCGGTGCACGTCCAGGTCATTCTGAAACGCGTGCAACAGGCCGGCATCCTGCGCCAGGTGCGCCATGATGCGCAGTTCGATCTGCGAGTAGTCGGCTGCCAGCAGCTTGTAGCCCGGCGCCGCGACGAAGGCCTGGCGGATACGCCGGCCCTCGGCGGTGCGGATCGGGATGTTCTGCAGGTTCGGGTCCGACGATGACAACCGCCCGGTCGCCGTCACGGCCTGGTGGTAGCTGGTGTGGATGCGCCCGGTGCGCGGATTGATCTGCTGCGGCAGCTTGTCGGTGTAGGTGCCCTTGAGCTTGCTCAGGCTGCGGTGCTGCATGATCACCTTCGGCAGCGGGTAATCCTTTTCAGCCAGCTCGGCCAGCACGCTTTCGGCGGTAGACGGCTGACCGCCTGCGGTCTTCGACAGCACCGGGCAGCCGAGCTTGTCGTAGAGGATCGCGCAGAGCTGCTTGGGCGAGCCAAGGTTGAATTCCTCGCCCGCGATCTCGTACGCCTCGCGCTCCAGCTCGACAAGCTTGTTGCCCAGCTCCACGCTCTGCAGCCCGAGCAGGTTGGCGTCGACCAGCGCGCCGTTGCGCTCGATACGCGCCAGCACCGGCACCAGCGGCATTTCGATCTCGGTGAGCACCTTGAGCAGCGACGGCGTCGCCTCCAGTTTCGCCATCAGCGTCTGGTGCAGGCGCAGGGTGACATCAGCATCCTCGGCGGCGTAGGGGCCGGCCTGCTCCACGGCGATCTGGTCGAAGGTCAGCTGCTTGGCGCCCTTGCCGGCGATGTCTTCGAAACGGATGGTGCCGCGGCCAAGGTATTTCAGCGCCAGGCTGTCCATGTCGTGGCGCGTGGCCGTGGCGTCGAGCACGTAGGATTCGAGCATGGTGTCGTAGGTCATGCCGCGCATCTCGATGCCGTAGTGCATCAGCACGTTCATGTCGTACTTGCCGTGCTGGCAGATCTTGCGTTTGCCCGGGTCTTCGAGCAGCGGCTTGAGGGCGGCGAGCACCGCATCGCGATCGAGCTGCTGCGGCACGCCCATGTAGCTGTGGGCCAGGGGCACGTAGGCGGCCTGGCCCGCCTCGACGGCAAAGGACACCCCGACCAGCTGCGCCTTCTGCGCATCGATACTGGTGGTCTCGGTATCGAAAGCGAAGCAATCAGCCGCCTTCAGGCGTGCGAGCCAGGCGTCGAATTCGGCCTGTTCGAAAATCGTGCGGTATTCGGCCTCGGCCTGGATGGAACAGCCCTCAGGCTGCACCTCGCAATTCTCGCCGGCGGCCTTGGCTTCACGCAGCAGCTCGTCGAGCCATTGCTTGAACTCCAGTTCGCGGTACAGCGCGATCAAGGCTTCGCGGTGCGGCTCGCCGGGCATCAGGTCGCCGACCTGCACGTCCAGCGGCACGTCGAGCTTGATGGTCGCCAGCTCGTAGGACATGAACGCGGCGTCGCGATGTTCCTCGAGCTTGGCGGCCAGTGACTTGGCGCCGCGGATCGGCAGCTCGGCGACCTTGTCGAGATTCTCGTAGAGCCCCTTGAGGCCGCCTTCGATGCCATTGAGCAGGCCGCACGCGGTCTTTTCGCCGACCCCGGGCACACCGGGAATGTTGTCCACCTTGTCGCCCATCAGCGCGAGGAAGTCGATGATCAATTCAGGCCCGACGCCGAACTTGGTCCGCACGCCTTCGATGTCGTAGACGCTGCCGGTCATGGTGTTGACCAGGGTGACGTGGGGGCAGACCAGCTGCGCCATGTCCTTGTCGCCGGTGGAGATGATCACGTCGCGCTTGAGTGCTGCGCATTGGCGCGCCAGTGTTCCAATCACGTCGTCGGCCTCGACGCCGTCGACGCACAGCAGCGGCATGCCCAGTGCGCGGACGCTGGCATGCAGCGGCTCGACCTGGCCACGCAGGTCATCGGGCATTGGCGGGCGATGGGACTTGTAGTCGGCGAACAGGGTGTCGCGGAAGGTCGGGCCCTTGGCGTCGAACACCACCGCGAAGGGGCTGTCCGGGTATTGCCGGCGCAGCGACAGGAGCATGTTCAGCACGCCCTTGACTGCGCCGGTGGGCTTGCCGGTGGAGGTGGTCAGGGGCGGCAGGGCGTGAAAGGCGCGGTAGAGGTAGGACGAACCGTCCACCAACACGAGGGGCGCTTGGCTCATGAGCAGGATCAACCTTTTCGGCGGGTCCGAGGCTAGAATGCGAGGGACCACTTGACGACAAAGGGACAAGGTTATCATGCGTGCAATCAAACCTTTGCTGCTGGCCGGCGTGCTGGCCGTGTTGCCGCTGAGCGGCTTTGCCCAGGACCCGGGCAACGGCGAACCCGATGTCACGATTCGCCAGGAAGGCGACCGGACCGTGGCCGAATACCGCGTCAACGGCTTTCTCTACGCCGTGAAAATCACGCCCAAGCACGGCAAGCCCTATTTCCTGGTACGCGCCGATGGTGACAGCAACTTCATCCGCGCCGACAAGCCGGACATGCTGATCCCGGCGTGGGAAATCTTCAGCTGGTAACGCAGCCACGACGTTAACGGAAGTCCAACCATGTCGGTTTTCACGCCCCTGCAACGCGACGAACTCGAAGCCTTTCTGGCGCCCTACGGCCTGGGGCGGCTGCGTGACTTCGAGGGTATCGCCGCCGGCAGCGAGAACAGCAACTTTTTCGTCAGCCTGGAGCGGGGCGAGTACGTGCTGACACTGATCGAACGCGGCCCGAGCCAGGACCTGCCGTTCTTCATCGAGCTGCTCGACGTCCTTCACCGCGCCGGCCTGCCGGTGCCTTATGCGCTGCGCACCGATGGCGGCGACGCCTTGCGTTCGCTGGCCGAGAAACCGGCGCTGCTGCAGCCGCGGCTGCCGGGCAAGCACGTCACCGCACCCAACCCGCACCACTGCGCGGAAGTCGGTCGGCTGCTGGCACGGCTGCATCTGGCCACCCGCGAGCAGATACTGGAGCGCCGCAGCGACCGCGGCCTGAGCTGGATGCAGCAGGAGGGCCCGAGCCTGGCACTGTCTCTCGGTGAGGATGAGCTGCCGCTGCTGCGCGACGGCCTGGCAGAAATCGCCGAGCTGAAGCCCAAGATCCTTGCCCTGCCGCGGGCCAACCTGCATGCCGACCTGTTTCGTGACAACGTGCTGTTCGATGGCAACCACCTGACCGGCGTGATCGACTTCTACAACGCCTGCTCGGGGCCAATGCTCTACGATCTTGCGATCGCGGTGAACGACTGGTGCTCGCACCCCAACGGCGAACTCGACGAGGAGCGCAGCCAGGCGCTGCTTGCCGCCTACTCGAGCCTGCGCCGCTTCACCCCGGCCGAGGCTGAACTGTGGCGACCGATGCTGCGCGTGGCCTGCGTGCGGTTCTGGCTGTCACGCCTGATCGCCGCCCAGCGGTTCGCCGGGCAATCGGTCCTGATCAAGAATCCGGACGAATTCAGCCGCCTGCTCGCCGCCCGCCAGCACTGCCCCAGCGCCCTGCCGTTTGCGTTCTGACCGATCCGCTCAGCGAGCCCGCCTGGCACCGGGATCCGCGGTCGGCGAACCATCCATGCCGCCTGCACTCAAAAGGCCTCCTGCGCTGTCAAACCCACTGACAGACAGACACCAGACGCCGTACGGGATGTACGCATGAGCAGAGCAGTGCCCCAGGAGGGGCTGACCAAACCGAGGCCACCGCATCGCCACCCGACGTCATCGGCCCCGGGCCCATTAGGCGGCTGGATCGCGTACGACCACCGGCCCGCCCTGACGAGGCGCCTCGCCTCAACGCAGCGCCCTGCTCCCTGGCCCAGCGCCCACCCTGTTCATCCACCTTATGCACCGCTGCCCCGCGCAACGATGCTCCTGATGCGCCTGGCCGTCCACGCCGGGCCGCATTGCTATCAGGGAACACACGCATGACCTCACGCTATGTAATCAACGCCTCGGTAAGCCCCAAGGGCAGCCTGGAAACCCTCTCCCAGCGCGAAGTGCAGCAGCTCAGCGAGGCCGGCTCCGGCAGCACCTACACGCTGTTCCGCCAGTGTGCGCTGGCGATCCTCAACACCGGCGCGCGCATCGACAACGCCAAGACCATCCTCGAGGCCTACGACGACTTCGAGGTGCGCATCCACCAGCAGGACCGCGGCGTTCGCCTTGAACTGCTCAACGCGCCGGCCGATGCCTTCGTCGACGGCGAGATGATCGCCAGCACGCGGGAGATGCTCTTCAGCGCGCTGCGCGATATCGTCTACACCGAGAGCGAGCTGGGCAGCCCGCGCATCGACCTGACCAGTTCCCAGGGGATCACCGATTATGTCTTCCACCTGCTGCGCAATGCCCGCACCCTGCGCCCCGGTGTCGAGCCAAACATGGTCGTGTGCTGGGGCGGGCACTCGATCAGCACCGAGGAGTACAAGTACAGCAAGCGCGTCGGCCACGAGCTGGGCCTGCGCAACCTGAACGTCTGTACCGGCTGCGGCCCGGGCGTGATGAAGGGCCCGATGAAAGGCGCCACCATCGCCCACGCCAAGCAGCGCATCGTCGGTGGCCGCTACCTGGGCCTGACCGAGCCCGGCATCATCGCCGCAGAAGCGCCGAACCCGATCGTCAACGAGCTGGTGATCCTGCCGGACATCGAGAAGCGCCTGGAAGCCTTCGTCCGTGTCGGTCACGGCATCATCATCTTCCCCGGCGGGGTCGGCACGGCGGAAGAATTTCTCTACCTGCTGGGCATCCTGCTGCACCCGGACAACCGCGACCTGCCGTTCCCGGTCATCCTCACCGGGCCGGAAAGCGCTGCGCCGTATTTGCAGCAGCTACGCGACTTCGTCGGCGCGACGCTGGGCGAGGAGGCGCAAAAGCTCTATCAGGTGATCGTCGATGACCCGGCCGAAGTGGCGCGTCAGATGGCCGAGGGTCTGAAGACGGTCAAGCAGTTCCGGCGCGAGCGCAACGATGCCTTCCACTTCAACTGGCTACTGAAGATCGACGAGGGTTTCCAGCACCCGTTCGACCCGACCCACGAGGCCATGGCCAGCCTGCAACTGACCCGCGACGTGCCGCCGCACCTGCTGGCCGCCAACCTGCGGCGTGCGTTCTCCGGCATCGTCGCCGGGAACGTCAAGGACAAGGGCATTCGCCGCATCGAGCAATACGGCCGCTACGAAATCCACGGCGAGCAGAGCATCATGAAGCCGCTCGATCGCCTGTTGCAGGCGTTCGTTGAACAGCACCGGATGAAACTGCCCGGCGGCCGTCCATACGAGCCCTGCTACCGCGTGGTGACCTGAGCCTAGAGGGGGCCGTGGCGGCGAACGCCGCACGGCCCGACGCGATACACGACGCAAGCGCCTCTGGCGTTCCCTCCTACAAAGCCAAAGCCCCAGCCAACGTAGGTTGAATTAGCCGAAGGCGTCATCCGACGGTCCGAGGCGCCATCCTACGATCCCGAACGCGTCATCCGACCCGCCTATCCGCACTTGGAATTACCGCAATTCAGGCAGGTGGCGCAGCCGTCCATCTGCACGACCGCCTGGGTGCTGCATTTGCTGCACAACTGCGCGCCGGCCGGGAAGCCCTCGCCGGGCTCGACCGTGGCGCCGCCCTGGCTGGCCTCGTAGGCGGCACGCTTTTCGGCCAGGTACTGGCGCTGGGTGTCGTCCAGCGCATGGCCTTCGAGCATGCCGATGGCGATCAGGTGCCGTTCCAGCACGCCGCCGATCTCGGCGACGATCGATGGCATGTAGACGCCGCCCTTCTTCAGGTAGCCGCCTCGCGGATCGAACACGGCTTTCAGTTCCTCGACGAGGAAGGTGCAGTCGCCACCCTTGCGGAACACCGCGGACATGATCCGGGTAAGCGCGACGATCCACTGGAAGTGGTCCATGTTCTTCGAGTTGATGAATATCTCGAACGGCCGGCGCTGCTCGTGCGGCGTGCCGGCGTTGAGCACCACGTCGTTGACGGTGACATAGAGCGCATGTTCGAACAGCGGCGACTTGATCTTGTAAGTCATGCCCACCAGGGTCTCCGGGCGCTGCAAGCTCTCGTCCATTTCCACTACCGCGGGCTTGCCGGGGGTGCTGTCAGCGGTGACGGCAGGGCGCTCCAGGGTCTCGTCGACAACCTTGAAGCCCTTGATGCGCTGGGTGATCTTTACTGTCATTGCGGATTCTCCATCCGGACGGCCCGCGCCGCCCGGCTATCGGTCGGGGCTTAATACTTGCCGTAGTAGCCTTCTTTCAGGGCATCGAACAGGTTGGCGGCAGTGTTCACCTCGCCGTCGTATTCGACCTCCTGGTTGCCCTTGAGCTCGACCACGCTGCCGTCCTCGAGGGTGAAGCGGTAGAGGGTCTTTTCCAGATCGGCTTCCTTGACCAGCACGCCCTGGAACGCCGCCGGGTTGAAGCGGAAGGTGGTGCAGCCCTTGAGGCCCTGGCGCCAGGCATAACGGTAGATGTCCTTGAACGCCTCGAACGGGTAATCGGTAGGCACGTTGGCGGTCTTGGAGATCGACGAATCGACCCAGCGCTGGGCCGCGGCCTGGATGTCGACGTGCTGGCCGGGGCTGACGTCGTCGGCGGTGATGAAGTAGTCCGGCAGCTTTTCCCCCGGTTCATCGGAGCCCGGTTTGGCCCGCGGGTTGATCAGTGTGCGGTAGGCCAGCAGCTCGTAGCTGAATACCTCGATCTTCTCCTTGGCCTTGCGCCCGGGGCGGATCAGGTTGCGCGAATACTGGTGGGCAAAGCTCGGCTCGATGCCATTGGAGGCGTTGTTCGCCAGGCTCAGGCTGATGGTGCCGGTAGGGGCGATGGAGCTGTGGTGGGTGAAGCGCGCGCCCTGCTCGGCCAGCGCCTCGATCAGCTCCGGCGCGTACTCGGCGATCTTCTGCATGTAGCGCGAATAACGGGCGTGCAGCACGCGGCCGGCGACCTGATCGCCGACCTTGTAGCCATCCTTTTTCATTTCCGGCCGCTTGCGCAGCATCTCGGCGGTGACCTCGAAGGTTTGCGTCAGCAGCGGCGCCGGGCCCTTTTCCCTGGACAGTTCCAGCGCCTGCTCCCAGCCGACCAGCGCCATTTCCCGGGCGACTTCCTCGGTGAATACGCAGGCTTCCGGGCTGCCATAGCGCAGCTTGAGCAGCGTCAGCGTCGAGCCGAGACCGAGGAAACCCATGCCGTGGCGGCGCTTGCTCTCGATCTCGTGACGCTGCTGTTCCAGCGGCAGGCCATTGATCTCCACCACGTTGTCGAGCATGCGGGTGAAAACGCGCACTACTTCGCGGTACTTGTCCCAGTCGAAGCGCGCTTCGGCACCGAAGGGGTCGATGACGAAGCGGGTCAGGTTGATCGAGCCCAGCAGGCATGAGCCGTACGGCGGCAGGGGCTGCTCGCCACAGGGGTTGGTCGCACGGATCGCTTCGCACCACCAGTTGTTGTTCAGCTGGTTGACCCGGTCGATGAGGATGAAGCCCGGCTCGGCATAGTCGTAAGTGGAGACCATGATCATGTCCCACAGGTGCCGCGCCTTGATCCGCCCATAGATGCGGCAGGCCACCAGCCCATCGTCGCGGGCGATGTAGTCGTCATGGATCGGCCACTCGCGCCAGACCACCTGCTCGGCATCGGCCAGGTCGAGCTCGGCGGCTTCCTTGGCGTGCACCGGGAAGACCAGGGGCCATTCGCCGTCAGCCTCCACCGCCTGCATGAACTCGTCGGTAATCAGCAGGCTGAGGTTGAACTGGCGCAGCCGGCCGTCCTCGCGCTTGGCGCGGATGAATTCGCGCACGTCGGGATGGCCGACGTCGAAGGTGCCCATCTGCGCGCCGCGGCGGCCGCCGGCCGAGCTCACGGTGAAGCACATCTTGTCGAAGATATCCATGAACGACAGCGGCCCGCTGGTGTGCGCGCCGGCCCCGGAGACGAACGAGCCGCGCGGGCGCAGGGTGCTGAACTCATAGCCGATGCCGCAGCCGGCCTTGAGCGTCAGGCCCGCCTCGTGGACCTTGCCGAGAATGTCGTCCATCGAGTCGCTGATGGTCCCGGACACGGTGCAGTTGATGGTCGAGGTGGCCGGCTTGTAGTCCTGCGCGCCGGCGTTGGAGATGATCCGCCCGGCCGGAATCGCGCCGTGGCGCAGCGCCCAGAGGAAACGCTCGTGCCAGTGCTCGCGCTGCTCGGCCGGCTCGACGTCGGCCAGGGCGCGGGCGACGCGCTGCCAGGTGTCATCGACCGTCGCGTCCAGGGGCGCGCCGTCCTTGCGGGTCAGCCGGTATTTCTGCGCCCAGATGTCTTCGGACGCCGCCTGCAGGGCGATTTCGGAAGTGTGCTTGCTGTCTGCCGCGATGGGCCCGTCCGTCTTCGCCATGCGCTGCGCATCCTCGTGTCGATGGTGGAAAAGCGAAGCACGAAGCTTAGGCCAGCTTCCCGTCCGGCACACCTGACGCCAGTCAAGACGACCGACGACCGCAGGCCGCGTAGACCGACGGCAGGCCGCCGCGGGGCGGCCGCCGGTTGCTACAGCGCCTCGAGGCAGCCGGCCAGCTCGTTACCGAGTTGCTCGATCAGTGCGGCGTAGCCTTTTCCGTCGGCAGCGATGCCATGCCCCATAGGGTCGAGCACCGCGACCGTCGCCGGCAGGCCGCGCACCAGACTGTCGGCCAGCCGCGGCCGGGCCGGCGGCTCGTGGAACACGCAGCTGGGACCGGCCTGCTCCAGCCGCTGGCGCATCGCCGCGACATGCCGTGCGCCGGGCTGGGCCTCGCCGCCGGCGCTGAACACGCCGGCATGGGCCAGGCCATAGGCCGCCTCGAAGTAGTCGTAGGCCTCGTGGAACACGAAGAAGGGCCGCTGGCGGAGCCTGCCCAGGCGCGCCTGCAGGCGCTGGTCGAGCGCGTCCAGGCGTCTATCGAAGGCCTCCAGGTTGGCGCGGTAGCGCTGGGCATTGGCCGGGTCCAGTGTCGCCAGGTCCTCGGCCATGCGCGCGGCAATGACCCGGGCATTGGCTGGCAAGAGCCAGAGGTGGGCGTCGAGGCTGCCCGGGCGGTGATCGTGATCGTGCTCGTCCATCGCGCCGGCAGGTTCGCCGACGTCATGCCCGTGGCCGTCGTCGTGATGATCTTCGTCGTCATGTTCGTCCGCCGCGCCATGCAGGTCGCCAAAATGGCGCAGCGTCAGGTCAGGCAACGTTTGCAGGGCAAGGCTCGGCCCGCGGCGCGCCGCCACCGCAGTGGTCAGAAAGCGCTCCATGTCGGGGCCGATCCAGTAGAACAGGTCGGCGCTGCGGATATGCCGCACATCGGAAGGCCGCAACGCATAGTCGTGGGCCGACGCGCCCGCCGGCAGCAGGACCTGCGGCTCGTCGAGCCCGTCCTGGACGGCCGCAGCAATCAGCTGCAGCGGCTTGATGCTGGTCAGCACATCGACCTCGGCGCGGGCCGGTGCGCTAGCGAGCCCGGCAAGGCCTAGGAACAAGGGGAGAAAACGCGAAAAAAAACGGGACACGGGCAGCACTCGCTGAAGAGAACAGGTAATATAATAACGTCTCCAATTCAATGCGTCTGCCCCCATGTCCAAGCTGTCCCTGGCCCATACCCCCCACGACCACGCGCATTGCGTCAACAGCGCGCTGGCCGAAGCCGATACGTTGTGCGAACGCTCCGGGGTGCGCTTGACCGCCCTGCGCAAGCGCGTACTGGAGCTGGTCTGGCAGAGCCACAAGCCCCTCGGCGCCTACGACATCCTCGCCGAACTGAGTGCTCAGGACGGCCGCCGCGCCGCGCCGCCCACGGTCTACCGAGCCCTCGACTTCCTGCTCGAGAACGGCCTGGTGCACCGCATCGCCTCGCTCAATGCCTTCATCGGCTGCAGCCACCCGGCACGTCCGCACCAGGGCCAGTTCCTGATCTGCCGCAACTGCCATACCGCCATCGAGCTGCAGCAGCCCAGCATCAGCGAGGCGATCGACAGCGCCGCCGCGCAGGTTCGGTTCCAGGTCGAAGCGCAGACCGTGGAAGTCGTGGGCCTCTGCGCGCCCTGCCGGAGCGCGGCATGAGCGAAGTGCTGATCCGCCTGTCCGACGTCCATGTGCGCTTCGCCCGGCAGCCGGTGCTCGACGGCGTGCAGCTGCAGGTGCATCAGGGCGAGATCGTCACCCTGATCGGCCCCAACGGGGCCGGCAAGACCACCCTGGTACGCGCGGTGCTTGGGCTGCTCAAGCCTGACAGCGGTACGGTCTGGCGCAAACCCAAACTGCGCGTCGGCTATATGCCGCAGAAGCTGAACGTCGACCCAACCCTGCCGCTGTCCGTGCTGCGCTTCCTGCGCCTGGTGCCGGGTGTGAACCGCGCCGCGGCACTGGCCGCGCTCGGCGAAGTGGGCGCCGAGGCGGTCATCGACAGTCCCCTGCAGTCAATTTCCGGGGGCGAGATGCAGCGTGTGTTGCTGGCCCGCGCCTTGTTGCGCAAGCCGGAACTGCTGGTGCTGGACGAACCGGTGCAGGGCGTCGACGTCGCCGGCCAGGCCGAGCTCTACCGGCTGATCGGCCGGCTGCGCGAGCGCTACGGCTGCGGCGTGTTGATGGTCTCCCATGACCTGCATCTGGTAATGAGCGCCACCGATCAGGTGGTCTGCCTGAATCGCCACGTCTGCTGCTCCGGTCACCCGGAACAGGTCAGCGCTGACCCGGCGTTCGTCGAACTGTTCGGCCAGGACGCGCGCAGCCTGGCGGTCTATCACCATCAGCACGACCACAGCCACGACCTGCACGGCAGCGTGGTTACCGCCAAACCCCATATTCACGGCCCGAACTGCAAGCACTGATGCCTGACTTTCTTCTCAACGCACTGCTCGCCGGCCTCGCGCTGGCGCTGGTCGCCGGCCCGCTTGGCTCGTTCGTGGTCTGGCGGCGCATGGCCTATTTCGGCGACACCCTGTCGCATTCCGCGCTGCTTGGCGTAGCGCTGGGCTTGATGCTGGAGGTCAACCTGACCCTGGCGGTCATCGTCTGCTGCGTGCTGCTGGCGGTGCTGCTGGTAACGCTGCAACAGCGCCAGCCACTGGCCTCCGACACGCTGCTGGGCATCCTCGCCCATAGCACGCTGTCGCTCGGACTGGTCTCGCTGAGCTTTATGCAGGACGTGCGCATCGACCTGATGGGCTATCTGTTCGGCGATCTGCTGGCGGTCAGCCCCACCGACCTGGCCTGGATCGTCGGCGGCAGCGCGCTGGTGCTGCTGGCGCTCATCCCGCTGTGGCGGCCCCTGCTGGCGGTGACGGTGCACGAGGAGCTGGCCAAGGTCGAAGGCCTGCCGGTGGCGGCGATCCGCCTGGCCCTGATGCTGTTGATTGCGATGGTGATTGCTGTGGCGATGAAGATTGTTGGGGTGCTGCTGATCACCTCGCTGCTGATCATCCCGGCCGCGGCGGCCCAGCGCCATGCCCGCACGCCGGAACAGATGGCCCTGGGTGCCAGCCTGATCGGGCTGCTCGCCGTGTGCATGGGCTTGTCATTGTCCTGGTACGAGGACACCCCCGCCGGCCCATCCATCGTGGTCTCGGCCGCGGCGCTGTTCCTGCTCAGCTTTGCCTGGCGGCGCAGGACCTGATCGGATGACGCCTCTGAAATACCTGAGCGGCTACCCCGAGTCGCTGCAGCAGCAGATCCGCCAGCTGATCGCTGAAGGACGCCTGGGTGACTACCTTGAGCGCCGCTATCCGCAACGCCACCAGGTGCAGAGCGACAAGGCGCTGTACGGCTATGTGCAGCAGCTGCGCCAGAGCCATCTGAAAAGCGCGCCGAACATCGACAAGGTGCTCTACGACAATCGCCTCGACCTGACCCACCGCGCCCTCGGTCTGCACACCGCGGTGTCGCGGGTGCAAGGCGGCAAGCTCAAGGCCAAAAAGGAAATCCGCGTCGCCGCGCTGTTCAAGGAAGCAGCGCCGGAATTCCTCCAGATGATCGTCGTGCACGAGCTGGCGCACCTGCGCGAGAGTGATCACAACCGCGCCTTCTACAAACTCTGCGAGCACATGATGCCGGGTTACGCGCAAACCGAGTTCGACCTGCGCTGCTACCTGCACTGGCGTGAGCTGGGCTGACCGCACGGCCGACACCCATCGTCCAGACGCAAAAAAGGCGGCCCGGAATCAACCGGGCCGCCTTGTTTCACGCTACCTCGATCAGGCTGGCACTTGCTCCGCCGCCGCCTCGCGCGCCCAGACACGGTGCTGCGAGAGCGCCTGAGCAAAGGCCGAGAACACCGTCGCGAGATCGCCGTCGTCACCGGTGACCAGACCGGCATCTTCCGGCAGGTTCAGCGCCGTAAGCAGCTGCCGCGCCTCGCCCAGCACCGCGATCGGTTTGAGGTGCTTGTAGGCCTCGAGCAGGTAGTGCTTGGCCACGCCGTTCTTGGCCATGGCTTGCACGCTCTGCGCGCCACCAGGCACGAACACCGCATCGAAGGCAATCGACGGCATGCCATCCATCGCCGCGTCGGGGGTGAGCATCTTGCCGTCGGCCGTCTTGACCGGCGCCGGTGACGGGCCGATCAGCTTGGCCATCGCGCCTTCGTCAGCCAGTTTCTGCTGGAATGCCTCGATGGCTTTGCCGTCCACGCCATTGGCGATCAGGATCGCTACCTTGCGCGACTTGATGTTGCCGGGCAGATGGTTCATCAGACTCAGTGCAGGCGAGCTGGCCGGGTTCGGCTGCTTGAGGCTGACGGTCGGTGCGGTCGGCGGTGTCACGCCGATGTTCTCGGCCACCCGACGTGCCAGCTCCAGGTCGATGTTGGCGAGGATCTCGTTGACCTGGCGCTCACGGATGAACACCCGCTCGACCTTGCCCAGCTCGAAGCTGTAGGCACCGATGATGTGTTCCTTCTCCGGCGTGCTCATGCTGTTCCAGAACAGCGTGGCCTGGGAGAAGTGATCGCCGAACGAGGGGCTGCGCGCCCGTACCTTGTGCCCTTCCATGCGCTCCGGATAGCTCTCGAAGCCACCGCCGCTGGCCGCTGGCGGGGTTTCCTTCGGCCAGCCGCTGTCGACGGAGTTGGGCTCGTAGTTGGCACGGCCCTTGTTGATCGTCTGACGATGGAAGGCATCACGCTGGTTGTTGTGCACCGGTGCGATTGAGCGGTTGATCGGGATCTCGTGGAAATTCGGCCCGCCGAGGCGCAGCAGCTGGGTGTCGGTGTAGGAGAACAGCCGGCCCTGCAGCAATGGATCGTTGCTGAAATCGATGCCCGGCACGATATGGCCGATATGGAACGCGGCCTGCTCGGTCTCGGCAAAGAAGTTGTCGGGGTTGCGGTTGAGGGTCATCTTGCCGAGCGTCTGGACCGGCACCAGTTCTTCGGGGATGAGCTTGGTCGGGTCGAGCAGATCGAAGTCGAACGTGTGCTCGTCAGCCTCTTCCACCACCTGCACGCCGAGCTCCCACTCGAAGTAGTCGCCCATTTCAATGGACTCCCACAGGTCACGGCGGTTGAAGTCCGGGTCCTTGCCGGCCAGCTTCAGGGTCTCATCCCAGACCAGCGAGAACGCACCCGCCACGGGCTTCCAGTGGAATTTGACGAAGCGGCTGGTGCCCTCGGCATTGACCAGGCGGAAGGTGTGCACGCCGAAGCCTTCCATGGCGCGCAGGCTGCGCGGGATGCCGCGGTCGGACATGGCCCAGATGACCATGTGCGCCGACTCAGGCGTCAGCGAGACGAAATCCCAGAAGCTGTCATGCGCCGACTGCCCCTGCGGGATTTCATTGTGCGGCTCGGGCTTCACCGCGTGGACAAAGTCGGGAAACTTGATGGCGTCCTGAATAAAGAACACCGGCATGTTGTTGCCGACCAGGTCGAAAATGCCTTCGTCGGTGTAGAACTTGGTGGCGAAACCGCGGACATCACGCACGGTATCGGCCGAGCCGCGCGAGCCCTGTACGGTGGAGAAGCGCGTGAAGACCGGCGTCTCCTTGCCCTTCGCCGAGAGGAACGAGGCCTTGGTCAGCGCGCTGTGGTCGTCGTAGCTGACGAACACGCCGTGGGCCGCCGAACCGCGGGCGTGGACAATGCGCTCGGGGATGCGCTCATGGTCGAAGTGCGTGAGCTTCTCGCGCATGATGAAGTCTTCGAGCAGCGTCGGCCCGCGTTCGCCGGCGCGCAGGCTGTTCTGGTTGTCGGCGATCTTCACGCCCTGGTTGGTCGTCAGCGCCTGGCCGGTGGCGTCGCTGCGTGCGCCCTCGAGCTGGTCGAGCTTGGCGTTGTGGTTCTGGCGGTCGACGGTGTCGGTACCGGCGAGCTCGCTATGCTTGGGGGTCTTGCTGTCGGTCATCTTGGGCCTCGGTCGAGCAGGATGTGCTGAACCGCGAAGGGACCTGGCCCCACGGGGCCGGATGCTTGGTCGATTCACGGCATACCGGTAAGGGACCCGACAAAGCCGCTCAAGGTTGCGCCGCGGGACGATTTGCCCGGTCTATCGGCCCGATGGTCATATTCGATGACGCCGGCCTCGCTACGCGCACGCCCTGCAAACGCGTAGAATGCACGCCTTTCGCCGACTATCCCGGCACAGACGACCGCACCCACAAGGTTCGCCCGTGATCGAATTCCAGCAAGTCCACAAAACCTACCGGGTCGCCGGCGGCCGGAGTGCCGGCCGCGAAATTCCCGCCCTAAGGCCGACCGACCTGAACATCGCCGCGGGTGAAGTGTTCGGCCTGATCGGCCACTCCGGCGCCGGCAAGAGCACCCTGCTGCGCCTGATCAACCGCCTGGAGGAACCCAGCGGCGGGCGCATCCTGGTCAGCGGCGAGGACGTCACCGCACTCGACGCCGATGGCCTGCGGCGTTTTCGCCAGCGCGTCGGAATGATCTTCCAGCACTTCAACCTGCTGATGTCCAAGACCGTGGCGGACAACGTCGCCATGCCCCTGCGCCTGGCCGGCAATCATTCACGCAGCGAGATCGACAGCCGCGTCGCCGCGCTGCTCGAACGCGTCGGGCTGAAAGACCAGGCGCGCAAGTACCCGGCGCAGCTGTCCGGCGGACAGAAGCAGCGCGTCGGCATCGCCCGTGCGCTGGCGACAGAGCCGGACATCCTGCTCTGCGACGAGGCCACCAGTGCGCTCGACCCGCAGACCACCGCCTCGGTCCTGCAGCTGCTGGCCGAGATCAACCGTGAACTGAAACTGACCATCGTGCTGATCACCCACGAGATGGACGTGATCCGCCGGGTCTGCGACCGCGTGGCGGTGATGGACGGCGGCGCCATCGTCGAACAAGGCCCGGTGACGGACGTATTCCTGCACCCGAAGCACCCCACCACGCAACGCTTCGTGCTCGAGGACGAGGCGGTCGACGAAAGCGAGCAGCATGACGACTACGCCCACGTGGCCGGCCGCATCCTGCGCCTGACGTTCCAGGGCGACGCCACCTACAAGCCGCTGCTCGGCACCGTCGCACGGGAGACCGGTGTGGACTTCAGCATCCTCTCGGGCCGCATCGACCGGATCAAGGACACGCCCTACGGCCAGCTGACCCTGGCCCTGGTGGGCGGCGACATGGCCGCGGCCCTGGCCCAGCTGGATGCCGCTGAGGTTCACGTGGAGGTGCTGCGCTGATGGAAGCCCTACTGGCAAACGTCGATTGGTACGAGATCTGGCTGGCCACGCTGGACACCCTGCTGATGCTCGGCGGCTCGCTGCTGTTCACCATCCTGCTCGGCCTGCCGCTGGGTGTGCTGCTGTTTCTCGCCGGCCCGCGCCAGCTGTTCGAGAACGGCCCGCTGTACGCCTTTCTGTCCTTCGTGGTGAACGTGCTGCGCTCATTGCCATTCATCATCCTGCTGATCGTGATGATTCCCTTCACCGTGCTGATCACCGGCACCTCGCTGGGCGTGGCCGGTGCCATCCCACCGCTGGTGGTGGGCGCGGCGCCGTTCTTTGCGCGGCTGGTGGAAACCGCGCTGCGCGAAGTCGACCGCGGCATCATCGAGGCCACCCAGGCCATGGGTGCCACCACCCGGCAGATCATCTTCAACGCCCTGCTGCCCGAGGCGCGCCCGGGGATCATCGCGGCGGTGACCGTCACCGCCATCACCCTGGTGTCCTACACCGCCATGGCCGGCGTGGTCGGAGCCGGCGGGCTTGGCGACCTGGCGATCCGCTTCGGCTATCAGCGCTTCCAGACGGATGTCATGGTGGTCACCGTGGTCCTGCTGCTGGTCCTGGTGCAGGTGCTGCAGAGCATTGGGGACAGGCTGGTCACGCATTTTTCGAGAAAATAACTGCCTAACCGGCACCGCTACAGGAACCCACAAGGAACCCTTTATGAAAAAACTGCTTGCTGCCTTTGCCGCTGTTGCGGCTTTCTCCGCCCACGCCGCCGACGAGCTGAACGTCGCCGCGACGGCCGTTCCGCACGCGGAAATCCTCGAGTTTGTCAAACCCCAGCTCGCCGAGCAGGGCGTCGACCTGAACGTGAAGGTGTTCACCGATTACGTGCAACCGAACATCCAGGTCGCCGAGAAACGCCTGGACGCCAACTTCTTCCAGCACCAGCCGTACCTGGACGAGTTCAACAAGGGCAAGGGCACCGAGCTGGTCAGCGTGGCCGGCGTGCACATCGAGCCCTTCGGCGCCTATTCGAGCAAGCACAAGTCGCTTGATGAACTGCCCGACGGCGCCACCGTCGTCATCCCCAATGACGCGACCAATGGTGGTCGCGCCCTGCTGCTGCTGCAGAAGGCTGGCGTGATCACGCTGAAGGACGGCGCCGGCATTACCGCCACGCCCAAGGACATCGCCGAGAACCCGAAGCACATCAAGATTCGTGAGCTGGAAGCAGCCACCCTGCCGCGCGTGCTGACTCAGGTCGACCTGGCGCTGATCAACACCAACTACGCGCTGGAAGCCAAGCTGAATCCCACCAAGGACGCGCTGGTCATCGAAGGCAGCGACTCGCCCTACGTGAACATCCTCGTCGCCCGTCCGGACAACAAGGACAGCGCCGCGATGCAGAAGCTCGCCAAGGCCCTGCACAGTGATGCGGTCAAGCAGTTCATCAAGGACAAGTACCAGGGCGCGGTCGTCCCGGCGTTCTGATCCCGCTGCGCACTCGAGGCGCCGCGCTTGACTGGCCCGCGCCGGCATTGTCCGGCGCGGGCTTTTTGCATTCAGCAGCCCTGCATCATCACCCGAGCAGGCGGGCGTCGGCAGCAGGGCCGGGCGGCACGACCGACCACTCTGCGGTCAGAGCTTGATCCAGGTCGCCTTGAGCTCGGTGTACTTGTCGAACGCGTGCAGCGACTTGTCACGGCCGTTGCCGGATTGCTTGAAGCCCCCGAACGGGGCGGTCATGTCACCGCCGTCATACTGGTTGACCCACACGCTACCGGCCCGCAGCGCCTTGGCCGTCAGGTGCGCCTTGGAAAGGTCCGCCGTCCACACCGCTGCCGCCAGCCCGTACGGCGTGTCGTTGGCGATGGCCACGGCTTCGGCCGCCGTGTCGAAGGTGATCACCGAGAGCACCGGCCCGAAGATCTCCTCGCGGGCGATCTTCATCGCATTGCTCACCCCGTCGAAGATCGTCGGCTCGACGTAAAGCCCGCCGGTGTCCTGCATCGTACGCTGGCCGCCGATGAGCACCTGGGCGCCATCGTTGCGTCCGGCCTCGATATAGCCAAGCACCGTGTCGAGCTGCTGGGTGTCGACCAGGGCGCCGACATTGGTGGCCGGATCCAGCGGGTTACCCGGTTTCCAGCCCTTGAGCGCCTCGACCACCATCGGCAGGAAGCGCGCCTTGACCGAACTCTCGACCAACAGCCGCGAACCGGCGGTGCACACCTCGCCCTGGTTGAAGGCGATGGCGCCGGCAGCGGATTTGGCTGCGGCCTCGAGGTCCGGGGCATCGGCAAAGACGATGTTCGGGCTCTTGCCGCCCGCCTCCAGCCAGACGCGCTTCATGTTCGACTCGCCAGCGTAGATCATCAGCTGCTTGGCAACCCGCGTGGAGCCGGTGAACACCAAGGTGTCGACGTCCATGTGCAGCGCCAGGGCCTTGCCGACGGTATGCCCATAGCCGGGCAGCACGTTGAGCACGCCCGGCGGAATCCCCGCCTCGATCGCCAGCTGGGCCACGCGAATGGCCGTGAGCGGCGACTTCTCCGACGGCTTGAGCACCACCGAGTTACCGGTCGCCAGTGCCGGGCCGAGCTTCCAGCAGGCCATCATCAGCGGGAAGTTCCACGGCACGATGGCGGCCACCACGCCGACAGGCTCGCGGGTGACCAAACCGAGCTGATCGTGCGGGGTCGCGGCGACCTCGTCGTAGATCTTGTCGATCGCCTCGCCCGACCAGCGCAGCGCGTTGGCCGAACCCGGCATGTCGACGTTCAGCGAGTCGCTGATCGGCTTGCCCATATCCAGGGTTTCGAGCAGCGCCAGCTCCTCGGCGTTGGCCTGAATCAGATTGGCGAAGCGAATCATCGTTGCCTTGCGCTTGGCCGGCGCCATGCGCGACCAGACGCCGGATTCGAAGGCCATGCGCGCACTGATCACGGCGCGGTCGGCGTCGGCCTCGTCGCAGCTGGCGACCTGGGCCAGCACGCGGCCATCCACCGGGCTGATGCAGTCGAAACTGGCGCCGGCGCTGGAGGCGGTGTATTCGCCCTGGATGAAGGCCCTCCCTTCGATGCGCAGGTCGCGGGCACGCTGTTGCCAATCGGCGAGAGTCAGGGTGGTCATGGGGCGTCCTCGGTTAGCTGTCGAACAATCAGAAAGGCACCCTAAACCAGCGGCACCAGCCCTATCAATATTTTTTACGAACGGCGATTTTCCGCCTTGTTTTGTGCGTTTTATTAAACATAGACTCGCCGAGACCGCTGTGCGCCCCGGGGGAAGTCGCGCTACAGCATAGCCGCCCTACCCGTCGCCCTGCCGGAGCTCCCATGGCCCACGATGCACATGCCGCCGCGTCCGCGGAACATTTCTGGATGCCCTTCACCGCCAACCGCCAGTTCAAGCACAGTCCGCGGTTGCTGGAACGTGCCGAAGGGATGTATTACACGGACACGGCCGGGCGCCAGGTGATCGACGGCACCGCCGGGTTGTGGTGCTGCAACGCCGGCCACGGGCGTCCGGAAATCACCGAGGCGGTGAGCCGGCAGATCGCCCGGCTGGATTTCGCACCAACCTTTCAGATGGGCCATCCGCTGCCGTTCGAACTGGCCGAACGGCTGGCGCAGATCAGCCCGGCCGGACTGAACCGGGTGTTCTTCACCAACTCGGGGTCGGAGTCGGCCGATACAGCGCTGAAAATCGCCCTGGCCTACCAGCGTGCGATCGGCCAGGGCAGCCGCACCCGGCTAATCGGTCGCGAACTGGCCTATCACGGTGTCGGTTTTGGCGGCATCTCGGTGGGCGGTATGGCCAACAACCGCAAGGCCTTCGGCGCGCTGCTGCCGGGTGTCGACCATCTGCCGCACACCCTGGACCTTACGCGCAACGCGTTCAGCCGCGGGCTCCCGGAACACGGGGTCGAGAAGGCCGACGAACTGCAGCGGCTGATCACCCTGCACGGCGCGGAGAACATCGCCGCGGTGATAGTCGAGCCGATGTCCGGGTCGGCCGGAGTGATCCTGCCGCCCCAGGGCTACCTGCAGCGCCTGCGCGAGATCACCCGCCAGCACGGCATCCTGTTGATCTTCGACGAAGTGATCACCGGCTTCGGCCGTGTCGGCGAGGCCTTCGCCGCGCAGCGCTGGGGCGTCACGCCGGATATCGTCACCTGTGCAAAGGGCCTGACCAACGGGGCGATCCCCATGGGCGCGGTCCTTGTCGACGAAAACATCCACGACGCCTTCATGCACGGCCCGGAAAGCGCCATCGAATTCTTTCACGGCTATACCTATTCCGGTCATCCGGTGGCCTGCGCCGCGGCCCTTGCCGCGCTGGATATCTACCAGCGCGAGCACCTCTTCCAGAAAGCCATCGAGATCGAGGGCTATTGGCAGGATGCCCTGTTCAGCCTGCAGGGATTGCCCAACGTGACCGACATCCGCACCGTCGGCCTGGTCGGTGGCATCCAGTTCGCCAGCCACCCCGACGGCGTAGGCAAGCGCGGCTACGAGGTGTTCCGCCAGTGCTTCGAGGACGGTCTGCTGGCGCGCGCCAGCGGCGACACCATCGCCCTGTCGCCGGCACTGATCGTCGAGCGCGAGCAGATCGACGCGATGGTCGAGCGCCTTGCCGATGCAATCCGCAAGACTGGGTGACAACCGGACGTGCACCTTGCCTGTGAACTGCGCAACGCCCGGCGTTCCCGGCAGGCTTACAGCCGCATTCGCCGTGCGGCACGCCTTCTACGGTCGCGGTGAGGGCTGGGGCCCTTCGCCCCTGAGGCGAGGCTCTTGAGCCTCCGCAGCCAGAGCACCAAAGCGACACGCCAGAAACGAAAAAACCCGCCAATTGGCGGGTTCTTTCTTCAAGGGCCGATCAATTACTTGATCTTGGCTTCCTTGTACATCACGTGCTTACGTACGACCGGATCGAATTTCTTGATTTCGAGCTTGTCGGGGGTGGTGCGCTTGTTTTTATCGGTGGTGTAGAAATGGCCGGTACCGGCGCTGGACACCAAACGGATCAGGTCACGCATGATAGTTCTCCTTAAACCTTTTCGCCGCGAGCGCGGAGTTCAGCCAGAACGGCGTCGATGCCGCGCTTGTCGATGACGCGCATGCCCTTGGCGGTCAGGCGCAGACGTACGAAGCGGTTCTCGGACTCGACCCAGAAGCGGTGATGCTGCAGGTTCGGCAGGAAACGACGACGGGTTTTGTTGTTTGCGTGGGAAATGTTGTTCCCGGTTACCGGACCCTTACCGGTAACTTGACAGACTCTCGACATGCCTCAGCCCTCTAAAACCACATGCCCAACCCGGCATGGGTTGGCCGCTTGAATTCACTTGTCTTTCGGCGCTCAGCGCCACGTTTCATGAGGGTCTTACCGGCCACGCGAGAAGCGAATAAACCGGGCCCCTAGAAAAGAGCGCTGCTTTATATCAGAAAGCCCCCCGGGCAACAAGCGCGCCATGACTTTTCCGCTCCGGCGTCTCGAGCCCGGCCGGCCTGCCACGCGGCGTGCAGCGGTATTCCTGGCCTAACGCCGTTCGTCGGTGCGCGGCAGACAGCGGCCGCCTTCAGGCCAGTCCGGTCGGCCGCGCGTTAGTACGGCCAGCTAAGGGCCGATCGCTTTGGCCTGGAGAGTACGATACGGGGCGATTTTGCGAACGCTTATTTTGCACTGCGAAATGACGAATCGGTTTTTTGCGCTATGATGAGCCAAAGGACCTGCTTCCGCCTCACTGCAACGACCGCGACCGCCCCGTGAAGGGCTGCGACTGCCGGCGGCTGGGGCGATCTGCTATCGTTCGCGCCCCCGCGCCCACCACTCTGACAGACCGATCTTCTATGAGCGACGCAGAACACATCGAGATTCCCAAGGATCGCAAATTCGTCGAGGCGCTTTCGCGCGGGCTGGACGTGCTGCGCGCCTTTACCCACGGCTCGGTGGTCATGGGCAACCAGGACATCGCACGGATCACCGGCCTGCCGAAGCCGACCGTGTCGCGCATGACCTACACCCTGACCAAACTGGGCTACCTCAGCTATTCACCGCAGCTGGAAAAGTACCAGTTGGACTCCGGCGTGCTGGCCCTTGGGTACGCCTATGTGTCCAACCTGCGGGTACGCCAGCTGGCCAAGCCCTACATGGACGAGTTCTCCCGCCGCACCAACACCTCGGTCGGCCTGACCTGCCGCGACCGGCTGTCAATGATCTACATCGAGAACTGCCGGCCCGCCGAAGTCGCGACCCTGCGCATGGACGCCGGCGTGCGCCTGCCCCTGGCCACCACCGCGGCGGGCCGCGCCTTTCTCGCCGCCACGCCGGACAAGGAGCGCGAACACCTGATGGCCGCGCTGGCCAGCAAGTACGGTGACGGCTGGGGCGCGATGAAACAGTCGCTGGACGATTCCTTCGAGGAGTTCCGCCAGCACGGCTTCTGCCTCTCGCTCGGCGACTGGGACCGCAACGTCAAGGCTGCCGGCGTGCCGCTGCACTTGGCCGACGGCAGCATCATGGCGCTGACCTGCGGCGCCCCCTCGTTCCAGCTCAGCGAAGAAACCCTGCGCGGCTCGCTGGCGCACCAGCTGGAAATGCTCGCCCGCGATATCGAGAGCCTGGGCGTCTGAGCGCCGGACCGGTCTGCATCCACGCCATAGCCGTCATGGATTGCGGCGGCGGGTAGCGATCACCCTGCCCCGACGCTGCCCCAGGCGATGTCTGCCAGCAGCTCCGACAATCCACCAGCGCGGTGCGTGAGCGCGCACCCGCTGATGTCGGCGCCAATCGCATCGGCCATTCCGACTTCTTCCTCAATGTTTTCAAGCCAACGCTCTAGGCGGAGCACCTGCTGCCGGGGCTAGAGCAGGACCACCGAGGTCAGGCTGCTGCGCTGGCAACGGCGACATAACCGCTATCGACACCCCGGCATCTATCGGAACCGCGGTATCTGCCCTGCGTCACGCCGGCAATCGTAGGGTGGATCACGCTCCACCGATCCACCGATCCACCGATCCACCGATCCACCGCAGCACGGTGCCCCAATCCATTCGCTCGGATATATAAAAGGCGGCATCCACCCTACCGACCTGCGGAGGTAGAGCAGACAAGCCGTAACCAGCCGACTGCTCTCGAGTCGGCAAGGTAGCTGAGAGAACGCAAGGCTGCCCTCCATACTGGGGCCTCTTCGCGAGCAGAGCTCGCTCCAACAGGATCGAGGCCTGTACGCGGCGGCATCTCCGCAGTAGGGCTGGCGCAGCGGAGATGTTCAGAAAAGCAAAACCGGGCCATGGGCCCGGTTGCTGTGCTGCGGTCAGCCGATCACGCCACCTGCATCAACTTCGAGTAAGCCTTCAAATGATGATCATCGTCACCGAACTGGTGGGCGATCATCACCAGGCGTTTGGCGTGGTGGGCGAGGTTGTATTCCCAGGTCATGCCGATACCACCGTGCAGCTGGATGGCCTCCTCGGCCACCTTGCGTGCGGCGCGTGCGCAAATGTATTTGGCGGCGGCGATGATCCGGCGGCGGTCGTCGTTGTCTTCGCCGTCGGCAAAGGTCGCAGCGAGGATCGCCATGCTGGTGGCCTGCTCCAGCTCGGTCTGCATGTCGACCATGCGGTGCTGCAGCACCTGGAACTTACCGATCGGCACGCCGAACTGCTTGCGCGTTTTCAGGTAGTCCAAGGTCAGCTTGCAGGCTTCGTCCATGCTGCCCAGCGCATCGGCGCACTGCGCGGCGATGGCGCGGCCCTGCTGGTAGCGCAGCGCCGGGAGCGCATTACCGATTTCGCCGAGCAGCGCGTCGGAGCCCACCTGCACGTTGTCGAGGAACAGCTCGCAACCCTTGCGCCCGTCAATGGTCGGGTACACGCGGCGGCTAACGCCCTGAGCGTTCGGATCGACCAAAAACAGGCTGATGCCGGCTTCGTCGCGACTGTCGCCGGCGGTGCGCGCAGAGACGATGATCTGCCCGGCGCTGTGCCCGCCGATCACCACGGCCTTGCGGCCGCTCAGGCAATAACCGCCGTCCACCGCCTCGGCTTTGGTTTGAACATCGTTGAGGTTGTAGTGACTCTGCGGCTCGTCGAGCGCCACTGCCAGCTGCAGCGAACCAGCCGCCACCTGCGGCAGCAGATCCTCCTTCTGTGCGTCGCTGCCCAAATGGGTGAGCAACCCGCCACCGAAGATCACCGATTGCAGGTAGGGCTCCAGGGTCAGCCCTCGGCCCAACTCGGTCATCACCAGCATGGTTTCCACACCGCCGCCGCCAAAGCCGCCAATCTCTTCGGCGAACGGCACGGCAGTCAGGCCCAGTTCACCCAGCTGCGACCAAAACTCGGCAGAAAAGCCCAACTCCGACTCGCTGAATTTCTCACGCTGTTCGAATGGGTAGGCGTCGCGCACCAGACGCGCCGCGGTGTCTTGCAGCATTTGCTGCTCTTCAGTCAGTTTGAAGTCCATTGCGGTGCCCCCTTACAGCTCGAGAATCATCTTCGAGACGATGTTCTTCTGGATTTCGTTGGAGCCGCCGAAGATCGACAGCTTGCGCATGTTGAAATAGTCGCCGGCCAGCGACGCGCTGTAGTCCGCGTGCAAGAGCTCGCCGTCGTAATCCAGCTGCAGCTCCTCCTCAAGGAAGGGCAGCGCGTAGGGGCCGAGGACCTTGCGCAGCAGGCTGGTGATGGCCTGACGGATCTCGGTGCCCTTGACCTTGAGGATCGAGGACTCCGCACCCGGCACGCCGCCCTCCTTCGCCGCCGCGAGGATGCGCAGGGTGCTCATCTCGATGGCCATCAGCTGCATCTCTACTTCCGCGACTTGGGCGCGGAACAGCGGGTCTTCGAGCATCGGCATGCCGTCGCAGACTTCCTTCATGGCGATGCGCTTGAGATGCGCCAGCGCCGCCTTGGAAGCACCGATACCGGCCAGGCCGGTGCGCTCATGGGTCAACAGGTATTTGGCGCAGGTCCAGCCCTGGTTTTCCTCGCCGACGAGGTTTTCCACCGGCACGCGGACGTTGTCGAAGAAGACTTCGTTGACCTCATGGTCGCCGTCCAGGGTAATGATCGGCCGCACGCTGATGCCCGGCGTGCTCATGTCGATCAACAGGAAGCTGATGCCGCGCTGCTGCTGGGCTTCGGGGTCGGTGCGCACTAGGCAAAAAATCATGTTGGCGTGCTGGCCGAGGGTGGTCCAGGTCTTCTGGCCGTTGACCACATAGTGGTCGCCATCACGCACGGCGCGGGTCTTCAGGCTCGCCAGGTCGGAACCGGCTCCGGGCTCGGAGTAGCCTTGGCACCACCAGTCTTCGCCCGACAGGATGCGCGGCAGGTAGTAGTCTTTCTGCTGCTGGGTGCCGAACTTGATGATCACCGGGGCGACCATGTTGACGCCGAAGGGCACGCTGCGCGGTGCGCCGAAGGCCGCGCACTCCTCGTCGAAGATATGCTTCTCGACCGGGCCCCAGGTGGTGCCGCCCAGCTCAACGGGCCAGCCCGGCGCGTACCAGCCGCGCTTGACCAGAATCTGCTGCCAGCGCTCGTGGTCTTCTTTGGACATGTGCTTGCCGAGCTTGACCTTGGCGGCGATGTCCGCCGGCAGCTCGTTGGTCAGGAAGGCGCGCACTTCATCGCGGAAGGCGAGCTCTTCGGCCGTGTAATTGACGTTCATGGGAAGGTCCTCATGGTGCGTTCGGATTGCAGGCGGGCGGTGCTCATTGCCCGGCCTGCCAGTCGGTGAAGGTGCGGCCTTCGGCGGCCAGTTTTTCCAGCAGCGGCGCCGGCTTCCACCAGTCGCCGCACCGTGCGTGCAGTTCCTTGACCCGCGCCAGCACGGTGGCCAGGCCGACGCTGTCGGCATAGAACATCGGGCCACCACGGAAGGCCGGGAAGCCGTAGCCGTTCAGGTAGATGATGTCGATATCGCTGGAGCGCTGGGCGATGCCCTCTTCGAGGATCTTCGCGCCTTCGTTAACCAGCGCATAAATGGTCCGTTCGATGATGTATTGCTCATCCAGCTCGCGGCGCTCGATGCCCTTTTCCCGCGAAGCTGCTTCGAGCATAGGCGCCAGCTCAGGGTTCTCCAGCGGCGTGCGGTTGCCCGGCTCGTAGCGGTAGTAGCCGGCGCCGGTCTTCTGCCCGAGCATGCCGGCAGCGCAGAGCTTGTCGGAGACGGTGGGGAAATCCAGGTGCGCCGGCAGCGTCGCGCGCTGGCGCTTGCGGATCGCCTGGCCGATGTCGAGGCCGGAGAGGTCGCGCATGGCGAACGGTCCCATGGCCATGCCGAAATTGCGTAGCGCGCCGTCGACCTGCCCTGGCGTGGCACCCTCTTCCAGCAGGAATTCCGCCTCGCGGCCGTACTGGAAGACCATGCGGTTGCCGACGAAGCCGTCGCAGACACCGACCACCACCGAGACCTTTTTCAGTTTCTTGCCGATGGCCATGGCGGTGGCGAGCACTTCGTGGCTGGTCTTCTCGCCGCGCACCACTTCCAGCAGGCGCATGACGTTGGCCGGGCTGAAGAAGTGCAGGCCGACCACGTCTTCCGGCCGCTTGGTGAAGGCGGCGATGGCGTTCAGGTCTAGCGATGAGGTGTTCGACGCGAGAATCGCACCGGGCTTGCACACCGCGTCCAGCTGTTCGAAAACCTGCTGCTTGACGCCCATTTCCTCGAAGACCGCTTCGACCACTACATCGGCATCGGCCAGCGCCGCGTACTCGGTGACGCCTTCGACCAACTTCAGGCGCTTTTCCATCGCGTCCTCGGTGAGGCTGCCGCGCTTGACGCTGGCCGCGTAGGTGTCACGAGCCCGCTGCAGGCCGCGCTGCAGCGCGTCTTCGTTGATCTCCAGCAGCTTCACCGGCACCCCGGCATTGGCGAAGCACAGGGCGATCCCGACGCCCATGGTGCCGCCGCCGATCACCGCAGCGGCGTTGATCGCCCGCGGTTTCACGTCGGCCGGCAGATCGTTGATCTTGCTCGCCTGGCGTTCGGCGAAGAAGGAATGGATCAGCGCACCGCGTTGCGGCGAGTTCAGGCATTCGGCGAACAGCTCGCGCTCGCGCTTGAGGCCTTCGGCCAGTGGCAGCTGGGTCGCCGCTTCGACTGCCGCAATGCAGCGCAGCGGCGAGAACAGCCCGGGCATGCGCTTGGCGACTTCGGCGTGCTTAGCGCGGATCAGCGCCTCGTTGTCGGCGCCTTCCAGGCCGAGGGTCTGCTCGCCAGTGCGACGCGGGCCGCGGTCGGCATTGAGCAGACGGCGCGCAAAACTGATACCCGCCTCGGCCAGCTCCCCGTCGAACAGCTCGTCGACGATGTTGTGCTCGACGGCCTCGGCTGCGCCGATGGGCGCGCCGCTGACGATCATGTCCAACGCCTTCTCGACACCTGCCAGACGCGGCAGCCGCTGGGTGCCGCCTGCGCCGGGCAGCAGGCCCAGCTTCACTTCCGGCAGCCCGACTTTGGCGTCCCTGCGGGCAATACGGTAGTGGCAGCCCAGCGCGACTTCCAAACCACCACCCAGCGCAGTGCCATGAATGACGGCGACGCTCGGCTTGCTGCCGCCCTCGATGACCTCGATCACCTCCGGCAGGCTCGGCGCCTGGGGCGGCTTACCGAATTCCTTGATATCGGCGCCGGCAATAAAGGTATTGCCGTCGCAGGCCAGCACCACCGCGCGCACCTGCGCATTCGCTTCGGCGCGCTGAAACGCCTGTAACAGGCCCTCGCGCACCGCCTGGCCGAGCGCATTAACCGGTGGGTTGTTGACTGTGATCAGAGCGATTTCGCCCTGAACTTCGAGCCGTACGGCGTCCGTCATGGCAGGCCTCCGCTTTGTGAAATGTGAATTGGATTTGTTATTTCACGGAATCATGTTTCGCACAGCAGAATAGTTGAGTCATTTCCACATGTCGAGAGCCTGCCGCGAATCGCTCGGGCAAGCAAGCGCAGAGGGAAAATCAAATGGGAAAGGACGCCGCCCGGCGCAGTGTGGGTATTTCAGGCGCGCGGGACGGCACCCAAGAGCTGGGGGTCGATGCGCAACAGGCGCACGGCGCGCGCCTCAGCCAGGCTCGCCACGCTGCTGGACGCCGGCAATTCCAGCAGCAGCCGGGACAGGTTGAGCACCAGCGCTTCGCGGCTGTGCACGCCCGCGCCGAGTGCGTAGAAGCCAGCAATCGCCTGGCGCAGCGCCAGTGGCAAGCGCCATTGCGCGCGCAGGGCCGAGCCGAAGCCTGCCGAGCGCTCACGCAGCAGCGGCTCGATCGCGCCGTCCGGGACCTCACCGCCGCTGTCGAGCCAGTCCTGCAGGCTGCGCAACAGCGCCAGTTCGCCAATGTTGTGCAGCAGCCCGGCGGTGTAGCACAGCTCGGCGTCGAGCTTGAGCCGTCGCGCCAACCACTCGGCCATACTGGCCGTGCCCTGCGCGTAGGCGGCAATCTGCTGCGCCTGGCTTGCCAGCCGCGGATCGGCCAGCATGGCGTTGCGCTGCGTGGCCATTTCCAGCACCAGGTTCAACGTGCGCTTGACCCCTAGCCGCGGCAGCGCCTGGCCAAGGGTCTGGCAGCTGAGGCCCTGATGTGATGCAGCGCTATTGGCCAGTCCGATCAGCCGAGCGGTGATCTGCGGATCACGCGCGAACTGTGCTTCCAGCGCGCCGAGGTCCAGGCTACCGGCGCTCAGGCAATCACCGACGGCGGCCTGTACGGAGGCGAGCAGCGGCGCGCCGCGATTGTGCTCGCGCATCCGGTCGAGAAACGCCTCCAGCGTCCCGCTGGGGGTGTCGGCGTGCGCCGGCGTAACGGCCGCCGATTGCGGCAGCAGTCGGTCGAGGCGCTGGCGCAGGTCGTCGAGATTGCAGGGTTTACCCAGATAACCTGCCAGGCGCAGGGGTCGCGCGGCCTGCACGCTGGCCAGGTCCATGCGCTCGCTGACAAGGATGCAGGCCAGCTTCTGGGTCGGCCCGTGGCGCCTGAGCTCCTGCAGCAATGCACGGCCGTCGAGACCATCCAGCTCCCCATCGGCGATCAGCAAGCTGGGCACCTGACGCTTGCACACCGTCAGCGCGGCGTGACCATCGTTCACCTGTACCACCCGCGCACCGGGACGCACCGCACGTACCAGCTGGCCGAGCTGGTCCGCCCGCCACGGCTCGCTGAAGGCGACCAGAACGAAGGAAAGGTGAGTGGTAAGCGACACAGAGCAGGCTCATCGGCGATACGACGCCGTCTCGATCGCAGCCCGCTCGCGGGGCCGCAGTACCGACACGGTTTGAAGGGATATTCTGGGGCGCCGACGCCAAAAGAGCCAGCCCTGTAACAGGGCCGGCTCGTCTACAGCCGATAGTCGAACCTAAAGGCCGAGGCAGAGGTACTTGATCTCGAGGTAATCCTCGATGCCGTACTTGGAGCCTTCACGCCCCAGACCGGAGGACTTCACGCCGCCGAAAGGCGCCACCTCGGTGGAAATCATCCCGGTGTTAATGCCGATCATCCCCGACTCGATGGCCTCGGCCACGCGAAACACACGGCCCAGATCGCGGGCGTAGAAATAGGCCGCCAGGCCGAACTCGGTGTCGTTGGCCAGCGCAATACCCTCGGCCTCGTCTTCGAAGCGGAACAACGGCGCCAGCGGACCGAAGGTTTCCTCCTTGGCCACCTTGGCATCGTGCGGCACGTTGACCATCAGCGTCGGCTCGAAATAGCTGCCCCCCATCTGATGCGCCTTGCCACCGGTGACCACCTGCGCCCCGTTGGCGACGGCATCCTCGATGTGCTCCCGGACCTTGGCCGCCGCGCGGTCGTCGATCAGCGGGCCGATGTCGGTGCCCTCTTCCAGGCCATTGCCGACCTTGAGCTTCTCCACCGCCGCCTGGAATTTCCTGGCGAACTCGTCGTACACGCCGTTCTGCACATAGATGCGATTGACGCAGACGCAGGTCTGCCCGGCGTTGCGGTACTTGGACTGCATGGCGCCCTTGACCGCCTCGTCGAGGTCGGCATCGTCGAACACCAGGAACGGCGCGTTGCCGCCCAGCTCCAGCGAGACCTTCTTGATCCCCGGTGCGCACTGCGCCATCAGCTTGGCGCCGACTTCGGTGGAACCGGTGAAGCTGATCTTGCGTACCGTCGGGTTGGCAGTCAGCTCGTCGCCGATGTCGCCGGCCGACCCGGTGATCACGCTGAACACACCCTTGGGAATGCCCGCACGCTCGGCCAGCTCGGCCAGGGCCAGCGCGGAGAATGGCGTCTGGCTCGCCGGTTTGAGCACCATGGTGCAACCCGCCGCCAGCGCCGGCCCGGCCTTGCGGGTGATCATCGCCGCCGGGAAATTCCACGGGGTAATGGCCGCCGTGACGCCAATCGGCTGCTTGATCACGATGATGCGCTTGTCTTTCTGATGGCCCGGGATGGTGTCGCCATAGACGCGCTTGGCTTCTTCCGCGAACCACTCGATAAAGGAAGCGGCATAGGCGATCTCGCCCTTGGACTCGGCCAGCGGCTTGCCCTGCTCCAGCGTCATCAGCCGGCCCAGGTCGTCCTGGTTCTCCATCATCAGCTCGAACCAACGGCGCAGCTTCTGCGAACGCTCCTTGGCGGTCAGGTCGCGCCAGGCCGGCAGTGCGCGCTCGGCGGCCTCGATGGCGCGACGGGTCTCGGCCGCGCCCATCTTCGGCACGGTGCCCAGAATCTCGTTGCTGGCCGGGTTGTTAACCTTGATGGTCTGGCCGCTATCCGCATCCTGCCAGGCGCCGTCGATATAGGCCTGCTGGCGGAACAGCGTGGTGTCTTTGAGTTGCATGGCAGTCTCCTGGAGCCGGCACCGGGCCGGGAAATGGACAGAGGCCGTCTGGCCTGAACAGGGCGATCGAGGGGACGCTCGACCGATCTACCTCAGAGCAACCACCGCCGGCAGGGTTCCTGTCGCGGGGTCGACCGTTTGAAATCCCGAACGGATGCTAGGCGCGAAAGCCCGTTCCCGGCAACACCATGTTCGGAAAAACTGACGCGTCATAGCCCAGCCTGATGGCCCACGCGCGTCGCCCGCTGCACATCCGTTATTCGGCCAGTGCACCGCCGAAGCGCCATGGACGACCGCGAGCGACATGCGTATGATTGCGCCCCGCAACGCATCCGTAGCTCAGCTGGATAGAGTACTGCCCTCCGAAGGCAGGGGTCGTGGGTTCGAATCCCGCCGGATGCGCCAGATAGCGAAAGGCCCCAGGTGAAAACCCGGGGCCTTTTTTTTTGGGCGTCACACCATCGCGGCGATCAGACCTGCACGGCACCGATCGCCAGGGCGAAGGCCAGCATGGCCAGGCTCACGCCCCAGGCCCAGAAGAAGGTGAAGGCGATGTGTTTGCGTAATTCAACGCCGGCCAGGGCAAGCGCGAGGTAGACGCTCGGGACCACCGGGCTGATGGCGAAGCCGGTGTTTTCACCGATCAGCATGGCCCGTGCGACGGCCTCCAGCGGCACACCGGCGGCCACCGCGACGTCGCGGATCACCGGTAGCAGGGCGAAGTAGTAGGCATCCGGGGAGAAGATCATGCCCAGCGGGACGCCGAAGGCACCCACTATCACGTGCAGAAACTGCGCCGAGCCGGCGGGCAGGATATCGATCAGCGCCAGCGCCATACCGTCGGACATCTTCGAGCCGGACAGCACGCCCAGCAGCACCGCCGCGGCCATCATCACCAGCACCATCTGCAGCGCATCGAACGCGTGGGCCTTGAGGCGTTCGGCCTGGGCATCCAGCGAGCCGAAATTGAGCGGCAGCGCGATGCCCAGGCCGACCATGAAGCAGGCGTACAACGGGAAGATGCCGGTGAACAGGCAGGCCAGGATCGCCCCTGTCAGCGCTACGTTGAGCCAGTAGCGCAGCGTCCGGGGCGACAGCGCATGTTCACGCGGCTCCGGCTGGGTCGGCGCGAAGTCGATGGTCGCCGCGGCCCCCAGCGACACCGGCCGGTTACGCTGAGCGCGGCGAGCGAGCAGCACGGCAACGATCAGCATGCAGACCAGGCCGACCAGCTGAACCGGCAGCAACCCCAGCCACAATTCGGTGGCGTCCAGCCCGGATACCGCCGCCGCGCGTGCGGTGGTGCCACCCCAGGGCACCATGTTGCCGACCCCGGCGGTGGTGCCGACCAGACACAACAGCATCGCCGGGCTCATGTTCAGCCGCCGATACAGCGGTAGCAACGCCGGAATGGTCAACAGGAAGGTCGCCGCGCCCACGCCATCCAGATGCACCACGGCGGCGACGAGCACCGTGACCATGGCCACCGCCAGCGGCTTGCCGCCGGTGCTGCGGATCAACAGATTGACCAGCGGATCGAACAGCCCGCGGTCGCGCATGATGCCGAAGAACAGGATGGCGAAGAGAAACAACGCCGCGGTCGGTGCGACGGTAATCAATCCGCCCTTGATGAACTCGCCGATCTGCTGCGGGCTGAAGCCGGCCAGCAGGCAGATGGCGACGGGGATGGTGGTGAATGCCACCACCGGGCTGATCCGGCGCAGCAGAATCAGCACGATGATGCTGAGCATCATCAGAAAGCCCAGGGTCGTGATCATGTGGGTTGCCTCGTCTTGTTTTTATAGTCGGGGCCGGCGTGCATCGCCGGCATGGGTACGGCGGATGCAGCGGTCAACCAGTCGGCGGCGCGGGCAAGCGCATCGACAGCAGCAGGTAACTCAGGCTCTTGCCGTGCCGGTCGAGCCCGGGGCTGCGGTTGACGCCCCCTTCCAGCGCATCCTCCAGGACGAAGTTCAGGACCCGGAGGTTGTCGAGCTCATAGCGGCGAACCTGGCTCGGCCGCCGCGTTGCGAAGTGCTCGGCGACGCGCTCGCAGGTCAGCTCGCGCTGCAGCCAGGCGTAATGCGCGTCGTTCAGCGGAAACACCGCGATGCTGAGGATGTTGCCCTTGTCGCCGGCACGGGCGTGGGCATAGTCGGCCAGGGTGACGAATGCACTCATCAATACCACTCCAGGGACGTTTCGATTTCATCGCGGGGAATCAGAAAGCTTTGGGTGGTGATGCTTTCGCTGATATGCCGGCGCACCCCGCCGCCACCTGCCGGGCCATTGGTGTACAGCGATTCCACTTCACCCAGCAGCGCGTCGATCAGGTCTCGGTCCGGGTGCATGAGGCCGACGCGCACCCGGACGTCCTCAAGCTCCGGCGCGTGCTCCAGGCGCTGCGCCAGGTACTCGCCGCGGCTGTCGTTGAACAGGCTGGCGACGCCGGACAGGTCGATCCAGGGTTCGATCTGCGGCGCCAGTTGCGCGAAGCGCTGCAACAACACCTCCCGCGCCAGACGAGCGCGGGCCAGCGCCGCAGGGCCGGCATAGGAAATCTCCGCTTCGCCGAACCAGAGGCCGCGCAGGCCGACCAGCCCCTTGAGGGTTTCCGGTTGCGGATGGCCCTGGATACCGCTGACGTCCACACGGTTCTCGCCCTGCTGGCGAACGCACGCCGTGCCCAGGTCGAGTACCACATCGGGCGTCAGGTAGCAGCGCGGATCATGGACCTCATAGAGCAGTTGCTCCCTGACGGTGCGCTCGTTGACGAAGCCACCGCTGCCGCGGGTCTTGGTGACCACCAGGCTGCCGTCTTCGCCGAGTTCGACGATGGGGCAGCCGAGGTTGGCCAGATCGGGCACATCCTTGAGGCCCGGATGGGCGAAATAGCCGCCGGTGACCTGGGTGCAGCATTCCAGCAGATGCCCGGCGACGGTGGCGACCGCCATCTTCTGCCAATCATCACGCGCCCAGCCGAGCCCGTGGCGCGCGGGCCCGACGGCCAGGGACGGGTCGGCAACGCGTCCGCAGAACACGATCTGCGCACCCTGTTCGAGCGCCTGCGTGATGCCGTCGGCGCCGGTATAGACGTTGATCGACACCCGTCCTGCCGTTGGCAGATCGGCAGGCAGCCAGGGCTCCAGCGCTGCGGCGTCGGCTTGCAACAGGTCGTCGCCCAGCACGCAGGCGATGCGCGTCTGCGGGTGACGGGCGCCGAGCAACCCGCGCAATCGCCGCGCGGCAGCCTGGGGATTGGCCGCACCGCCGTTGGTGATGATGGGTATGTGGTGCTCGAGGCAGATGTCGAGGATCGGCTCGATGAAATCGAACAGCCGCGCGGCATAGCCCTGGGCGGGATCGGCCTGCTTGCGCAGCTGCGCTTCGGCCAGGGTGCGCTCGGCCAGCAGTTCGAGCATCAGGTAGCGTTGGCCGCTGCGACCGGCCAGGTCCCGGGCCAGCCGCAGCGCGGCATCGGGACGGTCATTGGCGAAGCCGGCACCACAACCGATGTGGATGGTTCTTGTCATTAGGGCGCTCCACTGCGTTTGCCTGCATGGTGGCGCTGCGTCATTCTTCTGTGAATTCGAAAGGTGCAATCAATTGATCCATTATTTTTATAGGTAAGCCATGAACGTCTCGTTCCGTCAGTTGCATGCCTTCGTGCTGATTGCCGAGAGCAGCAGCTTCACGCGCACCGCCGAACTGCTGCATCTGTCGCAGCCGGCGCTGAGCTACACGATCCGCAAGCTCGAAGACTCGCTCGGCCTGCAGCTGCTGGCGCGCAACACGCGGGTCGTCGAGCTGACCCCGGCTGGCCGGCATTTCCTGGCGCAGGCCCGGCGGATGCTGCGGGACATGGAAGATGCGGTGCGCGACGCACGCGAGACCCTAGCGCTGACCCGCGGCAGCATTCGTCTGGGCGCGCTGCCAACCGCCGCGGCATCGTTCCTGCCGCCAGCCATTGCGGCCTTTGCGCAGTTGCATCCGGGTATCGAGATACAGCTGCGCGACGGCCGCGCCGGTGAGATTCTCGGCTGGTTGCAGAGCGGTGAAGTCGAGGCGGGGATCACCTCCTCGCCCGCCGAGGGGCTGAGCCTGAATTTCGAGCCGCTGCTGGACGATAACCTGGTGCTGCTGGTGCAGGAGGACGCCAAGCGGCACTCGCAATGGCAGCGCCTGCCCTATATCGCGCTCACGCCGGACACCAGCATCCGCCCGCTGGCCGACGCCGCGCTCAGGCACCTGGGCATGCAACCGACACCCGACTGGGAAGTGGCACACATGAGCTCGGTGGTGGCGCTGGTGCGTGAGGGGATGGGGTTTTCGCTGCTGCCAGCCAGTTGCGCGTCGGTGTTCAACATCGAGCGGTGCACCACGGTGCCGATCGAACAACCGGCACGGCGCTCGATCGGCCTGCTGGAAACCCGCCCGCTGTCACGCTCGCCATCGCTGAGCGCATTTTTGGCATTTCTGCGCCAACGCCTGGGTCCCCGCCCCTGAGCATTGGCGGCTTCAGCCTGCCACCGCGGCGACGCCCGGGGCTTGAGCGGCGCGGTTGTGGACAGGCCTGGTTTCCCTTGCTCACTATGTGGCCAAACCAGCGCCGAGGCACAGCCATGATCGACTTCAACAACAAGGGCTTCTTCAAGCTCAAGCAGAACGACGAGTACGCCGAGCGGGTCAGTGCGCTGCTGCTCGAGGGCGAGCAGGTGATCGACGCCTACAAGTCCATGCGCGACGGGGTGGTGTTTACCGACCGGCGCATCATCGCGGTGAATGTGCAGGGGCTGACCGGCAGCAAGAAGGATTTCACCTCGCTGCCGTACAAGAACATCGTCGCCTATTCGGTGGAGACTTCCGGCACCTTCGACCTGGACTCGGAACTGGAGATCTATTTCTCCTCGCTGGGGCAGGTGAAGTTCGAGTTCACCGGCCGCACCTCGATCGTCGAGATATCCCGGCACATCTCCCGCCACCTGCTCTGATCCGCTCCGCAGTCCGGCCGTGCGTCGCGCCGCTCGGCCCAATTGCCAATGCCCAATGCCCCAATGCCCTACGCGCGGCCACGGCCGCAGTCGACCAGGCACTCCCGCGTGACGTCCGCCAGCCGGGTCAGCCCCAACAGTGCCATGTCGCGCTGCAGCTCACCGCGCAGCAGCTCGATCGCATGGGTCACGCCCGCCTCGCCCGCATAGGCCGCCGCATAGTTGAAGGGCCGGCCGATGAACACCATGCGTGCGCCCAGCGCCAAGGCCTTCAATACATCCGTGCCACGGCGGAAGCCGCTGTCGACCATCACCGGCAGTTCGCTGACCGCCTCGACGACACCCGGCAAGGCTTCCAGCGCCGAAAGCGTGCCGTCGAGTTGCCGCCCGCCGTGGTTGGACACGATGAGCGCATCCGCCCCTACATCCCTCGCCTTGCGCGCGTCGTCCGGATGGAGCACGCCCTTGACCACCAGCTTGCCCGGCCACAGCTGCCGCACCCGCTCCAGATAGCGCCAGTTGAGGTGGCTGCGCCCCGAGAAATCTCGCTTCACGTTGCCGGACAGGATCGCAACGCCGCGTGTGGCGTAGTTGTTCTCGAAATGCGGCATGCCGTGATTGATCAGGGTGCGCAGAAAGGTGCCGAACAGCCAGCGCGGGCGCACCAGCCCGTCGTAAGCCAGGCGCAGGCTCGGGCGCAACGGGGAACTGAAGCCCGAGCGCGTGTTGTTGTCGCTGTTGGGCGGTACCGGGTAGTCGACGGTGATCACCAGTTTGTCGAAGCCAGCACTGCGCACGCGCTCGATCAGCGCCTCGATGCCGGCTTCATCGCCTGGCAGGTAGGCCTGAAACCAGTCCGTGTTGCCGTTATTGAGCACGTCCTCCATGCGGATCAGCGAGCTGCCGCTGAGGATCATCGGAATACCGGCCTTGGCCGCTGCCTGCGCCTGCACCAGGTCGCCGCGGTAGGCCGAGAGCGCGCTGATGCCCATCGGGGCGATGCCGATCGGCAAGGCGTAGCGCTGCCCCAGCAGCTCGGTTTCGAGCGAAATGTTGGACACGTCCACCAGCGCCCGTGGCAGGAACGAATAGGCGTCGAAGGCGCTGCGATTGGCCCGGGCGGTGTGCCCGTCTTCGGCGACATTGGCGATGTAGCCGTAGATCGGCCGTGGCAGATGGCGCTTCGCCGCGCGATCGAGGTCATGCAGGTTGAGGATCGACGCCAGGCGTCGCGAGGGGTTACTGGGCATCTAACGACTGTTCCTGCTGGGCTGCTGAAAACCCGTTCGGGCGGGCCTCGGGATTGACCAGGTCCCGCGGGCGTTCGCCGCGCAAGGCCTGGCAGATGTTGTCCACCGCGCGATTGGCCATCGCTTCGCGGGTTTCATGGGTGGCTGAGCCGATGTGCGGCAAGGTCACCACGTTATCCATGCGCAGCAACGGTGATTCCTGCAGCGGTTCCTGTTCGAACACGTCGAGCCCGGCCCCGGCGATCAGGCCCTCGTCGAGCGCCCGGATCAGCCCGGCCTCGTCGACCACCCGGCCGCGGGCGATGTTGATCAGGAAGGCCGAGCGCTTCATCGCCTGGCATTGTTCGTAGCTGATCAGCCGCTCGGTCTGCCCGGTCAGCGGCACGGTGAGGCAGACGAAGTCGGACTCGGCCAGCAGCTGCTCGAAGCTGCGCCGCTGCAGCCCCCACTCGGCTTCCAGTTCGGGCTTGGGCGAGGCATTGCTGTAGAGCACGCGCATGTTGAAGCCCCGCGCACGGCGGGCGATGGCGCGGCCGATGCGGCCCAGGCCGACCAAGCCTAGGGTCTTGCCGTGAACGTCATGGCCGAACAGCGGTTCGCCGACGTGCTCGGTCCAGTGGCCTTCGCGTACCCGGTTGGCCAGCTCCACCAGCCGCCGGGCACTGGCCATGATCAGCATGAAGCCGGTGTCGGCGGTGGTTTCGGTGAGCACATCCGGGGTATTGGTCAGCAGGATGCCGCGGCGGCTCAGCTCGGCCACCGGCAGGTTGTCGTAGCCCACCGAGATGGTGGCGATGGCCTCGAGCCGGGGCGCCGCATCCAGCACGGCGGTGTCGACCTGCAGCTTGCCGCCGATCAGCCCATGGGCCCGGTGCAGGGCCGCGGCGACGGCCTCGGGCTGCTGCTCGGGCTGTTCGAAATAGGTCACCTCGAAACCCTCGCGCAGGCGCTCCAGGTGATGAGGTTTGAGACGCCGCAGGGCAACGATGCGCTTGGTCATGCTCACCCCCGCCCGCCAGCCTGCAGGCCCGGCATGTCGAACCCGGCCGCGTCGAGCCGCGCGAACAGCTCGGCGCGCTGGCTTGCGTCGAGCTCCACCAGCGGCGGGCGCAGCTGGGCCCAGCCCGCGTATTCACTGAAGCGCGCGGTGGCGGCCTTCAGCGCGGGAATCAGCGGGAAGCCTTCGAATATCTGCCGAATCTGCACCAGAGCCGCCTGCCGGGCATCGGCATCCTCGGCCTGCCAGTGCTGGGCGAGCGCGGCGATGGGCCCCGGATGGACATTGGCCGTGGCACTGATACAGCCCGCGCCACCGGCGCGCAGGGTGCGCAGTAGAAAGGTCTCGCTGCCGGCATAGACTTGAAAGCCATCGCCGGCGAAACGCTCGATCAACGCCTGGGTGTTGGTCCAGTCGCCGGAACTGTCCTTGATTCCGACCACCTGACGCGGGTAGGCGTCGCGCAGCCGGGCGATCAGCGCCAGCGACAGCGGCACCTGCGACACCGGCGGGATGTGATAGAGGTAGACGCGCAGTCGCTCGTCGCCGACCCCTTCGATCACCTCGCTGAAATAGCGGTACAGCCCCTCGTCGGAGACATTCTTGTAGTAGAACGGCGGCAACATCAGCACCCCTTCGACGCCCCGGGCCGCTGCGTGACGGCTCAGCGCCACGGTGTCGCGCAGCGCGCAGCTGCCGGTCCCGGGCAGCAGCCGCGCGGCCGGAATGCCGGCCTCGAGCAGCGCATCGAGCAGCTGCAGCTTTTCACCGACGGCCAGCGAATTGGCCTCCGAATTGGTGCCGAACACGGCGAGCCCGACCGACTGGTCCAGCAGCCAGCGGCAGTGCGCGACCAGGCGTGGCGTATCCGGCGAGCGGTCGGCAGTGAAGGGGGTGATCACCGGCGACCAGACGCGACCCGTCTCATGACTCATGCAGTTCTCCTTATCGTAAGGGGGATGGCGCGTGGCTCAGGCCAGCCGCGCCCGGCGCCGCAGCGGCGCGATCAACCAGCGCAGCAGCGGCGTGGCCTGCAGCACCGAGAACAACGCAATGCTCAGCAGGACCACGGCGATCGGGCTGGAGAGGAAGATCCGGAAGTCGCCGTCGCCGATCAGCATCGACTGTTGGAAGGCGTTCTCCATGACCGGGCCGAGGATCAGCCCGATCACCATCGGCGCCGGCGAGACGCCGGCCTTGGCCAGCCAGTAACCGAACAGGCCGAAGCCGAGCATCAGGCCCACCTCGAACAGGCTGTTGTTGATGGCGTAGGCGCCGATGATGCACAGCGCGATGATGGCGCAGGCGATGAAGCCGTCCGGGATGCGGGTCACCGCCACGCTGGCCTTGGTGAACAGCAGGCCGACGCCGAGCAGGCCGACGTTGGCGAAAATCACCGCCCAGATCAGCGTGTAGGTGACGTCCCCATAGTCGGTCAGCAGGTTCGGCCCCGGCAGGATGCCCTGCACCATCAGCGCGCCGAGCAGGATCGCGGTGGCCGAACTGCCGGGTATGCCGAGGGCGATGGTGGGGATCAGCGCGCCGCCAACCACCGCGTTATTGGCCGCTTCCGGCGCGGCCACCCCGGCCGGGTCGCCCTGGCCGAAGCGGCTCTTGTCCCTGGCGAAGCGCTTGGCCTCGTTGTAGGCGAACCAGCTGGCGGTGTCGCCGCCGGTGCCCGGGATCAGCCCGACGATGATGCCGATGCCGCTCGAGCGCAGGATGTTCGGCATCAGCGCCCTGAGCTCGGACAATTTCGGAATCAGCCGGTCGGTGATGCGGCTGGCGACCTTGGTCGCGCCGTGGGACTGCTCGATCAGCGACAGCGCCTGCGGGATCGAGAACAGGCCGATCAGCGCCACGGTGAAGCTGATGCCGGAGAACAGGTTGATGTTGCCGAACGCCATGCGCGGCGTACCGGTGGTCAGGTCCATGCCGACGGTGCTGATGAGCAGCCCGACGCCGCCGGAAAACAGCCCGTTGATCACCGAGCCCTGGGCCAGCGAGCCGATGATGGTGATGCCCAGCACGGCGATGGCGAACAGCTCGATGGGGCCGAATTCCACCACGATGCTGCCCAGCAGCGGCGCCGCCATCAGCAGCGCGAGGCCGCTCAAGGTGCCGCCGATAAAGGAGGCGAACAGGGATATCCCCAGCGCCTTGCCGGCCTGGCCCTGCTGCGACATGGGAAAGCCGTCGAGCACCGTCGCGGCCGCCGAGGGCGTGCCCGGCGTGCGCAGCAGGATCGCCGCGATCGAGCCACCGTAGGAGGCGCCCACATACAGCGAGGCGAGCATGCTCAGGCCGGTGGCGGTGTCCATGTTGAAGGTCAGCGGCAGTAGCAGCGCCAGCGCCATGGTGGCCGACAGGCCGGGCATGGCGCCGACGAACAGGCCCAGCAGTATCCCGCCGAATATGGCGGCGAAGTTGGTCAGGGTCAGCACGTTGACCAACCCTGTCATGACGATCGAACTGTCCACGGCTGCAGGCCTCGTCGAAGTGGAGCGGCGCCGATCAGGCGATCGCCGCAGGCAGGAAGGGCACCGGCAGGCCCAGGAACTGGATGAACACCAGGCACACCACGGCCATCAGCACCAGGCTGCCGATCAGCGCGAAGCGCAACGACACGGTGCGGATCAGCAGCAGCGCCAGGGCCATGAACAGCGTTGTCGAGAGCAGGTAGCCGAGCACGCTGATGGTCGCGACATAGGCCGCCGCCAGCACGAAGACCGCGGCGGTGACCGCATAGCGCGGCGGCGCGGAGACGGCGGCATCGGCATCGGGGCCGGCGGCATCTCCCGACGCCACCGGCTCTGTCTCGCGCCGGCGAGCCACCCGTCCGCGCAACAGCTCCGCCCCCAGCATCGCCAGCGACAGCAGCCCCACGGTGACCGAATAGATCAGTGGCATCTGCGCCGCCGCGTCCGGGTAGCCCAGGGCGTCGATGAAGAACACCGCCGCCAGGGCGAGGCCGAACAAGCCGAGGACGAAGCGATTGCGGTTCATGGGCGAGCTCTCCGCGGGTGTCTGCTGGCGTGGTTCACGGTTGCTTGCCGCCGACTTCGCTCCAGATGCCCTGGAATTGCTTTTCCATGCGCTGGAACATCTCGCCGTAGGCTTCGCCGGTGACCAGATCAATGTTCAGCGCGCGCTTCTTCGCATCGGCGAGAAAGGCCGGGTCGTCTTTCAGCTCTTCGAACGCGGCGATCAGTTGCTTGCGGGCCTCGGCCGGAATGCCCGCCGGGGCGCTGTAGCCGCGCGAGGAACCGGCAACCACGTCGATACCCTTCTCCTTTAGCGTCGGCACGTCGGGCAGGCCCTCGAAACGCTTGTCGGCGAACACGGCCAGGGCCTTCAGGTTGCCGCTCTGGATCTGGCTGTAGACGTTGCCGACATTGTTGAAGCTGGCGTCGATCTTGTTACCCATGGCCGCCGTCGCCGAGGGCCCGTCGCCCTGGAAAGGCACCTTCTTGAACGACAGGCCAGTGGCCTTCTCGATCAGCAGGGTGGTGAAGAAGTCGTCGCCGCCAACGCCCGAGTTGCCGATGGTGATCTTGCCGGGCTTGGCCTTGGCCGCGGCGAGCAAGTCCTCGATGGTGTCGTAGGGGCTGTCCTTGGCCACCACGGCGATGCCCGAGTCGGTGACCACGTTGGCAATCGGCGTGAGGTCGTCGATGTTGTAGGTGATGGCGTCGTTCATGATGTAGTTGGTCATGAGCATCGGCGTATTGGTGATGCTGATCACCGAGCCGTCCTTTTCCGACTGCCGCGCCAGACGGGTCCAGGCAATGGCGCCGGTGGCGCCGGGGATGTATTCGTTGACGAAGTTCACGCCGAGCTTCTTGCTCAGGTAGGGCTGCACCAGCTGCGCCAGCACGTCGCTGCCGCCACCGGGCTTGAAGCCCTGCAGCACGGCCACCTCGTCGCCGGCGACGTAGTCCGCCTGGGCGGCGATGGGAAGGGACAGCGCCAGGGCTGCAGTCAGCGCCGCGGCGCTCAGGGTCAGGTCATTCATCTCGCTCTCTCCACGTTTCTTGTTGGATTTATCCCGTCCGGCCCAGGGGCCCGGATGTGGTCAGGGGCGACAACCGCGCGCCGGCGCCCCTACAGCGGTACTGCCTCGTTGCTCAGCGGTTGTTGTTCTCGAGCGTTCTCCAGGGCTGGCCATCGGCCGCGATCGAGTAGCGCGCCACGGCCTGTTCGTCGAAGTCGAAGCCCAGCCCCGGGCCTTGGTGCAGCTGGATGTAGCCGTCCTGCTGCGCCAGCTGGCGGTCGATCAGCCGGCGGAAGTTGAGGACCTGGTCGTCCCAGAAAAACTCCACCATGCGCGCGTTCGGCGTGGCCGCCACCAGCGGCGCGTGCACGTCATGGAACCAGTGCGGGTATATGGGCACGCCGTAGCCGGCCGCCATCGCGGCGATACGGCGCCATTCGGTAATACCGCCGCAGACCACCGCATCGGTCTGCAGGATGGCGGCGCCGCCCTTGTCCAGCAGCTCCTTGTGCCGCCAGCGCCCCACCTCCACCTCGCCGGTGGCCACCGGGATCGGCGTGGCGCGGGCCAGCCGCGCATGGCTGTCGATGTCGTCGACCAGGAACGGCTCCTCGATGAAGCTTGGCGCGTAGCGCTCGAAGCGCCGCACGTACTGCAGCGCCTCGGTGACGTCACGCCAGGCGTTGTTGGCGTCGAGCATCAGCTCGATGTCGGGGCCGATGGCGTCGCGGGCCGCCGCGACCCGCGCCTCTTCGTCCTTTGGCGAGAGACGGCCGGTCTTCATCTTCACCGCCTTGAAGCCGAGCGACACGTAGTGCGCCATTTCCTCACCGAGGCGCTCGGGCGTCTTGCCGTCCAGGTAATAGCCGCCACTGGCGTAGGCCGGCACCTGCCGGGCCTGCGCCGCGCCGAGGTAGCGGTGCAGCGGCAGGCCGGCGCTGCGGGCGTTGAGGTCCCAGAGCGCGGTATCGAGGATGCTGATGGCGCGCATGACGACTCCGGCGCGCCCTTGCAACAGCGCCTCCTGGTACATCTCCTGCCACAACGCTTCGACATCCAGCGAATCGCGGCCCAGCAGCACCGGCGCCAGCAGCGTCTCCACGGCAACCGGCAGCAGCTCGCCGCCGGCGCTGCCGATGTAGCAGAAACCGATGCCGGTCACGCCGTCGCTGGAGGTCACCTTGACCAGCCCGTAGTCGCGAGCATGCACCGTGCGGTTGGAGAACGAGGTCACCCGGTCCAGCGGTACGCGGGCGGCACAAACGGAGATCGAGCGGATAGTGGGCATGGTTTGTTGTTGTCCTCTGTCGAGCCGAACGAGCCGATGTAAACGTTTTCATGCGTGACGAAACTGGCTATTTGAAATCGCTCCGCCATCGGCCTGAACGCCAATGGCCGTCGCATGTAACCGCTTACATTGGAAAAAAACCCGATGTAAGCGTTTACAAAAACCTAGTTTCGGTTTTACCTAATGTCAAACGCGATTTGCTCAACGGCCTTAAGGATTGCCATGACCCAAGCCGTACCCCCTTTGTCCGCCGGCCTGTCCCGCGCCAGCCTGCACGACGTCGCGCGTCAGGCCGGCGTGTCCACCGCCACCGTATCGCGGGTCATCAACGACAGCGCCGCGGTCAGCGACGACAAGCGCCAGGCCGTGCTGCGCGCCTGCGACGAACTCGGCTACGTGCTCAACGCCGCGGCCCGCACGCTTGCGTCGCGGCGCAGCATGACCATCGGCGCGGTGGTGCCGACCCTCGCCACCGAAACCTTTTCCCGTCCGCTGGCGGCGTTCCAGCAGAAGGTCCACGAGGCCGGCTACACCCTGCTGGTGGCCAGTTTCGGCTTCGATGAACAGGTCGAACTGAAGGAGGTGCAGACCCTGCTCGAGCACGGCGTGGATGCCCTGCTGGTGGTCGGCCGTACCCACGATTCGAAGATGTGGGAGCTGATCGAGCGCAAGCGTATCCCCTGCGTGCAGGCCTGGGCACAGGACCCCAACCGCCCCAGCGTCGGTTTCGACAACGTCGCCGTGGCGCGGCAGATGGTCGAGCACCTGTTGTCACTCGGGCATCGCGAATTCGCGATGATCGTCGGCGAACCGGGGTTCAACGACCGCGTCGGCGACCGCATCGTCGGCACCCGGGCCCGGCTGGCCGAGGCGGGTCTGGAACTGCCCGCGCACTGGCTGATGGAAACCGACCTGAGCCTTGAAGGCGCCATCGTCGCCATGCAGCGTCTGCTGCGCGGCCCGAACCGCCCGACCGCGGTGATCTGCGCCAACGACCTGCTGGCCTTCGGCGCTCTGTTGGCAGCCAAGAACCTCGGCGTGCGCGTGCCGCAGGACATCTCGGTGGTGGGCTTCAATGACTTCGACTACGCCCGCTACCTGTCGCCGCCGCTGACCACCATTCGCGTCGAGCTGGCGCAGATCGGCGCCTATGCCGGGACCTACCTGCTCGAGGCGCTGGCCGGCAAGACGCCTCCCGCCATGATCGAGACCACCACCGAGCTGATCGTGCGAGCCAGCTCCGGCCCGGCGCCCGCTACCTGAGCCACCGCGCCGCTACGCCGCTACGCCGCTGCGCGTGCGCGGCGCGACCACCACTCGAGAGGAAACGCCCATGGAAAACAACAACAACGACCACGCGGCAAAAGATGCGGCGCGCGGCATGCGCAAGGGATTGACCAACTACGGCGACGCCGAATTTTCGCTGTTCCTGCGCAAGGCCTTCATCAAGGGCGCCGGCTATTCCGACGATGCGCTGTCGCGACCGATCGTCGGCATCACCAACACCGGCAGCGGCTTCAACCCCTGCCATGGCAACGCGCCGCAGCTGATCGAAGCGGTCAAGCGCGGGGTGATGCTCGCCGGCGGGCTGCCGGTGGACTTCCCCACCATCTCCATCCACGAGAGCTTCGCCCACCCCAACAGCATGTTCCTGCGCAACCTCATGTCGATGGACACCGAGGAAATGATCCGCGCCCTGCCGATCGACGCGGTGGTGCTGATCGGCGGCTGCGACAAGACCGTCCCGGCCCAGCTGATGGGCGCCGCCAGCGCCGGCGTGCCGGCCATTCAACTGGTCAGCGGCTCGATGCTGACCGGCTCGCACCGCGGCGTGCGGGTCGGCGCCTGTACCGATTGCCGGCGCTTCTGGGGCCTGTACCGCGGCGATGAGATCGACCAGCAGGAGATCACCGAGGTCAACGATCAGCTGGTGGCCAGCGTCGGCACCTGCTCGGTGATGGGCACCGCCAGCACCATGGCCTGCATCACCGAGGCGCTGGGGATGATGCTGCCCGGCGGTGCCACGCCACCGGCGGTCACGGCCGACCGCATCCGCATTGCCGAGCGCACCGGCACCCAGGCCGTGGCGATGATTCAGTCGCGCATGACGCCGGACCGGATTCTCACCGAGAAGGCCTTCGAGAACGCGCTGATGGTGCTGCTCGCCATCGGCGGTTCGACCAACGCCATCGTGCACCTGTCCGCGATTGCCGGTCGCTGCGGCATCCGCATCGACATGGACCAGGTCGACGCACTCGGCCGCAAGATTCCGGTACTGGTCAACCTCAAGCCGTCCGGCACCCATTACATGGAAGACCTGCACAAAGCCGGCGGGCTGGCCCCCGTGCTGCGCGAGTTGCGGCCCTTCCTGCACCTCGATGCACTGACCGTGACCGGACGCACGTTGGGCGAAGAGCTCGATGAGGTTGCCGCGTTCCCGCAGGAGGTGGTGCGCCCGCTGGACAATCCGATCTACCCGCAAGGCGGCCTCGCCTTTCTGCGCGGCAACCTGGCACCGGACGGGGCGATCATCAAGCAGTCCGCCGCCAGCGCCGAGCTGATGGAGCATGAAGGTCGCGTGGTGGTGTTCGATGGCCTGGAGGATCTGGCCCAGCGAATCGACGACCCGGAGCTCGACGTCAACGCCGACGACATTCTGGTGCTGAAGAACATCGGCCCGAAGGGTGCGCCCGGTATGCCCGAAGCCGGTTACATCCCTATCCCGCGCAAGCTGGCGCGTGCCGGCGTGAAGGACATGGTGCGCATCTCCGACGGGCGCATGAGCGGCACGGCAGGCGGCACCATCATCCTGCACGTCACGCCCGAGGCGGCGGTCGGCGGGCCGTTGGCGCTGATCGAGAGCGGCGATCGTCTGCGCCTGAGCGTGGCCGAGCGTTCCCTCGATTTGCTGGTCAGCGACGAGGAGCTGGCACGCCGGCGCAATGCCCTTGAGCGACCGGAACCGCGCGAAGGCGACGAACGCGGCTACCGCAAGCTGTTCCTCGACACCGTGACCCAGGCCGACAACGGCTGCGATTTCGACTTCTTGCGCAGCCTCGACGAGGCCGGCAGCGTGCCGCGAGACCGCTGAGCCGCAATGCCGCGGCACCCGGCGGCTACCTCACTCCCATCCACCCTACCCCCAACCACCCGACCACAGGAGCTACCCGTGACCACCGACGATTCGAACGCCTACCTCTTCACCCCGGCCATCCCCAGTCTCGCCATCTCCGGCAGCGCCCAGCGTTTCCCGGTGCGGCGCGTCTATTGCGTCGGCCGCAACTACGCCGAACACGCCCGCGAAATGGGTCATGACCCGGACCGCGAGCCGCCGTTCTTCTTCACCAAGCACCCCGACAGCCTGCTGCCCGATGGCAGCCAGTTCCCCTACCCGCCGGGTAGCGACAGCGTGCATCACGAAATCGAATTGGTGGTGGCCATCGGCCGAGGCGGTTCGGATATCCCGGTCGAGCAGGCGCTCGAGCATGTCTACGGCTACGCCGTGGGGCTGGACATGACCCGCCGCGACCTGCAGGCCGAAGCCAAGAAGATGGGCCGGCCCTGGGCGGTCGCGAAGGGCTTCGACCATGCGGCGCCCTGTTCGGCGCTGGTCCCGGCAGCGACCATCGGCCATCCGCACGAGGGCCGCATCTGGCTCGAGATCAATGGCGAAACCCGCCAGGAAGGCGACCTCGCCTCGCTGATCTGGAGCGTGCCGGAGGTGGTGGCCTACCTGTCGCGGCTGTTCACGCTCGAGCCCGGCGACCTGATCATGACCGGCACGCCGGCCGGCGTTGGCGCGGTGCAGCGCGGCGATCGCTTGAGCGGCGGTGTTGAAGGCATCGGCACGCTGCAGGTCACGGTAGCTTGAAGCGCTGAGTGCGCGGCATCACGGCGGGCCTGGACATCCCTGCAACAAGCGACGGCAGCCGCCGGATTCCAGGCCTGCTGCTGCGAAGCGCGCTCGCGGAAACAACTGGACCGGCGCGTCACTCGTCGCGGTGGTCTGGCATTCCGATTGGCGCCGTGTCGGGGCTGCGCTGCCGCCGCGGGCCGACGGAAGGCTGACGACTGCTGCCGCTCAGCCGAGCCGCGTTACCGGCGTCCCGAGGCCTGTCGAGTCCCGGTGCGTCGAGGCGGACAGCCCGCTAGCGCGAAGGTGTGGCGCAGACGTCGGCGGTCAGCGCAGCGCTGCCGCTCACCGGTCGCGCCTTGTCCCCGGCAGGAGAGGATTCGGCGGGTGGTTCGTCGAGTCGAATGCCCAGGGCCATCAATAGCGTGTCGGTCACTTCCATGAATGAATATCCATCGGCCCAAATCTGGGTCTTGCCGTTCAGTCTGTTATCCATTCGGTCCATGTCCTGGCTGGCATATCCGTCCAACCGCTGATTTTGATTGTTGTGCTTTGGCGTTCCGGTTGAACGGCCGCCGGCGACACAACCGGAGCATTCAGCGTGCCAGCTTGGATAAATATTTTTACCTTAAATTTCAATGAGTTATAAGTTATGCGTCCAGGCATGGCGTTGCACATTGCACGACACCCTGCCGACGGTCATGCGATGTGCACGCCGGGGCAGAGCGCGCCGGCCGGCTCCGGCATAATCGGCGTCTCTTCCCGGAGCGCCCAGCCATGCAGATCGACGAAGAACTCACCCTGAAAAAGCTGGAAACCTTCCTGGCCTTCATGCGCAGCGGCAACCTGAGCAAGGCCGCCGCCGAGCTGAACACCAGCAATGTCAGCGTGCACCGCGCCATTCACTCGCTGGAAAGCGCGCTGCGCTGCCCGCTGTTCAAACATGAGGGGCGCAACCTGATCCCGCTGGAAAGCGCCTATGTGCTGGAAGAAAAGGCGCAGAAGCTGGTGCAGGACGTGCTGGAGACCGTCCGCCAGACCCGCGAGGCGGCGGGCTTCTCGGCCGAACGCTTCAAGCTCGGGGCGCTCTACTCGCTCACGGTCAAGACCGTGCCGCAGCTGATCATGGGGCTGAAGCTGCGCCGCAGCGAACTCAACATCGACCTGATCCTCGGCTCCAACATCGACCTGTTCTACAAACTCAAGAACATGGAGCTGGATGCCATCCTGGTGTCGCTGAACGAGAGCGTCGGCCACGACCCGGATTGCGCGCAGCTGCCGCTGTTCGCCGATGACATCTTTCTCGCTGCACCGGCCGATTCACCCTTTGCCCAGCAGGCAGAAGTCGACCTGAGCGATCTGCGCGACGCCACCTTCATCACGCTGACGCAAGGTTTCGCGACGCACCAGGACGGCAACCGGGTGTTTCAGCAGGCGGGGTTCGAACCGAAGGTGGCGATGCAGGTGAACGACATCTTCACCCTGCTGAGCATGGTCAACTCAGGCGTGGGCTATGCGTTGCTGCCGGGGCGGGTGGGGATGGTCTACGAGTCGCGGGTCAAACTGGTGCCGCTGCAGGCGCGTTACCACCTGCAGCAGCATATTGGCGTGGTGTTTCTGAAGGCCAAGGAGCGCGATCCCAACCTGCTCGCGCTCCTGGCCGAATGCCGCATGTACAGCCTCAAACATCCGAGTTGAGGCCTACGCAGCCATCACCTGTCGATTGAATAGCCCCCGGCAGGCGATGTGGCGCCGTCGGGTGGAAAACGGCAACGCTTTTCCACCGTGAGCGCCCTCAACCCACCAGGCCGCGCATGATGAAGAACAGCAGCGACGGGCCGAGCAGGCAGCCCAGCGCGGTGTAGAACGCCGCGGTCAGGCAACCGTAGGGCACCAGCCGCGCATCGGTCGCCGCCAGCCCTCCGGCCACACCGCTGGACGTACCGATCAGGCCGCCGAAGATGACCGCTGAGCGCGGGTTGTTCAACCCGATCAGCGGCGCCACGAACGGCGTTGCGATCATCACCAGAATGGCTTTGACCAGGCCGGCGGCGATGGACAGCGCCATCACTTCGGAACTGGCGCCGATGGCCTCGCCGGTTACCGGACCGACGATGTAGGTCACAGCGCCCGTGCCGATGGTGGTCAGGCTGACCGCATCGGTGTAACCGAAGGCCATGGCCACGCCGACGCCCGCGATAAACGACGAAAACACGCCGACAAACAGCGCCAGCACGCCGACCATTCCGGCCCGCTTGAGCTCCTCGACACTGACCCCGAAACCGGTGGCGACGATGGCGAAGTCCCGCAGCATGGAGCCACCGAGCAGGCCGATGCCGGCGAACAGGGAGATGTCCACAAGGCCCTTGTGACCGCCCGTGACCACACCACCGATATAGGACAGGAGCAGGCCGATGATGATCGCCACGGCTGAGCCGTGCAGGCGGCCCTTGGTGAGCTTGTCCGACAGCCAGTAGGACAGCCACATGGTGGCGCCGATGATGGCGAAGCCACTGAGCAGACCGTAGCTGGAGACGACCTTGAGTAGAGATTCGTACATGGCTCAGCCCTCGCTGATCAGTGGTTTGGCGACATCGGCGTCATGCTTTTTACGGCCGATCCGGTCGAGTACCGGTACCAGGGCAAAGGCCACGACAACGGCCAAAACACCGGCAATGATTGCCATCGGGCCGCCGCTCAGGGCGCCATAGACGTTCTGCTGCGCGGCCATGGCGACCACGATCGGGATGTACACGGCGCTCCAGAATTTCACGCCCTGTTCGGTTTCCATGTTGAACACGCCGCGCTGCTTCAGGTAGCTGCCGAGCAGGATCAGCAGCACCATCGCGATGCCGACGCCGCCGACGTTGGCCGGTACACCGAGAAGTTTGCCCAGCAACTCGCCGACGAAGATGCCGGTGAGCGTGCAGAAGGCGAGGAAGGCCACACCAAAGATGATCATTGTTCTTGTCCTTTTGGGTTGCGCTCGGCCTGCAGAAGGCCTGGCGCGGTGTTGTCGAGGTTGTTGTTGTTATCCATCGATCAGTCGGCGAGCGTGCGCGCCCGCGCTGACAGTGCACGCGGTCTATCGGCTCTGGCTGCCCTCCTGACGCAGCAAGGCGTCCAGTGTGTCGAGCCGGGCGCCGTCGAAGGCGGCCAGCGTACCCTGTTCGAAAACCCGCCGCGCCAGGCCGGTCAGCACCGAGCCGGGCGGCAGTTCCAGGTGCAGCCGCACCCCGCGTTCGTAGGCGGTGCGCAGGGTGCCGTGCCAGTCGACGACGCGGCACATGTTGAAGGCCAGGTCGTCGCGCAGGCGCTCGCTATCGAATAGCGGGCGTGCGGACGAGCTGCTCAGATAGCGAATTTGCGGAGCGCGCAGGCTGACGCCGGCGAAGGCTTCGGCCAGCTCACGCGCCGGCTGCTCGAGCAACGCGCAGTGCGACGGCACGCTCATCGCCAGACGCCGCGCACAGGAGGCACCGAGGACCTTGGCGCGGGCGGCGACCGCGGCCATGGCGGCGTCGCTGCCGGCGATGACGAGCTGGTTGTCGGCATTGATATTGGCCAGGTAGGCGGGCTCCCTGGCCTCCGCCAGCAGGCCCTCGACCGTGCCCAGCGACAGGCCGAGGATGGCGGTCATGCCGTAGCCGTGCGGGTAGGCCCGCTGCATCAGCTCGCCACGCAGCGCGACCAGCCGCACCGCGTCGCGATAGTCCAGCGCCCCGGCGACCACCGCCGCGGCGTAGGCACCGATGGACAGCCCGGCGACGTAGTCCGGTCGCTGGCCATCGCGCATCAGCAGCCGCGCGCCGGCGACACCGGCAATCAGCAGGCAGAGCTGTACAGCACGGGTCGATTGCAACGCCTCGGCCGAATCGAGCAGCCGCGCATCCTCGCCGAGCACCGCACTGGCCTGCGTCAGGCATTCGAGGACTTCGGGCTCCTGCGGCAGACGCTGGAGCATGCCGGGCTTCTGCGCGCCCTGGCCGGGAAAGGCGAACAGGCTGCTCATGCCGCACGCTCCGTGGCCCAGGGATCGCTCACCAGACGCGGTCCTTCGGCGGCCTTGACCAGCACCCGCGCGGCGCCACCGGCCCATTCGCCGAGCGCCACACCACCCAGCGGGGTGTCCAGTTGCAGGTCGACGCGGCAGGCGCGGCCTTCGAGCAACTGCAACAGCGGGCGCGCCTCGCTGCGTGGCAGCGGGCGCTCGGCCCTGAGCAGCAGGTCGAGATCGCTCGCCGCGTGGACGACCGGCAGGCCGGTGGCGAGTTGAAAACCCGCCGAGCCGGTAACGCCCCAGGCGTGGCCCAGCGCATCGAGCAACGGGCGGATCTCGGCCAGCACGCGGAACACCGGCAGATCCTCACTGGCCTGACGACCGAGCAGATCTTCCGGTGCCAACCGATGAGCGATCGCCTTGATTGGCATCAGCGCGGCCAGGCGTTGATCACGCGTCGCCCCCCGCAACCCGACCGCAACCAGGCCGGCAGCCACACGCGCACGCCGCACTACCACCGGCTGGCCAGCGGCGAGCACAGCGACCGCCCAGGCGGGCGCATCGGCCGGCAGCTGTGCTGGAGTCATGCCCCAGAGCAGGTCGTGGGGGCGTGGAGTGTCGTGCATCTACAGCCTCCTCGTGATTGTTGTTGTCGAGTCGCTGATCGCTGTGGCGAATAGGGCCGCGTCAGGTGTTCGCTACCACTGCGCGCGCAGCAGCTCGCGTACCCGCGACGACGCCTCGCGGTTCGGCGCGCCGAGACGACCGCGCAGGTCGCTGCTGTCGCCGATGTCCGCGACGGCCTTGGCGAGACAGTCGCGCACACGCGCCAGGTCGTCCGCCGAGGGCTGCTCGATGCTGTCCACCGAGAGGGTTTCCCAGAGCAGGCCGAGGGTCGCGTAGTTGTCGATGTCGTATGCCATCGGCGGCACCGATTCGGCCAGGGCTTCCAGCTCCTCGACGCTGCGCAGGGTGATGCGCGCCGCGGCGGCCTTGCCCATGGCATGCACCATCACGCCCGGATCGCGCAGGGCGATGATCCGCTGGGCCTGATAGCCGTGGGCGAGAAAGGCGCCGGACATGGCCTTGCCCACCAGCAGCGCGATCACCGGGTGCCCGGCCAGCCGTGCGCGGGCATAGCCATCCACCGCGCCGGCAAGGGCCTGATGAATGCCGAGGGCTTCTTCGCGGCGGCCATAGGCCTGGCTCGGCACGTCGACCACGGCGACCACCACACGCTTGTCCGCCTTGTCGCGATCGGCGGCGATCGCCTCGTCCAGCGCCTGGCCCAGGGCCCAGCCTTCGAGCAGGCCGACCTCGCCATTGCGCGCGCGCGGGAAGGGATTCTCGGCGTCCGGCACCACGGCGATATAGCGCGCGGCGCGCGCACCAAGGGTGCCATCGACCACCTTTACCGAGGCCGGATAGCCCGCCAGTGCCTGGCCGCCGGCCAGGGCTTGCAACCAGTTCAGTCCACGGCTCATTGGGCATCTCCTTCGTAGAGGGCACGCACGGCGGCGGCATCGAGCTGCGTGCGGGTGTCGACATCGGCCAGGCGCTGGAGGTACCAGGCGTGGCGGCGGCTGCGCGGCTGCAGTGGCTTGCCGAGGGCGAACAGTTCGTGCAGTTGCGCGCGGATGGCGTCGGTGTCGTCGGCGACGTAGGCGTCCACCAGCCCCGAGGCATAGCGCTGCTCGCCACCGGTCAGGCTCCAGATGAAGGGGCGGTCGCGGGAGTCGTACTCGTCGAGACCGGCTTCCTGCTCAATCACCTGCGGGCCGTTGAGACCGACGCGGGCCTCACGGGTAACGATCAGGTAGCTGCACAACCCGGCGGCGATGGACATGCCGCCGAAGCAGCCAACGGAGCCGGCGACCACGCCGATCACCGGCTGGTAGTCGCTCAGCTCGACGATGGCCGCCTGGATCTCGGCGATGGCGGCAAGGCCCAGGTTGGCCTCCTGCAGACGCACGCCGCCGGTTTCCAGCAGGAGCACGGCGCGGGTCGGGATGCCGTTGCGGTTGTCTTCGGCAGCCAGCTCCAGCGCGCCGGCGATCTTCGCGCCGCCGACTTCCCCCATGCTGCCGCCCTGGAAGGCGCCTTCGATGGCGGCGATCACCGCCGGCTGGCCGTCAAGGGTGCCCTTGGCGACCACCACGCCGTCGTCGGCCTGGGTGACGATGCCCTGCTTCGGCAGCCAGGGCGAGGTGACGCGATCAAACGGATCGAGCAATTCGCGGAAGCTGCCCTCGTCCAGCAGTGCGTGGGCACGCTGGCGGGCACCGAGTTCGACGAAGCTGCGCGACGCGAGTAAACGGGCCACGGTGTTAGCGGACACATCAGTCATGGCCGACCTCCTCCAGTCCCTGCTCCAGGCGCAGACGCACTACGCCGGGCGTGGCCCCAAAATCGTGAATATCGATGTTCAATGCCGGTGGCGTCTGCTCGCGGAACATCCGCTCGAACAGACTCCTCCAGCGTTGCTCGGCACCATTGACCGAGGTGACCACCTGGATCGCCAGCTTGCCGGCCTGGCCGGGTTCCAGCAGCACTTCCAGATCGCCCGAGCCGACCACGCCGACCAGGGCCTTGCCGCGGGCGGGTTGCCCGGCGGCGAATTCGAAAGACAGGGTTTCCATGTTCAGTAGCTCCCAGTCGGCGCCGGCGCGGCGGGCGCCAGACGGTCGAGGAATAAGGTGGCGGCCAGCAGGTCGGCGGCGCCGCCCGGCGAAGCGTTGAGGGCGAGCATGTCGCGATCGAGCAGGCGCAGCTGGCGACGCCCGGCGAGACTGGTGGCGCCACCGGCTTCGAGCACGGCGCGGGCGCCGGCCTGCATGCGGTTCAGCCCTTCAAGACCGGCGCGGTGCAGCACGCAGGTGTCGGTCAGGCTGCTCATGATTGCCAGCAGTGCATCGAGCCTGGCGTTCTGCTCGCCGGCGCCGGCGCGGCGACTGGCCAGGAGTTGCGGCAAGCCGTGCTCGATGACCGCGGGAAAGCCGTGCTGCGCCTGTTCCCGCGCGCCGAGTACGCCGTAGCGACGGCACACGCGCGCGCCGTGGCTGTCCGGGTTGTGCGGCGCGGCCGGGTCGTCCAGCCGCGCCAGGGCGGCCGCGCTGGCGGCGATCCCGCCGGCCGAAGCGCCGCTTTCCAGCATGGCCGCCGCGCTGAGCAGCCCCAGCGCCCAGATCGCGCCGCGATGGGTGTTGACCCCGGCGGTGACGCGCAACATCTCCGCTTCGCCGTCGCGGCCCAGCTGGCCGAGCGTTTCACGCAGCGCCTGGCTGACCCGACCTTCGCGCCGCGCGGCATCGGCCATGGCGGCGAACGCCGGCCACAGCGACTGCGCCGAGGCGTGCATCAGCCCCAGGTGCAGATCGCTGTGCGCGCCACTGCCGCGCCGGTCGACCAGCCCCGGCTTGGGCGACAGGTCGGCCTCGTCGACCAGCGCCTGCACCGCCAGATCGGCCAGGCGCTCGGCCGCGGTCGGCGCCTGTCGTGCAATGAGTGCGCTCATCACCAGCTCCTGAACTTGGCAGGCGGGTTGTAGAGGCCGCCGGACCAGTCGACCAGCTCAGCGATGCTTTTGGCCGCGAGCAGCTCGCGGGTCGCGTCGTTGCGACGGATGCCGAGGTCTTCCGGCAGGGCGATCAGCCCTTCGCGGCGCATGCGTTCGGTGTCCTTCGGGTTGTGCCGAAGGCCGATGCTGGTGACGCCGGCCACCGCGGCGATCATCGCCTGGCGCTCCTCCAGCGAGCGGGCCTTGTACAGGTAGGCGATGCCTTCCTCGGTGAGCAGGTGGGTGACGTCGTCGCCGTAGATCATGACCGGCGCCAGCGGCATGCCGCTCTTCTTCGCCACCTCGACCGCGTCGAGCTGCTCGACAAAGGTGGGTTTGCCGCCTTCCTGGAAGGTCTCGACCATCTGCACCACGAGCTTCTTGCCGCGCTCTAGCATCGTCACCGGGGCTTCGCCGCCGGGCATGGCCATGTCCAGCCAGGCTGGGGTCGGATGGCGGCGACCGCGCGGGTCGTGGCCCATGTTCGGCGCACCGCCGAAACCGGCCAGGCGACCACGGGTCACGGTGGAAGAATGGCCGTCGCCATCCACTTGCAGGGTGGCGCCGATAAACAGGTCCACCGCGTACTGCCCGGCCAGCTGGCACATCATGCGGTTGGAGCGCATCGAGCCGTCGCGGCCGGTGAAGAACACGTCCGGACGCTGGGCGATGTAGTTCTCCATGCCCAGCTCGGTGCCGAAGCAGTGCACGCTTTCTACCCAGCCGGTCTCGATCGCCGGGATCAGCGTCGGGTGCGGGTTGAGCGTCCAGTTGCGGCAGATCTTGCCTTTCAGGCCGAGGGATTCGCCGTAGGTCGGCAGGATCAGCTCGATGGCGGCGGTGTTGAAACCGATGCCGTGATTGAGCGACTGCACGTTGTGTTTTTCGTAGATGCCGCGGATCGCCATCATCGCCATCAGCACATGCACCGGCTTGATGTGGCGCGGGTCGCGGGTGAACAGCGGCTCGATGTAGAAGGGCTTGTCCGCCACCACGACGAAATCCACCCAGCTGGCCGGGATGTCCACGCGCGGCAGCTCGTCGACGATCTCGTTGACCTGGAAGATGACGATGCCGTCGGAGAAGGCGGTGGGTTCGACCAGTGCCGGGGTGTCTTCGGTGCTCGGGCCGGTGTAGATGTTGCCGTGGCGGTCAGCCTGGAAGCCGGCTACCAGCGCGACGTTGGGGATCAGGTCCACCAACAGACGCGAATAGAGTTCGATGTAGGTGTGGATGGCACCGACTTCCAGCAGGCCGTCTTCAAGGAGCTGGCTGATGCGCAGGCTCTGCGGCCCGGCAAAGGAGAAGTCGAGCTTGCGCGCGATCTGCCGTTCGAACAGATCCAGGTGCTCGGCGCGACTGACGCTGGGCATGATCATGTGCAAGTCATGCAGCTTGCCGGGGTCGGCCTTGGCCAGGGAGCGCGAGAGAAAGTCCGCCTGCTTCTGGTTGTTGCCCTCGAGCACCACCCGATCACCGGGGGCGATCAGCAGTTCCAGCGCCTCGACGATCCGCTCGCCTGGCAGCACCACGCCGTCGGCGAGGCTGCGCACCTGATCGACACGGCGAGCTTTTTCGGCTCGGCGACGCGACCACTGCGGCGGTGGGGAGATTGTTGTTGTCATGCTGACTCCACAGGTTTTCCGCTTTGTGGAGCGCACAGTAGGGAGGTGACCGAGAGGTCATCAATCAAGCGCGGAGGCGTTTCGTTACGCTGAAGTTAACGAAAAGCCTTACCAGCCGCTGAGCACGATTCCGCCGAGAATCAGATAGCGGCCACCTTTGGCCAGGGTCACCAGTAGCAGGAAGCTCCACAGCGGCTCGCGCAGGGTGCCGGCGACCACCGTCAGCGGGTCGCCGATGAGCGGCACCCAGCTCAGCAGCAGCGACAGGCGTCCGTAGCGGTGATAACGCTGTTGCGCCCGCTCCAGCTGCCGCGGGCTGACTGGAAACCAACGCGCATGCTTGAAGCGTTCGAGCGAGCGCCCAAGCAGCCAGTTCACCAGCGAGCCGAGGACGTTACCCCCGGTGGCGACCGCCAGCAGTAGCGCCGGCGAGAAACGCCCGTCGAGCAGCAGCCCGACCAGCACGGCCTCCGATTGCGCGGGCAGCAGGGTGGCAGCGGCAAAGGCGGCGCCGAACAGGCCGAGGTAGGCGGTCAGCATCGTGGCGCCTCGACCCGGTGGCGGCCGCTGGTCGGCGCGATCACGCCGGCGGGTTCAGCGCCCTGGCTGCGGGCGAAAACCTGGAATCGCACCGGGTCGCTCGAGGTGGCCGGCCGGCTGGGTGCAGTTGAGGTCGCGAAACGGCTGGCCGCTGAGCTGCTCCCAACCGTGTCCCGGCGAGGTCTGCCGGCAGATGACGGTGCCATCGGCCTTGCTCCGCCACTGGTAATACGGCGCCGGGCCGGCAGAGGCCCACAGCGAAGGGAACAGGAGAAACAGAAAGACTGCAGCGCGCATGATTCGGCGTTCGGGCAGGAAACTCGCGCCACTCTAGCCCGATCGACCGCCAGCGCAAAGCTTCGCCAGCAAGCTGGCTCCTACAAAAGCCAGAGCCAAGGCCAAATCCCGCCTCGCGAACCACGTCCCGGCAGAGACCCGCCGCAACTCCCCCTTCGCCAGCACCCTGGCGTCACCACCGCCGCTCATGCCCTAGGCATAGGCAAAAAACCGCCGACGCCCCCTGAGCGATCGGCAAGATCTTGCGCATGACGGCGCGCTGCCTGGATACGACCCGCCAGCCAGAGCCCTCGGATGGTCTGGCACGCCTCGTGCAACGCATAAGTGGCCCGATGCGATCAATGACAAGAAAACCCGCACAGCGCACCCCCGCCTTCTCCGCGAAGGCCATCCGTGTGTTCCGCTCCTTTCTTGTCTATCGCTGTACGATGGCTGCTGATCGACTATCGTCGGTTCTGCGAAAACCAATAACAAAGAAACGGAGAAACACCATGAAATTGACCAAGCAACTCGGCCTGCTCGCTGCTGCAGCGGCCTTCACCGCCAGCACCGCCGCGGTGGCCGCGCCGACCTTTATCAATATCCTGACCGGCGGCACCAGCGGCGTGTACTACCCGGTCGGCGTGGCCATTTCCCAGCTCTACAGCAAGGGCATCGAAGGATCGAAGACATCCGTACAGGCGACCAAGGCCTCGGTAGAAAACCTCAACCTGCTGCAAGCCGGCCGTGGTGAACTGGCCCTGGCGCTCGGTGACTCGGTCGCCGATGCCTGGAACGGCGTGGAAGACGCAGGCTTCAAGGCTCCGCTGAAGAAATTGCGTGCAATCGGTGGCGCCTATCCGAACTACATCCAGATCGTTGCCAGCAAGGAATCTGGCATCAAGACGCTGGCCGACCTGAAGGGCAAGTCGCTCTCCGTCGGCGCGCCGAAGTCCGGCACCGAACTGAACGCCCGCGCCATCCTCAAGGCGGCCGGCCTGAGCTACGAAGACATGGGCAAGGTGGAATATCTTCCGTTCGCCGAATCCGTTGAATTGATCAAGAACCGCCAGCTGGACGCAACCCTGCAATCGGCCGGTCTGGGCATGGCAGCCATCCGCGACCTGGCCTCGACCATGGAGCTGAACTACGTCGAGATTCCGCAGGACGTGGTCACCAAGATCAACAACGCGGCCTACCAGGCGGCAACGATCCCGGCCGGCACCTACGACGGCCAGGATGCGGATGTGCCGACCGTGGCCATCACCAACATCCTGGTGACCCATGAAGACGTACCGGAAGACGTCGCCTACCAGATGACCAAGCTGATCTTCGAGAACCTCGATGACCTGAGCAAAGCCCATTCGGCCGCCAAGGACATCAAGCGGGAAAACGCCGCCAAGTCGCTGCCGATCCCGCTGCATCCGGGCGCTGAGCGTTATTACAAGGAAGTGGGCGCGCTCTGATCGCGACCAGGGGGGCGGCGACCGCCGTCCCCACCCCGCGGTGCGCACGGCGCCGCGGTATCCCGAACCGAACCCTGCAGAGCGGCTAGTAAAACCAGCGTGTGATCACGGCAGGTTTTGTTAGCGGCTCTACGCGACCACGCTTTATCAGCTCGAGGCATTCCATGAGCGAACTACAACAAGAACAAGGCCTGGGTGGCAGCCCAGCCGAATGGCCCAAGACACTGTTCTATGTCGCCCTGCTGTTTTCCATCTACCAGATCGTCATGGCAGCGTTTCACCCGGTGTCGAGCCAGGTGCTGCGGGCAGGCCACGTCGGGTTCTTGCTGATGCTGGTGTTCCTCAGCTTTCCCGCACGCGGCAACGGCCGGCCCTGGCAGCCGCTGGCCTGGGTGCTGGCGATCGCCGGCATGGGCACTGCGTTCTACCAGTGGTATTTCGAAGGTGATCTGATTCAGCGCTCCGGCGACCTGACCACCGCCGACTTCGTGGTCGGCGTGGTACTCATCGCCCTTGTGTTCGAAGCCGCGCGCCGGGTCATGGGCATTGCGCTGCCGCTGATCTGCGCGCTGTTTCTCGCCTACGGCCTGCTCGGCCAGTACCTGCCGGGCGATCTGGCGCACCGTGGCTACGCCATCGACCAGATAGTCAACCAGCTGGCGTTCGGCACTGAAGGCCTGTACGGCACACCAACCTACGTGTCGGCGACCTACATCTTCCTGTTCATCCTGTTCGGCGCCTTTCTCGAACAGGCCGGCATGATCAAGCTGTTCACCGACTTCGCCATGGGCCTGTTCGGCCACAAGCTGGGCGGCCCGGCCAAGGTGTCGGTGGTGTCCTCGGCGCTGATGGGCACCATCACCGGATCGGGCGTAGCCAACGTGGTGACCACCGGCCAGTTCACCATTCCGCTGATGAAGCGCTTCGGCTACCGCGCGGCCTTCGCCGGCGGGGTTGAGGCAACCGCGAGCATGGGCAGCCAGATGATGCCGCCGGTGATGGGCGCCGTGGCGTTCATCATGGCCGAAACCATCAACGTGCCCTTCATTGAGGTGGCCAAGGCTGCCCTGATCCCGGCCCTGCTGTACTTCGGTTCGACCTTCTGGATGGTCCACCTGGAAGCCAAGCGCGCCAATCTGCGCGGCCTGCCCAAGGACCAGTGCCCGAGCGCCATGGCCGCGGTCAAGGAACGCTGGTATCTGCTGATTCCGCTGGTGGTGCTGGTCTGGCTGCTGTTCTCCGGCCGCACGCCGATGTTCGCCGGCACCATCGGCCTGGCACTGACCGCGATCGTCATCCTCGGCTCGGCGATCATCCTCAAGGTGTCGTCATTCGGCCTGCGGATCGCCTTCTGGATCGCCCTCGGGGTACTTTGCGCGGGCTTCTTCCAGCTCGGCATCAGCGTCATCTTCGCGGTCATCGCGGTGCTGGTGGCGATTTGCTGGTTCATCAAGGGCGGCCGCGACACCCTGGTCGTATGTCTGCATGCGCTGGTCGAAGGCGCTCGTCATGCGGTCCCGGTGGGCATCGCCTGCGCGCTGGTCGGCGTGATCATCGGCGTGGTGTCGCTGACCGGTGTGGCCTCGACCTTCGCCGGCTACATCCTCGCGGTCGGTCAGGACAATCTGTTCCTTTCGCTGGTCCTGACCATGCTGACCTGCCTGGTGCTGGGCATGGGCATCCCGACCATCCCGAACTACATCATCACCAGCTCGATCGCCGCGCCGGCGCTGCTAGACCTGGGCGTGCCGCTGATCGTCTCGCACATGTTCGTCTTCTACTTCGGCATCCTCGCTGACCTGACGCCACCGGTGGCACTGGCCTGCTTCGCCGCTGCGCCGATTGCCAAGGAGACCGGCCTGAAGATCAGCCTGTGGGCAGTGCGCATCGCCGTGGCCGGCTTTGTGGTGCCGTTCATGGCGGTCTACAACCCGTCCTTGATGCTGCAGGGCGACAGCCTGTGGATGACCGTTTACATGGTGTTCAAGGCCGCCTTCGCCATTGGTCTGTGGGGCATCGCCTCGATCGGCTACCTGCAACGGCCGCTGGCCTGGTGGGAACGCTTGTTCGGCTTTGCCGGCGGTGTCGCGCTGATCATGGCACTGCCCGTCACCGATGAAATCGGCTTCGGCATCGGCGCCTTGCTGGTGGCCCAGCACATCCTCCGCGCCCGCCGGGCCGGGCCGGCACTGGCATGATCGGGCTGTGCATGGGCCTGGCCGGTGCGATCTGGGCGCAACTGCCGGTCGACCACTTCACCCTGGCCTGGACCCACACGATCGAGAAGATCCGCTGGGAAGAAGATTACCGCGTGACGCCGGACGGGCTGCGGCTCGGCGAAGCGCGGGTCAAGGGTTCCGGCGCCGGGATGGAAATCCCCGACGGCGCCGAACTGCGTGACGGCACCTGGCACTACCAGCGCCAGCTCCCGCCGTTGCAACCACTGCGCCTGGGGCGAACCCCCGAAGCAGGGGATTTCCAACTGTGCTTTGACCAGCGTTGTCACGCCATGAGCGAATGGCTCGGCCCGCCAAAAGCGGACCGGCCCGCGCTGGAACTCTGGAGCTGCGCCGCGCAAGCGGACGACTCCCACTGAGCCACGGCCGGGAGACCGGCCGCCTCAGTTCCCTTCCTGCCGACGGCTCCTCCGCCGTCGCCACCGCCTCGCACCAACCGCCTATGGACGGGTTCGAGTCGTCGGCACTCCGCATCACACCCTCAACCAAGCCCGCCCTTTCTACAGGCTCGGCTAGGCTGTCAGGACACCCTCGACGGAGAAGCCAAGATGACACTCAGCCGTTCTCTCTGCGCTGGGCTGGCAATGCTCAGCGCCATCCCCGCTCTCGCGCTGGACATGCGCCCGGGGCTGTGGGAGTTCTCCAGCGACAACATCCAGGTCGACGGCCGGGCAATGCCGGGCATGGCCGAGATGCTGGAGCAGATGCAGGCGTTGCCACCCGAGCAGCGCAAGATGATGCAGGACATGCTGGCCGCACAGGGCGTGCAGCCTTCTGCCGCCGGGCTGCGGATGTGCCTGAGCGAGGCGCAGGTCAAGTCCCGCGCGCTGCCGTTTCAGCATGAGCCCGGCTGCACCCAAGCGGTGGACGAGCAGACCGACCGGCTCTGGCGGTTTCGCTTCGAATGCCCGGACGCCCGCGGCCATGGCGAAACCCGCCTGCTCAGCTCGCAGGAGGTCGTCAGCGTGATGGAAACCCAATACCAGGTCGGCACGCGCGACGGCAGCGGCAAAATGCAGACGCACGGCAAATGGCTGAGCGCCGACTGCGGCTCGCTCAAGCCGCGCGACTGACGCGCCGACGTTTCACGTGGAACCCCGTCGCGGCGCGTCTAGTCGGCGCTCCACTGCCCGCCGTTGACCTGCTCACAGGCAGGCCGGAGGATACGCGCATCGCTGGCCACGCCGTAGTAGTGGATGTCCTGCCGGTAGGGCATGTTGGAGACCTGAGCGTTGCGACACACGCCAAACGCACCGCTGGGGCAGTGCTCGACGAACGTCACCTCCACGTCCTGGTCTTTGAGTTCGGGCTGGCAAAAGCCGGAGCGAAACAGCTCGGTGGGAATCGAGCGGTTCTGCTGGCAGACCTTGACCTCGATCCGCTGGCCCTGGCTGTGAATCATGCAACCCTCCGCCCAGGCGAGATTGGCGACACCCAGCGCCAGCAGCAGCACACTTAACCTACCCATCGACGACTCCCATGACCCAACGGCGCGACTCTACCATGCACCCAGCACCCGCGCCTGCCGCCGCGCCGGCGCGCAAAGACCCACTGACACAGATCCCCACGCACCTGATCGGCGGCCCACTCGGCGCCGGCAAGACCAGCCTCATTCGTGCGCTGCTGCGGCAGAAGCCAGCCGGCGAACGCTGGGCGATCCTGGTCAACGAATTCGGCCAGATCGGGCTCGACGCGGCTCTGCTGAGCACCGATCAGTCCGCTGTCAGCCTCGCCGAGGTAGCAGGCGGATGCCTTTGCTGCGTCAACGGCGTGCCGTTCCAGATCGGCCTGGCGCGGTTGCTGCGCCAGGCGACGCCTGACCGCCTGTTCATCGAACCCTCGGGACTGGGGCATCCGGCCGAACTGCTGGCGCAATTGTGCGAGCCGCCCTGGCAGGGCGTGCTGGCCCTGCAGCCAGGCGTGACGGTGCTGGACGCCGCGGCCCTGGCGCGCGGCGATGCGCTGCCGGAAAGCCAACGACAGGCACTGCCGCACAGCGGCCTGTTGCTGTTGAACAAGAGCGAACGGCTGGAGCAGGCTGAGCGCGATCGGCTCGTCGCAACATTGCCGGCGCTTGCGCTGCGTTGGACTTGCCAGGCTGAACTGCCACTGGCCGCGTTACCCGGCTACGCCCGGCCCACGCCGCTGCGTGAGCCACAGGCGCCGCTGCCGTCGGCGGGGCCGGGACTGTCCGGTGCCCTGTGGCGGGACCCCGGGCAGCCGATCTGTCTGGCGGACGGCACGGCAGACGGTTGGAGCATCGGCTGGCGCTGGCACCCGAGCCAGCGATTCGACCTGCAGCGGATAACCCGCTGGCTGCAGGATCTCGGATGGCGCCGCGCCAAGCTGGTGCTGCACACGCCTGACGAGTGGTACTCCGCCAATGCCGTGGCAGGCGCGCCGCTTGAGTTCAAGCCCAGTGAATGGCGCAAGGACTCGCGCCTGGAGCTGATCTTCCCAGCGCCCCGGCCGGTCGAGCCGCTGACCGAGGCCATGGCCGCCTGCCGGGCGTCGCCCGAGGCTCAGTGATCGCGCCGGCGCCATTCATCCAGCTGGATGACCTGACCGGCGGGCGGGGGCGTTCGCAACGGGTGCGGTTCCATTTCGATCCGCCCCGGGCGGGCACCGAACATGACGATATTGCCCTGGTGGCGCTGCTCACCGGTCACGGTGAACTCAAAGCCGTAGACCCGCGCGAAACGACGCTGGCCGCGCCCGTCGCGCACCAGCCCGAAGCGCCGGAAGGCGACATTGCCATCGAGCAGTTCCACTTCCTGCAATTCGCAATGCCGGCGCACCGCAGCGAGGGCCCGCTCGCGGATGCCGTGGCCGTGCCAGAACCAGGCCCCTACCGCCAGCAGCAGCAGACACACGGCCAGGTTGCCGAGCGTCAGCATGGGCGGCCCAGGCCTGGCGCGCGGACACGGACGCGCAGCGGAGCGGCCATCAGCTTTCCAGCCAGACGTCGCGCACCCAGTGCCAGACGGTTTCCCAGGTTTCGTCGGTCAGCTCATGGGCGTCGCCGTCGAACAACGTGACCTGGCCTTCGAGGTCGACCACGTAGTAGTCGGGTCCGTCCTGACAGATCGGCAGCAGGTCGCGTTCGACGCCCGCATCCCAGGCGTTGGCCGCCACCTCGGGCAGGTAGGTGTGCGATTGCGGGTCGGCTGCGGTTACCGGCTCGAGCCGCCCGTAGACCACGTCGCTGACGGTCAACAGGAATTCGCGCAGGCCGAACGGCAGATTGATGAGCAATTCCTCTTCCACCTCGACCAGCCGGTCATCGTCTGGCAGCTCCAGCGGCACCGGTACCGGCTCGTTGAGTTCGCGCAGTTGCTCAATCACCTCTTCCATCGCGGGTCCCCTTTGCCATGGCCAGAAAGCGCCGTTTATACAAGCCCTTGGATTGGCTAGCCAGAGGCAGTCGCGCTAAAGTGACGGCACTCGAGGTTACCCACCTGCCAGCCCGCCCCCATCCGAGGTTCCTCGCGACGGTGCGCTGGACCATGACCCCCGGCGCGCATCGCCTTCGCTCCGCGCCGGCTCGACCCAGGAGATACTGTGGCATCCATCCCGGAAACCGACCGGCTCGCCGCGGCGATCGACCGCTGTGGCGAGGAACCCATCCACATTCCCGGCAGCATTCAGCCCCACGGCTTTCTCCTGGTCCTCAAGGAGCCGCAGCTGGAAGTGATCCAGGCCAGCGAGAACGTGGCCCAGTGGCTGGGCGTCGACGCCAGCTGCCTGCTCGGGCGCTCGCTCACCGACCTGATCGGCGACTGCGGCTTCACCGAGAACCTGACGGCGCTCGCCACGGACGATCACAACCCGCTGCACCTGAGCGACATCAGCTTCCGTCTGCCCGAATGCGTCAACTGCGGGCCGTTTGCCCTGCTTGCCCACCGCTACGACGGCCAGTTGCTGGTCGAATTCGAAACCGCGGGCAGTGCCAGCAAGGCCTACGACACCCTCTACCCGCTGATGCGCACCTTTGTCGTGCAGCTGCAGGAGGCCCAGGCGCTGGAGCTGATCTGCGAGCTGGCCGTGCGCGAGGTCAAGCGCATCACCGGCTTTGGCCGGGTCAAGGCCTACCGCTTTGACGCCCAGGGCAACGGTCTGGTGCTCGCCGAGAGAGCCGACGAGGGTTATCCGCGCTACCTCGGCCTGTGTTTTCCCGCCGCCGACATCCCGCCCCAGGCGCGCCAGCTGTACTGCGACAACCTGGTGCGGGTGATTCCGGACGCCAATTACCAGCCCTCCCCGCTGGTGCCGACGCTCAACCCTTTGAGCGGCCGGCCGCTGGATCTTCGCTTCGCCTCGCTGCGCAGCGTCTCGCCGATCCACCTGCAGTACATGCGCAACATGGGCACCCTGGCCTCGATGTCGATTTCGATCGTCATCCAGGGCCGGCTGTGGGGCATGATTTCCTGCCATGATGCCGCGCCGCGGGCGGTGAGCTACCAGACCCGCACCGCCTGCGAGCTGCTCGGGCGCATTCTCTCGCTGCAGATCGAAGCCAAGGAAGCCGCCGCGCTGGCCCAGCGCAAGCTGGAGCTGCGCCGGCAGATCGTCGAACTGCTCTCGGCGATGGCCGACCGCGACAGCGTCATCGAAGGCTTTCGCATGCTGCCCTCGGTGGTGCTGGACTTCGCTAGCGCCAGCGGCGCCGCCATTGTCACTGGCGAGCTTCAGGAAACCGTCGGCGAGACCCCGCCTCCCGCCCTGTTGAGCCGCCTCACCAGCTGGCTGTCGCAACAGCACGATCGTCTGGTGTTCAGCAGCGACTGCATCGGACGCGACGTGCTGGCGATTCCGGAACTGGCCGAGCACTTCGCCGGCGTCATGGCCGTCTCGATCTCGCGGCTGCACCCGCACTACCTGCTGTGGTTTCGCCGCGAGCAGGTCAAGACGGTCAACTGGGCGGGGCACGCCGACAAACAGACCGACAGCCTGGGTCGACTGTCGCCCCGCCACAGCTTCGCCAGCTGGCAAGAGACCTTGCGCGGCTACGCCGAACCCTGGCCCGACGTGGTGCTCGAGGGCGCACTGGAGTTGCGCACCGCGGTGCTCGGGATCGTCCTGCGCAAGGCCGAGGAAATGGCCCAGCTGGCCGGCGAGCTGCGGGAAAGCAACAAGGAACTGGAGTCGTTCTCCTACAGCGTGTCGCATGACCTGCGCGCACCGCTGCGGCACATCGCTGGCTACGCCGAGCTGCTCGGCGAACTCGAGGGCAGCAAGCTGAGCGACCGCGGCCTGCGCTTTCTCGACAACATCGGCGATGCAGCCCGTTTCGCCGGCACCCTGGTCGACAACCTGCTGAGCTTTTCCCAGATGGGCCGCGCCGCCCTGCGCTTGTCCGACGTGAATCTGCATGCGCTGGTCGAATCCATTCGTCAGGAAATGGCCCCGGATTGCGAGGGCCGCCAGATAGAATGGCGCGTCGAGCCGATGCCCGTGGTGATCGCCGACGCGGCTTTTATCCACATGGCACTGCGCAACCTGATCTCCAACGCCATCAAGTACAGCCGCAAGCGCGAGCAGGCGGTCATCGAGATTGGCGCCGAGGAACGTCCCGAGGAAATCATCGTCTACGTGCGTGACAACGGCGTGGGCTTCAACATGCAGTACGCCAACAAGCTGTTCGGCGTGTTCCAGCGCCTGCACCGCATGGAGGAGTTCGAGGGGACCGGGATCGGCCTGGCCAGCGTACGCCGCATCATCGAACGCCACGACGGCCAGGTCTGGGCCAACGGCGAGGTGAATCAGGGCGCCACCTTCTTCTTTTCCCTGCCCCGTCTGAGTTATGCAACAGCCATCTAGTACAGGACCCCAGATGCTCAAACCGATTCTGCTGGTTGAGGACAACCCACACGACCTGGAGCTGACGCTGGTGGCGCTCGAGCGTAGCCAGTTGGCCAACGACGTGATTGTCATGCGTGACGGTGCCGAGGCACTGGACTATCTGCTGCGACGTGGCGATCACGCCAACCGTGCCGACGGCAACCCCGCGGTCTTGCTGCTGGATCTCAAGCTGCCCAAAGTGGATGGCCTGGAAGTGCTCAAGACGGTTCGCGAGACCGATCAGCTGCGCAGCATCCCGGTGGTCATGCTGACCTCCTCCCGGGAGGAACCGGATCTGGTCAAGGCATACGAACTCGGGGTGAACGCTTACGTCGTCAAGCCGGTCGAATTTCGCGATTTCGTTACCGCCATCTCCGACCTGGGCATCTTCTGGGCGGTGCTCAACGAACCGCCTCCCGGGTCGTTGCGGCTGGCGCGTCAGCGCCGCGAACGCAAAGGTGAAGAAACGAGCTGAGCCGCTGCGGCTCCAACCCATTCGAAGGCCGCGTCCTTCCAAGCAGTATGAGACCCCGCGACAGGATGGATATGCCGGCGACAACCCCTATCAGCGTCCTGTTCATCGAAGACAGCCCGCATGATGCCGAGCTTGCACTCTTTACCCTCGAACGCAGCGGCTACGCGGTCGATCATCTGGTGGTCTACGACCGCACCGGCGTGGTCGAGGCGTTGCAGCAGCGCCGCTTCGACCTGATCCTGTCGGACTTCATCCTGCCCGGCTACTCGGGCAGCCAGGCCCTGTGGAATGCCCACCAGCTGGCGCCGGATACGCCCTTCATCTTTCTTTCCGGGGTGTTCGGCGAAGAACATGCCGTCAACATGATGCGCGCCGGCGCCGTTGATTACGTACTCAAGCAAAACCTCGGCTTTCTGCCCAAGGCTGTCGAGCGCGCGCTTGGCGAGGTCGAGGAGCGCCGCGCGCGCCTGCGCGCCGAAGAAACCCTGCGCGAGGTCGAGGTACGCGCGCGCCTGGCGATCGATGCTGCCGGCCTCGGCATGTGGGACTACGAACCGCAGACCGGCACGATGGTGCTCGACCATCGTTGCCGCGCCATGTTCGGCCTTACCGACGACGCCCCGGTCGATATCCGTGCCTTCGAGTCACTGTGCCATCCGGACGATCTGCAGCGCATCCGCGAGGACCTCTGGGGCGCCATCAGCGATGACGGTGGCAAGGAATTCACGGTCGACTACCGGATCCGCCTCGACGATGGTCAGGTGCGCTGGGTGGAGACCCGCGGTCAGGGTTTCTTCGATGGCGGCGTTTGCCAGCGTTTCATCGGCGTGGTGATGGATGTCACCGAGCAGAAGCAGGCGACCGAGGCCCTCAAGCGCATGAACGAGGCCCTCGGCGAGCGCGTCGAGGCGCGCACCCGTGAACGCGACCGCACCTGGGAGCTGTCCCGCGATTTGCTCGCGGTGATGCACTTCGATACCCGCGTGCTGGCGCTCAACCCGGTCTGGGAAACCACCCTCGGCTGGCCGCGCGAGGCGCTGCTCGAGCAGCCACTGTGGGCGCTGTGCCACCCGGACGACCTGCTCGCCACGGAAAAGGAAACCGAGCGCGTCCGCCGCGGCAACGTGTGTGATCGCTTCGTCAACCGCCTGCGCCATCGCGACGGCAGCTACCGCTGGTTGTCCTGGACCGCTGTGCCCGAAGGCCAGATGCTCTACGCCGCGGGCCGCGACATCACCAGCGAAATCGCTGCGGTCGACCGCCTGGCCGCTGCCAACCGCGAGCTGACCGAGCAGATCCGCGAGCGCGAGCGCATCGAGGCGACCCTGCAGCAGATGCAGCGCCTGGAGGCCGTCGGCCAGCTCACCGCCGGCGTCGCCCACGACTTCAATAACCTGCTGACCGTGATCCTGACCAGCGCCAGCTTCCTCAAAAGCGACTTGGAGCGCGGCGCGCCGGTGGCCAAGGCGCTCAGCCGCCTGCAGTACATCCAGGAATCCGGTGAGCGCGGCGCGACCCTCACTAGCCAGCTGCTGGCCTTCGCCCGCCGCCAGCAATTGGCGCCGAAGGCGGTCGACCTCAACGACACCCTGGTCGGGCTGCTCAGCCTGCTGCACAGCACGCTCGGCGGCGCGGTCACCATCCAGACCGACACCTGTGCCGGCCTTTGGCACGCGCTGGTCGATCCGACCCAGATCGAGATGATCATCCTCAACCTGGCGATCAACGCACGCGATGCCATGGGTGCCGGAGGCTGCCTGATGCTCGGCACGGCCAACGCGGTGGTCACCGAGCCGGCTCAGCGTGCTGAAGAACCCGGCCCCGGCGAGTACGTGGTGCTGTCGGTCAGCGACACCGGCTCGGGCATGAGCGACGAAGTGTTGCAGAAGGCCTTCGAGCCCTTCTTCACCACCAAGGAAGTCGGCAAGGGCTCCGGCCTCGGCCTGGCCCAGGTGTTCGGCTTCGCCAAGCAGTCGGGGGGCGGCGCCTGCATTGAGACCGAGCTGGGCGTGGGCACCACTGTGAAGGTCTACCTGCCGCGCGTGCAGGCACCCGAACGCACCCTCGGCGAAGCCGAACAGGCTCCTGGCGCGCCGCGCGGCCAGGTGTCCAACTCGGTGCTGCTGGTCGATGACGACCACAGCGTCCGCGAGGTGACCGCGCAGATGCTGAGCAACCTGGGCTACGCAGTGACCCAGGCGGACAGCGGCCAGCAGGCGCTGCAACTGTTGCAGGACGGCATCCGCGTCGACCTGCTGCTGGCCGACTTCGCCATGCCCGGAATGAACGGCGGCGAATTGGCGCGTGCCGTGCTGTCGCGCTACCCGACCCTGCCCGTGGTGTTCATCACCGGTTACGCCGAGCTGGGCGAGCTGGGCATGGGCAGTTCGACGATCATTCAGAAACCCTTCCGCGAAGAGCAGCTGGCCAGCAAGCTCAACCTGGTGCTCAAGGAAGCGATGCCGTTGTGATGGACAGCGTGCGAAGCCGCTTGCGTACCGCGACCGCACCGCTGCACCAGCAGGTCGACCTGGCCTATTCGCGCTTTCGGCTGGAGCAGCCGTCCGGCTACCGGGCGTTCCTGCAGGCCCACGCGCAGGCCCTCGGTCCGCTGGAGGCGACGTTGCAGGCGGCGGGCGTCGAGCGCCTGCTTAGCGACTGGCCGCAGCGGCGCCGCTGGCCGGCACTGCGGGCCGACCTGGCCGACCTCGGCGAAGCCCTGCCACTACCCAGGCCACTGCCAGGCGGCGTCGACGGGCAGCTGCCATCGGCGCCCTGGTGCTGGGGCGCGCTCTATGTAATCGAAGGCTCGCGCCTGGGTGGGCGGATACTGGCCCGACGGGTCGCCAGCGGCCAGCCCGACGCACCACTGCGTTACCTGGATGCAGAGGCGGCGCCGTCCTGGCCGGTTTTCCTCGCACGGCTCGATCAGCAGGCCGCCACGCTGGCCTGGGCGCCGATGCTCGCCGGTGCCCAGGCCGCCTTCAGCCAGTTTCTCGATGCGGCGCGCCCACTGGCCTGAGCGCCCGCGACGCTAGCGCAATGCGCGCTCGTACCAGGCGCGGCTGCGATTGACCCGACGCACCAGCCAGAGCATCACCGGCACCTCGATCAGCACGCCGACCACGGTCGCCAGCGCCGCCCCCGAATCGAAGCCGTAGAGCGCGATGGCCACCGCCACCGCCAGTTCGAAGAAGTTCGATGCACCGATCAGCGCCGACGGCCCGGCGATGTCGTGGCGCACCCGCAGCCGACGGTTGAGCGCGTAGCCCAGCGCCGCGATCAGCAGCGTCTGCAACAGGATCGGCACCGCCAGCATCGCGATCACCAGCGGCTGCGCCACCAGCGCCTGTCCCTGGAATGAGAACAGCAACACCAGCGTGGCCAGCAGAGCCGCGATGGCGAACGGTTGCAGGCGCGTCAGCGCGGCCTGGAACGCAGCCTCGCCGCGGCGACGCAGACGCTGGCGAATCCCTTGCGCCAGCGCCAGCGGAATCACGATGTACATCACCACCGACAGCAGCAGGGTGTCCCAGGGCACCGGTATCGACGAAACGCCGAGCAGCAACGCGACGATGGGAGCAAAGGCGAACACCATCACCAGGTCGTTGACCGCCACCTGGGTCAGGGTGAAGTTGGCATTGCCGCCGCACAGGTTGCTCCAGACGAACACCATCGCGGTACAGGGCGCCGCGCCGAGCAGGATCAGGCCAGCGACATAACTGTCGATCTGCTCGGCCGGCAGCCAGCCGGCGAACAGGTGGCGTAGGAACAGCCACGCCAGAAAGGCCATGGTGAAGGGCTTGATCGCCCAGTTGACCAACAGGGTCACGCCCATGCCGGCGCGGTGGGCGAACACCTCGTGCAGCGCGCCGAAGTCGATCTTCATCAGCATCGGGATGATCATTACCCAGATCAGCACACCCACCGGCAGATTGACCTGCGCCAGCTCCAGTGCGCCGACCGCCTGCGCTGCCTGCGGGGCAAACAGGCCGATCAGCGTGCCGGCGACGATGCAGCAGAACACCCAGAGGCTCAGCCAGCGCTCGAAGAAGCCGATGGGCGCGGCCGCTGGCGGCTGTTCCAGAGAATCGCAAGGGCGGGTCATCGGCACACTCCGGGTCGGATGGTTGGGGTAAGCGGGCGGGCAGATGCCTACGGCGGATCCGCCTGGAAGGGCCCAGTTCGATGCGGGCCGGGACTTGAATATTCGTCCATGCGAATATTTATCCGTCGCGCTCAGCCACGCAAGGCTTTTGTATGCGCGTCAAAAGTTCGAGGCTGCGCTTTACAGCATATACGCCGATCAATATATTCCAGTCCACCCGGCCCTCGTCTGTCGACCACGCCCAGCCACCGGGCATCTTCCGCTGGTTTACGGCCATGACCCAGGCAACCCATGATCGAGCACCTGACCCCCGCCACCGTGTTCAAATGCCTGTCCGACGAGACGCGGGCGCGCCTCACGCTGCTCGTCGCCCGTGAAGGCGAACTCTGTGTCTGCGAACTGACTGCGGCGCTGGCGCAGAGCCAGCCAAAGGTCTCCCGACACCTTTCGCAGCTGCGCCAGTGCGCCATCCTCGACGACCGTCGCCAGGGCCAGTGGGTCTACTACCGGCTGCACCCGGATCTGCCGGACTGGGTGCATGACCTGCTGCAGGTCGTCCTGGCCGCCAACAAGCGCTGGCTGCAGCCGGACAGCGAGCGATTGGCCGGCATGCGCGATCGCCCCGCACGCGGTTCGGTCTGCAGCTGACCGCACGCCCACGCCCCTGGACGCCAAGAGGAACCGATGACCAACGACCTGCCCAACCTCGATGCCGCACTGCTCGCCGCGCCCCGCCCGGAACAGCTCGCCCTGGCGGATGCGCCGCAGCACAAGCCGCGGATCCTGCTGCTCTACGGGTCCAATCGCGAGCGCTCCTATAGCCGCCTGCTGACCCAGGAGGCCGCCCGGGTGCTCGAGGTTCTGGGCTGCGAAACGCAGTTGTTCGATCCGTCGGGCCTGCCCTTGCCGGACGACGCGCAGGACAGCCATCCCAAGGTCCAGCAGCTGCGCGAGCTGGTGCTCTGGTCCGAAGGCCAGGTGTGGTGCTCGCCGGAGCGCCACGGCGCCATGAGCGCGGTGCTCAAGGCACAGATCGACTGGCTGCCGCTGAACCTCGGCGCGCTGCGGCCGACCCAGGGCAAGACGCTGGCGCTGATGCAGGTGTGCGGCGGTTCGCAATCGTTCAATGCGGTCAACCAGATGCGCGTACTCGGGCGCTGGATGCGCATGCTGACCATCCCCAACCAGTCCTCGGTGGCCAAGGCGTATCAGGAGTTCGACGACGCGGGCCGGATGAAACCGTCCGCCTACTACGATCGCGTGGTCGACGTGATGGAGGAACTGGTCAAGTTCACCTGGCTGGTGCGCGGGCGCACCGACTATCTGGTCGACCGCTACTCCGAACGCAAGGAGAGCGCCGAGGCGCTGTCGCGACGTGTCGACCAGCGTTCCCTCTAGGCTGGAGCTTCACCCCCCGTCCGCCCACGTTGCCGCGCGCCGAGCGAGTCCCCATGCTGAAAACGTTTGCCTTGTTCGCCATGACCGCCGTGGCTGAAATCCTCGGCTGCTACCTGCCCTATCTCTGGCTCAGGCAGGGCAAGAGCGTCTGGCTGCTGGTGCCCGCAGCGGCCTCGCTGGCGCTGTTCGCTTGGCTCCTGTCACTGCACCCGACCGCCGCGGGGCGCGTCTATGCCGCCTACGGCGGCGTCTATATCGGCGTGGCAATGCTCTGGCTCTGGCTGGTCGACGGCATCCGGCCGAGTCCCTGGGACCTGCTGGGGTGCGCCGTCGCGCTGCTCGGCATGCTGATCATCATGTTCGCCCCCCGTGCCACCTGAACCCGACTGCTGGAGACCTGCTCATGAGCGTGAAAATTGGCATCAACGGCTTTGGCCGCATCGGCCGCCTGGCGCTGCGCGCCGCGTGGGACTGGCCGGAGCTGGAGTTCGTCCGGATCAACGACCCTGCCGGTGACGCCGCCACCCATGCCCACCTGCTGAACTTCGATTCGGTACATGGCCGCTGGCACCACGAGGCCGGCAGCGAAGGCAATGACCTGGTGATCGGCGGCAGGCGCGTCGCGGTCACCGCCAACCGCGCCCTGGCCGACACCGACTGGTCCGGCTGCGACTTGGTAATCGAAGCCAGCGGCAAGATGAAGACCGTGGCGCTGCTGCAGGATTACCTGGCCCAGGGCGTCAAGCGCGTGGTGGTGAGCGCGCCGGTCAAGGAAGCCGGCGCGCTGAACATCGTCATGGGGGTCAACGACGAACTCTTCGATCCCGCCCGCCACCGCATCGTCACCGCGGCGTCCTGCACCACCAACTGCCTCGCCCCGGTGGTCAAGGTGATCCACGAAAGCCTCGGCATCCGCCACGGTTCGATTACCACCATCCATGACCTGACCAACACCCAGAGCCTGCTCGACCAGCCGCACAAGGACCTGCGCCGCGCCCGCGCTTCGGGCATGAGCCTGATCCCGACCTCCACCGGCTCGGCGACCGCCATCGCGGAGATCTTTCCCGAGCTGCGCGGCCGCCTCGACGGTCACGCCGTGCGCGTCCCGCTGGCCAACGCGTCGCTCACCGACTGTGTGTTCGAGGTCGAGCGCGCCACAACCGTCGAGGAAGTCAACGCGCTGCTCGAGGCCGCAGCCAAGGGCCCGCTCAGGGGCATCCTTGGCTACGAAACACGGCCGCTGGTGTCGATCGACTACCGCACCGACCCACGCTCCTCGATCATCGACGCGCTGTCGACGCGGGTGATCAACGGTACCCAGGTCAAGCTGTACGCCTGGTACGACAACGAGTGGGGCTACGCCAACCGCACCGTCGAACTGGCGCGCAAGGTCGGCCTGGCCGGCTGATCGCCGAACCGGTCGCGCCCGCCGCGCCTCGAACAGCCCGCTGCCCACGCGACGGTGAGGGCAGCGCACCAACGCAACGGAACCGCGCCCATGCTCGCCATCGCACGCCTCAGCCCCGCCGTTCGCCAGTACCTGCTGGTGACCGGCAACTACTGGGCCTTCACCCTCACCGACGGCGCACTGCGGATGCTGGTGGTGCTGCACTTCCATGCGCAGGGCTTCAGCCCGCTGCAGATCGCCGCGCTGTTCCTGTTCTACGAGCTGTTCGGGGTAATCACCAACCTGGTCGGCGGCTACCTCGGCGCGCGGGTCGGCCTGAACCGCACCATGAACCTCGGCCTGGCGATGCAGGTTGTCGCGCTGCTGATGCTCACGGTGCCCGCCGCGGCCTTGACCGTGCCGTGGGTCATGGGTGCCCAGGCGCTGTCCGGGATCGCCAAGGACCTGAACAAGATGAGCGCCAAGAGCGCGATCAAGCTACTGGTCCCCGCTGACCGGCCGGGCACGCTGTACCGCTGGGTGGCGCTGTTGACCGGCTCGAAGAACGCGCTCAAGGGCGTGGGCTTCTTTCTTGGCGGCGCGCTGCTCGCCGTGCTCGGTTTTCAGGGCGCCGTGCTGGCCATGGCGGCAGTGCTGGCGACGATCTGGCTGGCGAGCACGCAATTGTTGAAACAGCACCTGGGCAAGGCAACCGCCAAGCCGCGGTTTCGGGAGCTGCTGTCCAAGAGCCGGGCGATCAACGTGCTGTCCGCCGCCCGCCTGTTTCTCTTCGGTGCCCGTGACGTCTGGTTCGTAGTCGCGCTGCCGGTCTATCTGTCGACCCGCTTCGGTTGGGACGTGTGGCAGGTGGGCGGGTTCCTGGCGGCCTGGGTGATCGGCTACGGCGTGGTCCAATCGTTCGCGCCGCGGCTCACCGGCAAGCGCAACGGCAGGGTCCCGGACGGCCGTGTCGCCGCCGCCTGGGCCGTACCACTGGCCGTACTGCCCGCCGCCATCGCACTCGGACTTGGCAGCGCACTGCCAGCGCAGCCGCTGCTGATCGGCGGCCTGCTGGCCTTTGGTGCGCTCTTCGCGGTCAACTCGTCGCTGCACAGCTACCTGATCGTCAGCTACGCCAAGGCTGACGGCGTCTCGCTCGATGTGGGCTTCTACTACATGTCCAACGCCCTGGGCCGGCTGGTCGGCACCCTGCTCTCCGGGTGGGTGTTCCAGAGCTGGGGGCTGGACGCCTGCCTGTGGATATCCAGCGCCTTCCTGCTGCTCGCCGCGCTGATCTCCACCGGCCTGCCGCGGCAGGCCAGGGCCGTGGGCAGCCGCGTTTCGTAAGCCGATACAGCCGTTTCGAGAGCCCTGCGCGACCGCTCACGATGCGGCGCACTAGGGTTTGGACAGCTTGCCCATGATCTGCTTGAGCGCATCCGGGCGAGGCGCGCCCTGGTGTTGCTGCAGGCGACCGGCATCGTCCTGGTAGTAGATCGCCGGGGTAGCTGAGGCGCCCATTTCGCCCATCAGCGCAAGGTTCGCCTCGAGCTGCTCTTGCACCTTGGCGGGGATGCGCTCGACCGGCTCGAGTGTGCTTGCCTTGCCCGCAGCTTCATGCCTGTTCAGCGCGGCTTGCCTGTCGTCCGCCGCCAGCAAGGCGGCGGACTTGCCAGCGCTGTCCGGACGCAACATGCCGACCATGACGTGACGCAACTGCACGTCGCCCGCGTCGATCCACGGCCGTGCCTGTTTCCAGAACAGGTTGCAGTACGGGCAGTTGGGATCGGAGAACATGTAGACGATGCGCGGCGCGTCCGCCGAGCCGTCGGCGATCCAGGTGCTGCTCTGCAGCCGTTGCCACATCTCATTGCCGAGCGGTTCGTACACCAGCTTTTCGAGCGCCGCCTGGGTCAGGTCCGCGCCGCTGGCGTCCAGCAGGCTGCCGACCAGCACATGCTCGCCGTCCGGGGTCAGGTACAGCCCGATCCCCTGTCCGTTGTAGCGCGCCGCGTAGCCCTTCAGCCCGCCCGGTGCGTCGAAGCTGCCGACCACCTTCGCGCCGCGTGCCTCGATGGCCTGGATCGCGGGAGGCAGGGCTTCTGCCAGCGCCAGGGGAACTGGCAGCATGGCCAGCGTCGAAAGAAGAATGGCGAGTGGTGGTAGGGATTTCATGGCGGGGTCTTGTCCTCCAGTCGTTCAAGGGCGCGCGCCAGGCTGGCGCGTGACAGCTCGCCGAGGTGGTGGCCAACCTGGCGGCCCTCGGCGTCGTAGAAAAGCGTGGTGGGCAAGGCCGATGAACCCAGGTGCAGGCCGAGGCGCCCGCCGGTGTCGAGCAGAACGTTGTCCAGGCCAAGCCCCCCGGCGCCGAGGAAGTCGGTGATCAGCCGCTCGCCCTCGCCCTGGTTGACGAACAGGAAGGTTACGTCGGTGCGGTCCTGTTGGGCCTGCGCCAGCACCGGCATTTCCCGCCGACAGGGCGGGCACCAGGTGGCCCAGAGATTCACCACCAGCGGCTTGCCGAGGTATTCGTGCAAGGCCACCGGCTTGCCCCGGACATCCCGGAAACCCAGCTCGGGCAGGCGCGTGCCCTGCTCCAGGGCATGCAGCACGAATGAGCCGAATCCCCAGCTGACCAGCCCGACCACTACCGCGGCGCCCAGCGGCTTGCGCAAGCCACTGTCGCGCCAGGCCATCCAGCCGCCCAGCACGGCTGATGCGAGCACGCCTGGCCAGGCGATGAAGCCGCCGTCCCGTATGTCGAGCACGCGCCACGGCTCCGCCTGGAAATGCTCGGCATACACCAGCACGAACGCCAGTCGCGCCGCCACCAGGCCCACCAGCATCAGCCTGAACAGCTGCTGCTCGGGATTGCGCGCATGGCGCCGCCCCGCCCACCAGCCGGTCAGCAGTGCAACAAACAGGCTCGCCAGCATCAGCACATGCGGCACAGCAAGCGCCAGCGGCCCCAGGTTGATCGTCAACATCAGCCACGCTCCCGGGTCTGGTTCCACCGGTCGATAAACTGTCCGGCATCGACCTCGCCGGTGATGCGCTGCGTGCGCCGCTCTTCGCCATCCGGGCCGATGAACAGCAGCGTCGGCGGCCCCATGACCTGATAGCGGTTCAGCAGATGACGGCTCGCGTCGCCGGGTTGCGTCACATCCGGGCGCAGCACCCGCACGCCACTGAGCGCGGCCTGGACCTGCGCATCGCCGAACACTTCTTTCTCCATTACCCTGCAGGACACGCACCAGTCCGCGTAATAGTCCACCAAGGCCCACTGCCCGGCGGCTTTGGCGGCGGCCAGTTCGCGATCGAGCACGGCCGGCTCGCGGACTTCGACGAAGCCCGCTGCCGATTCATGTGCCGACACGGGCGCCACGCCCGCCCCGGCGAACACACCGAGCGGGCGCAGCACATCCCGTGCACCGCCCGCCGCCCCCAGCAACAGCGCCACACCCCATACCCCGGCGAGCGCCGCGACCGACCGGCCGAGCGCCTGATGCCGCAGCCATGTCCGCGACCACTGCACGAGCCCGCTGGCGCCGATGACCAGAAGCGCGCCCCACAGGCCAACCCACAGTGAATCAGCCAACAGCGGGCGAATCACGTAGAGCGCCGCGACCAGGAACATGAAGCCGAAGGCCACCTTGACCCGGTCCATCCAGGGCCCTGGCTTAGGCAGGAAGCGATTGCCCACTGTTACCATCAGCATCAGCGGCGTACCGGTTCCCAGGCCCAGCGCGAACAGCACCAGGCCACCGTTCACCGCATTGCCGCTCTGCGCGATATAGAGTAGCGCCGCGGCCAGCGGTGCGGTCATGCACGGGCCGACCAACAGGCCTGACAACACGCCCAACGCACTTGCCCCGGCGGGGCTGCCCCCGCGCCGCGCTCGGCCGGCCCGCTCGAGCCGATCGCGCAGGCCAGCCGGCAACTGCAACTCGAAGAAGCCGAACATGGGCAAGGACAGCAGCACGAACAGCCCGGCGAAACTCGCGATCAGCCAGGGCTGCATCAGCCAACGCTGCAGGTTCGCACCGAGCAGCGCCGCCACCACCCCAAGCGCGGCATAGACCAGCGCCATGCTCGCCACATAGGTGCCGGCCAGCACCAGGCCGCGACGCGGACCGGCCCCGCTGCCAACCACGATGCCGGCGAGGATCGGCAGCATCGGCAACGAACAGGGTGCGAAAGCGAGCAGCAAGCCGAGCCCAAAGAAGATCAGCAGGTTCCAGCCGAGCGCCTGTTGTGCCAAGCCACTGGCCAGGGACTGGTCGTCGGCCTGCCCGCCGGCTGCAACCGGCGCGGACGTCACCGCACCGGCGCGAGCCAGATCGAGCGTTCGGCTTTGTGGCGGATAGCAAAGCCCGGCGTCGGCACAGCCCTGCCAGCCGACGTCGAGCGATGCGCCATCGCTGTCGGCGATGACCACCTCCAGGCTGTCCCGGTAGATTCGCGAATCGCCGAAATACTCGTCATGGTAGGGCTCGCCGGGCGGCAGCGAGGGCGCGCCGTCCGGCGCCAGGCCGGCAAAGCGCAGGCGCTCCCGGTACAGGTAATAGCCGGGTGCGATGTCCCAGCGCAGCACGGTAGCGCCATTGCCGGGCCGCTCGACCTGTAGCCTGAACGCCTGGTCCACCTCGAGAAACTCCGGCTGTTGCGGCCCAAGGCTGAACGGCGACGCATTCGCCAGCAGCACCATCGCCGGAAAGCAGACCAGAAAGACCAAAACCGCTCGCATGTGCCACGCCCACTGACCAGATTTCCGGTCGAGCTTGGCGGCACGGGATTAACGGGTCGTTAACGACAGGCAGGCAATACGCAAGGTCGCTGCGGGCAGCATCGTCAGGCATTGAGAGGGCCAAGCGGAGCGGATCGTGTTCGCCCAGCCCACTTAACACCATGCTCGGCCAATAGCTCTGCAGCACGTTGTGTCAGCGGGATGACCGAGATCAATTCAGCCCGAGACAAATCCAGACTCGCCTGTGAGTAATGTCGTTTTGCCATGTGAAACCCGTCCCACATTCGATACCATCACCATCTTTCGTGGAGCGGAGCCGACGGAATGGCCAAATCGAAGGAAGACAAACGCAAACTCCATGCGTTGCGGAGGCACATCGATGTGCTAGTGACCAACGGTGCCCGAGTGACCAAACGGGATCCGCTAACCCTGCAGCACGCCGGCCAGACGTTGCGCGTCAAGCACGGGATGTTGATCGGGTACTACGATTTCTCCGGTGGTATCGAGTCGATTACAGATCACGACTGGCCGGATACCTTGCGCCAGATGGCTGCCAATGTCTGTACGTGCCAGCTGGATGAAGCCCTGAAGACAGTCGATACGCCCACCGACTCAGCGCATGCCCGTCCGTCGATTTACTCGTCAACCGAATCGATTCGACCCACAGCCAAGACCGCTGAATGCTGAAAAATGGGGCTTCCGCGCACCGGCAACCGGAAGCCAACGCTGCGCCTGACCGCCGGGTCAATGGACGCCTGCGCCGGCATATCGATTGTCTGCTGGAAGCGGGAGCGCGGATGACCGGACGATCCCCGATCACTCTGGAGTTCGACGGACAGACACTTACGGTTCAGGAAGATCATCTTTACAACGAAACGGGACTTCGCGACCTGATTTCCGCTATCGCCAGCCACGTCTGGCCATCGCAGCATCTACGTAATACTGCGATCGAAATCTGCATCGGCCAGTTGGACCAGGCCATTGATGCGTGGGGCACGCTATCACCTGAGCCGCAACCAGAAAAGTCGCGCTACAAGCGGCGCTGATCGCGCCGCCTCCGTTTTGCTCTACTCCGCCTTTCTTGGCTCATCACCTTTGCTTAAGGATTACTCGACCGTGACCGACTTAGCCAGGTTGCGCGGCTGGTCGACGTCGGTGCCGCGCAGCACGGCGACGTAGTACGACAGCAGCTGCAACGGCAGGGTGTAGAGGATCGGCGCCAGCACATCGTGGATGTGCGGCATGCTGACGATAAAGGTCCCCTCACCGTTCTCGATGCCGGCTTCGCGGTCGGCGAAGACGATCAGCTCGCCGCCGCGCGCACGGACTTCCTGCAGGTTGGACTTGAGCTTTTCCAGCAGCTCGTTGTTCGGCGCCACGGTGACCACCGGCATGTCCGCGTCCACCAGCGCCAGCGGGCCGTGCTTGAGTTCGCCGGCCGGATAGGCCTCGGCATGGATGTAGGAAATCTCTTTGAGCTTCAGCGCACCTTCCATGGCCACCGGATACTGCGCGCCGCGGCCCAGGAACAGCGTGTGGTGCTTTTCAGCGAAATGCTCCGAGATCTTTTCCACCGTCGTGTCCATCGCCAACGCCTCGCCCAGACGGGTCGGCAGGCGGCGCAGTTCGGCCACCAGCTCGGCTTCCAGGGCCGGTGCCAGCGTGCCGCGCACCTGACCCAGGGACAGGGTCAGCAGCAACAGGCCGACCAGCTGGGTGGTGAACGCCTTGGTCGAGGCCACGCCGATCTCCGGGCCGGCCTGGGTCAGCAACGTGAGATCGGACTCGCGTACCAGCGAGCTGATGCCGACGTTGCAGATCGCCAGGCTGGCGAGGTAGCGGCCTTCCTGCTCGGTGCGCGCCTTGGCGTTGCGCAGCGCGGCGAGGGAATCGGCGGTCTCGCCGGACTGGGAAATGGTTACGAACAGGGTGTCGGGCTGAACCACCACCTTGCGGTAGCGGAATTCGCTGGCCACTTCCACCTGGCAGGGAATGCCGGCGAGCTCCTCCAGCCAATAGCGCGCCACCATGCCGGCGTGGTAGCTGGTGCCGCAGGCGACGATCTGCACGTTGCGCACCCGGGCGAACAGCTCCGCGGCCTGCGGGCCAAAGGCCTGTACCAGGACCTGCTGATCGCCCAGGCGGCCCTCGAGGGTGCGCTGCACGACCTTGGGCTGCTCGTGAATCTCCTTGAGCATGAAATGACGATACTCGCCCTTGTCGGCGGCTTCGGCGCCTTCGTGGTACTGCACGCTCTCGCGCTCGACGGCCTGGCCCTCGGCGTCCCAGATCTGCACGCTGTCGCGGCGGATCTCGGCGATATCCCCTTCCTCGAGGTACATGAAGCGGTCGGTCACTTGGCGCAGCGCCAGCTGGTCGGAGGCGAGGAAGTTTTCCCCCATGCCCAGGCCAATCACCAGCGGGCTGCCGCTGCGGGCGGCCACCAGCCGATCCGGCTGCGCGGCGCTGACCACCGCCAGACCATAGGCGCCATGCAGCTCCTTGACCGCGGCTTTCAGCGCAGCGCTGAGGTCGCCGATCTGGTCGAGCTTGTGGCGCAGCAGGTGGACGATGACCTCGGTGTCGGTATCGGATACGAACACGTAGCCCAGCGCCTTCAGTTGCGCGCGCAGGGCCTCGTGGTTCTCGATGATGCCGTTGTGCACCACTGCCAGCTCATCGCCGGAGAAATGCGGGTGGGCGTTGCGCTCGCAGGGCGCGCCATGGGTGGCCCAGCGAGTGTGCGCGATGCCCAGGCGGCCGCTCAGGCCTTCCTGCTGTTGCGCCTGCTCCAGCTCGGCGACCTTGCCGGACCGGCGCAAGCGGTGCAGCCTGCCGGCATCGTCCAGCACGGCGACGCCGGCACTGTCGTAGCCCCGGTATTCGAGCCGCTTGAGCCCTTCGAGCAGGATTGCGGTGATGTTGCGTTCGGCGACGGCGCCAACGATGCCACACATGGTCAGATCTCCTGATGGGGGTCGACGGCCGCGCAGATCAGCTTGATGCCACGGGCCTGAATGCTCGAACGCGCCTCGGCCGTGAGGCGTTCGTCCGTGATGAGGGTATGGATGTCGCCCCAGGGCAACTCCAGGTTGGGAATGCGCCGGCCGATCTTGTCGGCCTCGGCCAACACGATGACTTCTCGCGCCACCTCTGCCATGACCCGAGACAGGCCCAGCAGTTCGTTGAAGGTAGTGGTACCGCGCTGCAGGTCGATGCCGTCGGCACCGATGAACAGCTGGTCGAAATCGTAGGACCGCAATACCTGCTCGGCCACCTGGCCCTGGAAGGATTCGGAATGCGGGTCCCAGGTCCCTCCGGTCATCAACAGGGTAGGCTCGTGTTCGAGCTCGCGCAGCGCATTGGCTACGTTCAGTGAGTTGGTCATCACCAGCAGCCCATGCTTGTGGCCGAGGGCGGGAATCATCGCCGCGGTGGTGGTGCCGCTGTCGATGATGATGCGGGCGTGCTCACGGATGCAGCCCACCGCCGCGCGGGCGATGGCCTGCTTCCAAGGGGAGACGGGCTGGGCGTTGTCGCCGATCAGTTCCTGCGGCAGCGGCACCGCGCCGCCGTAACGGCGAAGCAGCAGGCCATTCGATTCCAGCGCGGCGAGGTCCTTGCGGATGGTCACTTCGGACGTGTCGAAGCGCCGGGAAAGCGCATCGACGCTGACCTCGCCCTGCTCGGCGAGCAGGGCGAGGATGGCGTGGCGCCGTTGCGGTGTGTTGCGTTTCGACATGCTAATGTTTCGATTCGAAAGAAAACAGCGCGAATCAAAACCTAAAGTAGTGCCTCAGTCAATGCCCACCGGCTCAGACGCGGAAATAGCCCATCAGGTTCTGCTGGTGGTTGGCCAGCTGGTTCAGTGCCTGACTGACCCGCGCCGACTCGTCGGCCTGGCCGGACAACGACTCGGTGACGTCGCGGATGCCGGCGACGTTGCGGTTGATCTCCTCGGCCACCGCGCTCTGTTCCTCGGCGGCGCTGGCGATCTGCAGGTTCATGTCGGAGATCACCGCCACTGCTTCGCCAATCCGACCCAGCGCCGCCACCGCCTGCCCCACCTGGTCGACGCTGCCCTGGGCCTGATGGCGACTCCCCTGCATCGCACCGACCACTTCGCGTGTGCCGTCCTGCAGTCGCTCGATCACCTGGCGAATTTCCTCGATGGAATGCTGGGTCCGCTGCGCCAGGCTGCGTACCTCGTCGGCGACCACGGCAAAGCCCCGTCCCGCCTCGCCAGCACGGGCCGCTTCGATCGCTGCGTTTAGCGCCAGCAGGTTAGTCTGCTCAGCGATCGCCCGGATTACATCCAGCACCGAACCAATCTGGTCGCTGCTGGCGGCGAGGCTCTCGACCTGGGTCATGGCGCGGTTCAGTTCCTCGGCCAGGCTGTCGATGCTGCGCGTAGTGTGGTCGATCACCGTCAGGCCATCTCGCGTGGCCTGGTCCACGTCGCGCGCTGCCTCGGCCGCTTGCGCCGCATTGCGTGCTACATCCTGCGCGGTGGCGCTCATTTCCTGCGAGGCGGTCGCCACTTGGTCCACTTCGCGGAACTGCTGCTGCATGCCGGCGCTGGTCTGGCTGGCAATGGCAGCCGACTGGTCGGCACTGCTGCGCGCGTCCTGCACCGAGCGCTTGACGTCGGCAATGGTCGGTTGCAGCTTGTCGAGGAATCGATTGAACCACCCAGCCAATGCCCCCAGCTCGTCCTGCCCGGCGTAGTCGAGCCGACGGGTCAGATCGCCCTCGCCGCTGGCGATATCCTTGAGCATGGCGGCGACGCCTTCGATCGGCCGGGTGACGCCACGTGCCGTGAACCACATCAATACCAGGCCAAGCAACACGGCGCCCAGCCCGATCGCCAAGGCGATCGCGCTGTCCTCCCGGCTCTGCGCGTGCAGGCTTTCCTCCAGGCGCAGCGCCGGACTGAGCAGCACCTGCCGTGGCACTTCCAGCAGCACCGCCCAAGGTGCCAGGTCGGCGATCGGTTGTACCGGCTGCAACACGCGCAACATGTCGCCGTCGGCCAGCAGGGCCTTCTGCCCGGCATCAACGGCCGCGCCGATGGCCCCGCTCTGGGCGCCAAACGCGGCGCTCAGCGGCTTGCCGAGCATCGCGGCATCCCGGCTGTGGCCCGCCAGCAACTTTGCAGGGCTGATCACGCTCAGTTGGCCTTCACCCTGATAAAGCTCCTGGTGCGCCTGCTGGCTGAGCTGTTGCAGGGAGGCCAGGCTGACGTCCACGCCTACCACGCCAATCACCTTGCCCGCCTCGATCAACGGAAAGGCAACACTGGTCATGAGCAGCGAGCGGCCCTCGACTTCGTCGAAGTAGGGGTCCAGCAAGCAGGCTTTGCCGCGGTCCCGCGGGCAGCTGTACCAGGCATTGTAGGGCGCGCCACTGATGCCAGGCGTGGTGTCGGCAAGCTCGGCCTCGCTAATGGTTTCAGCGCTCAGCTGGCCGGCGGTGCGTTGTGACCAGTAGAGGGCAAAGCGCCCAGCGTCGTTGCCGCCCATGTCCGTCTTGCCGATGAACATGCCGTCCTTGTCGTCCAAGGCGTCAGGCTCGAACACCACGTACAAGCCGATCAGCGCCGGGTTGGCCTGCAGCGCGCTTTCGATCTGGTGGTGCAGATCTTCGCGCAGTTCAAAGGCGTTCGACATGCGCTCGATCGATTGCTCACGCAGCGACAGCACTTGGCGCACGAAACCGCGCCCGTACTGGTAGGCGTCGTTGAACTGCCGCTCGATGTGGAGCGCCTGTGCCAGGCCGCGCGCCTGCAGGTTCTGGCGAGCCGATTCCTCAAGCATGGCGCTGCTCGACGCATTGACCAGGGCAACGGTCTGGCGGGACTGGTACAGGGATGCGCCCACCAGCAGACCGACGATCAGGAGCAGGCAGAGTCCGGCCAGCAGCGTCAGCTTCCACTGGATAGACAGGCGATTGAGCAGGGGCATGACGACGACATCCTGTGTGTTGTTATGCCCTGTTAGATCGGCCGCAGTTCAAGTCACTTGAGCCGGCCCGCAGCGCAGCCGCCAAGCGGCTCGGCACCGCTCTCAGCGCGGCGCTTTTTTCGGCCGTTGCCAACCTGGGATGAGCGCCTGCCGTGCCCGGCCCAGCGCCAGGGTAGCGGCTGGCACGTCGGCGGTGATCACCGAACCGGCTCCGGTGGTCGATCCATCGCCCAGGGTGACCGGCGCGACGAGCGAACTGTTGGAGCCGACGAACACGTCCTCACCCAGGACCGTGCGCGACTTGTTGGCGCCGTCATAGTTGCAGGTGATGGTGCCGGCACCGATGTTGCTGCGTGCGCCGATCTCGGCATCCCCGAGGTAGGCCAGGTGGCCGGCCTTGGCACCCTCGCCCAGGCGCGCGTTCTTTACCTCGACGAAATTGCCGACATGCGCCTTGGCCTCCAGCACCGCACCGGGCCGCAGCCGGGCAAAGGGACCGCAGTCGGCGCCCTCGCCCAGTTCGGCGCCTTCGAGGTGGCTGTTGGCCTTGACCACCGCACCACGGCGCAGTGTGCTGTTGCGGATCACGCAGTTGGGGCCGATCTCCACGTCATCCTCGATGATCACCTTGCCTTCCAGGATCACGTTGATGTCGATCAGCACATCACGTCCCACCGAGGCCTCGCCGCGCAGGTCGAAGCGCGTCGGGTCACGCAGCGTAACGCCCTGAGACATCAGGCGACGGGCCGCACGCAGCTGGTAATGCCGCTCCAGTTCGGCGAGCTGGCTCCTGTCGTTGGCACCCTGCACTTCCATTGCATCCAGCGGCTGCTCCGTGGCGACCACCAGACCATCGGCGACCGCCATGGCGATCACGTCGGTGAGGTAATACTCGCCCTGCGCGTTGCTGTTGGACAACCGGCCCAGCCAGTCGCCGAGCTTGGCTCCCGGCACCGCGAGGATGCCGGTATTGCCCTCGGTAATACGCTTCTGCTCATCCGTTGCATCCTTGTGCTCGACGATCGCCTGCACCGCACCCTGGCTGTCTCGCACGATCCTGCCGTATCCGGTGGGGTCGTCCAGGTTCACGGTGAGCAACGCGATCTGCTGCGCGCCTACCTTGTGCAGAAGCCGTTCCAGCGTCGCGGTTTCGATCAGGGGGACGTCGCCATAGAGAATCAGCACACGCTCGGCGGTAAGGGCGGGCAGGGCTTGAGCCACGGCGTGGCCGGTGCCGAGCTGCTCGGCCTGGATGATGAAATTCAGATCATCAGCCGCCAGGCGCTGGCGAACCGCGTCAGCGCCGTGGCCGATCACTACGTGGATGCGGTTCGGCGAGAGCTGGCGCGCCGTGGTAATCACATGGCCAAGCATGGACTGGCCAGCGATCGGGTGCAGGACCTTCGGTAGCGCGGAACGCATGCGCGTCCCCTGGCCGGCAGCAAGGATGACGATATCGAGCGACATGAAACAGATCCTTTTGAGAACCGGAGGTTGTCCGAAGCTACCCAGCGGCCCTATGCGATGGCGTGGCCACAGGAAATAGCGGGCAAAGAAAAAGGGTAGCCAAGGCTACCCTTTCTCCCTACGCGGTTGAAGCCGCTGGCGTCAGCCGCCGAACTTCTTGCGAAGCTGCTGGACGGTACGCAGTTGCGCAGCCACTTCAGCCAGGTGCGCGGCAGCGGAACCATAGTCGAACTCCGCGCCCTGTTCGTGCAACGCCTTCTCGGCAGCCTTGAGGGCTTCCTGAGCGGCGGCTTCGTCGATGTCGGCAGCGCGCTGCACGGTGTCGGCGAGTACCTTGACCATGTTCGGCTGCACTTCGAGGAAACCACCGGAGATGTAGAACACCTCGGCTTCGCCACCCTGCTTGATCAGACGAATCGGACCCGGCTTCAGGTTGGTGATCAGCGGCGCGTGGCCCGGAGCGATACCCAAATCTCCCAGGTTACCGTGCGCAATCACCATCTCGACCAGACCGGAGAAGATCTCCGCTTCCGCGCTGACGATATCGCAATGGACTGTCATAGCCATTCGCTTGCCTCACGTGACAGGTTGCGGGCGGTTGCCCGCAACCTTTACGCGTCCGTCACCGGACGCACGGGTGATTACAGTTTCTTCGCTTTCTCGATGGCTTCTTCGATGCTACCTACCATGTAGAACGCTTGTTCCGGCAGATGATCGTAGTCGCCCTTGAGGATGCCGCTGAAGCCAGCAATGGTGTCCTTGAGCGACACGTATTTGCCCGGCGAACCGGTGAACACTTCGGCCACGAAGAACGGCTGGGACAGGAACCGCTGAATCTTACGAGCACGCGATACCAGCTGCTTGTCTTCTTCGGACAGCTCATCCATGCCGAGGATGGCGATAATGTCCTTCAGTTCCTTGTAGCGCTGCAGCACGTACTGAACGCCGCGAGCGGTGTCGTAGTGCTCCTGGCCAATCACGTTCGGATCCAGCTGGCGCGAGGTCGAGTCGAGTGGATCGACCGCCGGGTAGATACCCAGGGAAGCGATGTCACGGGACAGTACGACGGTGGCGTCCAAGTGGGCGAAGGTGGTCGCCGGGCTCGGGTCGGTCAGGTCGTCCGCAGGTACGTAGACGGCCTGGATCGAAGTGATCGAACCGGTCTTGGTGGAGGTGATGCGCTCCTGCAGAACGCCCATCTCTTCGGCCAGGGTCGGCTGATAACCCACCGCCGAAGGCATACGGCCCAGCAGTGCGGATACTTCGGTACCGGCGAGGGTGTAGCGGTAGATGTTGTCCACGAAGAACAGAACATCACGGCCTTCGTCACGGAACTTCTCGGCCATGGTCAGGCCGGTCAGCGCAACGCGCAGACGGTTACCTGGCGGCTCGTTCATCTGACCGTAGACCAGGGCTACCTTGTCGAGAACGTTGGAATCCTTCATCTCGTGGTAGAAGTCGTTACCCTCACGAGTACGCTCACCCACACCGGCGAACACGGAATAACCGCTGTGCTCGATGGCGATGTTACGGATCAGCTCCATCATGTTGACGGTCTTGCCGACACCGGCACCACCGAACAGACCGACCTTACCGCCCTTGGCAAACGGGCAGACCAGGTCGATAACCTTGATGCCGGTTTCCAGCAGCTCGTTGGAGCCAGCCTGCTCGGCGTAAGTCGGCGCAGGACGGTGAATGCCCCAGCGCTCTTCTTCACCAATCGGACCCGCTTCGTCGATCGGGTTGCCCAGGACGTCCATGATACGGCCAAGGGTTTTCACCCCGACCGGTACCTGGATGCCTGCGCCAGTGCTGTCGACGTCCAGGCCACGCTTGAGGCCCTCGGTCGAACCCATCGCAATGGTACGTACCACGCCGTCGCCCAGCTGCTGCTGGACTTCCAGGGTGGTCTCGGCGCCAGTCACCTTCAGCGCTTCATAAACACTCGGCACCTTGTCACGCGGGAATTCCACGTCGATAACGGCGCCGATGATTTGAACGATACGTCCGCTACTCATCTTTGGTTCCTCAGAATATTTGAACCGTTCTTAAACCGCGGCAGCGCCGCCGACGATTTCCGAAATCTCTTGGGTGATCGCTGCCTGACGCGCCTTGTTGTACACAAGCTGCAGGTCCTTGATGATTTCGCCAGCGTTGTCGGTGGCATTCTTCATCGCAATCATCCGCGCCGCCTGTTCGGCCGCGCTGTTCTCGACCACCGCCTGGTACACCTGGGATTCGACATAGCGAACCATCAGGCCGTCGAGCAGCTCCTTGGCATCGGGCTCGTACAGATAGTCCCAGTGATGCTTGAGCTCCTGATCCGGATCGGCCACCAAAGGAACGAGCTGCTCCACTGTCGGCCGTTGCGTCATGGTGTTGATGAACTTGTTCGAGACCACGGACAGGCGATCGATACGCCCTTCGAGGTAGGCATCGAGCATGACCTTGACGCTGCCGATCAGGTCATTGACCGAGGGCTCTTCGCCGAGGTGGCTGATCGCAGCAACGACATTGCCACCAAAGTTGCGGAAAAAAGCCGCTCCCTTGCTGCCAATCACGCAGAGGTCTATCTCCGCGCCCTGCTGGCGGTCTTTCGCCATGTCCTTGACCAGTGCCTTGAACAGGTTGGTGTTCAAGCCGCCGCACAGACCACGGTCACTGCTCACCACTACATAGCCGACGCGCTTGACTTCGCGCTCGATCATGAAGGGGTGGCGGTATTCCGGGTTGGCGTTGGCCAGATGACCAATCACCTGGCGGATACGCTCCGCATAGGGACGGCTAGCAGCCATGCGCTGCTGTGCCTTGCGCATTTTGCTGACCGCCACCTTTTCCATGGCGCTGGTGATCTTTTGCGTGCTCTTGATGCTCGCAATCTTGCTGCGAATCTCTTTTGCGCCTGCCATTTGACACCTATCGGGTTAGCAGGCGGGCACCTTACGATGCCCGCTGCGGCTTACCAGGTTTGGGTGGCCTTGAACTTCTCGATACCGGCCTTGATGGCGGCGTCGATTTCGTCGTTGAAGTCACCTTTCACGTTGATCTTGGCCATCAGATCGGCCAGCTCACGATTGAAGTAGCCCAGCAGGGATGCTTCGAAGGCGCCAACTTTTTCCACTGCCACATCGGTCAGGAAACCGCGCTCAGCTGCATAAAGCGATACGGACATGTCTGCGATGGACATCGGCGCGTACTGCTTTTGCTTCATCAGCTCGGTCACACGCTGACCGTGCTCAAGCTGCTTGCGGGTCGCTTCGTCCAGGTCAGAGGCAAACTGCGCGAATGCAGCCAGTTCGCGGTACTGCGCCAGAGCGGTACGGATGCCACCGGAGAGTTTCTTGACGATCTTGGTCTGCGCCGCGCCACCGACACGGGATACCGAAATACCGGCGTTGACGGCCGGACGGATACCCGCGTTGAACATGGCCGACTCCAGGAAGATCTGGCCATCGGTAATCGAGATCACGTTGGTCGGAACGAACGCGGACACGTCACCCGCCTGGGTTTCGATGATCGGCAGCGCAGTGAGCGAGCCGGTCTTGCCAGTGACAGCACCGTTGGTGAACTTCTCGACGTATTCCTCGGAAACGCGCGAGGCGCGTTCCAGCAGACGGCTGTGGAGATAGAACACGTCGCCCGGATAGGCTTCACGTCCCGGCGGACGACGCAGCAGCAGGGAAATCTGGCGGTAGGCCACGGCCTGCTTGGACAGATCGTCATACACGATGAGCGCGTCTTCACCGCGGTCGCGGAAGTATTCGCCCATGGTGCAGCCGGCGTAGGGAGCCAGGAACTGCAGTGCAGCGGACTCGGAAGCCGACGCTGCTACGACGATGGTGTTAGCCATAGCGCCGTGCTGCTCCAGCTTGCGCACCACGTTGGCAATGGTCGACTGCTTCTGGCCAATGGCGACGTAGACGCAGCGGATGCCGCTGTTCTTCTGGTTGATGATGGCGTCAACGGCCAGAGCAGTCTTGCCGATCTGACGGTCACCGATGATCAGCTCGCGCTGGCCACGACCAACCGGGATCATGGCATCGACCGACTTGTAGCCGGTCTGCACTGGCTGGTCGACCGACTTACGCCAGATCACGCCTGGCGCAACCTTTTCGACCGCATCGGTCGCGGTCGCGTTGATCGGACCTTTGCCATCGATCGGGTTGCCCAAGGCATCGACGACACGACCCAGCAGTTCCGGACCAACCGGTACTTCCAGGATACGGCCCGTGCACTTGGCACTCATGCCCTCGGCCAGGCTGGTGTAAGCACCGAGCACAACCGCGCCGACCGAATCCTGCTCCAGGTTGAGCGCCATACCAAAGACGCCACCGGGGAATTCGATCATCTCGCCGTACATGACATCGGCCAGACCGTGGATACGAACGATACCGTCGGAAACGCTGACGACGGTGCCTTCGTTGCGGGCTTGGGAGGCGACATCGAGTTTCTCGATGCGCCCCTTGATGATTTCACTTATTTCGGATGGATTGAGTTGCTGCATAGCTCTGCTGCCCCTTCAAACTCAAGATTTCAATGCTTCGGCCAGTTTCGCGAGCTTGCCGCGAACAGAGCCATCGATAACCAGGTCGCCGGCGCGAATCAGTACACCACCAATCAAGGTGGCATCTTCCGCGGCGTGCAGACGCACTTCTCGGCCGAGCCGTGCACTGAGAACCTTGGCGAGTTTGTCTTGCTGTTCATCGCTCAATGCGAAGGCACTGGTGACATCCACATCGATCGTCTTTTCCTGTTCGGCCTTGTACAGCTCAAACTGGGCGAAGATGTCAGGCAAAAGCGCCAGACGATCGTTTTCAGCAACGACGTGAATGAAATTCTGTGCCTGGGCGTCGAACTTGTCGCCACACACCTCAATGAAGGTGGTGGCCTTATCTGTACTCGTCAGACGCGGGGCCTTGAGCACGCGCTGCATGGTGCCGTCTAGCGACACCGCTGCAGCCAGACCGAGCATGGCTGACCATTGGGCCAGTTGCTGGTGGGCCTGTGCGTGCTCGAAGGCAGCCTTGGCGTAAGGTCGGGCCAGCGTGGTCAGTTCTGCCATGATCGCGCCCTCGCTTAAATTTCGGCTGCCAGTTTGTTAACCAGCTCCGCATGCGCGCTTTGGTCGATGGATGCGCCCAGGATCTTCTCAGCACCGCTGACGGCCAAGCTACCCACTTGGGTACGCAGCGCGTCCTTGATGCCGTTGATTTCCTGTTCGATCTCGGCCTGAGCCTGAGCCTTCACACGATCAGCTTCGCTACGGGCCTGGTCACGGGCTTCGTCGACGATCTGGGTCGCGCGCTTTTTGGCCTGCTCGATGATTTCCGCAGCCTGCCCCTTGGCATCGCGCAGTTGCTCGGCCACTTTCTCGTGGGCGAGCTCCAGGTCACGAGCCGCGCGGTTGGCGGCGTCCAGGCCGTCTGCGATCTTCTTCTGTCTTTCCTGCAAAGCCGTAATGACCGGAGGCCATACGAACTTCATGCAGAACAGCACGAAGATGAAGAAGGCAACGGACTGGCCAATCAGGGTTGCATTAATGTTCACGCCAACACCTCGCTCGTTCGTTGTCCGTCAAACCAATTCACTGGGAAGCGAATCAGCCTGCGATTTGACCAACGAAGGGGTTCGCGAAGGTGAAGAACAGTGCGATACCGACACCGATCATGGTCACGGCGTCGAGCAGACCGGCGACGATGAACATTTTCACTTGCAGCATCGGAACCATTTCCGGCTGACGCGCTGCGCCTTCCAGGAATTTGCCGCCCAGCAGGCCGAAGCCGATAGCTGTACCCAGGGCACCCAGGCCGATCAGCAGAGCTACAGCGATAGCAGTCAGTCCAACTACAGTTTCCATCTTTCCTCCGACTTTATGTCGTATTGGTTAAGGGTTTAGGTAAAGCGAATCGAATCAGTGGTCGTTGTCTTCATGAGCCATCGACAGGTACACGATCGTGAGCATCATGAAGATGAAGGCCTGCAGTACGATGATCAGGATATGGAACACCGCCCATGCCCACTGCAGAACAATACCCAGCCCGCCCAGCACCACACCGTTGGCGAACATGATCGCAATCAGGATGAAGATCAGTTCGCCGGCATACAGGTTGCCGAACAGACGCAGCGCCAGCGAAACCGGCTTGGCGATCAGGGTAACGAATTCGAGAAGGAAGTTGATTGGCACCAGCAGGATCTGCACGGCCATGTTCTTGCTGCTGAACGGGTGCAGGGTCAGTTCGCCAATGAAGCCGCCGATACCTTTGACCTTGACGCTATAGAACAGCAGCAGCGCAAAGACCGAAAGGGCCAGACCCAGCGTCGCGTTCGGATCGGTGGTGGGGACCACGCGGAAGAACAGGTGCTCGTTGCCGGTCACGGTTGCCGCCAGCATGGGCAGCCAGTCCACTGGGAACAGATCCATGAAGTTCATCAGGAAGACCCAGACGAAAATCGTCAGGGCCAGCGGAGCGATCAGGGCATTGCGGCCATGGAAGGTATCTTTAACGCTGTTGTCGACAAACTCGACCATCAGTTCGACGAAGTTCTGCGCCCCTCCCGGCTGGCCGGAAGTCGCCTTGCGGGCCACCAGCCAGAACAAAAGGATGAATACCAGACCGAGCACCACCGATACGCCGAGCGTATCCAGGTGGAACGCCCAGAACCCCATTTCCTTGGCCTGCTCGGCCGAATGGGCAAAACCCCATTCGCCGGTCGGAAGGCGGCCATAGGTCAGGTTCGATAGGTGGTGCTGGATGTAACCTGAAGCGTTCTCTGCTGCCATGATTGCCTCAATGGATCAATTTGAAATTCTTTTCTTAATCAGCAGAGGAGCGAACCAGCCGACTCCCTGAGTCAGCATGAACACACCAAACAAGGAAAGTGGGTTCAGCGGTTTCACCCCTGTGAATACCAGCGCAAAAAGCGCCGATGTAAAGATCAGTTTCCCTGCTTCGCCAGCATAAAAGGACCGGACGATTGCCTGGGCAGCCCGGGCCCCACTAAAGCGAAAGGCCTTGTGGGCAAAATAAATGTTCGGCAGCAAGGCGATCAGTCCGCCAAGCAAACCAGAATAGCCGGCAATCCGATCCGCGCACTGCCAAAGCAGCAATGCGGCTACCAGCAACACCACCAGCTGGGCCAACAGAACTGGAAACACCGCGATCCGATGGATGGCTAGGCGCTTGTGCACGGGGCCGACCACAATTTTCCCTTGGCTCTCGCCGGCATGCCACGCAGACGCCATGCCCGTGGACTTCAAAAATGCGCGCAGATTATATGGGGCGACCGATTCAGGTACAACCGTTTGGTAGTGAATTCCAGACCTGACTACAACCCCATACGTGTAAAATTGTTTCACCGTATATGGGCGAGCACACCCTGCAATTCATCGAGCGAGTTGTAGCGAATCACCAGTTGGCCCTTGCCCTTCTCGCCGTGCTTGATCTGCACCGGAGAGCCCAGCCGCTCGGCCAGACGCTGCTCGAGCCGGACGATATCGGGGTCGGACTTGACCGCCGTTTTTCGCGTTCCGCTGTCGTTCAGCCAGACGCGCACCAAGGCTTCGGTCTGTCGCACCGTGAGCCCTCGTGCGACAACATGCCGCGCGGCTTCGACCTGCTGTTCGGCAGGCAGACCGAGCAGCGCGCGCGCGTGGCCCATCTCCAGGTCGCCGTGCGACAGCAGGGTCTTGATCTCTTCGGGCAGCGCGATCAGGCGCAGCAGGTTGCTGATCGTGACACGTGACTTGCCGACCGCGTCGGCCACCTGTTGCTGGGTAAGCTGGAATTCCTGCTGCAGCCGCTGCAGGGCGACGGCTTCCTCGATCGGGTTGAGGTCCTCGCGCTGGATGTTCTCGATCAGCGCCATGGCGATCGCCGCCTCGTCGGTGACGTCGCGCACCAGCGCCGGAATGGTTTCCAAGCCTGCCTGCTGACTGGCCCGCCAGCGGCGTTCGCCGGCGATGATCTCGTAGCGACCCGCGCCGATGGCGCGCACGACGATTGGTTGCATGACGCCCTGGCTACGGATCGAATGCGCCAGTTCCTCGAGCGTCACCGGGTCGATGTCGCGCCGTGGCTGGTACTTGCCACGCTGGATCACGTCGAGGGGCAACTGCTGGAGTTCCCGCTCATCTACCGCTGCCGCAGAATCCTGCGGCGCTGCCACGCCGGCGCCGCCGAGCAGGGCATCCAGTCCGCGTCCTAGGCCTCGTTTTTTCGTCGCCATGAGTTTTCCTTATGCGGTTGCGCTGCGGGCGGCCCGGCGTTGGCGACGCGACAGCTCGCCGGCCAGGGCCAGGTAGGCCAATGCACCCTTGGATTGCTTGTCGTAAACGAGAGCCGGCATGCCGTGGCTCGGTGCTTCGGCCAGTCGGACATTGCGCGGGATAACGGTGTCGTAGAGTTTTTCACCGAAATGCGTCTTGAGCTGTTCAGTGACGTCATTGGTGAGGCTGCTGCGCGGGTCGTACATGGTGCGCAGCAAGCCCTCGATCTTCAGCGACGGGTTCAGTGCCTGGCCGATGCGCTGGATCGAGTTGACCAGATCCGTCAGCCCTTCGAGCGCGTAGTACTCGCACTGCATGGGGATGATCACGCCGTCGGCCGCGGTCAGGGCATTGATGGTCAGCATCGACAACGACGGCGGGCAGTCGATGAGGATGTAGTCGTAGTTCTCGCGGACCGGTGCCAGTGCCTCGCGCAAGCGATGCTCCTTGGCCGGCAGCTTGAGCAGGGCGACTTCGGCAGCTGTCAGGTCACGGTTGGCCGGCAGTAGCTGATAGCCGCCGTGTTCGGAAAACTGCATCGCGTCGACGAGACTGCATTCGCCGATCAGCACGTCGTAGATCGAATACTCCAGGCTCAACTTATCCACACCCGAACCGGTGGTGGCATTGCCTTGAGGATCGAGGTCGATGAGCAGCACCCGCCGGCGCGTTGCCACCAGCGAGGCGGCCAGGTTGATGCAGGTGGTGGTCTTGGCGACACCGCCCTTCTGGTTGGCGATGGCAAATACTTTAGCCATGGTCAGCGTCTGTCCGGAGTCATGAAGTGCGGCGCAGTATCAACAGGTGGCGCTGCCCTTGGCAACCGGGAACCTTGAGCACCAGGCATTGCTCCAGACGGAAGTCATCCGGCAGGGCCTGTAGCTCGTCGTCGGGTTGTACGCCCTTCATGGCCAGCCAGCGGGTATCCCCATCGCCTAGGTGTCGGGTCCAGGCGGTGAAGTCGGCCAGCGCACTGAATGCCCGCGACGTAATACCGGCAAAGGGTTGCGTTGGCTGAAACGCTTCGACCCGGCTGTGGACTACCTCGACGTTGGCCAGTTGCAACTCGAGTTTCACCTGGGTCAGGAACCGCGTCTTCTTGCCATTGGAGTCCAGCAGGGTAAAGCGTCGCTCGGGAAACAGGATCGCCAGCGGGATGCCCGGCATGCCGCCTCCGCTGCCCACATCGAGCCAATTCGCGCCGCCCTGCTGCACGTAAGGCACGACACTGAGGCTGTCGAGCAGGTGCCGCGAAACCATTTCGGCCGGATCGCGCACCGCCGTCAGGTTATAGGCCCTGTTCCATTTGTTCAGCAGCGACAGGTAGCCCATCAACAGCGCCTGCTGGCGGTCGTCCAGGGTGATGTCCAGCTGCGCTGCGCCAAGGCGAAGTTCGTCTGCCTGTGCTTGTTCGACCTGCATCAAGCGCTCTGCTCCAGGGAGCGCCCGGCACTGCGCTTTTTAAGATGAATCATCAGCAGCGACACCGCTGCCGGGGTGACGCCAGGTATGCGCGAGGCCTGACCCAGGGTCTCGGGGCGCGCTTGGGCAAGCTTGTGCTGGATCTCCTTGGACAGCCCCGGTATGCCCGCGTAGTCCAGTTCGGTCGGGAGCGCGATGGTTTCGCTCGCCCGCAGGCGGGCGATCTCGTCCTGCTGCCGGTCGATGTAACCGGCGTACTTGGTCTTGATCTCGACCTGCTCGGCAACCTGCGGATCCTCGACGCCGGCGCCCGTCAGCTCGACGAGGCTGCGATAGTCGATTTCCGGGCGCGCAAGCAGGTTGAGCAGGTTGTACTCGTGGGTCAGGGGCGTGCCGAACCGCTCTGCGATCGCGTCGCCCTGCGGTGTGCCGGGCCGGACCCAGGTGCTCTTCAGGCGCTGCTCCTCGAGCAGGATGCGCTCGCGTTTGCGCTCGAACGCCGCCCAGCGCCGGTCATCCACCAGGCCGAGCTCGCGGCCCTTCTCGGTGAGCCGCAGGTCGGCGTTGTCCTCACGCAGGATCAGGCGGTACTCCGCGCGCGAGGTGAACATGCGGTAGGGCTCCTGGGTGCCCAGAGTGATCAAGTCGTCCACCAGCACGCCGAGATAGGCTTCGTCGCGACGCGGGCACCAGCTGTCCCGGCCCTGGGCGCGCAGCGCCGCGTTGGTTCCGGCGAGCAGGCCCTGGGCACCCGCTTCTTCGTAACCGGTAGTGCCGTTGATCTGCCCTGCGAAAAACAGCCCGCCGATGACCTTGGTTTCCAGGCTGTACTTGAGGTCGCGCGGATCGAAATAGTCGTATTCGATGGCGTAGCCCGGGCGCACGATGTGCGCCTGTTCCATACCGCGAATGCTCTGCACGATCTGCAGCTGGACATCGAACGGCAGCGAGGTGGAGATGCCGTTGGGATACAGCTCGTGGGTGGTCAGCCCCTCGGGTTCGATGAAGACCTGGTGGCTGTCCTTGTCGGCGAACCGGTGGATCTTGTCCTCGATCGACGGGCAGTAGCGCGGGCCGACACCTTCGATCACGCCGGAATACATCGGCGAGCGGTCGAGGTTGGCGGCAATGATCTCGTGCGTTCGCGCGTTGGTATGGGTGATCCAGCAACTGACTTGGCGTGGGTGCTGCGCGGCCTCGCCGAGAAACGACATCGGCGGGATCGGTGTGTCGCCCGGCTGCTCGGTCATCACCGAGAAGTCCACGCTGCGCCCGTCAATGCGCGGGGGCGTGCCGGTTTTCAGGCGACCGACCCGCAACGGCAGCTCGCGCAGGCGCCGGGCCAGCGCGATCGACGGCGGGTCGCCGGCACGCCCGCCCGAATAGTTCTGCAAGCCGATGTGGATAAGTCCGCCGAGAAAGGTCCCGGTGGTCAGGACGACGGCATCGGCCAGAAAGCGCAGTCCCATCTGCGTTACCACGCCCCTGACCTGATCGGTCTCGACGATCAGGTCGTCTGCGGCCTGCTGAAATATCCACAGGTTCGCCTGGTTTTCCAGCGTCTCCCGGACTGCCGCCTTGTACAGCACTCGATCGGCCTGGGCGCGGGTCGCACGGACCGCCGGGCCCTTGCGGCCGTTGAGCACGCGGAACTGAATACCGCTGCGGTCCGTGGCAGTGGCCATGGCACCGCCTAACGCATCGATCTCCTTGACCAGGTGGCTCTTGCCAATCCCGCCAATCGCCGGGTTGCAGCTCATCTGCCCGAGCGTTTCGACGTTGTGGGTCAGCAACAGGGTCCTCGACCCCATACGCGCGGCGGCAAGTGCCGCCTCGGTACCGGCATGGCCACCACCGATCACGATGACGTCAAAACGGGAAGGGAAATCCACCACGCACCTCGTGCCTGTAGAGAAGAGTTCTAGGGAACGCGCAAGTATAGGGCCAGAGCCCACTTGAAAGAAGGCCTCTGGATGATTTTTGATCAGGCGTTCCGGATCTGCTGTGAATAAACAAATAAGTAGAGAATTCTTTAAAGCTTGTTTTTATGTTTATAAATGGTAGAGCGCTTTCTGTGGATAGATCGCTGTAGCCGTTGCCAGCAAAGAGCTTGAGCGAAGCAAAAGGCTGTGCCGTTCCTGGGTTGCGCAGGTGCGATTCCCGTTTACAGCCTGTGCACAAGAAGGCCACTTATCAACAGCCCCATTCGGACCCTTCTTTGGTAACACCTTATCGACCGGGTACATGGATGGTTTTCCACAGGGCTCCGGTGTGCTCAATGGGTGTCTGTTGAGGGCATCAGACCGGAGGAAATGGTGTGGGTTATTGCTTGCGCACGGCGACGCCGGCGGAACGTTGGACGTCCACCGATTCTCGCAGGCAGAAGGCGTTACTTACCGATGCAAAAACTGGAGAAGATACGGCCCAGCAGGTCATCGGAACTGAAGGCACCGGTGATTTCACCAAGTGCCTGTTGCGCCTGACGCAGGTCTTCAGCCAGCAGCTCGCCCGCCCCGGCAAGCGTAAGCTGGGCATGGCCGTGCTCGAGGCAATGGTCAGCCTGGCGCAGGGCGTCCAGGTGTCGACGCCGTGCGCTGAAGCCGCTCTCGGCGGTCTGCTCGTAGCCGATGCAGTGTTTGAGGTGCTCGCGCAACAAATCCAGTCCCTCGCCTGAGCGCGCCGAGAGGCTAAGGGTGGTGAAGCCGTCGGCCGCGACATGAATCGCTGCGGTTTCTCCCGTCAGGTCGCCCTTGTTGCGGATGAGGGTCGTACGGGCCCGGTCGGGTGTGCTGACGAGGACGTCCGGCCAGGCATGGTCGTCGGTCTCTTCCCGGGCGCTGGCGTCTACCACCAGCAACACGCGATCGGCCTGTTCGATCGCTTCGACGGCACGCGCCACGCCAATGCGCTCGACCTGGTCATCGGTGTCGCGCAGGCCGGCTGTGTCGACCACATGCAGGGGCATGCCGTCGATCTGGATATGTTCGCGCAGCACGTCGCGCGTGGTGCCGGCTACATCGGTCACGATGGCCGCTTCACGTCCGGCCAGCGCATTGAGCAGGCTGGACTTCCCGGCGTTCGGTCGTCCAGCGATCACGACGTTCATCCCATCGCGCAGCAGCGCACCCTGACCGGCCTGGCGACGGACCTCAGCCAGTTCCTGGCGCACGCCGTCGAGCAGCGCGAGGACGCGGCCATCACCAAGGAAATCGATCTCCTCTTCGGGAAAATCGATGGCTGCCTCGACGAAGATGCGCAGCTGGATCAGCTGTTCGGTCAGGGCCTGGACCCGCCGTGAGAAGTCACCCTGCAGCGAACGCACCGCATTGCGGGCGGCCTGGGTCGAGCTGGCATCGATGAGATCGGCAATGGCTTCGGCCTGGGCCAGGTCCAGCTTGTCATTGAGAAATGCCCGCTCACTGAATTCGCCCGGGCGCGCCAGCCGCGCACCGAGCTCCACGCATCGCTGCAGCAGCATGTCCAGTACCACGGGTCCGCCGTGCCCCTGCAGCTCGAGCACGTCTTCGCCGGTAAAGGAATTCGGCCCGGGGAAATAGAGGAGCAGCCCTTCGTCGATGACCTCGCCGTCGTCGGCGTGGAAAGGGCCGTAATGCGCATGCCGCGGCACCGGCTCGCGCCCGCTCAGCGTGATCGCAATGGCTTTCGCCCGCGGGCCCGAGACTCGCACGACGCCGATGCCGCCTCGTCCTGGCGCGGTGGCCACCGCTGCGATGGTGTCGCGATCTTGGCTCATAAGAAGCTCCCAGGCGGATCCGAGAAAAGCAAAACGCCCCAGTCAAGGGGCGTTCTGTGTTGCGCGTCGCTATTAGCTAGCGGTGGCGGTGGCGCCGGCAATCTTGCGGGTAATGTACCACTGCTGTGCAATCGACAAGCAGTTGTTGACCACCCAATACAGGACCAGACCCGCCGGGAACCAGAGGAAGAAGAAGGTAAAGATGATCGGCAGCAGCTTCATGACCTTTGCCTGCATCGGGTCCGGCGGTGTCGGGTTCAGCTGCTGCTGAATGAACATGGTCAGGCCCATGATGATCGGCAGGATAAAGAACGGATCCTTGATCGACAGGTCGGTAATCCAGAACATCCACGGCGCTTGGCGCATCTCGACGCTTTCCAGCAACACCCAATAGAGCGAGAGGAACACCGGCATCTGCACCACGATTGGCAGGCAGCCGCCGAGCGGATTGATCTTTTCCTTTTTGTACAGCTCCATCATCGCCTGGGACATCTTCTGACGATCGTCGCCGAACTGCTCCTTCAGCGCCTGCATCTTGGGCGAGACCGCACGCATCCGGGCCATCGACTTGTAGCTGGCGGCCGACAGCGGGAAGAACGCCAGCTTGATGATCACGGTCAGTGCGATGATCGACCAGCCCCAGTTGCCCAACAGCGCGTGGATGTGCTGCAGCAGCCAGAAGATCGGCTGGGCGATGAACCAGAGGATGCCGTAGTCGACGGTCAGGCGCAGGCCGGGCGAGAGCTCTTCCAGCTGGTCCTGGCTCTTCGGGCCGGCATAGAGCGTTGCCGAGGTCTGGCCCTGGCTGCCGGGCGCCACCGAAACGGCCGGGCCGGTGAAGCCGATGATGTAGTTGCCCTGACTGTCCTTGCGGGTCTGTACCTGGTTGGTCTGGCCTTCAGGTGGAATCCAGGCGGTAACGAAATAGTGCTGCAGCCAGGCGATCCAACCACCTTCGACGGTCTTCTTCAGGCTCTTGTCGTCCATGTCGCCCATGGAGACCTTGGTGTACGGCTCGTCCTTGGTCCAGAGCGCTGCGCCCAGGTAGGTCGCGGTGCCGGTGGCCTTGCTCGACGACGGGTCCTTGCTGCTGTCGCGCTTGAGCTGGCCGAACATGTGGCCCGTCCAGGGCTTGTCGCTCTGGTTGTCGATCAGGTAGCTGACCTTGAAATCGTAGTCGCCGCGGTCGAAGCTGAAGCGCTTGATATAGCTGACACCGTCTTCGCTGTAGGTCAGGTCGACAACCAGTTGTTTCTGACCTTCTTCGAGTACGTAGCGCTGCTGCGCACTCTGGTACAGCGGGCGGCCGCTGGCCTTGTCCGGGCCATCGCCGATCAGCCCGCTCTGGGCTTCATAGGTGCGTTCGCCACTGCGCTCGAACAGCTGGAAGGGCACGTCAGGCCGATCCTGGCTACGCGGATACTGCGGTAGGCGAAGGTCGACAATGTCGCCGCCGCGCGGATCGATGGCGATGTCCAGCACATCGGTGCGTACACGGATCAGCTGGGCGCTCGCTTGCGCATCGGGCAGCGCGCTCGCCGCCTGGCCATCGCCGATGGCGGGGATATCGGCCTGTGCTCCACTTCCGTTGTTGGCCGCAGTGGTGGGAGTGTCGGGCAGGGACGAAGTTGCGGGCTGCTCTTGGCGAGCCTCGTCCGGAATCGCGGTTTGTCCGTAGTCCTGGTTCCACTGCAGGACCATCAGGTAGGCAACGACTGCCAGGGCGACAAGCAGGATCGAGCGTTTGATATCCATGGTTACTCGGTCATCGAAGATGAATTGGAGGGGGAATTGGAAGGCACGGGGTCATAGCCGCCCGGATTCCATGGATGGCAACGGCCAAGCCGGCACAGGCTCAGCCAGCCACCACGCATCAGGCCATGGCTTTCGATGGCTTCGAGTGCGTAGCAGGAGCAAGTGGGGTAGAAACGACAATGACTGGCCATCATGGGGCTGATGGCGTAGCGGTAAAGCCGAATCGGTATCAGCGCCAGATTACGCATGGGCAGGCTTGCCCTGGTCGCTGTTCGCCGGCGCACGGGCAGGCGTGCGGGACAGGCGTTTCCAGAGTTTGGCAAATTGCTTGGCCAATTCGGTGTTGTCCTGATCGGCCAGACCCTTGCGTGCAATGACCACGATGTCCCACCCCGTGAGGTCCAGCTGGTGGAGACGAAAGGTTTCGCGCAGTTGCCGCTTGATGCGGTTGCGCTCCACGGAGAGCTTGACGCTCTTCTTGCCGATGACCAGTCCGATTCGGGGGTACGGCAGCTCGTTTTCACGCACCAGGAGCAGGATGTTCCTGCCCGGTAGCTTGCCGGAAGGGGAGTCGAAGACAGCCTTGAACTGGCTCGGGGTCAGCAGTCGCTTTTCCCGACCGAAGTCTCGACTCACTACCTGTTCCGACGTGTTCAGACTGCCAGGCGCTTACGACCCTTGGCGCGGCGACGCGACAGGACGGCACGGCCGTTCTTGGTGGCCATGCGGGCACGGAAACCGTGGGTGCGGGCGCGCTTGAGGGTGCTGGGCTGGAAAGTGCGTTTCATGATGCGTTACCTGGTGATTCGTTGCGGGCCGGAATGGCCCCCTTTTAAGAGACCGGCGATTGTAGAGAAGCCTTGCGGCGAGGTCAATTTCCAACCAAGACCTGCCGCATCTAAATTTAGATAAGGAAAGAAAGATTTAAAGCTTTCTAGAAGCTGTGTTTATAAATGGTGTCAGGCGTTTCTGTGGATAACCGGCTGCAAGCCTCTACATTAGCGTTGTTCAGAGGTTGTAGACCCGGTGCAGTTCCGGTGCGCCCAAGGTGTGTTAGCTCTGGACGGGCTGTGTATAGATATCGATCTTATCCACAATGCGTTTGACGCATAGGTTATCCCCCCGTTTATCCGATGAGCTCGAGGGGAGTTATCCACAGATTTGGAAACCGTAATCCGGTCCAGCCAACTTGCTGAGTTGCCAGCTCGTTGCGGTGCTTCCGTCGAGCACCACTGTGGATAACTGCCCTGTGAAAGGACTACAATGAGCGCCGTTCTGGCTATGAAGCGTTTTAGGAGACTCTGTGTCGGTGGAACTTTGGCAGCAGTGCGTTGACCTCCTGAGGGACGAACTGCCGGCCCAGCAATTCAACACATGGATCCGCCCGCTTCAGGTCGAAGCGGACGCGGATGAACTGCGGGTCTACGCGCCTAATCGTTTCGTGCTCGACTGGGTCAATGAAAAGTACCTTTCGCGTCTGATGGAACTGCTGGCCGAGCGCGCCACGGGGGTCACGCCTGTGCTTTCGCTGCTGATCGGCAGCAGGCGATCAGCGCCCGTAGCCCCGCGTAGCCCATCCGGGGTTCCGGCAGCGGCCGCTCCACCCGCCGCCACTGTCGCTGACGCCCCGTCTGTGCCGGGCGCCGAGAGCACGCCGTCGGCGTCGCCTGCTGCCCGGCCCAGTGAGCGCACCGTTCAGGTCGAGGGCGGGCTCAAGCACACCAGTTACCTCAACCGGACCTTTACCTTCGAGAATTTCGTCGAAGGTAAGTCGAACCAGCTGGCTCGTGCGGCGGCCTGGCAGGTTGCCGACAACCCGAAGCATGGCTACAACCCGCTCTTTCTGTATGGTGGCGTTGGCCTCGGCAAGACCCACCTCATGCACGCAGTGGGTAACCATCTGTTGAAGAAAAACCCCAATGCCAAGGTGGTCTATCTTCATTCTGAGCGGTTCGTCGCTGATATGGTCAAGGCACTGCAGCTGAATGCGATCAACGAGTTCAAGCGGTTCTACCGCTCCGTCGACGCCTTGCTGATCGACGATATCCAGTTCTTCGCCAAGAAGGAGCGATCGCAGGAAGAGTTCTTCCATACCTTCAATGCGCTGCTCGAAGGCGGCCAACAGGTCATTCTCACCAGCGACCGCTACCCTAAGGAAATTGATGGCCTCGAGGAGCGCCTCAAATCCCGTTTCGGTTGGGGGCTGACCGTGGCGGTCGAGCCGCCGGAACTCGAGACGCGCGTTGCGATCCTGATGAAAAAGGCCGACCAGGCCAATGTCGATCTCCCTCACGATGCGGCCTTCTTCATTGCCCAGCGTATCCGTTCCAACGTGCGCGAGCTGGAGGGCGCCTTGAAGCGTGTCATTGCCCACGCTCATTTCATGGGCCGCGATATAACGATCGAACTCATCCGCGAATCGCTGAAGGATCTGCTCGCCCTTCAGGACAAGCTGGTGAGTGTGGATAACATTCAGCGCACCGTTGCCGAGTACTACAAGATCAAGGTGTCGGATCTGCTGTCCAAACGGCGATCGCGCTCTGTTGCCCGGCCGCGTCAGGTCGCCATGGCGCTTTCCAAGGAGCTGACCAACCACAGCCTTCCGGAAATCGGCGATGCCTTTGGTGGGCGGGACCACACGACGGTGTTGCATGCTTGTCGTAAGATAGCCGAGCTCCGCGAACTGGATGCTGACATTCGCGAAGACTACAAGAACCTGCTGCGCACGTTGACAACCTGAATCGATAGCGGCCAATTAATAGGCAAGGGACCAGACCATGCAATTCACTATTCAGCGCGAAGCCCTGTTGAAACCCCTGCAGCTGGTGGCCGGCGTCGTCGAGCGTCGGCAGACCCTGCCGGTGTTGTCCAACGTTCTCCTGGTGGTTCAGGACAATCAGCTGTCGCTGACCGGTACTGATCTCGAGGTTGAACTGGTCGGCCGGGTTGCGCTGGAAGATGCGTCGGAGCCGGGCGAAATCACCGTCCCCGCGCGCAAGCTGATGGACATCTGCAAGAGCCTGCAGGCCGATGCGCTGATCGATGTGCGGTTGGACGAGCAGAAAGTCGTCATCAAATCCGGACGCAGCCGGTTTACCCTGTCCACGCTGCCTGCCAATGATTTTCCCTCGGTAGAAGAAGGTCCCGGATCGCTGAGTTTCAGCGTCAATCAGGGAAAATTACGCCGGTTGATCGAGCGCAGCAGCTTCGCCATGGCCCAGCAGGACGTGCGCTACTACCTCAACGGCATGCTGATCGAGGTGTCGAACGGCATGTTGCGTGCTGTGGCAACCGATGGCCACCGGCTGGCGATGTGTTCGATGCAGGCCGGAATCGAGCAACCTGACCGGCATCAGGTCATCGTGCCGCGCAAAGGCATCCTGGAGCTTGCTCGCCTGCTTACCGATCAGGACGGTGACGTCAGCATCGTCCTCGGTCAGCACCATATCCGTGCCACTACCGGAGAGTTCACCTTTACGTCCAAGCTGGTTGACGGCAAGTTTCCCGACTACGAGCGCGTGCTACCACGCGGTGGTGACAAGCTGGTCGTCGGTGAGCGCCAGTTGCTGCGCGAGGCGTTCAGCCGCACGGCAATCCTCTCCAATGAAAAGTACCGCGGAATCCGGCTGCAGCTGGAGAGCGGGCTGCTGAAGATCCAGGCCAACAATCCCGAGCAGGAAGAGGCCGAGGAAGAGGTGGCGGTCGATTATAATGGCGGCTCGCTCGAGATCGGTTTCAACGTCAGCTACCTGCTCGACGTGCTTGGCGTGATGACCACCGATCAGGTTCGACTGATCCTTTCGGACGCCAACAGCAGCGCGCTTCTGCAGGAATACGACAACGATGACTCCGCCTACGTCGTCATGCCGATGCGCCTGTAGACCACCCGCTTGAATGTCACTTAGCCGCCTTTCCGTCACCGGCGTTCGCAACCTGCAGCCGGTGACGCTGTTTCCCTCCCCCCGGATCAATATCCTCTACGGCGACAACGGCAGCGGCAAGACCAGTCTGCTTGAAGCCATTCACCTGCTTGGTATGGCGCGTTCGTTCCGTAGCACGCGGCTGATCCCGGTCATCAGTCACGCGCAGACCGCCTGCACGGTATTCGGTCAGGTGGAAGTCGCCGATGGACAGTCCGCTGCCCTGGGAATCGCCCGTGATCGCAGCGGTGAGGTGCGTATCCGGATCAATGGCCAAGGAGTAAAGAGCGCCGCGGAACTCGCCGATGCGCTTCCCTTGCAGTTGATCAACCCCGACAGCTTTCGTCTGCTGGAAGGCGCGCCGAAGCTGCGGCGACAATTCCTCGACTGGGGCGTGTTCCACGTGGAACGGCGTTTTCTACCAGCCTGGCAGCGCCTGCAGCAAGCCCTCCGGCAACGTAACTCGTGGCTTCGGCATGGTACACTGGACGCCGCTTCCCAGGCGGCCTGGGGCCGCGAACTGACCCTGGCGAGTGACGAGATTGACGGCTACCGGCGCGCCTATATCCAGGCACTCAGGCCGGTATTCGAACGCGTCCTGGCCTCGCTTCTGGACCTCGAAGGTTTTCAGCTGAGTTACTACCGTGGCTGGGACAAGGACAGGACGCTGGATCAGGTGCTTGCCGCTTCCATCGAGCGTGACCGGGCGATGGGGCATACCCAGGCCGGCCCGCAGCGTGCCGATCTCCGATTGCGCATTGCCCAGCACAGCGCAGCGGATACGCTTTCCCGTGGTCAGCAGAAGCTGGTGGTGTGCGCCTTGCGGATCGCACAGGGCCACTTGGTGAGCGAGGCCAAGCGTGGCCAATGCATTTATTTGGTCGATGACCTCCCGTCCGAACTGGACGAGCAGCACCGGCGGTCTCTGTGCCGGTTGCTGGAACAGCTGAATTGCCAGGTCTTCATCACCTGCGTTGATTCGAACCTATTGCGAGACGGCTGGCGTGACGACACGCCGGTCTCAATGTTTCACGTGGAACAGGGTGGGATCACCCAGGTCCACGGCCCCTCGGGAGTGAAGGCATGAGCGAAAACCATACGTACGATTCGTCCAGCATCAAAGTGCTCAAGGGCCTCGATGCCGTACGCAAGCGCCCCGGCATGTACATTGGCGACACGGACGACGGCACCGGCCTGCACCATATGGTCTTCGAAGTCGTGGACAACTCCATCGACGAGGCGCTGGCCGGGCATTGCAGTGAAATCAGCATCACCATTCACGTCGACGAGTCGATCAGCGTGCGTGACAACGGCCGCGGAATTCCTGTCGACATCCATGAAGAGGGTGTATCCGCAGCCGAGGTCATCATGACCGTCCTGCACGCGGGCGGTAAATTCGACGACAACTCGTACAAGGTTTCGGGTGGACTGCACGGGGTCGGCGTATCGGTGGTCAACGCGTTGTCGGAAGAGTTGGTGCTGACCATCCGCCGCGAGGGCAAAGTCTGGGAGCAGACCTACCGGCATGGCGTGCCTCAGGCGCCGTTGGCTGCGGTCGGCGAGACGGAAGGCTCGGGCACCGAGATCCACTTCAAGCCGTCGGCAGAGACCTTCCAGAATATCCATTTCAGCTGGGATATCCTGGCCAAGCGCTTGCGTGAATTGTCGTTTCTCAATTCGGGGGTTGGCATCGTGCTGCGCGACGAACGCAACGCGAAAGAAGAATTGTTCAAGTACGAGGGCGGGCTCAGTGCATTCGTCGCCTACCTCAACACCAACAAGACCCCAGTTAACGAAGTATTCCACTTTAACGTGCAGCGTGACGACGGAGTGGGCGTGGAGGTTGCGCTTCAGTGGAACGACAGCTTCAACGAGAATCTGCTCTGTTTCACCAACAACATTCCCCAACGTGACGGCGGCACCCACCTGGCAGGCTTCCGTTCTGCGCTGACTCGCAACCTGAATAACTACATCGAACAGGAAGGTCTGGCCAAGAAGCACAAGGTCGCCACTACCGGTGACGACGCGCGTGAAGGCCTGACTGCAATTATCTCGGTGAAGGTGCCGGACCCCAAGTTCAGTTCGCAAACCAAGGATAAGCTGGTCTCATCCGAAGTGAAGACGGCGGTGGAACAGGAGATGGGCAAGCACTTTGCCGACTTCCTGCTGGAACATCCCAACGAGGCCAAGGCGGTTGTCGGCAAGATGATCGATGCGGCGCGGGCGCGGGAAGCCGCGCGCAAGGCGCGCGAAATGACCCGTCGAAAGGGAGCCCTGGACATCGCCGGCCTGCCGGGCAAGCTGGCCGACTGCCAGGAAAAGGACCCGGCACTCTCCGAACTCTACATCGTGGAGGGTGATTCGGCGGGCGGGTCCGCCAAGCAGGGTCGTAACCGGCGAACCCAGGCAATCCTGCCGCTCAAGGGCAAGATCCTCAACGTCGAGAAGGCGCGCTTCGACAAGATGATTTCCTCGCAAGAGGTCGGCACGCTGATCACCGCGCTCGGCTGCGGTATCGGTCGCGAAGAGTACAACATCGACAAGCTGCGCTATCACAACATCATCATCATGACCGATGCCGACGTCGACGGATCGCACATTCGCACGCTGTTGCTGACGTTCTTCTTCCGTCAACTGCCCGAGCTGATCGAGCGTGGCTATGTGTATATCGCCCAGCCGCCGTTGTACAAGGTCAAACGCGGCAAGCAGGAGCAGTACATCAAAGATGACGAGGCGATGGATGAATACCTGACCCAATCCGCGCTGGAGGATGCCAGCCTGCACGTCAACGAACATGCGCCCGGCCTGTCTGGCGAGGCGCTCGAGCGGCTGGTCAACGACTATCGTACCGTGATGAAAACGCTTCAGCGTCTTTCGCGCCTGTATCCCCAGGAACTGACGGAGCACCTGATCTATCTGCCGCGCGTGAGCGTCGAGCAACTGTCGGACCATGCCGCCATGCAGGCTTGGCTGGAGCCCTACGCGGCGATGCTCAAGAACGTCGAGCGCTCCGGCTTGGCCTACAAGGCCAGCTTGCGCGAAGACAAAGAACGGAACCTGTGGCTTCCTGAAGTCGAGATCGTTTCCCACGGTCTGGCCAGCTACATCACCTTCAACCGGGATTTCTTCGGCAGTAACGACTACAAAACGGTCACCGTGCTTGGCGACAAGCTCAACAGCCTGCTTGATGAAGGCGCCTACGTGCAGCGTGGTGAACGCAAGAAGCCGGTGGCCACCTTCAAGCAAGCGCTCGAATGGTTGATGACCGAGGGCACCCGCCGCCACAGCGTCCAGCGCTACAAGGGGCTGGGCGAGATGAACCCGGACCAGCTCTGGGAGACGACCATGGATCCTACGGTTCGGCGCATGCTGAAGGTGACCATCGAGGACGCCATCGCGGCTGATCAGATCTTCAATACGCTCATGGGCGATGCGGTCGAGCCGCGCCGGGACTTTATCGAGTCCAACGCGCTCGCGGTATCCAACCTGGACTTCTAGTGCGTTGTTGCGGTGCCGCCGTGCCGCGGTAACCCTGCGCTGTGAAAGCCGCTAACTCACCCCGCCTTCTGGCGGGGTTTTTATTTCCGGCTGCGTTCCACGTGGAACAGGCTGCAGCTCTACGATCATCGATAGCCAAACTGCATCACCCACGTTTGCTCAATCAATTTTGAGCAAACGCCGTGCTCCCGTAGCATCTCCCCATCGAATAGAAATCCGACTCGCTTGGGGAATACAAAATGCTAGACAGCGCACTCAAAACGCAACTGAAAACCTACCTGGAAAAGGTCACCCAGCCGTTCGAGATCGTCGCGTCCCTCGGTGACGGCGAAAAATCCCAGGAAATGCTCAAGCTGCTGGAAGAAATCACCAGCCTGAGCGACAAGATATCCCTGCGCACCGACGGTGATGACGTGCGCAAGCCTTCGTTCGCGCTCAACCGCATCGGTGGTGACATCAGCCTGCGCTTCGCCGGCATTCCGATGGGCCATGAATTCACCTCCCTGGTCCTGGCGCTGCTGCAGGTTGGCGGGCACCCGTCGAAGACCGCACCGGAGATCATCGAGCAGATCAAGGCCCTCGACGGCGACTATCACTTCGAAACCTACTTCTCGCTGTCCTGCCAGAACTGCCCGGACGTGGTCCAGGCGCTGAACCTGATGGCCGTGCTCAACCCGAACATCCACCACGTCGCCATCGACGGTGCGCTGTTCCAGGAAGAGGTCACGGTGCGCCAGGTCATGTCGGTGCCGAGCATCTACCTCAACGGCGAACTGTTCGGTCAGGGCCGCATGGGTGAAGAAGAGATCCTCGCCAAACTCGACACCGGCGCCTCGGCGCGCGATGCCGAGAAGCTCAGCGCCA
>DDKB01000018.1 GCA_002339675.1 Stutzerimonas stutzeri
GTATCAGGAACTGCATGCACGCGACGGCGTGCAGTGCTCGATGACGGATGGCTATGACTGCTACCAAAACGCGCTCGCCGAGCGAGTCAATGGCATCTTGAAGAACGAGTTGCTGCTGCAGAGCCCCAGCAATCTGGATCAGGCCAGGACAATGGTCCGCGAAGCGATCCAGATCTACAACTCGGAGCGTCCGCATCTGTCTCTGAAATACAAAACGCCCGATGCGGTGCATCGGGCGTTCTGAGTACCTCAAATCTAGCCGAAATGGTGTAAACCTATTTCAGGACTAGACATCATTCGCCGTCTGCGGAACTGGGCAGGCACGTAGCGGCGCAATTCGCCTGCACTTGGACGTCATGAATCGCCGCGTCCTGCCCAAGATCATTGATCGCCTGCGCGTTGCGTCACATGCTGTCGTTCTTTGCCGCAACGAGACCGCAGGAGCAGATTCATGAAATTGGAAACCCTAGCCGTTCACGCCGGCTATAGCCCGGACCCGACCACCCGCGCGGTCGCCGTGCCGATCTACCAGACCACCTCCTATGCCTTCGACGACACCCAGCACGGCGCAGACCTGTTCGACCTGAAGGTGCCCGGCAACATCTATACGCGCATCATGAACCCCACCACTGACGTGCTCGAGCAGCGCGTCGCGGCACTGGAAGGCGGCGTGGCGGCATTGGCTGTAGCCTCGGGCATGGCAGCGATCACCTATGCCATCCAGACCATTGCCGAAGTGGGCGACAACATCGTCTCGGTGGCGAAGCTCTACGGCGGCACCTTCAACCTTTTCGCTCACACGCTGCCGCGCCAGGGCATCGAGGTGCGCTTCGCCGCCCATGACGACATCGCCGCGCTCGAGGCACTGATCGACAGCAAGACCAAGGCGGTCTTCTGTGAGTCCATCGGCAACCCGGCGGGCAATATCATCGATATCCAGGCACTGGCCGATGCCGCGCACCGCCACGGCGTGCCCCTGATCGTCGATAACACCGTCGCCACGCCGATGCTCTGCCGGCCAATCGAGCATGGCGCCGACGTCGTCGTGCATTCCCTGACCAAATACATGGGCGGTCATGGCACCAGCATTGGCGGCATCGTGGTCGACTCAGGGAAGTTCCCCTGGGCGCAGCACAAGGAGCGCTTCGCGCTGCTGAACACACCTGACGTCTCCTATCACGGCGTCACCTACACCGAGGCCTTCGGCCCCGCCGCGTTCATCGGTCGCTGCCGGGTGGTACCGCTGCGCAACATGGGCGCGGCGATCTCGCCGTTCAATTCCTTCCTGATCCTGCAGGGGCTGGAGACGCTGGCGCTGCGCATGGAACGCCATTGCGAAAATGCGATGAAGGTTGCCGAATTCCTCCAGGCACACCCGCAGGTGGCATGGGTGAAATACGCGGGCCTGGACGATCATCCGGAGCATGAATTGGCGCGTCGCTATATGGGTGGCACGCCAGCGTCGATCCTCTGCTTTGGCATCGAGGGCGGCATGGAAGCCGGGGCGCGCTTCATCGATGCGCTCAAGCTGATCGTGCGGCTGGTCAACATCGGCGACGCCAAGTCGCTGGCCTGCCACCCCGCCAGCACCACGCATCGTCAGCTGAATGCCGAAGAACTCTCCCGAGCGGGGGTCTCCAAGGACCTGATCCGCCTGTCCATCGGCATCGAGCACATCGATGACATCCTCGCCGACCTGACCCAGGCGCTGAACGCGTCCAAGGGCTGACCAGGCTTGATATCCGCTGGCGAGGCTCCACATTATCGGCATACCGCCGTGGAGCCTCGCCATGACCGAATCCCTGATCGTCCCTTGCGCGCACTGCGCCGGGCTAAACCGCATTCCAGCCGACCGCCTGGCCGAGGGCGCGCGCTGCGGACGCTGCAAATCCAGCGTGCTGATCGATAAGCCCTTCGATGTGAACCAGGCCAGCTTCGCCAACCAGATCAAGGGCGACGTGCCCTTGCTGTTGGACGTCTGGGCGAGCTGGTGCGGGCCGTGCCGCAGTTTCGCCCCGACCTTCGCCCAGGCAGCCGCTCAACTGCAGGGCCGCTGCCGATTGGCCAAACTGGACAGCGAGGCCAATCCGCAGCTGTCGAGCCAGCTCGGCATTCGTTCGATCCCCAGTCTGATCCTGTTCAAGGGAGGCAAGGAAGTAGCGCGCCAGAGCGGCGCGATGCCGTTGCCGCAGCTGCTGGCCTGGCTCAGGCAGCAGGCTGTGGGGGACTGAGCGACCCTCCCTGGCCCAGCCGCGCCAGACCGAGACAACCAATAGTCGATTCGGTTCCGGATTTGCGTACCTCTTATCAGGATATTTCAACCAACGTTTGCCTCGAATTGGGCGCGCTTGGATAATGCCCGCACTTTCACGGCGGAAATTTACCGATAGTCGCTGTACAGGGACGTCGACACGCCAATAACAAAGGCTCAAGAAGAGCCGGTGAGTTCTAGCGTGATCCAATTCGAGATCGATCAGTGGCAGGCCTGGGCTCCGGGCCTGGCCAGCGTTGACGACTGGGCACAGTGGGCCCGCGCGCCTTTTCGCATGGAGGCGGGCGACCAGATGCCGGACGTCACGTTCCTGCCGCCCATGCAGCGCCGCCGTCTGAGCCGGCTGGCGCGCATGGCGTTTGCCGTGGCCACGCCACTGGCCGAGGGCCGGCCACCGATGCCCTTGGTGTACGCCTCGAGGCACGGGGAGACGCCCCGCACCTTTGCCATTCTCAACGACCTGGCTCGCCAGGAGCCGTTGTCGCCAACCCAGTTCAGCCTGTCCGTCCACAACGCGATCATCGGGCTCTGGTCGATCCTGCAGCAGGACACCAGCGAGATGACGGCCCTCGCCGCTGAAGGCGATGGCCTCGAGCACGCAGTGCTGGAGGCTGGCCTGCTGCTGGCCGAAGGCGCCCCCGCCGTGCTGGTGGTGATCGCCGAAGACCAGCCGCCTGGAGCCTATGAACCCTGGATCGACGATGTGCAGTTTCCCTATGCGGTCGCCTTGCTGATCAAGCCGGGCAATGCATGGCAGTTGAGCCTCGACGCTGGCGAGTCGGCCGAGACCTCGATCTGGCCGCACGCACTGGACCTGGTCCGCATGCTGCTCAACGGCGAGCCCAGCCGCCAACATCACTGGAAAAGACGCCGATGGAACTGGCAGCAGAAACATTGAACAGCCACCGCAGCGCGCCTTGGGCATGGCGCCTCGTGGCCACTGCGCTGTCCTTCGCGCTGTTCGGGCTCGGCGGCCTGTGCCTGCGCCTGGTCGTATTCCCGCTGCTCTCGCTGCTGCCTGGCGACACCACCTGCCAACGCCGTCGCGCTCGCCAAACGGTCAGCCGGCTGTTCTGGCTGTTCGTCCAGTTCATGTATCGCAGCGGTGTGCTGACCTACAGCGTCAGCGGCGCCGAACGGCTCGGTCGCCCCGGTCAACTGGTCATCGCCAATCACCCTTCGCTGATCGATGTGGTGGTGCTGATCGGCCTGATCCGGGACGCCAACTGCGTGGTCAAGCAGAGCCTCTGGGACAACCCTTTCACCCGAGGTCCCATTCGCGCCGCGCAGTACATCAGCAACAACGGCAGCGCCGAAATGCTCGATGAGGCCGCCGAGGCACTCCGGGAGGGCCAGACGCTGATCATTTTCCCGGAAGGCACCCGCACCACGCCTGGCCAACCGCCGCAGTTCCACCGCGGCGCGGCGTCCATTGCCTTGCGTGGCGCCGCCATGGTGACACCGGTGGTGATCAGCGTGACGCCCACGACCCTGACCAAGGCCGAGCCCTGGTACCGCATCCCGGCGCGTCGATTCCATTTCCACCTGCGGGTCGGGGACGACATCGACCCGCAGGCGTTTAACGCGCTCGGCGCTGCCCCCATCGCCTCGCGGCGCCTCAACGACCATCTGCATCAGCATTTCATTAAGGAGCTGGCACTCGATGAGCCAACTGCAGCTTGAGATCAGGCAACTGATCATCGACGCCCTGGGTCTGGAAGACCTGACACCGGACGACATCGCCGTCGACCAACCCCTGTTCGGGGACGGGCTGGGGCTCGACTCGGTCGACGCGCTGGAGCTGGGCCTGGCGATCCAGAAACGCTTTGGCATCAAGATCGACGCCGACGCCAAGGACACCCGCAAACACTTCGCCAGCGTCGAAAGCCTGGCCGCCTACGTCAACGCCCAACGCGCCATCGCCTGAGGAGGAGTCCTACGTGAACAGCCGCAACGAAATCTTCCAGACGCTGCGCGATGCGCTGGTTGAACTCTTCGAACTGGAGCCATCGCGCATCAGCATGGACGCCAACCTGTATCAGGATCTGGAAATCGATAGCATCGATGCGGTCGACCTGATCGACCACATCAAGCGCCAGACCGGCAAGAAGATCGCGGCCGAGGAGTTCAAGTCGGTACGCACCGTTGGCGACGTGGTCGAGGCCGTCCACCGCCTGGTCAATCCCGAAGCAGCCTGACCCCAAGCGACGGCGACAGCCCGCCCGCTGCAGACGGCGGCCAGCCATGCCCGTTAGATCCGGATATCACAATGCACGCATCCTCCGCAGGTAAGGCCGCTCGCGGCCGCCTGATTGGGCTTGGCCTGTTGCTGGTTGGCCTGGCCTACCCGTTCGTGGTCTACACCAGCATGGGCCAGCTACCACCGCGGTTATTCGCGTTGCTGCTGGGTGGCATCTGGCTGGCCCGTACGCTGAGCGGGCGCCAGACCAGCCTGAGCCGCGCCATGGCAGCGGCGGCCCTGCTGTTCTGCCTGTTGCTGGGGTGGGCCAACAGCGCGTCCCTGCTGCTCTGGTATCCGGTCCTGATCAATCTTGCGCTGCTGGGCCTGTTCGTCAGCAGCTTGTACAAGGGCATGCCCATCGTTGAGCGGCTGGCGCGGTTGAGTGAGCCCGACCTTCCGGAGGCCGCCATTGGTTACACACGCAAGGTGACCTGGCTATGGGTGGGGTTTTTCATGATCAATGGCGGCATCACCACTGCGCTGGCGCTGTGGGCGCCGCTCAGCTGGTGGACCCTGTACACCGGGCTGATCGCTTATCTGCTGATGGGGCTGCTGTTCGCGGGCGAATGGCTGGTCCGCCAGCGCCTCAGGAACGCCTCATGAACTGGATTGCTCTGGAGTGCCTACTCGAACGTCCGCAGGCGGATCGCCTGGTCGCCTTGCAGCCGGCACTGGACCATGACGCCCTGTGCATGCGCGCCCTTGGCCTGGCCGCCGGCCTGCAGCGTCGAGGCGTACGCCGTATCGCCGTGCACCTGCAGGACGCCGCCGAGCTGGCCGTGGCCCTGCTCGGCGCCTGGCGAGCCCAGGTCGAGGTGCTGCTACCGGCCGATCTGCAGCCGGCCACCCGTGCACGCCTGGCCAGCACCGTCGAGCTCTGGCTAACCGATGCCCCAGGCGATACGCAGCTGGACACCCTTCTGGCCGACCCGCTGGACGGCGCCCTCCTGGATCTCGATCAGTGCCGCGTGCTGCTTTGCACATCCGGGTCGAGCGGCGAGCCGAAACTCATCGATAAGCGGCTGCGCCAGCTGGCCAACGAAGTGAGCACGCTCGAGCAGCTCTGGGGCGCTGAGCTGGGGGCGGCCTGCGTGATCGGCAGCGTTGCCGTACAGCACATTTACGGGCTGCTGTTCCGCGTGCTTTGGCCGCTCTGCGCAGGCCGGCCTTTCCTGCGTCAGGCACAGCCATTTTCCGAAGACCTGCAACGCGCCAGCCGCGACCAGGCACACTTTTGCTGGGTAACCAGCCCAGCGCTGCTCAAACGCATGGGCGACAACCTGGACTGGCCAGCGCTACGCCGCGTGCGCCGGGTGTTCTCCTCCGGCGGTGCGCTGGAGCCGACCGCTGCCGAGCACCTGGCGCAGCGCCTGGGTCAGTTTCCCACCGAGGTCTACGGCAGCTCCGAAACCGGCGGCATCGCCTGGCGCCGGGGCGTGGCGCCCTGGCAGCCGTTTGCCGGCGTAACGCTCGGCCAGGACGACTGCGGCGCCTTACGGGTTTCCTCGCCCTGCCTACCGGCCGGCCATGTCGAACAGACCGCCGACGCCGTGCGTATCGAACCCGATGGTCGATTCGAGCTGCTGGGTCGCCTGGACCGCATCGTCAAGCTCGAGGAAAAGCGGATCTCCCTGCCTATGCTCGAGAGCGCACTGGCCGAACACCCCTTTGTCGCCGAATCTCGCCTTGGCGTCATCAGCGAACAGCGTGCCTACCTCGCCGGGCTGGTCGCACTGAGTCCGGCCGGCCTGCATGCGTTGCGCAACGGTGGCCGCCGCGCACTGACCGACACGCTGCGCCGGCACCTGGCCACGCATTGCGAACCCCTGGCGCTGCCGCGTCGCTGGCGGCTGTTGCAGTGCTTGCCGTTCGACAGCCAAGGCAAGCTACCGCAAGCCCGGGTCGACGCCTGTTTGCAGGCTCCACGGCCACTGCAGCCGGAGCGTGTCAGCCAGCGCCTCGATGACAGCGAATGGCATGTGGAGCTAGACGTCCCGCTCGACCTCGCGCACTTCTCCGGGCACTTTCCGCACACCCCGGTGCTGCCCGGCGTCGTTCAAATCGACTGGGCGCTCGGCCTGGCCCGGGAGCTGATCACTGAGCTGCCGCCGTGCTTTCGCGGCATGGAAGTCCTCAAATTCCAACAGCTCGCCCGGCCTGGCGATCGGCTGCAGCTGACCCTGCGCTTCGACGCCGAACGCAGCAAATTGCATTTCCATTACCGCAACGGCGGCGCGCCCTGCTCGTCCGGCCGCATCCTGCTTGGAGCTTCGCGATGACCATGCTCGACCCGGCCTCACTCACAGCCGCATCCGCGGCGGCGTTCGAACAATTGCCTTTGGTCCTCGACGAGGACTGGTTCAAGCCCTGCGCCGTGATCCCTGTCTACAACCACGAACGCACCCTGCCCGCCGTGATCTCGGCGTTGCGCGCCGAGGCGTTGCCCTGCGTACTGGTCGACGACGGCTCGCGGCCTGCCGCCGCAGCCGTGATTGATCAGCTGGCTGAGGCAGCCGACGTGTATCTGGTGCGCCATTCGATCAACCAGGGCAAGGGCGGCGCCGTAAGCAGCGGACTGCGCGAGGCGGCGCGCCTGGGTTTCAGCCACGCGCTGCAGGTCGACGCCGATGGCCAGCACGACCTGGCCGCCGTCGCACTGTTTCTCGACCGGGCCTGCCAGGCGCCCGACGCCATCATCTGTGGCTACCCCCGGTTCGATGCCAGTGTGCCCAGGGGTCGCCTGTATGCACGGTACTTGACGCATGTCTGGGTCTGGATCAACACCCTCTCACTGTCGATCCGCGACTCGATGTGCGGTTTCAGGATCTACCCGCTCAAACCGACGCTGGCGCTACTCGACACCACCCGTCTGGGCAGGCGGATGGATTTCGATACCGAAATCCTGGTCCGTCTGCACTGGCGTCAGCAGCCGATGGTCTGGCTGCCGACCCAGGTGCACTACCCCACCGACGGGATCTCCCACTTCCGCCTGTGGCAGGACAACCTATTGATCTCAGCCATGCACGCGCGCCTGTTCGGCGGCATGCTGCGCCGCGCGCCCATGTTGCTCTGGCGACGGTGGCGCGGATGAGGGAGCGCGCCACCGGCAGCGCCCACTGGGCCGGCCATCGCGAACGCGGCAGCTTCGCGCTCATGAAGCTCACCGCCTGGGCCGTGCGCGTAGTGGGGCGTCGCCCCATGGCGCCGATCCTGTACCTGATCGTGCTGTACTTCTATCTGTTCGGCAGCCGGGCTCGGCGCAGCGCCTGGACCTACCAGCGCTACCTGGCGCAGTGGAGTGGCCGCGCTGAGCTCATGCCGAACGCGGGGTCCGTCTACCGCCAGTTCATGACATTCGCCGACGCCTTGCTCGACAAGCTCGACGTCTGGGGCGGCCGCCTGTCGCTGGAACGCCTGGTGTTGCACGATGAGGCCAACCTGCATGGCGAACTCCAGGCACCCCGAGGCCAGCTGCTGGTCGGCTCGCATCTGGGGAACCTGGAAATCTGCCGCGCGCTGGCGGAGCTGGGCCGCAAGGTCAACCTGAACGTGCTGGTCCACACGCGTCACGCCGAGCGCTTCAATCGCCTGCTCGGCGAGTCGGGCGCCAGCCACCTGCGCCTGGTCCAGGTCAGTGAGCTGGACGCGGCCACCATGCTCGACCTCTCCCAGCGCCTCGACCGCGGGGAATGGCTGGCGATCGCCGGCGACCGTATTCCGCTTCACGGTGCACGCATTGCAACGGCCGACTTCCTGGGCCGGCCGGCCGACTTTCCGCAAGGTCCCTGGCTGCTGGCCGGGCTGCTGCAGTGCCCGGCGAACCTGTTGTTCTGCCTGAAGCAGGGCGACCGTTTCCATGTCTATCTGGAGCCTTTCGCCGAGCGCATCCAGTGGCGCCGCCGGGAGCGTGAGGCGGTGGTGCAGCAATGGACGCAGCGCTACGCCGACCGCCTGGCGGCACGCTACCTGCAGGCGCCGCTGCAATGGTTCAACTTCTATCCCTTCTGGAACACACAGGACCCGCGTCGTGACTGAGCCCGTGATATTTGGCGAAAATCTTCTGCGCATCGAGGATGTGCTGGCCGTGGCCCAGGGTCGCGCCCCGGCGCAGCTGCAGGACGACGCGGCGTTTCGCGAGCGCATCGCCCGCGGCGCGCGCTTTCTCGACACCCTGCTGGACCGCGAAGGCGTGATCTACGGCGTCACCACTGGCTATGGCGACTCGTGCGTGGTGGCGGTGCCGCTTTCGCAGGTCGAGGCGCTGCCGCAGCACCTGTTCACCTTTCATGGCTGCGGGCTGGGCAAGCTGCTCGACGCCGAAGCCACCCGCGCTGTGCTCGCCGCGCGCCTGCGCTCGCTGACCCACGGTATGTCCGGCGTGCGTGTCGAGTTGCTCGAGCGCATGCAGGCGTTTCTCGAACACGACGTGCTGCCACTGATTCCCGAGGAAGGATCGGTCGGCGCCAGCGGCGACCTGACCCCGCTGTCCTACGTCGCCGCCACCCTCGCCGGCGAGCGCGATGTGCTGTATCGCGGCGAGCGCCGCAGCGCCGCCGAGGTGCATCGCCAGCTCGGCTGGACACCGCTGACCCTGCGCCCCAAGGAAGCCCTGGCGCTGATGAACGGCACCGCGGTGATGACCGGCCTCGCCTGCCTGGCCTACGCGCGCGCCGACTACCTGCTGCGGCTAGCGACCCGGATCACCGCGCTCAACGTGGTGGCGCTGCAGGGCAATCCGGAACATTTCGACGAGCGCCTGTTCGCCGCCAAGCCGCACCCGGGGCAGAACCAGGTCGCTGCCTGGATTCGCCAGGACCTGGCCATCGACGCGCCCGCTGCGCCCCTGCACCGCCTGCAGGATCGGTACTCGATCCGCTGCGCGCCGCACGTGCTCGGCGTGCTGGCCGACAGCCTGGGCCTGCTGCGGCAATTCATCGAGACCGAACTGAACAGCGCCAATGACAACCCGATCATCGACGCCGACAACGAACGCGTGCTGCACGGCGGGCACTTCTACGGCGGGCACATCGCCTTTGCCATGGACAGCCTGAAGAACCTGGTGGCCAACGTCGCTGACCTGCTCGACCGACAACTCGCCCTGCTGGTGGACGCGCGCTACAACCACGGCCTGCCGAGCAACCTGTCCGGCGCGCCGGCCGCCACGGCCATGATCAACCACGGCTTCAAGGCGGTGCAGATCGGCGCCAGCGCCTGGACCGCTGAGGCGCTGAAGAACAGCCTGCCGGCGAGTGTGTTTTCACGCTCCACCGAATGCCACAACCAGGACAAGGTCAGCATGGGAACCATCGCTGCCCGCGACGCGCTGCGCAGCCTGGAGCTGACCGAGCAGGTTGCCGCTGCAACCCTGCTCGCCGCCAACCAGGGCGTCTGGTTGCGCCAGCGCCAGCCCGATGCACGTCCCTTGCCGGCGCCCCTGGCACAGATGCACGCGGCCCTTGCCAAGCGCTTTGCGCCGCTGATCGAAGACCGCGCACTGGAAGCTGAACTGCGCCTGTGCCTGGAGCACATCCGCGCGCAACACTGGGGGCTCTATGCGTAAGGAAGGCGTGCTGCAAGTCGAGGTTGACATCCTCGTGCCGTTCTTCGATGTCGACTCGATGGACATCGTCTGGCACGGGCATTACGTCAAATATTTCGAGATCGCCCGTTGTGCGCTGCTCGAGCGCATCGGCCACAACTACGTGCAGATGCGCGACGCCGGCTTTGCCTGGCCGATCATCGACATCCAGCTGCGCTACATCCGTGGCGCGCGGTTCAACCAGCGCCTGCGGGTACGCGCCGATCTGATCGAGTGGGAAAACCGGCTGAAGATCCACTACCTGATCAGCGATGCCGACACCGGCGAGCGCATGACCCGCGGCAGCAGCGTGCAGGTGGCCGTGGAGATCGCTACCCGCGAAATGCTACTGGCCTCGCCAACCGTGTTGGTCGACGCCGTCGAGCGCGCCCTGTCATGACGCGCCCGTGGCGTATTGCCTGGCTGTGGCTTGGCGCGCTGCTGGCGGCCACCGGCGCCCAGGCGTTCGACCTGCAGCAACTCGACCGGCAACTGAGCCAGCCGGCGGTGGTTCGCGGCGATTTCGTTCAGGAAAAACACCTGCGCGCGCTGGCTCAACCTTTGGTCAGTCGAGGGCAGTTCGTCCTGGCGCGCGACAGTGGCCTGCTCTGGCGACTGCGCAGCCCGCTGGAGCAGGACTACCGCATCAGCGATGCGGGCGTCGCCCGTCGTGACGGCGACCAGTGGCGCCACGGCGAGCAAGCGCGCACCGCGGCGCCGTTCAACCGGCTGCTCCTGGCCGTATTGCGCGGCGACTCGTCCGCCCTGGCCAAGGACTTCGAGTTGCAGCTGAGCGGCTCGCCCGATCGCTGGGAGTTGGCAATGACGCCACGCTCCACCCTGCTCAAGCAGGTTTTCACTCGCATCCTCATCAGTGGCGGCGCGACGCCGACCCGCATCGAACTGCGCGAAACCCAGGGCGACAGCACCCTGGTGCAGCTGCAGCACACCGAAATTAGCCAGCAGTTGCGTGCCGACGAACGCCATGACTTCGCCCACTGACCAAGCACTCAAGCCGCCCGCCTGGCTGCTCCCGGCCTTTCTCCTGGCGATGCTGGCACTGGTCGGGCTCACCGCCTGGCAATGGCGCAACGGCCCGCCGGTGACCGCGAATCTGCTGGCGCTGCTCCCCAGCGGCGCCACCGAAGCGCTGGAACAGCGCGCCGAGCAGCGCATGCAAGAGCCGCTGAATCGTGACCTCGTGTTGCTGGTTCGCCACGCTGACGAGGACACCGCTCGGCAACTGGCCGATGAGCTTGCCGGGCGCCTGATCGCCAGCGGCCTGTTCGAACAGGTGCAACGCTCACTCGAGGCAGATCTGCCAGCGCTGCGCCGCCAGCTCATGGCGCAACGCCTGGCGCTGCTGGATGCCAGGGACCGTGAAGCACTCATTGCGGCGCCGGCCACCATGGTCCGTGAACGCCTTGAGCGCCTCTACGCACCCTTCGACGGCATGCCCCTGGTACCGCTCGACCAGGACTGGTTCGGCCTCGCCGACCTGGCACAACGGCACCTGGCGCAGCCCGGCAATGTTCAGCCCGCCGCGGACGGCTCGCTGATCGCCGAACACGACGGAGAGCGCTGGCGGGTACTGCGGGCGCGTATCAGCGGCGATGCATTCGACCAGGACGCACCGCAGCAGGTGGCGGCATTGGTACGGCGCGCACAACGTGACATCGACGCTCGTCACGGTGAGCTGCTCGCCACCGGCGGTGTGCTCTATGCCGCGCACGGCCAGCAACAGGCGCGTGCCGAGGCCAGCCTGATCGGGAGCGTATCGCTGGTCGCCACGCTGGCCCTGCTGCTCCTGCTGTTTCGAACGCCTCGCGTATTGCTGGTGGCGCTACCCGTACTCACCGGTGCCGTCAGTGGTGCGGCGGCCTGTATTGCACTGTTCGGGCAGATCCATGTGCTGACATTGGTGCTGGGCGCGAGCCTGGTCGGGGTCAGCATCGATTTTCCGCTGCATTTCCTGTCCAAAAGCTGGACGCTGCAGCCCTGGCGAAGCTATCGCGCGCTGCGCCTGACCCTGCCAGGCCTGTTACTGGCCCTGGGCACCAACGTGATCGGCTATCTGGCGTTGTCCTTCACGCCCTTTCCGGCGCTGACCCAGGTCGCGGTATTTTCTGCGGCCGGCCTGATCGGCGCCTTTGCCTGCGCGACCTGCCTGTTGCCCGCGCTGCTCGATACCCACCTCTGTCCGCGACCGGCGCCGCTGGCCTGGGCGAGGCACTGGCTCGACTGGCACGCCGCGCTGCGTCGACGTGTCACCACGCCGGTGCTGCTCGGCCTGTTTCTGCTGTTCTGTCTCGGCGGCGTGCTCCGGGTCGACTTCGACGACGACCTGCGCCAATGGGTCAGCCGCGACCCGGTGCTACAGCAGCAGGCGCAACGGATCAGCCAGATCACCGGCTTCGAGCCGACCAGCCAGTATTTCTTGATCCAGGCCCGCGACGCCGACGAGTTGCTGCTTCGCCAGGAGCGGCTGAGCACGGCGCTGGATGACCGTATCGCTGCCGGGCAGCTGCAGGGCTACCTGTCCCTGAGCCAGTTGGCGGCGCCCATGATCGCCCAGGACCACCTGCACCAAGCCTTCCCCGGGTTACTCGAAGCAAGCCAGCCACTGGTCGCACTCGGCGCCAGCCGTAAGCAGCTCGAAACCGAACTTGAAGCCTTGCAGGCCAGGCCGCCGATTCCACTGGTCGATGTGCTGGGGGGTCCGCTGGCCTCGCCCTGGCGCGACCTGTGGCTGGGCCAGCAGGCCGAGGGGGGCGTGGCCGGCCTGGTCAGTCTTCGAGGCTTGCACAACAGCAACGCGCTGGCGCACCTGGCAGAAGGCCTCGAGGGCGTGCGCCTGATCGACCGACCCGCCGAACTGAACCGCCTGTTCGCCGCCACCCAACGGCAGGCTGCGTTGCTGAAGCTGGCTGCGGCGGGGCTGATCTTCCTTCTGCTATGCGTACCGTTCGGCTGGCATGGCGCGTTGCGCTGCCTGGCAGTGCCGTTGCTGGCGGGGCTTGGCAGCCTGGCGACTCTCGGCTGGCTCGGACAACCGCTGACACTGTTCGGCCTGTTCGGCCTGCTACTGGTCACCGCCATTGGCGTGGACTACGCGATCCTGATGCGCGAACAGGTCGGCGGCGCTGCGGTTAGCCTGGTCGGTACCCTGCTGGCCGCGGTGACCACCTGGCTCAGCTTCGGGCTGCTAGCGCTGTCCAGCACACCGGTGGTCAGCAATTTTGGCATGGCGGTCGGCCTTGGCCTGCTGTTCGCTTTTGCGCTGGCCCCCTGGGCGGTCCGCAGCCTGGAACCACACACATGCTGAGCGACCGGCTGACACCAGCCCAGCCCCACCGCCGGGGCGAACGACACCGCCACCGTCGTGCCGAGCCGGTCCGCCATTCGATCCTGCCATCCGCAAGGAAGCCGCCCTTCGGCATGTCCGTCGGGCATTTCAACCCTCCCATTTGTCGAGTCGAACAATGACCAAGGCAATCGAATACCGTCGTGTCGTCATCATCGGAGCAGGCCCCTCGGGGGCCATCGCCGGCGCGTTGCTCAAGCGTAAGGGCCATGACGTTCTGATCTTGGAGCGACAGCGGTTTCCCCGTTTTTCCATCGGCGAGAGTCTGCTGTCGCATTGCCTGGATTTCGTCGAAGAGGCCGGAATGCTCGACGCAGTCCGCTCGGCGGGGTTCCAGACCAAACATGGCGCGGCCTTCGCCTGTGACGGCCGCTACACCGAGTTCGATTTCCGCGACACCTTCACCCCGGGCTTCGGCAGCACCTATCAGGTGCAGCGCGCCGACTTCGACAAGCTGTTGGCCGACCAGGCCGAGTACCAAGGCGTCGAGATCCGTTACGAAGAGGCGATCACGGCCGTCGATTTCTCTCAGGCGCGGCCACGGCTGCAGGCCCGCCGCCAGGACGGCAGCGACTACAGCCTCGAGGCCGACTTTGTGCTGGACGCCAGCGGCTACGGCCGCGTCCTGCCGAGGCTGCTCGACTTGGAAGCGCCCTCCAGTTTCCCGCTGCGCCGGGCTGTGTTCACCCACATCGAAGACCGCATCGACGACCCGGCCTTCGACCGGGAAAAGATCCTCATCACCACGCACCCCGAGCTGCGAGACGTCTGGTTCTGGACCATTCCGTTCAGCAACGGCCGCTGCTCGCTTGGCGTGGTCGCCAGCGCCGAGCGCTACGAGGGGCGTCCGCTGGACCTGGACGCCTGCCTGCAAGGGTTTGTGGCAGAAGCACCGAACCTGCGCCGCATCCTGACTCACGCCGTCTGGGACACGCCAGCCCGGCTCATCGACGGCTACTCAGCCAACGTCAAGGCGCTGCACGGGACGGGATTCGCGCTGCTGGGCAACGCGGCGGAGTTTCTCGACCCGGTATTTTCCTCAGGCGTGACCATCGCCATGCGCTCGGCGAGCATGGCAGCCGCGGTGCTGCACCGCCAATTGTCGGGAGAGCAGGTGGATTGGGAAGCCGATTTCGCCGCGCCACTCAAGCGCGGGGTGGATACCTTCCGGACCTACGTGGAGGGTTGGTACGATGGTAGCTTCCAGAGCGTCATCTACTACCCGCACGCCCAGCCGGAGATCCGCCGGATGATCAGCTCGATACTCGCCGGCTACGCATGGGACGAGACCAACCCTTACGTGGCCGAGCCCAAGCGTCGCCTGCGCGTGCTGGCCGAGCTCTGCGCCAACGGCGTCTCGGCATGACCGCAGCGCGGTGGCTGTGCTGGATGCTGGCATTTGCGTTGGCCGGTTGCGCCCGGCAGACAGTGCTGCCCGACCACAACCCTGCGCTGGAACTGCCGATGCAGTTGCATGTAACGCGCCGCACCCCGACCGAGGTCAGCGACTGGTTCCTGGTGATCCAGCAGGAGGGGCCGGCGCTGCGCTGGTCGCTCCTCGATCCGCTCGGCGTGCCTCTGTCGCGCCAGCGTCTGCAAGACGGCCGATGGCACGCCGACGGGCTGTTGCCGCCCAACGCCGAGGCGCAGGCGCTGTTCGCCGCGCTGCTATTCGCCCTCACCCCGGACGATCAGCTGGCGCAGCGCTACCCCGGGCGCGCCTGGCGTCAGCTCGGCACGCGACGAACCCTGCAGGACGGCACACGGACGACCTGGCAGGTGCGCTACGGCCCCGGCGATCATATCGACCTCGACGCAGGACCGGCGCTCACCTATGGTGTCGCCCCCATCGACGCCCCGGCAGGAACCAACACGCCATGACCGCCTACCTCAACGCCCTTGGCGTAATCTGCGCACTGGGACGCGGCAAGGCGGACGTTGCGCGACGCTTGCTCGCTGGCGATCTGTCGGGCATGCAGCCGCATGCCGAGCCGGTCGCCGGGCGCCCATTGCTGGTGGGTGCGGTCACGGACGCGCTGCCTCCGCTGGACGATCACCCGCTGTGCTACCGCACCCGCAACAACCAGCTGCTACAGGCGGCCACCGAGCAAATCGCGGCGGAGATCGAGGCGGCCATCGGTCGTTTCGGCCACGCGCGGATCGGTGTGGTTGTCGGCACCAGTACCAGCGGCATCCAGGAAGCGACTCGCAGCCTGGCCGGACTGGTACGCGACGGCGTGCTGCCTCCGGATTATCACTACGGGCACCAAGAGCTGGCCGCCCCGGCGAGCTTTCTCAGCGACAGCTTGCAGCTCGCCGGGCCCTGCTATTCCATCTCCACGGCCTGTACATCCGGTGCCAGGGCGCTGCTGAGTGCCAAGCGGCTGCTGGATGCCGGCCTCTGCGATGCCGTGCTCTGTGGCGGCGTCGACACCCTTTGCGATTTGACGCTGCAGGGTTTCAGCGCACTGGAAGCGACCAGTTCAGGCCTCTGCAATCCGTTTTCGCTCAATCGCGATGGCATCACCATCGGCGAGGCGGCGGCGCTGTTTCTGATGACCCGCGAACCGTCGTCGATCGCTCTGTTCGGTGGCGGCGCCAGCTCGGACGCGCACCACATTTCCGCGCCGGACCCACAGGGCCACGGTGCGATCGAGGCGATGCAGCGGGCATTGCTCAACGCCTCGACCAAGGCGCGGGAGATCGACTACCTCAACCTGCACGGCACCGCCACGCTGCACAACGACGCAATGGAAAGCCAGGCGGTTGCCGCGGTGTTCGGCGATGGCGTGCCCTGCTCGTCGAGCAAACCAATGACCGGGCATACGCTGGGCGCCGCCGGTGCACTGGAGGCGGCCTTTTGTTGGCTCGCCCTCTCGACCCACAACTCGACGCGGGTACTACCGCCGCACCGTTGGGACGACCAGCCCGACCCCGGCCTACCGGCATTGATGCTGGTCCCGGTCGGCACGCCGCTTCGCCATGGCGGTCCGGCGCGAATGATGAGCAACTCCTTCGCCTTCGGCGGAAACAACGTCAGCCTGATTCTGGGAGCGCTGCCATGATTGATTGGCCCATCGCGGGACTGATCCCCCATGCCGGCGACATGATCCTGCTCGACGGCATCGACCAGTTCGACGACGACAGCCTCACCGCACACCTGGTGGTCAAGCCCCTCGGTTTGTTGAGCCAGGCCGATGGCAGTTTGCCCGCCTGGGTGGGTGTGGAGATTATGGCGCAAGCGGTCGCCGCCTTTGCCGGATGCCATGCACGCCTGGCCGGGCTGCCGGTTGAACTGGGTTTTTTGCTTGGCACCCGCCAATACCAATGCAATGTCGAGCGATTTTCCGCCGGTGCCCGGCTATTGGTTCGCGTCCTGCGGTCGCTGCAGGACGACAATGGCATGGGTGTATTCGAATGCCATCTCGACGGTCCCGGCCTCCATGCCGAGGCGCGTCTGAACGTCTACCGCCCGCCCGAAGTGGCGCGCTATCTTCAAGAGCCCAGCCCATGAGCGAATCCATCCTCGTAACCGGTTCAAGTCGCGGCATTGGCCGTGCGATCGCCCTGCGCCTGGCGCAGGGTGGCCACGACATCGTGGTTCATTGCCGTTCGCGGCGCGACGAGGCCGAAGCCGTGCAGGCCGAGATCCGAGCGCTCGGCCGGCAGGCGCGGGTGCTGCAATTCGACGTAGCCGACCGCGCAGCGTGCCGGACGACGCTCGAGGCGGATATCGAGACGCATGGGGCCTACTATGGCGTGGTCTGCAACGCCGGCCTGACTCGCGACGGCGCCTTCCCCGCCCTGTCCGAAGACGACTGGGATCTGGTCATGCGCACCAACCTGGACGGCTTCTATAACGTCCTGCATCCCGTGACGATGCCCATGATTCGGCGCCGCCAGCCGGGCCGCATCGTCTGCATCACCTCGGTCTCGGGCCTGGTCGGCAACCGCGGCCAGGTCAACTACAGCGCCTCGAAAGCCGGCGTGATTGGTGCGGCCAAGGCGTTGGCGGTGGAGCTGGGCAAGCGTCGCATCACGGTCAATTGCGTCGCACCGGGCTTGATTGACACCGACATGCTCGACGATGAGCTGCCCATCGAGGAAATGCTCAAGATGGTTCCGGCCCAGCGCATGGGTACACCGGAGGAAGTGGCCGCGGCCGTCCACTTTCTGATGTCGGCCGAAGCCGGTTACATCACCCGCCAGGTGCTGGCCGTCAACGGCGGGCTGTGCTGATGAAGCGCGTGGTCGTCACCGGCATGGCCGGCATCACCTCGCTGGGAAGCGACTGGGCCACCATCGAGGTCAACTTCAATGCGAACCGCAGCGGCATCCGCCGTATGCCGGAGTGGGACCGTTTCACCGAGCTCAATACCCGCCTGGCCGGCCCAGTGGATGACTTCGACGTGCCCCGACACTGGACGCGCAAGCAGTTGCGCAGCATGGGACGCGTCTCGCGCCTGGCGGTCAAGGCCGCGGAACAGGCCTTGGCTCACGCCGGGCTTCTCGACGATCCCTCGATCCGCGACGGCCGGATGGGCGTGGCCTGTGGCTCATCCACCGGCAGCACCGAGGAGATCAAGGCCTTTGGCAACATGCTCCTCAATTCGGTGGCTGACGGCCTGAACGCCAACTCTTACATTCGCATGATGCCGCACACCACGGCAGCGAATATCAGCATCTTCTTCGGCCTCACTGGCCGCGTGATTCCCACGTCCAGCGCCTGCACCAGCGGCAGCCAAGGCATTGGCTACGCCTATGAAGCGATCAAGTTCGGCCGCTTGCCGATGATGCTTGCTGGCGGCGCCGAGGAACTCTGTGCCACCGAAGCCATGGTGTTCGATGCGCTGTATGCCACTAGCCTGAAGAACGAGGCGCCGCATACCTCCCCTCGTCCTTACGACGCCGGCCGTGATGGCCTGGTGATCGGTGAAGGCGCTGGCATGCTGGTGCTGGAAGAACTTGAGCACGCGATGGCCCGCGGCGCCACGATCCATGCCGAGCTGATCGGATTTGGCAGCAATGCGGACGGCCAGCACGCCACCAAACCGGAACAACTGACCATGTGCCGCGCCATGCAGTTGGCCCTCGAGGATGCCGGACTGCAGCCCGAGGCTATCGGCTACGTCAATGGCCACGGCACCGCGACCGAACAGGGGGACATTGCTGAAACCCTGGCGACCCAATCGCTGTTCGGCAGCCGCATGCCAATCAGCTCGCAGAAGAGCTTTCTCGGCCATACGCTAGGTGCCTGCGGCGCGCTGGAGTCTTGGTTCAGTATCGAAATGATGAACCGCGACCATTACATCCACACCCTGAATCTGGACAGCATCGATCCGCGCTGCGGCGAGCTGGACTACCTCGTCGACGCGCCGCGCACGATGCAGCACGAATATGTGATGAACAACAACTTCGCTTTTGGCGGCATCAACACTTCATTGATCTTTCGCCGCTGGGCCTGATCAACCACCACACCGCAAGGAAAACGCAATGATGAAAAACACATGGATCGGCGCAGCCCTGGTGCTCTGCGCATTGCCCGGGATCAGTCAGGCACGCGATACCACTCACTATTTGCCGTTCGACCAGGTCGTCGCCGAGGCGACCGCGTCCGGCAAACTGGACGGCAGCGTGAAGTTCTACCTCGCGGGGAAGACCCCCAAGGGCGCGCAGGTCATCCGCAGTGGCGTGACCACCAGCAAGAAGACCAACGCCTTCAACAAGACGGATGAAGGCGCCTGCAGCTGGGCGCTGCAATCGGCACTGATCAGCCTGCAGCAGGCCGCCAAGGCCGCTGGCGCCAACGCGGTTGTCGACATCGCCAGCAACTACAAGCACGTGGAATACAAGGATAGCCAGAAGTACGAATGCCATGCCGGCGCGATCATGGCGGGGGTGGCAATCAAGGGCAATCTGGCGAAGGTCAGGTAACACCGCGGCGCTCGGGACCGTTAAACGGGACCGGGCGCTGTACGGGCGCGGCAAGACGATCCGGCTGTCGTCCTTGCCGAACCAATAACTGGACCGGCGAGTCAACACATGCAGACCCTTCCACTTCAAGGAGCTGCCCATGTTTGGCAAGTCAACACACAAGTTCGAAGTCAACTACCTCTTCCAGAACGAACCGCGCAACCATCTCATCGATTCGCAAGAAGACCGCATGTCGCAAGCCAGTGCTGCACGGCATCTGATCGAATTGCACAATGGGGATGCGGAAAACAGCCTGGTCATGCCAGAGGCCGGGGCTGACGAGGGCAAGATTATGGAACAGGCTGAGGTCATCGGTATCACCGATATCCGGGTGACCAAACTGGTTCACGAGCCTGAACCAGAGACTACCCCCGGCCACTACCAGCAGCCATAAAAAAAGAGCCGCTAACAGCGGCTCTTTTTTCATCGTAATAAATCAGCGGTGGTACTGCGCCGAGAGTTCGTGAACGGCCTCGATAAACGCACCAGCGTGGGCCGGATCGACCTCAGGGGTAATGCCGTGGCCCAGGTTGAACACGTGACCTTCGCCTTGCCCGAAGCTGCCCAGAATACGGCCGACCTCGGCACGGATCGCCTCGGGCTTGGCGAACAGCACGCTCGGGTCCATGTTGCCCTGCAGCGCGACCTTGTCACCAACGCGTGCACGCGCGACGCCGATGTCGCAGGTCCAGTCCAGCCCCAGTGCTTCTGCACCGGTCGCCGCCATGGACTCCAGCCACAGCCCACCGCCCTTGGTGAACAGAATGACCGGTACACGTCGACCGTCATGTTCACGAATCAGCCCATCAACAATTTTCTGCATGTAGGCCAGGGAGAACTCCTGATAGGCCGCTGCCGACAGACTGCCACCCCAGGAATCGAAGATCTGTACCGCCTGGGCACCCGCCAGGATTTGCCCGTTGAGGTAGCGGGTCACCGATTGTGCGAGCTTGTCCAGCAGCGCATGCATGGCCTGCGGATTTTCATAGAGCATCGCCTTGGATTTGCGGAAGTCCTTCGAGGAGCCGCCTTCGACCATGTAGGTCGCCAATGTCCAAGGGCTGCCGGAAAAGCCTATCAACGGAACGCGGCCGTTGAGCTCGCGGCGAATGGTGCGCACCGCGTCCATCACGTAACCCAAGTCTTTTTCCGGATCCGGAATCGGCAGCGCCTCAATGTCGGTCATATTGCTGACGACCTTCTTGAAGCGTGGGCCTTCACCGGTCTCGAAGTACAAGCCCAGCCCCATGGCGTCCGGCACAGTGAGGATGTCGGAGAACAGAATCGCCGCGTCCAGCGGGTAACGCTCAAGCGGCTGGAGGGTGACTTCACACGCCAATTCGGGATTCATGCATAGGCTCATGAAGTCGCCTGCCTTGCTGCGGCTGGCCCGGTATTCCGGCAGGTAACGTCCGGCCTGACGCATCATCCACACCGGGGTGACGTCGACAGGTTGCTTGAGCAGGGCGCGAAGGAAGCGATCGTTCTTCAAGGCAGTCATGTCTGGGTTCCAGCAAAAGAGTGGCGGCATTGTCGCAAAGCGCAAAACAAAAGGCACGGCGAGCGCCGTGCCTTTTATCCATGGGGTTGATTCTTGTCAGGAGAGCCCGCAACTTGCGAACCGAGGTGGATCTAGATGTCAGCATCCGCCGTGGTTTCCCGGTGAGCTGAACAAGCGTGATCCACTCTGCGAATCAGACCTCCAGGTAGTCGAGGATGCCCTCGGCGGCCTGGCGGCCCTCGAAGATCGCGGTGACCACCAGGTCGGAGCCGCGCACCATGTCGCCACCCGCGAAGATCTTCGGGTTGCTGGTCTGGTGCTTGAACTGCCCCATCTCCGGTGCCACCACCCGGCCCTGGTTGTCGGTCTGGATGCTTTGGCCTTCGAACCAGTCCGCGGGGCTCGGACGGAACCCAAAGGCGATGACCACGGCATCTGCCGGCAATACTTCCTCGGAGCCGGGAATTGGCTCAGGGCTGCGACGGCCGCGGGCATCCGGCGCACCGAGACGGGTCTCGACCACTTTTACGCCTTCCACCTTGCCTTCACCGACGATGGCGATGGGTTGCCGATTGAAGAGGAACTTGACGCCCTCTTCCTTGGCATTTTTCACCTCACGACGTGAACCCGGCATGTTCGCCGCGTCACGCCGGTAGGCACAGGTCACGCTCTTGGCGCCCTGGCGGATGGAGGTGCGGTTACAGTCCATCGCGGTGTCGCCGCCGCCGAGCACCACCACCTTCTTGCCCTTCATGTCGACGAAGTCTTCGGGCGACTTCTCGAAGCCGAGGTTGCGGTTGACGTTGGCGATGAGGAAATCCAGTGCATCGTAGACGCCCGGCAGGTCCTCACCCGGGAAGCCGCCCTTCATGTAAGTGTAGGTGCCCATGCCCATGAACACGGCATCGTAGTCAGCCAGCAACTGGTCGATGGTCACGTCCTTGCCGACTTCGGTGTTCAGGCGGAACTCGATGCCCATGCCGGTGAAGATTTCGCGACGGCGACTAAGGACGCTCTTTTCCAACTTGAATTCGGGAATACCGAAGGTCAGCAAGCCGCCGATTTCCGGATTCTTGTCGAACACCACCGGTGTTACGCCGCTGCGCACCAATACGTCGGCGCAACCGAGACCGGCCGGGCCGGCGCCGATGATGGCAACCTTCTTGCCGGTCGGCTTGACCTTGGACATGTCGGGACGCCAGCCCATGGCGAAGGCGGTGTCGGCAATGTACTTCTCTACCGAGCCGATGGTGACCGCACCGAATCCATCGTTGAGCGTACAGGCGCCCTCGCACAGGCGATCCTGCGGACAGACACGTCCACAGACTTCCGGCAGGGTGTTGGTCTGGTGCGCCAGCTCGGCCGCAGCGAGGATGTTGCCCTCGGAGACCAGCTTGAGCCAGTTGGGAATGTAATTGTGGACCGGGCACTTCCATTCGCAATAAGGATTGCCGCAACCCAGACAGCGATGGGCCTGCTCGCAGGCCTGCTGCGGCTTGAAGGGCTCGTAGATCTCGACGAACTCCTTCTTGCGCTGACGCAGCAGCTTCTTCTTCGGATCCTTGCGCCCGACCTCGATGAACTGGAAGTCGTTGTTCAGACGTTCAGTCATTTCAAAACCTCTTAGCAGCAGCTGCGGGCCGTTGGGCCGCAAGCTGCATGACAATCACGGAGCGGAGCGGGCCTCGCGCAGAGCGCCGAGGCTGGCCGCGTGCATCTGCTTGTTATTGGGGGTTGGCCCGTGTGGTCGACAACAGCGACGCCAGGTTGGCCGCCTTCGGCTTGACCAGCCAGAAGCGACGCAGGTAGTCATCCAGGTTGTCCAGTAATGTGGCGCCCCACGCGCTATCGGTTTCGGCCACGTACTCACGCAGCACCTCCTGCAAATGGCTACGGTGAGCTTCCATCGTCTCGCCCGTGATGCGCTGCAGGTTGACCAGTTCGTTGTTCACCCGGTCGACGAAACTGTTGTCCATGTCCAGGACGTAGGCAAAACCGCCGGTCATGCCGGAACCGAAGTTGTATCCGGTCTTGCCGAGGACACAGACGAAGCCCCCGGTCATGTATTCGCAGCAATGGTCACCGGTGCCCTCGACGACCGCGTGGGCGCCCGAGTTGCGCACCGCGAACCGCTCCCCGGCCGTGCCGCTGGCGAACAGCTTGCCGCCAGTGGCGCCGTACAGGCAGGTGTTGCCGACGATGGCCGAGTGTTGTGATTCGAAGTCGCTGCCCTTGGGCTGAGTGATGACCAGCTTGCCGCCGGTCATACCCTTGCCGACGTAGTCGTTGGCATCACCCTCGAGGTACAGGTGCAGGCCGCCGGCGTTCCAGACCCCGAAGCTCTGGCCCGCTGTGCCCTTGAACCGGAAGGTGATGGGTGCGTCCTTCATGCCCTGGTTGCCGTGCACCTGGGCAATCTCACCGGAGACGCGGGCACCGATGGAGCGATCGCAATTGCAGATTTCCAGCTCGAACTCGCCGCCGCTCTTGGCATCGATCGCCGTGCGGGCCAGCTTGACCATTTCCTCGGCCAGCAGGCCCTGGTCGAACGGCGGGTTCTTCTCGACCTCGCAGAACTGCGGCTTGTCAGCTGGGATGTGGTCGCTGCCCAACAGCGGCGTGAGGTCCAGGTGGTTCTGCTTGGCGGTCTCGCCGGGCAGCAGTTCGAGCAGGTCGGTACGCCCGATCAGCTCCTGCAAGCTGCGCACGCCGAGGCGCGCCAGCCATTCGCGGGTCTCTTCGGCCACGAAGGTGAAGAAATTCACCACCATGTCGACGGTGCCGATGAAGTGATCCTTGCGCAGCTGGTCGTTCTGGGTGGCGATGCCGGTAGCGCAATTGTTGAGGTGACAGATCCGCAGGTACTTGCAGCCCAGAGCAATCATTGGCGCGGTGCCGAAGCCAAAGCTCTCAGCACCCAGAATCGCCGCCTTGACCACGTCGAGACCGGTCTTGAGGCCGCCGTCAGTTTGCACGCGCACCTTGCCGCGCAGGTCGTTGCCGCGCAGGGTCTGGTGGGTCTCGGCCAGGCCCAGCTCCCAGGGCGAACCGGCATAGCGGATCGAGGTGAGGGGCGACGCGCCGGTGCCGCCGTCGTAGCCGGAAATGGTGATCAGGTCAGCATAGGCCTTGGCCACGCCAGCGGCGATGGTGCCAACTCCAGGCTCGGCAACCAGCTTGACCGACACCAGGGCTTTCGGGTTGACCTGCTTGAGGTCGAAGATCAGCTGGGCCAGGTCTTCGATCGAATAGATGTCGTGGTGCGGCGGCGGCGAAATCAGCGTCACGCCCGGTACCGCATAACGCAGCTTGGCGATCAGGCCATTGACCTTGCCGCCCGGCAACTGGCCGCCTTCACCGGGCTTGGCACCCTGGGCGACCTTGATCTGCAGCACTTCGGCGTTGACCAGGTATTCCGGCGTAACGCCAAAACGCCCGGTGGCGACCTGCTTGATCTTCGAGCTGCGCTCGGTGCGATAGCGCGATGGGTCTTCGCCGCCTTCGCCGGAATTGGAGCGCGCGCCGATGCGGTTCATCGCCGCGGCGATCGCCTCGTGCGCTTCCGGAGACAGCGCTCCGAGGGAAATGCCCGCCGAGTCGAAACGCTTGAGGATCCGCTCCAGCGGCTCGACCTCTTCGAGGGCCAGCGGCTGCTCGGCCACCTTGAGCTTGAGCAGGTCGCGCAGCATCGCCGCCGGACGCTGGTCGACCAGCGCGGTGTATTCCTTGAACCGGTTGTAGTCGCCCTGCTGGACGGCAACCTGCAGTGCGGCCACCACATCCGGGTTGTAGGCGTGGTACTCGCCGCCGTAGACGAACTTGAGCAACCCACCCTGCTGAATCGGCTTGCGCGCGGCCCAGGCTTCGGCGGCCAGTGCCTTCTGTTCGGCCTCGAGGTCGACGAAGCGTGCGCCCTTGATCCGGCTGGCCACGCCACGGAAGCTGACATCGACGACTTCCTCGGCCAGGCCCACAGCTTCGAACAGCTGCGCGCCGCGATACGAGGTGATGGTCGAAATCCCCATTTTGGAGATGATCTTCAGCAGCCCCTTGGAAATGCCCTTTCGGTAGTGCTTGAAGACTTCATAGAGGTCACCGAGCACCTCGCCGGTGCGGATCAGGTCGCCCAGCACCTCGAAGGCGAGGAACGGGTATACGGCCGTCGCGCCAAAGCCGATCAGCACGGCGAAATGGTGCGGGTCTCGTGCCGTTGCGGTCTCGACCAAGATGTTGCAGTCGCAACGTAGCCCGGTTTCGATCAGGCGGTGGTGCACCGCCCCCACCGCCAGCGCGGCATGCACCGGCAGTTTGCCGGGCTGAATGTGGCGGTCGCTGAGGATCAGCATGACCTTGCCGCTACGCACGGCCTCTTCGGCTTGGTCGGCCACGTTGCGAACGGCTGCTTCCAGCCCCATGGACTCGTCGTAGTTGAGGTCGATCAGCTGGCGCTCGAAGCCCGGCCGATCAAGCTCCATGATCGTGCGCCACTTCGCCGGCGATATGACCGGAGTGGTGAGAATCGCGCGGTTGGCGTGATCGGCGGTTTCTTCAAAGACGTTGCGCTCGGCGCCCAGACAGGTTTCGAGCGACATGACGATCGATTCGCGCAGCGGATCAATCGGCGGGTTCGTGACCTGCGCGAACTGCTGACGGAAATAGTCGTACGGCGAACGCACCCGCCGCGACAACACGGCCATGGGCGTGTCGTCACCCATGGAACCGACGGCCTCCTGGCCCTGCTCGGCGAGCGGACGCAGCACCTGATCACGCTCCTCGAAGGTGACCTGGAACATCTTCATGTATTGCTTGAGCTGGTCCGGATCATAGAACGCCGAGCCATGGTCGTTGTCGTCCAGCGTCGACTGGATGCGCAGCGCGTTCTGCCGCAGCCATTTCTTGTAAGGATGTTGCGACTTCAGCCGGTTGTCGATGTCGTCGGTGTGCAGCACTTGGCCGGTCAGCGTGTCCACTGCCAGAATTTGGCCTGGGCCGACCCGCCCCTTGGCGATCACATCCTCAGGCTTGTAGTCCCAGACCCCCGCTTCCGACGCCAGCGTGATGTAACCGTTACGGGTGGTCACCCAGCGCGCCGGGCGCAGGCCATTGCGGTCGAGCAGGCAAATGGCGTGGCGGCCGTCGGTCAGCACCACGCCGGCCGGGCCATCCCAGGGCTCCATGTGCATGGAGTTGAATTCGTAAAACGCGCGCAGGTCGGGATCCATCGTCTCGACGTTCTGCCAGGCCGGCGGAATGATCATGCGCAGGCCACGGAACAAATCCATGCCGCCGGTGACCAACAGCTCCAACATGTTATCCATGCTCGAGGAGTCGGAGCCGGTGCGGTTAACCAACGGATCGAGGCTTTCCAGGTCGGGCAGCAGCTCATTGGCGAACTTCAGCCGGCGCGCCTGCGCCCAGTTGCGGTTGCCGGTGATGGTGTTGATTTCACCATTGTGGGCGAGAAAGCGGAACGGCTGGGCCAACGGCCACTGCGGCATGGTGTTGGTGGAAAAGCGCTGGTGGAATACGCAGATCGCAGTCGCCAGGCGCTCATCGCCGAGGTCCGGGTAGAACTGTGCCAGGTCGGCGGGCATCATCAAACCTTTGTAGATGATGTCCTTGTCCGAAAAGCTGCAGACGTAGAATGCCTTGTCTTCAGCCAGCGCGACTTCTGCGCGGCGGCGAGCGAAGAACAGCTTGATGCCGAATTCACGTTCGGACAAGCCTTCGGCCGAGACGAACACCTGTTCGATCCGCGGCAGACGCTCCAGGGCCAGGCGACCCAATACAGTGGTGTCGATCGGCACTTCGCGCCAGCCAACCAGCGTCAGCCCCTGGGCTGCGATCTGTTCGTTGAGCTGGGCCCGGGCCGCTTCCGCCTTGGTCGCGTCTTGGCTGAGAAAGATCATGCCGACGGCATATAGCGTTGGGAGATCGACTCCGAACTGTTCCCGGGCAATGGCGCGCAAGAACGCATCGGGCTTTTGCATCAGCAAGCCACAGCCATCGCCGGTCTTGCCGTCGGCGTTGATGCCGCCGCGATGGGTCATGCAGGTGAGCGATTGAATGGCAGTCTGAAGCAGGTGATGGCTTGCCTCGCCCTGCATGTGGGCGATCAGACCGAAGCCGCAGTTATCCTTGAACTCTTCAGGACGAAACAGACCTGCTCTCATAGGCACTCCACCAGCTAAATGCGTTGTAAATCAACCCCTTATTGGCGGCGCACAAAAAAGCCCCGCCATACACGTGGGCAAAAGGGGGAGCAGTTTACAAAGCCCGGTAGAGTGACACAATTTAAATTTTGCAAGCCCCAAAACAGTGCGTCGCGCACCTTTTTGAGGCATACGTTAGCGTGCGCCCTTCATTTCCTGCTGTACGCTGGCAAAACTGCGCGGCCAAGGCTTGCCGGCGCGCAGCGCCTGCGGCAACGTCTTGATGGCCGCGACCGCGGCGTCGCGACTGACAAAGTTGCCGTAGGTCACGACATAGAGCGGCTTACCTTCATGCTGCTTGACGAAATAACGGAATCCTTCACCGTGCGTCTTGACCAGCGTCTGCGCGTTGCTCTGTGACCGGGTCCCAAGCACCTGGACCAGAAAACGGGTCTTGGGTTGCGACGCGTACCAGTCTGCCGGTGCCGCTTCGCCGGCCCTTGGCGCCGGAGCCGGAGCCGTTGTAGCCCGTGCAGGCGCCGTCGCGCGCTCTGCAACCGCCGGCGGCTGGGCCGGAGCGGGTGCAGGCACAGGTGCAGGTGCAGGTGTAGGTGTAGGTGTAGGTGCAGCAGATTGAGGAACAGCTGGAGTTTCGGCCGGCGAGCTCTCCTGCGTGATATCTGGAGCAAACGCGTCCGGCGCTGCTGCCGCGTCGTCCAGCTCAGCGCCGCCCGCTGCCGCGAGCGGCTCTCGAATGATAGGCTCCTCGGCCTCTTGCGTTGCGCCAGGCGCGGAGCCGTCTTCCGTGGCGGACGCGGACGGGGCAGCGCCATCCAGCGGCAACGGCGTGGCCACCGGCGCATCCGGCTCATCCTCTTGCCCACGCATTAGCAAGGCAACGACGACAACGACAATCACGGCAATCAGTGCGAGCAAATGCTTGATCGGCAGCGAGAAACGCCAAGCACCAGCCTTGCCCTTGCCTTTCGATTGCTGCATTGCAGCCAGCAGCTCGTCTCGGGCGGCCTGATTGATCGCACCCGGCCAGCCGCCGGACTCTTCATGGATCTGCCGGACTTGTTCATCACTGAGGCAGCCCGGCCGACCGCCGGCCCCCTCCAGACGCAGCGTCACGTATTCCCGGGTTTCGTCCTCCTCATACGGCTGCAGGGCGATCACGTGAAAACGCTCCTCGCCCTCCACCAGGGCTTCCAGGCGCGCTACCAGCGCCTGCTCGCCGAAGAGAAACACGTGCGGACGACCTTCCGGACAACCCTGCGCGAGCCGCAGCAGAGTCTCCACTGCAGCGCCGGTCAGGCGCTCGGCGTCGTCGACCAACAGATACACTTCCTGTCCGGTCAAGGCCAACTGGATGATCTGCGCCATGATCGAATCGAAATCGGTGCGCGCGCAGCCAAGGGCCTGCGCCAGCTGTTGCAACAGAGCACTGGAATCGAGGGTGTCCTGCGGCGAAATCACCACACTCTGCACGGACTGCTTGTTGCTGCTCGCCACCAGTGCCTGACGCACCAGCGTCTTGCCACTGCCCTCCGGCCCGGTCACGACCAGCAGCAACTGGCTATAACGTGCCAGATGATGCAACTGGCCGAGTACTGGCTTGCGCTGCGCCGGAAAGAACTTGAAGCCGGGCACTCGGGCTGCGAAGGGGTCGTGACTGAACCCGTAGTGATTCAGATAGGAGTCGTCGGCAGACAAGCTGGTCATGAAGATCTCTTAGATTCCTGATTGTTGCGCCAGCGCGTCATAGTCGACCGCCAACGTGGATTCCAGCACGGCGAGCGGGAAATCGCCGGTTACAATGGCTCGGCCCAGCCCCTTGAGCAGCACCAGCCGCAACCGGCCGTCGACAACCTTCTTGTCGACGGCCATGTGACGAAGGAAGCTCTCCGGCGTCATTTCGGCCGGCGGCGAGACAGGTAGACCAGCGCGCCGCAACAGGCGTACAACCCGATCTCGCTCTTCAACTGTCAGCCACCCAAGTTGCCTGGACATTTCGAGCGCCATGACGGTGCCTGCCGAAACGGCCTCGCCGTGCAGCCAGGCGCCATACCCTTGGTTGGTTTCGATCGCATGACCGAAGGTGTGGCCCAGGTTGAGCGTGGCACGCACGCCGGACTCGCGCTCATCAGCACCGACGACCCGCGCCTTGGCCTCGCACGAACGATGAATCGCATAGGTCAACGCCTGCTGATCCAGGCGCAGCAGCGCGTCCATGTTGGCTTCCAGCCAGCCCAGGAAAGGCTCGTCGCAGATCAGACCGTACTTGATGACTTCGGCCAAGCCGGCCGACAGCTCGCGCGATGGCAAGGTCGTCAGCGTGGCCGTATCGATCAGCACCGCCTGCGGCTGGTAGAACGCCCCGATCATGTTCTTGCCGAGCGGATGGTTGATACCGGTCTTGCCGCCTACCGAGGAGTCGACTTGGGACAGCAGCGTGGTGGGCACCTGGATAAAGACGACGCCCCGCTGGTAGCTTGCGGCGGCAAACCCGGCCATGTCCCCGATCACACCCCCGCCCAGCGCGACGACCGTGGTGCCTCGGTCATGCCGGGCTTCGAGCAACCCGTCGAAGATGCTCTGCAGCGTCTGCCAGTTCTTGTGGCTTTCGCCATCGGGAAGCACGATGGTCGTCACGGCATAAGCGCCCAGGCTGCGAATCAGACGCTGAACATAGAGTGGCGCCACCGTGTCATTGGTAACGATCGCGACCTGCCTACCCTTGATATGGGTCTGCAGCAGCTCACCTTGGTCGAGGAGCCCTTCGCCTACCAGGATCGGATAGCTGCGCTCGCCCAGGTCAACATGAAGAGTCTGCATAGCCGCCCCGCGATTAAAAGGGGCTAGGATAGCGCAGATTGCCCCGCACTTTCACGAGCCGCAACGGCGTGGAGCTGCTCGAGAATTTCCGCCACCACCAGCCGCGGTGGGCGCTCGTCAGTCTGGATCACGATGTCGGCGATTTCGCGGTACAGCGGGTCGCGAATAGCCATTAGGTTCGTCAGTATCTCGCGAGGATTGGAGGCCTGTAAGAGCGGGCGATTGCGGTCCCTGGCCGTCCGGTCGAGCTGCTGCTCGACCGAGGTGCAGAGATAGATCACCCGGCCACCGGCCTGCAGTAACCGGCGATTGTCAGGCCGCAACACCGCGCCGCCACCGGTTGCCAACACCACACCCTGCATCTCACAGAGCGCCTCGATGACGGCATGCTCACGCTCGCGGAAACCTTGCTCACCCTCGACATCGAAAATCAGCGGAATGCTGGCACCGGTGCGCTGCTCGATTTCCTTGTCGGAATCCCGAAAAGGGAGCCGCAGCTCCTTGGCGAGCAGCCGTCCGATGGTGCTCTTACCAGCGCCCATCGGACCGACGAGTATTAGATTTCGCTTCTCCAACTCAACGATTCACTGCGATTGCCTGGTTATTCAGGATTTTGGGTGTCAGGAATATCAGGAGTTCAGACTTGGCATCTGACACGACATCACGCCGGAACATCCTACCAAGATACGGCAGATCTCCGAGGAAAGGAACTTTGTCCACTGACTTGCTCTGCGTATTGGAAAACACGCCACCAATCACGACGGTTTCGCCATCGTTGACCAGAATCTTGGCATTGACTTCGTTCTTGCGGATCGTCGGCGTCCCGTTGACATCGTTAGCGAAGTCCGGCTCGTCCTTGTTTACCTTGACCTCCATAATGATCCGGTTGTCGGGCGTAATCTGCGGGGTCACCTCGAGAGAAAGCGCGGCCTCAACGAAGGTAGTGGAGGTTGCCCCACTGGAGCTCGCTTCCTGATAAGGGATCTCCGATCCCTTGAGAATTTTCGCTGTTTCCTTATCTGCAGTCATCACTTTTGGCTGAGATACCACCTCGCCATTCCCAGACTTCTCCATCGCGGTCAGTTCGAGGTCGAGCAACAGGTTGTTCGTTACGTAACCAATCCCGATCCCCGCTGTGGGGTTGGCGACACCCATATCAACAAATGGAACGTTCCTAGTGATGTCGTCGCCGGTATTACCGCTTTCGTCGCCGAAATCATCGTTTCCGTAGACCAGACCACGCCCATTGCCAAAGGTCTGGGTCCCCCCCCAACGCACACCCAGCGCTTTGTCGTAATTGACGTTTGCCTCGACAATCCTCGCCTCGATCATTACCTGCCGAACAGGGATATCGAGCTGTGTGACGATACGACGCAGCTCATCCAGACGCTCCTGTGTCTGATAGGCAATGATGTTGTTGGTCCGGTCGTCCACCGCAATGGACCCTCGATCTTCGCTCGTGCCCTCCTTGTTCGCGACTGACTGAAACAACCGGGCGATGTCGGCCGCCTTCGCATAGTTGACCTGCACCACTTCGCGGCGCAGCGGTGCCAGTTCGGCAATCTGACGCTGGGACTCGAGCTCCTGGCGTTCACGCGCTGCAATTTCGTCGGCTGGCGCAACCAGAAGCACGTTACCGACCTGGCGCTTGTCGAGCCCCTTGGTCTTAAGCACGAGATCCAGAGCCTGATCCCACGGCACGTTCTGCAACCGAAGCGTAATGTTGCCCTGGACCGTATCGCTGGCTACCAGGTTGAGGTCGGTGAAATCAGCGATCAGCTGCAGCACGGAGCGGACGTCAATGTCCTGGAAATTCAGCGACAGCTTTTCGCCCGAATAAGTGAAGTGTTCGGCCTTGCGTTTCTCCGCATCGGCCTCGGTCAGCGGCTTAACACTGATGGTCAGCTTATCGTCGGTCTGGTAGGCCAGATAGTCGTAGCGCCCCGAGGGCTCGATGGCAATGCTGGCGCCTTCGGCCTTGCTGCTGGAATCTACGAACTTGACCGGCGTGGCAAAGTCCTGCACATCCAGCCGCACCCGTAGCGACTCCGGCAACTGGGTATTGGCGAAGGCAACCCGGATCTTGCCGCCCTGCTCTTCGATGCTCGGACTGATCGAAGGATCGGATAGCGTGATGATCACGTTGCCTGCACCGTCGTCGCCACGACGAAAATCGATGTTGCTGATCGCCTGCCCGACCGCCATGGGTGTCGCAGCCGGCGCAGCCGGTTTGGCTGCCATCGGCGCTGCGGTTGCAACTGAGGAAGGCGCTGCGGTTTCGCCGAGCACGACGAACAAGTTGTTTCCGTCGACACGGGTCGAGTAAGGCACAAGCGAGGTCAGGTTCACGATGAGCCGTGTGCGGCCCTGCGCCTCGACAACGGTGACACTGCGCGCATTGCCTACGCCCAGCTCGTGGTTCTTTGCAGCGAGCTTGCTGGACACGCCAGGAAGATCCAGCGCGATGCGTGCGGGCTGGTCGAGGGTATAACCACGCGGCGTCGCCACTGGTTCGTCGAAGGCTAGCTTCAGCTCGACGCGATCACCCGGCAGGGAGGCGACATCAAGCGCTTGCAGATTAGCCGCCAGCAACGCGGGCGAAATCACAACCGCGAGCAAGGACAAACCAAGGCGGGACAGAGTGGTTTTCATAAAAGGCTTCCGTTGTGCAGACCGGTGTAGTTTTTCCATTTTTGCCATGACTCAGGACCGCTCTTTCAAGGTCAGGCTGCGCGGGCGCTCAAGCCACCCACCCTCTCCATCCGGAACGATTTCAAGCACATCCACCTCCGCCTCGCTAATATCGACGATGCGTCCGTGGTTGCGCCCCAGATAGTCACCGATCTTGACTCGGTGAACCCCGTCGCCGCCTTTGATCAAAGCGTACTTGCCAGCCTCGTTGGTCAGCGTGCCGACCATCACGAAGTTTTCGATGTTGAACTGCTCGAGAAACTGTTTGACCCGCGTTTCGTCCGGCTTGATGTCCTTTGACCCTTTCTGCCGCTGCGCCAGGTCGATTTTCATCGGCGGCTGGAACGGATGACGCAGGGAGGCCGCGCTGTAGGTGAACGGCTCATAAGGCAGGAACGCTGGCAACGGCTCGATCGAACCTTTGGGTTTGGCCCGGACCTCATCCATGTAGGCGCGCAAATCATCGAAATCGGCGCTTGCGCCGCATCCTGCCAACAGCGTCAGACCAAGGCCCAGCGCGACCAGTCGGGCTCCTTTCATTTCTGCAGCCCCTTGTCGTTGTAGCGATAGGTCTTGGCCAGGATGCTCATGCGCAGCTTGGACGAGGAACCGGCGCTTTCCGGCTTTATCTCGAAGTCGTGAAGGGTGACGATGCGCGGCAGGCTGGCGACGCCGCTGACGAAGGTCGCCAGGTCGTGATAGCCGCCAACAACCTTTATCTGAATCGGCAGCTCAATGTAGAACTGCTGGGTCACCTCAGGCTGCAGCTTGATTTCCTCGAACTCCAGGCCGCTCCCAAGGCCGGTACGGGTAATATCCTCCAGGAGGCCCGGCACCTCGGTGTCGCTCGGCAACTGTCGCAGCAGCGCGCCGAAGGATGCCTCCATCTCGACCATCTGGGCCTTGTAGGCCTCCAGGTTGGCGGCCTGAAACGCCTTTGAGGAGAATTGCTGCTTGAGCGTCTCCTCCTGCGCCTTTTCCTGATCCAGGCTGAGCAACATGTCGCTCAGATAGAAGTAGTAGCCACCGCCGAGCACCAACACCATCAACAAAGCGGCAGCGATCACCTTGACCGCCGCAGGCCAGGAGCCCAGGTTGTTCATGTCCAGATCGGACAGGTCGATGCTTCGTAGATTATCGAGAGACGTCGCCAGGCTCATGGCTTGCCTCCTTCGACGGCGGCCGCCGGCTGCGTCTGCTGTACCGTTAGCTGGAAGGTATTTTCCTGATCGATGGCGCCGGCGGTCACTGCCTTGACCTCGTTCAGGTTCGGCGCCTCCAGCCACTCGGATTTGTCCAAATTTCGCATCAGGTTAGAGACCCGGTTGTTGGATTCCGCACCGCCGTCAATGGCGATGGTCTTGCCTGTCATCTTCAGGCCGGTGAAATAGACGCCGTCGGGTAGCGTTCGCACCAACTGGTCGAACACCCGCCCGATGATTGGCCGGTTGCCCTGCAGGTCCTGGATGATCTTCATGCGCTCGAGCAATTGTTGGCGACGTTCGCGCAACTGCTTTATTTCCACGATCCGCGCATCCAGCACCGCAATTTCCTTGCGAATGAACTCGTTTCGCGCGTTTTGTTGCTCGATCGCGTGGGTGAAGTACTGATCCGCCAGGAACAATAGGCCTACCGCCACGACCGCAACTCCAGCGAGCGAAACCAGGAACCGCTGCTTTCGTTCCTCGCGAAGCTGCTCGCGCCAGGGTAAAAGGTTGATCCGAGCCATCAGTCGAAACTCCTCAAGGCCAGTCCGCAGGCAATCATCAGCGACGGCGCATCGCTGGCCAGCGCACCCGCATTGACTTTGCTGCTCAACGCCATATCGGCAAACGGGTTGGCGACTAAAGTCTGGGTTCCGATTTTCTGCTGAATGAGCCGATCCAGGCCGGGAATCGAAGCGGTACCGCCAGCGAGCAGGATGTAGTCCACGTCATGGAACTGGCCGGCGGCGAAAAAAAACTGCAGCGAACGAGAAACTTGCTGAACGACCGCTTCCTTGAACGGTTGCAACACTTCGCTGTCATAGTCATCCGGGAGCCCTCCTTGCTTTTTCGCCAACCCAGCTTCCTCCATCGAGAGGCCGTAGCGCCGCTGGATCTCCTCGGTGAGTTGACGGCCACCGAACAGCTGCTCTCGCGTATAAATAGTGCGACCGTTGTGCAGCACGCTCAGCGTGGTCATGGTGGCACCGATATCCACCAGCGCCACGGTCAATTCGTCATGCCCTGCGCCCAACTGAGGCGCCACCAAACCATAAGATCGCTCCAGCGCGTAGGCCTCGACGTCGACCACCTTCGCCGTCAGGCCTGCAAGCGCCAGCGCCGCCTCGCGGATTTCGACGTTCTCCTTGCGGCAGGCGGCGAGCAACACTTCGACGCGGCCAGGAGCGCGCGCAGGCCCCTGCACCTCGAAGTCGATCGCAACTTCTTCCAAAGGATAAGGAATGTACTGGTCGGCCTCGATCTTCAGCTGGTTCTCGAGATCGTCGTCACCCAGCCCGGCTTCCATCTCGATCGACTTGGTGATCACCGCCGAGCCCGACACTGCCACGGCTGCCGACTTGACGTTGGTTTTCGCTTTGACCAGCAACCGGCTCAGCGCGCTTCCGACACCCTCGAGCTCGGCGATATTCTTCTCCACCACGGCGTTCGGCGGCAGCGGCTCGACCGCGTACGACTCGACCCGATAGCGGGAGCCTGAACGGCTTAATTCCAGCAGCTTGACGGAGGTCGAACTGATGTCGATCCCGAGCAGCGTGTTCGCTTTCTTAGTGAAGAGCCCTAGCACGGCCGTTTTCCTATCTTTATCCGCAACTTACGGATTAATTATGTTCGTCGGCATTAGATAACAGCCTTGACAGAAGCGCAAATGGCTCCCCAGCAAAAAAACCGCTTATAATGTGAACGGTTTTTCCTTTCAGCATCGTCTGTCGCCTTCGTCCCTTTTCCCACCCTGGATTCCACAAACCCCGATGCGTTTTCTGAAGTTTTTCCTGTGGTCGTGCCTGGCTGTTTTCTGCGGACTTCTGCTCAGTCTCAGTGGCGCGTTTCTCTACCTCAGCCCGACCCTCCCCTCAGTCGATTCGCTGCGCAGCATTCAGCTACAGATACCGCTGCGCGTCTACAGCCACGACGGCAAGCTGATCGCCGAATATGGCGAGATGCGCCGCTCGCCGATCGGGTTCGATGCGATACCCAAGGATTTCATTGGCGCTCTGCTGGCCGCTGAAGACGACAACTTTGCGAATCATTATGGCGTCGAAGTCTCCAGCCTGATGCGCGCTGCCACGCAATTATTGAAAACCGGCCAGATCCAGACGGGCGGCAGCACCATCACGATGCAGGTCGCGAAGAACTACTTCCTCACCAGCGAGCGCAGCTTTTCTCGCAAGATCAGCGAGATTCTCTTGGCGCTGCAGATCGAGAGAGAACTGAGCAAGGACGAAATTCTCGAGCTGTACGTCAACAAGATCTACCTCGGCAATCGCGCATACGGCATCGAGGCGGCTTCGCAGGTGTATTACGGCAAGCCCATCGGCGACCTCAACCTGGCGCAGATGGCCATGATCGCAGGCCTGCCGAAAGCGCCCTCGGCATTCAACCCACTGGCCAATCCGGAGCGCGCCAAGGAACGACGCGACTGGATCCTTGGCCGCATGTACCGCCTCGGCAAGATCGACGAGGCCCGCTACAAGTCCGCGCTCGCCGAGCCGGTAGACGCGACCTACCATGGCTCCTCGCCGGAACTGGATGCACCCTATATCGCCGAAATGGCTCGCGCGGAGCTGGTCGGCCGTTTCGGCAGTGCGGCCTACACGGACGGCTTCCGCGTCTATACCACGACTACGAGTGATCGCCAGAATGCCGCCAACCAGGCACTGACCGATGGCCTGATCGAATATGACCAACGCCACGGCTATCGCGGCCCCGAAGCCAGGTTGGCCGGCACGGACCCAAAGGCCTGGCTGGGTGAACTGGCTCGTTTTCGCAATCAATCTGGACTGATGCCAGCAGTGGTCCAGCGCGTGAAGCAAGACTCGATAGACGTGCTCCTACGCGATGGCAACGAGCACAGCGTCAGCTGGGACAGCATGAAATGGGCGCGACCGTTCATTAATACCAACAGCATGGGGCCACGGCCCAGGACGCCCGGGGACGTCGTGAAACCCGGAGACGTGGTCCGCATCCGACTGACCGAGGACAAGGCCGAATTCGTCCAGATCCCCCAGGCCCAGGGCGCCCTGGTCTCACTTGATCCAAACGATGGCTCGATCGAAGCCCTGACCGGCGGCTTTTCGTTCGGCCAGAGCAACTACAACCGCGCTATTCAGGCCAAGCGGCAACCGGGCTCTAGCTTCAAACCGTTCGTCTACAGCGCAGCCCTCGATGCGGGCTACACCCCGGCCACGCTCGTCAACGACTCCCCCATCGTCTTCGATGACGGCGGCGATCGTGTCTGGCGCCCGAAAAACGACAACAACACCTTCCTCGGCCCAATTCGCTTGCGCGAAGCGCTCTACAAGTCGCGCAACCTGGTGTCGATCCGCCTGCTGCGCACCATTGGCATTCCATACACCCTCGAGTACGTCGAGCGATTCGGCTTCAAGGCCGAAGACCTTCCCGCGAATCTTTCTCTGGCGCTGGGGACCGCGACCCTGACGCCAATGGAGATCGCCTCGGGTTGGACCGCGTTCGCCAACGGCGGCTACCGGATCGAGCCCTACCTGGTAGAGCGGATCGAGGACCGCGACGGCAATCCGGTATTCGAAGCGAATCCCACCCGCGTTCCCGAGCAAGATGCAGCAGGCGAGACCGAGGATGGCGAAGCGACAACGACCGCCTTTGCCCAGGGGGACTCACGCATAACGGCCTCGGACGTCAACGAACAAGCCCCCCGATATGCGCAACGCATCATTGACGAACGCACTGCGTACATCATGACCAGCATGCTGCAGGACGTGATCAAGCGCGGCACCGGTCGCAGGGCGCTGGCGATGGGCCGCGGCGACATCGCGGGCAAGACCGGAACCACCAACGAGTCGAAGGACAGCTGGTTCTCCGGCTACAACGCCGACATCGTCACCACCGTCTGGACTGGCTTCGACCAGCCGCAGAGCCTCGGCCGCAACGAGTATGGCGGAACGGTCGCGCTACCGATCTGGATGAAATACATGGGGGCCGTGCTCGAGGGTACGCCCGAACACGCGCCAGCCGAGCCGGAAGGCATTCTCACCCTGCGCATCGATCCGAAAAGCGGACGGGCCGCCTCGCCCGGCACGCCTGATGCCTATTTCGAGGTGTTCCGCAGCGAGGATTCTCCGCCGGGCATGGACGATGACCTGACGCCCGGTTCCAGCATTCCGGACAGTCCATTGCCAGCCGGTGAAGCAGCGCCCATCGACCTGTTCTGAAGCGAACGGACCCTCGCGGCAAGTCTTGGCAATACCCGATCGGAATGAAAAAAAGAACCCCGGCACAGGCCGGGGTTTTTTTGTCGTGTCGCCTCGGGAGGGCCAAGGGCCTGCGCGGTCAGCTGTTGAACACGTCGTCCACCGATTTCAACGGATAGTTCGTCGGGTACGGCAAGGTCGCCACGCCGCTGGCAATCGCCGCCTTGGCCACCGCATCCGACACCAGGGTGATCAGGCGCGGATCCATCGGCTTTGGAATGATGTACTCACGCCCGAATTCCAGGTGATCGACGCCGTAAGCCGTCGCCACTTCAGCCGGCACCGGCAGCTTGGCGAGCTCGCGCAGCGCCTGAGCGGCAGCGATCTTCATCTCTTCGTTGATACGCTTGGCCCGCACGTCCAGGGCGCCTCGGAAGATGAACGGGAAGCCCAGAACATTGTTGACCTGGTTCGGGTAGTCCGAACGTCCGGTAGCCATGATCACGTCCGAACGGGTGGCGTGAGCCAGCTCCGGGCTGATTTCCGGATCTGGATTGGAACAGGCGAACACCACCGGGTTGGCAGCCATGCGCTTGAGCCCTTCGGCGCTCAACAGGTTGGCACCGGACAAGCCGACGAAGACGTCCGCGCCGTCGAGCGCATCGTCGAGGGTCCGCTTGCCGGTTTCGTGGGCGAAAATCGCCTTGTACTGGTTCAGGTCGTCACGCCCGGCGTGAATCACGCCCTTGCGGTCGATCATGAAGATGTTTTCGATCTTGGCGCCCATGCTGACCAGCAACTTCATGCAGGAAGTCGCCGCCGCGCCCGCACCCAGGCAGACGATCTTCGCCTCTTCCAGGGTCTTGCCAGCGATTTCCAGAGCGTTGAGCATGCCCGCCGCGGTCACGATTGCGGTGCCGTGCTGGTCGTCATGGAATACCGGGATGTCGCACTGCTCGATCAGCGCCCGCTCGATCTCGAAGCACTCAGGCGCCTTGATGTCTTCCAGGTTGATGCCGCCGAAGGTGATGGAGATGCGCTTGACCGTATCGATGAAGGCCTGCGGGCTCTCGGCATCCACCTCAATGTCGAACACATCGACACCGGCGAAGCGCTTGAACAGGACACCCTTGCCTTCCATTACCGGCTTGGAAGCCAGGGGACCGAGGTTGCCCAGGCCAAGGATCGCCGTGCCATCGGAAATCACCGCGACCAGATTGCCCTTGCCCGTGTAGCGGTAGGCCAGCTCCGGATCACGACCGATTTCCCGAACCGGCTCGGCCACGCCCGGGCTGTAGGCCAGGGAGAGATCGCGCGCGGTGGAGGTTGGCTTGGTCAGCTCGACGCTCAGCTTTCCCGGACGAGGGTGGGAGTGATAGTTGAGCGCGGCGGTTTTCAGGTCAGTCATGAGGCATTTCCGCTTTATTTTACTGGGACAGACAGGGGGCCGAGCATACGCCAAGACCCGGCGCCGTCACAAGCGAGCAGGAAACGTGACTGTCAAGGGCTGAGTCTACGACTTTAAGCGCAGATGCTCGCCGGACTCGCTCACCCCGACGGCCGGCCCCCGCCTCAAGGCGCGAGTGCGAGCATGGAGGGGTGTGTCAGTTTCAACAGCCAGCGGGCCTGGCGCGCCGCGACCCGGCCCTTGCGGTCGATGATCCAGCCACGGGCTTCGATCGTCCGACCGGGCAGGTCGGCCAACGCGGCACCGAATGCGGCCGCAGCTGCCGCCGGGATCTGGACTACTAATGGACCCTGCAGCTCCAGCCAAACACCGCCGCGATTGGTCTCAACACGCTCGACACGGGCTCTGACCAGAGCAAAGCCAGCACGGCGTATGCGTGCGGCATCGTGCACCGGCGACTGTTTCCACACCCCCCTGCCGGCGCGGCGCGCCTGGCGCTCCACCGCCAGATGGCAGTCGGCAAGCGCCGTGTTTGGCGCAAGGGCAACGAAGAACCCCACCCCATCAGCCAGCATCGCGGCCTCGAGGTTGTCACCACGCGCGTCGAAAGCATGGGCAAGCAGGCGCCCGTAGTGATCCCGCGCCTGTGCGCCGGGGCGTAGCCCCACCCGCCCTCCATTGCGATCGACGAGGGCCTGCAGGCGGTCCTTGGCAGCCCGCGCGAAGGGCTCTGCGCGGCGACCATCGTGGGCGAGCTCCGGCGCGTTCAGGCCGATCAGGCGCACACGACGCCCATCGGCCAGGTGCAGGGTGTCGCCGTCGACCACGCGTCCCACCGCAACCTGCCGCAGCGCCTGGCCGCTGGAACACAGCGCCTGCGCCTGGAGGCTGAGCAGCACACAAACAAAAAAGGCGCCCACCCGGGACGCCTTTTCTATGCGCTTGGAAAACCTCAAGGGGCTCTCGTCGCGACAGCCGCTTACTTGGCGCCGAAGACACCGAAACGCTGCTTGAAGCGGTCGATACGGCCGCCGGTATCCAGCACCTTCTGCTTGCCGGTATAGAACGGGTGGCACTCGGAGCAGACGTCGATGCTCAGGTTCTTGGCCAGCGTGGAGCGGGTCTTGATGACGTTGCCGCAGCTGCAAGTGGCTTCGATTTCAACGTAGTTCGGATGAATATCGGCTTTCATGGAATGAATCCTCTGGTCTGTGTGCCGCCACCCGACCCGATGTCGAGTACCGCACGGAAGGGTGCGAATAATACCAGAGCCCCACCCTGATGCAAGGGCGGCCGACCATCGGCGAAAGGCCGGTCGCAGCAGACCTGCAAGTAGCCGGATCGTTTAAGATCGGCGCTCGCCGCCAAGGAATCCCGCGTGCCCCAACCCATACTCCGCCTCGCCCTGCCCTCACCACTGCGCAGGCTGTTCGACTACCTGCCCCCGGATGGCGTGTCCGCGGCCGCCCTGCAACCCGGCGTTCGGTTGCGGGTGCCGTTCGGACGTCGCGAGACGCTCGGAATCCTGATCGAACTCGCCCGCCATAGCGAAGTACCGGAGGACAGACTCAAACCAGCATTGGAACTGGTCGACACACGACCACCGCTCTCGCCCGAACTGTTCCGGCTCTGTCTGTGGACGGCCCAGTATTACCAGCACAGCCTTGGCGACACCTTCAGTTGGGCGCTGCCGGTACTGCTGCGCCAGGGAGAACCGGCAGAGGCCTTGCTGGAGCGATTCTGGTATGCGGCCGACGGCGCGCGGCCCGAAGACGCGCGCCTGGCACGTGCGCCCCGCCAGCGCGAGGCGCTGCGCACCATCGCCCAGCACCCCCACGGCGTAGCGCATTCGCTACTGAGCCAGCTGCAGCTGAGCAAGGACAGCCTGGAGCAGTTGCTGACCAAGGGTTTGTTGCGTGTCGAGACGCGCCGCCGCCATCCACCGTCGCGGCACCAGGGCGGCTGGCTGCTGCAACCCGCGCTGCCGTTGAACAGCGAGCAGCGAGCCGCCTTCGAAGCGATCCGCGCGGGCCTTGACGGCTTCCAGGCCTTCCTTCTCGCCGGGGTCACCGGCAGCGGCAAGACCGAGGTCTATCTGCAATTGATCCATCAGGTGCTCGAAGCCGGCAAGCAGGTACTGGTGCTGATCCCGGAGATCAACCTTGGCCCGCAGACGCTGGCGCGCTTCGAGCAGCGTTTCAACGCACGCATCGCCCTGCTGCACTCCAATGTGAATGATCGTGAGCGCCTCGACGCCTGGATCGCCGCACGGGACGGCGAGGCGGACATCGTCATCGGTACGCGCTCGGCACTGTTCACCCCGCTGAAGCATCCCGGCCTGATCATTCTTGATGAAGAGCACGATGCGTCCTATAAACAGCAGGAAGGGCTGCGCTACCACGCACGCGACCTGGCGGTGGTCAGGGCCCGCCAGGAAAACCTGCCAATCGTGCTCGGCTCTGCCACGCCTTCGCTGGAAAGCCTGCACAACGCCCACAGCGGTCGCTACGCCCTGCTCAAGCTGACGCGCCGCGCCGGCAGCGCGCAGGCGCCACGCTTTCTAAGGCTCGACGTGAAGAGTCGCCCGCTGGAAGCCGGCATTTCCGGCCCGCTGCAACAGGCCATGGCACAGACGCTCGCAGCCGGGCAGCAGGTGCTGGTATTCCTCAACCGACGCGGCTATGCGCCGTCGCTGCTGTGCCACGACTGTGGTTGGATCAGCCAGTGCCCGCGCTGTGACGCGCGCATGACCTTGCACCAGCGGCATAACGAGCTGCGCTGCCATCATTGCGGTCATTGCAGCCGACCGCCACTCAACTGCCCCGACTGCGGGCGGGTCGACCTGCGACCGGTCGGCGCCGGCACCGAGCGGGCCGAAGCGCGCCTGGGCGTACTGTTTCCCGACTACCCGGTGCTGCGCATCGACCGCGACAGCACCTCGCGCAAAGGTTCGATGGAAAGCCTGCTGGCGACCATCAACCGCGGCGAGCCGTGCCTGCTGGTCGGCACCCAGATGCTTGCCAAGGGGCACCACTTTCCCCGTGTCACGCTGGTCGCGATTCTCGACGCCGACGGCGGGTTGTTCTCGGCGGACTTCCGCGCCAGCGAACGCATGGCCCAGCTCATCGTCCAGGTGGCCGGGCGTGCCGGCCGTGCCGAGGAGCCGGGCAAAGTCATCATCCAGACGCACCTGGCGGACCATCCATTGCTGATCCAACTGACCGAGCAAGGTTATTTCGCCTTTGCCGAGCAGGCGCTCAGTGAACGCCGTGCCGCTGGGCTGCCCCCGTTTAGCCACCTGGCACTGCTGCGCGCCGAAGCGAGCAAGCCCGGCCAGGCCGAAGCCTTCCTCGAACAGGCATGCAGCTGCGCCGAACAACTGCTTGAGCAACACGCTCTCAGCGGAGTAGAACTGCTGGGGCCGGTGCCTGCCCCAATGGAACGACGGGCCGGGCGTTACCGCGCGCAATTGCTGCTGCAGGGCAATGCCCGGGCCGCCCTGCACAAACTGATGGGCGTCTGGCTCCCGCAGGTCGAGGCCCTCCCGGGCAGTCGCAGCGTGCGCTGGTCACTGGATGTCGACCCCATCGACCTGTTCTGAGGCACGTCCACCATACCCCGCGCACGACCAAGGCGCCTTAAGCCTTGAAGGTTCGACCCTCGGGCACCGATAATGCCGAGTTTTCGACCAAAGCCTTCGGCCGACCGAGCACACCATGAAAGACAGCATTCGCCACTTGATCCAGCAAGCCCTGGCCCGCCTCACTGCCGAGGGCGTGCTGCCGGAGGGGTTGAACCCGAGCATCCAGGTGGAGAACACTCGCGACAAGGCGCATGGCGACTTCGCCAGCAACATCGCCATGATGCTGGCCAAGCCTGCCGGCCTGAAGCCCCGCGAGCTCGCCCAACAGCTGATCGAGGCAATGCCGTCCGACCCGTCGGTCAGCCAAGTGCAGATCGCCGGACCGGGGTTCTTGAACTTCTTTCAGAACAGCGCCGCGCTGGCAGAACGACTCGACGCAGCCCTGACCGAGGCGCGACTGGGTGTCACCAAGGCCGGCCCGCCGCAGCGCGTGGTGGTCGACCTTTCCTCGCCGAACCTGGCCAAGGAAATGCACGTTGGCCATTTGCGCTCGACCATCATCGGCGATGCGGTGGCGCGCGTGCTCGAATTTCTCGGTGACGAGGTAATTCGCCAGAACCATGTCGGCGACTGGGGCACCCAGTTCGGCATGCTGCTGGCGTATCTTGAGGAAAACCCGGCCGCGGCGGAAACCGAGCTGTCCGACCTCGAGCAGTTCTACCGCGCCGCAAAGCAGCGTTTCGACGAATCCGAGGCATTCGCCGAGCGCGCCCGGGAGCTGGTGGTCAAGCTGCAGGCCGGCGACGCCAACTGCCTGAGCCTGTGGACGCGCTTCAACGAGATATCCCTGTCCCACTGCCAGACGGTCTACGACCGCCTTAACGTCCGCCTCACACCCGACGATGTCAAAGGCGAAAGCGCCTACAACGCGGACCTGCCGGACATCGTCGCGGCTTTGGCCGGCAAGGGCCTGCTGAGCGAAAGCGACGGCGCGCAGTGCGTCTTTCTCGACGAATTCCGCAACGCCGAAGGCAATCCGCTGCCGGTTATCGTACAAAAGGCCGGCGGCGGCTATCTGTACGCCACCACCGACCTGGCCTCGATGCGTTATCGCAGCCAGCAGCTCAAGGCTGATCGCGCCCTCTACTTTGTCGACCAGCGCCAGGCACTGCACTTCCAGATGGCTTTCGAGGTGGCGCGCCGGGCTGGTTTCGTGGCGCCGGACATGCAGCTCGAACACATGGGCTTCGGCACCATGAATGGCGCTGATGGCCGCCCGTTCAAGACCCGCGACGGCGGCACCGTGAAGCTGGTGGACCTGCTCGACGAGGCCGAGCAGCGTGCCTACAACCTGGTCAAGGGCAAGAACCCGGACCTCGACGAAGCCGAACTGCGGCACATCGCCCGCGCGGTCGGCATCGGCGCGGTGAAGTACGCGGACCTGTCCAAGCACCGCACCAGCGACTACAGCTTCAACTTCGAGCTAATGCTCAGTTTTGACGGCAACACCGCGCCGTACCTGCTGTACGCCTATACCCGTGTGGTCAGCGTGTTTCGCAGGCTGGGTACCGGCATGGAGGGCCTGCCGGGCGAGATCCGCCTGGAGGCCGAACAGGAACAGGCGCTGGGGGCCAAGCTCGCGCAGTTCGGCGAGGTGCTGAACAACGTAGGCGACAAGGGCGTTCCCCATGTTCTGTGCAGCTACCTGTACGACCTGGCTGGGCTGTTTTCCAGCTTCTACGAGCACTGCCCGATTCTGTCAGCCGAGAACGAGGCGCAGAAGCACAGCCGCCTGCGCCTGGCCGCGCTGACTGGCCGCACGCTCAAGCAAGGGCTGGAACTGCTGGGCCTGGAAACCCTGGAGCGGATGTAAGTGGCCACGCGAAAGAAACCCGCGCCCAAGCGCGGCGCTAGCCGCTATCAGGCCCCGGCGAAAAAACCGGTCCCCGGCTGGATCTGGCTGGTCTGCGGACTGGTAATCGGCGGCTTCATTACCTTTTTGATGAACCTGGAGCCAGGCGGCGACGAGATCAGACGGGACAAGGAGACTGCCAAGGCAAAGGCGCCACCGAAGCGTCCGGTGCCGAGCGATGGCCAGGCGGTGAAGCCCAAGTACGATTTCTATACCCTGCTGCCCGAATCCGAAGTGATCCTGCCGCCCGAGGCGCCCAAGCCCGAAGCACCGCAGACGCCAGCAGCCACGCCCGAAGAAGCGGCCAAGCTCGACGCCGCGCGCGCCGAGGCGGCGCTGAACGGCCAGGTCCCGCCACCGCCTCCGCCGACCGTGGCGAAGGCCCCCGTCACGCAGTTCTTTCTTCAGGCCGGCTCGTTCCGGCAGAAGCCCGAAGCGGAGAAGGTTCGCGCGCAGATCATCCTGCTCGGCCAAGACGTACGGGTGGAGAACGTCACCGTGCGTGACGAAGTCTGGTATCGCGTGCTGGTGGGGCCCTACCTCGACCGCGAGCAGCTTGGCAAGGCCCAGAAAACCCTGTCGGCTAGCGGCTACAGCAACCTGCTCCTGCAGCAGCGCCAGGTCCGCTGAGCGCGACCTGACACTGGCGGGCCCGCCTCGAGCACGCGTCGATCACAGACAATGACGGGTTTTTAGCCCGTCATGCTTCGCGCGGCGCGTAGGCGAAGACGTCGGCGCGCATCTGGGTAGCGTCCATGCCCGCCTCGACCAGCGCATCCAGCGTGCCGTACACCATGGCCGGGGAGCCGCTGGCGTAGACATGCAGGGGCTTGAGATCGGCAAAATCCTCGCACACCGCGTCATGCAGCATGCCGCACCGCCCGGGCCATCCGCAGACATCGCTAACGACCTGATGCAGGTGGAGATTGGGCATGCGCTGCCACTCCTGCCAGTGCGGCAAATCGTAGAAGTCCTCTGGCCGGCGGACACCCCAGTACAGATGCACCGGGTGGGCAAACCCCTCGGCCCGGCAATGGTCGATCAGGCTGTGCATTTGCGCCATGCCGGTACCCGCGGCGATCAGCACGAGCGGACCCGCGGGCAACTCGGCCAGATGTGCATCGCCGAACGGCAGCTGCACTCGGGCCATCGCGCTGCGGCGGATAAATTCCAGCAGCTCGACGGCGGACGATTCGCGAGCCAGCACATGGAGCTCAAGTTCGCGCCCACGACCCGGTGCCGAGGCCAGGGAAAAGGCGCTGTATTCCCCGTCTTCGCGCTGCACCAGCAGGTACTGCCCGGCGTGATAGCGCGGCGGCTTGCCTGCCGGCGCGCGCAGCAGCACACGGAACACGTCGCCACCCACCGCTTCGCAACTGACCAGCTGACAGCTGAGCGTGCGCACCGGCAGCTCACCGGGCGCCAGCACGCCGTCCCAGAGCAACACGCAGTCTTCTTCGGGCTCAGCCAGGCAGGCAAACACCTCGCCATGGTCGTGGGGCTCGCCACGCTGGCGCACCCGGCCATTGACCAGCAGCGCGGCACAGATCAGGCAATTGCCGTTGCGGCAGGCCTGAGGGCAGTCATAACCGAGTCGCCGTGCGGCATCGAGGATCAACTCCCCACGCTCGACCTCGAGGACGGCCCCGGAGGGTTGCAAGGTCACTTTCATCTGTTCGACAACCTGAAAAAAGGGCGACGGGTCATCAGTCGATGCCCAGCTCGGCCCAGAGTTCGTCGACCCGACGCTTGACTGCCGGGTCCTGAACGATGGCACGGCCCCATTCACGGCTGGTCTCGCCCGGCCACTTGTGTGTCGCATCGAGCCCCATCTTGCTACCCAGACCGGAGACCGGCGAGGCAAAATCGAGGTAGTCGATCGGGGTATTCTCGATCAGCACCGTATCGCGCTTGGGGTCCATGCGCGTGGTGATCGCCCAGATCACATCGTTCCAGTCGCGGGCGTTGATGTCGTCGTCGGTGACGATCACGAACTTGGTGTACATGAACTGGCGCAAAAAGCTCCAGACGCCCAGCATCACCCGCTTGGCGTGGCCGGGGTACTGCTTTTTCATAGTCACCACCGCCATGCGGTAGGAACAGCCTTCCGGCGGCAGATAAAAGTCAGTGATCTCGGGGAACTGCTTCTGCAGGATCGGTACGAACACCTCGTTCAGCGCCACGCCGAGGATCGCCGGCTCATCCGGTGGGCGCCCGGTGTAGGTGCTGTGATAGATCGCATCGCGGCGCTTGGTAATTCGCTCTACGGTGAACACCGGGAAACGGTCAACTTCGTTGTAGTAGCCGGTATGGTCGCCGTAAGGCCCTTCATCGGCCATCTCGCCTGGATGGATATGCCCCTCGAGTACGATCTCCGCGCCGGCCGGCACCTGCAGATCGCTGCCGCGGCACTTGACCAGCTCGGTGCGGCTGCCACGCAACAGCCCGGCAAAGGCGTACTCGGAAAGCGAGTCGGGCACCGGCGTTACCGCTCCGAGAATCGTCGCAGGGTCCGCGCCCAGCGCCACCGCCACCGGGTAGGGACGGTCCGGGAACCTGTCGCACCACTCGCGAAAATCCAGCGCACCGCCGCGATGACTGAGCCAGCGCATGATCACCTTGTTGCGGCCGATCACCTGCTGCCGATAGATACCGAGGTTCTGCCGCTCCTTGTTCGGGCCCTTGGTGATGGTCAGCCCCCAGGTAATCAGCGGGCCCGCATCGCCCGGCCAGCAGGTCTGCACCGGCAGGCTGGAGAGATCGACGTCGTCACCTTCGACGATCACGTCCTGGCAGGGTGCGTCCTTGACGACTTTCGGCGCCATGCTGATGACCTTTTTATAGATCGGCAGCTTGCTCCAGGCATCCTTCAAGCCTTTCGGCGGCTCCGGCTCCTTGAGAAAGGCCAGCAGCTTGCCGATCTCGCGCAACTCGGAAACATCCTCGGCGCCCATGCCCAAGGCAACCCGTTGCGGCGTGCCGAACAGATTGCCGAGCACCGGCATGTCGAAGCCCGTGGGTTTCTCGAAGAGCAGCGCTGGGCCCTGCTTGCGCAGGGTGCGGTCGCAGATTTCGGTCATTTCCAGCACCGGAGAAACGGCAGCCGAGACGCGCTTGAGTTCACCGCGCTGTTCCAGGCCGCTGATAAAGTCGCGCAGGTCGCGATACTGCATGCTTGAGCCTCGTGTGGGCCGGCGGGATCGGGTGGCAGAGTGTAGCCTTGGCGTCGGCAAATCCAAAAGCTGCAGACAGACGAAGGCCGGGTTTCCCCGGCCTTGTCGGCAACGTCGAGTCGCTTACTTGCGCTTCATGGACATGAAGAATTCGTCGTTGGTCTTGGTGTCCTTGAGCTTGTCGAGCAGGAACTCGATGGCGGCACTCTCATCCATCGGATGCAGCAGCTTGCGCAGGATCCAGATACGCTGCAGCTCTTCCTCGCTGGTCAGCAACTCTTCCCGGCGGGTGCCCGAACGGTTGATGTTGATGGCCGGGAAGACACGCTTCTCGGCAATGCGACGATCCAGTTGCAGCTCGAGGTTACCGGTGCCCTTGAACTCCTCGTAGATCACCTCGTCCATCTTCGAACCGGTTTCAACCAGCGCGGTGGCGAGGATGGTCAGCGAACCGCCCTCCTCGATGTTGCGCGCGGCACCGAAGAATCGCTTGGGCTTTTCCAGGGCGTGGGCGTCGACACCGCCGGTCAGCACCTTGCCCGAGCTCGGAATCACAGTGTTGTAGGCGCGCGCCAGACGGGTAATGGAGTCGAGCAGGATGACCACGTCCTTCTTGTGCTCGACCAGGCGCTTGGCCTTCTCGATCACCATTTCGGCGACCTGCACGTGGCGGGTCGGCGGCTCGTCGAAGGTCGAGGCGACCACTTCGCCGCGCACGGTGCGCTGCATCTCGGTCACTTCTTCCGGGCGCTCGTCGATCAGCAGGACGATCAGATGGCACTCGGGATTGTTGCGGGTGATGTTGCTGGCGATGTTCTGCAGCATGATCGTCTTGCCCGCCTTCGGCGGTGCGACGATCAGGCCGCGCTGACCCTTGCCGATCGGCGCGCAGAGGTCGATGACGCGCCCCGTAAGGTCCTCGGTGGAGCCGTTACCGGCCTCCATCGTCAAACGCTGATTGGGGAACAGCGGCGTCAGGTTCTCGAAGAGGATCTTGCTCTTGGCATTTTCCGGCCGATCGTAGTTGATCGTGTCAACCTTCAGCAGCGCGAAATAGCGCTCACCCTCTTTGGGTGGACGGATCTTGCCGACGATGGTGTCGCCAGTGCGCAGGTTGAAGCGGCGGATCTGGCTCGGCGAGACATAGATGTCATCGGGGCCGGCGAGATAGGACGAATCCGCGGAGCGCAGGAAGCCGAAGCCATCCTGGAGAATCTCCAGCACGCCATCACCGGAGATTTCCTCGCCGCTTTTCGCGTGCTTTTTCAGCAGGGAGAAAATCACGTCCTGCTTGCGCGAACGGGCCATGTTTTCGATGCCCATCTGTTCGGCCATTTCCAGCAGTTCGGTGATGGGCTTTTGCTTAAGTTCGGTCAGATTCATAGAGAGAGATCAGAAGGGATGAAGAAAGCGTTTAGCTTGAGAAGCCGCGCAGCAAGAGACGAACAGGTTCGAGTGCTTTGATGAGGCTGAAGTGCGTCGGCGACGGCATGCAGAGGGCGACGGAGAAGCGTCGCGAGGCCGAATTTAGCACCACACAGGCGAAGCGTCCACCCTGCGCCCATAAAAAAGCCCCCGCGTTTGCGGGGGCTTTGCGATCACAGATAGCTGATCAGATATTGCTGTCCAGAAACGCGGCCAGTTGCGACTTGGACAGGGCGCCCACCTTGGTGGCCTCGACGTTGCCGTTCTTGAACAGCATCAGCGTCGGGATGCCGCGAACGCCATATTTCGGCGGTGTTTCCTGGTTTTCGTCAATGTTCAGCTTGCAGACCTTGAGCTTGCCTTCGTAATCCTTGGCGATCTCGTCGAGCACCGGAGCGATCATCTTGCAGGGGCCGCACCACTCGGCCCAGTAATCGACCAGCACAGGCCCTTCGGCCTGGAGCACGTCCTGCTCGAAACTGCTGTCGCTGACATTGTTGATGTATTCGCTCATGGATGTTCTCCAGGGTCAAAATCGGAAGTGATGCCATCATAGCCCGGCTGGATGCGGATCGAAAGCCGCAGGCCGTCGCCTGGCTTTTCGCCGGCGGGCACGCGCCGGGCGGCTGCTGGCGCGACACCGGAGGCTTCGCGGCGCACCGTGCGCGTTGGCGGATGCGGGCGATCATGTCAGGATGTCGGGGTTTTGCACAGAGACTGCCCCATGCGCCCACCAGCCGCCGAACCCCAGCCGATGATCGCTGCTCTCGATCTCGGATCGAACAGCTTTCACATGGTCCTGGCCCGTACCAGCAACGGCGAGATGCGGATCATCGAGCGACTCGGCGAGAAGGTGCAACTGGCTGCCGGCATCAACGAGCAACGGATGCTCGACGACGAGGCGATGCAGCGCGGCCTCGACTGCCTGCGGCGCTTCGCCCAGCTGGTCAACCACCTGCCGCAAGGCGCGGTGCGCGTGGTCGGCACCAATGCCCTGCGCGAAGCCCGCAACCGCGCGCATTTCATTCGCCAGGCAGAAGCCATCATCAACCACCAGGTCGAAGTGATTTCTGGCCGCGAGGAGGCGAGACTGATCTACCTGGGCGTCTCGCACACTTTTCCCGCCGCGCCCGGCAAGCGCCTGGTGGTGGACATCGGAGGCGGAAGCAGCGAATTCATCATTGGTCAGGGCTTCGACTCGCAGCTGCGCGAGAGCCTGCAGATGGGTTGTGTGAGCTTTACCCAGCGGTTCTTCCGTGATGGCAAGATCACCGCGGCGCGCTATGCCCAGGCCTATACGGCCGCGCGGCTGGAGCTGATGAGCATAGAGCACGGCCTGCGTCGGCTCGGCTGGCAGGACGCGGTGGGTGCCTCCGGCACCATCCGAGCCATCGGCCTGGCCATCAAGGGCGCCGGGCTGGGCACCGGCCAGGTTACCAGCGAGGGGCTTGGCTGGCTCAAGCGCAAGCTGTTCAAGCTGGGCGACGTGGAAAAGCTGGACATGGACGGCATCAAGCCCGACCGGCGCAGCATCTTTCCGGCCGGTCTGGCGATTCTCGAGGCTATCTTCGATGCCCTCGAACTGACCAGCATGGCCCACTCCGAAGGCGCCCTGCGCGAAGGCGTGCTCTACGACCTCATCGGCCGCCATCATCATGAGGACATCCGCGATCGCACCCTGAGCTTTCTCATGGAGCGCTACCACGTCGATACCGAGCAGGCGCTCCGGGTCGAGAGCAAGGCGCTCGAAGCCCTGGACCAGGTCGCCACCGACTGGGACCTGGGCGAGGACTGGCAGCGCGAACTGCTTGGCTGGGCCGCGCGGGTGCACGAAGTCGGCCTGGACATCGCCCATTACCACTACCACAAGCACGGCGCCTACCTCATCGAGCACTCGGACCTGCCGGGGTTTTCTCGCCAGGACCAGCAGATGCTCGCCCTGCTGGTGCGCGGGCATCGTCGCAATATCCCGCGGCAGAAGTTCGAAGAACTCAGCGAGGACGGTGTCAAGCTGACGCGCCTGTGCGTGCTGTTGCGCTTCGCCATCCTGTTCCACCACATCCGCGGGCCTCAGCAGGCCCCGGCGTTCACCCTCCAGGCCGGCGAGAACAGTCTGGACGTGGCATTTCCGGAAGGCTGGCTGGCGAATAATCCCCTGACCCAGGCCGATTTCGCCCTCGAGGCCGAGTGGCTCAAGCGAATCGATTTCACCCTGACGATCCGCTAGCTGGCGCCCCTGCGGGCGCAGGCCGAATCGCCGACGGTGCCGCGACTCAGCGCGCCGTCGGGCTGCCGAGCCGCTCGAGCAGGGCGTTCTGGACGTTGCGCGGATTCTGGTTGCCGCTCGGGCTGTTACGCAGGTAGGTACCGTCAGGCTGCAGCAGCCAGCTCTGGGTATTGTCCGTCAGGAAACCCTCAAGCTCCTTCTTGACCCGGGTAACCAGCTTCTTGCCTTCGACCGGGAAGCAGGTCTCGACGCGCCGGTCCAGGTTGCGCTCCATCCAGTCGGCGCTGGACAGGTACAAGCGCTCGTCGCCCCCGTTGAGGAAGTAGAACACCCGGCTGTGCTCGAGGAAGCGCCCAATGATCGAGCGCACCTGAATGTTGTGCGACACGCCCGGCACGCCTGGCCGCAGGCAGCACATGCCGCGCACGATCAAATCGATGCGCACGCCCGTCTGGCTTGCCTTGTACAGCGCACGGATCATCTTCGCGTCGGTCAGCGAATTGACCTTCAAGATGATGTGTGCCGGCTTGCCCTCGCTGGCGTGCTGGGTTTCCTGAGTGATCATGTCCAGCAGCGCTTTCTTCAACGTGAAAGGCGCGTGCAGCAGCTTCTTCATGCGCATGGTCTTGCCCATGCCGATCAACTGGCTGAACAGCTTGGACACGTCCTCGCAGAGGGCGTCATCGGAGGTCAGCAGGCTGTAGTCGGTGTACAGCCGCGCGTTACCGGCGTGGTAGTTGCCGGTGCCCAGGTGCGCGTAGCGCCGCAACTCGCCGTTCTCGCGGCGCAGGATCAGCATCATCTTGGCGTGGGTCTTGTAGCCGACCACACCGTAGATCACCACCGCGCCGGCCTGCTGCAGGCGGCTAGCCAGCTGCAGGTTCGACTCCTCGTCGAAGCGCGCGCGCAGCTCGATGACCGCAGTGACCTCCTTGCCGTTACGCGCAGCCTCGACCAGCGCATCGACGATTTCCGAGTTGGCGCCCGAGCGGTACAACGTCTGCTTGACGGCCAGCACGCACGGATCCTTGGCCGCCTCGCGCAGCAGGTCCACCACCGGGGTGAACGATTCGTACGGGTGCAGCAGGAGAATGTCCTGCTTGCCGACCACGCTGAAGATGTTCTCGCTGTTCTGCAGCAGCTTCGGGATGGCCGGCGTGAACGGCAGGTACTGCAACTCCGGGTGGCTGTCCAGGCCGGTGATGCTGAACAGCCGGGTCAGGTTGACCGGCCCGTTGACCCGGTACAGCTCGCTCTCGCTGAGGCTGAACTGTTTGAGCAGGAAGTCGGCGAGGTGCTTGGGGCAGGTGTCGACCACCTCCAGGCGCACCGCGTCCCCGTAGCGCCGGGAGATAAGCTCGCCGCGCAGCGCGCGGGCCAGATCCTCCACGTCCTCGGTATCGACCGAGAGGTCGGCGTTGCGTGTCAGGCGGAACTGGTAGCAGCCCTTGACCTTCATGCCGTGGAACAGGTCGTCGGCGTGGGCATGGATCATCGACGACAGGAACACATAGTTGGCCCCCGCGCCGCCCACCTCCTCGGGGATGCGGATCACCCGCGGCAACAGCCGGGGCGCCGGAATGATCGCCAGCCCCGAGTCGCGGCCGAAGGCATCGACCCCTTCCAGCTCAACGATGAAGTTGAGGCTCTTGTTGACCAGCAGCGGGAATGGGTGCGTCGGATCCAGACCGATCGGTGTGATGATCGGCGCGATCTCGTCACGGAAATAGCGCCGCACCCAGGTCTTGATCTTTACCGTCCAGTGCCGCCGGCGGATGAAGCGCACCTGGTGCTTGGCCAGTTCTGGCAGCAGCACCTCGTTGAGGATCGAATACTGCCGGCTGACCTGCTCGTGGACCAGTTCGGAAATGCGGGCCAACGCCTGGTGCGGCTGCAGGCCATCGGCGCCAGCCTGCTCACGCGCAAAGGTAACCTGCTTCTTCAGCCCGGCGACGCGGATCTCGAAGAACTCATCGAGATTGCTCGAGAAGATCAGCAGAAACTTCAGCCGCTCCAGCAGCGGGTAGGTTTCATCGAGCGCCTGCTCGAGCACGCGGATATTGAATTGCAGCTGCGACAGCTCGCGATGAATGTACAGACTGTTGTCGTCCAGGTTCGGGGCGGGCGGCGGCGCCACGGCCACCGCCTCCTCTTCCACGGTGCCGGTCTCCGGTGCAAGCTCCGCCGTCACGGACGCCTCGCTGCCGGTCGCCAGCTGCACTTCGCTCTCGCTGAGTCCCTGGGTCGTCATCTGTCTGCCTCTGCCGGGCTTAACGCCCCTGCTTCAATTGTTGGGCCGCCTTGACGGCGAAATAGGTGAGGATGCCATCGGCGCCCGCGCGCTTGAAGGCCGTCAGCGATTCGAGAATCACCGCCTCGCTCAACCAGCCATTCTGGATCGCCGCCATGTGCATCGCGTATTCGCCACTGACCTGATAGACGAAGGTCGGCACGCGGAAGGCATCCTTGACCCGCCAGAGGATGTCCAGATACGGCATGCCCGGCTTGACCATGACCATGTCGGCGCCTTCGGACAGGTCCGCACCGACCTCGTGCAGGGCCTCGTCGCCGTTGGCCGGGTCCATCTGGTAGGTGTTCTTGCTGCCCTTGCCCAGGTTCGCCGCCGAGCCCACCGCATCGCGGAACGGGCCGTAGTAGGCACTGGCGTACTTGGCCGAGTAGGCCATGATCCTGACGTTATGATGATCGGCAACTTCCAACGCTTCGCGAATGGCCTGGATGCGCCCGTCCATCATGTCCGACGGCGCCACGACCTGCGCCCCGGCCTCCGCATGCGACAGCGCCTGGCGAACCAGCGCATCGACCGTCACGTCGTTCTGCACATAGCCGTGCTCGTCGAGGATACCGTCCTGCCCATGGGTGGTGAACGGGTCGAGCGCGACGTCGGTGATGATGCCCAGCTCAGGGAAACGCTCGCGCAATGCCCGCGTGGCGCGCTGGGCGATGCCATCCGGGTTCCAGGCTTCGGCGGCATCCAGCGACTTCTTCTCCAGCGGCGTGACCGGAAACAGCGCCAGCGCGGGGATGCCCAGCGCCACCCAGCCCTCGGCCTCCTGCAGCAGCAAGTCGATCGACAGGCGCTCCACGCCGGGCATGGAAGGCACCTGCTCGCGGCGATTTTCGCCATCGAGCACGAACACCGGAAGGATCAGGTCATCGACGCTCAGCACCGTTTCGCGCACCAGACGGCGGGAAAAATCGTCACGACGGTTACGACGCAGACGAGTGGCCGGAAACAGACGGTTGGCAGGCACGAAACTCACAGCAGACTCCTGGCCCGCAGCACGGGCGAATATGACGGTTATAAGCCGACAATGTGACCAAAGGATGACAGCGACCGCGCGGCGGCCGGAAGATCGTGACATTGTCCCAACCGATTGCAGGCACTTCCAGTGGTTTCGAGCGGCCGCTCGCCCGGTGGCTCGCCTGCCGTTTGCGCAGCCGGGTGAACACCGCGCGCGCCGTCGGATCCAAACCCGACGGCGGGGCTTACCCTGCGCCCCGCCAGCCACTAGCATCAACGGTTTACCCCGGCATGGGCCGGGCAACCGAACCGACCAGGAGTACCCTTCGATGAGCAAGCAAGTCGCCGTGATTCTGTCCGGCTGTGGTGTTTACGACGGCTCGGAAATTTACGAAAGCGTGATCACGCTGCTCCGCCTGGACCAGCGCGGAGCCAGCGTCCAGTGCTTCGCACCGGACATCGAGCAGATGCATGTGGTCAACCACCTGAACGGCGAGGAAATGCCGGAACGGCGCAATGTGCTGGTCGAGTCCGCGCGCCTGGCTCGGGGACAGATCAAGAACCTGAGCGAAGCCGATGCCGAGGCGTTCGACGCCCTGATCATTCCGGGCGGCTTTGGCGCGGCAAAAAACCTCTGCGACTTCGCGACCCAAGGCGCCAACCTGAGCGTGCTGCCAGCTGTACTGAACGTTGCCCAGGCGTTCGCCAAGGCCGGCAAGCCGGTGGGCATGATGTGCATCGCCCCGACCATGGCCGCGCAGATTTTCGGTCGCGGCGTGGTATGCACGCTCGGCGCCGAGGATGCGCCCGCTGCGGTCGCGGCGCGGGAAATGGGGGTCGATCACCAGGCGTGCGAGGTCAGCGAGATTGTCGAGGACTCCCGCCATCATCTGGTGACCACGCCCGCATACATGCTTGCGCAGTCAATCAGCGAAGCCGCTACCGGCATCAACAAGCTGGTCGACCGCGTCCTGGAGCTGACCGACGGCTGAGTGGTCGCGGTAACGGGCCGGGAGGCCTGCTCCCGCGCCGTGCGTCGATGCGGGCCGCCAGCCTCGGGGGCGATTGCGCCAATCGTACCGGCGCTCCCGCCGCGGCTCTGGTCAATTCGGCGGTCCTGCGGCAGCGTGGCGCGATCTGCCAGGAGCCGCCCATGACACCGCCCCCGATCGACACCGTCGCTGACCAGCAACAGGCCGTGCGCCAACTGTTCGAACGCATTCCGTTCAACGAATACCTGGGCATCGAGCTGGACGAAGTCTCGCGCCAACGCGTGGTGATGCATCTGCCGATGAAGCACGAACTGGTCGGTAACTTCTTCCACGGCATTCTCCACGGCGGCGTGATCGCTTCGCTACTGGACGTGGTCGGCGGCGCTATGGCGATGATCGGTGCCTTTGAAAAGCACCAGCACCTCAGCGCCGAGGAGCGTGCCCTGCGCCTGTCTCGCCTCGGCACCATCGACCTGCGCATCGACTACCTGCGCCCGGGCCGCGGCAAGCGCTTCAGCGCCAGCGCGACCCTGCTGCGCTCCGGCAACAAGGTCGCCGTGGTGCGCTCCGAACTGCATAACGAGGAAGGGGTGCTGGTGGCGGTCGGCACCGGCACCTACCTGTGCGGGTAGGCAAGCAGCGCGAATGGGTCAGGAGCGCCTGGCAGCGAGTTGAGTCAGCAGGCGATCCAGGGCATTGGCGAATGCCTGGCGGTCCCGCTCCCCGTAGGGCGCCTGCCCACCACTCGACTGGCCCTGGTCGCGCAAGTCGGTAAACAGGTTGCGCACGGCGAGACGATCACCCATGTTGCGCTCATCGAATGGGCGACCGCGCGGATCGAGCACGGCCACGCCTTTCTTGACCAGGCGATCGGCAAGCGGCACGTCGCTACAGATCACCAGATCACCGGGCTGCGCCTGCTCGACCAGATGATCGTCGGCCGCATCCGGGCCGCTCGGCACCACCACCAGGTGCACGCAGGCGAAGGCCGGCTTGACCTGGCTTTGCCCGGCGACCAGCCACACCTCGAAGTGGCGTTTGAGGGCGAACCGGATCAGCAGCTCCTTGGCGGCCTTGGGACAAGCATCGGCATCAACCCAGACGCGCAGCGGTCGCGACGCGCTCACGTCGCCGCCCGCCGAACCGTGGCCAGCAACGCGGCGGCGCCGGCGAACATGGCGGCAAAGCTGCGATTGACTAGCCGCTGCTGGCGTGGCGTACGCAGCAACCGCAACACGCGCGACGCCAGTCCGGTGTAGCCAGCCATGACGATCAGGTCCACCGCCACCATGGTCACGCCCATGTGCAGGTACTGCAGCACCAGATCGAGCTGTGGGTCGAGGAATTGCGGCAGGACGGCGAGAATGAACACGATCGCCTTGGGGTTGCTGGCGTTGACTACAAACCCACGCAACATCAGCGTCAGCGGCCGGCCTATCGGCCGCGGCGCCGCGCTGTCATCGAGCATCGAGGGCACCGCCTGCCACTGCTTCAGGGCAAGCCACAACAGGTACGCGACACCGAACCACTTGATCAGGCTGAAGGCCAGAGCCGAGGTCGCCAGCACGGCGCCGACGCCGGCCGCCACCACCGCGATCTGCAATGCCAGCGCAAACTGCAGCCCTATGGCATTCCAGTAGCCTCGCCAGAAACCGTACTGCAGCCCGCTGGACATCGAGGCGATGGCCCCGGCGCCGGGTGACAGGCTGATGACCCAACAGGCAACGAAAAAGGCGAGCCAGGCGTCGAGCGTCATGATTGTTCCTCGAGAAGCGGGCGGCCCGCGTGGCGCGCCCGCGGCAGGGAGTCAGTCCGGCATGTCCTTGTTCAACTTGACCGGTTCCTTCAGTTTGCGGTTCATCGCCTTGCGCATGCGGATGTTCAGCGCTTCGACTCCCAGCGAGAAGGCCATGGCGAAATATACGTAGCCCTTGGGCACGTGGGTCCCGAAGGCTTCGGCCACCAGTAGCGTGCCGACCACCATGAGAAAGGACAGCGCCAGGATCTTCAGCGTCGGATGCTTTTCGATGAAATCGCTGATGGTGCCAGCGGCCAGCATCATCACACCGACGGCGATGATGATCGCCGCGACCATCACCTGCACGTTGTCGACCAGGCCGACCGCGGTGATCACCGAATCCAGCGAAAACACGATATCGATCACCGCGATCTGCAGGATCACGCCGATGAAGCCCGCACGCACGGCGCCTCCGGGCGTGCCGTCCTGCTCTTCCTCGCCCTCGACGCTGTGCCAGATTTCCATGGTGCTCTTGAACAGCAGGAACAGCCCACCGAAGAACAGGATCAGGTCGCGGCCGGACACGCCGTGCTCGAAAACCGTGAACAGGTTGTCGGTCAGGCGCATCACCCAGGCGATAGACAACAGCAGCATGATGCGCGTGACCATCGCCAGGGCCAGGCCAAAAAACCGCGCCCGCGGCTGTTCAGCCTTGGGCAGGCGGCCGACCAGAATCGAGATGAAGATGATGTTGTCGATACCCAGGACGATTTCCAGGGCGGTCAGGGTCAGAAACGCGACCCATATTTCAGGGTTGGTCAGCCATTCCATAGGGACTACTCGGTTTTACCGTTATCGGCGGGATGGAGATCGACACCGCGCCAGCGGCGGACGACTTTCTGGAAGAACAGGCTGTTGGGCACCTGCACGACTGCGCCCGTTCCATCGGCGGCGGTTTCCTGCAAGGTGGTGTACAGCAGGTTGATATCGATGACGCGGCCCCTGACGATGGGCTTGTCGAGGCTCTCGACCAGCTCCAACAGATCGCCGAGGCGAAACGGCCCGACGGTCATGATCAGCACGGCGCAGAGCAGGTTCGACAACACGCTCCAAATGGCGAAGAAAGCCACCGCGGCCACCGCAACGAAACCAGAGAACGCCGTCCACAGCACGGTGGCGGACACCCCGAGGCGTTCGAGCACCATGATCAGCGCCCCGCCGATGATCAGCCAGCGCAGGCCGCCGCGTAACGGCAGGAGCAACTCGGGCGGCACTGGGTAGCGCTTGCCGAGCCGCCCCAGGCCGCGCGCCACCAGCCGCTGCAGGGCAAAGGCAACCAACAGAATCAGGGTGATCTGCAAGCCCAGCAGCAACGGCTCGCGCCATTGGTCGAAGGCCAGCAGCAGCCGGTCGTTCATGCGCCGTCCTCGACCTGACCCTGCAGGTTTTCGAGCGACTCGAGCGCCTCCAGCCAGGCCTCTTCCAGCTCACCCTCGCGGACCTTCAACGCGGCTTGCTGGGCAAGCAGGTCGCGCAACTCCACCTTGCGCTCGGCGCCATAGAGGGCCGGATCGGCCAAGCGCTGCTCCAGCGTGCCCAGCGCACCGTGCAGCTTGGCCAGTTCCTTCTCGAAGGCGTCGGCCTGGCGCTTGAGCGGCGCCAGCTGCTGGCGCAGGGCAGCCGCGGCCTGGCGCAGCGCGCGCTTGTCGGTCTTGTCGGCGGCCGGCTCGACAGGGCTCGCCGGCTGCTGGCGCGCGCGAAAATCCACCAGCCAGCGTGCGTAGTCTTCGAGGTCGCCGTCGAACGGGACGATCCGTCCGTCGGCAACCAGCAGAAACTCGTCGGTGGTGCTCTTGAGCAGATGACGGTCGTGCGAGACCACCACCACCGCGCCAGCAAAATCCTGCAGGGCCAGGGTCAACGCCAGGCGCATCTCGAGATCCAGATGGTTGGTGGGTTCGTCGAGCAGCAACAGGTTGGGTTTGCCCCAGGCAATCAGGGCGAGCGCGAGACGCGCCTTCTCGCCACCGGAGAAGTTGAGCACCGGCTCGTCACAGCGATTGCCACGGAAATCGAAGCCACCCAGGAAATCGCGCAGGACCTGCTCGCGCTCGCCCGGGGCGATGCGCTGCAGGTGCAGCAGCGGGCTGGCCTTGGCGTCCAGCGCGTCGAGCTGATGCTGGGCAAAATAGCCGATCACCAGGTTTTCGCCGCGTTGCAGCCGGCCGCCCAGCGGCGCCAGTTCACCGGCAAGGGTCTTGATCAGGGTCGATTTGCCCGCACCATTCGGGCCCAGCAGACCGATCCGCGCACCGGGCACCAGTTGCAGTTTGACCTTGTCGAGCACCGCCTTCTCGCCATAGCCAAGGCGTGCCTCTGCCAGATCCAGCAAGGGGCTCGACACCTTGTCCGCCTCGCGGAAGACAAAGTCGAACGGCGAATCGATGTGCGCGGGCGCCAGCTCCTCGAGCCGCTCCAGGGCCTTGATCCGGCTCTGCGCCTGGCGCGCCTTGCTGGCCTTGGCCTTGAAGCGCCGGATGAAGTCCTCCATGTGTTCGCGTTGTGCCTGCTGCTTCTCGAACGCCTGTTGCTGCTGGGCCAGGCGTTCGGCGCGGGCGCGCTCGAACGCCGAATAACCGCCGCGGTAGAGCGTCAGCTTGCGTTGCTCGACGTGGACCACGTTGCCCACCACCTCGTCGAGGAAGTCGCGATCGTGGGAGATCAGCATCAACGTGCCCGGGTAGCTCTTGAGCCAGCCCTCAAGCCAGAGAATGGCGTCCAGGTCCAGGTGGTTGGTCGGCTCGTCGAGCAGCAGCAGGTCGGACGGACACATCAGCGCCTGGGCCAGGTTCAGGCGCATGCGCCAACCGCCGGAAAAGCTGCTGACCGGACGGTCCATCTGCTCGTTGGCAAACCCCAGGCCGGCGAGCAGCTTGCGCGCACGCGCATCGGCGCTGTAGCCGTCAGCGGTGTCCAGTTCGCTGTGCAGCCGTGCCAGGGCGCTGCCATCCTGGGCCGCCTCGGCCGCGGCGAGCCCGGCCTGCACGCGGCGCAGTTCGGTGTCGCCGTCGAGCACGTAGTCGACCGCCAGCCGGTCGAGGGTGTCGACCTCCTGGCGCATGTGGGCGATACGCCAGTCCGGCGGCAGTTGGCAATCGCCTCCGTCCGGGGCGAATTCGCCACGCAGTAACGCGAACAGGCTGGATTTGCCGGCGCCGTTGGCACCGACCAAGCCCACTTTCTGGCCGGGATGGAGGGTCAGCTCGGCACCGTCCAGCAGGCGCTGCGGACCGCGCTGTAGAGTCAGGTTCTGAAGTCGGATCATAATGGCGGCGGAGTTTATCAGGTCGCCTTCGAATCCTTTCGACCCCCGAGAAAAAAACATCCATGCCGCACGACGATCTCTGGAGCTTTGCCTGCCGCTGTTATGCGCAGCCCGGCGTAGAAGCCGCCTGCCTCGACCTGCAGGAGGCAGGTGCCGACGTGTGCCTGTGGCTGACTGGGGCCTGGCTGGAATGCCGCCGCGTCGCCTTCAGCGAGACGCGCCTGGCGACCTTGCAGGCGCTCAGCCAGCCCTGGCAGGGGAAAGTGGTCGCGCCTTTGCGGGCCCTGCGCCGTGACTGGCGTTCGGGCGCCGAGGCGGATATGAAACTCGCGGCAATCCGGGCGCAGGTCAAACGGCTGGAGCTCGACGCCGAAGCGATCGAGCTCCAGCGCCTGCAGGAAGTGGCCGGGCAATGGCCCCAGGCCGAGGCGCTCGCCGACTGGCTGGGCCCGCTTGCGGTCGGGCTGGGGGCCCCGGAACATCCATCTGCTTGCGTGCTGCGCGAGGCCGCGCAGCGGGAGCGCAGCCGTATCGATTAAGCGTCGCTGGCAGCAGGAGCCGATCTGGTGGTCGGCTTGCGGGCGGCGGGCTTTTTCGGGCCAGCAGCGCGGCGCGAGGGCGCGGCGGCCTTGGCGGTTGCCGCCGACGGCTTCGCCTCTGCGGTGGGCCGTTGCATTGCGCCAGCAGTTTCGTTCGCCACAGCGGCTGGCGCCTGCGCGGCAGAGGCCGGCTTGGCGCGCGAGCGCGACTGACGCGCAGCCGGCTGGCTGGTCTGCTGCGCAGCCCGGGTGCTCGAAGCGCCGCGCGCCGCGGCAGGCTTGCGCTCCGAGGGTTTCGCTGGCGCCTTGGCCCGCGTCGAGGATTTGCCGCGGGTCGCCAAGGCCTGTGACGCGGCCTGCTCCACCTGGGCGACACCTTGCGCGAGTTTCAGGCTGAGTTCGGCGTCCCGCTTCAGCTCGGTGAGATAGGTGAGGGTTTCATTCTGCCGCGCCTGCAGCAGCGCCAGCATGTCATCCAGCTCGGCGAGCCGGCTGCGGGCCTTGGCCTGCGCCTTGCTCTTGCCGGCGGCTCCAGCCTCGTCAAGCCTGGCGCGCGCCTTGATGACCTTTTCCTGAGTTTTACCGCGCTGCTTCTCCAGCTTGGCAAGCAGCAGCTCGGCGTCTCGCTGCGCTTCGTCGCAGGCTTGCTGCAGATGGGCCATCAGGCTGTTGGACAGCTGCTGTAACAGGTGCAACGGGGTGGTGACCGCAGATTGCTTGGCAGGCATGGACGTGCTTCCTGGCATGAAGGGATACGGCCCGGACCAGCGCAGGCCCCGCGCGCCGCTCGAAGCCGGCTGCCGGGCAACGCATCGGTCGTCTCGCGTAACGGCTCAGGCCGTCGCGGCGGGCTGCTTGTGGGCGGTGTGCAGCACTTCGATCAGGCAGTCTTCGAGCTCGAAACGCTCGTGGAGCAGCTGCCCGAGGCGCTTCAGCTCATCCGGCAGGCCCGGGCTGTCGAGACAATCGCCCGTGTCGCAGCGATCGTTGAACGCCACGGCCACCTCGGTGATGGCTTCGATCCGCGGATAGATCTGACGCGCCAGATCGAGGCCGCGGGTGTCGCCGAACGCTTCGGCCTCATTGAGCAATTGCTCGTAGATCTCGAAATGTCCGGCGGACACGTAATCGAGCAGAATTTCGCAGAACTTCTGCAAGGCGGCGCGGCTGTTCGCACTGGCGTCACTGACGTGCAGTCCATCGAACGCAGTGACCAGCGCATGACGTTCCTGCAACCAGCGATCGATCAGCAGGTGCACCCCTCCCCAGCGTTCCTGGGCGTTTCGACAGCTCTCGAGCATGTTGACCTCACTTCCCTAATCGATGATGCCTGTTGCGCCGTCCTAGACGGTTTTTTGTCTGGATGAACCGGTCGCGGGTGAGTGGCAGCCAATTCGGCAGAAAACCGACGCTGCCCGAGCAGACTAAGCTTCGCCGACCGAAGCATCAAGCAGCAGGGAGAAAATGCCTGGCAGCCCGGAATCGGCATCGCCGCGTACCGAGGATTGACCGCCAGGCGCAGCGATCATTCGCTGCGCCTGACAAAAAAGGCTAGTCGCGCCGCAGGATCTGCCAGAAGCAGAACAGCGCCATGGCGATGAAGGCCAGCAGCGTCCATTCGGGAATACTCATGCCCAGCAGGGTCCAGCTGACCTCCGCGCATTCAGCGGTACCGTGCAGAACCAGCCGGACGATTTCCTGGAACGGCAGCGCGTCCATCATGTACTCGAGGCTGGGCAAGCAGCTCGGCAGCTCGTCGACAGGCATGTTCTGCAACCAGATCTGGCGGGTCGCTGTGGCGCCTCCGGCGACGGCGAACAGCAGCGCGACGACGGCATAGACGCGACGTCCGGTCCGGCCCGGCCCCTGGATCGCAGCGAACAGGCAGACCAACCCGAAGCCGATCACGCAGATGCGCTGGACAATGCACAGCGGGCAGGGCGCCAGCCCGACCACATGCTCGAGGTAAAGGGCGGCAATCATCATCAGCGCGCAGCCGATGAAGGCCAGAAGGAACAGCGAACGAGGGCTGGCCAGGTTCATGGTGACTCCGCAGGCAGGAAAGTTCGCTACGGTAGTGATGTCGACGACCGCCCGCAAGCCGTACGACAGCGGGGCGAGCGCGGCGGGAGATGCCGCACGCCCCGGCACTGCCGCGCGATCAGCTAGCAGACACCGGCAGCCGGGGGTTGCTCGACTGATCGACCAGCCCCAGCCCTTCCTGGAACAGCCGGTTGCTGCGCTCGTTGTCACCCAGTTGCGCCAGCAGGCGCGCCAGCTCGGCACAGGTTTCGGCACGATGCTCCTGGCGCAGGCTTGCCTCCAGATAGTCCCGCGCCTTGCCCCACAGCTCGTTACGCAGACTCAGGCGACCTAGCGCCAGGAGCAGCTCGGCACTCTGGGGATGGGCCTTCAGCCAGCCTTCAGCATGGGCCAGTTGCCGTGCCGGCTCGCGCCCGCGCACGCGGCCGTAGCGCTCCACCAGACGCTCGTCGAACTCGCGTTTGAGCGCGGCATACAGCACCTCTTCGGCCTTCTCTTCGGCGCCAGTGCGGCGCAGCCCGTCGGTGTAGGCGCGCACTAGCAGGGGCTCGTTGCGCAACTTACCGGGCACCGCCTGCCAGCGCTGGGACAGCGCCTGCTGGGCCTCCTCCACCGGAGCGGTGCCGGTTTGCCCGGCCTGCTCCAGCGCGGCGGTCCAGGCCAGCAGCTCCAGCTCGTCGAGCCGGGCCGGCGGCAGCACCCGATGCTTGCGCAGCTCGGGCAACAGCCGGCACAGCGCTGGCCAGTCCTGCAGCTGCACGTAGAGCTGCTGCAGCAGGGTCAGCACGTAGGGGTGGCGAGGATGATCGCCGTGAAGCGCATTGAGCGACTCGCGCGCCTCGGCGTACTGACCGCGCGCGATCTGCAGCTGGGCCTGGGTCAGGCCAACGGCCAGCTGAGCTTCCGGTTCACGCTCGCGCGCCTTGCGCAGCAGCTCGTCGCTCTGCTCGTACTCGCCCAGTTCGCTCGCCGCACGGGCAGCCCCGAGGTAGTGCACCAGTGGCTGATGGTCATGCTCGGCGGCGGTCCGCAGGTGGCCCAGGGCCGGGCTCCACTGCCCTTCGGCGAGTTCGCGCATGCCCTTGTCGGACGCCTTGGCGACCCGCCGCGCCCTATGTCGGCGCGACCAGGGATTGGCCAGCGCACCGGAGGCATAGAGCAGTCCGAGCACCCAATGGACCACGACCGAAAGCAACCAGAGGCAGACCACCAGGCCAATGAAGACCCAGAAGCTCGATTCGAAGCGAAAGCGGTCATAGCTGATCAGGACATAGCCGGCATCCTGGACCACGGCCCAACCGACCAAGCCGGCCAACGCCAGCAGTAACACCACCACCACGACCAGTCGTTTCATGTCCGCGTGCCCTCTTCAGCCGGCTGCTCGGCACCGGCAGGCTGCTCCGTGTCGTCGGCCGGCGCGTCCTTGGCCGGTGCGTCACTGGCGCGCGGCGGGCTCGCGCTCCGGTCCTCGGCGGATTCACGCTTCTGCACGTAGCTCTGCATGGCCTCCAGCGCCGGCGAAAGGTCCGGCAACGTGACCGCGACCTGCTGCCCGGCAAGTTGCTCGATGCGGTCGCGCAGCCCCCGGCTCTGGCCGTTTTCTTCGCTGAAATGGTCGGCGATCAGGCGCGACGCTTGCTGCAGGGACTGCTCATAGACCTCCTGATTACCATTGAGCACCGCCCACTGCGCCTGTTCGATGGCCAGCGAGAGCGCCAGGCGAACCTGCGCCAGACTCTGGCCGGCGAGCAACGGTTTGACATCGTTGCCGGCGTTGAAATCGATGCGCACATAGCGCGTCAGCTCGTTCGCCCAACGCTGCCAACGGCTGTCGGCCTGCCCCGAGGCGGCTTCTCCATTCACGAAAACCGGCGCCAGGCCATTGAGCTGGCTGGCCTGGCCACGCAACGCACCCAGCTGCAAGAACAGCCCGGTACGGTCTACTTCCGGCAAGCTGCGCAGCGCTTCCAGCCCTTCCAGGAGTTTCTGCCGCGTGCCGTACGCGCCCGGATCGTCCTGCTTGCGCAGGATCAGGTCTGCTTCGGCGACCAGCGATTTGGCGCTGTTGATGTCCTGCATAGCCGACAGGCGCAGCATGGCCATGCGCAGCAAATGCTCCGCTTCGGCCAGGCGCCACTGCTCGCGGCTGGCCCCGAGCACCTGCTCGACGCGCCCGGCGAGTCGCTGCTGATCGCTCTGCAGTTCCCCGAGCAGGCGACGACGTTCCTCAAGCTGCTCGGCCGAAGGCAGCTGTTCCAGGCGGGCTATGCGGTTAGTCAGCTGCTGGCTGCGATCCTCGAGTTCACGCGCCTGCTGGCCCGCGGTCCGAACCGCTTCGAGCTGCTGCTGTTCCTGCGCGGTCAGCTGCCGGGTCTGCCAGACGCTGTAGCCGCCGGCCGCCAGGCCTGCCAGCGCGACCAGCAGCGCCAGGCCCGCCAGCCCCTTGCCGCTGCCACGCGAATCGGCGGCGGCCGATGGTGTCTTCGGCGGTGGGTTCTTGGGCGGTGGAGTGTGGGGGGGCGGCCCCTTCGGCGGCGCTTTCGAATCGTTCGGCGCGTCCTTCTTGACGGGCTGCTGGGGCGTAACGGGGGCGTCGCCCGTCGGGTGCTGCGCTGCCTTATCGGAATCTACTTCGCTCACGTTTCCATCCTTTGCATCAGGAAGCGGGCTCGGGATGCCCCCGTAGCGCCGCCAGCAAAGCCGCGGTTCCGGCACCGCGACAGTCCACAATTCTTTTTGCGCCCAGAGCCGCGGCCATTTCGGCTACGCGAGGGCTGGGTACGAACAAGGGTAGTTCACGCAACCGCGTCCACGCAGCGCCGGCCAACTGGTGCAGCGACTGCAAACCCTGTCCACTGCTGACCACCAGGCCATTCAGCCGTTCCGAATCGATAGCCTGGACCAACGCACCGGGCGGATATGTCGGCAGCACGCGGCGGTACAACTCGAGCGTGTCGACCCGCGCGCCTCGGCCGCGAAGCGTCTCGGCGATCAGCTCGCGCCCGCCCTCGCCGCGCAGTATCAATACCCTCGGCGCCTCCACGTCGAGCGCCGCGATCAGTTCAGGCAGGGCCAGCAGGGCCTCGCTGTCGTCTCCGGCGGACGGCCAGCTGGCAGCCAGGCCGTGGGCCTGGAGGATAGCCCCCGTCGCGGCGCCAACACTGAACCAGGCCGGGCCAGACGGCAGCTGCGGCCAGTCACGGGCGAGCCGCGCTAACCCCAGCCGTGCGGCCGGCTTGCTCACCACGATTACCGCGCAGTAAGCCGCCAGCGCCTGCAGCACGGCGCGCTGCGCAGCCGTCTCGTCCACCGGCTCGATGGCCATGAGCGGCAGGCTGGCGCTGTGGACACCCGCCTCGGCCAGTGCCGCCGCCAGGGCCTCGCACTCGTCGGCAGGGCGGGTCAGCAACAGGCGCCAGGCGCTCACGCGTGGCCTGCCTCACCATAGATATCCTGGAGAATCTTGCCCGCGCCCTGCTGCAGCAGCGCTTCGGCAATGCGTACCCCCAGGGTTTCGGCCTCGGCCCGAGGCGCGCGGCCCTCGGCGCGCAACAACACCGTACCGTCGGGCTGACCGACCAGGCCGCGCAGCCAGATCTGCTCGCCCTCGAGGACCGCGTAGCAGGCGATTGGCACCTGGCAGCCACCATTCAGGTGGCGGTTCAGGGCGCGCTCGGCACTCACGCGCAGCGCCGTCTGCGGATCGTTCAGGCACTGCAGCAGCTGGTGAAGCTCGCTGTCCGCGGTACGGCACTCGATGCCCACCGCGCCCTGGCCACCGGCCGGCAGGCTCTCTTCGACACCGATGCTGGCGCGGATTCGCTCACCGAAGCCCAGGCGGATCAGGCCGGCGGCAGCCAAGATGATGGCGTCGTATTCGCCGGCGTCGAGCTTCGCCAGGCGGGTATTCACGTTGCCGCGCAGAAACTGGATCTTCAGGTCGGGCCGCCGCGCCAGCAGTTGCGCCTGGCGCCGCAGGCTGGAGGTTCCGACCACCGCACCGGCGGGCAGCGCATCGACGCTGTCGTACCGGTTGGACACGAAGGCGTCACGCGGGTCTTCGCGTTCGCAGATGCAGTACAGGCCGAGCCCTTCGGGGAACTCCATCGGCACGTCTTTCATGGAATGCACGGCGATATCCGCCTCGCCTTCCATCAGCGCCGTTTCCAGCTCCTTGACGAACAGGCCCTTGCCGCCGATCTTCGCCAGCGGCGCATCGAGCAGCTTGTCACCGCGGCTGACCATCGGCGCCAGGGTGACGGTGACGTCCGGGTGCGCGGCTTCCAGGCGAGCCTTGACGTATTCGGCCTGCCAAAGGGCCAGGGCGCTCTTGCGGGTGGCGATGCGAATTTCGCGGGACATGGGCATTTCCAGACAGATGAACTGCCGGCGATGATAACAGGCCGGGCAACCCGGCTGGGTTGGCAGGAATCAAGGAAAGCGGGGGAAGCGGGGCGCTTGACGCTTGAAGCGGCCCAGCCTGGCGCCGGGCAACGACGCGGCCGTTCGGCTCCCAGCGCTTGCCCCGTCTCCCCCTCAAAGATGCTGCATCAGCTTGCGCACCCCGGCGACGTGCCGCCGGCTCACGGTCAGCGGCTCGCCTTCGAGCCCCTTGAGGAACAGCTGGAAATGCCCGAGCGGCGTGCGTTGCAGGCGCTCGATGCGGTCCCGGTAGACAAGCGCGTTGCGGTGGATGCGCACGAAGCGTTCACCGAACTCGTCCTCGAGTGCCTTCAGCGGCTCGTCCAGCAGCACCTCGCCGCCCTCGTGGCGCAGCGTCACGTACTTGTGGTCGGCAATGAAGTAGATCACCTGGGCCAGGGGAATCAGTTCGATGCCCTTGCGCGTGCGGGCGCTGATATGGCTGCGCGGGCCGGTGCCGGACACCGCCGCGGGGCGGGTCAACGCGGCCAGCTGCACGCGGTTCGGCCGCTCGGCCTTCTTCAGGGCTTCGGCAAGGTGCTCGGGACGCACGGGCTTGACCAGATAGCCCACCGCACTGACCTGGAACGCCTCGAGGGCGAATTCGTCGTGCGCGGTGCAGAAGATCACCGCCGGCGGCGCATCGCGCTCGCACAGTTTGGCCGCGACCTGCAGGCCGTCGAGGCCCGGCATACGGATATCCAGCAACACGACATCAGGCCGCAGGTCCTCGATCAGGGACAGTGCTTCCTCGCCATTGGAGGCGGAAGGTTCCAGGACACGATAGCCGTCAAGGTCACCTACCAGTCGGCTAAGGCGCTCGCGGGCTAGAGGTTCGTCATCGACAATCAGCACATTCATATGGTTCTGGCTTCCTGCTGTTGTGTCGCACACGGATAGCGTAGACAGGTGTAGTGACGGGCGTTACGCCGCTCCACGCTGAGACTCGCTGCGGGACCGAAAAGTGCCGTCAGTCGTGCGTCGATGTTGTGCAACGCCTGGCGAGTGCCCCGCGATGGCTGGGCTTGAGCGCTCTCGTCGAAGGGGTTGCTGACCTCCAGTTGCAGCATGCCGTTCTCGTAGCGGGCCGTGACGCTGACCACCCCACCCTCGATCCGCGGCTGGATACCATGGATCAGCGCATTTTCCAGCAAGGGCTGCAAGGATAGCTGCGGAATCGGCAGGTCGTCGGGTACGCCATCGACCGCCCATTCGACCTGCAGCCGCTCGCCGAGGCGGTACTGCTCGATGGCCAGGTAGCGTCGCGAGAGTTCCAGCTCGTCGCGCCAGGCCACCAGGGTGCCGGGGCGTGCCAGGCTGGCGCGAAACAGGTCGGACAGGTCCAGCACCGCCTGCTCGGCCCGGGGCGGATCGGTGGCGATGAGCGCGGCGATGCTATTCAGGCTGTTGAACAGGAAATGCGGGCGAATGCGCGCCTGCAGTGACTCGATCCGCGCCTTGAGCTCGGCCTGCTCCTGCCGCCGCCACTGACTTTGCAGGTAGAAATAACGCAGCAACAGGCCGGACATGATCAGGCTGATGAGCGCGTGACGCAGGTACAGGTTGGCCTCGCCGACGCGACTCAGCGGGCCGCCGAGCTGGTAGATATCGGCCACCGCCGTGCAGGCCAGGGTCAGGCCAACGACCATGGCGCAGCAGACCAGCCCCGCCAGCCAGGCGGGCAGCCGCGCCAGCAAAGGGCGCAACTGGCAGGTCAGTCCTGCCGACAGCAGCATCACCCACTGCACGAACAGCGACGACAAGGCCAGCCGCATCCAGTTGAAGCCCGGCTGCATCGGCTCGGCGAGCACCAGCACCAGCACCAGCAGCTCGGCCAGCAGCACCAGCCCGAGCAGCGCTTCGGGCTGGCACAGTTCCGGCACGAAGAATTCGTCGGTGGCGCCCTCAGGGCGGGGCCGATCAGGTCGTTGCAGTTTCATCAAATGAGTTTCCCCGCGCCCGGGGCGCGACGCAATGCAACAGGACGAATGCGGCCGATACGCGCGGCGCCGCGGCGTGATTGTGCGCAGCCCGCGCGCCGAATGCATCCCGGTTTCGGCGAAAAACGGGAACCGCCCTGGCAAACCTAAGCTCCCGACACGCCGCTAAAGGCACTGGAACGCGTGCCGATATCCACACATGGCCTGACGATTGCTTGCCACCCTGACCAGTAATGGCCGCCGTTGCGGCAGGAGATGGAACCGTGCTGCTGTTTTCTTCCTTGCGTAGCCGCTTGCTGCGCCCGGTGTTGTTCACGCTGTGCGTGGCGGTGGTCTTGCAGGTCGCCGTGGCGCTGGTCCTGACCCGCGGCACCATCGGCGCGCTGGCGCAGGCCATTCAGACCAGCCTGGGCGAAGACGCCTCGCGCCTGCTGGGCGAATTGCGCAGCGCAGATACCGAAGTCCGCGAGGGGCTGTCGAGCGTCTCGGCGCGCATGCAGGAGGACCTGGCCAAGGGCCTGACGCAACGCCTCACCGACGAGCAGCGGCAGTTGCAGAACGTGCTCGAGCAGCACCTCAAGCAATCCGGTGACGACCTGGCCGTGCTGCTCGCCGGGGTCGCCCCCGCCGCAATCTGGGACCGCGACATCCCTGCCCTGACCGAATTCGTGCGCATGGCGCACCGCAATCCGGCGGTGGTGTTCGTCGTGTATTTCGATGCCGAGGGCAACCAGCTCACCCGCCATCTCAATCGCAAGGACCCGCGCGTCAAGGCGCTGCTCGACCAGGGCGAAGGCCGTACGGCGTTCGACAAGGTGCTCGCGGCGGCCGCCCATGACCCCGGCCTGTACCTGGCCGAGAGCCCGATCAACCCCAAGGGCGCCGAGATCGGCCGGGTAGTGCTGGGCCTGTCCACCGCCGCGGTGAACACCGAGCTCGCCGCGTTCGACGCGCGCTTCCAGGCGCTGATCGCCAGCACCTCGACGCTGGTGGACAGCGGCCTCGCCAGCACCGCATCGGACAGCGCCAAGGTGCTCGCCACGCGGCTGGCCGCAGCGGCCGGCGTGGCCGAATCGATCGAACGCAACAGTCAGCAGGCGGTGGACAGCGCGGCAACCGACCTGATCTGGAAGATCAGCGTCGGGCTGGTCGTCACCGGCGCCCTGCTGCTGATCGCCCTTACGCTGGTGCTCGGGCGGCAGGTGCTGCGCCGCCTGGCCCTGCTGATCGCGGCGTTGCGCGGCCTTTCCGACGGCCACGGCGACCTGACCCAGCGGGTGCGGATCAACAGCCAGGACGAAGTCGGCGAGATGGCGGCAGCGGTCAACCAGTTCCTCGCCACGCTACAGCCCATCGTGCGCGAGGCACGCACCATCGCGGTGCAGACCGGCGCGCAGATCGATGCCCTGGGCAGTCGCAGCGAAGCCGCCGCCGCGGCCGCCGAGCGCCAGCGCAACGAAGTGGCAGGTAGCCTGCAGGCGCTGGCCGACATGTCCCAGCGTGCCGGGCAGGAAAGCCAGTCCATGCAACAGGCGCTGACCCAGGTCGCCTCGATTCGCCAGGCGGCGCAAGACAACGAGACGCTTGCGGACACGCTCGGCCGCACCATCGAGGCGCTTGGCCAGGGCGTGCAGGGCAGCGCCGCCGTGATCGAGCAACTGGCCGACCAGAGCGAGCAGATCGAGGTGGTGCTGACGGTGATCCAGGGCATCGCCGAGCAGACCAACCTGCTGGCGCTGAACGCCGCCATCGAGGCCGCCCGCGCCGGCGAAAGCGGCCGCGGTTTTGCCGTGGTCGCCGATGAAGTCCGCGCGCTGGCGAGCAAGACGCAACAGTCGACCGGTGACATTCGCGCGCATATCGAAAGCCTGCAACGCGGCGCCCGCGAGGCGGTGACGGCGATCGCCGCGACCGGCAAGCAGGCCGACAGCGGGCTGGCGTCGCTCGCCAGCAGCCGGTCGCTGCAACAGGCACTGCAGCAGGCCGTCGCCCAGGTGCACGACGCGGTGCACACCGCCACCGAGGGTGCCGCCCAGCAGGCCGACTCCGCAGCAGCCGTTCGCTCGCGCATGCAGGTGATCATGACCGAGGCCGAACGCTCGGCCGAGGCGGTCGCCGCGACCGCCAGCAGCGGCCGCGAGCTCGGCGGACTGGCCCAGCGCCTGGACGCCAGCCTGGGTCGGTTCAAGACGTGAGCTGAGCCCACGTCATAGCCAGCGATGTGCCGGCTGCTACGACGCGCCGCCACCACGCCCCACCCACCGCAGAGCGTTCTCCGGGCGCGGCGAGTCGCGGCGCAACCCTGTTATCATCCGCCCCCTCTCTTGTTCATCCCGATTTTTGCGAGCGCATTCATGAGCACCGACAAGACCAACCAGTCCTGGGGCGGCCGTTTCAGCGAGCCCGTCGACGCCTTCGTCGCCCGATTCACCGCCTCCGTCGAGTTCGACAAGCGCCTCTACCGCCACGACATCATGGGCTCCATCGCCCACGCGACGATGCTCGCCAAGGCGGGCGTGCTGACCGATGCCGAGCGCGACCAGATCATCGCCAACCTGAAAGACATCCAGGGCGAGATCGAGGCCGGCACCTTCGACTGGCGCGTCGACCTGGAAGACGTGCACATGAACATCGAGGCGCGTCTGACCGACCGCATCGGCGTAACCGGCAAGAAACTGCACACCGGCCGCTCGCGCAACGACCAGGTCGCCACCGACATCCGCCTGTGGCTGCGCGATGAAATCGACACCATCCTCGGCGAGATTACCCGCCTGCAAGAAGGCCTGCTGGGCCTGGCGGATGCCGAAGCCGACACCATCATGCCCGGCTTCACCCACCTGCAGACCGCGCAGCCGGTGACCTTCGGCCACCATCTGCTGGCCTGGTTCGAGATGCTCAGCCGTGACTACGAGCGACTGGTCGACTGCCGTAAGCGCACCAATCGCATGCCGCTGGGCTCGGCCGCGCTGGCCGGCACGACTTACCCGATCCAGCGCGAAATCACCTGCGAACTGCTGGGTTTCGAAGCCATCTCCGGCAATTCGCTGGACGGCGTTTCCGACCGCGACTTCGCCATCGAATTCTGCGCCGCCGCCTCGGTGGCGATGATGCACCTGTCGCGCTTCTCCGAAGAGCTGGTGCTCTGGACCAGCGCGCAGTTTCAGTTCATCGACCTGCCCGACCGTTTCTGCACCGGCTCCTCGATCATGCCGCAGAAGAAGAACCCGGACGTCCCCGAGCTGGTACGCGGCAAGACCGGCCGCGTATTCGGCGCGCTGGCCGGCCTGCTGGTCCTGATGAAGGGCCAGCCGCTGGCCTACAACAAGGACAACCAGGAGGACAAGGAACCGCTGTTCGACGCCGCCGACACCCTGCGCGACTCGCTGCGCGCCTTTGCCGACATGGTTCCGGCGATCAAGCCCAAGCGCGAAATCATGCGCGAAGCGGCGCTACGCGGCTTCTCAACCGCGACGGATCTGGCCGACTACCTGGTGCGCAAGGGCCTGCCGTTCCGCGACTGCCACGAGATCGTCGGCCACGCGGTGAAGTACGGCGTACAAACCGGCAAGGACCTGGCCGAGATGAGCCTCGACGAGTTGCGCCAGTTCAGCGATCAGATCAGCGACGACGTGTTCGCCGTGTTGACGCTGGAAGGCTCGGTCAACGCCCGCGACCATATCGGCGGCACCGCGCCGGCGCAGGTTCGCGCGGCCGTACAGCGCGGCCGTGAGCTGCTGGCCCAGCGCTGACGGCCGAATGCAGGAGTGAGCTCGCTCGCGAAGCGGGCCGCTCCGCAGTCCATTGGCGAGCAAAGCTCGCTGCTACCGGAAAGAGCCCCCATGTCCCTGAACATCCGCCCCGCCACGCGAGATGACGCCGCACTGATCCTGCGCTTCATTACCGACCTGGCGATCTACGAAAAGGCCGAGCACGAGGTCAAGACCGACGTCGCCGGCATCGAGAACAGCCTGTTCGCCGAAACCAGCAACGCCCACGGCGTGATCTGCGAGCTGGACGGCAACCCCATCGGCTATGCCGTCTATTTTTTCAACTACTCGACCTGGCTCGGCAGGCACGGCCTGTACCTGGAAGACCTTTATGTCACGCCGCAGCAGCGTGGCATCGGCGCCGGCAAGGCGCTGCTGCGTCATCTGGCCAGGCTGGCGGTGGCGCGGGGCTGCGGGCGCTTCGAGTGGTCGGTACTGGACTGGAACCAGCCAGCCATCGACTTCTACGAGTCCATCGGCGCCCGGCCGCAGAGCGAGTGGATCGGCTACCGCCTGACCGGCGATGCCCTGACGGCGTTCGCAGCCGGTTGATCAGCCGGGCGCGCATGACGGCTCCGCAACCGGTCGCGGCAGACCGCCCTCGCGCGCCCCGCCTGCCCTTCGCCAATGCCTGGTTCTTTCCGGCTGCCGCGCTCTATGCCGCGCTGATCCTGCCGCTTTCGGTGCTGACGCTGCTTGGCCTGATCCCCGCGCTGCCCGGCCTGGCCGCGCCCCTTGGCCATGCGCACGAGATGCTCTTCGGCTTTGCCCTGGCGGTGATTGCCGGCTACCTGCTCGGCCCCCAGCCGCGGCGCCTTACCCTCGGCTTGCTCGGCTGCTGGGCGCTGGCTCGCGCGAGCTTCCTGTTCTGGCCGGGTTCCTGGCTGGCACTGGCGAGCGCCGCCGCCTTTGCCACAGGTCTTGCCTGGGTGGTGCTGCCACGGTTTGTCGGCGCCGCGAAGAAATGGCGCAATCAGGCGGTCGCGCCGCTGGTTGCCGGGTTGAGCCTAGTCAGCGTCATCGCCGGCAGTGGCGTCGGCCGTCGGGTCGACCAGTTGTTCCTCGCCGAAGCGCTGTTGCTGCTCGCCACGCTGATGTTCTTCATGGGCGGGCGGATCATCGCGCCCGCCCTCGCCGGCTACGCGCAGAGCCGGGGATGGCGGCTGGATGCGCGGGTGCAGCCGGCTGTCGAAGGCGCCGTGCTGATCCTGCTCGGCCTCGCCCTGCTGCTGAATCTGCTGCCCTGGCCACTGACCCGACAACTGACCGGTGCCGTGCTGGTCGCCGCCGCGGTACTCACCACGATCCGCCTGTTGCGCTGGCAGCCCTGGCGCTGCGCTCGCCCGGATCTGCTGGCGCTGCTGCTCGGCTACGCCTGGCTCGCCGTTGGCCTGCTGTTGCTCGGCCTGGGCAGCCTGCTGCCCCGACTGCCGCAGAGCGCAACGCTGCATGCCTTGACCATTGGCGCGCTGGGCAGCCTGACCTTCGCCGTCATGGCCCGCACACGGCTGGCCTACCGGTTCCGCGACGCAGCGGCTCAGCCCTGGATACAGGCGGTGGCGCCGCTGATCAGTCTGGCGGCGCTGGCCCGTGTGCTGCCGGCCCTGCCGGGCGATCCACGACCGGCCTGGCTGCTGGTCGCCGCCGGCTGCTGGTCGCTGGCCTTTCTGGCGCTGGCGCTGCTACTGTGGCGTTGCCGCGATGCGCACGCGAACAGCCCTCGCGGCACTACCCGCCGCTAGCTCCGTGCCCGGAACTCCCGGGCATCGCGCTTGACCTACCTGCAAGGACGGATCACTCCGAAGCCCCCACCACAGTCGCCGAGGCCTGCATGCCCGACCTCAAGACACTGCTGTTGAACCAGGACACCCAGGGCGCCGAACTCTTCGAGTCGCCGCGCGAACGGCTGTCGTTCTACCGCTCGGAAATCCACTTCGAGTCGACGTTGCTGGCCAGCCGCACCAGCGGCTACCTGTCGTCACAGTCGTTCCTGATCATCGCCTTCGCCTCGTCCATGGCCAACACCAACCCGGAGTGGGGCAGCCTGTTCCGCCTGGTGGTGCCGACGGCGCTGGCGCTGCTCGGGCTGGTCACGTCGCTGCATGCGATCCCGGGCATCCGCGCCAGCTACGACATCATTGAACGCTGGCATCGCAAGCAGGCCCAGCTGCTGCAGACCGAGGGTCAGGTCGGGCTGCTGCCCAACCATGACTCGGCCCTGTTCGGCGAAGGCAACAGTCCGGCTGGCGGGCAGCGCTACAAGCGCACGCTGATGTTCTCGCTGCGCACGCCGATCATCTTTGCCAGCGTCTGGATGCTGCTGGGTGCCTTTTGCGTGGTGCTGTACCTCGTCGGCTGATCAGAGCCAATCGCGGAACTTGAACCAGGCGTAGGGGATGATCGCCGACACCACCATCATGCCCAGCGCCATGGGATAGCCGAACGGCCAGCCCAGTTCTGGCATGTGCTGGAAGTTCATGCCGTATACGGTGCCGACCAGCGTCGGCGGCAGGAACAGCACGGCGGCGATGGAGAACACCTTGATGATGGCGTTCTGCTCGATGTTGATCAGCCCCAGTGTTGCATCGAGCAGGAAGGCGATGTCGCCCAGCAGCCGCGCCTGGTGCTCGCCGAGGGAACGCACGTCCCGTTCGAGGGCCTTGAGCAGTCCCTTGCCGACGCCCTGACGCGGCTCGTTCGCGTGCAGTCGGTAGAAGGCGATCAGGCGCGTCGAGCTGAACAGGCTCTCGCCAAGCTGGGACAGCAGGGAACGGTGCTGGCCGAGCCGCTGGATGATCTGCTGGAGGTCGGTGCGCTGCTCCTTGCGCTGGTCGAAGATGCAGCGCGACAGGGTCTGCAGCTCCACCTGCACGCTCTCCAGCACGTCGGCGATGCGGTCAACGACGGCATCGGCCAGCGCCAGGAAGATCTGGTGACTGGTGGCATAGCTCGACGGCTGGCGCAGGCTTTTCGCCTCGAACTGCCGGAACGCACTGAGCTCGCTGTAGCGCACCGTGACCAGGCAGCGCCGGGTCAGCACGAAGGTCACCTCGGCGTTTTCCGGGCGCTGGTCGGCGATCCCCATCACCACCGTGGTGGTCATGAAGATGGCGCCGTCCTCGTCGTAGAAGCGCGACGAGTCCTCGATCTCGGCCAGCTCTTCACGGGTGGGGATGTCGACGCCCAGCGCTGCCTCGATGAAGCGCTCCTCCTGCGCATCGGGCGCCAGCAGATCGACCCACAGCACGTTGTCGGGCAGCGCCGTTATGCCATCGGCGGTGCGCCGGGTCAGAGCGCCTTGTTCAAGGCAGTGGAATGTAATCATTGATGTCGTCGCGTTCTCGATGGTCCATAGTACGGATAGAAACCGACCCAGGCGAAGCGTTCCGCCCGAGTGTGCCCAGCCGCACCGGAAGATGCCACCGCCCAGGGCCACGTCCTGATGCCATTGAAGAGCCGCGACATGACCGACGCTTCCACCTCCGACGAAGACGAACGCTTTGCCGAAGACACCCTGATCCAGGCGATCGAGAACCAGCTGGAGGCTGGCGAACCCCCTGCAGCCCTGGCCACGCTGAACAAACTGACACTGGTCGGCTACGAGCGGGCGGAAATCCTCAAGCTCATGGCGCTGGTGCTGGCCGCCGAGATCCGCGAAATGCTCGACCAGGACCGCTCCTTCGACCTGGAACGCTACGAAACCCAGCTGCGCAACCTGCCAGACCTCGGCGAATAGCCCGGAGCGCGGCAGGCCGACACACAGCATCTACACTTCCCAGACCGGGCGCAGGCCCACCACCCAAGGAACGCATATGTCCTACACCCCCGAACTGGTTGCCGAACTGGAGATGCTTCGCCTGTTCAACCTCGACAACTCCCTCGAAGGCCTGAAGGTGCACCACGACGCCGACGCGACGGCCATTGCCGCAGCCCGTCGCCTGCACAGCAAGGGCCTGACCACCCAGCCCGACGGCGGCTACCTGACCAGCCTCGGCCGCGACGCTGCCGAGCATGCGCGCGTATTGCTGACCATCCTGGCGGAAACAGCCCCAGCCTGACGGGCATCGCTTCGGACTCATCTCACTCATCAGCGCCTCGCGCCGCCGGGTTTTCCCCTGGGCGCGCGGCGCATGGTATTTTTCCGGCCTGTGCGCCCGGCCTGCTGAACGGGCAACCCCACCGCTCTGCCCGACTGGTTCGAATGACCCGCCACCCGGAAATCCGCCCCGTGCTCGAAGAGGGAATCGACCGCAAGGTGCTCGGTGCCCTGCGGGCGCGCTTCCTGACCCTGCACGCCGCACGCCTCGAGCGTACCCACCAGGCGATGGCGCCGCGCCAGCAGGCCGTGCTGAAGCTGCTGCCGCTGCTGTTCCACGTTAACCACCCGATCCTGCCCGGCTACGTCTCGAACACCGCGCCCGCCGGCCTGGCGGGCTACGAACCGGACCCCGACACCCTGGCCGAAGCCCAGCGCCTGAGCCGGTCCTTTGTGCACAAACCCCAGCGCGGCAAGGCCCCGCAGCCGATCCGCGGCCTCTACCTGATGGGCAGCCTGGGCACGGTCGCCCAGGGCGAACAGAGCGACCTGGATGTCTGGGTCTGCCACGATCCGGCGCTCTCGGCCGAGCAGCTCGAGGCGCTGCAGCGCAAGTGCGACCTGCTGCAGGCCTGGGCAGCGACCCAGGGCAGCGAGGCGCATTTCTTCCTCGTCGACCCGCAACGCTTCACCCAGGGGGCACGCGACGCCAAGCTGACCTCCGATGACTGCGGGACCACCCAGCACTACCTGCTGCTCGACGAGTTTTACCGCACTGCCATCTGGCTGGGCGGCTGCACGCCGGTCTGGTGGCTGGTGCCCGATTACGAAGAACACCGCTACCCCGCCTACGTGCGCACGCTGCTCGACAAGCGCTTCGTGCGCAGCGACGAGGTGCTGGACCTGGGCAGCCTTGGCCATATCCCGCCGGGCGAATACCTCGGTGCCGGCCTCTGGCAGCTGTACAAGGCGATCGAGTCGCCCTACAAATCGCTGTTCAAGCTCCTGCTGGTCGAGGTCTATGCCAGCGAGCACCCCGCGGTGCGCTGCCTGAGTCTGGATTTCAAGCAGGCCGTGTATGCCAATCGCCTCGAGCCCGACGCGCTGGATCCCTACCTGGTGGCCTACCGTCGTATCGAAGCCTACCTGCTGGCGCGCGGTGACCAGGAGCGCCTGGGCCTGCTGCGGCGCTGCCTGTACCTGAAGATCGACAAGCCGCTCAGCCGCCCGCCGCGCGGCCGCAGCAAGAGCTGGCAGCGCCGCCTGCTCGAGCGCCTGACACGCGACTGGGGCTGGGACGAGCGCCACTTCGCCCAGCTCGACGGCCGCAGCCACTGGAAGGCCCGCCAGGTCGACGTGGAGCGTCGGGCACTGGTCAACGAACTCACCTACGGCTCCCGCTTCCTCAGCGAATTCGCGCGACGCCTGCAGATCACCAGCAGCATCAACGGGCGGGACTTCGGTGTGCTCGGCCGCCGGCTGCACGCAGCCATCGAACGCAAGGCGGGAAAGGTCGAAGCGATCAACCTGGGCATTTCCCCAGACATGGCCGAACACAGCCTGACGCTGGTGCAGGGCTACGACGCCGCCGCGGACGTCTCCTGGGCGTTGTACGAAGGTAACCTGACCGCTCGCGAGGTCGCCCATTTCGCCCCCCTCAAGCGCGCCCGCGACCTGCTGCCATTGCTGGCCTGGTGCCATCGCAACGGCATCGTCGACAGCGCCACCCACCTCGCCCTGCACCCGGGCGACAGCGGCCTGAGCGAGGCCGAGCTATTTGCCCTGCTGACCGACCTGCGCCAGGCATTTCCGATGCCCCTGGCCACGGTGGACGAGCAGGCGCTGCTCAGCCCGGCCGTGCCGAGCGAGGTGCTGCTGGTGATCAACATCGGCCTCGACCCGTTCAGCGCCGAGCAGCCCTTGTCGCCCGATGAGCGCAACGACCCGTTCGGCTATGGCGCGGCGCGCGAAAACCTCGTCCTGAGCATCGACCAGCTCACCCTGAACAGCTGGAACGAGCTGATCGCCAGCCGTTACGAAGGCGCCTCGGCGCTGCCCGACTGCCTGCGCGACTTTCTCGATGCGCGTGCGCTGAGCGGCCCGCGCTCCGGCTTGCGGGTCCGCTGCTTTTGCCGCCGTTCGGGGCTGGCCATCGCCCGACGGGTCGAGACGCTGTTCCTCGATGCCGGGGAGGGCCTGGACGCGGCGCCGGACAGCCGCTACCTGCTGCAGATTCGCCAGCAGTTCCATGTCTTCGACCTGGTCGCCGGCAGCGTGCGGCACACCCGCTTGAGCGACCTGCCAGCGCTGATCGAGCACCTGGGCGAGGCGCACCAGCGTGACCGCCCGCTGCGCATCGAGCGGCACGCCCTGGAAGGCCTGGATCTCGCGCTGATTCTCGGCCAGGCACGCGCCGGCTGCCTGCAGGTGTTCTATCGGCTGCAGGGCGGCTCGGCGGAAATCACGGTACTGGACGAATTCAATGCCCTGTGGCGCCAGCAGGTGGTCTGCCAGGACGAGCAGAGCCTGTTGACCCCGCTGCTGCGCTTCCTGCGCTCGGTGAGCTATCGGCGGATCACCCAGCTACCGTTCGAGGAAAGCCGCCTGGCTGCCATGGACATCCTCTTCTACCGGCTGCAGCAGTCGGCGCCCGACCAGCCGCTGGTGCTCGAACGCCGGGCGCTGCCGCGCGAGGAGGCCAGCAATCCCTTCTACGACGTCCAGGCCATCATCGAGCCCGGCGAACAGGGCCGCTCACAGGTCACCCTGTATTGCAATCACCAGGAGTTTTCCAGCCCGGCGTACGGTGCCGGCCTGTTTGCCGCGGTGGCTCGCTACATCCTGGCCCAGCGCAGCGGTGCTGCCCGCTACCCCTGCTACATCACCGACCTGGACCTGTCCGGGCTGCACGGCGGCGGGCGCACGCAGACGGTCCAGCACCTTCGCTACCGGGCCCATCTGGAAGCGGCGCTGAACCAGGCGCTGGCCGCGCTCTGAACCGGCATGCGCGGCCGGCGTGCTAACTCAGGCGTTGAGATCGCCGGCCGCCTCGGGCTGGTATTCCACCGCCAGCAGCGTCAGCTTGAGCACCTTGCCGCCCGGAGTCGGCCAGTCGATATGCTGCCCGGCGCTCATGCCGAGCAGCGCCGTGCCCACTGGCGCCAGCACCGATACGGTGCCTTCCTTGCCGGCCTCCTGCGGCGTAACCAGGGTCAGGTGGTAATCCTTGCCGCTGACTTCGTCGCGGCAGTGAACCCGGGAGTTCAGGGACACCACGCCCGCCGGCAGCTCGCTGCGCTCGACCACCTGCGCGCGCGACAACTCGTCCTCGAGCGCCTCGGCGGCCGGGCCATAGTCAGCCAGGCCGTCGAGAAGACGCTCGAGCCGCTGCAGATCGGATTGAGTGATGATGATGGGCGGTGCACTGGTCATGGGTCCGGATAAGCTCCTGTGGTATGCGGATCGGAAAAGAAAAACCCCGCACGGCCAGGCCGCGCAAGACGTCGCGGGCAACGGCCAGGCATGGCGAAAACCCGGCTGCGGCGGCCGCCTCGACTGGCAAGGCGAGCGGCGCGAACCTGATGTTGACCAGCATGACCGAGCACCGGCGTCCAGGCGCGGCCTGGAATCCGACTCGAGTGAAAAACGCAGCGAGTGACGCTGAGGCAAGGGCCGGACGTTCACTCGGAACAGGCGAGGCAGCGAGCGGGGCACGCATGCGAGCTCACGAGCCGCAAATGAGTGCTCGGTGCCGGTTTACGCGGCATAACCGAGCAGCGCAGTTTTCACAGGGTCTGGAATGCGGGGCTTTGATAACTGGCCCGACCGTAACACAGGGCCTCGAATAAGCAAGGGCGCGAGCATTTCAAGGTGTAGCCGATGCCTCAAAGCTCCTCGAATTCGAGCGCCTCGCCGCCCTGTTCAAGGGTGGCCCTGGCCAGCAGCTCGCCGAGGCGCTCGTCGTTGCTGTCGCAGATCCACAGCCCGGCGGCCTCGTCGTAATCGAAGTGGAAACCGCCAGAGCGCGCCGCGACCCAGAGCTGGCGCAGCGGGGGCTGGCGGCTGACGATCAGTTGCGTCCCGTTTTCGAAGCGCACGGTGAGCACGCCCCCGGCGTTTTCCAGATCGACGTCCATGTCACTGTGATCAAACACGTCTTCGATCTCTTCCTGTGCGGCGTCGACCAGATCGTGGAAGCGGGCTTCGCTCAGACTCATCACTACTCATCCTCGATACGGAAACTTGGCAGGCGGCGCCCGGCCGCCAACGGTGCCGGCGAGCTTAGCAGGCGGTCGCCGCGTCGAGCGAGCAGCTTGCCGGCTGGCGCGGCCACATAGGCAATCCGGCGGGTGCTGGGTATACTCCGGCCCATCGATTTTTCTAGGATTCCCCCCGAAATGAAGCGTCTGTTGCTTCCACTCATTGCACTGGCGGTGCTCACTTCCGCGCTGACCGGCTGCGGCCAGAAGGGCCCGCTCTACCTCCCGGATGACGAGGCCGCCGCCAAAGAGCATTCCAAAGACCGATTCGAACTGTAAGGAGGCATTCCATGGAGGCCTTCTCGTACCGCGACGGTCAACTCTTCGCGGAGGGCGTGGCGCTGTCCGCTCTCGCGCAACGCTTCGGCACCCCGACATACGTCTATTCCCGCGCCCATATCGAGGCCCAGTACCACGCCTACGCCGATGCGCTGCGCGGCATGCCGCACCTGGTCTGCTTTGCCGTGAAGGCGAACTCCAACCTGGGTGTGCTCAATGTGCTGGCCCGGCTGGGCGCCGGCTTCGACATCGTCTCCATCGGTGAGCTGGAGCGTGTCCTCGCCGCCGGTGGCCAACCCGACCGCATCGTCTTCTCCGGCGTCGGCAAGAGCCGCGACGACATGCGCCGTGCGCTGCAGGTGGGCGTTCACTGCTTCAACGTCGAATCCACCGAGGAGCTCGAGCGCCTGCAGCAGGTCGCCGCCGAGCTCGACGTGGTGGCGCCGGTCTCGCTGCGGGTCAATCCCGATGTGGATGCCGGGACCCACCCGTACATTTCCACCGGGCTCAAGGAAAACAAGTTCGGCATCGCCATCGCCGATGCCGATGCCGTCTATGGCCGTGCCCATGCGCTTAGCCACCTCGAAATCATCGGCGTCGACTGCCACATCGGCTCGCAACTGACCACCCTGCCGCCATTCCTCGACGCGCTCGACCGCCTGCTGGCACTGATCGACCGCTTGGCCGTGCGCGGCATCCGCATTCGTCACCTGGACCTGGGCGGCGGCCTTGGCGTGCGTTACCGCGACGAGCAGCCGCCACTGGCTGGCGATTACATCCGCGCCGTGCGCCAGCGCATCGACGGCCGCGACCTGGCACTGGTGTTCGAACCCGGCCGCTCGATCGTCGCCAACGCCGGGGTGCTGCTGACCCGTGTCGAATACCTCAAGCACACCGAGCACAAGGATTTCGCCATCGTCGATGCGGCGATGAACGACCTGATCCGCCCCGCCCTTTACCAGGCATGGATGGACGTGGTGCCCGTGCAGCCGCGCGAGGGTGAGGCGCGTCACTACGACATCGTCGGGCCGATCTGCGAGACCGGCGACTTCCTCGCCAAGGAGCGGCCGCTGGTGCTTGCCGAGGGCGATCTGCTGGCCGTTCGCTCGGCAGGCGCCTATGGTTTCGTCATGAGTTCGAACTACAACACCCGCGGCCGCGCCGCCGAGGTGCTGGTGGACGGCGAGCAAGCCCATGAAGTGCGCCGCCGCGAAAGCGTGCAGGAGCTACTGGCCGGCGAAAGCCTGCTGCCTGCCTGAGGCCACCACGATGCTTTTGCGTTTTACCAAGATGCACGGCCTGGGCAACGATTTCATGGTCATCGACCTGATCAGCCAGCACGCACATATTCAGCCCAAGCACGCGCGCCAGTGGGGCGACCGGCACACGGGCGTGGGCTTCGATCAGTTGCTGCTGGTCGAGCCGCCGCACGACCCGGACGTCGACTTCCGCTACCGCATCTTCAACGCCGACGGCTCGGAAGTGGAGCAATGCGGCAATGGCGCGCGCTGCTTCGCGCGCTTCGTGCTGGACAAGCGGCTGACCATGAAGCGCCGGATCCGGGTCGAGACCCGCGGTGGCATCATCGAGCTGGACGTGCGCCCGGACGGCCAGATCAGCGTCGACATGGGCCCGCCTCGGCTGGTCCCGGCGGAGATTCCGTTCCAGGCTGACCGTGAGGCCCTGGACTACACCCTCGAGGTCGACGGCGAGCCGCTGCAGATCGCGGCATTGTCCATGGGCAACCCGCATGCGGTGTTGCGCGTGGATGACGTGGCCACTGCCGCAGTGCACATGCTGGGTCCGAAGATCGAACATCACCCGCGCTTCCCGCAGCGGGTCAATGCCGGTTTTCTCCAGGTCGTCGACCGCGAGCACGCCAAGCTGCGCGTCTGGGAGCGCGGCGCGGGCGAGACCCAGGCCTGCGGTACCGGCGCCTGCGCAGCGGCCGTCGCGGCCATTCGCCAGGGCTGGATGGATTCGCCGCTGCACATCGACCTGCCTGGCGGCCGCCTGTCCATCGAATGGGCAGGCCCCGGCCAGCCCGTTATCATGACCGGTCCCGCCGTTCGCGTATTCGAAGGACAGGTTCGCCTATGACCGAGCACAACCAGGACACGCCGTCGATGCCCGACGCCGAAGCCGTCGCGGCCTATCTGCGGGCGCATCCCGAGTTCTTCGTCGACCATGACGAGCTGATTCCCGAGCTGCGCATCCCGCACCTGCCCGGCGGCGCCGTTTCGCTGGTCGAGCGCCAGGTCAAGCTGCTGCGCGAACGCAACATCGAGATGCGCCACCGCCTGTCGCAGCTGATGGACGTGGCCCGCGACAACGACCGGCTGTTCGACAAGACCCGCCGTCTGGTGCTCGACCTGCTCGACGCCAGCAGCCTGGAAGAGGTCATCGGTGCCGTGGACGAGAGCCTGCGCCACGAGTTCCAGGTGCCCTTCGTCAGCCTGATCCTGTTCAGCGACACGCCCCTGCCGGTCGGCCGCAGCGTGACCACGGCAGAAGCCCAGCAGGCCATCGGCGGCCTGCTCGGCAGCGGCAAGACGGTATGCGGCGTCCTGCGCCCGCACGAACTGGCGTTCCTTTTCGGCGAGGACGAAAGCCGCGCGATCGGCTCGGCCGCGGTGGTGGCTCTCGACCAGCAGCAGGGTATCCTGGCCATCGGCAGCGAAGACCCGCAGCACTACAAGAGCTCGCTGGGTACGCTGTTCCTCGGCTACATCGCCGAAGTGCTCACTCGCGTGCTGCCGACCTGCGCCACGCCCCTGCGCTCGGTGCGCTGAGAGGCTGGAGGCCAGCGCAGGGGATTAGCGGAAGGCGTACTCCGACGTCCGGGTGGGTTGGCGTCCGACAGCCGTGGCAGACGGGTCGCGGTAACCGACGGAAACGCCTCCGGCGATTCCATCCTACGAACTGGAGGCTGGACACCTGGCTCCGCGCCGCCTTCTCGTCCAGCCTTTCTGCCTGCGGCGCTTCTCTCGGCCCCTGAGGTTTTATCGATGCAAAGCGACCTCGACGCCTATTTCCTGCACCTGCGAACCGAACGCCAGGTGTCGCCGCATACCCTCGACGGCTATCACAGGGACCTCTCCAAGGTGCTCGCCTTCTGCGAGCGGCAAGGCATCGACACCTGGGAGTCGCTGAGGCCGGCGCAGGTACGCCAACTGGTCGCCGAAGGCCATCGTCACGGGCAGTCCTGCCGCAGCCTGGCGCGTTTGCTCTCCTCGCTGCGCGGGCTGTTCCGCTACCTCAACCAGCAGGGCCGCTGCGCCCATGACCCGGCCGCCGGCATCACCGCGCCGAAAGGCGAAAAACGCCTGCCACGGCTGCTCGATACCGACCGCGCCATGCAACTGCTCGACGGGGGTATCGAGGACGATTTCCTCGCCCATCGCGACCAGGCCATGCTCGAACTGTTCTACTCCTCCGGGCTGCGCCTGGCCGAATTGGTCGGACTCGACCTGGACCAGCTAGATCTGCCGGCCGGGCTGGTGCAGGTGCTGGGCAAGGGCAACAAGCAACGGGTCCTGCCCATCGGTCGCAAGGCTTGCGAGGCGCTGGCGGCGTGGTTGCCCGTGCGCGCCCTGAGCTGTCCGGCAGACGGCGCGGTGTTCGTCAGCCAGCAGGGGCGCCGGCTGAGCCCACGGGCGGTGCAGCTGCGCGTACGCCAGGCCGGTGTGCGCGAGCTCGGCCAGCACCTTCATCCGCACATGCTCAGGCACAGTTTCGCCAGCCACCTGCTCGAATCCTCCCAGGACCTGCGGGCCGTGCAGGAACTGCTCGGGCACGCCGACATTGGCACCACGCAGATCTACACCCACTTGGACTTCCAGCACCTGGCGCGGGTCTACGACGAAGCGCACCCCCGCGCCAAACGCAAGCAGCGAGGCGAGCAAGAACCATGAGCATCCGGCTGGTTACCTTTGATCTCGACGACACCCTGTGGGATGTCGGCCCGGTCATCCACAGCGCCGAGAACCGCCTGCGCGACTGGCTCGGCCAGCATGCGCCGCGCCTGGGCGGCTTCCCGATCGAATCCCTGGCGGCGATCCGCCGGCTGCTGATCGAATCGGAGCCGGACCTCAAGCACCGCATCAGCGAGTTGCGCCGGCGCATCCTCTTCCATGCGCTGCACGACGCCGGTTATGCGACCGAAGAGGCCAAGCGGCTAGCGGATCAGGCGTTCGGGGTGTTTCTCGAAGCGCGGCACGCCATCGACCTGTTCCCCGATGTCCATCCGACCCTGGAGCACCTGGCCAACCACTACGTGCTCGGAGTGCTGACCAACGGCAACGCCGACGTGCGTCGCCTGGGCCTGGCCGATTATTTCCAGTTCACGCTCTGCGCCGAAGACCTGGGGATCGGCAAGCCCGATCCACGGCCATTCCAGGAGGCGCTGATGCGTGCTGAGGTGGCTGCCGAACATGCCGTACACATCGGCGACCATCCCGACGACGACATCGCCGGAGCACAGCGCGCAGGGGTTCGGGCAATCTGGTTCAACCCCGCGGGCAAACCCTGGCAGCATGATGGTCGGCCGGACGCCGAAGTACGCAGCCTGGCCGAGCTGCCTGCACTGCTCGCCGCCTGGCGTTAGCCGGCCGCCGCCCAGATGCAACAAGGCCCAGCATGTCACTGCTAGGCCTTGTTGTGATGACCGCTTAACTGGCTCGGCGCTGCGCAGACGCGCTCGTACGGTTTCCCGCGCTCAGATCGGTCGGCTGCCGTACTTGCTGTCCGGCTTCTTGGGCGGATCGGCGACGACATTGGGCTCGACTTCCTGCACACGGCCACCGCGGGCGAGAAATTCCTCCATGGCCCGGGCCAGCTCATCGCGCTCCCGCTGCTTGGCTTCCAGGCTCGGCAGTTCCTCGACGGCCACCGCCTTGGCCTTGGCCTTCTTGCCGGTCGGCGTGGCGCGGTCGCTGTCGGTGCTTTCGTCGTCGGCGCTGTTGTCGGCTTCACCCTCGTCGGCCGGCGCCAGCTCCTCGTCGTCCTCCTCGTCGTTCACGTCCAGATCGTCTTGTTCTAGTTCTTCGTCACTCATGTTCAACCTCGTACCTTGCCAAAGCGGAAGTTATAGCCCGGCGATGCCCTTTTCGGTCACCGCCAAAAGAAATTCAACTTGCCATCCCATGCAATGTTGCCACGACCTGGCGGGCGCCACCCTGGTCGCGATGTTCGCCCAGGTAAATGCCCTGCCAGGTCCCCAGCGCCAGCCGCCCCTCACTGACCGGCACGCTCACCTGGCAGCCCAGCAGGCTGGCCTTGAAATGCGCAGGAAGATCGTCCGGCCCTTCGTAGTCGTGCTCGTAACCCGCCTCGCCCTGGGGCACCAGCCGGTTGAAGAACCGCTCGAAATCGCGCCTTACCGCACCGTCGGCATTCTCGTTGACGGTCAGCGAGGCCGAGGTGTGGCGCAGCCACAGGTGTAACAGACCGACCCGGCACTGCCGCAGTTCCGGCAACCGGGCGAGCAGCTCGTCGGTGACGAGGTGGAACCCCCGCGGCCGCGGACGCAGCGTGATGATTGTCTGTTGCCACATGACGCCGCCCTCGCCCCTGGTCGCGCGCATTCTAGCGCGGCGGCAGAAAAAACAAAGGGCGCCCGAAGGCGCCCTGTCGTGGCCGAAACGGCTCAGCGTTTGCCGGTGAACTCCGGGTAGGCTTCGAGGCCGCATTCGACCACGTCGACGCCCTCGTACTCTTCCTCTTCGCTGACGCGCAGGCCCATCACTGCCTTGATCACGCCCCAGACCACCAAGCTGGCGACGAATACCCAGGCAAAGATCGACACCAGGCCCAGCAGCTGCGCGCCGAACGAGCCTTCGGCGTTGGTCAGCGGCACGGCGAGCAGCCCCCACATGCCGACTACGCCATGCACCGAGATGGCCCCGACCGGGTCATCGAGCTTGAGCTTGTCCAGGCCGAGAATGCTGAAGACCACCAGTACGCCACCCACGCCGCCGATCAATACGGACTGCAACGCGCTCGGCGTCAGCGGTTCGGCGGTGATCGCGACCAGCCCGGCCAGGGCGCCGTTAAGCACCATGGTCAGGTCCGACTTGCCGAACAGCAGGCGAGCGGTAATCAGCGCGGCCACCAGCCCGCCGGCAGCGGCCATGTTGGTATTGGTGAACACCTGGGCGACGGCGTTGGCGTCCTCGATGGTGCTCATCTTCAGCTGCGAGCCGCCGTTGAAGCCGAACCAGCCCATCCACAGGATGAAGGCGCCAAGGGTCGACAGTGGCAGGTTGGCGCCGGGAATCGCATTGATCTGCCCGTTGGGGCCGTATTTGCCCTTGCGCGGGCCGAGCAGCAGCACACCGGCGAGGGCGGCCGAGGCACCGGCCATGTGCACCAGGCCGGAGCCTGCGAAGTCGAGGAAACCGGCCGCATCGAGAAAGCCGCCACCCCATTTCCAATAGCCCTGCACCGGGTAGATCACCGCGGTCATCACCACGGCGAAGGCGATGAAGGCCCAGAGTTTCATCCGCTCGGCCACCGCGCCGGAGACCACTGACATGCAGGTCGCGGCGAACACCACCTGGAAGAAGAAGTCGGCCCGGGTCGAATAGTAGGGCGCGTCCTCACCGCCAGCGGCCACCAGGTCCACGGCATTTTCGTCGCCAATGAGGAAGCCCAGGCTCGGCAGGATGCCGCCGTCCGGGCTGGAATACATGATGTAGTAGCCGATCAGCAGGTACATGATCGATGCCACCGCGTAGAGCACGATGTTCTTGGTCAGGATCTCGGCAGTGTTCTTCGCCCGGACCAGCCCGGCCTCGAGCATCGAGAAACCGGCCGCCATCCACATCACCAGGGCGCCGCAGATGAGGAAGTAGAACGTATCGAGTCCGTATTGGACGGGTATCAGTGCTGTGCTGTCCATTTTGATCACCTTTCCGTCGCGCCGATCGGCGCAGTTCGGGTTCAGGTCGCCACCCGCCACGGCGTCACGCTGGCTGGCAACGACCTGTCGGCGCCCGGGTTGGCGGCGGGCGCCTTTCGTGTCCTTACAGGTTGTAGCCGCGCTCGTTGTGCAGGCTGAGGTCCAGGCCGACGGTTTCGTCTTCCTCGCTGACCCGCAGTCCCATCACCACGTCGATCACCTTGAGGATCACGAAAGTGATGATGGCGGTGTACACCACGGTGAACAGCACGCCCTTGAACTGGATCCACAGTTGCAGGGCGACGTTTTCCACTTCACCGAAGCCACCCAGCGCAGGCGCGGCGAACACGCCGGTGAGCAGCGCGCCGACGATGCCGCCGATACCGTGCACGCCAAAGGCGTCCAGGGAGTCGTCGTAGCCGAGCTTGCGCTTCAGGCTGGTGGCGCAGAAGAAGCAGATCACGCCCGCCGCCAGGCCGATCACCAGGGCGCCCATCGGGCCGACCGTGCCGGCTGCCGGCGTAATGGCGACCAGCCCGGCGACCACGCCGGAGGCGATGCCCAGGGCACTGGGTTTGCCGTGGGTCAGCCACTCGGCAAACATCCAGCTCAGCGCAGCCGCAGCGGTGGCGATCTGCGTCACCAGCATGGCCATGCCGGCGGTGCCGTTGGCGGCGAGCGAGGAGCCGGCGTTGAAGCCGAACCAGCCGATCCACAGCATCGCTGCGCCCACCAGGGTCAGGCCCAGGTTGTGCGGCGCCATCGGAGTGGTCGGGTAGCCCTTGCGCTTGCCCAGCACCAGGCACGCCACCAGGCCGGCGATACCGGCGTTGATGTGCACCACGGTGCCGCCAGCGAAATCGAGCACGCCCCAGTCCCACAGCAGGCCGCCATCACCGCCCCAGACCATGTGCGCGATCGGCGCGTAGACCAGGGTGAACCACACCGTCATGAACACCAGCATCGCCGAGAACTTCATGCGTTCGGCGAAGGCGCCGACGATCAGCGCCGGGGTGATGATGGCGAACGTCATCTGGAAGGTGATGAACACACTCTCCGGCACCGCGCCGGTGAGGCTGTCGGGCGTCAGTCCGGCCAGGAAGGCCCGGCCGAGGCCGCCGACGAAGGAGTTGAGGTTGGTGACGCCCGCTTCCATACCGGCAGTGTCGAATGCCAGGCTGTAGCCATAGACCATCCAGAGGATGCTCATCAGGCCGGTAATGGCGAAGCACTGCATCATCACCGAGAGGATGTTCTTCGAGCGGACCATGCCGCCGTAGAACAGGGCCAGGCCGGGAATCGTCATGAACAACACCAGCGCGGTCGCGGTCAGCATCCATGCCGTGTCGCCTGAATCGAGGGTCGCCTCCTGTGCCATGGCGATGCCGGGGCTGATCAGAGACAAAAGGGCTCCTAGCCCTGCGATTTTTCGCAGAGTCATGGTTTTACTCCTGGGGCGTGTGGGGTTCGTAGGCCTGCCTGGGCAGGCAATCGCGAAGCTCGTTGCGCGTGGCGAGTGACGGGCGGGACCGCTCGGGCGCTCGCTACGCGCGGCCGTCAGATCGCGTCGGTGTCGGTTTCGCCAGTCCGGATGCGGATGGCCTGCTCCAGATTGACGACGAAGATCTTGCCGTCGCCGATCTTGCCGGTGTTAGCCGCCTTGGTGATGGCCTCGATCACGCGATCGAGCTGGTCGTCGGCGATGGCCACATCGATCTTCACTTTCGGCAGGAAGTCGACCACGTATTCGGCACCGCGATAGAGCTCGGTATGCCCTTTCTGGCGTCCGAAACCCTTGACCTCGGTGACTGTGATGCCCTGGACGCCGATTTCCGACAGCGACTCGCGCACGTCGTCCAGCTTGAACGGCTTGATGATGGCAGTGACTAGTTTCATGAAACTTCTCCCGTTTAGGTGGACTTGCCCCAGAAGTACGAACCCGGGTCAAGTCTAAGCGCAGTGTCTGGCTCTTGTAACGCGCCGGCATGGCCCGGCGACCCTCCGACACCATCAACCGATCCGACGAAACGTCCCGAATCGCCTAAGCACCGCAACCTGTCGGTGCATGCGTCAACACGAGCAAAGCAGAAACGATGCCAATTCCACCGGACCGGCGGTACACCCCGCCGCAGCGCGGCCCCGGGCGCCAGCGAGCGCCCCACAGCAAGCGCAGCGGCGCACCAACATGGTGCCTGCGCCCAGGGAGCCGTGCCCGCATTCGTGCACCGTTACGCCCCGGAGCCCCGCTGGCGGGCCGTGCTACACTGCAGCCCGCTCAAAAACAGGTGACCACCATGCTTGCGCCCAAAGCTTTTCTCGATGCCATCGGCTCCCAGGCCTCGCGCCTCTTCAACGGCGAAACGCCGCTGCCCCGGGCGGAAATCGAAGCCCAGTTCAAGGGCATCGTGCAGGGCGCCCTGAGCAAACTCGACGTGGTCAGCCGCGACGAGTTCGACAGCCAGATGGTGGTGCTCGCACGCACCCGCGCCCGCCTCGAGGCGCTGGAAGCCAAGGTGGCCGAACTGGAAGAAAGGCTGACGCCGCCCACCGCCGAATAAAACCGGCGGCAACGATCAACGGAGTGATCGATGTCTCTTGCAATTGTCCACAGCCGCGCCCAGGTCGGCGTCGAAGCGCCCACCGTCACGGTTGAGGCGCATCTGGCCAACGGCCTGCCCTCGCTGGCGCTCGTCGGCCTGCCCGAAGCCGCCGTCAAGGAGAGCAAGGACCGCGTACGCAGCGCGATCCTCACCTCGGGCTTCGATTTTCCCGCGCGCCGCATCACGCTGAACCTCGCCCCGGCCGACCTGCCGAAAGACGGCGGCCGCTTCGACCTGGCCATTGCACTTGGCATCCTGGCGGCCAGCGCACAGATTCCGGGTGACCGCCTGGACTGCCTCGAGTGCCTGGGCGAGCTGGCACTGTCCGGCGCTCTGCGCCCCGTGCAGGGCGTGCTGCCCGCAGCCCTGGCCGCGCGCCAGGCCGGCCGGGCGCTATTGGTGCCGCGCGCCAATGCCGAGGAAGCCAGCCTGGCGTCCGGCCTGGTGGTCTACGCGGCTGACCACCTGCTGGAAGTCGCCGCGCATTTCAACGGTGTCGCCCCCATCGAACCCTTCCAGGCCCAGGGCCTGTTGCGCCAGGTGCTGCCTTACCCTGACCTGGCCGACGTGCAGGGCCAGGCCGCAGCCAAGCGCGGCCTGTTGGTCGCGGCTGCCGGGGCCCACAACCTGCTGTTCTCCGGCCCGCCCGGCACTGGCAAGACGTTGTTGGCGAGCCGCCTGCCGGGCCTGCTGCCGCCACTCGAGGAACAGGAAGCGCTGGAGGTCGCGGCGATCCAGTCGGTGGCCAGCCAGTCGCCGCTGGCGCACTGGCCGCAGCGGCCGTTCCGTCAGCCCCATCACAGTGCATCGGGCCCCGCCCTCGTCGGTGGTGGCAGCCGGCCGCGGCCGGGCGAAATCACCCTGGCGCATCAGGGCGTGCTGTTTCTCGACGAGCTGCCCGAGTTCGACCGCAAGGTGCTGGAAGTCCTGCGCGAACCGCTGGAATCCGGCTGCATTGTCATCGCCCGGGCGCGCGACAAGGTGCGTTTCCCGGCGCGCTTCCAGCTCGTCGCGGCGATGAATCCCTGCCCCTGCGGCTATCTCGGCGACCCCAGCGGCCGATGCCGCTGCTCGCCAGACCAGATCCAGCGCTACCGCGGCAAGCTGTCCGGCCCTCTGCTCGATCGCATCGACCTGCACCTGACGGTGGCACGCGAAGCCACGGCACTCAATGCACCGCTGGCAGGCAACGAGACCACCGCCCAGGTAGCCGGGCTCGTCGCCGAGGCGCGGCGCATCCAACTCGACCGACAGGGCTGTGCCAATGCCTTTCTCGACCTGGCCGGCCTGCGTCGCCATTGCCAGTTGCAGAGCGAGGACCAGCAATGGCTAGAGCGCGCCTGCGAGCGGCTGGGACTGTCGCTGCGTGCCGCGCACCGGATTCTCAAGGTCGCGCGAACCCTGGCGGACCTGCAGCAGCACGCTGCCATTGGCCGCGCCCACCTGGCCGAGGCCCTGCAGTACCGGCCCGGCAGCCCGGCCGGCTGAGTCGAGAACCCGGCACCCAGCGCGGGCAAAAAATAGAATCAGGCGGATCGCCGCAAAGCGGCCAGCCAAACGGTCTGATCCTGGGCAAGCTTGCCCGGTGGCCACGCCCGCGTCAGGTCGGAAGCGGGCCGGTATGTTAGATTGCCCCCTCTTCGCCACAGGCGGCCACTCCCCAATCGGTAACTCAAGGAGCGCAGCATGGAGGCCAACAAGTCTTCTTCTCCCACCCTCAACCCCCCGGTGTTCTACGGCTCGGCCGTTCTCATCCTGATCCTGGTGCTGTACAGCGTCGCCGCCCCCGAACATGCCCAGGGCGTGTTCAGTGACCTGCAGGCCTGGATCATCGCCAATGTCAGCTGGCTCTATATTCTGGCGGTCGCGATCATCCTGCTGATGGTCGTGCTGCTGGCCCTCAGCCGCTACGGCGACATCAAGCTCGGGCCCGACCACAGCGAGCCGGACTACAGCTACCTGACCTGGTTCTCGATGCTGTTCTCGGCCGGCATGGGCATCGGCCTGATGTTCTTCGGCGTCGCCGAGCCGGTGATGCACTTCCTCTCCCCCCCTGTTGGCGAAGGCGGCACCGTGGCCGCGGCGCGCGAGGCGATGAAGATCACCTTTTTCCACTGGGGCCTGCATGCGTGGGCGATCTACGCCATCGTGGCGATGATCCTCGCCTACTTCAGTTTTCGACAGGGCCTGCCACTGACCCTGCGCTCGGCACTGTACCCGCTGATCGGCGAGCGCATCCACGGGCCGATCGGGCATGCGGTGGACATCTTTGCCATTATCGGCACCGTGCTGGGCGTGGCGACCTCGCTGGGCCTGGGTGTCACCCAGATCAACTCCGGGCTCAACCACCTTTACGGTGTGCCCATCTCGATCCCGGTGCAGATCGCGCTGATCGCCGGTACCACGCTGCTGGCAACGATTTCCGTGGTCACCGGCCTGGACAAGGGCGTACGCCGGCTGTCCGAGCTGAACCTGACCCTGGCGGTGCTGTTGCTGCTGCTGGTGCTGATCGCCGGCCCCACCGTGTTCATCCTGCAAACCTTCGTGCAGAACACCGGCAACTACTTCTCACAGATCGTCACGGCCACGTTCAACCTCTATGCCTATGAGCCGAACGACTGGATCGGCGGCTGGACGCTGTTCTACTGGGGCTGGTGGCTGGCGTGGTCGCCCTTTGTAGGCCTGTTCATTGCGCGCATCTCGCGCGGCCGGACGATCCGCGAATTCGTCACCGGCGTGCTGCTGGTGCCCACCGCCTTCACCCTGCTGTGGATGACCGTGTTCGGCGACACCGCGATCCACATGATCCTCTGGGATCACCTCACCAGCCTGGGCGAGGCCATCGAGCGCGACAGTTCGCTGGCGCTGTTCGTCTTTCTCGAGCAGTTTCCCTTCGCGTCGCTGCTGTCGCTGGTGGCGATCATCATGGTCGTGGTGTTCTTCGTCACCTCTGCCGACTCCGGCGCCCTGGTGGTCGACATGCTGGCCTCCGGCGGCGAGGGCCAGACGCCAACCTGGCAACGCATCTTCTGGGCCGGCTCGATGGGTGCCGTGGCGATCGCCCTGCTCCTCGCCGATGGCCTGACCGCATTGCAGACCGCGACCATCGCCAGCGCCCTGCCCTTCACCATCGTGCTGCTCTGCGCGATGTGGGGCCTGCTCAAGGCGCTGCGCGTCGATGCCACCAAACAGGGGTTGCGCTACCAGTCGCTGAATACCACGCCGACCGCCCCGCAGTCCGAGGGCGGCTGGCGCCGGCGCGTGCAGAACCTGACCCGCTACCCGCGGCGCCGTGACGTCGAACGCTTCATCGCCGAGGTTGCCGCACCGGCCTGCGCCGCAGTGGCCACAGAACTACGCGAACAGGGGTACGGCGTGGAGCTGACCAGCGATGAGGACGGCCGCACCGGCCTGCAAATCACCCACGAGGGCGCGCCCGACTTCATCTACCAGATCCGTCCGCGCGGCTACCCGATGCCGAGCTTCGTGGTCACCGAAGCGGGCGACGAGGACGAGCGCAACTACTACCGTGCCGAGGTGCACCTCAAGGAAGGCGGTCAGAACTACGACGTCATGGGCTGGAGCCGCGACGGCGTGATCGGCGACATCCTCGACCAGTACGAAAAGCACATGCACTTCCTGCACATGGTGCGTCCGTGAACCCCGATCAGGCGCGTGCGCCCAGCGCGCGGCCCTGATCGAGAAACGGCCGGAGTTCGGCCAGTGGCAACGGCCTGCTGATCAGGTAACCCTGGACCTGATCAGCACCGAAGCGCCGCAACTGGCCGAGCTGCGCCGTAGCTTCAACCCCCTCGGCGACGACTTCCAGACCCAGCTCGTGGGCCAGGCCGATCATCGCCCGCACCAGCCGCCCGTTCTTCGGCCGTGAGGTCATCTGATCGACAAAACTCTTGTCGATCTTCAACAGGCTGATGGGCAGCCGGCTGAGGTGCACGAAGGACGAAAAGCCCGTACCGAAGTCGTCCAGGGAAAACCGCACGCCGAGCGCCGCCAGAGCGTCCATGGTGCTGCGGACCTGGTCGCTGCGGCGCATCACGGCGGTTTCCGTCAGCTCGAACTCCAGCCAGTGCGGGTCGACCCCGCGCTCCTCGATCAGCCGCTGCAAGGTGGCCAGCAACTGACTGTCGAGGAACTGGCGGAACGACAGGTTGACGGCCATGTGCAGCTCGCCGACGCCGCTGTCGCGCAGGCTCTGCAGGTCGCGCAGAGCGCGCGCGATGACCCAGTAGCCCAACGGCACGATCAGCCCGCTCTCCTCGGCCATGGGAATGAACTCGTCCGGCGCAAGCACGCCGCGCTCGGCATGCGGCCAGCGCACCAGCGCCTCGAGGCCGACGATGCGGCCGGTGTCGATGCACTGGCGCGGCTGGTAGTGCAGCTCCAGGTCATCGCGGCGCAGGGCCCGCCGCAGCTCGCCTTCGAGATCGGCGAAACTGCTGGCACTGCGGTTGATGCGCGGGTTGTAGCGGTGCCAGCTGCAGCCCTGGGTAGCCTTGGCCTGGCGCATGGCGATCTGCGCGAGCCAGAACAGCTGGTCGGCATCGATCCCGTCGGTCGCGTCGGCCAGGCCGAGGCTGCAGCCGAGCATCAGGCTTTCGCCGCCCAGCCAGTAAGGTTCGGCGAGGGCTTCCATCAGGCGGTCGGCCAGGCGCTCGATGCGTCCCGGACGGGACGCATCGAGCAGCAGCGCGAACTCGTCGCCGCCAAGCCGGCCGAGCCGGTCGCCCACCTCCAACTGCGCCTTCAGGCGCGCCACCACCTGGACGATCAGCCGGTCGCCAGCCTGGTGGCCCAGGGCATCGTTGACCCGGCGAAAGTTGTCGAGGTCGAGCACGCCGAGCACCAGCCCGGCACCCTCGTGGTCCACCAGCGTGGTGACCAGCAGCGCCTGGAAACCCTGGCGGTTGGCGATGCCGGTCAGCGGGTCCTGCAGCGCCAGGCGTTGCACCACCCCCTGCAGCTTGCACCGCTCGCGGGCGTAGCGCAGGCAGCGGCGCAGCAGTTCGGGGTTGAGCGACGGGCCAATCAGCCAGTCGATGACGCCCTCGGGCGACTCGGCGACTTCCTCGTCGAGCAGCAGCACGCTGGGCCAGGGGAAGCGCCCCGATTCCGGCCGCCTGCCCAGCGTAACCAGCAGCAGGCTGGGGCCGGCCTCGGCCAGCGCCGCGTGTGCGGCGGGCCAGTCAGCCACGACATGCAGCGTGTAGGCACCCGGCAGGCTGACGAGCGCCAGCTGCAGCTGCTCGCGCCACTCGGGCCGATCAGCGAGCAGGACCAGGCGTAGCGGTTGTGCGGACGATGTCACGGTTGTTCCCCGATACATGCGGAGCAGGAGATGGCGTTGCCACCTCGACGGTCACACCTCCCTGTGCACAGCGGGACGTCAGGCCGAGCAGCCAAAAACGGGCGTCGGCGCATAGACTAGAGCAATCTGCCGCCGAACCCAGCGTGGCCGGCGACGACCGGTAGCGGCAATGCCGATTCCCCGCCCCAGCCCTGCTAAACTCTCGCCCCCGCTTCAACAGACCAAACGAGAATGTCCCGACTCAACCCTCGGCAGCAGGAAGCCGTGAACTACGTCGGCGGCCCACTGCTGGTGCTCGCCGGCGCCGGCTCCGGCAAGACCAGCGTGATCACCCGCAAGATCGCCTACCTGGTGCAACAGTGCGGCATCCAGGCCCGCCACATCGTCGCCATGACCTTCACCAACAAGGCCGCGCGCGAGATGAAGGAGCGCGTCGGCAGCTTGCTCAAAGGCGCCGAGGCGCGCGGCCTGACCGTGTCCACCTTCCACAATCTGGGCATGAACATCATCCGCAAGGAATATGCGCGCCTGGGCTACAAGCCTGGCTTCTCGATCTTCGATGACGGCGACATCAAGGCGCTGCTCACCGACATCATGCAGAAGGAATATTCCGGCGACGACGGTGCCGATGAGATCAAGAACACCATCGACAGCTGGAAGAACGACCTGATCCTGCCCGACGAGGCGCTGGCCAACGCGCGCAACCCCAAGGAACAGACCGCCGCCATCGTCTACCTGCACTACCAGCGCACGCTCAAGGCGTACAACGCGGTGGACTTCAACGACCTGATCCTCCTGCCGGTCAAGCTGTTCCAGGAGCATGCCGACATCCTGGAAAAATGGCAGAACCGCATCCGCTACCTGCTGGTCGACGAATACCAGGACACCAACGCCAGCCAGTACTTGCTGGTCAAATTGCTGGTGGGTATGCGCAACCAGTTCACCGTGGTCGGCGACGACGACCAGTCGATCTACGCCTGGCGTGGCGCGCGTCCGGAGAACCTGATGCTGCTCAAAGAGGATTACCCGTCCTTGAAAGTGGTGATGCTGGAGCAGAACTACCGTTCCACCAGCCGCATCCTCAAGTGCGCCAACATCCTCATCGCCAACAACCCGCACGTGTTCGAGAAGCAGCTGTGGTCGGACATGGGTCATGGCGACGAGATCCGCGTGATCCGCACGCGCAACGAGGACGCCGAGTGCGAGCGCGTGGCGCTGGAGATCCTCACCGAGCACCTGCGCACTCAGCGTCCCTACAGCGATTTCGCCATCCTCTATCGCGGCAACTACCAGGCCAAGCTGATGGAGCTGAAGCTGCAGCACCATCAGATTCCCTATCGCCTGTCCGGTGGCACCAGCTTCTTCGCCCGTCAGGAGGTGAAGGACCTGATGAGCTACTTCCGCCTGCTGGTCAACCCGGACGACGACAACGCCTTTCTGCGGGTGATCAACGTGCCGCGCCGCGAGATCGGCTCCACCACCCTGGAAAAACTCGGCAACTACGCCAGCGAACGCGGCATCTCGATGTACGCCGCCGCTGACGAAATCGGCCTCGGCGCCCACCTCGACAGCCGCTACGCCGAGCGCCTGTCGCGCTTCAAGCACTGGATGGACAACGTGCGCCAGCAATGCGTGGTCAACGAGCCGATCGCCGCCATCCGCAGCATGGTGATGGACATCGACTACGAAAACTGGCTCAGGCAGAACGCCTCCAGCGACAAGGTGGCTGACGCCCGCATGGGCAACGTCTGGTTCCTCGTCGATGCGCTGAAAAATACGCTGGATAAAGACGAAGACGGCGACATGACCATCGAGGACGCCATCGGCAAGCTGGTACTGCGCGACATGCTCGAACGCCAGCAGGAAGAAGAAGAAGGCGCCGAAGGCGTGCAGATGATGACCATGCATGCCTCTAAGGGGCTGGAATTCCCCTCGGTGTACATCATCGGCTTCGAGGAGGAGATCCTGCCGCACCGATCCAGCATCGAGGCCGACACCATCGAGGAAGAGCGGCGCCTGGCCTACGTCGGCATCACCCGCGCCAAGCGCAACCTGGCGCTGACCTTCGCCGCCAAGCGCAAACAGTACGGCGAGGTCATCGATTGCACGCCGAGCCGCTTCCTCGACGAGCTGCCGCCAGAGGACCTGGTCTGGGAAGGCCAGGAAGATGCGCCGGTGGAGGTTAAAGCGGCCCGCGGCAACGACGCGCTGGCAGCAATGCGGGCGATGTTGAAAAAGTAGCCGCAGGCGGTTCAGGCAGACGTAGGGTGGATCACGCTTCACCGATCCACCGGGTGGCGATCCACCGCTACGTCACGGTGGATGTAAAAAGCGACATCCACCCTACGCCACCTTAACCGCTGACAATCGCCTCCAACTCCCCGGCCGCCGCGCGCAGGCGTGGCACGAACGCCAACAGCGAGTCCATGGAACAACGAATCACCGGCGCATGGGTGAACAGGCAGGCGCTCAGCTCGCCACGGCCATCGCGCACCGGCACGGCGCAGGCGACCATGCCGTCGATGAACTCCTCCGAATCGGTGGCCAGTTCCTCTTCGCGAATCCGCACCAGATCGTCACGCAAGGCACTGAGGTCGGTCAGCGTATTGCGCGCCAGCTGCCGAATCGGCAGGCGCGGCAGGATCCGCTCGAGCTGATCATCCGGCAACGAAGCGAGGTACAGCTTGCCGCTGGCGGTGCACCAGAGCGGCGTGTGGCTGCCGATGGGCAGGTTGATCTGCAGCGGCCAGTTGGTCTGCACCCGGTCGAAATAGAGCATGTCCAAACCATCGGGCACGGACAGGCCGCAGGTTTCGCCAATCTCGTCGGACAGCTGGCGCAGGATTGCCTGACGCAAGGCCTTGTGCCGACCACTGCCGAGGATATTCACCGCCGTGGCGTGCAGCCGATCGCCCGGCAGCAGGCCGCCACGCAGGCCGAACTGCAGAAAACCCTCTTTCTCCAGTGTTTGCACCAGGCGATGGGCGCTGGCCTTCGGAATATCCAGTTTTTCCGCCAGCGCGCTGGGTGTCAGCGGCTCCGTTGCGCCAGCCACGGCTTCGATGATTTCCAGCACACGGGTGATGGAAGAGCCTTTTTCGCGGGAAGTGCTGCGCATCGTCTGCCTTGTAGTTCAAAAGAGTGGACCGCCATGGCGCGGGATGGGTGTATCGACGCATGTGGGCTGAAGCCCACCCTACGCGCGTCTATTCATGATCCGCATCGATAAATTCGCACCAAGGGCGGACGACCTCTGCCCGCACCATGACGATTTTCATCGAGGAAGGGGGCGCACTTCCGCCGCCCGTGCATGCCCGGTTCTGTAGGCTGGGCTTCAGCCCACCAAGACGCCAAGACGCCCCCCTGCAAGTGCCTACTTCATCGTCGGCAAGGAGAAATCCGCCCCGGCTCGGATGCCGGTCGGCCAGCGCCGGGTCACGGTCTTCATCCGGGTGAAGAAACGCACGCCGTCCGGACCGTGCATGTTCAGCGGGCCGAAGATCGAACGCTTCCAGCCGCCAAAGCAGTGGAATGCCATGGGCACCGGGATCGGTACGTTGACGCCGACCATGCCGACCTTGACCTCTTCCTCGTACTGCCTTGCGGTGTCGCCGTCACGAGTAAAGATCGAGGTGCCGTTACCGAATTCGTGTTCGTTGACCAGCTTCAGCGCTTCGTCGAAGGATTGCACCCGCACCACGGCCAGTACCGGCCCGAAGATCTCTTCCTTATAGATGCGCATCTGCGGCGTCACCCGGTCGAACAGGGTCGGGCCGACGTAGAAGCCGTTCTCGTAGCGCTCGACCTTCAACCCGCGCCCGTCACAGACCAGGGTCGCGCCCTCTTTCACACCCAGGTCGATGTAGCTGACCACCTTCTGCTGATGCTCTCGGGTGACCAGCGGCCCCATGTGCGGTTCGGGCTCGAAACCGGTGCCAGGGCCGGTGCGCATCTGCCCGATTTCGCCCTTGAGCATCTCGACCAGGTTGTCGGCCACTTCGTCACCGACACAGACCGCCACCGAGATCGCCATGCAACGCTCACCGGCCGACCCATAGGCGGCGCCCATCAGCGAGCCCACCACCTGCTGCGGATCGGCGTCGGGCATGATCACCATGTGGTTCTTCGCGCCGCCCAGGGCCTGGCAGCGCTTACCGTGGGCCGAGGCGGTGCTGTAGATGTACTCGGCAATCGGCGTCGAGCCGACGAAACTGACCGACTGCACACTCTCGTCGGTCAGCAGCACGTCAACCGCCTCCTTGTCGCCGTTGACGATGTTCAGCACGCCGGCCGGCAGCCCGGCTTCGGCCAGCAATTCGCCGAGCAGCATGGTGGCGCTCGGGTCCTTTTCCGAAGGCTTGAGGACAAAAGTATTACCGCAGGCGATGGCCACCGGCAGCATCCACAGCGGCACCATGGCCGGGAAGTTGAACGGCGTGATCCCGACGCAGACACCCAGCGGCTGCATCAGCGAGTTCGAATCGATGTCGCGTCCGACATTAGGCGAGAATTCGCCCTTGAGCAGATGCGGAATGCCGCAGGCGAATTCCACCACTTCTAGACCGCGGGTGACTTCACCCTGGGCGTCGGAGAACACCTTGCCGTGCTCCAGAGAGATCAGCCGGGCGACGTCATCACGACGGGCTTCGAGCAACGCCTTGAAGCGGAACATGACGCGGGCCCGCACCAGCGGCGGCGTCTTCGACCAGCCTGCGAAAGCGGCCTGGGCGGCGGCAATGGCCTCACGGGTTTCATCCGCCGAGGACAGCGACACATAGAGCCGAGGCTCGCCGGTGGCGGGGTTGTAAACGGTGGCGTGGCGTTCGGACCGGCCAGCGACGGCCTCGTTGTTGATCAGGTTGCCGAGGGTCTGCATGGGGCTCACTCCTGGTTCCAGACGGTTTCGTAGAGGTCGATGATTTCCGCTTCGCTGGGCACGCGCGGGTTGTTGCCGGGCGAACCCGAAGCCAGCGCCTGCTTGGCCATGGTTTCGCGCAGTTCGAAGAAGCGCTCGCGGGTGATGCCGAACTGCTCGGGGCTGGGCACCTGCAATTCCTGGTTGACCGCGCGCAGCTCGGTCAGCAGCTTTTCATTGGCCGCTTCGACGCTGTCGGTCTGCGCCGCTACGCCCATGGCTCGCGCGCAGTCGGCATAACGCTCCGGCGCAGCGGGAATCGAGAACGCCGTGATCGCCGGCAGCAGCATGGCGTTGGACAGTCCGTGCGGCACATGGAAGAAAGCCCCAATGGGCCGGCTCATGCCATGCACCAGCGCCACCGAGGCGTTGGAGAAGGCAATGCCGGCCAGGGTCGCGCCGAGCATCATCGCCTCGCGGGCCTGACGATTAGCCGGCTCGTGGTAGGCCGCGCGCAGGTTCGGCGCCAAGAGGCGCATGGCCTGCAGCGCCTGCGCATCGCTGTAGAGACTGGCCTTGCGGCTGACATAGGCCTCGATGGCGTGGGTCAGCGCATCGATGCCGGTGTCGGCAGTGACACGTGGCGGCAGCGACAGGGTCAGCTCATAGTCGACCAGCGCGGCGACCGGCATGAAGCCAAGCCCGGCGCAGAGCATTTTCTCGTCGCTGGTTTCGTCGGTAATGATGGTAAAGCGCGTGGCTTCCGAGCCGGTGCCCGCCGTCGTCGGGATGGCGATCAGCGGCAACCCGGCTTCGCTGACATCGCGCGGGAAGCGGTAGTCGCGCATCTCGCCGCCAAACTTGCCGAGGATGCCGATGGCCTTGGCCGAGTCGATCGGGCTGCCGCCGCCGAGGGCGATGATCGAGTCGTAGTTGCCCGCCCGCACCATCTCGACGCCCGCCCGGATCGAGGCGGCGGTCGGCTCCGGCAAGGTGTCGGCGAAGCAGTCGCTGGGGATGTCGGCCTTGCTCAGCGTCTCGCTGATCCGCGCGACATAGCCCAGCTCGACCATCATCCGGTCGGTGACGATCAGCGGCCGTTTGCAGCCGAGATTCTGAAGGACGGAGACGATCTGCTGGCTGGCGCCGGCGCCGACTTCCATCAGGCGCGGCAGGACGATGCGATGGCTCATGGTGTTCTCCGGGGGGCGGTCGCGACCTTCGACGCCGGCAAGGCTTGCCGGACGAAGCACGAGGAGACCTCAGGTCTCTATTGTTATTTTGAGACAGTTCGTCTCACTTATCATTGAGACTAGAAAACACCGACGCAGCCGTCAACCTATAACGAGACAATTTTTCTCGTTATAGAAAATTACGATAAATCCTGGCTTGAACATGCTTTGGAACGCTGGGTCGGTTCGCCAGCAAGCTGGTTCGTACGAAAAGCGGCCAACAGTTGCCGCTCGATAGCCGAGTCGATCACCGGTCTCGTAGGTCCGACGCTTCCCCGCTAAACCCAGGCAAGGTCACACGCCGAGCGTGACGGACCCACGCACGCTGCCTATTCTGAAAGGCGATCGCGGACCGCTACCTGCCGGGATCGGCCAGCCGCCGCAGCAAAGCGTCGCCTTCGCTCTGCAGGCGTCGGCGTGTCTGCCCGGCCTCTTCGCGGGCCGCTCCGCTGTCAAGGCTCGGCCTGTCGGCATCGACGTTGATCAGCGCCGCACTGAGGCCCGCATGAATGAGCACAGCCCCTGCCTGGACATCGCTCTGCACGTTCGCGTCGGTAAGCGGCCAGGCATCGACGGCAAGCTCTAGCGCCTCCAGACAGCAATGCGCCAGGGCCAGCGGCACCGCACAGGCCTGACGCGCCGCGGCCTGCGTGTCCTCGGCGTCGCCATCACGGGCTGCGCTCAGGTAGTCACTGAAGGCCTGCATGTCGTGGTCGGCAAAGGTTCCCGGTCGGCCCAGCAGCGCTTCAGCGGCTTGCAGCAATTTCAGGCGCGCCGGATTGGCACCGTGCGCCTCACTGATACGCAGCCCTTTTACCACCAGCGCCAGGCCGATATCAGCCGTAACGGCCGCGGCGGCCCCGCAACCGGGTGTCGGTTTGGCGACGGCCGTCGCGGCGCGAAAGGCTGCCAACGGTTGCGCCCAGATGCCCTCGCCTTCGCTCATGCGTCTACCTTCAGCTAGCCTGCGCCTTGCCGTCGCCCCAGTGCAGCAGAACATCGAGCATGCGGTTGGAGAACGCCCACTCGTTGTCGTACCAGGCCAGCACCTTGACCAGATCGCCCTGCACGCGGGTATGACTGAGGTCCGCCACGCACGAGGTCGGATGGCCGAAGAAGTCGCGGGACACCAGTGGTAGGTCGTTGCACTCCATCACCCCGAGCGGCATCCGCTGCGCGCCCTCGCGCAGGATCTGGTTGATCGCCTCGACGCTGCCGGGTGCGCGTTCGGCAGTGAAGGTCAGGTCCACCAGCGACACATTGGGTGTCGGCACCCGCACCGCCAAACCGTCCAGGCGGCCGGCCAGCTCGGGCAGCACCAGGCCGATGGCCTTGGCCGCGCCCGTGGTCGAGGGGATCATCGACTCCGCGGCGGCGCGGGCGCGGTAGAGGTCCTTGTGCGCCTTGTCCAGCAGGTTCTGGTCATTGGTGTAGGAGTGAACGGTGTTGAGCAGCCCTTGCCGGATGCCCACGGCCTCGTGCAGCACCTTGGCCAGCGGTGCCAGGCAGTTGGTGGTGCAGGACGCATTGGAGATCACCCGCTGGCTATCGCTGAGCAACTGATGGTTGACCCCGTAGACCACGGTCAGATCGGCGCCGTCGAGCGGGTGCGAGGCGAATACCCGCTGCGCCCCGGCCTGCAGGTGCTGGTCGACCAGCTCGCGCTTCTTGAACTTGCCGGAGCACTCGAGCACCACGTCGACCCCAAGCGGCTTCCAGGGCAGCTGCGTAGGGTCGCGCTCCTGCAACAGGCGAATCGACTGGCCGCGGATCTGCATCACGTCATCGCGCAGATCGACCTGTCCGTGAAAGCGGCCGAACGTCGTGTCGAAACGCGTCAGGTGCGCCATTGCGGCGCGATCGCTGAGGTCGTTGATCGCCTCGACATGGATCTGGTTTTCCAGGTTCCGCTCGAACAAGGCTCGCAGCACGGCCCGGCCGATGCGACCGTAACCGTTGATGGCAATCCGCAACATGGCGATCTCCCGAAATGGTGTCTGGTCCAAGGTTAGTCGGAGTATCCCCCGCGGCGTTCAGTACCGCCCGGCGGCGATGTGCCGCACTGGCCAAACCCGTTCGGCCCCGGCCAGTCCAACCGCGCGACACGCACCGGGCAGCCCACGGCCTGACGGACAACCCAACGGAGCAACCAATGACCCGCACCCTCGATGCGTCCGACTGGCGCGGTTGGCGGAAAGCGGGATTCCCCGACGATTGCTGGCAGCGAGGCGGCGAGCAGCTGTGCGCGATCGCAGGCCCGCGGCGGGTAGATCTGGTGTCGCACGGGCGCTACCGCGATTGCCGGCTCGCCTTCGAGTTCGCGCTGCCCCGCGCCGGCAATTCCGGTGTCTTCTGCCGAGTCGACGAGCACGCAGGCCTGAGCTGGCACAGCGGCCCCGAGATGCAGCTGCTCGACGATGCCGGCCACCCCGACGGGCGCCAACCGACCACCCGCAACGGTGCGTTATACGGGCTATTGCCGCCGGCGTTGGAGACGCCCATCGAGCCGGGGCGGTTCATCGAGGCCGCACTGCAGATACGCCACGGCGCGGTCGAACACTGGCTGGACGGCCGCTGCGTGCTGCGCTACCGGCTCGACGATTCGATGCTTGTTCAGCGTATCGCCGCCAGCAAGTTCGCCGCCTACCCCGGCTTCGCCCGTGCGCCGGAGGGCCATCTGGTCCTGCAGCATCATGGCGAAGCGGTGTGCTATCGCCGCCTGTCGATCGACACCTTCGACTGAACGCCCCACTTGGACCCGGGCGCGAATTTAAGCGAGAATGCGCGGCTTTCCAGGCTGCGCAAGGCAGTGACGACGGGATCGAAACGAGCTGGGCGCTCGCCTCGCGGCGCAGCGCCCAGCTGGCTTTTCGGCTTCCCGATGCGTCCGCCGGACCCGGCCGCCCACGCTTGAGGTAGCGCGTTCGTGGAACAGCTGAAACAAAAGATTCGCCAACAAGGCATTGTCCTGTCCGACCGCGTGCTCAAGGTCGACGCCTTTCTGAACCACCAGATCGACCCGGAGCTGATGCAGCAGATCGGTCAGGAATTCGCCCGCCGGTTCCGCGACGAAGGCATCACCAAGATCGTCACCATCGAGGCCTCGGGTATCGCCCCGGCGATCATGGCCGGGCTGGAGCTGGGCGTCCCGGTGATTTTCGCGCGCAAGCACCAGTCGCTGACCCTGACCGACCACCTGCTCACCGCCTCGGTGTACTCGTTCACCAAGCAGGTCGAAAGCACCATCGCGATTTCCACCAACCACCTGTCGGCCAGCGACCGGGTGCTGGTGATCGATGATTTCCTCGCCAACGGCAAGGCCGCCAAGGGGCTGATCTCGATCATCGAGCAGGCCGGAGCGAGCATCGCCGGGCTCGGCATCGTCATCGAAAAGTCGTTCCAGGCCGGCCGCCAAGAACTGGAAGAAGCCGGTTTCCGCGTCGAATCACTGGCCCGCGTCGCGGCGCTCAGCGACGGCCAGGTGATCTTCGTCGAGTAAGGTCCCTAGGCCCGGCGCCATAGGGCGACCAGCGCGCCCTGGGTACCGGCGACCGGGTCGCTCACCGGCACACCCACCCGCTCGGCGCGGGCGCGCGCCTCGTCATGGTTGCCCTCTCCCGGCCGCAACAGGTCGTACGCCTGGCCCACCGGGTAGCCGCCGACCACCTCGAAATCGGCGCTGGCGCTGAGCTGGCAGTGCCCGGTGCCGGCCGGCAACACCAGCGCGTCGCCCGCCTGCACCGCCACTTCCTGCCCCTGCTCGCCGCCGAGCATCAGCCGCGCCGAGCCGCGCGCAACCCCCAGGACTTCATGCGCCGTGGAATGGTAATGGTGGTAGTCGTAGACACCGGCGCGCCACTGTGCCGGCCACAGGTGGCTGTCGAACAGGGTTTCGAACGCGCCGGCGTAGTCGGCGCCGGCCAGCGGCAGCTGGCGGTAGACCAGCACTGGATGCGAACTGTTCGGCGTGCGACCGTCGCTGGAAAAATGCAGCTGCTCGGGCTGCGGGGCGGAACTGGGCATGGGCCACCTCATCGTTGTGCCGGGCCCCGCCGTAGTGGTGCCCGGTATCGAACTCGATGTTTCGACCCGGCAACGGCGCGCTTTTCTCCCGACCACAAACGACATCGCCGCCCGAAGGCGGCGATGGTTCTGGCGGCCTGCCGGGCCCGGCAGCGCGCGCTGCCAGCCGGCAAATACCGGTCAGAGGCCGGACATGTGCTTGATGGCAGCCAGCAGCTCGTCATCGGAGCAATCGGCGCAGGTGCCTTTCGGCGGCATGGCGTTGAAGCCGCTGATGGCGTGCTTGAGCAGGCCGTCGATGCCGCCACGCGCGTCGGCGCGCTCTTTCCACGCCGCGGTGTCACCGACCTTCGGCGAGTTGAGCAGACCGGACCCGTGGCAGGCGCCACAGAACTTGCCGACCACCTGCTCGCCCGAGCGAGCAGCGCCGCCGGCGGCAGCAGTGGCAGGACCGGCCGCTGCGCATTCTTGGCCTTGGATACAGACCTCGCCCACCGGCTTGAGCCGCTCAGCGATGTCGTCGTTGGTCGCAGCCTGAGCGCTCACTGCCCACAGGGCCACTACGGCAGTCTGTGCTACCAGGATCTTCTTAATCAGGTTCACCTTACACCCTCATGTGGCTAGACACGCCCGCGGCCACGGTATCGCGAGCGGCGGCTAGTATAGCGGCAAGCCCTGCTTGCCGAAACAACCCATATGGCGCAGCCCCTGGCCGCGACCCTGTGTCGCACTGCCGGCTAGCGGGCTGGCACCGCGCCAGGGCTCGCTCAGAAATTCGCCGGGGTCGTCGCGCTGATCAGCTGTGCGGGCGCGTCGAAGGGATTGCGAAAACGGTGCGGCTTGCTGCTCTCGAAATAATAGCTGTCGCCGCGCTCAAGGATGTAGGTCTGGCCACTTACCGTCAGCTCCAGGCGGCCCTCGACCAGCATGCCGGCCTCTTCGCCCTGGTGCGCGAGCATATCGGTGCCGGTGTCGGCGCCCGGTGGATAGGTCTCGGCGAGAAAGGCGATGGCGCGCCCCGGATGCGCCTTGCCGACCAGCTTCATGCTGACCGCCCCGTCGGAAATATCGATCAGCTCGCCTGCCTTGTAGACCACCTGGGTGTCGCTGTCCTGTTCGAAATCCGGTGAGAAGAACTCGACCAGCGACATGGGGATGCCGCTAAGCACCTTTTTCAGCGAGCTGATGGAGGGACTGACGCTGTTCTTCTCGATCATGGAAATCGTGCTGTTGGTCACGCCTGCACGCTTGGCGAGTTCACGCTGCGACAGACCCTTGAGCTTGCGGATGGTTTGCAGTCGAACACCGACGTCCAATACGGGAGCCCCCAATCAAGAGCGATAGCAGAGGCCGCTATGATGGCGAGGGCGTTCAGTATTTTCAACACGGCGGGACGAAATGAGGCCCACCCCGAGGCGTCTCGTGCCGACCCGGCCCGTCGAGCCGCCCCGGCTGTCGAAATCTGGCCCTGCGGTCAACCGGGCAGCGCGGCGACCACCGACAGCTCGACGAGGATTTCCGGCTCGCAGAGCTTCGCCTCGACCGTGGCACGGGCCGGTGCGACGCCGTCGGGGAGCCATTGGTCCCATACCCTGTTCATGCCCGCGAAGTCCGCATCAATGTCCTTCAGGTAGATGGTCACCGAGAGAATGTGCCGCTTGTCGGTGCCGGCCTCGGCCAGCAGCCGCTCGATGCTCGCCAGTGTTTCGCGGGTCTGTTGCTCGACCCCGGCACTCATGTCGTCGCCCACCTGGCCAGCCAGGTAAACCGTGTTGCCATGGATGACGATCTGGCTCATGCGAGCGTTAGTGTGCAGGCGCTGTATGGGCATGCTTGTGCGATTCCTTGGATTGGCCGTAGCGGGAAATGTCCAGGCCGTCGGTGCTGATCTGGGTGCGCTTGCTCGCCAGCAGGTCGGCGAGCAGGCGACCCGAGCCACAGGCCATGGTCCAGCCCAGGGTACCGTGGCCGGTGTTCAAAAACAGGTTGCGATAGGCCGTGGCGCCGATGATCGGCGTGCCGTCCGGGGTGGCCGGTCGCAGTCCGGTCCACAGCTCCGCGTTGCTCGGGTCACCGCCCTGGGGGAAGAGGTCGCCGACGACCATCTCCAGGGTTTCGCGGCGACGCGGATTGAGCGACAGGTCATGCCCCGCGATCTCGGCCATGCCGCCCACGCGAATGCGCTGGTCGAAGCGGGTGATGGCGACCTTGTAGGTCTCGTCGAGCACCGTGGACACCGGCGCCATGGCCGGATCGCTGATCGGCACGGTCAGTGAATAACCCTTGAGCGGGTAAACCGGCGCACGGATGCCCAGCGGTTTGAGCATCTGCGGGCTGTAGCTGCCGAGCGCCAGCACGTAGCGATCGGCCTTCTCCAGCTTGCCGTCGACCCAGACGCCATCGAGCCGGTCGCCGGAAAACTCCAGCCGCTGGATGTCCTGCTCAAAGCGAAATTCCACGCCGAGCGCACGCGCCATCTCGGCCAGCCGGGTGGCGAACAGCTGGCAATCGCCGGTTTGGTCGTTGGGCAGGCGCAGGGCGCCGCTGAGCTTGTCGGACACCTGCGCCAGCGCCGGCTCGGCACGGGCGATGCCGGCACGGTCGAGCAGCTCGTAGGGCACGCCGGACGCCTTCAGCACGGCGATGTCCTTGGCGGCGTTGTCCAGCTGCGCCTGGGTGCGAAACAGCTGGGTGGTGCCGCACTGGCGGCCTTCGTACTCAATGCCGGTCTCGGCGCGCAACTGGTCGAGGCAATCGCGGCTGTATTCGGACAGCCGCACCATGCGCTCCTTGTTGACCGCATAACGCGCCGCCGTACAGTTGCGCAGCATTTGTGCCATCCACAGGTATTGCTGGCTGTCGCCGGTGAGCTTGATCGCCAGCGGGGCGTGGCGCTGCATCAGCCATTTCATCGCCTTCAGCGGCACGCCCGGTGCGGCCCAGGGCGAAGCATACCCAGGCGAAACCTGGCCGGCATTGGCAAAGCTGGTTTCCATCGCCACGGCCGGCTGACGGTCGACCACGACCACCTCGAAACCGGCCCGGGCCAGGTAGTAGGCACTGGTGGTGCCAATCACGCCGCTGCCCATCACCAACACACGCATTGCCGCCTCCCGCCCGTCATTACTGGGCTAGACCACTGTTAACGCGGAGTATAAAAAGCACCAGCCAGTGTATTTCGCTATATAACTGGCTATATTTGCGATTTATTCACGCCAAAACCGGCTTTGATGGAGGCGATACGCCCATGCGGACCAAGCATCAGACACGCCGCGAGCTGGACAAGCTTGACCGCCAGATCCTGCGCCTGCTGCAGGCCGACGGGCGCATGCCCTTCACCGAGCTGGGCGAGCGCATCGGCCTGTCCACCACGCCCTGTACCGAGCGCGTACGCCGGCTGGAGCGCGAGGGCATCATCATGGGATACACCGCGCGATTGAATCCCCAGCACCTCAAGGGCGGCCTGCTGGTCTTCGTCGAGATCAGCCTGGCCTACAAGTCCGGCGACATCTTCGAGGAATTCCGCCGGGCCGTGCTCAAGCTCCCGCACGTACTGGAATGCCATCTGGTATCGGGCGATTTCGACTACCTGATCAAGGCACGGATTTCGGAGATGGCGTCTTACCGCAAGCTGCTCGGCGACATCCTCCTGAAGCTGCCGCACGTGCGCGAATCGAAGAGTTACATCGTCATGGAAGAGGTCAAGGAGTCGCTCGAACTGCCGGTACCGGACTGACACCGAGCAGACGCGCCCATCTCTGGCGCGGGCCCTGCCGGCGCCTCGAACCCCGTCCGGCGCGCGGTATGCTGCGCCGCGGCCACTTGAAGCCGGCCGCACGACGCGGGAAGCTGTGACGATTGCCAACCGTCCAAGGCCCGCACATGACCTCCCTGCAAACGGCTGCACCCGCCCACGCCCACGCCCCGTCCTACTACGCCGCCACGGCCAACCGCGACCTGCACTTTGCTGACCTGCAGGACGAGCAGCAGGCTGACGTCTGTGTGGTCGGCGGTGGCTTCAGCGGCCTGAATGCGGCCATCGAGCTGGCCGAGCGCGGCCTGTCGGTGGTACTGCTCGAAGCTCACCGTATCGGTTGGGGCGCCAGCGGTCGCAACGGCGGGCAGCTGATCCGCGGAGTCGGCCACGACGTCGAACAGTTCCGCCCGGTGCTGGGTGACAAGGGCGTCGACAGCCTCAAGCGCATGGGCTTCGAGGCAGTCGAGATAGTCCGCCAGCGCATCGAGCGCCACGCCATCGCCTGCGACCTGACCTGGGGCTATTGCGACCTGGCGACCAAGCCGCGCCACCTCGCGGGCTTCGACGCCGACCAGGCCGACCTCGAGCGCCTGGGCTACCCGCACCGGCTGCAGCGCGTGCCAAAGGAAGCGATGCGCGAGGTCATCGGCTCCGACCGTTACCTGGGCGGGCTGATCGACTGGGGCTCGGGCCATGTCCATCCGCTCAACCTCGCACTGGGCGAAGCCGCAGCCGCCCAGGCGCTGGGCGTGCGCCTGTTCGAAGGCGCCCGGGTCGAGCGGATCGACTACGGCACGCCGGTGCGCGTGCACACCGCCCGTGGCAGCGTGCGCGCCGAGCGGCTGGTACTGGCCTGCAACGCCTATCTGGGCGGGCTGAACAGCCAGCTGGCCGGCAAGGTACTGCCCGCCGGCAGCTACATCATCGCCACCGAGCCGTTGTCGCAAGCCGTGCAGCAGACGCTGCTGCCGCAGAACATGGCGGTCTGCGACCAGCGTGTGGCGCTGGACTATTTTCGCCTGTCGGCCGACGGTCGCCTGCTGTTCGGCGGCGCCTGCCATTACTCCGGACGGGACCCGCGCGACATCGCCGCCTACATGCGGCCAAAGATGCTCGAGGTGTTTCCGCAGCTGGCGCAGACGCGGATCGATTACCAGTGGGGCGGGATGATCGGCATCGGCGCCAACCGCCTGCCACAGATTGGCCGCCTGCCGGAGCAGCCGAACGTCTATTACGCCCAGGCCTATGCCGGCCACGGGCTGAACGCCACGCACCTGGCCGGACGCCTGCTGGCCGAGGCGATCAGCGGAGAGGCTGCCGGCCGCTTCGACCTGTTCGCCCGCGTCCCGCACGCGACCTTCCCCGGCGGTGAACGGCTGCGTTCGCCGCTGCTGGCCCTGGGCATGCTCTGGCATCGGCTGCTGGACCAGTTCTGAATTCCGCCGCTGCGCTGGCGTCCAACCTGTCGAGGACGATCACATCGACAGGAGTGAAAGCGCATGCGCCTGCTACTCGTGGCAGTGCTGTTGCTGGCCGGCTGTGCCAGCCACGTTACCCCCGCCCCGGCGTCGTACGCACTGCCCAGCCACGACTCGGCGCTGACCCGGCAAGTCGAATCCCTGGCCGCCGGGCAGCCGACGGGCCATTCCGGCTTTCGCCTGCTGCCCGACAGCGGGGACGCCTTCCTTGCCCGCATGAAGATGATCCGCCAGGCGAGAACCAGCCTCGACGTGCAGTACTACATCGTGCACGACGGACTCAGCACCCGGGCGCTGGTGGACGAACTGCTGCGCGCCGCCGACCGTGGGGTCCGCGTCCGGCTGCTGCTTGACGACACCACCAGTGATGGCAGCGACTACCAGATCGCCACCCTGGCGGCCCACCCGAACATCTTCATCCGCGTGTTCAATCCCTTGCACGCCGGGCGCAGCACCGTGGTCACGCGCACCCTGGGGCGCCTGCTGCACCTGTCGCAACAGCACCGTCGCATGCACAACAAACTGATGCTGGCAGACAGCAGCCTGGCCATCGTCGGCGGTCGCAATCTGGGCGACGAATATTTCGATGCGGACCAGAGCTTCAATTTCACCGACATCGACCTGCTCGCTGCAGGCCCCGTCGCCGAACAGCTGGCAGTCAGCTTCGACCTGTACTGGAACGATTCACTGAGCGTGCCGATCCAGCAATTTCTCGACGACCCGCCCAGCGAGGCGACGCTGGCCCAGGCCCGGGATGACATCCGTCAATACCTGCAGGCCGAACGGTCCAGGGACAGCCGGCGCTACCGGCACCTGATGGGCCGGCTCGAGGAGCCGCTGCTGCAGAATTGGCTGGCCGAGCTGATCTGGGCGCCCGGCGAAGCACTTTGGGACCATCCGGGCAAGGTCAAGGCAGACGGCCTGCCGGACGAACGACTGCTGCTGACCAGCCAGTTGCAAAAGCAGATGGACCGGGTGCGGCGCTCGATGAGCCTGATCTCCGCCTACTTCGTGCCCACCGAAGAGGGCGTCGAGTTCCTTGCCAGCCGCGCGCAGCGGGGTGTTGCGGTGCAGATTCTGACCAATTCACTCGAAGCCACCGACGTGCCGGCAGTACATGGCGGCTATGCGCCGTATCGGGCGGAGTTGCTCAAGGCAGGCGTCAGGCTCTACGAGCTGCGCCGGCAGCCGGACCAGAAACGCCGCATCAGTTTCAGCGGCGCCTCCGAGTCCAGCCTGCACAGCAAGGCGGCGGTGTTCGACCGCGAGCAGGTGTTTCTCGGCTCACTCAACTTCGACCCGCGCTCGGTGCTCTGGAACACCGAAGTCGGCGTGCTGATCGACAGCCCCGAACTCGCCAGCAAGGTCCACGCCCTGACCCTCGAAGGCACGGCGCCGGCGATCAGCTACGAGGTGCGGTTGATCGACGACCATGGCAAGGAGCGGCTGGTCTGGATCGCCGAGGACAACGGCCGGCGCCGGGTGCTGCTACACGAACCCGGTGGCGCCTGGCGCCGCTTCAACGCCTGGTTCAGCCGCATGATCGGCCTGGAGCGAATGCTCTGAGACGACGTCGCAACGAGGAAAAAATTGCGTGGCACTTCGGCCAAGAGTGACGCGCAAATGGCCGTGCCTCGGTGATTCATCCTTTGGTGTGATACCGACGGGCCATCCCCTGACTAGGCTAGGGCTCCGGTACCGTGCTGCCTGACAGCCGGACTCTGCTTCTATAACAATAAAAAGGAGCGCGACATGCCCCATCGCAACTGGCTATGGAAGGTCATCCTGCTGGCGTGCTGGTTTCCGGCACTGCTCAGCAACGCCCAGGCCCAGTCCTTTACCGCCCTCGAACGCATGCAGATCCACGCCAACCGCGCCACCAGCAGCCTGCTGCTGTACCGCGGCGAGGGCTTCCAGAAAGCGCATCTGGCGCGCATGGAAAACGACCTCAAGGCGCTCGGCGAGGCCGTAGACAGCTTTCCCGCTGCCAGCGGCGAATTGCGCGAACGACACCAGACCCTGCAGGCAACCCTGCGCGAGGGCGCCGGCTTCGGCCGCCAGGAAGACGATGTGCCCTGGGGCTGGCCGCTGCAGATGAGCAAGGCGCTGCGCGACTTCCTCACCGCGGTGCGCAGCCAGCAGGGCGCCGACGTGCGCGCCGAACTGCCGGCCAAGGTGGAGTACCTGACGGTGCAGTACCTGAGCCGCGCCTACGTCGGCTCGTTCGAAACCGCACGCGAGCAACCGGACACCTACCTGGGCCAGGACGAGCGGCGTCTGGTACCCGCCATCGACGAGCAGCTCGCGGCGCTGGACGGCACCCGCCCGGCCATTGCAAAACTGAAGACGCGCTGGGATTTCCTCAAGGTCGCCCTGGAGGACATGAACAGCGGCAACAACAGTTTCAATACCGCTTCGGGCCGCCCGTTCGCACCGATCATGGTCGACCGGCACGCGCGCAGCCTCAGCGATCAATGGATGGCACTGGCGCCGGAAACCGCGACCAGTCAGGCATCGGCCGGGCGCTGACGCAGGCGCACCGGCCCGACGCGGGCCTCGATGGCCTGGCGCAGCGGCTCGCGCAGGCCCAGCATGAAGCCCAGTTCGGCCGCCACGAACAGCGGACCGACGATGAGTCCGCTGAGGTCGTCGACGAAGGCTGGCTTGCGACCCTCGAAATAATGCCCGACGAACTGGATGACCCAGCCCACCACGAAGAGCCCGACGCCCCAGGCCAGCCAGACCGGCGTCGGCTGCTGCGCCAGGCCGGCACCGGCCCAGACGCAGAGCAGCAAAAGCCCACTCATGAGCACGCCGAAGCGCAGGTCCAGCCGCAGGTAGAACAACGCGGCTAACGCAGCCACGGGGCTGACCGGGCTCAGCCACAGGCCGAACGCGGCGGTGCCGGGCCGCGACAGCAGCACCGCAACGGCAAGCACGATCATCGGAATGCCCACAAAATGGCTGAGCAGGTTGCGCGGATCACGGTGATAGGCCGCGTACTGCGCCAGGTGATCGGTCAGGGTTTTCATCGGTCACGCTCCGGATAGCCAGTGCCGACAGCTTAGCCAGCCCGCCGGGAAGGCGGGCAGCATCCGCGGCCGGGCAAGCGCCAAACCGCAGGGCGCTTGCGCCAACCTGGCACTGCTAGGGCTCGGGCCGATAGCCCAGGCGCAGGCCGCCCCAATGCCGGCCATTGACCATGATCGGCACCGAGAGGTCGTGCATCAGCTCACCGGTATCCCGGCTGTAGGTCTGCAGCAGAACCTTGCGCTCATGGCTGCCACAGCGCGCACCGGTGCGGTCGTTGAACAGCCGCTTGCTGCGGCTCCTGACCCGGTCGATCTCCGGATCGCCCACCGGCGGCTGGCTGAAGGCACGGTTGTGCGTCGGCACATAGCCGTCCGGCGTGGTGGCGATGGCATAGACCAGCGCATCGTTACGAGCCAGCAGCGGCTCCTGGAGTGCCGGCAGCACCTCATCGGCATAGCGGTCGAAGCGCGTGCTGTAGCGGACCGGATCGGTACTCGGCTGCGCCTTGTACTGACGGTCGAACAGGTCGTCGAGGCCCAGCCGCCCAGCCGCAAGGTCCGCCTCGAACCGCGCGCCGATCGCCGCCGCGCCTTCCCGGGCGAGATCGAAGACCTGCTGGTGATAGGCGTCGAGCTGCACTTCGGCCAACTGTTCGCTGACGGTCTCGGCCTGGTCGACGAGTTGTTCCGCCGCCTGCTCGAGCTGGCGCGTCTGCGTTTCGCTTTCGAGCGCGTCGCCACGCAGCTGTTCGAGGGCCACGAAGAGCTGGGCGAGGCGCTCGTGGTTGCTGGCCGTACCGGAGGCGATCTCCGCCACCTGGGTCTCCACGTTGCCAGCAAGGTCGGCGATGCCGGTGAGCTGCGTGCCGGTCCCGGCGATCTGCGCGGCAGCCTGGTCCAGGGCACTGGCCTGCTGCTGGATGTGGCTGACCACGGCCGCACTCTGCTCCCGGATGTCGCTGACCATGCGCCCGACCTCTTCGGTGGCGGTGCTGGTACGTCCCGCGAGGTTGCGCACCTCGTCGGCGACCACCGCAAAGCCGCGCCCGGCTTCGCCGGCACGGGCCGCCTCGATCGCCGCGTTGAGCGCCAGCAGGTTGGTCTGGCTGGCGATGGACTGAATCACGTCGGTGATCTGGCGGATCTCTTCGGTGCGGGCCGACAAGCCATCGAGCAGGCCCCTACTGGCCTCAGTCTGGGCGCTTAGCTGCTGCATACGCTCGATCGCCTGCTGCAGGTCGGACCGGCCGCTGTCGCTGCTGCGGCGCACGGCTTCGGCGGCATCGAGGGTCTGCCGCGCACGGGCCGCGCTGTCCTGCTCGGTGGCCGTCATCGCCTCGGCGCCCTGGGTAATCTCGCTGATCGCCGCCAGCTGCGACTGCAGCCGTGTCGCCAGTTGCTCGGCGCTAAACGAGACCTGGGCGGCCGACAGGGCGTTATGACAGGTGTGCCGCGACAAGCTCTTGCTCAGCGCCGCCGAGCTCGACTCGCCGCCTTCGGCCGTCATCGCGGGTTCGGCGGCGTGCCGCCAGGGACCGAACCAGGGCCAGAGGCTCAGCAGCAGAATGGACAGCGCGGTGAGGTAGAACGGCAGCTGCATCCAGCCGTGGAACAGCAGCAGGCCCGTCAGGGCGGCCGCGTGCAGCAGGCATGCCCAGGGGTGACGTCGGAAGGCAGGGCGCATGGCGGCCTCTTGTTGTTCATCCGGAATGACAGTGGGTTGTACCACCTCAGCCAGCAATGAACACTGTCCCTTGGTAGCACACGGCCGCTCCGCACAGGGCAGGACATTCGCCCTGCGACCCGGCGGGGTCGGTTCTACCGGGGTAACGGCCGCCCGCGCTAAAGCTTAAGCGACCAGCCGGCCGCTAGCGGGCGGCGTCCGGCGCTGCCAGCGGCAGGCCGAGCTGGACCCGGCGCCGCAGCCAGGGGCTCGGGCGATAGCGCGGCTCGTGCCCATAGCACGCCTGCATGCCTTCAAGGATGGTGAGGATCCGGGCGGGCCCGTAGTGCTCGGCAAAGCCCAGCGGACCTTTCGGGTAGCCAAGTGCGACGGTCACCGCCCGATCCAGCGTTTCCGGCGTCGCGATGCCCTTTTGCGCGATCTCGCAGCCCAGGTTGACGATACTGGCGACGATCCGCTGGCTGACGAAGCCGGGCGAATCGTTGATCACCTCCACCGGCACCCCGTCGGCGCCGAGCGCCTGGCGGGCCTGGGCTTCCAACGCTGGATCCAGGGCCGGCTGGCGCATCAGCACGCGGCGCTTGGCGAAGTCGCCGAAGACGTCCAGCGCCAGGGTGCGCACCGCCGGCAGGCCCAGGCGCTCGACGCAGCTGCTGGCGTCCTCGCCCAGCGGAGTGATCAGGCAGATGGCCGTATCGGACGGCTCGGCCGCGCTCTCCAGCCGCGCACCGGCCTGCTGCAGGACCGCGCCGACCTCCGCACGCAACCCGGGGTCGAGGCTGTCGAGCCAGAACGGACGGTCGACGATCACCGGCTCGAAACGGGGTTCGGGCGAGCGTATCTGCTGGCCGTTCTCGTAGCGGTAGTAGCCCTGCCCACTCTTGCGCCCGAGCAGGCCGGCGGCGACGCGCTGCGCCGCCAGGTAGGACGGCGTGTAGCGCGGGTCCTGGTAGAACTGGTCGTGCACCGACTCCATCACCGCGTGGGAAATGTCCAGGCCGGTCAGGTCGAACAGCTCGAACGGACCCATGCGAAACCCCGGGCCGTCTCGCAGGATGCGGTCGATCTGCTCCGGCGTCGCGATGCCTTCGCTGAGGATGCGCTGCGCTTCGGTCCCATAGGCACGGCCGGCGTGATTGACGAGAAAGCCGGGCGTGTCGGGCGTGATCGCCGGAAAGTGCCCGGCATGCTCGGCCAGCTGCACCAGACGCTCAATGACCGCCGCATCGGTACGCTCGCCGCGCACCACTTCGACCAGCTTCATCAGGGTGACCGGGTTGAAGAAATGGTAACCGGCGACCCGCTCGGGCCGCTCGCAGGCGCTGGCGATGCGCGTCACCGACAGTGACGAGGTATTGGTCGCCAGGACCGCGTCGGCGTCGACCAGCCCTTCGAGCTCGACGAAAAGGGCCTGCTTGGCCTCCAGGTCTTCGATGATCGCCTCGATCAACAGGTCGCAGCCAGCCAGCTCGTCCAGCCGGTGCGCCGGCTGCATGCGCTCAATAGTGGCGCTGAGCTGCTCGGCCGTCAGCCGCCCCTTGGCGACGCTGCGCTCGAGCAGTTCGCGATTGAACTGCAGGGCCTGGTCGATGGTGTCTGCACGGCTGTCGTACAGCCACACTTGCTGGCCGGCGCTGGCGAACAGTTGGGCGATACCGCGCCCCATGGCGCCGGCGCCGATGATGCCGATCCGGGAAAACATAAGCACCTCCTCGTCTAAGGGCGACCCGCTCTGTGGCGCCCATCGTTTCGCATTGCGAAATGACATTCCACCCTAATTGACCCTGAGCCTAAAGACTGCCAGTCTGCAAGGCAAGCCACCGGTGATCGAACAGCATGACCCATTCCACTGACTATTCGACCGAGCAACTGCAGCAGGTCCACGCGTCCGTGACCGGCTTTTTCCAGGACGTGGGCGGCGAGTTGCTGGCGTACGGGCCGAGCCACGCGACCCTTGCGCTGGTCCTGCTGCCGCGGCACCTGAACAACGCCAGCAACATGCACGGTGGCGTCATGGCCACCCTGATGGACGTGGCAATGGGCCTGAGCGGGACCTGGGAGTGCGATCCGGCCGAGCGCCGCGTGGCCATGACGCTGTCGATGAGTATCAATTTCAGCGCAGCTGCAAGCGCCGGCAGCCGCGTCCGTGCACTGGCCCGTTGTCGCTCTGCCGGCCACAAGGTGTTCATGGCCAGTTGCGACCTGTTGGACGAACAGGACCGGCTGATTGCGTTTGGCGAAGGCGTGTTCAAGCGCGGTGCCCGGCGCCGCGAGCTTCCCGCTTAAGATGATGCTCTGGCTGCCGTTGGCGCTGCTGCTCGAGTTGCTGGCGCTGGTCACTCACCTGCAGGCATTGAGCGTTACCAGCGGCGTGCTGTTGGTCCTGTTCTTCACCCTTCATTGGCGGTCGCTGATGCCCTATCCCCGGCGCCTGGGGGGGGTAACGCTGGCATTGCTTGGCTATTGGTTGCTGAGCGGGCAGGCCAATGCCTCCCAAGCCGCACGGATGCTGTCGTCGGCGGCGTACTACGGTGCCTTCATCGGCGCGCTTGGCCTGATGCACTGCCTGGTCCGGCGCCTCCACCAGCTCAACGAGCTGCACCGCCTGCTGCTGGCCGGCCCGCGCGCGTGGCTCTATCCCGGTTACCTGCTGAGCAGCTTTGCCATCAGCTCGGTGCTCAGCTTCGGCATGCTCAACCTGATCTGCGGCTCCCTGGAGCGCCACCTCGAACGGCGCCCCTACAGCGAGCGGCAGCGCCGAGAGGGTCGGCGTGGCGTGATGGTGACCGCACTGCGCGGCTTCGCCCTGGTCCCGCTGCTGGCCCCGACCAGCGTGGCGGTGGCCATTCTCACACGCGAACTGCCCGGGCTGAGCTGGAGCGCCCTGCTGCCCTTCGGCTTGCTCGGTGGCCTGATCCTGCTGGTGTTCGGCTGGCCGAGCGAGAATCGCCGCCTGCAGCAACTGGTCGCGCTAACGGACGAGCCCGCCGCGGCTGGCGCCCAGACCGGCGGCCAGCTGCGCGGACTGCTGCTCGGCAGTCTGGTCGGCATCGGCCTGATCGCACTGCTGGCCGCGCTGACCTGGCTGTCGGCAACCCAGGCGGCGATGCTGCTGGTGCCGGTCGCCGTGGTCGCGGTGCTGCTCTGGCAGGGCAACCCTGCCCGCCGCGTGCTCGGAGAGATCAGTGAAACGCTGACCGGCATGCGCAACGAGACCTTCATTTTCGCCAGCTCGGCACTGCTTGCGGGGTTGGTCGCCGCGGTAGTGCCGGTACAGCACCTGGCCGGACACCTGAGCAATACGCCCTCGGTGCTGTTCGCGCTGGGCACTCTGGGTGCACTGGCGGTCGTCGCCCTGGCGCTGCTGGGCGTCGCGCCACTGATCTCGCTAAACCTCTGCGCCGCGCTGCTGGCGCAGTTGGCGGGCGCCGGCCTGGCGGTGACGCAGCCGGCCATCGCGCTGCTGTTCGGTTTTTCCCTGGCCATGCTGCTGTCGCCCTACGGTCCTTCCGCCCTGCTGCTCGCCCGTCACGCCCAGCTCTCGCCCTGGCGCATCGCGGTGGGCTGGAACGGGCGCTTCGTCCTGCAGGTGCTGCTGCCGTTGTTGCTGGTCCCGCTACTGGCCTGACAGGCCGCTACAACCAGCCGTGCTCGGCCATCGACAGCGGCTCCCCGTCACCAACGATGAAATGGTCGAGCACTCGCACGTCGATCAGCGCCAGCGCGTCGGTGAGCCGGCGGGTCAGTTGTCGATCGGCCTGGCTGGGCTCGGCGACCCCGGAGGGATGATTGTGGGTCAGGATCACCGCGGCCGCATTCTGCGCCAGCGCCCGTTTGACCACCTGCCGCGGGTAGACGCTGGCGCCATCGATGGTGCCATGAAACAACGGTGTAGTAGTATCTAATAAAACCGTTAGAGACTTGCAGCAATGCCCAAAGCCTACGCCTATGTTAGATGGTCAACCGCCGAGCAAGGCGGTTTGGACAGAGACAGCCACACACGCCAAACCACACCACTTGGAGCCTTCACGGCTACCACTGGCGTAGAGGTGGTTGAAACTATCATTGATAAGGGTGTTAGTGCCTTTCGTGGTGCTAACGCTCGCATAGGTCAATTGAAAGGCTTGTTGGATAGGATTGAGAGTGGGGAAATTGAGTCCGGTGATTACATCATCGTTGAGTCAATCGACCGTCTAACACGCCAAAGGCTGAATGATTCCGTTGAACTGATCCAATCTATTTTACGTAAAGGTGTGCGGATTCATACCGCTATTGATAATAAAACCTATTCATATGATGATCCGAATCGTGATTTAGAAACATTGTTAATGGTCGGTGTGATTGCGAAGCGAGCACACGAAGAATCCGACACAAAATCAAAACGCTTAAAATCTTCTTGGATTAAAAAGAGAAATGCAGCAGAAACTAAAATCATTAGAAAGCAATGTCCTTATGGCTTTGCTTATGATGATAAAGAAGAACGATTTGTAATTGTTGAAGATGAAGCAAACGAAATTAGAACTATTTTTGAACGATTGAAATATGTCGGAATCTTGGAAGCAATCAAGGAAGTAAATAAAACATCGAAACGAAAATGGACAAGAAAACACATTGATGAATTGATTAAGACTAAAAGTCCTATTGGTGTTTTGGCTCTTCAAAGAAGAGAAGATGATGGCGAAGGCCGTATCTTTGATAGATATATCCCTAATTATTATCCAAAGATTGTAGATGAAAACACTTTTGAAACAGCAGTTGCAGCAATCAAAAAACGCTTCAATGAAAGGAAAAGTGGGCGCAGAGCACCAAACAACTACAACATATTTAGGCATTGCATTAAATGCGATGACCACGATGTTGGGATGTTTTTTAATCTCCAAGGCTTGGGTAAAGAGAAGAAACGTTATGCTTATTTAGTTTGTTCAAACAGAGCAGAACGAGTTTGCGAGTGCGGCAATAGAATTAGATTTGAATTGGCTTTTGGGATATTCCTTTGCGCTATTCAACAAATGTATGAAAATCGTTATATAGATGAACGAACAGAGAAAAAGAGAAAAGATTTCACTTGGTTTAGTGATAAGGACTATGCGAGTTTTGATAATTTTAATAATGCGTTTGGCAAGTTTTTTGCGGCAAAAGATAACAGCAAACAGAAAGAAGAAATAAGATCAAAGCAAACAGAACTGCTCATTGAAAAAAATTCTTTATCTATGCTTGACGCTTCGCTTGCTCAATTCGATGGAATTATTCCAAAAACATTTATTCAACGGATTGCAAATAGTGAAGCAAAAATTGCAGAACTTGAAAAAGAAATTGTAAATCTTGAAGGTGATTTGATTGTTGAAGCAGAAGTATTAGAAGCAACAACACCCAAAGAAATAATAGAACTATATCAAACAGAGATTGGAAGAATGAAATTGAACTCATTCTTTATAAATCGTGGAATCCTATTTTTTATCAATTTCGATAAAGAAGTCGGAACGGTCATCCTAACTATAAAATTGAAGGATGAGCCAGATTTTAAATTATCTGTATGGCATAAATTTCCAGAAAAATCTCCATTGGCAGAGTTTGGTATTGATGACTTATCTAACATCATAAAATAGATAATCGAACTATAAAGGGCTGGCATTTATGCTGGCCTTTTTATTTCCGCTTTTTTGCTATACGTTTTGCTATACATCCCCGCTATACATTTTAAAAATTAGTTTGCTATACATATTGAAACTTATAATTTATATGATACAAATATAGATATAGGTTTCTTTTTCTATAGGCAAGCAATGGGATTGTATAGCAAATAACTGGCGTTATTTCCTACCGTAAAAATTCCTTCGGACATTTTCACTTACTATCCCTGCTTGATTTTCTTCACTTCGTTTGAAAACAAAAGGAGCCAACTACTAACTAATTATGAGGTAATGATATGGCAAAAAAAGATATTCAATTAAATGTTCGAGTTTCTAAAGAAGCAAAACAACTGATTGCGGATAATGCAAAACTGTTGGGTATGAAACAGGGGGAGTATATAGAAACGATTGCGCGAAAAGGCCTTAATCAAGTCGTAGAGATTAACAATCCATCATTAATGAATCGCTATGATGAAATTGAACAAGCACTGGATAAGGTAGGGATAAATATTAACCAAATAGCTAAATATCTAAACGGTGGAAACAATCCAAACTCAAAAATGGAAGCAACATTTTCAAATGTTGTGAAAGTCTTCAATAACTTACATATAAGGCTTGAAAAGTGTCAGGATAAGAAAATTATATTCAACAACCAAGAGGAATAAATGATTAGAGAAAAATTAAGCACTCAAAAGAGTAGAATAGAAACACAAAACACTTTGGCATATACAATTAAAAAGGCCGTATTGGTTGAAAGTAATCGTTGCCAAATTGGAACTAATCAAGAGTTTGTAGAGTTTCTTTCAAAGAAGTTCGATAAGGCTTGCAAGGGAAAACAGGAAAATACTTCTTTTCACGAAACCCTATCGTTTCATACCTCAGACAATATCACACCCGAAAAAGCCCTTGAAATAGCCAAAGAACTTTATGGAGATACGATTGGTTTAAACCGTGAGCACTCTTTCGCCGTTCATAACGATACGGACGAATTACATATCCATTTTATTTGGGCGCCAAGAGACTTTAACAACAAAATATATTATCAAAAAGATGACTATCGAATCATAGAAATGAAGCTAACTGAACTTGAATTAAAACATAATCTTTATCTGGTTGAAAACAGAAAGCTATTAAAGCCTGACCTTGAAACTCAACCAAGTAAATCAAAGAAAGAGCAAGCACTTGAGCAACGCGGCATTAAAACCATTAAGAAGCAGTTCAGAGAAGACGTAAATAATGCTTTAAGCAAGAGCAGAACTACAACAAATTTCTTTGGTCATCTGCACGATAACGGCTATTCAATTAGCCCAAACGGTAAAACCGCATATTCAATTAGCAAAGACGGGAATACATTCAAAGCGTCTGAATTTGGCGTTTCCTATGTCTCATTAAAAAAGAAACTTGAAGAGCAACACGATTTTACAGAGCTATTAGAACATTACAAAAACAAAGAAAAGCCAAAAGATATTGAAGCCTTTATAGCTACAGCTAGAAAAGTGGATTTTCTTACTAAGAGCAAATACCAAACAACTTTAGTGAAGCATTTCTCTCCAATTTTGGAAAATGAAAAGGTTGAGTATTACTATAAGAACTCCAGCAATAGAAAAGCGTTTGAATATTACAAAGACCCGTCAAAAGTCTCTTTCAGTGATTTGTCCAATCAATCTATAAGGGCGGGTTTACAAAGACTTACTCAAGATATTAAGGAGCCTGGAGCTTTGCATTGCTCTGGACCAGAACACGCTAAAAAAAGAATGTGGCTTGAGTTTAAAATGATGAACCTTGAAGCCAAAGGTTTTACGTTGAGCGGATACGAACCATCGCCAGCAGATTTAAAGGAATTGGAACAACGTAAGGCAGATTATGCGGCTATAGATAAGAAATGGAAGAAGACACCTGAAGGACCTATACAGCCCGTTCCTGTCATTTCTGAACCTACCCCACCGGAAGAACCTGAAACACCGCAGAACGTGCCACAACCGCAGCCAGAGCCACCCAAGAGACGTAGACGAAGTGTCTATTGCCCATAAAATCGAGCCTTATAAAGGCTCTTTTTTTGTTGAACAATCTTAGGTTAAAGGATATATCTCGGAAGCTAATAACATCGGCCAAAAAAAACACCGTTAGGTGCTTTCTCTTAATTCCTGCTTTAGTTTGGCTTTTAATTCTATAGCGTCTTTATCTATTTGTATTTTGGCCATAGCCCATTGCTCAATATATATTTGCTGATGGCGTTCAACTAATGACAAAACCAAGCCATCTAAATTGGCTTGTTTTTCTTTGTTTCCAGCTTCAGCAAATGAACCAATTAAGTAATTATTGCTAATTGATTTACCTTCAGTGAATCCGGCGATTAATTTCTTTGCCAGACTTGAAGTTAATTTGAATGCTGGATACTCCAACATTTCAATCATTTTGACAAAATCAATTAGAAATAAAGCCTTTTGTTTTCTCTTATATCCGCTGATTTGTCCGCCTATCCAGCCTTTTATCTCTGCTTGATTTTTAAGATTTGATTTCTCCATAAGTTTCTCCGTTGTTAGTTATAACATAACATCGAATAAACTATTGTCAAGGGTTCGAAGATATATCCGTTAAGCTAATGTTGACGGGCAAAATAAAGAGCCTTTTAAGGCTCTTGTTGTTTTAAAATGGTAAATCATCATCTTCTTCTTCGATTGCTTCAGCTTCTGGCCTTTTAAATCCCCAGTTGAGCTTTGTCTTCTTTTCCTTCACTTCTTCTGTTATTCCTTTAACTTCACCATTCATTCCTATATCTGAAACTTCACTTCTCTTGTATTCTTGATTTTTGAACGGCTTATGCTTGTTGACATTGACTGATATTGACACGGTTTTTCTACAAGCTTTGTTCTCGAAGAACTCAACAATCAATCCTTTATCTTCGAGTGCTTTATTGGCTTTTCTAACATTGAATAGAAACTTCTTATCCTCTACTTCTTCGCATTGAAGTCTTACCTTTAGCAACTCAACGCTGTATGTGTTAAGGGTGTTCGCATTGTTTGTTGTATAGAAAAGATAAAGCGCCTTTTCATATTCAGTTGATAGCTCGTTGTATTTATCACGAAGAACATTGTAAATAGCATTGCTATCGGCAATAAAAAAGTTTTTGTATTTATCACTTACTTGAATATCTACAGTTTTTGTTTCTCTGTTAACAACCGCATCATTCAGCAATCCGCAAATAAAGGTTTCTGGCCCTTTTTTGAAAGAGACAGTTAACACTTTAAGTTTACGTAAAGATTCATCTATCTTATCAACGTATCCAAACCTATTTGTTTTAGATACGTTCATAAAATCGAACAACTCATCAAGGCTAAAACTAAAACGCTCGGATTGAATTGTATTTGCTTTTATTGTTAAGAAAAGGAAAAGATTGAAATCAATATCTAGGCTAAGTTGATAAGTATCAATCTTGATGTCTTCGTATTGAGCAATACGCCCTATTCTTAACTGTAAGAACGCATTCTTCCTTTGTTTAATATTAAATACCGGAAGAGACAAAAGAGCCTTGGTGACAGATATAAAATGGTCCTGAACAAATAACTTCTTATCTGTATATCTAATTCTTACAAATGCTTTCCCCATTGGTTCCTCACAATTATTAATCTATACAATATTTATAACATTAAAATATTGAAAGTCAATTGATATGCTTATTTAAACTTGGAACCTATTATTTTACCCTTAAACTAATCAAGCTCCTTATTAGAACCCAGAACCGAAAATATACAATATATAACAATAAATATGGAATATTATTAGAACCCGGAACCGAAATTATTACAACTCGGAACCGAACATACACCCAAGGCCAGTATTTATGCGGGTTTGAAAAGTTAAAAGGATTATAAAAGTATGTTGAAATCGAAAACGGGGTTTTCTCATTCAAACACAAGCAAAAGCATTCTGAGAAAAATGCGAATAAAATTCGCAAAGTTTTAAGAGCGAAGCGAATAAAACGCAAAACGAAGTTTTATTTTTCGTAGAAAAGTCGTAGCAATAGGAAGTCAAAAACGACTATGTAAGTTAGAGAAATGTAGAAAATTTATAGAAATGAGTCAAAAGCCTATGCCCTACGGGCTTGCTGGAATAATCATAAAAGCCAGCGCCAGACAATTTATTAATGGGATTTGTCAATTCAGCATTCGCTGAGGATAATATCCTTGAGTAGATTTAGCTTATCTTTCAAGAACTCAGCAAAATACTCACTGATAAGTTTTTTATTCAGCAAATATGGGCATAGCATTTCAATGCGAGTGATAATTTCAATCGCCTCGAGTTTTTTCCCTAAGCTGGTTAGAATTTTAATTTTTTCTAACGCGATATGGAGAGCACATTCCTCAACGTTCCGACTAGAATCCCAACAACAATCTAGAAACTCTTCTAGCTCTCCGCCCCTATCCATTTCCGTATGCGAGACAGGAATTCGGTAGTCGTGCTTCAACGCCATAAAAACATTTTCCGCGAATTTGTTTCTATCGTCTGAATAGCTGTTCATAAACTCATCCCTAGCTTGAACGGTCTCGCATTATACAAAAACAGCACAGAAAAAAGGGATATATTATTTATTAGTAAACGCTAGACCGCTGAAGAGCACTTCGAACGCCAGGGCTCGATGTTTCGAATCGAGAAACAAACAGGCGAACAGCTCATGCGGTTCGTGCCGCAGGCGCGCCTTGAGGTAGTCACGCACCGCCTGCGGACTTTCCAGCGCCGAGTCGCGGCGAATACGCTCGGCCAGGTGGCGCCTCGCCATTTCCAGTACCGCCTGCAACTGGGCGAACTTCGCGGGCCCAAGCCCCAAATGCTCGCTGAAGTGAGCGAGATCACTTTCCAGAAGTGCCCGCAGGCTGCCGAACTCGCCAAGCAGGTAGCGCGCCAGGTCGACGGCGCTCTTTCCGGCCACGCCGGTACGCAGGAAAATAGCCAACAATTCCGCGTCGGACAGCGCGGCTGCGCCCTGCTCCAACAGTTTTTCACGCGGCCGCTCCGCCGCCGGCCAGTCACGGATGCTCATGGATCCTCCTTGTCGAGCTTGCCCTGTTTCCCTTGGGCCCTGTGCTATCTTAGCGGCCTTTTATCCGGGGTCGCCGGCCCTCGCCGGAACCAGTTCTCATCCGTTACAAGGCAGGCCTATGCAGCGGCTTTATCGTAAACGCATCGTCCTGGGCGTCGGCGGCGGCATCGCTGCTTACAAAAGTGCCGAGCTCGTGCGCCGGCTCCGCGACCAGGGCGCCGAGGTCCGGGTGGTGATGACCCAGGGCGGGCGCGAATTCATTACCCCCCTTACCCTGCAGGCGCTGTCCGGCCATCCGGTGCACCTCGACCTGCTCGACCCGGCTGCCGAGGCGGCCATGGGGCATATTGAACTGGCGCGCTGGGCCGACCTGGTCCTGATCGCGCCGGCCACCGCCGACCTCATGGCGCGCCTGGCACAAGGTGTCGCCAACGACCTGCTGACTACCCTGGTGCTCGCCACCAACGCCCCGGTGGCGCTGGCGCCGGCCATGAACCAGGCGATGTGGGCCGACCCGGCCACCCAGGCCAATCGCGCTCTGCTGCAACAACGCGGGATTCGTCTGTTCGGCCCCGCGTCGGGCAGCCAGGCCTGCGGCGACGTCGGCCTCGGCCGCATGCTGGAGGCCGACGACCTGGCGCAGGCTGCAGCCGACTGCTTCGAACGCGGCCTGCTGACCGGCAAACACCTGCTGATCACCGCCGGCCCGACCCAGGAAAACATCGACCCGGTTCGCTACATCACCAACCACAGCTCCGGCAGGATGGGCTTCGCCCTGGCCGAAGCCGCGGCGGAGGCCGGCGCGCGCGTTACCCTGGTCGCCGGCCCCGTGTTTCTCCCCACGCCCGACCGGGTCCAGCGCATCGACGTGGTGAGCGCGCGCGACATGCTCGCCGCCTGCGAGGCCGCGATGCCCTGCGAGCTGTTCATCGCCGCCGCCGCGGTCGCCGACTACCGCCCCGAAGTCGTGGCGCCGCACAAGCTGAAGAAGGACCCCAGCACTGGAGACGGACTGCTGCTGCAGATGGTGCGCAACCCGGACATTCTTGCCACCCTGGCCGGCCGCGAGGACCGCCCGTTCAGCGTCGGGTTCGCCGCCGAGACGGAAAACCTGCTGGCCTACGCCACGCGCAAGCTGCAGGACAAGAACCTCGATCTGATCGTCGCCAATGACGTCGCCAATCCGAACATCGGATTCAACAGCGAGGAGAACGCCGTTACGGTGATCGATCGCCAGCAGCACGAAACCCGTTTCAGCCAGGCCAGCAAAGGCCACATTGCCCGCCAACTGATCGCCTTTATCGCCGACCGTTTCCATCAGGCCTGACCATGCACACACTCCAAGCGAAGATCCTCGACCCCCGCCTCGGCCAGGATTTCCCCCTGCCGACCTACGCCACCCAAGGTTCGGCCGGCCTCGACCTGCGCGCCATGCTGCAGCGCGATGCCCTGCTAGAGCCCGGCCAGACCCTGCTGATCCCCACTGGCCTGGCGATCCACATCGGCGACCCGGCGCTGGCGGCGCTGATCCTTCCGCGCTCCGGACTCGGCCACAAGCACGGCATCGTGCTCGGCAACCTGGTCGGGCTGATCGACTCGGATTACCAGGGTGAGCTGATGGTCTCCTGCTGGAACCGCGGCCAGACCAGCTTCACCATCGCCGTTGGCGAGCGCATCGCGCAGCTGATGCTGGTTCCAGTGATCCAGGCGCAGTTAGAACTGGTCAATACGTTCGACGACAGCGAGCGCGGCATCGGCGGTTTCGGCCATTCCGGCAGTCACTGATCCCTTCGGCTTTTTCAGGATGATCCGAGGAGCTTCATGAATCTCTTCAAACGCACCGCCAAGGACGCCACAGTACTCAACCCCGCCGACACCACGTCCGCATCGCCACGCCGCGGCGCCAGCCTCAAGGCCCTCGGGCCGGGACTGCTGCCGGGGCTGCTGGGGCTCGCCCTGGCGGCCGGCCTGCTGTGGGCCTCCCAGCAGACCAACCAGCAGCGACAGGCCGAGGCGCTGGCCGATGCCTGGGGCCAAAGTCAGGCATCGGCGGTCGCCGGCGCCTTGCGCCAGCTGCGTAGCGACACCCAGGCGATGGCCGGCGACCCGCTGGTCCTGGACGCGCTGCGCAGCGGCGATCCCGAGCAGCGGCGCGCAGCCGAGCGGGCGCTGCGCTACCGCGACGGTGTCGTCGATGCGCACATCAACCCAAGCGGTGGCGCGCAACCGGCCCCCGATCGCCCGGGCCCGCTGACCTTCGCCGCGCTGGATCTACTGCAGCGCGCCGAAAACGGCGCGGCGCCGCCGGCCGAAGCGTTCAAGGCCGGCAGTCGCTGGCTGCTCTACAGCGCCGTGGCGATCCGGCCGGGCCCGCAGCAGCCCGTCGAAGGCACCCTGCTGGTGGTCAGCCGCCTGGATCGCCTGCTCGCCACACTCCCCGCGCTGCCGGCCGAAGCGGGCCAGCTGCGGCTGGTCCAGCAGTTCAGCAATGCGCCGCAACGGGTACTCGCGCAGCGCGGCGGTCCTGTGGACGATGGCGAGGCGATCGCCCTGCCGTCGCCGAACCCGAACTGGACGCTGAGCTTCGTTCCCGGCCGCGACGCCGCCGCACCGGCGCATTCGCCACTCTTGTTGCTGGCGGCCGGGCTGGTCGCCCTCACCGGCCTGTTGCTCGGCCTGCAGGTCACCCTCAACGCCCAGCAGCGACGCCTGCGCGAGGACGTTGTGCAGTTGAGTCGCCTGGTGCAGGAACTCTGCTCGGGCAAGACCATCAAAACACCGACCTTGAGCCTGCCGGCCCTCGATGCCCTGGCCAGGAGTCTGGCCCGCCTGCCCTTGAGAGCAGCGACCGCACCACCGGCCACCGCGCCGGTCGCGACGCAGCCTCCAGCCCGACAGGCCTCTACCCACGAGTACGTCGACCCCCTGTTCCAGGACAGCGATATTCTCGACATCGATATTCTCGACGAGGACCAGGACTGGCTTGGCCTCGACACCCAGGAGCGAGAAACCGCAATGACTGCCGCGAAAGCCCCACAACTCCCCGCCAGCATCTTCCGCGCCTACGACATCCGTGGCGTGGTCGGCGACACCCTGACCAACGAAACCGCCTACTGGATCGGCCGCGCGGTCGGCTCCCAGAGCCTGGCCCAGGGCGAGCCGAATGTCTCGGTCGGCCGAGATGGTCGCCTGTCCGGCCCCGAACTGGTGCAGCATCTGATTCAGGGGCTGGTGGACAGCGGTTGCAGCGTCAGCGACGTCGGCATGGTGCCCACGCCGGTACTCTATTACGCAGCCAACGTGCTGGCCGGCAAATCCGGGGTGATGCTTACCGGCAGCCACAATCCGCCGGACTACAACGGCTTCAAGATAGTCATCGCCGGCGACACCCTGGCCAACGAGCAGATCCAGGCCTTGCGCCAGCGCATCGAGACTGGCGATCTCAGCGAGGGGGTCGGCCAGGCGGAACAGGTCGACGTGCTGCAAAGCTACTTCAAGCGCGTCCGCGACGATATCGCGATGGCCAAGCCACTCAAGGTGGTGGTCGACTGCGGCAACGGCGTGGCTGGCGTCATCGCGCCGCAACTGATCGAGGCGCTGGGCTGCAAGGTGATCCCGCTGTTCTGCGAGGTCGACGGCAACTTCCCCAACCATCACCCAGATCCGGGCAAGCTGGAAAACCTCGAAGACCTGATCGCCAAGGTCAAGTCGGAGAATGCTGACCTGGGCCTGGCCTTCGATGGCGACGGCGATCGCGTCGGCGTGGTGACCAACGCGGGCACTGTGGTGTTCCCTGATCGCCTGCTGATGCTGTTCGCCAAGGACGTGGTATCGCGCAATCCCGGTGCCGACATCATCTTCGACGTCAAGTGCACGCGCCGGCTGACGCCGCTGATCAGCGGCTACGGTGGTCGCCCGGTGATGTGGAAAACCGGGCACTCACTGATCAAAAAGAAGATGAAGGAAACCGGCGCCCTGCTCGCCGGCGAAATGAGCGGCCACATCTTCTTCAAGGAACGTTGGTACGGCTTCGACGACGGCATCTACAGCGCTGTACGCCTGCTGGAAATCCTCAGCCAGGACAAACGCAACGCCGAGCAGGTCTTCGCCGCCTTCCCCAACGACATTTCCACACCGGAGATCAACATCACGGTCACCGAGGAAAGCAAATTCACCATCATTGAAGCGCTGCACCGCGATGCTCATTGGGGCGAAGCCAACATCACCACGCTCGACGGCGTGCGTGTCGACTACCCCAAGGGCTGGGGTCTGGTTCGCGCCTCCAACACCACGCCGGTGCTGGTCCTGCGTTTCGAGGCCGAAAGCGAAGACGAGCTCAAGCGCATACAGGAAGTCTTCCGCGCGCAGCTTTATACTGTCGCGCCCGACCTCACCTTGCCGTTCTGACTAGCGGAGCCCTGCATGACCCTCAGCCGTGAAGCTGCCACCCAATTCGCCCAGGTTCTATCCGAAGCGCTGCCCTACATCCGCCGGTTCGTCGGCAAGACCCTGGTGATCAAGTACGGCGGCAACGCGATGGAAAGCGAGGAGCTCAAGACCGGCTTCGCCCGCGACATCGTGCTGATGAAGGCGGTGGGCATCAACCCGGTGGTGGTGCACGGTGGCGGACCGCAGATCGGCGACCTGCTCAAGCGGCTGAACATCGAAAGCCACTTCATCGACGGCATGCGGGTCACCGACAGCCAGACGATGGACGTGGTGGAGATGGTGCTGGGCGGACAAGTCAACAAGAGCATCGTCAGCTTGATCAACCAGCACGGCGGCGCGGCCATTGGCCTGACCGGCAAGGATGCCAAGCTGATCCGCGCGAAGAAGCTCAAGGCCACGCGCCAGACGCCGGAAATGACGTCGCCCGAAATCATCGACATCGGTCATGTCGGCGAAGTCACCGGGGTCAATACCGAGCTGCTCGAGATGCTGGTACGGGGCAATTTCATCCCGGTCATCGCTCCCATCGGCGTTGGCCCGGATGGCGAGTCCTACAACATCAACGCCGACCTGGTCGCCGGCAAGGTCGCCGAAGCCCTGAAGGCGGAAAAGCTGATGCTGCTGACCAATATCGCCGGCCTGATGGACAAGCAGGGACAGGTCCTGACTGGGCTGACCACTGCCCAGGTAAACGAATTGATCGCCGACGGCACCATCTACGGCGGCATGCTGCCGAAGATTCGCTGCGCCCTGGAAGCCGTACAAGGGGGCGTGCACAGCGCGCATATCATCGACGGCCGCGTACCGAACGCCGTGCTGCTGGAGATTTTCACCGACATCGGCGTCGGCACGCTCATCACCAACCGCAAGTAACCGCTGACCGGCGCCTCCTCGAGGCGCCAGCTCGCAGTCTACTCCGTCTTGCCGAGCAGCTCGCCGAGGCGCTGGCGCTCCCGGGCGAAACTGACCTTGGCCTGCTGCCGGGCCAGCCGGTAGCGATCCAGGTCGCGCCGCAGGCTGGCCTGTTCCTTGTTCAGGTTATCGATCTGCGTCAACAACTGCTTGGGCACTTCCCGCCCGGCGCGCTCATGCGCCGCCGCCTGGCTCTGCAGGTTGGCCTGCTGGGCATGCAGGGATTGCAGATTGCCGTGGGTAATCCCGATCACGCTGTCGAGCTCCGCCAGCTTCCGGGTCTCGGCCCGTTCGACGTCCTCGACGCTGGCGTACAACCGCAGCAGCTGCGCGTCCGAACCGGCCCGGGCCTTGGCCTCCAGCAGGCGCTGACGCTCCTCGGCGGTGGGCGCTGGGGGAATCACCTGGGTCACGCGGCCCTGGTCGTTGAGCACCTCATAGCCCTTGCCGATGTATTGCGGCGGAACCCCCTGCCGGTTGAGCACCACGACGCCACCGTCATCGACATAGCGATACAGCTCCGCCTGCGCCGTTGCCGCACACAGCAAGCTTCCCAGCAGCACACCTGTTCCGATTCGCATACTCCAGCCTCTTCCGTTTTCGGCGTGCCCGGCATCGCCCATCCAACCGCTGATCGTCGTCTCGACGCGCCGAGCTTATACAAACCGGCCAGTGATGCGCAGCAATAAGCACACCAGGCAGCGCTGCAGCGATGTGATCAGCGCAGTAGGCCGCTAACGGCCGTCCGCTGTCGCCACCGTATCGGCAGGCTAATGAGACGCGACGCCCCTCCGGGCGCCGCAAATCGTCAGATGCTGACACAAGACTACCGCCATCCGGGGTTTCCGGCGCCTGGCGGGCCGCCTCGAACAGCAATACTCAGATGCCGTACTGGTCGCGATAGGCCTCGACCGCCGGCAGGTGCTGCCGTAATTCGGCGTCGGCCGCCAGGAAGTCCAAGACCTGCTCCAGCGAGACGATGCTGACTACCGGCATGGCGTAGTCGCGTTCGACCTCCTGGATGGCCGACAGCTCGCCCTGCCCGCGCTCCTGCCGGTTCAGCGCAATCAGCACGCCAGCCGCGCGGGCGCCCTGGGCCTCGATGATCTGCATGACTTCGCGAATCGCCGTTCCCGCGGTAATGACGTCGTCGACGATGAGCACGCGGCCATTGAGCGGCGCGCCGACCAGCGTGCCGCCCTCGCCGTGGTCCTTGGCTTCCTTGCGGTTGAAGCACCAGGGCAGGTCGCGCCCATGATGCTCGGCCAGCGCCACCGCCGTTGCGGCCGCCAGCGGAATACCCTTGTAGGCCGGCCCGAACAGCACATCGAAGTCGATGCCGCTGTCGACCACCGCGGCCGCATAGAAGCGCCCCAGCTGCGCCAGCGCCGAGCCGGTGTTGAACAGGCCGGCGTTGAAGAAATAGGGGCTGGAGCGCCCGGATTTCAGGGTGAACTCACCGAAGCGCAGAACCCCGCGTTCGATGGCGAAGCGAATGAACTCGCGCTGGTACGCCTGCATGAAGAATATTCCCGGAAGACACTGACTTAGCTAATTGCGAAGAGCTTGGGTTATCATACACGCACGTGTTTTTAGGGGCCATTTATGCGGATCATCAGCGTCAACGTGAATGGCATTCAAGCGGCGGCACAGCGGGGCTTGCTCAGCTGGCTGCAGGCGCAGAATGCCGATGTCATCTGCCTGCAGGATACCCGCGCCTCCGTTGTAGAACTCGACGATCCGGCCTACCAGCTCGACGGCTATTTTCTCTATACCGTCGACGGTGAAATCCCGGAGCAAGGCGGCGTCGCGCTGTATTCGCGGCTGCAGCCCAAAGCCGTCATCATGGGCCTAGGCTTCGAGACGGCCGACCGTTACGGTCGCTACCTGCAGGCCGATTTCGACAAGGTCAGTATCGCCAGCCTGTTGTTGCCCACCGGGCGCGGCGGCGACGAAGAGCTGAACCAGAAATTCAAGTTCATGGACGATTTCGCGCATTACCTCGACAAGCAGCGCCGCAAGCGTCGCGAGTATATTTACTGCGGATCGCTGTTCGTGGCGCACCAGAAACTCGACGTGAAGAACTGGCGCGACTGCCAGCAGTCCACCGGCTTCCTCGCCCCGGAGCGCGCCTGGCTGGACGAGATCTTCGGCAACATGGGCTACATCGACGCCCTGCGTGAGGTGACCCGCGAAGGCGATCTGTACAGCTGGTGGCCCGACACCGAACAGGCGCAAATGCTTAACCTGGGCTGGCGCTTCGACTACCAGATCCTGACCTCGGGCATGCGCCGCTTCGTTCGCAACGCGCGCCTGCCGCGCCAACCGCGCTTCTCTCAACACGCCCCGCTGGTGGTCGACTACGACTGGACGCTCAGCATCTGAGCAGCGCGCCGCAAGCGAATCGCGCCGACAGCACATCGATCATCATCTTGGCGCCGCCTCGGCACTCGCCACCGGCTATTTGACGATGCGCCAACAGAACGGATAACGATAGGGCTTGCCCTCGTTGGCACGAATCCCGGCGATCACCACCAACACCAGCGCCACTACGCTGATCAGCGCCATCAACGGAAAGCCGATCAGAATCCAGGCCAACACGCCGCAGATCATCAGCAGAATGCTGAAGGTGATCTGGAAATTCAGCGCTTCCTTGCCCTGCTCGTCGACGAAAGGATCCATATCTTTCTTCAGCTGCCAGACGATCAACGGCCCCAGTACGTTGCCGATCATTGGCACCAGAAACCAGAAGAACGCCGAGTAATGACAGAACATGGCCCATTGCCGCGCCTGTGCGGAGGGATGCGGAACCAGCTGTTGATCAGTCATGGCGTTCTCCTGCGATTGGGTCAGTCAGCCAGCACGGCGAGCTGCAAGGCGAACAGCTCCTGCATGCCGGCCTGAGCCAGCGCCAGCATGGCGCTCAACTCGTCCGGCTGGAAGGGCGCACCTTCGGCAGTACCCTGGATCTCGATGAAGCCGCCCGCGTCGGTCATCACCACGTTGAGATCGGTCTCGGCGGCGGAGTCCTCGAGGTAATCCAGATCCAGCACCGGCTTACCCTGGAAGATCCCCACCGATACCGCGCCGACCATCTGCTTGAGCGGATCGCCACCCTTGAGGCCGCCACGCTTCTTGAGCAGCTTGAGCGCATCCACCAGCGCCACCATCGAGCCGGTGATGGATGCCGTGCGGGTGCCGCCGTCGGCCTGGATCACATCGCAGTCGATGTAGATGGTGTTTTCGCCCAGCTTGCTCATATCCAGCGCGGCCCGCAGCGAACGCCCGATGAGCCGCTGGATCTCCAGGGTTCGGCCACCCTGCTTGCCCCGACTGGCTTCGCGCTGGTTGCGCTCGCCCGTGGCGCGCGGCAGCATGCCGTACTCGGCGGTCAGCCAACCCTGCCCCTGCCCCTTGAGAAAGCGTGGAACGCCGTTCTCGATACTGGCAGTGCAGATCACCTTGGTATCACCGAACTCCACCAGCACCGACCCTTCGGCGTGCTTGGTGTAGTGGCGGGTGATGCGGATCGGACGCAGCTGATCGGCGGCGCGGCCACTGGGACGCTTCATGGGTACTTCCTGCTTGTTGGCGATTGATTGGGCGCCATTATACGGCCGCACCCGCCGGTTATGGGCAACCGTCCGGGCATTTACCCGCCAGGCCCGACGCTGCCACTCGCCCAACGCAGGCGCCACGCCCGCCATTTTCCTTTACAATCTTCCGCCTTTCGCCCGACCCGAGAGGTTTCCCAATGATCCACAGCATGACCGCCTTCGCCCGGACCGAACAGGCCAGCGATCACGGCACCCTCAGCTGGGAAATCCGCTCGGTGAACCATCGTTACCTGGAACCGCACCTGCGCCTGCCCGAAGCGTTCCGCGACCTCGAAGCCGCCGTCCGCGACGCCCTACGCAAGGGGCTCTCACGCGGCAAGGTCGAATGCACTCTGCGCTTCGCCGAGGCGACGACCGGGCGTCCGCTCCAGGTTGACAGTGATCGCGCGCGCCAGTTGGTCGATGCCGCCGAAACCGTCGCCGCGCTGATCCGCCAGCCCGCTCCGCTCAATCCACTGGAAGTGCTTGCCTGGCCGGGTGTACTGGTGGCCGACAGCGCAGACCCGCAGGCGCTCGGCCGCGCCGCCCTGGAACTGTTCAACCAGGCGCTCGAGGAGCTGAAGGCTGGCCGCCAGCGCGAAGGCCAGGACCTGGCCCGCCTGATCAACGAACGTTTGGACGCCATCACCGAGCAAACCGCAACGCTACGCACCCAGGTTCCGCAAATGCTCGCGGCGCAGCGCCAGAAGCTGCTCGACCGGTGCGCGGAAATGCGGGCCGATCTTGACCCCCAGCGCCTGGAGCAGGAAATGGTACTGCTCGCCCAGAAGAGCGACGTGGCCGAAGAACTTGACCGTTTGACGACCCACGTCGGCGAAGTGCGGCGCGTGCTGAAGGCAGGAGGCGCCGCTGGCCGCCGCCTGGACTTTCTCATGCAGGAACTCAATCGCGAGGCCAACACCCTCGGATCGAAGGCGATCGACACGCGCAGCACCCAGGCCGCGGTCTCCCTCAAGGTGCTCATCGAGCAGATGCGCGAACAGGTGCAGAACATCGAGTGATCAGCCGCCCTCGCGGCACCAGTGCCCCGCCTCCTCCATCCGCTACAGGTCCACGCCCATGTCAGCCTCCACCGGTACGCTCTACATCGTTTCCGCGCCCTCCGGGGCCGGCAAGACCAGCCTGGTCAAGGCGCTGCTGGATGCGCAGCCGCTGGTCCGGGTCTCGGTATCCCATACCACACGCCCAATGCGCCCGGGCGAGGTCGACGGCGTCAACTACCACTTCGTCAGCCGCGACGCCTTTCTGGAACGCCTGGAGCAAGGCGAATTCCTCGAGCATGCCGAGGTGTTCGGCAACCTGTACGGCACGTCGCAGCGCTGGGTCGAACAGACCCTCGAGGACGGCTACGACCTGATCCTGGAGATCGACTGGCAGGGCGCGCAACAGGTGCGCCGGCTGATGCCGCAAGCGCAGTCGATCTTCATCCTGCCGCCGTCCCAGGAAGCCCTGCGCCAGCGCTTGACCAACCGCGGCCAGGACAGCGACGAGGTGATCGACGTCCGCATGCGCGAGGCCGTGAGCGAAATGACCCATTACGTCGAGTACGACTACCTGGTCATCAACGACGATTTTTCCCACGCCTTGGTCGACCTGCAGGCCATTTTTCGCGCCAACCGCCTGCGCCAGGCGGCGCAGCAGCAGCGCTTCGCAGGCCTATTCAAGCAATTGCTTGCCTGACCGACGCCCGTCCGCAGGCCAGGCGTCGGGCCGCAGCAGGCAGCTGCCATCCCCCGGCCCGAGTTTTACCGCTTCCCTATTGGCTGGTGATTTTTTAGACTATCCCGTCCGCTCGCCCATTCGGGCATGCTTTACCGCTATTGATGAGGAACACCATGGCCCGCGTTACCGTCGAAGACTGCCTGGACAACGTAGATAACCGCTTCGAGCTGGTCATGCTCGCGACCAAGCGTTCGCGCCAACTGGCCACCGGTGGCAAAGAGCCCAAGGTCGCCTGGGAAAATGACAAGCCGACCGTCGTGGCCCTGCGTGAAATCGCCTCTGGCCTGGTGGACTATGACGTCATCGCTCAGGATGACATCGTCGATGACGAGCCGCTGTTCGTTCAGTACGAGGAAGAGCCCAACGAGGCCCTCTGATTCAATGCCAGGTCGAAGTCGAACCGCAGTCCCAGTGCAGCGCCGGCGAGGAGCAATTCCTTGCCAGCCATAGACGCTCTCGCTGATCGCCTGTCGACCTATCTCGGCGACGACCAGGTCAACCTGGTCCGCCGTGCCTATTTTTACGCCGAGCAGGCCCACGATGGGCAGCGTCGGCGCAGCGGTGAAGCCTACGTCACCCACCCCCTCGCGGTAGCCAACATCCTCGCCGACATGCACATGGACCATCAGAGCCTGATGGCCGCGATGCTGCACGACGTCATCGAGGATACTGGCATCGCCAAGGAGGCGCTCACCGCGCAGTTCGGCGAAACCGTTGCCGAACTGGTGGACGGCGTCAGCAAGCTGACCCAGATGAAGTTCGAGACCAAGGCCGAGGCCCAGGCCGAAAACTTCCAGAAGATGGCCATGGCCATGGCACGTGACATCCGCGTGATTCTGGTCAAGCTCGCCGACCGCCTGCACAACATGCGCACCCTCGAAGTGCTTGCCGGCGAGAAACGTCGCCGCATCGCCAAGGAAACTCTGGAAATCTACGCGCCCATCGCCAACCGGCTGGGCATGCACGCCATGCGCGTGGAGTTCGAGGACCTGGGCTTCAAGGCCATGCATCCGATGCGTTCGGAGCGTATCCGCGCCGCCGTTCGCCGCGCCCGCGGCAACCGCAACGAAATCGTCGAGAAGATCGAGCAATCGCTGACCCATTGCCTGGCCCGCGAAGGCCTGGAAGGCGAAGTGGTGGGCCGCGAAAAACACCTGTACAGCATCTACAAAAAGATGCGCGGCAAGCGCAAGGCGTTCAACGAAATAATGGACGTCTACGCCTTCCGCATCGTAGTGGACAAGGTAGACACCTGCTACCGCGTGCTGGGCGCCGTGCACAGCCTCTACAAGCCCTTGCCCGGCCGCTTCAAGGATTACATCGCGATTCCCAAGGCCAACGGCTACCAGTCGCTGCACACCACCCTGTTCGGCATGCACGGCGTGCCCATCGAAATCCAGATCCGCACGCGCGAGATGGAGGAGATGGCCAACAACGGTATCGCCGCCCACTGGCTGTACAAGTCCAACGGCGAGGAAGCCCCCAAGGGCACGCACGCGCGTGCGCGCCAGTGGGTCAAGGGGGTGCTGGAGCTGCAAGAGCGTGCCGGCAACTCGCTGGAGTTCATCGAAAGCGTCAAGATCGACCTGTTTCCTGATGAAGTCTACGTGTTCACACCCAAAGGCAGCATCATGGAGCTACCCAAAGGTTCGACCGCTGTCGACTTCGCCTATGCGGTGCACACCGACGTCGGCAACACCTGTATCGCCTGCCGCGTCAATCGCCGTCTGGCGCCGTTGTCCCAGGCGCTGGAAAGCGGCTGCACCGTGGAAATCGTTACGGCACCCGGCGCGCGTCCGAACCCGGCCTGGTTGAATTTCGTCGTCACCGGCAAGGCGCGCACGCACATCCGCCACGCCCTGAAGCTGCAGCGCCGCTCGGAGTCGATCAACCTCGGCGAGCGCCTGCTGAACAAGGCGCTGACCGGCTTCGATACGAGCCTGGAGGGCATTTCCCAGGAACGCATCCGCGCGGTGCTCGCCGAGTATCACATGGAGGTCGTCGAGGACCTGCTCGAGGACATCGGGCTTGGCAACCGCATGGCCTACGTCATCGCCCGCCGTCTGGTGGCCAGCGAAGGTGAGCAGGCGCCCAGCGCAGAAGGGCCGCTGGCGATTCGCGGCACCGAAGGCCTGGTGCTCAACTACGCCAAGTGCTGCACGCCGATTCCCGGGGATCCCATCGTCGGCCACCTGTCCGCCGGCAAGGGCATGGTCGTCCACCTGGAAACCTGCCGGAACATCGCCGACGTGCGACACAACCCGGACAAGTGCATCCAGCTGTCCTGGTCGAAGGACGTCACCGGAGAATTCAATGTCGAGCTGCGCGTCGAGCTTGAGCACCAGCGCGGACTCATCGCCTTGCTGGCCGGCAGCGTCAACGCCGCCGACGGCAACATCGAGAAGATCGGCATGGACGAGCGCGACGGCCGCATCAGCGTCGTCCAGCTGGTGGTCAGCGTGCATGACCGCGTGCACCTGGCCCGCGTGATCAAGAAATTGCGGGCGATCAAGGGCGTAATGCGCATTACCCGGATGAAGGCATAGCCAGCACGGGGCGCCGGAAAGTGTGGTCACGGCCGCTCGGGTTCGTCTAGCATCCCGACGTCACGGCTGGCTTCAGGCTTGCCGCTTCAATCGCTCGCAGAGGAGTTATTCATGCCCCGCACCGTCATCAACACCGATAAAGCCCCCGCCGCCATCGGCACCTATTCCCAGGCGATCAAGGCAGGCAATACCGTCTACCTGTCCGGCCAGATTCCGCTCGACCCCTCGACCATGGAGCTGTTGGACGGCTTCGAAGCGCAAACCGTGCAGGTCTTCGAAAACCTTAAGGCGGTGGCCGAAGCGGCCGGTGGCTCGCTGAAGGATGTGGTCAAGCTGAACATCTTCCTCACCGACCTGGGCAATTTCGCCACCGTCAACGAGGTGATGAGCCGCTACTTCCAGCAGCCCTACCCGGCCCGTGCCGCCATCGGCATCGCCGCGCTGCCAAAGGCGGCCCAGGTCGAGATGGACGCGATCCTAGTGCTCGAGTGAGCCACCACTAGCCCAGCCGGCCCCTCGGCCGACCGCAGGAAGCGCCGCGCATGAACCGATTCGGCCGGCTGGTACCGCGCCTGGCACTGGCCGGAATCGGCGTGCTCGCGGCATGCCTGCTCTACCTGACCGAGCCGGTGCTGGTGCAGACGCTGCGCAACAGCCTGTTCGACCAGTACCAGCGCTGGCAGCCACGAGCCGCCCCGGATGAGCCCCGTGTGTTCGTGCTGGACATCGACGAAGACAGCCTGGCGCGTATCGGCCAGTGGCCCTGGCCTCGGGATTTGCTGGCACGCCTGCTGCAGCAGTTGCACCACGCCGGCACCGCGGTGGTCGCCTTCGACGTGCTGTTCGCCGAACCGGACCGCAGCTCGCCCACGCAACTGCTGGCCCAGGTACCGGACGCGCTGGCCGAACACCTGGCGCGCCTGCCCGATCACGACCGGCTGTTCGCCTCCGCGCTGGCAGCGCAACCCAGCATACTGGGCTTCGCCGCGACCCGCACGACGGGCACGCGACTGCCACGCAGCCGCTTCGGCATACGCCTGGCCGCTACAGCCGGAACACCTGCCGTCCCCGCCTATACCGCCACCGCAACGCCGCTGGCCGTTCTGGACGCCGCAGCCCGAGGCAGCGGCGCGATGACTTTCCAGCCCGACAGCGACGGCGTGGTGCGGCGCGTGCCGCTGATGATCCGCATTGGCGACCGCTTGCTGCCCTCGCTGGTCGCCGAAACCCTAAGGGTCTACTTGAAGCAGGGTCTGTATCGCCTCGATGTCGATGCGAACGGCGCTGTGCGCCAGGTCGGGATCGGCCGGGTACGGCTGCCAACCAGCGATCAGGGCGAGCTCTGGGTGCACTACCGCGGCGACATGGATCGCCAGCGCATTCCCGCCTGGCAGCTGTTCGAGGGTCGACCAGACGCACGTCTGCAGGGTGCGATCGTCCTCGTTGGCAGCTCGGCCCAGGGGCTCCAAGACCTGCGTTTCAGTCCGTTGGGCGGCATGATTCCCGGGGTCCAAGTGCATGCCCAGGCCGTCGAACAGGCCCTGTTCGGGACCGCCTTGCAACGCCCCTACTGGGCCAACGCCAGCGAGGCGCTGATCCTCCTGCTCGCCACGCTGGCGCTGTGTGGAGTGACCCTGGGCACCGGCGCGCTGAGCGGTGCGCTCGCCTGCGCGGCGCTGCTCGGCGTGCTCAATCTGGGTGCGTGGTGGGCCTATTCGCGGCATGGCCTGTTGCTCGACGCGCTCACCCCGTCGCTCGGCCTGCTGCTGGCCTACCTTGGCGCCAGCATCGCCCGCCACCGCGCCAGCGAACGTCAGCAGCGCTGGGTGCGCGAGGCCTTTTCGCGCTACATCTCGCCCAATCTGGTGAGCTACCTGATGCGCCATCCGGAGCAGTTGCGCCTGGGCGGCGAACGCCGCTGCTGCAGTTTCGTCTTCACCGACCTCGCCGAGTCCACCCGGCTCATGGAAGGGCAGCCTCCCGAGCGCGTGGTGAGCCTGCTCAACAGCTACCTTGAGGGCATCATCCAGATCGCGTTCCGCCACGAAGGGACCCTCGAACGCATCATGGGCGATGGCCTGGCCATCCTGTTTTCCGCCCCGCTGGTGCAGCCCGACCACCAGCGCCGCGCCCTGGCCTGCGCCCGGGAGATCCGCACATTCAGCCAGGCGCACGGCGCCGCACAGCGGGCCGACGGGATCGACTTCGGCCGAACCCGCATCGGCGTGCACAGTGGCGAGGTGGTGGTCGGCAACTTCGGCGGCGCCACCCTGTTCGACTACCGCGCCCTTGGCGATCCCGTCAACGTCGCCGCGCGGCTGGAAAGCCTGAACCGCTACCTGGGCACCGAGCTGTGCGTATCCGAGGCGATCCGCGCCGCGCATCCTGAGTGGCCCATGCGGCCGGTGGGTGAGGTGCAGCTCAAGGGCAAGACGCAGGCGATCCGGCTCTACGAGCCCTGCGAGGAAACGGGGGACGATGACTATGCAGCGGCGTTCGCGCTGCTGGCGACGCCTGAACAGGCACTCGCCGCGTTCGAGGCGCTGCAGGCCCGGCGCCCGGACGACGGACTGGTCGCCTTTCAGCTGCGGCGCCTGCGCGACGGCCAGCATGGCGAGCACATCGTGATGAGCGAAAAATAAGCCGCCTCAGCGTACGCTGACCTCGACCCTTCGGTTGCGAGGCTCGGAGACGCCGTCCGGCGTCTTGATCAGCAGGTTACGCTCGCCGTGCGACGACACCCGCAAGTCGATCACCTCGATGTGGCGCTGACGCAGCATGTCCGCCACGGCCTGCGCACGGATCAGCCCGAGCTGCTCGTTCCAGCCCGGCCCGCTGAGCGTGTCGGTATGGCCGATGACCGAAACCGCCGAGGGGCCGCGCTGGCGGATGGCGGCGAAAACTTCCTCGATGGCCTGCTGCGACGCTTCGGTCAGCTCGGCGCTGCCAATCCTGAAGTACAACTGGAAGCGTTGCGGCAACGCTGGCTGAGCGGCGAGCGCGGCAGCGAAATCCCGCGCCAGGCGCTGCTCGCCTACCTCGAAGGGCCCCGCTCCCAACCCACGGGCGCCGATCACGACGCCCTGGTGCGAGCGGTCGAGGCGAGTCTCGCCCCGGGCGTCCTCGATCACCACCGCACCGGTAGTGCCGTCGGGGCTCTCCAGCAACACCACGTAGTCGCCTGTCGCACAGCCGCTTATCAGCGCGACAAGGGCCAGCAGCACCAACCCGGGGTACAGCCTCGCTTTCATGCGCGGACCTTGACCAGGAAATGCGTGCCGCGCACGCCGATGGTTCCGGTCGGGGTCTTCAGCTCCACCGCCTCCGGCTTGAGCTTGGCGATCACGCCTGAGATGAAATTCAGCGTGCCGCGGGTGATCCGCGCGCTCAGGCGCAGATCCTCCTGGGCCGGCTCGAAGGCGTATTCGTCGAGGGTGAACTCGCTGTCGGGGCCGAACGACATCACCGTGTTGTCACTGAGCGTGACGCCCATGGCGCCGTCCGTCCCAGTGCGCAAGGTCGCGCCGCGGATCACCGCCTGCCCGACCCGCGCCTCGATGGTCTGCCCGCGGCTGGTCAGGGTCGCCTCGCCTTGCACCTTCATGATGTAGCCGACCGGCTCGCTGAGGTCCTGTGCAGCGGCCGAGCCGCAGGCGGCCAACAGGCCAAGCACTAGCACAGTCCGGGCAAATTGCCCTGCGGTGTCGCGTCTACGGATGCTGTTCAAGGTAGTCTCCATGGCTGGCCAATCGCCTGCAAGCCTGCGACGCCGCTCCCGGGCGGAGCGCGCGATCTAGCCGGGCAAAACCGTCAAAGTGATCGAGGCAGGATGCAGTATGACCTCCAGCAAACACAAGCTCGGGTATGAGACCTGGGCCACGGCCCTCGTCGCCGTCTTCATCCTGCTTCCGACCGTTCCGGTTCTGACGCTCGCCGGCCTGGCGTGGTTCGATTTGCACCGCGTGCTGATCGTCGAACTGGTGCTCATGCTCGTCGTCCTGCCGCTGCTGTTGGCGTGCCTGGGCAGCATCCGCCGCTCGCTCAGCACCTTGGCTGAAGACATCCAGCGCCTGCGCCGGCTCGACTTCAGCCCGCGCAGCGGCCCGGGTTCGCTGATTCGCGAACTGGACGACCTGCACCGCCAGCACGACGCGATGCGCCGGTCGCTGCACGCCCAGAACCGCGCACTGAGCGAGGCCCAGGAAAAGCTCGCCAGCCTGGTCGAAAACGGCATGCTGCTCTCCTCCCAGCGCGACAAGCACCGGCTGCTGGAGCACATCCTGCTGCAGGGCAAGCGCATCTGCCAGGCCGATGCCGCGACCCTCTACCTGATGACCGACCACGACAGCCTGCGCTTCGCCCTGCGCTCCAAGGCCGATTCGCTGCCAGCCGCCGAACTGCCGCTGCATGACCCGGACACCGGCGCACCCAACGAGCGGCACGTGTCGACCTGGGTGGCGCTGCGCAAGGAAACCCTGATCATCGACGACGTCTACGCCGAGACGCGCTTCGACCTGTCCGGCACCCGCCGCTTCGACACGGACTCGGGCTACCGCACCGTCTCGATGCTCTGCGTGCCGCTGGTCGGCCATGCCGGTGACGTACTCGGGGTGCTCCAGTTCATGAATGCCATGGATCCGGCCACCGGCGCCTTGGGGCCTTTTTCCAGCCAGAGCCAGGGATTCGTCGAAGCCCTGGCCTCCCAGGCAGCGGTGGCGCTGGAAAATCACAACCTGATCGAATCACAGACGGCCCTCATCGACGCGATGATTGAAATCCTCGCCGGCGCCATCGACGCCAAGAGCGCACACACCGGCGGGCACTGCGCGCGCGTGCCGGAACTGGCGATGCTGCTCGCCGAACAGGCCTGCGCCGCGCGCGACGGCCCGCTGGCCGACTTTCGCTTCGACAACGAGGAGCAGTGGCGCGAGTTCCGTATCGGCGCCTGGCTGCACGACTGCGGCAAGATCACCACGCCAGAGCACATCGCCGACAAGTCCACCAAGCTCGAAACGGTCTACAACCGCATCCACGAAGTGCGCATGCGCTTCGAGGTGCTGCTGCGCGACGCCCGCATCGAGCGCCTAGAGGCGCTGGCCGCCGGCCAGGCCATGAAGACCGTGGAGGCCCGCTTTGCCGCGACGCAGGCGTGCCTGCAGGATGACTTCGCTTTCGTCGCCGCCTGCAACATCGGCGGCGAGCGGATGGCGCCGGAACGCATCGAGCGGCTGCAGCGCATTGCCGAGCGCAGCTGGACGCGCCACTTCGACGACCGCCTCGGGCTTTCGCATGAAGAGGCGGCGCGCCTGGCCACCTTTCCCCAGGCACCCTTGCCGGCGGTCGAACGGCTGCTGGCGGACAAGCCGGAGCACCGGATTGCACGCCCGGCGAGCAAGGCACAGGACCCCAAGTACGGATTCAGAATGGCGGTACCGGAGCACCAGTTCGATTTCGGCGAGCTCTACAACCTCAGCGTCGCCCGCGGCACCCTGACCGCCGAGGAACGCTTCAAGGTCAACGAGCACATCGTGCAGACCATCGTCATGCTGGAGAGCCTGCCGTTTCCGAAGAACCTGCGGCGCGTCCCCGAATACGCCGGCACCCACCACGAAACCCTGCTCGGAACCGGCTACCCGCGCCAGCTGGGGCCCGAGCAGCTGTCGATCCCGGCGCGGATCATGGCCATCGCCGACATCTTCGAGGCCCTGACCGCCTGCGACCGTCCCTACAAGGAAGCCAAGCCGCTCAGCGAATCGCTGCGCATTCTCGCGCAACTGCGCGACCGCGGGCACCTCGACGCCGACCTCTTCGCGCTCTTCGTGTCATCGGGATTGCCTCTGGCGTACGGCAGACGCCACCTGCGACCCGAGCAGCTGGACCTGGACGATTGCAGCGAATTCCTCCAGCCCGCCCCGGCGCAAACCTGACCCGGCCGCGCCGCGCGGCTAACCGGCGACGCGACGCTCCCAGAGCGCCTGATCGTCGAGCTGGCAGGTATCGACATAGCGCGCCAAACCGCTGATCTCCTCGAGTTCGGTCATGCCGGCGAGCTGGCTGACGATGCGGTAGCGCTTGCCGGCGGTCTTGTCTTGCAGCGGATAGAGGGCAGCGATCTGCTGGGCCAGTTCGGTCAGGGTGGACATGGGGCGGGGCGTGCTCTGAGGTGCGAAAAACCAGGCTATTTACTACGAATTGCCCGGCAATGCGCGACCCACCCGACGCCCAGCAGGCCGCTCATCGGAACGGCACGCTGCTGCGGCCCGACGCGCCCGCCTGAACCACGCAGGAAAGCCCCGACCAGCCAACCACGCGGCTCGCCGGGGGGCCGCCTCGTCGTACCCAGGTCAGTTGTTCATGTAGCGCCGGGTGGCCTGCTGGAGCAGTCCTTCCTGCTTCATCTGGTTCAGGGTGCGCTGGAGCTTTTCCACAACGTCGTCGGGCGTTTCCTTGTTCATCGCCAGGTACAGGTCGACCCGGTTCAGGGTCAGCGCAACCTCCAGGGCGCCGATGCCCGCCTGCATCGCTTCGTAGTCACCGGACGGGTTGGTCGTTGCCCACAAATCGAATTGTCCGGCCTTGAGCTTTTCCGGGGTATTGATCAGGGACTTCTGCAGCTCGAACCCGCGATGGAGCATGTACTGGCTGCCCACGCTGCCGTCTTTCGATCCGATGCGGTATTGCCTGGCCTCGTCGAGGTTGCCCAGCCGGATCGGGCTGCCCGGCATTTTCAATAGCACGATCTGGATTTCGCTCAGCGGGCCGACCCACTTGTACTTGGGCTCGCGCTCGGGCGTACGGCTGAGAGAGAACACGGCGAACCCGGGTTCCTGCTCGGCCAGCGTCTGCAGGCGGCCCCAGGGGAAACGGAGGGTCATTTCGTAGTCGATACCCGCCCGCTTGAACAATTCGGCGACGACCTCGGCATCGATGCCGCTGATCGCATCTTCTCTCGCGAAATTCTTGCCATGGCTGGCCATGCTGAAGGGCGGGAAGTTCTGGGTCAGCAGGTTGATCTTTACCTCATCACTGCCGGCAAACGCGGAAGGCAGGAAGGCTAGCAACAGGGTCGGTAATAGGCGGTGGCGTTTATTGTTCTTATTGGACATCTTCTGATCCCTGATTCGTACATCGAAGCCCTGTCGAGCCGTGCCCTCGCACCGCGTGGGCAGCGCCAGACGGCGCCGGCGCGACCGGCAGGGCGTTCGTATGATTCAAGTGTGCCGCCGAACTGGCGCAGCTCACTGTAGGATGGGCAAGGGCAAAACGCCATCTTCGGCGCTCCCGGCATGGCCACAATGCGACGCCGTTCCGGCCTTCGCGTGACACCATCTCGACGCCTTCATCGAATGACCCTTGCGGCTGTCAACGGCGGCCATCGGACGGTTTCGACCGCTGCTTGGCCAGACGCTACGCCGTGCATCTCACGGCGCTCGGTTAGTTCGACGACCAACCGGTCATTCGTCGCAAACCACCCGACCATTCGTCGCGCGACGATTTGGATGGTGGCACTTGTCGTATCCTCGCCGGCTATCGGCGCTCACCGAGCCGAATCCGCAGTCCGGCATATAAATCGCATCCAACACGTCCGAGCTGTGCTTTGCCATGGGATTGGCGCCGCGGGGGCTCCCCGCGATCAACTGTGGTCCGCCTCCCGGCGGTTGTTTGTCGAAACATCGGGCTGCCCGATTGGATGTGAAATGAAGACTCCTCGTCTGCTACAAGGCCGTCGCGGCCCTGTGCTCTCCGTTTTCCTGCTTCTGCTGATCGGTGCCTGCGTCGCCTACTGGCAGCTGCGCCCGACGACGCCTGCCGTGCCGCCAACTGGCGCGGCCGCCAGCATGCTCGAAGCGCTGCAGGCGTCTACCGACCCCTGGCAGGCGAACCGTCGCGACCTCTCGGTTCTGGTCGGCGACCTGCGCACCGGTGCCATCGCCAGTGCCGCGCTGGGCAAGGACGCCGTCTATATCGACCGCCAGGATGGCCTGCACTACTGGGTGCCGGACCAGTCCGGACGCGTCGCCCAAATGCTGCTCGACCAGTACGTCGGAACCGACCGCCAGCTGTTCCCGCTGACACTGTTCGAGACCGATGGCGAGCGGCCCTGGTACCGCCCGCTGATGCCCTATCTGCCCTTCGTGCTGGTGCTGCTGGGCGGGCTCGCCTACCTGGCGGTCAAGAGCCGGGCCTTTGCCGTTCAACGCAAGGGCAGCGGGATCAACTTCAGCGACGTCATCGGCGCCAGCGAAGCCAAACAGGCGCTGAGCGATGTCACCGCTTACCTGCGCGACCCTGCGGCCTATACCGCGCTGGGTGCGCGGCCGCCCAAAGGCGTGCTGCTGACCGGCGAGCCCGGCACCGGCAAGACCCAGCTGGCCAAGGCGCTAGCGACCGAGTCCAACGCCAGCTTCATTCAGGTGACCGGCAGCGACTTTTCCTCGATGTACTTCGGTGTCGGCATCCAGAAGGTCAAGGCGCTTTTCCGCACCGCCCGCAAGCAAGCGCCGTGCATCATCTTCATCGACGAGATCGACGGCATCGGCAAGCGGGCCGAGCAGCAGCGCTCCAGCGATGCCGAGAGCAACCGGATCATCAACCAGTTCCTCGCCGAGATGGACGGATTCGACGGTGCCAGCGGCGTGCTGGTGCTCGGCGCCACCAACTTTCCCAACTCGCTGGACCCGGCGCTGGTACGCGAGGGCCGCTTCGACCGCTCCATCGCCGTCGGGCTGCCAGGCCTGGCCGACCGCGAGGCGCTGTTCCGCCTCTACGCCGCCAAGATCCGCGCCGAACAGGATCTGGACTACGCACAATTGGCACGCAACACCGTGGGCCTCACGCCGGCGGCCATCGCCTATATCGTCAACCATGCTGCCCTGCTCGCCGCGCGCGGCGCCGCGAAGTCGGTGAGCATGGCGCATTTCGTCGATGCCGTGGAAACCTGCCGTATCGGCGAGCAACCCTCGGGCGTGACGCCGATGTCGCCGACCGACCGCAAGCGCATCGCCGTGCACGAGGCCGGCCACGCGTTGGTAGCCGCGGCGCTGAAGGTCGGCCGGGTGGAAAAGGTCACCATCCTGCCGCGTGGTCAGGCGCTGGGCGTGACGCTGGTGACGCCAGTGGAAGACAAGCGCCTGCACATGGAGTCCGAGCTGCGCCACCGCATCCAGATGCTCCTCGCCGGGCGTGGCGCCGAGCAGCTGTACTTCCACGAAGTGTCCTCCGGTGCCGGCCAAGACCTGCAGGAAGCGTCGAAGATCGCCCTGTCGATGGTCGGCGCACTGGGCATGGGACCCGGCGGCTCGCTGCTCAGCCTGCAGGCGGTGCGTGACGCACACATCGAGTTTGATTCCGGCGAATCCATCCGCGCCGCGGACGCCCTGCTCAAGCAGCTCGACCGTGACTGCATGACCCTCCTGCAACGCCTCAAGCCGGCGCTGGATGAAGTCGCCGAACGCCTGCTGGCCGAGGAGACCGTGCCGGGCGAGGACGTGCTCGCCGCCATCGAGCGCCTACCGCAGCAGCATCATGAGGCCAGCGTCAGCTCGATCGTTGGCCATGCCATGAGCAGCATCGATCGGGTCGCGGCCAGCGCCATGGAGAACACTCCCTTCCTCGACCTGGCGCCCATCGAGCAACCCGAAGACGATGGCCCGGGGATGGCCTAAGGGAGGCTGGAGGCCAGGATGGCGACGCTGCGGTGCCGGGCAGCCAGCCCCGGGGGTGCGCCGCCTGGTGTGGATTGAAGCGGCAGCCTGAGTAAATGATGAGGCGCCGGTGGACGATAATGGTGGCTGCGCTCAGGTAGCCACCTGCCTCGTCGTACCGCGCGCATCACGCTCCGCGGCAGCCGCTTGTCACCCAGCCCTCCAGGCGCTGCAATCAATCCAGAACGACCAGCCGATTCGGCAGCTCGTTGCGCGTGTGCGTCGCCGGCACGTGTTGCTGGAGCAGCGTGCCGCAGCTGTCGATGCAGCGCAGAAAGCCGTCCAGCACCTGGCCGTTGCGCACGTCCTCGGTGAATCGGGCAACCACCGATTGCCACGCCGCATCGTCGATGCGGCTGGAAATCCCGCGGTCCACCAGGATCTCCACGTAGCGTTCGGCCTCGGAGACGAAGATCAGCATGCCGGTGCCCGCCGCCGTGTGGTGCAGGTTCAGCTCGATGAACTGCCGCCGCGCCAGGTTGCAGGCCCGCCAGTGGCGTACCGTTCGCGGGATCAGCCGGCTGGTCAGGCGCGGCATTCGGAACACCAGCGCCAGCACGATGAAAGTCAGCCACTGCACCAGCAGCAATTGCCAGGCGGCCAGCCAACCACTGAAGAACAGCAGCGCGCCGGGTAGCAACAGCGCCAGCAGGCTGGACCAGAGCAGCGGAATGTAGCGATAGTCGTCTGCCTGCGCAGCCAGCACGGTGACCAGCTCGGCGTCGGTGCCGCGTTCGACGCGCTCGATCGCCTCGGCGACCTGTTGCAGCTCGGGTTCGGTGAGAAGGGTCATGGCGGGGTCATCTCGAATAAAGGGTTGAAAAGACGCCCAGCGCGGTCGCGGCGCGGACGTGGGCTGCGGGTCGGGACATCCCGGCGGGCCGGCTCACCAGCCACCAGACGCGCCGCCGCCGCCAAAGCCACCTCCTCCACCGCCGAAACCACCACCCCCGCCAAATCCGCCACCCCCGCCGCCGCGACCCATGCCGCCGAGCAGCGCGCCGAGCAGCATGGCACGGCCGGCGCCACGTCCGCCGCCTCGGCCGCCACGGCCACCGCCGATAACGAAAATCGCCACCAGCATCAGAAAGAAGCCGAGGATACCGAGCCCGCCGGGTTGCTGCGCGCCCATCGGCATCGCCGGGGGCGCGGCCTGCAACGGGTCGCCGCCGAGCACCTGAATCATTGCGGCAGTGCCGTCGGTGATACCGCGGGTGAAATCACCCTCACGGAAGGCCGGTGTGATGATGCGGTTGATGATGACCGAGGACTGGGCATCGGTCAGACGGCCTTCGAGTCCGTAGCCAACCTCGATGCGCACGCGCCGATCATCGCGGGCGACGATAAGCAGCGCGCCGTTGTCCTCCCCTTGCTGCCCGATACCCCAGGCGCGACCCAGCTCGACCCCGAACTCTTCGATGCTGCGGCCTTGCAGGTTCGGCACGGTGACCACCACCACCTGCTCGCCACTGGCTTTTTCGTGCGCGGCGAGCATGCCGGTCAGGCGCGCTTCGGCCTGGGTGTCGAGCAACTCGGCCTGGTCAACCACGCGCCCGGTCAGGGGCGGCAGGTCGATGGCCTGGGCGGCGACGCCGCTCGCCCAGAGCAGCAGCGCGAGGATCAGCGGCAGGCGACAGGTCATTGAAACTGCACTTTCGGCGCCTGGTCGGCATTTTCCGCCGTCGCCTCGAAGCTCTCACGGATCGGCATGTCGCCGTACATCAAGGTGTGCCAGATGCGACCCGGGAAGGTACGGATCTCTGTGTTGTAGCGCTGGACGGCCGCGATGTAGTCACGACGGGCCACGGCGATACGGTTTTCCGTGCCCTCGAGCTGCGATTGCAGGGCGAGGAAGTTCTGGTTGGATTTGAGGTCCGGGTAGCGCTCGGACACCGCCATCAACCGGCTCAAGGCACCCGTCAGCTGACTCTGCGCCTGCTGGAACTGCTGCATTTTCTGCGGATCGTCGAGATCCTCAGCGCTGATTTGAATCGAGGTTGCCTTGGCGCGCGCCTCGGTCACGGCGGTGAGGGTGTCCTGCTCCTGGCGGGCGTAGCCCTTGACCGTCTCGACCAGGTTGGGGATCAGGTCGGCGCGGCGCTGGTACTGGTTCTCGACCTGCGCCCAGGCCGATTTCACCTGCTCGTCATACTGCGGGATGTTGTTGATGCCGCAGCCGGCAAGCAGCCAGGACAGGAAAAGGACAACCGTCAGTTGTCCGGTGAAGCGAAAACGCTGCGTCTGCATGATTGGCTCGTCCGTCCGAAAAACCCAGGGTACAGGATAGGGATCGGCCGGCGGCGGCAGAGTTCAGGCAGGGCCGCTCAGATCACTCCGGACTGGCGCAGCGAGAGGATCTTTTCGAAACTCAGGCCGAGCACGTCCTGCAATACCGCCTCGCTGTGCTCGCCCAGCAGCGGCGGCGCGCGACGGTAGTCAACCGGTGTCTCGGACAGCCGGATCGGGCTGGCGACCTGAGGCACACTGCCGGCCAGCGGATGGGTCATGTCCAGACGCAGGCCGCGCGCCTGCACCTGCGGATCGGCGAACACCTGTGCCAGGTCGTTGATCGGCCCGCAGGGCACCCCGGCCTGTTCCAGCAGGGCGACCCACTCGGCCGTGGTGCGGAACACCGTGACCTGGCGGATCAGCGGCACCAGCACCTGGCGGTGGGCGACGCGCGCCTGATTGGTGGCGAAACGGGCGTCGACCGCCCACTCCGGATGGCCCGCCACTTCGGCAAACTTGCGGAACTGCCCGTCGTTGCCGATGGTGAGGATGATGTCGCCGTCGGCGGTGGGGAAATCCTGGTAGGGCACGATGTTCGGATGCGCGTTGCCCATGCGCTTGGGCGCGACGCCGGTGGTGAGGTAGTTCATCGCCTGGTTGGCCAGGCAGGCGACCTGCACGTCCAGCAGCGCCAGCTCGACATGCTGGCCCACGCCGGTCTGCTCGCGGCTGTTGAGCGCGGCCAGTACCCCGACCGTGGCGTAGAGGCCGGTGAGGATGTCGGTGAGCGCCACGCCGACCTTGACCGGGCCGGCGCCCTCCTCATCCTCGGCACGGCCGGTCAGGCTCATCAAGCCGCCGAGGCCCTGGATCATGAAGTCGTAACCGGCACGCGCGGCATAGGGGCCGTCACTGCCAAAACCGGTGATCGAGCAATAGACCAGCTTCGGATTGATCGCTTTCAGGCTTTCGTAATCCAGCCCGTAGGCCGCCAGCCCGCCGAGCTTGAAGTTCTCCAGCACCACGTCGCATTGCTCAACGAGCTGGCGAATGATCCGCTGGCCTTCAGGCTGGGTGAAATCGAGGGTCAGCGATTGCTTGTTGCGGTTGGCTGACAGGTAATAAGCGGCTTCCGAGGTGTTTTCGCCCTGCTCGTCCTTCAAGTACGGCGGGCCCCAGTGGCGCGTGTCGTCGCCGGTACGCGGGCGCTCGACCTTGATCACCTCGGCGCCGAGGTCACCGAGGATTTGCCCACACCAGGGGCCGGCGAGCACGCGTGACAGGTCTAGGACGCGGATATGAGACAAGGCACCAGGCATGGCTATTTCTCGGTAAGGCGGTTGAGATGGACGAAGCGCTAAAGCGGCAAACCCAAACACGGGTTACCGCCTTCAGGCGTTGGGTTTCGTGCAGGAGCAAGCTTGCTCGCGCCTACCCGACCGGTCGACAACGTAGGGTGGATGACGCTTCACCCATCCACCAATCGGCGTTGGGCCTATTGGCGGAGCGGAAGGTGGATGAAAAGAGCGTCATCCACCCTACGGCCACGGCTCAGAAGAACGCCTGGATACCGGTTTGCGCGCGACCAAGGATCAGCGCATGCACATCGTGGGTACCTTCGTAGGTGTTGACCACTTCGAGGTTGACCAGATGCCGCGCCACACCGAACTCGTCGCTGATGCCGTTGCCACCGAGCATGTCGCGGGCCAGGCGGGCGACGTCGAGCGCCTTGCCGCAGCTGTTGCGCTTCATGATCGAGGTGATCTCCACCGCCGCGGTGCCCTCGTCCTTCATCCGGCCGAGGCGCAGGCAGCCTTGCAGCGCCAGGGTGATCTCGGTCTGCATGTCGGCCAGCTTCTTCTGGATCAGCTGGTTAGCGGCCAGCGGACGGCCGAACTGCTGACGGTCCAGGGTGTACTGGCGCGCGGTGTGCCAGCAGAACTCGGCGGCACCGAGGGCACCCCAGCTGATGCCGTAACGGGCCGAATCCAGGCAGGTGAAGGGGCCGCGCAGGCCGCGCACGTCGGGGAAGGCGTTCTCTTCCGGACAGAACACGTTGTCCATGACGATCTCACCGGTGATCGAGGCGCGCAGCCCGACCTTACCGTGAATCGCCGGTGCGGACAGGCCTTCCCAGCCTTTCTCCAGCACGAAGCCGCGGATGGCGCCCTCGTCATCCTTGGCCCAGACCACGAACACATCGGCGATCGGGCTGTTGGTGATCCACATCTTGGCGCCGGACAGGCGATAGCCGCCGTCGACCTTCTTCGCGCGGGTAACCATCGAGCCCGGGTCAGAGCCGTGGTTCGGTTCGGTCAGGCCGAAGCAGCCGATGTATTCACCGGTCGCCAGTTTGGGCAGGTACTTCTGCTTGGTTTCTTCATTGCCGAACTCGTTGATCGGCACCATCACCAGCGAGGACTGCACACTCATCATCGAGCGGTAGCCGGAATCGATGCGCTCGACTTCGCGGGCGATCAGGCCGTAGCACACGTAGTTCAGGCCGCTGCCGCCGTAGGCTTCGGGAATGGTCGCACCAAGCAGACCCGTATCGCCCATCTCGCGGAAGATCGCTGCGTCGGTGCGCTCGTGTCGGAAGGCTTCGAGCACACGCGGTGCCAGCTTGTCGTCCGCGAACTGCTGTGCGCTGTCGCGCACCATGCGCTCTTCATCGGTGAGCTGCTGATCGAACAGCAGCGGGTCGATCCAGTTGAAGCTTGCTTTGCCGGCCATGGGTGGTCCTCTTGTCGTAGACGGTGAACCGGGCACGGGCCCGGCACAGCATTGATGGATTGATCCTAGAAGCTCCAGCGGCAGGCAGCAAACGAGTATTTCGCAACAATCTGTGCGCTTTACTCACTCCAGCGTATGCTTATCCGCCTGAATACAAGGTTACTAGTGAGGCAGTTGCATAATGCGCCGCAAGATCCCCAGCACCGCCGCGCTGGTTGCCTTCGAGGCGGCGGCCCGCCATGAGAGCTTTACCCGAGCGGCCGAGGAGCTGGCACTGACCCAGAGCGCGATCTGCCGGCAGATCGGTGGGCTGGAAGAATTCCTGGGGCTGGAGCTGTTTCGCCGATCGCGGCGCGGGGTGAAGCTGACCGAGGCCGGCCAGTCCTATGCGCGCCGCATCGCCGCCCAGCTCGATGCGGTGGAGCGCGACACCCTGTCGGTCATGGGTCAGCAAGGCGCGCAAACCATCGAGCTGGCGCTGGTGCCAACCTTTGGCACCCAGTGGTTGTTGCCACGACTGCGGCAGTTCCAGACGCTGCATCCGGAGATCACCGTCAACCTGACCAACCGCACCCGCCCGTTCCTTTTCGCCGATACCGAATTCGATGCGGCCATCTACTTTGGAAATGGCGACTGGTCCGGCACCGTGGCGCATCGGCTGATGCCGGAACATTCACTCCCGGTGTGCAGCCCCGCCTTGCTCGGCGGGGCCGACCAGCTCAACGCCGCGACCATTGCCGAAATGCCGCTGCTGCAGCAGACCACCCGCCCCTATGCCTGGCGTCAGTGGTTCGACTCGCTGGGGCTGAAGGTTGCGCGGGACATGACCGGACCGCGTCTGGAGCTGTTCTCCATGCTGGCCCAGGCCGCTGAACACCAGATGGGCGTCGCGCTGATCCCGCCGTTTCTGATTCAGCGCGAACTGGCGGAAGGCCGTCTGGTAATCGCGCACCCGCATTCGTACCGCCGCGAGGATCAGGCCTACCACCTGATGATCCCCGAGCGGCGGGTGGAGTCGGCGGCCATGAATGCTTTTCGCGACTGGCTGCTCGATCAAGTGCATGGCTGGATGGCAGAGCAGGCGTAGGCCGCATTCTGCACCTCCGCCAGCTCAGATTGACGGTTTCCATCCGGAACGACGACGCTGATCGCCTACTTTGTGAACGGCCTGCTTGTCACGTCCGCCGCCATTCGTCTTACTACCGACCACGCCGCTGCCGACATGGAAGCAGGCCGGCGGCGTCGGATGCGTGTCGCAAGAGCGCAGCAGCATTTCAACCAAGGACAGGTAGAAAAGATGAGTGGCTACGTCCCCAATATTCCCCGAGCCAAACGGGAAGCCGAACTCAAAGAGGTCAAACCAACCGACATCCACGCCGAGCGCTGGGCCGAATACGAACGCCACGCCAGGGAACCGGCTAAACCCGCCGAGAAAACCAAACTGACCCTGCGCATCGGCGTCTTCTTCGACGGCACCGGCAACAACGCCACCAACACCGCCCTCGGCCTGGCCTGCGGTGCGCAACACCCGATTCAGCCGGAAGATCTGGATGCCAGCTGCAAGCCGTATATGGCCGATCCGGATAGCAGCTATGGGAATGATGTAACGAATATCAAGAAGCTCAGTGAGCTTTATTGGACTACCGCGAGCCCCGTGGGCGAAGGCGAGAACAACCTGCTTTCCCGTGCATTGTACGTAGATGGCATCGGTACCACTCCCGGCGAAGAAGATACTCGTACTGGAAAAGGCGCGGGCCGGGGTGCTACCGGAATTACCGGGCGAGTCGAGCTAGCGTTTCGGCGAATTAACAGCCTCATCAAGGAAATCTCCAGAGACTTTCCAAATACAGAAATAAGTTCGTTGACCTTCGACGTCTTCGGGTTCAGCCGGGGCGCCGCTGCTGCGCGGCATTTCGCGAATGAGGTGGTCTGTAGCCAACGAGGCCCGCTAGGTGCAGCTTTCTCGGAGAATGCCAAGGCGTTCTGTCCAGCATTCAACGATCAATACTCACGCGACATCAATATCGGCTTTATTGGCCTCTTCGATACCGTCGCAGCCGTTGCGGGACTTGCAAATCTGGGGAATGTCAGCAGCTCCATCTCGCCTGGAGTAAAGCTGCACTTGCCCCGCAAATACTTCACCGATGTGGTCCAACTGGCAGCTCGCGACGAGATTCGCGCGAATTTTCCGCTGAGCCGTGTGAAGCCAGACCACCTTGAAATAACCCTACCAGGTGCCCACTCCGACATCGGTGGTGGCTACCCGATCGATGCTGAAGAACGCGTGCTTGTTAGCCCAATGCAGGCGCTGACAGTCACTGTTGGCGTTGATGTAAAAACCACGTCTATCTACCGAGACGCCGAGCGAGCCAGGGAGCGCTTAGTCGCGCTAGGCTGGCCCTCGACTATGCTGGAGATCGCTGTGCCTAAATCGCACCTGCTTCCTGTGGAGGTGAGGGATCGCCTGGCTCCACGGCAGCAGCGAGTTTACGCCGGTCTGCAAGTTAAGCGTCGCGTGAGCGGAGCCCTGTCCCGCATATACCTGCGCGTTATGTATGAGCTGGCGAAACGGAAGGGTGTTCGGTTCTTTGAGATTGACAGGCAGGACCCAGCTTTTGCGATACCGCCAGAGCTAGAACCGTTGTGTCAGCGATTTACATCGGGCGATTACACAACCACCCCTGGCGAAGAGTCGATGCTCAAGACACGCTACATCCACATTTCCGCGAACTGGAACAATCCGCTTGGAAAACAAAACCCAAGCGATTTCAAGCTGATTTATCTCAACGCTCCCTGTCCTGACGGGATCCGCGTACAACACCCTCATGCGCCAGATTGGACTCTATTTTAATGAAGGCCTATATCGCACTACTCAGTGTCTTGCTTCTAGGTGGTTGTCAGTCTGCGGATCCGTTGTCAGCCGAGAGCGACCCGAAGGACCAGTGGTGGAGTCTTGAATTCGTTGGGCCGACCTATATGACGGGATGGGTCGAGGCCAGTGAAGTGGAGGACATTAAAGGCCGCATTATCAATCACGGGAGTGGCGGAGTAATAGGCAGCGGAGGCCAGGGGTTCGAGATTGAAAGTGCTCGCGGCTGGCCAGAGGGGCTAGGAGGCACAAATCGTGCGGTCACCGGAGCCGACCTTCCAAAACGCATCTTCGTTCGTTGGCAATCCGTGGTGGAGCCGCAGACTTATCGCGCCTGGATAAACATCCCCGAAGATGCCCGACAGATCATGTACGACTCTACCCATCGTCGCTGTGCAGAAACGCCTGAACACCCAGCTCGGTTCATGGCCACGCTCTACTTGGGTCTGGCACCAGGGGGGATTGTACAGGCCTGGGTCCGTGACCAATGCCACGACGCGCTAATGGTTGCCCGCAAGATAGCCGAGATAGAGCCACGAGGCCCGCACCTCGGTAAGTCAGACGGGCATTACTATCCCCAACCTGCTGCATCGAAACGATATGTTGAAAAGTTTGGCGTCCCATACGGAAGTTGGTAATCAATTCGTCGCGACGCACCATCGCCAGCTTTACCTTACTTTTGTACAAAGCTTGGCTGTCATGCTGGGTGCGCTACTTCTATGCGCTTGCCAGGGCACATGGCTTTCTTCTGCAGATCCCACAGCCAGGTGGTGGAGCCTCGAGCTCTTTGGGCCTAATTACATGACCGGCTGGGTCGAGTCCAGCGTCGTCCAGGACATCGAAGGGCGACTGACCGATCATGGTGGCGGCGGGGTTATTGGTAACGGAAACCCTGGTTACGCAACCGAAACGGCTAAAGGCTGGTTGGGGGGCGTTGGCAGCAATACCCGCGGCGTAGTCGGGGCGGACCTACCGAAACGTGTCTATGTTCGCTGGCAATCGATAGTCGAGCCGCAAACCTATCGCGCGTGGGTGGATATTCCTGAGCAGGCTCGCGAGCTCATGCTTGAATCTGTGCAACGTCGCTGCCCAAGGACGCCTGAACGAACGGCACGCTATATGGCGTCGATGTACTTTGGATTGGCCCCGGGAGGGATCATCCAAGTCTGGGTTGTGGATAGCTGTGGTGACGCCGTGAAAGTCGCTCGCGCTAAAGCCGACGTAGAACCTCTGGGTCCGTCCCAGGGGCAGACCGATGGGCGCTACGCCTACACAATTAACGATAAAACCCGTCGCTATATCGACAAATACGGCATTCCTTACGGAAGCTGGTGAAGTGTCCAGACCTGTCTCAAGTATCGCTGCACCAGCTAACGAATCACGCCGCTTCCGGCTTCTTCTTGCGCGGCTTCAGGTACTTGGTCAGGCCCTGGAACCACATCACCAGCGCGGGGTTGCCCTGGATCTGGATGTCCTTGTTTTGAATGCCCTGCATAAAGGCCAGCTGCTTGTTCTTTGCGTTCATCGTGGCGAAGCCGAAGGCGCTGTCCTTGAAGCCGATGGCAAAGGCGGGTTCGGCAGCGGGACCGCCGTGACTGCTGACGCGCTGATCCTTGACCCTGTAATGGCGAGCCACTTTTCCGTCCAGGGTGTGCAGCTGGAAGGTCAGGTCCTTGTCACCAAGTTGCTTCTGGAAATCGGGATTGTTGCGACTGGCCTTGGCCATGAGACGGCCAAGCATCCACAGGAGAAAGCGAAATTTCATGAAGTAGCCGACCATTGAAGAAAGCGGCATTGTAAACAGCTGGTTGGCGTGTGCGGGAGCAGGAGAACAGGCGGGTCTGGAGGGGACTGTGCAGTCAGGCTGACCCGGAGCCTGGCCGGCCCCGGGCAACGCGAATCAGTTGATCGCGTCTTTCAGCATCTTTCCCGGCTTGAACGCCACGGTGTTGCTGGCCCTGATGGTGACAGGTTCGCCCGTTTGCGGATTCTTGCCTGTTCGGGCGCCGCGGTGGCGCTGAACGAAGGTGCCGAAACCGACCAGGGTCACGCTGTCCTTGCGATTGAGGGCATTGGTGATTTCATCGAGCACGGCGTTTAGGACACGGTTGGCCTGATCCTTCGTGAGGTCGGCCTTGTCGGCGATAGCAGCTGCGAGTTCCGGTTTGCGCATGGGTAGCCTCTGAACATTATTGTTTTTTTGTTCGCCGCTCTCCGAGCGGCGTTCCGACCCGCCGCGACAGCTCTAGGCTGCGGCAGCGGCTCAAGGGAGCATGGCACGCTGCTAGCACGCGCGCCAGCCCTGGCCGGCGCTTTGCGGGATCAATGCAGAGACGTTAACGACAGAACCTGGGGCAGTTCCGCCAGCACCGGCGGGAGCTGTTTGTTCAACGCCAGACGCTCCTGAACGGCCGCTCCTGTAAGGGCATAACCCAGCAGCCGGCCGTCCGCATCTCGGTACAGCGCCTTGAGGTCATTGCCCTGGCCTTCCACGTGCCAGGCCCCTTCGCTGCCGGCCGCGGGCGGCGATACCACCAGCGGGCACACCGGCGTTTTGACCGTGATCGGCATGGGCCCGTAGGTTACCGGCGTCGGCTGCCCGGTCAGGGTTCGGGCCAGCGCGCGGACGCCACTCATCAGCGGCATCACGTAGAGCAGGTTGAGCCCGTCGACCTCGGCGCAGTCACCCACGGCATAGATGTGCTCGACGGAGGTCCGCAGCTGGCGATCAACCGCGATGCCGCGATTGACCTGCAGCCCCGCCGCCTCGGCCAGCTCGGTGCGCGGCCGCAGGCCGACGGCGCTGACCACCAGGTCGCAGGGGATTTGCTGGCCGTCCGACAGCTGCGCCACCAGTCCCTCATTCTCGCGATCCAGTCGCTCCAGCACCGGCCCAAGATGGAAACGAGCCCCCAGCGACTCCAGCCCGCGCTGTACGGCGGCTGCCGGCTCGACCGGTAGCAGTGACGGCATGATCTGCTCGCAAGGCGCGACCAGCTCGACCTCGTAGCCACCGTGCAGCAGGTCGTTGGCGAACTCGCAGCCGATCAGCCCGGCACCGAGAATGAGCACGCGCCGCTTGCCCTTTGCCGCTTCGCGGAACCGGCCGTAGTCCAGCAGGTCGTTGATCGGGAAGATCGCGTCCTGCGCATCGCCTGCGACGGGCACTTCAATGGTCTGTGCGCCCCAGGCGATCACCAGGTCGCGGTAGGAAACGGGTTCGTTGCCGATCCAGACGCGGCGCTTGGCCGGCTCCAGCCGGGTCACCCGGGTATGGGTGCGGATCTCGGCGTCGAGCTGAATCGCCATCGGGCCGGCGACGGTCATGCCCAGGGCATCGGCGTCCTTGTTCATGGCGAAGCCGGTCGACAGCATTGGTTTGGAATAGGAGCGGCCGTCGTCAGCGGTGATCAGCAGCAAGGGGGTCTCGCGGTCGAACTTGCGAAACTCCCGGGCCAGGTTGTAGCCGGCCAGGCCGGTGCCGATGATCACCAGCGGGGCCTTCGTCGAGTCGTTCATATCAGTCGATCGCGATCATTTCGAAGTCCATCTTGCCGACGCCACAGTCCGGGCAGAGCCAGTCCTCGGGGACGTCTTCCCAGGCCGTGCCGGGCGCGATGCCCTCGTCCGGCCAGCCTTCGGCTTCGTCATAGATGAACCCGCACACCACGCATTGCCATTTTTTCATCGTTCACCTCGCTCAGTCTCGGTTGCGCTGCACGCTATACCAGATCACCGCGGACCGCCAAACCCGGCGGCGCGCGTCAACCGCCGAGCCAATGAAAAACGGGCGGCCTGGGCCGCCCGTCCGGTTCACGAACGCCTTCAGCGGGCGGTCGCGATTCCCACCAGCGGATCGCTGATACCCATCACGTAGAAGCCGATCAGGCCCAGGGAGCCGGCCATCACGAGGTAGTACAGCGTCGGCAGCATGGTCTTGCGCAGGGTGATGCCTTCACGACCCAGCAAACCAACCGTGGCCGAAGCCGCCACCACGTTGTGAATGGCGATCATGTTGCCCGCCGCCGCGCCCACCGACTGCAACGCCACCATCAGCGCGCCGGAAATGCCCAGCAGGCTGGCGGTGTTGTACTGGAACTGCGAGAGCATCAGGTTGGACACGGTGTTGGAGCCGGCGATGAACGCGCCCAGCGCACCCACGGCGGGTGCGAAGAATGGATAGACGCTGCCCACGCTGTTGGCCACCAACTGCGCCATGGCCACCGGCATGGACACCAGGTCCGAACCATTGACGCCCGAGTTGATGAGGATCCGCACCATCGGAATGGTGAAGATCAGCACGAAGCCCGCGCCCAGCAGCGTCTTGCTCGACTCGGAAATCGCTGCGCCCAGCTCGGCGGCCTTCATCCGGTGCAGGAAGAAGGTCACCAGCACCACCATGCAGAGAATCCCGCCTGGCAGGTACAGCGGTTCCAGGGTGCCGGACACGCCGGTTTCACCGAGGATGTCCTTCCAGCCGAAGCTGATCGACATCAGCGCCGCCTTCAACTGCGGGAACACCCGCGACATCACCAGGAAAATCGCCAATAGCACGTAGGGTGCCCAGGCCATCGGCACGGAGATCGGCGTGCGTCCGGCGACGTCGTCGATCTTCATCTCGATCTTACCCATCCACTCCACCGGCCACTCGCTGGCCGGGGCGAAGTCCCAGCTGCTGTTTTTCGGCAGCAGGAAGCCGGCCTTTGCCGCCGGCACCACGATGGCCAGGCCCACCAGGGCGCCGATCATCGACGGGAATTCCGGACCGAGGAACACGCCGGCTGCAGCATAGGGAATGACGAACGCCAGCCCGGTAAAGATGGCGAACGGGGCCATCGCCAGGCCTTCGGCCCAGGAGCGGTTACGTCCGAAGAAACGCGTCATCACGCAGATCATGAACAACGGCATGAGGATGCCGCACAGTGCATGGATGATCGCCACACGGGAGAAGATCAGATGGAAGAACACCTCCCAGCTGCTGCCCACCGTTGCCAGCTGGCCACCGAGCGTGGCCTGGTCGAGACCGCCGGCGACACCCACCAGAATCGGCGTGCCCACCGCACCGAAGGACACCGGTGTCGATTGCACCATCATCCCCAGTACCACCGCCGTCAGCGCCGGGAAGCCCAGGGCGACCAGCAGCGGAGCCGCGACTGCAGCCGGGGTTCCGAAGCCCGAGGCCCCTTCGATGAAGCAGCCGAACAGCCAGGCCACGATCAGCACCTGGACGCGCTTGTCCGGGCTCACGTTGGCGAAGCCGCGACGAATCGAAGCGATGCCACCGGAGTGTTTGAGCGTGTTCAGGAGCAGGATGGCGCCAAAGATGATCCAGAGGATCGCGGCGGTGAGGATCAGGCCCTGCAGCGTGGAGGCCAGGACCCGGTTGAAGGTCATGTCCCAGGCCAGCAGGCCGATCAACGCAGTGAGGACGAAAACCAGCGGCATTGCGTACTTGGCCGGCCAGCGAAAGCCGATCAGCAGTACCCCCGCCAGCACCAGCGGCACGAAGGCCAGTATGGACAGCAGTGTCTGACTCATTGTTGGGTTCCTTGTTTTTTGTTGTGAACCACTTCTATCCGGATAAGCCCGGTCCCACGCATGGCCGACATGAAAGCCACATCGTCCGAGTGATCGACCGACGGGTCACGTCGGCCGGTCCCTCTTGCTCGAAAGCCCCGGACGCCTGAAGCGTCCGGGGCTCATCACATCACGCCGGGTGCCGGCCTTCGCCAGCCCCCGGTGGTACAGGTCGAGACCGCTCAACCGACCTGCTGCTTGAAGCGCTGACGCCAGGCGTGCAGCAGCGGCTCGGTGTAGCCGCTGGGCTGCTCGCGCCCCTTGAACACCAGGTCGCAAGCCGCCTGGAACGCCGCCGAGCCCGCATAGTCAGCCGCCATCGGACGGTAGGCCGGATCGCCCGCGTTTTGCTGGTCGACCACCTTGGCCATGCGTTCCAGCGTCTCGCGAACCTGCGCCTCATCGACCACGCCGTGACGCAGCCAGTTGGCCAGGTGCTGACTGGAGATACGCAGCGTGGCGCGGTCTTCCATCAGGCCGACGTCATGAATGTCCGGCACCTTGGAGCAACCAACGCCCTGCTCGACCCAACGCACCACATAGCCGAGGATGCCCTGGCAGTTGTTGTCCAGCTCCTGCTGGACTTCCGCGGCCGACCAGTTGCGCTCCGGCGCGACCGGAATAGTCAGCAGGTCGTTGGTGAGCTTGTCGCGCTCGGCGGCCAGATCGATCTTCTCCAGCTCGGCCTGAACGGCCTGGACGTCGACCTGGTGGTAGTGCAGCGCATGCAGCGTCGCGCCGGTCGGCGACGGTACCCAGGCGGTGTTGGCGCCGGCCTTGGGATGGGCGATCTTTTGCTCGAGCATGGCGGCCATCAGGTCCGGCATGGCCCACATGCCCTTGCCGATCTGCGCTTTGCCACGCAGGCCGCAGTTCAGGCCGACCAGCACGTTGTTGCGCTCGTAGGCCTGGATCCAGGCGGTGCCCTTCATGTCGCCCTTACGCAGCACGGCGCCGGCTTCCATGATGCTGTGCATCTCATCGCCGGTGCGGTCGAGGAAACCGGTGTTGATGAAGGCGACGCGGTTCTTCGCCGCGCCGATGCAGGCCTTGAGGTTAATGCTGGTGCGGCGCTCCTCGTCCATGATGCCGACCTTCAGCGTGTGACGCGGCAGGCCGATGAGGTCTTCGACGCGACCGAACAGCTCGTCGGTGAAGGCGACTTCGGCCGGGCCGTGCATCTTCGGCTTGACGATGTACATCGAGCCGGTGCGCGAGTTGCCCTTGCGCTGCTGGTCGTGCAGGGCGATCAGGCTGGTGACCACGCCGTCCATGATGCCTTCGGGAATCTCATGGCCTTCGCCGTCGATGATCGCCGGGTTGGTCATCAGGTGGCCGACGTTGCGGATGAACAGCAGCGAGCGGCCGTGCAGCTTCAAGTTGGAGCCGTCGGCGGCGGTGTATTCACGGTCGGCGTTGAGGCGACGGGTGATGCGCTTGCCGCCCTTCTCCAGGTCTTCGACCAGATCGCCCTTCATCAGGCCCAGCCAGTTGCGGTAGACCAGCACCTTGTCGTCGGCATCGACCGCGGCGGTGGAGTCTTCGCAATCCATGATGGTGGTGACGGCGGCTTCGACCAGCAGATCCTTGACGCCGGCCGCGTCGGTCTGGCCGATGGGGCTGTTCGGGTCGATCTGGATCTCGACGTGCAGGCCGTTGTTCTTCAGCAGGATGGCAGTCGGCTCGACGGCCTCGCCCTGATAGCCCACGAACTTCTCGGGCTGCTTCAGCCCGGTGACACTGCCGTTTTCCAGGGTCACCTGGAGCTGGCCGTCCTGCACGCGGTAGCTGACCGAATCGGCGTGGCTGCCTTCAGCCAGCGGCGCGGCCTGATCGAGGAAGTTGCGCGCGAAGGCGATGACCTTGGCGCCGCGCACTTCGTTGTAGCCTGGGCCCTTCTGCGCGCCGTTCTCCTCGCTGATGGCATCGGTGCCGTAGAGCGCGTCATACAGCGAGCCCCAGCGGGCGTTGGCGGCGTTCAGTGCATAGCGCGCATTGCCGATGGGTACGACCAGCTGCGGGCCGGCCTGGGTGGCGATTTCGCTGTCGACGTTGCTGGTGCTGATCTTCACCTCGCCCGGTTCGGGCTGCAGGTAGCCGATCGATTCCAGAAAGCTGCGGTAGGCCGGCATGTCGCTGATCGGGCCGGGATTGCTGCGGTGCCAGTTGTCCAGCTCGACCTGTAGGCGGTCGCGCTCGGCCAGCAGGGCGCGGTTCTTCGGCGCCAGGTCATGAACCAGCTCGTCAAAGCCTTTCCAGAAGGCGGCAGCCTCAACGCCGGTGCCCGGCAGAACTTCGTCTTCGATGAAGCGTTGCAGGTTGGCCGCGACTTGCAGGCGACCCAGGGTTACGCGTTCGGTCATGTCGTTCTCCTTCGAATCAGTTGGCGACAGCGGCGACGCCGGCCTTGGCGACCTGGGCATCCTGAGCAGCGGTCACGCCAGAGACGCCGACCGAGCCGATCACCTGGCCCTCGACGATCACCGGCACGCCGCCTTCCAGCGAGCAGACCACCGGCGCGGACAGGAAGGCGTTGCGCCCGCCGTTGACCATGTCCTCGTAGCCCTTGGTTTCGCGACGGCCCACCGCGGCGCTGCGCGCCTTTTCGGTCGCAATGTAGGAGGCGATCGGCGCACAGCCGTCCAGACGTTCCAGCGCCAGCGGATGGCCGCCGTCGTCAGCGACCACGATGGTCACGGCCCAGCCGTTGTTCTGCGCTTCGCTGCGCGCGGCGGCCAGGATGGCGGTCACTTCGGTCTGGGTCAGCATGGCTTTGGTCTTCATCTGGATCTCCTGTCTTCGTATTTCGATTGTTCGGTAGAAGCGGCTCGTTGCGGCCTTTGTACAGGCGGGCAGTCCGCTCAGCTTGTAGGGTGGGCTTCAGCCCACCGAAGGTGTCCTCGCTGCATGCTGATGGGCTAAAGCCCACCCTACGGCCGAAGCGAACCTACGGTTACTGCATTTACTGCATCGCCTCCTCGACGATCTCGATCCAGTGCCGCACCGGGGTCCGCCCGGCGCCGTCGAGGTGCGTCTGGCAACCGATGTTGGCGGTGACGATGACTTCCGGCTTGCCGCTTTCCAACGCGTTGAGCTTGTTGTCGCGCAGCTGGTGAGAAATCTCCGGCTGGGTGATCGAGTAGCTGCCCGCCGAACCGCAGCACAGATGCGCGTCGGGGACCGCGGTGAGGTGGAAGCCGAGGCGGGTGAGCACGTCTTCGACCGCGCCGCCGAGTTTCTGTGCGTGCTGCAGCGTGCAGGGGCAATGAAAGGCCATGCGCTTGTCGGTCTCGACCTTCAGCCGCTCCAGTTCGGCGCTGCGCATCACTTCCACCAGGTCCTTGGTCAAGGCGCTGACCCGCGCGGCTTTGGTCGCGTAGGCCGGGTCGTTCCGCAGCAGATGACCGTAGTCCTTGATGAAGGCCCCGCAACCGCTGGCGGTCTGCACGATGGCTTCGGCGCCGCCGTCGATGGCTGGCCACCAGGCGTCGATGTTGCGCCGTGCGCGGTCGAGTCCGGCTTCCTGAGCGTTCAGGTGATAGTCCACCGCGCCGCAGCAGCCCGCTTCACGCGCGGTTATCACGCTGATGCCCAGGCGATCGAGTACCCGCGCCGTGGCGGCATTGGTGTTGGGCGACAGGCTTGGCTGCACGCAGCCTTCGAGAATCAGCACGCGACGCGCATGCACGGTCTGCGGCCGCGGCTTGGCCGGGGTGACCTGGCGCGGCATGTGTGCCTTGAGCGTCGCCGGCATCAGCGGGCGCAGCGTGTTGCCGGCGCCTAACAGGGCCTTGAACAGGCCCGGGCGTGGAATCACCGTGCGCAGGCCGGTACGCAGCAGGCGCTCGCCCGTCGAGCGCGGCACCTGCTGCTCCATGAAGTCGCGGCCGATATCCAGCAGGTTGTGGTACTGCACGCCGGAGGGGCAGGTGGTTTCGCAGTTGCGGCAAGTCAGGCAGCGGTCCAGGTGGGTCTGGGTGGCCTCGGTGACTTCACCGCCCTCGAACATCTGCTTCATCAGGTAGATGCGCCCACGCGGCCCGTCCAGCTCGTCGCCAAGCAGCTGATAGGTCGGACAGGTGGCGTTGCAGAAGCCGCAGTGCACGCAGGAACGCAGGATGCTTTCGGCTTCCTCAGCACGGGGGTGAAGTTTGGCTTGTTCGCTCAGATTAGTCTGCACAGCTTAAACCTCGGAATACATACGGCCGGGGTTGAAAATCCCCTGCGGGTCGAGCGCCGTCTTGAGCTGGCGGTGGTAACGCAGCAACGGCTCGGCCAACGGCTGGAACGGGCTCGCCGCTGCGCCAGCGGTGAAACAAGTGGCATGGCCGCCCACTTCGCTGACGATGGTGCGAATGGTCTGTGCATCGGCATCCGATTTCAGCCAACGCTGGGCGCCGGCCCAGTCGATCAGCTGTTCGCCAGGCAAGGCCAGCTCTGGGGTATCGGTGGGCAACGAGAGGCGCCACAGCGGGCGCGCGTCGCTGAAGAATCCCAGGCGCTGTTCGCGTAGCTGGTTCCAATAATCAGCATCCAGCGCCTCGCCACCGATGCGGTCGCAGGCGGCATTGACCGAACCTTCGCCACCTTCGAGGCGCAGGTGCAGGGCCTGGCCGTCATGGCTCGCCGCCGTGATCGGCACCGGCTGCTGGCCCCATTCGGCCAGTTTCAGCAGCGCGCGATCGACCGGCATTTCTACCCGCAGGCTGCGACACAGGCGCGGCTTGGGCAGCACTTTCAGCGAGACTTCGGTGAGCAGGCCAAGGCAGCCAAAGCTGCCGGCCATCAGGCGTGACAGGTCGTAACCGGCCACGTTCTTCATCACCTCACCGCCGAAACGCAGGTGCTTGCCGTGCCCGGTAATGACCCGCGAGCCCAGCACGAAGTCGCGCACCGAGCCGGACCATGGCCGCCGCGGGCCGGATAGACCGGTTGCGATCATCCCGCCGACGGTGGCGCCTTCGCTCAAGTGCGGCGGTTCGCACGGCAACATCTGGTTGGCCTCGTCGAGCGCGGCCTCCAGTTCGGCCAACGGTGTGCCGGCGCGAACGCTGATCACCAGTTCGGTCGGATCGTAGGTCACGATGCCGCGATGGGCGCGGGTATCAAGCGGCGTGCCCTGGACTTCACGACCGAGAAACGCCTTGCTGCCGCCACCGTGAATACGCAGTGGGGTGTTGCTGGCCAACGCCTGGTTGACCTGATCGAGCAGCTGCCCGCTGTCGTCGAAGGAAACCGTCATCAGAAGCGCTCCAGTTCAGGGAAGGGCAACTGCCCGCCGTGGACGTGCATGCCGCCGAATTCGGCGCAGCGGTGCAGCGTCGGGATGTTCTTGCCGGGATTGAGCAGGCCGCTGGGGTCGAAGGCCGCCTTTACCGCGTGGAACAGCGTCAGCTCGTCGGCGTTGAACTGCGAACACATCTGGTTGATCTTCTCGCGCCCGACGCCATGCTCGCCGGTAATCGAGCCACCGACCTTGACGCACAGCTCGAGAATCTTGCCGCCCAGCGCCTCGGCGCGCTCCAGCTCACCTTCGGTGTTGGCATCGAACAGGATCAGCGGGTGCATGTTGCCGTCGCCGGCGTGGAATACGTTGGCCACGCGCAGGCCGTATTCGTCCGACAGATCGCTGATGCCTTTGAGCACGCCCGGCAGCTCGCGCCGCGGAATGGTGCCGTCCATGCAGTAGTAGTCCGGCGAGATTCGCCCGACCGCCGGAAAGGCGTTCTTGCGGCCGGCCCAGAACTTCACCCGTTCGGCTTCGTCCTTGGCCAGCCGCACCTCAGTGGCGCCAGCCAGCTTGAGCACTTCGCCCACGCGAGCGCAGTCATCGTGGACGTCAGCTTCGACGCCATCCAGCTCGCAGAGCAGGATCGCCTCGGCGTCGACCGGGTACCCCGCATGGATGAAGTCTTCGGCAGCGCGGATCGACAGGTTGTCCATCATTTCCAGTCCGCCGGGGATGATGCCCGCGGCAATGATGTCGCCGACCGCGCGACCGGCCTTCTCCACCGAGTCGAATGCTGCCAGCAGCACCTTGGCCACCTGCGGCTTGGGCAGCAGTTTGACGGTCACCTCGGTGACGATGCCAAGCATGCCTTCGGAGCCGGTGAATAGCGCCAGCAGGTCGAAACCCGGCGAATCCAGCGCGTCGGAGCCGAGCACCATGCGCTCGCCTTCGACCGTGAGAATTTCCACCTTGAGCAGGTTGTGCACGGTCAGGCCGTATTTCAGGCAATGCACGCCGCCAGCGTTCTCAGCGACGTTGCCACCAATGGAACAGGCAATCTGCGACGACGGATCCGGCGCGTAGTAAAGGTCATATGGCGCCGCGGCCTGCGAGATCGCCAGGTTACGTACACCCGGCTGAACACGGGCGAAGCGACCGGCCGGGTCGACTTCAAGAATCTTGTTGAAGCGCGCCATTACCAGCAGGATGCCCTGTTCCAGCGGCAGTGCACCGCCGGACAGGCCGGTCCCAGCGCCGCGCGCCACCACCGGTACGCCACGCTTGTGGGCAATCTTGAGCAAGGTTTCGACTTGTTCGATACGCTCAGGCAAGACCACCAGCATCGGCGTGGTGCGGTAGGCGGACAGGCCATCACACTCGTAGGGCTTGAGGTCTTCGCCGCGATGGAGGATGTCCATGCCGGGCAGCTGCGCCTGCAGTTCGGCCAGCAGCGCGGCCTTGTCGACCTTGGGCAGCTCACCGTCGACGCGTTCGTCGTAGAGGATATTCATGGCAGTCGGAACTCTTCTTGGCGTTCACCGCGCACGGCCAGCTGCGGTGGTTTGACGCATCATTAGGCGTCGACTCCCCGCCGTCCACTCCAAAATCCACTGGTCCTACCAGTTTCTTTCGCCGGGCTTTCAACACTGCGTCGTTCAACCGCCGAATATCGGGCCTCTTCGCGCCCTCTACCCCAGGTGGGTTAGAATCCCGCCGAACTGGTCCTACCAGTTCAGGAGGGGTTTTTCATGTTGCTTGAACAGTCCGGAGAACGGCGCCAACTCGCCGACGTCGTGGCCGAACGCATCGAAAGGCTGATCGTCGACGGCGTACTCAAGGTCGGCCAGGCGCTGCCGTCGGAGCGTCGCCTGTGCGAAAAGCTCGGTATCTCGCGTTCGGCCCTGCGCGAAGGCCTGCGCGTACTGCGTGGCCGCGGCATTATCGAAACGTCCCAGGGGCGTGGCTCGCAGGTCGCCAAACTGTCCGGCGAACAGGACGCCAGCCCGCTGATGCACCTGTTCAATTCGCAGCCGCGCACCTTGTACGACCTGCTTGAAGTCCGAGCCTTGCTCGAAGGTGAATCGGCTCGCCTGGCCGCGCTGCGCGGCACCGAGGCCGACTTCATCCTGTTGCGCCGCCGCTATGAAGAGATGCTCGCCGCGCATACCGCCGAAGACGCCGACCCGCGCGAGCATGCGCGCCTCGACCATGCCTTCCACCTGGCCGTCAGCGAGGCGTCGCACAACCCGGTGCTGGTGCACACGCTGCAATCACTGACCGACCTGATGCTGTCCACGGTGTTCGCCTCGGTGAACAACCTCTACCACCGGCCGATGCAAAAGCGGCAGATCGATCGTCAGCACTCTCGCCTGTTCCACGCCATCACCGAGCGCCTGCCCGATCAGGCCCAGCGCGCGGCGCGCGACCATATCCACAGCATTCGCGACAACCTCAAGGAGATCGAACAGGAGGAGCAGCGACTGGTGCGCGCGACCATGCGACTGGAAGGCTGGGCATAGAGCCGGTCCCTGGCGACAAGCCAGACGGTGCGGGACCTCTTTCAATTACGGCAGACCTCCCGACTGCCGGAAAAAATCTGAACCCTCGGGGGCGAGTGCCTTCGAAATTTGTGCGGAGTTCGTAAATCCGCGTCCCGAACCTGACAAGAGAGGAACGCACAATGACCAAGACACCGCTCGCACTCGCCACCGCCATCCTCGCCACCGGCCTCGCCCTGCCGAGCCTTGCTGCCCAGCAATCGCAGGGCCAAACGGGTATGCAAACGCAGCAACAAAGCGCGACCGCCGGACAGCACAGCGGCGGCACCTCGATTCGCGTCGGACACGACATTGTCGATGCCGTGGACGACATCCGTGAAAACGTCGCCGACCTGGTCGGCTCGCTGCGCGAGTCTGGCGAAGAAATGGGTCTGGCCAACTGGTCGCAGAACGAGGGTCGCCTCGCCAAAATGGAAGAAACGCTTCAGCAGGAAATGGAGCACAAGCTGGACGACAAGGCCGACCGTACCGATGACAGCTGGAAATCATGGATCACGGGTGACGACTACAAGGTCACTGTGACGAAGCAGGTGAACCAGCTGGCCGGCCAGCTCGACGAGATCGCCAAGATGCTCGACGGCGCCAAGGGCGGCAAGATGCAGCAGATCGTCAGCGCCACCGTGGTCGACCAGGTCGACGACCTGCAGGAAACGGTCGAAGATCTGGTTGTGGCCCTGGAGGACGCCGACGGGCTGAGCATCAACAATCAGCACCTGCAGGACGCCCGCAAGCGTCTGGACAAGATGGAGCAGGAGCTGGACCGCAACGCCGACCTGGACGACGCCCGCTGGAGTGTCTATGCCACCGGCGATCAGTTCACCCCCGGCATCCAGAAGAACGTCTCCGAGCTGGCGCAGACCCTGCGCAGCCTGTTCCAGCAAGGCGCGTGATGCCGCTGTAAACACGAAAGCAACAGGCCCCGCCCGTGCCCAGCGCACGTCGGCGGGGCTGTTGCGTCATGCTTCCGGCGTTCGGCCCTTCCCATCCGAACAGCTCAGGCAGTCGGCACTCCGAGCCACTACTCCGCCGAGCTTCCCGGGCGCGCCGCCAGCCCATGCTAGACTCGCGTCTTCTTTCCCATTGCCTGCCATTGCCCGTGTCCGATTACCCAGACTGGCTGTCCGCCGATCACCTCGCCGCTCCGCTCGCCCCTGCTCTGCATGACTGGTTGTACCAAGACAAAGGCTCGCTCACCCGACGCCTCACCGAGCTGGCAGGCGGTGCGTTCAGCGTCACGCCGCTCGTCGAGGGCTGGCAGCGGCTGCGTGACGACGAATGCAGTGCACTGGGCGTGGCCGGGGGCAGCCAGGGCTGGGTGCGCGAAGTCTACCTGTGCGGGCACGGGCGGCCCTGGGTGTTCGCCCGCAGCGTCGCCGCGCGCGCCGCGCTGGAGCGTTCCGACATGGACCTGCAGGCCCTGGGCAGCCGCTCGCTCGGCGAACTGCTGTTCAGCGACCCGGCCTTCACCCGCGGCACGCTGCAAGCCTGCCGCTACCCGGCGGCCTGGCTGCCGCCGGAGCATCGCCACCCCGACCTGTGGGCGCGCCGCTCGCGCTTCAGCCGCGAGCCCCTCGGCGTGCTGGTAGCTGAGGTATTCCTGCCCGAACTCTGGCAAGCCGCCAGCCTCGCGCCGTGAGGCGCGCTGCCGCGTCTGATTCGTCATCTTCCGCACGGAGCCGCCGATGTATCTGAAACTCCTGCAATCGTGCAATCGCCTTCACCCGCGCGCCTGGGACTTCATCCAGCTGATGCGCTGGGATCGACCGATCGGCATCTACCTGCTGCTCTGGCCGACGCTCACCGCATTGGTGATCGCCGGCGGTGGCCGACCGAGCGTCGCCAACGTGATCATCTTCACGCTCGGCGTGTTCTTCATGCGCTCGGCCGGCTGCGTGATCAACGACTTCGCCGACCGCAATTTCGATGGCCATGTGCAGCGCACCCGCGAACGGCCGATGGCCACCGGCCGGGTCAAGCCGCGCGAGGGCTGGGTGCTGTTCGCCGTGCTGGTGACGCTGAGCTTCGGCCTGGTGCTGCTGACCAACGCCACCACCGTGTGGCTGTCGTTCGGCGCGCTGGCGGTCGCCTCGCTCTACCCGTTCATGAAGCGCTACACCTACTACCCGCAGGTGGTGCTCGGCGCAGCCTATTCCTGGGGCATCCTGATGTGCTTTACCGCCGAGCGCGGCAGCCTGCCGCCGGAGGCCTGGCTGCTGTTCGTCGCCAACGTGGTGTGGACGGTGGCCTACGACACCTACTACGCGATGGCCGACCGCGAGGACGACCTGAAGATCGGCATCAAGTCCACCGCGATCCTGTTCGGCGATGCGGACCGCGTGGTCGTCCTCACGCTGCAGGGCCTGGCGCTGTTCTGCCTGGTCCTCGCCGGGGTGCGCTTCGAGCTGGGGCAATGGTTCCACCTCGGCCTGGTGGTGGCCGCTGCCTGCTTCGCCTGGGAATTCTGGAAAACCCGCTCGCGCCAGCCGCAGGTCTGCTTCAAGGCCTTCCTGCACAACCACTGGGCCGGGCTGGCCATCTTGGCGGGCATCGTCTTGGATTACGCGACAAAAGCAGCCTAGCGCCTATCCCACTGGATGACGCGGCGGCTTTGGCACGCGGACTGTCACATCGCTGCAACAATTCCGTTATCTAATGCCGAGCGACAAGAAACGGACCGAGAGCGGACATGAACGGCAAATGCATACTGATCGTCGATGACGAAGCGCCGATCCGCGAGATGATCGTCGTCGCCCTGGAGATGGCCGGCTACGAATGCCTCGAGGCGGAAAATACCCAGCAGGCCCACGCCCTGATCATCGACCGCCAACCTGATCTGATCCTGCTCGACTGGATGCTGCCCGGGACCTCCGGCATCGAGCTGGCCCGGCGCCTCAAGCGCGACGAGATGACCGGCAACACGCCAATCATCATGCTCACGGCCAAGGATGCCGAAGACAACAAGATCCAGGGCCTGGAAGTGGGCGCCGACGACTACATCACCAAGCCCTTCTCGCCCCGCGAACTGGTTGCACGCCTGAAAGCCGTGCTGCGACGTGCCGCGCCCAGCGACAACGAGACCCCGATCGAGGTCGGCGGCCTGCTGCTCGACCCCATCAGCCACCGGGTCACCATCGACGGCACACCGGCCGACATGGGCCCGACCGAGTACCGCCTGCTGCAGTTCTTCATGACCCATCAGGAACGTGCCTACACCCGCGGCCAGTTGCTCGACCAGGTGTGGGGCGGCAATGTCTATGTCGAGGAACGCACCGTGGACGTGCATATCCGGCGCCTGCGCAAGGCATTGGGCGAAACCTACGAGAACCTCGTGCAGACCGTCCGGGGAACCGGCTATCGTTTTTCCACCAAGAGCTGACGCACCGCAGCCGGCCGGTGCCTGCCGCGCGTTCGCGCTTGCACCGTTCGAACAGGGATCGCGGCCCGGTCCGCGCCGCCGGGTCACGTTCCCGGCCAGCCGAGGCCGCCAAGAGGAGCATTTGCGGTGAACCAAGACTGGCAAGGCGCACTGGTGCGCCAATTGCTGTTGTTGCTGACCGGCTGCCTGCTGGTCGGGCTGATCACCGGACAATACGGCTGGGCGCTTGCAGCGGGCCTGGCCGGCTACCTCGGCTGGATGCTGCAACAGATGCGCCGCCTGCAACGCTGGCTCAAGCGCAGCCAGGCGGACGAGCCCCCACCAGATGGGCATGGTCCCTGGGGCGAACTGTTCGACAGCCTCTACCAGATGCAACGCCGCGACATCCGCCAGCGCGGGCAGCTGCAAGCGGTGATCGACCGTGTCCAGGGTTCGACTACTGCGCTGAGGGACGCCGTGGTGATGCTCGACAGCGACGGCAACCTGGAATGGTGGAACCCCGCCGCCGAGCGCCTGCTGGGCCTGAAGAAGCCGCAGGACACCGGCCACCCGGTGACCAATCTGGTCCGCCACCCGAGCTTCAAGGAGTATTTCGACAACGGCCGGCACGATGAGCCGCTGGAGCTTTCCTCGCCAGTCAACGACCGTCTCTGGCTGCAGGTCACCATTACCCGCTACGGCAACAGCGAGCACCTGATGGTGGTGCGCGACGTGACCCGGCTCCACCAGCTGGAGCAGATGCGCAAGGACTTCGTCGCCAACGTCTCCCATGAACTGCGCACGCCCCTGACCGTGATCGCCGGTTACCTGGAGACCATGCTCGAGCACACCGAGCAGATGCCGCCGCGCTGGCCCCGCGCGCTGAATCAAATGAACCAGCAGGCCGGACGCATGCAGCACCTGCTTAACGACCTGTTGTTATTGGCGAAACTGGAAGCGACCAGCCCGCCGACCCACTCGCCGCCGGTCAACGTCGCCGGCCTGCTGCAGTCCATCAGCAGCGATGCCCAGGCGCTGTCGGCCGAACGCCACCACCGGATCAGCATCGAAGCGGACCCGACCCTGCTGCTCAAGGGCAGCGAGAGCGAGCTGCGCAGCGCCTTTTCCAACTTGGTGTTCAACGCCGTCAAATACACGCCGGACAACGGCGAGATCCGGATTCGCTGGTGGTGCAACGAGCACGGCGCCCATCTGGCGGTGGACGACTCGGGCATCGGCATCGAAGCCAAACACCTGCCGCGCCTGACCGAACGCTTCTACCGGGTCGACTCCAGTCGCGCCAGCAACACCGGCGGCACCGGGCTCGGCCTGGCCATTGTCAAGCATGTGCTGCTGCGTCATGACGGACGCCTGGACGTCAACAGCACGCCAGGCAAGGGCAGCACCTTCACCTGTCATTTCCCACTGTCACAAGCGGTGGTCGCCTAACGCTGCCTTCAAGGTGGCCCACGGCGACCGCTGGATACCGGGGCGACCTTCGGCGTCTTGAAATAACGCCGTGACGGCCCCATCCTTTGCGCCTGTTCGACTACCTGATACCTCAATGGACCCCTCCCCCGCTTTATCATCCAGCTACGCTGCGTCCTCCTATTTCGCCGATTTCGGCCTGATTCTCTTTGCCCTGTTCCTGGTGCTGCTCAACGGCTTCTTCGTCGCCGCCGAGTTCGCCATGGTCAAGCTGCGTGCCACCAAGGTCGAAGCCATCGCCAAGGAGCACGGCTGGCGTGGCCATATCCTGCGCCGCGTGCACCACCAACTGGACGCCTACCTCTCGGCCTGCCAGCTGGGCATCACCCTGGCCTCGCTCGGCCTGGGCTGGGTGGGCGAGCCGGCCTTCGCCCACCTGCTCGAGCCGCTGCTCGCCGCACTGGGCATCGAGTCACAAGCTGTGGTGCATGGCATCGCCTTCTTCACCGCGTTTTTCATCATTTCCTATCTGCACATCGTCGTCGGCGAGCTTGCGCCCAAGTCCTGGGCGATCCGCAAGCCGGAACTGCTGTCGCTGTGGACGGCTGCACCGCTGTACCTGTTCTACTGGGCGATGTACCCGGCTATCTATCTGCTCAACGCCAGCGCCAACGCCATCCTGCGCATTGCCGGGCAAGGCGAGCCCGGCAGCCACCACGAGCATCATTACAGCCACGATGAACTCAAGCTGATCCTTCACTCCAACCGCGCCCTCGACCCGGCGAACCAGGACATCAAGGTGCTGGCCTCGGCAGTAGAGATGAGCGAACTCGAGGTGGCCGACTGGGCCAACTCGCGCGAGGACCTGTTACAGCTGGACCATGACGCGTCGCTGGCGCAGATCCTGGAGCTGATTCGCCGGCACAAGTACAGCCGCTATCCGGTGTTCAACAGCGAACAGGGCGACTACATCGGCCTGCTGCATATCAAGGACCTGCTGCTGGCGCTGGCCGCCGATGCGCAACTGGCCGACCATTTCGACCTCGCCGCGCTGCTGCGGCCGCTGGACAGGGTCTCGCGCCACCTGCCGCTCAGCACCCTGCTCGAGCAGCTGCGCCAAGGCGGCGCGCATTTCGTGCTGGTGGAGGAAGGCGACCACAAGGTGGTGGGCTTCCTGACCATGGAGGACGTGCTCGAAGTGCTGGTCGGCGACATCCAGGACGAACACCGCAAGGCCGAGCGCGGGATCCTTGCCTACCAACCCGGCAAGCTGCTGGTGCGCGGCGACACGCCGCTGTACAAGGTCGAGCGTCTGTTGCACGTCGACCTTGATCACATCGAAGCCGATACCCTCGCCGGGCTCGTTTATGAAACCCTCAAGCGCGTCCCCGAGGAAAACGAAGTCCTGCGGGTGGACGATCTGCAGGTCGTCATCAAGAAAATGCGCGGGCCGAAGATCGTGTTGGCCAAGGTGTTGAAGACTGAAGAGCCGGGCGTGGACGGGTAGCACCAACCGCACGCGTTCCTGACGGTGCCCGTCCGCACCGGCGCGCATGTAGAGAGGCACTTTTCGGGGTGCCTTTTTTTGCGGTTGGATATCAGCCGTTCGGCTAGTGGCACAGTGCCCGCGAATCTTCCAACCTGCGTGCAGCCACCCCGGTATTAATCCCTTACATTTCGTCGGAAAACACCTGCCCAGCCCTGCCCCGGGCTCAACATTTGCTGAAGCACCCGATAACGACAAGAAACCATCACTGCATTCCGCGTCCTGCGGGTGCAGCAGCAGGTCACCCCGGCCAGGTACGGTCGGTTTACTGACGACTCGCCTCTTTTGGATATCGATGCGATCGGAGCACTTCTCTGTGCTTTGAGGGATCACTGCGCCCGTGCGAAACGCTATTCGCTCCACCGGATGCCGGCCGCAGGCCAGGCGTGACCTAGACCCGATCGCAGACGAATCAATGAAGCACCTGACCCCGACCAAGCTGACCCTTGCCCTCGTGACCGCGCTGAGCCTGACGGCTTGCTCGAGCATCGAGCCGCGTCCTTTCACCGAACAGGCGCTGGCCGAGCAGGGGCGCGCTGACCTCAGCGCCGCCCAGGCGGATGTCGAGCCGATTGTCGGCGCGCTGTCGCTCGATCAGGCGCTGGCTCGCGCGCTCAAGTACAACCTCGATCGCCGTGCGCGGATGATGGAGCAGGCGCTGGCCTTCCAGCAGCTCGACGTGGCCCGCTACGACATGCTGCCCAAGCTGCTTGCACAAGCCGGCTACACCTCGCGCAACAACGACAAGATCAGCCAGAGCCGCAATGCCGAGGATGGCTCGCTCTCCGAATCGCGCTTCATCTCCCAGGAGCGTGACCACACTGTCAGCTCGCTGGGCCTGAGCTGGAACATGCTGGACCTCGGCATGGGCTACTACGGCGCGCGCCAACAGGCCGACCGGGTGCTGATCGCCAGCGAGAAACGCCGCAAGGCCATGCACCTGCTCATGCAGGATGTGCGCACCGCCTTCTGGCGTGCCGTCAGCGCGCAGAAGCTGCAGGCCGACGTGCATGCCGCGACCCTGATGGCCGAGGAAGCGCTCGCCGACGCGCGCCAGGCCGAGGCCGAGCGCCTGCGCAACCCGCTCGACTCGCTGCGCTACCAGCGCCAGGTGCTGGAAAACCTGCGCCTGCTCGAAGCCATCGAGCAGGAGCTGTCCACCGCGCAGACCGAGCTGGCGGCACTGATCAATGCGCCGATCGGCCAGCCGATCACCCTGGTCGAGCCCGAATTTGCCCTCGATCGCTTAGCGCTCGAGGTGCCGGTCGCGACCATGGAAGAAGTCGCCATGACCGCCAACCCGGACGTGCGCGAGCAGCACTACAACGCCCGCATCGCCCGTGAAGAGACACGCAAGACGCTGGTACGCCTGTTCCCGAGCCTGAACTTCAGCTATGGCGTGAACTACGACACCGACAGCTACCTGGTGAACCGTCAGTGGAACGAGGCCGGTGTGCAGCTCTCGTTCAACCTGTTCAACTTGCTCACCGGCCCGACGCAAATGAAGCTGGCCGAAGCCGGCGTCATGCTCGCCGACCAGCGGCGCGTCTCGGCGCAGATGGCCGTGCTCGCGCAGGTCCACCTGGCTCGCCAGCAGCTGCTCAACGCCCAGCACCAGTTCGAGCGCGCCGATGCCATCTGGCAGATCGACCACCGTATCAGCGAGCACATGGACAATCGCGAGGCGATCCAGGTACAGAGCAAGCTCGACCGAGTCGCCAACCAGACGACCGCCATCCTCAGCCTGCTGCGCCGCTACCAGGCGCTGGCGCAAGCGCAGACCGCCGAGGCGCGGCTGCAGGCAACCCTTGGCGTGGAACCAGAAATCGGCAGCGTCAGTGACCAGTCGCTCGGTGCCCTGACCAACTCGCTGACCGCCAGCCATGGTGGCTGGGATCAACTGGCCGCACGCGCAGCCAAGGACGCCTCGCAATGAAAACCTCGACCCTCATCGCCATGCTTGTCGCGATAGGCGCCGCGTCTGCGCAGGCACAAGAGGCGGCGGACGCACCTTCGCGTGCCGGCTTCGATCGCCAGGAAATCCGTGCCCAGCTGCTGCCCCGCCAGTTCACCACCCTGGCCGCCGAAATCGGCGCCAAGGTCAACAAACTGACGGTGCCCGAGGGCGGCGCGTTCAAGGCCGGCCAGGCATTGGTCAGCTTCGATTGCAGCGTGCAGCAGGCCATGCTGCAAAAGGCCCGCGCGGAGCTGAACGCCGCCGAGGCCACCGACAAAGCGAACAAGCGCCTGGCCGAACTCAACTCGATCGGCCAGTTGGAAGTGGACCTTGGCCATGCCGGGCGCCAGAAGGCCGTCGCCGAAGTCGGAGCGCAGCAGGCGGTGCTCGGCAAGTGCACCATCGCCGCGCCCTTCGCCGGGCGCATCGCCGAGCAGAAAGTCCGCGAGCAGCAGTTCGTCCAGCCCGGCCAGCCCTTGCTGGACATCTTCGACGACAGCGTGCTGGAACTCGAATTCCTGGTGCCCTCGGCCTGGCTCGTCTGGCTGCGTAATGGCCAGACCTTCGAGGTGGAAATCGACGAAACCGGCAAGCGCTACCCCGCACGCTTCGAACGCATTGGGGCGCGGGTCGACCCGGTCAGCCAGTCGGTGAAGGTCGCCGCGGCCATCGATGGGCGCTTCCCCGAATTGATAGCGGGCATGAGTGGCCGCGTCATGGTCAACGCACCGACGCGCTAACCGAACCCAACTGCATACCTGCACCCGAGCCGCCAGCACAGAGGTCCGCCATGGACGATCACCGCACACCGAGTCATAACGCCCGCCGCAGCCTGGTGGCACGCCGCCCTCAGCTCATGGCGCTCGAGCAACGTTTCGTTTTCGACGGTGCAGGTGCCGCCGAAGTCGCGGATGCCGTCACCAGCCCGGCGCATGCCGAACCGGCCGCTGCGCCGGAAAAACCGGCTGTGGTCGAGCGCGTCGATGTGCAATTGCCAGCGCCAGACGCGTCGGCAGCCGTCGAGGCGCCCGATCTGTTCCGGCCCGCGACGGGCGACGCCACCGTTCGTGAAGCCTCGCAGAAGGCCTCCGAGCAGATCCGGCAGTTCCTCGCGCAGGCCAGCGATGCGCAGCTGTTCGAGCTGTTCCACGGTGACCAGGCCGAGCCCGGCGAAGCCTGGGCCGCCGAGCTCGATAACCTGCGCACCGCGATCGGCAACGGCTCGCTGGAGATCGGTGTCAGCCTGCTGGACAACGCCGAAATCCAGGGCGCGCTGGCGGCCTACGCCGCGCAGGGCCCGGACGGCGAACCGGTGATCTACCTCAACCGCGACTGGCTCGGCGTGCTCGATGCCACGCAGGTCACGAAACTCCTGGTCGAGGAATACGGCCACCACCTCGATCATCTGCTCAACCCGGGCGGCGACACGGCTGGTGATGAAGGCCAGCGCTTCGCTGCCGAGGTCAATGGCGACGACACCAGCGGGCTCGGGTTCGCCGCGGATGATGACCACGGCACGCTCGCGGTCGAAGGCCACTCGACGGATGTCGAATTCGCCAACCTGACCTTCACCAACGCCTACGAGGTCAACACCGCCACCACCCCGGCGGGCAAGGAATCCAACAGCCACGACTACATCAACAGCTCGCTCGGCCAGGTGCAGGTAACCGACGCCATCAACAGCCGCTTCTTCAGCGGTAACGACGTCTCGGCTACGGCGCTGACCATTGGCGCGAACACCTACTACGGCTGGATCAGCCGGCCGATCAAAAGTGGCGGCGTGGTGCGCGGTTTCTACTTCTGGACCGATGTCGACTTCAACTCGCTGGCAGCGGCTCAGGCCGACGGCAACATGGACGGCGACAGCAACGTCAGCGACAACCGCGCCTTCCTGCTGGTGGTCGACCAGGCCTGGTTCGACAGCGTCGGCTGGAAGAACCAGGCGCTGAACATCAAGAACGTGGGCTCCTCGTCCGACCGCGTCGATTCGGCGCTCAACAGTTTTGTCGGCGCTCCCGTCGCGCCGGCCGCGAACGCCGACGTCGCCAACGGCACGCCGGGCTCCGCAGGCGGCGCGGCGGTGGAGGCGGGCGGCGTCAACAACGGCACCGCCGGCAGCGCAGCCATCGGCAATGTGCTGACCAACGACACGTCCAGGGACAGCAAGACGGTCAGCGCCGTTGGCACCGGTTCGGCGAGCCAGGCGGTCAGCAGCGCCACCACCTCGGCCAACGGCACCCAGGTGACTGGCCAGTACGGCACCCTGACCCTCGGCGCCGACGGCAGTTATCGCTATGTGGTGAACGACGCCAACGCGCAGGTCCAGGCGCTGCGCAGCGCCAGCGACACGCTGGTCGACACCTTCACCTATCGCATGACCGACGCCTCTGGCGCGACGGCCACCACCACGCTCAGCGTGACCATCCAGGGCGCCAACGACGCGCCGGTGGCAGGCAACGATTACAACGTGGCGAAGGAGTCGATTGCTGCGTCCGGTCAGTACACCAGTGCCGACACGACCGGCAGCTTGGCGACAGGCAATGTGCTGGCGAACGACACGGATGTGGATCGCGGTGATACGAAGACGATTGCAGACCTGACAGGCAGCGCCGTGGTCGGCGCCGTGAGCACGACGACAACCGCTGCAACGCTGGTCTTCACGCCTGGCACTACCTTCAATCCGATCGGCAACGGCGACAAGGCTTGGATTCTGGTCAACGGAACCTACCGTGCAATGTTCAGCAGTACGGGCGTCCAGATAACCGCAACCAGCGGCTATGACAGCACTGCACGAACGATCTCGCTAAGTGCAACGCCTGCAACCTATTACGATGGCGGCAGCCGCGTTGCGATCGCCACGCTAGATGGGCAAAAGATCGGATTCAAAAGCACCACCGATACGACAACCACCGGCACCAACTCGATGAAGATCGGCGACGTCGCGACGTCGCAGAGTACCGGCAAATCCACCATCACCTTGACGCCAAGCAGCACAACCGGGCTGATTGCAACGGGAATGCTTGTAGCCGGCACCGGTGTCCAGGCTGACACTTACGTACAAAGCGTGACGTATGACGCCGCCGGCAAGCCTACGTCCATCTTGCTCAACAAGACCATGACCGGTTCGGCGAACACAACGCTGTCGTTCTACGCTGCGACCGGCACGACTATCACCGGCCAGTACGGCTCGCTCCAGCTCAACGCGGATGGCAGCTATACCTACACGCCGACCGCCAACAACACCGCGCTCAGCGAGGGCCAGTCGGGCAACGAGCAGTTTCAGTACCAGATGCGCGACGCCAGCGGCACGACCAGCAGCGCCACGCTGTTCATCACCGTCTACGGCTCGGGTAGCAACGACCCGGACGCCGTGAACGATGCGGTGGAGGCCACCGAAGCCGGCGGCACCGCCAATGGCGCCGCCGGGGTCAACCCGACGGGCTCGAACCTGCTGAGCAACGACCGCAACGGCGCCAATCTGGTCGTCTCGGCCCGCGCCACCGACAGCAGCGCCAGCACCGCCATCGGCACCAACACCGTGCTGGTCGGCCGCTACGGCACCCTGACGCTGAGCAGCAACGGCAGCTATAGCTATGCCGTCGACAACAGCAACCCCACCGTGCAGGCGCTGCGTGACAACAGTGCCACGCTGAGCGAGACCTTTCTCTACACCGTCGAGAACGGCCAGACCGCCAGCGGCGTGCGCCTGCAGGACACTGCCACCCTCACCGTGACGATCCGTGGCGCCAACGACGCCCCGGTCGCCGGCGACACCAGCGCCAGCGCCCTCGAAGCCGGCGGTGTGAACAACGGCACGGCCGGCTACAACCCGAGCGGTAACGTGCTCAATGCCGTGACCGACGTCGATGATGCCCGCAGCGAACTGCGCGTCACCGCCGTGCGCACCGGCGGTGTGGAAGGCAGCGGCAGCCCCGGCACAGTCGGCAGCGCACTGGCCGGCCAGTACGGCTCGCTGACAATCAATGCCGACGGCAGCTGGACCTATACCGTCAATAACAACAACCCCACCGTCCAGGCGCTCAGCCCCGGTCAGACGCTGACCGAACGCTTCAACTACACCGTCACCGATCGCTCCGGCACCGGCCTGTCCGACATGGCCGTGCTGACCCTGACTATCGACGGCGCCGCTGACACCGTCGCGGTCAACAGCGTGTTCGTCAACGAAGCCTCGCCCTATGCCGTGTTTACCGTCAGCGGCAGCACCGGTGTGGCTGTCAGCCTGTCGCTCAGCGACAGCGCCGGCCTGCCCGCCAGCGACGCCCGCGCCACCCTCGGCATCGACCTGGACACAGCCCTGGAGTACTACAACGGCAGCGCCTGGGTGGGCTACACACCGGGCAGCCAGGTTGTCATCCCGAGTGGCGAAGAGCTCCTGGTTCGCGTCGCGATCAACCAGGACAACGTCCATGAAGGCAACGAATCCTTCACACTGACGGCCACCACGGCGAGCGGCAGCAGCGTCGGCTTCGGCACCATCAACGATGAAGGCGAAGGCGACCGGTACACCGGCAGCAATACCAGCGGCATGCCGGACAGCGTCGGCAGCTTCGATGACGACCGGCCGACGCTGAGCGTCTCCAGCCCGTCGACGGTCGAGGGCGGCTACGCCGAGTTCCTGGTCAGCCTCGACAAGCTGAGCAGCAACCCGGTCATCTTCAGCCCGAGCCTGGTGAGCGGCAGCGCCAGCATCGGTATCGACACCAGCAACAGCCTTGAACGCTTCGATGGCAATGCCTGGGTCATGGTGAGCGGGCCGGTCGGCATCGCCGCTGGCGAGCTGTCGGTTCGCCTGCGCGTCGCCACCTTGGACGACAGTGCCGTCGAGCCCGTCGAGGCCTTCACGCTGCTGACCGGCCCTGTCTCTGGCGGCACCGTGACCAACCTGGTCGGCGCAGAGGGCATCGCCACCATCACCGACAACGATTTCGCCGCGCCGACCAGCGGTGCACCGGTGGCCGACGACGACAGCCTCACGGCCAGCGAAGACACGCCGGCCACTTACACCGCCGCGCAACTGCTCGGCAACGACAGCGACCCGGACCATGACCCGCTCGCCATCGCTTCGGTCACCCGCGGTACCGGTGGCGACGTGGTGCTCAACCAAGACGGCTCCGTCACCTTCACCCCCGATGCCAACTTCAACGGCACCGCGACCTTCACCTACACCGTCACCGACGGCAGCCTGACCTCCCATGCCGCCAGCGTCGCCGTAACTGTCGCCGCTGTATCCGCTCCGGCCCATCCGGCCGTGATCGGCGGCACCGACACGGGTTACGTCACCGAAGACCTGAACGTCAACGGCCAGGGCAACCTGACCACTGGCGGCACCCTGACCGTGACCGATCCTGACGCGGGCGAGGCGGGCTTCTCCGGCACAGTCACGCCGGCAAATGGCACGCTCGGCAGCCTGACCATTTCCACGAACGGCACCTGGACCTACAGTGTGCCGAACACGCTGGTGCAGTACCTCAAGGCTGGTGAGACCAAGACTGAAAGCTTCACAGTGCGATCGATCGACGGCACCCAACACACGGTCACCGTCACCGTGAACGGCGTCAACGATACCGCGCAGATCGGCGGCACCGACACCGGCGCCGTCACCGAAAACCTGAACGTCGATGGCCAGGGCAAGCTGACCACCGGCGGCAGCCTGAGCGTGACCGATCCGGACAGTGGCGAGTCCACCTTCTCCGGCACCGTCACCCCGGCAAACGGCACCCTCGGCAGCTTGGCCATCACCTCGACCGGCAGCTGGACTTACAGCGTGCCGAACACGCTGGTGCAGTACCTCAATGCCGGCCAGACCAAAACCGAAACCTTCACCGTCCGCTCGATCGACGGCACGCCACATACCGTTACCGTGACCATCCACGGGGCGAACGACGCGGCGGTGATTGGCGGTACCGACACCGGCGCCGTCACCGAAGACCTGGACGTCGATGGCCAGGGCAACCTGACCACCGGCGGCAGCCTGAGCGTGACCGATCCGGACAGTGGCGAGTCCGGCTTCTCCGGCACCGTGACCCCGGCAAACGGCACCCTCGGCAGCCTGACCATCACCTCGACCGGCACCTGGACGTACAGCGTGTCGAACACACTCGTGCAGTACCTCAACGCCGGCGAGACCAGGACTGAAAGCTTCACAGTGCGATCGATCGATGGCACCCAACACACGTTCACCGTCACCGTGAACGGCGTCAACGATACCGCGCAGATCGGCGGCACCGACACCGGCTCGGTCACCGAAGACCTGAACGTCAATGGCCAGGGCAAGCTGACCACCGGCGGCAGCCTGGGCGTGACCGATCCGGACAGTGGCGAGTCCAGCTTCTCCGGTACCGTCACCCCGGCAAACGGCACGCTCGGCAACCTGACCATCGCGCCGAACGGCACCTGGACCTACAGCGTCCCGAACACGCTCGTGCAGTACCTCAAGGCCGGTGAGACCAAGACTGAAACCTTTACCGTCCAGAGCATCGACGGCACGCCGCACACCGTGACGGTCACCGTAAACGGCGTCAGCGATACCGCGCAGATCGGCGGCACCGCCACCGGTGCGGTCACCGAAGACCTGAACGTCAACGGCCAAGGCAACCTGACCACCAGCGGCACCCTGACCGTGACCGATCCGGACATTGGCGAGTCCAGCTTCTCCGGCACCGTGACCCCGGCAAACGGCACCCTCGGCAACCTGACCATCGCGCCGAACGGCACCTGGACCTACAGCGTGCCGAATACGCTGGTGCAGTACCTCAAGGCCGGCGAGACCAAGACCGAAACCTTCACTGTGCGCTCCGTCGACGGCACGCCGCACACGATCACCGTGACCATCGGTGGTGCCAACGATCCGGCCGTGTTCGCGCCCGGCGGGCAGCAGGGCTATGTTCAGGAGGACACCCAGCTCACCTCCCAAGGCCAGCTCAACGTGACCGATCGCGACCAGAACGACGCGGTGATCGTGGCCCAGGCGGCTACGCGCGGGCTGTATGGCGAATTCAGCATCGATGCAGGAGGGGCCTGGCGCTACGTGCTGGACAACGCCTCGCCGGTCGTTCAGGCGCTGGGCACCGCGGATCTGCGCACCGAGACGTTTGTCGTCACCAGCCGTGATGGCAGCACCAGCAGCGTGCGGATCACCGTGCAAGGGCTGGACGAGCCGCTCGCGCCAGCCCAGCCACCGGTGGAACCGCCACCAGTGGTCGTCACGCCGCCGCAGCCGACCGTTCCCACACCCGTCCCGGCACCGGCCGCACCGGAGCCGGTCGTCGCACCCGCTCCGGTCGCCGCGCCCTTCGATTCCGCCATGACCGCGTCGCCCCGGCCTGCGGACGATGTGGCCGCCAGCCCGATCACCACAGCCATGCAACGGCTAATGGACCCAGCGCGCAGCTTCCATACGTTTGCGTTCAACGATCTCTACACCAGCAGCAGCGGCTTCCAGGTGGTCGTGATCGAAGCGCCTCAGCCGCGTCTTAGCCTCTATCGCGGCGTAAGCGACCAGTACGCCGATGCGGGCACCGAAACGAGCTTCGCCGTGCCCTACGACGCCTTTGCCCATAGCGACCCGAACGAGCGCATCATCCTCAGTGCCGGGCTCGCCAATGGCCAAGGCCTGCCAGGCTGGGTGCGCTTCGATGCGCAAAGCGGCAAGTTCGAGATCGAGGCGCCGGCGGGCTATCGCGGCGACCTGATGGTCAAGGTCGTGGCGCGTGACAGTCAGGGCCGCGAAGCGACCTTGCTGTTCCGCTTCACCGTCGGCGATCGCAAGGCCACCGAGCGCGGCGGTCGCGCCGGGTTGAGCGAGCAATTGCGGCAGGCTGGGCAGGGTGCAGGCCAGGCCCTGGAGCGCGCGATTTCCGCGGAAAAGCCAGCGCCGGCGCGCGGTAAGCAGGCCGGTTGATGGAAAAGTCGCCCATCGCGGCCCTGATCGAGCTGGGGCGTAAGGCACGCGAAGCCGAGACGGCCAAGGAGCTGCAGTTCCTGCTGGTCAATGACAGCCACAGCCTCGCGCCTTACCGGCAAGCCGCGCTGTGGCTGCGTGACGGCGGCGTGGCCTGTCTGTCGGGCGTGGTGCAAGTCGAGCGCAATGTGCCCTACTCGATCTGGCTGAACGCCGTCGCCCGCCATCTGACCGAGACCGGCCACCGAGGACCGGTCGAGATCGCCAGCTTGCCCGAAGCGCTGGCGCGCGAGTGGGACCAATGGCTGCCTGGTGAGGCGCTGTGGCTGCCGCTGGAGACGGTCGGCGGTGTGCTTTTCGCGCGCGACTTGCCCTGGCGCGATGCCGAGGTCGCGCTCCTTGGCGAGTGGGCTGCGATCTGGTCGCACAGCTGGCAGGCTCACACCGGTCACAACCGCCAGGGCCTGTTCCGCCGGCATCGGCCTCGCGCTGCGGCCCGGGCAAGCGGGTGGAAACGCCCCGCAGTGCTCTGGCCGCTGGCGTTGGTGCTGCTGGCACTGGTGCCGGTCCGCCTGACGGTACTGGCGCCGGGCGAGCTGGTGCCCGCCAACCCCGCGGTCATCCGCGCGCCGCTCGATGGCGTGATAGACGCCTTTCACGTGCAGCCCAACGAGCAGGTCCGTCAAGGGCAGCCGCTGTTCGGCTTCGACGAGGCGCTGATTCAGAGCCGCCTCGACGTGGCCCGCCAGGCGCTGGCCACGGCCGAAACCGAGTACCGTCAGACCGCCCAGCAGGCGCTGTCCGACCCGCGTTCGAAGGCGCAGCTGGCCGTGCTCACCGGCAAGATCGAGGAGAAGCGTGCCGACGTCGCCTATGGTGCCGAGCAACTGGCGCGGGCGCGGGTACTGGCGCCGCGCGACGGAATCGCTCTGTTCGACGACCCGTCCGAATGGATCGGCCGCCCGGTTGCCATCGGCGAGCGGGTGATGCGCATCGCGGCCCCGCGCGACGTGGAAGTCGAAGCCTGGGTGCCGCTGGCCGACGCCATTCCGCTGGACGACGGCAGCACCCTGGCGCTGCACCTGAACGCCACGCCGCTGGAACCGGTGCGCGCGACGCTGCGCTATTTTGCCCACGATGCGGTCGAGCGGCCGGACGGCAGCTTCGCCTACCGCGTCCGTGCGCGCCTGGCTGAGCCGACCGCACACCGCGTCGGCCTCAAGGGCACCGCGCGTTTCAGCGGGCGCTGGGTGCCGCTGGCCTATTGGGCACTGCGCCGGCCGCTGGCCAGCCTGCGCGCCGCCACGGGCTGGTGAGCATGAGCTGGCCGCTGTTGCGCGAAGAGTTGGCGCTGCTGCCCGGGCCCGTGCTGGCCGATGGTCAGCCCAGCTGGACGTTGCACGACCCGACGCGCAACCGCTTCTTCAGCCTCGACTGGCTGACCTTCGAGATCTTGAGGCGTTGGTCCTATGCCGATGCCGAGACCATCGTCGACTCGATCGCTGCCGACTCGACCCTGCAACCGGAGCCCGACGACGTCGAGCAGGTCGCCCGCTTCCTGCGCACCAATCAACTGGTACAACTGGTGCCCGGGAACGCGAAGCAACTGGCCGAACGCGCGACGCAGGGCGAAGGCGGCCGCTTGAAATGGCTGCTGCACCACTACCTGTTTTTCCGCGTACCGCTGCTGCGCCCCGATGCCTGGCTGGACCGCTGGCTACCGGTCGCCGAGCGCTTTCGTAGCCGTACCTTCGCGCTGCTGACCCTGATGGCGCTGTTACTGGGCCTGATGCTGGTGGCGCGCCAGTGGGACGTCTTCACCACCTCGCTGGTCGACACCTTCACCCTGAGCGGGCTGTTCGCCTACGGCGTGGCGCTGATCCTGGTCAAGCTACTGCACGAACTCGGCCACGCGTTCACCGCCAAGCGCTTTGGCTGCCGCGTGCCGACCATGGGCGTCGCCTTTCTGGTGCTTTGGCCGATGGCCTATACCGACACCAACGAAACCTGGCGTCTGACCAGCCGCTGGCAGCGCCTGCGAGTGGCGGCGGCGGGCATCGTCACCGAGCTGGGGATCGCCGCCTGGGCCACCCTGGCCTGGGGGCTGCTCCCTGACGGCGAGCTGCGTTCGGCCGCCTTTGTGCTCGCGACCACCAGCTGGATCGCAACGCTGGCGATCAACGCCAGCCCCTTCATGCGCTTCGACGGCTACTTCATCCTCTCCGACTGGCTGGACCTGCCCAACCTGCATGAGCGCAGCTTTGCTCTGGCACGCTGGCGGCTGCGCGAGTGGCTGTTCGACCTGCGCGAGCCGTGCCCCGAACACTTCACCCCGGCGCGCCACCGGGGCCTGATCCTCTTCGCCTGGATCACCTGGCTGTATCGCCTGGTGGTCTTTCTCGGTATCGCCGTGCTGGTCTATCACGTTGCGGTGAAGGCCATCGGCATCGTCCTGTTCGCCGTCGAGATCTGCTGGTTCATCCTGATGCCCATACGAAACGAACTCCGCGAATGGAAGACGCGCTGGCCAGCCATCCCCTCGCGCCGTCGCGGCCGCGTCAGCCTGGTCGTCGCAGCGCTGGCCATCGGCCTGACGTTGGTGCCCTGGCCGGGACGGGTGACGGTCAGTGGCGTGCTGCGTCCGGCCCAGGTGTGGCCGGTGCACGTGCCGGGCCCGGCCATGCTCGAAGCCCTGCCGCACCGCGAGGGCGACCGTGTCGCCGAGGGTGAGCCCATCGCGCAGCTCGCCTCGTCAGCGCTGGCCGTGCGCCGCGAAGCGGCTGCGGCCAAGGTCGAGCAGTTGCGCTGGTTGGCGGCCTCGGCTGGCTTCGGCAGTGAATCCCGCGCGCGCCTGCAAAGCGCCAGGGAAGAGCTCGCCACTGCCCAGGAAGAACTTGCTGGCCTCGACGAGACGCTGGCGCGCTATCAACCGCGCGCACCTTTCAGCGGGCGGCTGCATGACATCGATCCGGACCTGCAGCCCGGCCAGTGGCTGGCCGAAGGTGAGCGCATCGCGCTGCTGGTAGGCGACAAGGGCTACGTGGTGGAAACCTTCCTCGACGAGGAGGCGGTCAAGCAGATCGCCGTGGGTGACAGCGCCGGGTTCATCGCCGATGGCGGCGAGGGCGGTCGTCTGGAACTGCAGGTGCGCCATATCGACGCCGATGCGACGCGCGTGTTGCCCAGCGGCATGCTCGCCGCACCGGCTGGCGGTCATGTGCTGGTGCGCCAGCGCCGCGACCAGCTGATCCCTGAACAGGGTGTGTACCGCGTGTCGCTGGCGGTGCAGGACGTACCGGCCACGCTGGCCGATCAGTCCTGGCGCGGCACGCTGGTCATCGAGGGGCGCTGGGAGGTGCCGGCGGCGCGCTACCTGCGCAGCGCGCTGGCCGTGCTGTTGCGCGAGGCGGGGTTCTAGCTCAGTCGCCACCCACCGCGAAATTCGGCAGGCTGTTGACCGGCTGCGCGAAGTCGAACGGAATCGATTCGACCGCCAGGCCAACGTTGCGCTGGACCACGAAATGCAGGTGCGGGCCGGTGCTGTTGCCGGTGTTGCCCGAGCGCGCCAGCCGGGTGCCGGTCTCGATGCGCTGCCCTTCGCGAACCTGGACCGAGCCCTGCATCAAGTGCAGGTAGACGCCCATGGTGCCGTCATCATGCAGCACACGGACGAAATTACCGGCCGGGTTGTTACCCCGACCGCTCTGGTCGTTCTCGATCTTGACCACCATGCCGCCACGCGCCGCGATGATCGGCGTGCCCTCGGGCATGGCGATATCGGCTGCATAGCGGCCTTTCGGGGTGAAGTGGCTGTATTTGCCATTCGCGCCCTGGGTCAGGCGGAACGGGCCACCGTGCCAGGGCAGCGGATATTTGTACGGTTTTGGCAGCAGACGCGGATCGCCCAGGGCGTGGCGCAGCTTGGGCGTGTACTTCAGCGGCTTGGAGGGGTCGAGCGGGGCCAGGGTCGCCAGGCGGATCTGGCTGCGCGGCGGCAGCACCCAGCGGATCGGCTTGTCCGGCGAGCCGACCGCGTTCTGCACGCCGGTCAGCTTGAGTTCGACGTCCACCGGGGCGAAGAGATCGTTGCGCACCACTAGGGTTTCGCCGCCGGCGTGCTTGCGGGTTTCCAGCTTTACCTGGGTGTCGAGCTTCTCGACCATCCGGTCGCTGAACGTGAATACCCGCGCGCCCGGCGCAGCCTGGTCGCTGTAGGTGACCACGCCGTTCGCGTCGGTGAATTTGTAGATAGTCAGAGCCGAGGCGGACGAGGCCAGCCAGAACGACCCGAAGACAAGGAGGATGCGCCCCAACATAACGGCAGACTTCATGTGGTTATGTATTCAGTGGGCTGCAGACTAGCAGCGCAACGGCAGCGAGGCGAGCCACCTACCGTCGGGCTGTGAAATCGTTCCTTGGTTGAGCACCCGTTTCGGACAAACGGACCGCTTCGACGGGTCTTCAGGCGCGCGCTGTCGTGCGCAGCCTACCGGTCAGGCACCCGGGACGAAGTGCCGCTGCGCGGTGCCGCGGGCGATCAGGCGGGACAGGTAATCGAGCTTTTGCGGGTCGCGGTCGACGAAGCGAAAGGTCAGCTGCAGCCATTCGCTGTCCGGCTTGGGCTCCAGCGCCGCAACGGCGTGCAGGTAGCCATTAAGCCGGGCCACTTCTCCGCCCTCCCCCTGCTCGAGATCAAGCACGGCGCTTTCCAATACCTGCGGCAGCGATTCGCTCCGTTTGATGACCAGCAGGCCCTCCTTGAGGCTCAGCGCCTTGATCACGCAGGCCTGGGTGCCAGAGGCCAGGCGCAGCTGCCCCTGGCCGCGCCCTGCCGGGGCGGCGCCCGGCTTGACCGCAGGCGATTGAATGAGCGGCGCCGCGGCAGCCGGCGCCGCGGCCGCGGGCTTGACCACGTCGGCCTTGCCGCCCGTCAGCGCGGCCAGGGAGTCGTTGGCCATGCCGGTCACGACATTCTTCACCGGCGCGCTGGCGGCCAGGGCACCGAGCTTGCCGGCCCGCCCGAGAGCCTTGCGCACCTTGGTGGTCAGCTGCTCGTTGGAGAACGGCTTGCCGATGAAGTCGGATACGCCAGACTGGATCGCCTGCACCACGTTTTCCTTGTCGCCCCGGCTGGTGACCATGATGAACGGCGTGGTTTTCAGCTTGTCCTGCGAGCGGCACCAGGTGAGCAGCTCCAGGCCGGACATTTCCGGCATCTCCCAGTCGCACAAGATAAGGTCGAACCGCTCGCGGTCGAGCAGTTGCTGGGCCTTGCGGCCGTTCACCGCATCCTCGACATGGATCCCCGGAAAATGGCTGCGCAGGCCTTTCTTGATCAGATCCCGAATGAAAGGCGCGTCATCCACTACCAGCACACTGACCTTGCTCATCACTCGCTCCTGCTTGAATGGCCGCCAGCATAGCCGCAGCCGCCCGGCGACAAAAGCGCCATGGATCAAGCCGGCACCAGGAAGGAGATGCCGAGGCCGACGACGCCGGGACAAGCGCCCGGCCGCGCCGTCATACTGCAGGCCTCGTTCGCATTTCCGAGGCTGCCATGATCCAGCACCTGCTTGTCGCCCACGACCTCAGCGCCGAAGCCGACCTGGCCCTGGCCCGCGCCGTCCAGCTGGCGCAGCAGACCGGCGCCCGCCTGAGCCTGCTGCACGTGCTGGACGAGGCGGCGGACGAAGCCGAGGAAGCCCGGGCGCATGCCCGGCTACTGGCCGCGCTCGGGCCGCAACGGGGCGACCCGGTGCAACCCTGGATCCGCCGGGGGCGTCCGGTCGAGGAGATCCTCACCCAGGCAGCGGGACTCGAGTGCGACCTCCTGGTCATGGGCCGCCACCACCGCCAGTCGCCGCAAGGCTTCCTCGGCACCACCCTGGAGCAGGTGCTGCAGCGCTGGTCTCCGCCCCTGCTGCTGGCCGCCGCTACTGTTGCGCCCTACAGCCGGGCAGTGGCCGCGCTGGATTATTCGGGTTGCGCCAGCCGGGCCCTGCAGGCGGCCTGGCAGCTGCTGCCGGCCGGCGCCGAACTTACCGCGCTGAGCATCCACGAAGTGCCCGAGATGCAGCAACCCGAGCCGGCGGAACTCGCCGCCCAGCAGGCGCTGCTCGACGAATTGCTGGCCGACCTGCGCGGGACCCTGACCAACAACGGCGCCCGGCTCGTCGCCAACCTGCGTCAGGGAGAGCGCAACCACTGCCTGGACGCCGCAATTGCCACGTTGGAGCCGCAGCTGCTGGCGCTCGGTAGCCACAGCCGCGGCGAGATCAGTGCTGCGCTGCTGGGCAGCCTGACGCAGCAGTACCTCGATCAGCCGCCCTGCGATGTTCTGATTTCGCGCTAAAAAAATTTCGCAACGCCCATCGAAAAACGCGGAACGCTCTGCCTCGGCCCTTTCCGCTTACGTCAAGCCAGCGCCGGATGGCCAGGCTGATGGCGTTCTGACTTGTTCGCTGAAAGCCGTAGTTGCGTCTGCCCAAAGCCCTGCTAGGTTTAGAGCTACACAACAATAATTAGAAGACGCACATGTCAGGTCGAGTCATTTCGCAGCCTCAGGCGCCTATCGACTTCCCAAGCCGCCGCGCGGCAACAGCAGGCTTATCGAAACGGCCGCAGCTGGCTTATTCCGCACTGCATACCCTGCCCCATCTTCCCGGCATCCGGCGCCCGCACCAGCGTGAGCGCCTGGCGCCCGAGCCCCCGTTTTCCACCGGACCGTCGAGTCGTGGCAGCCCGCAAAGGTCGTGCTGCAAGCGGTCAACCCCTGCAAGGAGATAGGCGATGATGAAGCTTCTGGCAATTGCAACGGCAACCCTCAGCGCGGCCGCGGCGCTACCCGCGACGGCGGCCGACATATCCGATGGAAAGGTGAAGATCGGCATTCTCAACGACCAGTCCGGCGTCTATGCCGATTTCGGCGGCAAGTGGTCAGTCGAAGCCGCGAAAATGGCCGCCGAAGACTTTGGCGGCAAGGTGCAGGGCGCGCCGATCGAAATCGTCAACGCCGACCATCAGAACAAACCGGACATTGCGGCGAACATCGCACGCAAGTGGTACGACCGGGAGGAGGTCGACGCCATCATGGAGCTGACCACCTCGTCCGTAGCACTGGCCGTGCAGGGCATCTCCAAGGACAAGAAAAAGATCGACCTGGTGACCGGTGCGGCCACCGCCGAGCTGACCGGCAAGCAGTGCTCGCCCTACGGTTTCCACTGGGCCTACGACACCCACGCCCTGGCAGTGGGCACCGGCGGTGCGCTGGTGTCCCAGGGCGGCAAGAGCTGGTATTTCCTCACCGCCGACTACGCTTTCGGCTATTCGCTGGAGGAGCAGACCAGCGAGTACGTGAAAGCCAACGGCGGTGAGGTCAAGGGCTCGGTGCGCCATCCGCTGTCGACCAACGACTTTTCCTCGTTCCTGCTGCAGGCGCAGTCCTCCGGCGCGCAGGTGATCGGCCTGGCCAACGCCGGCTTGGACACCGCCAACGCGATCAAGCAGGCCGCCGAATTCGGCATCGTTGCCAGCGGCCAGCGCCTCGCAGCCCTGCTGTTCACCCTGTCCGAAGTCCATGGTCTCGGCCTGCAGGCCGCCCAGGGCCTGACCCTGACGGAAAGCTACTACTGGGACCGCGATGACAAGTCGCGCGAATTCGCCAAGCGCTTCTACGAGCGCACCGGGCGGATGCCGAACATGGTCCAGGCCGGCACTTATTCCGGCGTGCTGCAGTACCTGAAGGCGATCGACAAGGTGGGCACCGACGAAACCGAGGCCGTCGCCAAGGCCATGCACGAGATGCCGGTCGACGACATGTTCGCGCGCAATGCCAAGGTCGGCGCCAACGGCCGGCTGATCAGCGACGTCTACCTGATGGAGGTGAAGAAGCCGGAGGAGAGCAAGCAGCCCTGGGACTACTACAAGGTCCTGGCCACGGTGCCTGGCGACGAGGCCTACATCAAGCCGGCCGAAAGCGGCTGCGACCTGGTGAAGCAATAAGCATGGCCGCCCTGGCCTCCCCCGCGGCCGGGCGCGCCCCGGCCGCCTCGACGGCGGGCGAGCCGCACCCGGTCGTCCTCTCGGCGCGCGGTTTGCGCCGGGAGTTCGGCGGTTTCGTCGCGGTCAACGATGTCGACCTGGACGTGCAACATGCGCGCGTCCACGCCTTGATCGGCCCCAACGGGGCGGGCAAGACCACGGTATTCAACCTGCTGACCAAGTTCCTGCAACCCACCAGCGGCCGCATCACCCTGCTCGGCCAGGACATTACCCGCACCGATCCGGCGAAGGTCGCACGCATGGGTCTGGTGCGCTCGTTCCAGATATCGGCGGTGTTCCCGCACCTCACGGTGCTGCAGAACGTGCGCGTGGCGCTGCAGCGGCCCGGCGGACTGGCTACGCAGTTCTGGCTGCCGCTCGGCACGCTGGACCGGCTCAACGACCGGGCCATGGCGCTGATCGAGTCGGTCGGCCTGCAGGACGCCTGCAACAGTCCGGCCGCCGATCTCTCTTATGGCCGCAAGCGCGTATTGGAGCTGGCTACCACGCTGGCGCTCGAACCCAAGGTGCTACTCCTCGACGAGCCGATGGCCGGCATGGGCCACGAAGATGTGCATACCGTGTCCGACATCATCCGGGAGGTGGCGCGCACGCGCGCGGTGCTGATGGTCGAGCACAACCTCAAGGTCGTGTCGGAGCTCTGTCACCAGGTGACCGTGCTGCAACGCGGCGAAATTCTCACCTCGGGCGATTACGCGAGCGTGAGCCAGGATCCGCGCGTGCGGGAAGCCTATATGGGGACCGAAGATGACTGACGCCTCGCCCTTGTTGAGCGTCCGTGCCCTAAACGCCTGGTACGGCGAGAGCCATGCCCTGCACGGCATCGACCTGGACGTACACCAGGGCGAAACGGTGACCTTGCTCGGCCGCAACGGGGTAGGCAAAACCACCGCCCTGCGTTCGATCATGGGGATCATCCGCAAGCGCAGCGGGACCGTGCACTTCGACGGCCACGACATGCTGCGCATCCCGCTGCACCGCGCCGCCCACACCGGCATGGGCTTCGTGCCGGAGGAGCGCGGCATCTTCGCCACCCTGAGCGTGGACGAGAACCTCAACCTGCCGCCGATCATCGCCAAGGGCGGCATGACCGCCGACGAGATCTACACCTTGTTCCCCAACCTCAAGGAGCGGCGCAACAGCCCCGGCACCAAGCTGTCCGGCGGTGAGCAACAGATGCTGGCGATCGCGCGCATCCTGCGCACCGGCACCAAGCTGCTGCTGCTCGACGAGCCCACCGAAGGCCTGGCGCCGGTGATCGTCCAGCGCATCGGCGACGTGCTGCTGGAACTCAAGCAACGTGGCATGACCATCCTGCTGGTCGAGCAGAACTTCCGCTTCGCCAGCAAGGTCGCCGACCGCTTCTACCTGGTCGACGACGGACGCATCGTCGATAACTTTCACGTCAGCGAACTGCCCGAGCGCATGGCGCTGCTCAACGAAACCCTGGGGGTCTGATGACGGCGATCTTTGGTGTACCCATCCAGGCGTTTCTCGGCCAATTGCTGATCGGCCTGATCAACGGGTCCTTCTACGCCATGCTCAGCTTGGGCCTGGCGATCATTTTCGGCCTCCTGAAGGTGATCAACTTCGCCCATGGTGCGCAGTACATGATGGGTGCCTTCGCCGGCTACCTGCTGCTGGCGGTGCTGGGTATCGGCTACTGGCCGGCGCTGCTGCTTGCTCCGCTGATCGTCGGGCTGGCCGGGGCGCTGATCGAGCGGCTGGCGCTGTCGCGCCTGTACGACCTGGACCACCTCTACGGGCTGCTCTTCACCTTTGGCCTGGCGCTCGCCCTGGAAGGCGCCTTCCGCTATTACTACGGCTCATCCGGGCAGCCCTATGCGGTGCCAGAGCTGCTCTCGGGTGGCTACAACCTCGGCTTCATGTTCCTGCCCAAATACCGCGCCTGGGTAGTGGTGGCCTCGATGTTGATCTGCCTCGGCACCTGGCTGCTGATCGAGCGGACCAAGCTCGGTTCCTACCTGCGCGCCGCCACCGAGAACCCCACCCTGGTGCGTACCTTCGGCATCAACGTGCCGCTGCTGCTGACCTTTACCTATGGACTCGGTGCCGGGCTGGCCGGACTGGCCGGCATCCTTGCCGCGCCCATCTATCAGGTCAGCCCGCTGATGGGCTCGAACCTGATCATCGTGGTGTTCGCCGTGGTGGTGGTTGGCGGCATGGGCTCGATCCTCGGTGCGATCCTCACCGGCTACATGCTGGGTATCCTCGAAGGGCTGACCAAGGTGTTCTACCCCGAGGCTTCCAATATCGTGATCTTCGTGGTCATGGCGATCGTGCTGCTCGTGCGTCCCGCGGGCCTGATGGGAAAGGATGTCTGACATGCAGCAAGCCACCGCAACCGTCACCGCCAAGCCCGGACGCTGGAATGCCGAGACGCTGCTGATCCTGTTCGGCATCGCCTTGCTGGTTCTGGCGCCGCTGTACTTCTACCCCGTGTTCCTGATGAAAGTGATGTGCTTCGCGCTGTTCGCCTGCGCCTTCAACCTGCTGCTGGGCTATACCGGCATCCTCTCCTTTGGGCACGCGGCCTTTTTCGGCGGCGCGGCCTATTTCACTGCCCATGCGGTGAAGGTCTGGGGACTGACGCCGGAGCTCGGCGTACTGGTGGGCATGGCCGGGGCTGCGCTGCTCGGGCTGGTGATCGGCTTTTTGGCAATCCGCCGCCAAGGCATCTACTCGACGATGATCACCCTGGCGCTGTCGCAGATGTTCTTTTTCTTCTGCCTGCAGGCGCCCTTCACCCATGGCGAGGATGGCATCCAGGGCGTGCCGCGCGGGCACCTGTTCGGTCTGATCGACCTGAAAGAGCCGCTGCACATGTACTTCTTCGTCCTCGCCGTGTTCCTGCTGGGCATGCTGGCGATCTGGCGGATCGTCAACTCGCCGTTCGGGATGATCCTCAAGTCCATCCGCGAAAATGAGAGTCGGGCGATCTCCCTCGGCTACTCGGTGACCCGCTACAAACTCGGCGCCTTCGTCATGTCCGCCGCCCTGGCCGGCCTTGCCGGCGGGCTCAAGGCGCTGGTGTTCCAGTTCGCCACGCTGACCGACGTCAGCTGGCAGATGTCCGGCGAGGTGGTGCTGATGACGCTGCTCGGCGGCATCGGCACCCTGGTCGGCCCGGTCTTCGGCGCTGCCCTGGTCACCAGCCTCGGCAACTACTTCGCCACCTCGGAACTGCCGGTGACGCTGCTCACCGGGATCATCTTCATGGTCTGCGTGCTGATCTTCCGCCGCGGCCTGATCGGCGAACTCTACGCCTCGCGCCTGGGCCGGCGCCTGCGGGGCGTAAGGGACGCCTGATTCAACGGTCCAGGTAGCTGTGCAACTCGACGAACTGCTGGGTCAGCTTGTGCCGCGGATCGAGATGGATCAGCGGCACGCAGGCTTCATGGGACTCGCGCATCCTCACCGAGCTCATGAGGTGCACAGGCAGCACCGGCAAGCCTTCGGCGAGCAGTTCGCTGACCATCTGCTGCGGCAGTGCTGCGCGCGGCTGGTACTGGTTGACGACGATACCTTCGACCCGCAGCCCCTCGTTGTGGTCCTCCTGCAGGTCGCCGATCTCGTCGAGCAGGCTATACAGCGCCTGTCGGGAAAAGCTGTCGCAGTCGAAGGGAATCAGACAGCGGTCCGCGGCGATCAGCGCCGAGACGGTATAGAAATTCAATGCAGGCGGCGTATCCAGATAGATGCGCTCGTAGTCTTCGGACAGGCTGTCCAGCAGTTTTCGCAGCTTGTTGATCTTGTGCTTCGCCTCGAGTTTGGGCTGCAGGTCGGCCAACTCTGCCGTGGCGGTGATCAGGTGCAGGTTGTCGAACGGTGTTTCATGGATCGGTGGCCGCGCCTTCTTGCCCGCTGCACCGCCGGCCAGCACCTGCTTGAAGTAATCGGCCATGCCGGTCGGCAGGGCGTCGCCGGTCAGGCCCGACAGGTAGTGGCTGGAATTGGCCTGTGCGTCGAGGTCGATCAGCAAGGTGCGATAGCCCTGCGCCGCGCTAACCGCAGCCAGGTTGCAGGCAATACTCGACTTGCCAACGCCGCCCTTCTGGTTGAACACCACCCTTCGCATGACCTGTCCTCTCTTCGCGGTTTCCTCCGAGTCTATACAACGCACATGGCATTCAGGCGACTTTCACGAAAAGCCGATCACCGCGGCGGCTTTGCTAACCTTGGCCAAAAACACCAAGAGGAAAAGGCCGATGCCTGGGTTATTGATCGCATGGCTGTTCGCCATATTGAGCCTGCCGGCCTTCGCCCAACCGGCACCCGAGGTGCTGCGCGTCGGCATCACCGAGGTGCCGCCCTTCGTCATTCATGAACCAGATGGTCGCTGGAGTGGCATCAGCATCGACCTGTGGCAGGCGATCGCCGAGCGGGCCGGATATCGCTACGAACTAGAGCCCATGCCATTTGATCAATTGTTGCCCAGCCTGCAGGCGCATCAGCTGGACGTAGTGGTCGGCGCCCTGACCATGACGGCCGAGCGCGAAGCCCTTGTCGACTTCACCCATCCGTTCTACCGAACAGGCCTGGCAATTGGCGTACCCCAAACACCGGAAGGCGACGGTTGGCGGGCGCTGGGTGCGCTGTTCTCCTGGCAGTTCGCCAGTCTGGTGCTCGGGTTGGGAGCGCTGCTGTTGATGGTCGGTGCGCTGCTGTGGTTGTTCGAACGTCGGCGCAACCGCGAGCAGTTCGGCGGCAGCTCGGTCGAGGGGCTGGGCAACAGCTTCTGGTGGGCGGCAGTGACGATGACCACCGTAGGCTACGGCGACAAGGCACCGGTAACCCTCGGCGGCCGGCTGATTGCCATCGTCTGGATGTTCGCCGCACTGATCATGGTCTCGACCTTTACCGCTGCGGTGACCAGCACCCTGACGGTCGGCCGTCTGAAGAGCGGCCTTCAGGGGCCGGATGACCTGCGCCGTGCCCATGTCGCCACCGTGCAGGGAACCGCCAGTGGCAGCTATTTGGAGGCGCACCGGGTACGAGCGACCGCCTACGCAGACCTAGGCGAGGCAATCGACGCTGTCCTCCGGGGTGATGCGCAGGCCGTGGTATACGACCAGCCGATCCTGCAATACCGCAACGGCGAGCGGCAAGGCGACACCCTGCGCCTGCTGCCGGGCACCTTCGACAACCAGTCCTATGCCTTCGCCGTCCAGGCCGGCAGCGCCTATCGGGAGCCGCTGAGCCAAGCCATTCTGGAGATCACCAACAGCCGGCGCTGGCAGGACATGCAGGCACGCTACCTTGGAGACGAATGACCGACGCCGCTGAGATCAGACGGCAACGGGCGCCTTGATATGCGGGTGGGCCTGGTAGCCAACCAGCTCGAAATCCTCGAAGCGGAAGGCGAACAGGTCCTGCACCGCCGGGTTGAGCCGCATGGTCGGCAGCGGCAACGGCTCGCGCGTCAACTGCAGGTCGGCCTGCTCGAGATGGTTGGCGTAGAGGTGGCAATCGCCGCCGCTCCAGATGAACTCCCCCGGCTGCAGGCCGCTGACCTGCGCGATCATCAGCGTCAGCAGCGCATAGCTGGCGATGTTGAACGGCACACCGAGGAAGATATCGGCCGAGCGCTGGTAGAGCTGACAGCTCAGCTTGCCGTCGGCGACATAGAACTGGAACAGCGCGTGGCACGGCGGCAGGGCCATCTGGTCGACCAGCGCCGGGTTCCAGGCCGAAACGATCAGGCGCCGGGAGTCCGGGTTGGTCCGGATCATCTCCAGCAGCTTGGCTATCTGGTCCACCGTCCCCCCATCGGGTGCCGGCCAGCTGCGCCACTGGTAGCCGTAGACCGGCCCCAGCTCGCCGTTCTCGTCGGCCCACTCGTCCCAGATGCGTACGCCGTTTTCCTGTAGGTAGCGGATGTTGGTGTCGCCCTGCAGGAACCACAGCAGCTCATGGATGATGGACTTGAGGTGGCACTTCTTGGTGGTGACCAGCGGGAACCCCTCGGCCAGGTCGAACCGCATCTGATGGCCGAACACACTGTAGGTACCGGTACCGGTGCGGTCGCTCTTAAAGGTGCCGTGCTCGCGCACATGGCGCATCAGGTCGAGATACTGTTTCATCGATGGGCTCGAAGCGGGCGCCGAAGCGCGGTGAAAAGGAACCTGTGCATAGTAAGAGGCAGCGTCTGGCTTGTCTCGCCGAGGCGACAGGCCAGACGCGCGTGATTCACGCCGTGGCCTTGGCCGGCTCGTGGCGGTAGCCCCAGGCGATCATCCCGAGGCCACCCAGGACCATGGGCACGCAAAGCAGCTGCCCCATGGTCAACCAGCCGAACGCCAGATAGCCGAGCTGCGGGTCCGGCACGCGGACGAATTCGACGATGAAGCGAAAGATGCCGTAGCACACGGCAAACAGGCCGGACACGGCCATCGTCGGCCGGGGCTTGCTCGAATAGAGCCACAGGATCACGAACAGCGCCACACCCTCGAGGGCGAACTGATAGAGCTGTGACGGATGCCGAGCCAGATGCTGGGGATCCGTCGGGAACACCATTGCCCAGGGCACGTCACTGGCCTTGCCCCAGAGCTCGGCATTGATGAAGTTGCCGATCCGCCCAGCACCCAAGCCGATGGGTACGAACGGCGCGATGAAATCCATTAGCTCGAAGAACCGCTTGCCCTGGCGCCGCGCGAAAATCCAGGTGCACAGCAGCACGCCAAGCAGCCCGCCGTGAAACGACATGCCACCCTTCCAGACCTGGAAGATCAGCGTCGGATCGTTCAGATAGGACGGCAGGTCGTAGAACAGTACATAGCCCAGCCGGCCGCCGACGATCACCCCCATCGCTACCCAGAACACCAGGTCGGACAATTTGTCCTTGTCCCAGCTCGGGTCGAAGCGGTGCAGGCGGCGCGAGGCCAGTAGCCAGGCACCACCGATCCCGATCAGGTACATCAGGCCATACCAGTGAATTTGCAGCGGGCCTAGCGAAACGGCCACGGGGTCTATCTGCGGATAAGGCAGCATCCGGGGTTCCCTCAGATCAAGAAATTGAGACCGACACCCAGCAGCAGCAAGGCGAACAGCCGTCGCAGCAGCCGGGGTGACAGACGGTGCGCCAACAGCGCGCCGATGCGGGCGAAAAACATGCTGGTGATCGCCACGCCCAGCAGCGCCGGCAGATACACGAAGCCGACGGACCACGGGGGCAGATGCGGATCCTGCCAGCCGACTACGGCGAAACTCAATGCGCCGGCAATGGCGATCGGCAGGCCGCAGGCCGCAGACGTCGCCACCGCCTGCTGCATCGGCACGCTGCGCCAACTGAGAAAAGGTACCGTGAGCGAACCGCCGCCGATGCCGAAGATCGCCGAGGCCCAACCAATCAGAATGCCCGCGCCGGTCAGCACCGGTTTGCCAGGCACGCCCGCACTCGCCTTGGGCTGCAGTGAAAAGCCCATCTGCACCGCCATGGCGATGGCGAACACGCCGATGATTTTCTGCAACAGGGGCCCGTGGATTGCCGCCGCCGTGACGCTGCCCAGCGCCGCGCCGATGAGAATACCCAGGGTCATCCAGCGCACCACCGCCCAGCGCACGGCGCCCTTGCGGTGGTGAGTCAGGATCGAATTGAGCGAGGTGAAGACGATCGTGGCCAACGAAGTGCCCACCGCCAGGTGCGTGAGGATCAGCGGATCGAAACCCTGCGCGGTGAAGCTGAACACCAGTACCGGCACGATGATCAGACCGCCACCCACGCCAAACAGGCCGGCCAGCACGCCGGCGAAGCCGCCCAGCAGCAGGTAAAGCGCGAACTCCATCGACCCACCCGATAAAAAACAAAGCGGCATGTTAGCTGAAAAGCAGGTCGGGGGCTGAACGCTGGAGGCGTCGGAAACCAATATCCAGCGCCGCGCTGGCTCCGGGCACTGGCGTGCCTGTTGTTTTTTCGTCTAGCCTCCAGCCTTCTGCGTCGTTTTCCGGTTTCTTATGTGCCTGATCGTATTCGCCTGGCGGCCCGGGCATGCGCTGCCGCTGGTGGTCGCCGCCAACCGTGATGAATTCCATGCGCGCCCAACCCGGGCCCTGGGGCCCTGGGCGGACGCACCCGGCGTCGTGGCTGGGCGCGACCTGCAGGCCGGTGGGACCTGGCTCGGCGTCGCGGCGGGCGGTCGTTTCGCTGCGCTGACCAATATCCGCGCGCCCGGGCAGCCCGCCGGCGTACGCTCACGCGGTGAGCTGGCCGAGCACTTCCTGCGTGACGGCGCGCGCGAGCCCGGCGCCTATCTCGCCGAGGTCGCAGGTCGTGTCGACCAGTATGCCGGCTTCAATCTGTTGGTCGGCGACGCCGCCTCGCTCTGGTATCTCCACTCCGGTGCCGGAGTGCCTGAGCGGCTGGCCCCTGGCGTCTACGGCCTGTCAAACGCGACGCTGGATACCCCCTGGCCCAAACTCGTCCGGGCGCGCGAGGCCCTGTCGCGCTGCCTGGATGTCCCCGGCACAACCGACGCGGCGGCACTCATGGCACTACTGGGCGATGCCCGACCGGCCGCCGATGCCGAGCTGCCCGAGACCGGGGTGCCCTACGAATGGGAGAAGCGCCTATCCAGCGTGTTCATCGCCAGCCCCGACTACGGCACCCGCGCGAGCACGGTGCTACTGCGCCGCGCCGATGGCTCGGGGGAAATCACCGAACGCCGCTTCGGCCCGGACGGCCTGCTCGGCGAGACGCGCCTGGCGCTGCCGCTGCACGAACGGCCTGATGGGTACGAGCCGCGCTAGAGCGCGGCCGAAGGGTTGACCATACGGTCCAGCCCGAGGTTGCGCAGGGTCAGTTGCACCGTCGCGTGGATCACCTGCGGGCTGTCCATCACCATCACCTTGGCCAACAACTCGCGCGCCGTGACCGAGCTGATCTGACGCAGCATCCACTTCACTTTCGGCAGGTTGGTGGCGTTCATCGACAGGCTGTCGAAGCCCATCGCCAGGAGCAGGATCGCCGCGCCCGGATCGCCGGCCATCTCGCCGCAGATACTTACCGGCTTGCCTTCGTCATGCGCCTCGCGAACGATGCGCTGCAGTGCCTCGAGCACCGCCGGGTGCAGGTAGTCGTAGAGGTCGGCCACCCGCGGGTTGTTGCGATCGACCGCCAGCAGGTACTGGGTCAGGTCGTTCGAGCCGACCGAGATGAAATCCACCTGGCGCGCCAGCTCACGGGTCAGGTAGACCGCGGCGGGCACCTCGATCATCACTCCCACCGGCGGCATCTCGACATCGGTGCCCTCGTCGCGCACCTCGCCCCAGGCACGGTGGATCAGGTGCAGCGCCTCTTCCAGCTCACGGGTGCCGGAAATCATCGGCAGCAGGATGCGCAGGTTGTTCAGCCCGGCGCTGGCCTTGAGCATGGCGCGCGTCTGCAGCAGGAAGATCTCGGGATGGTCGAGGGTGACGCGAATCCCACGCCAGCCTAGGAACGGGTTCTCTTCCTTGATCGGGAAGTACGGCAGGCTCTTGTCACCGCCGATGTCGAGGCTGCGCATGGTCACCGGCAGCGGATGGAAGGCGTGCAGCTGTTCGCGATAGATCGCCATCTGCTCCTTCTCGCTGGGGAAGCGCTCCTTGATCATGAAGGGCACTTCGGTGCGGTACAGGCCCACACCCTCGGCGCCGCGCTCCTGTGCGCGCACCACGTCAGCCAGCAGGCCGGTGTTGACCCACAGCGGGATGCGCACGCCGTCGGTGGTCTCGCAGGGCAGCTCGCGCAAGATGTCCAGCCCTTCGGACAGCTGGCGTTCCTGCTCGGCCAGCACCAGGTACTGCTCACGCAGCACCTTGGCCGGGTTGGTGATGATCTCGCCGCGGGTGCCGTCGATGATCAGCTCGATGCCGTCGACCTTCGAGTACGGCAGGTCGACCGCTCCCATCACCGTGGGAATGCCCATCGCGCGGGCCAGGATCGCCACGTGTGAGTTGCTCGAGCCAAGCACCGACACCATGCCCATCAACTTGCCCTCGGGCACCTCGCCCAACATCGCCGGCGACAGCTCTTCGCTGACCAGGATGGTGTTGTCGGGGTAGGTCAGGGTCTGCTGGCGCGCTTGCTGCAGGTAGCCGAGCAGGCGCCGGCCAATGTCCTTGACGTCCGAGGCACGCTCGCGCAGGTAGGCATCGTCCATCATCTCGAAGCGGCCTACGTGGTCGCTGACGACCTGACGCAGCGCCCCCTGAGCCCACTGACCGGTGCGGATCACCTTGGTGACCTCGCCACCCAGCGCGGAGTCGTCAAGCATCATCAGGTAGACGTCGAACAGCGCACGCTCCTCTTTGCGCATCTGCGTGGCGAGCTTTTCCGAGAGCGCGCGCATGTCGGCGCGCACGGCTTCGAGCGCGGCCTCGAACAGCGCCAGTTCGGCAGGAATGTTGTCGACGGTCTTGTCCGGCACCACGTCCAGGTCAGCCGGCGGCAGCACCACCACGGCGGTACCCACCGCCGCGCCGGGCGCGCCGGGAATGCCGATGAAGCGGGTTTCCTGGATGCCTTTGCCCTGCCGGCCAAGGCCGCGGATCGAGCCGGTCGCCTCGGCGTGGGCAATGACCCCGGCGAGCTGCGCGCTCATGGTCACGAGGAAGGCTTCCTCGCCCTCGTCGAACAACCGCTGCTCTTTCTGCTGGATGACCAGCACGCCCATCACCCGCCGATGGTGGATGATCGGCGCGCCAAGAAAGGAGGCATAGCGCTCCTCGCCGGTCTCGGCGAAATAGCGATAGCGGGGATGTTCGGAGGCGTGCTCGAGGTTGAGCGGCTCCTCGCGGGTACCGACCAGACCGACCAGGCCTTCATTGGGCGCCATGCTGACCTTGCCGATGGCCTTCTTGTTCAGGCCCTCGGTGGCCATCAGGACGAAACGGCCGGATTCAGGGTCGAGCAAATAGACCGAGCAGACCTGGCTGCCCATGGCCTCCCGGACTCTCAGCACGATAATGCCCAAGGCCGCCTTCAGATCCTTGGCGGCGTTGACTTCCTGGACGATCTTGCGCAGCGTGCCGAGCATGCTCAGGGGCTTTCTCCCGTCAGTCCCGCGCCAGCAGGCGCGGGGCGAGTTCTTTTAAGGCGCGACGGTAGACCTCGCGCTTGAAGGTGACGACCTGGCCCAGCGGATACCAGTAGCTGACCCAGCGCCAGCCGTCGAATTCGGGCTTGCCGGTCAGGTCCATACGGACCCGGTCCTCGGTGCCGGTCAGACGCAGCAGAAACCACTTCTGCTTCTGGCCGATGCACAGCGGCTGGCTATGGGTGCGCACCAGGCGCTGCGGCAGGCGGTAACGCAGCCAGCCACGGGTACAGGCCAGGATCCGAACGTCCTGCTGCTCGAGCCCGACTTCTTCATTGAGTTCACGGTAGAGGGCTTCTTCGGGCGTCTCGCGCGGGTTGATCCCGCCCTGCGGAAACTGCCAGGCGTCCTGATTAATCCGCCGGGCCCACAGCACCTGGCCGTCATCATTGGTCAGGATGATGCCGACATTTGGGCGAAAACCATCGGAGTCGATCACGGCATACAACCTCGCAAACGCATGTCGCGGCATTGTTCCACAAAAACCGCAAAAGCAGAACGCGTGCCAAGCGGCCGTCGATCATCCCGTCTGAGCCGCCGGCGCGGCGCCGAGGGTGCCCGTCGCCAACCAATCCCGCTATGCTTCGCCTCCCCTTCAGCCTTTCGAGGAACGCGGCGTGCGCCTGGCTCTATTCGATCTCGACAACACCCTGTTGGCCGGCGACAGCGACCATGCCTGGGGCGAATTCCTCTGCCAGCGCGGGCTGGTCGACGCCGACGCCTACCGCGCCCGCAACGATGCCTTCTATCAGGATTACCTGGCCGGCACGCTGGACGTCGAGGCCTATCAGAACTTCTGCCAGGAACTGCTCGGGCGCAGCGAGATGGCGCAGCTGCAGCAGTGGCATGCCGAATTCATGCGCGACCACATCGAGCCCATCGTGCTCGCCAAGGGCGAGGCGCTGGTACGTCGGCACCATGAGGCCGGCGACCGGGTGGCGATCATCACCGCCACCAATCGCTTCATCACCGGGCCGATCGCCAGGCGCCTGGGCGTCGACACGCTGCTGGCCACCGAGTGCGGAATGCAAGACGGCCGTTATACCGGGCGCCTCACCGACGTGCCCTGCTTCCAGGCAGGCAAGGTGACGCGAATCGAGCGCTGGCTGCGGGAAAATGACCAGAGCCTGGATGACGCCTACTTCTACAGCGACTCGCGCAACGACCTGCCGCTGCTCGAGCGCGTCAGCCATCCGGTCGCGGTGGATCCAGACCCGACCCTGCGTGGCATCGCCGAGCAGCGTGGCTGGGAGATCATCAGCCTGCGCTGATCCGGGAGGCCTTGTGAGCAGGGAAGACGGGCCAACGCTCGGCATGCGGCCGGTGGTGATGGTGTCGCTGGCCACCGCCCTCAGCCTGCTGGGCGACTCCATGCTCTACATCGCTCTGCCCCTGCACTGGCAGGAAGCAGGGCTGGACGCGTTGTGGCAGGTCGGCGCGCTACTGGCGGCCAATCGCCTGGTCCGGCTGCCGGTCAATCCGCTGATCGGCCTGCTCTACCAGCGCATCTCGTTGCGTACCGGCCTGTTGCTCGCCGTGCTGCTCGGCGCGATCAGCACCTGCGGTTACGGCTGGGCCCAGGGTTTCGTCGCCTGGCTGCTGTTGCGTGCGCTCTGGGGCGTGGCCTGGTCGCTGTTTCGCATCGGCGGGCTGACCGCCGTGGTGCGCTGCGCCGAACCTGGCGGTCAGGGGCGTGCGATCGGGCTGTACAACGGCCTGTATCGCCTGGGCAGCCTGTTCGGCATGCTGCTCGGCGGTGTGCTGGTGGCCTTTACCGGACTGCCGGCACTGGCTTGGGCCTTCGGCCTGCTCTCGCTGATCGGGCTGCCGCTGCTGCTGTTCGGTTTCCACCTGCCCGCAGCGGCCGAGGCGCGGCCTCGAACGCATACGGCGCCCGGTCCTGTCACCAGCCAGGCGCGCCGCTGGCCAGTGATGCTCACCGGGTTGGTGATCGCGCTGCTGGTGCAGGGCGTCTTCGCCTCCACACTGAGCGCCCTGATCGGCCATTATCTGGGCACTGAACTGCAGCTGTTCGGCCTGCTGCTCAGCGCCACCGCAGCCGCCGGTATCCTGCAAGCGCTGCGCTGGGCCTGGGAGCCCTGGCTGGCAAGGCGGGTGGGACATTGGTCGGATGGGCCGCAGCGGCGTCTGCCGTCACTGGCCGCTGCCCTGCTGCTGGGGGCAGCCAGCTTCGCGCCTCTGGCGCTGAGCCTGCCGCTGCCCCTCTGGCTGTTCTTGGCTCTGCTGGCCTTGCTGGCCGCAACGGCGCTGACCACCCTTGGCGATGCCCTGGCGGCGGAAACCGCCGGCCGCCTGGACGCGGTGCGCTTCATGACCCGCTATTCCATCGGCCAGGACCTCGGCGCCGCAGGCGGCCCGCTCCTGGCGTACGCCCTGCTCAGCCTGACTGGCGGCTTTGGCTGGCTCTACACAGGCGGCAGCCTGCTGCTGGCTGGGCTCGCCGTGTATTGGTGGCAGCGTTGGAGAATGCCAGCGGCGGCGTGACTGGCAAGAGTGACTGGCCGCACTGGCCCGGTCAGGCCGGCTTGGCGCCCATCAGGCCCATGATGGCCACGAGAATCAGCAAGATCAGTCCGGCATAGACCAGCGCCAGCCGCGGCAGCGCAACCGGCGCCGGACGCTCACCCAGTTGCTGCCAGGCACGTAGCCGGCCGCCGAGCAGCAGCGTGAGCGGTACCAGCACCAGGAACAGGATCGAGCTGGCCAGCAGCCACAGCTGGCCGAGCGGCAAGCCAGCCAGATGCGCCAGCCACCCGCCGGTAACCGGCAGCAGCAACCCCAGCACGGCCAGCAACGGCAGCGACATCAGCCGCGTGCGGCGCAGCTTCTGCTGCAGCACTGCCGGATCGGCCCGGCGCCAGGCTTTCCAGAGCATGGCGATGTGGGCGATCAGGCCCAAGGTGAGCAGGATGGCCAGGGCGGCGTGGGTGATATTCAACAGCTGATAGTGTTCCATCGATCCTCGCGGCTCGGCGTTCAGCCGAGAAACAGTTGGTAGGCGGGATTGTCCGTTTCGTCCCAATAGCGGTAGCCGATCTTGTCCAGTGCGGCTGGCAGCAGGTGGCGCTCCTCGGCCGGCACTTGCAGTCCGGCCACTACCCGGCCGTCCGCCGCGCCGTGGTTGCGGTAGTGGAACATCGAGATGTTCCAGCGCCCGCCGAGGTTATTGAGGAAGTTGAACAGCGCGCCCGGACGCTCGGGGAACTCGAAGCGATAGACCACTTCGTCGCTGACACCCGAGGCGTGTCCGCCGACCATGTGCCGCGTGTGCAGCTTGGCCAGTTCGTTGTCGGTGAGGTCGAGCACCGGGAAGCCCTTGGCCCGCAACCCTTCGACCAGCGCCGCCCGCGGGTCGTTTTCCGGATGGGTCTGCACGCCGACGAAGATGTGCGCCTCGCGGTCCTGGTGGTAGCGGTAGTTGAACTCGGTGATCTGGCGCTTGCCGATGGCCTCGCAGAAGGCCTTGAAGCTGCCTGGCTCTTCCGGAATGGTCACGGCGATGATCGCCTCGCGCTTCTCGCCCAGCTCGGCACGCTCGGCCACGTGGCGCAGCCGATCGAAATTGACGTTGGCGCCCGAATCGATGCCGACCAGCACCTGATTGGCCACGCCGTCGCGCTCGACGTAGCGCTTGATCCCCGCGACGGCCAGGGCCCCGGCCGGCTCGGTGATCGAACGGGTGTCGTCGTAGATGTCCTTGATCGCCGCACAGATCTCGTCGGTGCTGACCGTGATCACTTCATCGACGTAGTGCTTGCAGATGTCGAAGGTGTGCTGGCCGATCTGCGCCACCGCCACGCCGTCGGCGAACAGTCCCACCTGCGGCAACACCACGCGCTCGCCCGCTGCCATGGCCTGCTGCAAGCAGTTGGAATCGTCCGGCTCGACGCCGATAACCTTGACCTCCGGTCGCAAGTACTTGATGTAGGCGGCCACGCCCGCGATCAGGCCACCGCCGCCAACCGGCACGAACACCGCATCGAGCCGGCCCTGGTGCTGGCGCAGGATCTCCATCGCCACCGTGCCCTGCCCGGCGATGACGTGCGGATCGTCATAGGGGTGGATATAGACGAAGCCCTTTTCCTCGACCAATTTCAGCGAATAGGCCAGCGCCTCCGGAAAGGCGTCGCCCTGCAGGACCACCTTGCCGCCACGGGCGCGCACGCCCTGCACTTTCAATTCGGGCGTGGTACGCGGCATCACGATGGTCGCCTTGATACCCAGTTCCCGCGCCGCCAGCGCCAGGCCCTGCGCATGGTTGCCCGCCGAGGCGGTGACCACGCCACGTGCCAGCTCCTCGGGAGACAGCTGCGCCAGTTTGTTGTAGGCGCCGCGAATCTTGAAGGAAAATACCGGCTGCAGATCCTCGCGCTTGAGCAGAATCTGGTTGCCCAGCCGCTCGGAAAGCTGGCGGGCGGGCTGCAAGGGCGTTTCGACGGCGACGTCATAGACGCGCGAGGTGAGGATCTTCTTGACGTAGTTTTCGAGCATCGTGGGCTATCTTGGCGGGCGTTGCGGGGTCAACGAGTCTACTCCGCGCGCTGGACGCCGACCACCGGCAATCGGCGCATCCAGAGGCGGATGCGGGGTGCGCGCGAGACCCACCGGTGCAGCCCCGCTATACTTTCGCCTCTCGTTTCCTCTACGCCCGGACCCTTACGCCATGACCCAGGACCAACTCAAGCAGGCCGTCGCCCAGGCTGCCGTCGACCTTATCGTCCCGCAGCTCAACGACCGCAGCATCGTCGGCGTCGGCACCGGCTCCACCGCCAACTTCTTCATCGACCTGCTGGCCCAGCACAAGGCGGCCTTCGACGGCGCCGTGGCCAGTTCCGATGCCACCGCCGAGCGCCTCAAGGGCCACGGCATTCCGGTGTACGACCTCAACTCGGTCGCCGACCTGGAGTTCTATGTCGATGGCGCCGACGAAGCCAATCGCCACCTGGAACTGATCAAGGGCGGCGGCGCGGCGCTGACCCGCGAGAAGATCGTCGCGGCCGTGGCCAAGACCTTCATCTGCATTGCTGACGGCAGCAAGCTGGTCGATCGCCTCGGCGCCTTCCCGCTGCCGGTGGAAGTCATCCCCATGGCCCGCAGCCATGTCGGTCGCGAGCTGGTCAAGCTCGGCGGCGACCCGGTCTATCGCGAAGGCGTGGTGACCGACAACGGCAACATCATCCTCGATGTGCACAACCTGATGATCGGGTACGCCCCGGATGTCGAGGCGCAGATCAACAACATTGTCGGCGTGGTCACTAACGGTCTGTTTGCTGCTCGCCCTGCAGACCTGCTGCTGCTGGGCACCGCCGAAGGCGTACAGACGCTCAAGCCCGAGTGAGCGGCCATGGGCGGCTCACCCGCCCATGCATAACAAGGCTCGCGCAAGGCCCAGGACGGGCGAACCGCAACCGCTGCGCCACCCACCGAGGCCAGCGGAAGCTCATCGCCGGCGGCTGAAGACATAGAAGCGATTCGGCTCGCCGACGACGTAGATGTCGCCGCGCTCGTCCATTGCGACGCCTTCGGCCTGATCGATGCCATCCACCAGGCCGTTGAGCCCGCCGAACAGACTGATGAAGCTGCGCGGCCGGCCCTGCAGGTCGAGCTCGACCAACAGGCGCGACTCGTCCGACAGCATCAGCGTGTGGCCGGTACGCGGATCGATGGCCACCGATGAAATGTCGCGCACCAACAGCGGTTGCTCCGGCAGCGGCTCGAGCGCACCGGCAAGGCCGCCGTCGTCCGGTATCGACAGCTGAAACAGGCCCTGCGGATCGCGCTCCTTGGCCATCAGCAGGCGGCGGGTGCGCGGGTTCCAGGCGAGCCCTTCGAAGCCCTTGTTGCCAGCATCCTCGAAGCCTAGGTCATAGCGGAACGTCTCGGCCAGATCGAGGCTCTCGACACCGGCTTGCAAGCGAAACACGGCGACCAACCGCTGGCGCTCGTCGACAATCGCCATGCGGCCATCGTCCAGCGCCTCGACCGCTTCAGGATCGGAAAAGCCGGTCAGCTGGCTACGTCGCAGCACCACCCCAGCGGAGGTAAATTCGACCAACTGCGGGTGCCGCCCGGTCACGGTGAACAGGGTGCCGGTCGCCGGATTCCAGGTCAGCCCGGACGTCTGGTCCTCCTCCAGACCGGCTAGCGTCGTTTCCATAACCAGCTCGTAGTCCGGCAGCCAGACGCTCGCCGCACGCGCCTCGGCGTCCACCGATTGCTCCCGCCAGTAAAGGCCGAGCTGGTCGTTCCAGTGCAGCATCCAGCCGGTCAGCAGGGCGGCGCAGACGGTGAGCACGAGCAAGACGTAGAGGAACCGGCGCAGGCGCGACGGTCGGGCGGGAATCGCGGTCATCGAGGACTTCCTGGAAACAGGCGCCCGATTACAGCATGGCGGGGGACGGCAGGGAAACGGCGACCGGGAGCGTGGTGCGCCCGGTCGCGGACACTTAAAGGACGCGGCTCTCGAAACGCGACAACCCGACCAGTTCCAGGACCAGTTCGTCGCCCTGGTTCAGCGGGCCGACGCCGGCGGGCGTGCCGGTCAGCACCACGTCGCCGGGTTGCAGGCTGAAATGGCCGGCGATGTGTTGCAGCAGCGGCAGGACCGGGTTGAGCATCTGACTGCTGTTGCCATCCTGGCGGACTTCCCCATTGATAGTCAGGCGGATGCCGATGTCGGTCAGGTCCTGCACCGCGTCGCCCGGCACGAACGGCGCCAGCACGCAGGCGCCATCGAAGCTCTTGGCGATCTCCCACGGATGGCCCTTTTCTTTCAGCCGAGCCTGCACGTCACGCAGGGTCAGGTCCAGCGCCGGCGCGAAGCCGGAGATGGCGTCGCGGACCTCTTCCTCGTTCGGCTTGCGCGACAGCGGCTTGCCGATCAGCACGGCGATTTCCGCCTCGTAGTGCACCGCACCGCGATCGGCCGGAATGCTGAAGCCACCTTTCAGCGGGACCGTGCAGCTGCCGGCCTTGATGAACAACAGCGGCTCGGTGGGCACCGGGTTGTTCAGCTCCTTGGCGTGCTCGGCGTAGTTGCGGCCGATGCAGACCACCTTGCCCAGCGGGTAGTGGATCGTGGTGCCGTCGGTGTACTGGTGTGTGTAGTTCATGAACAATCCTCAGGGGAGCGACAGGCTGGAAACAGGACCGGGCTTCAGGCTTCAGGCTGCACGCTGAAAATCTTGCCCGGGTTCATGATGCCGTTGGGGTCGAACGCCGCCTTGATCGCCTTCATGTAGCCGATCTCGGCCTCCGACCGGCTGTAGGTCAGGTAGTCGCGCTTGGTCATGCCGACGCCGTGCTCGGCCGAAATCGAGCCGTTGTACTTCTGCACCGTCTCGAACACCCACTTGTTCACCGCGGCGCACTTGTCGAAGAACTCCTCCTTCGACAGCGCCTCGGGTTTGAGGATGTTCAGGTGCAGGTTGCCGTCGCCGATGTGGCCATACCAGAGCACTTCGAAGTCCGGGTAGTTCTGCGTGACGATGGCGTCGATGTCGGCGAGGAAGGCCGGCACCTTGGAGACGGTCACCGAGATGTCGTTCTTGTATGGCGTCCAGTGGCTGATGGTCTCGGAGATGTACTCACGCAGCTTCCACAGGTTCTGCAACTGCTGGTCACTCTGGCTCATGACGCCATCGACCACCCAGCCTTCGTTGACGCAATGCTCGAACGTCGCCAGCGCCTGCTCGGCGCGCTCCTCGGTGGTCGCCTCGAACTCGAGCAGGGCGTAGAACGGCGTGCGGGTTTCAAACGGCGCGGGAATGTCGCCGCGACCGAGAATCTTGTCCAGGCAGCGGTCGGAGAAGAATTCGAAGGCGGTGAGGTCCAGCTTGTCCTGGAAGGCGTGCAGCACCGGCATGATCGATTCGAAGTCCGGCGTGCCCAGCACCATCGCGGTGAGGTTGGTTGGCTGGCGTTCCAAACGCATGGTCGCCTCGACAACGAAGCCCAGCGTGCCTTCGGCGCCGATGAACAGCTGGCGCAAGTCGTAGCCGGTGGCGTTCTTGATCAGGTCCTTGTTCAGCTCGAGCAGGTCGCCCTTGCCGGTGACGACCTTCAGGCCGGCCACCCAGTTGCGGGTCATGCCGTAGCGAATCACCTTGATCCCGCCAGCATTGGTGCCGATGTTGCCACCGATCTGGCTGGAGCCGGACGAGGCGAAATCGACTGGATAGTAGAGCCCCTTATCCTCGGCGAACTGCTGAAGCTGAGCCGTGATCACACCCGGCTGGCAGACGACGGTGCGGTCCATTTCGTCGAATGCCAGGATCTGGTTCATGTAATCGAAGGAGACCACCACCTCGCCATTGGCGGCGACCGCCGCTGCGGAGAGACCGGTGCGCCCGCCGGAAGGGACCAGCGCGACCTGGCGCTCGTTGGCCCAACGCACGATGGCCTGCACCTGCTCGACCGTCTTCGGAAACACGATGGCCGAGGGTGCCGGGGCGAATTGCTTGGTCCAATCCTTGCCATAGGTGTTCAGCGAATCGGCATCGGTCAGCACCTTGCCAGGCTCGACCAGGGTCTTCAGCTCGTCGATCAGGGCGAGATCGGTCATCTTGGAAACTCTCATTCGATTCATGGTCACCCTGAGTACGCTTCAGCTCAGGACATGGGGTGTTTCGAGGGGGCTGTATGCTAGCATACGACCCCCTTTGAAACGTGCCTCGGCAGACTCCCGACGCCGGTTGTACCGGGTCGGCCAGCCTTCGCTGGACACTTCAGTCCTATCCCTCGGCCTTAAGGTTTTAATGCAGATGAGCCAGACCTCTCTCGACAAGAGCAAGATCAAGTTTCTTCTCCTCGAAGGCGTTCACCAGAACGCTGTCGATACCCTCAAGGCCGCCGGCTACTCCAACATCGAGTACCTCAAGACCGCCCTGCCGGAAGACGAACTGAAGGAAAAGATCGCCGACGCGCACTTCATCGGCATCCGCTCGCGCACCCAGCTCACCGAAGAGGTCTTCGAGGCGGCGAAGAAGCTGATCGCCGTCGGTTGCTTCTGCATCGGCACCAACCAGGTCGACCTCAACGCCGCCCGCGAGCGCGGTATCGCGGTGTTCAACGCCCCCTACTCCAACACCCGTTCGGTGGCCGAGCTGGTACTGGCCGAAGCCATCCTGCTCTTGCGCGGCATCCCGGAGAAAAATGCTTCCTGCCACCGCGGAGGCTGGATCAAGTCGGCGGCCAATTCTTTCGAGATCCGCGGCAAGAAGCTCGGCATCATCGGTTACGGCTCCATCGGCACCCAGCTATCGGTGCTGGCCGAGGGCCTCGGCATGCAGGTCTATTTCTACGACGTGGTGACCAAGCTGCCGCTGGGTAACGCCACTCAGATCGGCTCGCTATACGAATTGCTGGGCATGTGCGACATCGTCTCCCTGCACGTCCCCGAGCTGCCATCCACCCAGTGGATGATCGGCGAGAAGGAAATCCGTGCCATGAAGAAAGGCGCGATCCTGATCAACGCCGCCCGCGGCACCGTGGTCGAGCTGGACCACCTGGCCGCTGCGATCAAGGATGAGCACCTGATCGGCGCTGCCATCGACGTGTTCCCGGTCGAGCCGAAGTCCAACGACGAGGAATTCGAAAGCCCGCTGCGCGGCCTGGATCGTGTGATCCTGACCCCGCACATCGGCGGCTCGACTGCCGAGGCCCAGGCCAACATCGGCCTGGAAGTCGCCGAGAAGCTGGTCAAGTACAGCGACAACGGCACCTCGGTGTCTTCGGTCAACTTCCCGGAAGTCGCCCTGCCCTCGCACCCGGGCAAGCACCGCCTGCTGCACATCCACGAGAACATCCCCGGCGTGATGAGCGAGATCAACAAGGTATTCGCCGACAATGGCATTAACATCTGCGGCCAGTTCCTGCAGACCAACGAAAAGGTCGGCTACGTCGTGATTGACGTGGACAAGGAATACTCAGACCTGGCGCTGGAAAAGCTGCAGCAGGTCAACGGCACCATCCGCAGCCGCGTGCTGTTCTGAGTTGCTGACGCGGTGAACGCAAAGGGAGGCTTCGGCCTCCCTTTTTCATGCCCGCGGCTCAGCGCGCCGGTGTGTCGGCGCTTCGCCTGTCGTCAAGTCCGGGTTGCCGCGTCTGGCGCTGCTCACTCGGTTCGATGGGCGGGACGGCGGGCGGTGACTCCAGGGTCGGCGGCCTGGGCGGGTCCGCCTGGTCGCCGTGCTCGATAACCTCCTGCCGGGGCTCGCGAGCGTCCAGCGGGTGCTCCCGGGCTTTGTTCGGATGCGTCGGACCGGTCCCGTCGGCAAACGCCGCGGCCGTCGCCGTCAGGGTCAACAGGAGCAGAGGGACACGCATGGTGAAAGTCCTCGTCTGATCGAAACGCCAGGGGCGCCGACACGCCGTTATTTACCGCGCCTCGCAAAGCCGCCCACGAAAAAGCCCCGACCGGGGCCGGGGCTCTGATGCGACGGCGATGAGGTCAGTTGCCTGAGCCACCGCTGCCGCCCGTACCTGAACCGGTAGCGCTGGCGCCGGTACCGGTTGTGTTGCCCACGCTGGTGCCGGTTCCGGTGCCCGGGCCTGCCGGCTCGCCGGATTCGGTAGTAGTACCCGCCCCGGTGGTCAGGCCTCGGCGATCAGTATCATCGGTGGTCTTGCCGTCCATCATGGTGCCGTGGTCGTTGTTCATCGACCCGCTGTTCATGGAGCCATTGCCGTTCATGGAGCCGCTGTTGGTCGAGCCGCTGCTCATCGAGCCGTGGCCGTTGTTGTCCATCATGGTATCGCTGTCGGCGCTCCCGGCAGCGAACACGCCGGTGGACATCAGGCCGGCCAATGTCAGCGCCGCAATCTTGGTCGTGTGCATGGTCATTCTCCTGTTTACAGGGGGTTCCCTTATTCCGGCAGCGGCGCGCGTCAAGGGTTTCATCGGTTTGCCCGGATGCCTGATCAATGTGTCGCCAAGCCGCCTGGCATCGCTGTTTCGGGCGATTACCGTTCATCGTCCGAGGTGCCATCCGACCGTTCATCGGCATTCAGGCGATCGCCCAGCACGTCCTCTATGTAAAGCATGCGAACCAGCACCATGCCCACCGCGCCCAGCGGCGTGGCCAGCAACAGGCCCAGGGTGCCGGCGAGCAGTCCAAACAGCAGTTGCATGGAAATGGTCAGCGCCGGTGGCACCGAGACGATCCGGTTCTGCATCCAGGGGGTGAACAGGTAGCTCTCGAGAATCTGCACCAGCCCGTAAAGGCCGGCCACGTAGAGGATCGTCCGGGTGCCCTCCATCGAGGCCAGCAGCAGCGCGGGGACCACCGATAGCACCGGGCCGATGTTGGGGATGAACGACAGCAACCCGGCGATCAACCCCAGCACCAGCGCCAGCTCGATACCCAGCAGCCACAACCCGAGCGTGGTCAGCACTCCAATCAGCAGCATTTCCAGCAATTTGGCGACCAGCCAGGCCTGCAGCGTCGAGCCGCTCTCCTTGAGCACCTCGCGGATGCGACGGCGGTAGCCGAGCGGAATCAGCCGGGTGAAGCCGTTGAGGTAGACCTGCGGATCGAGCGCGAGGCAAACCCCGATCGCGAACGCCACGAAGAAACTAGTCAGCGCACCGGTCAGGGAGGCCAGCACCGCCTTCACTATGCTGATGCCCTTGCCTGCCGACATGGATTCACCCAGCCGGTCCTGGTACGCCAGCAGCCGCCGCCCCCAGCCCGACCCATCGGCGCGTTCTTGCAGGCGGTCGACCGCGGTAGGCAGTGAGCTCGAGAGCGCATCGATCTGGTCGGCAATGCTGGGGGCCACCAGCCAGGCGAACAACCCGGTGGCAACCAGGCTAACCAGGAAGAACAAGCCCATCGACAGGTTGCGCGACATCGGTGTCTTGTCGCTGATCCAGCGGCTCACCCCATGGATGAGTACGGCAAACAAGATGGCAGCGAACAACAGCAGCAGGAAGTCGAACGCCAGCCAGGCCAGGATCACCAGCACAGCGACGACCGCCAGCACGCTGACCCGGATCAGGCTGCGGCTGGCTACGCCTTTTTCTTCGGTGTCTCGATCGCTGGCAGCGCCCATGCAGTTCCCTTCTGGTATTTGCTGTAGGGACAGGCCGCCGGCACAGAAATTCAGCCAAACGGTCCGCCGTCGCGCCAGGCAGGCCGGAGGCCACGCCGCGACGACTCCATCGAATGGGCGATTGACTCAGACAGCCCGCGCGGGTCGGCTGGCCAGTTCATCAACCGTCCGTCGGGTTGTCGTCCAGCTAGCGTAGATACCCCCTTGATCGGCGCGTTAATGCTGAACTTCGTCCAGCAGGGCCGGTCGTTTAGTAACTTTTCTATGCAGCATCACGGCATCCCAAACCAAGGATTGAACATGGACGAAGCGGACTTCACCCCACGGGAACCTCTCAGGCCTTCCGTTACCCTGCTGACCGGAAACGAATTGCTGGGCCTGTTCTTCAAGCACTTCCTTGGCGAGCAGGCGCAGTTGGACGTTGCCCTTGCCCGTCTCGACAAGGCGGTCCCGGCGACCGCGGACCTCTACCTGCTGGACTCCGGCAACAGCGAGGCCGAACAACTGTCGGCAGTGCTCGACGAGCTGGACGAGCAGACCCCGGTGGCGCTGGTCAATATCGCGCCGGAACAGGCCGAGCAACTGGTCGACAAGCACCCCACCATTCGCGGCGTATTCTACAGCCATGCCACCCGCGAGCACTTGCTCGACGGCATCCAGGTGCTGCTCGACGGGGGCGACTGGCTGCCTCGCGTGCTGACCGAGCGCCTGCTGAGCCAATGGCGGCGTATGCGCCAGCTGGCCGGCAGCAAACCCTCGCTGACCCTGCGCGAGCGCGAGATACTCAGCCTGGCCGGCAAGGGCCTGTCCAATGCCGAGATCGCCGAGCGCCTCTGCCTGAGCCCGCACACCATCAAGAGCCACATCCATAACTTGCTGCGAAAGATCGGCGCCTCGAACCGTGCCGAGGCGGCGTTCCTGCTACGCGGCCGGCTGGATTGGTCCGAGTCGTGCTCCGCCTGACGCTGGGCCTGTTGCTGCTCATGCTGCTGGGCCCGGCCCAGGCACAGCAGGAGCAGGAGCAGGCCGAACGCGAAGCCGAGCTCGGCGGGCTCATCATCGACAACGCCATCACGCGCTTCGGCCACGACTTCCACCGCTACCTGAGCTACCAGCTGCAGGACTCGAGCGCGTTGAAAGCCGACCTGGTGGTGCGCGAGCGGCCGTCGGCGCGCTGGGGCAGCCTGGTATGGGTCGAGTACGGCACACGCACGGTTTATCGCCGCTTCCTGCAACCGAACGTGGCGGAGATCGAGCCCATCGCCGAGCAAGCCGCGCAGCTGATCCTCGAAGAGATCGAGCGCAGCAAACTGCAGAACCTGTTGCAGGACACCTTCGACCTGGAGCGTGACGAACTCTGAACACCGCGGATTAATCCGGCCGCGCCGGACCGACGGGTTCGTTTTGAACCGTTCGATGGATGTTCAGCACCCCATCGGCAGACAAGAATCCCCGCACGACTCAGAGGTGACCCATGGATTGCCCAGCCCTGTTCCGCCGCGGCCTGCTCGCCGTGCTGATGCTCACCGGGAACGCCCTGCAAGCGGCCGACCTGATGGACAACGCCGACCTCTATGGCGACGCGCCCGCCAGCCGCGACGCGAGCCTGTCCGCGATGGCGCTGTCCGGCCAGGTCGCCCAGGTCGTGCAGCAGGGCAGCCAGAACCTGGCCGATCTCGGCCAGGTCGGCCAGGACCAGCTCGCCAGCATCATCCAGCAGGGCAGCGACCAGCAGGCGTTCATCCTGCAGCAGGGTGAAAACCAGCTGGCCAGCATCCTGCAGATCGGCCAGGGCAACAGCGCTGACATCACCCAGATCGGCAGTGACAACCAGGCCGCCATTGCCCAACTGGGCTCGAACAACAGTGCCAGCGTCGAACAGATCGGCAGCGGGCTGAGCAGCAGCGTCGTCCAGCGCGGCAGTGGGCAGAGCGTCCAGGTCGTCCAACATTGACCCGCCGAAAGGAAACGGACATGTTCCGCCTCACCGCTCTCGCCTTAACCGTTCTGCTGGCGGCCACCGCTGCCCAGGCGGACAACCGCGCCCTGCTTGCACAAACCGGCGACGATAACAACGCCCGCATCGACCAGACCGGACCATTCAACGAAGCGCTGGTCCGTCAGAACGGCCAGGCCAATGACGCGGCGGTCTACCAGGGCCCCGTCGCCGAACGGAACATGGCGGACATCGCGCAGGTCGGCAGCGGCAACCAGGCAGCGATCTACCAGGGCGACGAGAGCCACTTCGCCTCGGCCAGCCTCTACCAGCAGGGCGACAGCAACCGAGCCGACGTGGTGCAGTCCTGGTACGGCAACGAATTGCAGCTGAGCAGCGTGGGCGACAGCAATAGCCTGACCGTGACGCAGCTGGGCTACGCCACCGCCGAGGGGCGCCAGATCGGCAATGGCAACACCCTGAGCCTGACCCAGGACGGCTTCTATCACAGCACCCAAACCGCCGTGTACCAGGTGGGCGACGACAACCAGGCGCGTATCGACCAGGGCGACGGCAGCGAGATCCAGCTCGCGCAGAACGGCAACGCCAACCAGGCGCGCATCGAGCAGGTCAGCCTGTTCGCCGAGCTGGTGTTCAACCAGGCGGGCGACCGCAACCTGCTGAGCGTCGAGCAAAGCGGGCGCGACAACGGCTTGCGCGGGTCGTCCACCGGCAATGACAACAGCGTCACCGTGGAGCAGCGGTTCGACGGCAACCGCGCCAGCGTCGTGCAGCACGGCGATGACAACCTCGTCGATATCCACCAACAGGCCGAGTACAACGAAGCGCGCATCACTCAGACGGGCGACGCCAATGCGGCCTACATCACCCAGGCGGCTGCCGACATGACGGCCATCATCCAGCAGTCGGGCAGCGGCAATCTGGCGACCGTCAGCCAGCAATGATCCCGCCGGGCCTAACGGAGCAGACCCATGTTGAGTGTCGTGACATTGGCGAGCTGGCTGGTGGCCTCCGGCGTCCTGCCGGTCGTTGCCCGCCTCGACCTGACCGAGCAAAGCGATGAGCGGCTGGCTTTGCGCCTGTGCTTTCGCAGTGAACAGCCGCACCAGGTGGCCTATCGCATCGAGGTCACCAGTAGGGGGTCGGCCGGTACCAGCCGCAGCCGCCAGTCCGGCGAGCTGACCAGCGGACCGACCGAGCAATGCCCAATCAGCAACCGCCTCAGCCGCGCCGCCGACACCCGGATCGAAGCCACTGTCGACTGGACCCTCGACGGCCAGCCGCAACCCCCGTTGCAGCAGCGCTACCCCTCCGACCCAACAGACGAACCAGACGAACCAACAGCCTGATCGCCACCGCCATCGCCAAACCGATCGACGAAAGCTGCACGCCGACAGGCGTGCGCAACGGCATTGCGGCGGACACTCTCGGGGCGCTCGATCGCTTGGAACTGACAGAACCTGTCGCGCCCGCGCAGGGCGAAGCCGCCGACCCTATAGGCCGGCAACGATGGCCGACCCCGAACAGGCCTCCCGACCCTGAGAGACCAGACCGTGCCTGCCGCCACCTGCCCGGCGCGCAGGCTGCACGGGTAATAGTCCGGCTGCGGCAGCTCGATAGCTCATCGAGCATCAATCAGCGTCGATGAGCCTCAAGACCTTCAGACCTTCAGACCTTCAGACCTTCAGACCTTCAGACCTGCGACAGCCGCAACGGCTTGCTGTTCGCGACGCGGCGCCCCAGCTCCATGCCCTTGAGCTCCACGTACTGGTAGGTCAGCGTGGACACGGCGAAGACCATGGCCAGCTCGAGCAGGGTCAGCAAGCCATCCACCGGCGCACTGCCGGAGCTGATGTAGCGCATGATCTGATCGGTACCGGGCTTGTCCAGGATAAACGTGTAGTCCGTCCCGCTCAGCTTCGACAGCACCACCGCCGCGCTGGTAAAGGCGAAGATCACCGCGGCATGCGTCAGGTAGATGGAAAACGACAACTCGCCCAGCCGCGTGAAGAGCCGGCCGTGCAACAGGCGCGACAGGTCGCCGCGCTCACCGGCGAAGACCAGCACCACGCCGCAGAACAGCAGGCTGGCGATGATGCCCTGATGGGCGCCCGGATGGGTCAGGGTGCGGTACACCAGCAGCAGGCAGAGCAGCTCCAACACGGTAAAGAACAAACGGTCATCGATGCGCGCCAGAGTCGGCTCCAGCCGCAGGTACAGCCGATAGGTCAGCGCGCCGGCAAAGAAGCACGACGCGCCACGCCAGATGAAAGGCTTGATCACGTCGAGGTCGACGTACAGCGCGACGAAGGCTGTCAGTGTCGCCAGCGCCAGCACCGGGCCGCTGGCGCGCGGCATCAACAACAGCACCATGGCGAGCATCATGTACAGGTAGTACTCGATGCTGATGCTCCAGGCCGGCGTGTTGAACGAGAGGCTGTTGAAGGCACCGAACCAGCTCTGCAGCAACAGCGCGTTGGGCAGAATCTCGTGCGGGGCCGTCTTGCCGGTGAAGGCCGGATCGTTGAAGGAAAATCCATGGTGTTCAGCCCACAGCTTGCCGAATTCCAACCCGATGAACACGGCCAGCATCACCAGGTGCAACGGGTAAAGGCGGAAGGTGCGACTGATGACGAAACGGCGCAGCACCTGGGCGTCGAAGGTGCGAGTACCGTAGGCGTGGTACATCACGAAGCCGCTGAGCACGAAGAAGAACTCGACGAACAGGTCGGCATGCCGAAAGAACTCGAATTCCGAAAAGCTCAGCAGGATCTGGGTGTGGAACAGTACGACCGCGACGGCACAAAGGCCGCGAAAACTATCGAGGACAACGAAGCGCTTCATTCCTACACCTTGCTCGGATACGAGGCATACCGCTGCACGAAAGGCGTGCAAGCTTCCTGTCAAATTGAGATCAATTGGCCATCTGAAGAGTTCCGAAAAATCCGGTAACAATCGTCGTATATCCAAATAGCCGACGAGGGGCCCCAGTTGTGGAAGGTGTCGGCTCATGGCCATAGCCAGATCAAGCCACCGCGTCCGGCCATTCGCCCCATTGGCAGGCGCAGGGCGGCATCCATCACGGGGCCTCTGGCGATGCCCCGCGGTAGTTGTCGGCATCGCAGGCAAATCGGCGGGACTCAGCCGCGCGTCGACAGCAACCTGAACCGTCGAGCCGCACCGGAGCAGGTGCTCGTCACACCGCATAGCCGTCACCCGCAGGGCTGCTCCCGGGCGGCTGTGCACTGAAAGAGCGCCGCCCTGCCGCGCCCTATCCACCTCTGTAGCCCTCAAGCTCGAGTGCTACATGGGGCTTCGGCGCATCCGCCGGAACGATCGCAGCGCCACCCTCGCGCGCCATAACGCGGAGCGGGGCGCCACGCTACCGCACCCATCGGCTGCCTCGATTAAATCGAACGGTGGGGTAGGAGGTATCAGATCTGTCAATGTGCACTATTGACCGGGTCGCGTTGGTCGCCCTGGTCCTCGTCCGTAGCATGGGCCCCGTACCCACAACTACCGAGGACTTGACATGAAGAAGCTATTGGCAAGCGTCATTTTGGCCAGCGTCGCCACAACGGCCTTTGCGATCCCGCCGAGCCATCCGCAACCGCTCCTGGGCGAAGCGCAAAGCGCAACAACCGTGCAGAGCGCTCCGTCGACCGATCTCACCCTGTCGGAAAATGGCTTCGATCGCACACCGCTAAGCGAGCGGGTCGTCGATGGTGCGATCGACTCGGCGCCTCAGGCAGAGCGACTCGCCGAGGACGGCTTCGATCTGACTCCCCTGGCGGAGCAGATTGCCGATGACGGCTTCGGCCGCACGCCGCTCGGCCAGCTGCTCGCCGAAGACGGTAGCGATCGCACCGGGCTTGGTACCAGTTGAGCCCCGGGCTTCACTTCAAGGCGCCGTTGGCGCCTTTTTTATGCCCAGACCAAACGCAGACGATGATGACCAGGCGCGGCTCCCGTAACGGACCTTGGTACAAGCCAACCGGCAGCCGACCGATCCCTCAGGCAACCCGCGCTGTGGTTTGCATCCAGCCGGAAAACATTTACAGATGTTGTACATAAAGATACTAAAGTACAATATCGTGATAGCTTATCGCCATTAGACTGTTTGCACTTCTGTCATGGACGATTCTCATCTCATCAACCAGCGGCCTCGTCCATGAACCTAACCGTAAAACTGAAGCTCGGCCTGAGCTTCGCCGCACTCACGCTCGTCGTCCTGTTCGTTTCAATCCTGGCCATGGTCGAACTCGCCAAGTTCAATCAGGCGTTTTCCGACTACGTTGATGGGGTAAACGCCCGCGAGGAGCTGGCCTCCGAATTGCTCATTGCCACCCAGCGCCGTGCCGTTGCAGCCCGCAACCTGGTGCTGGTGTCCTCTGACACCGATTCGGAGCTGGAACATGCCGCCGTGCTTGCAGCCCACCGCGACGTGCAAACGCACCTCAGCGAGCTGAAATCCGCGCTTGCTCGAGTGCCTGACGCCGAAGCCGGCCAGGAAAAGCAGCTGCTTGCCGAGCTGGAACGTATTGAAGGCCTTTACGGGCCGGTAGCCCTGGGCATCGTCGAGCGCGCAGTCAACGGGCAGCGCGAAGAAGCCATCATGCGGATCACCCGCGACTGCATCCCCCTGCTCCGCCAGCTCTTGGCAGCTGGCGACGCCTATATGCGATACAGCCGTGATGTAGCGACCACCAAAGTCCAGTCAGGACGCACTAATTACGAAACCCAACGCAACCTGATGATCGTAGTCTGCGTAACTGCCGTACTGCTTGCCCTGGGCCTGGGCATCGGCATCGTCCGCGGCCTGCTGCGCACGCTGGGCGCCGAGCCGCTCGACCTTTCTGCCGCAGCGCGCCGCCTTGCCTCTGGGGACATGCGCAACATGCCAGGTGTCGAACGGGCACCGGCTGGCAGCGTGATGGCCTCCCTTGGGGAGATGCAGCGCAGCCTCGGCGAACTGATCGGACAGGTGCACCGGTCTGCCGAAACCATATCGTCCGCCGCCGAGGAGCTGTCTCAGTCAACCGAGCAAGCCAGTGCTGCGGTGGTGTCACAGAAGCACGAAGTCGATCAGGTGGCCACTGCCATTCACGAGATGGCCGCCACGGTTCTCGAGGTAGCGCGCAATTCCGAGGAGGCAGCCAGCGCAGCGCTGTCGGCTGATAAGCAAGCACAAGGTGGCGAGTCGACGGCACGCCAGGCGGTCATGCAGATCAAGCACCTTGCCGAAGAGATGGGCAAGGCGACGGCGGCAATGGCTCGCCTGAAAAGCGAAAGCGAACGAATCGGTGGCGTACTGGATGTCATCAAGTCAGTGGCGGATCAGACTAACCTGCTCGCTTTGAACGCTGCGATCGAGGCGGCTCGCGCGGGCGATGCCGGACGCGGCTTCGCGGTGGTCGCTGACGAGGTCCGTACGCTTGCTCGCCGCACCCAGGACGCAACGGTGGAGATCCAGTCGCTGATCGGCGGACTGCAACAGATTGCCGAGGAGTCCGCTAAAACCATGCAGGGCTGTAGTGATCTGACCGAGCGCACCGTGGCAGGCGTCAACGATACGGGCAGCGCGGTCGTGGATATCACCCGCATGATTGCAGCTATTCAACAGATGATGCAGCAGATTGCCACGGCGGCTGAGCAGCAAAGCGCCGTGGCTGAAGAGATCAGCCGCAGCGTGACCCGAGTGGGGGATATTGCCGATCTCTCTGCCACCTCAACCGAGCAGACAGCCGCATCGAGCGTGGAGCTGGCACGGCTCGGTAGTGCACTCAGCTTGCAGGTCCGGCGTTTCGAGATCTAACGATTGAGCCGGTCGGCTCAGCGGCCATTTTTGTCGGCGCGGGAGCTCCATGGGGGAGGAGGTCTGGCGGGCGTTTCGATGTGCGTGCTGACACAGCAGCAGCTGCACAACGGATCAGGCAGGGCAAAGGCTCACCTCGCAGGGCCTCCTGCCTGTGACGGGCGTTAAACGCCCCTTTCAAGTGCAACAAATCTCCGTATAGTGCGCCGTCGCCCTCCGCTGGCGCCGACCTGTACGGTCTGGCGTCGCGGACGGCCAGGGCATGATCCTTGCCTGACTGGACCCGCAGCCCACCACCCCGGCGCTGCGCTTGCCGAAACCCTACCCGGGTGACCGGCCCCTGCTGGAGATACACGATGTCGACCGAACCCGTCACCCTGATGGTGGCCCGCCGCGTGCGCGATGGCCGTTATCACGACCTGCTCGCCTGGCTGCAGGAAGGCGAACAACTGGCCGCGGACTTTCCCGGCTACCTCGGCTCCGGCGTGCTGGCGCCCCCGCCAGGCGATGATGAATTCCAGATCATCTTCCGCTTTGCCGACGAGACGACCCTCGAGAGCTGGGGGCATTCGGCCTCGCGCCGGGCCTGGCTGCAGCGCGGCAGCGAGTTGTTCGCGCAACCCCACGAGCAGCGCGCCCGCGGCATCGACACCTGGTTCGGCGCCAGCGCAGCCATCGCTGCGCCGCGCTGGAAGCAGAGCGTGGCCATCTGGCTGGCGTTCTTCCCGGTGTCGCTGCTGTTCAACACGCTGTTCGGCGATGCGCTCGCCGGGCTGGGCCTGCCGATGCGCATCCTGGTCAGCACCCTGGCACTCACGCCGCTGATGACCTACCTGTTCATCCCCCTGTCGACGCGCCTGCTGGCGCCCTGGCTGCAAGCAGAGGGCAGCGCCACGGTCCGGCACGCCAAGCAGACCGCAGGCGCTCGCTGACCCGCCGGTCGCGCGATTGTGACAAAGCTATTGCCGCCATTCGTATGACGCCATTAAAGTGCCATCACGGCATGCCGTAAGTGTCTTGCCCGTTTGCCGCCCCGAATCGGTGCGGCAACCGGGTAACTGCAGCCAGCAACCGTCGTCCTTGGCCAGTCTCTTCCGGTCAGCGGCAGCGCTTGCCCTACGCCAGCGGATGGAACCACGATGACCTGCAAGAAGAATTCCCGCACCCGAACGGCCACCTGGCTGGCGATGGCCTGCCTGGTCCTTTCCTCGGGTCGCCTGTGGGCGGCCGAGCCGCTGAGCCTGCTCAACTGGGAGCAGTACCTCAGCGAGGCGGTCATCGCCCGCTGGCAAGCGGAAACCGGCGTGCCGGTCCAGCAGGTCTACTTCGACAGCGGCGACAAGCGCGACGAGGTGCTGGCCAAGCCGGACCACCAGATCGACATCGCCCTCACCGAGCTGATCAGTGCCGATCGATTCGGCCAGCGCGAGCGGCTCGAGCGCATCGACCCGGCCGCGCTGCCCAACCTCGCGCACATCCCGAAACGCTGGCGCGACAGCTGCGGGCCGTACGGCATTCCCTACCTCTGGGGCACCCTGGGCATCGCTTATCGGGCTGACCGGTTGCCCGCGCCGCCGCGTTCCTGGGCCGAGCTGCTGCAACCGGCCCGGCGCGACACGCCGCACATCATCATGATGGAAGACCACGAGGACATCCTCGCCGGCCCGCTGCTCTACCGTCAGCACTCGATCAACAGCGCCGACGATGCTGAACTCAAGGAAGCTTTCAACCTGCTCCTGGCGCAATCCGGCGCGGTGCTGACCTACGAATACGCCATCACCTCGCTGGGCAATCAAGGCTACCGCGACAAGGCCGACATGGCGCTGGCCTACAGCGGCGATCAACGGGTGCTCAACGACAAGGATGGCAGCGGCAGCGAGCCCTGGCGCTACGTCGTGCCCGAGGAGGGCACGCTACTGTGGGTCGATTGCCTGTCGATCCCGTCCAACAGCGAGAACAAGAAACTGGCCTATCGCTTTCTGAATTTTCTCAGCGATCCGAAGATCGCCGCGCTGAATGCCACCGAGCTGGGCGTGGCCACGCCAAACGCCGAGTCACTGGCGCTGCTGCCCACCGAGATCCGCCAGGATCCGAGCATCTACCCACCCGAAGCGGTGCTGCAGCGCAGCCAGGTCTACCAGCCACGACCGCTGCAGGCGACCCAGACCCGGCGGCGCATCATCAGCGGTCTGATGAATGCCCATGACGCTCGGTAAGCGCACGCTGCTGGTGATCTTCCCGGTCATCCTGATCATCCAGTTGCTGGCCGCCACGGCCGCCTACCTGACCCAGCGTACCTCCCTGATCGGGCTCGAGCAGGCGCGCCTGGCGCAGCAGCTGTCCGCCCTGAAGTCGGCCTACCTCGACTACGAGGCGTTCAACCGCAGCGTGCTCTACTCGATCATCGATAGCGACGCGCTGATGCAGTTCCTGGGCGAGTCGGACACCGGCTATCGCAACGACACCCTGGGCCTGCGCATCCAGCAGAGCATCCGTTCGCTGTCCACCGCGCGCCTGTCGTTCGTCTCCTTTGCCATCGTCCAGCCCGACACCCACGTCGCCTATTACTTCGAAAGCAGCCTGGCGCCGTTCACCAGCATGAGCGCGACCCAGCAGCGGGTGGTGCGCGAGGCGCGGCAGGACCCCGGCAACCGCGACATGGTTTACGTCGAGCATGCCGAGGGCGGCCCCCTGCTGCTGGCCACCGATTTCGTCCTGCCGGCGTCGGCCAGCCGTCCGCTGCCCAGCCAGCGCGAGGAGGCCTTCATCCTGCAGCTGGCGGTACGCCCCGAGCAGTTCATCGCGCTCAAGCAAAACCTGGAAGCCGAATACGGCGCCGCGCTGGAGATCGGCGCGCAGTTGCCGCCAAACAACGCCCGGCTGAGCGCCGAGGTGGACCTGTCGCCAAGCCTGCAAGCGCGGCTGACGCCGGCGCGCGGGTATATCCGCGAGCGCCTGCGCCGCTTCAGCCTGACCTTCTTGATCGGCGGCTCGCTGGTCTGCCTGGTGACCATCGGCCTGTTGCTGCTGCTGATCCGGCGCTACGTCACCGACCCCATCAGCGACCTCGACAGCCAGCTGACCGACCTGCTGCAGTGCAAGCGCACCGCCCTGGACGAACCCACCGATGGCGTCGAGATCGGTCGGCTGACGCTGAACATGAAGACCCTGCACGAACGCAGTGCCGCTGCGCTGCAACGGGTGCAGGAGATTTCCTGGACCGACAGCCTGACGCACATCGGCAATCGCGCGCATTTCGGCATGCAGGCCAGCGCCATGCACGAACGGTGCGAGCGCAGCGGGCAGCAGCTCGTGTTGCTGTTCCTCGACCTGGACAACTTCAAGCAGGTCAACGACCAGCACGGCCACGACGCCGGCGACGCCTTGCTGCGGATCTTCGCCCAGCGCGCCCAGGGCGTATTGGGCCATTATCGCGACGCCCATCCGGGTAGCGAGATCGCCTTTGCGCGGCTGTCGGGCGACGAATTCGCCGTGCTGGTAATGACCCCGGCCGGAGACGACAGCCCGGCGGGGCTCACCGACGACCTGCTGGGCCTCTGCCGGGGCGGCATGCGCGTCGAGGACCGCCTGTTTCCGGTGAGCGTGAGCATTGGCACCGCGCGCTACCCGGGCGATGCCGACTCCATCACCCAGCTGCTGACCCGAGCGGACACGGCGATGTACCAGGCCAAGGCCGAGGGCAAGAACCTCGCGGTGGCCTTCTCGGCCGAACTGGAGCGGCGCGACCAGCGCATTCGCCAGATCGAGGACGAGCTGCGCAGGTTGGAAGGCGACGACCAGTTCCGCCTGGCCTACATGCCGGCGGTCAATCGCGACGGCGCGGTGGTCAGCTGCGAAGTGCTGCTGCGCTGGCACTCGCCCCTGCTGGGTACGGTCTCACCCGGCGAGTTCATCCCCATCGCCGAGCGCGCCGGGCTGTTCCCGAAGATCGACAGCTGGGTGATCGACCGCGCCCTGGCCGGCTACCCGGAACTGGTGCGGCTGTTCGGCGAGGCGGTGATCCTGGCGATCAACGTGTCCTCGGCGCAGCTCACCGACGACCGCCTGTGCAACTACCTCATCGAGCGCGCCGCGCACCACGGCATCTGCGCCAACCGCATCGAGATCGAACTCACCGAAACCTACGCCGCCGAGTTGAGCAGCCACACCATGGCGGTGGTGCGGACGATTCGCATGGCCGGCTTCCGCGTCGCCATTGACGACTTCGGCGTGGGCTACACCTCGATCCAGCAATTGCTCGAGTACCCCGCCGACACCATCAAGCTGGACATGGCCATCGTCGAGCGCCTGACCCGTCCGGAAATGCGCGAGAGCCTGGGGGCGATCGTTGCGTTCTGCCAGGCCCAGGGCAAGCGGGTCAATGCCGAGGGCGTGGACACGCTGGACAAGCAGTCAGCCCTCCTGAAGGCCGGCTGCGACCTGTTCCAGGGCTACCTGATTTCGCCGCCGCGCTCGGTCAGCGCGCTGGCCGAATGGGTGGCGATCCGCAACCGCCCCGAGGCCGAGCGGCGCCTCGACGCCTGGCCGGCCGCGGCGCAGTCCGAACCGGGCTGAACCGCCGCCGGGCATTCAGGACTCGTCCTGCTCCTGTTCCCCGAGGCGGCGGTACAGCGTGCGCCGGCCGATGCCGAGCAGCGCCGCGGCCCGGCGCTTGTTGCCGTCGACCTGCTCGAGCACATGGCGGATGTAACGCAGCTCGAGCTCGTCCAGGGTCGGCAGCAGCGGACCGTCGATCATCTGCCCGAGCAAGCTGTCGGCGCTGGCCTGCGGCGCGGTTGCCCGGTGGCTGGCGATGCGCGCCGGCAGGTGCTCGAGCTCGATGGTGCGACCGTGGCAGAAGGTCACGGCACGCTCCATGGCGTTTTGCAGCTCGCGCACGTTGCCGGGAAAGGGATAGCGCCTGAGCTGCTCGACTACTGCGGGCGACAAGCCACGCACCGGGCGCCCGTCGCGGGCAGCGAAATGCGCGACGAAACCGGCGGCCAGCAGCTCGCGGTCTTCCTCACGGTCGCGCAGCGGCGGCACCTGAAGAATGAAGGTTTCCAGCCGGAAAAACAGGTCCTCGCGAAACGACTCGCGCCCGGCAGCGGTCTCCAGCGGGCGGTTGCTGGCGGCGATGATGCGCACATCCACGCGCAGCTCGCGCTCGCCGCCCACCGGGCGGATGGTGCCCTCCTGCAACACACGCAGCAGCTTGGCCTGCAGCGGCAGCGGCATTTCGCCGATCTCGTCGAGGAACAGCGTGCCGCCGTCGGCCTGCTGAAACAGGCCCTTGTGGGCACGGTTGGCGCCGGTAAAGGCACCGGCGGCATGGCCGAAGAATTCGCTCTCGAGCAGCTCGGCCGGCAACCCGGCACAGTTGATCGCCAGGAACGGCCGCCCGTCCCGCTCGCTCTCGGCGTGTACCGCACGGGCGACCAGCTCCTTACCGGTGCCGCTCTCGCCGATTACCAGCACCGGCCCTGCGGCTCGCGCCAGCTGGCGAATCTGGTCAAACAGGCTGCGCATCACGCGGCTGCGCCCAAGCATGCCGTGGAAACGGTCGTCACTGAGCAGCTGCTGGAAGCGGCGCACCTCATCGCGCAGATGCCGCGTCTCCAGCGCCCGCGCGACGGCCAGCCCGAGATGGTCGAGGTCCAGCGGCTTGGTCAGAAACTCGTCCGCGCCGGCCTTCAGCGCCGCCACCGCCTGCTGAATGCTGCCAAAAGCCGTGATCACCAGAAACGCCGGCGCTGCCTGCATGGCCTTGACCCGGCGCAGCAGCGCCATGCCGTCGGCACCGGGCAAGCGCAGGTCACTGACCACCAGATCCGGCTCCCAGCTCTCGAGCAGGGGCTCGGCCGCTTCGGCGCTGGCCACCGCACGCACCTGCAGCGCACGGTCCTCCAGCTCTTCGACCAGCAGCTGGCGCAAGCTGTCGTCATCCTCGACCACCAGCACCCGCTGGGGGTGGCCATCATCCATCTGCATTGCCGTGCTCCTCATGTGCCAGTGCCAGGGAAATCCGGAACGCGGCGCCGCCGAGCGGGCTGTCGACCAGCTCGATGCTGCCACCGCACTCGGCGACCACGCCATGCGCCACCGCCAGGCCGAGCCCGCTACCCTGGCCTACCGGTTTGGTTGTGAAGAAGGGCTCGAACAGTGCCGCGCGGTCCGTTTCAGCGACTCCCGGCCCGTCATCCTCGACCTGGAACAGCAGGCACCCGGCGTCCTGCCACCAGCGCAAGCGGACCTGCCCGCCGGGGCTGGCCTGGGCAGCATTGCGCAGCAGGTTGGTTAGCGCCTGCTCGAAGCGTGGGGGATCGACCTCGCAGTGCAACGCCTCGCCGGGCGCCTCGACGCGCAGCTGCACCTTGAGCGTGGCGAGCTCATCGGCCACCGCCGCGGCAGCCGAATGCGCCAGCACGTCGGCCGGCATGCGCCGCACCGGGCGCCCGGCGGCGCGGCCGAACTCGAGCAATTGGCGGACGATGCCGCTGAGGCGCTGCACCTGGCTGCGGATCTGCAGCAGCCCCTTTCGCGGGCCGTCTTCCAGGGTTTCGCTGCGCAACACGCGTTGCGCCTTGCCATCGATCACGCTGAGCGGGCTGCCCAGCTCGTGGGCCACTCCGGCGGCGAGCCGGCCCACGGCGGCCAGCTGTTGCGAGCGACGCAGGCGTGCTTCCAGCTCGGCCTCACGGGCCTTCTGTTCGCTCATCTGCTGCTCGGCAGCGGCGATGCTGTCGAGCATCCGGTTGAGCGCCACCCCGAGCACGGCAATCTCGCCGGGGCCGGAGGACGGCGCGCGGTGGTCTCGATCCCCAGCGGCGACACGCGTCATGCTCTGGGTCAACTGCTGCAGGTGCCGGCCGATCGCCGACCAGTGGCCAAGCAGGACGATGCCCACCGCCAGCAACGACAACAGGCCCGCCGAGACGCCCGCTATCAGGCGCAGCCGCTGGGTGTCGCGCTCGAAGTCGCTCCAGCGCCGCGTCACCTGCAGCAGACCATTGATGCGCCCGCCGCTTTGCTCGAGCGGTAGAAAGTACGAATACACCGCCTGCCCGCGAATGCGCTGATAGCCACCGCGGCGCTTTCCATCGGCGGTCAGCGCCTGGATCGAAGACTGATCCTGGTCGGGCAGCATGGCGCCGGCATAGGCCACCAGTTCTCCCGCGTCGTCATACAGATAAGCGCCATAGACACGGCCGACGCCGAGCACCGATTCCAGCACCTGCTGCATGGTGCGGTCGTGCTTGCGCTCCAGGCTGTCGCTCAGCGGCAGACGCACGGCGCGCGCCACCAATTCGACCTCCTCCTGCAGGCGCCGCTCGCTGTTGCGCTCGACCGTCCACAGCATCAGGTAACTGAAGCCGAACATGATCGCCACAAGCGGGACGACGACTTTGAGAACCAGGACGCCGCGGAGGGTCGCCAGACGTTGCCAGCCTGCTACATGTGCCATATTGGCACCATACAGAAGGCGCCATAGGCGGTCGACGAGCCCGGGACGAACGGCAAAAGACCGGCATTTCAATGGGTTGCGAAGGTGACATGCGGTTGGCACGGGAGCTGCTACCGTCCTGATGAATTCTCAAGCACAGGACATGACCATGACTCCGCTTACCCCCCGCCTCGTCTCCGCCAGCCTGCTGGCCCTGTTCATGGCAGCCGGCGCCTCGCAGGTTTCCGCCCAGCAGGCCAACCAGGCGCCCGCAACCCAGCCGGCACCAGCCATGCAGGCGGCGGACATCAGCGACAAGAAGCTGGAGAAATTCGCCGATTCGCTGGGTGAGATCATGGAGATCCGCCAGGATTTCACCGCCAAGCTCGAAAAGACCGGCGACCCTGCCGAAGCCCAGCAGCTTCAGCAGCAGGCCAACGAGAAGATGATGAACACCGTTGAAGACAACGACCTGAGCATCGAGGAGTACAACGCGATCAACCAGGCCGTGCAGAACGATCCGCAGCTGCGTAACAAAGTGATCTCGATGATCCAGAGCTAAGGCCTGTTGCAGGAATGAAAAAGCCCGGCGGGTCCCGCCGGGCTTTTTTGTATCTGCCGGACACCGCGCTCAAGCGCCCCGCTGCGCCAGTCCCTTGAGGAAGTTGCGCAGCAGCTGGTCGCCGCAGGCCCGGTAGTTGCTGTGCCCGGCCTTGCGGAACAGCGCATTTAGCTCCGGCTTGGAGACCGGGAAGTCCACCGATTTGAGGATCGCATGCAGATCGTCTTCCTTGAGCTCGAAGGCCACGCGCAGCTTCTTCAGCACCATGTTGTTGGTCACCGGGAGCTCGATCGGGGGCGTGGGCCGGCTCTCGTCCCGGCCGCGCTTGTAGATCACCAGGCCGTCGAGGAAGTGCGCCATGATGCGGTCCGGGCAGGCCTTGAAGCCTTCTTCCTCGTCGTTCTTCAAGTACGCCACCGCCTCGGTGTCCGGAATTTCGCAACCGGTCAGCCGGGTGATCTCGGCGATCTTGGCGTCGTTGACGTTGAGGATGTAGCGCAGGCTGCGCATCACATCGTTGTTGAGCATGGAAAATCCTTTGGTGAGCTGACGCCGCGGGCGCGCCGCCTTCGACATGAGGGCCGGCACCTGCCAGGCCTCGATGGCGGCCGAGTATAAGGGCTAAGCGGGCGCGGGGTGAAAGCCGCCCGCGCCGCGCCGCTCAGTCGGGCAGCTCGACCTGGATCCGGATCGCGGCGTACCAGGCGGTGACCTGGGCGATGTCCTCGTCGCTGAGGCTTGCCGCGATCACGCTCATCTGCGGGTGGCTGCGCTGGCCGCCGCGAAACGCCTTGAGCTGACGAGCCAGGTACAGCTCGCCATTGCCGGCCAGGTTGGGCGCATCGGCGACCTTGCTCAGGCCGTCCAGCCCGTGGCACGCCGCGCACATCCGCGCCTTGGCCTTGCCCGCTGCCAGGGTCGGCGACAGCTCCGCCGCCCTGGCTTCGGTGGCGAACAGCAGCGCCAGCAGCATCAACCAGGGCAGCCAGCGTGGCCGCCGTAGCAGCCTGGTCACTGGCCCTTGCCGTCGTAGGAGATGCGGTAGATCGCCCCGGCGGTGTCATCGCTGACCAACAGCGAGCCGTCCTTGAGCTGCGCCACATCGACGATCCGGCCGTAGTACTCACCGCTGTCCTCGTCCAGCCAGCCCTCGGCGAACGGCACGGTCTCGCCGCTCGGGCCACTGCCATCGGCGGCAAAAGGCGTGAACATCACCCGCGCGCCCACCGGCACCGTGCGGTTCCAGCTGCCGCGCTGGGCGCTGAACAGGCCGCCGCGGTACTGCTCGGGAAACATCTTGCCGGTGTAGAAGGTCAGGCCCATATCAGCGGCGTGCGCCACGGTCTCGACCACCGGGAAGGTCAGCCCCTCCGGCGGGGTGTCATCGGCATATTCGCGGGTCCGCACCTGGCCGCCGCCGTACCAGGGCATGCCGAACTTCATCCCGGCCTTTGGCGCATGGTTGATCTCGCCCGGCGGGATGTCGTCGCCCATGCCGTCGACCTGGTTGTCAGTGAACCAGAGCTCGCCCGTCTCGGGGTGGTAGGTGATGCCCACCGAGTTGCGCACGCCGGTGGCGTAGACCTCGCGCTTGCTGCCGTCACGCTCCATGCGCACGATGCCGCCGATGCCATGCTCGGCGTACATGTCCACCTTGTCCTTCGGTGGCACGTTAAAGGGCTGGCCAAGCGAGACGGTCAGCTTGTTGTCCGGGCTGATCTTGCAGACCCGCGCGCCGTGGTTGTAGCTCTCCTCGTCAGTGGGGATCAGCTTGCCGGTAGGGACCACGATGTCGGCGGCGACATCCGGGCCCTCGTAGAAGAATTCGGCAGCGGGAAACACCAGCACGCGGTTGTGCTCGGCGACGAAGAGGAAGCCGTCGGGGCTGAAACACGGGCCCGGCTGGGTAAAGCTGATCGCCGGAGCAAAACGCTTCACTTCGTCGGCGGTGCGGTTCTTGGTGCGATCGGTGACGGCCCAGAGGTCGGTCTTGCGGGTGCCGACGAACACGACGCCGCTGGACGGCCCCACGGCCATGTGGCGCGCACCGGGGACCACCGCATAGAGCTCGATCTTGAAGCCGTCCGGCAGTTTGATGCGCTCGAGATTCTTGCGTATGGCCTCGGCGATCTCGCCGTCCTGGGGCACCGTCTGCATATCCAGGGACTGGCCGGTGGTCTTCATCGAACGCATGCGTTCCAACGCTTCGTCACTGGTCGGCGCAGCCAACGTCGACGCAGACAGGCAGACCAATAGCGCACTCAGAGCATAGGGAGCAGATTTCATCGCACCACCTCATGGAGGGTCGCCCCGACAGGACGATCGTTATTGTTGTTGTGCACGGCACGCGCCGCTGGCCGTACTGGAGCGCGGCCTGCGGCAGGCAGAAAACGAGAACCCAGTCACAGCGTAGCGTCTCATTGCGCCTTTGCCACAGCGCCAGCAGGTACCTGCTGGCAGACCGGGCGTGCAGGTCATCGGCCAGGGACTAAGCCGCCCAAACCAAGGGCGGCGCGACCGGTCAGAGCTGCATCAGCTGCCGGCGCTCGCCCATGCACTCGCCGGCGGCCAACCAGACGACCAGAGGAACGCTGTCATGAAGCGAGCGCTAACCGGCCTCGGCATCCTGTTCACCTGTGCCCAGGCCTGGGCCATCACACCCGGCACGCCTTGGAGCTACTCCGGGGAAACCGGCCCCGCCAACTGGGCGAGGCTGACGCCGGAGTTCGCTGCCTGCTCCGGCAAGAACCAGACGCCCGTGGACCTCAGCGGGCGCGTCGAAGCCGAACTGCAACCCCTGCAGCTCGATTACGGGGCCGGCGCGAGCAAGGTGGTCAACCTCGGCCATACGGTGCAGGTGGTATACGAACCAGGCAGCCAGCTGAGCCTCGACGGCGAGGACTACGAGCTGCTGCAATTTCACTTCCACGCCCCCAGCGAAAACCACATCGAAGGCAGGTCCTTTCCCCTTGAGGGACACCTGGTGCACGCCGACGCGCAGGGCAACCTCGCGGTGCTGGCGCTGATGTTCGAGGCAGGCGCGGCGAATCAGGCGCTGGCGCGGCTGTGGGAGACGCCGCCCGCACGGGGCGAGGCGCAGCCCATCACGCCGGCCGCCAATGTCAGCGCACTGCTGCCGCAGGACCGCGACTACTACCGCTTCAGCGGCTCGCTGACCACACCGCCCTGCACCGAAGGCGTACGCTGGCTGGTGCTCAAGCAACCCGTAGTCGCCTCCAACGAGCAGATCGAGGCGCTGGCCGAGGCGGTCGGTCATCCCAACAATCGGCCACTGCAGCCGCTCAACTCGAGGGTCGTGCTCGAGTAGTGCCGTAGCGGCGAGGTGGTCCCCGCCGCGCCTGACAGCCGGCGGCGGTGCAGCTACACTGCGCGCCTTTTCCGGGCCTGCCGGTTCGCCGCCCGCGCCGGCGAGATTCGAAGGGCCGCCATCCCTCTGCCGGGGCCACCGGCCAGGACCTGTCATGATTCGCATCACCGAACTGCAACTGCCCCTCGACCATCCCGCCGAGGCCCTTCGCCACGCCATCGTGGCGCGCCTGGGCATCAAGAATGCCGAGCTGCTCGACTTCACCGTGTTCAAGCGCAGCTACGACGCGCGCAAGAAGAACAGCGAGATCACCTTCGTCTACATCATCGACGCCAACGTGACGGGCGAGGCCAAGGTGCTGGCGCGCCTGGCGGACGACCGCAACATCCGCGTGGCGCCGGACACCGGCTACTACCCGGTCGGCCAGGCGCCCGAAGACCTGAGCGAGCGGCCGCTGGTGGTCGGCTTCGGTCCCTGCGGCCTGTTCGCGGCGTTGACGCTGGCGCAGATGGGCTTTCGCCCGATCGTGCTGGAGCGCGGCCGTGATGTGCGCAGCCGCACCAAGGACACCTGGGCGCTGTGGCGCAAGAAGGTGCTGAGCCCTGAGTCCAACGTGCAGTTCGGTGAAGGCGGCGCGGGGCTGTTCTCCGACGGCAAGCTCTACAGCCAGATCAAGGACCCGAAGTTCTACGGCCGCAAGGTGATGCACGAGTTCGTCCGCGCCGGCGCGCCGGAAGAGATCATGTTTGTCAGCAAGCCGCACATCGGCACCTTCCGCCTGACCGGCGTGGTCTCGACCATGCGCGAAGAGATCAAGGCGCTGGGCGGCGAGGTGCGTTTCGACAGCCGGGTGGTGGACTTCATCATCGAGGACGGCCGCATTCAGGGCGTGCGCATGGCCGATGGAGCAGAAATTCGTAGCCGCTACGTGGTGCTCGCACTCGGTCACAGCTCGCGCGACACCTTCCGCGTGCTGCACGAGCGCGGCGTCTATATCGAGGCCAAGCCCTTCGCCGTGGGCTTTCGCATCGAGCACCCGCAGTCGCTGATCGACCAGGCGCGCCTGGGCAAATATGCCGGCCACCCGGAACTGGGCGCCGCCGACTACAAGCTGGTCTACCACGCCAAGAACGGCCGCGCGGTCTACAGCTTCTGCATGTGCCCGGGCGGCACCGTGGTGGCGGCGACCTCCGAGCCGGAGCGCGTGGTGACCAACGGCATGAGCCAGTACTCGCGCAACGAGCGCAACGCCAATGCCGGCATCGTCGTCGGCATCAATCCGGAAGAGGATTTCCCCGGCGGCCCGCTGGCTGGCGTCGAGTTGCAGGAGCGGCTGGAATCGCGCGCCTTCGAGCTGGGCGGGCGCGATTACTGCGCGCCGGGGCAGTTGGTTGGCGATTTCATTCGGGGCAAGCCGTCGAGCGCCTTCGGCGACGTCGAGCCGTCCTACAAACCGGGCGTGAAGCTGGGCGACCTGGCGCCGTCGCTGCCTGACTACGTGATCGAGGCCATCCGCGAAGCGCTGCCGGCCTTCGGCAAGCAGATCCGCGGCTTCGATCGTGCCGATGCCGTGCTCACCGGCATCGAGACGCGCACGTCCTCGCCGGTACGGATCAAGCGCGACAACGAGACGCTGCAGAGCCTCAACACCCGCGGCCTGTATCCCGCCGGTGAAGGTGCCGGATACGCCGGCGGCATCCTCTCGGCCGGCGTCGATGGCATCAAGGTCGCCGAAGCGGTCGCCACGGCCATGCTGGCCGATCTGCAAGGCTGAGCCTGACAGGCGCGGCGCGCGATACCGTCCGTCCGCGCCGAATGTTCGGAAGCTTTCAACCAACCGCTCACAGGGTCGCCTCTGCCGGTGCGGCTGAATTCGAGCGCAATCCGGATGACCTTTTTGCCCCCTCCTGGGGTCGACACCTTTAGGCGGCTGCACCGGACTGCAGCGGCCCCTCACTTACCCCATGCGCAAGCGCAGCGGATCAGGAGGTCAGGTGGCGAAGGCAGCGAAAATCATTGGTATTGCGCTGGCAGCATTGGCTCTGCTGCTTGTTGGGGCGGCGATCCTGTTGCAGACCTCCTGGGCACGTGAGCAGATCGAAGCCCGCTTGAGCCAGCAACTGGGTGGCCGTGACGTCAGGATAGGCGGCTTTGATGTCGACTGGGGCCTGCCCCTTGGCATTCATTTCGAAGATGTCTCGGTCGCCAACGCCGAATGGGCCGAGCAGCCCGACATGCTTCAGCTCGATGCGCTCGACGCGCAGATCGAGGTGGGCAAGCTACTTACCGGCGAGCTGAGCCTGCAGCAACTGGAACTTGATGAGCCGAAAATACATCTTGCCCGCCAGGCCGATGGCCGGAACAACTGGTCGATCCTGACCGGCAAGACTTCGCCAGACCGCGCGAGCAAGCCCCCCATCCAGCCCGACACGCTGCGCATCCACAACGGACAGCTGACCTACCGTGACGACGTTCTGAACACCGATCTGACGGTGGACATCGCCACGACCGACGACGGCCTGGATCGTCGTCACCTCGCCATCAGCGGCCAGGGCACGCTACAAGGTAAGCCCCTGGCCTTGAGCCTGATTGGCGAACCACCGTCACAGGCCCTTGCCAGCGGTGCGCCCTATGCGGTGACCCTAGACGGGCGACTGGGGGACATCCACGCCCATTTCGACGGGCAGGCCAGTCAACTGCCGCAGCTCGACGCGCTTCAGGGTCAGTTGCACATCGATGTTCCGACGTCTGCCAAGCTGTCCCGTTTCGCTCAACCGCCAATCGATGTGCCGGCATTCAAGCTCGATGCCCACGTACGCCGCGACAAGGCGCGCTGGGCGCTAAAGGACCTGATACTGCAAACAGGCGACAGCAGGCTGACCGGTGCCCTGACGTTCACCCAAGGACAGACTCCGGAACTGAGCGCCACCCTTCACGGCAACCGTCTGGACCTCAACCGTTGGGGCCTGACGCGCTGGCTCGACAAGGCCAATGCTCAGCCAGCGGACAATGAGAGCGGAACATCGCTGAATCAACGCCTGCATCAGCAGCTGCTTCCCCTGCAGCATTACCAGGGGGAGATTGATATCCGCCTCGATCAACTTCGCTACGGCGAGGCTGCGCTGGACGATCTGGTGGTCAAGGCCGTCCTGGCGGATCAGCAGCTCAAGCTGGAGCGACTGCACGCGTCCCAGAAGGGTGGTGAACTGACCGCCAGCGGCACCCTTGAGCTGAACCAGGCACCGCTGACCGGTGAACTGGACATCGAGGTCGACGAGATCGACCTCGGCCAGGCGCTGGCACCCTTCGGCTACCCTTCGCTGGGCACGCTTGATGGCCAGCTGCATGCCCGACTGGTAGAGGATGCCACGCGCCTGCGCGATACTCACTTGCGCTATGAAGCCCCACAGCAGGACCTGTGGCTGTCCATCAATGCCCGTTCCACCGAGTCTGGGCTGCATCTGGAGGGCGACGCGAAACGCAACCAGGTACCGGTGCAGTTCTCACTGGACACCGGGCCTCTGCAGGCGCTGTTCAAGGACCAAGGCTTTCCTATCGAAGGCAGTATGCAGTCACAAGAGACCCGCTTCAGCCTGGCGGGCAGCGTGACCGAGCCCTGGCACCTGCGAGCCGCAGATCTGCAGGTTTCGCTGCAAGGGCCTAACCCGGCGAGTCTCAACCCACTGACGGGGCTTGAGCTGCCCGACTTAGCACCGTACAGCCTGAGCGGCCAGCTTTTATGGGAGGATCGGCAGCTGCGTTTGCAGTCCATTCAGGCGCGCTGGGGCGAAAGCGACCTGAGTGGCGATGTGCGCCTGAGCCTCGTCGGTCGACCAATGCTCTGGGCAAACCTGCATTCGGATCTACTGGCCACCGCGGACCTGAAGGCGCCCGACACCCCAACCGACCCGGCCAACGATCAGCTGTTTTCAGATGAGCCACTGGGCCTGGAGGCACTGCGCGGCCGCGATGCTATCGTTCGCTACGACGCTGATCACATGCGTGCCAAGGACATCCCTCTCGATGCCGTCGAGCTCAAGGCCGAACTGGACAACGGCGTGCTCGTGGTCGAGCCGCTGACGCTCACCCTGGGTGGCGGCACGACGGATGGACGTTTGCGGCTTGATCTCCAGCCCCAGCCGGCCAATGGCGAGCTGCGGCTGCAGGCCAAAAACGTCAAGCTCTCGCCAATCCTGCGCGGCGCATCGCTGTCCGATGTGGCACAAGACTCGGCAGGTACCCTGGGCGGCCACCTCGATATCCGCTTTGACGGGCAGTCCTTGGGCGAAATGGCAGCCGACCTCAATGGTCAGCTGGAGCTGGCCATGTCGGGGGGAAAATTGGATGTACTCGCAGTCGAACTGCTTGGTCTCGATGCGGGCGAGGCCGCCCTTGCGGCGCTGGCAAATTCCGACCAAGTGCCGCTGAACTGTTCCTACCTGCGCTTCGACGCGAACCAGGGCCGCGCCAAGCTAGCGCAGCTGTTCATCAGTACGCGGGACAGCAACATCACCGGCGGGGGCAACATCGACCTGGGCAGCGAGCGTATCGACCTGACATTCGAAGCACACGCCAAGGACGTCAGCCTGCTCTCAGGCAATTCGCCAGTCAAACTCCAAGGCACGCTAAGCAACCCAGAGGCAAGCGTGGTCAGCGGTGAGCTGGTCGCCCGCGCTCTGGCGAGCGTAGCCGGCGCATTGGTGGCCCCACCCCTGGCGATCCTGCCGTGGCTCGAAGCGGGGCTTGGTGAGGGGGCCGGGGCCGGCTGCCGCCAGGTGCTCAAGGAGTTCAAACAGAGCCAATAGCCGCAGCGGATTGAGGCTGGATTGTCCCTCAGTTTGGCGCTCCCATGAGTCGGGCAACCACCGCCTCAGCGCGCAACTGGTCAAAGGAGGCGCGCAGGCGCTGCGAGGTTTGCTCGTCAGTCTGCCGGCTGAGCGCCATGTAAAGACGGGTCGCCGTATTCGGCGTGAAGACGCGCTCTACCGTATCGGGTGCCACGCCGGACGCCGCGCACAGGGCAACTATGTCGCGCTCCGGCATCGGAACAAGGTCGACCTGGCCGTTGAGCAAACGCTTGAAGTTATCGCTGTTGTGGGCAGTGACCACGATTTTATGAAAACCCTGAGCCCTCAGATATTGATGACGCACGTCATCTCGCAATACGCCGATCCGATAGGCCTTGGCAGCCTCCAGGACGGGTACGCGGATATCCACCCGCTGACGCAATTTGTAGAAGTGGTAGTCGATACGCATGATTTCGCCCACCCATCGAAACAGTGCCTCGCGCTCGGGCGTACGGGCGATCAGGTAGATCAGCACGTTGGGCTCGCTCAGTGCAATATCGTAGGCACGCGCCCAGGGGTACAGCGCGATCTGAGCGTCATCCAGGCCGGCCCGCGCCAGGGTCGCCTCGACCACCTTGCTGGCGCTGCCGGCGACGCGACCGTCCTGCAGATAGCTGTAGGCAGTCTCCTCGGTCACCACCCGCAACGGTGCGGCATCCACGGTCAGGGCGAGCAATCCCAGCAAGCAGGCAATCCAGGCTATCGGGCGCATCGTGCAGTCCTCACAGGCGGTCAATCGGCGATACGGTTGCGGCCCTGGGCCTTGGCCCGGTAAAGGGCCTCGTCCGCGCGACGCAGCAGCTGGTCGAACTGGTCCATGCCATCCGCGTCGAGCGCGGCGAGGCCGATACTCAGGGTGACCAGCGGCGATATCGCGGAGGCGCCATGGTCCAGCGCCCGCTCGGCAAGCCGCTGCTGCAGTCGCGCGGCAGAACGACGGGCCGCCTCGACGTCGGCGCCCGGTAGCAACACGACGAACTCCTCACCACCCAGGCGCGCCACCAAATCGCCGGCGCGGGCGAAGACGCAGCCGAGCGTGTCCGCCACCGCCCGCAGGCAGGCATCGCCCTGCGCATGGCCATGGTGATCGTTGTAGCGCTTAAAGAAATCGACGTCGCACATCAGCACGCTCAGCGGCTGGCGCTGGCGCAGCGCACGGCGGAATTCGATTTCCTTGATCTCGTCGAAGTGGCGCCGATTGGCCAGACCGGTCAGCGGATCGCTACGCGACAGCTGCTCGAGCAGGCCGTTGGCCGCGCGCAGTTCGGCTGTCCGCTCCTCGACCAGTTCGGCGAGCCGGTCGCGGTGTGCTGCCAAGGCCAGTTCGTCCTGATGCTGCCGCTGAAGATAGGCGGACAGTTTCGCCTGCAGGCCATTGACGCCGGATTCCAGCAGGCTCAACTCGTCGTGCCGGCGCTCGGAGCGCTCCAGACGCAGGGTCTGGTCGAGGTTTTCAGGGGCCAGCCGAGTAAGGTGACGCGCGATTCGGCGAACATGCAGGGTGACGCTGCGGTTGAACATCCACATGATCAGTCCTGCCAGCAGCAGCGACTGCACTATCTGGGTGAGCACGATGCCGCTCACCTCGTGGACCAGCCGGTCCCAAAGCAGCGCTTCGTTGCCCTCGAGGTACAGTTCGCCGACGGTCTCGCTGGCGTCGGCGTAGGGCTCGTAGCTCAGGACGTGCTGCAACCGTGGCGCGCGGTGTTCGACGGCCTGCTGCGCACGGGAGCGCTCGATGATCTCCGGTGCACGCCCGGCGCGAATGATCTGCAAGCGGACGCGGCCGATCGGCGCTGCCTCGGCGACACTGTCGAGCTGGGTCTCGAGTGCGTCGCCGTCCATTTCCCAGATCGCCTTGGCCAAATTGCTCTGGAATACCTGATCGATCAGCGCCAGTTCGGCATTCATCGCAGCCAGGCCGTTCTGCCACGCTGACCACGTCCGTATACCCACGGTAACCAGGGTGAACAGCAGGCAGAAGCCCAAGGTGGCCAGCACCAGGCGGCGTCCGAGCGAGCCGGTCTGACGCTGAACGAGAGTCGGTGATCCGCTGTAGGCGTTCACTTCAGCCATCTGGCTACGATGGCGTCGTAGCGCCCGTCAGTCTGGATCCGAGCCAGTGCGTGGCGGAAGCGATCCACTACAGCGTCTGACGTGTTGCGGCTGAACGCCATGCACAGGCCGTTCGCGCCGCCAAGGTCATCGAGGCGCAACTGCGCAATAGCGTCGTCGTCAGGATTGCCGCTCGCCTGGCGGACCAGATAATGGGCGTTCAGCTCGTTGGATATCCACAGATCGACGCGGCCGGCCTTGAGCTTGGCGTAGTTGTGCTCGTACTTGTTGCTCGACTGCAGGTTGCGACCGATCTCGAAGCCCTTGTCGATCAGGTACTGCTCTCCGACATCAGACTTGACCGTGGCGATCTGGTACTGCCGGGCGTCGTCGAGACTGTTCAGCTTGAAGGTCCGCCCGGGCAACGAGAACAGAAACCAGCGCGTCGGCGCGATCACGCCCACCCACTTGAACAGTTCTTCACGCTGGGGAGTGCGCGCAATCGAATAGATCAGCACGTTTTCCGCATTCAGGGCGATGTCATAGGCGCGAGCCCAGGGCATCGACTGAATGCCGGCCTGCTCACCCGCCTCCTCCATCACCGCCTGGACGACCTCCGTGCCCATACCGGTCAGCTGGCCGTCTATGGTCATGTTGTAGGGTGGCAGCTCTTCGGTGACCACGGTGATGGCCGTGGCATCGGCGGCTCCGGCGTAGCATGAGCACAACAACGACCAGAGGGCGGGCTTCAGGAATCGGAGCAAGCGTGGACTCATGGGGCAACCTCATGGGCGTAACACCCGGACATGCAACACCGATGCTGGCCACCATGATGCCATCATTCAAAACCGATGCAGTATGCTGTTTTCGGCACTCTTTCGTCGGGCTTTAACGTCCGGAGCCGCTATGCATATTGCAGGCGACAGGTGGCGTCGGGCGGGTGTGGTTCAGCCGTCTATGAATCGATGCACGAATGAATGATCCGCTGCCCCGGACCGATTGCTTTCGTCTAGATGTCTCGCCTGCCTTGCTCCTTGGGATACGTATGGGTTTTTGTGCTGCATGAGCGATGCGCGCCCGTGTAGGCGCCCTGCTAAGCCGCTCTGCCTATGGGTCGCATCTCACTCAGACTTCGCTCAGCTAGTTTCCAGAACAGCCAAACAGCTGACCGCACGAGAACCCGCCGGTCAGGCATTCCTCGGCAGCGCGGGGAAATATCCGATGGTAGAGTCACGACTGATCACCGCTCATGGGAGACATCATGCGTCCACTGATACATGCGCTACTGGCCTTGCCACTCACATTCGCTTCGCTCGCTTTCGCGGCTGACTCACCTGCCGGTCGCTGGCAAACCATCGATGATGAAACCGGCAAGCCGAAATCCATTGTCGAGATCTGGCAGACGGATGACGGTTCGTTCAGCGGCAAGGTCGCGAAAATTCTCCAATCGGATCAAGGGCCGAACCCGACCTGCGGCGCGTGCGAGGGCGACAGGAAAGACCAGCCAATCACCGGCATGACGATTCTGTGGGGCCTGCAGCCTGAGGCCGAAAACACTTGGAACGACGGTGAAATACTCGATCCGGCGAAGGGAAAGACCTATCGGGCAAAGGTGACCTTGCAGGATCGCGGGGAGAAACTCGAAGTGCGCGGCTACATCGGCATCGAGGCATTGGGCCGCACGCAAACCTGGATTCGCCAGTAGCCAAAGGAGGCCCGTCGCAGCCGTTCCTAAGATCGCGGCCGTTAGCGTCTCGGTCATCACCGGTGCGGGTGAGGCGGGCTGGAGAACCTATCAATCGACGTGAGTCGACCAAGCTTAGCGGTGGCAGCAGAACGAACCCCCGACCCTGGAAACCGCCGTGCTCCCCCCCCAAAGACAAGACATCCTGTTGTGCGTCGGCGCGGAGCCTTGCCCAGTTGCCCCTGGAATCCCGCGATTGTTACCTCAACTTTCCCGCGCGCAAAGACAAACCCCCGACCATCTGTTGATGATCGGGGGTTTGGTGTAGAAGCTTGACGATGACCTACTCTCGCATGGGGAGACCCCACACTACC
>DDKB01000009.1 GCA_002339675.1 Stutzerimonas stutzeri
GGCCACTAGACGAAGGGGACGCAAAGCCCTTCAAAGGCAACCGATCAAATGACCGGTGTGGCAATCGAGATTGGTGGAGCTAGACGGGATCGAACCGTCGACCTCTTGCATGCCATGCAAGCGCTCTCCCAGCTGAGCTATAGCCCCATCTCGAGGACGGGGCGCATATTAGGTGCGGCCCCGCACAGTGTCAACGATATTTTTGCCACGAGCTCGAGATTTTCTGGCATCAGAACAAATACTTACCGCCGACGAGCGGTTTTACTCGTCAGGCCATCGCCGCAAAGAGTTTTTCCCACTCCTTCACTTCTTTCTTCGAGGCACCGCCGAGCAGTTCCAGCGCCTGGCGCAGGCGGAAGCGGGTCAGGTCCGGACCGAGGATCTCCATGGCATCGAGCACCGAGACCGAGCTCGCCTGGCCAGTGATGGCGGCGAACATCAGCGGCATGACATCGCGCAGCTTCAGCTCCAGGTGCGCGGCGACTGCTTGGATGCAGTCGGTGATCCGCTCCTTGTCCCACTGGCGCAGCGCTTCGAGCTTCCACAGGGTCAGTTGCAGTACTTGGCGAACCTGGGTGGCGTCGAGCTTCTTGTGCTCGAACAATGCGGGATCGAGGTTCAACGCTCCGGAGAAGAAGAAACCGGCCAGTGGTGCGATCTGGCTGAAGGTCTCCACGCGCTGCTGCACATGCGGTGCGATCTGCATCATGTAGTCGGGGTTGAACGCCCACTTCTGCACCGCGGCGGCAAATTGGTCGACCGACAGCTCGCGCAGCCACTGGCCGTTGAGCCAGGACAGCTTTTCGATATCGAAGATCGGCCCGCCCAGCGATACGCGATTGATGTCGAAGTGCTCGATCATCTCGGCCAGGGTGAATTTTTCCCGCTCGTCGGGCATCGACCAGCCCATGCGGCCCAGGTAGTTGAGCATCGCCTCAGGCATGAAGCCCATGCGCTCGTAGAAGGTTACCGAGGTGGGATTCTTGCGCTTGGAAAGCTTGCTCTTGTCGGGGTTGCGCAGCAGCGGCATGTAGCACAGCTGCGGCTGCTCCCAGCCGAAGTACTCGTAGAGCTTGATGAGCTTGGGCGCTGACGGCAGCCACTCCTCACCGCGCAGGACGTGGGTGATGCCCATCAGGTGATCGTCGACCACGTTCGCCAGGAAATAGGTCGGCAGGCCGTCGGCCTTCATCAGCACCTGCATGTCCATGCGGTCCCAGCCGATCTCTACGGTGCCACGCAGCATGTCGTTGACCTGGCAGATTCCTTCGCCGGGCACCTTCATGCGGATGACGTGGGATTCGCCGGCGGCGATCCGCTGCTGCGCCGTTTCGGCGGGGATATGCATGCAATGACCGTCGTAGCGCGGCGTCTCCTTGTTTGCCATCTGCTCGGCGCGCACCTGATCCAGGCGCTCGGCACTGCAGAAGCACGGAAAGGCATGGCCCTTGGCGACCAACTCGTCCGAATACTGCTTGTAGATCTCGCCGCGTTCGCTCTGCCGGTACGGACCGTGCGGGCCACCGACGTCCGGGCCCTCGTCCCACTCGATGCCCAGCCAGCGCAGCGCATCATAGATTTGCTGTTCCGACTCGCGCGTCGAGCGCAGCTGGTCGGTGTCTTCGATACGCAGGATGAACTGGCCACCGTGCTGGCGTGCGAAGCAGAGGTTGAACAGCGCGATATAGGCGGTGCCGACGTGGGGGTCGCCAGTGGGAGACGGGGCGATACGGGTGCGAACGGTGGTCATGATGGTCTCGAATCAAGGCACAGGGACACACGGCCACTGGCGCCAGCCGGCGAGTCGGCGGGGTCAGCGCGTGTAAAGGCGCGATGTTAGCAGGCGCGCCTCCACCGGCTCCACCAGCCGGCCCTCGGTGACCGGCAGTGCCTGCATCAGGAAGTCGAGAAAGGCCTTGACCTTCATTGCCTGGAAACGCCTCGAAGGGTAGACCGCGTAGACCTCGCCGGTCGGCAGCTCGACCTGGGGCAGCAGTTCGACGAGCAGCCCGTCGCGCACCTCCTGGTCGGTGATCATTGTCGGCAGCACCGCGATACCGGCGCCGGCCAGGGCGGCCTCGCGGGCCAACGTGATGTTGTTGCAGGTCATCACGCGGCGGCAGCTGACGTTCTGCTCGAGCAGCGGCCAGTAGCGCACCGGGTCGCGCGACAGGGTGATCGCACGGTGCCCGGCCAGGTCCGCCAGTTCGGCGGGCACGCCATGTTGCGCCAGGTAGGCCGGGCTCGCGCAGAACCGTCTGCGGGTCTCGAACAGCTTGCGTGCGATCAGAGTGGCGTCCTGCGGCTGGCCCACCGAGATGACGATATCGACCCCCTCTTCCACCGGATCGACGACTCGCGAAGCCAGCTCGACTTCGGCATTGATGTCCGGGTACAGGCGCATGAACTCCCCCAGCACCCGGCCGAGGATCCACTGGCCGAACTCGATCGGCGCACAGATGCGCAACAGCCCGGCCGGCGCCTGCTGCAGCTGCATCACGGCCTGCTCGGCCTCAGCGAAATCAAGCATGATCTGGCGGCAACGCTCGTAATACGCCTGACCCACCTCGGTCATGCGCAGGCGCCGCGTCGTGCGGTAGATCAGCCGCACCCCGAGGCGCTCCTCGAGTTGGCCGATGCGTCGACTGACAGTGGACTTCTGCATGCCCAGGCTAGCGGCCGCCTGGGTGAAACTGTGGCACTCGACCACCCGGGTGAAGATCAAGGCGTCGTCCAGCCCCATGGATTGTTCCCTGCATGCAACAAAGTTTCGCGATTGTAACGGCTTATGACGAAACCGGAACACTGGTAGATTGGCCGGCTCATTTCCGGTCCCGAGCGACGACATGCCCGCCAAGCTGCAACGCCGACTGTTCATCTTCATCGCCCTGCTGGTTCTGGTGGCAGGCGCCTTCTTCGCCCACTGGTATCTGATCGGTCGGCATTACGAAACTACCGACAACGCCTATGTGCAGGGTGAGATCACGCGCATCTCCAGCCAGCTCGCCGCGCGCATCGAACAGGTGCATGTGCAGGACAACCAGCACGTCAAACCCGGCGACCTGCTGGTCAGCCTGGAAGCCGGCGATTTCCGGCTGGCGCTGGAGCAGGCCCGCGCCAACCTTGCCATTCGCGAAGCCGAGCTGGCCCAGGCCCGCAGCCGGCTCGAGCGGCAGACCAGCCTGATCGCCGCCAGCCAGGCTTCGGTCAACGCCGCGCAGGCGAACCTCGAGCGCAGCCAGAAGGACCTGTCGCGCGTCGAAGCCCTGCGCAAACCGGGCTTCGTCTCGGAAGAGCGCGTCACCACGTTGTCGGCCGATGCTCGGGTCGCGCGTTCGCAGCGGCAGAAGGCCGAGGCCGACCTCGCCGCCCAGCGCCAGCAGGTCGCCACCCTCGAGGCCGACGTCAAGCGGCTGCAAGCCCAGATGGACGGCGCTCGCGCGGAAATCGAGCGCGCCGAGCTGAACCTCGGGCGTACCGAGATTCGCGCCCCGATCAGCGGCATCGTCGGCCAGCGCTCGGCGCGCAACGGACAGTACGTCCCGGTCGGCGCCTACCTGATGTCGATCGTCCCCGACGAGGACATCTGGGTGCAGGCCAATTTCAAGGAAACCCAGATCGGCCGCATGCAGGTCGGCCTGCGCGCCGAGCTGACCTTCGACACCTTTCCCGACACGCCGATCGAGGGCCGGGTCGAAAGCCTCTCCCCGGCCTCTGGCGCGCAGTTCAGCTTGCTGCCGCCAGACAACGCCACCGGCAACTTTACCAAGGTGGTCCAGCGCATCCCGGTCAAGCTGACCTTTCCCAGCGACAACCCGCTCAAGGGGCGCATACGCCCGGGCATGTCGGTGGACGTGAAGATCGATCTCCGTGGCCGCTGATGCGCTGATCCGTCCGGTTGGCGAACCCAGCCGGCGTGACTGGATCGCCGTGATGAGCGCCATGCTCGGCGCCTTCATGGCGGTGCTGGATATCCAGATCACCAACTCCTCGCTGAAAGACATCCAGGGCGCCCTCTCGGCAACGCTCGAAGAAGGCTCCTGGATTTCCACCTCCTACCTCGTCGCGGAAATCATCATGATTCCGCTGACCGCCTGGCTGGTGCAGCTGCTCTCGGCGCGACGCCTCGCTGTCTGGGTATCAGTCGGCTTTCTGTTCTCCTCCCTGCTCTGCTCCTTCGCCTGGAACCTGGAGAGCATGATCGTGTTCCGGGCCATGCAGGGCTTTACCGGCGGCGCGCTGATCCCCCTGGCCTTCACGCTCACCCTGATCAAGCTGCCCGAGCACCACCGCGCCAAGGGCATGGCGCTGTTCGCCATCACCGCCACCTTCGCGCCTTCCATCGGCCCCACGCTGGGCGGCTGGCTAACGGAGAACTGGGGCTGGGAATACATCTTCTACATCAATATCCCGCCTGGCCTGCTGATGATCGCCGGCCTGCTGTACGGCCTGGAAAAGAAACCGCCGCACTGGGAATTGCTGAAAAGCACCGATTACGCCGGCATCGTCACCCTGGCCATGGGGCTCGGCTGCCTGCAGGTGTTTCTCGAGGAGGGCCACCGCAAGGACTGGCTGGAGTCGACGCTGATCGTCCAGCTGGGCTCGGTGGCGCTGATCAGCCTGATCCTGTTCGTCATCCTGCAACTATCGCGTCCGAACCCGCTGATCAATCTGGGGATTCTGCGCGAACGCAACTTCGGCCTGACCAGCATCGCCAGCCTGGGCATGGGACTCGGCCTCTACGGATCGATCTACCTGCTGCCGTTGTACCTGGCGCAGATCCAGGACTACAACGCGCTGCAGATCGGCCAAGTAATCATGTGGATGGGGATTCCGCAGCTGTTCCTCATCCCGCTGGTGCCCAAGCTGATGAAGATCATCGCGCCCAAGCTGCTCTGCGCGGCAGGCTTCGCCCTGTTCGGCCTGTCCAGCTTTGCCTCCGGCGCGCTCAACCCGGATTTTGCCGGCGACCAGTTCCATCCGATCCAGATCATCCGTGCGCTGGGCCAGCCGATGATCATGGTCACCGTCTCGCTGATCGCCACGGCCTATATCCAGCCGAAGGATGCCGGCTCGGCGTCGAGCCTGTTCAACATCCTGCGCAACCTCGGCGGCGCGATTGGCATCGCCCTGCTGGCCACGCTGCTCGACGCCCGGGGCAAAGTCTATTTCGACTACCTGCGCGAGTCGGTCGTGCCGAGCAATCCGGCGGTAGCCGAGCGCCTGACCGCGCTGACCCAGCAATTGGGCAGCGAGCAGGCGGCATTAGGAAAGCTCAGCGAGGTCGCGCACCAGCAGGCCATGATCATGGCCTATAACGATGCGTTTCATTTCGTTGGCATAGCGCTGGCGATCAGCATGGTCGCGGTGCTGCTGACCCGGCCGCTACCAAAGAACGTTCAAGCCGGCGCCGGAGGGCATTGAGCGCAGGTGCTACCTGCCAATACCCCTGCGTCACATCAATCGCAGGCAGAGCCGGCCCCTACAGAAGCCTCTTTCTGCCGCTACACCTGTAACAACCGCTCGCGCAGCTTGTGGATCTCGTCGCGGGTCTGCGCGGCGGCTTCGAATTCCAGGTCGCGCGCATAGGCGAGCATTTTTTCTTCCAGCTGGCGGATGCGCTTGGTGATTTCGCTTGGCGAGCGCAGCTCGTTCTCGTACCGCGCCGCCTCTTCCGCCGCCTTGGCTTCGCCGCGCCGCTTCTTGCTGCGCGAGCCGGGCACCGTAGCGCCCTCGAGGATGTCCTGGACGTCCTTGAACACGCCTTGCGGAACGATGCCGTTGGCTTCGTTGAACGCGATCTGCTTGTTGCGCCGACGCTCGGTCTCGCCGATTGCCCGCTCCATGGAGCCGGTCATGTTGTCGGCGTAGAGAATCGCCCGCCCGTTGAGGTTGCGTGCGGCACGGCCGATGGTCTGGATCAGCGAACGCTCGGAGCGCAGGAAGCCTTCCTTGTCGGCGTCGAGGATGGCGACCAGAGACACCTCGGGCATGTCCAGGCCCTCGCGCAGCAGGTTGATACCCACCAGCACGTCGAACACGCCCAGGCGCAGGTCGCGAATGATCTCCACCCGCTCGACGGTATCGATGTCCGAGTGCAGGTAGCGCACCCGCACGCCGTGGTCGCCCAGGTAATCGGTGAGATCCTCGGCCATGCGCTTGGTCAGCGTGGTGACCAATACCCGCTCCTCCTTGGCCACGCACTTGGTGATTTCCGACAGCAGGTCGTCGACCTGGGTCAGCGCCGGACGCACTTCGATCTGCGGATCGACCAGCCCGGTGGGCCGAACCACCTGCTCGATCACCCGCCCGGCGTGCTCGGCCTCGTAGGGCCCGGGCGTCGCCGAGACGAAGATGGTCTGCGGGCTGACCGCCTCCCACTCATCGAAGCGCATCGGCCGGTTGTCCAGCGCCGACGGCAGGCGGAAGCCATACTCGACCAGCGTTTCCTTGCGTGAGCGGTCGCCTTTGTACATGGCGCCGACCTGCGGCACGCTGACGTGGGACTCGTCGATCACCAGCAACGCATCGGCCGGCAGGTAATCGTAGAGGGTCGGTGGCGCCTCGCCAGAAGCTCGTCCCGACAGGTAGCGCGAGTAGTTCTCGATGCCGTTGCAGTAACCCAACTCCATGATCATTTCCAGGTCGAATCGGGTGCGCTGCTCCAGCCGCTGCGCCTCTACCAGCTTGTTGTTGCTGCGCAAATAATCGAGGCGGTCCTTGAGCTCCACCTTGATGTTCTCGATGGCATCGAGCAACGTCTCGCGCGGCGTCACGTAGTGGCTCTTGGGATAAAAGGTGAAGCGCGGCAGCTTGCGGATCACCTCGCCGGTCAGCGGATCGAAGGCGGACAGGCTCTCCACCTCGTCGTCGAACAGCTCGATACGCACCGCTTCCAGGTCCGATTCGGCGGGAAAGATGTCGATCACGTCGCCACGCACGCGAAAGGTCGCCCGCGCGAAGTCCATGTCGTTGCGCGTGTACTGCAGGCCGGTCAGCCGGCGCAGCAACTCGCGCTGATCAAGGCGGTCGCCGCGGTCCACGTGCAGCACCATCTTCAAGTACGACTGCGGATCACCCAGGCCGTAGATGCAGGAAACGGTGGTCACGATGATCGCGTCCGGCCGCTCCAGCAGCGCCTTGGTTGCCGACAGGCGCATCTGCTCGATGTGGTCGTTGATCGACGCATCCTTCTCGATGAAGGTGTCGGACGACGGGACATAGGCTTCCGGCTGGTAGTAATCGTAGTAGGACACGAAATACTCAACCGCATTGTTCGGGAAAAACGCCTTGAATTCCCCATAGAGCTGCGCGGCCAGCGTCTTGTTAGGCGCCAGCACCAGCGTCGGGCGTTGCACATGGGCGATGACGTTGGCAATGCTGAAGGTCTTGCCGGAGCCGGTAACGCCCAGCAGCGTCTGGTGCGACAGGCCCGCCTCGATGCCTTCGATCATCTGCCGGATGGCCTCTGGCTGGTCGCCGGCGGGCTTGAAGCGAGTGACCAATTCGAACTGCGACATATCGACCTCTCAGATTACGTGGACCCGGCGCTGGGGCCTGCCGGGTACCGTCGGATTTCAGCCGCAGGGAGCGGCGGCGCCGAGGGGATCCACGGACTCGGCCCCTTTCAATGCGGCCGTCGACGGCAATATCAAGTGCCGGGCGGTCAACGCCGACGAAACCCGACGGAGCGGGCCGCCGGAGGACACGAAAGCCACAGAAAAACCGCCCTAGCATATCGCGACGCAGGGCCAGGCCGGCTATACTCTTGCCCCGTTTGCGCACCGCCCTCAGCGCGAAGCGAGGGTGTTGCATCAGTCACCTCCTCTCTTCGAGCCTCCCCATCATGAGTTTGTTCTCCGCTGTCGAAATGGCGCCGCGCGATCCGATCCTCGGCCTCAATGAAGCCTTCAATGCCGACACGCGGCAGAACAAGGTCAACCTGGGAGTGGGCGTCTACTACAACGAAGAAGGCCGCATTCCCCTGCTGCGTGCAGTCGCCGCTGCCGAGATGGCGCGCCTGGAACTCAATGCCCCGCGCGGCTATCTGCCTATCGATGGGATCGCCAGTTACGACATGGCCGTGCAAGCCCTGCTATTCGGTGCAGACTCGGCATTGGTTGCCGATGGCCGCGTGGTCACCACCCAGGCACTGGGCGGCACCGGCGCGCTGAAGATCGGCGCGGATTTCCTCAAGCGCATGTTGCCCGACGCCGTCGTCGCGATCACCAACCCCAGCTGGGAGAACCACCGGGCACTGTTCGAGTCCGCCGGCTTCCCGGTCCAGAACTACCGCTACTATGACGCCGCCAGCCACGGGATCGACCGCGCCGGCATGCTCGAAGACTTGAACAACCTGCCACCGCGCTCCATCGTCGTGCTGCACGCCTGCTGCCACAACCCCACCGGCGTTGACCTGCTGCCGGAGGACTGGAAGCAGATCCTTGAGGTGCTGCGCGCCAACGACCATGTACCGTTCATCGACATCGCTTATCAGGGCTTCGGCGACAGCATCGAGGAAGACGCCGCCGCCGTGCGCCTGTTCGCCGAGTCGGGCATGAGCTTCTTCGTCTCCAGCTCCTTCTCCAAGTCCTTCTCGCTATATGGCGAGCGTGTCGGCGCCCTGTCGATGGTCACTCAGAACCGTGACGAGTCGGCGCGCGTGCTCTCGCAGATCAAGCGCGTGATCCGCACCAACTATTCCAACCCGCCGACGCACGGCGCCACCGTGGTTTCTGCCGTTCTCAACAGCCCGGAACTTCGCGCGATGTGGGAAACCGAGCTGGGCGAGATGCGTACACGCATCCAGGATATGCGCCTGAGCATGGTTCGCCAGCTGGCCGAAAAAGGCGCCAAACAGGACTTCGGTTTTGTCGCCAGGCAGCGTGGCATGTTCTCCTACTCCGGCCTCACCGCCGCCCAGGTCGAGCGTCTACGGGTCGAGTTCGGTGTGTACGCCATCGGCACCGGCCGCATCTGCGCGGCCGCACTCAATCACCACAACCTGGACCACGTGACCGACGCCATCGTCCAGGTTCTCTGATCTTCTGGGGGTTGACTTATCCTTTGTAAACAGTAGGATACGCACCGCTGTTCCGCGATAGCTCAGTCGGTAGAGCAAATGACTGTTAATCATTGGGTCCCTGGTTCGAGTCCAGGTCGCGGAGCCAATTTCAAAGCCTCGGTTCGTACCGGGGCTTTTTTGTGTCCGCCGGACTCGCACCAGGGACGGCGTCCCAGGTGATTCGCTTCGCTCACCCCTTCGGGGCCGCGCCAAAGCGCGTTCTGCGGCGCAGTCGAGTCCAGGTCGCGGAGCCAATTTCAAAGCCTCGGTTCGTACCGGGGCTTTTTTGTGTCCGCCGGACTCGCACCAGGGACGGTGTCCCAGGTGATTCGCTTCGCTCACCCCTTCGGGGCCGCGCCAAAGCGCGTTCTGCTGCGCAGTCGAGTCCAGGTCGCTCGTCCGTGACAATCGAAGCACCCGGGCTTCGCCTGCAGCTGGCGCGACCCGATCATGCGGGAGCCGAAAATGAAAACGCCCCGCTTTGGCGGGGCGCTTTGTCACAGATGACGCTTACTGCGCGTCGGCGCCTTCGGCCGATTCGCCAGCCTCTGCTTCGGGCTGTTCCTCGGCGGCCGGGGCAGCCTGGTTTTCGTCGCCCTTGATGCCCAGCAGCTCGAGATCGAAGACCAGAACCGAATTGGCCGGGATCAGCGGGCTCGGGCTCTGCTCGCCATACGCCAGCTCGCTCGGGATATACAGTTTGTACTTCTCGCCCACGTGCATCAGCTGCAGGCCTTCGACCCAGCCCGGGATCACACCGGAAACCGGTAGATCGATCGGCGTGCCGCGCTTGATGGAGCTGTCGAACACGGTTCCGTCGGTCAGCTTGCCTTCATAGTGAACGGTCACCACGTCGTCCGGACCCGGCTGGGGGCCGTCGGCCTGCTTCACGACTTCATACTGCAGACCGGAATCGGTTGTCTTCACGCCATCGCGCTTGGCATTTTCCTCGAGGAATTTCTTACCAGCCGCTGCGGCTTCCTTGTTCATCTCGGCCACGTGCTCTTCGGCACGCTTCTGCAGGTAGCTGAAGGCTTCCATCAACTGCTCGTCGGTGAGCTTCTGCTCCTTCTTGCCCATTGCATCGTCGATGCCCTGGGCCACGGCCTTCGAATCCAGGGCGGCCATGCCTTCCTGAGCCAGGCTCTTGCCCATGTTCAGGCCGATGCCGTAGGACGCTTTCTGTGCAGGAGTTTCCAGCTTGGCGCTGGTTTCCGAATCACAGCCCGCCAGGACCAGGCCAACCAGGGCAATCGCCGACGCCAAACGATGATGTCTCATTCTGTTTCCTTTAATTACGCAAAAGAGGTGTAGCCAAAAACGTTGCCGGAGCTTAACAGCCACCTCCAGGGGTGGCTACCGAGGGCATCGCGGTAATAGGTAAAGACAGTGCAAAGTCCAAAGACTCCCTGGCGATTCGGCGATCAGGTCTCGCCGCAGTACACGGCGGGCTGATGCCACCCGGCCCGGCGTCAGTTGCAGGGCGGGCCCCAGCCAGACGCGTCGCACCCCTGCAGACGATGCGGAGCGAAATTTGAGGCAAAAAAAAGCGACCCTAAGGTCGCTTTCTTCGTGCTGGCGAGGCGTTCAGTGTTCCTCGCCAATCAATATGGCGCAGCGGACGGGACTCGAACCCGCGACCCCCGGCGTGACAGGCCGGTATTCTAACCGACTGAACTACCGCTGCGCTAAACCTCGAGTGGTGGGTGATGACGGGATCGAACCGCCGACCCTCTGCTTGTAAGGCAGATGCTCTCCCAGCTGAGCTAATCACCCGTTTGCTCTCGAAGTGGGGCGCATTCTAGAGAGGGTTCTCGACCTTGGCAACCCCCTTTCGAAAAAAAAATTGAAGAACTTACAACGACTTAGGAAACGCACTGTTTATTGGCGAAAACGAGGTTTCGGTCGGCATCTGCTCTTGGCAGGGTTGGCCTGCGGTAGCGGGAGGGGAATAATGCGCGCTTTGCTTTTACCGGAGTTTCAAATCGCCATGTGGTTTCGCAACCTGCTCGTCTACCGTCTCACCCAGAACGTCCCTTTCGATGTCGAGACACTTGAAGCTGCATTGGCCGCCAAGCCCGCCCGCCCCTGCGCCAGCCAGGAGGTGAGCACCTACGGTTTCGTCGCGCCCTTTGGCAAAGGCGAAGATGCGCCTCTGGTGCATGCGAGCCAGGGCTTCCTGTTGATTTCCACCCGCAAGGAAGAACGCATCCTGCCCGGCAGCGTGGTCAAGGACGCGCTGAAGGAAAAGGTCGACGAAATCGAAAACGAGCAGATGCGCAAGGTCTACAAGAAGGAGCGCGAGCAGCTGAAGGACGACATCATCCAGGCCTTCCTGCCGCGCGCCTTCATTCGCAAGTCCGGCACCTTTGCCGCCATCGCACCGGAGCAGGGCCTGATTCTGGTGGACTCTTCCAGCCCCAAGCGCGCCGAGGACCTGCTGTCCACGCTGCGTGAGGCGATCGGCTCGCTGCCGGTACGTCCGCTGACCGTCAAGATCGCGCCCTCAGCGACCATGACCGACTGGGTCAAGACGCAAAAAGCAGCCGACGATTTCTTCGTGCTCGACGAGTGCGAACTGCGCGACACCCACGAAGACGGCGGCGTGGTGCGCTGCAAGCGCCAGGACCTGACCAGCGACGAGATCCAGCAGCACCTGGAAGTCGGCAAGCAGGTCACTCAGCTGTCGTTGGGCTGGCAGGACAAGCTGTCCTTCGTGCTCGACGACAAGCTGGTGATCAAGCGTCTGCGTTTCGAAGAGCTGTTGCAGGACCAGGCCGAGCAGGACGGTGGCGACGATGACCTTGGCCAGCAGGACGCCAGCTTCCTGCTGATGATGCTGACCTTCAAGGAGTTCCTGCCCGCGCTGTTCGAAGCCCTGGGTGGTGAGGAGATCCCGCAGGGCATCTAAACTGCCCTGGCCGTCAGCCCCGGCTGACGGCACCTCCTTCATCACTACAAGGTAAGCCCGATGCGTGCCCTCGCCGCCCTCAGCCGCTTTGTCGGCAACACGTTCGCCCTCTGGGTCCTGCTGTTTGCCATCCTCGCGTTCTTCCAGCCCAGCTGGTTCCTGCCGGCGACCGCCTGGATCGTCCCGTTGCTCGGCCTGATCATGTTCGGCATGGGCCTGACGCTGAAAGCGGCGGATTTCGCTGAAGTCGCACGCCGTCCGCTCTGGGTAGCGTTGGGCGTCGGGGCGCAGTTCCTGATCATGCCCGCCCTCGCCTGGTTGCTTTGCCAACTGCTGGGCTTGCCGGCGGAAATTGCCGTCGGTGTGATTCTGGTGGGCTGTTGCCCCGGCGGTACCGCTTCGAATGTGATCGCCTGGTTCTCCCGCGGCGACGTCGCGCTGTCAGTAGCAATCACCGCCGTTACTACCCTGCTCGCTCCGCTGGTCACACCCGCGCTAATCTGGCTGCTGGCCTCGGCCTGGCTACCGGTCAACTTCGGTGCCCTGTTCATGTCCATCGTGCAGATCGTGCTGCTGCCGATCGCCCTCGGCCTGATCGTCCGCCGCCTGCTGGGCAACCGCGTGCATCAGGTGGTCGACATCCTGCCGCTGGTCTCGGTGGTGAGCATCGTGATCATCGTCGCCGCGGTGGTTGCCGCGAGCCAGGCGAAGATCGCCGAGTCGGGGCTGTTGATCATGGCCGTGGTCGTGCTGCACAACAGCCTGGGGCTCGGCATCGGCTATCTGGTGGCGCGCCTGTTTGGTTTGCCGCTGGCCCAGCGCAAGACCCTGTCGATCGAGGTCGGCATGCAGAATTCTGGACTGGGCGCCGCGCTCGCCAGCGCGCATTTCTCGCCGCTGGCCGCGGTGCCCAGCGCCTTGTTCAGCGTCTGGCATAACCTCTCCGGTGCGCTGCTGGCGACTGTCTACCGACGCATGAAGGACACGAGCACCGCCACACGCAAGGGCTGACGCGTCCGCAGATCCGCACCGTCGCGGCCTGCCTGTGCAGGCCGTGACACCCCTACCCCCGCCGGGGACGACCCCGGTGGCCAACATGCATCCGGGGACGCCCCCGCCCAATCACCGTCCTCCGGAGATGACATGGCCTGGTTCATTCTGTTGCTTGCCGGTCTGTTCGAAGTGGCCTGGGCCGTCGGGCTCAAGCTCACCGACGGCTTCACTCGGCCGCTGCCCTCGCTGCTGACCGGGCTCGCCATGCTGGTCAGCCTCGCCTTGCTGGGCATCGCCATGCGAACCCTTCCGCTGGGCACGGCCTACTCGATCTGGACCGGCATCGGCGCCGTCGGCACGGTGATCGCCGGCATCCTGTTGTTCGGCGAAACCATGAGCCTGCTGCGCGCGGCCAGCGTTGCGCTGATCTGCCTTGGCTTGCTCGGTCTCAAGCTCAGCCACTGAGTGGTCGGCGCACGCGTCCGCTGGGACGCCGTAGGCGGCCTAACCGACAGCAAAATGTCGACAAACAGGCGAGCCGACACTTTTCTGTCACTCGTCCGCTCTAGGATCGAGGCGTTTCCTGCTGAACGTGCCGCCGTTGCCGCGCACATTCGATCCCGCGCCACCGCGACAGCCGGAAGCGACTCGCATCCACCCCTACGGAGAGACGACATGTTCAAGTGCAAGCCCCTCGCAGCTGCCATTTTCGCGATCCTGGCGACCCAGGCCTACGCCGACGAGAACCGCGCGGAACAGAACCAGTCCGGCGACGACAACCTGGCCGAGGTCACCCAGACCGGCGGCCGCGACAACCTGTCCTACCAGTCGCAAGTCGGCGAAGGCAACGACGGCACTGTCACCCAGACGCAGGCGACCCTGTCCGATGCCCTTCAGACCCAGGCGGGCAACCTCAACGTGGCGAAGCTCGCCCAGGGCTCGACCGACCAGAGCGAAGCGGTCCAGTCGCAATACGGCGACAGCAACGACGCGACCCTCACCCAGGACGATTCCACCAGCGCCAGCGCGCGCCAGTACCAGGACGGCAGTTTCAACACCGCCTTCACCGAGCAGCACGCCGCCGACCTGAGCACCACGGTTACCGACCAGGCCGGCAACGACAACTTCGTCGAGAGCATCCAGGACGGCACCGAATCGAGCCAGTCCGAGCAGCGCCAGGCTGGCGACGAGAACGTTTCCTTGGTCTGGCAGGATGGTGGCGCCCGCAACGAGGCAAGCATCGACCAGCAAGGCAACCTCAACGACGCGAGCATCTACCAGACCGACGCCTTCGACTCGCACGCGACGATCGAGCAGCTGGGCGACTCACAGACCGCCTCGGTGTCGCAGCAGGGGACCGGGCACACCGCCGGCATCGAATCGAAGGGCACGATGAACGACGCCTACGTCGACCAGCGCGGCTCGCTGCAGACCGCTTCGATCTACCAGGACGGCACCGCCAACAGTGCCGACGTGTTCCAGGACGGCGAAGGAAACACGGCTCATACCGAGCAGACCGGCAACAACAACCACCTCACCCTCGACCAGCTCGATGGCAGTTTCCAGACCGCCTCGCTGCAGCAGTCCGGTGACTACAACCAGGCCTACCTCGTACAGCATGGCACCGATCACCGGATCGACTTCGCCCAGGACGGCAACGACAACCTGCTCACCGTCAACCAGAGCGGCAACGGCAACGAGCTGAGCGGTTCGAGCTATGGCGACGACAACCGGGTGGACGTGCTGCAGGACGGTGACCTGAATGTCGCCGACATCCAGCAGCTGTACGGTTCGGGCAACGAAGTCAGCCTGGCCCAGGGCGGCGAAGGCCACCTGGCGCAGGTACTGCAGGGCGGCACCGGCAACCAGGCAACGCTCGGTCAGAGCGGCATGGGCAATGCGGCCGTGGTATCGCAGATGGGCGCCGGCAACACGGCAGTCGTGACGCAGCAGTAAGCGCGACGGGCGGCCGGCTATGCGCCGGCCGTCACCTCACCATCCAGACACTCAACGGGGCCGCGCCGGGTTGCCCACAACCGTCGCCCCGGCCGGCACGTCTCGCGTCACCACGCTCCCCGCCCCGATCACGGCGTCGTCGCCAATGGTCACGCCCGGCAGGATGATCGCACCCCCTCCGATCCAAACGTGCTCGCCGATCGCCACCGGCCGACCGAATTCCACGCCGCGGCGACGCGCCTCGGCCTCCCGCGGATGGTCCGCGGCATAGAGCTGTACCGCCGGGCCGATCTGCGTGCCGTTGCCGATGCGCACCTCGACCACGTCGAGGATCACACAGTTGAAATTCAGGAACACCTCGTCGCCGAGGTGGATGTTGTAACCGTAATCGCAATGAAACGGCGGACGGATGACGGCACCGCTGCCGACGCTGCCGAGCAACTCGCACAACAGGCTGCGGCGCACCGCTGGCGTCTCGGCGAGCGCGGCGTTGTAGCGCACCATCCAGGCCTTGGCCTCGGCCTGGTCGGCCTGCAGTTCGGGGTCGCCCGGCCGGTAAAGCTCACCGGCGAGCATCTTCTGTTTTTCGGACAACGGCATGGCGGGCCTCCAGTAGGACAGGGTCACTCAGGCTCAGACACCGGAAATCGCCCGTGCTCGCGCGCACGCCTCGCCGTCCGCTGGTCCGCTCGCGCGGCTAGGGCCGGTCGCCGCGCAACAGGCTGACCTGTGCCTGCAGCCGCTGTCGGCTGGCGTCGCTCGCCGGCACGGGCGCGCCGGCGACCAGGTCCACCCGCGACCAGACCCGACGGAACAATCCCTTGTGCGGGTAACGGCTGAAAAAGCTGCCCCAGAGCCCGCGCAACGCCATGGGCACCACCGGCACCGGGTTCGCCTCGAGAATGCGCTCCACGCCGGCCTTGAATTCGTTGATCCGGCCATCGGTGGTGAGCTTGCCTTCCGGGAAGATGCACACCACTTCGCCATCGTCCAGGTACGCGCCGATGCGTTCGAACGCGCGGGTGTAGGTCGCCTCGTCTTCGTGGCGCGCGGCGATGGGCACCGCACCGGCGGTACGAAAGATGAAGTTCAGCACCGGAATACGGAAGATCCGGTAGTACATGACGAAGCGCACCGGCCGGCGCACCGCTCCGGCGATCAGCAGGGCATCGACAAAGGAAACATGGTTGCACACCAGCAGCACCGGACCTTCGTCCGGAATCGCTTCGAGCCCCTGCTGGTTCACCCGGTACATGGAGTGACCGAGCAGCCAGACCAGAAAACGCATGCCGAACTCCGGCACGATGCTGAAGATGTACAGGCTGACCGCCACGTTCATCAGCGACACCACCAGGAACAGCTGCGGAATCGACAGCCCGGCAACGCTCAGTAGCAGGATCGCCACCAGCGCCGAGACCACCATGAACAACGCATTGAGCACGTTGTTCGCCGCCACTACCCGCGCCCGTTCGTGCTCGGCGGTGCGCGACTGGATCAAGGCATACAGCGGCACGATATAGAAGCCGCCGAAGACCCCGATGCCAAGCACCGCGCCGAGAATCCACCAGGCCTGGCCGATGCCCAGCAGGGCCAGCCAGTCGTGGGGTATCGCGGCGGCGGGAAAACCGCCCGACTGCCACCACAGCAGCAGGCCGAACAGGGTCAGGCCAAAAGAGCCGAACGGCACCAGGCCGATCTCCACCTTGTGTCCGGAAAGCCGCTCGCAGAGCAGCGAACCGAGCGCAATGCCGACCGAGAATACGGTCAGGATCAGCGTGACCACGGTCTCGTCACCGTGCAGCAGATCCCTGGAAAAAGCCGGGATCTGCGTCAGGTAGGTGGCACCGAGAAACCAGAACCAGGAATTGCCGATCAGCGATCGGGATACCGAGAGCCGTTGGCGCAGGCCCATGCGCAGGATTGCGCCGGTCTGGCGGAACAGGTTCCAGTCCATCTGCAGCGAGGGCAGCGAAGCCCCGGTTGCCGGCACGCCACGACTGGCGAGGTAGCCGAGCAAGGCCACCAGCACCACACCGCTGGCGACCAGCCGGGCATAGTCGGCACTGGCCATCATCAGCCCGGCCGCGATGGTCCCAGCGAGAATCGCCAGGAAGGTGCCCATTTCCACCAGCGCGTTGCCGCCGACCAGTTCGTGGTTCTCGAGCAGCTTGGGCAGCACCGAGTACTTCACCGGCCCGAACAGCGCGGACTGGGTGCCCATGCAGAACAGTACCGCGAGCAGCAATGGCAGGTTGCCCAGCAGCAGGCCGGCGGCCCCGGCCAGCATGATGAAGATCTCGCCCGCCTTGATCGCGCGAATCAGGCGCTCCTTGGGGTACTTCTCGCCAAGCTGGCCACCCAGGGCGGAAAACAGGAAGAACGGCAGGATGAACAGCAGCGCACAGAGGTTGATCAGCACGCTGGTGTCGGCGCCCGTCCCGATCTTGTAGAGGATCGCCAGGATCAGCGACTGCTTGAACAGGTTGTCATTGAAAGCGCCCGACAGCTGGGTCAGGAAGAACGGCAGGAAGCGCCGCTTCCCGAGCAGGGTGAACTGCGAATGCGGAGTGGTCATCGATCCGGTTCCGTGGAGAAGGCAACGAACATTGGAGCGCGGCCGATCGCCGCAAGACACCGGCCGCCCGGCGCCAGCGTCAGGCCTGAGCAGTGCGTCACACCGGCAATTGCCCGAACGCCCAGCGCAGCAGGAAGAACCCCAGCAGCCCGCCGGCGATGGTCGCCAGCAGATTGCGCGTCACGGCAGCGATGAGGATCGCCAGCAGGCCGCCGAGCAGGTAGGCGTTGTGCCAGTCGAGCGCCCACTCTCCCGCCGGCCGTAGCATGCCCGGCACCACGATGGCGGTCAGTACCGCCACCGGCACGTAGTGCAGGCCTTGTTCGATCACGCGCGGGAAGCGCAGGTCGGGCCAGGCGAAAAAGCTGTAGCGGATCACGAAGGTGATCGCCAGCATCCCGAAGATCAGCAACCAGGTCTGCATCAGCCGGCCTCCCCGCGCAGCCGGCGCTCGGCGCGCCGTTCCAGCCAGACGCCGACGACGATGCCGGCCAGCGCGGCGGCGATCAGCCCGAGCTTGTAGGGCAGCGACCAGGTCAGCAGCGCGACGACCGCGGCGACCAGCGCCGAGGCCACCTGCGGCCGGGTGCGCATCATCGGCACGGCGATGCCGATGAAGGTGGCGATCATGGCGAAATCCAGACCCCAGCTGGCGACATTGGGTACCGCCTGGCCAAAGGCGATGCCTGCCAGGGTCGCGAACTGCCAGGAGAGGTACATGGTCAGCGCCGCACCGAGGAAGAACCAGTGCTTGTGGGGCGCGCCGTCGTCCCGTGCATAGCGGTGCTGTATGACCGCGAAGGCCTCGTCGGTCAGCCAGAACGCCAGCGGCACGCGCCAGCGCCCGGGCAGGTGGCGGACGAAGGGCTGCATGGCGGCGCTGTAGAGGGCATGACGCAGATTGACCACGAAGGTGGTCAGCAGCACCACCGCAGCGCCGACACCGCCAGTGATCAGGGTGACGGCGATGAACTGAGCCGAACCGGCAAACACCAGTGCCGACATGCCGATGGTCTGCCAGGTGGTCAGGCCGGCACCGATCGACAGGGTGCCGAAAATGACCCCGAACGGCACCGCGCCGACAATCAGCGGGAGAATGTCGCGACAGCCATGCAAGAACTCCTGCAAGCGGGACATCGAGGCTCCTTAGGTATGCACCGCAAAAAAGACGAGACCGGCCCCGCGGCCCGTCTGGACCGCTGCATCGGGACCACCGCGGTGGCCGCTGGCGGGCGACCGCGAAGCCGACAACATTACCCCATGTACCGACGCCCCTGCGACCGCTTAACGCAGTTCGGCCCGCCTGCGCCGCGGCCGGCGCCCCCAGGTGGCAGGACTCGGACCAGCGGCGCAGCCCTGCCGTCCGGCGTCGGTCGACGCGAACGCCTCTAGCGCGGCGCTTTCGTCGCTACCGCCCGGCCCCGCGGTACACATGCGACCATGGTCGCAGCCGCAACACGCCGCCTGCGTTTGCTGCGAAACTCTGCCTATTCATTTTCAACACGCGGCAGCCTTCCCCCATTCCGTACCCGCCGGACCGCATCGCGCGCCGGTGTCCGTAGCAGCCCCGACCGTCCGCTGGCCGTAGAGCCGTCCAGCGCAACGCTCGCCCGGCTCGACACGGCACCCGGTGGCGCGGCCCGACCGGTCGCAGGTCCCCGTTCAGGACCGGGAAGCAGCTGACCGCGCCCTGCGCAGGTCTGGAGTTCGAATGTCGTTGTCCGGTGGGCTGATCGCACTGGTCGCCCTTGCATACATGGCGGTGCTGTTTGCCATCGCCTTCTATGGCGATCGCAACCAGACGCCGATGTCGCCGCGCATGCGGGCCTGGGTCTATAGCCTGTCACTGGCGGTGTACTGCACCAGCTGGACCTTCTTCGGCGCGGTGGGTCAGGCCGCCGAGCAGCTCTGGGCGTTCCTGCCGATCTACCTGGGCCCGATCCTGCTGATGCTGCTGGGCCCGCAGGTCATCCAGAAGATGATCATGATCAGCAAGCAGGAGAACATCACCTCCATCGCCGACTTCATCGCGGCCCGCTACGGCAAGTCGCAGCCGCTGGCCGTGGTGGTCACGCTGATCTGCCTGGTCGGGGTGCTGCCCTACATCGCCCTGCAGCTCAAGGGCATCGTGCTCGGCGTGAACCTGCTGATCGGCAACCACAGCGAGGCCGAAGCCGGCTCTGGCGCGCAGGACACGGCCTTGATCGTGTCCATGGTGCTGGCCCTGTTCACCGTGCTGTTCGGCACCCGCAACCTGGACGTGACCGAGCACCACCGCGGCATGGTGCTGGCCATCGCCTTCGAGTCGCTGGTCAAGCTGTTCGCTTTCCTGGCCGTGGGTGCCTTTATCACCTTCGGCCTGTTCGACGGCTTCGGCGACCTGTTCAATCGCGCCTACGAGGCCCCGGCGTTGTCGTCTTTCTGGGAAGAAACGGTCAACTGGCCAGCAATGATGGTGCAGACCACGGTCGCACTGATGGCCATCGTCTGCCTGCCACGCCAGTTCCATGTCACCGTGGTGGAAAACATCGAGCCGCGCGACTTCCGCCTGGCGCGCTGGGTGTTTCCGCTGTACCTGGTACTGGCGGCGGTGTTCGTGATCCCGATCGCGCTTGCCGGGCAGATGCTCCTGCCCGTCGGCGTCAGCCCGGATTCCTTCGTGATCAGCCTGCCGCTGGCCGAATCCCACCCAGCGCTGGCGCTGCTGGCCTTCATCGGCGGCGCATCGGCAGCCACCGGCATGGTCATCGTGGCCAGCGTCGCGCTGTCGACCATGGTCTCAAACGACATGCTGCTGCCCTGGCTGCTGCGCCGCAAGGAAGCCGAGCAGCCCTTCGAGGTGTTCCGCCACTGGATGCTCTCGGTGCGTCGCATCAGTATCGTCGCGATCCTCCTGCTGGCTTATGTCAGCTACCGGCTACTCGGCCCAAGTGCCAGCCTGGCAACCATCGGCCAGATCGCTTTTGCCGCCCTCACCCAGCTGGCCCCGGCGATGGTCGGCGCGCTGTACTGGAAGCAGGCCAACCGCCGCGGCGTCTTCGCGGGGCTGACCGCTGGCGCGCTGATCTGGGTCTACACGCTGATCCTGCCGCTGCTCGGTTGGCCGCTGGAAATGTTCCCCGGCCTGCAGTGGATGTACACAGCCGATTTGCCATTCAACACAAGCGCACTGACGCTGGGCGTCACCCTGTCGCTGGTGGGTAACGCAACGCTGTTCTTCTGGGTATCGATCCTGACCCAGACCCGCGTCGCCGAGCATTGGCAGGCCAGCCGCTTCATCGGCCAGGAAATCCACCCCACGCCCGGGACGCGCCGGCTGCTGGCCGTGCAGGTCGAGGACCTGCTGGTACTCGCTTCGCGCTTCGTCGGCGCCGAACGTGCAGAGCTGAGCTTCCAGCGTTTCGCCCGCCGTCACGGCCATGACTATTCACCGCGGCAGCAGGCCGACGGCCAGTGGATCGCCCACACCGAACGCCTGCTGGCCGGCGTGCTGGGCGCCTCGTCTACCCGCGCAGTGGTCAAGGCGGCTCTCGAAGGCCGCGACATGCAGGTCGACGACGTGGTGCGCATCGTTGGCGAAGCCTCCGAGGTGCTGCAGTTCAACCGCGCGCTGCTGCAAGGCGCCATCGAGAACATTACCCAGGGCATCAGCGTGGTCGACCAGTCGCTGCGCCTGGTGGCCTGGAACCACCGCTACCTCGAGATGTTCGAGTACCCCGAAGGGCTGGTCTACATCGGCCGGCCGATCGCCGACATCATTCGCTACAACGCCGAGCGCGGCCTCTGCGGTCCCGGCGACCCGGACACCCACGTCGCCAAGCGGCTTTACTGGATGCGCCAGGGTCGTGCGCACACCTCCGAGCGCACTTTCCCCAACGGCCGCGTGGTCGAGCTGATCGGCAACCCGATGCCCGGCGGCGGGTTCGTCATGAGTTTCAGCGACATCACCGCTTACCGCGAGGCCGAACGCGCCCTGAAAGACGCCAACGAAGGGCTCGAGCAGCGTGTCAGCGAGCGCACCCTGGAACTGTCGGAGCTGAACAAGGCGCTGACCGCCGCCAAGAGCACCGCCGAGACGGCCAACCAATCCAAGACCCGCTTCCTCGCTGCCGTCAGCCATGACCTGATGCAGCCGCTGAACGCCGCACGGCTGTTCTCCGCAGCGCTGTCGCACCAGCACGACGCCCTGCCCGCCGAGGCGCGCGACCTGGTCCGACACCTGGACAGCTCGCTGCGCTCGGCCGAGGACCTGATCTCCGATCTGCTCGATATCTCCCGGCTGGAGAACGGCCGCATCACTCCGGACCGCAACCCCTTCCCGCTGGCGACGCTGCTCGACACCCTGCAGACCGAGTTCGGCATGCTCGCTGTCGAACAGGGCGTCGATTTCCGCGTGCACGGCAGCCGCCTGCGGGTCGACAGCGACATTCGCCTGCTGCGCCGGGTGCTGCAGAACTTCCTGACCAATGCCTTCCGCTACGCCAAGGGCCGCGTGGTGCTGGGCGTGCGTCGCCAGGGCGCCTCGTTGCGCCTGGAGGTCTGGGACCGCGGGCCCGGTATCGCCGAGGACAAGCTGCGGGTGATCTTCGAAGAGTTCAAGCGCCTGGACAGCCACCAGACTCGCGCCGAGAAGGGGCTGGGCCTCGGCCTGGCGATCGCCGACGGCTTCTGCCAGGTGCTCGACCACCCGCTGTCCGTGCGCTCCTGGCCGGGCAAGGGCAGCGTGTTCAGTGTCACCGTGCCGATCGCCAGCACCCCGACCAAGCAGGTCAAGCTCAACGGTGAAGCGCAGCAAACCGCGCTGACCGGCATCCAGGTGCTGTGCGTGGACAACGAGGACAGCATCCTGGTGGGCATGAACAGCTTGCTGTCGCGCTGGGGCTGCCAGGTCTGGACCGCCAGCAACCGCGCCGAATGCGAAGCCCTGTTGCGCGAGGACGTGCGGCCCCAGCTGGTGCTGGTGGACTATCACCTGGACCATGGCGAAACCGGCGCCGGCCTCATGGCCTGGTTGCGCACACGGCTCGGCGAACCGGTGCCCGGCGTGGTCATCAGCGCTGACGGACGTCCTGAACTGATTGCCGCCATCCATGCCGCGGGGCTGGATTTCCTGACCAAACCGGTCAAGCCGGCGGCGCTGCGTGCGCTGGTCAGCCGGCACGTGCCGCTGCATTAATGCCGTCGGGCTTGCCCCTGCGCAAGCCCGGGATCAGGCGCGGCGGCTAGACTCAAGGCATTCCCTGGCAAACGGCGCGTCCTGATGACCCTCGATATCCTCCTCAACCTCGCCACCGCGCTCGGCGTCGGCCTGCTGATAGGCACCGAGCGCAGTTGGAGCAGCCGCGACCATGACGACGAGGCCCTCGCCGGGATCCGCACCCTCGGCCTGTGCGGCCTGTTCGGCGGCCTGGCCGCGCTGAGCGCCGAGCACTTTGGCGCCCTCGCCTGGATCGCCCTGTTCCTCGGGCTGGTGGTACTGGTGGTGGCCGGCTACCGGGTCGAAACCCGCCGGCGCGCCGACCATGGCATGACCACCGAGATCGCGATGCTGCTGGCATTTTTGCTGGGCAGCCTGGCCATGACCGAGAGCCGGTTGCTGGCCGCCTCGGTTGCCATCGTCGTGGCCCTGCTGCTGAGCCTGAAGGCGCGCCTGCACGGGGCACTGAATCGCCTCAGCGAGGCCGAGCTGAGCGGTGCGCTGAAGCTGCTGTTCATTTCGGTGGTGCTGCTGCCGGCACTGCCCAACGAAGGCTTCGGCCCCTGGCAGGCGTTCAATCCCTACACGACCTGGTGGATGGTGGTGCTGATCGCCGGGATCGGCTTTGCCGCCTATGTCGCCATCCGTCTGTTCGGCACCCGCCACGGCCTGCTGGCCACCGCGCTGCTGGGCGGCATCGTATCGTCGACGGCAATGACCATCACCCTGGCCCGGCTGGATTCGGACAAGCTGCGCACGGCGCTGGCCGCCGGGGTATTGGCGACCTCGGCGCTGATGTTTCCGCGGATCCTGCTGGAAGTCGGCCTGATCAACCGCACGCTGTTGCCCGCGCTGCTCGCACCGATGCTCGGCGCCTGCCTGATCTACGCCGGCGGGGCGCTGTTCTATTTCCTGCGCGCTGCACAGCAGCCGGAAAACCCGGCCGATCCACCCCTGAAGAACCCCTTCGAGCTGGGCCCGGCGCTGCGCTTCGCCGGCTTGCTGGTGCTGATCCTGTTCCTTGTCGAGGGCGGCCGCCGGCTGCTGGGCGACACCGGGGTTTATCTGGTGGCATCACTGTCGGGCCTGACCGACGTCGACGCCATCACCCTGTCGCTGTCCAACAGCGCCCAGGCCGACCTGAGCGAAGTCGTGGCGGTGCGCGGCATCTTTCTCGCCGCCCTGAGCAACAGCCTGGTCAAGGCCGGGCTGGTGCTGTTCATTGGCGGCCGCGCCCTGGCGCTGCTGACGGTGCCGGTGATGCTCGCCGGGCTGCTGGCCGGCCTGGCGGTGCTCTGGTTGTTCTAGGTCGGCTACCGGTCAGTCGCCCGGCGCAGCCTCAAGCGAAGCGCCGGCGTCGGCAGGGTCGGCGCCGGCGCGCTCCAGCCAGTCGGCCGGAAGGCGCTTGCTGGCGCGGGCGCCGAGCAGTTTGAGTTGTTCGGCACGGCCGACCAGGTTGCCGCGCCCGTCGGTGAGCTTGTTGCGCGCGCCGACGTAGGCCTTGTCCAGTTGCTGCAGGCGGCTGCCGATCTCGTCCAGGTCCTGGATAAAAGCCGCGAACTTGTCATACAGCGCCCCGGCCCGCTCGGCGATCTCGCGCGCATTCTGGCTCTGCCGCTCCTGGCGCCAGAGACTGTCGATCACCCGCAGCGTGGCAAGCAAGGTGGTCGGGCTGACGATCACCACATGTTTGCCGTAGGCCTCCTGAAACAGCCCAGGATCGCCCTGCAACGCCGCGGCGAAGGCGCCTTCGATCGGCACGAAGAGCAGCACGAAGTCCAGGCTCTGCAGGCCCTCCAGGCGCTGATAGTCCTTCAGCGAGAGTCCCTTGAGATGATTACGCAGCGACTGGACGTGCTGCTTGAGCGCAGTCTCGCGGCTGGCGTCGTCCTGCGCACAGGTCATGGCCTGATAGGCGGTGAGGCTGACCTTGGCATCGACCACCACCTGCTTGTCACCGGGCAGCTGGATCAGCACGTCAGGCTGGAAGCGCTCGCCGTCGGCGCTGCGCAGGCTGACCTGGGTGTGGTACTCGCGGCCCTTTTCCAGCCCGGCGTGCTCGAGTACCCGCTCCAGGATCAATTCGCCCCAGTTGCCCTGGGTCTTCTGGCCCTGCAAGGCGCGGGTCAGGTTGGTGGCCTCGTCGCCGAGGCGCTGGTTGAGCTGCTGCAGCCGCTCGAGCTCCCTGGCCAGCGAGAACCGCTCGCGCGCCTCATGCTGGTAGCTCTCCTCGACACGCTTTTCGAAGGACTGGATGCGTTCCTTCAACGGGTCGAGCAGCTGGCCGAGGCGCTCATGGCTGGTCTCGGCAAAACGCTGTTCGCGCTCCTCGAAGATCTTCCCGGCCAGTTCGGCGAACTGCGCACGCAACTCGTCACGGGCTCGCTGGAGGTCCTCCAGGCGCTGCTCGTGGGTTTTCTGCTGTTCATTGAGTTCGGCGCTGATCGCGGCATGAGCGGCGCTCAACGTGCGCAACTCGGCTTGCTGGGCGTCGCGTTCGGCCTGGAGGTCGTCGAGGGTGTCGCGGGTTTCCAGGCGCTGCGCCTGCAACCACTCGGTCTCGCGCCGCAGCACCGCCGCCTCGGCTTGCAGCGCGGCGCGCGAGGCCTGCAGCTCGGCATGATCCTGGCGGCTGGTTTCCAGCTGAGCCGTGAGGCCTTCCTGCGCCATCAGCGCCTGGCTGAGGCGTTCATCGAGCAACGACAGCTCCGCCTCGCGGCGGCTCAGGCGACGCTGCAACAGCGTCGCTACCGCTACCAGCAACAGGCAGAGGGCACCGAGCCCGGCAGATAGAAGGAAGGGATCGAGGGGCATGGGCAACTCCGGCTGAATTGCCGCGCAGTATAGCCAGCGTGCCCCTGGGGGTCAGTCCAGGCTGCCGACCGAGCGCGAGAGCGGCAGATGCTGCAGCATCCGCGAGGCTTCAGCCGAACCCTGCGACGCAGCCTGCTCCAGCCAGTGGCGGGCCTTGGACAGTTCGCGGTACTGCCCGTGGCAGTAGAGCTGGCCGAGTTCCAGCTGCGCCTGGCGGTCGCCGGCACGGGCGGCCTGGCGCAACAGTTCCAGGCCGATGCGGCGGTCGCGCTGGCTGTCGCAGTCATGGCAGAGCAACCGTCCCAGGCGACTCTGCGCTTCGACCACGCCTTCCAGCGCCGGCTGCTTGAGCATCCGGCCGGCGATACGTTTGACGCTCTTGGTCTGTCCTAGACGCTGGCTGTCCAGCAGCCACAACGCCATGCGCAGCGGCAGGCGTGGAGAAGATGTCGTGCTGTCGACCGGGGTCGAAGCAAAGGGGCGCGTTCTCATGGTCACCGAAGGCTTCGGGGGGACAAGGGCGCGCACTCTACTCCTTTTTTCACAGAGTTAAAGTCTTGCAAAACCGCGCGAAACGCGATCCGCATCACAGGATTTTTTAATCCACAGAAGCTGTGGATAACTCGGTGGACAAAGGGCTGACAACTGCCCCGAACGCCTATGGTTAGTGGGCTTCAGTCAAACTGGCGGTTTTTTCGCCATTTGAAAAACTCGTTATTTTTCAATGAGTTATTATCGATCTATGACCATCCGGGGTTTGCGACACTTTGTCATAAGCGCTTGACAAGGCAGCCCGACGAATGTGCACAAGTCTGGGGCGCAGTGCGTGCAGAGCTCGGTTAAGCCCGCCGGAGCCCCGATTTATCGGGCCTCGCGGGAACCTTTCGCACGACGACCGGTCCCCAAAACGCATCACCCATTCCGGTTTGGTCAGGAGGCTGTCGCGGCTTATGCTGGTGGGCCCGACCACACGGATCCGAGCATGACGCGGCTGCGGCGTACCCTGCTGTATACGGCGCTTGGCGTGCTCCTGGTGCTGTTGCTGAGCGCCGTCTGGGGGGCGATGCGCTGGGAACAATTCAAGCGCGAAGCGGGCATCGTCTCGCTCGATGTTGATGGCCTGCGCGTCTCGACCAACGGCATAGCCCTGCGACAATTTGTCCTGACCCAGGCGTCCCCCTCCGGCGGCCAGCTGGTGCTCGCCCTCGACCACTTGCAACTGCAATTCGCCCGCGGCTGGTTGCCGCTGCCGCTCCAGGCGCTGCACGTCGCGCGCCTCGAGCTCGCCTGGCGCCCGGCCAGCACCGCAACCGCCGGCCCTGATCAGGCGACATCGCTGCCCGATCGGCAGCAACTACAGCGCTGGGCCGCCTGGATTCCGCGCCAGGGACGCATCGACGAGCTGACGATCAGCCTGCCGTGCGTGCGCGGCATCTGCCGCGAAACCGGCTCGCTGCGTTGGCAGCATGGCGGCGAAGCCCTGCTTCCGGCCACGCTGGACCTTGGCCTGCGACACGGCCCGCATCGTGTGGAACTGAGCGCAGCGGCACGTCAGCAGGCCGCGGACACGCTCCTCGATCTTCAGGTGCGACTCGATGACACGCCCCGCCTCAACATGCAGAACCAGTTCGCGCCGGCGCCTGACCTGACGCATTGGCGCGGATCGCTGAGCATGAGCGAATTGCCTGAGGCGCCCTGGCTGCTGGAGTGGCTGGGTAACTGGGTGGCCGATACCCCGGCCGAGTTGCCCGAGCTGCCCGGGCAGGTGCACATTGGCGCCGGCTGGGCGGTCACGCTCGACCGCGACACTCCGCTCGCAAGCACCCTTGTACAGGCCGGCGAGGTGCGCATTTCGGCAAACCTGCCCGCGCCCTGGCCGGTCATCGGCCTCGGCCAGCTGCAGGGTCAGCTGGAGCTGGGCGCACAAGCCGCTGACGGGCAGTGGATCGCCACCGACCTGGCTGCGGACCTGAGCCTGCGCCCCGGGGCCGAGCGGGTTGCGGCGTTGCCCGCCGCGCTGCGACCGAGTGCCGTGCGCCTGGTCATCACACCCGAGGCAGCACCGGATGACCGCACGGCGCTGCCGCTGAAGCTGCAGCTTGCCGCCAGCGGGCCGTCGCCGCTGAGCCTGTCCGGTCAGGTTTTGCTCCAGACCCAGCCGCCCTACGCCGTGACCATCAACGAAGCCCGGCTGAATCTGCGCAGCCCGGCGTTCACGGCCGCTTCCTTCAAGCTGACAGACGTCGGCGCCGACCTGCGCCTGGCCGGAACGCTTTCACAGCAGGCCGCGAGCCTTCGCCTCGACAAGGGCTCGCGACTCTCAGCCCGGCAGCTGACTGCCGAGGATGGGTTGAACGCCAGCCAGCTGCTGGCCGAGCTGGCCGGGACGACGGTCGAACTGGCCCTCGCCGAAGGCCGCCTCGAACGCCTGGCCGTCAAGGGTCACCCCGACCTGACGGTCGGCAACCTGAAACACCCCCTGCTGCGCCCGCAGGGCTGGCGCTGGAACGGCAACCTGACAGCCGATGCGACGCAGCTCGCGCTCGATGGCCCGCTGGACAATGCGGGCGGGCTCAGCCTGCCCCTGGCCCTGCGCTACACCCTCGCCGATGGCGCGGCCCGGCTGGATGCACGCCTCCCCGAGCTGTTCCTGCGCGCCGGCAATCCCCTGGCCGCCACCCTCGCCGACTGGCCTACCCTGCTGGAGCTGAACAACGGCCGGCTGCAGGGCCAGGCGCACCTAAAGGCGCCAGCTACAGGAGCTTTCAGCGCAACCGCCTCGCTCAGTGCTAGCGGCATTGGTGGCATCTACGACCGCACCGAATTCGGCGGGCTGGATGCCGGCCTGTCGCTCAGGTTGCAGGGCGACCAGCTGCAACTCGAGCTGAGCGAACTGAGCGTGCGCGAGGTCAACCCCGGCCTCAGCTTTGGCCCGCTGCGCTTCGCCGGTCGCTTCGCCGCGCCGCTAGGCAACCTGGCGCAGGGCCGACTGAGCTGGGAGACGGCCGAGGCACGCCTGCTGGGTGGCCGGCTCTGGCTGGACCCCGGTAGCGCAGACCTGGCCGCGCCCTCGCAACAGCTGAACGCGCACCTGCAGGGTCTGCAATTGCCTCTACTGCTTGAGGCCTACCCCACCGAAGGGCTGTCCGGCACCGGGGTGATCGATGGAGAGCTGCAGCTGCAGCGCAGCGCGGCCGGGATCAGTGTCGAGCAGGGGTCGCTGAAGGCACGCGAACCCGGGGGCGCCCTGCAGTTCCGCTCGCCAAAAATCCAGGCACTCGGCCAGTCCAACCCGGCGATGCGCCTGGTGACCGAGGCGCTCGACGACTTTCACTACGATCTGCTGGCCAGCGACGTGCATTACGCGGCAGACGGCAAGCTGGACCTCGGCCTGCGGTTGCAGGGCCGCAATCCTGCGCTGGAAGGCGGCCGGCCGATCAACTTCTCGATCAATCTTGAGGAAGATATCCCCGCACTGCTGACCAGCCTGCAACTGTCCGACCGGGTCAGCGAGACCATTCAGCGCCGGGTGCAGGAACAGCTGCGCAAGGACCGATGAGATGTCTGCCCCACGCGAAGCCGTGCTGGTTTTTTCAGGCCCGCTTAAGGCACTGTAAGTGCCGACCCCGAACAGGAGACCTGCCATGCGGTTGCGTCAACCCATTAGCCTGCTGGCCCTGGCCTTGGCCATGCTCGCCAGTGCCTGCACGCCACGCGTGGAGCTGGCCGTGCCCAACGAGCCGATCAACATCAACCTCAACGTCAAGATCGAGCATGAGATCTACATCAAGGTCGACAAGCAGCTCGATTCGATCATCAACGAAGACAGTGGTCTGTTCTGAGGACGCCCATGAAACGCTACCTGAAACTCGGCACCGTGCTGATGGCGCTGAGCCTGGCCCTGCCAGCCGCCGCCATGTCCCTCAACGAAGCCATGTCCGCACTTGGCCAGGCCAAAGCCAGCGGCCAGCTGGGCGAAAAACCTGACGGCTACCTGGGCGTGGTCCAGGGCGGAGGCGAAGCGCAAGAGATTGCCAGCCAGATCAACCAGGCCCGCCGCGCCGAATACCATCGCCTGGCGCAGAAGAACGGCATCAGCGTCAGCGACGTCGAAGCTATCGCCGGCAAGAAAGCACTCGAAAAGACGCCGCCCGGCCAGATCATCCAGCTCAACGGCAGCTGGGTGAAGAAGTAACCCCGACCGCAGGAACGGCGCTGCCGTTCCTGCGGTTCACTCAAGGCTTCATCTCCTCCCGCACAGCTTTCACTTCTTCCGCTGAAACCGGCTCGGCTGCATTGCCCCAGCTGTTACGGACAAAGGTCAGCACGTCCGCGATGTATTCATCCGACATGGCCCAGGCGAACGACGGCATCGCCGGCGCGGTGGGCGCTGCGTCTGTGCCCACCGCCCGACTGCCGGCCAGCACGACGCGAATCAGCGAGGTGGCATCGCGGCTGTTGACCAGCGGTGCGCCAGCGAGCTTCGGAAATAAATGCGTGATGCCCTCGCCGTCCGGCGTATGGCAGGCCGAGCACTGGTCCTCGTAGATAAGCGCACCGGTGCGCAGACGCTCATCGTTTTCGGCCAGCGGGTCGGGCGGCGCCTGCTCTGGGTCGCCGAGGCTTTTCAGGTAGACGGCCACAGCCGCGAGGTCAGCATCTTTCCAGTGCTGAGTAGAGTGCTCGACTGCCTCGGCCATGGGCCCAGAGGCCATGTCGAAGCGGTTGGCACCGGTCTTCAGGTAGCGAACGATCTCGGCCTCGCTCCAGCGGCCCAGGCCCGTGTGCGCGTTGCCGGTAATATCCGGCGCCATCCAGCCTTGCAAGTCGCTGCCGGTCAGAAACTCGCCATCCTTGTCGCCGCCGATCAGGTTCTTCGGCGAATGGCAGCTGCCACAGTGGCCGAGCCCCTGCACCAGATAAGCACCGCGGTTCCACTGCTCCGATTGCTCAGGGTCGGGCTGGTACACCCCTTCGTCGAAGGCCAGCCAGTTCCAGGCAATCAGGCTGGTGCGGATGTTGAACGGGAACGGCAGTTGATTGGTGTCGACGGCGTGATGCACCGGCTCGATCGAGTTGAGGTAGGCAAATAGCGCCCGGTTATCCTCACGGGTGACCTTGGTGTACGCGGTGTAGGGCATCGCGGCATACAGCCGCTTGCCGCCGCGTGCGTGACCGCGCGACATGGTGTCCTGGAAGTCCTCGAAGGACCAGCGGCCGATACCGGTATCGGCGTCAGGCGTGATATTGGCGCCGAGTACAGGACCGAACGGGGTATCGATGCGCACGCCACCGGCAAACGGCGCCTCACCCGGCAGCGTATGGCAGGCGGTGCAGTCGCCGAGTTCGGCCAGATAGCGACCGCGTGCGACCAGGTCGTACGAATCGCTGCCGTCGCCGGCATGAGCCAGCCCGGCGGCGGCGCCGAGCGCACCGGCGAAGATCGAGAGATAAGTCTTCATAGCGCGATCATCTCCCCGGGATTTTTCAGGTACAGCCGGCGAATGGCGTCGGCCGCCTTGAAGGCCAGCGCGCCCACCGTGCCGGTAGGGTTGTAACCGGGGTTTTGCGGAAAGGCGCTGGCGCCAACGACGAACAGGTTCGGCACATCCCAGACCTGCAGGTGCTTGTTCACCGAACTGGTCGAAGGGTCAGCCCCCATGACGAAGCCGCCCACGACATGCGATGACTGGTAGGGGCCGGTGTCCCAATGGCCGTCCTGGTAGGTCTTGACCACATGTTTGGCATTCATCGGCGCGGCGATTTCGGCGAGCTTGTCGATGGCGAACCTCGACATTTTCCGGTCGTTGTCGGAGAAGTCGAAGGTGATGCGCAGCAGCGGTCGGCCGTGCGGGTCGGTGTACGTCGGATCGAGCGACAGGTAGTTGCTGCGGGTGCTGTAACTGCTCGCCTCGCAACCGATGGACAGGGTGCTCAGGTAATTGTCGACGGTGGCCCGCTTCCATTTCGAGCCCCAGCGCGGTGTGCCGGGCGGCACCGGACGCGTGCCGATTGGCGAGGCGCCCACCGGGGTCACGCGAATACTGCCACCGCCGAAAAAGCCCAGCCCGGAGTGGTCGAAGTTGTCGTTGTTGAACTCATCGATGCCCATGCCGACCGCACCGGCGCCGATGAAGGGGTTGAAATTCTTGTCTTCAAAAAACAGCTGCACGCTATTAGCCGTCTGGTACGCGTAATTGCGCCCGGTGGTGCCGCTATTGGTGACCGGATCATAAGGCTTGCCGACGCCCGAGAGCAGCATCAAGCGGACGTTCTCGAAGGTGAAGGCACTGACCACCACGAGGTCCGCCGGCTGCTCGAATTCGTTGCCCGACGTATCGACGTACACCACTCCGGTGGCACGCTTGCCGGACGAATCCAGCGTCACGCGCAGCACTTCGGCGTGAGTAACGGCCTTGAAGTTCGGCTTGCGCATCAGCGCGGGCATCACGTTGACGATGGCGCTGGCCTTGGAATAGTTGGCGCAACCGAAATTGGTGCAGAAGCCGCAGAAGGTACAGGGCCCCATGGTGACGCCAAGCTGGTTGGTATAGGCCTGCGACGCCAGCGACGACGGCACCGGGAACGGCTTGTAGCCCAGTTCGCGCACCGTCTCGGCAAACAGCGTAGGGCCGTAGGGTTGGGCCAGTGGTGGCAGCGGATATTCGATCGACCGGGCGCCCTCGAACGGGTTGCCGCCCTCCTGAATCTCGCCATTGATATTGCCAGCCTTGCCTGAGGTACCCGCCAAGCGTTCAAAGGCGCTGTAGTGCGGCTCCATCTCGGCCCAGTCGGTGCCCCAGTCCTGAAGTGTGAGCTCGTCCGGAATCGCATTTGCGCCGTAGCGCTCGGTCAGATGGCTTTTAAGGCGGAATTCTTCGGGCTGGAAACGAAAGGTGATGCCGGCCCAGTGATTGCCCGCGCCGCCCACGCCGTTGCCCGGGTGAAAGGAGCCCCACACGCGCATCGGCAGCGCGGTCTGGGAAGGGTTGTTGCGTACCGTCACGGCGTTTTGTGCGGGCCGGAGCATGAGTTCCTGACGACGAAGATAGCGCAGCTCATCGGTCACCGAGGCGATATTGAAGTCACGTGCGGTGTCGCGCCAGGGGCCGCGTTCGAGGCCAATCACCTCGAGGCCTTCGTCGGCCAGTTCGTTGGCGATGATCGACCCGGCCCAGCCAAGCCCGATGACCACGACGTCCGTTGCGGGGAGTTTCTTGGTCATTTCGATGCCCTCGCTTTCCAGGATTCGCCGCCTATGATCGACAGGGGCACCAGATCCAGCTTCTGGTTATGCAGTTCGATATAGGGGCGATAGTCGTAGCGCGCGCCAGGAAAGCCGATCATCTTCCAGGACACCATGTCGCGGTTGCCGCCATAGATCGGGTCGCCGAAGAACCCCTCCATGGTGTTGCCCAGCACCTGCTCGAAAAACAGCTTCGAATCCATGCCGTCGAGGTCGATGCCACCTTTTTCCAGCTCGGCCAGCAGCGCATCCTGCTGTGCTGCGTCCAGCGCGCTGAAGGACTGGCCGTGACGCGACCGGCAGAGCTTCTCCAGCCCGACGAGGCCGTGGCGGATGCGGTCACGCGGTGTGAACGGCGATTGATCGCCCTGCTCCGGCGTGCCCTGGCGAAACGGGCCCTGCATGTACCACCGGCTGGCCTCGCCGTAGCTGCTGGCCAACTGGCGATCCATGAACACCACACAGCCCGCCTCGCTGCCGCTGACACTGAGGTCGTCAGCAGGAATCAGGCGGTCAACGACGGCCGTCACTTCGCGCACCTCGGGCTCGGTGAAAAACCGCCACCCGGGTGAGTCGTAGTGCATGGGGCCGTTGTGATCGAAGGGTTGCCAGGGCGGGATGCCGGTCAGGGTGGTCGCCTTGGCGGTGGCCGCGACGCCTGCGGCAAGGCCGGTCATGGAGGAAACAATCAGCTGACGACGTGTCAGGCCACGGGAAGGGTTGTCATTCATGCGGGGTCCCTTGAGGGTGATGTACAGACCGAACTGGCCATGCACTCAATCCCGGCGGCATGAACGGGCACATGGCGCGCATTTGCCCGCTCGCTTCGCCTGGGTATTGAAAGGGACCGCCAAACGAAACATTTCGTTTCATCGAAAACCGTATGCAGACGCTCTACATCGCGGATCCCGTTCGATGACGCATCAGAACCAAGTCGACACCGTCAGCGAACCAAACTGGTCGTGCTTGTCCTGCCCTTTGAACTCACGGGTGCGCCAAACACTGGCAAACGCCACTTGCCAGCTGTTCCAAGTCAGTGCGATACCCGCCTTGGCGTCGCCGACCCAGTCGTTCGGGTCCACCGAGTGGCTGCTTTTGAAGGTGTTGCCCTCAAGCAGCATGTTCTGCGCCATGTAGCGCCCTTCGACGTTGGCGAACAGGTTCCAGGCGAAGCCGCCGCCCTGGTCGAAAAACAGGCTGCCGCTCTGTGCAGGCGCCACCGCAGGCACGCTGAAGCTGCGCGCCAGGCCCTGGCCGATGCGCAGCCCCAACCCGGCAGAACCGTAGGTGTAAAGGTTGCCCAACGAAAAACCGGCGCTCGGCCCGTACTCGAATTCGAGCCCGGCGAAACGTTGCTGCAGCCACCAGCGATGCTGGTACGCGAGGTTGACGAAAGGCTCGTTGCGCAGCTGGTTGTCCCAGCCGCGAGGCTCGTCGCTGTTGGTGACATCATGGACCCGGCGCTGGATCTTCTTGCCACCCGCGGCAGGCCCGACGATGCCCACGTCCAGATGCAGCCCGCTGGCGCCGCGCCAGCCCTCGTGCTGGTGATCGGAAAAGATCGACATCCCGGCGAACAGCAGCCCGGCGTAGGGCCGATCGTCTTCGATCAGGTCCGCCCGCTCGATATCGTTCGGCGTATAGATCTGGTGCCCCAGTCGGTAGGCGACGTTGTCGACCTCGTCAGCGCTCCAGCCTGGCAGCACATCGGCGAACTGGCGCGACCAGTGATCGGCCTCGGGCTTGAATGAGCGCATCAGCTCGAAGCCATTGGTGTAATGGCCATCGCTGCCGGAGGAGATGATGTCGTTTTCGATTTTCAGGGAATACAGGTCAGCGTGACTGACTGCAGGAACACAAGCGACGAGTACGGCGAGGGAAACGCGAGCGTGTACGCGCGAGATTGCCATGGCCCTGCTCCTTGGTTACATGCAAAGAGGAATGTATGCATGTTTTAGAGCGCAGCGGGCGGGCAAACGTTCAGGCCGGCCGCGGCGGGCGAGCCCCGAAGGAGCCCGCCCACCGTGTCGGTGCCCGTCAGGTACCGATGATGCCCCCATCGTTCTTGGTAATGAGCACCGTCGAGGCGCGCGGGCGGGTCTTGCCATCACTGGCCGGGAAGCTCAGCTCAGGATGTTGGATATTGATCCACATGGCGCGGTAGTCCGGGCTCCAGGTGATGCCGGTGATCTCGCAGCCGCGCGGGCCGACCAGAAAGCGCCTGACTTCGCGCGTGCGCGGGTCGGCGCAGAGCAGCTGGTTGGTGCCCATGGCCTGCATCGCAGGCTCGTTGTCGCCGTAGTCGGTCTCGATCCACAGCCGACCTGCCCCGTCGAACGCCAAGCCGTCGGGCGAGGAAAAGATATCGCCATTGATGGTGCCGGTGAGGTTGGGCGGTACCGGCTGGCCGGTGGCGTCGAGGGCGCCGGGCTGTTCGCCGGCCAACAGGAAGACCTCCCAGGTAAAGGCCGTGGCGGTCGGGTCAGCGTATTTCTCGTTCCAGCGCAGGATTTGCCCGTGCAGGTTGTTCGGCCGCGGGTTGGCCTTGTCGGTCGGTTGCTTCACGCCGCGGCCGTCGTTGTTGGTGAGGGTCACGTAGACCTCGCGGCTGCGCGGATGCACCGCTACCCACTCCGGACGATCCATCGGGGTCGCGCCCGCCTGGTCGGCAGCGGCGCGTGCGTTGAGCAATACCTCGGCCTGATCGGCAAAACCGTTCTCCACCGTGAGCCCGTTCTGGCCGTGCACCAGCGCCAGCCATTCGCCGCTGCCGTCGGCGTTGAAACGCGCCACGTAGAGCGTGCCGCTGTCGAGCAGCTGGCGGTTGGCCTCATCAGCGCCCGGCACGTAGCGGCCGGCGGGGACGAACTTGTAGACGTACTCGCCCTTGGTGTCGTCGCCCGAGTAGAACGCCATGCGGCCGTCCTCGCCCAGCGACAGCACCGAGCATTCGCGGCAGTAGCGGCCGAACGCAGTGCGCTTGACCGGCTTGCTCTGCGGGTCGAACGGGTCGACCTCGACCACCCAACCGAAGCGATTCGGTTCGTTCACGTAGCCGCCGTGGGGTTGCGACGGATCCGGTGTGGCGTTGAAACGCGGGTCGGCGGTTTCCCAACCGTAGAGTTTGCTCAAGCCTTCGCCAGCAACGCCGTAGCGCTTGTGCGACCTGCGCGTGGCCAGGTCGGCCGCGTCATGATTGACGAAGTAGTTGTGCCAGTTCTCTTCGCAGATCAGGTAGGTGCCCCAGGGCGTGAAGCCGCTGGAGCAATTGTTGACCGTCCCGATGATTTCGCGTCCGCTCGGGTCGGCAACGGTCTTCAGCGCCTCGTGGCCGGCCAGCGGGCCGCCGACTGCCATGGGCGTCATCGCCGAGAGGCGGCGGTTGTAGCGCGACGGCATGACCCGCTGCCACTCGCCCTCGGCATCCTTCTTCACCTCGATGATGCTCAGGCCGTGGGCCGCCTGCTCCTTGCGTACCTCGTCCAGCGGGCGCTTGCCGTCGACGAAGGTCATGCCGTTGGGGTGCAGCGGTGGGTTGACGTATTCGTGGTTGATCACCAGCAGGCCATGGCTGTCAGGCGCATCGGGGAACGGAAAGAAATGCATGCCGTCATGGTTGTCGCCGGCCTGTTTGAGCTGGGCCTGCCAGTCGTCGCTGGCGTCCGGGTTCCACGCTGGCGCATCGGCCAGCACGGCGTCGCCCCAGGAAAAGAAAGTGCGCGCGCTGTAACCGGGCGCGACCTGCACGCGGTCGAATGTCGGGTCGAGCTGGGTGGGAATCCCGCTGAAGCCGATCAGCGAATCGGACTGCCCGGCGCTACGGCAGGCGCTCAGCGTGCCGCCGAGAAAGCCCAGCGCGGCCAGGCCCATGCTGCCCTTGAGCAGGTTGCGCCGGCCATGGTCGACCAGCTGCCCGAGCGAGGGATTGGCACTGGGGTTGATCGCCTGATCGTCGAGGGCGGAAAGGTTGGCGTGGAAACTCTGAAAATCCTGTTTCATTCACTGGCTCGTCTGGCAAATGGATCTGCTGCGCATCACTGGATGCGGTAATGAAAGGTGTTCTTCACTTCGGGAACAGTCACGGCGCGGCCGTCGACGATCCGCGGCTGATAGCGAAAGCTTTTCGCAGCCGTCAGCGATGGCCGGATGAACAGCGGATGGCAATCCTCCAGGGCCTTCGGGTTTTCGATCCGCCCCTGCGGGTTGACCGAGTAACTCACCGTGCAGCTGCCTTCGATGCCCTTGTCCAGTGCACGCGCGGATAGTCCGGCGCGTCCTTGGCGATCGGCAGGTACTGGCGGCTGGCAGCTGCGGCGGCCTCAGCCTGTCGCGCGCGTTCGGCGGCGGCAGCTGCTTCGGCCCGAGCCGCCTGCTCGCGCTGTTGCGCCTCGCGCGCCAGCTGCTCGCGACGCTCGGCTTCGAGCCGTTCCTGCCGCTCACGCTGGCGTTTTTGCTCGCGCTGCTCGTCGCGTAGACGTTGCTGCTCCAGGCGCGCCGCCTCTTCCTGCTTTTTCTGCTCGGCTCGCTTGAATGCCAGCTCGGCCTGTTCGAGCCGATGCTGTTCGATTCGCGGATCCACCTGCGGTTCCTGGAGCACCGGCTCGATGGCTGCCTCGACCGGCTCGGGCACGGGCTCTGGTTCGACGGGCGCCTCGAGGACCGGCTGCGGCGCGGGCAGGCTGACCAGCTGGGTCTTGAGCACCTGCGTAGAACTGGGTGGCGTCAGTTCGGGCGTCCAGCCGTGCAGCAACAGACCGAACACCGCGGCATGCAACGCGATCGTCACCGTCGCCGCGCTGGCATGGCTGCGCCATTGCGGTCGAGCCACCGGAAAGCTGCTGGGCAGCGGCATGCTCAAGCTGCTCATGGTGCGGGCTGCCCGGGTGGCGCCTCGGTGATCAGGCCGAGATTGACCACCCCGCCACGTTGCAGCTCGGCGATGCCGGCCACCACGCGGCCGTAGTCCGCCGCTTCATCGGCGCGCACGTAGACCTGGGTGTCGCCGCGCTCGGCGATGATCGCCGCGACCTTCTCGCGCATCTCCTCGAGGTCGATGGCGCTGTCGGTCTGGTCCTCGGCGTTCAGCTCGCTGCCCAGGTTCCAGTAGAAGCCGCCATCGGCCTTGACCGAGAGCGTGAGGATCTGCCGCTCGTTCTCGGTGGGCATCGCCTCGGCGGCGACCTTGGGCAGCTCGATCTTCACGCCCTGCACCAGCATCGGCGCGGTGACCATGAAGATCACCAGCAGCACCAGCATCACGTCGATGTAGGGCACCACGTTCATTTCGGCCTTGGGGCCATGTTTGCGCTGCGGTTTGACCAGCATGGCGAGGCTCCCTTCAGGCGGCTGCGGCGATGCTCGGCGACCCGGCATGCAGGCGGCGATGCAAGCGCGCCTGCAGTTCATTGGCAAAGCTGTAGTAACGCGCGCTTAGGGTCTGGCCGCGGGCGGAGAAGCGGTTGTAGGCCATCACCGCCGGTATCGCGGCAAACAGGCCAATGGCCGTGGCGATCAGCGCTTCGGCGATGCCCGGCGCGACGGTGGACAGCGTCGCCTGCTGCACCATGGACAGCCCGAGGAAGGAATTCATGATCCCCCAGACGGTGCCGAACAGGCCGATGTAGGGGCTGACCGAGCCGACCGTGGCGAGGAACTGCAGGCCGCTTTCGAGCCGCTCTTCCTGCTCGGCGATGGCCACGTACAGACTCCGCTCGACGCCTTCGATAACGGCTTCGGGGGCGATACCCGGCTGGCGCTGCAACTGGCTGAATTCCTGATAGCCGGCAAGAAAAATGCGCTGCAACGCCGCTTCGCGGGGGAGCGACTGCTCATTGCCCTCGCGATAGAGCTGGGTCAGTTCGCCGCCACTGCGAAAGCGCTGCAGGAAGCTTTTCAGCAGCCGTTCGCTGCGGCGCAGCGCGGCGCAGCGTTGGATGATCAGGTACCAGCTGGCGACGGACGCCAACACCAGGGTCGCCATCACCAGCTGCACCACCAGGCTGGCTTCGCTGATCAGGCCCAAGACCGACATGTGTTCGCTTTGCATCTGTATTCCTCCGGCCGTCCCATGCAACGGCGCTCATTGGATTGCATTGGGGTTACGTTTCGATGACAGCGCGGCGTAACCCGACAGGTCACGCCAGGGTCAGTCCAGCCCCAGCGCTTCGGCGATCGCCGTCCACGGCACGTACTTGTAGTTCTGGGCGCCCTCGGGCATGCGCTTGCGGCCGTCTTGCACCACCAGCATGCCGCGACTCCAGATGCCGCCGAGGTTGGCCGAGGTGACTTCCAGGCCATCGGTTTCCGAGGCGCCGTCGATGCCCCGCTCAGCATTCAGGCCGACGCGGAAGGCGCCGCGCACGGCATAGGGCGCGTGCGCATCGAGCACCAGGTAGCTGTCGTTACCCTGGCTGGACACCACCAGGTAATCGCCGGCCGTACCGCTGTAGATGGCCATGCCTTCCACGTCGGCGTGCAGCGGGCCGCCCACATCGATGACCTTTTCCGGCGCCGCCGCGTCGCGGTGCAGATCCAGCGTCCACACCGCCGCGTCTTCCTCGCCCACGAACAGGCGCTGGTTGCGGTCATCGGCGACGCAGCCTTCGGGCTGGCTGCTCAGCTTGAATTCGCGCACCTGCTCGCCGTGCGGCGAACCGCTCGAACCGTCGAGGCGGTACTGCAGGAAGGTGCCGTCCTTGTCGTTGGCAATGGCATGGATCGCGCCCTGAGGATCCTTGAACAGGCACAGGCCGTAGATCTCACGGAACGGCGTGTCGATCTCACCGATGGCGCTGACCTGGCCGCTGCGCGGCTCGATGGCGAACAGGTGCAGGCTGTTGTGATCGCGATTGCTCGCCACCGCCAGATCGACCCGCTTGCCGCCAAGGGCAAAGCCGGTGCGCACATCGACGTTGTTCAACCGCCCCACCGGCAGGTACTGCAGCTGCTTGCCCGACAGGTCGTAAACCGCTAGCCCGCCTTTCTTGTCAGTGCCGAGCACACGGCTGCTGGACGGGTCCGCCGCGTTGACCCAGATCGCCGGATCATCCGCCGCATCGCCCAAGTGCGGCACCGGATCGGTCTGCACCATCGCCGGCAGCATCGGAATCACCAGCGTCGCGGCCGGCGCTTCTGGTTGCCAGTCCAGGCGCGCGAGATGCGCCCCGCGTTCGTCGGTCAGCAGCAGGTCGAGCCCCTGCTCGCCCAGTCGCGCGCTCATCTGTTCCGGCTCGTCGAACCCCTCTAGCGGAATCACCGCATGATTGCGCCAGGCATCGCCGTCACGCCCGTACAGGTTTAATGCGCCCGCCTCCGGGTCCAGCGCCAACATGCCGCCCGGCACCAGCGCCATGCCGGCAGCGGCTTCGGCGATGCCGCCGAACGGCTGCACGATGTCCACGGGCTGGCGCAGCAACGGCGCTTCGGCGTCGGCAGCATAACGCCAGAAGCCGACGTTTTCCTCGTTCACCACCAACTCGCCGGTCCGGTCGTCGACCTGGCAGTAGCTGCTTTCCGGTGGCAGGCTCAGGCCCCGTACGCGCTTTGGCGTCGCCAGTAACCGCTGCCCCGCCGCCACCAACCACTGCTCGCCGATGCCTTCTTCACCGACCAGGAACAGGTAGCCGTTGCGCCCGGCGTCGCGATACAGACACAGCCCTTCGATGGCGAAGCGGGTCTTCGGCACGTATAGCGGCTGGCTCCACCGATGCTGGAGATCGAGCCCGAGCAGCACGGCCTGCTGACGCTTGCGGTCGAGGGTGGCGACCAGCAGGCCGTCCTTGCTGACACGGTGGTCCAGGCCCTCAAAGCGGCCTTTGAAGGCTGTGAGTCGCGCACCCTGTGCGTTCAGCAATTCCATGCCGCGCGAATCCGGGCGAACCAGCAGCTGCGAAGCACCCGGCCAGAACTTATCGGCACCGATCAACTGGGCGCTTTCAGCGTCCACGGGCGTGGCACTCGCTATACGCAGGTGCGGGGTGGCCTGGTCGGCCGATGGCTGACCGGCTCCGGACTGACAGGCGGCCAGGGCAACGCAAAGGCTCAGCCAGAGGGGTTTAAACGAAGTTACGTCCATGGTTTTTCCATTCAGCAGCCGCTGACCGGCACCGGTCCGAAGGGGAACGAAGCGGCGTCGGGGCGGCATAAAAGTGAAGTCGGTAAGGTTCGGGATCAGAAATGCGTCAGGGTCAGGCCGAGCTTGTAGGTCGGGCCGTACTCTTCGTACTGGGCGTTGTAGTTGCTGCGCCCGGTGTAGACGAAGTAGGACTCGTCGGTGAGGTTCAGCGCCTCGAACGTCACCTGCAGGTTCGGCGTGATGAAGTAGCCGGCTTTGAAGTCGAGAAACAGCTGCTCGTCGGCGTAGAGGTCATGCGCCTCGTCATCGATGCCGGACACCTCGGCCAGGTATTCGGACTTGTAGTTGGCTGCCAGCCGCATGTTGAAGACGTCGTTTTCCCAGCCGACCATCAGGTTGCCGACGGTGTCGGAATGGTTCGGCAGGTCGATGCTGCGACGGCTGCCCTGCCCCTCGATATCCGCGTCGGACTTGCTGAACGTGGCGTTGGCACCGAGCAATACGCCGTTCCAGGGCGCCGGCAGCCAGTCGAGCTTTTGCGAGTAGGACAGCTCGACACCGTAGAGCTTGGCACTGCTGCCGTTCTCGTAACTCAGCGCCTGGTCGAAGTCAGCCCACTGGCCGGTGCCGGCCACGTCGGTGTTGTAAATGAAGTTGTCGATGTCCTTGTAGAAAAGGTACGCCGACACCGCGCCGGCGCGGCCCATGTAGTGCTCGATGCCGAGGTCGTAGTTCATCGACTCCAGCGGCTTGAGATCAGGATTGCCGAACTCCGCTTCGTCGCCGTCGATGACGAAGCCGGGCGCCAGCTGCTCGAAGGTGGGCCGCACCACCGTGTTGGTCCAGGCGGCGCGCAGCTGGGTGTCGTCGGTCAGCTGGTAGCGCACATGCAGGCCGGGCAGCCAATGGTCGTAGCGGTTATCGCTGGAGATGGATTCGAACTCGCCTTCTCGGATGCCGGTGCCCTTGGCGCTGAACTCGGTGCCCTCGTAGCGCAGGCCGGCGATGATGCGCCACTTGTCCAGGTCCAGGGTGTTCATGAAGTAGGCGGCGTTGATATCTTCGCTCATGTCGAAGTCGCCGATGCGCGACTCTTCTTCGTCCCGGAACGCGCTCGCGTCCAGGCCGCCGATGAGGTCTTCAAGGGCGCCGGCGCTGATGCCTGGTCCGAAACGGCCGAGGCCGTAGTCGACGGCGCCGTGCTGGTAGTCGGCCAGGGTCAGGTCGTCGAAATCATCGTAGGCCCAGATGTCGACGTCGTTGGTCTTTTCGCGTCGGCTCAGCTTGCCGCCGAACTTGAACTGCGAAGCGTAGCCCTGGATGTCGTACTCGCGGGCCAGGTCCAGGCGGATGTTCTTCTCCTTGTCGCGGGCGTCGCTCTCCTCCCACTCCACCTCGTCGAGCTCGAAGCTGGCGGGATCGTAGAAGGACGGATCTACGTTCAGACGCGGTTTGGTGGTGCTGGAAAAACCAACGTCAGCGAAGTCGCCTTCGAAGGTTGCGCTGGAAATGCCGCCCGGGTTGCGCTCGCGCGCCTCGCTGTAGCCGACCTGCCCGCTGAGCGTCCAGAGGCCCATCATCCGCTCGCCACCGAACACGTAGGACTGGATGGTCTGGGTTTCCTCGCGGGACTTGATCTCGCGCCAGCCCTCGGCATCGCCCAGCTCGCCGGCCAGCTGCGCATCCTCGAACTCGACCCCGGCGGCGTTGCGGGTTTCGCTGTCCTTGAAGCGGCTATAGAGGGTGCGCAGGTAGTAGCTGCTGACGTCGTCGGGCTGGTAGTCGAAGTTCAGGCCGACCCCGGCGCGTTCGCGGGTGATCTCGTAGTCGCGCTGCTCGAACTCCTCCAACCGGGCGCCGTCCTCGAAATCCCACTTGCCGCCGGTTTCGACGTTGTCGGAGCCGAAGTCACGCTCCTGCCAGCTCAGGGCGGCGGCGACACCGAAGTTGTCCACGCCATCACCGAGGCTGAAGCGGTTGCTGAACGCGCCGGAGAACTTGGGGCTGGTCTTGCCGACGTTCTCGTCGTAGCTGCCCTCGGTGCTGAGGCTGTAGAACAGGCCGTCATGGTCGAACGCCGACAGGCTTTCTACCTCGATGGTGCCGCCGAGGGAGTTGGCGTCCATGTCCGGGGTCAGCGTCTTGACCACCGAGAGTGACTGCACCAGTTCGGAGGGCAGCACGTCCAGCGCCACGGCGCGACGGCCGCTTTCCGGCGAGGGCACCAGGGTGCCGTTGATGGTGACGCTGTTCAGGTCCGGCGCGATACCGCGCACGCTGACGAAGCGGCCTTCGCCCTGGTCGCGCTCGACCGAAAGGCCCGGGATGCGCTGCAAGGCTTCGGCGGCGTTGTCGTCCGGCAGTTGGCCGATACCGTCGGCGTGGACCACGCTCTTCACGCTGTCTGAGTTGCGTTGTTCCTTCAATGCTTCGTCGAGGCTGACGGCCTGGCCGATCACTTCGACGTGTTCCATGACAAGCGGCTCCTCGGCCCAGGCCGAACCGGCGCTGATGGCCAGGGCCAGCAGGCTGATGCGGAACCCTGCATGGCGGATGCCGCTGCGGTATGTGCTCATGAACAATCCCCCGAACGCTGATTACCGGGTCCATCCCGGAACTGCAGCGGACGGTAGGGTCGGGATATGGCGGTTCTGTGACAGGGGGTGGGGCTGGGGCGCCAGCGGGGGCTTATTGGGGGAGTTTTGGGGAGGAGTTGAGCTGATATGACCCGTGCGTGGCTCGAAGTGCAACGAACAGCCTCCGTAGGGTGGGCTTAGCCCACCAGTAGCAGGTTTCATTCCGTCACGCTGGGCCGAACGCGGGGGTGAGGCAGGTGTGAGGTAGCGGTTCTTGCCGCTGCTCGTTTTCGCGCGATCCTCGGCGCTGGTTTCGCCCTGCTGGGCGACTCACTTTTTCCAGACGCGGAAAAAGTAAGCAAAAACGCTTGCCCCTGCATCCGGGTCTCGCTTCGCTCGACTTCCCTCACTCCATCGCTGCTCCTAGGGTCGCCGCGCAAGGGCCATCCATGGCCCTTCACGGCTCTCGCGGCATCCATGCCGCTCGCCCCCCTACGCAGCGATTCCATTCGGCCTCCTGATGGGGCGTCCGGCGGTGTCTGATGGTTCGCTTGTCAGCCCGTAGGATGGGTGCAACCCATCAACCATGGGCGATGGGTTGCACCCATCCTACGCTCGAGCACGATGCTGCCGGTTCCATTGGTATCGCTGCCTCAGAGCTCACAGACAACACGGCCCCCAATCCCCTTCAGGAGGCCGAGCGCAGGTGCTGCGCAGGGGGACGCGAGGCATGGATGCCGAGCAAGGCGCGATGGGACATGGATGTCCCTTCGCGCCGGCCCCCGGAGCAGCACCGGAGCGAGGGAAGTTTTGCGAAGCAAAACCTGGATGCAGGGGTGGCCTTCTTTTTGGTTACTTTTTCTTGGCCACGCAAGAAAAAGTGACTCGCCCAGCAGGGCGAAACCAAGCCTCCAATCAACTCCCTAATCCGCCCACACGCAAAACCCGAACAACACCGTAAAAAACCAGTGAGCCAATTCAACCCCCACCCCATTCATCCAACCGTCACATTCATCTGTTTCCGTGCCCTCACGCACTGGCGCGCGCCTCGCCACGGAGACCCGATGAAATCCCTGCTCAAACTCCACACCCTCACCCTGCTCGGCCTCGCCTTCGCCGCTAACTTCGGCCTGCAGGTCTACCTGGCCACCGGCCAAATCAAGACCTGGGCCGAGATCAACTGGATGGACGTCGCTGGCGAAGGCGGCTCGGCGGTGCTCGCGCTGGTCTGGCTGATCATGCTGCTGCACAGCCGCCCGGCCGGTCGCGTGACACGGCTGCTGGCGCTGGGCCTGGCCTGTGTCTTCTTCTCCTGGTGGATGGACACCCTGGACGAATTCATCAAACTTCCTGAACTGGCGATCTGGGACAACTGGCTGGAGACCGCGCCGATGCCCGTCGGCCTGTTGCTGCTGACCCTCGGCATCTACCACCTCAATCAGGAACAGCGCGCCATCAGCCAGCAGATGAGCAAGCGCGAGAAAGGCTTCCGCGAGCACCGCCTCTTCGACAAGCTCACCCCACTGGGCGCCGCGCAATACTTGCGCCAACAGGTACAGCAGGCGCTCGGTCACGCCCAGGCGGAACAGCAGCCGCTGTCGCTGGTGGTCGTGGATCTGGACGATTTCAACGCCATCAACCAGCGCTACGGCCAGGCCGAGGGGGATGCCGTCCTGCAGGCCATGGCGCAGGTGCTGTTACTCAACCTGCGTCGCCAGGACCTGCTCTGCCGCCTGGCCGGCGATCGCTTCGTCGCGGTGCTACCGAACACCGGCGAGAGCCAGGCCAGAATGATCGCTGATGAGCTGCAACAGGCCGTCGCCAGCCTGGCGCACAAGACCGCGCAGCACGGCGAACGGGTGCATCTTCGTGCCAGCACCGGCACGGTGATGGCCTTCGACGAGGATGCCGAGCAACTGCTCAAGCGCCTCAACCTGAACCTGGCCAAAATCAAGCAGCAGCTGCCGCGCTGCGCCTGAGGAACGGATCGATGGCCATCGGCTACGAGTGCGACACACGCTTCATCGCCGCGCATCATCAACCGGCCGTGTTGATCGACCTGGCGCTATCGCGGGGGATCGAGTGTCATCAGTTGTTGCGCGGCAGCGGGCTGTTCTATGAGGACGTCGTCGGCGGCCAGGCACGGATCAGTCCCCTTCAGTTTCTGACCTTGATTGGAAGCGCGCAGCGCTTGCTTGGGGCGGACGACAGCAGCTTTCTGTTCGGCCAGCGTCTGCTACCGGGCCACTACGGCGAGGTCAGCCACGCGCTGACCCACGCCTGTACATTGCACCAGGCACTGGAACAACTGCAGCAGTTCCGCGCCCTGCTCAGTCCGCTACTAACACCCCGCCTGCTGCTCGACGGGCAGCAGGCGCATCTGTACTGGATCGACAGCTGTGGCGCGGGCGACCAGCTGCGTTTTCTCACCGAGGCCAGCCTGACCGCCGTGGTTGCGCTGAGCAGACGGCTATCCGGCGAGCGCCTGCCCTGGCGCTTCCACCTCGCCTATGCGCAACCGCGCCACGTCGAACAGTATTGGGTGCATCTGGGCGAGCAGCTGACCTTCGCCAGTCAGATGACCATGATGAGCCTGCCGCTGGAATATTTGCACACGCCTTGGCCGGGCGCCTCGGTCACCGCCGGCCAGGTCGCGCAGCAGGCGAGTTGCGCACAGCTTGAAAGCCTTGGCTGGCCCGCCAGTTTTATCGATCAGCTGTACGACCATCTGTACGCGAACATCCGCGACCCGCTGAATCTGGAACGCGTCGCCCAGGCCTTCGAGATGAGCCCTGCCTCGCTAAAGCGCAAGCTGCACAAGCACGGCACAGGCTTCCAGGACCAGCTCGATCAGGTGCGCAAACATGTGGCGCTGTATCTGTATCAGATGAAGGGGTACAGCAACGAAGAGGTTGCCAGCTATCTACGCTTCAACGACACCACCAATTTCCGTCGCGCCTTCAAACGCTGGACCGGCCTGGCACCGAGTGGGCTGCGTCAGCTATTCGACTAGCCGGACGGCGTCTGTCAGCGCTGCGGACGAGTTGCAGCCGTTGTGTGCGCGGCATCGGCGTCGCGGGTAACGGGGCGTTGCGTGAGAGTGGCAAAGGCACGGCGCAACAGCCAGACGGCGATGCCAGCCACGGTCACAAATGCGATCAACACCGGAACGGCCTGTGGGTTCATTGCGCCTTGCCTCTTGTCGATGAGCGCTTCGCGAGTGCGATAGCTTTTTGATACTACCGTTTCAGACAAGCGATCGCCAAGGCAATGCGCGAATTGACGGCCATCCAGCAAGAAAACGACGGACGACCGCAAAAGCTACGCGACGAATCGCCGTGCCGCAGGTCGTATCCTCAGGACCATCGACCCACCCCAGGCCATGAGGGGCGCCATGCCACAGTCTTACACGCGGCAATACCACCAGTTGCGCAACCACATTGACCAGATGCTCGACCGCGGCGCAGTCATCGCCCGCCGGACGCCTCTCACGATCAGGCGCGGCGACCGCCTCTATCGCGTGTCCTGCGGCATGCTGATCAGCGAGCTGCCGACCGGTTAACCGGCCATCAGGCCATCATGCTGGCCAGCGATCCACGTGTACGCGCCTAGCGGTCGGCCACAACGCGGTTGTGCGCCGCTTCTCCACGCTCGAAGGCGCTGACATTGGCCAGCGTCACCTCGGCGATATTGGTCAATGCTTCGGCGGTGAAAAACGCTTGGTGACCGGTGATCAGCACGTTCGGAAAGGTCGTCAGGCGCATGAAGACATCATCGCCGATCAGGCTCTGCGAACGGTCCTGGAAGAACAACTGCTCCTCCTCTTCATAGACATCCAGGCCCAGCCGGCCGATGTGCCCGGACTTGAGCCCATCGATAACCGCCTTGGTGTCGACAACGCGGCCGCGCCCGGTATTGATCAGCACCACACCGCGCTTCATCTGCGCAATCGCCGCGGCATCGATCAAGTGGTGCGTTTCGGGTGTCAGCGGGCAGTGCAGCGAGACGATGTCGGCCTCCGCCAGCAACCTACCCATCGACACGTATTCCACGAAAGCCTTGGCGGCGGGATCGGGAAACGGATCGAAGGCCAGTATCCGGCAGCCGAAGCCGTGCATGATGTCGGCGAACACCTGGCCGATGCGGCCTGTGCCGACCACCCCGACCGTCTTGCCGCACAGGTCGAAGCCCAGCAGCCCGTCCAGCTCGAAATTGCCTTCGCGCACCCTGTTGTAGGCACGGTGGGTCATCCGGTTGAGGCCTAGCAGCAGCGCGACAGCATGCTCGGCTACTGCGTGCGGCGAGTACGCCGGCACCCGGACGACCTCCAGCCCCAGCCGCCTGGCCTCACCCAGATCGACATTGTTGAAGCCGGCCGAACGCAACGCGATCAACTCGGTGCCGCCGGCCTTGAGCTGCCGCAGCACGGCCGCGTCCAGCCGGTCATTGACGAAGGCACAGACACAGCGAAACCCAGCAGCCAGCGCCGCTGTTTCAGCGGTCAGCTGCGGGTCGAGGTACAGCAGGTCGTGGCCGTGTCCGACATTGGCCTGGTCGAGAAAGCGGCGGTCGTAGGGTTTGCTGCTGAAAATCGCAATGTGCATGACGGGGATCCTCCGCGGTGGCCGGTTGCTGGCCTAGGCTAGCAGACCCGGTCGGCCCGGCTTCGACGGCGCCCGGCGAGTAACAGGTCAATCGGGCGATTCGGTGAGCCAGCGGCGTGCCCGCCGCCGCTCACGACGCGACAGCAGCTGCTCGGTGAAGGGGCTTTCAGGAATCAGAGCGCAGTCCGGATCGCCGCGCTCGTACAGCCGGAATCGACGCAGTACCCCGATTGGATGCCGCTCCGGACCGTAGAACGCCACGGCACGGACCTCCAGCGCATGGAACGTCCAGTCACCAACCGGCTTATGGCCGTCCAGCTCGATGTCGTGTCGCTCGGCAACCCGACGCAGCATGCCCTGAAAGGTACCGATATGGATGAAATCACCGCTGCGCAGCGGACCTTGGTGCGTCGTCTGGTGGATGGCCAGGTCAGGGGAGGAACCGGTCTCATCGTCGATACTGTGGCGGATGTCGGTCACGTCCACCTCCAGCGGGCCCCTGGAACTCTCGATGCACACCACCAGCTGGTTAATGAACATCGGCTCGGCGCTCATGTTGGAGATCAGGCACAGCGAACTCAGCCCCTTGCCCGCACCGCGGTTGATGATCAGGCTCGGCTTGCGCTGCCGCCTGAAGTTCAGCAGCAACAGCTGAGCATAGAACACCCACACCAACAGCGTGCTGGCCGATATCGCCAACGAGACCAGCGCCTGGTTGTCTTTGAGCCATTCGATCATGGGACGCCTCGCAGGATTGCTCACTGCTGAGACAGTACATCGACCTCGACGTGCCCAATCCCGACGCCCCGCGGCGCCCCAGCCGCCCCAGCCGCCCGCAGCGCCGCGGCCGGCATCGGACGCCCTCCATGGGCGCGCAGGCGCTTTACCAGACGCGGAAACGAGAAAGCCCCGTAACTCAGGAAGTTACGGGGCTCTCATAATGGTGGCGGAGAGATAGTCCGCCAATTCCACTTCCATCAAGCGTAACCAACATCCAGCAAACTTCCTTAAGACCTTTGTCTTACGGGCTTTTCAGCCTATCATCGTCCAGAGAGCGCCAGACGTTTACACCCAAAGCTATCGGCAAAGGTGTAGGTCAGGGTGTAGGTCGGAATTTGGACGGTGTAGGTCAGGAGTTGCAGATGGGGAAGCTGACGGTTCGAACGGTGGACAGTCTGGTGAAAGCCGGAACGTCCGGCATGACCGGCGATGGCGAAGGGCTGTACTTTCAAATCAGTAAGACCGGAGGCACAAGCTGGGTTTTCCGCTACAAGATCGCTGGCCGGCCTCGCCTGATGGGCCTGGGGCGATACCCCGAGACAAGCCTTGCAGAAGCCCGTGAAAAAGCCACAGAGTGCCGCAAGCTGACCAAAGCCGGCATTGACCCTCTTGATGCGCGAGACGCAAACCGCGAGCGTCAGCAACTGGAGGAGAAGAAAGAGCGCCAGCGCATCGAGCAAGAGCGCCTCGCCCTGGGGGTTGCCAAGGCCCGTGCCGTAACCTTCAAGACCGTGGCCACCGACTACATCGCTGCGCACCGCGCCGGCTGGAAGAACATCAAACACGCCCAACAATGGGAAAATACGCTCGCCACTTACGCCGAGCCCACCATCGGGCATCTGCCGACGCATGACGTAACCACAGCGCACCTGCTGCAGATCCTACAGCCGGTTTGGACGGAGAAGCCCGAGACCGCCAGCCGCGTGCGCAACCGCATTGAACTCGTACTGGATGCTGCGAAGGCGAGAGGGCTGCGCGAAGGCGAGAACCCGGCCCGCTGGCGTGGCCACCTGGACAAGCTGCTGCCCAAGCGGTCCAAGGTGCGCGCCGTGAAAAGCCATGCTGCTATGCGTTGGGCCGACCTGCCGGCGTTCATGGTCGAACTGGCGACGCTGGAGGCCAGCAGCGCCCGCGCTCTAGAGTTGACGATTCTCACTGCCTGCCGCACCAGCGAGGTATTGAACGCCAAGTGGGACGAAATCGACCACGAGACGCGTACCTGGACGATCCCTGCCGAGCGGATGAAGGCCGGCAAGGCGCATCGCGTGCCGTTGTCCGACGCGGCGCTGGCCGTGCTGGACGCCCTGCCCCGAATCGAGCGCAGCGCTTTTCTCTTCCCTGGCATGAAACCCGGCAAGCCCCTCTCCAACCTGGCCATGACCATGACCATGCGGCGCATGAACATGGGACATCTGACCGTCCACGGTTTCCGCTCCACCTTCCGCGACTGGGCAGCCGAGCGCACCCAATATCCGCGCGAGGTCTGCGAAATGGCACTTGCCCACAAAATAGCTGAAGGAGCCGAAGCCGCTTACTGGCGTGGCGATATCTTTGAAAAACGACGGGCCTTGATGATTGACTGGGCGCAGTATGCGAACACCCCACCAGCAGCAAATATCATTCAGGGCGACTTCAACCGTGCTTGTGCTGGATCGGGCTAGCAGACGTCGGCATAGCCACATATGCGAACGCTGTCGAGGTGACACTCAGGGCAGCGTGCCCGATCCGGAGTCCGCAGCGCCTTGTCAGCAGGTCGTTCGCCGAGTCCCTCAGGATGCAGATATTCTTTGCTCAGAAGATAGCCTTCGACGCTCAATTCAATCGTGACAGTCCTGTGCGGCGTTTTCCCAATCATCATCCGGCGTTCGTAACCGCAGCTTTCGCACGCGAAAGACCTAAGCGCCCTTGTTGTAGGGCTATCGCGCTCCGACAACGCAGCCCGGATTTCGTAGGTTCCTTCAGTTTTCATAGCTATGACCATCTAGTGAAACATTTGGCTTTCCGCTCACCTGGATATTGGGAGCAATCAGTAAGACACGTCCTAAGCGAGTTGTGCTGGCCCCACCATAATAGTGGCGGCCGACTGAACGCGGTCCAGTTGGCCGAAGGACTACGCATCGCCCTTGAAGTAACCATCCAGACTGAACGTTTCAGCCGAAGGCAGGTACGGAAAGCAACTCAACATCTAGAAGCGATGCAACGGCATCTTTAGCTTTAGAATTATACCGCTCCTACTGCAGGGCAAATGAGGCGAACCATTCTATCTGCCTTTCTCCGGAAGCCATCAAAAGCATCCCCAGACCAGACATAAGCCTTCAGCCATATTGTCAATTCATCATATTGGAACCGCAAACAGCTTTGATCATCCAACCAAGCTGTGGATCTGTTTACCTTCTTGTCACGACGATAGACTGTCGCAACCAAGCCAACTCTGTAGTTCGCTCCGTCCTTTTGCAGTTGGCGCACGGACTCGAAGTCTGGTTTAGAAAACTGGTAGAACTTTTTCCGCTCCACCTCAAGTTCGGTTTTGATCTTATTATCCTCAAGACTATATGGATGGCTGTGAAAATCACCCATATAGGAAACTTCCGGAAAAAAGCTTTCTATAAAACGTTCCTTCAGCTGATAGGCTTCGTCGTCAAATGTAACCGAATCCTTTGATCTTTTAACGGCAGTTGAAGTGTCCGACCAAACCAGACGATATACAGTAGCCAGTCCCAGCGCGTCTTTTGTAGCGTATCCCCATAGATGCCCGAAGGTCTCCACCTGAGAACAGGGTCCATCGTCAGTAACGTGGGCCAATTTATAAGCCTCAAGCGCAGATGTCACCACGTTGAAAAAAACGTGATCGGAAACGGACACCAAACAATCCTTCATACTTTTCATCCCAAATATCACTCACCAAAAAGCAGGGCACGCATCAAACTGGGATCTTTATCAAGGTCGCCAAAATCATGTGCCATGCATAAAAGGCTCTTCGCGAGCTCTACGTACTCTTCCCAGAGAGCACAAAGATTATCGACAAGCGCGCTATATTGAAGGCTGTCTTGTTCGGTCATCTCCTCATGAACAGACCAAACCATTTCTAGAAAATGGGATGAGGACAAGCTGTGCTCTAGATCAACGCCAACCTCGGCCATTTCATCATATGCACACCGGCAGTCCTGCCTTAGCTCTGCCAGATAACCAGCAAAGTCTTCTTCATCGAAATCCGGAAAATTCCCCTTTAGCTCAACGGGGATATCCTTGAGTTTCTTGATTGATTTACGTCTGTAATCCTGCTTAATAAGCAGATCAAAGTAATCCGACTGATCGAATTCTCCGTAATCAGAAACCCATCCTGCCTGAACATTCAACTCGTAGGCCTCTTGCACTGCCTCCTCATAGGCCGCCATGTCTTTACCCAACGGCGTACCTTTGAAGATGCGCAGGAGCTCCTCATGCTTCTCCTCAAAACACTTAAATCTGTTTTGATACCCTTTGGATATTTCTTTAATCTGACCAAAGCTCAAAGACACCTCTCCCTTCAATAAATTTTGCTTAGGCGTACCACCCCATGCGTTACGGGCTGATCGTGTGAGATGTGTCGTACAGACTGGCTGCTGCGTTCAGTTTTTGCGCAATTGCGTCACGGAGTGATTCAGGACCCTGCACCAAAATGTCGTCTCCCATCGACAAGATCCACCAGCGCAGCTGCCATGTATCCCGTACATCGACCCGAAGCTGAAACCCATCGGCAAGAGGATCGAGGGTCATGTCTGGTCCTAGGGGTGTTTCGCGGATCAGTCGCGCCAATCCATCAGTGACACGAGCCTCCAGCTGAACGGTCTCCAGCCGGCCGAAGGACAGCGCATCGCTTTTCAAGTAATCATCTAGATTGAACCCATTGACGCCATTAGCAGGCACGGACAGCAACTCAACGTCTAGGAAACGATGCACGGCGTATTGCCGTATGTCCTCATAGGGCTCGGCGGTTCCGATCAGATACGACACCGGACCACGCTGAACAACTGCCAAAGGGTTGAGGGTCAATTCTCGAAGCTTGTCGTTGTGCGCAGAGTAGTAGCTACAGCGTATCTGCCTTTCGGTAAGCAGTGCTTCATGAAGGCGCTCAATGACGGCCTCAGGTATCTGTGGCGAGATTAGATTCATGTTCGGATGTACGCTCGCCACTTTCTCAGGCCAGCGTGCTGCCTGTGTTTCGCTCGCAAGTATTTCCAGCTTTCGTCTGGCATGTCCAAAGCGCGACTCCAGCGCTTTTATCATGCTCGACGGGAGAAGCTTACGGATGCTCTCCTCCACCAAGACCAGGCTTACGGCTTCGCTTAAGCTAATGCCAGGCAGGTCCACACTGCCGCCCGGTGCCCAGTGCCATCCATAAGGACTACCCTTGTCGTTACATTGAAGTGGGAACTGGCGGGATAAATCGTTAAGGTCCCGTTCTACGGTGCGCTTGCTGGCTTTGAAACCAGCCGAATCAAGCCTGGTAACGAGCTCTGCGCAAGTGATGCCTGGCGCTTTTGAGGGGAGAAGCCGCAGCAGCTCCCATTGCCGGTTCAATGCGCTGCGTGTTGAGGCGGAAGGCAAAGTGGACGACCTTTTGAGTATTAGCTCGGAGGCGAAGCATGATGTTTTATCTGAATGATGGCAAATTGACACCATAAAAAGCCTTGCTTCTCAATGCGCAAAGCCTATCGGCCGGCTGGGGCTGGTCTTTAGCCGGCACTCGGCCAACAGCCGTGATCGCCGCGCTACCAATGCGAAATCCCCGGCAGTGAGATTGTTAACTGCCAGGAGCATTCGTAATGCCGAACCATCCGGATCCTTGAGCTTTTGCAGATCCAAGTGTGATGCGAACAACGTTTCGATTTGCCGCGGTTTTAAATAGCCGAAATGGACTTTGAGATCGAAGCGACGCATCGATGCCTCGTCTAGATCGTGCATGAGGTTGGTCGAAGCGATAAACAGGCCACGGTAGCTCTCCATCTGCGTCAGCATCTCGTTAACCGCAGTGATCTCCCAGCTCTGCCGCGCTTTCTTGCGGTCTTGGAGGAAGCTGTCTACCTCATCGAACAGCAAGACGGCTTGTTCGGCATCGGCACTAGCAAACGCTTGGGCAAGGTTCTTTTCCGTCTCCCCTACATAAGGGGTCACCAGATCAGATACGCGCTGAACCATCAGGGGCCGATCGAGCTGTCGAGCCAGCCACAAGCCGAAAGCGGACTTACCGGTGCCAGGCGGGCCATAAAAACACAGTCGGGCTGCGGCATTGCTGCCCAGGCCTTTGACCAGCTCTTCCAAATCGACATCAGTGTTTATCAGACCTGTTGAGTAGAGCTGAGGGAGCGGGTTGGACTCGATACTATCGAGCCTACGGAAACCTTGAGCCTTGAGCGTGGCGTCTGCGAGTAACCGCACGGTCTCTTCCAGCGCCCTGCCGCTGCGCGGGTGCAGGGTCTGGCCGATGCGCAGCGCCTTGGCAACGACCGCTGGCGTCATGTCCTGGTGCGCAGCGAGGTTTTCAACCATTGCGCTGCTCAGTTTACCTGCGCTGACTTTTCTAATGATGCGCTCACGCTGGGCTCGGGGCGGGTTTGGCAGCTCGATGACCAAATCGAAGCGGCGAATGTATGCGTTATCCAGAGCATCAATGCTGTTGCTGAGCCAGAAGCAAGGCGCGGGGTTTTCCTCCAGCGCTCGGTTGATCCAGCCCTTCTGACTCTTATTGGATTTGGCAAACGGGATAGGCTGAGCCTCGAAGATATCTTCGATTTCGTCCAGCACAACCATCGCGCGCTGGCTCCGCAGTACGCACATGGCAGAGCGCAGCGCACTCAGGCGTTGCCGGGGCATGATCGGGTCACCATCGCTATCGCTGCATGCGACCTCATACAAGGTAGCGCCCATCGCTTCAGCTAGCAGCCGGCTTAGCTGCGTCTTGCCAGTACCCGGCGGGCCGTAAAGCAAAATGTTCACCCCGCTGCGGCGGGACAGCAGAGCCTTGGTGAGGTACCGCGTGGCGACGGCCAGCGAAGTGCCGGCATGTGGAAAGTCGTTTTCTTCGAGCTCGGCTGGCGGAGCAGGTCGAAAGGCATGTTTAAACAGCTCAGTAGCAGTGCCCGTGCTAAAGCGCAATGCACCCAGGAATTCGGGACTGCTAATGGCAAGCCGATGCGACAGATTGGCGTGAATACCATTCTCAACGCTGATTTCCACCAAGCCCGAACGCATCAGGCGGCCATCCTTGGTCAGATAAGGCTGCAGACGTTTCTGCGAAACGTCGAGAAGCACAGACAGGCTTTTGAGCATGCGGTTGAAGCCGAGCGCGCCGACTAAGTCTGCGGCATCGCTTAAAATGGGGTCGCTATGCAGCATCACGCAAAAGCCAAGTAGACGCTGATCGATATCATCGAGCCCGATCAGGCTTGCGAGAGCTTTCAGGTTCCGTACCAGGCGATCTGGATAACTCACAACCGGATAGGCTTGATCGAACGCCTTGCGCTCCTTTCGAAGTCGGCGCAGCGCCATGCCGGTATCAAAGTCGTCTTCGTCAATAAGATCCTGAAGACCTAGCTCTGCCGCCACGCTATCTTCGTTGAAACCATGCCGCTGTATGAAGTTTCGGTGCCCACCGAGATCTAACAGCATCATGTAGGCCCATTTAATAGATAGCTCGCACGTATCGTCGCTATGCGGACCATGAGACGAAATACGTGCTTCTGGACGGCGTTTCAGCATGGTGCTTTCTCATTCCCTTTTGAGAATTGCAGCATGCGCCCAAGGTGCGTCATCTTGTGTCGTACGGCAGTCTAAGAGTGGCCCGCCATTGGCGCGCAGTAGGCCGACCTGCCGCGCGCCAGGGTGCGCATCCTCAGCACTCGACGAAGTGGTTGTCCTCTACGATCGGAGAGCGGACCAACTGCTGCAGCCTGCTGATCTTGCGGCGCTGCGTCTCGGCCTCGTCCTTTTCGCCGCGGCGAACCAGCACGATCAGGGTATCGTCCTTCTCGATCCCGAACTGCTTGGCCAACCAGGTGAGCTGACGCTGGGACATGCAGGGGTTGTCCACCGCCCGGCGCGAGGCGTTGTAGATACTAAACACCATCGCCGCCACGGTCTTTTCCTCAGCCTGAACTCCACCGCCGATGGGCACCAGGTCATTGAAGCGGATGCTCGAGTCGTCATCGATCAACTTGCGGCAGCGCGCCTTGTGGGTACCGACCGCCGCCGCTGGCTGGCAGGGTCAACGGTTGAGTGCTTGTACCTGTAAGTTTCTGCAGCTCGCAAACGGGAGCCGGTTCACGCATCAGGCTACGCACCTGGACTCAGTCAATCTCAATGCCCTTCACGCACGTTCCGCCTAGTGGGACACCATCGAACCACGACACAAGTTGACGCGACGCTGTGGCAGCATTCAGCCGGTACCTGGAATATAGGAGGTCTTAGGTGGACAGAATTATAAAAGAACTTCTGGAGTCGCTGCTTCAGGAGTCCAGCGGTACTAAGCGCACCGGCAAGCGCATCCTCAACTTGGCCGGCTTTCTGAGTTCAGGCGAGACACCCGAACACATTCGACAGCAGCTTAATAGTTTGTCACGGCTACTTGTGCAGCAAGACGCGTTCGACGCCGTTCTAGAGCCAATTTCCCTGCTCGCACGAACCGGGCTTAGCCGTCCTTTGGACGCAGAAACTATCACGCCCCTGAGCGGCAGTCTGGAGGCCATCCGCAAGGAAATCACTTCCATTGATGACGTTAACTACGCCGAACTAACGGCGTGGCTAGTCAGCCTGGCTCAAGCAAGAAAGATAATTCGGGCGAAGCAATTAGGCTAAGGCGGTTAAGTGGATCATCACGTACATACCTTTCATAGAAAACCCACAGTGCAGCTGATCGATACGATTCGGAAGCTTATGCCCCTCATTTAATAGCAGAACTCCTTCGTGACTAAGTTGACCGCCCAACTGTTTTCCCATCCTGTCACGCTTTCATCCGCGCTTCTCGCCCGAGGCTTTCTAGTTGATTTGATCGGCAAAGATATTTTCCTGACTGACAATGCGTGCCTTCACGGCAGCGAGCCCGGGTTTAGGCGGACCTACCCCTCCGATGCCTTATTTCTTGCGATCACGTTAAGCCGGATTGGTCTGGATGGATTGAGCAGGACCGACGATCCATTACGCCCTTTCAAACTCATCCACGGAGACCAGATCCTTACGGACAGCCAGGCATCGACGCTATTCGACCATGAACATGTTCAGCGGCAGACATCGTATCTCTCCGACATGGAGGCTCCCTACTATTTCAGGCGCAGACTGCATGGAATAAAGGTACCGACATCCGTACTCGACCCGCACGTAGCGCTTCTGGTCAAGGCGCTGTCGGCCACGGGCTGTTTTAGCTTTTCATCTTGTGACGGGCATGAATCTGACGCTCCATGCGGCGCCATGCCGTTAGAGGTCTCGCTTGTGGGTGAGATGAGTACCGCATGGGCAAAACACATGCTGGCCCAGGCGGCGGGCGCAGGCATTCAGTTTTCAGAGCTTCGTCTGAACTACGGCAGTTGGTGCCTGGAAGAGCACCTTACAGCGGCAGGCCTTGAAACGCGCGAGCTTGTTCTGGTTCGTAGGCAAGCGATTGAGCTGGGACAGTTTCTCTACAGCAACCGGCTACGACTGCGCCAGGAGAGGATCCGTTGGATGGAAACTTTTCGGCCACGCGGCAATGAAAACAGCGCGCCGATGAACACGGGGCGGGAAGCCATCCAATTCCGGGTGCGGTTATCCGATGCGTCTGGCTTTGCGGTGGAGTTCACGGTCAGAGGTTACCGCGAGCTAGACGAGCGCTGCAGATCAGCCTTTTCGTGCTGGCAGACGCTAAATCCATACGAGAAGCGAAAGCCGTGGTGGTTCGCACAAAAGGAACTGGATGAACTGGATGCGAAAAGCATGCTGGCACATGAGGAATTGAGAGTCCGCGAGCTCGGCCTACGCGAGGCCGTAAGGCCTATTGAACCATGCGAAATTTCAGATTTTCTACAGAAGACCCAAGCAGCTCGCCAACAGGACAACCGTCTCGGCCACCTGCGTCAACTGCGCTCGGCGCCGGTGCTGCAGATAGAAATCGCCGCTCCAGGACAAGAAGGATGGCGAACCCCCTGGGGAGATTCGAAGCCGGTACGTATTAGGATCATCAGAACTGACAGCAGTGACCATCCTGAGCAATGGCGCTTCGTTTTCCGTCGCACCGCCCTGAAAGGCCGCACTTCTTCTACCGATAGCTGGTTATTACTTTGGATGGGCTTTCGCGAGGCGTTCAGGGACGTGATCTAATCGTATCGAGGCGGAGGTGCCCTCCAGCATCCAATTTCTTTCAGGGAAACTCCAGCGTGCGTGAAATCGCCATGTAACAGGAAGTGAATCGCCCCGGCTATCGTAGAGCCTCAACTCTTGGAGAAGATGAGGCTATGAAAAGACGACGACCTACTCCCGGAAGTCCGCGAACGTTCCGTGCGCATGGGTCTGGCGCACCTGAATGACTATCCGTCCGAGTGGGCGGCCATAGGTATTGCTAGAAAGATCGGCAGTTCCGTGCCGAGCGCCCCAATCAGCAGTGGGAATTGGACTTCACCTACGTTTCGACCTGGCGGGGATGGTTGTGTGGCGTTCGTGATTGAGGTCTTTGCGCGCCGTATCGTCGGCTGGCGAGTTTGTACCAGCATGAAGCTGACTTGGTACTGGATGCCCAGGAGCAAACCCTGTATGCACGTCAGCCACGGCCTAATCCATCACTGCGACCGTGGCAGCCAGTATGTATCGATCCGCTATAGCAAGCGACTGGCCGAAGCTGGAGTTGAGCCTTCGGTCGGCAGCAAGGTCGAGCTGCCGCGAGGCCGTGGAACTGGCCACCTACCTGGCCGCACCGGTACAAAAATGAGCTCCAGCTGAGGTCACTCGGGTATACCCCGCCTACGGAGGCTGAGGCAAACTCCTATTAGCAACAGACAGATCAGGCCATAGCGGCCTGACTTAAACGAAACGGCCTCAGCAAAAAACCCAAGGCGATTCAGGAGCGTGAATAAAAAATGCAATATACGCTTGGTGACCGATTATCCCTTAATTCGGCTGCCACCTTGTTCGCTCAACGAGATATGCGTCCCGGTGACACTTCGCGCTCAGCAATAGACCGCTGGAGAAATCGTATTTCCAACGCAGCCAAAACAGGCACTCTGCCTGTAGAGGACGGTCTTTATCGAATTGAAGTCTTGGCTGGATGGGCAAGAGGCCTATCGGTCAAAGAAAGGTCGGGATGGGCGCAGTCGCTTGCCGACCTGCCTGCCGCACCCTCTGTCGGCTATATGAACGCTGTGCTACCTGCGCTCAAATTAGAGGCATTTTGTCATGCCGTGCCCCTAACTCTGAGTGATGCGCACCAAGAAGTTTCTCGACTTTGGTTGAAGATTTATGAGCTGCAAAAAGAAAACAGACTTCTTCAAGAACAGCTGTCTTTCTACCAGCCCATAGCGGAGCGCCATCTAGCGAACAACCTGAAAAAGGGACGGAGATCACCGAAAGAATAGCCGTGATCTGGCTGGCTGGACTGTAGAGAAATTGGATAAAGATTCTCTCTTCAATTTCTCTACACATAATGACGTAGCCAAACCCACAGCGCCAGCGAGCGCAAAGGAGGTCTGGCTATGTCTGCCACCACCGCTACCCCGCCCCACCGCTTCTCCCGCCCCGAACGCCGTATCTACCGCTTACAGCAGGTAATGGACGCCACCGGCTTTGGCCGCGCCTGGATCTACGAATTGATGAAGCGCGGGGAGTTTCCCCAGGCTCGTAAGATTGGTACCCGCGCCGTTGGCTGGCCCAGCGATCAGATCGACCAGTGGGTCGCCGACCGCATGGAGGGCCGCGCGTGAAAAAGTCGACCCGCCCCGACGCAATAGGTCCTCTGTCGAAAGTTAGCTCTCATAGCTTCATCACGTTGCTGGACATGTACGGATACATCCTGAGCCTGATCCCCCCGCTGATATTGATCGCTCTGTGTTGGCTAGTGGAGGTTCGCGCTTGAACGTCTCTACCGAACACCACGTCGCGGATCATGAGGCGTTCATTCTTGACCGGATCTTCCCTTTGATTGTTGCTCATGCACGTGCGAGCAGCGCTCCGATCGAGGTCGTTGTAATGGCTACCCTTCTGAGCCTGGCGACAGTAATGCATATCAAAGGGTTGAGCCGCCGCACCCTGATTCAGTTAATCGACGCAACTTTCCTAACGATTCACGAAGCTCCGGAGGGCTTGCATTAATGCCCTCTCCGATCGATGTGGTACTCCCTCGCCTAGCCGGCGTTAAGGCCACTGGAAAGCGCAAATGGATGGCCCGCTGCCCTACCCGTGCGGACAAGACGCCGAGCCTGTCCATTCGTGAACTCGATAATGGACGCGTCCTGCTGCATGACTTCGGTGGCGAGAGAACCACTAACGTATTGGCCGCCATCGGCTTGAACGTCGCCGACCTGTACCCGGGCAGCAAGCAGCATTCAACCCGTCGGAGCCCGAGCCGTGCCGCCATTGAGCATGAGCAGCACATCGTCGCTCTCGGTCTGTCGCTGCTCGCCCAAGGTGTGAACCTGTCGCCTTCCGATCTAAGTCGTTTAGAAACTGCACGCCGCCGCCTGGAAATGTTGGGGGTGCGCGGATGAACAAGGATCTCTACGCCTCTCATTGGCCCGAGCTCGAACAGCACGTGACTCCCCGGCCTTTGCCCGATGCGCTCCCCCCCGTACCGTCGATTGAGCCGGAGATGCTGCCGGAATCGATTCGCTCTTATGTGCTGGACGTATCGCAACGAATGCAGTCGGCACCCGATTACGCTGCCGTAGTAGCCATTTGTGCCCTTTCTGCAGTGCTGGGCCGCAAGGCCCTGATACGCCCAAAGCAGCACGATGACTGGACCGTGACCCCGACCGCATGGGGAGCTCTCATCGGTGGGCCGAGCACAATGAAATCGCCATCGATGGCTGAAATGCTGCGTCCCCTCAATAGCATCGAGGCTCGCGCGGCGGTCGAATGGAAGGAACGCGCGAAGCAGTACAAGGCTGAAGTCGAAGTAAACGAAATTGAGATCAGTCTCGCCAAAACAACTGCTAGAAAGCTGATGCAGAAAGGCCAAAGAGAGGAAGCCATCATGTCGTTGGCATCCACGGAAGGCAGCGACGAGGAGCCGTCGTTAGAGCGGATTATTGTGAATGATGCTTCGGTCGAGGCGCTGGGCGAGCGGATGCGCGAGAACCCGAATGGGCTTTTGATGGTGCGTGACGAGCTGTCGGGTTGGATAAGTCTGTTGATGCAAGAGGACCGCCAATCGGATCGCGCATTCTTCCTGGAGGCATTTAACGGCAACAGTAGTTTCACTTATGACCGCATCGGACGTGGGACTGTCCGTATCGAGAATTGCACACTGTCGGTTATCGGCGGTATTCAACCCAGCCGTATCGCGCCCCTCGTGCGGGGTGCCCTGCGAGGAATCGCTGATGATGGTCTGATCCAGCGACTGCAGCTCGCCATCTGGCCTGACCCGGTCAAGTCGTGGCGATGGATCGACCGAGCGCCCGACACGTGCGCTCGTACCCGCTACTTCAACACCTTTGATCGCTTGCACGCCCTGGAGCTGCCAGGCAACGGGGATGAGCCGGCCTGCCTGCGATTCACACCCGAAGCGCAGGCCATGTACATCGAATGGATGGAGGAGATCCAAATCGACGCTCGGGGCGATGAAATGCCTGCGGCGATGCAGAGTCACTTGCTCAAGATGCCCAAGACTGTTGCTGGTCTTGCTCTGCTGTTCGAGCTTCTGGACGGCGGCACCGAAGCGGTCGGAGTTGTCGCAACAGGTCGCGCCCTTGACTGGGGCGATTACTTACGCGGTCACGCAAACCGTCTGTACAGCGCCGCGACGCATGGAGGCATCGAAGGCGCCCGGCTGATTTTGAAACGCAAAGCAAAGTTGCCCAATCCTGTGAAGGCTCGAGAGATTCAGCGCCGGAGCTGGAGCGGGCTCTCTACTCCTGAGGAGGTCGCGAGTGCGCTTGAGGTGCTGGTCGATTATGGACATCTGACGGAGCAGGTGATGGACCCCTCACCAATGGGTGGCCGACCAACCAAAACGTACCGTTGGGTAGAGGAGGTCTCCAACGATGGGCAGGTGGCTTAACAAGGTCCAGAAATACACTGAGGGCACACCGACAAAACCGACAGAACCAGCTTTTGTCAGTTTCGTCAGTACAGCATCAAGCAGTTTTCAGGAAAACGAATCGATCGGACTGACGACTACCAATGGTCCGCGCGCGGACCGCGTCTGGCTGCACTTGATGGTGGTCGATGGCTGTGTAACCCAGCGAACCGGCGACCAGAAAACTGCGATCATCAAAGGCGAAGCGCACATGCGCTACGGTGACAAGCTGATGGCGGTAGTGCCCGTACCCGGCTTCGAACGCCCCCTTACCGAGGAGGAGGTCATCAAGGCTCTGGCCGGAACTCTTGCGGCGCCAGCAGCGCTTCCCTTGCCGTCAGATGCATGGCTGTTCCGTGTTGCACGGCTGCTGGGCGTTCAGCCTGCCGAGCTACTAGACAGCGGATATCTGGAACCACACGACCTAATCGAGCAGGCCGGCACTGCTCCTGAGCTAGTGGCTGAAACGATCCGGCGAAGTCCGGCTTGGATCAGCCGGTCATAGGGACGACGGAAAGCCCAGCAAAGATGTCTCGTTACTACCATCGCGGTGCCCATGCCGGCCCGCGCCATGGTAGGACAACCGAACTACGCGACCCGGCTGATACTCCTCCCTATGGAACCAGCTGGCCGATGGATTCAAAAATTTTCAAACAATGAAAACCTGCGATACGGCTTCCGTTATCGCTTCGTTTTCCGATTCGGGAAACGAGTAATGGTCAAAGATGCGATTGACCGCACCAAAGCCGCGCTCCATGAACCTCTGCAGCTTCTCCGGCGGGATGTAAGCCTTACCGGGAGTAACCGTGATAGCAGATGCCAGACACATTCCCACTAACTTTACAGACCCATCTCCTGGGGTGAGAAAGAAGAACCAGAACGGCCACTCCTGGTCGATGCCGTGCAGGTAGCGGCAAACTTCGGGGATCGCATAAAGCTCGCGTGAATCATCGTCATATCCCGCGATCACCAAGGACAAAAAGCCCTTGAAGCTCCATACAAGCTGGGGATCGTTAACAGGCACCAGCGTTCGGAGAAAGCTAAGGGAGCTCTCCAAATCGAAGGCCTCGATTTGCTGGCGATGTATAGAGAAGACTACAGGCCCATCTAAATCATTCTTGTCGCTCTCGTCGCCATATTCGTCGTCGTCCTCGTCACACTGAGGATCATCCTCCCCCCATTTAAAGCGGTAGAGGCTCGGGCTCTCATAATCCGCAGCGGCCGACAACACATCACTTGCTAGCTTGCACACGATGTCATCCGTACTGAGCGGCACGCTTGCGCTACCGTCCGAATCCGCATGGTGGTCATAGATATAGTCCCAGCCTGCGTCAGTAGCCGTCCACAGCGCCAGTTGAGCATCTCTATCCAGTTCTTCTAAGCAGGCATACAACAAGCTTTCGATAACGTCTTCGTACACCGCCCACTGATAAGATTCTTCTTTCTGGACTTGCGCACAAATCTCCTCCCAGACATTGGCGAGCCCAGAATCCCCGGAAAGCATCGCGTCCATGCTCTCCAGGTCACTTATTACCTCGTTGACTATCGTTGCAGCTAACCTGCTGGCCCACGCCCTTACGATATGCTGCTCTATACGGCTCATGCGCTCTCCTTGCTCATACCTGCGTCAATCAATCCGTGGTGAAAGGCCCGCCTGCTGCGTCAGCATCTTCAAAATTACCAGCGCAAACGCACGGCTCTTGGTCTCGTTATCCAGCACTTCCAGCGATAGCTTCTCGTGGTCGGTCATGGCGTCCAGCACGGTGTCCAGCACGCGCTTGGGGAACAGGCCGTGCATCACTTGCTCCACCGAGTGGTTGTTCACCTGGGCCATCACGTCTTCTTGGCGGCTGATGCGATTGGCGATGCCGGTGAGGAATTGCAGCTGATCGTCGTCACTCACCTCGGCACCGAAGATATCGTTCAGCGCCTCGATGATTTCCGATAGCCGCTTCTTCTCCGGGTCATGGGGTTTGCCGCTGCCCAGTCCCGTGGCTGGATCGAGGCCATAGTCACCGCCCTCCTCACTCAGCCTCAGTTGTTGCTCGGCGCGCTTGGTCAGGCGGTAGTGGGTCAGTTGCAGCTCGCCCACGTCCACGTCTGTCTGATCGAGGCGATCCACGCGCAGCAGCGGATACAGGTGCTTGGCGTACACGCACAGCTGCTCCAGCTCACGATCCTCATACGGAATGATCTGCGAGAGGAACTCGTACAGGCGCACGAAGCTCTGCAGGTTCTTCTTGAACAGGTCGAGCTGATCCACCTGCTCGCCGGCTTCCTTGAGTGCCGCCTCAGCCTTCTTCACGCCTGCGCTGTCGCCGTTCTGTTCGGCGGTACGTTTGAAGTCCAGCGCATGCTGGCGTGATTCCTGGGCCAGCTTGTAGCGCTTGGCGAAGCGTTCCTTGGCCGGCGCGCAGTAGTAGCTGAGCTTGCTGGCGGCGGCCTTGGGGTCGAAGAAGGCCAGCGCGAACGCGGTCACCTCTTCCCAGTGGTAAATACCCTCGGCATCCAGCTTCTTCTGCAGGTCGTAGATGAGCTGCGGGTCGGTCACGTCGGTCAGCTCGGCCTTGGTGTAGTACGGCAGGAAGGCGTCGAGAATGTCCTGGGGATCGTTGAAAAAGTCGAGAATGAAGGTCGGTTTGCTGTCGCCAAAGGTGCGGTTCAGGCGCGACAGGGTTTGCACGCAATCTACGCCCTGCAGCTTCTTGTCCACGTACATGGCGCACAGCTTGGGCTGATCGAAGCCAGTCTGGTACTTGTTGGCGGCGATCATCACGTTGAAGTCCTGGGTGTCGAAGCCCTCAGCCAGGTCACGACCGTTCAGACCGGGGTTAAGCAGGCTGCTGCTTTCCGTCACCTCTTCGGGGATCACCTCATCCGGCAGCACACTGCCGGAGAAGGCCACCAGCGGATGCACATCGTTGTAGCCCATCTGCTTCACATAGGCCTGCACTGCCAGCTGGTAACGCACCGCTTCCTGCCGGCTGCTGGTAACCACCATGGCCTTGGCCTGGCCGCCCAGCAGGTGCCGGATATTCGCGCGGAAGTGCTCGACGATCACCTCAACCTTCTGGCTGATGTTGTACGGGTGCAGGCGCACCCAGCGGGCGAGCTTCTGCCGCGCCTTCTTCGAGTCCACTTCCTCGTCGTCGCCGTCCGGGTGGGCGATCTTCCAGGCGGTGCTGTAGGTGGTGTAGTTCTGCAACACGTCGAGGATGAAGCCCTCTTCGATGGCCTGGCGCATGGAGTACAGGTGGAAGGCCTCGGGTTTGTTGTCGGCACTCGCAGACAGCGCCGGATTGGCCGGGCGACCGAACAGCTCCAGGGTCTTGGCCTTGGGTGTGGCGGTAAAGGCGTAGTAGCTGATGCGCTCGTTGGGCGCGCGGGCGGCCACGGCTGCGTCCAGCAACTCCTCGGCGCTGATCTCTTCAGCATCCGGCGCATCGCTGCCGAGAATCTGCTTGAGCTTGCTGGCTGATGAGCCGGTCTGCGAGGAGTGCGCCTCGTCGGCGATCACCGCATAGCGTCCGCTGGCCAGCTTGGGGTACTTGTCCAGCGCATCGAACAGCGCCGGGAAGGTCTGGATGGTGACGATGATAATGCGGGTCTGCTCGGCCAGCGCCTCGGCCAGTTGCTCGGATTTGCTCTGGTTGCCGATATCGCGGGTGATGCACTTGACCACGCCCTGGGCGTGCTCGAACTGGTAGATGGTGTCCTGCAGTTGCTTGTCCAGCACGGTGCGGTCGGTAATGACGATCACCGAATTGAATAGGCGCTGGCCCTCGGCATCATAGAGCGAGGCCAGCTGATGCGCCGTCCAGGCAATCGAGTTGGACTTTCCCGAGCCGGCGCTGTGCTGGATCAGGTAACGCTTGCCCGGCCCTTCGGCGCGGGTGGTCTCGATCAGCTTGTTCACCACTTCCCACTGGTGGTAGCGCGGGAAGATCAGGGATTCCTTGGTGACGCGCTTGCCGTCGGCATCTTCCTTCACGCTCTTTTGCAGGTGCAGGAAGCGACCCAGCACCTTGAGCCAGGCATCCGGCTGGAACAGGCGCTGCCACAGGTAGCCGGTGGCGTACTGGCTGTCATCCGGCGCCGGTGGGTTGCCGGCACCGCCGTCTAGGCTGCCGAGGTTGAACGGCAGGAAGAAGGTTTCCTTGCCGGCCAGTTGGGTGGTCATCGCCACCTCATCCTGGCTCACGGCAAAGTGCACCAGCGCGCCGCGTTTGAAGGTCAGCAGCGGCTCGGGCTTGCGCGTTAGCGGGTCTTTTACCGGACGGTCGTAGCGGTACTGGCGCTTGGCGTTTTCCACGCTCTGCTTGAACTCGCTTTTCAGCTCCAGCGTGGCGACGGGGATGCCGTTAACGAACAGCACCAGGTCCAGGCGGGGGTTATAGCTTTGTGAAGAATCAGCACCTTCACGGTAATGCGGCGAGTAAGACACCTCCGGCACCACGCGCAGGCGGTTGCACTGGTAGCGTTTGAGCGTGTCCGGGTTCATGCCGTGGTCGGGCTTGAAGCTGCAGACTTCAATCTTCACGCCCGGCAGCTTGAAGCCGTGGCGCAGCACATCGAGGGTGCCGTCCTGCTCCAGCTCACGCACCAGCTTCTGCACCAGCACCGCTTCCGGGTTGTTCGGGTTGGCCTTGGCGAACTTGTCCCAACGCTCCGGCCAGGCGTCCTTGAAGTAGCCGAGAAAGTCCTCGGTATACAGCGCCGTGCGCCGGTCATAGCCGCTGGCCGGGCCGGTCAGCCAACCCTGGGCGACCATGGCGGCGATGATGTCCTGCTGGAACTGAGCTTCCTTGCTGTCCGCCATTTATACGGCCTCTGCTACGGCTGATTCGGGGGCTTGGGTGCTGACCGGTGGCTGCCAGCCGCGCACGTCGATTTTGCCGGTGACGGCGGCGGAGATTAGGGCGGAGCGGCGCTCTGATAAAAGCTCGACGCCAATGGCAGCTTCCGTTATCAGCCTGTCAAAAGCTTGAATTTCTTTATCAAGAAAAGCAGCGAGCGACACTTGCTCATCGTATGGCGGCATTGAAACCCAAAATGATCGGATGTCATCCAGACTGAGCTGAACTTTTGTACCGCCGTAACCCGCGCCAACCAACTGATCTTTGCACGTGGCGGACAACACGAAGTAAGCGAGCCATCGACTAAAAACAGCCTTCCTAATTGGACGCGCAAGGGCCACATGCTGACTTACATAACTGCCCGCAACTTCATCGCTCGCAACGCAAACTGAACCAAGATCCGCAGTTATAGATATTAAAATATCGCCAGACTTTACCCTCGAACGCTCACCCTCTGCACTTGCCGGAGGCATTACATATTGAAGCGAAACCAGTTTAGGCTCGATGGAATCTCGAGTCAGATTGGTAATCCGAAAGAAAAGATCGCCATCATCGGAATAATATTCAGCCCAGCCTCGCGAGCCACTGGTTACGAACTCAAATAAATATTTGCTTTGCTTAAAGGACCAATGCGCCGGAACCTCGCCTAGCCACTCCACGCCGGAGTCTTTCATCGGCATCGTCGGGTCGAGGCCTTTGGTGACGGCGTGGGAGATCACGGCCTGGCGCTTTTCCTTGAGCAGTTCGATCAGGCGCTGCTGCTCTTCGATCAGCGCGTCGATGCGGGCGGTTTCGTGATCAAGGAAACGGGCGATTTGGGTTTGTTCAGACAGTGGCGGACATGGCAATTTTGCCGATGTATAGAGGCCGACTTGCAGGTTCGGATAGGTGGTTGTCGAGCACATTTGTTTGATTCGCTCTCTTGTGAGATGCGAAATCAATAGTGAATAAAGGAACGAAGGCAGACAAATACCCTTGCGATGTCTTAGCCTCATCAAAAAATTACTGAACACAAAGGCCGGAGTATCTTCCCGAACAAGCCCGGCTTTCCCAGAGATGATGTTTTCAGCAGAGCCACTAGACTTCACTACCAAAACATCGCCCGGCGAACACTCGTAGCGAGCTAATTCCTGCGATGAAAAGCCACGATCCGACATGCGCCCGACATCGAACCTTCCTTCTGAGTCAATCTGAGCTGTTGTGGCCACTGGCCTTATATGATCGCCATCAGCCGGCTCTACGCCGTAACAGCCACTGTTATCGACTTCGGCAAAATGTTTGAGAGGCAATACCTCCCAATGCTCGGGAACTTCACTTAAGGAAGGTCTGAAAAAGCCGCCT